>NZ_CP048835.1:6887500-9564008 GCF_005860785.2 Streptomyces sp. So13.3 | reverse complement strand
ACCAGCATCTGACGTGCCGTCACTGACACCACCCCACTGACACCAAAGCGGCACATCGCACCTGGGTGTCGTCCATCTCGTACAGGTCCTGAAGGATCTCGTCATTCCTGGACTCGGAGGCCCATGACACCTCGGCACCGGGCGTCGGGATGGACACCATCAGGAAGTCGTCGATGACCAGCACCGGATACGTCTCCGCCAGAGCGCGGAAGTCCGAGGGCAGCGCCGTCCCGAGGTCCGCCTCAAGCACGCCCCAGTCCACGCTGCGCCCCGCCGTCACACGCCACGACGTCATCGCCGGGAGCGCGGCCTCCAGCTCGTCGATCCTCAGCATGTCGTCTACCAATCCGTGCCGTTCTGAACCACCATGTTGTTGAACAGTAATCCGTCCTCGGTTTAGGCGGACATGGTGATGCTGTCCGCTATTCCCGTGGTGGGGCTGTAGTTGACCGGACCGTGTATATAACCCATCCCGTACGCTCACTCACCAGATAGGTGCCCTTGAAGCCGCGCTAGATGCTTCCTCGACAGTCGCATCCCCTCAGGTCCAACGGCACCTTCCTGCGATCTGCTCGTCCGATCGATCTATTCCGGTGAACAGCCGGTGCTTAGACCTACCCTTGCAACGGAAATCTTAGACGATTTCGAAACAGCCGACTGGCGGCGGTTTTTCGGATTGTCCGGCAGCATGATGAGATCAGTTCCGGCCCTGCCGTATCTCTGCCCAGGCCATCAACTGGCCCTTGATGAATGGATTGAGGTCGATCCTTGACAGCAACTCTTCGAACTCGTCAATCGAAAGATCATCTACTGTGAGTACGAGCTCCGCTTTAGTGGCACCCCATCGGCGAATTGACGGATTGGTTCGAATGGCCTGCAGGAGATTGTCTCGAACGAGCAAGCGCTGAATATTTGGGACGATTTCAGTACGCAAAGTTAAATCCATGACTTCCCCAATCGCAGTCCTACTGGCATCATTGAACGCCCAATAGACAGGCAGCACTTTCATCGTTTCCGGCCTATAGACCACCGCATCAGGCGGCAGAATGCGGGATCCCGCCAGAACTCCAGATGGATGAGGAGCTGGAATATCGGCAACCAGATACTCTCGATTTAGCCACTGCCAGTAGGGCTCCGGAACCATCGACCATTGCGCCTCGAATACCACATTGTCGGGATCGATGCGACGGGGATGGAACTGCAGGAAGGCGGAATCTCCGGAAGATGCTGTCAACTGGTACGTCGAACCCTTTTTCTTGAACCCCGCAGGCTTCACCGCAGGAGTAACATACTCCTTCAGGATATCATCAAGCTGCTTCACGATCATCCGCCGTTCACTGACGAAATGTTCCTGTATCGCTCGAAGCCCACACGGAAATCGACTTCATCGATATTTACCGATTGGATTTCAATTTCCGATAGGCGCGAATGGAGATTTTTGAGTCGTCTTTCAGTCTCCTGAGATCATCTCCGGGTGTGCCGCATCTCGGCCCAGGCGACCAACTGGGCCTTGATGGATGGGTTGAGGTCGATCCTTGACAGTGATTCTTCAAATTCGGGAAGCGAATACTTATCGACCATGAGCACCAGCTCAGACTGCAAGGCACCCCACAGTCGAATAGAAGGCTTATCTGTGGAGATTATGGCCTCCAGGAGTTTATCCCGGATCAGCAGGCGTTGAACCCTCGGAATCACATCCGTACGCAGCACCAAGTCTATAGATCCTCCAGTTTTTACTCGCGTCGTCTCGTTAAATGCCCACCGAGTGCTCAGCACGCCCAGCGCGCTGGGCGTATAAGCCGCCGTCTTCGGCGGTATTAGCGAGAATCCCGCGAGAGCCCCGGAGGGATTCGGAGATGGGACACCGGTCACCACACAGTGGCGGTTCAGCCACTGCCAATACGGCTCCGGAACGATCGAGCAATGGGCATAGAATACGATGTAATCCGGATCGACGCGAACGGGATTGAACTCTAGGAACGCAGCATCTCCCGAAGGTGTCGAGAGTTGATAATATTTTCCCATTTTCTTGAATCCGGCAGGCTTCACCGCAGGAGTCACGTACTCCTTCAAGAAATCACCAAGTTGCTTCATAAGCATCCGCCGTTCATCGATGAAATGGGCCCTCGCGAACACTATCATTCGCGAGGGCCCACATGTCACGCCGCCAATCCGTAACCGAGAAGTCCGCCAGCAGTCGCGACGACAGCCTCCTCAGGTGCGGTTACCACCGCTCCGACCCCCACCAGAACGACAAGCGGGATCAGAATGGGGTCGAATCCACCACCGCCACCAGATGAAGGCCTTGTTCCAATCCCTGGTTGGTTTACGGTCCCCGGGTATTCGCCCGGTCCTGGTCCAGCTGATGGCTGGGGCACGTTGTTTTGCTGAGCCGCCCTGGCTGCGGCCATCGGGCTATTGTTGTAAATGCTTTGGAATTTCTTGTTGTTCTGCCTTCCGTAGATCACCGCGCCCGACTCCGGTCCCATGACCTTGTCGCCGTTGCCGACGTCATACGGCCCCCCGATCATCCACCCGAGCACGGCATTCTTTCCCTCAGCCTTCAGGCGATTTACATACCATTGGGCTTCAGGGACAGCCTTGCTAGCGTCACCGGCGGACTTTACTTCCCAGACGTAATAGACGTCCGAGCTCTTGTCATAGCCGAGGATATCCGGGGTGCCATAGCTGCAGTCGGGACTAGCGAGACCGCGATTCCCCCGTACTTTCCCTCTGTTCCCGTTACGGGGATACATGCATTCCTTGTTCGCTCCATCTATTCTGGTCGGGGGTCGGATTTCGAAATCGGTTGCGCCGATACTCGCGGCTTGCGCCAGGATTTCTCCCTTCGCGTGTTCTTGCGCCTGGTCGTGACGGCTTGTCTTGTTTCCGTACTTTCCAGGCAGCATGAACAGCGCTGCCAAACCTGTGGCTGCACCGGGACACACGTCCATGATTCCCTGGGCGCAGGGCGCGTGCCCATCCATTTCGACGAAGCTCGTCGGGTTGCCGCCGGCAAACGCGTAACGGTTGCTGGTGTACGGGTCGCTGCCGAGCCCCATGTCGGCGAGGGCACCGTTGTACATATCCCGGGAGGTAAACCGGTTCAGCCCCGGGCTGTAGTTGCGGAAGCCCATGTCGTACGTGCCCGATTGGGCATCCCATCGCTTCGCGTTGAAACGGTAGGGGTTGTACGCCTCCTTGGTCGGGTCAGCGGTATCCGGCTTGTCGATGCCGCTGAACTCCGACTTGTCGTCGGAGCCATAGGCCGTGTAGCCGTAGGTCGCCTTGGAGTCGCCGTTCTTGTCGGTGAGCGTCTCGACGTCGGTGTGGCTGTTGTAGCCGTAGTAGCCGTCCTCCGTCGTGCCGTCCGTGTTGTGCTTGACCTGCGAAAGCCGGTCGCCCCACGGGCTGTACTGATACGACTTGGTCGTCTGGCCCGCGACCTGCTCACCAAGTACCTCTCCGGACAGGCCGAGGTAGGTGAAGTCGGTGGTCTTGCCGTTCGCGGTCTCCGACGTGGTGCGGTCAAGCGGGTCGAAGGAGAAGGTCGTGGACTTCAGGGAGCCCGCGCTGTCCGCCTTCTGGGATTCGACGACGTGGTCGAACCCGTCGTAGATGCTCCGCTCGGTGACCTTGCCGGCAGCTGTGACGGACTCCTGGCGACCGAAGGGATCGTAGTCGTAAGCGAACGACGTACCCGAAGTCAGCGACAACTGAAGCCGGTTGCGGTCATAGGTGAACGCCGAGGACGTGCCTCCGACCGTTTGGCTGGTGACATTGGCATTGTCGTCGTGGACATACGTCTCGGTACCGGCGCCGTTACCGGTCTTCACCGACTTCGCCAGTCTGTTGACCGGGTCGTAGGTGTAGTCCGTGGTCGAGGAGAGGTAGGCCGAGTGGGCGTCGGCGTTCATCTTCTTCGCGATATCTTCCGCCTTGTTCCCATTCGGGTCATAGGCGTAGGTGTGGTCGCTTACCAGCGTTCCGTTCGGCTTCTTCTCTGTCTGTACCTTCAGCGCCCCGTCGAGGTAGTAGCTGTAGTCGACGGTGTTGCCGTTGTTGTTGGTCTCCTTCAGCTTCTGGCCGCGGTCGGTGTACGTGTACGACGTCACCTTCGGCGAGGCGTCCACTGACGTCTTGCCAACCGAAACCGTCTTGACCAGCTCACGCAGGTCGTAGGTGTACTTGGAGAACTGGTCGGGGTGGGTGATGGTGTCCGGCTGACCGTTGGCGTCGTAGGCGTACGACGTCGTCTTCTTGGCGGTCCCGGCCAGGGCCTCGGTGACCATCTGGACCTGGTTGAGGCCCGTGTAGGTCATCGTGTAGGCATCGACCTTCGCACCGGACGAGGTGTCGTCGATCGACACCATGTTGCCGTTGACGTCGTAGCCGTAGGAGAAGGAGTTCTTCTCGGTGTCGCTCTCGCCAGTGGTGTCACGGACGAGTTTCACGCCGTCGGCGACCGCGATTCCGCCACTGTTCTGGTCCAGCTTCAGCTTGGCGTCATTGCCCTGCTTGAGGCTGTAGGAGCCCAGCGACACCCAGGTGCCGGTGGCGGCGTTCTGGTCCCTGGTCGCCGAGGGCGGGGTGGTGGCGCCCTGCGACAGCGTGTACTTCGCCGTCGTGGCCGCTCCGGTCACCTTGGGGTACTTCACGTACGCGGTGTACGTGCCGTCCTTGGGAATGTTCAGGGTCCAGGTGAAGGCATCAGTGCCCGTGCCGGCCGCGTGGGTGCGGTGGTCGTAGCCCTGCTGCCCGGCGACGTTCGCGCTCGCCCAGGTGCCGGTGGATGCGGTGTTCTGGGTGTCGGAGTTGTCGACCAGGATCACGCTCTTGCCGACCGGGACGCCGTCGTCCGACTTGGACTTCAGCTTGCCGTCGGGGTAGTACGACCAGGCCATGGTGCGGTTGGAGGATCCGCCGGCCGAGGTGAGCGTGCGGGCGGTCTGCTTGCCCAGCTCGTTGTAGTCGTACGAAGTGGTGATGTCCCACGGGTCGGTGGACGCCTTGGCCCAGCCGTTGTCGAAGTAGGTGAAGCTGGTGTCGTTGCGGACCGTCTGGCCCTCCGACGGCGGCAGCGAGGTCGTGGTGACCTGGCCCACCGCGTCGTAGTCCGTGCGGGTGTAGACGTCTGCCTTGTTGTAGCGCGCATCCGCAGGGTCGTAGGGCTGGTACTGCTTGACCGGACGGTTCAGCGCGTCGTACTCGGTACGGGTGGTGAAGTCGTCGGTGGCGGCCGTCTCCGTACCCCGCGGAGTGATCACCTTGGTGGTGTTGCCGACCTGGTCGTACTCGAACTTCGTGGAGCGGTAGGTGACCGATGTGGTCCCGTCGTGCGGAGCCTTCATCTCGGCCCGCTGACCCCGCTCGTCATAGGTGACGGTGGTGGTGTTGTTCTCTGCGTCCGTAGCGGAGACAGGCAATGAGTCCTTGTCGTAGGACTGCTTGACGGTCTTCCCTGCCGCGTCCGTTATCGCCGTGACCCGATGGTTCAGGTCGTAGGCGGTCTTGGTCGTGTAGTCGGTCGTATCGGCAGTGGCGTTCTTCTTCGGGTCCACCACCGTGGTCACGTTGCCGACGTTGTCGTACGTGTACGAGATCTTGTCGCTCGCCGAGTTCAGTACGCAGGTGAGCTGATAGATCTCGTTGTACGTGTTGGTGGTGACGAAGTCCGCCGCGTCCGATGTCGTCAGCGAACCCTTGGGCTCCGTCGTTGTCTTGAGATTGCCGACCTTGTCATAGGTGTAGGTCGACGTCCGCTGGTCCGATGCCGAGGAGTCCTTCGGCGCCGACGCCGAGGTGATCTGATCGGCCGCGTCATAGACACCCGTGGAAACGGCACCGTTGGGAGCCGTGGAGAGGGTGGCGTTGTCGTTGGCGTCATACACCGGAGCCGGAGTCGTGATCAGTACACCGGCGTTCTGGTCCTTGGGCACCGTGTTGACCAATGGACGCCCGTAGGTGTCGTAGGTCTGGGTTGTCCTCTTGCCCAATGCGTCGGTGACCTGGGTGACCTGGCCGCGCTCGTCGTACACGTACGACGAGGACTTACCCAGCGCGTCAGTGATCGTGGCCGGGTAGCCGGTCGGTCCGAAACCGCTGTTGGTCGTCGGATTGCCGTTGGCATCGGTCACCGTGGTCAGTTGACCGAAGGAGTCGTACCCGTAGGAAGTGGTGTAGTCACCAGCCGTTCCTGTGGTGGCGACGCCCTTGGGGTCGGTGACCGTCTTCAGGTTGCCGAAGGAGTCATAGCCGAACTGCCACTTGTGGCCCTCAGGGGACGCCTTGGTGAACACGTCGGCCGAGTAACCGTCCAGCCGTGTCTGGTAGGTGTACTTCGACGCGTTGGCCGGGTAGGTGCCGGCCGTGCAGTCCGAGGACGGTGGCACGCCCGCCTTGTTGCTCCCCGCTGCTCGCCCCGACGCTCGACCTCTTGGACGACCTGGGCCCGCTGCCCGATGACATCACGGTGCATCTGGACGCCGGCTACGACTCAACTACGACGCGCACCTCCCTCGCCGAACGCGGCCTGCACGGCCAGATCGCCTGCAAGGGTGTAAAAGCACCCATCCAGGCAAGTCAGCGCTGGCATGTCGAGCGCACGCGCGCCTGGCAGAACGCCTTCCACCGGCTCGCCCGCTGCTACGAACGTCGGACCATCGTGATCGACGCCTTCTTCGACCTCGCAGACGCGATCATCACCGTCCGCAGCCTGATCCGCCGGGCCTGGACTACCCATCGCTGGGACGACCGCCCGTGGCGCCGCCCATGAACCCCGCCTGTCTGCGCGGCCTCCTACGCGGAGACTGCTCCTGGCGACCGGCAACCCGGATCAGGCAATCCTAAAATGACGACGGGCGACGTCTTGCCCCTGTGGTTCAGGCGACACGGGTGTCGTGGGTCTCGCGGTTGGCGAGCACATCGTCCATGTGCTCTTCGGCCCAGGTCTTGAGGCCGCGCATCATTTCGTGCAGCGACAGGCCGAGATCCGTCAGCTCGTAGGCGACCGTGACCGGCACGGTCGGCGTCGCGGTGCGGGTGATCAAACCGTCGCGCTCCAGGGAGCGCAGCGTCTGGGTGAGCATCTTCTGGCTGACGCCGACCAGCAGGCGCAGCAGCTGCGAGTAGCGCATCGACCGGGGCTCGCCGGAGCAGTCGGCGCCTGGCTGATGCGAGCCGCCGCCGCTGCCGAGCGCGGCCAGGATCAGCGTGACCCACTTGTCGGAGAGCCGGTCGAGCAGCTTGCGGCTGGGGCAGACCGCCAGGAAGGCGTCGTACTCCACCTTGGCCTGTGCCCTCTGCTGGACCGCCGTCATCGTTGCCATGGACCGCTCCTCTCACCCGCGGGTGCCTTACGCACTCCGAAGTACCTACTTCCCAGCAGGAAGCTACATGTCAATGATGGGGCAAGACGCCGCTAGGAACCACCCCCTGTCTCACCACGAAAGGCACACCATGAGCACCCCCTCCGCCTCCCTTCCCGGCGGCACCTGGCCCCTGGGCGACCTGACCGTCACCCGGTTCGGCTACGGCGCCATGCAGCTCGCCGGCCCCTGGGTCATGGGGCCGGCGGCCGACCGCGACGGCGCACTCGCCGTCCTCCGCGAGGCCGTTGACCTCGGCATCACCCACATCGACACCGCCGACGCCTACGGGCCGCACATCACCAACCAGCTGATCCGCGAAGCGCTGCACCCGTACCGTGACTCGCTGCACATCGTGACCAAGGTCGGTGCGACCAGGGACGAAGAGGGAGGCTGGCCCCCGGCCCGACGGCCCGAAGAGCTGCGCCGGGCCGTCCAGGAGAACCTGGAGAACCTCGGCCTCAACGCGCTGGATGTGGTCAACCTCCGACTCGGCGACGCCCAGGGCCCCGTGGCCGGTTCGCTCGCCGAGGCGTTCGAGGCGCTCGTCGAACTCCAGCAGCAGGGTCTGATCCGGCACCTCGGCGTGAGCAACGCGACGGTGGAACAGGTCGCCGAGGCGCAGGCGATCGCGCCGATCGCGTGCGTGCAGAACATGTACAACCTCGCCCACCGCCACGACGACGCGCTGATCGACGAGCTCGCCGAGCAGGGCATCGCCTACGTGCCCTTCTTCCCCCTCGGTGGCTTCAGCCCGCTGCAGTCCTCGGCGCTTACGGCCGTGGCCGACCGACTGGACGCGACGCCGATGTCGGTCGCCCTGGCCTGGCTGCTGCAGCGGTCGCCGAACATCCTGCTGATCCCCGGCACCTCGTCGGTGGCGCACCTGCGCGAGAACATCGCGGGCGCAGGACTCTCGCTCTCCGACGAGGATCTGGTCGAACTGGCCAAGATCGGCCGATAGCCCCGCGGAACTTCCCAGTGGATGGGCCGGATTGACCCTCCGCCGCTCGGGCAGCAGCGCCGCGAATTGGTCCCACAACGGGTCGGTCAGCGATGTTGGAAGGACGGGCACAGGTCTCCCCCATGGTCACAGAGTGTCGCAACTCCATGATCACTGGCACCTATGCCCGCCTTCTCGCCGAGGCCCCCATGGCGCCTATGTGCGCGAGCTCTAAGTTTCCGAAGCTCGATCGCCGGTTACCGAAAGTCATATTCGGCGCGGTACGGCTCCGTCCTGCCAGCGGTAGAGGTCGCGCAGCAGGGAGATCTCGGCGCCGTGATGGATCAGCTCCCTGTTGACGTGCAGGACCCTGTTCTCCATGGGAAACCGCTCCGGACCCACCGTGGGCGGATTGTCCAGGTCAGCGTCCGAGAGCTTGCGGACCCCCGCGTTCCATCCCCCATACATCTCATCGAGCTGTTTCAGCGCCTCGTCAGCGGTCCCCGCGTAGGCGAATGTCTGGGAGTCGGCGTCCTGGCCGCCGAAGTACCATCCGACCCGATAGCCCAGGCACGAGACGATGAGGTGCGCCAGCCGCCAGGCAATCGTGGTCACCAGTGCCGGCACCGGGGCAGGGGACGCGGAGTCCATCGTCCATTCCCCCGAGCCTTCCAACATCGGTGCGGCCGACGTGTCACGTGGGCGGATGCTCCAGCAGCCGCGCACCGGCTCCCAGAAGTACTCCTCGTCAGTAAGACCATCCAGCCGGGGCCGCAGGTTCTTGCGCCAGTACCAATCCAACTGCTCCGCGAGCCGCTCACTTCTTGTCATCGCCGCACACTACAGACCCGTCGAGCAGAGTGATCGTCGCCGTCTGCGGTCATCCTCCACTGTCACAAAACCCGCAGGCAGTCATCCCTAATTGGCACAGAAGTCAATCGATCGGCCTTCGCTGTCAATCGATCAACGCTCACTGGCACAGGTCAATCCGTGAGCGCCAGGCCGTCGCCGTCGACGCGTGAAGTGTCACGCTGTCACGCCCCTGCTGCAAAGGGGGCGTTGAGGGGTATCCGCCAAGGTCAGGGACGCTTCAGCGGTTGGCGTGACACCGGCCGTGACACCCGCCGTGACAGCTACGCCTGGCCCGACGGCTTCCGTATCCGGCGCAGCGCGCCGCGCAGTCCGCGGTTGCGGTACGCCTGGGCGTGGCGGCAGGGCCCGCAGTAGACGCCGTCCTCGGGCGGAACGGTGATCTCGGTGTACCAATCCACCGGGACGTCCACCAACTGCTCGCAGTCCAGCGTCGCGCACTGCGGAACAACCGGGGCCCGCTCCGCGTCTTCCTCGGCCTGCCACTGCTGCAGTCGCTGCGCCTGTTCGGCTTCACGTGCTGCTTGCTCAGCTTGCCGGCGGGCCTCGGCTGCGGCGCGGCGCTTCCTTGCCCGCTGCTGCTAGGCCGCTTTGGTGCGGGTGTCGGTGAGCGCGGTCAGCAGCGGCTCGAACTCCGCACCCCGCTCCTGCGCAACGCGCCGCCAGGCGGGGCCGTGCGGGCCGTGCGCCTGCAAGCGGTCCAAGGTCGTCAGCACCAGCGGAACCTTGTCGGTGAAGTCGAGGTAGCCGTCGTCGTCGTCGAACTGGCGGTCGTCGGCTGCCCAGTGCTCCCGGGTGAGGGTGGCGAGTTCCTGTATGCGGTTGTGCAGTGCGCGCGGGCCGGCGCCGGTGAACACGAACGCCAGCGGCGGCCAGCCCGGCAGGCCGCTGTCGGGGTAGAGCGTCTGCCAGTACGGCACACTCCCCTCCTGCCCGGTCCGGCGCACCGTCCAGGTACCCGGGGTGGCCGGGTTGTTGACCTGGCGGCGGTAGCAGGCGGCGTAGGAGGCGACTTTGTCCGCGAGGCGCTGCACCGGCTCGGTGGCCCGGTCCACCTCGACCATCAGCAGCGGCAGCCCGGCTTCCTTCGCGCGCAGCACCGCGTCCGCGCGTACGTTCTGTTTGCCGGTGGCGGCCAGGGCGTGGGGGACCTCGGTGCGCCAGGACGTGATGTCGCCGATGCCGCCCCGGGTGAAGGCGACGATGGTGGCATTGACAGCCATCGCGTGCGGCGCCCCGCCCTGGCCCGCGCCGCGCGCCCGGCCGCCGATCTCCTGCGCGTCGCGCCCCAGCAAACTGCCCGCCGCGTCCAACTCGGCCGCAGTCAAACTCCACAGCTTCTGCGACGGCTCCCCATTCCGGTCCGGCGCCCCGAACCTCCCGGCCGGACCCGCCGTATTGCCTTCCGAGAGCACCTTGCCCTTCGCCTGAAGGACCAGCAGGGCGTTGCGCATCACCTTGTTGTCCGACAGGTGCGGGCGCACCAGGTGCAGGATCTGGGTGGCGGTCGCCACCTTCAGCACGCCCAACACCTTCAGGACGTCCTCCTGATCCTTCACCGTCGATCGCGGCTTCGACTTCACTCGTGCTTCGGTGCTCGCCATCTGGTGCCTCCCCGTGCCATAGCTGCAGAAGCCCTCCATCGTCGCCTGCCGGTACGACAATCCACCCCGGCCCCCTTGGTCGGCCGACGCGTCAGCGGCGGCCACGCGGCCCGCGCAGGGCCCGCCGGAGGCCAAGGGAACGGCTGTCGAACCCCTCGTGCCGCCACCTCCACCAGCCGTACCCGTCCCTTTTCATCGGGTACAGCAAGGAGGTGGGGGCAAGAGGGTCGTCAGGATTTCCAGTGACGTGCGGTCAAGGGGTCTGACCTGCGGAAACACCGGAACAAGGCGGGCGGCTGTCGGTAGCAGTCTTGGGTGCAGGAACGGTAGCTATCGCGGAAGGAACCCCGGTAACCGGCCGACACGGCCCTGCCGGTCAGCAGCACCATCACCACCAGCGCCTGGCAACGCTCACCCCGCAGCATGCGGAACAGCACTTCTACCGCCGGACGGTCACCGCGGTCACTGCAGCTGAACTTGGCCCGGCAGCGCCGCAGTTCGTCATCCCCTCCATTGTGCACTTCACCGGTGTCCCCAAGCCGGTCAACCCCAGCCACGCCCACGAGCCGGCCGCCGCCCGCCGGCGAGGGTGAGGAAGCAAGAACACCTCTCCCCTTTCACAGGGAAGAGGTGTCGGCACGCGCCGCCCGGTTGCACTCCTGGCCCGAGCAGGCTGGATGCGGTGCAACGGCACTGCACCGGTGAAACCCGCCGCGAAACGCCTGACGAAACCCGTCACGAAACCCGTCACGAAACCGGTCACGAAACCTGCCGCGAAACCCGGAACCGCCGCGGCCGCACGACGCGCGTTCCACGATTCCACCCGCGCGCCCGTTTGATCCCGTTCCAGCCCCTTGTCCAGACGGTTTGTCTTGCTCTATGCCGATAGAAACGATTCCGGCCCTTCCGTGCCGCCCGCGTGCGCGGCCGGTACGAGAGCAAGCATGTGAGCAACCGCCCGCCCGCCGACGGGGGCGTGACGGCACCGTACCGGCATTCCAGGGCTCTGACCTGCGGTAGTGATGTTCCTGGAACGCCTGCCGCACCGGGCGCCGATGCGCGTTCCACCGGTAAATCGAAGGTGCGCCCGACATCGCACCGTCCCGTCCCATCGCGCGTCCGCGGGGTGCGCACCAAGGTGCGGTCGGTGCGGTGGTGCGGTCGGTACACGCACCAGGTGCGGTTGGTGCGGCGGTGCGCACGCACCTGGTGCGGTCGGTGCGCATCGTGCGGCACACGAGCGCACCGCTCTGTACATGCCCCCGGCGGCAGGCCGGCGCCCCGCGCGCAGTGCCGGGGACGGCGCGTTCAGGGTTCCAGGCCCAGCGAGCGCAGCACCTTGCGGCCGTCCTCGATCTGCTGGCGGGCTGCTTGGACTTCCCGGCGTGCGGTGCGCAGCGAGTTCCGCACGCCGTGCAGCTGCTGGTGCGGGGACAACTGCGCGGGCGGGTTGCTCGTGGACAGCAGCGCCTGGGCGCCCGCCAGGAGGTGGTTGACCGCCGGCGCCACCGTGTAGCCGTCGCCATCGTCGTCGCTCTGGGTGGCGGTCAGGTCGGTCAGTGTGCGGTTGACCCGGGCCTGCAGCAGCCGCGACCACACGCCGCCCAACGCTGCGGATCCGTCGCCGTCCGCACGCAGCGTGTTGCTGATCCCGGCGACGTAGCCCTCGCGGACCGCTTCCAGGTCCAGGCGGTCGGTGTCGATGGTCACCGCGGACTCCACGCAGTACAACAGCATCCCCAGCGCGACCGCCCGCGGCATCGGGTCCGGCACCGGCAGCTCCACGCCGATCGTGCGCAGACAAGCGTGAATCTGAGCGGTGCTCAACAACGGATCGTCACTCACGAACGGGCCCTTCCAACGGCGCGGCCAACTGCCTGCCCAGCTTGCCGGTACCCGCCCCACACCCGGGCAGAATCAGCGGAACCGGCCCCGGCCGACCGGAGCCGGCGGTACGGGAAACCGATGACGTACCAGCGCCGCCGTTGACGTACACAGCCAGGCAGGAAGGTCCGGGCCGGCGGCCCGAACGTCTGTCGGAGCCGGAACAACCCGTCACCGTGCGGGCGGCCAGGCCCGTTGATCGGAAGGCGGGCAAGGGGGGGGTAGCGCCTGCGAACCGTGGGAACGCGCCCGCACCGTGAGTCTGCGGTGTGCGCGCGGGAGAATGCCGCCGCAGGCTGGAAATATGAGGAGTGCGCCGATCGTCGTGCACCGGCTGTCTGCCGCAGGGGGCCGCCGGGTGACCGCGCGGGCCCAGGACGTCGAGCAGATCCTGGGCGTCGCCTACAACGACCGGGACGTCATCGAGTTTCTGCGCCGGGTCGGCATCGACGACCCCGAGCCCCTCCTGGACCACCCGGACTGGGTGGAGTGGCGGGGCGGCCGGCCCCACCAGTGGGCGACCGCCTCGTAAGAACCGGTCTCTGAGCCCCTGGCGATGGTCGGCTCGGTGGGTCAGGCGGCCGGCAGGACCGGGTGATCGATGTGGTGGTGCTCGACCTCGACGCCGTACTCGCCGTCCCAGGCGGTCCAGATGCGGCGCGCAACCGCTTCGGCCACAGCCACGGAGCGGTGCCGGCCTCCCTGGCACGCCACGGTCAGGCGGGTCACACAGCCGTGGGGAACCTCGTCGGCCAGGGCGCGCAGCTGCACGGCGGTCCGGGCGATCAGACTCCCGAGCCCCGGGGGTGGACAGGACGTGGTCGTACACCGCGCTGTCCAATCCGGTCAGGTAGCGTATCGCGGGGTCGTCGGCCGGGTTGCGCAAAGCCCACCGAAGGTCGAGATACAAGCCGTCGGTGACGAGCGCGTGGGCGCCGTCGTGACGGACACCGATGGAGCGGATGATGTAGGTTCCCGGCTTCGGTGTCACATGCCGAGGCTGCGGCCTGGGACTTCGCGCATTCCGCGCATCGTGTCCCTCCGACCGTTCCGCGTTCGTGTGTCCCTTTCCCAGCGGTTGTCGGTACGGTCGGCGTATGTGCAGATACGCCTTCGCCCAGTACAAGCTGCACTACGCGTGCGTGTCGTGCCGGATCAGCTTCAAGCGACATCCTCGCGATGGTGGACACTCGTGCTCGCGCTGCTCAGGCCCGTTGCTATGCGCCGGCCACGACTTCGCCCCGCCCCGCCGCAGTAATCGGAAGGCATGGTCGGTCGTCTCGGCAGTTCTCAACGCCGGGCTGCGCTACGACGGCTTCGAACCGTGTGGTTGCGGACGGGATCCGAAATTCCGCCCCCGGACCCGCGCCCAGCTCCGCGCCCGCCGCATCGTCGCTGCCCGGACTGGTACGCCGCTCGTGGAGTTGCTCGGCCGGGCCGACCCCCTGGAGACCCGCTGAACCAGACGGTGCTGGAGCTGCTGTCCCGTCGAAGTGCATCTGGCAGGTAGAGATTGGCTGACCTGCTGGGCTGCCAGGTCGTATGAGACAACCGAGGGTCGGCATTCTCAAACGACCTGGCTTCTGCGGAAGTCTCGTTCGAGATGGAGCAAGAAGCGCCGTAGGGGCCTGCATTCCTAGGTTGGTGTAGCTCCGGGCGGATCGTTGGCTCAGCTCGGCAGTCGCCAGCCAGAGCTCTTGATCATTCGGCCCGGACGACTTGTCGTCTGTTCACCGGGGCGGTGTGATGGCCTGGGGTCAGCGCACCTGTCGGCGCCAGACCGAGGGGCTGACTCCACGGGCCCGCTTGAAGGCCACGCTGAAGGCGAACGCGTCCGCATACCCGACGTCGCGGGCCACGGCGGCAACGGTTGCGTCCGTGTCCTGGAGCAAGTCAGCCCCCAGGGTCATCCGCCACCCGGTGAGGTACGTGAGCGGGGGCTCGCCGACCAGGCTGGTGAAACGAGCGGCGAAGGCGGCGCGAGACATGCCGACCTTGGCGGCCAGCTCGCCGACCGTCCATCGGTGGGCGGGCTCCTCATGCAGGAGGCGCAGCGCGTCGCCGATGGCTGGATCGGCCAGCGCCCCGTACCAGGAGGGGAGCGCCGTCTGCGGCTTGGCGCACCATGCCCGCAGCGCCAGCACGAGCACGAGATCCAGCAGCTGATGCAGGACGGCATCCTGGCCGGGTTCCTCACGGGTGACCTCGGTGGCGAGCATGTCCAGCGCCGCACGGGTCCGCGGCCCAGCAGGAACGACCGCCAGCGGCGGGAGCATGTCCAGCAGGCGGTCGCCCACGTCGCCACGGAGTTCATAGGCCCCCCGGAGCATGGTCGTGGCCCCGGGCAGACCGTCGCCGTAGGTACGGGGGGCCACGATCCGATGGGCCCCCGACCCCTCCTCGCCCCTGCCGACGACGTACTTCTTTCCCCCGCGGACCACGACCTGGGGCGGGGTGGACGGGCCGTCAGCGATCGTGTACTTGCCGGTTCCGCTGAGAAGGGCGATGTCGCCTGAGGCGAGGAGCACCGGCGCGGCGTCGGAGTCGTGCAGCCGGACCGACGCGTGGCCACCGAGCGTGGCCACGACCGTGAGCGGAGGAGCGTCAGCAAAGGTCATGGACCAGGGCGGGCGCTGGATCAACTGTCTGATCAGCGCGTGCCTGGCACGGGCCCGGTGCAGCAGATCGCTCAGAACGTCCACGCCGACGAGGCTAGACGATCACAAAGGTATCTACGACGTTCTCCCATGGATCGTCTTCCGTTCCTGGAGTTCTCTGGAGGCATGGAGAAGATCCTCATCCTCGGCGGCACCGGCAAGACCGGTCGCCGCATCGTCCGGCGGCTGAAGGCCGACGGCCAGCCAGTTCGCACGGCCTCCCGCACCAGCGGCGACGTCCCCTTCGACCTCGACATCCCAACGACTTGGGCGCAGGCCCTCGACGGCGTTGCCGCCGTCTATGTCGTGGAGCCGAATCTGCGCACGGGCGCGGATCGCCAGGCGCGTATGCCGAGGTTCATGGCCGAAGCGGTCGCCGCAGGCGTGCGGCGGCTGGTGCTGCTGTCGGCCTACGGCGTCGGTCATGCCGACGACAGTCACCCCCTCAAGGCCGCCGAGCAGGCCGTGCGTGGCAGCGGCGCCGACTGGACCATCCTGCGACCGGACTGGTTCTCTCAGAATTTCAGCGAATCCTCTTGGCTGCCGGGGATCCTTGACGGGACCTTGTCCCTGCCGACCGGGAACGGGCGCACACCATTCATCGACGCAGAGGACATCGCTGAGGTCGCCGCGGCATCGCTGACTGAAGACCGGCACAGCGGCCAGATCTACCAGCTGACCGGCCCTCGGGCGATCAGCTTCGGTGAGGCAGCCGACCTCATCAGCGAGGCCACCGGGCGCACGATCCGTCACGTCGATGTCGCCCCAGAGGTCTTCATCGAGCGCTGGGTCGCCGACGGCTTCCCGGCCGATGTCGCGCGATCGCTCACCGACCTCCTCGTGGCCGTCCGCGACGGCCGGGGCTCCGCGGTCTCCGATGGCGTGGCACGAGCCCTCGGTCGGCCGGCTCGGCGGTTCGAGGACTACGTCGCCGCGACTTCCGCCGCGGGTCACTGGAACTGACCCAACCAACCCACGTCCGACGATCATTCACGAAGCGCTGACCCGTTGGCATGCCGTTTCGTTTGAGAACACTGACCTTCGGTGTTCTCAAACGACATGGCTTTCACGGAACTCGGGTGGAGAATCTGCCGGCACGAACGAGAACGAGTGAGAATCCGACAGCTGCGATGCGACAGGACAGCTGCCGTTCCGTGAAATTGGTCCCATGGGTCAGTCAGGGGACACGGCGACGCGGAATGGGTCACTCAGGCGCGGAACCTACAGATGACGGTGGTGACGGGGCCGAGCCCGTCCAGGTATGTGGTCTGCATGCCCACCACCATTACGGCCCGGCGGCTATCTCGGTAGGAGTTGCCCGTTGCGTCTCTCGGACTCTCCACCTGCCTGCCCGGCACGCGCTCAACGCGGGGGCGGGCAGGGGAATCAGATGCCGGATCAGCTGCGGCGCGTCCGGAGCGCTCCAGACCTTGGTCCTCGCTACGCTGCGGTCGGCCTTGAGCGTACCGGCCGTGTCAAGGCGGAGAAGGAAGGCGCGCCGATGCTGTCGGAAGTTTGGTCAGCGGGCGGGCCGCCCAGTTGGCCAGCGTGTGCTGTGATGCTGCGCATGACTCTCGGGGAAAAGCTGGACAGCGTATGGCTGAACTCGCTCGACTACTGGAGCGGCCGCATCACCCGCCAGCCGGGGATAGGCGGGTTCATAACGAAGAGACTGCCGCCGATCATGGTCTGTGTGGCTGCCCTCGCCCTCACCATTCTGGCAAGGATCGTCCTCCCCAAGGACGACGGTTCTTTCATGCTCGCCACGATCGGTCCGGGCATCGCCGCCTGGATCTTCATCAAAGGGTCCAAGTCACGCGCGCAAGAGCGTCACGACGCGAGGCCGGAGCGTGTCCCTGAGAGGGTCGCGGTCGTCGAACGGTCCCTTCAGGCAGCGGCAGGAGAGACGGAGCGGGCAATGGCCGCGACCAAGACCGCGCTAGCTCAATCGCACCAACTGTCGGCAGACCTCCAGGCCCAACTTGAATCCCTGACTGAGGCCGTGGCCCAGACGCATGCGGAAGGCCGGCGGGCGCGGCTCCTGGCGGATTTCAGCAAACACGAGGTCGAAGCCGTTACCTCACTAGTCGCCAACACCTTCAAACCCGAGGTGCGGCACCTTGACCGCATGGCTCTGGTGTACGCGATGTCGGGCTGGGCGGCAGCAGTATTGGTACTGGTCCTCGATCACCACATTCCCCGATGGTGAACACTGGTGCGGGCAGCTTCGCCAGGCCATCCGCACCAGTCCCCAAGAACGTCAGCTGGGTTTCCAGCCGCGGACTTCGATGTGGGTGATCTGCGCGTCGGGCTGCAGGCGGCGGTGACGACCAGCCAGCCGCGCACCGCGGCCGTCACGTCGCCGCCGGACGCGCGACGAGCCCGGCGGGTGGAGTCGAGGCCTTCAGCGGCTGGCTTGTGTGACGAGTTGAGTCACGAAGTTCAAGATGCCGTGCCCCACGGGGGTCGGAGCGATGAGAACGCCCAACGCCAGAACGATGACCACGGTTACCTCTTCTTCAAACCGGCTCCTGGCCTGGGTGCGACGACCGAGTCGCACAATGACGATGACCGTGAGCAACACCGCAACATCGATGGTCAGCCGCAATCGTCCATGCCTCCCGTCAGACCACGCTCGTCCTTGCCCGACAGCAGCGGACGCCCACCCCAGCCTTCTGATGCTCCTCGTACCGCGCGGTGCGGTCCGGGAGTTGGACGTAATTGGCCCAAAGCGCCACCACGGCGCGAAGACGAGCCGGGGTTCGAGCGGAACAGAGTCCTACGGCGGGTGCCTGTGGTGCATGCGGGAATGTTGAGCAACTCGTGCAGGGCTGTGCCGTGTTCAGCCCATCGGCGTAGCCCGTCGCGGTCGAGCCAGTGGATGCCGTTGGTCTCGCCCCCAGGCTTTGGCGTCGCGGGTGAAGCCGCCGTTGGTGACGACGAAGGCGATGTCCGCGCCGTGGACGGGGCCAGCGGTGCCCTTCCACCTCGTACATGGTGCGCGAGACGACCCGGGGCCGGCCCGTCAAGAAAAATCCCCCCGATGCGACCGCCAAAGGCGTCCTGCTGAGCGGGCCGTCATCGCGGGTCGCAACCCGGCTGGGCAAGGAGCCGCACCCACCGCACGTGATCCAGCTGCTCGGCGCCTTCCAGGTCGGGGCCGACACTGTCCGAGGGGGCACCGTGAACGCGAGCTTGCGCCTGCAGCGGGCACGATGTTCGCCAGCACCGGGCGCAGGTTGCAAGTGCCGGATGCGGTGTTCCGGCGGGCGGCACGGCGGTCTCGCCGAAGCGGGGCACCTGCAGATCGGGCGGGCAGGCGACCCAACCCGATGGTCTGCCGCTCGCATAGAAGGGCTGACAACCTCAGCACTTCGTCAAGTCGCACATGCGATCGATCGGACGCGCGACACAATCCAGAATCCACTATCGATCTTCATCTGGAGCCGTTTTGCGCCTCTTACGCATAGCCAGAGTGCCGATCGCGGGATTGTACGCTGCCGCACTCGCACTGACACTCGCCCCCGCCGCTGCAGCCCACGGCCCCGGGCAGCGCCCCGGCGCTGCAGCTCCCCTGGTCGCGCCGGCCACCGTGACGGCGGATGAATGGACGAACGAGGCCGCCGCGGCGTTCTGGACCCCGGAGCTCATCGAGTCCGCAGTCCCGGAGTTGATCCGGGGCGATCCCGATGTGATCCCGCCAGTCACCGCGGAGGCCGCACGTGCCGCGGTGCCCCAGGCGGAGTATTTCGCCGGCACGCCGACGGTCGGCACGCTGCTGTATCGCAGTCAGGACGCCCAAGCCCACAGCTGCACCGCCAGCGTGATCAAGAGCCCGGGTAGGAATCTGATCCTGAGCGCGGCGCACTGCAACCCGGGCCTTGACGGGCGCACGGCGTTCATCCCGAAGTACACCAAGGGCTCCATGCCTTTTGGGGTGTGGGCCGTGACGAGCCGCTACTCCGACCCCCGGCACACCACCACCGGGGCCGGCTCCAACCTCGACTTCGCCTTCGGATCGACCGAAGACCGCGATGGCGTCAAGCTGCAGGACCTGACCGGTGGCAACACACTGACCCGCACTCCCAGCTACACCAACCCGGCCGTCACCGTCATCGGCTACCCCGGCGCGTCACACGACCCGGACCACAAGGACCGGCCGATCCGGTGCGCGCCGCCCACGACCCGGCTGCCGGGCTATAAGCAGATGACGATGACCTGTGACGGGTTCTACGGCGGCACGTCCGGCAGCCCGTGGATGACGAACTTCAACGGCACCACCGGGAACGTCATCGGCGTGCTGGGCGGCCTGAACGGTGGCGGACCCTCCAGTGGCAAGGAGGACCGCACCTCCTACAGCCCGTACTTCGACGACGACGTGTTCGCCCTGTACGACCGGGCCACCAAGGGCGGCACCTCCGACAGTGCGCCGCCGTACTCGATGGGCAGCACCGGGACGTGGAAGCACGCCCGGCATCTGGCGTCCGGGGAGTTCACCGGCGACGGCCGCGACGACCTGGTGACCGTGTGGTCCGACGGTGAGGTCACCTTGTACTCCGGTAACGGCAGCGGCGGCTTCAGCGGCGAATCGCAGCTGGCCAAACCCAACACCACCTGGACCCACGTGGTGTCGCTGACGGCGGGGCAGTTCGCCGGCCGCAGCACCAGCGACCTGGTCGTGCGGTGGAGCGACGGAGAAGTCACCCTGTACCCGGGGGTCACCCGCGGCGGCCATCTGGCCGAGGAGATCCAGTCGTCCCCGCCCAACCCGGTGTGGCTGCACGCCGCTGTCATCAGCGCGGGCCGGTTCAACACTACGGGCACCGCGCCCAGCACCCTCATGGTGCGGTGGGACGACGGCCACCTCAGCCTGTTCTCCTTCAACGGGCGCACCATGACCGGTGAGACGCCGATCGGTGCGGCGAACAGCACCTGGACCCACGCCACCGTCGTCATGGCCGGCGATCTGGCCGGGAAGAACACCTACGACCTGGTCGTGCGCTGGTCCGACGGCGAGACGACGCTGTATCCGGACGTCGACACCGCCGGCATGCACGGCGAGAACAAGCTCCTGGACCCCAACTCCCGATGGGTCGACGCGAAACCCATGACCATCGGCAGCTACTCGCAAAACGGCTGGCCCGACGACGTCATCGTGGTATGGCCCAGCGGCCTGGTCACCGAGCACCAGAACAGCGGCAGCAGCGCTCTGGGCACCGAGCAGAACCTGGTCGCCTGACCGTCCGGTCAGCGCGTACCGTGCCGGCGCCGTCTGACCAGCAGCACCGTGATGGCCGCCGCGGCACATACCGCGGCGGCCACCGCAAGCGTCCAGGGCAGCGCGCTGGCGCTGCTCTCCTGCCCGGCCGCGGCCGGCTGCGCGCTCGAGGCGGGTGCCGTGCTGGTGGACGGGCAGGACGTACCGCCGGCGGTGACCGTCACCTGCGTCACGAAGGGGCCCGCATCGTCGCCCTGGGGAATGTCCTGGCCCTGCACCGTCACGGGGTAGCTCCCGGGGCGGACGCCGCAGGCAACGGTCGCCTGACCCACCCATCCGTCCCCCTTCCCCAACACGGTCAACGCCACCGGACCGGTGAACGCCGGCGAGACCACCCGCCAACCCGTGCCCTTCCCCTCCTGCCACCAACCGAGATCCACTTCCACCGCGGAACCCGGGACAGCGGTGGCGGGGACCACGCGGAACGCGGAGTTGTGGACCGGGATGCTCGTAGCGGGCTGCGGCGTACCGTCCGCGAACGCCAGTGCGGGTAAGGCGCCCAGCAAGCCGGCGGCCGCAGCCGCGACCACGGCGCTGCGTATCGCGTGTCGGCTCGACCGCCTTGGTGAAGCAGACATGGCGAACTTCCCTTCCGTGGGCGGACGATGAGGGGCACCGTAGCGCAGATTGATCATTTTCCGCCGCCGCACGTCAGTCATCCCGGTAGTGCAGCGGGCGAAGCGAGCACTGACGGCCACGACCGAAGAGGATGCGCCACCGCCCATGTCGTACACCGGCAGCCGCAGCCGGGAGGTTGTCCGACAAAGAATTAAGTTCGCGCATGCGAAGAATGCCCGGCCGGTTTCCCGGCCGGGCACCTTCGCGCATATCTTTTTGGGGTTTCGCTTCGTGAATCTACCATACCGAACACGTGAATGATGCCCCGGCCTGATATGTATCCATCTCACCTGCGCTCACGCCAACAAGGTGTTGCCAGGCCATGGAAGGGGGCGGAGCGTGACGCCGGTCATCCTTGTTTTGATTTGACGCCAGTCGTTCGACGGATTGCCAGTGCCGTCAGCGTTCCGATGACGGCACTGCTGACCGAATAGGAATTGATTATTCCGTCGTCGTAGAGACCGCTGCGTATGGCGATACTGACGAGGAAGGAAGCTGCTCCCATGGCCAGTGAGAAAAGCATGTCGCGCAAGAAGATGGTACGCGGTGTATTCACATCAGGACTTTATCATTCGAAGGCCATCGAGTACTAGAGACCAGGACGGCAGCGGTCGGCGCTGCGTGCACCTGTGTGGCCCGATCGGGGACCGGGCCACACAGGTGCGCTGCGGGGGCTAGCAGTCGTAGCGCTTGATTCTGAAGACGGCCGAGTAGGCGAACTTCATTTCCACGCACTGGGGCGGGGGTTCGGCTGCCACGGTGAAGACGTGCGCGATGTGGATCAGAACAGCCGAGGCGAGGCTGGTGCAGAACAGGTAGAGGTTATGGGTGTGCGGCATGATGCCGCAGACGGCCGCGACAGCCGGCGTCCCCACCGCGATCTTATGCGCGACGCCCTTGGCCTCTTCCTTGCTGAAGCGGACGTAGATCCACCAGCCGAAGGAGACGTGCGGGTCGGCGACCACCGGGTATGCGGCGCCCGCGTGGTTGACGGTCTGGATCAGGTGGTTGCCCTGCAGTGTGTAACTGGTGGGCACGCTGACCCCGTTGGCGTCCTTCGCCCAGGGGGCGTCGATCGTCCCGACCACGGCGCCGTTGAGCTCGATGGTGTAGCTGACCCTGCCCGCAGCGGGGTTCTCCGGGTTGTCCGGGTCGCTCGAGGCGGTGCCGTCGCTGTCCGCGGTGGACGGCAACAGGACCGCGCCGGGTGGGAGGCTGAGGTTGTACGTCATCTGGGTGGGCGCGTTGCTGCCCTTGATGACGGTGTACAGCGTGGCGCCCTCGGCGGTGGACTGGGCGGCGACGTCGGTGTTGGTCAGTCCGGAGGGCGCGGCCGCGAAGCCCTTCTGGTCGAAGGTCGGGTCGAAGCCGGTGGTGTGATCGAAGTTGACCGTGTGAGCGGGCTGGGTCGCGGTGGGGATCGAGATGGACAAACTCCCGGCCGTTCCCACCGGCGAAGACGCGTTCTCCGACCCCGCCGTCGTGACCGTTCCACCCACTACATCGGGATCGGTGTAGGTATTCGTTTCACCCAGGCCGGCACCCCCCAAGGTCAGGCCCTGGGCGAATGTGGTGTGGGATCCCATCGTGGCGACGCCAGGTGTGATCTGGCTGCTGACGGAAGGAACGGCGTGCTGGATCGCGTCGTAGTCGGCGTCGATTCCCACTGCACCGGCGGGAACAGACGCTATGAGGGTACACAGCATCGCTGACATCGCGATGACAGCGCCCCCGATTGTTTTCTTCACTCATCCTCCGAGCAATTAACTCACGGACAGGAAACGCAATTCCATCACATGTTCGATGATCATCCTTCATGGAACGGCAAAGACCGCTCCAAGGAAAGATTTACCCGAGCCGGTAGAATCTCGTGGTTTCCATCAGGATCATCAAAAGATCCCGCACGCATCAGATTTTCCTCAAATTCACCACGCAGCAGACGCAGCCATGCTGGGCAGCCACTCGAAATGGATGCTTGCGCTCCGGATATCCAATTCTGCGCCATCCGAAAAGCACCCAAAAATGCCCTTAACAGATCGTGCGTCAGGCAGCGCCGTGCGGTGCGGTCGCCAGACGGGGACTCGGTAGCCGATCGAGGCACCACGGCCCCGGCAGCCCTGCGCATGGTCAAGAGCCCTGGTGGGGCGGAAGGCGGCCCCCCGCACCACCAGTGGCTGGCCGCGACGGTTGTGAGATAGGTCTCCAAAAATCTCGGTGCGTGTGGGCAACTCCCCAGCAGTGCGCCTTTTGTCCAATGGGCGGGGGGAGTTGATGGGTCTGTGATGATCAAATCTTTACGTAACGGGATCGGTATCTGGTCTTACGATCAGCCGGGCCGTCCTGCGTGAGCTATCTCCGTGGCGGCCTCTCCTATCTCCTTTGTGGACCCGAGAGGTCTTGCATGAAGCTCCGCCGCACTTTGGTGACCGCCGCCGCGACCGCCGTGATCGCGCCCGCCGCCCTGCTGTCCGCGACCACCGCGTTCGCCAGCACCGCACTTCCCGCCACAGGCACCTCCGCCACGGCCAGCCCGACCGCCTCGGCCAGCCCGTCGGCCACACCCTCGAACACCGCCAGCCCCACCGCTTCGGCCACCGTCACCACCAAGCCGACCGCATCCACCTCGACGCCCGCCAAGCCCACCACGACAGCACCTCCGACGGACGAGCCAGGCCTGTGCGCGGAGCAGCCCGGCTACCAGGAGAAGGTCACCACCACCCTCACCGGTCTGCCCGGCAAGATCGTCGCGGGCAGCGGGTGGCACAACCTCACCCTGACCACGACCAACGAGTCCGACAAGGACGCGAACGCGGTCCTGTTCTACGCAGGGGTCGGCTCGGCTGCTGAGGACGCCCCGGACGCCTTCTCCACGAAGCAGGTCGTGCTGCAGGCCTACGATGACGAGTCGGGCGCCTGGCAGAACATCAACGACGGAGCCGGACACTCCGTCGGCTTCGCCGGCTTCAGCGACACCCTCAAAGCCGGCGAGAAGGTCACCATCAAGCTGCGCCTGGACGTCAAGGCCAACGCTCCCATCGGCCAGGGCATGACCATCGGCGGCGGCACCTACCTCAACGACCAGGCCAACTGCCTCGGCGACAGCGGTCACGCTTACCTCGTCCAGATCGTCGCCCCCGGCACCGCCACCGGTGGTCCCGCCCCCCAGACCGGCGGCAAGGTGCCGCTGCCCACCACCACGCCCAGCAAGGGCACCGTGCCCCAGGTCACCGGGAACCTCGCTGAAACCGGCTCCTCCAGCGCCACCCCGATGATCGCCGCCGTCGGCGGTGCGGCCGTCGCCCTGGGCGCCGGCGCCATCTTCATCGTCCGCCGTCGCAAGACCCACACCACCGCATAACCCGCCACCGCGGGCACAGCATCATCCTGATGGGTCGCACCCCCCTGCGGTGCGACCCATCATCGCGTTCGGACCCCGCCGCAACAGGGCAGCGTGGACGGCATAGAAATCGCCGCCTGCCTCCTAGGAACAGGGGTGAAGCCGCTCGTCCCGGACCGGTACAGCCTTGCGGGCCAACTCGTATTCCTCGGGGTCCGGACGGGCCTTGTGCCTACCGGCGCCTTCCGCTCCAGCCCGCCCAGTAGGGCACCAGCGAGCCGGCCACGCCGGCGGTCACCGTGGCGGCCAGTTCCGCCGCGCCCCGCCACCCGCAACCGAGCAGTAGATGCATCGCCACCGTGCCGACCGCCGCTGTTGCGACGATGAGCAACACCATCAGCGCGACCCTGCGCAATCGTCCCCCCATCCCTGTCCGCTACCCGTCGGCACCTGCTCAACGCCGGTACCGAGCCGGGCAGTGACTGGGCGGGAAGGGGTCTTGCCTACCCGATGACCTGCGGTTGACGGCGCATCCGGGTGCGGGCGCGGGCGGGGATGCGCAGCAGTTGTGCAGGGAGGTGCCGTGTTCAGCCCACTGGCGGAGTTTGTCGCGGTCGAGCCAGTGGACGTGGTTGGTCTCGCCCCAGGTTTTGGCGTCGCGGGTGAAGCCGCCGTTGGTGACGACGAACGCGATGTCGGCTCCGTGGACGGGTCCGGCGGTGCCTTTGACCTCGTACATGGTGCGCGAGACGACCCGGCTAGCGACAGTGGTGTGCTTGCACTGCGCCACGTACCTGCGCCCGGCGGTGTCCTCGCCGACCGCGTCGGCCGCCTGGTCGCCGCGCTGTCCGACGTGCCGGGCGGTGATCCCGTCGCGGATCATCAGGTCCCGCACCGCCAGCTCGAACTGCGTCGGATCCAAGGCGTCCAGGTCCGCCAGGGTCAGCCGCAGGCCCTTCAACCGCAAGTGCATGGGGGTGCCGCGCCAGCTGACCACACAGCCCGCCTTATAGCAGGCACTACTGACAACAAGCCGACCACCCGGCGCGCCCCCAGGTGCGAGCGCGCCACCGCCTCTCCGCTTCAGCTGGGTTTCCAACCGCGGACTTCGATGTTGGTGAGCTGCGCGTCGGGCTGCAGGCGGCCGGTCTCCACCAGCCAGCCCCGCACCGCGGCCGCCACATCGCCGCCGGACGCGTCGACCTTGCTCTTCCACTCCGCCGCGTCGAACCCGCCAGCACCCTGCCCGGCACCGGGGCTGGCCCCGTACGCGCGCTCCTCGGTGCCGTCGTTGCGTTGCACGACGCCGCGGCGCAGCCCCGGGGAGTCGATGCGCGAGCCGGCCGAGTGCGTGAAGGCGCCCTTCTTCGCCCGCACCGTGAACGCGAGCTTTCCGCCCGCGGCCGCAGTGTTCGCCACGACGGGGCGCAGGCGGGAGGCGCCGGAGGCGATGTGCTGGCGGGCGGCGCGGGCCATGGAGGACTTGCCGGGGGTGCCGACGACGTCCTTGGTCCGCACCCGCGCCCGGCGTGGTTTGGCGTCGCCCGGCTTGGCCTTCAGCAGCCGGCGCTTCACGTTCGGGGCGGCGATGCGCTTGAGGTCGGCGACGTCGGTGGCGCCGCCGGCCTGGACCTCCTGAACGACGTCGCGCAGCGCGGTGACGAACGCGGCGCCTTTGTCCTTGGTGAAGAACTGCGAGACGAGGGAGGAGTTGCGGCCGATGATGTCGCCGACCTGCTTGCGGCTGTAGCCGGCGTTCAGCAGCTCCTGGGTCAGGCGGGCCGCTTCGTTCAGTGGCGGGGCGTTCTGGCCGCGGCGGCGTCGGGGGGTCATTCCGGTCCTTCGGTGAGCGTCGTGTGGTGGCCGATGCACTGGACGTCGATCTGGTCGGCGACCTCGGTGAGGGAGTCGGCCAGGGAATCCACCGTCTCCGCGTCCAGGTCCAGGACGCCGCGCTCGATCCACTCGTGCCAGCTGGCGCCCAGTCGGCGCAGCAGGGCGCTGACTTCGTGGGCTGGGGCGTAGAGGTGACCGTCGTCGTCCCGGATCAGGGGCAGCGTCACGGCGTAGTCGCTGTCGCTCATCGGCTGGTCTCCTGCAGTTCGGCGAGCGCTTCGCGGCCGATCGCCTGGTGGGACAGGAGTTCGTCCTCGGTGCGCGGGCCGGTCAGCTCCCAAGGGATATGACCCTTCTTCAGGTAGTCGCCGGGGTTGCCGTGGTAGGGCCAGGCGGCGTCGGCGGTGGTGTAGATCGCGTCGGTGCGGAACGCCACGACCGAGCGGGCGGGCAGGTGCAGGGCGCCGACCGACACGTCGTCCTCCCGCATCCGCGTCGACAACAGTGCGGCTCGGGCCCCGGACCAGACGCCGGCGGACCATTCGGGATGCGCGTTGGGGTCGCGGGAGAAGCCGCTGTTCTTCTGCCACACGATGGTGTCGCCGTCGATGCCGATGATCTGCGCGCCGTCCGGGGCGTCCTGGCCGACCGGCACGGTGCCGGTCACGATGCGCGGGCGCTGCGCGAAGCCGCCGATCCCGTACAGCAGGATGCTGCGCACGCCGCGCGAGGCGAGGCGGGCGGCTTCGCGGCCGCGCTCATCGCCGTGCAGTTCCGCCTTGGACTGCAGCAGCGACCACGCGTCCTTCAGCTTCTTGGACCAGGCCTTGAGCGGGTCGCCGGACTGCCACACCAGGCCGTCCAGGATCTCGATCCGCCACGGGGCGATCGGGTTGTTCAGCGCCACGTTCAGCTCCGCGCCGCCCGCCCACGTCACGAACGTGCGCCCGCCCTCGGACGGGTACTCCCATGCCCGATCGCCTGCGGCCGGCGCCGGGAGGATCCCGACGTGCTCCCAGCCGTCCGGGACGGTGACCCGCACCTGCCAGTGCGACGGCGCGTACAACGCGTTCGTCTTCTCCTTGTCCGACATCGCCGCGAACGCGGCCGGGGTGATGCGGCGCGGTGCGCCGACGCCGGAGGCCCAGGTGTGCTTGGCGTAGGCGAAGGTGCGGTCGAGCTCGACCAGGCGCGGCAGCTGCTCCGGCACGCCCGGGGGCAGGATCAGCTCGGTGCGGCCCTGCCCGGCGGTCGCGTGCATGAGGCCGCGGATCTCCTCCGACATCACCGGGTACCCGTCGGCCCACTTCGCACCCGTCTTCGCGGGGATGGTGCGGGTCCACAGGTCACGGCCGGTCTGCGACGGCGAGCCCATCAGCGTCACGTCCGACCAGTGGATCTTCAGCGCCTTCCACAGCTCCACGAACGCGTCGCGGACCGTGGCGGGGTCGGCGTCGCCGACCTCGAACCACTCCCCCACACTGCGGATCTCGGTGTGCTGGTCGCCGCGCTGCCACCGGCCGACGGGGTTGCGCGGGTGCACCAGGTGCCCGGCCATCCGGTCCTTGCCGCGCGAGGCCTCCACCGTCCAGGCGTCCCCGGGCGGGGCGTTCAGCCACGCGGCGACCGCGTCGCGCAGGAACGGGTGCCGAGCGGCATCGGCGTGCCACGGGTCGCCAGCGGTGACGTAGATCCGCTCCACCGTGGCGGGCAGCACCGCGTACACCGCGGCCAGAATCTCCTCCACGGACGCCGCACCGAGCTGCACGCGCACCGTCTGATCACGGTGCACCAGAACGCCGGTGCTGGTGTCCAGGAACGCCATCGCCCGCGCCTGCTGGGTGAAGTTCGGGCGGGTCGACGTCAGATTCGGCGTCACCGCGAACCACCGGTCCCCCTCAGGGCCGGCCGGGATCGAGGGGAGCTCCCGCTCCCCCGCGTCCGGCACCGTGACCGGCACGGGCACCGAGACGGCGGCCGCCGTTGCCGGGACGTCGCCGTGCTCATGGTCCTCGACGGCCTCGTCCGCGACGGCGGCCTCCGGGCCCCCCTGCGGGGCAGCGAGGTCGGCGGCTTCGGGCACCACTTCGGCGGCCGCGGGCGGGGCGGGGTGGCGCAGGTCTGGAACGAGCGCTCCCGCAGCGGCGATCTTCCCTGCGGGCGCCTGCGGCGTGGCGTGGTCATCCGGGTGGGCAGGTGCCGGTGAGGGTGTGTCAGGTCCGGAGGCGGGCACGGGGGGGCCCAGGGAGGGCACCAGGGCGACCACGTCGATCACCGCCAGGCCGGCGGCCGGGGCGATCCGGTCGGCCTTCGCCTTGTCGTGCTCCGCCAGCAGCGTGATCCGCCGGCCGCGTTCCGCCTCGAGCTTTGCCAGGGCGGCCTGCGCCTTCTTGATGTCGTCGCGCAGCGTGCGCAGTTCGGCCAGGGTGGTGGCGTAGGTCTTGGCGTCCATCACGATCCCTGATGCGGTGCGGATGAGGTGGCGGCATGGCCGCTGGTGGGACGGGTCGTGACGTAGGCGATGGCTCCGCCCGAGTGCGATTCCAGACGGGTTCCCAGCAACAGGCCGGCGGTAGCCCGGCCGTCGGCATCCGGGGCGGTCAGATGGGTGACCGGGCGGGCCAGGTCGGTGAGGTGGCCGGCCAGGATGGCGTCGGGGAAAGTATGGCGGCCCGGTGCGCTCTTCTCCCAGCGTTGGAGGCCGGTCAGGACGGCCACGACGTATCCCGACAACGTGATCGGCAGTACTCCCCCTGCCGCGACGGCCACCGCATCGCAGCGCCAGTGCCCCCGCAACGCGGCCAGCAGGTCAGCAGGCGGCAGCTCGGCGGCGAAACCGACCCACCGTCGGTTGCCCTCGGGAGCCGGCCGGGCCGTATCCACCCGCAGTACGGCGAGTTCGGGTGCCGCCAGCTGGTGCAGGGGGGTCGGCGCCCGGTCTTTGAGGGCCTGGACCACCGACAGCGGGACCATGACGCGGTTGCCCCGCCGGGACAGCCCCGGCAGCACCCCGGCGTGCACGAGGCGGCGGAACGTCGTGACAGCGCAACCGAGTTCCTCCGCGGCCTGCCCCGTCGTCAACAGCACCACCACACCCCCCTACATACAAACTCTGATATTTGATCAGGGACAGACGGTAACGAATGGGTGGGCACCCGTCAACGAACAACACCCGCCGCGGCGGCGACACCCACCCGTATGTGCAGGTGCGTGACGAGCGGTGATACAGACCGATGTGCTCCATCGTGCTCCCGTATCCCAGGACCGGCCGGTGGCCGAAGACCAGAACCGACCACGCTACGGGCCGGCCGACACCGGGCGGCGTCGTGCCCGGGGCGCTGCGGCTGCGGGGTATTCCTCTCGAGCCGGATACCGGCATCTGCTCGGTGAGCCGGGGAAGATGCGGGCCCGCCCGGGGCCTCGCGTCCCCTGCGCGGTTGGGGCAGCAGCGCCGCTGGGGCGGGGAAGTTGGCGCATATTGTGTGGTGCGCTCCTGTGCGCCGGATACCCCCACGTCAAAGTCGCAGGTCGGGGGAGAGTGCCGGCAGCACCCCCGATTCCGCTTCGTGGCGCGTTATGAACCTTTTCGTCGGAGAGGAAAGCTTTCTTCATCATGCGCTGTCAGACCTGATGGCCAGGATGCCGGGCATGAGTCTTACGTCCTCGCTGAAGGATCCCGCCCGACGCCTCGGTCAGCGCGTCGGCGTGCACGGTCAGGTGGGCGACGCGTGCCGTGTGCAGGCGCAGTTCATCGTCCAGGTGGCAGCCGTCTCGCGCGAACGCTTCCCGTAGGTCGGCCACTGTGTCGGCAGGCAAGCCGTTCCCACCGTACTTTCGGCTCTCGCGGTCCAGGCGGCGCAGCATGCTCTCGAACACCCGCAGGGCCCGGGTTACCTGGTCGTCGTCGGTCCAGTCGACGGATGCGGCGTAGGAGTCGAAGAGCTGCTTGCGGACCCCGCCGTCGCCGGGAGTGAAGTCGGGGTCTTGGGTGAAGTGCTCGTTCTCCCAGTACTCGCCGATCGCCCCTGCCACGAGATCGCTCATCAGTCCCCGGACGGCGTTGCGGGCGGGCCGGGAGAGCAGTTCACGATCAGCGGTGGCCATATAGGCAGATTACGGGGCTGAAGTGTAGAGCCGTCCGTATTTTCTGCCTGCACCAATGGGTTTGTCGCCGAGCCGACCGCCGACGGCCGCACATTCTGCGGGTATCGTCCCGTCCGGATCGTCAGATCTCCCGCGGGCGCATAGGCGCAACGCAGTAGGCCGAGCTGACCCGGGCAAGAGGGGGACCAACGACGGTGCGCAGGAGAGACAGCAACACGGAACCGGCGGCCGGCGGCCGGCGAGCGATCGCTCTGCGGGGCGTACAGCTCGCGCTGCTCGGCCTCGTTGTCGTGCTGGCCGGGCTCCGTTTCGGGGACCGAGACCTCCGCGGCGATGGGAGTGCCATCGTCTTCGGTGTGATGGCCGCGTCCTCGCTGTCCATCGGAGTTCTAGAGCGCTACCGGGCACGCGCTGCCAAAGGTCCCCGATAGCGTCACCCGAGGCAGCATCGCCCGGGCGGTTGCCGCATCCTTGCCGGCGCAACGCCGAAGCTCAGTCCTCGGCTGTTCCAAGCCCGGTACGGTCCGCCTCGCGTGCTCGCCGACGCTTCGTCCTCGGGCGGGTGTACTCCGCCAGGGCAAGACCCGCCTGAGCCACGATCAGGACCAACACCACGATCGAACCCACCCGCGCCACGCCGCCACTACGCAGCGCGTGCAGGCCGAACCACACCAGCGCACTGCACCACCACAACGCCAGAGCGAACCTCCGCGCCCACCCAGGTACACGGCTCACTGCCGGCCACGACCGGGAAACAGCGCGCTGGTAGTCGCCGCCACCGCCGCCCCGAACAACAACCCACCCCAAGCCGAGGCCCCCACAAGCCGGTACGGGTGCGCGACCAGCCCGTACACCACGATGCCCAGCCCACCCCCCACGAGGAAGAACCCACCGCTACGCATCGCAACCCGCCACCGCGGGCGCACTATCCCTGACGTCACGACGCACATCATCCACCCACTCCGACCGCGCCCGCACGAAGATCCGCCAGCCACGGGACATGAGAGCCTGGCAATGATCACCACCCGACGGTAGGTAGGTTCAGGGTCAAGGGAGGGATCGCTGTGCGCGTGGCTCTATGGGTCCTGCTCGGCCTGGTGGCGCTACTGGAATACAGCGTTGGCATCGCCGCCATCGCCGCCATCGCCACTGGACGGATATGGGCGCCCTGGGCCCTGCACCGGGTCCGGCGGCCGACACCTTGGGGATGGGCACAACTCCTCGGAGCCGCCATGCTCACGATCTACCCCCTGCACTTCGGCCTGGGGGTGAACATCCCAGTGATGGCCGTTCTGACCTTCTCACTGATCCTCATGATCGCCTCCGCCGTGCTGAACCACTTCGCCCTCAAAGCTCCGCGCACCCCACCCGGCTGACACCCCGCACCGTCACGCATCACCTGACCCAGCCGCTGAGCCCTAGCTGTTCTGTCCACGGAGGTTCGGATCAGCCTTCCGACCCGCGTACCTTGACGCCATGCGACGACACCGACGAGTGAGCAAGGCAGCCGGATGGCTCGCGATCTGGGCTGCGACCACCGTCGCCATGAGCGTCATCACCCAGCTCGCGGATATCTACACGGGCTGGATGCCCACCGCCGCGACGTCACTGGTGCTGGTGGGCTGCTGGTACTGGAGCGTTCGCACCGCATCACGCCGGGCAGCCCGAGCTCGGGGGTAACGCCCTTTCACCACCCGGGCGATGGTGTGGCAGGTCGCGTGTGAACACGGCGCAAACGCCCGGGAGCTGCGGGCGGGCGGGTCCGGCTACATCCGTGCAGCCCCGACGGCCGAGCGAACAGCGCACCTGGAACTGTGCAGTCGTACGAGGGGTTCCGCGGCGCCCCCGCCCAGGGCTGTTGCAAAGTCTTTTGGTCTTGGATCGTTGCTGGTCAGGCGAGGCCGAGGAGTTCGAGCGGTCGTCGGAAGCAGTCGTAGGACATCGCGCGGAGGCTGGCTGCGATGTTGGTGTGGCCCGCTGCTCGCAGTTGGTTGATCGCGAAACTGCGGAGGGTCGCCATGTTGTCCGGCCCGTGTCCGGTGCGGATCGTGGAGGCGTCCTCGGCGAAGGTGGTGTCGCGCACGAAGTGCAGCCGGTTCTCGATCACCCACTGTGACCTGGCCAGATGCCCGATCCGCTGCGGGGATGCCTGCCGGGCACTGAGGTCGGTGAGCGCGTAGACGGTCTGGCGGCTGACTTTCCCGGATTTCACGTCGGTGCGGTGGCGCAGGATGCGGGCTGCCTGCACTGCGTGCGGGAAGTCCAGGCCGAGGCCGTCCACGGTGAGCACGCGGGTCACCCGCGTCTCTTTGCGCCCGTGTCCCTCCTCGCGGTCGTAGCGCCGCGCGGTGACCCTTTCCCACGGCAGCGACCGCAGCTGGTGATGCAGGCGGGGCTGGTTGGTCTTGACCACCAGCAGGTAGTGCGCCTGCTTCTCCTCCACCAGGAAACGGGCGTGCTCGCGCTGGGTGTGCAGCGCGTCGGCGGTCACCGTCACGCCGGTCAGATCGAATGGTTCCAGCAGGGCGGCGAAGCAGGTGATCTCGTTCGTTTTGTCCGGGACCCGCAGCTGGGTGACGGTCAGTCCGGTGCCGGTCATCGCGGCCAGCAGGTGTGCGGCCGCTGTGGTGGAGGTGCGCGAGCCGGGCACTCTTGCCGTCGACGGCCAGGGTGTTGGCCCCGGCCGGATCGGCGCCGAGCAGGTCCGCGAGGCCGCCGGGACAAACGGCATTGAGGACGCGGCGGATGGTCGCCGCGCTCGGCGCGAGGCGGACGTTGAGCACGGTCCCGGTGCGGGCGCCGAGACGGGCCAGGGCATCCTGCGGTGCCGCCCTGGCCCACTGGCCGATCGCCGCGAACGAGCGTGCTCCGCTCAGCACGGCCGAGCAGGCGATCAGCAGCACGCTCACGAACGGGTGACGCTTCCCCCGCCGATGGCGCGGGTCAGCCAGCGTGGCCAGCCGCTCCGGCAGATACACGAGCCCGCGGTGCTGACGCGAAGGCGACTTGATCAGACAGATACTGGCAGACTGACGGCACATCGAAGCTCCCGTTGGCACAGGCGACTTGGCAAGGTCACCCGCATCAACGGGAGCTTCGTTGCGTTCGTAGCGCCTCCGCCGGACACCGTCACACGGCCACGACCAGCGCACCTACAAGATCAATCCGACTTTGCAACAGCCCTGGTCTGGGACCGGAGCCTTTGCGTGTGCTGTTCGAGCGGGTGGCGCTGCCGTGTGCTCGACGCGGCTCACAAGGAGCGTGGCTGGGCCGGTGGCGGCTGATGGCCATCGACGGGTTCGTGCTGGACATTCCCGATACTCCTGCGAATGACACGGAGTTCGGCCGTTCCGGGGGGACGAAGAACCCCGCACCGTTTCCGCAGGTGAAGATCGTGGGACTGGGCGAATGTGGGACACATGCCGTGGTGGCTGCCCGGCTGGGGCCCTGGCGTGTGGATGAGGGCGCTCTCGCCAAAGAACTCCTCGCCGACTTCGAGCCGGGCATGCTGATCACTGCCGACCGGGGGTTCTACGCGTACCGGCTGTGGGAGGCAGCTGCTGCAACGGGTGCGGATCTGCTGTGGCGCATGCCCGACGGACCTCATCTGCCAGTGGTCCGGTCGCTGAAAGATGGATCGTACGAATCTCTTCTGCTCGATCCGAAGGTCAGAAACCGACGCGCCAACCAGCGTCACCGCGGATCGACCGTCGAGGAGCCGGCAGGGATCCCAGTTCGGGTTGCCGAATATGAAGTGACCAACCGCGAAGGCAAGGGAGAGATCTTCTGCCTGATCACCACGATCATGGACCCCGATGAGGCAGGCGCCGCCGAACTCGCCGCCGCCTACGCAGAACGCTGGGAATTCGAATCCAGCCTCGACGAGATAAAGACCCACCAGCGCGGCCGCGGTGGCGTCCTGCGCTCGAAAACGCCCGACATGGTCGAGCAGGAAATCTGGGCCCTCCTGCTGACCCACTACGCAGTCCGACACCTGATGTGCGAGGCAGCCGACCAGGCAGATATCGACCCCGACAGGCTGTCCTTCATCAGATCACTGCGCATCATCCGCCGCCAGGTCACCGACCAGGCGGCCTTTTCCCCCTCAGCGGCTCACAAACGCTCTTGACGCAGCCCGCCCTGAAATCCTCGAGAGACCCAACCCGCCCCGCCGGAAGCGCACCAGCCCACGAGCCGTCAAACGCGTCCACGTTCACGCCTACCGAAAGAAACAACCCACCGAAACGACTATCCTGCACGCCGACCCACCTCACATCAAAATCCTCGCCGTTTCTTAACTACGCGGCATTGCTCCGCAAGGAGGAGTGATCAGCCCGTTGCTCTTCAACGTGGCCATGCACGGAATGGAGGAAGCCGCAGGGGTCCGCTATTACACCACCGGCAGAGATGCCGGGAGTGCACAAAGCGGCAGCCCTGTGCTGGTGAGGTACGCAGATGATTTCGTCGCGATGTGCACCAGCCGCGAACAGGCCGAGCAGGTCAAGAAACGGCTGGCTGCATGGCTGACGCCCAGAGGACTCGCCTTCCACGAGGACAAGACACGAATCGTCCACGCGGAGAGCGGATTCGACTTCCTGGGATTCAACGTCCGCCGCTATCACGGCAAACTGCTGATCAAGCCGAGCAAGGCGGCCCAGAGACGGATACGGGAACGGCTCAGCACCGAAATGGTGGCCCTGCGAGGGGCCAACGCCGGTGCGGTACTCAAGAAGATCAACCCGATCGTGCGGGGTTGGTCGGCCTATTACCGGACGGTGGTGTCCAGCGAGATCTTCACGGCGCTGGACAATCACATGTGGAAGCTCGCTTATAAGTGGGCCAAGCACAGCCACCCGAACAAGCCGAAGCACTGGGTATCCGACAAGTACTTCGGCCGGTTCAACAGGTCCAGGAGCGACCGGTGGGTGTTCGGTGACCGCGACAGCGGCGCCTACCTGCTCAAGTTCTCCTGGACGAAGATAGTCCGGCACCAGTTGGTCAAGGGGAAGGCGTCCCCGGACGACCCTGCCTTGGAATCCTATTGGGCTCAGCGGCGACGCAAGGGAACCCCTCTACCAATCGACGCTATGACCGTGCGTCTACTACAGGCACAACACGGCCGTTGCCCGATCTGCGGAGGACTCTTACTGCACGCCGACCACCCGCCACAAAGCCCGCAGGAATGGGAAACGTGGCGGGCGGTCATCCGGAAGGCGATCTCCAAGCAATACATCGCGTTTCCGGATGGCAGGACGCCGGACGGTCAACGACTCCGTCTCCTCCACACCCATTGTCTACGGCGGAATGGAGCCGCCGAGATGACAAATCCAGCACTTTTGCCTGCCGGCGAGCCTTTGGGGCTTGCTTGAGCCGTGTGCGGTGAAAGCTGCTTGCACGGTTCTGAGGGGGCGGGGACGCAGCAATGCGTCCCCGCTACCCGACTGATCATCGGGACGGGACGATCCGCGATCGGCACGCTCGTCGAGCGCAGCAGCCGCTCCACACTCCTGGTGCACCTGCCTCGGCTCGAGGGCTGGGGCGAGAATCCGCCCGTGAAGAACGGCCCCTCGCTCGGAGGCTATGGCGCAATCGCGATGAACACGGCGCTTACGGCATCAATGACGAAACTGCCCGAGCAACTGCGCAAAACCCTCACCTGGGACCGCGGAAGGGAACTCTCGGGCCACGCACGGTTCGCCGTCGAAACCGGGACGAAGGTGTTCTTCGCCGATCCGCACTCACCTTGGCAACGACCGACGAACGAGAACACGAACGGGCTGCTGCGTCAGTACTTCCCGAAGGGCACCGACCTGTCCCGGTGGTCGTCCGCAGACCTCGAAGCCGTCGCCCTGGCGATCAACAACCGGCCCCGCAAAATCCTCGGTTGGCGGACACCAGCCGAGGTCTTCGAGGAACAGCTACGCTCACTACAACAGCCAGGTGTTGCAACGACCGGTTGAACTCGCCCAGTACACTTCCCGGGAACTCCGCAGCAAAGTACGCTCGTTGGGAATGCGGGCATCCGTCGGCCGCACGGGCGTCTGCTGGGATAACGCTATGGCCGAATCATTCTTCAGCGTTCTAAAAAATGAACTCGTCCACCGCACTGCGTTCCCGACGCGCGCGCACGACCAGCGTGCGATCGTCCGTTACATCGAGATATTCTACAACCGCCAGCGTCTCCACTCCGGGCTCGGTTACAGGACACCATCCGAAGTCCAAGCCGAGTACGAACAACGGCAATCCGCGGCATAGAACCCCGTCAAACCGCTGTCCGAGAAGCACAAGGCCCCTCACCTTGTGTAGCGCGGAGCCGGCCGTGCAGTGACCGCGTTGCCCGTGAATGGCAGAAAGCGATCCGTCGGCCGGAATCCGCACACGGGCGGCAGACCTGCGAACGCAACCCCGCGGATGCGGTCCGGCGAAGTGGACCGTGACGTGGCGGTCCCTGGACGTCCGCGCCGCGCCCATGCTTCTCAACCGAAATTGCTGTCCGGTCCGGAGGCGCCGTGGTCGCTGGCCGGCGCTGAGGGTCAGCGGGCGCCGAGTGCTTCGGCCAGGATCTGGGCCTGTGCTGTGGTGAGGTGGGTGGCGATCTGGATGGTGCGGCCCGTCAGGCGCTGCATGATGGCGGGGTTGGCGAGCATCCGTTTGCCCTGGGTGATGGCGATTTCGTTGCGGGGCTGTGGCTGGCCTGCGACTTGTCCGGTCAGATCGGAGAACCGGGCGGCGTCCTGACTGTTGAGGGTGACCTCGACGACCCAGTCCCGACCCCCTTGGGCGTCCTCGAAGGTGCGGACGCCATCGAGCTGCCTCACTTGCAGGGCGCCCGGCGTGGTGACGGTGGCGCACGCGCTGCGGTCGTCCGCGGTGTAGGACTGTGCCAGCTCGGTGCCGGGGGCGCGCACGGGTTGGGCTTGGGGGTCGGTGGAGCATACGCCGTCGGTCTTGGTCTCTACGGCGAAAAAGCCCACCGGCTCGTCCGGTGCCACAAGAGTGGGGCCACCGCCCTGCCAGGGCCGCGTCAACAGCAGGGTAGCCACCACGACGACGACGGCCGCTCCGGAACCGATGGCCCACGCCCGTCCCCGCTTGCCCCGCCCGGGCGGGGCGTCCTGGTGCGGGGGCGGGGGTGGCAGCACGGTGGTGCGTTGGGGTGCTTCTACCGGCCCGGTCACTGCGTTCGGGTCCACCCGTTGCCGTGCGTCTTCCACTTCCCGTGACCGGCGTTCGCCGTACCGTTGGATCTCGCTGGTCCAGGCGGGGTCCAGCCAGTGCCGACCGTCCCGGCCTGCCGGCTGCCACCGTAACTGCCCAGCGCAGTCCTGCAGGATCTGGGCGGGCGTGGGCCGGTGAGCGGGGACGAGTGCCAGACAGGGCAGGATCAGGGCGTGGAGTTCGGGACTCAGCCCGGACACGTCGAGGTCGCCGGTCGCTGCCCGCACGAGTTGCTCCATCGCCGGACCGGCGCCGCCGTCCCGGTACGGGGCCCGGCCAACCGCCAGATGAAAGAGCGTCGCGCCCAGCGAGAAGACGTCCGATGCCGGTGTCGTGGCCTGCCCCTGGGCCTGCTCGGGCGCGGCGAACGCCACCGTGCCCAGCACCGCCTGGGTCCTGGTCATATCGATGGCATGGGAGATCCCGAAGTCGATGACCCGGGGGCCGTCGATGGGCAGCAGAACATTCGACGGCTTCACATCACGGTGCACCAGCCCCGCGGCATGAATACTGACCAGCGCCTCCGCGATACCCGCAGCAACCCAGTACAAGGCCTGCGGTCGCAAGGTGCCGCAACCGGCCACCAGATCCCGCAGCGAAGGGGCCGCGATGTACTCGGTAGCCATCCACGGCATCGGCGCCTGCGCGTCCGCAGCCACCACACTCGCGGTGTAAACCCCCTGCACACGCTGCGCGAGCAGCACCTCGCGCGCGAAACGACGCCGGTCCGCCTGGCCGACGACACCGCCTACCTCGTCAGCCAGCAACGTCTTCACCGCGACCATCCGCCCACCCGCGGAGACAGCCAGATACACCCGCCCCATCCCGCCACTGGCCAACTCCCCCAGCACCATGAACGGCCCAAAACGCTGCTTCGACTGCGAACCCTTCACCCCGTCGCTCCGCACGCCCACCCCCCTACTCCACCCCACCCCGCACACCAACGGCCGCCACTCTAACCGCCGTTGATCGGGCAGACGAGCGATGAAGGGCTTCCGCTCCCTCGGATCGGCCCAACGGCTCCTGGCCGCCTTCAGCCGCATCTCCCCCCACTTCAGACCCCGCCGACACCTCCTGACCGCATCCGACTACCGGGCCCAGATGGTCGACCGCTTCACCACGTGGAACCACATCACCACCGGCACCGGCCTGCCCGCGACCACCTGAACCAGGACCTCACCACCGCCCGACACGTCCCAACCCGCAGCCCACCCTCCCCAGCCCCAGCAAGTTGACAACGCCCGCGGGAGCTATACCGGCATCCCGCCAACGATGTCGCCGCCGCCTTGGGTATCCTCGCCGCGCCACTGGCCGAAGGCGTAGTCGTAGACCTGCACGGCGCGGGCCTGGAGGGTGTGCACCTGGTGGGCGCGCACCTGCAGGGCGCGAACCTCCGCGGCGCAGACCTCATCTTCGCGGACCTGACCGGCGCGAACCTGCGTGGCGCGGACCTGCACGGTGTTACCGGGTATTCGCCGCCTGAGCGCCCGACCAAGGAGTTCCCGCCATACCCGTCGCTGATCCCCGCCCCGCCCCGCCCCCTCGCTCCAGGCGAGTTCACCAGGCGTGGCCGAGGCACAGGCCGGACCGGTCGTTGGGGTCCGGGTGACCTGACCGCACTGCTCCTTCAACCGCCGCGTCTGCCCGCCGTCCCCGATCCCGCCATCTCCCACCAGGGGTCTGGGGGCAGGGTAGGCCGACGCGGTGCGCGGAGCAGGCACTATGCGCCGACGGCGACGATCCAGCAGTCGTTGGGCCACTTGCGGGACGCGTGGACCCCGTGCGGCGTGTCTGACTTGGGCACGCAGGCGGGGCTGGTGAAGTGGTTCGTGTCCTTGTCCTCCACGTCTGGGGAATGATCATGATGGGTTTTCGTAGGGCCATTGCGGCCACCGCCTTGGCCGCTGCCGCCGTGATGGCGGCCGCCGGCGCGGCTTCGGCCAGTGACTACTCCGAGTACGGCGAGCACGCTGCGATGGGCCAGCACGTGTTGAGCGCGCAGTGCAACGACGCGACCACCCAGATCGGCGCGGTGAACTACAACCAGGGACCGGTGTGCATCGACTTCGGCTCCCACCACGGTCAGGGCGAGGAGATGAGCCGCGCACTCAAGTCCGACCAGGACCTGATGAACGCCGCATGCAACTCCTCGGTCACCCAGATCGGCGTGGTCAACTACAACCAGGGACCGGTGTGCATCCGCTTCTAAACCGGCGGTGACCGACAGGGACTCGCCCGCACGAGAACGCCCTCTGCCGCGGCCCCCGCCCCCTGGGCACGACGTCCGCTCGGCTCCGGCCGCGGCACGCTCGTGCCAGGCCCAGGTCGGCGCGGGCGAGGAACTCGAGGGATAACCAGGCGCTCGCGATGCTGAAGCCCGGCGGGCGGCCTCCGTCCTGACGGGGGGCAGTGCGGCGGACATGGTGCTGACTCGCGAGCGCCGGGAGCTGATGCGCGAGTGGGTCGGTCCGCTGCACGACGCCCTGCACCGGCCGCTCGGTGTGGCGGAGCAGACCGACCCGCGCGGCTACTTCCGCGTCCCGAAGAACTTCTCCGACGACGCTGCGGAGATCCGCATAGGGCTGCCCCGTCAGCTGGGCTTCTCCCGTGAGGTTGTCGCCGACCTCATCACCCAAAAGCTCGCCCTGGAGGGCGTGACGTTCTCCTGGCACCCGGAGGGCCGCACCCCGTACGTGCGGGTGAAGAAGACCCGCAAGCCCCCGGCGAAGGCCGTCTTCAAGGACCCCAAGACTCGGGAGCTGGTGGCCAAGGCCAAGGAGTCCGCACCGATCATCGGGTTCGGTGCCGGCGGGCGGATCGTCTCCGTCGACCTGGACGCCGAATCCCCGCACATCCTGGTCAACGCCTCCACCGGCGGCGGCAAGTCGGTGACTTGCGCGGCATCGCGCCAGATGCTCCACCACGGCAGCCACCACCGTGTGGCCGACGACGCCACCAGTGGCACCGCAAGATCGCCATGACCGGAATCATCAGGCGTTCCCGTCATCCTGGTCTTTCAGGCGCTGCTTGTCCTGCTCGTCCCACGTGCGGGTGTCGCGCGGTTCGACGTACGGCTCCTCCTGCTCGGGGTGGCCGCCGGTGATGGCCCGCTGGCGGGAGGTCTCGGCGTCGAACTCCAGGCCCAGCAGGATCGCCAGATTGGTGATCCACAGCCATATCAGGAAGATGATGATCCCCCGCGAACGTGCCGTAGGTCTTGTTGTAGGAGGCGAAATTTGCCACGTACAGCGCGAATCCGGCGGAGGCGATCATCCAGATCAGCAGGGCCAGGAAGCTGCCTGGCGTGACCCAGCGAAAACCTCGGACCTCGGCATTCGGTGTCGCCCAGTACAAAATTGCGATCATGATCGTGACCAATAGCACCAGCACCGGCCACTTCGCGATCGACCACACCGTCAGTGCGGTGTCCCCGATGCCCAGCGCGGTGCCGGCCTGCCGGGCCACAGGGCCGGTGAACACCACCATCAGCGCGCTGACCACCGCCAGGACCATCAGCACCACGGTGACACCCATACGGACGGGCAGCACCTTCCACACCGGCCTGCCCTCGGGAACGTCGTAGACGGTGTTGGCGCTGCGGATGAACGCCGCGACATAGCCGGACGCGGACCATACCGCCAGGATCAGGCCGACGATCGCCATCACCGAGCCGATCCCGGCGTTGCCCTGCAACTGATGCACCGCATTCGTGATCACGTCACGGGCCGAGCCGGGTGTGAACTTGGCGAGGTTGGCCAGCAGCTTGTCCGTCGTGGACTTGCCGGCGAGGCACGAGCAGCGAGACCAGCACCAGCAGCGCGGGGAGCAGCGCCAGGATCCCGTAATAGGTCAGGCCCGCCGCACGATCGGTGAGCTCGTCCCTCTTGAACTCGCGGTCCGCCGCAGCACCGCCCACCACGACTTCTTGCCCAGCCCCGTCAAAGAATCCGGCGCCCGCCGCTCCACCTCCGGCCCGGGGCCGTATTTCGTCTGCGGATCCCCGCTCGCGCCTGGCGTGGCGGGCGACCCGCGCTCGACCTGCGGGTGTCCTCGCCGATGAGTACCACCGCCACTAGACACCTGAGCCTTGTGCCCCAGTTTCAGTATTCGTGTCATGTATCCACCAGTACGCCTGTCCGGCGTCGCCCGCACGCGGACCAGGGTGGTGAGCCAGCACCCTGCCTTCATCTGATCGGCCGGTCCGCCAGAAGGGCTCACAGCGCGCGTACGTGCCGCGGACAGCGTTACCGTCGAACCAGGCTGGGCCGCCGCCGCGCAGTCCCCGCGTACGTCACGGCATTGATGGACGCCGAGGCCGACACATAGTTCCGCGGCCGGTTTCACCATCGGGCGGGCCGGGGCCTGGCCGCTGCCCGAGCCCGCTACCACCGGGGGTGAGACGGACACCGGTGAGCCCGTCGAAGCCCTCGTTGCGGTGGGCAGCCTGGCTGTCGGCCGGCCGGCACGCCGCTTCCGGGAGATGTCGCGTTCTTCGAGGGCGTGGGAGGCGCCGGTGGAGGCAGGGGTAGAAGATGGAAGCTCTGGGAGAACTGCTGCAGGCCACTATGCGCACCCGGCACCTGACCGCGCAGGCGCTCGCCGACCGCACCGGCATCCGCACCCCGCGCATTCGCGCCTTCGCCCAGGACGGCGCCGACGGGCCCGTTCATCCCACTGAACCAGAACTGGCCGAACTCGCCGCAGCGCTGGCCCTGCCGCTGCCCCAGGTTTTGGCTGCCGCGCACGTTCCCGCCAAGATGCTGGCGTGACAGCCGCCCTAGCACCCCACTGGCACCGGTGCCTACCAGCGACGGAGGAGCCCCTCCCGCGGCACCAAGGACCGGCTGACGCCCCTCCGGACGCCCCTCCGCGCCAGGGGGAGGGAGGGGCGTCCGGAGGGAGCAAGTGCGTGGACCGCAACCCGGCTTCATGCCCGTGCACTGCCCCGCCCGGTGAGGAGCGGGGGGACACCGGCAGGTGACCGCGGTCAGGAAAGGTTCGCCGGCAGACAGCCGCGCGGGATGAAGTACCAGCTTTGCTGGCCGATCCCGTCGGTGCTGCCACCGCGCGGATCCCGGATCATGACGAATTTTCCGTCGCGGGAGACGTAGCGCCACAACGCCGTCTGGCCGATCGCGACCTGGCCGTTCACTGGTGAACTGGCGCTCGCAGGAACGTTCCACGGGCGGACGTTCCCGTAACCGGTGATGTGCGCTCCGTCCCAGGTCTGGCAGCCAGAGCCCGCCACCGTGGTCACCGAGGCGCCGTCCGAGGTTCCACCGCCTATCTGTCCGTTGGTGAACTGTGAGGTCGGCATGGTCGTCGCCGCGCCGCAGCTGTCCGCCACGGGCGCGGTGCCACTGAGCGCGCCGGAGTACGTCCACAGACAGGTGTTCAGGTCGCCGTAGACCCGTCCCCACCGGTAGCCGTTGTTCTGGTCGCCGTGCACGTCGACGGTCCAGTTCCGGTAGGCGGTTCCTATGACGTACGAGGCAGGAGCGCGGCGCAGCAGGGTGTAGTCGGAAGTGACCTGTTTGCGGACCGCTGCCTGGGCCGAGGACTGCTGGAAGGTGTCCGCGGGTCCTACGCTGATCGCTGCGGCCGCGGCAAGGCCGAGTATCAGTGCCTGAGTTCGTCGCAACACTGTTGTTCCTCCGGCTTTCTCGTTGTGGACGTGGTTGCTTTCCTGTTCTGCGAACGCGCCGTTCCTCGACTGTGGATCCGGACAAAGGCAGCGGTCGGTCAGCTGCCTGGCTGGAGGGTGATCACCGCGGCTTCCCCCGCGTCGAGCGTGGCCGTCAGATGGTGATGCTTGAACTTTTCGGTTGACGGGCGGAATCCCGGCCACGAACCGTCCGGGGACACGGACTGGCCGTCGATGCGCACCTGGGGGACGCCGAGGGTGTGGCCCGCGCCGGTCGGGTCGTACGGAGTCATACGGTCCACCTGGGCTTTGGCCCCGGGCGCGGTGAGGGTGACAGTGGCCGGGTGGGCGCTCTTGTTGATGAGGAACAGGCGGCGCTCGCCGTCCTTCCCGCGGACCTGCCACGCCTTGAGGTGCGAGGCTTCGGTTCCGTCGGTGGGGATCTGCACGGGCCGTAGTTCCTGGCCGTCCTGGGCGAAGTGCGCGAACAGCAGCATCGCGTAGTAGAGCGGCGCCGCTGTCGGTGCTCCGGGCTCAGGGGACGGGTCGTAGTTGACGGCGTTGTAGTAGGCGTTGCCCTCTTCGGGCGCGTAGAAGGCGCGTACTTCGGCGTTGTGAAAATTCACGCCGATGGCCCCGGTGCCGCAGTCGGCGTTGGCCGAGGGGTCGTCCGGGGGCTGCGGGCACGCGGTGTGGAACATCAGGTTCAGTGCGTACGTCGCACTCGCGGCCGTGTTGCTCACGCCGTCCGCGCCTCGGTTCGCCGCGGTGTTCGTCTCCTCCAGGCGGTAGCCGAGCCCGTGCTCGGTTGCCTGGCGGGCGTGGACGTAGACCTGGTGGTCGAGGGTGTTCATGTGCTCGTCGGAGAGCAGCGCCCCCGCGCTCGGGCAGCGGTAGGGCTTGTTCACACACGTACGCGCCAGGGGGTAGAAGTGGTCACTGGCCCAGGCGCCGAACTCTCCCGCGTTCTCCTTGGCCCGGGCCGCGGTGGTGTCCAGGATCTGCGGCCAGTTCCAGAAGTACCGGGTGGGCACCGTGGCGCCGGCGACGCTCTGCCACGGCAGGATGTCCTCGCTGGTGTTTGGTGCGATGAGCGGGAAGCGGCCGATGACTCCGGGGTCCGAATAGGTGGTCAGGTCGCTCAGGTAGCGGTCGAGGTTCGAACCGTAGGAGAGGTCGGGTTCGTTGCCCAGCTCGATGCCGGCCACATAGCGGGCGGACTCACCGGTGAAGACGGGTTCGACGCCCTCGGTGAGGAAGCTACGGGTGTGAGCGGTGCTGACGAAAGGCCTGGTCGCGCTCGGCGGTGACATGGCCGTACCCAGCACAACTCCCCAGGCGGGTTTGGAGTGTTCCGGGGTGTCGGCGTTGGCGGCTGCGAGAGTGTCCCGGATGTTGCGGAGATCGGTCAGCGTGATCACCCGGTCGGTGTCGGGCGCGGTGGCGTCGAAGGGCGTGACGTCCTGCGATGATCCGCCGATGCGCAGGACTCCGGTGCCCAGGTTACGCAGCAGGTTGACGAATGCGGGACGGCTATTGGGCCCCATGTAGCGTTCGACCAGGGACCATTCGATGCTGAGGCCCATGTAGTTGGCGGGGATCGCGCCACCGCTGTTCTGCCATGTGTCCCACTTCGCCGAGGCCGCATCCGCCTGCTCGGGCGGGGGCGCGGTCTCAGCCTGGCTCACGCCCGGGCCGGCTCCCCAGGCGACCGCGGAGAGGACCAGAGCGCAGCAGGCGGTACGGACGTGGCGTTGGGCGGCCGTACGACGGGGCCTCCGACGTGCTGGTGCGAGGGGAGAGGGTGTGGCCGGCGTCATTGTCCTGCCTCTCGGTAAGTGAGTGGATCGCGGTCGGCCTCGGCCGCGCCGGTGTGGCGTGGTCGTGGCCGACCGCCCCGACATGCGGGGCGAACGTGGTGAGGTGTGCTCAGTCGTCGATCTTGGACAGGAGCCGCTGCTCACCGGCGGCTGCGGGCACGGCCCCGGCGAAGGCGTCGTCGTCCCCGTCGGAGGACACGGCCGCGACGAGTGCGTCGGCCTCCGGGTTGGGCTCGGGGCTCACCAAGCCGACGGCCACGTACAGGACCAGCGAGGTCACCAGCGGGGTGAGAATGATCGCCGTCGTGTCGGTGCTGCTGATCCCGTACTTGACGACCCAGTACCCCATCAGGCCGGCGGCCCAGGAGATGAGCGCCGCCCGCGGGCCGAACTTGCGGAAGGCGGGAAGCAGGCCGAGCAGCAGCGGGATGGAGATCGGCCCCATCACGGCGGCGACCAGGCCGACGATGATGCCCAGGACGCCTCCGAAGTGCTCGGCCTGGATGGCCACCAGCATGCTGAGCGTGATGAAGACGACCGTGACGATTCGGGCGGCGAGCAGTCCGGACTTCTCGCTCATGCCCCGGGCCGTGCGGGAGATGACGGGCATGATGTCGCGGGTGACCACGGCGGAGATCGCGTTGGCGTCCGAGGAGGCCATCGCCATCGTGTGCGAGAACATGCCGGCGAGCGTGAGACCGACCAGGCCTGCGGGCAGGAACTTCAGGCTCATCAGCGCGTAGACCTGCTGGGGGTCCGCCACGTGCGGCAGCAGTACGGGAGCGGCGACGGACGGGAACAGCAGGAAGGCCGGCCAGATCAGGAACAGCACCGAGGACAGGGCGGCGGACCGGCGGGCGTCCCGCGGGCTCTCGGTGGCCATGTAGCGCTGGGCCAGGTTCCACATGCCGCCGTTGTACTCGAAGGTCTTGATGACGATGTACGCGGTGAGGAAGGTGGCCGTGTACGGGCCGACCAGCGGCTCGGTGTGGTGTGCGGGGAGCTTGTCCCACAGGGTGCCCAGACCGGAGACGCCGCCCAGTTTGCCGAGCACGGCCACGACCATGGCGATGGCGGCGATGCCCTGGATGATGAATTGTCCGAAGTCGGTGAGGGCGTCGGCCCACAGGCCGCCGACGGTGCAGTACAGCAGGGTGACCACGCCGGTGATCACGATGCCGGTGCTCATGGCCATGCCAGTGAACACGTTGAGCAGAATCGCCACGGACGCCCACTTGGCGGCGACGTCGAAGACCTTCAGCAGGGTCCCGCTCCAGGCGAGGGCTTGCTGGGTGGGCACGTTGTAGCGCGTGGCCAGGTATTCCAGGGGTGAGGCCACGCCGTAGCGCTTGCGCAGCCGGTTCCAGCGGGGCGCGAAGACGATCGCCCCGAGGCCGGTGCCTATCGCCAGCGGGACGAAGGCCCAGACGTAGACGGTGATGCCGTAGCTGTAGGCCACCGCGGCGTAGGCGACGAACACGGCGGCGCTGTAGCCGGACATGTGGTGGGAGATACCGGAGAGCCACCAGGGCATCCGGCCCCCACCGGTGAAGTAGTCGCTGACACTGCTGATGCGTTTGTGCGACCACAAGCCGATCAGCAGCATCACGACGAAGTAGCCGCCGAGGGCGACCCAGTCCAACGCAGCCATGTGAACTCCTAGGCCGTGTCCGGCCGATCATTCGTCTGTGATGGAACGTGCATGATGTCGCCCAGGTCTTGGCATCTGCGGCGCCACCACGGCCAGGCACGTGGAGCATGAGGGTTGGGCAGGGTGCGTGCCAGGAAGTCGGCGTCGGCATCTTTGACGATCGACGCGATTTCCCGTGCTGCTCGTCTGTCGAAAGCGCCGATGGCTCGCTCTATCAGTAGTCGGTCATCCCAGATGTCGTAGCCGGGCAGGTGTGGCTCAGGCAGGTAGAGAGGCCATCCTGGACGGCGTACGAACGCTTGCCAGCAGTGGACGGCGTCTTCTAGCTGCCGGATGGGTAGGCCGCGTTCGGCTTCGAAACTGGCCGCCTGACGAAGCGTGTGAGGTGAGAACCGTGAAGGCCGGCGCCGGTAGCCCCGAAGATGGGACCGGCAGAGGGCGTCCAGACGTAGAGCAGCCGCCGTCTTGCGGGGCATGACTCTTCTTTCGCAAGTAGTGATCTCGTTGAGGAACTCTACTCTGCGAGCTCGCGGCAGGTCAGGTCCTGAGCCAGATGAGCAGTGCCGCTGCGGTCACAGTGCCGAGGAAAACATGGCCCCGCTTGTCATAGCGGGTGGCCACGGCCCGGGACTGTTTCAACCTGTTGATCGCCCGTTCCACGACGTTCCGCTTCTTGTAGCGCTCCTTGTCGAAGCCTGGCGGCCGCCCGCCCCCGGTACCTCGCTTCAGACGGGCGGCCCGGGAGTCGGACTTCTCCGGGATCACGTGCTTGATGCCGCGTCGGCGCAGGTAGCGGCGGCAAGGCCCGTTGCTGTACGCCTTATCGGCGGCGACGCTGTCCGGCTTCTTGCGTGGCCTCCCCGGCCCGAGTCTAGGCACGCGGATCTCTTCCAGGACGGGGACGAACTGCGTGCAGTCGGCCCGCTGGCCTGGTGTCACGATCAGTGACAGCGGCCGACACCGGCCGTCCGCGCTCAGATGGACCTTGGTGGTGAAACCGCCGCGCGAGCGGCCAAGTCCCTCAACTGCTGGACCACCTCCACCGGCCGGGCGACGAGGCTCGTCTACGGTGATTCGCTCTGGTGTCCCACCACTGCTGCCCCCTTTGAAGCGGTGACGGCCGGTGGGGGGTGTCCGACGGGCACCGGCCGCGTGCTGATGGGCGCGCATCACAGTGGAGTCGACCGAGATATCCCAGTCGATCTCCCCAGCGGCATCAGCCGCGGCCTGGACCTGCTGCAGCAGCCGCTTCCATGTGCCGTTGGCCGACCACAACCGGTGCCGCTCATAAACCGTCTTCCACGGCCCGTATCGCTCTGGCAGGTCACGCCACTGCACGCCTGTGCGCACGCGGTGCAGGATGCCGTCGATCACCTGCCGGTGATCCCTCCACCGGCCACAGCGACCGTTGCTCACCGGCAGAAGCGGCCCCAGCCGCCCCCATTCCTCGTCAGTCAGATCACCCCGACCCATAACCAGATCAACGGATCAGATGATCGGCCGGACACGGCCTAGCCGATGCATCGCCCGGAACATCCCCGTCCTACAGGGAAGTCGGCGGCCTGCCGCTTCGTCGTCCACGGGCAGGTCGGTGTGCCGGACAACGAGCGGGTCGCCAGCTCGGCTCCTTCCGCGCTTGGGCCAGCATCAGCTCCGGTCGTGAGGCGTCGGTGAGGTCGGCGCCGGTCGCGGCGTCGCTCTGGAAGTGGTGCAGGCCGTGCCAGTCCAGGCACCTGACCGTCGCGTCGTCCTCCATGCGGCCGTCGCCGGCATCGACGATCGCCCCGATGAGAGCGCGTGCAGCCTCCCGGGGGCGCAGTTCACGGGTGCGAATGACCGGATCGGACAGATCCGCGGTGGTGGCGTTGCGCTCGAGCATCCCGTCGGTGAGCATCACCAGCCGGTCGCCCGGCCGCAGGCCCAGCAACTGCACCCGATAGGTGCGGGCGAGCCGGTGCCACTGCCAACCGCTGCACACCCCGGCGCGCCGCATCCGCAGGAGACCCGTATCGGCACGGGTGAGGCCAATGGCTGAGAACATGACAGACTCAGCTGGCCCGTCGGTGACCGGTGCCCGCGCCGGTCGTTGAGCAGAGTGACAACGCACTGCTACGCCGCATGCTCTGCCTGCGTGCACGCCGACATCCCCGGACCGGGACGGAACCCCGCGCAGCGCCTGCCGCTGCACCTCGCGGTTATCGGAACGTCCAAGCAAACCACTGTGGCTAGGAGCTTGATAATGGCGCGGATGCCCCTGCGTGATAAGACCGCGACGGAACCCGGAGACCGGCCTTCAGGGAAGCCTCCCATGTCCGTGCTCGGCCGGGTCCTGGCCATGCTGCTGGCCTTCGTAGCGACGGTGGCCTTCGCAGTGGTGCTGGCCCGGCTGACCCTGGAACCCTCGGCGGCCTCCGTGTCGTTGACGCACAGCAATCTGCGCCCCGGTGACTCCATCCGTGCCTATCTCGCGCACCCCGCGTCCCTCGACACGGTCAAGCAGCTCGGCGGCAACATCGTCATGGGTGTGCCGTTCGGCGTGCTGCTGCCGGTACTGGTGCCCCGAACGCGAGGGCTGGTCCGAGTGGCGGTGGCCACCGCCCTCGTGATGCTCCTGGTGGAACTCGTCCAAGGCGCCCTCATCATCGGGCGTACCTTCGACATCGATGACGTTCTGCTCAACACCACCGGTGCTCTGGTGGGTTACCTGCTGCTCGGCCTGTGGTTGGGCCGTGCGGTGCATCCCCGGCGACGCCACTGGTGGCACCGATTCACCCAACGCCCGGCCACCGCTACGGACCCGGCATAACCGAGCCTGTTCCTTCGCCCCTTCGGCGAGTGAGGTGTCGCGCGGCGTTGACGAGGTCGGCGAGCTGGGCGGTCACGACAGTGCTGTCCGAGCGGGGCGCTGGTGGCAGCCGGCAGCTTCGGCCGCCCCCTGTTCGGTCAACAGCCGCACGCTGACCGAACAGGGGGCGGCCCGGCTGCGACCAGAGCTGCCGGGCACCACCTCGGGCGCGACCAGGCTCCCGACGGTGCGGGCGCAGTGACAGGACGCGCCGGCGGCGAACCGCTCCCTCGAGCTGAGCGGATGCACCGATCCGAACTGCCACGGCGTCCACTGACCCCGGGGCCCGGCGGCGCCATCTCCCCTGGGGCCGCTTATGTCGTGTCAAGCGGTTGGGTTGTCCGCGGCCGGTGTTCGGGTCGGTGGCCGCGCCCGGCAGCGTGCGGCCGGGGCGTTGGGGGAGCCGGTTTCGGGGCACCCTTCACGGGGTGAGCGAGAACGACCGGAACAGGCAGGACACCGAGAGCCCGTCCGCTGCGGCGACGGGGTCAGAGGATGTGGGCAAGGTGCGTGACCAGCTCGCCGCGATCCGTTCCCAGGGGCCATGCTGACAGAGGGCTGAAGCCTGCCCCTGCCGGCGAGGGCGAGGGTGACGAGACCGCAACGGACCCATCAGACGACAGAGCACAGTGAGACGGACGAGCCATGATCCATGCAGCCGATATCCGTGAGTGGCGCAACCACAGCGTCGTCGACCCCAAGGGCCGCAAGATCGGCGTGCTCGAAGCCATCTACGTGGACACCACCACCGACGAACCGGCCATGGCCACGGTCCGCATCGGACTTCCCACCCGTCACCAGCTGGCTTTCGTGCCCCTCGAAGAGACGATCCTGGGACCGGACTACGTCAAGGTCTCCTACGACAAGGCGCTGGTGAAGAAGGCGCCGACGATCGGCATGGACGACATCCTGCCTGCCGAGGCAGAGAAAGCGATCTTCCAGCACTACAACCTGACCTACCAGCCGGGGGCGGGTGGCGAGAGGCAACTCGCACGCCGTTGACCCCGCGCTCATCTTGAAGGAGGTGTTCGTGCCATGGCGCTGTTCCTGTTTCTCGTTCTGGTCGCCGTCGTGCTGGGAATCATCGGCGTGGCGGTGGAGGGGCTGGGCTACCTGCTGATCATCGGCATCGTGGTCCTCGTAGCCGCTGTGGCCTTCATCGCGGTGCGATGGTCCCAACGCTCCGGCCGCCGCCCCATCCGATAGCACCGGATAGCCAAGGATCTCCACTGCCGCGGCGTCCACCGACCTCCCCAGCTGCGTGACCTTCCCGCCCGTGGTGTCGGATGACAGGTCCCCATCGTGTCAGGGCCACGTTCATCTGTACGCCAACACATTGGCGCGTTGGACAACCGACACGCGCCCGCGACCGGGCGCAATTCACGACGACACGTGCACCCCCAGGGTGGTGTCGTTCCGAGGATCTGTCCGGTTTGATCACGTGATGCCAAAGGTGGCGGGCGGGCGGCGGGGGCACGGGCATGGTGGCGGAGCCCGGCGGCGACGCCCGCCGGCCGTGCGAATCGGTCGCCGCAGGGCCCCGAGCTGTCACGGGTCTGGGCCTGCGCGGGTCAGGGAGCGTCAGGAACTGCCAGCCGCCGTCAGGCCAAGTCGTGAACCGTGACGGGCACCCCACGCAGGGTCAGCTGCTCCACGATGAGCGGCTCGACCAGTTCCCACCGGCCGCCGGCAAGTCCGCAACCGATCCGCGGCATGTGCACCGAGGCCCGAAGTTGCAGCGCACGGTCGGCGACAGCGGCGAGGGCGCGGCTGATGGCTTCGTACCTGACGGGTGGGGTGCTGCTGAGACGGTAGCCGTGCTGGCCGATCATGTTGGCGACGAGGAGACTGTCCTCGGCGGGCACGAACTGCACCGCGCCGAGCGCGAAGCCGCTGGTGTCCCGGTCGCGGTACCAGGTCTTGTACGCGGTCCTGGTCTGCGGCCAGCGTCGGGCGAGTGGCAGCACGAAGCCCTTGCCCCAGCCGCCCGCGTCGTTGCAGACATGCGCAATGATCTTCGGGCCTTCGCCCTGGGGTGCGGTGGCGTCGCCGACGACGTAGCTGATCTCTAGAGTCACGGCGCGACTCTAGCCAGTGGGTCCGACAAGTCACCACGGCATTACGGGTATCCGCTCAGCAGGGCGGAGTCGTTTCGAAGACCGGCTTCCGAGTGATCATGAGGTGTCGAGTCCCTGATCGCAACGGAAGACCGGGCCTGCCAGCTCAGCATCGCTGATTCCGTCCGGCCTGGGCGAGCTCGTCACCGCGTCACCGTCCGCTCCTGGCGAGCATTCGGGCCTGCTCCAGCGCCTGGCCGCCGTCCCCGACCCGCGTCGGCCTGCCGGCCGTCGCCATCCCCTGGCGTTCGTTCTGGCGCTGGCCGCTTGTGCCGTGCTCGCGGGTGCGAAGTCCCTGGCGGCGATCGCGGAATGGGTATCCGACGCGCCGCCGGCCGTGCTCACCTCGCTCGGCGGGCCCGTGCGCAAACCGGCGGGGCCGGTCGCTCCGGCCGGGGCGACGGTGCGCCGCGTCCTGCAGCGCGTCGACGGCGACGACCTCGACGCCGCGATCGGCGCGTGGCTCGCCGACCGCGAGCCAAAACCAGCCCAGGCTCCGGACGAGCGACCAATGCGTGCGCTTGCCGTCGACGGCAAGACCATCCTGTGAGCGATCATGAAATTCGGCTCTGTCGCTGATCTTGTGCTTGGTGGTCAGGTCCGGTGCAAGATCCGCTTGCGTAGAAGGTCGAAGTTCGCACGCCCGTATCCGGCCCGCTTGATGAGCTTGACTCTCGTGTTCTGTCCCTCGACCTGGCCGGAGCTCCAGGGAGTGGACAGTCCGGCGATGACGGCGTCCTGGTCCCGGCGGAGCCCGGTGATCAGGGAGTGCAGCGCGGGCAGGGGGTCTTGCTCGACGCGCTCCATCCAGTCGGGCAGCTGGTCGCCGCGCAGGTCGCGCATCATCTCGGCGAAGTCGCGGACGTGGTCGGTGACGGCGTCGAGTTCGGGGCAGCCGGCGCGGATTTCCTTGAGGGTGAGGGCGTCCTCGTCGGTGAGGTTGCCCGGGTTGGTCATGATCCACCGGACGACGCGGCGGGGCCGTGGCGCGGGCCTGGGCGCCGGTGCGGGAGCTGAGGGCGTGAAGGTTCGCAGGTAGCGGCGGACGGCCTGGATGCTGCCGGTGAAACCGAGGGCGGTAATGTCGCGGTGCAGTTGGGCGGGGTCGTGGCAGCCCTCGTTCCACCGCTGGTGGAGGTAGGGCCGGTACTTGTCCAGGATCGTCGACCGGTTGACCGCCTTGACCAGGAGCTCGTCGATGCTGGTCGCGCGGGCGAAGCGGCGGACGGTGGAACGGTCCAGCTGGAGCCGGTGGCAGATCGACTCCAGCGAGGCGCCCTGGCCCAGCAGGTCCTGGACCAGGGTGAAGCGTTCCCGGGTCCGGACCACCAGGCGGCGCTCGCGCCCGCAGACGTCCAGGGTCCCCACCGGTGCCGCCACCGGGCCTTCGTCATCAGCGGGCGCGTCGGTGGGTGCGCGGGCCGGCATCTCCTCGAACACGGCCCGCACGCAGACGAAATGGGCACCGACCGTCTTCTCCACCGCCTCGCCGACGTTCTTCCACAAGTGCCACGCGTCGGCTACCTGCACCGCTTGAGGGGCGCCGGCGCGGGCACCTTCCGCGTAGGAGCCGGCCCGGTCCCGGCAGATCACCTCCACCTCGGGGTGGTCACGGAGCCAGGCTGCCAGCGGTTCTGCCTCGCGTCCCGGCAGCACGTCGACGGGGCGTCGCCGCTCCAGGTCGACCAGGACGGTCGCGTACGAGTCGCCCCTCCGTAGCGCGAAATCGTCGACGCCCAGCACCCTGACCTGCCCGACAGGCTCCTCGGGGAAGGCCCTGAGCAGGCGTAACAGGGTGTCCTTCGCCACCGGGACCCCCAGCGCGACCGCGAGTCGGCCGCCGGCCCGCCCGGCCAACGCCAGCGCGATCGAGGTCAGCGTCCCGCGCATCAGCGGAGTGTAGCGGGCATGCGGGCTGGTCAAACCGGTGACCTGCTCGGCGAACGTCACGGCCGCGCAGGCGGCATTGAGGCACCGGAACCGGCGTATCAGCAGCTCGATGACTACCCGGGTGCCGCTGATCGCCGCGTCGGACAGGCGTCGCAAGTAACGCCCGTGCACCCGTCCCGATGGGCTCCGACAGTGCGGACACGGCGCCTCGACCGCACGGACACGGGCATGCATCGTGATCCCGCCAGCCGACCGCTCGACCAACTCCACCACGACACCGGACAGATGAGGCAGAAGCGCCTCGAAACTCGGCGAAGAACACGCGGGACAGGATGCCAGCCGTCAACACCTACCGATCACAAGATCAGCGACAGAGCCGAATTGAGTGACCGTCCACAGCAGTGGCCGGATGACGTCCAGGAGCAGTTCCTCATCGACCACGGCGACAACGGCGCCTTCGTTCACGACTACGCGGGCATCGACCTGCGCGAGGTCACCTGGCGGCTGGAGACGATCCCGGCCGCGGACTTCCACGGCATGCCGACCGGAGCGTCCGACGCCGGCTGCATCGAATCCTTCGCGAAGAACCCGGTGCGGGTCGCGGTCCGCCCCCAGAGATCGGCCGGCACTGGGAAGAGCACGGTACGTGGCTGCGCCCGCCGCTCCTCATCGACCGGCGCCTCCTGGACCCGGCGGACAGCGGACTGCAGGTCCTGGAGGGCGGCAGGCCTGACCGTGGTGGAGATGTCGGGAACCGATGAACTCCATGTAGCCAGCGACTGGCAGGGTGTCTTTCCGGAAGGCCGCGATCTGACCCAGGTCAAGGCCAAGCCCCTCTATACCCTGGGAGAGTAGGCCGTGACCGGCGGAGCGACCGATCTCTGGGGCGAATGGCAGAAACACGGCGCCCAAGGCATCAGCGGCGCCAAGGCCCTCGCCACCGAACTCGACCGCATCGCCCACCAGGGCGGCATCTCCTCACCCGTCACCACCCACCGCGGCCTGACCGCCCGCCTGCGCTACCCCAACAGCAAACCCGGCCGCGCAATCCTCCGCGCCCACGGCATCAGCACCCGCCTGTTGCGCTCCTGGGACCGGGGCAGCCGCCCCACCCGGGCCAAGCTGGAAGCCGTGGACCGCGCCTACCAGGATCACCGCAGGGCGAACCTCGTGCGATCCGGGGCACTGAAGCGGCTGCTGAACAACGGGGGACAGGGTCGGCGGATCGAGATCTACCCGGTGGCCCAGTCGCGTGTGGACGAGAAGTACCGCCGGCCCACCCTCAGTGAACGCTCCGTGCAGGCCCGTTACATCTGGGACGACCTCGTCGACGCCTGGGGCCGGGGCGACGAAGACACCCTGGACGAAATCTGGGACGACGTGATCACCGATCTGGACTCCGCATATGCGGCCTACGCATACGTGGGCTCCCTCGGCATCGGAGCATGACACCGCAGAGCCCGGACACGCGCATCGCGGACGAGGTTCAGAGGGAATCTGATGGCATCAACCGGAGTATTTGTATGTTCTGCGAGCTCGGCGGCTGCGGTCCCCGGGTTCTTGGCCATGTAGAGGCCCCTTCGAATCTGCGGTCGGCATGGAAGAATTCCGGGTCGATTCCGCCGAGTACGCCTTTGGTCGCGCCGCTGCTCGTTTTCCACTTTACCGACCGCAGGAGCTCGGATTCCGGCTCTGAACTGCGACGATACGTAGACTACATGTCCGTGACGGTTCCTCACCATCGCTTGTTGTCGCCCGTTGGAGTGATTCTCGACCACCCCGCCTGCATCCGTCGCTGACTCCCTGCGCCGGACTTGCCGGAGTCAATCGACGGTGACAGCCAAGCCGAGGGATCGGTCCAGGTCGCGACGTAGAGGATCGGGCGGAGAGACGCCGGCCGCTACCACTACGCGGCGAGGGTAGTCATCGGGATGCCAGGCGGGCTCGGTAGATTGTGCATCCTGGACTGTGGAGGACGGAGATGAGATGAGGACGGTCAGCGACTTCGTGCCGCTACTGGGGGCGCCTGTCCGCCAGGAAGAAGGACATCTGATCGAGAAGATCGCGAGGTCCTGGTCCGTGACGCTTCCTGAGGACTTCGTCGAGGTCGCCGGGGCCTATGGCGACGCGGCGATCTCGGAGTTCATCTTCCTCTGTGGTGCTCGCACGCTGCAGTCGTACTCGGACGGGATGGGGCGGAAGTTGGAGCAGTCGTCTTCGGTGCCCCACCTCGTCCTTCCGTCCGCTGACGGAGCTCTGGTGTGGGGAAACACGAGCGAGGGCGATCAGCTGTTCCTCGTGCCGCGCGGGGGTAGCACCTGGACGGTGTCAGCCTTCCGCCGTGGCTGGGGTGACTGGTATGACTCTGATCTCGGGTTCAGCGACTGGTTCCACCTCGCCCTCACTGGCGGGATTGCCGCAGACTGGCTGCCCGAATGGGAGCCCTTGCCCCACCCCCTCGAACTGGTCGACTGACAGTGGTGGGGAACGGCGAGGAGTCCGGGTGATCACGCAGGGCGTGGAGATAACGTCGAGCTGCAGCGAGTGCGGGGGCCTGTTGGTCCGTGATGTCGGGCAGTTCATCGTCGGAGGGCGGCTGTGCTGGGGCATCGAGGGCTCGTGTCGAGCCTGCCCCAACGGCTGGTGCGAGGAAGGCGGGGGGGAGACTCCGGAGGAGATCCGGCAGGCTTTGCTGATAGCGCATGGCCCCGCCCGACTCCGCCTGCTCGACGCGCGGGCGAGCCTGGTCCCTGTGCTCAAGGCTCTGCGGGAAATCTGGGACCTGCCATTCTTTCAGGCCCGTGAGAGAGCTGGCGAGCTGATGGAGCATGGCCTGGTCGGCACGCTGGTCGAGATGGAGTTTGTGGCTTCACGACTGCGCGGCCGCCAGGTTGCTGTGGAGGTCCAGACTTGATCCGGCGGACCGCCTGACGGTGTGAACGGAACATCCGTCAGACAGCTGTGAGGGTCCCTCACAGCGCCTGAAGTCACCTGTTGAGGATGGTTCCCGACCACCTCGCCTGAGCTGCCACTGACCCCTTGCGTCGTGAGCGGTGCCCCCGCGGGATCCGAAGAACCTGTGGCCTGAGCCCCGCTACGGCACGAGGACGGCCACCACCAAGGGACGGCGTGGAGACGAAGCTGAAGAACGCCGTCTGCAAGGGCACCATCACCCTGTCCTCCGCCCGCACCGCCATCGCCACCAACTGGACCACCGCTCTCCAGGTCACCGGCATCGGCTGATCGCCACCCCCCACCGTCCCGCGCCGCCGGCGCGGGACGGGCGCTGCTCCGACGCCACCCATCGAGCCGCAACGATCAGGCGAAGGCCGCCCCCAGGTCCGGCGAATGCTCAGGCGGACCGCTAAGTTCGAGACGCCGTTCGAGTCCGGGCGATGAGGAGAATCAACCGGGCAGTGCCACGGTGAGGTCCACCTCGATGAGCTGTCCTGGAAAGCCCAGCTGTGCGACGCCCAAGAGTGTGCTGGCGGTGGTGAACGCCGGGCCGAGAGCCGAGCCGGTGAGCCGATGCCACGCAGCTCCCAGAACGTCTCGGTCGTCGCTCCGCACGTAGATCACCGACCGCACCACGTGCTCCGGCTGGGCGTTCACCGCTGCCAGAGCAACGAGCGCATTCGCGACGACCTGGTCGGCTTGCGTCTCAAGAGAGCCGGAACCGACGAGGTCACCGTTTTGATCAAGTGGGCACTGGCCTGCCAGATAGGCCGTACGGCCAGTTTCCACCACGGTGATGTGGTGGTAGCCGGGCGTCTCATGCAACTGCTCGGGATTGATACGGGTGATTTGCAAAGTCATAGGCGCGAGTCTCACCAGCGCGCGGTCAGCGCGCACCGCAATTTCTCGTACTGACGACCACTCCGCAGCGGCCTGAGGTTGGAGAACAAGCCTTGGACCGTGTCGTCCAGTTCGCACTTCTTGCGGTACCGCACCGGCCGAACGCCTGCTGGGCCGCAATTCGCGCGGATGGACGCTGGAGTCGGCTTGCCGCGCTTCTACACCCCTCAGAGTGCGGTACGTGATCTTCTGTCCTGCTTATGATCACTCGATGGGGTGACGGTGAAGCATTATTGCCGGTCAGGCGTTCGGGATTCGCTTGGGTGACGGGATGAGCGATCGCAAGTCGTACTCGAGTGATGTCTCCGACGAGCAGTGGGCCCTGGTCGAGCCCGTGGTCACGGCGTGGAAGGCCGCGCATCCGTCGGTCAGTGGCCACCAGGGCAGATACGCGATGCGGGAGATCGTCAACGCGATCCTGTACCAGAACCGCAGCGGCTGCCAGTGGGACCTGCTGCCCCACGACCTGCCGCCCGCCGGTGCGGTGAAGTACTACTTCTACAAGTGGCGCGACGATGGCACCGATCAGACCATTCATGATCTGCTGCGATGGCAACTGCGGGAGAAGAAGCGGCGATTAGCCGACCCGAGCCTCATCGTCATGGACACGCAGAGCATCCGCGTGGCCGTCGGCGTCCCGGCCGCCACGACCGGCAAGGACGCGGCGAAACGGGTGCCGGGGCGGAAGAGATGCCTGGCCGTGGACGTATTGGGACTCGTCGTCGAGGCTGTCGCCCTGCCGGCGTCCGCACACGACAACGCCGCCGGAATCGCGCTGCTGGACGGCGTGGCCGCCCAGATGGGCACCGTGAGGAAGGCCTTGGTCGACCAGGGGTTCAAGAAGGCCGTCGTCGACCACGGCGAGCAGTACGGCATCGACGTCGAGATCGTTGAACGCAACCCGGCCGACAAGAGCTTCATTCCGCAGGCCAAGCGGTGGGTCGTGGAGCAGACGAACGGGATCCTGATGTTCTACCGGCGCCTGGTCCGCGACTACGAGCACCGGCTCGCCACCTCGCGCTCTCGCGTCTTCTGGGCGATGACCTCTGTCATGGCCCGCCGGCTCACCGGCGCCACCCTGCCCTCCTGGAGGACCGCGTGAGCGACAACCCGCAGATCAGAAACGTCCTTGCCTACGTCGAGGCCCGCGAGAACGAACTCGACAAGCAGGCCGGGCAGCTCCGCGCGTCCATCGAGGACCTCACCGCCCGCCTCGGCGAACTCGACGCGGAGACCGAGAACCTGCGCATCACCCGCAAGACGCTCCTGAACATCCCGGCACCGGAGCCCGCCGACGATCCGCCACGGCCCGAGGCGCCGGACCACCCCGCTTACCAGCAGATTCTCGCTGTCTTCACCGACACCGGCCATCCGATGCGTGCTCGAGACCTGTGCGAGGCACTCGACCTGCCGATCCTCCCGAAGAACACCGAAGGCATCCGGTCCAAACTGAAACGCCTGGTCACACGGGGCATTCTCACCGAACCCGAACCCGGCCTGTTCGCTCAGCCCCGCACCTGAGTACCAGTCCGCCCCGCCGACCAGGACTCCTCACCCAACCCCAAGCATCAACCGGACATCAGGTCACGTACCGCACTCTCAGAGCATCCGCTCAGCCGTCGCTGCCCGTGCTCGCAATCCTGCAGGACTTGCGCGGTAAGGGAATCCTGGAACGCGAGGTCATCCTGGGAGCTTTGGCGGCGCGCGGTGCCTCTGACCGGTCGATGCGCAACCGCGGCCAGCTGATCGACCAGCTGGACCGCCGATGACCCGCTGAGGGAGCTGGACCCTGCCGGGCCGCTGCGCGCCCAGAACGGACGCACGTGCAGCTGCCCGGCGCGTCACAAGTGGCCGCCGTCGCACCTGGTCTGGTGCCGAGCTGCGAAGGGCATCTCTCCCATCGGTACACAGGTTCAGCCGGTGGCGTCGTCGGTCTCCCAGTCGATGCTGCGCCGGTATTCGGGGTGGTTCTTGTCCATCTGGATGGCGGCGTGGATGGGCAGCGGGTGGCGGGTGCGGTGTTCCCAGGCCAGGGCGTGGTTGCACAGCCTCGCGGGGGTCAGGGCGTAGGGGGAGCGCGTCGTCCCCGTCGGGCCGCTGGATGACGGCGATTCGGTAGCCGTGAGGTTGTACCAGGTCTCGGCCTGCTGCTCCTTGTCGTCGCAGCTCCAACGCCCCTGATTTCGGCCGGACTTGGCCGAAGGGGTCTTGCCGTCCATCTGGTGGGGGCGCCGGCTCATGAGGAACGTCGTGTCGGTGCCGTCGAACTGGAACAGCGCGTTGCTGGTCTTGTCACCGTCGTTCTCGTTGCCGTCCTCGCCGATCTCGTGGAAGAGCGCGGGCACAGGAATGCTCGGGTCGGCGCTGGAGGTGGTGCGGATGACGGCTGGCGGCCGGTGCTCGGGCGCGAGCGTGGCACCGGGCAACGCGGGCCTGCCGTTGGTTAGACCGTCGTCGTCGGGAAGCAGGTCGGCGTTCTTGTTCGACAGCAGCGGCCAGACGGGGCGGGTGGAGTCACCGGAGACGTAGAGCGCATAGCCACACTCCAGGCGCCGGGCCAGCTCGAACAGAGCGTGGTCGATACGGCGGGGCAGGGTGTCGTCACCGCGGCTGCCCTCGGGAATGGGACGGCTGCGCGACAGCCCCTGGGCGCGGGCGTAGTTGAACCAGCCTCCGCTGCCGCCCCGGTCGGCCGTGTGGAGTGGGCGGTCTCGGTGGACTCCACCATCAATCGAGCTCACCAGCATGCTGCCGGTGCCCGGAAGAAAGGGATCCAGACGGGGACAACTGAGGTCCGCAACGCTCGGCGGCACGGCAGGCCCTCGGTCGGTCCCGCGGCGGCCTGACCACGAAGGTCCACGTGGCGGTGGACGGCCGGGGATTGCCCCTGTCGTTTGTCGTGACGGCCGGGAACGTGAACGACTCCACAGTGTTCGAGGCGGTACTGGACGCCATCAAGGTGCCCCGTGCCACGGTAGGCAGGCCGCGACGCCGTCCCGACCGTGTGCTGGCCGACAAGGCGTACTCCTCCCGGGCCATCCGCGCCGGCCTGCGGCAACGCGGCATCAGGGCCACCATCCCCGAACGCTCCGAAAAGGTGGCCAACCGCAAGCGACGCGGTATACGCGGCGGCCGACCACCGGCCTTCGACAAAGAGCAGTACAAGGGCCGCAACGTGGTCGAGCGCTGCTTCAACCGCCTCAAGCAGTTCCGCGCGATCGCAACCCGCTTCGACAAGCTCGCAGTCCGCTACCAGTCGGGACTGCACCTGGCCTCGCTCATCTTGTGGCTCCGCGACACCAGGGCATGATCATTTATCAGACACGGCCTAGTGTTCTGAGTCGGGAATTCTGTTCAGATGTAGGCTTGGCCTATGGCACGGATGGGGCGGCCGAAGGCCGAGTTGACGCTGTCGGATAAGGAACGGGCCGCGCTCGAGGAGTGGGTGCGGCGTCGTTCCACGCCGCAGGCGTGGGCCCTGCGGTGTCGGATCGTTCTGGCGTGTGCTGACGGTGTCTCGAACAAGGACGTGGCGGCTCGACTCGGTTCCACACCGCAGGCGGTGGGGCGCTGGCGGGCCCGGTTTGTGCAGTTCCGGATTGCCGGCCTGGGTGACATGCCGCGTCCGGGTGGCCCCAGGACAGTGACGGACGAGCAGGTCGCCGCGGTGGTCACCAGGACGCTGGAATCCACGCCGAAGAACGCGACGCACTGGTCGACCCGTTCGATGGCGAAGGAAATGGGCTTGTCGCAGTCGACGGTGTCGCGGATCTGGCGGGCGTTCGGCCTGCAGCCGCACCGGTCGCAGACCTTCAAGTTGTCGACGGATCCGTACTTCGTGGACAAAGTCCATGATGTCGTCGGTCTCTACCTGGACCCGCCCGAGCGGGCCCTGGTCTTCTGCGTGGACGAGAAGTCGCAGATCCAGGCCCTGGACCGGTCCCAGCCCGTGCTGCCGATGATGCCCGGAGTTCCCGAGCGAGCCACCCATGACTACGTCCGCGCCGGCACCACCACCCTGTTCGCCGCGCTCGAGATCGCCACCGGCACAGTGATCGGCTCCCTGCACCGCCGCCACCGGGCCGAGGCTAGACCGTCGGACACGCCCCGGTTGTCACCACATCGGGAGCGACTGTCCGTCGGGGTGCAGCGCAGTCCCGGGTCGTGCTGTCGGCGGCGGTCGTGCGGGTCAGCAGGTGATACCCGGCGGCGATTACCCGGGTGAGGTCGACGTAGGCTGCGGGGCTCGATGAGCGGGCTGCGTCCTTGGGGTCCGCCGACGTACTTGGGGAGACTGCTGTGAAGGCGTGGATTGGTGCCCATCGAGGCTTGCTGCTGGCGGTGGGTGCGGCAGTGGTGATCACAGCGGCGGTTCTGGTGGCGGTATTGCCGGGTTCGCATCGGGCCGACAGTATTCCTCCGACTCGTGCCCGCGAGTACTCCCAACAGCAGGCGTGTCTGCTCACGTCGGATCGCGGTCTGGCGGACGCGGCGGCGGTGCCGGTGTGGGCCGGGATGCAGGATGCCTCGGCGAAGACGCGGACGCGGGTGATGTATCTGGCGGTGGCAGGGGAGCAGAGCGCCGCCAACGCGGCGCCGTTCCTGGCTTCGCTGGCGCAGCGGCACTGCACCGTGGTGCTGACGGTGGGTGCGGCGCCAGGCGGCGCGGTGGCCATCGACGGGCCGAAGTTCCCCGGGACTCGCTTCGTGATCGTGGGAGGAACGGCGACTGGTTCGAACGTCACCGTCCTGCCGGCTGACTCGCCGAACGCCACACGATCGTCCGTCGCCTCCGCAGTGGAATCGGCGACCCACGGGTGATCAGGCAGTGGTGTGGCCTTGGTGGGACCTTGAAGGGGAGTTGACTGAGCCTTCCGCAAGGTATTGACGGGCTCCTCGCTTGGCAAAGATCTCTCCACGGACAGTTCGGACGCATCGGATATTTTGAGCCGATTGTCCATGGCATGGCAATGGGGAGTCCACGATCCACCCCTGTCTGTGGACTTTCGGTGAGCTCGCTGTGCATGATCGGCAAGTTTTGTGTGCCGATGATCATCTGGAGCTGTGCCGTGCGCGCTCGTCCCTACCGCCGTTCCGCCCGGCGGGTCGCGTTCCATCGCCGTTGGCTGCGCGCCACCGCGATGATTGCGTTCGTCTGCATGGCGCTGGTCTTGACGACGGAACAGGCCGCCGCTGACGGCGCCACGTTGCCGGCGCTGTCGATGCCGAGCCTGTCCTCGCTGACGGCATGGCTCAAGGACCCGCACTGGGGTCGCATACCGAAACAGCAAAGTGGCACCGCGGCCGGGCTCAGTCACCGTGCGAGTGCCGCCTCGACCCGCGCGGGCAAGGGCGCGGGCCGTGCGCCGGGCAAGGGGCACGGAGAACTCGATCCGTACCAGCCGTACGGCAAGGCTGTGAAGCCAGGCCAGAGCCGCACGGTCGGCGGCTTCTCCGCCAAGACCAGCAAGCGCAACGCCGCCACTTCGGATCGCACGTCCACGGTGTACGACAACGCCGACGGCAGTACCAGCCGCCAGCTGTCCCAGACACCCGTCAACTACCGTGACAGCAACGGCACGTGGCAGGCCATCGACACCCGGGTCAAGTCCTCCACCGACGGCCGACTGCACGAAGCCGCCAACTCCCTGGGCGTGGACTTCGCAACCAAGAGCACGGATCCGGCCCTGGCATCCTTCACCGATGGCTCGGGTCACAGCCTGTCCTACGGCCTCCAGGGCGCAGCGCCCGTCACCGGCACCACAACCGGTACCGACGTCACGTACAACAACGCACTCCCGCAGACCGATCTCCACCTGGCGCCGACCGCCCAAGGTCTCAAAGAGGCGATCGTCCTGCACTCCGCGCAGGCCGGGAATTCCTGGATCTTCCCGCTGACGCTCACCGGACTGGTTCCCGTCCAGGCCAAGGACGGCTCCATCGACCTGAAGGACGCGAGCGGCAAAACCGCCGAGCGCATCCCCGCGGCCTACGCCTTCGACTCCAAGGTCGACCCACGCTCAGGCGATCCGGCAACCACCCACGCAGTGACGTACCAGCTGATCCAGCAGGCCGGGCACCCCGCGTTGAAGATTGTCCTTGATGCCGCGTGGCTGAAGGATCCGTCACGGGTCTTCCCGGTCACTGTCGACCCGATCATCACCGACGGCTGGACCACCACCTACGCCGAATCGGGCGCCCCCGGGGACCACTCCTACGAGCAGACCATCAAGGTCGGCTCCTACGACTCCGGTCCGCATTCGGCCGCCTCCTACGTCAACCACTGGTACAGCGGCTTCGACGCCTCCCACGTCACCGTCACCGCAGCGACCCTGCGAGTCTTCAACACCTGGGCCGCGACCTGCACCCCGGAGCGATTCGACGTCGCGCTGGTCACCAGCGCCTGGACGCCCGGTGGTGTGACGTCCTATCCCGGGCCGTCCTACGGTGCCTCGATCGGCAACCTCACCCCGACCGTGAACAACGCGTGCCACAACACCGCCGCCGACCACAGCGTCGGTGACTGGGTGGACGTCCCGCTGACCACCTCCGCCATCCAGGGCTGGATGAACGGCACCACCGCGGACAACGGCCTGGCGATCTACGCCGCGACCAATGACGCGTTGCACTGGAAGCAGTTCGGGTCCTTCGCCGACGCGGCGTTCGGCCCCCGGATCGTCATCACCTACACCGGCAACACACCCCCGCAGATCTACCAGCAGTACCCGAACAACAACGCCACCGCGTACACCACCACCCCCGAACTCACCGCCTGGGGCAGTGGCGCCAACGCCTCGTCCGGCAGTACCAACCAGTACGACTTCCAGGTCTACGACAGCACCAACGCGAAGGTCGCCGATTCAGGCCTGATCGCGGCAGGGGACTGGACGGTCCCCGCGGGGAAACTCACCTGGGGCAAGACCTACTACTGGACCGTCCAGGCCTACGACAGCAGCCTCTACTCGCCCGCCGCGGCCTTCAACGCCCTCAACGTCCAGGTCCCGCAGCCACTGGTGACCTCCGGGCTGTCGCAGAACAGCAGCGACCACGGCTTCGACGCGTCGATCGGCAACTACACCACGTCGGACACCGACGCCTCCATCTCCACCGCCGGCCCGAGCCTGGAAGTGCAGCGGGACTACAACTCGCGTGACCCGCGCTGGACCGGTGCCTTCGGCGCCGGCTGGTCGAGCGTCTTCGACGCCCGCGCGACCGAGCAGTACAACAGCGTGGGCGCGGTCACCGGCACGGTCGTCACCTATCCGGACGGATCCCAGGTCGGCTACGGCAAGAACGGCGACCCCACCTTCTCGCCGCCTTCCGGACGCTTCGCCACCTTCAGGCCCGTCACCGGCGGCTACAGCCTGACCGACAAGAACGACACCACCTACACCTTCACTCAGGCCCTGGGCTCCGGCGGCTACGGCATCACCGCGATCACCGATGCCAACGGCCGCGCCATCACCTACAACTGGTCCGGCGGCCGGATCACGCAGATGACCTCGGCCACCTCCGGGCGAGCCCTGCACCTGACCTGGAACACCCCGCCCGGCGCCGCCGCCGCCCACGTGGCGACGGTCTTCACCGACCCGGTCACCGGCACTGACCAGAACACCGACCAGACCTGGAAGTACGGCTACACCAACGACCAGCTGACATCGGTCTGCGCCCCGAATTCGTACACCGCGTGCACCACCTACGGGTACACCGCCGGTTCGCAGTACCAGAATGCCGCCCAGGATCTGGGCCCGCATTCCTTGTGGCCGCTGTCCGAAGCCTCAGGCAGCACGGCCCAGGACGCGGTCCTCGCCAACCAGGGCACGACCAGTGCCACCTACAGCAACGTCACACTGGGGCAGCCGGGACCGCTGACCGGCGGATCCGCCACCGCGGCGGGCTTCAACGGCACCTCCTCCTCGGTCACGCTGCCCAAGGACTTGGGCAACAACACCGACTCGGGTGCGCTCTCGCTGTGGTTCAAGACCTCCGCAGGCCCCGGCGTGCTGTACTCCTACGCCTCACAGCCCGTCGACGCGGGCAATTCCCCGGGCGCCTACACCCCCTCGGTGTACGTGGGAACCGACGGCAAACTGAAGGCCGAATTCTGGTACAGCGGCGGCATCGCCCCGATCACCACAGCGGCCTCGGTAGCCGACGGCAAGTGGCATCACGTGGTGCTCTCGGCTGCGGGCAACTCCCAGACCCTCTTCCTGGACAGCGCCAAGGTCGGCTCGCTCAGCGGCACGGTCTCGATCCAAAGCGGTGTCGCGTTCGGCAAGAACCAGCCGTACAACTACCTCGGCGCCGGATTCCTCGGCGGGAACTGGCCCGACGAGCCGCACCAGAGTTCCACCGTCAAGACCGGCTACGCCACCTACTTCAACGGCTCCATCGCCGACGCCGCATGGTACGACCGCCCCTTGGTGGCCGCCGACGTGAACGCCCTGTACAAGTCCGCCACGCACAGCGCGAGCCTGCTCACGTCCATCACCCGGCCCTCCGGCAAGTCCTACGCGACGATGACCTACGACCCCGCCACCACCACCCTCACGCAGCTCACCGACGAGAACGGCGGGGTGTGGAAACTTGGCGCGCCGAGCATCACCGGCTCCAGCCAGACCTACCGCGGATCGGTCCTCGGCGGAGCACCGACCACCTACTTCCGTCTCGGGGACACAGCGGGCGCCACCACAGCGGTCGACGAGACCCGCGGCGGTGACGGAACCTACAACGCGGTGACCCTCGGAACGACCGGGCCGTTCAGCGACCAGAAGGCCGCGTCCTTCAACGGCACCAGCTCACGCGTGCAGACACCCGACGTGATCTCCCAGGCCTCCTCAGCCTCCGCCGACCTGTGGTTCTCCACCACACACGGCAACGCGATCCTGCTTGAGCAGCAGGCGGCCGCCATCGGCGGGTCCGTCAGCTCCATGACCCCGTTGCTGTGGGTGGGCTCGGACGGCAAGCTGTACGGCGGCGTCAACACCGTCAGCGGAGCCGTCCAGATGGCCACCGCAGGCACCGTCACCGACGGCAAGTGGCACCACGCGCTGGTCAGCGCCTCCGCCACCAGCCAGACCCTGTACCTGGACGGGACCCAGGCCGCGACGAGGACCACCACCGCGCTGTCCAACGCAGCCCGCACCTACAACTACATCGGCGCGGGCACGACCGGCAGCGGCTGGAACGGCCTGACCGCAGGCACCATCCTGTATTTCAACGGGTCGATCGCCGAGGTCGCGCAGTACCGCACCGCGCTGACCGCCCAGGACGCCGCCGCCCACTTCCAGGCTGCCAAGAACTCCACCGGCCTGCTGCCCGTCGAGACCATCAGCGTCATCTCCCCGGCGAACGCCACCTCGACGTACAAGTACGACGCGGCCAACGGCAACCGCAAACTCTCCGAGACCGACGGACTCGGGAACACCACCACGTTCGGCTACGACACGGGTGGCTTCGAGCACACGGTCCTGGACCCCAACGGGGCGATGACCGTCACCGGACACGATGTGCGCGGCAACGTGGTGTCCACCACGACCTGCCAGAACCAGGCGGCCAACGCCTGCTCCACGCGCTACTACAGCTACTTCCCCGATGACACCAGCCCGCAGTTGACCACCGCGGACCCGCGCAACGACGTCCTGCTGACCGAACGTGACGGCCGTTCCTTCAGCGGGACCGACCCTACGTACCTGACGTCCTTCGGCTATGACACGGCCGGCGACCAGACCACCGTCACCGGGCCCCCGGTGGCCGGTTTCCCCGCAGGCCGTACCGCCACCACTGTCTACAGCGACGGCAGCGCGGCCTACCCGGCCGTGGACAGCGGCAATGTGCCCAAGGGTCTGCCGGTCAGGGCGGTGTCGCCCGGCGGCGCGGTCAACTCCGTGTCCTATTTCCACAACGGTGACGTCGCGTCCACCACCGATGCCGCCGGCCTGGTCACCACCTACGGCTACGACGGCCTGGGCCAGGTGCTCAGCAAGACGGTCCTGTCCGACACCTACCCGGCCGGCCTCGTCACCCGGTACACCTACGACCTGGCCGGACAGGTCACCTTGGAGACCGACCCGCCGCTGGTCGACCGTGTGACCGGTGCCACGCACACCGCCGCTACCACCACGGTCTTCGACGACGACGGCAACGTCACCTCGCAGACCGTGGCCGATGCCGGGGGCGGTGACACCTCCCGTACCGAGACGCAGACCTACGACGCGTACAACCACCTGGCTTCGCAGACCGATGCGAACAGCAACGCCGGCGCTGCCAACGGCGGTACCACAACGTTCGAGTACGACACCGACGGCAACAAGGTCAAGGAAGTGTCCAAGTCGGGCACGATCACGCAGTACACGTACGACGACAACGGCCATCTGCTGACCCAGGGGCTGATGTACACCGGCGACCCGGTCCACCCCAGTGCGCCGACCCTGCTGATCGAATCCTCGCGGGCCTACGATCCGTCCGGCCGGTTGGCCTCGATCACGGACTCGATGGGCAGCACCACCACCTATACGTACACCGACGACGGTCTGACCTCCACCGTTACCAAGAAGAGCTTCGACGGCGCCACCAGCACCCAGCTACAGAGCAACACCTATGACGCCGCCGGGAACCCCCTGTCGCGGACCAGCAACAATGGCGCGACGGTCACCAATTTCGCGGTGGACGCCGCCTCCCGCACCACCAGCACCACCGTTGACCCGACAGGTGTGAACCGGACCACGAGCGTGTCGTACACGCCGGACGACAACGTCGCATCCTCCAACGAGCATGACTCGTCCGGCTGGAACCGCACCACCACCGCCACCTACGACGCGTCGGGCAACACCCTGTCGAAGACTCTGTACGGCGACGCCTCCGGCCACCCGGCGGGCTGGTGGAAACTCGACCAGACCTCCGGCAGCACCGTCACCGACGCCTCCGGCACCGGCAACACCGCCGCACTGGGCAGCGGAGTGACCTGGGCAGGCGGCGCGGCGGCGTTCTCCGGAAGCACCACCGGCACGGGCGGTGCCATCGCCACCAACGCGCCGGTCCTGAACACCACAGCCTCCTACACCGTCTCCGCCTGGGCCAACCTCGCCGACCTCAGCACCTACCGCACGGTCGCAGCACAAGGCGGCACCACCACCTCTTCGTTCTACCTGCAATACAGCAAGGCCTTCGCCGGCTGGGCATTCATCGCCCCCTCCTCGGACTCCGCAACTCCGACCAGCTACTTCTCCGCCCACACCGCGTCCGCGACGGCCAACAGCTGGACCCACCTGGTGGGCGTATTCAACGCCGGCACCGGCGCCATGCAGCTGTACGTCAACGGCACCCTCGCCGGAACCGGCACCAACACCGCGCCGTGGACGGGCAACGGTCCGCTGAGCATCGGCGGCGCCCAACAAGCCGGCGGCGCAGCCGCCACCAACGTCGTCAACGGCCAGACCGCCAACGTGCAGACCTACCCGCGCGCCTTGTCGGCGGGCGAAGTCAGCACGCTGTTCGGCAACGGCCGCAACGGCGGGACGGTCGGGTCCTCCAACCAGCAGACCACCAGCTACGTGTACGACAAGCGCGGTCTGCCGCTATCCATGACCGACGCCAACCACAACACCACCAACTACGCCTACGACGAGGCCGGCAACCTGGTGGTCACCACCGCCCCCGCCGTCCAGGTCGAAGCCACCGGCGGTGCTACCTCGGTGACCGCGCGCCCCGTTACCACCAGCGGGTTCAACACCTTCGGCGAGGCCGTCGAGGAGACCGACCCGAACGGCAACCAGACGGCCATCGTGTACGACGCGAACGGAAACAAGGTCTCCCAGACCCTGCCGCCGTACACACCGGCCGGCACCACCACGCCGCTCACCGCGACATCGTTCTGGACCTATGACAGCGACGGCAACCAAATCGCGGCGACCACCCCGAGCGGCCGTACCACCAGCTACCTGTACGACCAGCTCGGTGACGTCGCCCAGGTCACCGGTGCCGACGGAGTCAAGACCCACGCCGTGTACGACACCAACGGCGAGAAGCTGTCGGTCACGGACGGCACCGGCGCCACCACCCAGGCCACCTACGACTACCTGGGACGGCAACTGACCTCCACCACCCTGGAGCGGTTCCCCTCCACCCGCACTCTCACCTCGACCAACTCCTATGCCGTCACCGCGGGGAACCCTTACGGCGCGTTCCTGTCCTCCTCCACCACCCCCGGTGGGGTCACCAGCAGTTACGGCTACAACCGGGCAGGGGATGTCACCGCGTCCACCGACGGAGCGGGGAACACCACCCAGTTCACCTACGACTTCCAGGGCAACCGGCAAAAGACGATCCTGCCCGACGGCACCTGGAGCCAGACGGACTACGACGCCTCCGGCCAGCCGACTACCAGCAAGCAGTACGACGCCACGAGCACCCTGCTGACCCAGACCTCGCAGATCTACGACGGCGTCGGCAATGTCCTGACCTCCACCGACGCCAACGGCCACACCAACCATTTCCTGTACGACGCGGCCGGCACCATCACCCAGCAGATCCAGCCCGTCAACGCCACCACCTCGATCACCACCAGTTTCGGCTACGACGCGAACGGTCAGCGCACCCGGTTCACCGACGGCCGCGGCAACGCCTGGACCTACGGCTACACGCCGTGGGGTCAGCAGCAGTCGGTAACCGCCCCCGCCACCAGCACCTACACCTCGGCTGCGGACTCCACGACCACCTACGCCTACGACGCGGACGGACAGCTGGCCACCGCGACGCAACCGGGCGGCGTCACCACATCGATGACCTACGACAGCGTCGGCCAAGTCCTGTCGGAATCGGGCCAAGGAGCGGAAGCGGCAACCGCGACCCGCACCTTCTCCTACGACAACAACGGCCAGGTGCTGAGCGCCTCGACATCAGAGGCCGGAATCACCGGTGGTCCGGACCACCAGACCTCCACCCAGGAATCCTTCGGCTACGACGACCGAGGCGACCTGCTGACAGCGTCCGGTTCCGCCGGCAGTTCCAACTTCACCTACAACGACGACTCCGCACCTGTGACCCACGTCGACGCGGCAGGAACCACCAGGTACGGGTATGACACGGGTGGCCGTCTTTCCACCCTCAACGACGCCGCCACGGGCACGGATCTGACGTACACCTACAACACGCTCAGCCAGCCGAAGACCGTGAAATACGGCACCAGCGGGCAGACCCGCACCTACAGCTACAACACGGCGCATCAACTGACCGGCGACACCCTGGTACAGGGCGCGTCCACCCTCGCCGGCATGACCTACGGCTACGACAACGCCGGCAATCTCACCTCCAAGACCACCACGGGCGTCGCCGGAGCATCGGCCAACACCTACAGCTACGACTGGGCGAACCGCCTCAGTTCATGGAACAACGGCACCACGGCCACCAACTACTCCTACGACGCCTCCGGCAACCGGACCCAGGTCGGCGCGGACGTCTACACCTACGACGCACGCGACCAGCTGACCTCCGACGGAACGCACACCTACACCTACTCCGCCCGCGGCACCATGACCTCGGACGCCTCCACCGCCGGCGGTACCGTCGCCTACGGAACGGACGCCTACGGCGGACAGATCACCGCGGGCACCCACTCCTACACCCTGGACGCGACCGGCCGGAACATCTCCGACGCGGAGAGCGTGCAGCACTCCACCCGCACCTTCCAGTACTCCGGCGCCACCAACACCATCGCCTCGGACGGCAACTACACCTACAGCTACGATCCCGGCGGCTCGTTGACCGGCATCAACGTGGTGGGATCCGCCTCCACCAGCACCGGAGTCCTCGCGCTGACCGACCAGCACAGCGACGTGGTCGGCACCTTCACCTCCGGTGCCACCACGCTGGGCGGCTCTGCCAGTTACGACCCGCTCGGCAAGGTCACCGGCAACGGCGCCCTGTTCGGACACCTGGGCTTCCAGTCCGGCTGGACCGAATCCGACACCGGCAAAGTCGCCACCGCCTCGCGCTGGTACAACCCGGCGACCGGCACCTTCATGAACAAGGACAGCGTCTCGCTGAACCCGGTACCGAACTCGGTATCAGCCAACCCCTTCGCCTACGTCAACGACAACCCGATGGCCGGCGCGGACCCCTCCGGTCAGTGCTCCTGGTACGACGCGGTCTGTGGCGCGAAGAAGGCCTACCACGCGGTCGCCAGCAACGTCTCGTCCGGTGCCAGTTACGTCACCGATGCGGCCGAACGCGCCTACGAACACGCCAGCCACAACGCCGCAGCTGCCTATCACTACACGGCCGCCAAGGTGAAGGCCGTCGTCTCCTCCGCCAAAAGCGTCTACAACCGCGCGAAGACCAGGGTCCAGGACGCCTACCGCTCCACCATGCGGCGCGCCCGCCGGGTCTACAACTACGCAGCCCGACGCGTCAAACGCGGATACCAGGCCGCCGTCCACGCGGTCCACTCCGCCCACCACGCGATATCCCGCGCCGTGACGAGAGCAAAGGCCGCGGTCAAACGTCGGGCCTCACAGGTAGCGTCGGCAACCCGGACCGCCTACCACGCCACGGTCAAGGCGGCGAAAACCGCAGGCACGTACGTCAAGCACCACGCAGCGGCCATCACCTCGTTCGTGGTGTCCACCGCGGTGTTCGCGGGCTGCGAGGCAGCCACCTGGGGAGTTGGAACCATCGGTTGCGCGGCCTTGGCCGGTGCCGCGGGATCACTGGTGGAACAGGGCTTCGCCTGCGCTGAACAGGGCGGTGGAGCATGCAGCGTCGGCGCCTTCGGAGCGGCCGCGGTCACCGGCGCCGTCGCCGGGGCCCTGGGCGGCGCGCTCGGCGCGCTGGGCGGCAAGATCCTGGCCAAGATCGCGCCCAAGGCGATGAAGGCCGTTGGCGGCCTCTTCGGCAAGGGAGCCACCGAGGCGGAGGAAACCGCCGCCACCGATGCCACCAGCCAAGCCACCAGCAAGGCGGAGGCCAAGGGTGCCGGGTCCCGTAGCGAATCCGGCGGCTGCAAGGGGAAGGGGGTGCCGCACAGTTTCACCGGCAGCACCCGCGTCCTGATGGCCGGCGGCACCACCAAGGCGATCGACCAGATCAAGGTCGGCGACACCATCGCCAACGCCGTCCCGGGCCAAACCGGCACCCAGGCCCACACCGTCACCGCGGTCATCGTCACCACCACCGACCACGACTTCGTGGACGTCGGCATCAAGCGCTCCACCGGCTCCGCCACTAAGGCTGTCCTCAAGAGCGCCGCGAAGAAGACCGCTGTCGGCCTCGCCGCCTCCGCAGCCCTGTTCACCATTCTCAGCGCGACTCACACGGCAGCCGACAAGCACGACCTGTCAGCGACCGCTCCCGTGGCCGCCCAGGTGAGCACCCAGCCCAGCGATCACCTCACGACCACCTTCCACCACCCCTTCTACGACGAGACCCAGGCTTCGTTCACCGACGCCAAGGACCTCCACCCCGGCGACGTCCTCCAAACCCCGACGGGCACCGCCGAAGTCACCGACGTCCGCCTCTACCACGCCAACACCACCACCTACGACCTCACCATCGGCGACCTCCACACGTACTATGTGCTGGCAGGACAGACGCCGGTACTCGTACACAACTGCGGAGACATTGGACAACAAGTCGAGCACGGTTCAACTGAGTTGAGTCGCGCTACGGCGTTTCAGCGCTTGCTTGACAATAACCGAGGAAATCTGTACGGAGCAGCGAGGCTCCGAGATGGAAATATCATCGCGGCTCATTCTGATGACGCGGGTCACGCCGAAGAATACCTTGTACAAAAAGCAGGGGGCGGAAGCAACATTGCCGAGATGTATACCGAGTACGGAATGTGCCCAAGGTGTCAAGGGCCCGGCGGGAAGCGCGCTGTTCTTTCCTCGCTCCCTGCCGATGTACAGTTGACCTACTCAATCCCGTTCGCAAACCCGGCCAGTAGGACGGCGGCAAGAACCGCCCTGCGCGGGGTAATTAAATCGATCTTTGGATAAGAAAGGCTGTGATGTTCATGGCGCCGCACCTTAAATTCTCTAAGTACCCTGACGGCGTGCCGTCAGCGGTGACACCTGAGGTGCGGCGCTTTTTGGAAGATCATGGGGTTCCGCAGGCTGTCCTCACTATCTTTCGCGCAGTTGACGGGCCGTTTGTTCCTTCATGTGCGGGTCTCGGGTATAGCGTCAACGGCGTCACCATCGGCTACTCTCGTGAAGATGATGAAATCTGCATCAGCTCAGACACCGGGCAGGTGCTGCTTTTGGCCTCCTGGAGCCCCGCGGCACCTCTGGTTGTAAATCGAGACATTGCCGCTTTTGTCGATTCCTTGGCCATGCTGAATGGAATGCTCCCACTGTATGGGATCGATAGAGATCTGGATGTATCTGAAGCGGCAGCAGATCGGCTCCGCTTCGAACTCCGGCGCCTTGATGCGACCTCCACGGAAGATCCGAACGGTTTTTGGAGCGCTTTCCTTGATGATGTGGCAGTCGGCGACTACCCGGGCAAGTGACGGTGTCCCTTTCCGTGTAGCAGGCTGGTGGCCAGTGGAGATCTCGGTGATCCTCGAAATGGTTGGTAAGAGGCAAGTCGAGAGAGCGAATAGTCTCCGCAGTCGACATATCTCGCCTGGATTCCCAAATCGCCATCGCGCCATGTGAAGAGGCCCCACCGGATGCATTCCGGTGGGGCCTCTGGGGCGTCTGACGGCAGTGGTTGACGGCAACGTCAGCGGACGGGTGCTGCACAAAGTGGCGGGTCTTCTCCGTCGTCGGACTGGCTGCCGGTCTTGGTGGGGGCGGTTCCGGAAGCTAGGAGGAGGTGCAGTCGAATGAAGATGGCGGCGGTCGAATTCACTCTTGACAATGGAATCCTGGTGATCGGAGACGACAGTGCTTTCCCTGAGGCCTACAATTTGTCGATCGAGACGCTGCCCGCGGTTGAGGACAGGCTCATCGCGATCTCGTGCCGACAGCAAATCGCTCCGATCAGAGTTGAGCTGTGGCGCAATTGGGCGCCAATGAGCCATTGCATCATCTCCGCGAATTTGATGCTTTCCGGTGGAATGCTCGCACTTGGCGAATGCTTTGGTCGCCCATTGTTCCGATGGCCTGCCTCCTCCCCAGGTTCCAGCCTCCAGCTTGATGTCTACGCAGATGACGAAGTCGAGGCGTCGTTGATTTCGGTGGTGGTCCAGCCGAATAAGCGAGCGGCGCAATCATCGTGTCGACGGTCGGAGCTCCTTGAACAATTGGATCAAGTTGATGACATCAGCAGGATTGACGTCATCCTGGCGGAGCGCTCATTTCCTGTTGTGCGCTTGAGTGCGGCATTTCGTGTGATTCGCCGAGCGATGGAAGGCGATGCTTCCATCCATCGAATCAGATATGCAATAGAGGCGACGGTGGAATGGATGCGCTGGCTTCGAAGGGAAATATCAAAGACTGAAGTTGCCTGGGTTCCACCTCTATTTGATGAGCTGGCACGGTCTCAGATGCCAGCTGAAAGCGCTGCCCGTGTGCTTATCGATCGGCTAGCTGATTCGCTTGCGATGTCCACGAGTGAGCTCCTGGACGCACGTTGGTGATCGCTTCCAGACTCCTTGCCAGGTCCGGCGAGCACACCTAGCGCCCCGTGCGCCTCTGACGACCAGATGGGCGACACCTCAGAGGGCTTGGGCCTTCGTGCCAGTCAGCCTCCCGCTCACCGAGTTCGGGCAGCACTTGTTGATCGCATAGCCGAACAATGTCGCGCGAACTGGTACCGGTGGGCAGGGGCCGGTCACATCGGGAGGGCGAACAGACACACTAGCTCTGAAGGCCAGTACGTGTTGTCGCGTAGGGGCCCGGCCGACGCCGTCGCGCGCCTCCTGGAGGACACGCTGCGCCGGGACGCGGACTGGTTCGCCCGGTGGGAATGTGATTTCGACGGGGTGTACACCGCGTCAGATGACCCCGGTCAGGTCGTCGTTCTACCACCTCCCGCGCGCCGCGATCGACAACGACTACGTCTGGCTGCAGTTCGGGGAGCGGCCTTGGCTGCAGTTCGGCATGCGGCTGCCCGTCACCGCCATCGAGCCGGCCTTCCGTCCGCGCTGGACGACGCCTGCGTCACACGCGCGACAGCACAGCGCTGCGCGAACTTCTCACCTCCGCCGGATTCGAAATCGATCCTGCGGCCCCTGCCCGTTCCTGAGCATCATCCCCCAAGAAGAGGCGTCAGCATGGATCTTCTCTCCGCCGTCGGCGGTGGCACCGGCATCATGGTTCTGGCCGCGATATCGTCCTACCGCAAGACGCGCAAGGCCCGTCGGCCGGCACAGCCGGCCGACAGCAACCGATCGATCGACCCGGCGGCCTACGGCATGGTCCCTATCGGCCGAGTAGACACCACCAGGGCCGCAGCAGGTTCCGAAGGCGAAGCCGTAGCCGCGGCGGCGCTGGGCGGCGACTGGCGCACCGCTTCCGCGTACCTCCATTCGGCGGGCACCAATTGGGATCTGCGGTGGCACAGGCTCGGCTATCTCGCCGAGGCCGCCGCGCAGGATGACAGCTGGGTACGTGCCTGGCAGGCCGAACAGCCGTATGATCCCGGCGCCGCTTTGGTACATGCGGACGGGCTGATCTCCCTGGCCGGCAACCTGCGGGGAAGCCAGAACGCCAGGCATACTTCCCACGAACAATTCGAGGCATTCCACCGAGTCCTCGCGCAAGCCCGGCACGCATGCGACCGTGCCGTCGAGCTCGCTCCCGCAGACCCCACGCCGTACGTCGCCCAGCTCTCCGTCGCACGCGGACTCGGCTGGTCGCATGAGGAGTTCCGCGCACTCTGGACTGAGATCGTCACCCGGGACCCGTACCACTTCGGCGCACACACCTCGGCGCTGCAGTACTGGTGCGCCAAATGGCAGGGCTCTCATGAGCTCATGCACGGCTTCGCACAGCGCGCGGCCGCCTCGGCCCCTCACGGGGACCTGCTGGCGACCCTGCCGATTTTCGCGTTCTTCGAGCAGAAATACCGGGACGGGAACGAGGACATCTACGCACTGCCGACCACCGCGCCTGCCGTGGACGCCGCTTTGCGCGCGGTGGCGAACGCGTCCCCCGGTCACTACCGACTTCCGGCGATCAGGCACATGCTGGCGTACACACTGGAGAGCTCTGGGCGAAACGCCGAGGCCGTCGTTCAGTTCCAACTCATCGGCGGATTCGCGGGAGGCGCACCCTGGAGCTACTTTGGCGAGCCGCTCAAGGTGTTCGCCGCCACGCGGGCCCGCGCCGTCGTGGGTTGGGAAGACGCCGGCCGACCAGCCGTAGCGGCGCTCTGACCCACCGCGATACGGCCATCGGCTGCGGGCCCGGCGCTGGGTGGCCCCGCGCTGGTCCCCGTGGGTCCCTGGTTCGACGCGTTGTCGGGGCTGAATGCTGCGGTGTCGCAGTGGGCGGTGTCACGCGGCGTGGATGTGCTGCTGACGGGCCTGGGGGCGGATGAGCTGTTGGGCGTGCCGTGCTACGCCGCGGCTCAGATCGCCCGCCGCCACGGCCCCGGGCTATTCGGGGAGGCGCTGGCCCTCGCGGCGCACCTCTGCTGCGTAGTGGGCTGGTCTGGTATGGGCCCGTCTTCACGGAATCGAGCGCTGGGATACGGGAGTCCTCGGATTTGGCGCCGAACCTGAACAGATTCGAGCCGGCTGGTCCGCTTCCTTCGTTCAGTGACCGGTCCATCGACTTTGTGGTCGAGCATGGCCGAGCCGTGGATCTATCGAGGACAAAGCCTCTCGCCAGCCGGGTGGTCCGGGGGGTCTGCCGCACGATCGGGTGACGTCTTGACCTGCCCCACGGTTTGGGTTCCAGCTGTGGTGGCTAACTGGCGGCGGGGATGGTGTCTTGTTCGGAGAGTAGTTCGTACTCGATCGGGGTGCGGTAGCCCAGAGCTGAGTGGCGCCGCTGTCGGTTGTAGAAGATCTCGATGACCCTGTTGCCCAATTGCTTATGCGGCGAGGTCCAGGGCAGCGAGGTGGGATGTCCGAGTGGGGGCGAGTGGTTGTCCGGTCCACCGGGCGTCGAGTCGGAGCAGGTTGACGGCGGTGGCCGTGAGGATGTGCGCGAGGGCGGTCTTCCCCAGTCCCGTGTAGCGGGTTCTGCGTCCGCCGATGGCTGTGACCGCCTGGTGGATTGTGCCCTCAATGCCGGAGCGGATCGCGTAGACGGCCTTCCATTCCTCAGTGGTCTGCTCGGCTCGAACACGTTCGAGGACGGCGTCTTGATCTTGTGGGCGGACGGTCAGCTGCCGGCCGTAGCGTGTCGAGTTGGTGCACTGCCCGCGGGAGGGGCAAGACGCGCAGGTCTCGGTGGCGAAGCGGATGCGGATCGCGGGTCGCTGATTGTTGTCGAGTCCCTCGGTCCAGTAGCGGCTGTGGGCGCCGGCGGGGCAGATTGCCCGGCGAGCGTCCCAGTCGATGGTGAAGGATGCCTTGTCATAGCCGGTTCCTTGGACGGTGCGGCGGGTCATGGGCCGGACCGGGCCGATGACGCGGACGCCTCGATGGTTGGGCGCTGTGAGCAGGAGTTCCGCGGAGATGTAGCCGGCGTCCATCAGGTGTTCGCCCGGCAGCAGGCCCTTGGTCTCGAGCTGGTCGTGGATCTCGTCGACGACCACGGGGTCGCCGACCGTGGCGTCCGTGGTCACCACATGGGTGATGAGGTGCCGTCGGCCGGTCTCCTTGGCGTCGCAGGTCTCGGTGAAGTGGACCTTGTAGCCGTCCCAGGCCGAGCCGCACTTGACGGCGTTACGGGAGTCGGGGTCGTAGGGCGAGGTGATGCGTGCTCTGCTGGGCGGGAGCTCGTCCTTCCCCCGCCAAGCCACCTCCTGCACTCCGTCCGTGATTATGCGCTGGAACTGCTGGAGCCATACGGTCCGCAGGATGCCGACGGCCGGGACCTGCCGCAGCCAGGCCGGGGCACTGGCCGCGAAGGCCGCTTCGAGAAACTGGTAGCCGTCGGCCGCGATGCGCCAGGTCAGTTGGGTTCGCTCGCTCTCGTCGCTGGGCAGTCGGTAGGAGTCGACTCGGGCTCCGTATTTTTCCTGCCAGCCTTGGGGCATCCAGGAGGTGAGCCACTGGGGTGCTGCGACGGCAACTGCCTCCAGGGCGGCCCGCAGGGTCTCGCCGACGAACTCCAGGCGGTTGAGATCCCTCACCGCGGCGAGGATATGGGTGGAGCCGTGCGCTGCCGGCCCCGGCCTGACACGAGTCCCAGCTCGTTGAGGCGTTTCAGCAGCAGGTCCAGGATCTTCTCTTCCAGCCCGTGGGCCAGGAGCCGGTCGCGGAAGCCCGTCAGTACGGTGAAGTCGAAGCCGGGGTCGGCCAGTTCGAGGCCGAGCAGGTACTTCCAGTCGATTCTCGCTCGTACTGCGTGGGCGGCCTGGCGGTCCGTCAGGTTCTCCGCGAACTGCAGCACGCTGACCAACGCCAGCTGCCCCGGGGCAACACCAGGATGACCACGCACGCCGAAGGCGGACCTGAAGATCTCGTCGTCGAACAGCGGACCAAGCGCGTCCCGCACCCGCATCGCCAGACAGCTCTTTGGAAACGCAGCCCATGCCACCAGCCGCGTCCCCTCAGGAACCTCCCGACCGGCGCCCGACCTCATTGACACCCGACCCTCCGCCCCAAGATCGAATCACAGGCTTGCTCCCCAAGCCCCACCTCAGAGTCCGCCCCTCGATCACTCGCCACGACCGAGATCAAAGGCATTCACCCAATTGGGCAACAGGGTCTCTCGATGTACTCGAAGATTGCGTTCGCCAACTCGACCCGGGTCTTCCACCGTTTGCGGTTCAACAGCTCGATCTGCATTGAGGACCAGAACGACTCCATCATCGCGTTGTCCAGGCCGTCTCCGACGGTGCCGAACGATGGCAGGAGCCCGGCGGAGCGGATCCTTTCCCCGAAGACCCAGGAGGTGAACTGGGCGCCGTGATCGGCGTGAACTATCCCGCCTGGTTCGGGGCGTCGGTTGCGGAGGGCCATGTCCAACGCGTTGACCACGAGGGTGGAGTCCTGTCTGGAGTCGATCGACCAGCCCACGATCTTGCGGCTGAACGCGTCCAGGACCGCCGCCGCGCAGTACACCCACCCTTCTCTGGTGCGGTGTTGCGTGATGTCGGTGACCCACAGCTCGTTGGGACGCAGCCGATGGAACTTCCGGTTGACCAGGTCATCGGCGGTGACGACACTCCGCAGGCGCTTGATCCGTACCGGGCCGGGCAGTCCGCGGATCCCGGCCTGTGTCATCAGCACCGACACGGTCCTCGAGCACACCTGGATGCCCATGCCCAGGGTGAGCTCGGCGTGGACGCGGCGGTAGCCGTAGGTGCCGCGTGAGGCGACGTGGACCTCCCGGATCAGCCCGGTCAGCCACTCCCGCCGCAACTGCCGCGGTGTGGTCGGGGTGCGCTTGTGTTTGTAGTAGTTCTGCCGGGCGACCCCAAGGATCCGGCAGCATCGGTCGACTGGTGCCCCGGCATCGACGAGACGGTCGATCACCGGGTAGAGCCTTTTGGGGCCGGCTTGTCCTCGCCGAGGAACTTCGCGGCCTTGCGCACGATCTCGAGCTCGGTTTCCAGCTCGTGGATTCTTCGCCGCGCTGCACGCAGCTCTGCGGACTCCGCCGAGACCCTGCCAGGCCGTCGGCCATTGTCGATGTCGTCCTGGCGCAACCACTTCGCCAACGTGACCGGATGGATGCCGAGGTCAACGGCGGTCTGCTTCTGTTCTTTTCCTGCCCGCACCAATGCGATGGCGCGGGCGCGGAACTCAACGGGGTAGGCGCGGGGCATGTCCGGCAGCCTTTCGTGAAGGCCGTCAGTTAGCCAGCAGAACTGGAACCTGTGAGGTGGGGCAGGTCAACCTGTCACCCGATCGTGCGGCAGACCCAACCGTCTCGCGACCTGGCTGAAGAACCGCACGGTCCGCAACTCCAAGCTCGTCGCGGCCACCGCCATCCAAGCCGCCGAAGCTCAGCACACCGCCGTCGCCGGAGTTGGGGCGTTTCCCCTTGATCGAGGACACCCTGATCATTGGATCGTGAAGATCCATAGGACAGGAGTTCCCGTTGGGGACGTCGAAGTACACCCCTGAGTTCCGGGCCGATGCCGTCGCGCTGTACCGCGCGAGCCCGGGACGTACGTATGCCTCGGTGGCCAAGGACCTGGGCATCAACCACGAGACGCTGCGGGTCTGGGTGCGTGAGGCCGAGCAGGCCGCCGTGCCCGGGACCGCCGAGGCCACCGCCCTGGCCAGGGAGAACAAGCAGCTCAAGGCCCGGATCAGGGAACTCGAGCTCGAGCGGGAGATCCTGCACCGGGCGGCCAAGTATTTCGCGGGCGAGACGAACTGGTGATCCGCTTCCAGTTCGTTGCCGACCACCACGACGCCTACGGCGTGAAGCGGCTGTGCACCCTCCTGGCCGTCTCCCGCTCCGGTTTCTACCGCTGGCGCGAAGCCGGCTCGGCCCGGGCCGAGCGCGAACGCGCCGACCAGGTCCTCACCGAGCGCATCGCCGAGATCCACCGGGAGTCCGACAGCACCTACGGCAGTCCCAGGATCACCGCCGAGCTGCGGGACGAGGGCCCACCGGTCAACCACAAACGCGTCGAGCGACTGATGCGCCGGTCCGGCATCGTCGGGGTGCACCTGCGCAAGAAGGTCCGCACCACGATTCCCGCACCCGACGCGACGCCGGTGCCGGACCTGCTCCAGCGGGACTTCACCGCCACCGCACCGAACCAGAAGTACGTCGGCGACATCACCTACCTCCCCATCGGCGACGGACAATTCCTTTACCTGGCAACGGTGCTGGACCTGCTGTCGGCGTACTACCTAACCTCCCCAACCGCGTACGGATGAACGTCCCCAGCTATGTCGTGTGCGGGAGCACGGCTGCGTCAGCCCCTGACGATGCAGAAGGGATGCCCGGCCGGATCAGTGAGGACCCGCCACCTGTCCTCATGCGGCTGGTGATGAGCCTTGCCTGCTCCCAGCTCCAGCAACCGAGCCTCCGCCTCGTCCAGGTCCGCGACGTCGAAGCAAAGGTGAAATTGTTGGGGAACGGCCTGATCAGGCCAGCTCGGCGCCCGGTAGTCGTCGACCCGTTGAAAGCCTATGAGGAGTCCATCCTCACGGTTGAGACCGGCAAAGTCAGCGTCCGACTTCGGGTGCGGCTCAAGGCCGGTGGCCTGTTGATAGAACACCGCCAGAGCCAGTGGATCAGGGCAATCTAGTGTTATCGCGCTCAACTTCATCTTCAAGGGCATGGCATCTCCGAGCTGATCAGCAGACTTTCCTGATGCCACCCTAAAAGGGGCCGCCCCGCCGGCCGGTTCGCGACGTGGCCTGTCAGGCCACGTCTGTGTCCCGCTCGATGGCCTTGAGTCGGTTCTTGAGCCGGTAGCTGGGGCCGTTGATGGAGATCACGTCGCAATGGTGCAGGAGGCGGTCGAGGATGGCGGTGGCCAGGACCTCGTCACCGAACACCTGTCCCCATTCGCTGAAGGTCTTGTTCGAGGTCAGGATGATCGAGCCCTTTTCATACCGCTTGGAGATGACCTGGAAGACCAGGTTGGCTTCTCCGCGTTCGAGGATCTCGTAGCCCACCTCGTCGACTACGAGGACACCCGGCCGTAGGTAGGTGCCGAGCTTGTTGGCCAGGCGGCCGGCGGCTTCGGCGGCTTTGAGGTTGCGGACCATGTCGTCGAGGCTGGTGAAGTAGACCGAGTAGCCGGCCCGGCAAGCCGCGACCGCGAGAGCGACGGCGATGTGTGTTTTACCCACCCCCGGCGGGCCCAGGAGAGCCGCGTTGGCCTTGGCCTCGACGAACGAGAGCGTGGCGAGGTCCTTGACCTTGCGCGGGTCGAGGTCGGGCTGGAACGAGAAGTCGTACTCATCGAGCGTCTTGTGGTGCGGCAGCCGGGAGAGTCGCAGACCCTGCCGGAACCGGCGGTCGTCGCGGACAGCCAGCTCCTCGGAGAGGACCAGGTCGAGGAAGTCGAGATAGCCCATCTTCGCCTCGTCCGCCCGGCGGGTGAACTCGTTGATGGTTTCCGCGAGGTGGGGCAGGCCGAGCTTGCCGGCCGTGGTGCGGATACGGTTGCCGGTCAGCTCGCTCAAGAGGATTCCTTCGTCGCTCGATGGGTGGTGAAGGGACGGGTGCCAGTCAGCTCGTCATAGACCGACAACGGTCGGCGCCCGACCTCGATCCGGGTGGCCGCGGCCCGGTTCAGCAGGGCCTGCAGCGGGCCGGTCTCCTCGCCCCGCGGCCGCTCTTGCCGAGGCTGGATGGGGATGTCGCCGGTGGTGGTCCGACGGTTCTTACCGGTGGGCAGACCGTCCCAGTGCGACTCATCGACGACACGGGCACCGCGGCCGATCGCCCGGGGGTGGGCGGCAAGCAGCGTGCTGCCATGGATGTCAGCAAGGGTGCCATGCAGCATGACCTGGGACTTCGTGGCTCGGACCTCGACCAGCTGACGAGCACGGACTCGCCGGGCCGGCACGGAGTAGAGGTTCCCGTCGAAGGCGACCAGGCAGTCCTTGCCGACGTGCCGCAGCTGCCGCTCGGCCACCAAGTACGGAACCGACGGCAGCGGCTTGAGCGCCGCGTGATCTCTCGCCGCCCGCTCCGCGATGACCTCCCGGTGCGTCTTGTGGATCTGGGCCCGCCGCAGCGGCACCCACGCGGTGAACGCGGCGTCCATCTCCTCGACGGAGGAGAACGACCGGCCGGACAGAACGTGATCGCGGACGATCAGAACTTGCCGCTCGACCCGGCCCTTGCCCTGCGGCCGGTAGGCGGCCAGCACGTCGATGTCGAAGTCGTAGTGGCCGGCGAAGCCGACCGCTTCCGGATGCAGCGGGACCGCCTCACCAGGAGCAACGTGGCGGCGGACGACGGTCTTGGTCCGGTCGTAGACGATCGTCATCGGAGCCCCGCCGAAGTGGGCGAAGGCCCGGCGGTGGCAGTCGAAGAAGGTCTGCAGGTCCTGGCTCGTGGTGAAGCAGCAGAACGGGTCCCGCGAATACGACAACGTCATATGGAAGGAGTAGACCTTCGCGATGCCCATGTGAGCGAGGATCTTGCCCTCATCACCCCAGTCAACCTGGGCCTGGGCCCCCGGAATCACCTCGAACCGGCGGTGCATCCCCGCCAGTTCCTTGGGCGTGATGCCGAGTTCCTCGGCGATTCTGGGCCGGGAGGTCTGGACGTAGAGCTTGACTCGCTGGTAGTTGCCAGTGAAGCCGTACTCCTGGGCCAACCGCTCATGAATGACCGCGGCCTTCATCAGGACCTCGGCCCGAAGCATCGAGTCGATCAATGGCCCGAACTCGTCGATCACCCTCGCCCGCGACCGCCCACTCGGCGACCGCCGCGGAGGCGTCGCCGGACCCGGCGCCGACAGGTACTTACGGACCGTTTTGCGGTCCAGCCCGGTCTCCCTGGCGATCTCCGACAGGCTCATCGCCCCGGACTCCAGCAGGCCCCGAAAGCGCCGGAGCTCCAGCCAACGCTGCGGATCCAAGACCACTGCCAGCCCCCTCCGCCGCCCGAATCGACCAAGCATCAGAGTGCCGAGCAGCATGTCTCACCGCATCAGCAACTGTCCCTTTTCATCCGTACGAGGCTGGGGACGTTCACGTGTACCCCGACAACGGGCCGGTTCCGGCCTCCAAGTGGTGGAAGTAGAAGCCGCGCAGGACCGTCTCGCTGTGGGCGATAGTGGACGACGCATACGTTCGCCCGACCGGTCGTTTGCCGGTCACCGCGTTGGGCGCCTTGGCAGGGACCGGCAGCGAAATTACTGCGTCGGCCGGATCAGATCGCCAGTGCGGCCGCGTCGGCTTGGCGGTGATCTGGATCCATCGGGAAAAATCGCGTGCCTCGATGCGAGTCGCCTCGTTCCACGGGATGCCGATCGCCCACAACAGGAAGCGAAACCACCGAAGCAGGTCCATGCCATAAGAACGCTGGGTCAGTGACGACCGGCCTGCCGCTTGCAAGTCCTTCAAGTACTCGCGCACCGAGCCGACGGCCAACCCGCAGGGATCCAGCAGCCGATAAGGCTCCCAAGGGTCGTCGGTCGCCACCAGTGACCCCGCTCCCGGCACGACCAATGAGCCCAAGTCCAACGCGTCGTCCTCGTGCTCTGTCATGGGCAGCGACGCTAGTGTCCTGCGCCAGTAGTTGATCGTTAGATGCTGTGTGACTTCTACTGCTGGTGCATCGGTGCCTCGTCGGGGCCCGAAACTGGAGCCGTTACTGCTGTGTGCGGATGAGCGGGCGGTGTTGGAGAGGTGGACGCGTCGGGCGACATCGGCCCAGGCCCTGGCCTTGCGCGCGCGGATCGTGTTGGCGTGCGCAGGGCCGGAGGTACCGCCGATCGTTACGGTCGCCAGGGATCTGCGGGTGAGCGCGGACACGGTTCGCAAGTGGCGGCGGCGGTTTCTCGTCGACCGGCTGGATGGTCTGGTCGACGAGCCCCGGCCGGGCCGGCCACCCACGATCGATGTCGGTCAGGTGGAGGCGGTCGTGGTCGCGACGCTGGAGGAGATCCCGAAGAACGCCACTCACTGGTCGCGGAAGTCGATGGCGGACCACAGTGGTCTGTCGAAGTCCACGGTCGGCAGGATCTGGCGGAGGTTCCAACTCAAGCCGCACCTGACGGACACGTTCAAGTTGTCGACCGACCCGTTGTTCGTGGAGAAGGTCTACGACGTCGTCGGGCTGTACTTCAACCCGCCCGAGGGCGCCGTGGTTCTCTCGGTGGACGAGAAGTCCCAGATTCAGGCACTGGACCGCTCTCAGCCGGTGTTGCCGATGATGCCGGGCATGCCGGAGCGCCGTACTCACGACTACGTCCGCAACGGCTTGACCACCCTGTTTGCCGCGTTTGATGTCACTACCGGGCAGGTCATCAGTGCCCTGCACCGCAGGCACCGGGCGGCGGAGTTCAAGAAGTTCTTGATCCGCATCGACAAGGAGGTGCCCGCGCACCTGCAGGTGCACCTGATCGTGGACAACTACGGCACGCACAAGACTCCCGCGATCAGGGCCTGGCTGAGCAAACACCCGCGGTTCCAGATGCACTTCACGCCGACCGGCTCGTCGTGGATCAATCAGGTCGAGCGATGGTTCGGCTTCCTGGCCGACCAGATGATCCGTCGGGGTGCCCACAAGAACGTCCAAAACCTCGAAGCCGACATCCGCGCCTGGGTGAAGAACTGGAACGAGGATCCCAAGCCATTCATCTGGACCAAGACGGCGGAAGAGATCCTCGACTCCCTCGCACGCTTCTGCCGACGGATCTCCGGCGCAGGACACTAGCCATTCGTCGTCTGACCTGTCTCACGAACGACGAGGGCCCACCGGGTAGTTCAGTCAACACACCCAGGGGCGATACGTCCTGCGGTGGCCGGCATTCCAGCGGGCCCGGGCGACCGCGACCGCGCGGCGGGTGGTGCGCTCGTCGCCGGTGAAGCCCAGCAGGACCAGGCGCTCGTGGAGCTTGTCCGCGCGGACCTTGCCCTGCGAGCGGTCCACCCACTCCTCGATCTTGGGCAGGAACGGGTCGATCAGCTTCGGGCGCTTCGCCGGTGCGCCGACCGGCTGGCCCAGGTCCCTCATCCGTGCGTATCTCCGCACGGTCTTCGGGTCGACTCCTGCCAGCTGAGCGGCCGAGTGAGCGCACTCGGTGGCGTCCAGCGACTCGAAGATTTCCATGATCTCCCTGTCAGACTTCTTCATGATCCCTCCGGAGGGACGGACTCGGTGTTCGGCAACAGCGAGCCAACCGCCGGGGGGATCACTTGTTCGGAATCGACACGAAACGGACGACCTGGGACAGGGAGATCAGCTGTCCGTGGAGCAGGATCCGAGGTGTCCGCCTACAAGGATCTTGCGCTGTCCGCTCTCAACCTCCTGGAAGCTGTCGAACTCGGCCGCCCCTCCCAGCAGTCCGATGTCGTTCTCTTCCGCGGCATCGACGTGTTCGGACTGCCAGCCCGGGACGTCGCGAGCCGCATAGCCGAAGTCACCACGATCGTCGCCGCGGAGGACGATCCCGCGTCGTTCATCGCGCCGGACCTACTGCTCAGCTTCTGGCGCCCGTTCCAGGGAGACGACGACCCGGAGGACGAACAAGGCTACTTCTTCAACTCCGTCCTGCTGGCGTGTCCGGGCTACTACGACGGGCCCAGCCGACCCTGAAGCCCGACCCTCGGCCACCGCTACGATCTGCGGATGACTCGCAGCGGAAAGAGGACACGCCGCCTCACGATCGGCGACAGGACCTACCTGTGGTCGCTGCGGCACACTCACCACTCGCTCGCTGACGGCACCCGCGAGGGCTGCTGCGAAACGATGTCCATCCGCTCGCTGGAAGGTCGCGGCGGCCTGCGAATCCAGTTCTCACACGGCCCTGACCGGCTCGTCCCGGACGGCTATCCGCAGCCGTCCGGGACCGTCGGAACCTCCGACGGCAGAACCCTGAACCTTCACGAGCCCGGCACCGTCAGGGCTCTGCTCGACGAAGCCGTCCGACGCGGCCGGAACCCGGAACGGCCCATCGCCGAGGAGCTCGACGGCTGGACGCTGTTCGACGCCGTCCACAAGGCAATCTCCCTGATCGCCGCTGACGAGACCGAAGTGCCACCGGTTTGCCCCAGCTCTGGAGCGCCTTCCTGAAGCCTGTCCCGCACTGCGGAGCTACGCGGGGCGAAGAACGGGGTCGATGTCGGCCAAGGCTTCGTGGAGCTGACGGGCACCCAGGACAACGCGGTCGTCGGGCTCCTGCAGCATCTCCTCGCACAGCTGCATCGCGCTGTCCCGCTCTTCGGAGAAGATGCCGAACACATCGCGGACCGCCGTGTGGATCCACTCGCTGTGACTCCAGTCGGCGACCGCCAGCGCGGAGGCGACGATCGTCAGCCCGATCCTGTCCCTTCTCCGGAGCACGGCTTCCGCAGTCACCCGGGTGACGAAGGTGTCGCCCGGGTCGAGCACAAGCTCCAGCAGTGGCCCGATGGCCTCCTGCATGTCGGCGAAGGCCGCAAGGCCACGACCGGCGTCTGCCCGGTCACGGTAGTCCTGGCTTCGCCCGAGCTCGCGGAGCGCCACGAAAGCGGCATGCCGCCGGTCGCTATCCCCCCGCAGCAGCGCGCGCAGTCGCCTCACCTCAGCGACCAGGCGGGGCATGTCCTGTCGCGCAGAAGCGATGAAATCTAGATCGGCATCCAGTTGCAGGTCCGGACTGACCTGGACCTGCTCTCCATTGGTGAATCGGCTGAGATAGATCTCATCGTCCTCCACGGCAGTGGCTGGGGCGATCTGGATGCAGCTCGCCCCGCCGGTCGCACCACGAGTCTCCAGCACGGGAACCCACGCACCCACGGATGCGGCCGCGATCCGCACCTCCATGGACCCGAGCTCTTCTTCAGTCGGCATGACCAGATCATGCACCCCGACCGGGCAGGCCGTCCACGGGATGCCAAGCAAGCTGACCGGCTTCGGGCTATCCCCCCAGTCCAAAATCTGGTTGCCGAGGTCAGCGACGATAGGGCCATGACGCGATGGATCCGAACGCATGACGGTGAGAGCGCCACCTGGTCCTATTTCGAGCTCGACGATGAGCAGTGGGCGAGCCGGCAAGTGGATCTGCAGGGGCCCAAGCGCACTCCGGTCACCGCAGCCGCGCTCGGCGAGGTCCTGCAGTGCAGAGACCATGGCGACGCCGCTGCGACGGCCGCCTACGAGCGGCAGTACGGCGTTCTTGCGGAAGGCGCCCTCACCGGCTGGGAAGATGCCGACGCTGCTGCAGAAGTCACCGAAGACGTCTTCGAGCGGATCTGGGCCGCCGCTCGACTTCGACTCGCCTCGACCGGATCATCGACGGAGCACGAGGAGACACCGTGATCTCGGACTATCAGCAACAGCTTCGCGAACGGTTCCTCGCAGCCCCGGTGATCACACCGCCAGCTCCCTGGCGCCCGGTCCTGGACCGGCGCACCCCGGTCGGCGGCCTGCTCGGCATCGGCTTCGCGCTGGCACCCGACACCGGGCATGACCTGGTCATGGTGGTCTCCTACGACGGTCACGGGCTCTTCGACGCCACCACTGGCGAGAAGATCGCCCGAGATCGCGATCCGGACCCCGACACGAGTACCCCGGACGCGGTTCCTGACCTCTCCTGCCCAGGGCTGGGACCGATCACCGGAACCCGAGTGCCCATCGCCGGACTCTTCGGAGGCGGGTTGCACAGCACCACCGCTGACGGCTGGACACTGGAAGTGATCAGCCCGGAGTGGCCCAACGACCGGGTCCTGCTCTCCGCAGACGGCGGCATGCCTCACAACGGGCCGCACGCAGAGAAGTGGTGGCACATCTTCCACTCCGACTACTCGACGCTCCGAGCCGCGGGCTTCTCTCCCTCCGGACGAACCCTCGCAGTCGCCACCAGCAGTGACCTCACACTCTGGACCCGACCGGGAACCGAGACGGAACCCCGCGACGGGAAACACGCATGACCCGCGATGAGCTGATCGTGATGCTCAGCGGCGACACGACAGTCCATGCCATGGCCCGAGCCGCCCTGGCAGAGGGCGACTTCATCATCTGGGACGGCCTGGTCCCCGCAGCCGAGCTTGCCGGCATCTACAAGGCGCGACTTCACCACACCCTCAGGCGCGGCCAGAAGACGCTCGCTCTCAGCGAAGCCGTCGACACCCTGAAAGGCGCTGAAGACGCCCTCATCCGGATTGGCCGCATCGACACACCCGACCAGACCTGGGCCTTCATGCTGTTCCTCGACGCTACGGCGACCACCCTGCTGGCATGCACAGGCGTCCTCCGCACTGCACCCCAAAAGCCTGACATCTCCGCATGTTGACGGCGTCGGCGAGTGCGCTTGCCGACAAAGCCGCCTTCTCCATGCTAACTACGTTGCGTTGTCACACCGCGACTCCACCGCCGCCGGGCTCTACCGCGGCACCACTCAGACGAGCTACAGAGAAGTGCATCGGTCACCGTGACGGACATGTAGTCTATGGATCATCGCAGTTCAGAGCCGGTATCCGAGCTCCTGCGGTCGGTAAGATCGATGAAATCCACCGCCTCAACCCCCGCACCACCACCGGCGCGGAAACCGCCGACCTGCTAAAGGACCTCACCGAACGCATCGGCGCGACTTTCGTCTACGCCGGGATCGACGTCACCACCACACCCCTGTTCAGTGGAATCCGCGGCGCCCAACTCGCCGCCAGAGCCACCCTCATCCACGCCGGGCCCCTCCCCGCCCGCCACGGCCAGAGCTACCCCTTCCGCGACCTGGTCACCGGCATCGAATCCGCCCTCGACCTACAAGCCCACCGCCCCGGCACCCTCCCCCGCATGACCAGCTACCTCCACCTGCGCACCGCAGGCCGCATCGGCGCCCTCACACGACTCATCCGCCAAGCAGCGATCACCGCCATCAGCGACGGCACCGAGAAGATCACCAAGAACTCGCTCGAGGCCATCACCCTCGACCACCACACCGAACAACAACGACGCCCCACCCGCTAACCCACCCCAACCCCCTCCCGCCGCACCCTGACCAGGCAAAACGCCTCTGAGCAGCAAAAAACGCCCGAGCCATTAGACCCAGACGCCCCGTACAACACCCACCAAACCACGCACAAAAGCTGACACAACCCCAGACCAGACCCCCAAAGCCCGCCCCATCACCTGTTCTCACCCAACCACCAACACCCCAGCCCACAAGACACCCACCACACCAACTAACCACCCGCTCAATGTCAGGAGATCCTCGCCAATCGGCTCGCGGCCGAGGGTCCGGCCGCCGCGGCCGGACCCTCCGGTGGACAGGAGAGCGACCGTGAGCGGTGACCGGGCGGAGAAGCAGCGCGTGCAGGAGGCCGTACGGCGGCACGCATGCACCCGTGCCTTCGCGGAGGCGGAGGACGTCATTTCGGCTCTCTGCTGGCCGACCCCGGGGTACAGGAGGCGCGGGCGCGCATCCCGCACGCGTCCCAGCACAACAGGTGGACTCCTCACCAGTGACTGGATTGCGCGACCGGTCGTGAACTCCGGCACGGGTGCGGACAGTATCCCGGCTGTCGGCCGGGACAGACAGGACACTGTCCGGCAACCAATAGATCACCTGGCCGCCGGCCGCGCACGCCGCAGCGCCGTACGGCACCAGCCCGGCAACCCGATCAGCCGGACCCGGCAGCCGCACCACCCGCTGGTGGCAAAGAAAGTCATTCGCCCACCCGCTCAGCTCGACGGCGCCCGTGACCTGCGGCCTCGGCGATGTAGCAGGCGTTCGGCCACTTGGCGGACGGGTGCGCCCCGTGCGGCGTGTCCGGAGTGCGGCACCAGCCGGTGCTGATGAAGTCACCGTTGTCCCAGTCCTCCACCTTCTGGAGAATGATCATGATGGGTTTCCGTAAGGCCGTTGCGGCCACCGCCTTTGCCGCCGCCGCCGTGATGGCAGGCGCCGGCACGGCTTCGGCCAGCGACTACTCCCCGTACGGCGAGCACGATGTGATGGTCCGGCACGTGCTCAGCGCGCAGTGCAACGACGCGAGCACCCAGTTCGGGAAGGTCAACTACAACCAGGGACCGGTGTGCATCGACTTCGGCTCCGAGGACGGCCGGGGCCAGGAGATGGGCCGGGGAACCGAGTCCGACCAGGACACGATGAACGCCGCATGCAACTCAGCCGTCACCCAGTTCGGGAAGGTCAACTACAACCAGGGACCGGTGTGTATCCGCTTCTGAACCGCCGCTGACCGACCAGAACCCGCGCACAGCAACGCCCTTCCGTGCTCGCGCGGCCCCGGGGCCCTAGGCACGGCGTGGCTGCAGCGCTGAATCGTCGTCGACACTCACCTACGGCGTCAACGGCGATCCAGCGCCTGCAGGCTCCGGACGCGGTGGCGCGGCTATACGAAAACAGGGCACAGTACGCCGCCCACATCGTCAACGAGTACGCAGAACACGCGCCCGCCGCAGACCGAAGGAACGATCTTCCTCGGACGGCCGTCGGCAGCGTTCCGCAGAAACACCGCGAACTCCCCAGAGACACCCTCGCCAACCTGATCATCAGCATGCACAGGCACATGGTTCCAGACGCCCGAACCAGCACCCATCCACCTTGACCAAAAGTTAGGGGCACCCCCCAGCCCGGACTGCCGGGCGGTGCGGATTTGCCGGAGGCCTGGCCAAGGGCTGTACTGGAAGAGACCGGGAGCGAGGCGCCCATGGGAACAATGTCCAACATGGTCACCCTCATCTTGCCCTGGACCCGGATGGCCAAGCGCGTCGCCCGGATCACCCAACAGCGCCGCCGCGGGCACGACGCGAAACAGGCTCGGCGGGGACGCCATCGGCGCTCGCCAGACCGGCGCCAGCGATAGCGGCCACCGCCCCGCTCTACCGGCTACGGACACCCAGAAAGGCCCCTGGTAGCCACCGTGCGGCCCCCGAGGGCCCAACGCTCTGCTCGTTCGAGTGCCGTAAAGATGTCGCCGACCAGGCGCTCTGCCATGCGGGGTGCTCTGGGTCTCAGCAGTGTGACCAGCCGGCGGCGACCGGCTCTCCTGAGCTGGGCGGGAGAGCCGAAGCGCTCGAGCAGGGCCAGGACGGCGGGGTGGTCCAGGCGCGGGCCGAGAATCTTCTCCAGTGAGGGATGGATCTGTGTGAGCAGGCCGCGGAGCCGGTTCTTGGTCCGGGTCGACTCGGTTGCCAGGTCGTCGTCGAAGCCGACGAGCATCTCCATTTCGGCGATCGTCTCGTCGGCGAACTCGATGGCCCGAAGGGTGTGGGACATGGTGCGGGCGGCATCGGCGATGACGAACGCGTCGCACCCACCCCGTCATCTCCCACCCGGGTCCGGGGAAAGGGCAGACAGAGGGGGAAGTCCGCGCCCAGGACGCTGCCGCCGAACATCACTAGTGCCTGCCCGCGTTGATCCTGCGGGGGGGCCGATGAGCGGACGAAAGCGTGTATTTCAACCGCCGAGGGTCACTTGCTGTCCAGTCGCCCCAGCGCGTGGGCGTCAGCGAGGACGGATCGGGCCATCTGCCAGTCGGTGTGGTCGATGCCGGTGATGTGGCGTAGGTAGGCGAGGGTGACCTGCTGGACGAGGGCGACGCGGCTGGAGTCCTCGTCGGTGGTCTCTGCTGCCCGGTAGCCGGAGGTGCCGCCGAGGAAGTGCTCGCCGCCGAAGACGGTGAGCAGGCTCTTGTCGCCGCGGCTGAGGGTGTAGGGGTCGCTTGTCCAGGCGGGTCCTCGGGTGGTGAGCGGGAGATCGTCCTTGTCGCCGGCGACCACCAGTCCGGGGGCGGTGATGTGGGAGAAGTACTGGTCGCGGAGCCAGGGAAGGTTCTCGTGGGCGAAAGGGGTCAGTTCGTCGCCGCCCTCGCCGGCCGTGGCCAGCTGGATGCTGGCCATGACCCGGGAGTCGGACAGGTCGTCGGCGGTGCCGGTCTGGGGGTCGGTGACGCGCAGACCTACCACTCGATCCTGGCCCGCCGACTCCTACGCCGAGGCGAGTTCGACTCCCGCCAGGACCTCGTCGAGCAAATCCGCGAATTCACCTCGCTTACGACGACCAGGCGCGACCATTCCGCTGGTCCTACGACAGCACCCCGCTCAAGGCAGCCTGACCCCCGCAGGATCAGCGCGGCGAAGCACTAGTGCAGGTCACAGCCCTAAAACGCGGGGAGCGGCGGCGGAGCAGTGAACGCATGGTTGAACGGGTGGTTGACCGCCGCCGTTGGCGTTGACCCTGTAGTAGCACTGGGTGGCGAGCGCACCGGCCGGCGCGAGTTCCACGGCCGCGCCCGTTGTGCGGGCGGGTGCGGCGGCGGTTGGGACTGCATCGGGACCTGCGGAAGATCCGCCAGGACTTCAGGCGGGCGACGCCGCATTCGACGGGTGCCCGTGTGGCGGCCAGGGCACGGTTGTGGGTCTTCTCAGAGTGCGGTACGTGATCTTCTGTCCTGCTTATGATCACTCGATGGGGTGACGGTGAAGCATTATTGCCGGTCAGGCGTTCGGGATTCGCTTGGGTGACGGGATGAGCGATCGCAAGTCGTACTCGAGTGATGTCTCCGACGAGCAGTGGGCCCTGGTCGAGCCCGTGGTCACGGCGTGGAAGGCCGCGCATCCGTCGGTCAGTGGCCACCAGGGCAGATACGCGATGCGGGAGATCGTCAACGCGATCCTGTACCAGAACCGCAGCGGCTGCCAGTGGGACCTGCTGCCCCACGACCTGCCGCCCGCCGGTGCGGTGAAGTACTACTTCTACAAGTGGCGCGACGATGGCACCGATCAGACCATTCATGATCTGCTGCGATGGCAACTGCGGGAGAAGAAGCGGCGATTAGCCGACCCGAGCCTCATCGTCATGGACACGCAGAGCATCCGCGTGGCCGTCGGCGTCCCGGCCGCCACGACCGGCAAGGACGCGGCGAAACGGGTGCCGGGGCGGAAGAGATGCCTGGCCGTGGACGTATTGGGACTCGTCGTCGAGGCTGTCGCCCTGCCGGCGTCCGCACACGACAACGCCGCCGGAATCGCGCTGCTGGACGGCGTGGCCGCCCAGATGGGCACCGTGAGGAAGGCCTTGGTCGACCAGGGGTTCAAGAAGGCCGTCGTCGACCACGGCGAGCAGTACGGCATCGACGTCGAGATCGTTGAACGCAACCCGGCCGACAAGAGCTTCATTCCGCAGGCCAAGCGGTGGGTCGTGGAGCAGACGAACGGGATCCTGATGTTCTACCGGCGCCTGGTCCGCGACTACGAGCACCGGCTCGCCACCTCGCGCTCTCGCGTCTTCTGGGCGATGACCTCTGTCATGGCCCGCCGGCTCACCGGCGCCACCCTGCCCTCCTGGAGGACCGCGTGAGCGACAACCCGCAGATCAGAAACGTCCTTGCCTACGTCGAGGCCCGCGAGAACGAACTCGACAAGCAGGCCGGGCAGCTCCGCGCGTCCATCGAGGACCTCACCGCCCGCCTCGGCGAACTCGACGCGGAGACCGAGAACCTGCGCATCACCCGCAAGACGCTCCTGAACATCCCGGCACCGGAGCCCGCCGACGATCCGCCACGGCCCGAGGCGCCGGACCACCCCGCTTACCAGCAGATTCTCGCTGTCTTCACCGACACCGGCCATCCGATGCGTGCTCGAGACCTGTGCGAGGCACTCGACCTGCCGATCCTCCCGAAGAACACCGAAGGCATCCGGTCCAAACTGAAACGCCTGGTCACACGGGGCATTCTCACCGAACCCGAACCCGGCCTGTTCGCTCAGCCCCGCACCTGAGTACCAGTCCGCCCCGCCGACCAGGACTCCTCACCCAACCCCAAGCATCAACCGGACATCAGGTCACGTACCGCACTCTCAGTGGGGGTCAGTTCCTGCGGGGGCCTGCGTTTGATGCCCGTGGTCAGCCACGGACCGGCGCCCTGGTAGGCGAGATCGGCCACGATGGGAACGCCCTGGCGCTCGCAGATGCGCCCTGCGACACAACGCCCGCAACGCGGACCGCCCCCTCGCCCTGCTCGGGCTCAAGTGATCACGAAACGGACGCCCGCCGACTACGCCGAAGCCCTGCCAACCTCGCAGCCGCCAGGCAGTTGATTGCTCCAGTGGCGACGTCCCCGTGCGGCGGCCCGAACACCGCACGTGAACACGATTGCGGCAACCGGCCAGGCAGAGCGCGGAACACTGCGCACGCGGCGCCGCCAGGCGGGCATCGGCGAGGCGACCGGGCCGGGCTGCACCAGGTCGGCCCACACCTGTTTACCGACACCCCGCAAGGTCACACCCCAGCCCCCGGCCAGTTCCGCCACGATCCGCACCCCATGACCGCCGATCCTGCCGGACTCCGCAGGTCGCTGAACCGGCAGACGCAGCGAACCGTCACTCACCGCGATCCGCAACCGGCCCGCATCCAGACCCAGGGACAACCCGATCCGGCCACCGCCATGCCGCTGCGCGTTCGTCACCAGCTCCGAGACCACCAACGCCACCACCCCCGGATCGGGGCGCCAAGCGGGACCCCAGCCGAAGTTCTCCACCTGCTCCAACGCCCAACGACGCGCCCCACCCACATCGCCGGCGACCCTCATGGCCCGGTACCGCTCACCCATCACTCATCACCGATCACTGCCTCAGCCGTTCCTCGAAGCCCCGTGGTCACCACACCGGGTCGCCATAGCCCACATACGCCCTACCGGGCGCCTGCCCCCTCCCCCCACATCCACCAACACATCATCCGAACACAAGCGGGCACGGCGGAGCGCGTAGTCGGTTCCACCTGCCGCAGCAGGTCAGCGCCCGGTCAGGGTTCCAGGTCCAGGGAGCGCAGCACCGCGCACCCGTCCTCGATCTGCTGGCGGGCGGCCTGGACCTGCCTGCGGGCGGCGCGCAGCGCATCGCGCACAGTGTGCAGTTGCTCGCGGGAGGACAGGTCCGGGGGCGGGTTGCTTGTGGACAGCAGTGCTTGGGCGGCGTCCAGGAGGTGGTTGATCGCGGGCGCCACGGATGCGAGCGCGGTTTTTGAGAGGCTTCTCCTCATGTGCGGAACATCAGGGGTATCCGGGCGGCCGACGCCCCCGGCCGACGCGTCGTGCCGTCCTGGACCCGCGGAGGGGTTGCTGGTCGCTGTCGGCCGTGGTGACCGGGAGGCGTTTGGGGAGCTTTATCCGCTGATCGCGGGCCCGGTGCTGGGGCTGGCGCGGCGGGTGGTGGGTCATGAGGGGCACGCTGAGGAGGTCTGCCAGGAAGCCATGATCGCGGTGTGGCGTCATGCCGCCCGGTTCGATCCGGCCCGCGGCAGCGCGTTGGCGTGGGTCATGACGCTGACGCACCGCCGCGCGGTGGAGCGGGTCCGCTCCGCACAGGCGGCGGCCGACCGGGACCGCAGCTTCGCGGCAGGCAACCACCACACCCTGTTCGACGAGGTCAGCGAGAGTGTCGAACACCGCCTGGAGCACGAGCGGGTACGCCGCTGTGTGCACGCACTGACACCGTTGCAACGGGAATCGGTCCAGCTCGCGTACTACGACGGGCACACCTACCGGGAGACCGCGGAGCGGCTGGGCGTCCCCCTGGGCACGGTCAAGACCCGGCTGCGCGACGGCATGATCCGCCTGCGCGACTGCCTCGCCAGCACCTGACCCCCTGCCCCACGCCGGCCGCCCGTCACGACCTGGAACCACAGGACGCCATCGCTGAGGCCGCCAAAACGTGGCCCGGCGCCCATCCGGTCAACCTCGGGCGGCCCAGCCTCAGGCACCCCCGGCCGGGGACACCTCACCCACACCACCCTGCACCAGTCCTGGATCTGCCGCCGGGCGGCCTGGATCTCCCGGCCCGCGGGCCGCAGCACTCCCCTATGGCCAGGGTCTTGGTCGGCGCCCGTGCCCGCAGGAACCCCCGCCCCGCCCGAGTAGTCGGATGAATGAAACCGGCAGAGTGGGAAAAATACCCACAGAGAGGTGTGATTCGTTCACTGTCCGTGGTTGCTCCACGGGGTGCTCGCCGGTCGGTGCGTGAGGCCCGCACCTCTCCCACCATCCCCGCCGCGAACCGCCCGAATATCCGCCCAGCGCAGTCCCGCAGCTGCAATCCGGCGAGACGACAGGGGAAGCACCGCACGGCTGCGGACCCACGCGAGAAGAGGCACCCATGAGCAGCAGAACCATCGGGTTCGTGCAGTGGTTCAACCGGGACGCCGGCTACGGATTCGTCATCCCCATCGGCGGCAACGACCCCGTCTACTTCGAAGAACAAGACATCGAAGGCCCCTGCTCCGGCCTGTCGGAAGACCAGCAGATCTCCTTCGTCCTGGAACTCACCGCAACCCGCTTCGTCGCCCGCCAGATCCGAACATAACTAACCCCAAGACCCGCACACGCGCACACGTGATGGCGCATACGCCGTAGCCGTTGCGCACCCAAGGGGGCTGCACACACACCGCAGCATCACCCGCCCCAGCCACGGTCAGTTCCAACGCAGCCCGTGGTCAGTCTCAGCGGAGCGCGCGGTCGGTTCCACCTGACCGGCGGCAGGTCAACGCCCGGTCAGGGTTCCAGGCCCCAGGAGCGCAGCACCGCGCGCCCGCCCTCGACCTACTGCCCGGCGGCCTGGACCTGTCTGCGGGCGGCCCGCAGCACAGCACGGTTTCCCTGGCGGGGCGTGACAGGCCACCGGGAAACGGGCAGGATCAGGCCTATGAGCAGCGCAGAGATATCCGAGCATCCACCAATCTATGACGGGCTGGTCCAGGAGCTGGGTGACGTACTGGCCGAGACGCGGCAGGTGGCCGAGCAGACACGGGACCAGGTACGCCAGGCACTGGACTGGAGCACCGTCCGGGATGCTCAGGAGGAAAGGGAGCAGCGGGCTTTCTCCGCGTTCGGCTGAACAACCCGGGGGCCGGGCGGCCTCCTGTGCTCACCCGCTGCATTCGCAGCCCGCTCACGACGCTCCCACCCTGCGGTGCACGCCCCGCCACACGCAAGATCGACGCCGCGGGCCTGCAGACCCCGCACCCGTCGACTTCGCCGCACCCGCCACCCGGTGCGAGCCGCTCGGAGGCCAGGCGTACGACACGGTGCCTACCCAGCGGAACGGCGCCACCCCGGCCTGGCAAGTCGAGGAACCGGTCTACTTCGTGCTTGAGCGTGGGCCGGCGCGCATCGTGCACCGCGGCGACTGCCACGCCACCCGCGACCTCACCCGCCTCGCCACCACGAAGCAGGCCCACGCCGCACTGGCGCAGCCTGAGGCCGCACCGTGCAGCGCTGCAGGCCCGAACGCCGGGGCGCATAAGCCCGCGGCTTCTCGCGGCTCCGTCACGGGATCAGCGCGCGCACCACACGGGGCAGTCCGGCTCATGGGTGTGGGTCATCGGTGTCGTTCCGCCCAGCATGATGCGCGTGCTGCCAGCCGTCGCGCAGCAGTCCGTCTCATGGGGCACCGCGATCTGAGGGCGCTCCAGCGAATCTTCTTGATCCCGTGGTCGGTCCAGGAGCTCCGGGGTGGGGACTGCTTCTCACACCGGTGCTCCTGTCGGACACGGGAGGCGCGCAAGCGGCGGCGTTCTCGTCTCGTGACCGGCGTCCCGGCCGCTATGCCGGAGATGTGACAGCAGATCCCTTTACTCGGCGTCGGCACTCGCGGTGGGATCGGCGCTGGTGGGGCCGTACCAGTCCAGGCACAGGACCGTGGCGTCGTCCTTCGGGGGGAATCCGGCGTAGGCCTCCGCGACCGCGGCGACGAGTGTGCGCACGACTTCACGCGGGTGCTCGGCGGCGGTCTTGCGCAGCAGGCCCGAAAGGTCGACGCCTGCCGCTTCGCGGTCCTGCATGCCGTCGGTGAACATCACCAAGCGGTCACCGGGGCGCAGGTCGAGTTCCTGGATCTTGTAGGGGCCCTGCCCGGCGACGCCGAAGGGCAGGTTCACCCGCAGGGTGAGCTCGTCGACCACGCCATCGCGCAGACGAAGTGGTCCGGGATGGCCGGCGTTGATGAGCTGGGCGCTGCTGCCGTCCAGGGCGATACGCACCAACTGGCCGGTGACGAAGGTGCGGCGGCCGTGGTCGAGGAGCGCCTGGTGGGTCTGGCGGGCCTGCTCGACTAGGTCCGCGCCGGCGCGGCGCGCGCCGCGGGAGGCGTTGACCACCAGGGTCGCCATCAGGGCGGCGTCGACATCGTGGCCCATCGCGTCGGTGATCGACAGGTGCAGGGTGTCGTTGTCGAGGCTGTAGTCGTAGGTGTCGCCGGCGATGTCGGAGGCCGGGACCAGACCGCCGGCGAGGGCGAACTGGGCCGCCTCGCAGGATGATGCCGAGGGTAGGAGCTGGCGCTGGATCTCCGCGGCCAAGCTGACGGTGGTGGTGCGGTTGCCCCAGTGGTAAAGGTCGGTGAAGCGGCGATCGGTGACGATGATGTACGCCAACGCATGCGCCGCCGCCTCCACCTGCTCCAACACCTGCGGCGTGGCGTGGTCGAGGAACAGCTCCAGAACACCGATGGTGTCGCCCCGGTTGGTCACCGGAACGAGCACCCGCTGCCCCTCCTCCCCCTTCACCGGCAAGTGCATCAGCTTCTGGGAGCGCAGAACCTCGTCATAGACACTGCTGCCGGCCAGAGGCACCTGCTCAGCCCGACCCCCCAACGACGAGGACGCCTGATCACTCACGCGCAACAACCGCCGACCCACCACATCGACGAACAGGAACGACACGGACCGCGCGGCAAACCGATCACGCAGATTACGCGCCACGACATCAAGAGAGCCCGTCGGCGCGGCGCCCTCCGCTGCTACCAGAACATCGGCCAACCCCATCCGATCCCGCACCACAACCGCCTCCTCCAATTGCTGACCCAAATTCGCCTTCCCGCACCGCGCCAGCCCTCACCCCTGGGACCCGAACCCGCAAGCATCGATGCGCTGACCAGCAGTTTCGACGCACCGGGCAGCACGCGGCAGGTCCGATACACGCCTCTAATAACCACAATCAGCTGCAAGAGGGGGCGTTCTGAGGAGCTTCAGGATCTTTCTCGCAGCGGCGACGACACGGCCCGACCACGCCTGTGCGGCATACCCGGCGGATGCCCTGGGCGGCCCCGCGCCTGGCAGCCCGCAGCGGCAGTTCCCCCGGCGCCTGGGCTCGAACCGACGCGCACTCCCCCTGAGCGCGGGCATGTATGGGCTGCATAAACCGGTGTGCATGATCAGTGCGGGGCGGGGAATGCGCTGGTCAGGAGGTTGATAACCATGGGTCCACTGCTTTTGGTTCTACTGCTCGCGCTCATCTTGTTCGGTGCCGGCTTCGCCCTGAAGATCCTCTGGTGGGTCGCCGTCATCGTCCTGATCGTGTGGCTGCTCGGCTTCGTCATGCGCGGCACCCACTCCGGCGGACGTCACCGCTGGTACCGCTGGTAGACACGGACAGCACGCTCAACGCACCACCGATGGGCCCGACGGATAACGCTATCCGCCGGGCCCATCGCCATGCCCCGCCCACGCCTCACCCGAGCCGACCAGCGTCACGTGGCCCTGACCGGGGTAGGCGCAGCCCGTGGGGGCGGAGCGGGAAGCGTCACCCATGGACGCCCACCTCCAGTGCCCCGCTCCGCCCCCGGCGTGTCACAGTGCCGGGCCGACTTGGTCGGCGGGCGCAAGGGTCGTGCACGCTTGGTCGACGGTGTCGGCGAGCTGGAAGACCTCAACGGCTTCGGTGAGTTCCAGCAGGTGCCGCAGTGGGGTGCTGATCGCGGCCAGGACCAGATCAACACCGCGGCGCTGCGCCGCCAGGCGTAGCCGCAGGAAGCGGTTGAGGCCCTGGGAGTCGCAGAACGTCAGCCCGGCGCACTCCAGGACCAGCTGCCGGCATCCGGCCTTCATAGCGTCACCTGCGGCGGCGGCGAGGGTTGGCTCGGTGTTGTAGTCGAGCTCCCCGGACAGCGCGAGTACCGTCACCCCTTCGCGGGGCGGGCCGATCGGGCACACCTGTAACGGCTCCATCTGCCTCACCCCTGGATCCTCGTGCCCGGCGCCGCCGGCGGAAGGCTCAGCACTATCAGGCACCGCTCAACAAGTAGGTGCCCAACCCCCGGCCCGATGACGCACCCAATATACAAACGCGTGTTCCTTCAGGAGAAATACCACCCCGCTCAGGCCCGAGGTCGAACTCAGTCGGACGCCGAGGCGAGTGTGGGGTGCTGCGGGAGCAGGTCGGCCCAGACCTCCTTGCCGGTGCCGTGAGGTCGCACGCCCCACCTCGCGGCCACGCTCGCCACGATGCGCAGACCATGGCCGCCGACCCTGCCGGGCCCCGGGGGCTGTATCACCGGCTCGTGGCGGGACTCGTCGCTCACCGCGATCCGCAGCCGGCCCACCTCCAGCACCAGGCACACCCCGACCCGGCCGCCGCCCGCATGCCGCAGCGCGTTGGTCACCAGTTCCGACACCACCAACGCCACCGTCCCCGAGTCCGGACGCCAGCCCGCGCCCCAACCAAAGTGCTCCACCTGCTCCAGCGTCCAACAGCGTGCCGCACCGATCTCACCACCGGACAGCCCCAAAGCCAAAGACCGCTCAACTACCACTCGTCACCGCCGTACCCCGCTCCATCACCGCCCGCCTCGTCACCACGCCAAACCGGTGTAGCGGAAACGTTCTTCACCGGACGCCTGCCCGCTTCGGCGCGCCTCCACCAACCCCTCCCCATCGCACCTGAACCGAACACCGCACGGGCGGGGCGGGACAACACCCGGAGCGGGGACCGGCGGCGGTCGTGCGGCCTGCGGTGATGAAGGCGAAAGCGGACAGGTCCGGATCGGCGCGGGCCGGGTCGGATTTCCGACCCGGTGGGTCATTCGAGGTCGGTAGTGCCGGTGGCAGCGCGGGGCCGGTTGCGGGCCCACGTCTTGAGGTCGCCGACGCGGTGGAGGAGTTCGGCGCCGCGCTTGTCGACCGAGGGCGGGAAGTTCGGGTCGTTGGCGCGCGCCCAGCGCAGGGCGGCCAGGGTGAGTTCCGGCAGGAGGTCCTGCTGGGCTTTGCGTGTCCGGCCACGGCGTCGTCCGGGCCGGTGTCCGCCGCTAGGGCGGGCACGGTGTTCCCCGTGTCGGCGACATCGACGTCGGCGGCCGGGGTCGGCACGGGTACTGCGGCGAGCCGGACGGGCGGCTTCCACTTTCGGAGCCGAAGGAATCGGCAGGTGGTGTGTCGGGGACGGGCGGCGTGTGGAACTCCGGACCCGCTTTGTCGTGGGCGTGGACGCCGGACATCGCCCACTCGCGGGCTTCTGCGTTCGACAGGTTGAGCACTTGCGTCTCGTGGGCGCGGCCGCGGGTGACGACCTGGGCGCGGCCGTGGTGCTTGGTGGACTTTGGCGCGGGGTGGATTTTTGGGGCGAGCATACGTCAGGCCTTGACGCTGTAGCGGGCCAGGATGCGGGTGGAGAACTGCTCGCGGACCTCCGGGTTTCCCAGGGCGCGGGCGGTGGCAGACTGGGCGACCAGGAGGACGTGCATGCGCAACTGGCGGCCCATGTAGAGGACTCCGTTGAGCGCGTCGAGAGCCGGGGAGACCTTCGGGTCGCCGGACTCGCGGATTTTCTCCCAGTAGCGGGCCAGCTGCTTCATCATGGCGTTGACCCCTTCGAGAAGGATCAGCAGCCGCGGGCCGATGTCCTTGGGGGGCGGCGTCGATGCCCAGATCGTCAGCGACGCGGGTACGGCGCCGGCCTTCCCTGCCGAAGGCGACGAGCTGGTCGTGGATGTATGTCGCGGCAGTACGTGACGCCGGGCAGCCCGGAGGCCCACGGGTGGGAGATCCGCTTGGTGTCGAGGACGAACACGAGCGACCCATTGTGGAGCATCTGGCAGGCGATGCGCCGCAGAGTCACTGACTTCCCCCCGCCCGGGGCGCCGTTGACCAGGATGTGCGGGGACGTTGCGTCGAGGTCCACGGCGATGATCCGCCCGGCGGAGCCGATCCCTATGACGGGCGCGGACTCCTTGGCGCCGACCACGATCTCGCGGACCTTGGGGTCCCTGGCCGGGGGCTTGCGGGTCTTCTTCACCCGCACGTACGGCGTGCGGCCCCCCGGGTGCCAGGAGAACGTCACGGCCTCCAAGGCGAGCTTTGCGTGATGAGGTCGGCGACGACCTCGCGGGAGAAGCCTCCGGTGCGCCGAGGCTGCCGTGCTGGTGAGGTTATTGGCCGGAGCGCGCATTTCGCGAGGAACGGTGCCAAGGTGACGGAGCTGGACGGCGGAGTGACAGCCGGGGGTACTCACCGTCTCCTCGGCCGCACGCCCCACCAGCTTGACCGATGCTTCTTGGGAGCCCGACGACGTCCTCCCCGCCTGGCACCCGCGCACTTCTCTGCGGAGGTACCACTGAGGTCGAACGGATCCTGTGCGACAGCGCGAAAATCCTGACCGATCTCAAAGCCAAAGGAAGCGCCGCGTTCCGCCTACAGGCACCCAACCCAAGCAACGTGACATCGACCGTCACAGTTGCAGATCGCCCGACGCTTTCCGCATCCGAACGCCGCAGAGTGTGACAAGATCCACGGGTTCCGATGGGTGGGCGGTTCAAGAGCGCTCTGAGGATCGCCCACCACCGGCACAACCCGAACCCAGGGGCGTTGATAGCTAGCGGCGCCGCCGCCACTCAGTAGCGGCCGCTCTCTCGGCTAAGGCGCCCCTACTGAGTCGAACTGCGCCTCAGAGGGCCGGTCTCTTGGTCCCCCTCAGCCGCACAGCGCCCTGGCGCCTTTTGCCGACGCGGCGGCCACCAGCCAACTCCCACCCCAGCCACACCATGACCCAACCGCCAGCTGCCAGCCACACCACCCACCTCCTGCCATGTTGGCGGTCCGATACAGGGTGACGTCGGTGCCAACCTGGCGGGCATCCGACATAGCGGCGGCTGCCGCGTGGTGTCGCGTTCCCGACACACCGGATGTGATCAGACTCGACACGGGATGTCGGCGGCAGTTGCTGTCCGGGTGATGCTCAGCGAATTTCTCGCTGCTTCGGCGCCCTTCGTTGCCCTGGTCCCCGCCGCACCGGTGCGTGCGGCCGCTTTGTGGTACGCGCCGACGGATCTGCAGACGCTGCACGAGGGCGGCGGAGATGCGGACTCGCCCGAGGGCCGGCTGCTGGGCGCACCGCCTGCTCAGGTGATCGACCTTGCGCGCGCTGCGAGTCCTGTGTGGCAAGTGTCTGGCCCCGCGGTACCGTTTCTGATCATGCACGGTGCGGCCGACGAGTCAGTGCCCGCCTCCCAGGGTGAGCGCCTGCATGCACGGCTGCTGGATGCCGGTGCGGACTCCACTTTGGTGCGGGTGGAGGGGGCGGGACACTGCTTCGTGGGTCACCCCGACCCTCGCCAACTCATCGCGCAACCTGTGGCGTTCCTCGCCGCACGGCTCGGCGCCTCCTGATCCGGTGCATCCCAGCCTGGGCGCGGGGAACACTTCAGGGCCATTGGCGGAAGGCCTGGTAGCCCGGTCCGGCCGTGTGGGTTGGCACAGCGCCGGACCGGGACTGGATCAGAGCGATCTTCCGGGTCGTGAGGTGTTACTGCTGGACGAAGACCGCGACGGTATGGGCCGGGACGGTGAAGGTGCCGGTGGCCTGGTTGTACTGGGACTGCTTGACGGTGGGGTCTGCGCCCTTGTTCTGCACCGGGTGGAGTGCCTGGCTGCTGCCGGCCAGGTTGGTAAGGGTCTGGGTCTGGGTGGTGGCGGTGGCGTTGTAGAGGACGGTGACGGACTTGTAGGTGTCCAGTCCGCGTCCGTCGAGGTGTTCGGTGATGACACCGGGGATCTCGCCGGGGGTGCCGGAGAGGGGGAAGGTCAGGCGCTGTTGGACGGCGTTGGCGGTGGGGAGGGAGAAGAGGGGGGTGGAGTGCTTGATTTGGAGGAACTGCTGGTACTGGGCGCTGGTGTTCGTCGTGTTGGTGCAGTTCGGGACGAGGGCGGGGTTGGCGAGCAGCGGCTTGGCGTAGCTCCACTGGCTTTGGCCGCCGAGCGGGAGGCCGTGGCCGAAGCCGTTGCCCTGGGTGCAGTCCCAGTGGATGGCGTTGAACCAGTCCCCGCTGTCGTAGGAGTTGCCGTCCAGGGATTTGGAGCGGAGCAGGTCGGTGCCTGCTTGGGCCATGCCCGGGCCCTGGGAGAGGGTACTGGTGGCGAGGGCGAGAGCCTGGATGCGGGCGCGTTCGGCGGGGCTGGTGCCGGTGGGCAGCTTGTAGGCGAGGCTGTCGTAGAGCGCCAGGTTGTCGTGGGCGTCGACGTAGGTGATGGCCTCGCCGGGGGCTGCGGTGTAGCCGGCGGGGGTCCCGTTGTAGTCGATCTGGGCGCCCTTGCGGGTGGTGCCGGTGCTGGTGGTGAAGGTGTAGTCGGCGAGGTTGCCGGTGAGGCCAAGTTTGACGAGGTCCATGTCGTGCAGCAGGTCGGTCTTCTGCTGCTCGGTGGTGCCGTTGAGGGGCGCGCCGTTGGGGTTGGTGTACTGACCGGTGGCGAAGCCCTGCTCACGGGGGTCGGTGTCAGAGGGGCCGCCGCCGCGGACAGCGTCGCGTAGGCGGTCGTTGAAGGTGCCGATGCCGGTGCCGGCCATGTTGGCCTGGGTGGCCTGGACGAAGCGGGAGTCGTTGGCGACCACGCCGTAGTTCCAGCCCTCGCCGTAGAGGGTGGTGGACTTGCCGTCGATGCCGTCGCGGTGCTGCGTCAGGTTTCCGAGGGAGGTCTTGACATCGAGCATGGTCCGTTTCGGGTCCAGGCCCATCAGGTCGAAGCGGAACCCGTCGACGTGGTACTGCTGGGCCCAGGTGGTTACGGAGTCGACGACGAGCTTGTTCATCATCGCGTTCTCGGGGGCGGTGTCGGCGCAGCAGCTGTCGCGGGTGACGGTGCCGTTGGTGTCGAGGCGCTGGTAGTAGCCGGGGACGATCTGGTCCAGGACGGAGTTCGGGTCCTGGCCGGCGGCGGCGGTGTGGTTGTAGACGACGTCCATCACCACGCGTAGTCCGGCCTGGTGGAGTGCTTGGACCATCTGGCGGAACTGGATGGTGCGGGCGGCGCCGTCGGGGGCGGTGGCGTAGGAGCCCTCAGGGACGGTGAAGTGCAGCGGGTTGTAGCCCCAGTTGTAGGCATCATCGGCTTGGGTTCCCGCGACGCAGGCTTGCTGCTGGTCGGAGTCGGGTGCCATGGCGGGCAGGTCGCAACCGGGAGTGGCCTGGTCGGCCCGCCTCTCGGCGGTGCCGGCGAAGTCGAAGCTCGGCAGGATCTGGACGGTCGTGAGGCCGGCGGCGGCCAGGTCCTTGAGGTGCTTCACTCCGGCGGACTTGGCGTCGGTGAAGGCGAGGTAGGTGCCGCGCTCGTCGGCAGGAAGCGCGGTGTCCGCGGAGGAGAAGTCGCGGACGTGCAGTTCTTGGATCTGCTGCTGGGTGCTGCTGATCGTCTTCGGGGACGCGGTGTCGTCCCACCCATGCGGCATCAGCAAGTCCTCGTCGAGGTTGACGATCTGGCTGCGTTGGGAGTCGGCGGACAGGGCGAGGGAGTACGGGTCGGTGACGTGATTGGTGACGGTCTTGAGAACGGTGGGTGCCCAGACCTTGACCTGGTAGCGGTAGTAGAGGCCGTTCCAGGTCTTGTCGCCTTTCACCGCCCAGGTGCCGGTGGCGGGGTCGAGGGTCATGGCGACGATGCGGGCTTGGGTGGAGGTGGAGGTGTCGTAAAGCTCGATGCTGACGGACTGTGCGGTGGGTGCCCACAGGGAAAGAGTGGGCTTGTTCCCGTTGAAGACGGGGCCGTATTCGGCGTCGGCGGCCTTGGCGGCGTAGAGGGTGTCCAGGAGGCCGGCGGTCTGCAGGCCGGTGGCGGTGGTGAGGTTGCCGTTGCTGTCGAGGGCGGCGACCGCGCTCTGGCCCTTGGCTAGTTGCTTGGCCTGGGCGGACCATTTTTTGGGCACGCGCAGAGTGGTGAGTTTGGCGAGGTGCGGGTACTTGGCCGCAAGGGCGGCGGACAGGCCCTTGGGGTCGCGGACCAGCGGGATGCTGGTGCCGCCGGTGATGCCGGTGCCCGCCGCTGTGAGGCCGCCGTCGGGGGCGGTGGCCAGCTGGTAAGTCGTCGCGGCGGGGTTGTCACCGAGGTTCCAGGCGATGGTGTCGGCGGTAAGCCAGTAGGCGCTGCGGGGGGCGAGGCTGGGCTTGGGCTGCCCGGCGTAGATGCTGAGAACGCGGGAGGAGGCGGTGTAGCTGAACGTGGTGGCGTCGCCGGCCTGCGCGACGGTGAAGGTGGTATCGGTGCCGTCGAGGGGGGTGGCGGGCAGGTGGAGGGCGGCCTTCGCGTGGTAGGTGCCGGCGGGTAGGGCGGTGGTGGTAAAGGTGGAGTTGCCGTCGCCGTCGGGGTCGGTGAGCCAGGCCGACAGGCAGTCCGTGGCGTCGGCGGTGCAGCCGAGCTCGTCGAGGAAGTCGCCGGTGGCGGTGACGACCGCGGTGTTGAGGGTGTCGGTGATCCAGTGCGTGGCGGGGTCGTAGAGGAAGGTGACGTCGGCGCCCGCGGCGGGGATCGCGAGAGGGATGTTCGCGCCGCCGGGGGCGGCGTTCAGCCCGTAGTTGACGTCCCAGCTCTTGTTCAGGGCGGCCTTGTAGGAGTAGGCACCGGGGAGGAGGTGGGCGTTGAGGGCCCAGATGCCGTCGGGGCGGCGCGTCATCTGGGCCTGGGCACAGTCCGGGGCCCAGTCGCCGGGACAGCCGAAGAGGTGGTCGAGGTCTCCGGCGATGGCGACGGCGGACGGCGGGGCGATGGGGTCGGCTGCGTGGGCAGGGGCGGGTGCCAGGGCGGCGGCGAGCAGGGGCTGCGGTGGCGGCGGCCTGGCGGGCGCGGTGGGATCTGTGCGTGGGGGCGGGGCGGGGGGTCATGGCACCTCTTCGTGTCGCGACGTGTGTGGGACGGCGGCGGTGCCCCCGGGGGGACAGGCGCCGCGGAAGGGGCATCAGCGGGTGGTCCACCAGGCGGTGGTGTCTGCGGGCAGGATGCTTTCGCTGCCTTCGTGGGTCAGGGCCTGGCTGGCGAGGACGAGTTCGCCAGGGGTGGGGATGGTGACCGCAGGGGCGGTGAGATTGACGGTGCAGCGCAGGAACGCGCCATCCTGGGCGGTTCGCTCGAAGCTCAAGGTCCCTTCGGGTGACTCCAGCCATCGGAGGTTGTCCGCGCCGCCGAGGGCGGGGTGCTGTCGTCGAAAGGCGAGGGCGGCGCGGTACAGCTCCAAGGTGGAGGCGGGGTCGCCGGTCTGGGCCTGGACGGACAGCTGCGCCCACTCGGTGGGCTGTGGCAGCCAGCTGGGGCCGCCGGCATCGGGGCCGAAGCCGTACGGGGCCTCGGTGCCCGACCACGGGATGGGCACCCGGCAGCCGTCGCGGAAGCCGTCCTGGCCGGCGGCTCGGAAGTAGGAGGGGTCCTGGCGGACCTCGTCGGGCAGGTCGGTGACGTCGGGCAGGCCGAGCTCCTCGCCCTGGTAGACGTATGCCGAGCCGGGCAGGGCGAGCATCAGCAGGCTGGCGGCGCGGGCCCGGCGCAGGCCGAGTTCGCGATCTCCGGGGGTGCGGATCTGGGTGCCCAGGCCGGGGGGGTTGGCGAAGCGGGTGGCGTGGCGGGTGACGTCGTGGTTGGAGAGCACCCACGTGGTGGGCGCGCCAACGGGCCGCATCGCTTCCAGGGATTCGTCGATGACCGCACGAAGCGCTTGGGCCTGCCAGGAGCTGGCCAGGTACTGGAAGTTGAATGCTTGGTGCAGCTCGTCGGGGCGGACGTAGTTGGCGGTGCGCCGGGCGGTGGGTGTCCAAGCCTCCGCGACACCGATCCGCTCCCCCGGGTACTCATCGAGGATGGTGCGCCAGTCGCGGTAGATTTCGTGGACGCCGTCCTGGTCGAAGCAAGGGGTGGCGCCGGTACCGAGCAGCTTGAGCTGCTCATGGGAGCCGAGGTCGGGCAGGCCGGGAGCCTTGACGAGGCCGTGGGCGACGTCGATGCGGAAGCCGTCCACTCCCCGGTCGAGCCAGAACCGCAGGATGGACCGGAATTCCTCGCGGACGGCGGGGTGGTCCCAGTTGAAGTCGGGCTGCTCGGGCGCGAACAGGTGCAGGTACCAGTCGCCGGGGGTGCTGTCAGGGTTGGTGGTACGGGTCCAGGCCGGACCACCGAAGACGGACTCCCAGTCGTTGGGAGGCAGTCCGCCGTCCTCGCCCTTGCCGGGGCGGAAGTGGTAGCGCTCGCGCAACGCCGAGCCCGGGCCTTCGCGCAGGGCGCGCTGAAACCACTCGTGCTGATCGGAGGAGTGGTTCGGCACCAGGTCGACGATGATGCGCAGGCCCAGGTCGTGGGCGTCGGCTATCAGACGGGACGCGTCGGCGAGGGTGCCGAAGACCGGATCCACCGTCCGGTAGTCGGCCACGTCGTAGCCGGCGTCAGCCTGCGGGGAAGCGTAGAACGGGGACAGCCAGACGGCGTCGACGCCGAGGTCGCGCAGGTAGGGCAGGCGGCTACGGATGCCGGGCAGGTCGCCCATGCCGTCGCCGTCGGAGTCGGCGAAGCTGCGCGGGTACACCTGGTAGATCACCGCGTCGCGCCACCAGTCGGCTCTGCGCTCAGCCTCGACGGGGGCGTCAGCGGGCCGATCGGTTATGGCGAGATGCTGAGTCATAGGGTCCTCACAACAGCGGTACGTAGTACCGCTATAACGTTTAGTGACGGCGATCAGGTAGGTCGGCTCTTTGCGTCGGAACGGTGGAGCGCGGCGCGGGCGGGTATCCGGCGGGCCTCGGGATGCCCGGTGCCGGGGTCAGCCCTTGGTGCCGCCGGAGGTGAGGCCGGCTACCAGGTGCTTTTGGACGACGTAGAAGACCAGGGCGGCGGGGATAGCGATGAGCACCGAGGTGGCCGCCATGTAGTTCCACTGGGAGTTGAACTGGCTCACGTAGGTCTGCAGGCCGACGGCCAGGGTGTACTGGTCCTCGGAGAGCATGAAGTGTGAGGCGTAGGCGACTTCGCCCCAGGCGGTGATGAAGGTGTAGAACGCGGCCACCGAAAGGCCCGGACGGGCGAGGGGGGCGATCAGGCGCCAGAAGGTGCCGAACGGCGACAGTCCGTCGATGCGTCCGGCTTCGTCGATGTCGACGGGGATGGTGTCGAAGTAGCCCTTGAGGAGCCAGGCGCAGTACGGGACGGCGGTGGAGCAGTAGATCAGGATCAGGCCGCTGTAGGTGTCGAGCAGGCCCAGGTTCGCCATGATCTTGTAGAGGGGCACCATCAGGACGGCGACGGGGAACATCTGGGTGAGCAGGAAGGTGTACATCAAGGTGCCGCGGCCCAGGAAGCGCATCCGGGAGACCGCGTAGCCGGCGCTGGCGGCGATCAGGACGCCGATGACGGTGGTGCCGAGGGCGACGATGACCGAGTTCAGCATCCAGGTGGCGAAGTTGGTGTCCTGGATGACGTGGCCGTAGTTGGCGAGCGTGGGGTGGTTGAGGATGCGGGCGGGGTGCTGGTAGTCGAACTTGTCGCCGCCCAGCGAGATGTAGGCGATCCACACGATGGGGAACACCGCGATGAACGCCATGACGGTGAGTGCGCCATGCAAGGTCAGGGATGATGACGTCCGGCGCCGGGTGCCCGGCCGGGGTGCTGCCGCACGGGTACGGGTGGTGGCGTGTGCGGTGGTCATGCGAGGGCCCCCTCGTCGTTGCGCTTGAGCCAGCGGCGGTAGACGCTCGTGAAGACCACGAGCAGGGACAGGCACAGGATGCCGACGGCGGCCGAGGAGGCGTAGTCCTGGGGCTGCTGGCCGAAGAACAGCTTGTAGGCGTACGTCACCAGGATTTGGACGCTGTCACTGTTGGTCCCGAACAGCAGGAAGATGACGTTGAACTGGTTGAACGTCCAGATCACGCCGAGCAGGATCACGGTGCTGCTGACGGGGCGCAGGCCTGGCAGGGTGACGTTGACGAACCGCTGCCAGGCGGTGGCGCCGTCCATCTCGGCCGCTTCGTGGAGTTCGCGGGGGATGGCCTGCAGGCCGCCGAGCAGGGAGACCATCATGAACGGCACGCCGCACCAGATGTTGACACCGACAGCGGCGACCTTCTGCGCGAGCGGGTCGCTGAGCCAGGAGGGGCCGGTGATGTGGAGCAGCGCGAGGAGCTGGTTGACGGCCCCGTCGTCGGCGAGGATGAGCCGCCAGGCGAAGATGGTGACGAAGGTCGGCACGGCCCAGGGAAGGATCAGCAGCATCCGGTAGAGGCCGCGGGCGCGTATGTCGCGGTTGAGCACGACGGCCAGGGCCAGGCCGATGGCGTAGGTCAGGACGACGCAGGCGACGGTCCACGCGATCGTCCAGAATAGGTGGGGCCAGAACTGGTTGTTGGCACCTGTGAGGATGTCGACGTAGTTCGTGAGCCCGACCCAGCTGTACGTGTCGGGGATGTGGTTGGCACCGATGGTCCGTCCGACGTTCTGGCTGGTGGCGTCGGTGAAGCTCAGGTAGATCCCCTGGATCAGGGGATAGCCGACGATGGCACCCAGGACCAGGACCACCGGCAGGCACATCGCCCAGGCGTACCAGTACCGGTCGTAGGAGTACTTGATGCGGTGGAGCGGGCTCTTGCGGGGCGTGGTGCGGGCGGTCTCGCCCTGGACGGCGACGGTCATCTGACACCTCAGGGGGCAGGGGGTGCTCTGCCACGCCCCGCCGGCCTATACGCACAGGGTGCGCGGCCTGCGGAGCGGGCGGCTTCGGGAAGGGTGATGCCGGTGCCGGGCGGGCGCCCCGGGCGCGGGGGCGGCCGCCCGGAGTCCGGTCACTGGGTGGCGTAGTCCGGGAGGAGCTTCTTGGCGGCGGTCGCGACGTTGTCCAGGCCGGCCTGGGTGCTTTCCCGGCCCGAGAGGATCTTGATGAGGTCGGTGCCCAGCGGGTCGTACAGGGAGCTGTACTGGGCAACCTCGAGGCGCGCTCGCCCGGAGGGAAGGACGCTCTGGTAGCCGGCGATGGCCGGGTTGGCCTTGACCGCGGGGGTGTAGGCGTCCGCTCGGGTCGGCAGCGTGGCGTTCTTAGCCGCAGTGGTGGCCTGGGTCTGGGCGGAGGTCATGAAGGCAATGAACTTCTGCGCCGCGGCCTGGTGGGCGGCGTCGGAGCCGGCGTAGGCGACGAGGTTGTGGCCACCGAGCGGGGCACCTGCCTTGCCCGCGGATCCCGCCGGGAGCGTGGCGATGCCGAGGTTGGCCTTGTCGGTGAACGCGGAGCCCTTGAAGACGTTGGCGCTCTCCCATGGGCCCTGGACGATGGCGGCGGTCTTGCCGTTGTCGAAGGCGTCCATGACGTTGGCGTAACCGTTGCTGGTGGTGTCGAGCTTGGCGACGCCGGGGGCAGTGACCAGAGCCTTGAGGGTGTCGATGCCCTTGACGGCGGCCGGAGAGTTGACGGTGATCTTCTTGGCGGCGACATCGAGCATGTCGGCGCCCTCGCCGTAGAGGAACGGCATCGCGTAGTAGCCCTGCGGGTTGAAGGCGAAACCGTCGACGCCGGCCTTCTCCTTCACAGCGGCGGCATCGGCCTTCAGCTCATCCCACGTGGTGGGGGCGGCGGTGATGCCGGCCTTGGCGAACAGACCCTTGTTGTACATCAGCGCCAGGGTGTCGGTGACCTGGGGGATGCCGTAGAGCTTGCCCTGGTACTTGGCCTGCTGGACGAGGCTGGGCTCGAAGGCGCCGATGTCTTTGGCGGCGTCCGTACTGTCCAGCGGCGCGAGGTAGCCCGCCTGGGCGAAGGCCGGAGTCCACCCGACGTCAGCGCGCAGGACGTCGGGGGCGCCCTTGCTTCCGGCGGCGGTCTGGAACTTGCTCTGAGCGTCGGCGAAGGGCACGTTGACGTAGGTGACCTTGACGTTCGGATTGGCCTTCTCGAAGTCGGCGACCAGGGCCTTGAAGGTCGGCGCTTCGTTGGTGGCGTCCGAGGTGTCCCACCAGGTGATGGTGACGGGGCCGGAACCGGAGGAGCCGGAGCTGTTGCCCGAGCTGCAGGCACTCAGGGAGACGGTGATCGCCATTGCCAGCGCGAGGGCCGCGATACCACGTCGCATGGTGACTCCTTGAAGAGGTGGGTTGTCGGATTCGAGGCCCGGGGTGGTCGCACCGGATCACCAATGGTCCGGCGGGGTAGGCGACGCGTCCCTCGGTGCGCAAGGCGTGCGATGCACCAAAGGCCCGGCCCGCGGCGGGATCCGCTGGTCACGACGGGCAGGTGCTGCCTGGAAACCCGTGAGGAGTGGGCCACGCCGACGTTCTGATGTCGACGACGTTAGCAGGCCACTAACAGGAGTTAGCTAACATTTATGTAACGCGCTGGACGCAGCGCGGACACGGTCGGAGGGAGTGAGAGGCGGCGCCGACCGCAGGCTTAAGGTGTCGCGTGCGATCAAAGTCGGCGACGATGCCGAGCCTGGCTACGGAACGCAGGCGAGGTTAGCCACAGCGGTGCGCAGACATGGCGGCGGTGGCCCACCGGGTGCCGACGGCCCCTGCGCCAGGTGCGGGGTGCGGGGCGGAGCCTGCCGCGCATGTGGGTGCAGAGAAAGGCAGGGCCGCTCCGGATCAGGCGTTGGGCAGGCCTGTGCTCTGTGCGGCGGGCACGCGCGCGCTGGAGTCGCGCACGATCAAGCTGGTACCGAGCAGTTGGTGCGGGTGCTGGTCCTCACCGCGGATGGCGGAGATGAGGAAGTCCGCGGCGGTCCGTCCTTTGGCGGCGATGGCCTGCCGGACACTGGTCAGACGCGGCCGGAGCCACGCCGATTCCGGCAGGTCGTCGAAACCGGTGACCGAGACGTCTTCGGGTACGCGCAGGCCGAGGTCGTGCAGGGCGTCGACCGCCCCGAAGGCCAGGATGTCGGACAGAGCGATGATGGCGGTGGGCGCCGCCTCAGCAGTAGCCATCAGGGCTTTCGCCGCTCGGTAGCCATCCATCCGGGTGGCGGGAACCTCGACGAGGTTGATGTCCTTCAGGTCCATGCCCACCTGGGAAAGCGCGTCGGCGACTCCGGCCATCCGGCGGGCCAGCGGGCCCCGATAGCCGCGCTCCGCCCGCTCCGGGCCGGGGTCGATCGAGAGCAGCGCCATCCGGCGGTGGCCGAGTTCCAGGATGTGCCGGGTGACTTCGCGCGCCCCGCTCTCGTCGTCGACGTCGACGCTCGGCACATCGGCCCAGGGGCTACTGTCCACCAAGACGAACGGGATGCCGCGCCGTTGGAGTTCGGCGACCTCACCGCGGTCGTGCTCCAGTCCGCACACCACGAATCCGTCGACCGCCGCGTACGGAATCGCCTTCAGCATGGAATCGCGCAGCGGCGGGGTGAGCAGCAGCGTGAAACCCTGTTCATCGCAGACTTGACCTACTCCGGTGAGGAACCGGGCGTAGTACGGGTTCTCCATGATCTTGGCGAGGTTCTGGGGCAACAGGACACCCAGCGACTGCGTCTGCCCTGCCTGCAGCATCCGCGCCAGGGTGTTCGGAGAGTATCCGAGCTCCTTGGCGGCGGCGAAAATCCGGTCGCGGGTGGCCACCGAGAGCCGTTCGGGACTGTTGAAGGCGAAAGAGACCGCCGAACGGGACACTCCCACCATCTTCGCCACATCCGTGGAGGTGGGACGCGACCGCCCGCCGGCCGAGGCAGCTCCTGACGCGCTCGCCGACATCATGTTCCCCGCATCCGTAGGCACCTTCGCTGCTACCAAAACGATAACGCACGTTACTAACACCCATACGTCATAGGCGCAGAAACCTGCTTCCGCCCGCCCGAGGGACCTGAGGGACCTGGTGGCCCGGCCGGACATGGCGCTGAGCGGCACAAGTTTCGGCCGGTACCTTGACCCCCTCGTCGTTTACCCATTATTAACATGTGTTAGCAACGTACCAATGGCTCTGTGGCCTCCACCGGCTGCCGCGCAAGCCCTCCAGGGACCTGCCGGTTGCGGTCGGCGCGACACCACCCGGACAAGTGCCTGACTCCTCCTGCTCACCCGCTGTCCCGCCCGCGTGCTCCCCGCCGCCGGAGCCCTACTGGAGGTTCCATCACATGCATCGCGTCTCCCACCCCGCAAGACCCCGAAGAGCCGCCACCCTCCTTGCCGCCGCAGCACTCGGCCTCACCCTCGCTCCCCTCCTCCAACACACAGCCAGTGCAGCCGTGCCCGGTGCCGTCTCGGTGCCCGGCACGTTCAACAGCGAGATCGGCTGTGCCGGCGACTGGGCCACGGACTGCGCGCAGGACCAGCTCACCCAGCGCGCCGACGGCATGTGGTCCGTCACCCTCAGCCTTCCCGCCGGCAGTTACACCTACAAGGTCGCCATCAACAAGAGCTGGACCGAGAACTACGGCCAGAACGGCGCGGCCGGAGGGGCGGACATCCCGCTTGTTGTACCCACCGGTGGCAAGGCCGTGACCTTCCTCTACGACCCCGTCACTCATGAAATCGCCGACAACGCGACCAGCAGGACGGTCACCGCCGCCGGCACCTTCCAGTCCGAGATCGGCTGCGCCACTGACTGGGCTGCCGACTGTCTTGTCCCCAGGCTCCAGGACTCCGACGGCGACGGCATCTACACCTGGACCGCCAGCACGATCCCCGCCGGAACCTGGGAGGTCAAAGCCGCCATCAATCAGGGCTGGACCGAGAACTACGGCCAGAACGGCGCGGCAGGCGGAGCCAACATTCCCTTCACCGTACCGGCGGGCGCCGCCACCACCTTCAGCTTCAACTCCGCCAACCACCAGCTGACCGTCCAAAGCGGCACCGGCTCCACCCCGAGCCCCAGCCCGACCCCCACCACCCCGCCCGCTGGAACCGGAAGCACCCTCGGCGCGACCTACACCCCCACCGGCACCACCTTTAGGATCTGGTCACCGGACAACTCCACCGTCACGGTGAATGTGGCCGGCAAGAGCTACCAGCTCAGCCCCGCCACCCTCACCGGCTACAGCAGCGTCTACCAGACCGTCGTCGCCGGTGACCTCAAGAACCAGCCCTACCAGTTCTCCGTCGGCGGCAACGCCGTCCGCGACCCGTACGCCCAGATGGTCAACCCCGGCACCACCCAGGGCATCGTCATCGACTCCGGCGCGGTGGCGCCCACCGGTGGCAGCTGGGCCACCCGGCCTGCCCGCACCAACCGCGAGGACTCCGTTGTCTACGAGCTGAACGTCCGCGACTTCACCATCGACGCCAGCTCCGGCGTCGCGCCGGCCAAGCGCGGCAAGTTCCTCGGCCTCGTCCAGGGCGGCACGACCATCAACGGCGTGAAGACCGGCATCGACCACCTCAAGGAATTGGGTGTCACCGACGTCCAGATCCTCCCCTCCTTCGACTTCAACAGCACCGTGCCCAACTGGGGCTACGACCCGCTGAACTACAACGTGCCCGAGGAACAGTTCTCCCAGTACACCGCGGCCGAGGACCGAATCCGCGAGTACAAGGACATGGTCAACGAGTTCCACAAGGCCGGCATCCGCGTGATCATGGATGTCGTCTACAACCACACGGCCAGCAAGGACGTGTTCGGCGCGATCACCGGCAAGTACTACAACGCCACCGACCTTTCCGGCACCGGCAACTCCATCGACGACGGCAACCCGATGGTCAGCCGGATGATCCGCGACTCCCTGGAGCACTGGGTCCGCGACTACAACGTCGACGGCTTCCGCTTCGACCTCCTCGGCGTGAACTACGCCACCAACGTCGCCGACTGGGGAAGCTACCTCAACACCACCTACCCGGACCGCCAACTCCAGATCTACGGCGAGCCCTGGAGCGGAGGCGTCACCGACTCCGCCGAGGCGCAGAAGGTCCGCTACGCGAGCGTCCCCACCTTGGCCAACGCCCACGTTGGCGTCTTCAACGGCGCCTACCGCGACGCCATCAAGGGCGGCACCCAGGACACCGTCATGAACTACATGAACGGCGCCGGCAGCGCCTCCTCGATCGCCCTCGGCATGCGCGGCTCACCACTCACCATCAAGGCCACGAGCCAGCTCACCGACACCTGGAACCCGGCGTTCGCCTACGACCCTGAGCAGAGCGTCAACTATGTCTCCGTCCACGACGACCTCAACCTCTGGGACAAGATCACGTACTCCGGGGCCACCGGCGGAGCCGCCGGCCGGGCGGGACAGATCGACCGCTTCGCCACCGGCATGATCCTCACCTCCCAAGGCATCGCGTTCCTCTCCGAGGGTGACGAGTTCCTCCGTTCCAAGGTCGTCGGCGGCAACTACGACACTGCCAAAAACTCCTACAACGCCGGGGACAACGTCAACGCGATCCACTGGGGAGACAAGACGGCCAACGCCCCGACCTACAAGTTTCACAAGGACGCCATCGCCCTGCGCAAGTCCACCCCGGCCTTGCGCCTCACCACCTGGGACGCCGTCAAGAACCAGATGTCCACCCAGGTGAACGGCTCCGTCGTGATCTCCGCCATCAGCTCCAGTGCGAGCGCCCCCACCAGCTACGACACCGTCGTGGTTTACAACCCCACCAACAGCGACTACATCACCACCCTGGCCGCCGGCTCCTGGATCAAGGTCCTCGACACCGCCGGAGCCGTCTCCACGACCGGAAACACCGCCGGCCCGCTCGCCGTGACCGTCTTCAAGAAGAACTGACACGCCGCACCAGGACACGTCGGCGCCGCCACATACCTATGTGGCGGCGCGGACCCACTGGGCCAGACCCGTACATCGGGACCACCACCATTGACCTCGAACGAACGGCCAAACTTGATCACTCGCGCGGCAACCGCCGCACACGCAGGCGGCCTTCGGCTGATGGTGTGCTCCGAGCAAGGAACACGCGATCAGCACGAGGCTGTGGAGTTGAATCTGCTGCGCGACGGAGTCCGTGCGGGATGCTTCCGCTGGAATTGCCACGACCAGCAGGCGGAGTTGGCCTCCTGCTTAGCCCCGGCCCCGGGATGCGTTGTTCGCGAATTCGCCGACGCGATGCTGTGCGTCGACGGGCCCGTCAGGTCGCTGATGGACTCCCCGACCGACGCATCGCACAAAGTCATCAAACCTGGCGAATACCGCAAGGTCGACGCTGTCGACCGTGGTGCCGACGGTTGTCGATGCGGGCGGTGGCTTCCTACTCCTCGACTGTCTGGATGGCGCAGCGCCACGGCGCAGACATGCTGGCCTGACTGTTTCAGGCGTCACGCGGTCCGCTCCCCTGCTGTGGCGCGACCCGCCGGGGAGTCGGCCTTGTCGGCACGTGCTGGCGCAGCGCGGCGTTTCGGTGGCCGCGGCGTTGGACGCGGGTTTGGCCGTTCGGAGCCGGTGCGTCGTCCGGGACTAACTGATCATTTCAGAATGAGATCGGTGTGTTGACTTGGCAGTTGGGCCTTGGGTCGGCAGGATCTGCGGGGTGTCTGTTGATCTTGTGCCTGATGACTTGTGGGAGCGGATAGCTCCGTTGCTCCCTGCCCGGCCACCGCGGAGACATCGGTTCCCCGGCCGGAAGCCGGTGGACGATCGCGTCGCCCTGCGGGGCATCGTCTACGTCCTATGCAAAGGCGTCAGCTGGAGCGACGTACCCACGGAGCGGATCGGATGCAGCGGGGTTACCTGCTGGCGGCGCCTGCGGGACTGGACCGAGGCGGGAGTCTGGCCTCGCCTGCACGAAGCACTTCTGGCCGAACTGCGGTCGACCGACCTGCTCGAGATGGACGATGCCGCGATCGGCGGCTCTCACGTCAGGGCCCTCAAAGACATCTCAGGGGGCTATGAAGTCAAGCTGCCTGCTCGGTCGGGAGTGACAGGAGCGGTGCGAAGGCATGCTGTTCGTCTAAATGCTGCCGGGTCTTGAGACAGTGGTGGAGCTGGCCGAGGAAGCGGTTTAGCAAGTGCCGTTGTGCGGCGGCGTGCCAGTCTCCGTGCTCGCGTCGGCGTCGGTAGTGCGAGTTCGCTCCTGGTGAGGCGGTGAGGGCGGCGAAGGCCCAGAGGAAGCCGGCGTTGATGAGGCGATTGTTCTTGACGAAGCGTCGGCCGACGAACCGTTTCTTGCCGGAGGCCCGGGTGATGGGGGCGGATCCGGCGTATGACTTCAGCGCCCGGGCGTCGGCGAATCGTGCCCGGTCGTCGCCCAGCTCTGCGAGCACGCGGGTGCCGAGCATGGGCCCCAGGCCCGGGAAGCTGAGCAGGATCTCGCTGTCGGCGTGCTGGTGAAAGGCGGCTGTGGCCGCCTCCGCGAGGTCGTCCGCGGCCTGGCAGGTGGCGTCCAGCTGCTTGAGCAGGGCCAGGAGCTGGTGGCCGAAGGCGTCCTCGACGCCGGGCAGCTGGTGGGCGTACTCGGCGCGGAAGACGTCCCGAAGCCGCTCGGCTTCCGCGTCGCAGCCGCGGAGGCGGCCACTGCGTTTGAGGGCGGCCCGCAACTGGGCGAGGGTGAGCTTCGCGGCCTTGGCCGGAGTCGGGGCCAGAGTGAGGATGACGCGGGCATCAGCCCTGGTCAGACCGCCTTGCTTGCTCTGGGAGGCCAGCAGAGCGGCAGGGTAGTACTCGCGCAGGAGCGAGCGGACCTGATTCGCGACCTGCTGCCGAGCCCAGACGGCGTCCTGCTGTGCTCGGGCCAGGACCGTGATGGCCTGGGCGAGTTCGGAGTCGGCCGGCAGGGGCCGGTGGGCGTGCATGTCGGTGCGCAGGACGTTCGCCAGGACCAGGGCGTCGCCCGGGTCGGACTTCTTTCGGCTCACGCCGTGGCGGTCGCGGTAGCGCGCGGCGGCGAGCGGGTTAATCGCGAAGACCTGACGGCTTCCGGTGCGCAGGCTCGCGACCAGGAGGCCGTGGCTGGTCTCGATGGCCACCGGTATTGGATCGTCCGGGCTGTCACCGTGCTCGGCCAAGAGGGCCAAGAGCTTGTGGTAGCCGGCCACGTCGTCGGTGATACGGGCTTTGGCGAGCAGAGTGCCGGCTTCGTCGACGAGGGCGACGTCGTGGTGGCGCTCCGCCCAGTCGATGCCGCAGAACACGGTCAAGCTGTCCTCCCAGATCCGTCCGTTTATGCAGTTCACGAGCACATGCGGGTCGCGTGGCGCCCTAATCCAAGGACTCGTTGGTCCGCCATCTCAGTAGCCGTTCGCGACACCAGCGAACTCCAGGGGCTCGATCTTTCGGCAGAGCTCACGGGCTCGCGGATGAACAAGAGGTCGACCCTGGAGAGGGCTCGCGCCGTGACAATTAACGCTCGACCTGGCCCCGCGAGTTTCGCGGTGACCACGGGGGCGCCGGGCTGCGCCGCTCTTGACAGAGGCCTCAAGGGCCCGGGGAAACGGAGGCATCAGCCCGGCGCCCGCGTCATCACCGCGGACCCCGCAGCGGACAGCGATGCCGCTCTTTGAGGAGGCCTTGACGGCCAGGGGGGATCTAGGCATTCGCTGTCCTATGCGAGCAGCTACCCCGGGGCGTTGCATGGGCCCGGGCCGGCTGCTTACACCCTGGATTAGGGGGGCTCACACCGGCCCTTCACCGGTCGACCGGGGGCGGCCGGGCAGCAAGCACCATGTGATCGTCGACCGGCACGGCACACCACTCGCCGTAACACTGACCGGTGGAAACCGGCACGATGTCACCCAGCTGATGCCCCTGCTGGACGCGATACCCCACATCCGGGGCCGGCGCGGCCGGCCCCGGAACCGCCCCAAGCGATTGTTCGCCGACCGCGGCTACGACTACGACAAGTACCGCCGCCTGGTCCGCGCCCGCGGGATCACCCCGAAGATCGCCCGCCGCGGCGCACCACACGGCTCTGGACTGGGTAAAACACGCTGGGTTGTGGAACGAACCTTCGCGTGGCTGCACCAGTTCAAACGACTCCGGATCCGCTACGAGATACGAGCCGATCTCCACCTCGCTCTGCTCCAACTCGCATGCAGCCTCATCTGCTTGAGGCGACTCAGTAGCTGTTGTCGTTCCGATCTTGAGGGGTGTGCGTCGAACGGGAGTCTCGATCGGGTGATCGCAGCTGGTCCCGGGCATGAAGGCAGGGCCTCTTGGTAGCTCGGGGTTGCGAAGCCAACCGAGATCCAGGAGACCCTGTTGCCGCAGTTCTACGTGCTCACGCCGGTGGAGTTCAACTCGGCTGCACCGACGTGTGATTGTGTCGCTCATCGGTTCGGAAACGCGGCCGATCACCCGGAACGTGTTCGGCGGTATCCCTCGGACATGACGGACGTGGAGTGGGACCTGGTCCGGCCGCTGCTGCCGGTGCCCGGCTGGCTGCGCGGCCGGGGCGGACAGCCGGAGGCGTACTGCCACCGGGCAATACTCGATGCGATCCGCTACCTCGTCGACAACGGCATCAAGTGGCGGGCGATGCCCGCCGACTTCCCGCCGTGGGACCGCGTCTACGCGTTCTTCCGCCGTTGGCGCGACCACGCCCTGGTCAAGGAGTTCCACGACCGGCTGCGATCGAGGATCCGCGAGAGGGAGGGGCGGACTGCGGAGCCGACAGCCGGGGTGATCGACTCGCAGTCCGTCAAGGCGGACTCGGTCGTCGGCTTGGACAGCCGTGGCTTCGACGGCGGAAAGCTGGTCAACGGGCGCAAGCGGCACGTCGTGGTCGACACCCTCGGCCTGCTGCTGGGCGTGATGGTCACCGCCGCGGATGTCGGCGATCGCACCGCCGCACAGGTCCTGCTGCGGCAGGTCGCCGATGCCCACCACCGGTTGGAGCTGGTCTGGGCCGACGGCGGCTACACCGGCCCCCTCGTCGAGCACTGCCTCACCGTGCTCGCCCTGGTCTTGTCGATCGTCAAACGCAGCGACGACATGCGTGGCTTCGTGGTCCTGCCCAAACGGTGGATGGTCGAGCGCCTCTTCGCCCACCTGATGCGCACCCGCCGCCTGGCACGCGACTACGAACGCCGCACCACCAGCGCCGAAGCGATGATCTACTGGTCGATGATCCTGCTCATGACCCGTCGCCTCGCCCGGCCACACCCTGCGCGAGCGTGAACCGGCCCGGCTGCCGCTCTGCCAGCCAGCCCCGCGCGACCAGGCGTTTCGCCTTCGACCGCAGCGCCTCCACCCGTGCCGGCACCGCGTCCAGACCGAACAGCACGGCCAACTCCTGGCAGGTCAGCGGACCTTGATGGAGCCGGTCCCGGTCCGCTAGCGCGGTGAGGATGCGCTGATAGTCCACCGACAGCACCGACCCCGCCAGTCCCTCACGCCATACCGGGACCTGCGACCTCGCCCTCGGCGCCTGCCGGGACGTCGAGCCCGCGACCGGGCCGGAGACGGCCTCCTCGACAACGGTGCTCTCGCCGTCCGGAGCCAGGACCGTGCCCACTCGCCTGCGGGCGATCACCCACTCCTGCCAATCCTCTTCGGCCGCGGCCAGCTCGGCCTGGATGCGATCGGCTTCCTCACGCAACCCCTCGACACGACGACGAGCAGCGAGCTCGTGCTGTTCCAGCAGTCCGACCACCGACGGCATCCGTGACCTCCCGGGGAGTGACGACACGACATGCCACCACTCCCACCGAATCGCCGACCCTATGCCTGACCAGCGAAAACATCGCCCTCAGATTCGGAACGACAACAACTTCTCAGAACTTCATTCTGAAATGATCAGTAAGGCTGGTACTGGTGACGGCGTCCAAGGCCAGGTTGTTGTCACGACCTTCACGACCAGCTGGCAGAGTGTCAACATGGAGCAGCAGAAACAGCGCATGTCAGTTCGGCTTGTCGTTGTGGACCCACACCTCAAGACGCAGTTGCGCACAAGTAGAAGAACACTTGCTGACGCTCTTGGCCGAAGCCAGCTGCGGCCCGCGTGATCACACGCTATTCGTGGACGGACTCGCGGCCCTCCGTAACATCCAGACGATGCTGGCCGAGGCTGTAACACGAGGACCGCGAGTGTGGACGCCGAACGGCAAGTGGGAACACGAAGGTCTGCGCATCGCCAGCCTCTTCACAACGGACACCGACTTGCTCTACGCCCTGTCGCGTAAACTGTCGGGAGTCCTTGTGGCGCCGCCGGAGCTTTCCGATCAGTCAGACGTAGTCGCCGCCCTTCACAACATCAATTCTTCGCCACAGGAGAGCGTGGTTGGCCTCGTTGGTGCGCTGGCGCGCGTACTCTCCATGGCGGATCTCACCCCCGACGCCGATACCGCCATCCTATCCGCGGCGCTCAAGGCAGCCGGTGGCGATGACGTACGGCTCACCTACACCCAGGAGGACGCATGGCAGCGTCTCGCCCACCGGGTCACCGTGCTGCTAACGGAGTCCGCTCCACTGCACCGGTTCCTCTAGTGCTGAATTCCTCAACTTATGGGTATACACGGTGTGTTGAGGAGTGCGCTGGGGGTGGATGGTGCCGACATTGCTGCGGGCTCGGCCTGCTTCGGGTCCGGATGAGGCGTTGATGATCGACCGGCTGACGAGGGCTCGGAAGGCACCGGCTGACCTGGTGCTCAGAGCACAGATCATTGTTCTGAGCTGGGACGGTCTGCGGGTGGCAGCGATCGCCGTGGAGCTGGGGTGTCATGCGAAGACGGTGCGGTGGTGGCTGCACCGTTTCAATGAGCTGGGGGTGGAAGGGCTGGAGGACCGGCCGGTCGCGGGCCGGCCGCGCCGGATCACCGAGGCCGAGAGGTCCCGGATCATCGCGCTGGTCAGACAGGAGCCACCGGGACGTCTGACCAGGCACGAGGACGGCGAACTGGCGGCGCAGGACGAGTCAGGGGCACCGCAGTGGACACTCGACGCCCTGGCTGAGGCTGCCCGCCGCGGCGGCATCGAAGTGGACCGGTCCCAAGTCCGCAGAATCCTGGTGGCCGAAGGCGTCCGATGGCGCCGCACCCGTTCCTGGATCCGCTCAAAGGACCGGGATTTCGAGGGAAAAGGACGCGGGTCGTCGGCCTCTACACCTGCCCGCCCGCCGACGCGACGGTCATCTGCGTCGACGAGCTCGGACCGGTAATCCCGCGCACCTTCCCGCCGGCGCCGGGCTGGTCGCCGGACGGACATCGCATCAAAGCAGAACTCGACTACGGCCGCGGCCCGGAGAAAACCTGGGTCTACGGCGGCCTCCGCATCCGCGACGGACAGCAGGTCACCATGACCGCTCCGTCTCGCAATAGTGCCTTCTACCAGCAGTTCCTCCAACGCATCGAGGAAGCCAACCCTGCAGGCGACATCTATGTGGTGACCGACAACCTGTCCTCGCACAACAGCCTCTCGACCCGAACCTGGCTCGAGGACCACCCCCGCATTCACCACGTCTTTATACCCGTCAGCGCTTGCTGGCTCAACCTCCAAGAAGGCTGGTGGCGCATCTTCCGCAAAGTCGCACTCGCCGGCCACAGCTTCGCCGGACCCGACGAAATCACCCACGCCACCGAACTCGCGACAACCCAACTCAACGCCCGCGCCAAACCCTGGATCTGGGGCAGACCCGCCCCACCCACCCGACACCTACGCCGACGCTACGTCTACTGCCTTTGAGGAATTCAGCACTAGCCTCGATCTTTCGTGACGGTCCGTCGGTTTCTCGGCGGGCCGTTTCGGTGTTGTGGGCTGGTCGTGGGTAGGCCGGTGGCCCGGCTGTCGCGTCGGGTGGGCGCCGGGTTCCACGGCTCCGGTGGGGTAGTGAGGCTGTTGGGACGGATAACTCTGCTGGTCAGCCGGGGTTCGGGAGAGCGTCGAGCCGCTGGACCGCGCCTGTGATCACGTCGCTCCAGGGCCAGTGACCGCCGAACCGGAGGTGTCGGCGGCGGGCAGTGGTGACGATCTGGGCGGCAGCGGAGAACAGCCGGAGCCGGGTAGCCGGGGTTCCCAGAGCCGGGGTTTGCCGGTCAGGGCGAGCATCGGCAGCCAGGCCAGCAGGTCGAGCGCGAGCTGGACGATCTCCAGCCAGATCTGGTTCTGCGCGGTGTCATGCAGGGGAAGGTTGCGCAGGCCGGTGGCGCGGGCGGCCCGGATGCGGTCCTCGGCACGTGCTCGCTGGCGGTGTCGCAGTTCGAGTGTGGCGATCGGGACGCCGGTGGTGTTGGCGGCGAACGCGGTGAGCCGTAGTCCGTCGGCGTCGGTGATGCGCAACTGGGCGCCAGGGTGGGGCCGTTCCTTGCGGACGATCAGCCGCATCCCCTGGGGCCAGCCCGCCAGTACGTCGTAATGAGTTCAGCCACCCAGGCACCGTCGCGGATCTCGCCGTCCGGTTCGACGGCGGGTGTCCAGGCCGAGGCGGGGACCTTCAGCACGGCCTGGTGGATGGCGCCGGTGATGGTCATCCCGACCGAGTAGGACAGCCACCGGCCCTGTTTTGTGAGCCAGGCGACGAACTCGTGGGTGCCGCCGGCGGAGTCGGTTCGGACCAGCGTCTGACGTCCCCGCCGGTACTTCTTTGGCAGCTGGGCCAGAGCGAGTTGGGTGGCCTCGATGTGGTCGGCGGCGGTGTTGCTGCCCGCGTTGCCGGGCCGCAGCATGGCAGCCACCGGCTCCCCGGTGCCATCGCGTCCGTGGTCGACGAAGCCCATCAGCGGGTGGTGTCCGTAGGTCTTCTTCCAGGTCGCGGCAGCGTCTTGCTTGTCTGGAGTGAGCCAGCACCAGCACTCCGTCCAGGTCCACGATCACCTGTCCGGTGGTGTCCGGCGACGAGGTCCCGGCCAGCTTCCAGACGTGTTCGCGGACCGTGGCCCGTGCTGACCGGATCGCTGTCAGAGCCTTCGGGCCTAAGAAGCGGCGAGGCTGTCGATGAGGCGGGAGACAGTCGGGTCGGAGGCCACCGGGCCGAACACGGCCTACTCGGCCCGCAGCATCCCGACATCAGCCAGGCAGTCCCCGCCAAGCGCGACCGCGAGGGGCCACGTCCAGCAGGATCTTGCCTGGATCGTGCACCGCCCGAAGCTTTCGCCATGGTGCGAGCGCCGTCGATATCGACGTGTCCAGCCCGATCTTGCGGATGGTCTCGACCAGCAGAACGCCACCGGCCTGGGAGACCACTGCCCGGCCACCGCCCTCGACGCGGACACGCGGGTAGGACCCGATACGCTTCTTCACCTGAGGAGTGCTTCTTTCCACGCGACGACCTGGACCCTAGACAAGTCCCATCGTTCCTGGTCAGGAGCACTCTTCGCGTTTCCGATCACACCTCGGACACCCACCCACATGAAAGCCCGAGGCTAGTCCCCACAGCATCATGGCCAGGATCGTGAGCGTCATCGCCACGAGCAGCCACGCCATGGCCCGGGCGGCGCGCAGCCCATAGCCGGACACTGCCCAGTAGGTCAGAAGGAGACGGCGTTCGGCTCGCGGGGTCTGGGGGTCGTGGCGGCGCATCTGTCGGGTAGGCCCCGTCCCTCTCGGGACGAGGCCCCCCTCAGAACCGTGCGTGCCACTCGTCGCGGCACACGGCTCAAGCAGACCCCTCGGGCAGCACATGATTCTGCGTTTGACCGTAGTCATGGGAGGCGTGATGCCTCCGGTGACAGTCGGAGTGGACCAAGGCTTGGTTGGACGCTTGATCTGACCCGCCGCGTGAGCGGTAGATCAGATGATGCTTGTGAACCGTCCGGTAGCTGGCGTGGAACCAGTTGGCCCAGTCGCGGACTGAGTCCGGTTCGTACGTCGCTCCGTCGATCAGGTCAAGTCCGCACAGCGGACAGAGCCCCTTCTGCCTGGCTGCGGGGCCTTAACCCAAGGCCGGGTAGTTAGCGTTTTCGCAGGTCACGCAAGGGAAGTTGGTGACCATGTCGTGGCGGCGTAGAGGCCGGGGCCGAGCTTGTGGATGAGGCCGCTGGTGGCCCAGCGGTTCAGTTGTCTGTACATGGTCTCCAGGGTGACGTCGCCGAAGTGAGCCGCAATGTCGCGGGGTTGCCACAGCCGAGTGGGGTCTTCCTGGAGCAGGGTCAGAATTCGGTGTCGGCGGCGCTTGTCGGGGGCGGTGTGCCGATCGTCCCGGGAGGCGGTGGGCAGCGCGGGCTGCTGATCGGTGGGTTCGAGGATGGTGACGTCGAGGTGGGTGACGGTGCGGCTCGCGCCGGGTCTGCCGTCGTCGCGTCGCTCGCTGTACCGGGACATCGGCGATTTGACCTTGCGGGTGCTGACCCGTTGCCGCCTCGGCGGGAGGACGGCGCCCAGAATCCGACGGCCGATGAGCCCGACCGCCCCGACATGTGCGGGGATGACATCGGCGGCCTGGACGACCTGGTCACGGGCGGTCTGGACGGCGACAGTGAAGCAGCAGCGGTCCGGGTCGGTCCCGGTCCGGGACTCTGCGGCGTCGACCATGACGGTCCGCAGCACTTGGTAGAGCGTGAGCAGGGCCCACATCTCCTGCTCAACGCCGGCCGGGTCACCTGAGCGCAGAAGACGACCTTTCATGAGGGTGTGGCGGAGCGCGTAGTACGCCGATTCGTGTTCCCACCGCTGGTGGTAGAGGGCCGCAAGTGCGGCGGCGGGGTAGCGACGGGCGTCGGTCAGGGTCGTCACCAGCCGGTAGGAGCCGGTGAAGATTGTGCCGTCCGCGCAGGTCACCGAGATCTGCGCGTCGACGATCCGCACGCTCACGGTGCCGATCACCGACAGGTACGAGCCGTCCGCGAGACGGGCCAGAACCGGGGTGCGTCGGTTGCTGCGGAGTCGGCCCAGCACCTGGGCGCGGGTTGCGACGGCCTGGGAGAGGAAGTCGTTCCCGTCGAAACCCTTGTCCCACAGCACCAGCATGTCAGGTGTCAGCAGGTGCAACAGACGTGATGCGTATCGGGTTTCCCCCTCGGCGGTCGGTCCGAACACTGCGCCGATCAGGGCCCGTGTCCCGGTCTCGACCAGCGTCATCAACTCCAGCGTCGGATAGCCGTGATGCGAGGTTCTCCCCAGCCAGGCCCGGTTCCGGTCGGAGTCCGCGACCCTCTGTGAGCTGCAGCCGTCGAAGGACACGGTCCGAAACGGCCCGAACCGCACGCCCGGCGTCGTTGGCCGGGCCAGCGGCCCGGCCAGCACCTCGAACAACGCCCGGACCGGCGCACTGCCCAGTCTCCGGCGCAGGTCACGTAACGCCTTCGCGGTCGGACAGGCCACCGGCATCCCGGTCAGGCCGGCTGTCAGTTTGTCCCAGACGAGCCGATAACCGACCTCGGGGAACAAGCACATTGCGAGCAGGAAGTAGATCCCGACGCGCGAGGGCAGATCACGCAGCCGCCGTTGCACCGTCCTCGTCTCGGACAAGACCGCGTCAACCAGCTCGAACGGCACGATCGCCGTCAGTTCTCCCAGATGACCGGGTGCGAACCGGCCCGCGGCCACCGTGACCGTTCGGGTGATGGTCTCTATCGACGGCGGCAGGACACCATGACCAGGCAACGGAGCTCCTTCGGCAACAAGCTGTCTTGGACGACTGCCTGTACCAACGAGCTCCGTTGCACTACGTCGAGAAACCTTCCAGGCACTTGCGTGACCTGCGAAAACGCTAACTACCCGGCCTTGGGGAAAGCCCCAGCTTCTCACCTCGTCCGAATACCGTCCGCCGTGCGCTTGCTTGCCCGTGCGGTACATGCCAGAGCGGGCTCAAGCGCGCTGCTCGCCCGGCGGCTCTGCGTCGCTCAGCAGGTCGTCGAACAGGACGCGGTAATGGACCATCGCGCCCCGCAGTTCCTCGGTGGTCGCCTGCCGCCCGGTCAGCGCCTTGATTGCATGGGCAGCGCGGTAGTGCTCCAGCGTGCGCCCGTGTTCAACCGACAGATCCTCCAGCTGCTGCTCGTATCCCTCAGTCGGGTAGCCACGCTCCCTCATGAGCCTGGCAACCAGCTGGTCCGCTTCGCCCACGGCTTCCTCCGGTGTGTCCAGGAAGCGCGTCTGCACACTGGTCCAGCCCTGGGCGTATTGCTGTCGGGTCGTCGACGGGAGCGGCTTGATGTCAAGGTCGTCATGCCGCTGCTCCCTCGCGCGCAAGTCACGCTCGGCGGCCATTCGGCTGCCTTCGGCTTCAACAACGCGGTCGTATTCCGCGCCGAAGCGCTCCCGCAGTTGCCGGCGTCGGATCATCATCCACACACCGATCGCCAAGGCGATCAGCACGACCGCGACGATGATCGCAATGAGGATTCCTGTGGACATCGAGGGCCTCCCTGTGACGCCGACGTTCCGTCTGAAACGGCGGTGCCGTCCGTCTCCTGGTCAACGCACAGGTTTCACCTGTGCCCGGGGGCGCACCGGGCTACCAGTAGTGCCGCCGCCCGGCGACCGCGTGGCCCATAGAGCCCAGGAGCCACAAGACCACTCCGACGACGACCAGGATGATCCCGATAGTCCACACGATGGAAATGCTGGCCAGGAAACCGATGACAAGCAGAATTACTCCGAGGACGATCACGGTGCACTCCGTTCTCGCGCGAACGCTCTCCCCCTCACTACTGTGATCCTCACCCCACCCTGCGGCAACCGCCCGCACCGGCCGATGGGACGCCGTGTCCGGGTCGCCCGGGCCATCATGGACAGCCCGGCCGCCCGGCCGATGCAACGGGCGACTCCCCATAGGCCCGCGCACCGCTGGGTCCGGCGCCTACGTCGGGGATCCTGCTGATCGGGATCTTTGCCTGGCCGACGTCGCCCGCACCCTGCCCCCAGTTCGGCCGGCTGCTGAGCGCGCTATCCGGGGACCGACAGCACAGCCCACCACACTTGTCCGCCGCGCCACCGCATGTCCGGCTGGTCCGCGGCGAACCCGGCATCGCGGCGCTCGCTTATGAGAGCCGCATGGCACGGATGAGGCGTTACTGTTCCGGGCCGGCCGTGTTGTCGGTGACATCCTGGATGGGGGCCTGGGCGGCGTTGCGTTGGATGTAGTCGATGACGTTGCGGATGCTCGACTGCTTGTTGAGCCCCTCATCACTGACCGCGATGATCTCGCCCAGGTCGGTCCGGTAGCGAAACCGCCACAGCTCGGCGCTGTCCTGGTAGATCTCGAACCCACCGGTCACCGCGACCACCTGCTTCCTGCGTTACGACAGCCACCCGCACCGTATGACCCGCAGCACCACCCGCCACGGCGGCGCGCCCGGTCAGAGAGCCGCGGCGCTCGGGTCTGGGGGGAGCAGCAGGACGGCCTCGGTGATGCCGCCCGGAGTCAAGGTCAGGGCCTGGTCGGCGCCGATGATCTGCATGGTGCGCAGGAACTGGGCGCCGGGAGCCGCCAAAATCAGGGACCCGTCGCGGTCGTTCAGGTCCAGTCGCACGCCCAGGATGTAGCTCAAACCGCGTGAGTCGCAGAACGTGATCCCGCTACATTCCAGGATCAGCCGGTGCCGCCCGGGCGTCATCGCAGCGGCGATGCCGGCGGCCAGAAGGGGCTCGGTGTCCAGGTCCAGCTCGCCGGCCAGGGCCAGGACGGCGAGGTCAGTCCGGGGGTGGGCGATCTGATCTATCTGCAGCCGCGGTAGGGAAGGCATGCTCCCCATCATCTCCAGGCACGGGGGTTCTGCCCACCCCGGGGGAATGTCGGCGAGGGTTGCCGCGTCCCCGCAAACAGGCGCCGGCCTCGGTCAAGGCCCGGTGGACGAAGCCGTAGGAGCGTCCGGTGGCGGTAGCCAGTGCGCGAATCGAGCCACCCCGGCCGTAGGCGGCCTTCAGATCGGTGCCGCACGCGGCCCGGTCGGCCGCGCTGAGCCGCCTGCGGGGCGCGCCGGCCGCGACTTAGTCAGCACGGCCAGGAAATCGGGGTCCGCGTCGGTCATGGCCGGGCCGCCGGGGCAGCGCTCCACGTGTCCGGTCCGTGACCGCGCCACTACCGCCGGGTCCCGCAGGGCTTCGCGGTCCAGGCCGGCCAGTGCCAGGAACTCCCGCAGGTCTTCGAGCACCACCGCCCTTCCGACCAGTTCTCCGTCCACGGTCACCCGGCGCTCCCCGTCCAGCCAGGGGTGCACCACCACACGAGCCTGCCGATCATCCATCCCCCCAGCCTGCCACCGGCCCCTGCCGGCCGCGCCCCGTAACGCAGCGGGCGCCATTACGACGACGACCCGAATGACTAGTGTCAAATGGGGTGAAATATTGCTTATCGGGCAGGAATGCTGGTCTGGAGGCCGGAACATGGGGGCACGTGCAACCACGGACCGGGGCGCCCGCGCCGACGGGTGTTGCCCGTCGGCAGTGCTCCCCTGGATCGAGGACGCGGCAAAGGTCCCCCCGCAGCAAGCCCGGCAGCTGTCGAAGGCGTTCCTGGCTCGCCTGCGGCAGGTCCCGCCAGGCAGCGCGGAGTACCGCTACGCCCGCGACACGCTGGTGGTGCTGAACATTTCCCTGGTCCGCTACGTCGCCGGACGGTACGCGAACCGGGCCGACCTGAGCGAGGACATCCGCCAAGTGGGGACGGTCGGCCTGATCAAAGCCATCGACCGCTTTGACCTGGAACGGCAGGTGGAATTCACCACCTTCGCCATCCCCTACATCAGCGGCGAGATCAAACGCTACTTCCGCGACACCGCCTGGGCCGTGCGCGTCCCCCGCAGCCTGCAAGAGCGCCGCATCATCCTCCTCAAGGCCCGCGAGGCCCTGCACACCGACCTCGGCCGCCCACCCACCACCGCCGAAGTCGCCCAGCACACCGGCCTGAGCACCGCCGAAGTCCACCAGGGCGTCCTGGCCACTGCTGGTTACACCGCCGAATCCCTCGACGTTCCGGCCGCCCACGACGACACCGGCACCAGCAGGCACACCCTCGCCGAGCGAATCGGCGCAACCGACCCCGGCCTGGACCTGGTCGAGACACTCCTCGACCTCAAACCCCTCCTGGCCGCCCTGAGCAACCGCGAACGCACCCTCCTTCACATGCGCTTCGCAAAGAACATGACCCAAACCGAGATCGGCGCCGTCCTCGGCTGCTCCCAGATGCACATCTCCCGCCTCCTATCCCGCACCCTAGCCACCCTGCGCACCGGGCTCCTCAGCGCGTGAACTCCCGCGCGCCCACCGGCCGCAACCCCCTGCTCACCGGTATCGTCGCCATCCGGGCCGCCGTCATAGGCGCCTTTCCACAACGCGGTGTGGCGCCGACCTGCCTGTCCCACGCCACGCCGCCCCTGGCTGCCGGGGCGGGCGTCGCCCGTCGCTGGCACCCTCCCCGGCAGCCCACACCCGAACGAGTGATAGCCCCAGGACGCCCGGCGGGTGGACATGGACACTCCCCACGGCCCGTACCCGCAGAGTGGCCTGTCGACCCACTATTAGTCCGGGCTGCGGAGTCGGCGGGCCATGAAGCGCACCAGCGACAGGTTCATCTCGATCAGCGCCACCCGAACCTGTAGGTACTGATCGCTGCCTTCCTCCAGGATCCGTAGCAAGGCGAACGACTGTTGGGTGCCTCCGCGCCCCGGGCCGGCAAAGCCTCACCGCAGTGGCGGGACCGCGCAGCTGCGTGGGGCGCGAACCGGAGAGTATTTTGTCGTGTATGAGAGCAAATGCTGTCGGGTTCCGCGAGCTGGCCGTGACCCATGACTTCCTGGTGGGGATCGCGCCCTTGACCATCGGTGTCGTCATGGTGGCCCTGCTCATCGCAGCGGTCGCCTACGGCATGCGGCTGCGCCGCCGCAAGCCGCCGCCCCCAGCCGGGCCGCAGCTGCGCTCTGGCTCTTGGCAGACCCGGGATGAACTCGGCCAGCCCACTCCGCCCGATCATGGCCCGGGCCATCAAGACCGCGGTCCAGCCGGTGACCCCTACACCCGGGACGTCCATACAACGCACCCCGACGAGAGCCGTGACAACGCCACGACCGGCCAAGGCGACAGCCCGGCCTCGCCGGGGGCGGGGGCGGGGGCGGGGGACGAGCCTGGCCCGTCTGACGGGCGCTAACCAGCGCAGTACCTCGACACCGGGCAGATCTTCCGGAAGAGCGGCGCGTGGGGCGAGGTCGGATCTCACCCGTAGCCAGCGCACGGGATGCCTCCACTGCCCTGACGAATCCAGCGAGACGTCCGCAGAGCCACCTCGGCGACCAGCAGCGGCTCCACCAACTCCGCGACCAGGCTCTTTTTACTGCGCCAGCCGGCCGAGAACGACCACCCCGTCCACGGGTGCTCCCCCGCAGTCCGGCTGAGCTGATCGGCCAGGGCCCGTCTCAACTTCTGTGCCAGCACCGTGCTGCGGCCGACCGTACTGCAACCGTCCGGCGGTATCGAATCGCCCCAACAACACCGTGGTGGGCCCCGACAGTGAGCCGCTGACCGCACCCACGATCGCCTCCGTACTGGCCGGGAACGGTACTTCTGCCATCGGCGCTCGCCCGGCAAATAGCGCTGGGTCAGGCGCTTGAAGGTGAGCCCCTCCATACCCACCGCCGACCAGGACAGCCACTCTGCCGCAACCTGCGGATCGGTCGTCGACGGGCACAACGCCCAGGGCGGCCCCAGCTCGCAGTCCGCGAAGAGACGCTCCAATGCTGCGCGGCGCTCGGCGTACGGGCGGCTCGTCAGATCGGTGGCGCCATGACGCAGGAGATCGAACGCCACGAATGGGCCGGCCACTGCGCGGCCAACGCGGCAGCTCCTGCAGCGGTGCGGTTTAGTCGGCCTTGCAGTCGCTCGAACGCCAGCCGCCCGTCCTCCCAGACGATCAGCTCGCCGTCCAACGCGACATCCGCGGGCAGCGCGGATGCGGCGGCGGTGATCTCCGGAAGGGCCGTCGTCATGAGGGTGCCGCGTCGCGACCGGATCACGACATGCCCGTCCGCGTAGTGGGCCACCGGCGCCCGATACCCTTCCCACTTCGGCTCGGCTGCATAGTTCACCGGCAGACTAGAGCTCATCACGGGGGCGGCGAGTATCGGCTCGGGCAGCGTCCAGTCCATGAAGCCGATGCCTACCACCGTCAGCCTCGGACTACTGACGCCTCACCATACGGCCCCGGACGCGAGTGCATCACTACTCACACGAGTCGCATGCCCATGGTGCAGACAGCCCAAGATCACCCCGACGACGATCATAGCGCTCATCTAGTTGATCGATATCTTCGGCATCGCGACCCCAGCTCAGGGCGGATGATCAACAGCGTCAGGGGGTGAGATCAAGCACGCGAACAGGCTGCCCCTCCCAGCGGTTCGCCGCCGTGGTGGCCACGATCGCGCCGTCCGGCCGGTCCGGCGTGGGCTGTGCCGTGTACTGCGCGTGGGCGGCGGCCCACGTCTCCTGTTGCGCCACGGCCAGCGCGGCGGACAGGTCCAGGTCCAGCACCGTGATGCCGGGCAGAGCCGCGATGTGCTCGGCTGTCCCCGGTCGGGTGCGGTCGGCTTCGACCAAGGCGCAGGCCGGAGCGTACAGGAACCAGCCCGGTTCGGTGTGGGCCCGGTGGATCAGCCGGGAGGCCAGGATGTTGCCCTGGCCGGCGGCCGTCATGGCGGTGTCGTCCAGGACGATGTGCATCGCGTCGCTCACCGGGCGGTCACCTGTGCCAGGCGGCGGTCCAGCTCACGGTCCAGATCCTGCTCATCGCTCGCAGTCGGGGCGTACCCATTCCACTCCTGCAGCGCGATGCGGGCCTGCTCGGCACGCTCGGCACGCTCCTGCGGGGTGAGCAGCGTCTCTGCGAGGCGGGCCAGGTAGGCGCGCAGCGACAGGCCCTCGCTCGCCGCGATCGCGGCGAGCCGGTCCTTGGCTTCCTTGGGAATGCGGACATTTGCGTCAGACACTCGGACTCCTTCCATCCCCACCAGCATATGGGTACGGGTACGTACCCATCTACTCTCTTCGTGTGGTCGGTGCCTGCGGGTCCGGTGGCGGCCGGCAGTGAGGGATCACGCTTTCGGGCGCGGCTTCGGCCGGCCGGCTCCCGCGAAGCGGTTCGTGGCCCAATGCGGTGGCGACCGGCCGCTCTTGTGCGTTCGGGAGCCAGACGGTCGGGCGTTCTCCAGGCCCGACACACGAGGCTCGGGGGCGAGTAGCGTTGATCCACCGCACCAGGCAGGGGGTACCGACAATGTCGACGGCGCCCAGGTAGTCGATCCCACTGACCGTCCGGTCGCCGTCATCGAGGTGACCAGCGTGCGCGTCCTGCCATTGGCGCAAGTAGACCTCGCCCATGCGATGGACGAAGGCGAGGGTCACACGACCGTGGCCGAGTGGCGCGGCGGCCATGAGCGTTTTTGGCACGGCCCGGAGATGCGGGCCGCGTTGGGCGATGCCACATTCACCGTGAACGACGCCACGCTGGTGGTCCTTGAGCGCTTCCGCCTCGTCACCGACCTTCGGCTCGCCAATTGACCATGTGCCTATCGCTCACCACGTCGAAATGAGCGCATAAGAGCTTGCAGATCATTAACACGTCGTCTTGATCTTGGTTGCGGGCTCGCCGGTCAGGGTGAGGACGCGGGCTTGGAGAACGGCGAGGGTCGCGGGTGGGGCTGCTGCGGGCGGGATGGTGATCCTGTGCGCCTTGATCAGTTTCCTGTTCTTGAGGAGGGTGCGGTGCATGGCCGTGCGGCTGCTGCCGAACAGTACGGCCAGGGGTTCCGCGGCTAGCGCGACCCGCAGGTGAAGCACGGTGGCCAGGACTTGTTCGGGGAAGGTGAGCCGGGGTGGACGGCCGGTTTGGGTATCACCGTCAGGAGCCAACGTTGTGGTGAGTTCGTCCAGTTGGGGGCGGGTCATCCCGGTCAGGGCGGGATCAGAGAGCAGGGCCTGGTCCCACTTCGAGGCGGGTTCTTGCGGGGTTCGCGCCGCTGGGACGGTGGGGCAGGGCTGGGGGTGGAGGTCATAGTTCCAGTCACCGTGGAACGTGTGCCGGACCAGCGGCAGGGCGGCCATCTCCGCGTCGCCGATCTTCACGCCGGTGGGGTAGCTGTTGGTGTCGAGGGCGGCCTTCACGCGTAACCCGGTGGGGGTGGTGGTCGCCGCGATGCTGTTCACGATGACTTCGTGGCTGGTCAGCGGGCGGCCACGCCAGTTCATGGTGATGTGCGAGAAGAGTCGGTGCTCGATCTTGTTCCACTTCGATGTGCCTGGACAATGCCGTTGCTTGATTAGTGAACTATCCCGGGATGCAGAGTGATGACCTTGGGCTCGACCCTCCGTGTGGGTTGCCGGTCCCGGGTGTTGATTCGGTAGGAAAGCTTGGAGGAGTACTTCGAGTCCGGGCGCTTCAGGTGCCGGTCCGCCTCCCGTAGACGCCGGGTGCCGTTGTCAAGCTTGCGGTGGACCTTTGCCGCCATCACGGCCAGGAACTTCTTGATCTTCGTCGGCGTGTCCGCGCACTGGCGGACCACGCTACGGCGTGTGTGCTTGAGGACTTTGACGAACGACACCCGGTCCGGGTCGATACCGTTGTCGTCAGCCAGCTGCATGACGACCCGGGTCAGGCAGTGGTGCACCGTCAGATGAGCCCAGACCTCCTGCCGGACAAGGGCGGGGTCGCCAGAGCGCAGAACTTCGGCCGGTCCGCGCTGGAACGTCTTGATCTGCCGAAATGCCGACTCCGCCTCCCATCTTTCCCGGTACAGAGCTGCCAGCTCCGCCGCCGGGTACTCCACCGGGTCCAGCAGGTCGGTCAGTAGCCTGACCATCTCACCGCCGTCGATGCGGTACTCGATCACCCGGACCAGTACACCGCCGGGGTGCGCGCCCTTCTGCCCGGCCAGGTTCATCCTCGCCAAGTAGGTGCCGTCAGCCAGATGCTCGACCGGACGGTGGGCCACTGGTGAACGGGCCCGGAGCAGGAGATGTGACCCGGCTTCCAGATACGCCTTCCACAAGGCGACTCCGGGAAAGTTGCGGTCCATGACCACGAGCATCCCGGCTGCCGAGCCGGCCAGAGTGATCGCGAGTTCCCGCTCGCCGCCGTTGAAGCCGCCCACCGCCGCGTCGATCTGCGCGTGGGTGCCACACTCGGTCAGTGTCACCACCCTCACCTGGGGAAACCCCGCCGACTGGCCGTTCTTGGTCGGTCCGCCGAACGCAGCCCGATTCACCTTTGTGTCCGGCGCGTCCAGCACAAACCCGTCCACCGCCGCCAGCCGCATACCGTGGTAGAAGGAGCCCTCCAGCCCGACCGGCGCCAACGGGCCGGCCAGCTCCTGGAACACGGCCTCCAGCACCAGGGGCCCCAGACGCCCGCGCGCCCGGGTAAACGACGACTTGTTCGGAATGCACGCACTCAACTCTGGCACACTGCCGACCAGTTGTTCAGCTACATCGTCGTATGAGTCCTGCTGGAACAGTGCCAGCGCAAGGGTGAAATAGACCATGAACCCAGCGGGCAGCGCGCCGGGCTTCTTGTCCCGGACCCGGCACTTCTCCAGCACCCCGGCAACCAGTTCCGGCGTCACCCACCGCGTCACCACCCCCAACCGCACATGATCTGACGGGGCCTCCCCCTGTGTGGTGGACACGCTGATACTGGATCTGCTTGATCCGGAGGAAGCGAGAAGACCGCCGATGGCGCTGAAGGACTATTCGGACGAATTCAAGGCCGATGCTGTGGCCCTGTACGAGTCCACACCCGGGGCGACGTACAAGAGCATCGCCGCTGACCTGGGCATCAACCGGGCGACCCTGCGTGCGTGGGTGCTGCGGGACCGCGAACGCCGTGGCGTCACCGCCGCGGCTGCGCGGCCTCCCTCCCGGCCGGCAGCGGTCGCGTCCGCTGATCCGGACGAGCGGGTCCGGCGCCTGGAGGCGAGGGTGGCGGAACTCGAGGCGAGTGAGCGCAAGCTCGCGACCGAGCGGGACATCCTCCGCAAGGCGGCCAAGTATTTCGCCGGAGAGACGAACTGGTGATCAGCCGCTTCCAGTTCGTCGACGACCTCCGGGCCACCTACGAGGTGAAGCGGCTGTGCCAGGTCCTGGACGTCAACCGGTCCAGTTACTACAAGTGGCTCGCCGGCGCCGAAGCCCGTGCCGCGCGGCAGCGCGAGGACCTGGTCCTGGCCGAGAAGATCCGTGAGGTCCACGGCGAGTCCGGCGGCGCCTACGGCTCCCCGCGGGTGACCGCCGAGCTCCGCGAGAGGGGACATGCGGTCAACGAGAAGCGGATCGCCAGGGTCATGCGGGCGTTCGACATCACCGGGATCCGCCTGCGCAGACGCGTCCGCACCACTGTCCCCGACCCGGCAGCCGGGACCGTCCCCGACCTGTTCGGCCGGGACTTCACCGCCACCGAGCCCGGGTGCAAGCTCATGGGCGACATCACGTATCTCCCGCTTGCGGGCGGGAAATTCCTCTATCTCGCGACCGTGCTGGACTGCTTCAGCCGCAAGATCGTCGGCTGGTCCATCGCCGACCACATGCGCACGGACCTGGTCTCCGACGCGCTCCGGATGGCCGCCCGCACCCGCGGCTCATTGGACGGCACGGTCTTTCACTCCGATCACGGAGCCCAGTACGGATCCAGGGCCTACGCCGGCCTCTGCGACCACCTCGGGGTCACCCGGTCGATGGGCGCGGTCGGCACCAGCGCCGACAACGCAGCCTGCGAAAGCTTCCACGCCTCACTGAAACGCGAGACCCTCCAAAGCGCCCACGACTACGGCGACGCCACCACCTGCCGCCGCACCGTCTTCGCCTGGCTGACTCGCTACAACACCCGCCGCCGACACTCCACCAACGGCCACCTCAGCCCCGACGCCTACGAACACCGACACCACAACGCTAAACTCACGCTCGCCGCGTGATCAATAACCGCGTGCCCACCATCACGGGGGAAGGCCCGACAACCCCACCCAAGGATGCATGCTTGGTCCAACGACCCCGCCCCTGCAGCGTCACTGCGAACTGCTTAACGAGTTCAAGCAACGGCATTGTCCAGGCACATCGAAGTGGAACAAGATCGAGCACCGACTCTTCTCGCACATCACCATGAACTGGCGTGGCCGCCCGCTGACCAGCCACGAAGTCATCGTGAACAGCATCGCGGCGACCACCACCCCCACCGGGTTACGCGTGAAGGCCGCCCTCGACACCAACAGCTACCCCACCGGCGTGAAGATCGGCGACGCGGAGATGGCCGCCCTGCCGCTGGTCCGGCACACGTTCCACGGTGACTGGAACTATGACCTCCACCCCCAGCCCTGCCCCACCGTCCCAGCGGCGCGAACCCCGCAAGAACCCGCCTCGAAGTGGGACCAGGCCCTGCTCTCTGATCCCGCCCTGACCGGGATGACCCGCCCCCAACTGGACGAACTCACCACAACGTTGGCTCCTGACGGTGATACCCAAACCGGCCGTCCACCCCGGCTCACCTTCCCCGAACAAGTCCTGGCCACCGTGCTTCACCTGCGGGTCGCGCTAGCCGCGGAACCCCTGGCCGTACTGTTCGGCAGCAGCCGCACGGCCATGCACCGCACCCTCCTCAAGAACAGGAAACTGATCAAGGCGCACAGGATCACCATCCCGCCCGCAGCAGCCCCACCCGCGACCCTCGCCGTTCTCCAAGCCCGCGTCCTCACCCTGACCGGCGAGCCCGCAACCAAGATCAAGACGACGTGTTAATGATCTGCAAGCTCTTATGCGCGTGCCTGCTCGATCGAGGCCGGCGCATCGTCCGGGACGACGTCGGGCTCGGGGAACGCCCAGCGAGACAGCTCCCGCACCGCGGCGGACTGCCGCTCCACCGCGCTGCCGCGATACTGGCATCGACCCCGGACGGGACCAGTGACCGGGCGCCCGTCGGCGTCCATGTAGCGGAACCCCCGGCTCGGACAGAGACGAAGTCGCATGCCCGAATGCCATGAGTTACTTCACCGTGAGTCGCAGAGCATTGATGAAGGCGCGGAGGTCGTCGGGCGCGTCGGCGGAGATCACGGTGTGATGGTCGCGTAGGGACGACAGCGTGACATTCGCGGACTTGTCGTGCCAGACGCACTGGGTGACCGCTTTAGCGGCTGTTCTCATGTCAACGCAGAGGATCTTTCCGCCCACGGAACCCGCGCCGTACTCCTTCACGGTCGTGCTGTCGACCTTCGTTCCGAAAAGCACGGCGAGTTCTTGGATCGCCTCTCCCGGCTCTTGCGCGAATGCGGGATCCAGAGTGACTTCGATGACGAGCCCCTTGCCGTCGGCCGTGCCGTAACTAACCGTTGCATAGCCTTTGTTGGGGTCCGTGTTCGAGCTCCTCAGCCCGGCCTGTTCGGGTGTGCCGGGCCTCGAAGCGGTGTAAGCGCCGAATCCGTCCGGAAGCACGGCCGTGTGCTTGACCGCCTTGAAATCCTCGTTCCCGGTGACCACCACCCATCCGATGGCGCCGGCCACTGCTATCAGGGCGATCACGCCGCCGACGATCTTCCGGCGCTGGCGCTGGACCTCCCAGGCTTCCGGCTCCGACCGGCCGATGGAGATCAGTGTGACCTGGGCGTCGCCTGAGACATCGTGAGACACGGAGCACTCCTGGAACCGGTAGGGATTCGGCATCCGGAAACCCGCCAGCGCCCCGGACCGCCGACCATACCGGGGGACCGCCCGGGACGCCCCTGCATTCGCCGTACCACCGTGGTCCGCGGCCAAGGCCCTGGTCGAGTCGACGCCCTGTGGTCCATCGAGGACGGCGAGTTCTTCGGAGGGGACCAGGTCGATGAAGTCGAGGTAGCCCATCTTGGCCTCGTCGGCCCGCTGCGCGTACTGGGTCAGGGCCTCGGCCAGGTGGGGCAGGCCCAGCTTGGCGGCCGTGTTGCGGATGCGGGTGGAGACCAGCTCGCTCAAGACGATTCCTTCGTGGTCTGGTGGGTGTGAAGGGGCGGGTGTTCCGGTCAGCTCGTCATAGATCGACACCGGTCTGCGGCCGACCTCGACTTGGGTGGCCGCGGCCCGGTTCAACAAGGCCCACAGCGATCCCGCCTCTGACACGCCGTCCTGTCGGCGGGGTGCGGGCACGTCTCCGCCCGCTGTGACGCGGCGGCCGGCTCCGGTGGGCAGACCGTCCCAGTGCCGCCCGTCCACGACCCGGGCCCCGCGGCCAACTGCCCGCGGATGGGTGGCCAGCAGAGTCTCCCCCTGGCGGTTGGGTGTGGTGGCATGCAGGGTGACCTGGGACTTCGTGGCTCGGATCTCGACCAGCTGCCGCGGGCGGATCCATAGAGCCGGCACGGAGTAGAGGTTCGCTTCGAAGGCGACGAGGCAGTCCTTGCCGACGTAGCGGAGGTGCCGCTGGGCGACCACGTATGGAGTGGCCGGCAGTGGGCGGAGAGCCATGTGTTCGCGGACCGCCCGCAGACCGATGACCTCGCCGTGGGTGCCGTGGACTTCGGCCCGCCGCAGCGGAACCCAGGCAGTGAATGCGGAGTCCAGTTCCTCGATCGAGGAGAAGGCGCGTCCGGCCAAGACGTGGTCGCGGACGAACAGGACCTGGCGCTCGACTCGGCCCTTTCCAGTGGGCCGGTAGGCGGCCAGCACGTCGGGATCGAAGTCGATCCAACAGCCACTACTGCACGGCCGCGCTGACATCGCCGCCGACGACGTCCGTACGGCGGGCGAAGTCAGCGGCGTTGGAACCGCCGGTGGCAGACGAGCCGTAGGAGCATTCCTCGGTGCGATCCGCGGGCCCTGCGGGCTCCCAGCGCAGCAGGGGCTCTGGGAGGGTCCGCTACTCCCCCAACCATCCCGAGGTCGCCTGGCTGTTCAACCACCGGGCCAAGCCGCGCATCGACCCAAGCATCGAGGTGCCCTTCATCCGGGTCTGCCGCAGCGACGAAAGCAGCGACGTCGCTATGCCGGGCGCGGCTACAGGTGGGACATGCTCTCCCGCACAGGGCCCGCCAACTCGGCCGGGCCCAGGACACCGGGGTGTCCCCGGAAGACGGTGTGGGCTTCTCTGCGAGGGGTCAGCCGATACGGACGGTGATCTCGGGGAGGGGTATGTCGGAAAGGTTCAGCTGGAGCCCGGCCAGAGTCAGGTAGGTCTGCGAGTCGGTCAAGGCGGAAGTGGTGGACGGCACCTGGGTCTTCCCGCGCGTGCTCACCAGCAGGTACCAACCCCCGCGCTTGTAGCTGCGGGAGGCGTCGGGGCGGTCGCCGTTCGGGTTCAGCGTCCAGCCCTGGCGCTCCAGGTCGGCGCAGATCGCGTTCATCTCCGACTGTGCGGCGGTCTTCTCGCGGACGGCCATCCAGCCCGTCCTGTTCGATTGGGCGTCGGCCACGACGGTCGGACGGCCCTGCGCCGGGTCGATGCCCGCCGCGCTGACCGCAGTCCTGATCACCTCGTCCACGGCCCTCAGCCGGAGCGGCATTGAGGAGTCCTCACCGTGCAGCACCCCATCGCCCAGACCGCCGCCGCCTACGACATCGACATGGTCAACGGCGTCGACTTCCTCGTCCGTACGGCCAAGCTGCAGCCGGGCGACAAGATCGGCCATGTCTACTTCGAAGGCGAATACGGTGAGAACGCCCTCGCCGGAGCCACCTACGCCGCGCGGCAGCACAAGCTGAGCATCGTCGAGCAGAAGATCAAGCCGACCGATCAGGATCTGACCGCCCAGGTCACCGCATTGAAGCAGGCCGGCGTCAAAGCCACCCGCTATGCGGGCCGGGACGGCGGCGCCGTGCTGTCCCGGACCGTCAGGCGCGTCGAGACGATGTCGGTGCCCGAGCGCGGGACGTCGTGTTCGCGGATCTGGCGCAGGACCTCCTGGACGCTGCGCCGGCCGACCTCGGCGAAGTCCTGGTGCACCGTGGTCAGGGGCGGAATGAAGTGAGCCGCGTCGGGGATGTCGTCGAACCCGACCACGCTGATGTCGCCGGGGACAGCCCTGCCTCGTTCGTGGAAGGCGCGCAGCAGGCCGAGGGCCATCTGGTCGTTGGCGGCGAACACCGCGGTGCACTGCGGCTCTTCGGCGAGCGCGAGGCCGGCCGCGTAGCCCGAAGCGGCCGACCAGTCGCCCCGCAGGGGCGGCGGCACCGGCCGGCCAGCGTCCTCCAGGACCGTCCGCCACGCCCGGGCGCGCCGCTCGCTCGCGTACGACGACTCCGGGCCGGTCACGTGCCAGACGGTCGCGTGGCCGAGGTCGAGCAGATGGCTGACGGCACGCCGGGCGCCGCCCGTCTGGTCGGTGTCGACGACGGGGTAGCGGTCTCCGGCGTCGGAGTCCACGACGACCACGGGCACGCCGGGCGGCAGCGCCACGGTGCCGGCGTCGAGCAGGTGGATCTCCATGAACACGATGACGGCGTCGACGGCCAGTTCGCCCATCCGCGTGAAGGCGCCCAGCACGTTGTCCTGGGTCGGGATGTCGACGGGGATCAGAGTGATGGCGTATCCCTCGGCGGCGGCCTGGGTCGCGATCGCCTCCACGGTGTTGCTGTTACCGGTGGTGGACAGGCCGTGGAGGATCACGCCGATGGTGTTGAACTGTCCGTACCGCAGGGCGCGTGCCGCGCTGTTGGGGCGGTAGCCCAGTTCGCGCATGGCTGTGAGTACCTGCTCGCGGGTCGAGCCGATGACGCCGGGGTGGCCGTTGGACACCCGCGACACGGTCTGGGACGACACGCCCGCGCGCTGCGCGACGTCGGCCATGGACACGCGCTGCTTGCGGCGTCCGCCCGGTATGCCCGAGCCGCCGCGCTGCGCGCCGCCGGCAGGAACAGGATCTTGTGCTCCCCGCTCACTCAGGTCCATCACCCCTTCACTCCTGTCCGTCCGCCCGTCGCCGGCCAGTGCGGCCAGCGGAAACGTAACGTCCGCGAAACCTTGACCGATCGGCGTGACGGGTGCCACGCTACCGCACAAGTTTACGTAAACATCGCGCTGCCCGGCCCGCTCGGCCTCCCTGCACGGATCGGGTCGGCGCCTTGTGTTCGGCACGATGTTTACGTAAACACCCATCGTCCGGACAGGTCGGTGTCCCAGCAGCGAGGAGCAAGGAGCGACATGGTGGCCGCAGTACCAGAGGCGGGGGCGCGACCCGCCGCGAGGCCATCGGCCCCCGAACGGCGGTCGTGGACCGGCTGGCAGTTCGTCGGTCCGTTCATGGCGGTGTTCGCCCTGGTCTTCCTCGCCCCGATCGGATACTCGATCTACCTGAGCCTGTTCCGCACCCGGCTGATCGGCGGAACCAGCTTCGTCGGCGCCGACAACTACACCGAGGCGTTCGGCGACGCGCAGTTCTGGTCGTCCTTCGGCCGGGTGGCGGCCTTCCTGGCCGTGCAGGTGCCGATCATGCTGTTCCTCGCGCTCCTGCTCGCGCTGGCCATCGACAGCGGCCGCCTGTACGGATCGAGCTTCTTCCGGATCGCGGTGTTCCTGCCCTACGCGGTGCCGGCCGTTGTCGCCACACTCATGTGGGGCTTCATGTACGGCACGCGCTTCGGCCTGGTCGGCAATCTCAACGACGCGTTCGGGATCACCCTCCCGGACCCGCTCTCGCCCGACCTGGTCCTCGCGTCCATCGGCAACATCGTGACCTGGCAGTTCGTGGGCTACAACATGCTGATCCTCTACTCGGCACTGCGGACGGTGAACCCGGCGCTCTACGAGGCCGCGGAGATCGACGGAGCGGGACAGTTGCGGATCATCCGGGCGATCAAGCTCCCGGCGCTGCGCGGGGCCCTGATCATCGCGACGATCTTCTCGATCATCGGGAGCTTCCAGCTGTTCAACGAGCCGAGCATCCTCAAGAACCTGGCGCCGAACGCGATCACGTCCGACTTCACCCCGAACCTGTACGCCTTCTCCCTGTCCTTCGCCGGGCAGCAGTTCAACTACGCGGCGACCATCGCCATCGTCATGGGCGTGATCACGATGATCATCGCCTACGCCGTCCAGCTGCGCGGCATGCGGAAGGAACTCTGACCATGGCGACCACCACTCCCCGCCTGCGGCACACACCCCGCCCGGCACGGCGCCCCGGTACCCGCTCCGGCCCGCTCACGCTCCGCGCCACCCGCAGCACCTCACGCCACAAGCGGCGCAGCGCCACCCTGACCGCCCTGACGGCGATCATGCTGATCTACACGCTGCTGCCGCTGGCCTGGCTGGCGATCAACGCCACCAAGACGCAGCAGGGGCTGTTCAACTCCTTCGGCCTGTGGCTCGACGGTGACTTCGCCCTGTTCGGCAACATCGCCGACACCTTCACCTACAACGACGGGATCTTCACCCGCTGGCTGCTCAACACCCTGCTGTACGTGGTGGTCGGTGCGGGTGGCGCGACCTTGCTCGCCACGCTCGCCGGGTACGGGCTGGCCAAGTTCGACTTCGTCGGCAAGCGGGCCGTGTTCGCCACCGTCATCGGAGCGGTTGCCGTGCCCGGCACGGCGCTGGCGGTCCCCACGTTCCTGATGTTCTCCGAGCTGGGACTGACCGACACCCCGTGGGCGATCATCATCCCGTCGCTGATCTCGCCGTTCGGCCTGTACCTGATGTGGACCTTCGCCACTGACGCCGTCCCGAAGGAGATCCTCGAGTCGGCCCGGGTCGACGGTGCCGGCGAGTTCCGCGCGTTCTTCTCGATCAGCATGCCGATGCTGGCACCCGGCATGGTCACCGTCCTGCTCTTCAACGTGGTCGCGACCTGGAACAACTACTTCCTGCCGCTGATCATGCTGAAGGACCCCGACTGGTATCCGTTGACCCTTGGCCTCAACAGCTGGAACGCCCAGGCCGCCACCGTCGGTGGGGACGTGGTGTTCAACCTCGTGATCACCGGATCGCTCCTGACCATCGTGCCCCTGATCGCGGCGTTCCTGCTGCTGCAGCGGTACTGGCAGTCGGGCCTGGCCGCCGGAAGCGTCAAGGGCTGACCGGCGCACGGCCCCACTCACCCCTCTCCCCCGCACCCCGATCCACGTCTGAAGACACCCTCATGAAAAGGAACACCCTCATGGCGATAGCCCGCCGTCGCGCCCTCCTGCTGGGCGCGGCCGCCCTGTCGGTCGCTCTCACCGCGACCGCCTGCGGCTCCTCCGACTCCAAGGACTCGGGCGGCGCGCAGCCCGCGTCCGCCGCCGATCTCCAGGCCGCCCTGGACACCGGCGGCAGCATCACGGTGTGGGCCTGGGAGCCGACTCTGCAGAAGGTCGTCACCGACTTCCAGGCCAAGTACCCCAAGGTCACGGTCAAGCTGGTCAACGCCGGCACCAACAAGGACGAGTACACCGCGCTGCAGAACGCGGTCAAGGCCGGAAAGGGCGTCCCCGACCTCGCGCAGATCGAGTACTACGCCCTGCCGCAGTTCACGCTCGCCAAGTCCGTCGCCGACCTCACGGCGTTCGGCGCCGACCAGCTCAACTCCAGCTTCACCCCTGGCCCGTGGGGCTCCGTCCACGCCGGCGCCAAGGGCGTGTACGGCCTGCCGATGGACTCCGGCCCGATGGCCCTGTTCTACAACAAGGAGGTCTTCGACAAGTACAAGATCGCGGTGCCGACGACGTGGGACGAGTACCTCGCCGCAGCCAAGAAGCTGCACGCGGCCGACCCCAAGGCGTATCTCGCCAGTGACACCGGCGACGCCGGATTCGCCACCAGCATGATCTGGCAGGCCGGCGGCAAGCCCTACACCGTCGACGGCACCCAGGTCGGCGTGAACTTCGACGAGGCCGGCACCAAGAAGTTCACCGCCGCCTGGCAGCAGCTCGTCAGCGGCAAGCTCCTCTCCCCGGTCACCGCCTGGAGCGACGCCTGGTACCAGGGGCTGGGCGACGGCAGCATCGCCTCGCTCGTCACCGGCGCCTGGATGCCCGGCCCCCTCGAATCCGGTGTCAAGGGCGGCACCGGCAAGTGGCGTGTCGCGCCCATGCCGCAGTGGCAGAGCGGGGCCAAGGTCACCGCCGAGAACGGCGGCAGTTCGCTGGCCCTCACCGAGGCGAGCGCCAACAAGAAACTCGCCTACGCCTTCCTGCAGTACGCCACCGTCAACGCGGGCGCGCAGAGCCGCGTCGACGCAGGCGCGTTCCCCGCCACCACCAAGCAGCTCAACTCCCCCGCCTTCCTGGACAAGCAAGACCCGTACTTCGGCAACCAGAAGATCAACCAGGTACTCGCGCAGTCGGCGACCCAAGTCGCCCCCGGCTGGTCCTACCTGCCCTTCCAGGTCTACGCCAACAGCGTCTTCAACGACACCGTCGGCAAGGCGTACGTCAGCGGCACCACCTTGGACAGCGGGCTGAAGGCCTGGCAGGAGGCCTCCCTCAAGTACGCCAAGGACCAGGGCTTCACCGTCAAGTAGACCCCGGCGCGCGATCATCCGCGCATGCCCGCCCCGCCGACGTGCACCCGACCGGCGGCGGGGCCCCGCTCCCGGCCCACCGGACCGCGCCCCGGCATCGCCATGCGCTTCCTCCTGCTCGTCGTCGTGCCTGCCCCGAGGTACTGCCTCACAGAAAGGGAAAGCCATGCCCCACCCCTCCCCGTCCCGCACCGTCCACCGCGTCCTGGCCTGTCTGCTGGGCGCCGCTCTGTTCGCACCGCTCACCGCCCTGACCGACGCCTCCCCGGCCGCAGCCGACACCCCGCCGTTCGCCGCCGCACAGTTCCAGGGCGTGAACTGGGCCCGCCCGGGCGACAATTACGTCGACGGACCCGTCGTCCTCGAAGGACTGAACGTCACCGACAGCTACGCCACCGTCAAGGCCAAGGCGGACGCCGTCTACAACGGCTTGAAGGCCACCCTCGGCGCCAACACCGTCCGCCTGCCGGTCAACACCAAATCCGTCGGCACCGCCTGGTGGAACGCCTACACCGGCGCCATCGACTCCGCGACCGCCAAGGGCTTCAAGGTCGTCCTGTCCTACTGGGAGGACGGGGCGTCCTCCAACGGCCGGATCGTCGACATGGCCGCCTGCAACGCCATGTGGAACACCGTTGTCGCCAAGTACGGCTCCAACGGCCTGGTCTACTTCGAGCCGATGAACGAGCCCCACGGCTACGACGCCACCGAGTGGACGAACGTCGCCGCCACCTGGCTCGCCGACCGCCCCTCGGTCCCCCGGGGCCGGATCTTCATCAGCGGTGTCGGCTACAACGGTGACGTCAAGCCCGTGTGCGGCGACAGCCGCCTGGACGGGACCTACCTCTCCTACCACCACTACGCCTTCATGAGCGCCGCCAAGACCTACGACCAATGGGTCGCCCACTTCAAGGACGGCATCGGCCCTTGCGCCTCACGCACCGTCCTGGACGAGTTCGGCGCGCCGATGGACGACGGCCTGAACTACAACACCACCACCAGCACCGACAACTTCATCCGCTACCTGCGTGCCGACACCGACACCGTCCGCGCCCTCGGCGTGGGCGCGGTCTACTGGCCTGCCCTCGGTGGCCCGCACAACGAGCGGCCCACCTACGACTACTACTCCCTGTTCGCCCTTCAGGGCAGCGGCACCAACCTGTCGCTGGGCGTCCGCAACATCAGCGGCATCGACCGGCTCAAGTACGCCTGGGGCCTGGATCCCGGCGCGCACACGGGCGCCCTGCACAGCCTCAGCGGCACCAACCGCTGCCTCGACGTCCCCGGCGCCACCCATACCAACAGCACCCAGGTCATGGCGTGGACCTGCAACGGCGGCGACAACCAGAAGTGGACCAGGACGCCGTCGGGACAGCTCACCGTCTACAACGGCGAGAAGTGCCTGGACGTCGGCGGCCAGGCGACGGCCAACGGCAGCGCGGTCGGCATCTACGACTGCAACGGCGGCGCGAACCAGAAGTGGACGTTCTCCTCGGACGGCACGATCCGCGGCGTCCAGTCGGGCCGCTGCCTCGACCTGGACCAGACCACCGCCCAAGGCCAGCTCTACGACTGCTGGGCGGGCGACAACCAGAAGTGGCAGACCCTCTAGCAGTTCACCGCCCCAGCAGTTCCGCGGCGTAACAGATTGCCGGCGCGTACGGGTACCCGGCCGGCCGCGCGGGAGCCCTCCGCGCGGCTGGCCGGCCCACCCGCCTCTTCGAGGCCGGCACCGCCCCACCTCACACTCCCCCTTCAGCACAGGAGCACTCGCACATGCCCGTTCTTGACTTCGACGACAGCGGGTTTCGGCTCGACGGCGCACCCTTCCAAATCCTGTCCGGAGGACTGCACTACTTCCGCGTCCACCCCGCGCAGTGGGCGGACCGGCTGCACAAGGCCCGCCTGATGGGCCTCAACACCGTCGAGACGTACGTGCCGTGGAACCTGCACGAGCCGCGCCCGGACTCCTTCCGGATGGACGGCGAACTGGACCTGCCGGCCTTCCTCGACCTGGCCGCGGCCGAGGGGCTGCACGTACTGCTCAGGCCGGGCCCGTACATCTGCGCCGAGTGGGAGGGCGGCGGCCTGCCGTCCTGGCTGCTGGCCGAGCCGGACATCGCCCTGCGCAGCCGGGACCCCCGGTTCCTGTCCGCGCTGGACCGCTACCTCGCCCAGCTCCTCACCCCCCTGCAGCCCTACCTGGCCACCCGCGGCGGCCCGGTGCTGGCGGTGCAGGTGGAGAACGAGTACGGGGCCTACGGCGACGACACCGCCTATCTGGAGCACCTAGCCGCCACGCTCCGCCGGTGCGGTGTCGACGTGCCGCTGTTCACCTGTGACCAGCCCGCCGACCTGGAGCGGGGCGCCTTGCCGGGCGTGCTCGCGACAGCCAATTTCGGCAGCCGCTCGGCGCAGAGCCTGGCCGCCCTGCGCGCACACCAGCCGGCCGGCCCGCTGCTGTGCGCCGAGTTCTGGAACGGCTGGTTCGACCGCTGGGGCGCCCACCACGTCATCCGCGACCCGGCCCAGGCCGCCCAGGAGCTGGACGAACTGCTCGCGACCGGGGCCTCGGTGAACTTCTACATGTTCCACGGCGGCACCAACTTCGGCTTCACCAACGGCGCCAACGACAAACACACCTACCGGCCGACCATCACCTCCTACGACTACGACGCACCGCTGGACGAGGCCGGTGACCCCACCGAGAAATTCACCGCGTTCCGCCGGGTCCTCGCCAAGTACGCGCCGGTCCCCGCCGAGCCCGTCCCCCACCCCGGGGCCAAACTCGCCCCCCACACCATCGCGCTCACCGACAGCGCCTCCCTGCTCGCGTGCGCTGCCGATCTGGGTGACGCGGTGGCGTCCGAGCGGCCACTGACGATGGAGGAACTCGGGCAGGACTTCGGATTCGTACTGTACGAGACCGCGCTGCCCGCGGCAGGACCGGTACTGCTGGAAGTGGAGCAGGTGCGCGACCGCGCCCAGGTGTTCCTCGACGGCCTGCCCATCGGGGTGCTGGAGCGCGAGAACCACGAGCGGGCCATCGCCTTCACCGTGCCGCGCGCGGGCACCGTACTGAGCGTGCTGGTGGAGAACCAGGGGCGAGTCAACTACGGGCCGGGCATCCACGACCGCAAAGGACTGCTCGGCGCCATCCTCCTGGACGGATCCGCACTGACCGGGTGGTGCAGCCGGCCCCTGCCGCTGACCTCCCTGACGCAGCTGCCGTTCACCAACACCACCACGACGCCGACCGGGCCCACCTTCCACCGCGGCACCGTCGACCTCGCCGAGCCGGCCGACACCTTCCTCCACCTGCGCGGCTGGACGAAGGGCAACGCCTGGGTCAACGGTTTCGCCCTGGGCCGCTACTGGTCGCGCGGCCCACAGGGGTCGCTGTACGTGCCGAAGCCGGTGCTGCGGGCAGGCGCCAACGAGATCGTCGTGCTCGAACTGCACGCCGCCCACCGCCCCCGTACCGTCGAGCTGCGCCCGACCCCGGACCTGGGCCCCACCGAGCAGTAGCGGTCGCCGCCGTATGCCAACCCGTAGGCCAGGAGCCCCGTCATGAACGCCGGCCGTCCTCGGGACCGGATTTCGTTCCTGGTCAGGTGCCGGACGCCTGGTCCGGTGTACCCGGGGTAACGGCTTTTCTGCCAACTTCGGCTCGCCCATGCGACTCCTCCCAGGGAACACCTGGTTGATCGAACGAACACAGCCACGGATGACCCGGCCCCTTCGCTCCGCCCCCATTACAGGGACTTCATCACTACTACGGCCGGTCCGCCGGCGGGTCCCGCACCGGTACTCAGCCCCTCGAGGTTTCCGCCGCTTCGGGACGCTCCCTCTTCGAGGTCGTTTTCTCCCGGTGTTTCATCCCGGAACGAGTGCTAAATCCGTTGGCGTCGGGTCGCACCAGAACCCCAGCTCCTGGCGTGCGGCCCCCCTGCAGTGGGAGACAACCACCTCCTACATCCAGCGCCTTGCACGCCTCTGTCCCGGCGGTCGGGGATCAGCACGATCAGGCGCACGGCCGGGTGACTGTCGGTCCGGTTCAGTCCGTACCCCGGGGCAGCGTCACCCGGATCCTGCTGCCCTCGGTGGCGCCATGGATAGCGATCCTTTGTTGATCGAACTGCTCCCCATCGCGCCGGATGGCGAAGACCCTGTAAGGCGGAAGGCCCGTGAGATCGCGGCTCGTAGTGAAGTCGCCCGTTTCCGTGAGGAGACGGAGCGCTTCACGGCGGCCATGGGTATCTCCCTCGATCAGCCGGGCGACGCGGTCCAGGCTGGTCTTCACCTCGCTGCGACGCTGTCCGTCTGGATCGAACAGCTCGATGCTGCGGTAGGAGTCGCCCTCGTAGACGCTGTCGATCCGAAGCTGCCTCTCAACGCTCCTGGATATCCGACGGCTCTTCGACGCGTACGGCATGACGCTGCTCGTACCCGATGCCTTGCCCGAGCACATGGCGACCCTGTGCATCGGGAACAGTGTCAGCGTGGTGTGGCCCACAGCGTACGGGCTCTACGCCCGGCTCGCGCCGCTTGACTCCGCATGGCAGTGACGGCCCGAGGTAATCCTCGGGCCGCCGCTGGTCTTGCTGTTCAGCTCCGGGCTTGCTGTTCAGCTCTCGGTGATGCGGGTCCAGGTGAACGGGCCGAACGAGGTGGACGTCGTCGGGTTGTGGGCTCCTGGGGTGACGGTCAGCTTCAGCCATTCCAGGGGTGTGGTGCTTCCGTGCACGACGATGCGGTGGAAGTTCGGGACGGCGTAGCCGGGGTGGCTGTTCCATGCGTCGTACGCGCAGACGTCCTCGTCACCCGTGCAAGGCGCGCCCTGGGTGAGCGGGTTGTCCGAGCGGTAGACGTGCGAGTCGCCGACGAGCAGGAGCACCGGCTTGCCGAAGGCGGCGGTGTGCCTGGCGAGACTGGAGACGACCGGCTCGTAGTTCGCCACGTGGTCGGCCGTCTTGCCGTCTACGTCCCACATGTCGGCCTGGGTGGTGACGACGACGCTGGACATGCCGCCGGCCTTGGCGAGTGCGAATGCGGTGTCCAGCCAGCGCAGGTCGGCCGCGGTGCGCTGGGCGGCCTCGTCGAGCTGCTGCCGTGAGGCCGTCGGCGCGCCGTACCAGGGGTCAGCGTCGTTGTTGGAGCCGCCGGGCACGTTGACCGTCGCGAACAGGGTGCCGTTTTTGACCCAGAGCACGTTCTCCACGTACTTGGCGTCCTCGGGGTGCGCCCAGTTCGGCAGCTGCGCCTGCGACAGGACGCGCAGCGTCCCGCTGCCGAGGGTGTGGCCCGGCTTGGGGAAGAACGTCTTGCGGACCAGATCCAGGTTCGCGGCCGGGTTGCCGGAAGCGTAGTCCACTGAATGGCCGGTGGCCGGATCGAGTACGTAGTCGATCTTCCCGGTGAGCGGGTTGTACGTGCCGCCGCCCTCCTTGGCCTTGTGACAGTCGGCCCACTCGTTGTCGCCGGGGGTGTAGACCATCGGATCCGCGAAGGTCTTCCACAGCGCGGCGACGGACTGGTCGTAAGCGGCGGTGCAGTACTGCTTGCCGGAGTGGATGTCGCCGACATGGATCACGGTGCTGATGTCCGGGTCGGCGTTGACGTTGGCGATGAACGCCGGCGTCGCGTCGAACTCGGAGGTGTCGGTCGGCGAGGTGCCGTACGGGGCGTCGCCGTACACGGCGAGCGTGAACGGCGCACGGGCCCCGGCCCCGGCCCCGGAGGCGGTCGCGTTCGCCGTCATGGCGGTGGCCGATATCGCGCTGAGCGCCAGAGCCAGGCCCACGGCTGCAAACGACCTTCTTTTCATCTGTCTCCTCGGTGAATTCGACCGTGCCGAAGCAGCCTGCTCGCAGCGCGCGTCTCACCGGGAACGGACAGGTGAACGGAAGTCGAATACGGCGTCTACCGATCAGTCGTCCTGGCGCGGCATGTCCATCCGCTCTCCGATGGCCTTCTCGATACGGGCTCGGTGGGCCCCCTCCCACACGTCGAGGAACTCCCCGGCCTCCTTGGCGAGCTTCGCCCGGGCAGCGCCCAGGTTCTCGTCCCGGCGGGCGGCCGGTACGACGACCATGACCTCCTCGTCCGCGACGACGACGTCGCTTGGGTGTACATCCACACCGCCGCAGCGGACCGGGATGCCGAGGGGCTGGGCGGCCGACTTGGCGCCCGGGATCGGGATGACGCCGCGGGCGAAGACGGGGAAGGCCATGCGCATGCAAACGCCGCTCCGGCATTCGCCGAGGGAGGCTCGAAGGTGGCTCGCGGGCAGGCGGGCGTTGGTAGCCGCCTACGAACCGCGGCTTTCAGCGAGGCGTACGGAATCAGGCCCGACCCCAGCGCCGTCTACCTCGTGCGCGCAGGCCGGCGACCGGATGGCCCTCGCCTTCGTGGGGCGCCTGCTCGCCCGCCACGACCGTGGCGCCGAGGCATTCGAGCTGCTGTGCCCCGTCGTCGAAGACTGATTCCTCGCCGCCTCGCTGCTGACCACCTGGATCCCGACCGACCACCGATGCGACACGCCGTGGTGCGGCCGCGGCCTCGACGCCGACACTGCGCTCGCCCTGCTTACCACGATCCGGGAACGCCAGGACCGCACCAATGACGCGATCGCCCTGCTGCGTACCCGGCACGTCACCTCTGTCAACAGTCGCGACCAGGTCGCCGATCCGCTGGCCACGCACAACCGGATCGAGGAACTGCTCGCGTACGCGGAGCCCGAGGACCACGGACACGCCGCGCAGCGTTTGGCCGAAATACGTGAGGAGCACGGCGACGTGGAGGGCGCGATCGCTGCCTACCGTCAGCCCGACACCTCGGTGGCCCCCACTACAACGGCGGGGCCCAGCACCCGCAAATAGTCGTGGAGCAGGTCAGCGAAGGCGGTTGCGGCGCCGACGCACAGCCCCTGGCAGCAATTGACTGCCGGTCAGTGAGATGAGTCACCGTGAGAAAAGTAGAGCCCCGGACAATCCGTCCGGGAAGGGCATCGCGCGTGGTGCAAAACCTCAGCCTCGCACTGTTGCCACTGTCCCTTGTCGTAGGGCTTTTGGGGACCACTCCCCCTGCGATGGCCGACGAGCCGCCGTACCCCGTGGACCCTGTCGATGCCACCCCCCTGACGGACCGGGGCCGGGTAGTTGAGCTCTGGAGCGAGGGCGGCCCAGCAGTCAAGGCGGCAGCACGAGTCGCCCTACTCGGAAGCGATGACGACGTCCCGCGTTTCCTCGACACTGAGGAGCCGGTTGCTGAACTCCATGACGATCGCATCCGCGCCGCCTGGCGGCTACCTCACGATCGAGCCCCACAACGAGGCGCGCGCCTGGGTCGGCTCAACGGCAAGGGACCTCACCATGACCTTCACCTGCGCCGAAACAGCGACGGTCCCCAAGACCGGGAAGGTCAACCTGATCGGCTCCGACTGCGAAATGAGCAACGCGTCCTAGGATCCTTCGCTCTACAGCACGGTCGTCCTGCGCCGGTAGTACGCGACCGTCGTGGCCGCCAGGAGGGGCCCCCAGGCCAGCAGCGGAGAGTAGCAAGCCACGAGGAGCACTTGCTGGGCTGGCGTCTGCGTGACGCGCGCGATCAGGCCTGCCGCCTGGGAGCAGGCGAACCAGCCTCCTATCGTGCACAGCGCCGCCGCCCCGAGCAGCGCCGGGACCACCGCCGCGAGCGTACGCACTCGCCGCCCGCCGATGAGCGGGAGCCAGCGGGGTGCCATCTCGCCCCAAGGTCGCACCAACCCGAGTGCGAGCAGGGCGAGGCCTTCGGATATCACGGTCAGCGAGACGGCCAACACCACCTCGCGGCCGTTCCGGCCCGACTGCTCGGCCACCGGGAGCCCGGAAACTTGGGCGATCCGCCACAGGCCGGACGGCAGGGTAACGAGGGGTACGGCGTGGGCGGCGAGGACAGCCCAACGCGGAACCTGGGGCAGCGCGTCGATCTTCAGCATGCGTTCCATCGTGCTGAGGCGCAGGTCGTCGCACATCAGCACGCAGGATGACCTGTTCCCCATACGGGGGAGAACTTGTATCGGATGTCCGACGCACCCAGCTCCAGCGCGCCTGGCCAGTCGCGGGAGACCCTCCGGCGTCCCTGGGAGAACCGGTCAAGGCGGAGCAGCAGACCCCGGCTTGGTTCCGTCGGGGTTCAGGAACATCCGCGCCCGCCTGCTCTCCCGACCCGTGTTCATCCAACGGCACGGGCACCGGACGTTCACCGGATCCTCGAACCCTCACCGGGCGCCCCGCTACGACGTCGGGAAGACCGTCGAACGCGAACTCATGATCGCCGCACATCAACTCGACCTTGTTGCAAACCGTGATCTTGGAGCGACGCCGTCGCAGCTTCCCATGCACGCACAACCGCTCCGATTTCCTCGAAGAAGGCGTGCGCGCGGCGGTGCGGCCAGAGGCGGGACAGACCCGCGCCGGTGAGCATCTCGGTGACAGTGCGCCGCCGGCAGCGTCATGCCCGGAACCCTCAGCGGCAGTTCCTCTGTGTGGAGGTATCTGGATTCACCGTTGATGGTTCTTGGCGTTCAGCCTGCTTGTCCCCTGGTCAGAGCTAGCTCACTCGGACAGGGAGCTCCTCTGCTACTCTTTCCATACCAAACTTTCTGGTATGGAGTGAGGGATCATGATGAGCGCGGGAAAGCCGGCGTGGCTGGCCGAGGGGTTGGCGTTGCTGGCCGAACAGGGAGCCCCGGCGGTGACCCTGGACCGGCTGTGCGAGCGGATGGGCATGTCAAAGGGTTCCTTCTACCACCACTTCGGGTCGATGCCGAAGTATCGGCGCGGCTTGCTCTCCCACTTCGAGGTTGAACACACCACGGCGATCATCGATGCGGTGCAGGCGCTCGCCGAGCTGCCCGCGCGGGAGCGGCTGGGCCGGCTCGTCGTGGAGGCGATCAAGGACACCGGTCCGGATCTGGAGATCGCCATGCGGGCCTGGGCGAAACAGGACCCTGAAGCGGCTTCGGTCCAGGGACGCGTGGACGCGACTCGGATCGCCTATCTGCGCGATCTCTGCCATGAGGCCGGGCACCCCCAACCGGAACAGATGGCCACGCTTCTGTACGTGATGTGGATTGGGGCGGCGCACCTGATGCCCCCGCTTCCGGGCGCGCAGCTGCGCGGCCTGTACGAGGCGATGCTCGCTCTGCTGGATCGGCCCACCTCGTACGCCTCGGCCATCGAGGAGAGTGCGCCGTGAGCCTCATTGGCACCGTGCCCGAGCTGGCGTCTCTGCTCGCCGACGCCGACCACGTCGATGTGAAGGCAGCCGAGTGCGAGTCCACTCTTCGCGGGTTCCTCGCAGCGGCCATGGGGCGACGGCCCGCCTGGATGAGGACCCTGTTTCGCGGCAGGGCGGTCGTCGCCCGGCTGCTGCGGCTGCGTGAATCGGGCGTCCCGGCCGGCGTGCCGTTGCGACCCGAGGATATCTCCTTCACACCGGGCGACAAGGTCGCGTTCTTCACCGTCAGCGCCGCCGCCGAGGACCGGTTCATCGTCCTGGAGTCAGCCGACACGCATCTGATCGGGTATCTCGCTGTCCTCGCTGGGCCGTCGGCAGGTGGTCGCACCAGGTTCGAGGTGGTCACGATCGTGCGCTACCGCCGCTGGACCGGTCCGCTCTACTTCAATCTCATCCGTCCCTTCCATCACCTGGTGGTCCGCAGCATGACCAACGCGGGCAGCCGCCCAGCCCCTGGCACTGTAGAGAGGATCACACCGAAATGAGCACCCCGGCCCGTTCGACTCCCCGCATACCCGAGTCCGCGCGGCTCGCGCGTTGGGTTCCCCGCCTGATTCTCGCTGGCGCCACCGTCCACATGGTGGGGGCCGCAGCCAACTCGAGGTGGCGGGGCATCTTCTCCGACGGCCTATGGAACACCGTGGGCGCGGGCAACGACGCCCGTGTGGCGACCCTCTGGTTCATGATCGGCGGAATAGCCCTCTTCGGCCTCGGCATCCTCACCCGCACATCCGTGATGCGCACCGGGAAGGTACCCGTCGAGACCGGATGGATCCTGCTGGGGCTCGGGATACCGATCGCACTGCTGGAGCCCGCGTCCGGCGCGTGGCTGCTGATCGCGATCGGCGTCTTGGCCCTGGTGACGGCCCGCCAGGGCAAGGAGCACGCCGATGTGGCGTGACGGCACGACCATGATTGCCGCGGTGGCCCTGACCGCGGTCGGCACACTGCACGTGGTGTGGGCGCTCACTCCCTGGCCGGCCCGCTCCTATCCGGAGTTGGGCCGCTTCGTCTACGGAGGGCTGGCATGCCGCCCAAACCGGCCTGCCTACTGGTCGGGTCCGGTCTGCTGGGCGCGGCTTACTGCCTGCTCGCCCTCGCCGACTTCACTCCGGAACTCGGCCCGCACTGGCTCTATCGCGTCGGTATCTGGGCCCTGACCGTGTTACTCCTGCTGCGTGGGCTGGCCGGCCCGCCGTTCAGCCTGCGCGGGGAACCCGAGTTCGTGCGCTGGAACGGGCCTTGACCCAAGGCCCGGCGGCGCTGTCCGCACTGATACCCCGTCACCGCTGGTGCGGAGTTTTCCCGGTGACCCCCGCCTGGCACCGCCGACTGATCGCCGCGAAGTGGGACTACTCCGCACGTCCCGGCCGTACCGGTCGCCCGCGGACTGCCGCCGTGCTCAGGAAGCTCGTACTGCGGCTGGCGCGGGAGAACCCGCGTTGGGGACACAGGGGGATCCAGGGCGAGCTGGCACGGCTCGGACATCCGATCGCCGCGTCCACCGTGTGGGAGATCCTGCACGCGACGGGGATCGACCCGGCCCGTGCCGCTCCGGCCCGACCTGGCGGCAATTCCTGGCAGCCCAGGCCGAGGGCATCGTCGCGGTCGACTTCTTGCACGTGGACACCGCGCTGGGCCACAGGTTGTATGCCCTGGCGTTTCTCGAACACGGCACGCCGCGCCTGCAACTCACCGGTGTCACCGCCCATCCCACGCGGGACTGGGCCACCCAGCAGGCGCGCAACGTGGCCGCCGATCTGGGCACGCGCATGGAGTCGCTGAGGTTCCTGCTGCGCGACCGCGACGGCAAGTACGGCCCAGCCTTCGACGCCGTTTTCGAGTCCGAGGACCTGGACGTGGTCTTGAGCGCCCCGCGGGCGCCTCGAATGAACGCGCACTGCGAACGGGTGATCGGCAGTATCCGGCGCGAGGTACTCGACCACATTCCGATCACGTGCGAGGCCCACGCCCGACAAATCCTGAACGCCTACCAGCAGCACTACAACGGACAGCGGCCCCACCGAGCCCGCCAACAGCTACCGCCCGACGCGGATCAGCAGACCGCCCCCGTCCACGACCTCGAAGGCCGCAGGCTCCTGCGCACCCGCATTCTCGGGGCATCCTCAACGAGTACCGGTACGCGGGCTGACGTGCAGCGATGACTTTCCGAGCCCCACAGGCCCCGACCGCGGCGTACACCGCCGCCGAGGCCCATGTGCCCTCTGCCGCCCAGCAGTTCGCAGCCATGGCCGAAAGGACCGCAGCCCGCCTTGTCCGCGGAGCTGTCGCCGGCGCAGTGCGTGCTGTACGCGGGCGTTGCCGGGCCCTGCGCTAGAAGGTCAGGTTCCAGGCGTCGATCTTGCCTGTGTCGGAGGCGGCGTTGTCGTTGACGCGCAGCTTCCAGGTGCCGTTCGCGACCTCCGAGGAGGCGTTCACGGTGTAGGTCTGGGCGATGTTGTCGGCGCTGCCGCCGGCGTGGTTGTGCAGCGTGTAGACGCTGCCGTCCGGCGCCACCAGGTCGACCTTCAGGTCACCGATGTAGGTGTGCTTGATGTCCACACCCACCTTGAGGGTGGCTGGGGCGTTGCCGGTCACGCCGGTGACGGCGATCGGGCTCTCCACGGTCGCGTTGTCGTTGATGGAGAAGTCCGCGAGGTTCTCGAAGTACTTGCCGGGCGGCGGGGTGGTCCCGACGGCCTTGAGGGCGTCGGCCTGTCCCTCGCCGAAGAACGAGTTGTTGGCCGTCGTGCCCGTGCAGCGGCCGTCCGAGGGGCAGGCGATGTCGTTGGCCTGGGCGGCCAGCTTGGCGCGGATCTGCGCCGGGGTGATGCCCGGGTTGGCGCTGGCGATGAGTGCCGCCACGCCGACGACGTGCGGGGTGGCCATCGAGGTGCCGCTCTTGCTGCCGTAGCCGCCGCCGGGGACGGTGGAGTACACGTTGCTGCCCGGCGCCGCGACGTCGATGACGCTCTGGCCGTAGTTGGAGAACGAGGCCTTGGTGACGCCCGTGCCGTTGGCCGCGACCGTGACCACGCCCGGCAGCTCGGTCGGGATGTCGAGGCAGGCGTTGGTGATGGTGCGGGTGACCGGTGTCGAGTCGTTCGGGCTCGCGGAGTCGGTCGTCTTGTGGGCGAGATCGTAGTTCTCGTTGCCCGCGGCGGCGATCTGGAGGGAGCCCTTGCCCTCGGCGTACTCCTGGGCGCGCTTGACGCCCTCGATGATGGCGGCCTGGTCGATGTTGTCCGGGCAGTTGAACTGCCACGGGTCCGTGTAATAGCTGTTATTGGTGACCTTGAAGCCGTGGTCACCGGCCCAGACGAAGCCGCAGATGGTGTTCTCGGCGAAGAAGAAGGAGTTGCCCGGCTCGGCGACCCGGACCGCGGAGATCGTCACCCCGGGGGCGACGCCGACGACGCCCTTGCCGTTCTTGGCCGCGGCGATGGTGCCCGCTACGTGGGTGCCGTGCGTGTCGACGTCCCGCCAGGCGCCGGCACGGGTGTCGGGCTTGCCGTAGGCGCAGGAGACCGAGTCGGCCGCGTCGAAGTTGGGCGCCAGGTCCTGGTGCTGGTCGTCCACACCGGTGTCCAGGATGCCGACCTTGACTGAGGCGGAGCCCAGGTTCACGGCCCAGGCCTGGTCGGCCTTGATCTGGCTCATGTCGGCCCGGACCGGTTCTCCGGCCGGGGTCGAGGCCTGAGCCGGATTGGCCGGGAGCGCCGGGTTGTAGGCGTCGGCTGGGACGTCCGAGGTGCGCGTGGCGCCGACCTGCTGCACGCCGGCGACGCCGCGCATGGTGGCGGCGAATCCGCTGGACGCCGAGTGGGCGACGATCACGCCGATGGCGTCGTAGTTCGAGAAGACGGTGCCGCCGTTGGCCGCGATCGCGGAGCGGACCGCCGAACTGTCACCGGGGGCGGTGATCACGAGGTAGGCACGCGTGCCGGCCACCCAGGCCGCACTCTGGGAAGCCGGCACGGCGGCCGGAGCGTGGGCCTTGGCGGCTTACGCGGTGGAGGGGGCGACGGGGAGGGAGCCCGCGAGGGGGCGCCCGGGGCGCCGAACGCGAGGGCGGCGCCGAGCGTGGCCGCCAGCACCAGCGTGCGTCTGGGGCGGCTGGATATGTGGGGTATCAATGCGTCCTCCGGAGACGGCCCGGTCGTGCTGAGGGCACCGGCCGGGCCGTACGAAACGAGTGGTGAATGCAAGATGTCAGACGGGTCCTCCTGTACGGAAGTACCTTTCCGAGCCGCGACGTTATAGGGGCATGGCTGAAAAGCCCCGCTGGGGGTGCTGGCGCAGTGGCGCAGTACCGGATTGGTCACCACCGAGCAGATGCACCGGGTGATCGCTCCCTCTGCGCGTATCGGGCAGACCCGGCGGCGGCTGGCCCGGCTGGGCGTTGAGGGGCTGGTCGACCGCATCACCCTGCCGCAGGCCGGACGGACCCCGGTGTGGTTCTCCACGGCGTACGGCGTGCAAGTCGTCGCACCCCCTCAGAGGGGAGAGGGTGTTCCGTCCCGTTGTTTCATCCCGGATCGTTCACTACAGGCACTGGCCTGCCGTCTCCTCCAGCCCTCGACTGATCGGCCGCTCGCGACCCCAGGCGGCCAGCGGCTGGAGTGCGTCGTTGAGGCGCTTGCCGTCCTCGGTCAGTGAGTACTCGACGCGGGGCGGCACCTCGTCGTAGGAGACACGGTGCACGACACCGTCCGCTTCCAGCTCACGCAGGTGAGAGGCCAGCACCTTCTCGGTGATCCCCGGAAGCAGTCGACGCAGCTCGCCGAAGCGACGGCAGGGATGTTCGTGGAGCGCCCAGAGAATCAGCACCTTCCACTTGCCGCCGATCACCTCCATCGCGGTGTCGATCCCGCAGACGTGTCCGTCTGGCGTGCCCGGCCGGTTCAGCCTTGTCATGCCCCACCCTTCCGACGTGTTCGCTCACCCCGGGGTAACCACCCACTGTCAAGTGCGTACTTGATCACCCCCGGACTTGTGGCCAGCCTAGTCGGCATGGCACAGAACACTGTTGAGAAGACTCCCGTCACACTGCTGGGCCTCGGCGTGATGGGCACCGCGCTGGCCCGTACCTGGCTTGCCGCCGGCCACCCGCTGACCGTCTGGAACCGCACCCCGGCCCGCGCCACGGCGCTCGCCGCTGAGGGGGCAAGGGTCGCGGACACCGCCGCTGAGGCGGTCGCAGCGAACACCCTGGTCGTCGTTTGCCTGTTGGACGACACCTCGGTCGACGGGGTGCTGGCCGGCACCGACCTGGTCGACAGGGACCTGGTCAACCTGACCACCAGCACCCCTGCCCAGGCCCGCGCCCGCGCCGAGTGGGCCCGCGAGCGCGGCGCCCGCTACCTGGACGGCGGGATCATGGCCGTCCCTCCAATGATCGGCGTCCCGGAAGCTGGCGGCTACGTCTTCTACAGCGGCTCGCCAGAGCTGTTCGAGCGACACAAGCAGACCCTGGGCGTCCCGGTTGGCACTACCTACGTCGGCGAGAACGCGGGCTTCGCGGCCCTGCACGACGTGGCTCTGCTCAGCGCCATGTACGGGATGTTCGCCGGGTCCGCGCACGCCTTCGCTCTGATCCGCAACGAGGACATCGACCCCGAGGCGCTCGCCCCGTTGCTCGCCGACTGGCTCGTCGCGATGGCCCCGGCAGTTCACCAAACGGCCAACCAGCTGCGGAGCGGTGACTACACCAAGGGTGTCGTCTCCAACCTAGCTATGCAGGTGGCCGGCACGCCGACCTTCCTGAGCACCGCCGAGCAGCAGGGGGTCAGCCCGGAACTGCTCAGCCCCTACTTCGAGCTGATGCGCCGCCGCCTGGCCGAGGGCAGCGGCGAGGAGGACCTGACGGGCGTGATCGACCTGCTGGTGAACTGACCGGCCACTTGCCGCCCGAGAAGCGACCTTGCTGGTCACAGGTCTCTACGAGTAGCTGTGAGCAGCACTTTCGCTACACGCCCTAGTCGCCAACGCCGCTGCCGCTGGATTGGTTCACGCTCCCGCGCCGGCTTTTCCCGGAGCGACGCAGCACCTCGCCGGCGGTGAGCGTCACGAACGCCACGACACGGACCCAGCGGGGCCCGCCACGCTCCGCCCACACCACGCATGCGCACCCGCCGACCGCGAGCGCCAGGACGCCGAGCAGTACCAGAACGATCATGTTCCCCTCCCCCGCGCTTGTCTTTAATACGGTCCCGGTAATCCTCTCAGACCGGGAAGGGTGCCCTTGCTCGAGCCTGGGCGAGGGCGCGGTTCACGGTGCGCTGCGTGGGGTGAGTTCCCCGCCGGGCGGACGTCTCAGGCCAGTGGTGACGTGCAGGCCGCACCGGTGCAGGCGCGGTCGGCGAGGACGGGGACGGGGACGCCCTGGCGTTCGCAGATCCGGATGAACTTGTGGGTGCGGGCCGCGGTCAGGTCGTGGGTGGGGCCCGGCAGCGCGGGCGAGATCCACAGAACCTCGCCGATCGGGTCGGTGACGACCTGGAGGTTCACGTGGTGGCGGCGGTGCTTGGCGGAGCATTCGGCGCGGCTGCCGCCGACGCGGTAGCACTCGGCGAGGGTGCCGTCCAGAAGGACGAACTCGGGATCGTGCTCGCGCAGCGTCTTCAGCAGGCCCGGGGCCCGGTCGGCGAGCAGGCCCGTGACGGTGGTGACTTAGGCGTGGGCGATGCCGACGGATATCCCGAAGCCGGCCGCGATCCGGGCGAGGGTGTCGTGGCGGTGCAGGTACACCAGCGCGACGAGTGCGCGACGGTGCGGCGGGAGTATGCAGCGCCTGTCACCCTCACGGGTGACGATGAGCATCGTGACCCACTCCACCAGGGTGTGCGGGAGGTCGAGTGCGGCGGGATAGGGAACCAACAGGACTCCCGTGTCGGCGGGTTGAGACTTCGAACACCTCCCTCAACAGCGTGCCCGCGTATGGGAAGTGTGAAGCCAGGCTTCATTGGCGAGTCCTTCGGTGATCCGTGAACCGTTCGCTCAGACGGGAAGTTGGGTGATACTGAGGGCGAAGTCCAAGTTCCCCACCCCGTGGTTGGCGAGGCCCACCGTGACCCCCAGCTCCTTCCAGCCAGTGCGCCATTTTCAGGCCGCCGACGTCCAGAGGGCGCAGCCCGAGGCTCTCGATGAACGCCTCCACACTTGCCTTGGCCTGCGCATTATCGCCAGCGAAGAAGACGTCGGGCCGACCCTTCTCCAGGACATGGCGGAAGATGGTGTTGAACGCCTTCACCACGCTGGCGCCGGCCGGGGCCGCCTTGGCGACTTCCTGCGCGATCGAGGTCTCCCCGCGGTGGGCCAGCCCGTCGAACGTGGAATTGAAGGGATTGCTGATGTCGACGATGACCTTGCCCGCGAGAGCGTCTCCGTACTGGGTGATGACCGGCACGACACCGTCGTGCAACAGGCCCGAATCCGCTGGCATTCACGGAACTGGCCGCCCGCCCGTTGAAGGCCGCAGCAGCAGAAACCGCCGGGGAGACGGCGAACCCCGAGGCCCCGCCGACGTGGTCGGCCTTGCGGCTGCCGGCCCCGCACGCTGCCGTAGTGCTGAACAGCCTCAGCGCTCTGCCGGACAGCTCGACGGCACGGTAGCCCTGTCCGTCGCGGACCTCGCCCTGCCTCCGTCACCCGATCAGTGGCCACGCTGAAAATGCTCACTGCCGAAGAGTCGGTAGCGGACCAGGTCGATCGACCTGTTCGCGTATGGCGTGGACGTCGTAGCGCGTGAAGTCGCCGGCGTTACAGATCAGGCGCGGCCCGTCCACCGGGACGGCGGACGGGCCGCGAAATGTTCGGCGATGCAAGATCACAGGGCTGATCCGGGCCTCAACTCTGGCCGGGCCACCACTATCGGCTCCCGTGGATCAAGTTCGCATACGACCCGGACAACTTCTTCCACGCCAACCAGAGCATTCAATATTAGCCCGCCGAAAAACAATTACTCTTCGGATTTCGGGGTGTCGAGCAGCCAGCTCACCGGCCGCGAAGGGTCCGGGTCATAGCGACAGGACGCTCCCGTGTGAATGGTGTCGCGCAGTAGCCGGGCGAGTTGGGCGTCGTGGTGGTCGATGCGGTCGAGGGTCGACGCGATCGCCTTGCGCACGGCGATTCTGGCTCGCTCGTGCGCTGAGGTGAAGCGTCGGCGTCGACCGCCGAGGCCGGTAGCAGTGCGGACCTCGGCGAGTAGGGCCTCGCGTTCGAGGCGCAGCCGGTCGAGTCTGGCGTGGTCGGTCCACGACTCGGCTTCGTCCAGCTCAGCGTCGATATCACGCAGCCGGTGGTGGTAGGCCACCAGGGCCTGTTTGTCGATGATTTCGGCTGTGTCCGATTCCGTGACGACTCCGGCATGACCCGGTGCTGCGGCGGACAGGTCGAGCACGCTCAATTCGACGCCTGGGCTGCGGAGGAGTTCACGCAGGTAGAAGAGTCCCTTGAGGTCTGACAGCACGATCGTCGTGCCGTTGGTGCCGACGACCCAGCCGAGTTCGCCGTCTCGGTGCAGGTGCACGGTGACGGGAGGGGTTGTAGGTGTCGCCGCCGCGGGAGCGATGAGCCGGTCCCGCCACCAGGCGGCTCCGATCCGCTGGTAGGCGGATGCCGCGTTGTGGCGCCACCGCGTCGTGTCGGGTCTGCCGAGTACTTGTTCGGCGCGATGGAGGTAGTCGTCGACCACGCCGTGGAAGGTCACCGCGCCGGCGTTGAGTACCGCTCGGCCGGCAAAGGGTTCCAGCAGGCGGGCGCCGTCGGCGACGATCTCATCGCTGTGCAGCGCGGCGGCGACATCGACGAGCGAAGTGACGGTGAGTAGGAAGTCGACATCGCGGGGCACAGTCGCCAGCCCGGCGCCGGCGAGCTGGTGCAGCAGCTGCTCCGCGCGGTTGGGTTCGTCTGCGGCGAGCCAGAACACCGCGGCTTCGGCGGACACCGAGGGCACTCCCTCGCTGGAGCCGTATGCCTCGAACGCGGCGGCCTCGCTCCGCAGCGTCTCGGCGTCACCGACGTGTCGTGCCCGGGCGGCGACGAGGCTGTGCACGACCGCCTCCCGGTCGGGCTCGGCGGCCTGGCCTCCGAGGTCGTGGGTGATCGGGATGAGCCGATCGGCTGTGTCGATGTCGCCGGTGGCAAGGGCGTACATGGCCCGGCGGGACGCGGCGAAGAAGGCGGCGCGGGCCGAGCCCGACTCCTCGGCGATCATGTCGAGCGCCCGAAGCTGGCGCTGCACAGCGACCACGTCAAGGCATTCCCACGCGGTGGTCAGACGCCACAGATGAGCGGTCAGCCGCTGCGCGGGTTCGGTGAGATGGGCCGCGGCGTCGGCCAGTCGCGCCGAGAGAGCCAGCCGTTCGGCGAAGTCGTCGGGCCCCCAACTGGCGAGCAGCGCGGCGTCGAGGGCGTCGGCGACGACCTCGGGATCGCCGAGGCGGTCGGCGAGCGCGACTGCTTCCCGGGCGAATGCCACCGCTCGCTGGGTCTCGCCTCCGTAGGCCCACGCCCGCGCGAGCGCGGCGGCGAGCCGGCATCGGCTCGCCGGCTCGACCGCCACGGTGTACGCCTCGTGGATCAAGGCAGGCACGTGACCCGGATGTGTGCCGAAGTACTGACTCGACGGCAGTCTCAGTGCCGCCGCAGCCATGAGTTCGGCGTCGCCGTTGTCGCGGGCCTCGTAGTAGGCCGCCAGCAGTGCCGCTCGGGCGGCGGCGACCGTGCCGGCCGCAGGCTCCATGGCCAGATCATACTGCGGTCCGGCCCGCGGTCACGGTCTGTGCAGCCGCACGGACCTGGCGTGTTCCGCGACGCGGGCTCGATCCCAGTCGCCAGTGCAGTACACGGAGAGCTGCGAGATCGACCCGTCAGCCACGTCGGCGCGGAACAGCTCCCGGCAGTACCAGGATTCGCCGTCCTGCTCCCACTGTTCCTCGACTTCCAAAACGAAGCCCGTTGCCGTGGCGTCGTACCGGGACCGGGACACCCGGCCGGCGGCGGGGTGCCCGGCCTTGCGCAGCGCGACGAGATCGCTGATTCCCTGTGCCTGCAGGCGCCACCGCGGCAGCGTGAAGTCGCAGAACGCGTCCGGCGTGAACAGGCCCGCCGGCGGGATCCCGGTCTCGAGAAAGGTGACGAGCCGGTCGGCCAGCTCGCGGGCCGTGGTCTCAACGGTTCGCTGCGTGGTACTCATCGCGTACCTCCCGAGGCGGCCATGTTGGCGGCCACGACCGCCATCGTCTGCCGGAACTCCTTGGACGGGCTGAAGTCGACGGTCTCGGTCCCCGCCGTCACGACGGGCACGTGGCCGGGCGGGGCATAGTAGACGTCGCCGGCTTCGTAGGTCTCGGTGCGGTCACGGTAGCGGAGCAGGAGCCGGCCGGAGAACACCATGCCCCAGTGCGGGCACTGGCACCGGTCGTCGGGCAACCCGCGAAACGCCTCCGTGCCGTCCGCGTCGCCGGGAAAGGTCTCGAAGGAGACCGTGTAGTCGTCAAGCTCGATGTACCGGCCCTGGATGACTGGTGCGTCGACGAGGAGCGGAGCCTCGTCCTTGCATGTGCGCGGCATGATGGCCTCCTCAGCGGTTGTGCTGTCACCAAGAAGGCGTGACATAGAGGCATCACATTGTGACGTCACGCTCCGTACGGTCGGCCCGCCGCCACACACCAGACGCGATCTTGATGACCGTCAACTTCGCCGCGCCGGCCGGACGGCGGCGTGAGCATCCTGCCGCTGTCCAGCGCGCAGGAACCGGATGAGGAGGGCGCCGGCCAGGATGAGGAAGGCGATGTTGAGGAACGTCGTGTAGTTCCAGGTGACGCCCTCCATGGGGAGCTTCGCGTCGGCCTGGTCGGGGATCAGGGCGATACCGCCGAAGGTGAACTCCACGATTGCCCGCCAGCAGGCCGACCGCGGACTGGCCGGCTCCGTGGAGGGCCACGCCGCGCAGTTCACCGCGGCGGAATTCGTCGGCGGCCCCATCATGATCGTCGTCCTGGCGGTGCTGTTCCGACTGTCCCTCCGGGACAAGCTCCTGCGCCTCGGGAACATCCCGAACGGAGACTCCTCGCCCTCACCACGCCGACGCGTAGGACACGCCGATAGTGCGGTCAACGGGTCTGTGCAGCGCCTTGCCGGAGTACGACAGCCGCAGCGAGAACAAGTAACAACGGGTGGGCACCCCCGCCAGCACGATGTGGACATCACCGAAGTCGACCTCCGCTTCGTCCCCCGGCATGTGGGACTGCGGGCCGAACATCTCCTCCGGCCCGGGTCCGGCCTCCCACCGGATCTCCTTGCGCCGCACAGCGACGTAGGCGCGGACCATCTGGTAGGAGATCCCGGCCGCCGCGTGCTCGTCCAGCAGCCGGTCGAAGATCCTCTTCACGGTGTGCTTCTGCTTCGGCGGCGCGTCGAGGTCTGCCTCCAGCATTCCATCGATCACCGGCTTATACGGGTCCAGCCTGGTCGGACGCGGTGCCTGCTTCTTCCGGGGCTCAGGCCAGTTCGAGTCCAGGGCCTTGCGGATCGTCCGCCAGGTCGCCCCGTACTTGCGCTCCAGAGCGCGCATCGACAGGCCGGCACGCTGGTCACGGCGGATCGCCGCGTACAGCTCGACCTTGCTCGTCGATATGTGCATTCGGACCCCCAGCGGGAGAAGCACACCGATCGTCCCACTGCAAGGACATCACCCTTCACAATACGAAGCCGCCTTCCGCACTGAACGACAAACACCTCCCCTACTCACCTACATAGCCATGCGCTCAAAGGCGAAGCCGCGCCGCCTTCGCGTGGCGCGCCACCAAGCAGTCACAAGTACTGAATTCAGCCGTGGAAACATGATGGCGAGCATGCGTCAGTGGCCGCCGCGCAGCCCCGTCACAGCGACCTCGACGAGGCGGCGCACTGCGACCTTGGCCGTAACAACGCGTAGAGGCAGCAACTCGCGAGTTCTTCGGGGGAAACGTCATCCCGGCGATGCCGCAGGCAGGCAGCGGCGGGGCCCGAGGGCCCCGGCCGCGTGCCCGCCGGGATGGTGTGTCAGACCATGGCGATGGCGAGCCGGTCCACCAGCAGCTCCACCCTCGGCTCGGTGTGCTCCGGCGGCAGCCGTCCCGACCGGGTCAGGGTCGCCACCCCGTGCAGGGACGCCCAGAACACCTCGGTGAACAGCCCCGAGTCGACGCCGTCCCCGGCGACCTCTCCGAGGCACTCCAGCAGCGCGGCGAAAGCGTCCTTGAGAGGTGCCGGGGTGTCCTCCTGTGCGTACGCCAGACCGCCGTCGAGCTGGAAGATCGCGTCGTATACCGCCGGGTTGCGTGCGGCGAAGGCGAGGTAGGAGCGCGCGAGGGCGGCGACCCGCTCGCGCGGGCCGTCCACGGCGGCGGTCGCGGCCCGCACCGCCGCGGCCAGCTCGGTGGCGCCCTGGAGGGCGACGGCGCCGATGATCTCGCGCTTGCCGCGGAAATGGCTGTAGAGGACGGGCTGGCTGTACTCGATGCGTTCGGCGAGCCGGCGGGTGGTGACCGCGTCCCAGCCCTGCTGCTCGGCGAGTTCACGGGCTGTCGCCACGATGAGGCGCTCGCGCTCCGCCCGTTCGCGTTCCTTGCGTTCCTGTACCGACATGATTCGATGCTAGCACTGCTAGACAAGAGAGCGGCAGCAGTACTAGCGTTGACTCGTCAGCTAGCAGCACTAGATGCCAAGAGGGTCATCATGCTCAACGCACTCGAGGTCGTCACCACCGTGATCGTCGGCGTGATGGTGGGGGTGGAGTTCTGCGTCGCCTTCGTCATGGGCCCGATCCTCAACGCCCTCCCGGAGGACAGCGGCCAACTCGGCCACGCCCACGGGGGCCGGATGCTCGGCGCCGTGATGCCGTTCTGGTACATCGGCTCGCTCGTCCTGGTCGGCATCTGGGCTTTCGCCGGGTGGGACCACCAGGACACCGGCCTCGTCGTCACCGCCGGGACGCTTCTGATCCTCAGCGTGGTCATGTCGCTTCTGCTGCTCGTTCCGATCAACAACCGGAACAAGACATGGACCGTTGACAACCGGCCCGCCGACTGGAAGCAGCAGCTGAACCGCTGGGAGCGTCTCCACTACATCCGCGTCGCCGTCATCATCGCCGCCTTCGCCCTGCTGGTCACTGCCCTCACCTGAGCCCACGGGCTCACCCGCCCGGTCGTCAGCCGCAGCTCACGAAGACTCGCAAGGGGAAGAACGATGTCGCTAAAGAAGATCAACACCGTCCTGGCCGCCGCCTTCATCCTCTTCATCCTCTGGTTCGGGACGGAGTTCATCCTGAGCCCGGAGACGACGGCCCCGGGCTTCGGCCTCCCGAGCTGGCCGTCCGGCGACGGCGGCGGCTTCCTGATCATCAAGGGAATCCGCGACGTCGTCCTGGCCCTGGTCCTCGGCATCCTGCTGGTGACGGACCACCGCCGGGCGCTGGGCTGGGTGCTGCCTACGCCCGCGAACCGCCTGCAACACAAGGCCCAGCCCTACCCGACCCAGACACCCCGCCGCCGGGTGAGCCGGCGGCGGGCGGCAGGGGATGACATCCGGCGCGACTGAGGCAGGCACCCCTCCCGTCACCGCCTGGATGGCGTTCGGCACCAAGCAGCAGCGCGCCGACATGCGGCCGCTGTGCCAGCACGGCACGGTCTCGGCATCCTCGGCCCGGCGGCACGAAGTTTAAGTGCGTGGCGTGGCCAGGTCGTTGACACGGGCGGCGGTAGCAGGCGGCGTAGGCGGGAGTTTTGCGACGCGCTGCACCGGCTCGGAGTTCCTGTCGATCTCCAGCATCCGCAACGGTGGCCCGGCCTCCTTCGCGCGCAGCACCCCCTGTGCACGCACGTGTCGCCTGGCCGAGGTGGCCAGCGCGTGGGAGCTGCGGCCCGCCAGGAGGTGATATCACCGATGCCGCCCTGGGTGAACGCGACGACGGCGGCGTTGACGCTCATCGCGCGCAGTGCCACCACGCCCCGCACCACCGTCCGCAGTCTCACGGGGGCATATACATCTGTCGTTCCCCCAGCGGTTCGCTGACAAGGTGGTGCCGGTCGTACCCGGGGGCTGCTGACGACCCTTCAGTTATCGGCGGATGTTAACGGTCACCTGGATGCCGCCGGCGGTGCCCATGGCCCCACCGATGACACCGACCGCCACGGCGGCCTCGCCGTGGTCGGTCAGAGTCAGAATGACCACCGCGATGACGGACAGCAGTCCGGTCAAGGTGGTCAGCCAACTCAGAAGACGAACATCAGTCCGCACCCCGGCGGTGCGGCTGCGGCGGGATTGACGGTTGACCTGCGTAGCAGGTGTGGGGCGCGCCATGGTGGGCTCCTGTGTCCGTGGTCGGTTGGTCTGCGCTCCACGGTTCCGGAACCACAATTGATGCAGAACGTGACCAGGAATTACTCCAGGGGGGGAATGAACATGGCGCGTCCCGGACGGCCTGTGGAGCCTATTGACGAGGGCCTGCCCGAACCGGTGTTCAGCTGGACGACCACCGTGCGCCGTGTCGTCTTCGATCCGCTGAAGAGCGGTGATCGGCCGCTGACGCTGAAGGACATCGCCCAGCGTCTGCTGGAAACGGCACCGCCTGAAGCAACGGACGACAAGCCCGGAGCCGCGGGAGCGAAGCGGCTGGGTGCGTTGCGGTCGGGGCGTAGCGAGGCCTCGGTGCAGCGGATGATCCAGGGCCGGTTGGTGCCCACGCGGGATGTTGTTTTCGATCTCCTACGGGTTCTTGAGGAGGAGCGTGGCGTGCCACAGCGTCACGACGTGGAGGAGCTGTGGGCGGCGTACAAGCTGGCCCTGCGAGAGCGTCTGCCGGACGTGTACGCGGTGTACGCAGTAGTCGACGGGTATGCCAGTGCGCGTTTGCTGGTGGGTTTTCAGCAGCAGCAGATCATCTGGCTCGAAAAGGATTTGATGAGGGACAAGTGCCGGGCGGTACGGGCGGACGAGCGGGTCAAGCGTGTGCTGCGGGCACAAGCTGTTCTGCGGCGGGCGCTGCGGGCGGCTGGGCAGGAAGTGGACCGGCTGCGCGTGCGGGAGCAGCGGATGAGGCAGGCGCTGGACGGTGTTTCCGCTGAGGTGGCCAGGCTGCGTCAGGACGTGGCCACGGCTCGAGCGCAGGTCGAGCACTGGCAGGAACAAGCGGAATGGCACCTGCGGGAGAAAGAGGAAGCCCGGAAGGAGTCGGCGACGGAGCGGGAGGCTTGGCAGGAGCGGGAAGCGTTGTTGCTGGAGCGGCTCGCGCAGGCCTGCGAGACCTTGCAGATCGCCGCTGAACAAGCAGCGGCGCTCAAAGCGGCCCTTCGGGTCCGGGAGACCCACTGGCGTGATCAGGCCCAGGCCGGCCACGCCGCAGCCCGCTCGGCGCTCGGCGACGCCGATGCCGCTCGCGGCCAAGCCGCCGTAGCCCTGGCCGAAGCGGAGGCCGCCCGGGAGGAAGCCACCCGCGTGCTTGCGGCACAGCAAGAGCGTGCAGACGCGCTCGGCGCCGCGGTCTGCACCGAGCAGGAACAGGCGCAGCAGACCATCAGCCGCCTGGAGGAGGAGTTGCGCCAGGCCCAGGCGCAACTGCGTGCGGCGCGGCAGAACGCGGTACGCCAGGACGCTCAACTGACCTCGTTCATTGCCGAGCGCGCACTCAACGCCGACCTCGACGACATCGTCAGCCGAGCTCTCGTCCAGCACGAGGAACTGGGCGCCGGCGAACCCGCCTGGATTGACGCACGACCTGAAGCAATCCATATCCCCAGCTCAAAGGGACATCCGCCGCCAGGCCCGAACGGGGACAGCGACGCCGCGATGGCAGCCCTTGATGCGCCACCGGGGCATGACGCCGGCCGGCCCGGCAGCCCGGTGAAGCCGCCCGAAGGCACTGGTCTGGATGCACGTGTGGTGCAGGACACCGACCAGTCGACCGTGCCGCCTTACCGATCCGTTCGGCTCCCGGACGCCCGTTTTGGTACCGGCCACACCTGTCCCCCGGGCCCAGCCGTCCGTGGGGAGGCACCCCAGAGCGTCGGCCCGCGGGCCGCGAAGGACGGAACCGCCGACCCGGACACCTGCGAGCCCCCGTCCTTTCTGGCGGTATCCGGCACAGCCGGACCCGGATCCACCGCCGGCACGCCGCAGTCCCGCGCCACAGGATCGCAAGCCGGCCGCGGGCCGGGAGAGGCCAAGCTCATCGTGCGAGGGTTCGCCGCGTGTGTTGCGGTAACCGCCCTCTTCGCTCTGTTCCTGGTCCTGCTCCCAGCTCCGCCGGGCCCCGCCACCTATGTATCGGGCAGTCAGCCCGCTATCTACCAGTCCGGTACCGGCGCTTTCGGCGAGAGCACCACCACCTACACCTGGACGGTGGGCGGCAACCGGTCCGTCCGGGCCCACTTCAAGCTGACCGACCAAGCAAGCACCATGCCTGGCCACCTCAGCGTCGAACCCGCGAAAGGCTGCCGTCCCAACGTGCAGTGGGCCCTGACCATTGACGGCAAGACCATCGCCGACGGCACCCTCACCGGCACGAACACCCACAAGATCAAAGGGACAGCCCCCAATAACGCCAAGACCCTTGACATCACCGCCACCTACGCCCAGGGCACCTGCACCGCCACCCTGTCCTGGAGCGTCGGCACCTGAAGACGCTGCCCTTGTCGCTGGCCCGCAGGGTTCGGCCGGTTCGGCTACCTCAAGCCCCGGCCCCGGCCGGGGTTCGGCCACGGCAACAACAAGCTCGAGGGCCCGTGCGGAACACCCAGGGTCGGGACGCCCTCCCCCTGCCGCCTGCCGCTGCGGTGTCGGCGTCGATCGCGTCGAACTCCATGGCCCACCGGGTGAACTCGTCTCGCCCTCGATGCGAAACCGTGGGCGGATGCGCCGATACATTCCGCTCACGCTCGCCGCAGTACTGCTGACGGCAGGCTGCGCCTCAGTAGCCCCCTTGATGTCAACGGTCATTGAGATGCCCAGGTGGGCGGTCGTCGAGAGTCCAGGCTGGTGGCCATCAGAAATCCATGCCGGTGGCCAGCGTCCTCTGAACGGTCTTGACCCGATTACCCCACGATCTTGGTTGGTGCGGTTGTTTCGGGGCCGGCTGGGGTCAGGCTCCAGCCCGCCGGGACGTCCAGGCCCGGATGAGTTCAGCGGCCAGCCAGTGGCCGCGCGTTTCTGCCTCTTCGGCGGGCGGGATGCCGTTGGCGTCCCGGAGCGGGTCGGCGCCTCGGGCCAGCAGGAAGGCGGTGACGTCCACGTGGAGTGGGTCGCCGCTTTGGACGTGGCCGTCTATTTCGACGTCGATGGCGTGCCGCAACAGGGTCCAGCCGTCACCTCTGTCGTCCTCCACGTCATATCCGCAGTCCAGGAGTTCGCGAAGCCGCGGTAGATCCTCCTGCTCGACAGCAAGGTGGCCGGGCGACAAGGACATGGGTTCCTCCGAGGGCAGGCCGCTGGCAGCGGTTGATGTCACGCCAAGAGATACCAGTTCGCGACCGGTCAAGACCGCTGGTCAGAGGACAGCTCGTGGTGTTCCTGAGAGTGAGGGGTCAGTTCAAGGCGACCACCCCCTCTCCCCAGTCGAACTGCAGCCACCGGCCCGGCTCGGGGATCCACGGACGGTAGGTCCGCCGCTTGCCGGCCTTCCACGCGGTCTTTGACGCGTTCACCGCCCGCCGGGTCGAGCGGGCGCTGCCCGGGTAGCCCATCTTCACGAGCTTGTCGTGAACCACGTCGGCACGGATCGTCGCCTTGGACTGCTCGACCCACTCCTCGATCTTCTCCAGGAAAGCGTCGATCATCTTCGGCCGCGGCTCGCGCTCGTACGGGTTGCGCCCGCTGTCTCGGGCCTCGACATAGCGTTTGACCGTCTTCGGGTCGTGTCCTGTCAGGGTGGCTGCCGACCAGACCGTCTCGGTCAGGTCGTACGCCTCGAATATTTCCATGATCTCTCTGTCAGACTTCGTCACAGGACCTCTTCGACCGGTTCGCTGATGCTTCGCAAACACCAGCAAACCGGACGGAGGGTTCTCCTTCAGATAAGGAAGCGATCAGGAACATTACAGGTCGGAGGGCCATCCACCTGGATTTCTGGTGGCCATCAGCCGGGACTCAACTAGCCGCACACCAGGACTCTGCCACGACCGCCGACATTGAACACAAAGACGGGCCGCGACCTGGTCCCGGCAAGCCGCCCCTCCCCTGCCGCTACGGAGACCTGGCCGGAGCCGGTACCGGCTCCCCTTCACGCGGAGCTCGCAATGGCCGGCCCCGATAGCGCGTCACCCATTGACGGAAGCTCGCATGAGGCGACCTCTGGTGAGCCAGCCCGTCACGCGCATTCCATCGCGCATGGCACGCGCCCGTACCGAGGCACGGTGAAGTGCCCGGGCCATCCGGCAGGCCACCCGGTCCAGGCTGCTCCTCGCTCGCAGTCGCGGCGCGGGACGGCTACCCAGCATCCGTACGCCACCTACGACAGTGCGATCGTCTGTTCCTGGGCAAAGAACAGGGGCTTGGATCCCGCGGTCACGTCCGTTGGCGTGGTGTATCGACGGCCAATCGGTGACTCGTTTTCAGGTTAGGCGGTCAGGGCTGTCGTGCTCATCTCGTCGGTGGCTTCTCCCTCGATCGGGTGGAGTCGGCAGCGGGCGAGGATCTCGCTGCCGATGTAGCGCCGGGCCTCGATCCACTCGTCGGTCTGCTCGGCCAGGACCGCACCGATCAGCCGCAGGATCGCGGGCCGGTCGGGGAAGATGCCCACGCCATCGGTGCGGCGGCGGATCTCCTTGTTCAGCCGCTCCTGCGGATTGTTTGACCAGATCGACTTCCAGACCACGCGTGGGAACGCGGTGAACGCCAGTAGGTCCTCCCGGGCGGCATCCAAGTGCTCCGCTGCGGCAGGGAACTTGTCGTCGAGGGTGGTGATGACCGACGCCATCTGATGGCGGACGGCGTCGGCGTCGGGTTGTTCGAAGACCGTCCGCAACAAGGTGGCCACCCACGGCTGGGCCGACTTGGGGACCTTGCTCAGCAAGTTGCGGGCGTAGTGGAGTCGTAAAGATTCAACGTGGCGATATCGGTGCGTCCCGGTTGCCTTCGTGTTCTGCGATGGCGCTGAGGAGGTCAGCGGCGGTGGAGTAGCTTCCCTTGGAACGTGTTGCGGTGTATCCGTCCTGGTCCAGCAGGGGGCGGACCCACAGGACTGCGTTGCCGATGGTGCGTCGGCTCACTTGGAACAGGTCGGCTACCACGTCGCGGCTGCAGACCTTGCGCAGGCTGAGGATGGTGGCAAGGACGCGTTCGGCGTCGGTGATTTTCTCGGAGAAGATCCCTCCGCGGGCTCCGAACTGCCTGTCGGCTCCGCGCTGCCGATGCTTGCGCCGTTCAGCTTCGGCGGCCTGGTGCAAGGACAGCCGCCCGATCAGCTTCGCCAGCTCTTGCCGACTCATCCCGGTCAGCGCCGGATCGCCGAGGGTCGCCAGGCGGTTCGGCCGCGTCGGCACGATGTCGGTGGCCAGGAAGCCCCGCAGCGCAGTCGCGCTGGTGAAGCGCAGAACGGTGGGCTCGATGCCGTGTTTGCGTTTGGCCAGCAACTTGCCGGTCTCGACGACCGCGGCCGCAATCGGGCCCGTGCTGACTTCCAGCAACTCGGACAAGACAACCTGGGAGCAGACCTGCCGCAGGTAGACAACTGCGATCAGGACCCTGTCGGCGTCGGTGAGCAAAGGTCGGCCGTGACTTCCCTTGACTTGGCGACGTCTGCCGCCACGCTGTTCGAAGTAGCGCTGTTCGGCCCGCGCTGCTTGTGCGGGAGCGAGGCTGGCGGCCAACTCCTTCAGATTGCCTCGGCTCATGCCGGTCAGCCGCGGGTCGGCCAGGGTATGCAGGGCCGCCGACCGGTTGCGGTCCCGCTCGCCGATGCCGACGGCGGCCTTCGTGCCGGTCGCGGCGGGCCCGATGGTGTAGTTCCACTTCCCGCGCTCGGCATGGGGTGTGATCGGGAGAGCACTCATTCGCTCCCTGCTCACCGACACGCCTACGGGGTAGTCGCCGGTGTCAAGCACGGCGTCCACCCGCAGCCCGGTGCGGGTGCGAGTGGCGGCGATCGTGTTGACGACGACCTCGTGGCTGGTCAACGGTCTGCCACGCCAGTTCATCGTGATGGCGGAGAACAATCGGTGTTCTATTTTGTTCCACTTGCTCGTGCCTGGACAATGCCGTTGCTTGAACTCGTTAAGCAGTTCGCAGTGACGCTGCAGGGGCGGGGTCGTTGGACCAAGCATGCATCCTTGGGTGGGGTTGTCAGATCATGTGCGGCTGGGGGTGGTGACGCGGTGGGTGACGCCGGAACTGGTTGCCGGGGTGCTGGAGAAGTGCCGGGTCCGGGACAAGAAGCCCGGCGCGCTGCCCGCTGGGTTCATGGTCTATTTCACCCTTGCGCTGGCACTGTTCCAGCAGGACTCATACGACGATGTAGCTGAACAACTGGTCGGCAGTGTGCCAGAGTTGAGTGCGTGCATTCCGAACAAGTCGTCGTTTACCCGGGCGCGCGGGCGTCTGGGGCCCCTGGTGCTGGAGGCCGTGTTCCAGGAGCTGGCCGGCCCGTTGGCGCCGGTCGGGCTGGAGGGCTCCTTCTACCACGGTATGCGGCTGGCGGCGGTGGACGGGTTTGTGCTGGACGCGCCGGACACAAAGGTGAATCGGGCTGCGTTCGGCGGACCGACCAAGAACGGCCAGTCGGCGGGGTTTCCCCAGGTGAGGGTGGTGACACTGACCGAGTGTGGCACCCACGCGCAGATCGACGCGGCGGTGGGCGGCTTCAACGGCGGCGAGCGGGAACTCGCGATCACTCTGGCCGGCTCGGCAGCCGGGATGCTCGTGGTCATGGACCGCAACTTTCCCGGAGTCGCCTTGTGGAAGGCGTATCTGGAAGCCGGGTCACATCTCCTGCTCCGGGCCCGTTCACCAGTGGCCCACCGTCCGGTCGAGCATCTGGCTGACGGCACCTACTTGGCGAGGATGAACCTGGCCGGGCAGAAGGGCGCGCACCCCGGCGGTGTACTGGTCCGGGTGATCGAGTACCGCATCGACGGCGGTGAGATGGTCAGGCTACTGACCGACCTGCTGGACCCGGTGGAGTACCCGGCGGCGGAGCTGGCAGCTCTGTACCGGGAAAGATGGGAGGCGGAGTCGGCATTTCGGCAGATCAAGACGTTCCAGCGCGGACCGGCCGAAGTTCTGCGCTCTGGCGACCCCGCCCTTGTCCGGCAGGAGGTCTGGGCTCATCTGACGGTGCACCACTGCCTGACCCGGGTCGTCATGCAGCTGGCTGACGACAACGGTATCGACCCGGACCGGGTGTCGTTCGTCAAAGTCCTCAAGCACACACGCCGTAGCGTGGTCCGCCAGTGCGCGGACACGCCGACGAAGATCAAGAAGTTCCTGGCCGTGATGGCGGCAAAGGTCCACCGCAAGCTTGACAACGGCACCCGGCGTCTACGGGAGGCGGACCGGCACCTGAAGCGCCCGGACTCGAAGTACTCCTCCAAGCTTTCCTACCGAATCAACACCCGGGACCGGCAACCCACACGGAGGGTCGAGCCCAAGGTCATCACTCTGCATCCCGGGATAGTTCACTAATCAAGCAACGGCATTGCGTGCCTGGAGGAAAGTGACAGACAGTCACAGCCAGGCCGGTCTCGGCAGCGAAGTCAGCGAGCTCGGCCTTCCACAACCGGTAGCGGCAGCTGTTGGAACCGCCGGCGTCCGCGGTGACCAGCAACCGGGTCGCACGCGGATAGCCTGCCTGGCCGCGGGCCTGCCACCAGCCACGGATCGAGGCGACGGCGAAGACCGAGGTGTCGTGGTCGACCCCGACGTTCACCCACCCGCGATCGGCGGTCATGTCATAGATGCCGTACGGGATGGCGTGCGGCACGTCCGGGCCGGTGAAGAAGAAGCTGTGGTCCTCGACCTGGACCGGATCGCCTTGGGGCCGCCACTGTCGGCCGGGGTTCGGCAGATCGCCGAGCTGTTCCTTCTTCTTCGCATCGACGCTGATCACTGGCTGGTCGGCTGCCTGATGTTCGATGACCTGCTCGTTGATGTAGTGGAACTGGGCGTCCCGGTCAGGGTGCTGTTTCCCCTCCAGCGTCTTGGCGTTGGCCTGCAAGCTGAAGCCTTGCTCCTTCAACAGCCGGCCCACCGTCGGTGCGGACACCTGATGGCCCTGCCTGGCCAACTCCTCAGCCAGGTTACGCAATGACTTGGTCGTCCACCGCAGCGGCGACATGGGATCCCCGCGCTCATCCGGCTTAACCATCCCCAGCAGCGCCGGCACCAGCTGCGGGTCCAGAACCTCGGCCAAGCGCCGGCCGCCGCCAGATCTCCTGATTCGCCCTTCCGGCAGGGGCTCTCCGCCGGCCTCCAGCTCGAACACGCCGTTGCGGACAGTTGTCTCGCTGACCCGGGCCGCCTGCGCCACCGCCCGCACCCCGCCGTGCCCAAGTAACCGGGCCTCCTGCGCCAGCACCAGACGCTGCTGCCGTTCGTTCAAGTGCGGGAACAGCACCCCGAACCGCAGCGCGAGCTGCCCGCGGACCTCACTGGATATGCCCATACCGGCTCAACGAGTCCCGCGAGGAAAGGCAACATGTTGAATCTTTACGACTCCAGTGGGTGCGGCATCGCTGCCAGGCGGTGCCCGGCAGGGCGGCGCCGATCGCCTCGACCAGGCCGGCGTGGGCGTCGGAGACGACGAGCTGGACCCCGGTCAGGCCGCGGGCGACCAGGCCGCGCAGGAACGCCAGCCACCCGGCCCCGTCCTCGGCGGCCGCGACGTCCAAGCCCAGGACCTCGCGCTGGCCCTCGGCATTGACGCCGACCGCGACCAGGCAGTGCACGTTCACGACCCGGCCGCCCTCGCGGACCTTCTGCGTCAGCGCGTCCAGCCACACGAACGTGTAGGGTCCGGCGTCCAGCGGGCGGTTGCGGAACTCCGCCACCCGGGCGTCGAGGTGCTTGGCCATCTCGCTGACCTGTGACTTCGACAACTGAGTGACACCGAGAGACTCGGCGAGCTTGGTGACCCGGCGGGTCGAGACCCCCAGCAGGTAGGCGGTGGCGACCACCGAGACCAGCGCCTGCTCGGCCCGGCGACGACGCTCCAGCAGCCAGCTAGGGAAGTACGAACCGGAGCGGATCTTGGGGATCGCGAGCTCGACGGTGCCGGCGCGGGTGTCCCACGACCGGGGCCGGTAGCCGTTGCGCTGGTTGACGCGCTCGTCGCTGACCTGCCCGTACTCCGCTCCGCAGACCGCGTCGGCGTCCGCGGACATCAACGCTTCGGCGAAGGTCTTCACCATCGCCCGCAACAAATCCGGACTCGCCGAGGCAAGGTTCTCCTCCAACAGGCCAGCCAGGGGCACAATTTCAGGTGCGGTCATCGTGCTGAACTCCTCTTCGCGACTCGACATCTCGAAGAATCAGCCGATGGCCGTCTTACGTCCCGGCACCACCCCGATGATCAGGCGCAAACCCCCTGATCAGGTGGAACCCATACACCACCACCCCGGACGTGACCCCCGTACGGCCACTTGGCGCCGAGGCGACGCAGGGTGCTCGGGGGCAGGAGCATGCCGGAGCCGGCCGGTGCCACGGTCGCGCCCGCGGCACCGGCCCAACGCAGAAAGTCCCCGGCCGGGCAGGGAAGGGTCCGTGACGGCCTCGGAGCGCAGGGCGTGCAGTTCGTCGACGGGAATGTGCGGCCTACCGGCCGCCGTGCTCTTCGGTGAGTGGCTGGAGGGTGCGCAGGCGGGCGGTTTTACGTGCCGTGAGGATGGGTGCCCTTGGGAACACTCGAAGGCGCGGGCCCAGCTTGGGCGTGTGGCGTCCCGCGCAGGGGGCGAGTGCCCTCTTTTACGGAGTGTCAGGTTGCCAAGGTCGGCACGAATGGGCGCTACACGCTACCGTCTGCCAACAAGGAGAGACCGGGACCCACCGAACGAACTGGAACCACTGTCCACGACATCGCGGAATGCCAACCCGCCCCTGCCCAGCGCCCAGTCGGCTGTGGGAGACGGCACCGATGAGATGGTCCGGACCACACCATTCCGCCATGGCTGGATCGTTACCGTTGACGATCAGGACATGGGCGCTGTAACGGGATATACCTGGCGCCATTCTCCTTGACGCACGGATCGAGTGCGCCCATTCTGGCCATCTCCCCCCGCTCCACCCCACCTTCAGGTTGGTATGCCCATGCGCACTCTTCACCTGGCAGCTGCAGCGACCGCGGTCGCTGCAGCTTCCCTGCTGCTTGCCCCGGGCGCCTTCGCCGCCGCCCCCGGCGACAACGGCACCATCAAGATCCACGATGCCAAGACCGGCGAGGATCTCGTCAAGAACGAGCCTCACGTCTGCGCCTTCTACCTCGACGCGTTCTTCTTCGACGGCCTGCAGCAGGCCGACTGGAAGATCGTCGAAATACCGCCCACCGGCAAGAACCAAGAGGCGAAGACCGGAGCAATCACCCTCGACAGCAAAGGCCACGGACGCACCGGGGACCTGAGCCTGCCGAACGGCCACTACAAGCTCATCTGGAACTTCAACGGGGAGCACGGCAAAGCCAAGCACAAGGTCTTCTGGACCAACTGCGAGGAGAGCGGCACGTCGGGCGGACCGGGGTCCACCGGCACTCCCACGGGCACTCCCACCGGTTCGGGAAGTCCGAGCACGTCGCCCTCCTCCGGGACCCAGGCCCCGACCTCGGCTCCGACCACGGGCTCCCCCGCCGCCTCCCCCACCGCCTCCGACACCACTGGTGACGGCACCCTTGCGTCGACCGGCGCTTCCGTCGGCGGCCTGACCTTCGCTGCCGTGCTGCTGCTCGGCGGCGGCACGGCCCTCGCGATGCGCCGTCGCAAGGGACAGCACAACTGACCTCGGACCAACGGGCAGCTAGCTGCGCGCATGGGAGGGCCTGTCCGAGTACACGGACAGGCCCTCCCATGGCGTCCGCCGCTGCCGCCCACCCTGCCCGGCAGGCCGCGTACCGGTTTTCGGGTCGATGAAACACCATTTTCAGTCACCGTGGCTCGTTAATTCGGCTGCCCTGGCCTGTTAACGGAACATCAATCGGCGGGCCGCATGCTGCGCACTGGCACCCGTATCGGGACACGGCAACCGGCCCCACGCCGCACTTCTTGCGATCCGCGCCCGATTTGCCCGCACAATCGACTCGGCCAGTTCGGATCTGCCGCAGACATGACAAGTGGCCATAGCCTCCCCGCGGCGGAGAGGAAGTTCCTCCCCGCCGAGTTCGCAGCGAGGAGTGCCCATGCGCCGCCTGCCCCGCTCCCCCCGTCTCCACCCGTCCAACAACCGTCTGCTCGGTGCCGCTGCCGCGATCGGTGCCCTTGCGCTGCTGCCGCTGCCCGGCGTAGCCGGCACGGTGACAGCTGCTGCCGCTCACCCGGCCGCCGCCACGGCTTGTTCGACGGACAACCAGAGCGACGCCGCCGCCCGCAAGATGAAAGGCGCCACCGGGCACGAGCCAGCTGAACTGACCGACGCCCAGGCCAAGGCCATGGACACAGCGCTTCAACAGCGCGTCACCGCTCTGCGCGCCCAAGGCCGCAATCTCGCCCCGGCTGCCCTGGCCGCCACCACCGTCCCGGTCTACGTCCACGTCATCCACAGCGGTGCTGCCGGCAACCTCTCCTCGACCGACATCAGCCGACAGATGTCGGTCCTCAACGCCGCCTACAGCGGCCAGGGCACCGGCAACGCGGCGACTCCGTTCCAGTTCTCACTCGCCGGCACGGACTACACCGACAACGCCGGCTGGTACAACGGCCTCACACCCGGCTCGTCAGCCGAGAAATCCATGAAGACAACCCTGCGCAAGGGCGGCGCCAACGCCCTCAATCTCTACACGGCCAGCCTCGGCCAGAGCCTGCTCGGCTGGGCGACGTTCCCCAGCTCCTACAAGTCCAACCCCAAGGACGACGGTGTCGTCATCCTCGACACCTCCCTGCCCGGCGGCTCGGCCACCAACTACAACGAGGGCGATACCGCCACCCACGAGGTCGGCCACTGGTTCGGGCTCTACCACACCTTCCAGGGCGGCTGTAACGGCAACGGCGACTACGTCTCCGACACCCCGGCGGAGAAGAGTGCCGCCTATCAGTGTCCGACGGGCCGCGACACCTGCGCGAACAAGCCCGGCGCCGACCCCATCCACAACTTCATGGACTACACCTACGACCCCTGCATGTACCAGTTCACCGCGGGCCAGGTGCAGCGCATGACCGACTCCTGGACCGCCTACCGCGCCGGCTGACGACCTCCGCACGCACCCGACCCACTGCCAGGAAACAACCGCGAAGTAGCAGCGCGAAGGACCAGCCCGGGGGATGAAGCCCCGAGCTGGTCCTTCCAGCGCCCGTGCCCGTCAGCCCGCCTACGAACCGACCCGAAGCACCCCATTAGCGTCGACTCCCGTGAGGTCGGAAGGCCCAGCAAACCGCTGTGCGGCGAATTCACGGTTGCGTGAGGTCTGCCGGCGATGGAGGTGGGAACGCCTATGCCGAGCGGCGCACTCTCGCGCGGATGACCTCCCAGCACCCCCGGCAACGGAACGCGCTCGTGGGATCGACCGTGCGCCGCCGCGCTTGGTGGGAATACCCAATTGGCGGGGCATGCGCGGCTTTTGGCAGGTTTTATGTGGCACCTTGCGCTGGTCCTCGAAGACCATCACACTGCACGCGTCCAACCGGCCGGCAACTCTCAGCCGGCTGGGTTGACGGAGTCGTCGGACGGGGTCCGGCGGAGTTCGGTACGCGTGGTCTGTGATGCCGCCGGGGTGCCGGCGACTGCCCTGAGGGAGCTGATCGTGACGTTCTGGAACACGGCGACCGCACTGCGACGTTACGGCGCAAGTGCGGCTGCCCTTGCCACCGCCGCGGGGATGGTCTTCGCCGCGGCGCTCCCCGCCGCCGCCATCAACTCGTACAACGCGACGCCCGCGCCGGAGCGGACCGAAGTCGGGGCGCTGATCGCGCAGTGGGACGACGACGCGGATCCCGAGACGCCCGACAGAGTGGACTGGGTGTGCTCCGGCACGATGGTGGATCGCGACACGTTCGTCACGGCGGGACACTGCACCACGGACTGGCCCGCGGGCGTGCAGTTCTTTGTCTCCCTCGATCAGGACGTGCAGTCCGCTCTCGATTCCGCCGCCAGGGCCCACCCCGGCAACCCGTCGGCCGTCGCCACAGCCGTGGGGATCGAAGGCACCGCCCACACAGACCCGGCCTATCCCGGCCCGTCCTCCGACCCGCACGACATCGCCGTGATCCAGGTACCGGCCGTCTCGATGGCCGCCCGGTGGTCGTTCACCCCTGCCACACTGCCCGGCGCCGGGGAGTTGAGCGCTCTGGGGTCCCGGCGATTGCACTCCACCGCGTTCGTGGTGGCCGGTTACGGCACCGAAGAGGCGGCCCGCGGTCCGGGCGGACAGTCGCATCCCGGTGGCGGCGTCCGCATGAAAGCACCCGTCACCTTCGACGCTCTCAATCCGTCCTGGGTCCGCCTGGCGATGACGGAACCACAGGGCAACGGCGGTGCCTGCTACGGCGACTCCGGCGGCCCGAACTTCGCCGTTCTCGGCGGCAGGCTCGTGCTGGCAGCGACAACAATCACCGGCGACTCACCGTGCTACGCGACCAATGTCGCCTACCGGCTCGACTCCCCCGCCGCCCGGGCGTTCCTGGCCTCGTTCGCCACTCTCCCCTGACAGCGGCTTCTTCGGCCCCACAGCCCATCGCCTCAGCAGCCGATCCCTGCCGGGGCTCACGGCGGACACAGCCTTCCTCCTGGCTGTGACGCGGAGGCAGTCATCAAAGAGCGCCAGACGGCGGCAGACACGATCTCCCCGACAAGGAGCCGATCGCCTGCCGAGGTCGAGAACCCGTTCGACCACTATCCGAGGAGAACGACATGCAACTCCGCGCAAGGCTCGTCGGCGTAGGTGTCATGGCCATGGCGGCAATCCCGCTCATGGTCCTTGGCACCGCCCAAGCCTCGCAGACCGTGGCGCTGCCCGCACAGGCCACGGCCCATTCCTGTGCCACCGCCCAGGCCGGCTTCGCCTCCTGCAAGGCGATCCTCCGAACCGACATCGCCCCGGCCAAGACGATATCGCCCAACGCCACCCCGTCAGGGTATGGGCCCGCCAGCCTCCAGGCGGCCTACGCGCTACCGTCAGCAACGGCTGGTGCGGGCCGCACAGTGGCGATCGTCGATGCCTACGACGACCCGACCGCCGAGGCCGATCTCGCGGTCTACCGCAGCCAGTTCGGACTTCCGGCCTGCACCACCGCCAACGGCTGCTTCAAGAAGATCGATCAGAACGGTGGCACCGCCTACCCCCGCAAGGACGGTGGTTGGGCCCAGGAGATCTCCCTCGACATCGACATGGTGTCCGCCATCTGCCCGAACTGCCACATCCTGCTCGTCGAAGCCAAGTCCGCGTCCTTCGCCAACCTGGGTGCGGCCGTGAACCGCGCCGCCGCAACTCCCGGCGTCGTGGCGATCAGCAACAGCTACGGCGGCTCCGACGCCTCGGACGCCAACTACGGGACCTACTACAACCACCCGGGCATAGCCGTCACGGCCAGCTCCGGCGACAGCGGATACGGTGCGAGCTACCCGGCTTCCTCGCATTATGTAACCGCCGTCGGCGGCACCACCCTCAACACCGCCTCCAACGCGCGCGGCTGGACCGAGACCGCCTGGAGTGGCGCGGGCAGCGGCTGCTCCGCCTACAACACCGCACTCACCGGAGCCGCCTCATTCGGCACCGGCTGCGCCAAGCGGGCCGAGGCCGACGTCTCCGCGGTCGCCAACCCCTCCACCGGTGTCGCGGTCTATGACAGCACCGCCTACCAGGGTAGTTCCGGCTGGATGGTCTTCGGCGGCACCAGCGTCTCCGCCCCGGTCATCGGCTCGGTGTACGCGCTCGCCGGCAACACAGGCTCGATCGACAACAACTACCCCTACACCCACTCCGCCTCGCTGTGGGACGTCACCTCCGGAAGCAACGGCACGTGCCCGACCGTTCAGTGGTGCAACGCCCGTACCGGCTGGGACGGCCCCACCGGCCTGGGCACCCCCAACGGCATCGGCGCCTTCTGAACCTCTCAGCCAGTCAGTATCGCTCCGGGCCGGAGGGTCTCCACACCCTCCGGCCCGGTCGTCCGCCCGGTCACCTCCGAGGGGTGGGCGGCCCGGTCGGTCGAGAGGACGGTGGCGTCGGCGAGGCTGGGGACTTGCCATGAGCAGCGGCCCTACCGAGCAGCCGTGCACAGTAGGCGTCGACTTCGCTCTTTCCGCCGGCCGCCTGCTCGAGCCGGGCCCCGGAGCGAGACTCCAGGGACTGACCGCGATCTGTCGCTTGGACGTACTTCTCGCACAGTCCCTTCACGTCCTGGCCCGCCGGTGCCGGAGAAGTGACCGCTGCAGGCAAGGAGGGTTGCGCGGGTGGCACAGGCGTGTGGGACGAGCCGGTGGCCGCGGAAGAGCTGGGGGTGCCGCTCGGGTGGGGGGCTACGGCGCCGTGATTGCCGGGGACAGTGGCAGTGGACGGCACAGGACCTGAGGTGGCGGCACCGGGGTGGAACGGCAGGGGAAGGTTCCCGGTCTGCGCCGCGATGGCCACCCCGCCGAGCACGAAGACCGCGGCTATGCCTCCAGCCAGGACCTTGACGGGCCGCGACCTGAAGGTTCGGCGCCGAAGGCCACGCCCAACGGGGCTGTCCCGGGCTTGCCGGAAGGCCGCCAGTGCCGCATGTTCGCGCGCGCTGTCCACAGGGAGCGGCTTCGCCGCCACCGTGAGAAGCCGGGTGAGGTCGGCTGCCCGGCTGTCGGCTTCCGCGATGTCCTGTCCGCTGAGCAGCCGCTCTGCGACGGCCGCGTCCAGCCATCCATCGTGTTCTCGGAAGTCGTTCATTCGTCATTTCTCCCAGCGCCGTTGAGGCGCTCCGACAGGTATTTCAGACCCCGGTGGGACGCGGTTCGCACCGCACCCGGGCGCTTGCCCAGGACCTTCGCCGCCATCGGCCCATTGAGCCCGAGCACCACTCGCAGCAGCACGGCTTCGGCCTGCTCCTGGGGCAGTTCGGCGATCAGGGTCAGCGCGCGCTCGGTGGACAGATTCTCCAGGGCCACGCCCTCCGTGTCCTGCAAGGTCAAGGGCTCTTTGGTTCGCTCGTCGAACCCGGACGTGCGGGGGCGGACCCTGATCCTTCGCAGGTGGTCCAGGGCGCGGTGCCGGGCTATGACCGCCGCCCAACCCCGGAAGCGCTCTCCGTCGCCGCGGAACGCGCCGAAGTCGCGGACGATGTCGTGCCAGGCCTCCGACGCGATGTCCTCGGCATCCTCACCGACCAGGCCGCGCAGGTATCCCAGAAGCATGGGATGGATCTCGCGGTAGACGATGCCGAAGGCGGCTTCGTCGCCACCGCGGGCCTGAGCGACGGCATCGCCCAGCTCCCCGTCATCCATCCTGCTGCGTCGGCGCACCTCCGCCTTGCCCACTGCAATCCTCTTCGCGCTCGCCGACACCGTGCAACATCTTCATCCGCCGAAGGACGTCCTCCGACTCGCGGTAGGGCGGGCGTCACACCTGTGCCTGGCCCACCACCGCGAGATAGAAGAGACGCAAGCTGTGCTGCGGTCCGTTCTCGAACCGCTTGACCGCCTTGCCCAGCGGATTCCATACCCGCCCGTCAGGAGTCCGGATCCCGAAGGGCTGCCCGAATGTATCGCGCTGGTGGGCATCGAAGTCCACCCAGCCGGCTCTCGCCCCGCGTACCAGCACCTCTCCGGTGTAGGCACCGAAGCCCAGGAGCGTTCGGGTCACCGCCTGGGCGGGCGGATTCTCCCGTCGAATGCCCTCGATGGCCCGGTCCACCAGCGCCAGACTCTGCGGCGAGTAATCCAGCCGGATCCTGGACCCTTCCCGCACAATCGCCACGATGTCGGCTGCGAGGCGGGGACCGAGTACGGTCACCGGCGGGTTTCGCACGGGATTCTCCATCATGTCCCTCCGTTGGTCGGGCTCTGCCTCGCGCACGGTTCGCGCGGCTCATACGGGGGGCGCATCACACCGCGAAAACGTCACACCGAGCAGAGCACTCCGGTCACCGCAACGGCATATATCCGAAATATGCAGACCCTCGTCAACAAGCCACCGCGCCTTGTATGGTGCGCGACCGTGCACCCCACATCCGGTACCGATACGACGACGGTCGACGTCCCCGCGCGCCACGCCAGGCACAGCCATGCCGCCACTCGGCCGGTGTTTCTCGACGCTTCCGGACGTCGGCAGCGTCGAGTTCGGCGCGTCGGGAGATTCCTGGTCATACCAGCCGTTGGGTACGTCGCACTGCTGCTGAGTGCCGCCCTCGGCGGGCCGACCGTTTCCTCTCCGTACCTTCCACTGCCCGAGGCCGGCAACCACCCGGCCGGCGTCTCGAGCCCAGGACCGGACGCCACAACCGCGGCAGGCGGCAAACCGGCCACCGGCACGGAATCCCGCACGCCGGGCACCGGCTCGTCCCACGGGTCCACGACCGCTCCGCCTGCCATGGCCATAACCCCGGGCACGTCGCCTTCGTCAGGCGTATCTCCCAGTGCCCCCCGGACAGCGGCGACCCCCACCGCCACAGTGAGCCACGGCAAGAGCACGGCCACGCATCCCGTCCCCACCCATACCGGCCGCGGCCACGGATAACTCTGGAATCCAGGTAACTCCGGAATCCCTTCACCGCCGCGAAGAGAGCACCCCGACATGACGCACGCCTCCGCCGCTTCCACCCGCTCACGAAGACGCCGGGGACGCCGCGGCGTTGTCCGCGCCACACCGCTGCGCACCCACTGGCTGCTGCTGACGGTCCTGATCCTCACACTCTGCGCCGCACTCCTCATCCAGGGCTACACCCAGCACATGTTCGGTATCAGTGACGACGCGGCCCACGCTGACGGCGGTGCCGCGGAACGCGTACCCGCTGCCGTCGCTCATGGCGGCCCGGTGATCGACAGCGCGGCCGTACCGGCCCGCACCGCTCGCCCTCGGGCGCACACCATCGCCCTCACGTTCGACGACGGCCCCGACCCGACCTGGACGCCGAAGATCCTGGACGTGCTGCGCCGCAACCACGTCCATGCCACGTTCTTCGTCGTGGGCACCCAGGTCGCCGCCCACCCGGCGCTGGTTCGGCGCATCCTCGCCGAGGGGCACCAGATCGGCATTCACACCTTCACCCACGCCGACCTCGGGTCGATCCCGGGCTGGCAGCGCACCCTCGAATTGCGCGAAGCCCAACTCGCCCTGGCCGGCGCCACCGGACACACCAGCTCACTGCTGCGGCCCCCCTACTCCTCGGTCAACGAGGCGCTCAACGACCTGGACTGGGACACGGTCCTGGCGGCCGGCGACGCCGGCTATCTGACCGTACTGACCACGCAGGACAGCGAGGACTGGCAGCGCCCCGGCGTCGACCGGATCGTCACCAACGCCACACCGCACGGAAGCGCCGGCCAGATTCTGCTCATGCACGATGCCGGCGGCGACCGGTCCCAGAGCGTGGCCGCCCTCGACCGTCTGCTCCCCCTGATGGCGGCCCGTGGATTCACCGTGACCACGGTCGGCGACGCCGTCGGGATCCCGCAAGTCATGAACCCCGCCGCCGGCAAGGACCACTGGCTGGGCGTCGGTCTCATCGGGGCGCTGGACGGCAGCGCCTGGGCGCTGACCTTGCTCGGCTGGCTGCTGTACGCGGCAGGCGCGCTCGCCGTGCTGCGCGCCATCGCCGTGCTCATCGCCGCCCGGCGGCACGTCCGGCTACGGGGCACCGGCTGGGGGCGACCGGTCACCGCACCCGTCAGCATCATCGTGCCCGCCTACAACGAGAGCGCGGGCATCGAGGCCGCGGTCCGCTCGTTGCTCGCCTCCGACCATCCCGTCGAGATCATCGTGGTCGACGACGGCTCCACCGACGGCACCGCCGACCTCGTGGAGTCGCTCCGCCTTCCCTATGTGCGGGTCATCCGGCAGCAGAACGCCGGCAAGCCGGCAGCCCTCAACACCGGAATCGCTGCCGCCTCACACGAGCTCCTGGTCATGGTCGACGGCGACACCGTCTTCGAACCTGATGCCGCCCGCATGCTGGTGCAGCCGTTCGCCGACTCCCGGATCGGAGCGGTCTCCGGCAACGCGAAGGTGATCAACCGCGGCGGACTGCTCGGCCGCTGGCAGCACATCGAGTACGTCGTCGGCTTCAACCTCGACCGCCGCCTGTTCGACCTCGCCGAATGCATGCCAACCGTTCCAGGAGCCGTCGGCGCGTTCCGCCGCTCCGCGCTCCTGCGCATCGGCGGTGTCAGTGAGGACACCCTCGCCGAGGACACGGACCTCACCATGGCCCTGTGCCGCGAGGGCTGGCGGGTGGTGTACCAGGAGGACGCCATCGCCTGGACCGAGGCACCGGCCTCCCTGCGTGCGCTCTGGCGGCAGCGCTACCGCTGGTGCTACGGCACCCTGCAAGCAATGTGGAAGCACCGCGGCGCCCTGGTGCAGACCCGGGCGGCGGGCAAGCTGGGCCGCCGCGGTCTGATGTATCTGTTGCTCTTCCAGGTTCTGCTGCCCCTGCTCGCCCCCGTCGTCGACATCTTCGCTGTCTACGGCCTGATCTTCCTGGACCCTCAACGCATCCTGGCCCTCTGGCTCGGCTTCCTCGCGCTGCAGACCGCAATGGCTCTGTACGCCTTCCGCCTGGACGACGAACGACCGGGGGCGCTGTGGGGTCTGCCTCTGCAGCAGTTCGTCTACCGGCAGTTGATGTACCTCGTCGTCATCCAGTCGGTGGCGACCGCGATCGCGGGATCGCGGCTGCGCTGGCAGCGGATGGAGCGTTACGGCAGCCTGCACGTACCCGAGCCCTCACCACATGGCTCGCCCGCGGCCTCCGGCGTGACCGATTCCTCCACGCGCGCGGCGCCTTCGTCATAGGGCGGCCGTCCACAACGAGTTGCGGATCGCGTCTCAGGCCCGGCGTCGTTCTCCGGTACCGGCAACGAGTTCGGCATGCTGGCCCGGTGGGCCAGTGCCACGGCGGCAACCGAGGAGTGGACGTCGAGTTTGATCATCAGATTCTGCACGTGCGTGCGCACCGTGTTCGTCGACAGGAAGAGGCGCCGCCCGATCTCCGATCGACTCATCCCGGCGGAGAGGCAACCCAGCACCTCGCGCTCGCGAGCGGTGAGGTTCGCCAAACGCCCGGTGTCCTCCTCCATCCCATCACGCATGGTCACCAGTTCAGCGAGCACCCGGGTGAGCAGGGGCGGCGGAATCCAGGTCTCGCCGCGCTGCACACCCCTGATGACGGCGAGCAGATGCTGCATGGAGCTGTCCTTGGAAACCCAGCCGCGAACACCGGAACGGATCGCGGCACAGGCGAGATCGTCGGTCCTGGTGCCGTCGCTGAGCACGATGAGGGGCACGGCCAGCCGGCCCGGCCACGGCGACACGGCCACAGCCAGGCCGGGCGAGGCCAACAGGCCGATGTCCGCCACGACCACGTCCGCGCGGTCATCCCCCGCTGCTCGGCAGGCCGCCTTCATCCCGGTTACCGCACTGCCGACCATTCCCACCTGTCGCAGCCCCAGCGCAAGGACCTCAGCGACCGAGCGGCGCCGGTCGGCCACGACGACCCGGATCTCGCCAGCCATGTTCCGAGGTTCCCACCGAATGGTCCACTCTGCCAGCCGCGAGGTCCACCCGCGCCGGGAGCCGATCCTCGACTGGAACGATCGGATCCGGCCACCGTCGTCGTCCCCGCCTTCGCGATCGATCGCACCGAGATCGTCCTCCACGAGCTCGCCGATCTGCGCCGGGACGGAATCCTGCCTTCCTCCGTCCCCGTCTACGTCGACAGCCCCATGGCGCTGGCCGCCCTGGACGTCTACCGGGACGCCCTGTGCTCCGGCTCCCCCGAGTTGCGGCCCGAGATCCTCGCCCAGGGCGAGGCCGCGATCAGTCCCGAGCCGTTCCTGGCGGCCCGCGCCGTCCAGGAGTCCATCGACAACAACACCAGCGGTCCCGCCGTCATCGTCCTCGGCCGGCATGGCCACGGGAGGCCGTGTCCTGCACCACCTGCACCGGCTCCTGCCCGACCCCCGCAACGCCGTCGTCATCGTCGGCTTCGCCGCCGCCGGCACCCGGGCCCGCGACCTGGTGGACGGCGTTCCCGCCCTCAAGATGTTCGGCGAGTACATCCCCGTACGGGCGGAGGTCGCCGACGTGCCGTACTTCTCCGCCTACGCCGATGCCGGACAGATCATCGACTGGCTGCGCGGAGCCCCGCCCCCGCACACCACCTACCTGGTCCACGGCGAGGAGTCCGCGGCCGCGACGCTCCGGGACCGGATCGACCACGAACTGGGCTGGACGTCCGTCGTACCCAAGCCAGGGAAGGCCGTTCTGGTCCGCTGACCGTGCGGGAAGGACCCGCCACGGCCGGGTCCTTCGAGGGCGGGTTGGCGCTTCTCGCCCAGGCGAAACAGAGAGACCGCCCGCGCCTGCGGACGGTCTCTCGGATCCTGTGGCTCTGTGGGCGGGCTTGTCGCTCCAACACCTCACCCGAATCATCAGCGATGTCCGTGATGCAGCTGGTGATGTCTGCCCTGGGTGTAGCGGCGGGTCCGCACCGCCGCCCAGAGGCGGCTCACCTTGTCGAGGAGCGTCTCCGATACGACCGTCATGACAGCGATCACAGCCAGCGCGGCCAGTAACAGCAGGACGAACAGTGTCCAGAAATCGGTCGTCAGCGTCGTCGCCACGATGGCCATCTCCTCATCGGCAGCTGTCGCTCGCAGCCGCTCTTCCGCCAGCATCGGCCGCTCAGTACCGGTGGTGCCCGGGGCCGAACGTCCCGGGGTGGGACCGTTCGGCTCTCACTCCGGCCCCATCGGAACGAGGATGACCGGGCAGCGGGCGTGGTGCAGTAAGGCCGTGGTGACCGGGCCGAGTTGAGGGCCCAGCCGGCCCCGGCGCCGGTGTGCGGCCACCACGATGACAGCGGCGTTGCCCGTTGCCTCCAGCAGTGCGTGCGCCGCCCCGGAGCGGACTGCGCGGGTCCGTACCGGGACCTCGGGATACTGATCGCGCAGCGATGTCACGACGCGTTCGGGCACGGCGGTCTCGTTCTGTGAACGACGGTCGATGTCGTCCTGAACGCGCCGGGTGGGGACCGGTGCAAGACCGACGGGTGCCAGATGACGATAGGTCCAGGCGTGCAGGACGCGCAGGGGTGATCCGCGGCGCGCGGCCTCGGCGAAGGCGTAGGCCGCTGCGTCGGTGTCGTTGTCGCTTTCGATGCCCAGCAGCACCTCACCGCCGGGGCCGGGGCCGGGGCCGTCCGGTCGCGAAACCTGGTCCCCCCGCACGACGAGGAGCGGGCTCAGCGTGCGTGCGGCCAGACGCAGACTCACCGATCCGAGCACCATGCCCGCGAAACCTGGCAACCCGCGAGATCCGACCACGGTCAGAGCAGCAACACGGCCCCTGCGCAGCAACGCCTCGGCCGCATCCCCGACCACCGGTACGATGCTGACCGGCAGACCAGGGTGCCGCTCACGCACCCGTTCAACGGCGGACTTCAGGGTCGGCCCCGCCTCATCGATGTCGGTGACGGCGAACACGATCTCCAGATCCGTTCCCAGCCTGACGGCTTCTGCCGCGGCCTCGTCCAGGGCTCGTACGGCGACGACTGAGCCGTCGACGCCGACGACCACGTGTCGAGCGGTCATGGTTCTCTCCTCCTTGGGTTTCGTGAGTTCGGCGGTTCGCCGCCGCGCTCCCCGGTGCGCTAGAACGCGCGCACGCCGTGATCCCGGAACTGGCCTCGCACACGGTCCACAAGGTCGGGCGACGGCGTTGGGGTGTCACGTAGCGGGAAAGGGATGTCCAGGGCTTCGTACTTGGCGGCGCCCAGCTTGTGGAAGGGCAGGACATCGACGCACTCGACATTGCCCAGTCCCGCGACGAAAGCCGCCAGGCCGTCGATGGCGGATTCGTCGTCGGTCCGGCCGGGAACCAGGACGTAGCGGATGCGGACCGGCACCCCGTGCCGGCTCAGCCTGGTGGCGAACGTCAGGGTCGGCGCGAGGCCGGCGCCCGTCAGGCTGCGGTAGGCAGCGACGTCGAAGGCTTTGATGTCCAGCAGGACCGGATTCGTGTCGGCGAGCAGATCGTCCGTGGCGCGGCTGCCGAGGAAGCCCGAGGTGTCCAGGGTGGTGTGCAGGCCGAGTTCCTTGCAGCGGTGGAACACCTCGGCGGTGAAGGCGGGTTGCAGCAGCGGCTCGCCGCCGGTGATCGTCACTCCCCCGCCGGCCGCGGTGATGAAGGTGCGGTACTTCTCGATCTCGGCCATCACGGCGTCGACGGTCATCTCCTGCCCGTCCCGCATGTGCCAGGTGTCCGGGTTCGCGCAGTACAGGCAGCGCAGCGGGCAGCCGCTGAGGAAGAGCACGAAGCGGGTCCCGGGACCGTCCACGCCGGTGGACAGGTCCCAGGAGTGGACGCGGCCGGTGTTCACAGCCGGCCGTGGAAGGTGCGGCTGATCACGTCGAGCTGCTGCTCGCGCGTGAGCCGGACGAAGTTGACGGCGTAACCGGAGACCCGGATGGTCAGTGCCGGGTGGTTGTCCGGGTGCTCCATGGCGTCTTCCAGAGTGGCCCGGTCCAGGACGTTGACGTTCAGGTGGAAGCCGCCGGCGGCCATGTAGCCGTCCAGGATCCCGACCAGGTTGGCGGCGCGTTCGCCCGGGTGGTGGCCGAGGCCTTCGGGCGTGATCGTCGAGGTCAGGGAGATGCCGTCGCGGGCCTGGTCGTAGGGGATCTTGGCGACGGACAGCGCGGAGACGGCCATGCCGTGGCGGTCGCGACCGTTCATCGGGTTGGCTCCGGGTGCGAAGGGCTGCCCGGCCCGGCGGCCGTCGGGGGTGTTGCCGGTGTGCTTGCCGTAGACCACGTTGGAGGTGATCGTGAGCACCGACTGGGTGTGCTCCGCATTCCGGTAGGCCGGGTGCTCACGCACCTTGGCCATGAACCGGCGCACCAGATCCACCGCGATCGCGTCAGCGCGGTCGTCGTTGTTCCCGAAGGCGGGGTATTCGCCCTCGACCACGTAGTCGACCGCGAGGCCGGTGTCGTCCCGGATCACCTTCACCCGGGCGTGCTGCACCGCGGACAGGCTGTCCGCGGCCACCGACAGCCCGGCGATTCCGCAGGCCAGGGTGCGGTGGACCGGGTGGTCGTGCAGGGCCATCTCCAGCCGCTCGTAGGCGTACTTGTCGTGCATGTAGTGGATGACGTTGAGGGCGTTGACGTAGGTCGCCGCCAGCCAGTCCAGAACATGGTCGTAGGCGGTGTTCAGCTCCTGGTAGTCCAGGTGGTCGCCGGCCAGCGGGCGCGCGGCGGGGGCGATCTGTTCTCCGGTCATCTCGTCCCGGCCGCCGTTGATCGCGTAGAGCAGGGCCTTGGCGAGGTTGACCCGGGCGCCGAAGAACTGCATCTGCCGGCCCACCGCCATCGCCGACACGCAGCAGGCGATCGCGGTGTCGTCCCCGGTCCGGGGGCGCAGCAGATCGTCCGACTCGTACTGCAGGGCGCTGGTGTCGATCGAGACCTGCGCGCAGAAAGTCTTGAAGCCTTCGGGCAGGCGGGGCGACCACAGCACGGTGAGGTTCGGCTCCGGTGCGGGCCCCAGGTTGTACAGGGTCTGCAGGAACCGGAAAGAGGTGCGGGTGACCAGAGTCCGGCCGTCCTGTCCGATGCCGCCCAGGGACTCGGTGACCCAGGTGGGATCGCCGGAGAACAGTTCGTCGTACTCCGGGGTGCGCAGGAAACGCACGATCCGTAGCTTGATCACGAAGTCGTCGATCAGTTCCTGGGCGCGGGTCTCGTCGATACGCCCTTCCTCGAGGTCGCGGGCGAGATAGACGTCGAGGAACGTCGAGGTACGGCCCAGTGACATCGCCGCGCCGTTCTGTTCCTTCACCGCGGCCAGGAAGCCCAGGTACAGCCACTGGACGGCTTCGTGCGCGGTGGCGGCCGGACGGGAGACGACGCAGCCGTACGAGGCGGCCATCTCCTCCAGTTCGGCCAGGGCGCGGATCTGCTCGGCGAGCTCCTCGCGGTCGCGGATCACCTCGGCGGTGGACGGCTGCGTGTCCAGCAGGTCGCGCTCGGCGTGCTTGGCCTCGATGAGGCGGGTCGTGCCGTAGAGAGCGACCCGGCGGTAGTCGCCGATGATCCGGCCACGGCCGTAGGCGTCCGGCAGTCCGGTGATGATCCCGGCCTTGCGGGCCTGGCGCATCTCCTGCGTATAGGCGTCGAAGACGCCCTGGTTGTGCGTCTTGCGGTAGGTGCCGAAGACCCGGGAGACGAACGGGTCCGGTTCGTAGCCGTAGGCGCGCAGCCCGTTCTCCACCATCCGCAGCCCGCCGTTGGGCATGATCGCCCGCTTGAGCGGCGCGTCCGTCTGCAGACCGACGATGAGCTCACGGTCCTTGTCGATCCAACCGGGTCCATGCGCAGTGATGGTCGACGGCGTGGCGGCGTCGACGTCCAGGACGCCCTTGCGGCGCTCCTCGGCGCGCAACTCGGACACGATGTCCCACACGGCCTGGGTGCGTTCCGTCGGGCCGGTGAGGAAGGCGGCGTCGCCCTCGTACGGCGTGTAGTTGTCCTGGATGAAGGCGCGCACGTCGATCTTCCGGTGCCAGCAGATTCCGGCGAAGCCCCGCCATGGATCGGTGGGAGGCCGGGTGTCCGTCCGAGTGGCCTGCGTCATGGCTCGTCGCCTCTTCCGTATCCGGTGACCGCAACACTGTCCGTCACTGAACCGTCGCACCGGCACGGTGGCCTGGGCGAGGGGCGGTTCGGCCCTGGTACGGGACGTTCGGCCCCAGCCCGGGCCGGGTGCGGAACAGGGCCGAACGGTCCCGCACGGGCCCGGTCAGCCCCTGTGGTCCGCCCCCGGTACGGACGGATCGTGGAGTCAGGAACATTCCAGGGGAGAGAGGTCCGCCATGACGCATACCGCGCACCGCACCGAGAAGGTCCACGCGTTGCTCACCGACGGCAGGACGGTCGAGATCCGTCCCGCAGGTCCCGAGGACCGTGACCAGCTGCTGCGGCTGTACGAGGGGATGTCGGCGCAGAACATGCGCCTGCGGTTCTTCGGCGTGAGCCGTCTGTCGGGGCCACAGGCCACCGAGCGGGCCTGTTCCGGCCCCCGGAGCGGTCACTGCGCGCTGATCGCCGTCCGCGACGACCAGATCGTGGGGATCGCCGAGTACGAGATCGGTCCCGATCCCGGCTCCGCCGAGATCGCCTTTGCGGTAGCTGACGCGTTCCATCACTGCGGGGCCGGAACCCTGCTCCTGGAGCACCTGGTGCATGCTGCCCGCAAGGACGGCATCACGTCCTTCACCGCGGACGCGCTGTCGGAGAATCACCTGGTCCTGAAGGTCTTCGCCGACCTGGGCCTGAACACCGCCCGCCGCTTCGCCGGCACGGAGGTGCGCTGCACGATCCAACTCGACCCGGACGAGGACTATCTCGCGGCGGTCGACGAGCGCGGCCGGACCGCGGACACCGCGAGCCTGCAACCGCTGTTGCGACCGCGCTCCATCGCCGTGGTCGGTGCCGGAACCAAGGCCGGATCGGTCGGGCGGGCCGTCCTGAAGAACATCCGTGACGCCGGGTATCCCGGCCGGCTCTTCGCGGTCAATCCCCACGCCCATGCCATCCTGCGCGTTCCCTGCTATCCGACGGTGACCGCTCTCCCCCACCCGCCGGACCTCGCGGTGCTCGCCGTACCCGCGCACGTCGTACCGGAGACCGCCGAGCAGTGCGGAAAGAGTGGCGTGCGGGCGCTGGTCGTGCTCACCTCCGGCCTGGACGTCCACCAGTCGGCCGGTCTGCTCAGCGCCTGCCGCCGCTACGGCATGCGGTTGGTCGGCCCGAACTGCCTGGGCATCGCGAACACCGAGGACGAGGTCCGGCTAGACGCCACCTTTGCCGCCGCCCGTCCGCGGACCGGATCCGCGGGAGTGGCCGTACAGTCCGGCGGTGTCGGAATCGCCCTGCTCAGCGGGCTGGCCCGGCTCGGGATCGGTGTTTCGAGCTTCGCCTCCCTCGGCGACAAGTACGACGTCAGCGCCAATGACCTCCTGCAGTGGTGGGAGGGCGACGGCCGCACCGACCTGGCCCTGCTGCACGTGGAATCGTTCGGTAATCCCCGGGCGTTCTCGCGGACCGCCCGCCGGGTCGCCCGCAGGATGCCGGTCCTGACCGTCGACGCCGGCCGGTCCGCGGCGGGCCGGCGCGCCGCCGCCTCGCACACCGCGGCTGCCGCGACCCCCACGATGACGCGGCAGGCGCTGTTCCGCCAGGCCGGCATCACCGCCACCCGTACCATCGGCGAACTCCTCGACACCGCGGCCCTCCTGAAGTCCCAGCCACTTCCCGCGGGCGGCCGGGTGGCCATCGTGTCCAACGCGGGCGGCGCGGCCGTGCTCGCCGCCGATGCCTGCGCGGAAGCGGGACTGACCGTCCCCGAACTGCCCGCAGATCTGATCACCGAACTGCTCCGGTTGCTTCCCGAAGGTGCATCCGCCACAAATCCCGTGGACGCCACCGCCGCCGTGGGGGAACGGGAACTGGGCGACTGCATCGACCTGCTCACCGCGCACGGCGCGGTCGACGCGGTCCTCGTCGCCCTGGTACCCACCGCACTGGCCGCGGCGACCGGCGACGATCTGAACCGGGCACTCACCCACGCCGCCCCGGGTCGTCGTTCCCGAACGGTCGCCGCGGTCCTCCTCGACCAGGACGAACGGGTCCGCCTGCTGGAGGCCCCGGCCGGGGGCAGGGTCCCGGCCTACGCCGACCCGCAGGCCGCCGCCAGGGCTCTGGCGTACGCGGCCGACCGCGCCCGGTGGCTGGCTCAACCGGCCGGGTCCGTCCCCGAGCTCATCGGTACCGACCCGGAAGCCGCCCGCGCGCTGGTCGGCGACTTCCTCACCGAACACCCCGAGGGCGGCTGGCTCGACCCACGTGGCTGTGCGGAACTGCTCGACTGCTACGGCATACCGCATCTGCCGTATGCCTGGGCCCGGAACGAACAGGAAGCGGTCGACGCGGCGGACCGCCTGGGCGGCCCGGGTCAGCGTGTAGCTCTCAAGGCCTACTGGCCCGGCCAGGTGCACAAGAGCGACCAGGGAGCGGTCCTGCTGGACCTGGAGGGCGAGCCCGAGGTGCGGGCCGCCCACCGCGATTTCACCGCCCGCTTCGGCGACACCATGACCGGCGTCCTCGTCCAGCCCATGGCCGAACGCGGCATCGAACTGGTCATCGGAGTGGTACAGGACGAGGTCTTCGGCCCGTTGGTGCTGTTCGGCCTCGGCGGCACCGCCACCGACCTGCTCGCCGACCACGCCGCCCGGCTCGCGCCGCTCGCCGACCGCGACACACACGAACTGATCACCGCTCTGCGCTGCGCCCCGCTGCTGTTCGGATACCGCGGCGCCGGACCGGTCGACCTGGAAGGGATCGAACAGCTGCTGCACCGGCTGTCGAAGATGGCAGGCGACCTGCCGCAACTCGTCGAGGCCGACCTCAATCCGGTGCTCGCACGGCCGGACGCCGTCTCCGCCCTCGACGTCCGTATCCGCCTGGTCCCCCAGCAGACGCACGACCCGTATCTGCGCCGGCTCCGCTGAGGAACAGCCGACCCGCGCCACCCGCGAGCACCGCCCACCACACGATGCACCACCCGAGGAGGAACCTCCGATGACCGCAACGAAGCCCCGGCGCACGCTCGTCGCCTACAGCAGCAAGAACGGGTCGACCGCCGAGATCGCCCGGTGGATCGGCGAGGAACTGCGCGAACAGCACATCGATGCCGAGGTCGCTCCCATCAGCGATGTCTCCAGCGTCGCGGCATACGACGCCGTGGTCCTCGGAGCCGGCCTGTACGCGGGCCGGTGGCCGGGAGAGGCCGTCCGCTTCGTCCGCCGCCACCGCCAGGCACTGACAGAACAGGACGTCTGGCTCTTCAGCAGCGGACCGCTCGACGGTTCCGCCACTGAGCGCGCCATCCCGGCCGCGCCCGCCGTCGCCCGCATCGCCGCCAAGCTGGATGCCCACGGCCACGTCACCTTCGGCGGCCGGCTCACCGATGGGGCCCGTGGATTCATCGCCCGCGGGCTCCGGAAGCAGCGCAAGGGAGGCGACTTCCGCGACCGCGAACAGGTCTGCGCCTGGGGCCGGAGCATCGCAGCCGAACTGACCGTTGTCAGCAACCACCACTGATCTGATGGGCATACCCGTCCGACGACATATCGCCGCATAGTCCCCAGGCAAATGAACAATTCTGACCGATCAAGGCCAGATTCAGTCCCTTCCGATGGCCCTGGAGGAAGACGGCTATCGTCCGACAAATCCCGTACCAACTGGTGCGGGCAACAGGAGGGACTGCGATGCCGACGTCTGTCCATGGCGGGAGTCCGGCGGAAGTGATGTTCCGGGCCTTGCTGGAATCCGCACCCGACGCCATGGTCATCATTGATGACGCCGGAACCATCCGACTCGTCAATGCCCAGACCGAGTCGATGTTCGGCTACTCCCGGCGGGAGCTCCTCGGGCACCCGGTCGAGATCCTGGTCCCCGAGAGATTCCACGGGAATCACCCCAGGCACCGCCACGGATATGCCGCGAACCAGCAGGTACGCCCCATGGGCGCAGGGCTCGAACTCTACGGACGGCGCAAGGACGGCCGTGGAGATCAGTCTCAGCCCGCTCCAGACGTCGGACGGACTGCTCGTATCGGCAGCAGTGCGGGATGTCAGCGAACGCAAGTCCGCCGAGGAGCGCATCAACGAACTCGCCGTGCTCGTCGAGTCATCGCAGGACGCGATCCTCGCCAAGACCCTCGACGGCATCATCACCTACTGGAACGCCGCCGCCCATCGCCTCTACGGGTACGCGGCGGAGGACGCGATCGGGAACTCCATTGCGATGCTCGCCCCTGCCGACTGCAAGGACGAGATCGCGAGCCTCCTGGAAAGGCTGGGCCGGGGAGAGCGCGTCGAACACTTCGAAATGTTCCGGGTCACCCAGTCCGGACGCCTGCTCGACGTCGACATCACCCTCTGGCCGATCAAGGGACGCGACGGAGCGATCGTCGGCTCCTGCTCGATCGTGCGGGATATCGCCGACCGCAAACGGGCCGAGGAAGAACTCACCGAGCTCTACCGGCAGCAGCGCCACATCGCGTTGACCCTGCAGCACAGTCTGATGGGCTCTCCCCCCGCGCTTCCCGAAATGCAGGTGGCCAGCCGCTATTTCCCGGCGACGCAAGGTGCGGGAGTCGGCGGCGACTGGTTCGACATCATTCCGCTCGGCGGCGGCCAGGTCGGCGTGCTCATCGGTGATGTCATGGGACGCGGCCTGGACGCCGCCGCCGTCATGGGCCAACTGCGCTCGGCCGCTCGGGCACTGGCCAAGACCGGCATCACGCCGCGGCAATTGATGAAAGCCCTCGACGCGTTCGTCGCCGACCTGCCCGATCAGCTCGTCACCTGCTGCTATCTGGTCGTGGATCCGGACGCCGGCGAGGTGACGATCTGTTCGGCCGGACATCTGCCCGTCCTGCTCGTGCAGCCCGACACCTCGGTCGAGCACCTTCCCGCACCGGTCTGCGTGCCGCTCGGCGTCGGCGGCATCCCTTACCAGCAGGCCTGCATTCCGGTCATGGCCGGCTCCACTCTGGTGCTCTACACCGATGGACTCGTGGAGACGCCTCGCTCCGACATCGACGTCCAACTCAAACTCCTCGCGGTGGAGCTCCAGAGCGCGTTCCTGTCCGGGGTGTGCCTGGAAGAGGTTTCGGACAGGGTGCTGGCGGCGCTCCGCCCGGACGCGGACGGGCATGCGGACGACGTGACGCTGCTCCTGGCCCGGATCCCGGCGGCGCCGCTCGCCGCGGCCTCGATGAAGGTACCCGCCGACCCCGCCTCCGTCTCCGCCGGACGCCGCTTCGTGATGACCACACTGCGCAGTTGGGGTTGCGAGGAAGCGACGGAGTCAGCCTGCTTGCTGGCATCCGAGGTCCTCACCAATGCGATCAGCCACAGCCACCCCCGAGGAACTCTGGACCTGCGACTGCACCACACCGCACGGGAGATGACCGTCGAAGTCACCGACAGCAGCACCCACATCCCCCAGCTCCGGCACGCAGAATCGGGCGACGAGTCGGGCCGGGGACTTCTCCTCGTCGACACCCTGGCCACCGACTGGGGCACCCGCCCCACGGACGACGGCAAGACCGTCTGGTTCACGTTGCCCCTGAAACAGCCCGAACCCCTGGGTTAGTCAGCCGGCGACATGGCCGCTCGCGGCCGAATATCCGTCTCCCCATGCGGCCTTGGCCCCGGAATCCCCGATCCGGTAGACCTGCACCACTGCCCCTGCCCCGACGATGAGGGTCAGCGCCACCGCCGTCACCCGCACCGGCAGGCTCACCGATACAACGCCCCGGGGCATATCGGCATCAGGGGCCGCTCGGCCGGTCCCCTTGCGTCCGAACCACCAGAACGCCACGGCGAGAAGAAAGAGCCCGACGGCCCAGGGCAGCAGCCCGTCGCCCAGCTCGGCATGCCGGCGTACGAGAGCAGTGCGATTCACGCGGTGCTCCAACCACTCACCCGCGTGCGTGGTCAGCGGCACGCTGACCAGGGACACCAGCGCCAGCACGGGAAGAACGAGGCCGAGCCTGCTGATCCAGGCAGGCCATACGGCACAGACCACCAGGGCGAGAGCCGTGAGCGGCACCAGCACCACCACCACGTGGACCAGAAGAACATGAGCGGGCAGCCCATTGATGACAGTCGGCCCCATGAACAAGCACCTTCCAGAAGGATCGGTCAAGGGCGCCGAAGCTACTACACGCATGTAGACACTCAGAGCACATCGTTCACGCTCCGAAGGCCCGCCGTCCCGCCCCCTCCCTTGGGGTGAACCCTGGCGCATCCGTGTCGGCGCAGCTCAGCGGGCACGCTTGCCCGGGTCGTCCTTCGACAGCCAGCACGCCGGGAGCAGAAGCGAGGAAGGGCGGCGTGAGAGATTCAGAGAGAACTCAGAGGTTCAGGGACCCGTCATGTCCCCGCCCCCCGTCGCGTCGGCATCCCCGACAACGTGCCGCCTCGGATGCCGTCCCGGCGACCGGATCTCAACAGCGCTGCTCATGGTCACGGGAATCCCGCGGCCCGATGTAGTGCCGTTCCTCGATGAACCTGCTGCTCTCACCAGGACGACGGTGCGGCACGAAGGGGCTGCCCGCCGCCGCGATGACGAGCACTCCCAGACCGACCGACGGCCACGGCACCAGCGGACTGCGCACACCAACGATCTTCAGGACTCCCCACGCCACGAGCGCGATTCCGCCGAGCAGCCACATGGCGACCTCGTCAGTCACGGCCACGATTTTCCCGTCACCTCACCTTCGCTCCGCTGAAAGGCGCCCGCCAACGGGCCGGACGGCCCCCTCCTGGACCGAGAGGGTTCGTTCCTCCCCCGGTCCAAGGTGGTGACATTCAACCCTGTGACGAGGGCCGAATGGCCACCTGTGCGGCGAGGCTCGTCGGCGCAGGCTGAGAACGCCAGTGAAGCCAGGGGCCGCCTCCTTCGCGACCCGTCACCATCTTTGCTCCGAGGAGCGGTTCCATGACCAGGTCGAAGCCGATCGCCGGCGCCCACCTCGCGGCTGCCCACCACGACGCGAAGTCGTCGACAAACGGCAGCCCCGAGACCGATCGGGCTGTGAACAGCCTCGTCGACGGGGCCCTCCAGGCGTTGGAGGAGTACGCGGACTTCACCCAGGAGCAGATCGACCTCATTGTCAGGAAGGCGTCCCTGGCGGCCCTCGCCGAGCACACCGGTCTGGCCGCGCTGGCGGTCGAGGAGACCGGCCGGGGCGTCTTCGAGGACAAAGCCGTCAAGAACGTCTTCGCCTGTGAGAACGTCACCCACTCGATGGCGGGGATGAAGACTGTCGGGGTGGTGAGCCGCGACGAGATCACCGGCATCGTCGAAATCGCCGAACCCATCGGTGTCGTCGCCGGGGTCACACCGGTGACCAACCCGACCTCGACGACCATCTTCAAAGCTCTCATGGCTCTCAAAACCCGCAACCCGATCGTGTTCGCCTTCCACCCCGCCGCTCAGCGCTGCTCCGCGGCTGCGGCCCGCATCGTGCGCGACGCAGCCGTCAAGGCCGGAGCGCCTGCGAACTGCGTGCAGTGGATCGAGGAGCCCTCGATGCGGGCGACGGCAGCGCTGATGCATCATCCCGGCGTCGCGACGATCCTGGCGACCGGTGGCAACGCGATGGTGAAGGCCGCCTATTCGTGCGGCAAGCCGGCGCTGGGCGTCGGGGCGGGCAACGTCCCCGCGTACATCGAGAAGAGCGCGGACCTCAAGCGCGCGGTGAACGACATCGTGCTGTCCAAATCGTTCGACAACGGCATGATCTGCGCGTCCGAACAGGCCGTGATCCTCGACGACGAGGCGTACGAGGCGGCACTGGAGGAGTTCCGGACCCTCAAGGCGTACGTCGTGAACCCGCAGGAGAAGGCGGCACTGGAGCAGTACGTCTTCGGAGTCGGTACCGCTCATGATCGCGACTGCGCAGGTGCGGTGTTGAACGCCGCCGTGGTCGGCCGTTCCGCGGCCGAGATCGCACAGGCGGCCGGCTTCACCGTCCCGCAGGACACCTCCATCATCCTGGCACCGGTCTCCTTCGTCGGCGAAGGGGAGCCACTGACGCGCGAGAAGCTCTGTCCGGTGCTGGCCGTGCTGCGTGCGGCCGACCGTTCCGAGGGGATACGGCTGGCGGCGGAGATGGTGGAGTTCCACGGTCTCGGGCACAGCGCCGCCGTCCACACCGAGGACGCCGCGTTCGCCGAGGAGTTCGGGCACGCGGTGAAGGCCTGCCGGGTGATCTGGAACGCCCCCAGCTCGCAGGGCGGCATCGGCGACGTCTACAACGCCTTCCTGCCCTCGCTCACCCTGGGCTGCGGGAGCTACGGCCACAACTCCGTCTCCGGGAACGTCACCGCCTTCAACCTGCTGAACATCAAGCGGATCGGGCGGCGCAACTCGAACCTGCAGTGGTTCAAGGTCCCCTCGAAGATCTTCTTCGAGCGCAACTCCATCACCTATCTGGCCGACATGCGCGGTGCCCGCAAGGTCGTCATCGTCACCGACCGGACCATGGTGGACATCGGCCATCTCCAGCGGATCCGCGGCATCCTCGACCGGCGCACGACGCCCTGCGAGATCCGCGTCATCGACTACGTCGAACCCAACCCCAGCATCGACACCGTCACCAAGGGGGCCGAGCTGATGCACGGCTTCCAGCCGGACACCATCATCGCGCTGGGCGGCGGATCGCCGATGGATGCGGCCAAGGTGATGTGGCTGATGTACGAGCACCCGGACATCGACTTCGCGGACCTGAAGGAGAAGTTCTTCGACATCCGCAAGCGCGCGTTCACCTTCCCCGACCTCGGCGCGAAGGCCCAGCTGGTGTGCATCCCGACGACGTCCGGGACCGGCAGCGAGGTGACGCCCTTCGCGGTGATCACCGACACCGCCACCGGTCAGAAGTACCCGCTGGCGGACTACGCCCTCACCCCGAGCATCGCCATCTGCGACCCGGCGCTCACCACCCACCTGCCGAAGGCCGTCACAGCCGACACCGGATTCGACGCCCTGACGCACTGCATCGAGGCCTACGTCTCGGTCTATGCCAACGACTTCACCGATGGGCTGGCCCTCCAGGGGATCCGGCTGATCTTCGACCACCTGGAGCGCGCCGTCGCCGACGGCACGCACGACCTGATCGCCCGGGAGAAGATGCACAACGCGGGCACCATCGCCGGCATGGCGTTCGGTTCGGCCTTCCTCGGTGTCGTCCACGCGATGGCCCACACCCTGGGCGGGACCTTCGGCGTCGCGCACGGACGCACCAACGCACTGCTGCTGCCGCATGCCATCCGCTACAACGGAAGCACACCGGCGAAGGTCACCTCGTGGCCCAAGTACCGCAACTACATCGCCCCCGAGCGCTACCAGGCCATCGCCCAGGCCCTCGGCCTGCCGGCGTCCACACCGGAACAGGGTGTCGAGTCCCTCGCCGTCGCCGTCGAGCGACTGCGCGACGCCGTCGGCATCCCGCCGTCCTTCAAGGCCGTGGGCGTGGACGAGAAAACGTTCCTCGAAGCCTTGCCCCAACAGGCGATGAACGCCTACGAGGACCAGTGCGCCCCCGCCAACCCCCGCATGCCGATGCTCGCCGACATGCGGCAACTCATGCGCCAGGCGTACTACGGCTCTCCCGCCTGAGGCGGGCACGAGGGTGACCCGGTGGCAGCCGTTCAGCACGGGCGGGACAAGGACGCCGTCCCATGCCTGACCCTGGCCCTCACTTCAGGGCCCGGGTCAGGCCGTCGTGCGGGAGTGCTCGGCGGACATCATGGGGCGGCGAACCGAGTGCCGGCGCCGGCAGCTCACTTGTCCGGATGCTCACGTGTACGGAACGACGGCGACCGGCGCAGAGGAATGGTGGAGCAGGGCGACGGTGGTGGGCCGATGTACCTGCCGGTAGGCAGGTGACTGATGCTCCGGCCGACAATCAGCAGAGAGGTGTCGCCTGCTGCTTCCAGAAGCCGCTCCGCGGGCCGTCCCGTCACAGCTTTTCCGATCACCTCGACGCCGGGGAACTTGTCCCGCCAGTTGCGCATACCGGTCACCTGCCGCGCACGCGGGCATGACGCGACCTCCCGGACGGTCACCCACCATGGATCATCCCGTCCTACACGTCGCCGACCGCATCGAGCCGCGGCGTGTCTACTCGGCTGCTGATGTCGCCAACCTGCTCGGCGTCGTCCTCAGCAGCGTCTACACGCTCAAGAACGCCGGCTGTCTTCCGGGTGGCGAACAGCAAACTGTCGGAGCGCGCACACGTTGGGCATGGACAGGCGCGGCCCTTCTGGCGGCGCCGGGACGCGCCGAGGACTTTCCGGGGCTGGATCACGACGCGTACGCCCCTTCCAGTTGTGGCGATTCGGATGCCGCTGTGACGACTGCCTGGAAGCGCACAACACGGCATCCCGCGAGCGCCGACGAGGCGAGGCCGCCCAGATGTTCCCCGACGTGTTGCGTCAGAAGGTCCTTGATCTTGTCGAGGCCGGTAACCCGGTCAAAGACGCAGCAGAAATCGTTGGCGTCACAGCAGTCCGGATTTACGGGTGGGCCCGCCGCGATGAGGTTTTCAGCGCCGCCGTGAACCACGCCGCATGGACCCTGTGCACGGACCGGGGCGGATCGGCGTGCTCAACCGCGCGCCAGCACTCCGCGGGCTGCCGGGGGACCGGGCTGCCGGATCGCAGACCGACGCCGGTGCCTGAGTCGGTATCGCGCCCGGCCCGGCCGCCGCTCAGGACATGATCACCGCCTACGAGGCCCGCCCCAACGGCACCTGACACGGGGCACCTCCTGCGAGTGATCCCCCGTGGTGAGCGGCGTCCACAGGTCGGAGACCGGGTGCTGATGCGTTGGCGCTCATGGCCGTTCGGGTCTTCTGGCCAGAAAAGTGGCGATCGTTCGCTTGGCCCCTTCGTCGGGCTCCTGCATCAGGCGTGCGGTGACGATGAGTCCGGCCCGACCCAACAGCCGGGCGATCCGGTCCACCGGCAGCAAGTGGGAGGCGTAGGACACCGGATGGCCGCCGAACGCTTGCGTCGGCCGTAGCTCCTCCTCGTCGTCTCCCACATAGCCGGCCATCATCAGACGGCCGCCCGGCGCGAGCGTGCGCCGGAACTCGGCGAACACGACGGGCAACCACTCCGGTGGCGTGTGATGGGTGGAGTAGTGGGCCAGGATGCCGCCGAGCTCGTCGTCCCGGACGGGCAGCGCGGTCATCGACCCCACCGCGAACCGCAGCCCCGGACAGGCCCGTCGGGCGAGCTCGATCATCTTCGGGGACAGGTCGATACCGAAGGTGGACACCCCCAGCTCCGCCAGATATGCGGTGACCTTGCCCGGGCCGCACCCGAGGTCGGCGACCGGCCCGAGGGCGGCGGCCGCCCGCGCGACGTCAGCGAAAGCGGTCAGCATGGCGCGGGACAACGGATCAAGCTCCGCAGGATTCTTGACGATCTCCGCGTAGTCGGCGGCGACGGTGTCGTACGGCTCCCGGACCGCGGCAAGGTAGGAGGGTTCAGTCACACGGACGACCCTAGGCGAGGAGGGTGCTGACAGCCGGAGATCGGACAACCCTTGTCAGGTTCGGCGCACAACCCGTGTTGGGGAACGATCGACCGCGCAGCGCTACATGCGGCACATCACGGCCACGCCGGTGAATCACTTGATGAATGCCGGTGTGTTGGGCGTGCGGGCCCGGCTTGGGGAGCCGGGCCCGCACGCCCGGTCGGTGTGACATGTGCGGGTGCTATGTGACGGGGCGGGTCGCCAGGTCAACGATGTGGAGGGCGGAGTTGGTGGGCAGGGTGACTGAGCGCAGTTCCCTGGTCGGGTCGGTGGGAACGGTGTTGACGTAGAGGCGGTACGGCAGGCCGAAATTGGCGGGTCCGGCCGGGGTGACCCGGTGGTCGGTGGTGACGGCGATCCGGGCGCCGTTCGCGGTAGGTTGGTCCGAGAGCCAGTTGGGCAGGAAGAGGTTCGCGGTGGCCGAGCTTCCGTCGGTGTACCGGATGGTTACCGTGCCGGTGACCCCGCCTACCGAGGCACCGAGGAAGCCGAGTTCGCGGGCGTGCCCGCTCAGGGCGATCACGCCGCCCCCGCCCACCGCGTTGTCGCGCTCGCCGGGACCGTACCGCGGCATGGTGAACTCCAGTCCGTCCACCGTGATCCGGGCGCCGGGGGCGGCTCCCGCAGCATTGAGAGCGTCGGCGGAGTAGCTGTTGCCTGGCGTCCGCGAAGGTGGCCCAGTAGGTCACAATCTTGCGACGAGGGGACCTGCACGCCAAGAAGACCTTCGGCGTTTCACTGGACAGTCCATCCGGGGATCGTCGGAAGAACCTTCTCAGCGATGCCAAGGAGAGCGCGGTCGTCGGGGAGAGCGCCGGACTTGCTCCACACGGTGACTTCGCAGTAGCCGCCTCGGTCTGTCCGGTCGAGGGCCACGGCCAGATTCCTGGACGGGGGGCCTTGTGTGACCGGTCCGCTGGACCTGCCACCGCCGAGACTGATCTCGAGCTGCATGGTGTGATCCGAGTACAAGACCGCGGGCCGGCCAAGAACCGTGAGCGTCTTGATGTCCTGCTCGTCGCCGAACTGCATCAGCTTCACGTACTGGGCGGTTGACAGCTCGTTGTAGGCGGCCGAGACATTCACGGTGTAGGTGCCGAACCTGACTTCGGCCTCCGGCTGGGCGACCTTCTTGTTGGGCGAGATGTTGTTGCTACCGGAGGCCGTGGTCACGATCTCTCCAGGTGTGCCGAGCAGCTGGGCCAGGTCGGGCCGGTTGAGCGCCTTGCACAGCTCGTCACCGGTCATCGGCCGGGGCGTGGCCTGGTATGCCGTCGGCAGCTCTTTGTGCTCTCCGTCCGGACACGAGGCGGCCTGCGACTGCGTGCCCCCATCGGACGGCAGTACGCGTGGACCAACCCACAGCGCCGCCGCGAGTGCCCCGATCACGGCCACGGCCGCGATGGCCTGGCCCCACTCGTTGGGCCCCTTCTGCGGAACGTCCGGGCCGGGACGCGGCCCGGCTCCACCCTGGGCTTGGGCGCTGCCTTCGACCGCCGCCTCCTCCACGGGGGCCGCCGGACCCGGATTCCGGCGTAGGCGCAGGGCACGGAGCACCACCCAGACGCGTATCGCGGTGAACACGAGGAACACCACGCCGAGACCAGCCGCAACCCGGTCGTGATCGGTGACGGCGAGATACATGATGCGTATGCCGAGAGCAGACCCAATTGCGATGAGTAGCGGCTCGCGGACCCAGAACGGCCGGAGACGAATGAGGAAACCGAGCATCCGGTGATCTCACCATGACAAGATCACGTCCGCCGTGATGGAGGTCACAGTTCCAGGAACGTACAGGGCCTTGCCATGGAGGCCGTCGCTCAGCCTCTCGTCATCCCAGTCCTTGATACCCAGCCGAGTCCGCAGTCTGCCCTTGGCCGGGCCCGTACACCAGCAGGGGTGTGGCGAACCGGGCCCTTCCCATGGATCTCACCGAGACCGGCGGTGCCGCCGGTACGTCCGAAGGATTCGAACCCTTACCGGGGATCAGGCCGCGACGAGCTCCTGTTCGCGGTCCAGCGTCTTGACCTTGGGCTTCTTGTTCGGCAGTGAGAGCCGGAAGACCTTGTGCCACGCGGAGAACACCTGCTTGGGCAGCGGCCCGGTGACGTACTTCAGCTCGTACTTCTCGAACAACGCGCGCACCTTCACCGCGACCTCGGCGTACCGGTTGCTCGGCAGGTCCGGGAACAGGTGGTGCTCGATCTGGTGCGACAGGTTGCCGGACATGAAGTGCATGGCCTTGCTGCCGCTGATGTTCGCCGAGCCCATCATCTGGCGCAGGTACCACTGGCCGCGCGTTTCGCCCTTGATCGACCGGCGCTCGAAGACCTGCACACCCTCGGGGAAGTGGCCGCACATGATCACCGAGTGGGTCCAGATGTTGCGGACCAGGTTCGCGGTGAACGTGGCTGCCAGCGTGGTGAGGAACGACGGGCCCGACAGCAGCGGGTGGATCACGTAGTCCTTGAGCACCTGCTTGCGGATCTTGCGGCCCACGGCCCTGGCCCGCGCGCGGAACTCAGGGGTGTTGCGGCGGCGCTTGTGCAGGTTCTTGCCGAGTTCCAGGTCGTACGCCGCGATGCCGTACTCGAAGAAGCAGGCGTTGAGGAAGTTCCACAGCGGCTGGCCGAGGTGGAGCGGGTGCCACTTCTGGTCCTCGTCGACGCGCATGATGCCGTAGCCGAGGTCGTTGTCCTTGCCAATCACGTTGGTGTACGTGTGGTGCAGCTCGTTGTGCGAGTGCTTCCACTGCTCAGCCGGCGAGACGTGATCCCAGTCCCAGGTGGTGGAGTGGATCTTCGGGTCCCGCATCCAGTCCCACTGGCCGTGCAGGATGTTGTGGCCGATCTCCATGTTGTCCATGATCTTCGCCACGGACAGGCCGGCGGTGCCGATCAGCCACGCGGGCGGGAAGATCGAGAACAGCAGGACGCCCCTGCTGACCAGTTCGAGTTTGCGCTGTGCCGAGATGACCTTGCGGATGTAGGCGGCGTCCTTCTCGCCGCGGCCGGCGATCACCTCGTCGCGGATCGCATCCAGCTCGCGACCGAGCTCCTCGATCTGCTCCGCGGTCAGGTGGGCGGTGGGGTCGATGGCGGTCAAGGTGCTCCTAGCGTTCGATGTCGCAGGGGCCCGCCGCGGCGGACACGCAGGTTTGGATGAGGACGCCCGGCTCGGCCTCGGTGATCTCGCCGGTGCGCAGGTCGCGGACGGCGCCCGCCGTGAGCGGCGTGACGCAGCCGAAGCAGATGCCCATGCGGCACCCGGACGGCATGAGCACGCCGGCCTCCTCGCCGACGTCCAGCAACGGCGTGGCGCCGTCCGCGTCGACGGTCTTGCCGGTGATGCCGAACGTGACCTCGCCACCGTCGCCGGCGACGACGATGCTGGGGCGGAAGCGTTCGGTGTGCAGGCGCTCTGGGACGCCGTGCCCGGTCCAGTGCTCCTCGGCGGCGTCGAGCAGGCCCGCGGGCCCGCAAGCCCAGGTCTCGCGCTCGGCCCAGTCGGGCACGAGTTCGTCGAGACGGGCGATGTCGAGCATGCCGTCCGTGTCGGTGTGCAGCTCGGTGAGCCGCAGCTTCTTGTCCGCGACCAGGTCGTGCAGGTCGTTGCGGAAGATCACGTCGTGCGGCTGTGGTGCGGAGTGGACCATGACGACGTCGTCGAACTCGGAGTCGCGCAGCATGCCCATCACCGGCGTGATGCCGCTGCCGGCCGTCAGGTAGAGCACCTTGGCGGGCTTGGCCTCCGGCAGCACGAAGTCACCGGTCGCCTGGTCGAGCTGGATCAGCGTGCCCGGTTTCGCCCTGCGGACCAGGTGATTGCTGACCTTGCCGTCCGGGATCGCCTTCACGGTGATCGTGATCCGGCCGTCCCGGCGGTCCGTCGGCGAGGTGACCGAGTAGGCACGCCACAGGCGCACCCCGTCGACGTCGACCCCGATCCGCACGTACTGACCGGCTGTGTGACCGCGCCAGCCCCGTCCCGGCCTGATCACGACGGTCGCGGCGTCACCCGTCTCGGGGTGCACGGCCTCGATGCGCCCCCGCAGGTCGGCACCCGCACGCAGCGGGCTGACCAGGTCGAGGTAGTCCGACGGCAGCAGCGGCGTCGTGAGCATCTCCAGCAGTTTCCACGCCCTACTGCGCAGGGCTGCACTCGTCATGACCCCAGCTTGATGCGCCCCTGGGGGTAAAGTCCTGTCCGTAGGATGTGAATCTGGTCGGCTGAATTGTTCGTAGGGAACAAAAACGTGAGCCATGCAATCCGGAAGGCCAGCGAACTGGTCCTGGACGAGACGACGGTCACCGCGCTTCGGGCCGCGCTGAGGACCACCGCCGACGAGGTAGTCCAGGCGATCATCGACGAGGTCCCTCCCTACGCCAACGCCCTTGCGGGCCGCATGGGCTCCACCATCCGCCGAGCCGTCCGCACCGCCCTGGGCCACTACCTGGACCTCGCGAGCGGCAACACCACGGGCGGCGACGCCAGCGACGCAGCCTACGAGCTGGGCCGCGGCGAGGTCCGCGACGGCCGTTCGATGGACGCCCTGCTCAGCGCCTACCGGGTCGGCGCCCGCGTGGCCTGGCGAGGACTGGCCGCAGGTGCCGTACCCGCAGGTCTGCCCGCCGCCGAGGTCGCCAAGTTCGCCGAGTTGACCTTCGCCTACATCGACGAGCTCTCCGCCGCGAGCGCCGCGGGCCACGCCGACGAACTGGCCGCCCGGGGCCGGGCCCACGAGCGCCACCTGGAACAACTGGCCCGCGACCTCCTCGCCGGCGCGAGCCCGGACGTGCTCCTTGCCGCTGCTCAACGGGCCGGGTGGCAGCCGCCGGTTTCGCTGACCGCAGTCCTGCTGCCCGCCGCCCAGGCCCGGCCCGCCCACCGCGCGCTCGACCCGAACACCCTCGTCCTCGACGATCTGCCGGACGCCTCCGGCGTACTGCTCGTCCCCGATGCCAACCGGGCACATCTCCTGAGGCAGCTGCCCGACCGCACCGCCGTGGTCGGCCCGGCCCGGCCATGGACGCGTGCGTCCGCCTCGTACGCACGAGCCGTACGCGCGCGCTCCCTCTCCTCCGACATCCGCGACACCGAGGACCACCTGCCCGAGCTGGTACTGAGCGCCGACGCGGAAGCGTTCGCAGACCTGCGTGCCCGAGCCCTCGCACCGTTGCTGACCTTGCCTGCCGCGACCGCGCGGCGCCTTGAGGAGACGTTGCGGGCGTGGCTGCTGCACCAGGGCAGGCGGGACGAGGCGGCGGCGGCGCTGTTCGTCCATCCCCAGACCGTCCGTTACCGGATGTCACAGCTGCGGGAGCTGTTTCCGGATCTCGGGTCCCCGCACCGGGTCCTCGAACTGACGCTGGCGGTCGGCCTTCGGGCCGGCTGACGGGCTCTTCGACCGTCCACGACCGCGTCCTCCAACGGTCCGGGAATCGTGCCTCGCCCTCGGTGTGATCAGCCGGCTCATGCGGCCCGGGGAAGAGCCGTATGAGCCGGCTGAGACTGGGGGTTGATGAGGACCAGACGCGTTCGATGGCTGCTCGCACCGGTGACGCAATCGCGCGTACGGGGTCTCCATGCGGCCCGCGAACATCAACGCCCCTCCCCGAGCCCTGACCAGCACAACTACCGACTCACTGCTCGATCCTGATCGTCAGTTCAGAGGATCCGCACCCATCCGCGGCGGGGCCTGATCAGGCCAGCAGCCAAGTCCGTACCGGTGATGGCCGTCGGCCACGGACATCTGCTCGCCGGCGGCAACTGGTGGCTCCCCCCGATGGGTGGACGGCACCTGGAGTACCAGTACATGAGGCCGCCCCGCCGCGACTGTCAGTCCGCCGCATATCCGCCTGGTTCACCTCCAGGGGGAAGTCTTGAACGTCCGTCGCACCATGGACTCTGTCCCTGCAACTGTCGCCCTGCTCGTGATGGCGACGGGCTGCTCCAGCGCCCCCACCGCGGCCAAGGGCAAGGGCTCCAGCCATCCGGCGCCGCCTGGCGCCACCCAGCCGGCCGCGAACGGTTCCGGGACGACGCCGGGCAGCGGTCGTCAGGCCGGTGCGATCCCGGTCGGCCCCGGCCCCCAGACCAAATACACCGTGCAGGCGCAGCCCGCTCCGGGCACGTGCAAGTACCGGTTCACCGCCGCCAAGGAGCCCCTGCCGGCTCCGGTGTGTACACGGGGAGCGACCAATCCGGCCGTCACTCAGGCCACCCTCAAGACCACGATCTGTATGCCGGGCTACACGGCCACGATCCGGCCGCCCTCCTCGATCACCGCCAAGGAGAAGGCCGCGTCGATCCTGGCGTACGCGGGAGTGTCTAATAAGCGGCGGATCTGTTGATCATGGAGACGCCAAGGCCAGCATGCACTTCACCGGGCCGGTCGAGTTCATGAAGCTCCGGGCACAGCGTCTACCGACCAGGGACTTCACGCAATACACCGCAGCCGGCCTGGAGAGCGGCGACACCTCGTCCACGGCGGTCACGGAGACCGAATGGGACGGTGGGGCGTTCAGCGCCCTGGACTTCGCCATCGGGCTCCGCGTGCGGGACTGCGTGCGCATCCCCGGCCCGCGCGAAGACGGAGCCCGTGTCACCTGGTTCTACAGCCTGCGCGACCCGTCCTGGGCTTGCCTGGCGTTCGTTGACGGGCAGGACATGGCGAGCGTCTGGCAGGGCGGTGACCGCCGACTGTGGGACGACATCGAAGCGGCGGTCAAATGGTGGCAACAGGCCGGCCACCCAGGCCATGAACGCTTCGGACTGACGGTCACCGCGGAAGGTCAGCAGGCGTGGCTCGACAACCCGACGCAATCGTGGACTCTGTGAGAGCTCGAACCCGCGACATCTGAGATCGGGGCGCCTGCGATGCCCCGCAGAAGGTCCAGCATCGGACTGCCCGGGAGGTCACGTTATCGGCTGCCTCTGGCACCGATCCTGCACACATGCGTGTTGATGAAGGGGCCGGCGGCCTACGGTCGGCAAGGATCCGCAGGTGCGCGGGGCCCTGCACTGTGCCCGGTCCGGGCACAGTGCAGGGCGTGTGGCACAGCTCGCTATGGGTTCCTCAGAGTTCGCGCCTCGGTCGGAAGGAGGCGCGGCTCAGCAGGTGCAGATGCGGATGTTGTGGGAGCCGGCGACGCCGTCGGCACCTGTGCGTGACGTCCGCGACGCCTGGTGTGCTGTTAGCAGGGCAGGGTGGTGTGTCCGGCGGCGCCGGTGGCGCCCGTGATGCCGTCCGCGGTCAACGTGGCAGCGGTGCCGTTGCCACCGTCGTTGCCGGGACACACCGGGCTTGCGGCGCCGCCGGCGCCACCGGTCCCGCCCTTGTGGGTACCGCCGGCTGTGGACGCGCCGCCCTTGCCGCCCTTGCCGCCTCCGATGCCGGTGCCGGCGTTGCCTACACCGCCCACACCGCCTTTGCCGCCGGTGCCGCCCTGGTTGGCAGCGCCCCCCGCGCCACCTGTGCCGCCGTTGCCGTTGGCACCGCCGGCTCCGCCCGCTCCACCGGCGCCACCGGTGCTTCCGAGGCCGTCGCCGTTTCCGCCGCCGCCGCCGTTACCGCCGTTGCCGTTCGCACCGGCCGCTCCACCAGTGCCACCCAGACCGCCGAGACCACCGTTGCTCCCCACCCCGTTGGCGCCGTTAGCACCGGGGACGCCCTGGGCGCCCAGGCTGCTGTGGATCCGGGAACCGTTCGCGTCGGAGTGGGCCGACGCGGACGCCAGGGTGGGGGTGGCGAGGCCGGCCACGGCGATCGCACTGATCAGGAGGGTCCGGGCAAGAGCGTTGGTGCGCAAGATGCGCATGAGGTACGCCTTTCGGTTTGTGCGCTCGGAGATACTCCCCGACCGGCACACCCACAACGTAGGCGGCAATGGCCCCACCTGCGCAGCACTAGATGATCAAATGTCTTGAAATAGAGAGATTCAGTGATGTCTGGCTCTAATTGCCCGTACCGAGAGGGCCGCCGCTGGGGGCTGCGTCGTCCTTGGCCGCCACGACCAGTTCTTGCCCGTCGGCAAGGGCGAGGCGATCGCCGAGAACCCGTCGTCGACGACGACGGGTTCTTCCTGCTGCCAGGCGCGGCTCGTCACTGTGAGCCTGCGGCCACCACCGTGGCGGTTAGGAGTTCGAGCTCGGCGACCAGCTCGTCCAGCTAGAGGTGACCAGGCAGATCGGCTCCAAGAGCTCGAACATCCGGCGGGCGGCGTGCGTCATGGCCAACATCGTGCCTGCGGTCACGCCGCGCGCGGAGTGGAACGGGACACCTGATCGCCTCTTCTGACTCGACCGGATCGGGAACGGACGGCGGGGCGGCGTAGCAGCGCCTGCCCCGCCCACGACGTCATGGCACCAGGGCCACGCCGTTTCCTACCGCACAACCCCGGTGCCGCTCTCTGCTTCCTGGTGGCCCGGTCCGGCCGCGTAGGCCAGAGGAGGTGCGATCGCCTGGGCGTCCGCCTCCTCCCCCACCCACAACGCGATGAACAGGGCCGCGGTCGCCTCCAGGAGCCCCGCCCGGTCGAGACCCCCGCCGGCCACGGGTTCGCAGCCCACGTCCCGCACCAGCTCGCGTACCCGCGCCAGCGCCGTCTCGTCGTCTCCGTAGACCGGCCGCGGCCAGGGGTCGCCCGTCGAAGACGGGCGGCCGCATGCGCCACACGTCCTCGGGGCAGAGGTTGAAGGCCTTGACCACGTGCGCTCCCGGTGCCGCCGCGGCAAGGTGCTGTGCGGCCGACGGGCCTCCTTCCGTCAGCAGCCCGGAAGCCCGGCCCGAGAGGGTTGGAGCAGTCGAGCAGCACCTTGCCCCCCAAGGCCGCGTGCAGGTCCCGTGCCACGTCTGCTCCGGCGCCGAACGGCAACGCGGCCAAGATCACCTGACCGAGCTGGGCCGCCGCGCGCAGACCGGCGGCCTTCGCGCCGTCTTCTGAACCGCCGTGGTGCTCTGGACCCTGCGCGGTGGACCCAGCCGCCCGGTCGAACTGGGCGAGCGGATCGGGGGCATCAGTTCCAAGGTCCTCACCGAGACGCTGCGCGGGCTGCAGTTCAACGGACTGGTCGACCGGCAAACCGACCCCGGCCACCCCTCACCGGTCGAGTACCGACTCACCGCACTGGGTCGGACGTGCCTCGCGCCCATCGGTGCGGTCGGGGTATGGGCCTTCGAGTACGGCGACGAGGTGATGGCGGCCCAGGAAGGGGCATCCACGCCCGCTGCGCCTTCTCCGGTGCACTGAGCGATGTGTCTCGGATCTCGAACGCGCCGCTGGGCCCGCGTCCGTGGCGCACGCTCAGGAGAGGGCTGGGCCGTGGCTGCGGGTCCTGCCCCGTAGCCGGCGTCGGGCCGGTCACGGGGCAGGACCCGTTCGGTGAGCGGCTGCCCCTGGGTGTCGTTCGCCGTCGACGCGCTCGGCTCCTCCAGGCCCTTGCCGACACCTACCTCGTGCAGCTCTCCCGTGCCCGACCCGGTGGAGGAGGTGCCGTGATCGACCAAGGTGATGTTGGCCTGGACCGCGTTCTCAGTGGCGTCCGAGGGGTGGCCGGAGGTCATGACGCCCTCGCAGAAGGGGCCGGCCGCGCCGATGCTGATGTCACCGCCGATGCCGAGAGTGATGGCACCCTGCTTCTTCCTCGGGTGCAGCCCGCGACGTCGGGACCTGGTTTCGGCACCTCTGTGGTGACGGTCATGGCCGGCGGCCAGCACTGCCGCCGGTCATGACCTGGCAGTGGGTCCTCAGACGACTATGCGGTCGAGGTTGGGTGCCCCGGCGGAGGGGTTGGAGAACTTGATGGTGTTGTTTCCGGCCTTGAGCTGGACGGTGACGTCCTTGGTGACCACAGTGTTGTAGTCGGGTGTCGCCGCGAAACTGACGGTCTGGTTGACGCCGTTGACGGTCACGACCGCGGAGCGGGACTGGCCGACACTCATGAAGGAGACACTCATCGTGTAGCTACCCGCAGCCGACTTGGCCACGTTGTTGAACGTCGCGGTGCCACCGCTGCCCAGGTAGCTGAGCTTCTTCCCACCCGAGCAGTGCGCGCAGCTGGTGATCGTCGTGCCACCGGCCAGAGTCGACGCCTCAGCCTCGTACGAGCCGTTCCCACCGGCCGGCGGGTCAGTCGGCGGGTCGGTCGGCGGCGTGCCGCCGTTCATGCTGGAGCCGAGGGTGTCCAGGGCCTTTTGGACCAGGGCCTGGGCGTTGGTGTTGAGGTTGGCGTTGGTGCCATTGACGACCCAGGACGGACCCGAGAACATCGCCAGGGTCACGCCGTTGTCGACGCCACCGGTGGTGCCGCTGCTGGGTATGCCGAGCAGCTGGGCTGCCTTGACGGACGCCTCGCCGAGTTCACGGGAGTCGTTGTCGGAGGTGTCCTGGCCGTTGGCGGTCTGGGTGTCGCCGAAGATCGATCCGATGACCTTGCCGTTGTAGAACATCAGCGCGAACTGACGCCCTGACATGCCGTGTTCCTTGAAGTAGAAGTGCGGACAGGGGGTCTTGCGGTCCCAGCAGTCGTCGCCGAGGACGTAGAAGGGGACCTTGTGGGCGCCCAGTGCCTGGCCGTTGCTGTCCTCCCAGGTCGTCTCGCCCTGGTGGTCGGGGTCGGGGTCGGGGTCACTGCCGTCGGTGTCGATGGCCATGCCGGAGCTGTAGGTGTAGATTCCCGGCGCGACCTGGAAGACGTTCACGTCGGAGTGGGTCATGGTGTTGATGTGAGGCTTGGTGTTGACCTTGTTGGCGGCCGTCGAGTTCTGCTGGATGCCGGCCAGCACCTGGGCGGCGGTGTAGGAGGTCGCGGCCGGTGCGGCAGCCGGGGCCGCCTTGACCGTTGCGGATGTCGTGGCGGCGTCGGCATGGCCGACGACAAGGGGGATGGTGAGCGCGGTGGCTGCGGCGGCTGCCACAACGAGGCGCGTACGGATCGATGACATGGCGGTGTGGGACCTCCATTGTTTGGCAGCAAAGCCTCTTGACGAGTCAATGCATGTGCGACTCTCGTCGCGCATTTGCCTCGCCTCATCAATCGGCTATGCCAGATCGATACTTCCGAGGGACAACCGACTCGCGATCTTGAGCTGAGTCGGTCCTCGCATGGATCCTGCGCCGGCCGCGGTGGTGATCCTGGCGCCGGCTCCCGTAGAGCTGTCAGACGACGATGCGGTCGAGGTTGGGTGCCCCGGCGGAGGGGTTGGAGAACTTGATGGTGTTGTTTCCGGCCTTGAGCTGGACGGTGACGTCCTTGGTGACCACAGTGTTGTAGTCGGGTGTCGCCGCGAAACTGACGGTCTGGTTGACGCCGTTGACGGTCACGACCGCGGAGCGGGACTGGCCGACACTCATGAAGGAGACACTCATCGTGTAGCTACCCGCAGCCGACTCGGCGACGTTGTTGAACGTCGCGGTGCCACCGCTGCCCAGGTAGCTGAGCTTCTTCCCACCCGAGCAGTGCGCGCAGCTGGTGATCGTCGTGCCACCGGCCAGAGTCGACGCCTCAGCCTCGTACGAGCCGTTCCCACCGGCCGGCGGGTCAGTCGGCGGGTCGGTCGGCGGCGTGCCGCCACCGGTGATCTTGTTGAAGATCCGGGAGTAGGCGTAGCCGCTGGCCTTGTCGTAACTGTGGACTTCCCAGAAGGACAGTTCCTGGACGCCGTTGGTGGCAGCGAAGGCTTCCAGCGTGGCGGCGTCGGCCTGGGTGAAGTTCTCGTTGTCGTCGTTCTTGCCGGCGATGGGGGTGAGGCCCATGCGTCCGTATGCCTGTGCGGTGGTGATGCCGTAGAGGCTTGCGAGTTGTGCGGCGGTGCCCTTGGCTGCGGACAGGGAGTCGTTGAGGGCGTTCTCGCCGTCGCCGAAGTCCATGGTCATGATGTTGACGAGGTTGATCTTGACGCCCTTGCCCTTGGCGTCCTTGAGGAGGTTGAGGGTGTCGGATTCGAGGCCGGAGGGGTCCACGGCCAGGGTGTAGTCGACCTCGATGTTGGGGTTTTGGGCCTGGAGGGCGGCCAGGGCCTGGTTGCGGCGGGTGTTGACCGCGGTGTTGCCCAGGGTGCTGCCTTCGATGTCGAAGTCGAGGCGGGTGATGCCGTAAGTGCTGGCGACGTTGGCGTAGGCGGCGGTCAGTGAGGAGACCGAGGTGCAGGTCTGCGCCAGTTCCCCGCCCTCGGCGCCGCCGAAGGAGATGATGACGTTGCCGCCGGCGGCCTTGAGGTCGTTGACCTGGGAGGTGAAGGCGCCCAGTGCGCTGTTGCCGGCCTCCCACTGCGGAGTACAACCGGACTTGGGAATCAGGAAGGCCAGGGTGTAGCTCTTCAGCCCTGTAGCCCTCATGTCAGCTGCCATGTCGCCGGCTGTGTCGCCGGCGAGCTCCAGGTAGGGCGCGGCGTAGTGGGCCGGGAACGTGCTCATCGCCTGGGGGCCGGCGTTGGCGGTCGCGTTGATGCCCATGGCCACCGCTGCCACCGGCAGCGCGGTGGCGATAAGCCCCTTGGTGAGTCGTGACCATGTCACGGATGTCCTCCAGGTGAGGTCGAGACGGGGCATCCCCCAAGGGGGTCGGGCTCCCGGCCGGCGTCGCGGGACCGGAACGTGTGCCGTGCGGATGCTCCGAGAGAGCCGACGGAGCACGGTGTCCCGGCGAGGGGGAGCTGCGATATCTGGTGCCTCGACGGAACCGTTGGGCTTGCGGACGCAGCTCGGGAGAGCACCTTGAGCTGAGTCGAGCTGACGAGTGGGGAGGAAACGGCGCGGGGCCGGGTGTTGTGGAGTTGACCCCGCGGCGCGCAGTCAATCCCTCCCGGGCAGCGCTCGTCAAGAAGTTGGGAAGGAAAGTTTCCTAATAATTAACCGCCACTGCGTCCCGGGGGTGGACCGGGGCGGACGAGCAACTGCCTTCATGGGCGTTTCGACGCCTCACCGAGGCGCTCGGCCTCCCGCCTCGCATCAACATCGGCGGACGCCCGGCATTCCGCGTGGAACCGCCGACGGAATCCGCATCCACGGCCGAGGCGGTTGCTTCGGAGGGAAGGCGTTCATGTGGATGAAATATGTTCAACCTCTTGACTACCGCAGGGCCCGGGAAGACTCTGGGCGACATACCAGTTAGGAAAGTTTCCTTACCATCCATCAGGCGCTCGCGTTTGCGCGGTCGATCGGCACGTGGCACGGGCGGCTCCACCCCTGCTTCAGCCGCCGGGACACGGCGGGACCCACCTCGACACGCCGGTCCCGCAGCTGTCGAAACAGCCCGCCCGCGCGCCTGGCACCGCATCCAGCCGTGCGGTGCCCGACCCCTACTTCCGCCCCCTCGCGTTGGGACGCCCCCATGCCATCGAACAGAAAACGCCGACTAGCATTCGGCGGAACCCTGGCCCTGTTGGCCGCCGGCGTCGCGGCGGCCGGCTGGACCGGCGTCACTGCCGGCACCGCCGGTGCATCCGCCGTGCCCCCCGGCGTCACCCCCGTGCCCGTGCAGCGGGCACTCGACCTGTCGGCTGCCAACCGCCGCGCCCCGCTGCCGGGCATGCCCGACTGGAGTAAAGCCGGTTACCTCGGCGGCCAGCCACTGCCCGGCGCCTCCGAGATCAACCCGTCGACGTCCTGCCAGATCACACCGTCCCAACTGGCGTCCGGCTACGGTGTGGTGCCGAGTGACAGCAAGGATGATACGAACGGCATCCAGGCCGCGATCGACAAGCTGAAGAGCACGTGTTCGCCGACCGGCTCGTACACCAAGCTGTCGCTGATCTCGTTCCCGGCCGGCGTCCTCAACGTCTCCCACCAGATCGCAGTGGACGCCAACTACACCATCCTGCGGGGCGCCGGCAGCGATCCGACGACCGGTACGTCCTTCGAGTACCGGCCGGATGCCAACACTCTGTACGACACCCTCACCTCGGACGGCACTGACTCCGACGGCGACAACATGACCTCGGGCGACGGCAAGATGGGCTGGGCGTGGCCCGGCACCGGCCTGTTCCGGGTCAGTTCCCGTACGGTCGACCCCTCCTACCAGGCGGAGTACAACGCCGCGCCGGCGAACCGCAAGGAGATCTTCCTCGGCTCCATCAACCAGCAATGGAAGGCCGGCGCCAAACTGCGGGCCAAGCCGGGCGAGACCACGTTCGCCGCTCGGCAGGGCGACACGGTCGTCTACCTGGCGACCAGCGCCAAGATGACCAGTTTCAAGGTCGGCGGATTCGTGAATATGATGGCCGCCAACTCACAGAAGTTCTACCAGTCGATGGACGCGGTCAGCGCGACGTTCCCCGAAGAGAACCTGCAGATGCGGCAGCAGATCTTCACGATCAGCGCGGTCGACGCCACCAACCACACGGTCACGGTCGACAAGCAGCTCGAGTACGACATGCCGATCGACTCCACCTCCGACGGCTCAGCACCGATAGACGGCGCCGTCTACGCCAGCAAGGCATCGCCGCTGGTCGAGCCGGTCGTCGGAGTCGGCCTGGAGAACTTCTACATGACCCAGCCGATGTCGAACCTCAACCAGGCCGCCTCGGTCCAGAACTACGGCAACATGGACCCGCACGCCGAGATGAACGGCGTCGTTCTCAAGTGGGCGGTGAACGACTGGGTCCGGGGGGTCCGGACCTACATGACCGGCTCGCACCCGATCGTCACCGAAGAGGCCAAGAACGTTCAGATCCAGGACAACTTCCTGGACGGTTCGTGGAACAAGGGCGCCGGCGGCCGGGGCTACTTCCGCGGCTCACGGGTCTGGGACTCGCTCTACGCCAACAACGTCACCCGCAACCTGCGGCACTTTACGTTCCAGTGGTCGGCGTCGGACAACGTGGCGATCGGCAACGACATCGACTCCGACTTCAACCTGCACGGCGGGTACGAGCGCCGGAACCTGATCGAGCTCAACACGCAGGCCGTGCCGTACGACCACCGCGCCGGCAACTGCCAGTCCAACTGCGGTGACGACGGCGGCGCCAACACGACACCCGACACCTCGAACTGGTACCCGATCTACTGGACCGCAGGTCAGAAGGGCGTCAAGTGGTCGGGTGCAACCGGACCTCAGAACGTCTTCTTCGACAACACGATGACCAAGCAGCTGTCCACCGGCGGTCCGTACCAGCCGTACTACCCGCTGAAGAACACGATCTACCAGTTCGGCGTGGCCGGCCCGTCCGGCGGCGCCTACCACCCGCTCGACGTGGGCGGCACGCCGATCGCCGACTGGGCAAAGAACGAGCAGAAGGACTACACCGGCGGCCACGGCGTCGACGCGTCCCGGACCGACACCGGTCAGTCGCTCTTCCTCAAGACAGTGGGCCCGGTGATCCCACCCACAGGCACGCCCACCCCGACCCCGACGGACACGCCCACGCCCACGGATACACCGACCACGACGCCGACGACCACCCCTTCCCCCGGCAAGTCCTACGAGGCGGAGAAGGCGACCCTGGGCACCGGCACCACGGTCACCAACTGTGCACACTGCTCCGGCGGTAAGAAGATCAGCTTCCTGGGCAGCAGCACCTACTCGGTGACCGCACCCGCCGCCGGCACCTACCCGATGACCATCTACTTCATGAGCGTCGGCAGCGTCCACACCGCGACCGTGACCGTCAACGGCGCGACCCAGACAGTGAACTTCCCGGCAACGCCGGACTACAACACCGTCGTCACCCTGAGGGTCCAGGTACCCCTGAAGGCCGGCACCAACTCCATCGCCATCATCAACACGGCGGGCACCGGCCCCAACCTGGACCGCATCGTCATCTGATCCGCGAACGCCCCAGGCCCGCGCCCAGGGACCGTTTCCGAGGCGTGCGGCTGGTGCCGACGGCGGCTCCGACAGTGTGACGCCGAGGGCGGCGGTCGCAACGCATGTGCGGGCAGGACGACGAGATCGCGTTGGCCTGCCGGCCAGGCGTGCGGGCTTCGCGCAGGGGAGGCACCGCGATGAGGACTCCCCCAATGACCAGGTTCCTACCCCCGCCTACCGGCGCGGTCGGCCAGGTCGCCGGTGTTGGCGACCTGGCCGGTGGAGCCCATACCGGTACCGGTACTGCCCGACGGTGGCTCGTCAACGGTCGTTGCAACACCCCGGATCAGCTACCCCCGAGACGGAGCTACACCCACCATCAATCGCGGACCGAGCCGCAATGGGGGACGGGCCGGACGAGGTGATGCCCAGGTCCGGCCCGTCCGCTCGCCTCTACAGGTCGAGCTGGTACTGGAGTGTCGTGTGTGTGGGAACGTAGCCGAGGCTGTCGCTGATGTGTCTCATGTGCGTGTTGCTGTCGGCAGTGTCGGTCAGGAGGCCGCCGAGGTCTGGATAGCGCCCGTGGGCTTGTCGGATCGACTCGGCCTTCATCCATCGGCCGAGTCCGTGTCCGCGGTGCTCGGGCAGTACGCCGGTACCGTAGTGCTGGCCATCACCCGTGCCATTGCCGGGGACGACGAGTTCGGTGAATCCGGCGATCGAGCCGTCCGCAGTGTCGATGGCGACAACCGTGTGCAACTGGTCGCCGCGCTCTTCAACGGCCTTCGCCGCAGCCCGGACCCGGTCCACGTCCCAGGCCACGATGCCGTGGTCGGTGTCCTCCATGGGCATGTCGTCCATGGCCCGGTGTGAGGCGGCAAACGCCTGGGCGAGGTCGTCGGGGACGGTACCCTGCCACGACGCCAGCCGGTAGCCGGGATGCGGACGCTCGATGATCTCGGCGAGGGCGATGGCGTCCACGTCGGCCAGTGGCAAGCGGGCGAACCTCAAGGTGAGCACCCTACGGAAGCCGCGGGCCGGCAGGAAGTGATCGCCGGGCGATCCGGCCTGGGCCTGCGCGCTGACGCAGCGCCGGGCGTTGTCCCGGGCGGCGGCCACGGCCGTGTCCAGGAGCTGGGAGCCGACGCCCTTGCGGCGCTCCACGGGATGGACGTGGAGGGTCAGTTCGGCCAGGTGCTCTTGTCCGCCATCGAACAGACGCAGATAGGCCGTCCCGACGGGGATGGAATCGGCGTCGGACGCCAGCCATGCAAGGCGTCGGCTGTGCGCCCCGTGAGCGGGGTCGGTCAGTGGGGTGATGCGAAACGACAAGGTGTCTCCGTCGTGAGGAGGTGGCAATGGTCAGTACGCGGGCTCAACTGCTGGGCACTCCTGCGCATGTGCTCCACACCTCCTCGTCGACAGAGCCTGTCCGGATCAGCATGGACGGCTGGGAGAACTTAGCTGGCCTATCGGTTCCTCGGCAATGGGTTAACTGAAGGCTGGTGCGGCCGTGAGGCCACAGCCACTCATTGATGGCCGCGACCAGCACGGTTGCTTCGTAGCTGGCCGGCGCCGAAGCCGTCCTGAGACACCGCGCACTGCTCGCCAGCGGCGACTTCGACCGCTACTGGACCTACCCTCTGGGCCAAGAGAACCAGCGCAACCACCAGGCCCGCTACCAACTCACTGCTTGACCTACGAAGTCACTCCCAGCAATCCGCACCCGTTGCGACGAGGCGGTTGACCTGGGCGATCAGGTCGGTGACCTTGCGCAGGCGCCGGTTGTAGCCGGACTGTCCGGGCAGGTAGGGGAACAGGTACCGCAGGTGGGCCTGGGCGTGGCGGATCCAGCGGCGTTCGGAGGTGCAGCCCAGCATGGCCTGCATCACCGCGAGGGTGACCAGCTCGGCATCCGTGAGCCGGGGCGGGAGCCCGACGACAGGCGCCACGGCGCCAGGTACGGCGATTCCTTCAGCAGGTCGTCGGACTTCACGTAGAGCGCGGTCGCGAGGGAGTCCAGGTCTGGCGTCACAACCGACCTTTGGACTCCCTCGCTTCATGTCATGCGTGCCGGCGAGCCCTTCTGTGACTTGCCAAGATAGGTGTCACCAATTCTGCGGGCCGACCTGGGCTTCGGTGGCACAGCCATCGCGCCACTTGTCGGCAGATGGTCGACCTTGTGGGCACCTGCTCCGAGTTTTCGGCCCGGTTGTCACCGAGCGCATGGAGATTCGGCGGGTCGGAGGATTGGTGAACAGCAGTGAGGTCTTGCGATTCGGATCCCCGGGTCACGATTGTTGGAGGCGGTAACGGTGCGGGGCGTTGCCCCGGGCACCGGAGCGTTGGCAGGGACGGCCACCACGGATCTCTTCGAGATGCGTGGGCGCAGCGGCATCAGCATGGCGGGTGATGGCCGCCGTGCACATCACCAGGGCACGACTCCGGCGTCGTCGAAGAACTGTCCGGTGGGGCCGTCGTCGGGCAGGGTCGCGAGTTTGATGGCGATCGCCGCGCCCTGTTCGGGGGTGCGCACGCCGCGGAAGCCGTTGAGGTCGGTGGCGACGTAGCCGGGGCAGCCGGTGTTGATCAGAATGTTCGTACCGCCCAGCTCCCGGGCGTATTGGAGGGTGACGGCGTTCAGGAAGGTCTTCGACGGCGCGTACGCCGCGGACACCGGACCTACCGTCTGCTCGGCGGCGGGTCCTGACTGCCGGGTGAGGGAGCCGACGCTGCTGGACATGTTCACGATCCGTGGTGCGGCGGAGCGGCGCAGCAGCGGCAGCATCGCGTTGGTGACGCGGATGACGCCGATCACGTTGGTGTCCACGACCGTGTGGATGGTGGCGGGGTCGATCCGGGTGGGCTCCTGTGGCATGTCGCCTGCGATGGCGGCGTTGTTGACGAGCACGTCGAGGCGTCCGGCCTGTTCGTCGATCAGCCGTGCGGCGGCGGTCGCGCTCGCGTCGTCGGTCACGTCCAGCGGTACGGCGAACGCGTCGATGCCAGCGGCGCGCAGTTTCTCCACCGCGGCGCTTCGGCGCTGGTCGTCGCGAGCGCCGACGCCGACGCTCCAGCCGAGGGTGCCCAGGCCTGCGGCGATCTCGTAGCCGATTCCCTTGTTCGCGCCGGTGACCAGCGCGATCTTCCGTTCAGTCATAGGGACGATGCTGCCTTCGGGCCTCGGCGGAAGTCCAAGACCGATCGGGTGCGCAACGATACCGTCAGGGTATTGATCCGGGATAGCGTGGCCGGATGGAGACCCGGGAACTGCGGTATTTCGTCGCCGTCGCTGAAGAGCTGCACTTCGGGCAGGCCGCGCAGCGGCTCGGGATCGCGCAGCCACCGTTGTCACGGGCGATCCAGCGGCTCGAACGCCGGCTCGGGGCAGTGCTGTTGGATCGGACCAGTCGCACTGTCACGCTGACCGAGGCCGGATCGGTGCTGTTGGTCGAGGGCCGGGCGGCTCTCGACGCGGTCGAGGCCGCCGAGCGTCGGACCCGCCGCGCCGCCCTTTCCGTGACCGGCCGCCCCGGCCTGGTCCTGGTCACGAAGGCCAGCGCGTCCAGGGAACTGCTGGCGAGACTGCTCGACGCGTACGCCGCCGAACCCGGCGCGGTCCCCGTCGACGTCATCCTGTGCGGTCCGGCCGAGCAGGAACGACTCCTGCGCGACGGCCGGGCCGACGTGGCGCTGCTGCACCGGCCGTTCGACTCGACGGCTGGATTCCACACCGAAGAGCTCAGCACGGAGAGTCAGGTTGTGGTCCTGCCGGCCGGGCATCCGCTCACCGCCCGGGCCCATGTGCACATGGCCGACATCACCGGGCTGCCGGGCCTGCCCCTCCCCCGCTGGCCCGACCCCGACGGCACCTACCCGCCCGGCCCCGGCCCGCAGGTCCGCGACCATGCGCAGTTGTTGCAGCTCGTCGCGCTCGGCCGTGCCTGTGCCGTCTCACCGGATTCGTGCCGAGCCCAACTGCACGGTGACCTCGCCGCCGTGCCCGTGCTGGACGCGCCGACGGTCACCACCGTGATCGCCTGGCCACCGCACAGCCGGTCCAGAGCCGTCGCCGACCTCATCCGGACTGCGACACGTCTCCAGTAGCTCCCACTCGCCCCGGCCAGGCTCCACCCATCGTGGCCCGGCTCAGTCGGCAGATCGCGGTGGGTGCACGCGGCTGGTGCCGGTCTGCGCGACCAGGTGACATCCATCTCGACCCTTCACCCCTTCGCATCATTCATCTAGGGGTTCCATCCCCGCGCGGGTGGGGAGCAGCTCGACGGCGAGGCGACCGGGACGAGTGTTCCGGGTCCATCCGCACGCGGGCGGGGAGCACGGCATGTCGGGCGCAAACCGCCAGATTTGTCCGCGACGTGTTCGTTGGAGAGGAACCCCCGCCAGATCAGGTCACGGCAACCAAGTGGTCGGCTTTGGAAGCCCTCCGGGGGTGTACGCGTGGTCAGGTCGAGTGGGCGGGTGGCGAAGAGGTGCAGACCGTACGGTGGCTGCAGGCAGATGCCGAACGGAAGGTCGTTCGAGGTGGGAATGTGCCGATCGGCAGGTAGTCCCGGTCTGGTCTCCCCTGGACGAGCAAGGGAACACTCTGCATGATCAACTGGTGACCACCCCAGAGACCATCGTCGAACGCCAGCTCGCCGCCTACAACTGCCATGACCTCGAAGCCTTCGCGGCGACGTACGCCCCCGACGTCTGCATCAACCGCCGCAGCGGCGACCGCCTGCTCGGGCGCGACGCCGTGCGGGAGGCGTACGCCGACATGTTCGCCAAGGGCCGCTGCCGGGCCGAGATCGTCGGCCGACTCACCGAGGGCGACTGGGTGGTGGACCACGAGATCGCCCACGGCATCACGCAGGACCCCCTCCGCGTGCTGGTCGCCTACCGGGTCCGCGACGGCCTGATCGACCACGTCGACTTCCTCGGCTGACTGCCGGACACCTCCTGGACGTGTCTACCCTGCAGATCGCCAGGAGCGCTTTTGCAGGGGCGGGAAAAGCAAGGGCCCTCGGGCCCCCAGGCAGACCCACCGGACGACATCTACAGCGAGGTCTGCCACGCAGTCGAGGCCAAGGGTCGTCAGGGCGTCGAGCGATGCCCTACGCTCGGCGCTGACCGTCAGGCCAAACCGGCTGACCTCCGGTTCGCCCACGCCCCGCCGGTCCTTGACGCCGACACCGTCTCGGCCGCTGGGGACAGCGGCGCCGAACGCGAACGCCGGATCCCCCCGAGATCGGCCGCGGTCCGTCGTGGCAGGATGACGCCGTGGAGGACCTGCAAGAACTGCTCAACGAGTGCCAGCGCGCCGCCCGCGCCACCGCCGGTCAGGGCGAGGTCGCCGACTACATTCCGGCGCTCGCCGCCGCCGACCCCGAGGCGTTCGGCATGGCCATCGCCACGGTCCAGGGCGAGCTCTACCACGTCGGCGATTGGGAGCAACCCTTCTCGATCCAGTCGATCTCCAAGCTCTTCACCCTGCTCCTGGCCCTGTCCCACGGGGATGACACGCTCTGGCAAGGCGTCGGGCTGGAGCCATCCGGTACCCGCTTCAACTCCCTGTTCCAACTGGAGTCCGACCACGGCAAGCCCCGCAACCCGTTCATGAACGCCGGCGCGCTCGTCGTCACCGACCGGCTGCAGGCCCTGACCGGCGACGCCTCGGGCGCGGTCCTCGACCTCCTGCGCACCGAGTCCGGCAACCCCGCCATCGCCGTCGATCCGCTGGTCGCCGCCTCGGAGGCGCAGACCATAGACCGCAACGCGGCGCTGGGCCACCTCATCAAGAGCTACGGCAACCTGCGCAACGAGGTGCCCGTCGTCCTCGACCACTACATCGCGCACTGCTCGATCAGCGCCAGCTGCCGCGACCTCGCCCTGGTCGGGCGGATGCTGGCGCGACACGGACTGGCCGCGGACGGAACGCGACGACTCACCCGCTCACAGGCCAAACGGATCAACGCGGTAATGCTCACCTGCGGCACCTACGACGAGGCCGGAGAGTTCGCCTACCGGGTCGGGCTGCCCGCGAAAAGCGGCGTCGGCGGCGGGATGCTCGCCATCGTCCCAGGCCGAGCCGCGATCTGCGTCCGGGGCCCGCGCCTGGACCCGGCCGGCAACTCGGTAGCGGCCATGACCGCACTCGACCACTTCACCACCGCCACCGGCTGGTCCATCTTCTGACCAAAGCGGCCCGGGATCAGCGCCGAAGTCGCCCCTCCCGGGCCTGCGGTGCGCAGCTACCACCGGCCGCGTCCCGTCACGGGGCCCCAGGGCCGAGACACGCTCACCCCCGCGCAGGCGAGCGGCCACCGGTCGCCGACCTTCGACAGCCGTGGGAGTAGCCGGCGGAGGCGAACAAGCTCACCCCAACACGCATCCGGCGGGAGTCCAAACGCCTCCCAACCGCTCCCCCAGCACATAACTCACAACATCGGGAAAGACGGAGGTAGAGGGGAAGTCAGCTCACCACCGGCCCACGCTGGCCGACCCACCCCGGCACCACAGGCGACCTCCTCTCGGGCTGACCGAGCTGTACCCCGCGAACCGCCGAGTCGTCAGGCGGGCTGGACGGTGATGGTGCAGAGGCGCTTGGTGGCCCGGGTCAGGGCTACGTACAAGTCCCTTTCCCCACCGGGGCGGGCCGTGATGATTTCCTCGGGGTTCATGACGACGACCCCGTCGAATTCCAGGCCGCGTGCTTCGGACGCCGGCACGATGCGTGCGTGGTGAGCGATGCCCTGGGCCGTCAGCTCGCTCACCCTGGTGTCCGCGCAGATCACTCCCAGAAGCTCGCCCGGGTGCGCGGTGCTCTGGGCGCGGAGTTCCTGAACGACGGTGGCGACCACCTCGTCCGGAGGGGTGGTCACGGTGCGAGGGCGCTCACCGCTTCGCAGTGACCGTGTGGGCTTCTGGTCCGGAGCGATCCGCGTGAGCAGGTCCCGGACGCTCTCCAGGATCTCCTGCGTGGTGCGGTAGCTGACGGTCAGGTTGTGCTGTTTGAACCGCGGTCCGACGTGGGGGCTCAGTGCTCCCTTCCAGTCGCGTGCTGTCGCGACCGGGCCTGCCTGGGCGAAGTCACCCACCAGCGTCATCGCCCTGGCCGGGCAGCGGCGGACGATCATCCGCCACTGCATGGCGGTCAGTTCCTGCGCCTCGTCGACGACGACGTGCCCGTACGTCCGCTCGGGAGGGCCGTCGACCAGGCTCGCCGCCTCGTCCAGCAACGGCACATCGGCATCGGTCCACGGGTCGTCCGGACCGCGCAGCAGAAGGGACCGCTCCTGCGCGGTCAGGCGGGGCAGGCGCTCGGCGAGAGCGCCGGCGTTCGCCAGGAGCGCCTTCACGAGGTCACCGGGTACCAGCCGCGGCCACAACACCTCGACCGCTCGGTCGACGCCGGCGTCGTCGAGGAGATCGGCTCGGATGGCGTCCAGGTCCAGCTCGTGGACCGGACCCGGGTCGGCCGCACCTTCGGCACGGCGCTGGGCAGCTCCCGTGAACCGGTCGAGGTCCAGGCCCGTCATCCTGACGGCATCGGCGTCGATCTGCTCCAGGAGGCCGCCCATGTCTCGTTGCATCGCGTCGGTGACGGCGTCGACCAAGAGCTCCCTGAACACCTGGCGCGCGGGGTTGTGCCCCGGTGCGGCTGCCACCGCGGCGTCACGTGCGGTGGCGACTTCCTCGCCGGACAGGTGAACCCGTTCCCGTCCGACCCGCACGGTGAAGTCACCGGCGAGGGCTTGGTGGACACGCAGCAGGCCGGCCAAGGCGTCGGCGAGGTCGGAGCCGCCCTTGAGACGCGCCGTATCGAACGAGTCCACCGTGTCCGTGGACACTCCGGCCAGTTCCCGGCAGGTCGCCAGAACGACGTCGTTCTCTCCGAGCGAGGGAAGGACCTGGGAGATGTAGTCGAGGAACCGGGCGTTCGGGCCCACCACGAGGACACCCTCCTCCGCGGCGCGCGGAAACGCGTACAGGACATAGGCCGCCCGGTGCAGGGCGACCACCGTCTTGCCGGTGCCGGGCCCGCCCTGCACCACGGTCACCCCGCGGTGGGCGGAGCGGACGATCTCGTCCTGCTCGGCCTGCAGCGTCGCGACGGCCGCGTGCATCCTGCCCGTACGCCGTGCCGACAGAGCCTCGGCCAACGGGCCGTCCCCCACGACGTCCTCGTCGGTCGGGGCGGTTCCGTCCAGCAGTTCGTCACTCACCGAGACGACCGTGCGCTCCTCGAGGCGCAGGTGCCGGCGCCGCCGCAGGTCCATCGGGTGGACCGGTGTCGCCTCGTAGAAGGGCCGCGCCGCGTTCGCGCGCCAGTCCACGAGCAGAGGCAGATCATCCTCCTCCGTATGCAGTCCGATCCGTCCGATGCGCAGGACCGTGCCATCCGTCCAGTCGATGCGCCCGAAGACCAGCCCCTTTTCGGAACCCTCCAGCCGGCCGATTTCCTTGGCCAGACGCTCGGCGGCGATTTCCCTCTCGTATGCCTCACCGGCGCTTTCCGCCGGGGCCTTCAGCACACTCGCTCGGCGTACTCGCGCCTCGGAAAGCCGCTCGGTGAGCAACTCATACAACGAGGACACATAATCCCGCTCCAAGTCAACCGCACGCACAGCGGAATCGTTCAGTTTCGACAACAGGGGGCTCCTTCGATTCGAGCCACACCATACGGTCAAAGCTCTCTAAAGATAAGTCTTGACTTACTTGGCAACCCATGGCCCTACGACTGAATCCATGACGGCTGACCCTATGGCGAACCATGCATTCCACCGTTCCGCATATCGCTAATTGCGCTCCCGCTGCTCGCCTGCCTTATCGCGAGCCAGCCCTTGGGTGCCGGCGATGTTTTGCCGCACTCGAGAATCGGCCGGCGGACGACAAGAGTGCCCGCCGGACCTTCAGGGACCTGTGCGAGCGCTATCTCGGCGATGAGGTCGAGGTGCCTCCGTCCGAACGCATCACTGCCTATGTCGAGGCCCTTCTCGAGCGGTGGTGCGGCATCACCAATCTCTCCGCACCGACAGGACGCGGATTACGGGCACGAGCGCCGATATCTCCCGGGGTAAGGCAGGCTCTTCGTAACGTGGATGCCGGCACGCTGATGCCGCAGGTGAGGCCGGGAAGGGTACGACCGCCGTGGAGAGTACGCGTGATCGACACGGGTGACATCGACGTCTACCTCGGCCTGCACGTGGGCAAGGGCGAACACCATGCCACCGCCCTGACCCCGGTCGGCAAACGGGTCCTCGACAAGCGGCCGCCCAATACCGAGCCCAAACTGCGCGAGACCTTCGCCAAGCTGCAGGCCAAGCACGGCTCCCTGCTGGTGGTGGTCGGCCAGCCCGCCTCGATCGGCGCCCTGCCCCTGGCCGTGGCCCGCGACACAGGCTGCCGCGTCGCCTACCTGCCCGGCCTGACGATGCGAAGAATCGTCGACCTCTACCCTGCCGAGGCCAAGACCGATGCCCGCGACGCGGCGATCATCGCGGACGCCGCACGCACAATGCCGCACACGCTGCGCGACCTGGCACCGTCCGACGAGACCGTCGCCGAACTGGAGATGATCGTTGGACATCTTCGACCAGCTTGAGCAGTCCGACGCGCAGCAGGTCCGCGCCAGACTCCAGGCCCAGCGCACGGCACACACCGCAGCTGGCGGCGCGTACCGAGTCGCGCGCCGGTGACCTCGCCATCCCGCCTGCGCACCTTCCGGTCAGGCGATTCAAGGTCTTCACAACGTTTGTTCAACACCTCGTCGACAGAGTGCTGACACCGGCGCGCACGGGCCGGCAGGGGCAGGGGTTCACCAGCCGTCGCGCTGATGGCAAAGCAGCATCGCGGGTTCCCGCGCACAGCGGTCTGGTGGCGTGTTTCCTCAACTCGGGGGCTGCGATGGACATTTCCTGCAGGGCTCATCCGACGGCGTTCGCCCGGATGAGCGACGAGGCAGGTGAAGAATGGCTCCTCGTCGGTCGGGACGACGAGATCGGGGCGATCGAGGCCGAATACCGGCACCCAGGTGTCCGGGGCGTGATGCTGACGGGTGCCCGTGGGGCGGGAAAGAGCCGGGTCGCACGGGAGGCGGCAGCCAGGCTGGGGGCGGGTGGATGCCCGGTCCTGTGGGTCGGCGCCCGCCGAGACATGCGCTCGACGCCGTTCGGGGCGATCGCCCACCTGGTACCCGACATCGCCGACGGCCGCACCGTGTTGTCGCGGCTGATCTCGTCCCTGCGGGCAGCCGGACCGGACCGGATGCTCATGGTCGTCGACGACGTGCACGTACTCGACGACGAGTCGGCGGCAGTGCTCGCCGAGCTGATGGCCCGTCGCCTGATATTCCTGGTCGGCACCGTCGCCCCGGGCGGGCTTCTTCCGTCGGCGTTACACGCCCTGTGGAGCAGTGGCCGTATCACCTGCCTGCCGCTCGGCCCGCTGTCCGCAAAAGCGATGGACCGGCTGATCGACCGCTTGCTCGGTGCGCGCCTGGACGTGATCGGCCGCCGTCGTCTCGCGCGGCAGATCGGCGGGAACCCCCTTGCCCTGCGAGCGCTCATGGATATCGGCGCACTCTCCGTACAGGGTGGCCTCCAGCAGACGGTCACCGGCCTTCGGCAGGCGGATAGGGCTCCGGACAGTCTCGTCCATGGATTGGCCGGACAGTGGATGGACGAGGCGGGGCCGATCGTGCGAGGCGTCGTCGAGGTCGTCGCCTGCGCGGAGCCGATCCGGATGGGTCTGTTGGAGACGATGGTCGAGCCGGCGGCGATCGACGCCGCCGAGCGGGCGGGCATGGTGCGAGTCGCCGGTGACACGGCCGAGCCGACCGTTCGCCTCGCGCCACCTCTGTCCGTGCCGTTGGTGCGCCTCCTGCTGACGGGCAGCACAGCCCGACGCGTCTACGGCAAGTTGTTCGCAACCCTCCTGCGAGGCCCGTCGCTTCGCGAGGAGGACGTGCTGCGCGCGGGGGAATGGCAGCTTCACGCCGGGACCATCTCCAACCCCGAGTTCCTTTTGCCGGCGGCAGGCCGGGCGATGGCACGCTTCGACCTGGAACTCGCCGCGAAGCTCGCCGTGGCGTCCCGGATGAATCGCCCCGGCCCGGCTGCGGATCTGCTCCTCGCCCGGGTCCTGATGCTCCAAGGGCAAAGCCGCCGCGCCGCCAACGCCCTACCGTCCCGGCCCGACGACCCTGGGCAAGCCGCGGCATGGGCCTTGACCACCGCGGAGATCCAATACTTCGGGCTGGGCGAGCCCGCGCATGTGGCCGAACGCACGTTGGGAATTGTGATCCACGGCCGTCACGAGGCCGAGGCCAAGCGGTCCTGGATCCAGCTGGCCGACGGACACGGCGATCAGGCGTTGTTCACCGCGCAGTCGGTCCTGGCCCGCCCGGATTCCGGTCCGCAGGCGAAGATTTGGGCCGCAGCCGCCGGTGCGGCGGCAGCCGGGTTACTGGGCCGCGGTGCGCTGGGCGAAGCGATCTTCCAGGAGGGCACGGCCGTGCTGGACGACGCGGCAAGCGGACAGTTCCCTTGGGGCGCCGCGCAGGTCGGCTACGGAGGCTGTCTGGCCCGCCTCATGTGCGGAGACGTCCGTCAGGCACAGGATTTGGCCGATCGGGGCTATGCCGAGGCGGTCGTGGCCGGAGCCCGATCGATGGCCGGCATCTGGGCGGCGTTGCGTGGCATGGCCGCCCAGGCGCAAGGTCGCGTGCGCTTCGCCTCCAGAAGCCTGCGTGAGGCCCTGACGTTGTCGGACGGCGAGGGCTTGTTCTGCTTGAAGACCGCGTGGACGATGGAGTTGGCGGCTGTCACTGCGATGGCTGGCGACGCCGCGGAAGCCCGCCGTTGGCTGAATCAAGTGGACGAATACGACAGTTGCCACACTGACGCGTTCGAGCCGTGGATCGCTCTGGGCCGTGCCTGGGTGTACGTCGGCCTCGGCGAACTCTCCCGGGCGGTCGAGTCCTGCAGGTTCGCCGCCGAGCTGTCCGGGAAGCGTGGCCATCTCGCACAGGAAGCGATCGCTCTTTACGACGCCGCGCGACTGGGCGCTGCCGGCGATGTGCGCGCCCGACTCGCAGATCTCGCTCGCACGGTGGAGGGGGACACGGTAGCCGTCATGGCTGCGGCCGCGCAGGGACTGGCCCGGCGTGACGGTGACGCCCTCGGGCAGGCCACCAACGCCTTCGACCGCCTCGGTAGAACGCTGCTCGCCGCGGAGACCGCCACTGCGGCTTCCCAGGCCCACCGCCTCGGCGGCCGACACGCGGCGGCAGCCCTTTTCCGGGAGCGAGCCGATTCGCTCGCGCGCCGCTGCGAAGGCGCGCGCACCCCGCTGCTGGACCGATGGCGACTGGGATCCCTGCTCACCCGGCGCGAGCAGGAGGTCGTGCTGCTGGCCTCGGCTCTGACGACCCCCCAGATCGCCACGCGGCTGGGCCTGTCGCCCCGGACCGTTTCCAACTACCTTCAGCACGCCTACGACAAGCTCGGCCTGACCGGACGGGCGGAACTGCGCCTCCACCTCGACAGGGCGACGCTCGATGGCGGTCAGGCCGGGGTGTCAGCATAGGAGGACTGATGTACGTCTCCGGCCGAGTGCAGGCTGTGCAGCTCGGCCGCCACACCGAGCCGGTGATACCGGCGCTCGTGGTACAGCAGCGGCCCGGCGGGGCTGTGGGGGCCGCGCAAAGCGTGCTCGACCCGGCCGATCACGATGGTGTGATCCCCGGCTTCGACCAGATCGGACCGGTTGCAGAGCAGCCAGCCCGCGGCCGCGCCGACCGCGGGGACACCGTCCAGGGAGACAATGTCCGCGGCGAAGCGGCCCGCCGGTTCGCCGGCGAACCGTTCGGCGGTCGCGCGTTGGCCGGCGTTGAGGATGCTGATGCAGAAGCGTCCGCTGTCGCACACCGGCCGATGCACGCTCGTGCCGCTCCCGAGGGCGAACATCACCAGCGGCGGATCCAAGGAGAGCGAGACGACCGAGCCGAGCGTGGCGCCGTGCCACCCGCCGGTCCCGTCGACCGTGCTGACCACCGCCACCGGCATCGCCAGGCAGGCCATGACGTCACGGAAGCTCTGAGCGCTCACTGTCATAGTGGTGACTCCTTCTTCTCGCTGCCGAAACGGCGGCCCGAAGGCCGGCTCAGGCCTTCGCCAGCAGGTCGTCGATTTCTTCTGTCCGCGTGCCGAGCCGCCGGCACTCGAGCAGGTCCGCCTCGGCTTGGTCCCGGTCGCCCGCGCCGATCAGGCACAGTGCGCGTCGGTAGAGCAACTCCGGACGATCGGCGTCCGGGAGCGTGAGTGCGAGGTCGAAGTCGGCGAGCGCCGCTGCGGTGTCCTCGCAGGCCGTGTAGGCGATCCCCCGGTTGAGAAGCAGGTCCGCGGCAGCATCGGACAGCTCCAAGGCCCGGGTCAGGTCCGAGACGGACCGGCCGGGTTCGGACAGCTCGAACAGTGCGACCGCTCGATTGACCAGGGCGGCCGGGTAGTCGGGATCCTGGGCCAGGGCTGCGTCGAAACAGGGCAGCGCCAGTGCGGCGTCCCCTGCCGCGAGGTGGATCATGCCGCGCAGGCAGTGCAGCCGGGGATCGCCGTCGACCAGCTTCAGCGCGCGCTCGACGTCCGCGGCCGCGCCGTCGAGTTCTCCCCCATCGACCAGTAGCTCGGCGCGGCTCAGGAGGGTGTCCGCGTCGTCGGGCTCCATGTCGAGGACAAAATCGAAGTCGGTGAGAGCCTGCTCGATCATGCCGAGTTCGGCGTAGGCCGAGCCCCGGTTGTGGTAGACCTCGACCAAGGGCGGTCCGAGTTCCGCGGCGCGATCGTAGTCCCGGATGGCCGCCTCCAAGTCGCCGCGCCGCCGGCAGATCTTGGCACGCTCGGTAAGATATTCGGTGTAGCGCGGGTCCATCTCGGACAACGTCGTGAGCACATCGTAGGCCTCGTCGTCACGGCGCATCGCGCCGAGCAGGCGGGCGCGGTTGAAGAGCAGCTGCGAGCGATGCAGCACCCACTCGTCCGGTCCAAGCCGGCCGTCCGCGCGCGTAATCGCGCCGTCCACCAGGCTCAGCGCGTGGGGCAGATTGCCGCGGTGCATCTCGATCAGCGCCAGAGCGTTGTCCTGGAAGCCGCTGTGGATCAAGCGCAGCCGCTCGTCGGCCAGGCCGTTCGCGATGACCACGGCGTTGTTCTGGAAGTCGAGCGCCTTCTCGTTGTCCCGGGGCACCATGAACCGCGTGTAGATCATCGCCATGAAGTAGCTGGTGGTCATGTGAGCCAGCGGCTGCGCGTACCGTCGGCGTACTTCGCTGCAGAGTGCCGCGGCTTCGTCCAGCCGCCCCAGCCCGAGCACTTGGGCGATGAGGATGTTGGTGAACTTCCGGTACGTGTCCGCGTCGTGGACGGGGTCGGTGAGCGCCCTGCCGCGTTCGCTCATCTCCAGCGCCGCCCGCTGGAAGCCCATGAGGGTGAGGTACTCGGCCGCGGTTCGCAGGGCCGTGACGCCCTTGCCGCGGGGATCGGTACCCCGCTCCCGGTGGTAGGCGAGCGCGGCGGTCCGCACGCCCCACGACGCTTCCGGTTCCAGCTCTTCGGCGCGCCGGTCGTGCAGGACCGCGCGCTCGTCCGGGTCAAGCTCCAGATAGGCCCGGTAGGCCGCGGGGTCGTCGCAGGTCCCGTCCGACAGGATGTACTCGGCCACGAGGTCTGTGGGGGACCACTGCTCGGAGTCCGGGCACGGGACGGCCTCCACCCGATCGGTGAACTCCGTCAGGGCGGCTTCCAACGCGGACCCCACGCCGCCGTCGGTGCCGATCACCGCGGGCCACAGGTCCGCGCCGACGCGGCGGACGAACAGCGCGACGAACTGCTGCGTCGTGCCTTCGGCACGGTGCACGGCGTCGAACACCAGGGTCGGCGGCACGGATCCCATCTCGCGCAGGCGCCGTGCGTACTCGCGCAACAAGGTGATGATCCCTTGGGAGAAGCAGCGGGTCATGGTGTCCCCGTACCAGCGGGTGCGCTCCATGAACGGCGCGTCCTTGGCGAGGGTGTACGGCGCCGGACCGATCAGCTCGCTCAGCTCCGGGATAGCCTCCAGGATCTCCAAGCGGTGGTAATCGACCAGGTCGGGCCACCTGCGTACGACGTCGGGCAGGACGGCGGCGAGGATGGTGTCCACTCCCGTGTAGGGTCCTCGCAGTCCCTTGTGGCAGGAGGCGAAGACGGCCCCGGCGGGCTGTTCCAGCATCGGGCGCCGGTCACGGGCGCGGGCCCCGACGACGTGCAGGTGGCGAGACATCTGACATCACTCCTTCAGGCGGTGAGTAGCTTCGGCTTGCGTCCGGCGTTGCGGCCCCGCTTGCGCCAGGCCAACGCGGCCGGCAGCACGATCTGGACGGTGAATATGAGCAGTGCGACCAGGGAATCCAGGAAGTGCCAAGTCCCCGTACCGGCCAGCAACCCCCGGCCGGTGCGCACGGCATAGGTCACCGCGACCGGTCCGGTGACGAAGACGGCCAGGACTACGGTCCCCGTGAATCCGAAGGCGATGAGCCATCCGTACCAGCCCCCGATCTTGCGATCGCGGTCGGTCCACTGGGTCTCGTCAATGAGGCCGGTGGTCCGGCCGGAGAGCCGGCGCAGGCGGTTGACCAGTATGGACCTGCTCGCCTCGTGGAGGTCGTGGCAGTTCAGAGCGGTACTCAGGACGTAGTACAGATCGGTGCGCAGATGTAGTAGAAGCTGCCAGCCGAGCCGGGCCAGCACCGAGAACGACAACGCCAGACACGTCCGTCCGACGAACGCCGTGGAACCGTGGCCGTTGCGCAGCAGAGCCGCTGTCAGGTCCAGGGCGCCGACCACCACGGTGTCGATCAGCATTCCGGCCAGGAACGGAAGATAGCGCTGCCTGCGCGGCACGCTGAACAGGCCGTTGGTCCGGGTTTCGAAAACCACGTAGTTGTACCGATTGCTGATGCCGAGCCGGCTGTGCAGCCCGAGACGCTGACCGGCCAGGACGTGGTAGGCCTCGTGCAGGAAAGCCAGTGGAATCTGTCCTAACAGCAGCGTCACCTCGACGACGACGAGCGATCCGGTGAAGTACACCTGGGAGTACGAGGGTCGCAGGCCCGGCTGCCGGACAAGCTCGATCAGGGCACAGACGGCGACAGCCCCGTACACCAACCAAGCCGGTGTGGAGAACAGCGCCCGCCCCAACCACTGGAACCGAGGCGCAGCGGCCGTCACGGCGGCCGCGCTGCCGGGCGCCCTGATGAAGCCCAATTCGCTCAGGGACTCGAGGAAGTCGTCCACGTCCACCGGCTCGCCGAAGCTCCGCTCGTACCACGCGGCGGCTTCGGCGACCGTCGAACCCCCCTCGAGCCGTCGCAGCAACTCGGCGCCGTCACCGGGCAGAACGGCGTACGTCCCCGTCTCGGTCCGACCGATGACCACGTCGGCCCCCTCGGGCACGAAACTCAGCGGATAGAACTCAACACCCATATCGGCCATCAGCACTCCCAGCGTCCGTGAGAGCGGCGGCCCGGCATACCATCCGGCAGCCGGGCCGCCGCTCTCAGAAGATCAGGCCTGCACCCAGTAGGTGGTCGAGCCGCCGCAGAACGCCGCCGTCGTCAGACGGACGTCGCCGGTGCGCCGGACACTGATCTTCTTGGCCGCGGGGCGCTTCATCTTGATGGTGGACTTCATGCTTCCGCTCCTTCTCAGGGCTGATTGAGCCTGACAGGAGAATCATTCAAGGGCGCCACGATGGCGGGTAGAGCAATCGCATTACTCTGATTCATCGAATGCAGGCCAGCCCACGAACCTGTGGGGGGGTTTACAGGATTCGGGTCCTGCAGGCGCACTTTCATGTGGCTCCCACCGGCCATCTGATACTCCTGGGCGACCGGATCGTCATGGACGAACGCGGCACAGCGTGGCCGCTGGTGGGAATGCCGCCCTGACCAGTGGTGGGCGGACCTGCTTCCAGGTCGCGGTGCAGCGTGACAAGGTCAGGAAACCGCTGGTCTCCCGCTTCGGCGGGATCCCGCTCAAACGGCAGCGCGCCACCGTCCTGACCGACCGCAACCCGCCCCTGGCCACCGCCCGGCGAAACGAGCAGATCCATCGGCTCCTCGCCGGACAGTGCGAGATGTGCGAGGGACAGGCCGGACTGCAAGTCCACCACGTCCGAAAGCTCGCCGATCTCAACAGGCCCGGACGACGTCTTTGACGGACTCGCACCCGGCCAGAGATCCCGTCTCCGTCGTCGGGAGCCGCCCACGGCCTGTTCTCCCCGCCCCCAGCCGGTTCGACGGCCAGGTCAGCGGTGTGCGGGCTGCGGCGTGTCGGCCGGGTCTCTGTCGTGGTGGCCCATGAGTCTGGCGCGCGGCAGCTTGGCGTCCGGGTGGCCGAGTTCTTCGAAGAGGGCCAGGGCACCGATCCAGGCGTCACGGGCGCCGGCGGGGTCGGCGGCGGCATGGTGGGCGTCGCCGAGGCACAGGAGGCCTGCGGCTTCGCTTCGGCGGTCGCCGGTTTGGCGGAAGAGGGCTACGGCGTGCAGGTAGCAGTCGACGGCGCGGCGGTGCCGGCCGAGATGGTGGTGGATGTAGCCGAGGCTGTCCCAGGTGTGGGCCTGGCCGTTGAGGTCACTGGACCCTTCGGCCAGGGCGAGGGCTTCTTGGCAGTGGGTCAGCGCCGGCTGGTGGTCGCCGAGTTGGGCTCGAATGAAACCGATGTGGTTGAGGGCCGCGGCCTGTCCGGCCCGATCGTCGGCGGCCCGGTAGTGCTGCAGGCTGTTGCGGGCGTGGTCCAGGGCTTGCTCGTGGCGTCCCTGGGCCTCGGACATCCGGGACAGGTGCTGGTGGGTGCGGGCCCGGCCGGGGTGGCTGCCGAGTGCACCGAACAGGTCCAGCGCGTGTGCGTAGTGCGTGCGGGCGTCGTCGGAGTGGCCCAGTCGGTCCTGGGCAAGTCCGAGACTGCGGTGGGCGTCGGCTTCTCCGGCCGTGTCGCCCCGGCGGCGTGCGGCCTCCAGCGCGGTGGTCTGGGCCGCGGCCAGCGGCTCCCAGTAACCGTGCCGGTCGAGGAAGGTGGTGAGGGTGGCGGCGAGCTGCCACGCGTGCGGGTCGAAGCCGGTGGCGGCAGCGAGTTCGACCGCGGCCAGGAGGACGGGGTGTTCGGCCGTGAACCAGGCCAGCGCCTCCTGGTGGTCGGCGGGCCGCGTGGGGGTGGCGCCCGGCCGGGCGGGGGGCAGGGGCGACGGATCGAGCCGTGGGGTGAGCAGTACGTCGGCGGCGAGGGCGGTGTGCAGGTAGTGGTCGAGCATCCGATGCGTCGCCGCGGACCGGGTCTCCTCGCCGTCGCGCTCGCCGACGAGTTCGGTGGCGTAGGCCCGCAGCAGGTCGTGGAGGGCGTAGCGGCGCGGGGCGTACTCGGACACAAGGTGGCCCTGGACCAGCTCGGCCAGCAGGGTGCGGGCGCGCGCCGGTGGCACCCCGGCCAGGGCGGCGATCACCGGCAGGCCGATGTCGGGACCGGGATGGAGGCCCAGCAGTCGGAAGAGCCGAGCGGCGTCGGTGCTCAGCGCGTCCTGGGACCAGGAGAACACTTCCCGCACCCGGCTGGCCGGATCGCCGCCGTCCAAGGCGTCCAGGCGGCTGCCGGTCTGCCGCAGTTCCTCGACGAGCGCGGCCAGCGGCAGCCGCGGCTGTGCGGCGGCGCGGGCGGCCACGATCGCCAGGGCCAGCGGCAGTCCCGCACACCGGCCGGCGATCTCGTCCACCGCGCCGGGTTCCGCGGTTGTCCGGCGGGCACCGAGCCGGCCGGTCAGCAGGTCCCGGGCCTCGCCCGGGGCGAGCGGATCGACGGACAGCAGGTGGGCGCCTCCTGTGGCGGCCAGGCTCATGAGCCGGTCACGGCTGGTGACCAGCGCCAGACTGCCGGGTGCACCGGGCAGCAGCGGGCGGACCTGGTCGGCATGGCGGGCGTTGTCCAGCACCACCAGTACCCGCCGGTCGGCCAGCAGGCTGCGGAACATGCCGACCCGTGCCTCCAGGCCGAGCGGGATGCGAGCCGACGGCACCCCAAGGGCGTCCAGGAAGACCCGAACCGCCTCGGCCGGGCTCACCGCCGGTCCGCCCGGGTCGAACCCGCGCAGATTCATGTACAACTGCCCATCGGGGAAGGCATGCCGCACCCGGTGGGCCCAGTGCACGGCCAATGCGGTCTTACCGACGCCGGGGGTGCCCGACACGACGACCGCGGTCGGGCGCATCCGGCCGGGGGAAGCGGTGGCCAGCAGGCAGTCAAGCCGCATGAGTTCGTCGCGCCGACCGGTGAACGGGGCGACAGGCGGCGGCAGTTGGGCAGGCGACGCGGTGATCTTCCGCAGGGTCCGGGCGATCGTCCGCCCCTCGGGCAGCCCCCGGCCGTCCTGCGCCTCGGGTCCGGGTTCCACGTCCTGGCGCAGGACGGCGGCCTGGATCTGCCGCAGCATCGGGCCGGGGCCGATGCCGAGTTCACGCGAGAGCCGGCGCCGTACGCCCTGGTAGTGGGCAAGCGCCTCGGCGGATCGGCCGCCGCGGTGCAGGGCGAGCATCAACTGGCTCGCGAGGCGTTCGTCGAAGGGAGCCGCGGCCGAGCGCGCCGTCAAGGAGGGCAGCAGCGCGGCGTGCTGTCCGCGCCGCAACCACTCGTCGTCCAGGGCTAGTTGGGCGGCATAGCGCTCCCGGTCGAGAGTGTCGCGCAGGGCGTTGAACCAGGGCGTGTCAAGACCGGCGAGGGCCTCGCCGTGCCACAGTGCCAGGGCACGTTCCAGTGGGGCGTACTCCTCGCCGTCGCGGGCCTCGGCGACCCGTCGGCGGAACTCGTGAAGGTCCACGGTCACGGTGTCGGCCAGCACGAGCACGTAGCCGCCGCTCCGCCGGGTGATGTCCGCCTCGTCGGTGCCCGGGAGCGCCTGGCGCAGCCGGGAGATGTAGCCGTACAGGGTGGCCCGGGCCTGGCGGGGCGGGTGGTCTCCCCACACGCGTTGCGCCAACTGGTCCGTGGTCAGGGGCAGGCCCGTGTCGACGAGTAGGCCCGCCAGGACGCTTCGCTGCCGGACGTGCCCAAGAGGCACGGGTCTGCCGTCGGCATATGCCTCGATGCTGCCGAGCAGCCGGAACTCCAACGACATCGGCGCACCCCCGTAGGCCGGACTCCGCACCCCCTTCCTATCGGACCCGGCTCGGGCCCCACAAGGTTCGTCCAAGCCGTTCGGCGTGACGTTGGTAGAGGGCATCCATGGCCATCGCACGCCCGATGTGTGCTGCTGACGGCCGCACAGCCGCGAGCCTACGGGAGCAGCTCCCGCTTCCCGGGTGCCGTGCTGCGCCAATACGCGTGCGGTCCGCGCACGTCGATCTGTCGGTCGCCACAGGCCCGGCCGGAAGGTGATGTGTTCGCACAACCCGGCCGGGGCGGCTCCGCGCCAGGGTCACCCTGACGGGACTGAGGTCACCCTGAGGAGACTGAGGGGACGATGTTCTGGTTCAGCCGGAACAGGTTGGCGGGGTCGTAGCGGTTCTTCAGCTCGACCAGTCGCCGGTAGGTGTCCGGCGGGTAGGAAGCCCGGACCAGGGACGGGTCCGACTCGCCGGTGAAGTTCACGTAGGCGCCGGCATCCGGTCCGAGCGCGGCGGTCAGCTGCCGTGCCCAGTCGACGACCTTGCCGAAACCGTCGGCGTCCGTTGTGCGGGCGATGACGTTGACGATGAACTCCTGGTCGCGCAGCGCGTAGGCCGTCTCCGACGCGGGCACCCTGCCCACGGCACCGCCGAGATGCTGCAGGTGGATTTCGGTGAGCGGATTGGGCAGCGCCACGAAGAAGTCCCGCAGGACGCGCAAGGCATCGTCGTCGACCGTACGAAGGAGCGCCGAGCGGAAGTAGTTGTGGATCCCCCGCGGGTAGAGCGGGTCGAGGGCCTGCTGCCATCCCGCGTACGGGTGGGGCGCGAACACGTCGGCGATGACGGTGCCCAAGGAGCGGAAGGGCGCGGTGGCCGCTTCGCCGGCGTCAAGGTCGCCGGACCAGCAGCCGCCGACACCGATGACCGGGGTGCCGTGGACGGAGGCGGGCAGGAAGGGCACGGGCGGGGCGGTTGTCAGATTGACCAGCGTGGTCAGTTCGTCAGGAGCCGACGCGCACGCCGCCCGGTACCCGGCCAGTACCTGCTGGGCTTCTTCGGCCGGGTAGAAGACCAGGCCGGACAGGACCGTCGTGCCGATCGCGTGGAGCTGGAACTCGAAGGAGGTCACCACCCCGAAGTTGCCGCCTCCGCCGCGCAGACCCCAGAACAGTTCGGCGTTCTCTCGCTCGCTCGCCCGCACGAACTGACCGTCAGCGGTGACGACGTCGGCTCCGACGAGGTTGTCGCTGGCCAGTCCGTACTTGCGCATGAGCCAGCCGATGCCACCTCCGGTGGTGAAACCGGCGATGCCCGTCGACGACACCAGACCACCGGTCACCGCGAGCCCGAACTGCTGGGTCTCCGCGTCCAGGTCCTTCCACGTGCATCCCGCTTGCGCGGTCACGGTGCGGCGGTCCGGATGGACCTGGACTCCCGTCATCGGGGAGAGGTCCAGCACGATGCCGCCGTCAAGAGTGGAGAACCCGGGGATGGAATGGGCCCCTCCGCGTACCGCGAGCGGCTGCCCCTCACTGCGGGCGAAGTCGATCGTGCGGATCACGTCGGCCACACCCGCGCACCGGGCGATGACCGCCGGACGCCGGTCATGCGCCCCGTTCCAGACACTGCGGGCCTGGTCGTACTCCGCCTCACCCGGCAGCACCGCGGTGCCGCGCAGGCCTGCGGTGAACTCGGCAAGCGTGGCGTCCCCGATAGGGCTTGCCGCGTGCTGGGTCGTGGTCATGATTCCTCCCATGGGCCGTCACATCGAGACCGACCCTAGGGACCCCGCCCCAACGAGAACTCAACACGATCTCAACGTGCGGCTGCCCGCGCGTCGCCGCCCGCACCACCGTCACGGAGGGTGGCCAAATGGCGACCGGCGATGACGCAGCGCATAGGATCGAAAACGCTTGCCGCCGCAGCGGTCTCGCGAGCGGCTCGACGGTGATCATCCAGCTCGGTGGAGAGCTCGGCCATGGCCAACCTCAGCCATCCGGCGAACCGTGGCCACGGAGCGAACCGTTCCGCAGCCCGTCGGTACAACTCACGCGCGGCCCGTGTCTCGCCGGACAGTAGTTCAATGGCCCCGAGCGCGGTCAGTGTCGCGCCGATGCCCACCACGTCACCTGCGGCCTCGAATCCGGACAGCGACCGACGGACGCTGCCAAGGCCGTCGCTGATGTCACCCGCCATGGCCTGCAGCAGGCCCAGGCTGATGTCGGTCAGTAACTCCCCTCGACGATCTCCGATCGCGCTGCGGACATCCCGCGCCATCGACAGCGCGAGCCCCGCTTCCCGGAATGCACCCATGTCACGGTGAAGACAGCCGATCTGGTGCAGCGCCTGCGCCCTGGCCAGGTCATCGCCCAGGTCGGCGAACTGGTCGACGGCCTCGGCGACCAGGGAGAGTGCTGCCTGCTGATTGCCGGTCAGCCGGTGCGCGTAGCCCAGGGCGGCCTCCGCGTACCCCGTTGCCTGAACGACGCCCACACGCCGGCCCAGCAGCATGGTCTCTTCCATGTAGGGGACCAGTCGCCCGGCGATCGGGACGAGGAGCAAGCAGGGCGTGATCACGGGCAGGAAAGGGCGCGTGCCGGTATCAGCGTGGGCCAGCTCGATGAGGCAGGAGTCGAGATGCCGGATGGCCAGGGGGCCGTCCTCACGGAACAGCGCGCAATGACCGAGCAGCCAGCTACCGGCGGCGGCATGCTCGGGCCGGCCGCGTGCGATGCCCTCGGCCCGTACCTCGATGGCCATCCGTTCGGCTTCGTCCAGGTCAAAGGTGCTCCACACCAGCGTGGCCTCCGCGATCCGGGCCATCACCACCTCGTCGGGCTCGCCAATCCGGCGGACGATCGCCACCGCCTCCGCCCCCAGCGCCCGATGCCGGTCGGAGCGCCCTTGGCGACTGTCGAGCCCGGTCAGCCCGATCAAGGCGGCCGCACGGGGCCGAGTCGGTTCGGGTGCCATGGCCAACGCCCGCTCGAGCCACCGCGCGCCCTCGACGGCGTGGCCGCGCAGGAACCAGAAGCGCCACAGATTGGCGGCCAGGCGCAAGGCGGTTTCGGCATCGTGCTTGCAGGCCCACCCCAGTGCTGCGCGCAGATTGTCATGCTCGCCGTCCAACAGCTTCGGCTCTTCTCTCACCACGCCTGCGGCCCGTTCGGGGTTGTGGGCCATGGCGAAGGCAAGGAAGTACGCACCGTGGACGGCCGCCGACCGCTCCGCCTCTCCGGCGAGAACGAGCTTCTCGTGCGCGAACTGACGAACCGTCTCCAACAGCCGGTAGCGGGTCGTGGCGGCCGTTCTCGCCGGTACCACCAAGGACTGGTCCACCAACCTGACCAGCACCTCGAACACGCCCGTTCTTCCCAACGGAGGATCACCACACACTGCCTCCGCCGCCTCGAGGGTGAAACTGCCCGCGAACACCGAAAGCCTGCGCAACAGAACCTGCTCAGGGCCGGCGAGTAAGTTGTGGCTCCATTCCAAGGTGCCACGCAGCGTCTGGTGCCGGGTGATGGGTACGCCTCCCCCGCAGAGCAGCGACAGCACGTCACTCAACCGGTGGACGATTTCCGCCGGCTCGAGAGCGGCGGCCTTGGCCGCCGCCAACTCCAACGCCAGGGGCATCCCGTCAAGCCGCCGGCACAGCTCGACCACCCCTGGCGCGTTGTCGGCGTCGAGCGCGAACCCGGGCCGCACCTGTGCCGCACGGTCGACGAAGAGCAGGACACTCGGCAAGTGTGCAAGCTGCTCCAAACCGGCCGCGCGGTCCCAGTCGGGTGACGGCAGGGTCAACGAGGGCACCCGCAGCGTGAACTCGCCCTGGGCATGCAGCGGCTCACGGCTGGTCGCCAGCACGTCGACACCCGAGCATCCGGCGAGGATCGCACCGACCAGCCCGGCACAGGCGGCGAGCAGGTGTTCACAGTTGTCGAGCACGATCAGCAGCCGTCGAGAGCGCAGCTGGTCCACCAGCGCCCGCCCCCGATCCGCCACATCGGAGTCCAGCCCGAGCGCCTTGGCCACCGCGTCGGCGACCATCACCGGTTCAGCGACGGCCGTCAGATCAACGAACCACGCCCCGTCGGGGTACCTCGAACGCACTCGCCGCGCGGCTTCCACGGCGAGTCGTGTCTTGCCGCTGCCACCAGCCCCGGTCAGCGTGAGCAGCCGGGCCTGCCGGGTCAGCCTCTCCACGTCGGCGATCTCACGCTCGCGCCCGACGAAACTGGTCAACGGGGCCGGCAGATGGCCGACAACCTCACTAGGGGTCGAAACATCGGCTGCCCGAGGACGCTCCGCCGCCGGCGCACCCGTCAACAGTTCGCGAAACAGCGCCACCGTCTGCGCATCCGGGTCGGTCCCGAACGCGTCCAGGAGGTCATCGACCAAGCGCTCGTACCGGGCCAGCGCCTCGGATCGTCGGCCCAGGCCTGCCAGCACCCCCATCGTCACACGGACAGCCCCCTCGTGCACCGGATCGGCATCCAGCGCCCGTGTCAGGAGGAGCAGCGCCTCCTCCGGTGCCGTCCGCGCCAGCACGGTCGCCAACCTCACCGAGATCTCACGGGACGCCGTCCGCAACTGCTCCCGCCGCGTCGTCAACCAGTCCGCGTCCGACAGATCAGGCAACAGATCCCCGGCATAGAGGTCGGCCGCGGCGCGCAACATCGCCACATCGTCCCCCGCCGACGCCTCCTGCACGGACACCTCGAACCGCAACACGTCGACCTCGACCGGTCCAGCGACGTCCAGCACGACCTGCTCCTCCCGGATCGACAGCCGTCCGGGTTCCGCGGGCCCGCCGCCGGCGACCGCGCGGCGCGCCACGTACAGGGTCTGGTGCAGATTTCGGGCCGCGGCCGCCGGCTCCAGATCGGGCCACAGCTCGTCCAGGACGTGCTCGCGATGACAGCGCTGGCCCGGCGCCAGCGCCAGCATCGCCACCAGCGCCTTCGCCTTCCGCAACCGCCACGCCCCGGCCTCGATCGCGACCCCCTCCACGGTCACGGCGAACGATCCGAGCAACTGGATGCGCCAGCTCGGGCGCGCCGGTATCACGACAGCAGCCCCGCCGAACCTCGCGCTGGACAACTTCCCCAAGCCGAGAACGCATTGACCTCGTTGAGCACGGCCACCACCTCCGGAGCGTCCCCGCGACTGACCACCCCATGCTCGCCCATCCATGCCACACACAGGGGCTCCTCGCCCGACCCGGGCCCCGGCCGACGGAATTGCGCCGGACGTCGCGACGAGCACCACCTGGACTCGGGGCCGGACGACACGGTGCTGGAGATCGGCACCGGCTCGGGCTACAGCACCGCTCTCCTCGCCCATCGAGTCCGCCCGGACGGTCTGGTCACCGTCGAGAGCGACCCCCACCTCGCCGACCGAGCTCGCACCGCCCTCGCCGGAAGGGGCCTGCGCCCTGCCGTGGTGACCGCTGACGGGGAACAGGGGTACCCGGCCCGCGCGCCCTGCACCCGGACGCGGCGACGACAACGAGGATCACCGCTCATGCGGCCCCCGACCAGGCATGTTGACCGGAATGTGGTGCCGGCTCAGCTCGGAGGCATGACCGGTACCGACGGCGGATCGCCGATCTGGCCGTTGGCGGTTCGGGAGCGGCAGAGCAGGAGCTGCTTCGGCGAGGTGCTCGTGAACGGGGATTGATCGTAGTCTCCGTAGCGCTGCGCGACGTCGAGACCGGCCAGCCGGCAGAGCGCCGAGAGTTCCTCGGGAAAGAAGCAGCGCATGCTGACCTTCTTGGTGCGTACGCACACGCCGTCGCGTAGGTAGTCCAGCGTGAAGCGCAGCACTTGGGCGGCGGCGTCGTAGCTGGTCGCCGCTCGCACGTCGAGCCTCGCCCCGTCCCGGTCCACGACCGACTTGTGGTGGTAGGGCGACTCGGGGAGCCGGCACAGCTTGGCCATGTCGGGGTTGAACACATCCAGGATCAGGGTCCCTCCTGGTCGCAGCACGTTTCGCGCCGAGGTGAGGAACGCGACCACGGAATCCAGGTCGTGCAGGTGCTGCATCGCATTGGTTGCCGAGAACACCAGGGCGAAGCGCCTGTCGGAGCGGATGTCTCGGCAGTCCTGTTCCAGCCACTCGACTGGCAGTCGCTCGTCCTCGGCCCGCTGACGGGCACGCGCGAGCATCGAGGGCATGATGTCAAGCCCTGTGACCTCGATACCCGCCCGCGCGATCGGCAGGGTGATGCGCCCGGTTCCGCAGGCCACCTCCAGGACCGGACCGCCCGCCCGGACCGCTTGGCCGAGGAAGAACGGGATGTCGTGGGTCCGCGCGGCGAACTCCTGATCGTAGAAGTCCGCATCGTCGTATACGGCCAGGTCCTGCAGTGGTCTCATCGTGCCACCGCCGGCGTCGGGCCGAAAGCGTCAGCAAGGCTGGTCAGGACGGAGCCGGACCACCTGCTCTCCCCGAACACACTGACCGGCATGGCAAGCACGCCGCACTCGCGCTGGAGCGTCTGCGCTGGGATTTCCACCGGGAAGAAGTAGTTGCCGGGACACGTCCGGCTCGCCGTGGGAATCGCCCCGAGCACTTCGTCCGGCAACCGTTCGAACAGCCGCTCAGCCCGTGCGGCCAGTTCGTCGACGACCTGCCGGGGCACGTCGCTGTGCTCGGTCAGCAGACGGCCGGCGAGCCTCAGCTGTGCCGACGTCGGCGGATCCGCCCGGAACGCCTCGGCCAATTCGACTTGCCCCGGACCCAGCAGGACCACGCCGAACGTGCGGGGCCACAGCCATCCCTTGGTGACCGAATGCAGCAGGACCGCACGACCGGTGTCCAGCAATCGCCGTGTGCCGGCGGCGAACGGGGCTCCCAGGTCGTAGACGCTGTCGATCAGCAGGCGGCGGCGTGGTGATACCAGCAACCACGAAATCACCGCGTCACACTCGCCATCGGACAGGTATCGGCCGAGCGGCTTACTGGGGTTGGCGAGCAGCAGGTATTCGGGCCGGTCGTCCGCCGGCGACCTCGGCAGGGCCGGCGCCGGTAGCGTCGGGTAGGACGCGGGCTCCAGGCCCGCAGCGCGGGCCAGCTCGAAGTAAACCGGGTACACGTCGCTGGGCAGCCACAACCGCGCTTGCACGGCACGCAGCCAATGGAACACCACGCCGAGCCCGTGCCGGACCCCTCGACAGACCATGGCGTGGCCGGACCACTCTTCCGGCAGCTCGAAGCGCCGCAGCCAGGCACGGGCGAGATCGCACCGGTACACCGTAGTCATGTCGGTCGGTGGTTCCGGTCGCATCGGAGCAAGCGCCCGGTACACGTTGGTATCGGCGGCGTCCAGAAGCGACGAGGAAGCACTGAGTTGCCGCTGCCGGAATTCCTGGAACTCGTCGAACCTCATGCCGTTGCACCTTCCGGCACGATCTCGCTGGCCCGGTCTTCCAGGGAGGCGTAGCAGCGTCCGTCGGCCATGACGTTCCAACTGCGTGCGATTCCGTTGGTGCGTTCCCAGAGCAGGCTGGGTTCGGTGTAAGCGGCGATCCGCATCGGCCGTCCGTCCCAGCTGCCGTGATAGACCGGCGCGCCCCAGGGCAGGCGGCTCTCCAGTTCGAGGCCGTGCCGCTCGGCGAACCGGGTAACGATGGACAGCGAAACCTGGTGCTCTCGGCTCCAGACGTTGGCGGCGCGGTCGAAGTAGAGCGACTCGGTGCTGGTGGATACGTAGAGCTCTTTGAAGCAGACCTCCTCGACACCGAGAGCCGCGGCCCACGAAAGGTAGTCGGCGACGTCGGCCGCGTCGGCGACGCCGCCGTGCTGGAGCACGCAGATCAGCCTCATCCGCAGCCCCGGCCAGCGGTCACGTTCCACGCGCCAGGTGTCGATCACAGAGGCCACCGGCGTGCGCAGCATCATCAGCCGCTCGCTGACGGCGTCGTCCTGATGGTGCCGGGAGACCGCCAGCACGCTCAGGCCTGCGGCGCTCAGGGCTGCGAGGCGGCCGGCCCGGTCAGCGTGCCGGCCCTTCGCCAGGGTGTGCGCGTTGGTGATCAGGACGACCTTCGGGAAGGCCGCCGAGCAGGCGGACACCAGTCGCAGCTGCTGTTCGAACGGTATGAGCGTGGGCTCCCCGCCGCCGGTGATCACTGCACGCTCGGCACCCGCCGCACGGGCGCGCTCCAGCCAGTGGGCGACCGCGTCCCACGGGACCCGTGCCGGCGCTTGGTCGCTGGAGATCGAAGCCGAGGAGAAGCAGAACGAGCACCGGGCTTGGCAGGCGGAGGCGACCGGCAGAAGCGAAACCGAGCGCGGTCGCGTGTCGGCGTAGCGACGCTGTGCCGATCCGTGCAGGTGCAGGGAGGCCGCCATCGCATCCTCGACGGTTGTCGGGCGCAGAGTGAACTCGTCGCCTACTTGGTCGAGCTCGTGGACTTCTGACAACCGGATGCGATCCTCGTGCAGTTCCATGCCGAGGCCGGTCGACACGTTGGACACCAGCTTGTCGGGGTCCACCGTGGTTTCCAGCACCAGCACCCGGTCGCCGGGAATGGCCAGACGGTCCAGCAAGCGTCGCGCCTTGGCGATGCCGATTCCCAACTCCGCACGGGTGAGCAGGTGGAACCTGTCGGGATAGGTACTCTCCGGAATCCCCGCCTTACCGTATGCGAACGCGTACTTGTCGAAACCCTTCGCGAAGTTCGACAGCACGATGACGTGGAAGCGCTGGTTACTGTGGTTCATCCCGTCATCATGCATGAACAGGCCCCAGTGGGAACTCGCTCCAGACTCCCGCCAATGTGGCGCCTTCACCCTCCACCCGCAGGGGGCCCGCTGGCAGAACACCTCTCAGCGAGGTCGAGGAACTGACTGTGGGCTATCAGTCGGGGACGGCAATGCGGGTTGGCCGCAACACCCGATACGACCCGGTGATCGCGACCTACGCGGATCCGTATCCTCGCCAAGTGCGAATGGACCAAGAAGAGCCTGCGGCTCTTCCTCATCCGCGACTCCGACTCCGACTCCGGCACCGGCACCGGCACCGGCACCGGCAAGTCTCACCTGCTGATCGCCCTCGGCACCGAAGCCAGGGAGGGGCGGCGACCTCGGCGACCGTCAGCGTTCCCGCATTCCGGTCCACCACCAGCGCGTCGCCGCCCACTCGAAACACGAGAGTGCCTGGGCGACCGCGTTGGGCCACATCTGCCGGTCTTCGACCCGGAGGATCACTGCACGAGTCCGCGCGGAGACACCGGGGACCCTCAGCACCGGATACTGCCATCGTGGCCGCCACCGTTCTGCACGGACGGCCTCAGGACGCCTGCGCGGCATCGCCCTTTCGGATCAACATGAAGCCGGCCTGCCACGGCTGGGCACCTGCATGCACTGGCTGTATGCCGGCCGCAGCAGGGGTTCCTGCTATCCGGTTCTCGCGTTCCAGGGGAACATCGCGAAGTGGTACTGGAGAAGGAACATCTTGCGGTGCCGGTCGTGTCGGCACCGGCCTGCAGGGCGAGGCGGTCGTCGGCCTCTCAGCCGTGTCTGCTGTAGAGGGGAGCCGTGGCCGGGGGGCACGTACCGCGTGTCCGGTGGATTCCGTATTGCCGCGAGCGCCGCTCATCGGGTCGGTTGCCGTTCCGGTGTGGTCGGTTCCGCGAACAGGGCTTGCAGGACCGTTCGGGCCTGTTCGCGAAGCCAGGTGTGGGCCCGGTCGTTGTCATGGCGCCGGTGCCAGGCCAGGTACAGCCCGATCGGCGGCAGTTGCATGGGGACCGGCAGCGCCAGCAGGCCCAGTTGTCGTCGCGCCGCTCGGGTACTGGCCTCGGGGACGGATACCACCAGGTCAGTGCCGTGGACAAGTCGTAGGGCGGTTGATGCTGTTGGGGCCGCAGCGACGACCACACGCTCCATTCCGAGGCTGGCCAGGACATCGTCGACCGGGTCGCGCAGCCGTCCACGACGCGAGACGGTGACATGCTCGGCCGCAACGTAGCGTTCGACGGTCAGCGGTGCTCCGGCCAAGGGGTGACCTGGGCGTACCGCGACGACAAGGCGGTCCTGCCCGATCTGCCGGTGGCGGACGTCGGGCGCCGCGGGCGTGCCGGTGCCGGACTCCAGGTCCACATCGCCCCGGCGCAGGTCCGGGGTGTCGGCACTGGGCTCGGCGACGAAACGCAGCCGGATGCCCGGGGCCTGGCGGTGCACCGTTGCCAACAGGGCCGGGCCGCAGGCGTCGGCGAGGGCGTCGTGCCAGCGCACCGTGAACACGCGCTCGAGCGTGCTCAGATCCACCTCCCGGTCCGGCGACAGCACCTCGTGCGCCTGCTGCACGAGGTCGTGGACCTGTGCTCGGACGGCGAGAGCGTAGGTGGTGGGGACCATGGTGTGCCCGGAGCGGACCAGGATCTGGTCCCCGGTGACCTTGCGGAGACGGCCCAGCGAGCGGCTCATCGCCGGGGCGGTGACATGGGTGCGAGCCGCCGCGCCGCTCACGCTGCCCTCTTCCAGTAGTGCGTCCAAGGCCGTGAGCAGGTTCAAGTCCAAGTGCATGAGAGTAAATATATAGCTGACCAACATGCACTGGTTGTTAATCAGTGGTCGGTCTACGGTCGAGACCAGACACCAGGGCCGCGGCCATCGCCGCTTCGGTCACTTCCTCTTCAGGAGCACCCCATGTCCTTCGACACGTCTTTCGACCTCGACAACTCCCTGTTGGCCACGGTCACTTCCATCGTTCGAACCGCAGGCGACACACTGCTCGACCGCTTCACCACGCACGCTCGCGGAACGGCTCTCGACGAGATCGTGAAGGAGATCTACGCCAACGACGACGCGGTCCTGAAAGTCATGCGGGAGCCGCTGCTCCTGGCCAGGCCGGGCTCGCAGTGGGCCGAGGACGAACTGGCCGGCGGGGCGCTGCCAGACGGCGAGTGGTGGATCGTCGATCCCGCCGAAGGCAACATCAACCACGTCCACGGCATGCCCGACTGGGCGGTCACCGCCACCTTGGTGCGCGACAACCAGCCGGTCCTGACCGTGGTCCACCTTCCGCTGACCGGCGACACCTACACCGCGATCGCGGGAAGGGGCGCCCACCTCAACGGCGCCGTGCTGCGCGCGTCGGCCAAGACCGACCTGGGCGCGGCCCTGGTCGGCACCGGCCAGGCCAAGCCCGGCGAGGACGCCGACACCTTCCGCAAGATCGGCGAATCCGTCACCGCGATGCTGATCAACGGCCTGGTCGTCCGGGTCTCGGTCCCCGCCACCTTGCAACTCATCCACCTCGCCGCCGGACGGATGGACGCCTTCTGGCAGTTCTCCGACGTCCGCTCCGGCCTGGTGGCCGGCGCCCTTCTGGCCATCGAGGCCGGCGGCACCGTCACCGACATCAGCGGCGCGCCCTGGAATCTGGCCAGCCCTGATTTCCTGGCCGCGGCCCCCGGCCTTCACGCCGCCGCCGTCACGGTCCTCGCCCCGCTCGCCTGATCAGCCCTCCCACCACAAGGAGTCCCCCATGAGCACCATCGGCATTCTCGGCACCGGGCGCGTCGGCAGCAACCTCGCCCGTGCCCTCGCCGCCGCCGGACACACCGTCATCCTCGGCCACCGCACCCCCGACGCGGCAGCAGCGGGCAAGGAGGCAGGCATGGACCCCTCGATCCGGTTCGCCGACCAGCGCGCCACCGCGCGCGCCGCCGACATCGTGATCAACGCGACCCCGGGCGACAGCGCGCTGGAACGACTGACGGAACTGCGCACCGAACTCGCCGACAAAATCCTCATCGACGTCTCCAACGCCACCCACGATGCCGCCGACGGACTGCCGGGAGACCTCGTCTACCCCGGCAGCAGCCTGGCCGAAAACCTCCAGCAGGCCCTACCCGACACCCGGGTCGTCAAGACCCTCAACACCATGCTCTTCATGGTCATGACGTCGCCACATACGCTGGCCACACCGCCAACGGTCTACCTGTCCGGCGAGGACGACCACGCCAAGAAGACCGTCGGAGCCCTGCTCGGCGACCTCGGCTGGCAGCCGGAATGGATCGAGAACCTCGGCGGCATCACTACCGCCCGCGCCACAGAAGCCCTCATCCTGCTGGTCCCCCACATCGTGCGACGCCATGGATTCCAGCCCTTCGCCGTCTCCCTGACACGCTGACAGCACGCACCACCCCCATCCACCAGCCTGAACGATCCGCTTCCCGCCCCTGCGCGTCCCCCACTACCTGCCAAAAACCGTGAGACCCACGCGGCAGGCAGGGGCAGGATGCCGCCATGGACCGTCAACGGATCGACGCGTCAGCACCCTCCAGGTATGGGACGACTACGAGTGGTCCTGGACCGGAAGCCTCTCCCAGTGGGCCCTGGACCACCCCGAGCACCCCGACAACGGAGAAGCCCTCAAGGCAGCGGCCGAACACCGCCACACCTGGCTCCACGGCTACCGGGGCACCCTCGGATTCGTCACCCTGCTCCTACGCCGGACGAACTGTTAGCCCTCTGAACATGCCGTACGACACGGGCGTCCCCCGCCACGGGAGGGCTGGCTTTCGGACGCCTTTCGACGGTACGGCCCTCAACCCAGGACCCGCCACGGCTCCCGGCCGTCCTTATCGGGACCAGGTCGTGCCACCGCCGCACGATCGAACTGCTCGTACGCCTCCTGCAGATACTCGGCCGACAGATGGGATCCAGCTGCCAGGGACTCGAAGCTCTGACCGTGCGCGAGCGCCTTCTCGACCGCTTCGTGCAGGCTGATCTGAGTACGCCGGTTGGCCTCGACCAAGTCCACGACCAGATCCACCCACCGGCCGTCGCGCAGACTGGTGGCCGCATTGCCGGCGATCATGTCAGCGGCCACGGCCAAGTCGGCATCCAGCACCTTCAGATCCTCGGAAAGGGGCTTCTTCTTGCCGGAAGTCTTCATGACGGCACAGTAGGCCCCGCCACCCTCCACCCGCAGGGGTCCGCCGCTGAAACTCCTCACGAGGTCCGCCGCCGCAGTTTCACCGTGCCGGCGGCCAAGGTGCAATCGTTGGTCCCCCTGCCTACCCACGAGCCCCACAGCCATGCGCTGACCTTCGGCCGTCCCCCCGCATCAACGCCCCCACCCGCCGCGGTATCCACCCCGTGCGAGCGACTTCCAAGGAACTGCCCGGAGGCAGAGTACGGACCACGGTGGCGACCTGTCGTCGATGGCTTTCCTCAGCCCGATCCGCAGGTCCGGACGGCCGTGGATCATCACCGCGGGCCGTACACGCCGGCCCTCAGCGCGAGCCACTTCGGCGTCGTACTGAACCGCGTCGAAGTGGAGCTCCGGCGGAGGGTGCGGCGGCTCGGCGGTGTGAGACTCCCACGGAACCTCCCGGTCCGACCACTGCACGATCTCCCCGAACCGCTGCACGTTCACGGTCAGGAAGCCGCAGCAGGTACCGGTGCAACCCGGTTCCCCCAGCGTCTCCGGGGACCCGGTCGCCGATCTCGACGTTGACGCTGACGGCCACGAGGGCGCGATTCGGTGCATGGACGGCGCTCCCGGAGAGTTCGTCCAATGGTTTGGCGGCGGCGAAGCGGAAGGCTATGCGGGCACGCTTGGTTCTGCGAGAGCTCGAAGTCGGCTTCCGGACAGATGATGGCCGGCTTTCTCTCCGGCCGCGCGCAACCCTGCGGGATACGGGGGCCGACCTTCGGCCGGCCGGCCCGCCGTCTACGTGCGGGGCTACGGGCTTTCACGGATGCGCTGTCGGCGCATGCTCCGGCACAGTGATCGTCGCGTGTCTGCGTTTCCGGCTTGCGGCGCGCGCCGCAATCCCTCGGTGCCGGCGGAGGGCCGGTGGGTGGTGAGGAGGGTGATCGCAGAAAGCTGCAGGGCTGTCCTCCCGCTGTCGACACCCCTTTCCCGACGTCGTGCAGCCGACGTGCCTGGTGCCGTCCGATCCGCGACCCGGCATCGAGCACACGACGTCACACTTCCGGCCCGGGTGCTTCGGCCTGGGACGACATGCCACTGAACGACATGCCACTGGTTCCCAAAGATCCTTCCCACCCGCCACTCTGCCCACCTTCGTTCGACCCTCAGGAGGATCCGTTGCTCGACGCCATCGGTATGGCGCTTGCGGGTCAGGAGTTCTACGCCCCGCTGGCAACCATCAGCGACACCGGGCAGCGGCTCGCCCCTGCGCAGGTGGCCGATGGATGGCTGAGCACCGGCAAGGACATCTGGACGGCGTGGAGCCACCCCTCTCTCCGACGGGCCGCTCAAGGCTGGAAGATCCATGTGTCCGCGCGCCTGGACCGCACACAGGACGTCCTCGACGCTGTAGCACATACCTGCTTCGCTGAGCGGGTGCCGTTCAAGCACGTCAGCGCCCAGAAGTTCTTCCTGGCACTGCACCACAAGCACGCGGACCGTGCACAGGCCGGCAAGTTCTGCGCCCTCTACCCGCAGGACACCGAGACGGCCCACCGGCTCCTGGCCGTCCTTTCGGCCGCGCTGGAGGGCGAGGAGGGCCCGTACATCCTGTCCGACCGCCGCTACCGGGATTCTCGGACCGTCCACTACCGCTACGGCGCGTTCAGCCACCGCAGCCGGCTACGCCTGGACGGCAGCAGAGAACCGGTCATCCGTGACGGCTTCGGACGCGACGTGCCGGACCAACGCCGACCCGTGTTCATCCTTCCCGACGGCGTCACCGATCCCTTCGTCGCCCAGGAGCCCGCACCGCACTCCGGGCCGATCGTCATCCGCCACTACGAGATCGCCAAGGTACTGCAGCCCAGCAACGCCGGAGGGGCATATCAGGCGGTGGACCGCCGCGCCGGACGCGCTGTCTTCATCAAGGAAGCACGCGCCCACAACGGCTATACCTGGGACGGCGTCAGCGCGCGGCAGAGACTGCGCCGCGAATACGACGTCCTCACCGCCGTCCACGCGGCGGCCCCCGGGGTATGCCCGCAGCCCCTGGACCACTTCACCGAGTGGGAACACGACTTCCTGGTCACAGAGTTCGTCGACGGCATCTCGCTGCACCATTGGGTGGCACGGAACTCACCCACCACCAAGGCCGAGTGGCCCAACCGCGACTCCGCGAGCTACTTCAAGGCCTGCCGCCAAATCCTGCGCAGCCTGGACGAGTCCCTTTCCCACCTTCACTCCCGGGGCTACCGCTTCGGGGACCTCAGTCCCGCCAACGTCATCGTCACCGCCGACCTGCGGGCCAGACTCATCGATTTCGAGGCCGCCACACCGCTGACTCAGCCGGCGGCCGCCATGGGCACCCCCGGGTTCACCCTCCCCCGCGGCCTCGCCGACGCCGACACGGACCCGCTCCTGCACGACCGGTACGCCATGGCCGCACTCACGCTGTCCCTCTTCGCTCCACCCCTCCAAGGAGCAGCGGAGCGTCAATCGTCCCAACTCGCGCTGTTGCGACGTGATCTGACTGCCACTGCGGCAGTGCCGGCGGACTTGTGGGCTCGCGCGACCGCCTTCCAGCGTACGGACGGCGGCAGTTCCGCGGCATTGCCCGACCCGTCCGACGTGGACGCCGATCCCGAAGGCTGCCTCGCCGATCTCGCCGCGAGGGTAGCCATCGGACTGCTCGATGCGGCCGACACCCGTCGATCCGACTGGGTCTTCCCACCCTCACCCCAGGCATTCCACACCAACACCGTCGGCGTTGCCTACGGAACCTCGGGGGTGGTACACGCCCTGCACCGGGCGGGCGTGCCCATCCCTGAGGAGATCGAGAAGCGATTACTGGTCGACTCCCTGGCACTGCGCGATGAACTGCCACCCGGCCTGAACGCGGGATCAGCAGGCATCGCCCGGGTCCTGGCGCAGCTCGGCCGCCTGGACGAGGCGACCGAACTCCTGCAGACCGCCGAGAACCATCCCCTGACCCGCACCTCCACCACACTGGCCGACGGCCGGGCCGGAATCGGCCTGAGCTGGCTGGCCCTGCACCGGCGCACACGCGACAACCGGCACCTGGAGCTGGCCGCGGCAGCCGGAGACGCGATCGTGCGCACCACCGACCTGGTGCCGACCCTCGGCGACCACGACGCCAGAGGGCTGTTCCACGGCCGCTCCGGCCTTGCCCTCTTCCTGCACCAACTGGCCGACGCAACAGGTCGGACCTCCTACCTCACAGCAGGCCGTCACCTGATCCACGAAGAACTCGACCGCGCGCTCCAGTTGCCCGACGGAGGCCTGTCCTTCGCCGACAATGCCGTGATCAGGCGTGCCATGCCCTACCTGTCCGTCGGCTCGGCGGGCGTGGCTACGGTCCTCACCCGCTATGTGGCGACCTCGCCGGACGACCGCTGCGTCGCGGCACTGCCGCTGCTCGTCGCCGATGCCAGGAAGACCTGCGCCATGGAACCGGGCTGGTCCACAGGACTTGCCGGGCTGACCTACTTTCTCGCCGAGCACGCCGAACTGACCGGCCGGCCGACCGACCGTGAAGCCGCCGTACGGGTCGCCACCGGACTGCTGAAACACGCCCAGCCCCATGGCCAGGGTGTCCGCTACCTCGGCGCGGGCGGCATGCGATGCACCGCCGACCTGACTTGGGGCGCCGCAGGAGTGCTTCTGGCACTGCAACGTGTCCTGCACGGCCCCGAGGACGAGTTGTTCACCTTGGACCACGGGCATCCCATCCACCCTGAGGTCCCCTCTCGAAAGTGAAGGAACGCCGGTATGAACCAGATTCTCGCTCTGCAGGAACTCACCGTCGAGGTCGACGCCGAACAGGAAGGGGCCTTCTGGCCCCCCTGCTTCAGCATCCACGAAAGCCTGTGGACCAACCCGACCACCACCACCATGTGATCGGTGGCGGACCGTCGGCATGCCCGACGGTCCGCTCCTTCCTCCATCAACAGCGCATCGGGCAGCATGCACCGGGCACACCGGCTTCCAGCGTCGGGCGTGCCCGTACGGCCGTGGTCCGCCAGGTCCGCCGTGATCCCGGCGGTATCTGTCATGACCTGTGGGCGGGCCAGTTCGGCCAGGTCCACGAGCAGGCGGGCACCGCCGTCCTCGGCGATGCGGCGGCGCCGTTCCCACATCGCTGTGGCCCTGGGCCTGCCAGCGGCGCGCGCTGAACCGACGGAGCGGCACGCATTGCCAGTACACCTCCCCCAGGCTCCGACCGTAGACGGCGTACTCCTGCGCGGCCGCCTCCAGGAGAATTCGTGCGCGGGATGTCGAGAACGTGCGGCCGGCTCCGTCCCAGGGGCACGAGAGGCCGCGAACCGGCCGCTCCACGACCTCGACGAAGGAGCGATCACCATGCAGCCGACCCAGATCACCGAGATCCTGAACCGCCCGATCAGCCAGGATCTGCTGGCCCGCGACCTGACCCGGCTGGCCTACGTCGCCACGGACGGCACCCCACGCAGTATCCCGATCGCGTTCACCTGGAACGGCTCGCAGATCGTCCTGTGCACCACGAAGAACGCCGCGAAACTGCCCGCACTGCGCAAGAACCCGATCGTTGCCCTGACCATCGACACCGAGGTCCACCCACCGAAGATCCTGCTCCTGCGCGGGCGGGCCGAGCTGGACGTCGTCGACGGCATCCCGGAGGAGTATCTCCAGATGAACGGCAGCTACGCGATGACACCCGAGCAGCGCACCGAGTGGGAGGCCGAGGTCCGCTCCCTCTACGACGGCATGGTCCGCATCGTCATCACCCCGACCTGGGCGAAACTCATCGACTTCGAAACCACCCTGCCCACCGCCGTCGAGGAGCTGATCCGACAGCGCGCCGAACGTCAGTGCACCTGAGATCACCGCCTTCGCAAAACGGCGTGGCAGTTCTGCGGTACGAGATCAGGAAATGGGCCGAGGCTCCGCTCCATCGAAGAATCCGAACGCCTGCGATGCTGCTCGTTTCGAGCAGCGACCGGCGTCCGCTCTTCCGCTACCGGCTGCCGGCCCTCACGTCGGGCTCCGCACATCGCGGCTCGCCGCACCACCGCGGCACAATCCCGGTTCCAACTCGACCGGACAGGCCCTAACGTGGCGGAAATGACGGACCAACTGACACCCATGCCCGACGACTGGCAGCGCGCACTGGCCATCGTCGCCCACCCCGATGACCTGGAGTACGGAGCCGCCGCGGCGATCGCCCAGTGGACCGCAGCGGGACGCGAGATCACCTATCTGCTGGTCACCCGCGGCGAGGCCGGGATCGACGGCCTCGAGCCAAAGGAGTCGGCCCGGATCCGCGAGGCCGAACAGCGGGCCAGCGCGGCCGTGGTCGGTGTCACGGCGGTGGAATTCCTCGATCACCCTGACGGCGTCATCCAGGACGGCCTCGAACTGCGCCGCGACCTGGCCGCGGCGGTGCGCAGGCACCGGCCCGAGCTGCTCATCACGCTCAACCACCACGACACTTGGGGCGGCACGGCCTGGAACTCCCCCGACCACCGAATCGTCGGCCGCGCCACGCTCGACGCGGCGGGCGACGCGGGCAACCGCTGGATCTTCCCCGACCTGCCGGACGCGCCGTGGGACGGCGTGCGGTGGGTGGCTGTGGCCGGGTCCCCCCAGGCCACGCACGCGGTGGAGGCCACGCCTTCGGGAGCGGAGCGGGCGGTGGCTTCACTGGCGGAGCACCGGGCGTACATCACGGCGCTCTCCGACCAGTCCCCGAAGGACTACGCCCAGTCCTTCCTCCAGGGCATGCTCGACATGGCCGCCCCACGCTTCGGGGGCGTCCCAGCGGTGACGTTCCAGGTCTACCCCCGCTAGTTGCCGGATCAAGGAGCGTTTGCCATGCCATCGAGGACGAGCAGCCCGTCATCTCCGCCTGGAACGTCCCATAGCCGCAGACCACCCGCTCCACGCCTGCCGCACGTGACTGTGCCCCGGCGCGCATCCGGCGCCGGGGCACAGTCGAGGTCGATCACCGGGGACTAGCGCACCGTCACGTTGAAGACGGGGGAGGCCGTGTTCCCGCTGACGATGCGCAGGCTGTTCTTGCCCTTGAGGCCGAGCTTGACGCCCAGCGAGTAGGCGCCGTTGCGCGCGACGGGGACGGAGGCGGGCAGCATGACCCACTTGCTGCCCTGCCTCTGCTGCAAGGTCACCTTGGTGCCCGCCTTGAGGCCGGTCGTCGTGCCGGTGACACGGAACAGCTGCCACGCCTTGACGGAGCCCACCGACGGCTTCGCACTGATGGTGGCCTTGGCGGCGAGTGACTTCTGCGCGACGGAGGTGCTGGCCGTCGCCGGAGTCGCGGCCATCGCGGCGGTGCCTGCCAGAGCGACGGAGGCTGCCGCGATGGCGCTGACTACGGCGATACGCAGGGAGTGCCGCTTGGTGACGATCATGGTGGTCCCCTCCAGTGAAGCTGTCGGTTGTCACACAAAGGCAAGACAAATGCCATTGGCGTGGTTCTCACCAGAAGAGATGTTCCGTCACGCGAATGCGTTGTCGGCGCGGTGTCACTGTCCTGTAACAGGCACGGCCGGCTCCGTTCACGTGTCGTGCGATGGCGCGAAGGCTGTCACCGCGCTCGATGCGTTCGTGGATTTACTGGTGGCGTTCACGGGTGCGGGTGACCAGAGGCCGTGGCCGTCCATGGATGTCCAGTTCCGTGTGGTCTGGGTTCTCCTGAGGCCGGCTGTCTTCAGTCTGATCGTGATGGGAGGTGAGAGGTTCTCGCAGGTCGGCACGGTGTCGGCCTACAACGCGTTCGACTGCTTCGGCCAGATTGTGCAGGAGGTGCCAGGCGTCGGCCACCTGCTGGGCCTGCGGGGCGCCCGCCTGGGCTCCGTCACGGAATGAATCGGCACGGTCGCGGCAGATGATCCGCACTTCGGGATGGTTCCGCAGCCATGATGCGAAGGTGTTCGCGGCGCGAGCGAGAACGTCGATCGGGCGGTGGGTGGACATGTCGATGAGGATCGTTGCGTAGGTCCGCCCGCGCCGCAGGGCGAACTCGTCGACACCGAGAAGCGGGACATGGGCCGAGGACGGGAGTGGCAGGGCGCGGATGAACCGGAGCAGGGTGTCCTTGCAGGTGCCGATGGACATGCGTTCGGACAGGCGTGCTCCTGCCCTGCCGCCCAGGAACAGGGCCAGGTCGGCGAGCTGGGCGGTGAGAGCGTCCGTGCGGCGTGCGTACCGACGCGTCAGGGCCGGTATCTGCTCGGTGAAAGTGCGGCGGTCACACTGATCGTTGTCACACAGGAGTCGGCGGGCCTGAAGTTCAAGTCGTACACGCTTGCCTGCCACCGGACGATCCGCCAGAGTCCGCGGGTAGTAGCAGTGCACCCTCGCGGATCGCCGTCCATAGTCGGGACATGCTGCCGACGCGGCCTGAGACCTTACGGCGAGCCGGACCTCCGTCTCCGTGAGTGTCACTCGATCGATCCGAACCTCGACACCTGGCAGCAGAACGTCCGCGATGCGGACCCCACCCATCACACAGAATTGATGCCCAACCACCCCCAAAATAGCGACAGAGCGCAGAAGCTGAGCCAGAACCCGTGAAGTAGCAGCGATTGGTCAAGGGTTTGGGCAGCAGCCGGCGATCTTGTGTGCTCCGGATGTCCACCAGAAATGACGTCATCCGACGACCGAGATCGCCTCAAGGCAACGGGATGCCGGTTCTGCGCCTCGGCCGATGATCCGGGCTGGTTCGCGAACCGTTGGCCGATCCGTTCGAGGAACTCCTGCAGGCTGGTCGCGGCGACACAGAAAGAGGCGACCATGGTCACTACCGGGTCGAGCACATGTCGGATCACGGCGGTCGGGCGGCATCTTCTAGGATCTGAGACATGGCAACAAGACTCGTACAGATTAATATGAAGGCCCAGGACGACTCCGTGCTCGGCCGGTTCTGGGCGGAGGCACTCGGTTGGGGTGTCGACAGCGAGGGACCTGGCGTGACCAACCTCGAACCCGTGGGCTTCGTCTACCCCGACCCCGTGGCCGTCTGCATCGACATCGTCGCCCGCCCGGAACCCAAAACGGTGAAGAACCGGGTGCACCTTGATCTGGCCACCACCTCGACCGCCCATCAGGCGGAGTTGGTCGCGCGCCTGAAGGATCTCGGCGCGACGCTCGCCGACGTGGGTCAGGGTGACGTCCCCTGGACGGTCATGGCCGACCCGGAAGGCAACGAGTTCTGCGTCCTGGAGCCCCGTCCGATCTACCAGGACACCGGGCCGATCGCCGCGGTGGTGGTCGACTGCACCGACCCACGAGGGATGGCCCGGTTCTGGGGCGAGACGATGGACTGGACGCTGCACGAGGTCACCGACGACCATGCGACCATGCGTTCCGCCAAGGGCGTCGGGCCCTACCTGGAGTTCCTCCGCACCCCCGATACCAAGAGCGTGTGGAACCGCGTCCACCTCGACGTGTGCCCCTACCCCGGTGACGACCTGGGAGCAGAGGAAGCCCGACTGCGCGCTCTGGGCGCCACCGACCCTGGTATCGACCGGTCCGCGATCTCCTGGACGGTTCTGGCCGATCCGGAAGGCAACGAGTTCTGCCTCCTCTCCCCTCGCTGACCTTGAGCAACGGCTCCGGCCGTTTCGGGTCGGCGGCGAGGACCGCGTTGCGTCAGCGCATGCCGCCGGTGAGGGGGACGGTGTCCCCGGGTGATTCAGCGCGCGTCAGTGGACGCCAGGAAGGCCAGGAGCGGGCCGCCGCTCCCTCTACGTCTCCTACCTGGCGGCCCTGGCACAGACCCGGCACACCTGTCGCGTTGCTGTGCGCGAGCCAGACCCAGATCCGCAGCGGCGCGGGCGTGCCGTGTGGGAATCCTTCGAAGCATGCACAGCCCTGCGCTACGAAGTATCGATCTGCGCGCCTCGCTACATCGTCGGGCCGGCGGATGACACATTCCGCCGGCTCCGCGACCTGCGCGACGTGGTCGCCGACGGATGCGGCCGGGCCAGCGACGAGTACATCACGGGCCGGCTGCGCTACGACGAGGCATACCAGTCTCTTCGGGATGCCATGCGGAGAGACCTCAACGCGGATGCCCAGTGCGTGCGAGCGTGTAGGAGTGGAGTTGGTCGATCTCGATGAATCCTGCTGAATCGTAGAGGCGGTTCGTTGCGGTGCGGTCTCGGTCGTCTCCGGCAGGAGCATCGTCGTCGACGTACAGGATCACCTCGGTGGCGCCCAGCCCGGTCAACACGTCCAGGGCAGAGCCCAACAGGGCGCGCCCCAGCCCTTGGCCGCGTGCGGATGGGGCCACTTCGATCCGCCACAGGACGCCGATGCCGTGGACGGGCGGGCCCACCACAGCCTCCGCGACCACGTCGGGGCCGTTGCGGATCTCCAGCCGTCGGGTGTTCTTGCCCGTGTCGTCGGCGCGGCCGATGTGAACGTGGGCGGCGTGAGGCAGGCCCGGGGTGGGCAGTGCGGCGCGCAGGTACCGCCACAGCCGCTCGCCGGTGAACCCCGCCCGCCGCAACGCCTCATCGGTGACCGCACGGTTCCGGACCGGCAACGCCTCCAGCCCCAGAGACAGCGCGGAGGCGATCTGGAACGCCTGGACCGGGCGCGGCGCCAGTGCGGCGACCGCGCGCCGGATCAGCAGGTCGGCGGTCCGGGCGGCCTCCCCGCAATGCAGCCACAGGATCACCCCCGTGTCGTCCTTGGGCCGGACGGCGTAGGACACCACGCCGAAGACGGCCCCGGTGTCCTCCACGACCACCTCGGTGGTGGGCTGGTCCAGTGCGGCCCACCACTGCGCATCTACTGGCGAGCGGCCCTCCAGCGCCTGATGGAGCATCGCGGGAGTGGTCGGCGGCTGGCCAGGGAGGCGGTCGGCGTTGATCAAGTGGAGAACAGCGGTCTGATCAGCCGGGGTGTACGGGCGCAGCGTGACGCCAAGAGGGGTGCTCACGGATACGACCCTGGCCGGGTGGATCCCTTTTGTCCAGGTGGGGGCGGTGCGTCGTGCGGTGCAACGCGCACACCGGTTGGGGTGGTGTCAGTGATCCGTGCTCCGTGCTCAATGGCTCCCTCGCACTGGGGCAGACATGGCGGCGGCCAGCCGGGGTTCCAGCGCCAGGCCGCCCACTGGTCGGCGTCGGCGAAGGGCCCGGCCCGGGGTGGGCCAGCGGGCCTGAGTCCCGGGCGGGCACGCGGTCACCAGCGCCTCGCCCGTGTCGGCGAGGACCCGTAGCGCCTGTTCACTCCACACCCGCCCGGAGCGGTGTACGTCACGCCGAACGACCGTTTGCCCCGTCTCGAAGGTCTCCACCAGTTCCTCCCTCGCGAGCCCGGCCGGGACATCCGGCAGGGCGGGCACCACTTCAGCGCGCGGGGACGAGGTGGGAAGCCGCCGTTCGGATCCTGTCCGGCCTCGCTGTCGTAGGGTCAGCCCAAGTCGAGTGTCTCCTGCGTGAAGTCGGCCGGGGCGGGGCAGGGGCGGCGGCGCGCTGGCTTGGCGTGCGGCTCTCCAGCGCTCGGTCAGCCGGGTGCTGGCCACGAAACGCCCCAGGCGGCGAGCTGTGCTCCGCCGGTTGCCGTTCGGTTGGGCGCCGATGGACGGTGAGGTGGACGGCAGCGGGGCATCAAGGTCAGGCAGCGAGACGGATGGGTGCCTGCTGGCCCTGTGGCAGGGGGCGGGCCAGGCGGCGGGCCCTGACTCCTCGAAACCGGCAGCTTCGCGCCCGCTCAGCATCCCGCCGGCCTTGCGCAGGGGGACGCTTCCTATTCGGGGCGGCCGTCGGCGAGCCACTGGGCGAGGCCGCTCAGCCCGACCGCCCACCGCCCGAGGTCGGTGACCTCGGCGTGCCCGGTGACGACGGTGAGCAACTCGGCCACCGCCTCGTCCGGCCGCTGGGCATCGTTGAGGGTCAGGGCGCGGAAGACGCGTACGGAGTCGGAGTCGGGGAACTCCCTGCGGGCGCGGTCGAGCACCACGAGCGACGTGTCCAGCTCGCCCAGCCACCTCAGGGTGCTGGCGTACTGGCACAGGCACCGGCGCAGGGCGTCACCGTCGAGGCCGAGGGCGAGGGCCCGCTCGTAGTAGCCGCGGGCGGTCTCTTCCAGGCCCGCGGTGTCGTAGGCGCCACCCACCTCGTATACAAGGACTGGGTGGTCGGGGTGTTCGGCGAGCAGCGCCTGGAAGTACGCGATCGTCGGCGCCATGTTCGCCCGGTCGCGCTGGTCGTAGCCACGCTGGATCGCCTCGGCCAGTTCGGGTGTCACGTCGGTCGTCACTACTGCAGCTCCCCATGTGTACGAGTGATCAACTGACCCTATCGCAGCCTCGTCCGCAGACAGTTGGACGTGTTCTGCCGGCTTCTGTCAGGCAGTGCCCCGGCGAGTTGGCTTTGGGCAGGGTTGTGGGCACGCAGTCCGCGCCCGGCCAGGTCGGGAGTGCGTCCCGCGTCCTCCGCGGTGGCTTTTGCCACTTCGGTCAGCCCGATGACACCGCCTCGAGCTGAGTCAGCTCGTCCATGCGCAGTGCCTGCCGGAGCTGGCCGCGCCCGAGACCGCCAACGGCGTGGCTGGACGATCTTGTCCGGACGGTCAGTGGACGTGGCTGCGGGCAGGACGCATCAGCTGGTCAGCGCTCCTGGGCTTCCTTGGTCGCCATTTCGTCGAGTCGTCGTTCGGCCTCGGCCCAGCTGATCGGGAGATCCGCGACGGAGGCGTCCCAGAACACGAACGTGGAATCGCTCATCGTGGAGCGCATCGCCTTCATGATGGAGCGGTGCGGCTCCGTCTGAACGAACGTCATGAGCTGCTCACGGCTCTCCCATGCGGACAGTGTCTGGAACGTCCGCTTGACGGGCCGGGCGACGAGCGAGGCGCCGAAGCAGCCTGGAGCTTTGCGGACCTGGCGCCACGCCGCCAGCGAGTTGAGGAAGAACCGCGGCACGTCCTTAAGGCTCCGGACCTCGAATCGCGACGCCATGATCAGCGCGGATTCGTGGCCTTCGGGAGAGTTGGGGGTGGTCCAGCGCAAGGTGGGCATTGAAGTACTCCTCGGTAGTGGCGTCGTGCTTGCCGGGGCAATCTGATGATGTCAGGGAAGGAGCGTGCGAGCCGGTCGAGTTGGGGATGACGAAGGTGTCGCCGGAGCGGACCGCCGCGAGGTCTTGGTCCAGTCCGGCCCGGTCCCGGTTGCTGGCGGTGAGCGAGTCGCCGCCCACGGACCCGGAGTGGAATGTTCAGTCCCCCATCGCCGTGCGATTGCGGCCAGGTTCGAGGGCGAGAAGGGAAGCGGCGGGGATGCCCTGGCGGAACGGACTGCTCGGGGGCCAGTGACTCAAGCCTCGCCCGCCAGGCGGACGTCGCTCGTGTCATTCGCCTGATCACCAAGGCTGATCAGCAGAGTGCGCAGGGTAGCGGCGAGGTCGCCTTGCCGGTGCGGATCGAGCGCGGCGAGGATGCGCCGTGAATTGTCGAGGTGGGCGCCGATGACACGGTCGATGAGCTCGCGGCCGGCGGGGGTGAGGGCGACGATGACCGTACGCCGGTTGGCGGGGTCGAGGTCGCGTGTGACGTAGCCCTTGGCGACGAGCCGGTCGAGCCGGTTGGTGATGGCACCGGCCGTCTTCATCGAGTGGCGGGTCAGTTCCCCCGCGGTCATGCCGCCGGGTGGGCCGGCGCGGAGGAGGGTCCCGAGGACGTCGAACTCGCCCATCTGCAGCCCGAATTCGCTGAAGAGCGCTTGGAACTCGCGCTCGACGATACGGGTCACCCGTGACAGGCGGCCGAGAACGTTCACGGGGGACGCGTCGAGGTCGGGGCGGACGCGAGCCCACTGTTCCACGATGAGGTCGACGGCGTCACGCTCCACGAGGACTCCTCAACGTTGAAATGTTCGACGTGAGATTACCACCGTGACGCACGCTCCTCAACGTCAATTATTTGAACGTCGAAGTGCCTTTCATGGGCGCCGAGTCACCGCCCGCGATCACCGCGCCTGCCCTCATCGGTGACACCCTGCGGCCTGATGCCGAATCACGATCACCCCGCCGTCCCTGGGCCCCAGCCGGCGTGCAGGGTTCGGGGCAGTCTCTTCTGGGGCGGTGCTACCGCCGCCCGTGCGGGGTCGTGGGAGCGACCTCGGCGAGCCAGGCGTCGGCGATCAGCCGGTGCCCCAGAGGGGTCGGGTGGACGCCGTCCGGGGCCAGCTCCGCCGGCTCCCGATCCTGCGCCGCGCGGGGCAGGACAAGGTCTGCGCGGACCACTTGGGCTCCGTTGTTCACAGCTGCCCGCAGGACGGCGTCGGTACGCGGCGACAGGTCCTCGAACCAGCGTTCCTGGTCCGGCCCGACCGGGAGCAGGAACGGAGTGATGACGACCAGCTGTGCGGACAGCTTGCTCGCGGTGTCCGCGAGCAGGCGGTCGAGGCACGCCTCGAACTCGTCGACCGGACTGGGGAGGTTTCGGTCGTAGCGCCGCCAGGTGTCGTTGATGCCGATCTTGACCGTGACGACGGTGGGCCGGTGGTCGATGACGTCAGTGCTCCAGCGGGATGCGAGGTCATACACGCGGTGGCCGTTGATCCCCCTGTTGATGATGCGGGGGCCGGGTCCGTCGTGCGCCCGCTCGCGCAAAGTCCGCGCGATCTCGCGGACGTATCCCTGGCCGAGCGATGCGGGATCCGCACGGTCGCGGCCCGCGTCGGTGATGGAGTCCCCGATGAACAGGAGCGTGTCGTCATCCTTGATGTGCATGTCTGCCGTCCTGGCGTTGTGGGCGGAGGACGGGACGCCTGTCGTGGCCCGTCGGATCACAGTCAACTACGTCTGACCGGATGGGGATTGATCTGCGGCGCGCCTGAGGGTCTGGGCCTCGCGGGCCAGCACCGCGGGGTCGTCGCCGGGGACGAACTCCAGGAGCGCCTCGACACCCCGGCCCGCGAGCAGGCCGAGCGCTGGAGCCCACAGGTCCCAGCGGTCCGCCAGTGGAAGCCTGTTGTGGCCGGGCCACCACGAGAAGACGTGTACGGCGGTGACCCGGTCGCCGAGTTCGACGAGCCCTGCCAGCGCCTCCTCGTCGGGGGTGTCCTGCGGCGGCTGCCAGTACGTGCGGACGTTGTCCGCGCCCACCTCGTCCAGCAGCCGCAGGGTCGAGGCGACGGTGTCGGTGAGCGTTCCGCCGTGGAACTCCGGCGCGAGCTCCAAGCCGTGGTCCGCGGCGATCCGGGCCGCCTCCCGCAGGCAGAGCACGGTTTCGTACCGCTCGTCCGGCAGGACGGACCGCGATCCGGTTCCCCCCGCCCAGACCCGTACCCGCGGCGCCCCGAGCACCACGGCGGCCTGGGCCACAGCGGGAAACGCCGCCAGCTCCGCGCGGGTGGCACGGAAATACGAACCGTAGGAACAACAGGCCAGCCCGTAGCGGTCGGAGACCTCACGCACCGCTCGGATCGTGCCGGGCTCCCCCGCCGGCGCGTGCACGTCCGCTCCCCACTCGATCACCTCCAGGCCCGCGTTAGCCGCGCGTCGCGCGACCTCGGCAGCGGGCAGCCGGCGGAAGGTGACCGAGCACAGGCCCAGGCGGGTCAGCCCGGTGTCCAGCCCGCCCGGCCGACCCAGCGGCGGGCGCTCCACCGCGGTCCGTCTGCTCTCCTCGGTCATGACCCTGCCTTGCTCGCGATGTGGCCTGCGGATGGTCTGCGATTGCCCGGCCGGTCCATCCGACCCGGTCCACCGCCCGGGGGTCGGGCGGACCGGGTCGGATGGACGGACCGGCGTGCGGTGCCCCGTCACCGGGTCTCGCTCAGGCGGCGTTCGGGCCCACGTCCGCAGCGGTCAGCGGGTGCCGCAGTACGGGCGCCGTCGCGTACTCGTCGGCACCGATGTCCCGTACGCTCCCGCGCTGATCCCCGTCGATGTCGTCGGCCACGACGGTGCCGCCCAGCGTGGCCGCGCCGATCGCCGGACTGCCGGCCGTCAGCCGCAGAACACCGTCCGTGCCCCGACCGAGCCGCGGGTCGGCCCGGGTGAAGCCCCCGGAGGGGATGTTGCCGTTGGCGGCCGCCCCCCACAGCAAGTTGCTCTGCCAGGTGAAGCCGGAGGTGGCTCCCATGGCGACGAGGCTGCCCGAGTCGCCGACCAGCAGGTTGTCGGCGATGGTCACGTCCTGCGGCTCGTACGTCCGCGTCTCGCCCGACAGCGTGCCGGCGTTGTTGATCAGGGAGTTGTGCGCGATCACCGCGCGGTCGCAGGCGTCGTTGCCCCGCCGCTGCTCCTGCGTCTCCCCCGGGGTGTGGTCACGGGTGGTGCCGCTGCCGACCACCAGGGCCCGGCCGGACAGCCCGCTGAGGTAGTTGTTGACGATCACGTGGTCGTTGCCGTAGACGCGCACCCCGTCGATGCCGCCGATCAGGTGGTTGCCCTCCACCCTGGAGCGATTGCCGTGCCGCAGCACGATGCCGCCGCGGCTGTCGCGGATGGTGTTGTACCGCACGGTGTTGTCCGAGGACTTCACCGAGATGGCCTCGGGGTCGCCGTTGCAGCGCTCGAACAGGTTGTACTCCACGTAGGCGCCGGCCGCCGACAGGGCCCGGCCGCTGACGCCGAGGCGGATCGGCTCGCCGCCGTTGTCCCCGGTGAAGGTGTGGTCGGAGAAATGGTTGCGGAAGATGTGCAGGTTCTGGGCCATGGCGGTCGAGCCGGGACCGTCGACGACGAGGAAGATGCCCGCGGTGGTCTTGTTGTGGAAATGGTTCCGGTCGATCTTCGAGTCGTCCGCCCGCACGACGACCCAGTACGGATCGCCGGTGTCCGCGAACTGGAAGTCGTTGCGGGTCAGCCGGATCGCCGAGCAGTCCGCCGGGATCTCGAGCGTGGTGCTCTGCCGGAAGGCGAAGCCGCTGATGGTGATGTTGCTGGAATTGCTGAGCACGAAGCCGCGTGCGCCCCGCAGCACCGCGCCACCGCGGGTCTCGGACACGATGGTGATGGGCGCGGCGCCGGTGCCGTTCTTGCCGGAGATGGTGATCGCGCTGCCCGTTGGAACCGTGTAGGTGCCGTCGGCGACGATGATCCGGTCACCAGGGGCGGCGCCGTTGATCGCGTTCTGGAGTGCTGCCAGGGAAGCGACCGGGATGTCGGCCGCCGATGCGCTGCCCGACAGCGTGGCGGTCAGGGCTGCGGCGCCAAGTGCGGTCACGGCGGTGCCTTTGAGGAACGTGCGTCGTTGCATGGTGCCTCCTGCGTCGAAGTGGGCGGGTGCGCTCAGCCGGCCTGAGGGCCGACATCGGCCGGGGTCAGGGGTCCGCGCCTCGGCGCCCGGCGGGAGTATTCGTCCGCGCCCACATCCCGGGCCCTGCCGCGGGGCTGTCCGTCGATGTCGTGGGTGATGCGCGGCCACCGCAGCGTGCCCGCGTCGATCGCCGGGCTGCCGGCGGCCGGCCGGGCGATGCCGTGCGGGTCCGTCACCAGCCTGGGGTCGACCCGGATGCCGCCACCGGCGGGGATGTTGCCGTCGGCGGCGGCACCCCACAGGAGATTGCCCGACCAGGTGAAGCGCACGGTGTTCGCCATCGCGACCAGTTGGCCGGTGTCCGCGACGAACAGGTTGTCCGCGACGGTGACGTCCCGCGGCTCGTGCGGACGCTGACTCTCCCCGGAGAGCGTGCCGTTGTTGTTCAGCAGGGTGTTGTACGCGATGAGGATCCGGTCGGGGGCGTCGTTGCCGCGGCGCGCCTCGGGCGTCTCACCGGGGAGGTGATCGCGCTCCGAACCGCTGCCGATCACCAGGGCCCGCCCGGACAGGCCGGCGAGGTAGTTGTTGACGATCACATGGTCGTTGCCATAGATCCGCACGCCCTCCGTGCCGTCGACGAGGTGGTTGGCTTCCACCCGGTTGCGGTTGCCGTGCCGCAGGACGATCCCGCCGAGACTGTCGCGGATGGTGTTGTACCGGATGGTGTTGTCCGAGCTCTTCACCGAGATCGCCTCGGGATCGCCGTTGGCGCGCTCGAACAGGTTGTACTCCACGACCGCGTGGGCGCTGGACAGGGCTCGGGGGCTGACGCCGAGCCGGATCGGTTCGCCGCCGTTGGAGCCGGGGAAGGTGTGGTCGGAGAAGTAGTTGCGGTACACGTGGACGCGCTGGGCCATCTCCTCCGTGTTCGCGCCCTCGATGCCGAGGTAGATGCCGAGGGTGCTCTTGCCGTGGAAGTGGTTGTGGTCGACGCTGCTGTCGTCCGCGCGCACCATCACCCAGTGCACGCCCTCGATGTCGGCCAGTTGGAAGTCGTTGCGGGTGAGCCGGATGTGCGAGCAGTCCGGGGGGAGGTCCAGGGTGTTCTTCTGCCGGAAGGAGAAGCCGCTGAGGGTGATGTGGCTGGACGCTTCGAGGAGGAAGCTGTGCTCGCCTTCCAGGATGACGCCGCCGCGCGTCCGGGCGGCGATGGTGACGGGCGCGCGCCGGGTGCCCTGCTTGTTCCGAACGGTGAGCGGGCGGTCCGGTGGGACGGTGTAGGTCCCGTCGGCCACGATGATCCGGTCACCGGGTCGTGCCCGGTCGATCGCGGCCTGCAGCTCGTCCAGCGTGCGGACGGCCGCCGGGGCTGAGCTGGCGCTGGCGCTCAGCGGTCCGCCGACGGGGGCGACGGCCAGCGCCGCCCCTGCCGCGGTGCCCATGAGGAACGTGCGGCGTTGCATGGTGCCTCCGTGAGGGTGTGGTGGACGGACGGTGTGCCGGCTGGCGCTCAGCCGGCGGCCAGGGTGTCCCGGGTGGTGTCCCCGGCGTCCTGGGTTTCCTGGGTGTCCAGGAACAGTTCGATGACAGGTACGGGGGTATCGGGGCGCCGGACCGGGAGCTGGAGCGTGAGCGTTCCGGCCGGCTGTCCGCCCATCTCGGTGTTGACCGCGGGCCGGTCCGGGTCGATGTGCACCGGGATGATCTCGGACGCGTCGTTGAGCAGTTGGGCGTAGCGCACCCGGCCGGCCAGGCCCGGCAGGTGCAGGTGACGCAGCGGCCAGGCGAACAGGTGGACGTAGAGCCGGTCGCCGCGCTGGGTGTACCGGCATTCGGCGGGGGCGGTGTACGAGGAGGGTCCGCAGCCGCGGATCGCCCGTTCGTGCAGTTGCGTCCACCGGCCGATCTCCTCCAGGACCGCGGTGTCGCGCGGGTCGAGAGCGCCGCGGCCGGTGGGTCCCACGTTGAGCAGCAGGTTGCCGCCCTTGGACACGCCGTCGACGAGCATGCGGATCAGCAGGTCGGGGCTCTTGTGGTCCAGGTTGTCCCGGTCGTAGCCCCAGCTGCCGTTGAGCGTCTGGCAGGCTTCCCACAGCACGGGTCGCCCGTTGTCGGTCATGGGACCGGACGGCTGGTACTGCTCGGGGGTGACGAAGTCCCCGGGAAGGCCGGTCCGGTCGTTGACGAGGACGTGCGGCTGCAGTTCGCGAATGGTCCGCAGGAGCTGCGGGGAGTCCCAGTCGTCGGGTCCCTTGCCGCCCCACCAGGTGCGCCCGGCATACGAGAAGTCGAAGAACAGGTAGTCGACGCGTCCGAACGAGGTCAGCAACTCGCGGACCTGGCCGTGCAGATAGCGCTGGTAGTCGCGGATGTCCCGCTCGGCGTGGGATGCCTTGAACGCCTCGTCGTCGCGCTGCGGATGGGTGCCGTCCACGGGGAAGGACGGATGGTGCCAGTCGATCAGCGAGTAGTAGAGGCCGACCTTGAGCCCCTCGGCGCGGCACGCCTCGACGAACGGCCCCACGAGGTCACGGCCGTGCGGGGTGTTGGTGACCTTGTACTCGGTCAGGGCGCTGTCCCACAGGCAGAAGCCGTCGTGGTGCTTGGTGGTGAGCACGACGTACCGCATGCCCGCCGCCTTGGCCGCTCTGGCCCACTGGGCGGGGTCGTAGCGGTCCGGGTCGAAGTGGTCGAAGTACACCTGGTACTGCTCGTCGGTCAGTCGCTCACGGTTTTTGACCCACTCGTGCCGTGCGGCGAGGGAGTACAGACCCCAATGGACGAACATGCCGAACCGGGCGGTGGTGAACCAGTTCGTCTCCGGGCCTCCTACGGGATCCGGGGTCGCGGACGGGTGCGCCGGCGGGGTGTCGGTGCTCGGAGTCATGGGGAATCGCTCTTTCTCATCGGCGTCCGGCGGCTTTTCGGTGCGCGTCAGGGCTGGTCGTAGGGAACGGGGGCGGGAACCGGGCCGACGCGCAGGCACGTCAGGGTGGCAGGCCCCGGGGGCCGGTGCGGGCTGCGGGGCCGGCGCAGGCCGCGGGCCGGAACGGGCCGGAACGGGCCGCGCGGGCTGCGCGGGCTACGAAGTCACCGGGGCCGCGGGTCGGTCCGCGAGTCAGCGGTCAGTTCGTGGGTCGGTGGTCGGTTCGCGGGTCAGCCCTTGAGCGCCCCGGAGGACAGACCGCTGACGAAGGACCGCTGGAAGAACAGGAAGACGATCACCGAGGGCAGCAGGGCCAGCAACGAGGCGGCCATCACCACTCCGGGCGTCACGGCCGGGTCGATCCGCAGGGTCCGCAGCGCCAGCGGCAGCGTGTACGAGGAGGAGTCCGTGGAGACGAGCAGGGGCAGCAGGTACTGGTCCCAGATCATGGTGAAGCCGAAGACTCCGATGACGCCGAGGGCGGGCTTGCACATCGGCAGAATGATCTGGGCGAAGATCCGCAGGTCTCCGGCGCCGTCGATGCGGGCGGCCTCTTCCAGTTCGCGTGGCACGTCCTTCATGAACTCGGTCATCACCAGGATGGAGAATCCCCAGGCGCCCAGCGGGACGATCATGCCGGCGAGGGTGCCGATGAGGTTGAAGTGGACGACCGGCAGGTCGGAGAGAATGACAGACAGCGGGAGGGCCAGGATCTCCTCGGGCAGCATCAGCGTCGCCAGGATGGCGACGAGCGCCAGCGTCATTCCGGGAAACACCTTCCGGGCCAGCGCGTATCCGGCCAGCACGGAGACAACGACCTGGAGCAGCAGCCCGAAGCCGACGACGAAGAACGAGTTCAGCAGGTACTTGAGCACCCCCTGGTCGAAGGCGATCCGGAAGTTGTCCAACGTGAAGCCCTTGGGCACGACGCTCAGCTGCGTCGGGTCCTTGATGTGGCCGAAGGCGCCGACGAGCAGGGCCAGCAGCGGGCCCGCGAACACCGTCAGGACCAGCAGGTAGATGACGGCCTTCAGGATCCGTCCGCCGACGCTGCGGCTCTCGGTCAGGCCCAGCGCGGTCTCGGTCGGCGCACTCACTTGCTCTCCCTCCGCCGCAGCAGTTGGACGATGATGGTCAGGATCAGCGTCGCGACGAACAGCAGGACCGCTCCCGCCGCGCCGACGCCGAGCCGGTTCTGCTCGAGCCCGAGCTTGTAGATGAGGGTCATGACGACCTCGGTGGAGCCGTTGGGCCCCCCGTTGGTGAGCAGGAACACCTCGGTGAACACGCGCAGTCCGCGGATCGCGGCGAGGATGAACAGAATCGAGAACACCGACCGCAGTCCGGGCACCGTCACGTACCACACCCGCTGCCACCGGGAGGCCCCGTCGACCTTCGCCGCCTCGTACAGGCCGCGGTCCACGCTCGTCAGTCCGGCGAGGAAAATCATCATGTCGTAGGGGGCACCCCGCCAGATGCCGGTGAGCATGATGGAGGCCATCGACGTGTCGGGGTCGTTGATGAACCCCGACGGACCGGCTCCCACCAGGCCCAGAACGGAGTTGAGCATGCCGTCCCCGGTCGGGTGGTACATGATCCGCCACAGTTCGGCGACGACCGCGAGCGGCACCACCACCGGAAGGAACGCCGCGGAGCGCACGAATCCCAGTCGCCGGCTCTGCCCCTCCATCAGCAGGGCCAGGGCGAAGCCGAGTGACATCGCGCCGACGGTCTCGCCGACGGCGAGCACGACCGTGTGCCACGCGGCCTCACGGAATCCGTGCGACTGCAGCACCGTGGCGTAGTTCTCGGTGCCGACCCACCGGTTTCCCAGGTAGGGCTGCACATCCTGGAAGGACATGGTCAGCGCGCTGGCCATGGGAATGAACTTGAAGTACAGGAAGAGCAGCAGCGCCGGGGCGAGGAAGAGCCAGGGCGTCCACCACCGGCCCGATCTGCGGCTGCGCCCCCGACGACCGGCGGTCCCGCCGCCCCGGAGGGCCGGTTCGCGGGGGGCGGAGCCGGCTGCCGCACGGGCGGCCGGTTCCGCCTGGTCGAGGCTCATGACGCGGCGATCCCCTGCTCCTTGAGGATATCGGCGAGCTGCTTGTCGAGCTCACCCAACTTGGCGTTGATGTCGAGGCCGCAGTCCGCCATCAGCGCGTTCACCGCGTCCGCCGTCACCTGCCGCACCGGCGTCCAGTTCGGTATGGAGGGCGCGTACCGCCCGGAGTCCTGGTACGCCTGGGCGTAGGTCTTCCAGCGCGGGTCGGGACGGATCTGGGAGATGTCCACGGCGGTGTTGACGGGAAGTTGCACGGTGTAGCCGGTGGCGCCCTCCATCCCCTTCTTCTGGCCTTCGACGGACACCGCGAAGCCGGCGAAGGCGTCCTGGCCGGCCTGGTTGTCCGAGCCGGCCATCAGGTAGACGGAGCCGCCCTCGGCGAGGACGGTGGCGTCCTTGGGTCCCTTGGGCATCGGCACGACCTCGTACTTGTCCTTGCCCAGGGACTTGTCGAAGCGCGGCAGCAGGTACGGGCCGACGACGAACATGCCGGCTCGACCCGACTCGAACGTCTCGTTCGTCGGCGGGGTGTCCATGGTCACCGCGCCGGGCTGGATGGCCTTGGCCTTGCACCCCAGGTCGCGGAACCACTGCATGGCCTGCACCGACGCCGCGGTGGTCATCGCCGGCTTGTACGTGCCCTTGCCGGCCTCGGTGATGAAGTCGCCGCCCGCGGCCCACAGGAAGTTCGAGAAGTACCAGGAGGCGTAACCGCGCTTGGTGGACAGCGGGGCGGCGAGCCCGGCGGTGTTGTTCTTGCCGTCCCCGTCGGGGTCCTGAGTGGTGAAGGCCGTGGCCATCGCGGCGAAGTCGTCCCAGTTGCGCGGGACGTCGAGCTTCAGCTTCTCGCGCCAGTCCTTGCGGATCAGCAGCGCGGACGCCTGCGCGGAGAACGGCAGTCCGTACTGCTTGCCGTCCAGGCTCTGCCCGGACTTCAGGCCCTGTTCGATGATCTGCTTGCTGTCCTTGATCTTGCCCAGGTCGATCTCTCGGAGCAGACCTTGGCTGTGCATGGTTCCGAGCTGCGTCACGTCGTTCATGACGATGTCGGGGAGCTTCTTCTGGGCGGCCCGCTGCTGCAGTTTGGTCTCGAAGTCGTCGAAGATGGCCGTGACCTTGACCTGGTAGCCCGTGGCCTTCTCGAAGGCGGCGGCGAGCTGCAGTGCGCCCTTCTCCCCCGGTCCGCCCGGGGTCGTCCTGGTCCAGAGCTCGAGAGGTGCCTTGGGGTTCTGCTTGGCATCCACTCCCGCAGCCCCGGAGGTACAGCTGGTGAGGATCAGAACCGAGGCGAGGGCCCCCGCGCCGATCCATCGCGATCTCTGCATGACAACTCCCGGTTTCGCCCGCATCACCGCGGTCTAGAAAGCGCTTGCTGGGACGGTAACCGGGTCCGAATCAACGGTCAATAGTCCGATGAATACAAAGGGTTTCGACTGACCGAAGGAGCGCTCATCTGGCACACTTCCGCACCTCCTCCAGCCGGCGCGACGGATGGGAGGGACGACCCGACTCCTATAAATGGGTTCTTGGCCATACAAGTTGGGCATCGACGGGAACGGTTGTTCACCCCAAGGGGCGCCTCGTTCCCCACGGCCGCCACTCGACCAAGGAAGATCGACATCCAGGGTCACGGCGATGACATTTCAGTGATCCGATGTATGGTTCCTGCGAGCTACGGGCCGGACAACGAACAGCCCCCACCAATCCACGACATAAAGCCAGACGCTTTCCATCACATCCGAGCAGGGACCGCCGACCGTCCGGCTGCCGGTCCACCACCGGACAGGCCGAGGAGACAACCCGACATGAACGCACCGGCCACCGCACCGACAGCCCTGTTGGTCATGGAGGAAGAACGCCGGGCCGACGTCTACCCGCCCGCAGTACTGGCCGAGATCGGCCGGCTCGTGCACTGGCAGGGACCGCCCCTCACCCGGCAGGAGCTCGACGCGGACCCCGACGTGCTGCGGACCGTCGACATTCTGCTCACAGGCTGGGGTGCACCCCTTCTCGACGGCGCCCTCCTGTCACGGGCCCCTCGGCTGCGGGCCGTTCTCGTCGCGGCGGGGTCCGTCCGGCACCTGACCACACCCGCCTTCTGGGAGCGCGACATCCCGATCGTCGCGGCCGCCGCGGCCAATGCCGTTCCGGTGGCGGAGTTCACCCTCGCCCATGTCCTGCTCGGACTGAAACAGGCCCACCGCATCGAGCGGGAGATGGCGCAGAGCCGCCGCTTCCCCACCGATCCCGACGTCCCGGGCGCGTACCGGTCACGGGTCGGCCTGTTGGGACTCGGGCACATCGGCCGGCTCGTCGCCGCCCACCTCGCCCGCTTCGAAGTCGAGGTCCTCGCCACGGATCCCGTCGCCTCCCAGGACACCGCCCAGCGCGCGGGAGTCCGGCTGATCTCCATCGAGGAACTCTTCGCCACCAGTCACGTCGTCAGCCTCCACGCACCGCTGCTGCCCCAGACCCGCGGCTCGATCGGGGCACGGCTGCTCAACTCCATGGGGCCGGGCACGACACTGATCAACACCGCGCGGGGCGCGCTGATCGACGAGACGGCCGCCGCGCAGGTCCTGCACGCCAGGCCCGACCTCACCGCCGTACTCGACGTAACGCACCCCGAGCCCCCGGCTCATGACTCACCACTGTTCACCCTTCCCAACGTCGTCCTGACACCGCACCTGGGCGGCGCCATGGGCGCCGAACGCCACCGCCTCGGACAGCTCGTGCTCGGCGAACTCCGCCGCTTCACACAGAACCGGCCGCTCCAGCACGCCATCGACCCCGCCCACGCCGCCTCGCTGGCCTGACACCGCCGGCCGCTGCCGACCACTGCCGACACGGTTCCCTTCCTCGGGAACCTTCGATCGGCGACGTCACGCAAGGTCATGCTGTACCGCGTGCCCGGGTCCGGGCAAGCCTGATCGGCACCCGATTCCACCCGCTCACAGCCACGGGCATCACGTAAGCGAAACGTGAGTGAGACGTTAGCGAGGGCTGCGAAACTGCGAGGTCGGCCAGCACCTCCCGGCCCCGAATCCGCTCCGCGGACGCGTCGGACCGGACCGCCGCCGTGAGCGAAGGAGTCGACCATGAGCCCGAGCGGAAGGAAGGGCGGCTTCGGTGCGCCCGCCCGCACTTCCCTGGTCATCTGCGCACCGGGTGGGCAGATGGATCCGAACTCACCGGGTTCTGTCCGCAGGTGTAGCGGTAGTGAGGTGTAACGGATGTGCGGGCCGCCGGAGCAGTTCTGGGCAGACGTGGGGTTGCATGAGCTCCGGATGCCAACCAACCAGCTCGAACTCGGCTAGCGCTGTGGCCGCGTGGTTCACGCAGCACCCCGCATCCGCATCCGCAGCGAGAAGGGCATCCGCTGGGGCGGACGCCCCCTCGCCGCCGCAGCCTGACCCAGTGAGGGATCCCGCCGTGCCCGGATATGGAGATCAGACAGCGGCCAGGCTCTTCGCCATGACCCGCTCCCTGCCAATGCCATCGGGCAGAAGATCGCCGGGCTCACCCGTGTCCGTGAAACCGTGCCGCTCATAGAGTGCGGTCGCCTTGCGGTTGTCCGGCATGACGGACAACCGCAGCGTCGTGACGCCGCGCTCCGCTCCCCACCGCTCGACCGCCTGGATCAGGTAGTCACCCACGCCCTTGCCCCGAGCCGTGGGGGCGACCCACATCGAGATCAACTCCACATTATCTGTTCCCTCGCCCGGTACTCCGCTGGCGATGCCCACCGGAAGGCCGTCGAGGAGCGCGACGAGATCGAGCGCTCCAGGAATCGACAGACGGGCACGCCAGCGTGCCTCTCGGTCGCCGGAGCCCTGCCACTGAGCCAGCGTCGATCCGAACGCGTAGGGCGCCTCAGTAAGCGCGGCCAGTCGCAACTCCCGCCAAAGGGGCCAGTCGTCTGATGTCAGACTACGTAGTTCAAGCATGATCCACACCCTGCCTGCAGGGCGGGATGGGCGGCAAGTCGATGACAACCATCCAAACGAGGTCGTCCACCCCGGTGACCAGCAGAAACCGGGGAGCAGCGGTGGCTCACGAACTCGCAGAACACGAGGCCTCGGTGAACCTATCCGGTCACGGCACTAGGTGCTCGCTTCCCGGCATCACTGAGATCACCCGCGGTGGCGTGCCCGGCCCGCGGCCCGCGGCCTGCGGCAGCCCGGCCCACCCCTGGCATCCATCCGGCACAGGCGCGGCTGCGCTCTGGCTTCCTGGCGAAGCTGCCCGTGTCGGCGTCGGTGAGGACGTCGAGTTCGACCAGGCGCTTCGGCTTGGCCCGGATGCCCACGACGTTCGTGGGCGGGAGTTCGTGGCCGAGGGCCTGGGCGACGTCCCTGGCCCGCAGCGTTCCGGTCTCCTCGTTGAACACGGCAAGGATGCGGGTGAAGTCCGGGTGCTCGGGCAGTTCTGGCGAGCAGGCGCGCACGGCAGGCAGCGCCGCCACCTCACTTCTTGGTGACTCCCGTCAGCACCTGTCGGGTGAAGTCCCTCGCCACGTCGCACGCCTTGCTAACGCGAAGCGCCGGATTGCTGCTGTCTTCGTTCCGGACATTGACCTCGAGTTCGTCGGCGTTGACCTGCATGGAGTCGTCACAGGAGTTGCCGATCGCAGTGGCCGCGACCCCTGGGAAGCCCAGGACGTCGATCTTCTTCTGGATTCCGTACTCGTCCACGGACAAGTCCACCGACATGTCGACGATGCCGTTGATCTGCACCTCCGTCCCGCCGCTGTGCCAGTCACAGCCGGAGTCCGAGCTTCTGCCGGATTCGCTGCCCTCCTTGGCGTCGGAGGGCTGAACGCCGATCGCGGTCAGCGACTCGGCCCTCAGCGCTTTGCAGACGTCCATCCCCTTGAGTGTCGTGCGCGGCCCCTTGGGGATCGACGGCTCTCCTCCGGCGGGCTTCTTGGCGCCTGTTGAACCGGTCGATTTCCCTGGGGAAGACGAAGATGACGAGTCGCTCCCACCGCACGCAGCGGCCCCCGTCCATACGATCACCATCAGCGTCGCCGCGGCGACATGTCGTTTCTGCATGGGGACGAGCGTGACATACGAAGGCCGGACCTCGTGCGGTGACTCATGAAGTCGCCTGGGGCAACGCGTTCGGTCGGAGTGGCACTATCGGGTGTGCTGAGTGAGGCCGAACAGAGCGCCGGTGGGATCGCGCAGGACCACGTCTCCGTTGGAGTCCTGGCGAACTGCGGTCGCACCGAGTTGCAGGGCCTGCTTGGCGTCGGTGTCGGGCCTGTCACTGGCGAAACTGACCGGCCAGAGTGATCGCTGTGCCGTTGGAGTCCCTGGCGGCGGGCTGGTCGCGGCGATGGAGTGGTCCGGCAGCCGGAACTCTGTGTGGCCGGGGTTGTAGTTCCAGTTCAGGGCTGGTCGGTAGAAGGCGGCGGCCTGCGCGGAGTGGTCGGTGAGAAGGCTGATGCCGGCGAAAGCGCCCGGTTCGCCGGTCAGTTGCATGCCGTCATGGGTGCCGGGCTGCCAAAGTGACAGTGGTGCGCCGACGGGGTCGAGAGCGACGGCGTAGTAGCCGAGTGTCCCGACTTCGGTGGGTGCCACGATGATCTGGGCGCCCAGGTTCGTGAAGCGAGTGGCGGTGGCCTGGATGTCCGACACGGTGACGTTGATCGTCCAGTAGGGTGCGCCGGCGTCCTCGGCCGGCCCAAGGGCGGCGACGAGATGTCCGCGCAGCGTGCAGAGCCTGTAGCCGTTGGAGTCCGGTGGGGCGACGGTCCAACCGAACAGCGCGGTGTAGAACGCCGTCGTCGTCTCCGTGTCGGGGTGCCGAGGTCGATCCAGCTCACGCTGTTCTCGGGGTGCCGCGTGACGTTCATCGAGATGACTTTCCGTTGAGGCCGCCTCGCCCCGCAGTGGGGCGAGCCGGCGTCCAGCGCCGAAGCGGTGGCGACCTGCGGTGTCAGTCGTAGTAGGGCGAGTTCAGGTCGATGCTGGCGTCCTTGACGATGTCACCGTCGAACAGTCGCGTCGTTGCCGGGGCTCCGGCCCGGCGGGCCTCTTCGGCGAAGGGGCCCTGAGCGAAGGTCAGGGCGTTCTCCGCGCTGTCGAACTCGTAGAAACCGGCTGCGCAGTCGCGGCGGTCACCATCGACGGCGGTGCGGCCATCGCTGACCGAAGCAGCCTGCGCACCGTCGCGGCCGAAGGGTTCACCGGCTGGACCGGCGAGCTCGCCGGAAAACTCACTCAGGCCGGAATGAGCCCATCCCCGGCCGCCGATCTGGCCACTCTCCTGATCGTCACTCTCGAAGGCGCCCACATCCTGTGTCGCGCAGCGGGCAGCACCACCCCTTTCGACAGAGCCGCCGCGGCCCTGCTCTCCGCCCTCCCCAACTCGGGTTGACCCGGCGTCAGAGCACAGCAACGTGGCGCGCTGCAACGATCGTTCCGGCCGCTGTCGCGGCAGACACCGCGGCGGTGTTGGACGAGGCGCCGAGTCACTTCTCGCCTTCGTCGCACCGGATGCCACCGACCGGAGCGTCACGTTCAGCTGAATATGACGGGACGTTCCCCCTGATGCCCTTGCCGCATGGCGACCCCCAACAGTGACGGCCGCCTGAGGTCCCTTCGATCGAAGCCGCCCGCCAGGGGTGGTCTTCATATCCGCGCTTGGGGCGCCCCAGGTACCACAGAACGAACGAGCATCGCTGGTGGCGACTACGAAGGCCTCACGGGCTGGAGAACCGATTCCGGAAGCCCGAACAAAACCCCTTGACCAATGGTCAAGAAGTGTTGACCATTGGGGCCATGCCTACAGACGATCTCCCCGAGACGTTCCACGTCACCACCGACGAGCAGCTACGCGCCGTTTCCAATCTCACGCGTCACCGGATCATGGCCGTGCTCCGCTTCGAGCCCGCGACGATTACGCAGATCGCCGAGCGAGTGGGCATTGCGAAGGGGAGTTCCAGCTACCACGTACGGCTGCTGGAGCGGGCCGGCCTGGTGACGGTGGTACGAACGCGGAAGGTCCGGGGGGTCACCGAGCGGTACTACGCCATGGCCGCGCGGTCGATCGTGCTGCCGGACCCGGGCGAAGGAGGGCCGGATGTGCTGATGCGGCATGCGGTGGCGGACCTGGAGGCAGCGCCGGCGGATGGCGAGCGGCACGTACGGATGGCGCATCTGCGGCTCACCGACGAGCAGTTCGCGCGGTTGGGGGCGCGGATGCAGGCACTGGCGGACGAGTACCGGGAGCTGTCCGATCCGTCGCTGCCGGACGCGTCACTCGTCTTCGCACTGTTCCACCCGACAACGCGTGAGCAGGCCGAAGGGGACGCCAAGTGACCTCAGATATCCGCAAGTTGCCGACCGGGTTCGGACGGCTGTGGACCGCGCAGACGGTCTCCTCGCTCGGTGACGGGGTGTCGCACGCCGCGCTGCCGCTGCTCGCGTTGACGTTGACGCGGGATCCGATGGCGCTCGCCGTCGTCACGGCCACCGGAACGCTGCCGTGGCTGCTCTTCGGGGTGCTCGGCGGCGCCCTGGTGGACCGCTGGGACCGTCGGCGCACGATGTGGGTCACGGACGCGGCGCGTGCGGTGCTGCTCGCGATACCGGCGGCAGCGGCCGCGCTCGACGCGCTGAGCATTCCACTGCTCGCGGCCGTCGCCTTCCTGCTCGGCCTCGGCGGGCTCTTCTTCGACACGCCGCCACGGCCTATCTGCCGGATCTGCTCGGCCGTGACCCCGCGCTCCTGGAGCGCGCCAACTCCCGCCTGCGCGGCGCCCAGACCGCCGCGTCCGGCTTCGCGGGACCGCCTGCGGGCAGTGCGCTGCTCGCGCTCGGGCGAGCGGTTCCGCTGCTCGCCGACGCGGTGTCGTTCGCGCTGTCCGCACTGCTCGTACGGTCGCTGCCTGCCGCACCCCGGCCCGTACCGCAGGCCCGCGAGTCACTGCTGCGGCAGGCGCGGGCCGGCGCCTCGTACGTATTCCGGGATCAGTTGCTGCTCGGACTCGCCCTGCGTCCGGCGGTCGGGAACATCGCCTTCCTCGCCGTGGAGACCGTACTCGCCCTGTTCGCCCACGACCGCCTCGGCATCGACACCTACGGCTTCGGCCTGCTCCTCACCGCGGAGGCCGCCGGCGGCCTGCTCGGCGCGGGCATCGCCTCCTTCCTCGGCCGACGACTCGGCACCGGCACCGCGCTGACCTGCACGGCCGCCGTCGAGGGACTTGCCATCCTGGGCCTGGCCGCCGCCCCGAACCCGTACGTGGCCGGGTTGGCACTCGCCGTCTGCGGGGCCGGCATGGGCGCCACGATGGTCCTCGCCCCCTCCCTCCGACAGGCGATCGTCCCCGCCCACCTGATGGGCCGGGTCGCCTCCACATCCCGCATGCTCGCCATGTGCGCCGCCCCCATCGGGGCCTTCCTCGGCGGCTGGCTGGCCAGCACCTACGACATACGCACCCCGCTCTACACCGCCGCCGGCCTCCTCCTCACCATGACCGCCGTCACGTCGACCATGACCAGCAACCGCCACGTCGAGGCGGCGCTGCGCGCCGCCGCCGCGGCCGACGATCCAGCTCACCCGGAAACGCGGGATCCCGTTCAGGAGAGTGCCCTTTAGGGCTCCGTGAGGTCGTTGCGCCAGCGCTCAGCCCAGCTCGGCGTTCCTCGCCTCGGCCCGGAGCGTCGGGTGCCTGGCCTCTACCGGATGCAACGAGTGGCCCAGCGGGCGAGTGCAGGACGCCGGTGTTGAGGACCAGACCGAGGGCGGCGAGCTGGTCCTCCCGGTGCGCCTGGTGGATCTGGCGCCGGCCGCCGTGGCAGATCGCGCCGGCGCGTGCGCTGCGGTACTCAGGATGGCCTGTTCAGTCGGCCTTGGCCAGGTGGGTCCCGAAGGTCGACACACAGCCCGACCAGCAACTTGTCGCCTACACGGCCCCACCGGACTCCCCCTCCCAGGAATCCCTGCGCTTCCTCCTCCAGCGGTCCGCCCAGCCGGACGACCACACCACGAACCGAAGCCGCCGCCACTGGCCCGCGCCGCGTGCCCGCAGCCGCGGCCGGTGGTCAGGCGCGCCGGCTCGCGCCGAATTCGGTGGGTTGACGCAGTCGACGGCGTCACCCGGTCAGGAGTCGCGGGCAAGACCCTCGCCGCTGACTCCGACAACTCCTCCTGAACCTGCAGCTCGAGCGGCATCGGGCCGCCAAACCACGTGCGTGGCATGACGAGTTCGCGCTCGCGGGATAGATGACGCCGAGGGCTGGCGGCTACTGCGGATGGTCCGCGGAGGCACTGGCGCGGTGGTGACCTGGCGGCGCGCGCATGCCGCGGCTGAAGCACAAGTCGGCGCGTCACTGCTCATCGAGGGGTGGCTGTCGGGCGAGGAACTCCTCGAACGCCGCCTTCTGCTTCGGATCCATGAAGCCTTGGCGGACATTGCGGGCCTGCTCTTCGAGCCAGTGCGCCTCGTCGGGGACCAGGAGCTCGGCGACCACCACTCCCCCACGAGCGACCGCCGTGCGCTCTCCTGCGCGACGTCGAAAGAGCGTGAACGCGCCGAATTCCGCTGGGTGAGCCAGCTCCGGCTCTTCCGCATCGGCCCGGTTCTCGTCCCTGGCGTCACTCGTCGGGTAGGCAGTGGGAGCCCAATGCTCCCAGAGCGCCAGCGTGGCCGCGGGCACCAGCACAGCGCGCTCCGCCTCGTCACGCCCCTCCCACATGAACGTGACAGTGACAGGCTCGCCAACCGCCTCAGCCAGCCCGAGCACCCTCTCCACCTCATCGTTGACCGGGTATCCCACCACTACATCTATCTGAATCCCCATGGTTCCTGAGGCTACTGGCACCCTCCGACATGTCAGGCACGCTCCTGCACCCCGTCACCCACGGCGCGAAACCGGTGATGCCATCGACAGACCGCCTGTCAAGCTCGTCCGACCCAGCACTGATTGAGGCCTGCCGCCTCCTGGGCCGCTCCGGAACCACGCGGACCACAGCTTCGAGGGAGTCGATTCACGGTCGCGGTCGCCCCGGCCGTCGGGGCGTCCCAGTCGCCACCGGCTTCGTCCGGACGCCCCAACCGAAGCGGCCGATTTGGTGCCGCGGCACTGGGCCGTCACTTCGTGTACTACCTAGGCTGAGGTGCATTCCGAGTCGCGTACACAGGGGAGACCTCGCCCATGACCAGCGAAACTGCGGCCATCGACAGAGCCGCCATCACACACCTGGCCGGTGAAGCAGCGGCCGAACTGGGAATCGTCGGAGCGCAGGTCGCCGTCGCCATCGGCGACGAGGTCGCCGAATGCTCCGTCGGCGTCGAGAACATTGCGACGGGCCGAGCCGTCACCCCGGACACGCTGTTCCAGATCGGTTCCACGACGAAGGTGTTCACCGCCGTCCTGCTGATGCAACTGGCCGATGCGGGCCTGGTGCCCGGGCGAAGAGCCCGGCCGACGAAGTCGCTTCCAGAGGTGCCCGGTTGGGGCCGCCGGAGACGCTGAGACGGGCACCGGGGGTGTGCACGGGGAGGCAGCGGATCAGTTCGTCCACCCGGCGCTGGGCCGCAGCGTCCGGTACCCGCACGTCGACGGAGATGGAGGCCCGCGGCGGCACGGTGTTGACGGCCGTTCCCGCCCGCAGGAGGGTCGGTGTGACGGTGGTGGCGTCCGGACCGTGGGAGACGGACAGTTCTTCGTTGACCAGGTCGCCGAGCCTGCTGATCGCCAGGACCTGGTGGGCGGCCTCGATGGCCGCGTTCACGCCCTTCTCCGGTTCGAGTCCGGAGTGCGCGGCCCGGCCCCGTACCTCGATCTCGTACTCGGACACCCCCTTGCGCGCGGTCTTCAGTGCCCCGCCGTCGGCGGAGGCTTCCAGGACGAACGCGGCGACGCACCCCTTGGCGGACTCCTCGACCAGTTCGCGGGAGGTGGGCGAGCCCAGTTCCTCGTCGCCGGTGATCAGGACACGGATGCCGTCAAGCGTGGGCAGCGACCTGAGCGCGTGGAACATCTGCACGAGTCCGGTCTTCATGTCGAAGACCCCGGGTCCGCGGGCGATTCCGTTCACGACCGACCAGGGGTGGGTGGCCAGCGAGCCCATGGGCCACACGGTGTCGTGGTGCCCTACGAGCAGCACCCGGGGCTCACCGAACGTCCAGCGCAGATGGGTGACTCCCCCGATGACGAGGATCTCGGGCGCGGCTCCGAGGTGGTGGGTGCCCTGGGCGGCGACGGTCGCGGCGCTGGCTGCGACGGCCTGATGATCCGCCGAGAACGACTCGCAGAGCACGAGCTCTTCGAGGTCGGCGAGCATGGCGTCGAGATTCATGGTGCCCGCCGACTCCGGACCGGTGACGGGCACCGGGACGGCGGCGGCCTGCGGGCCGGAGGCGGATACCGGGACGGCGGCGGGCGTCATCGGGCGCGCCCCAGTTCCGCGCGGAAGAGCCGGTGGACATTCCCGCCGAGGATCTTGCCGATGTCGGCCTCGGGGTGGCCGCGCCGGAAGAGTTCCGCCGTCACGAGGGGCAGGCCCGCCGGGCCGTCGAGCCCCGGCAGGGTGACGAGCGGGTCCATGTCGTCGAGATTCAGATCCTCGCAACAGGGCGGGGTGACGTCGAGAAGGACCTCGCGTACGAAGTCGGGCCCGATGCCGACGTGGTCGATGCCCGCGACGGACGCCACATGCTCGATGTGGTCCACCAGCTTCTCCAGGGTGCGGTCCTCCTCGGCTTCGGCGAGAAAGCCGGGGAAGAAGTTGACGCAGACGACGCCGCCCGTGGCGGCGACTCCTCGGAGCTGCTCATCGGTCAGATTGCGGTGGTGGTCGCTGAGTGCGCGGGCCGAGGAGTGGGTGGCCAGGAGCGGGCGGGTGGCCAGTTCGAGGACGTGGGCCACCCCGGCGGCGCCGAGGTGGGAGACGTCGAAGAGCATGCCGAGTCGTTCCATCTCCGCCAGGGCCCGGACTCCGGCGGCCGTGAGCCGGGAGCCGGTGGCGTCCTCTCCGCTGCCGTCGGCGAGCGGGGTGCGGTTCCAGTGCGCGATGGAAGCGACACGCACGCCGAGGCGGTGAAGGGTGTGGAACAGCTCGACATCGGCGTCGACGCCCGGCGCGCTCTCCAGGGCGAGCACGAGTGCGATCTTCGACGCGGCGAGAGCGGCGTCGATCTGGTCGCCGTCCTCGCACAGGGCCACGGTATCCGGGTTCCCCTCGGCCAGCACATGCGCGGTCTCGATCATCCGCAGGGTGCGGCGCAGCGCGCCCTCCGGCCGGTAGGCGTCGTCGATGAAGACGGGCAGCACTTGGATGTCCACGCCTCCGGCCTGGAGCTGCGGCAGCCAGCGTTCACGGAAAAAGTCAGCCCAGCGGAACGGGGGCCGCGCCGACACCGCCATCAGCAGATCGTTGTGGGTATCGGCGACGATGGCGCGGTGGTGCAAATCAGCGGTCACGTCGGAGCCTTCCAGTGAGAGTTGTCCCTGACGTTATGGCGGCCGATGGGCTCACCTCTCATCCTCGACGACGAAGAACCACGGCTGCCTTCGTCGTCCGCGCCAATCGAGCCAGGCGGATTTCCCCGCCGACCCGGGCGAGGGCCACAGCGCTCCCGTCCGGCAGTGGAGGTGCCGCGCCTGCAACGGGCATCTCCTTCACCAGCAGCGGTTCGGAGAATGGAAGGTGCGCCGGGCCTCCTGGCCGGCGGTGGGTGGCCGCAGGCATGCGTTGTGCCGGCGGCCACCTTGTTCCGCCGCGGTGCCGAGGATTCGCCACAGTGAAGGCGGTCAGCGACCGGGACCTCCTATGGGGCACCGATACGAGCGCCTGCGGCGGAGAGTCCCGTACGGCCCCGATGGATCACTGAAATTCGAGGAGTACGCCACCACCACGGAACCAGAGTGCTCCTGTCCCGTCCCGGCAACGGGCTCATGGATGTGCGGGTCTCGCAGTGCAGCCTGCCCCGATTCGGGGGCGGGCTGCCGGTGGGGGCCCAAGCAGGACGTGGACGCTCGCAGAGCACCACCGTTTTGGTCGCGGACCGGGCCGGCTGCGCTGCCATGCGGCGCGTGGGCCCCTGGGTCACGCGATCGACTCTGCCGGGAATCGGCGGGATCTGCGACAGCTTCAACCGGCCCAGTTGGAACGCGCGCTTCTCCACGACCGTGCGGACCTCGGACACCTGCCGGGTCGCCCACACATCGACGACCGGACCGTCCGCGACATCCGTTTCCTCATGGGCTGTATGGGCAGGCCGGAGCCGGTGCGAGGCCTCTCAGGCGTACCTGATCGCTGTTCCGTAGGCCATCAGAGCCATCGGGAGGACAAGGAGTCTGACCCCGATGACCTCCTGAGCGCCGAGTCCCGCAGCCCTGACGCTCAGCGAGGAGAGAGCCGCGTCGGCGCCCCTCACGGGGTCGCCCCATACAGTCCAGCTGTGGGCAACGGGGTCTTCTCGTCGGGGGATGTCGACGGTGACGACATTGACCGGATAAGGAAGATCTATAGCCATGGACAGGTGATGCTCTCAGCCTCGCGAGCTGTGCGCAACCGGCTCCCGCGGGGGTGCGAACGCGCGGTGTCCGCACCCCCGCGCGGCTCGTGCGCCGGGGCGCCGAGAGGGTCAGGGGCGGGTCGAGTCGAGGTAGGCCGCGTAGATCCAGACGTTGGTCCGTCCGCCCCACAGGTTGCCCCGGAACCATCCGTTGCGGTACTCGACGGTGTCGAAACCCTGGCCCCGGTGGACCTGTCCCAGCGGTGTACCGCCGGGAGAGGCGCGATAGATGACGTTGTTCTCCGTGACCCAGCACGTCTCGCGTTCGAAGCACACGTTCTGCGGTCGCGCCGGCTGAGCCGGGCCCTCGGCGAGCGCGGGTCCCGCGGCGAGTCCCGTGAGCAGAGCCGCTGTCGCGCCGACTGCGGCGAGACCACGGACGAGGTGATGAGGCTGCATGGCTGAACACTCCCGTTGTGTCGAAGAATTGGTGCGATCGGAATGCGGCCCCAGCAGGGGCCGCACGTGCTTCTGCTGGGGGCCGGGTGCCTCCCTCATGAGGTGCGGAGGATGCTCAGGCCGGGGGGTAGCAGCGGCCTACCGGCACGGTGTGCCAGGTGACGAAGTCGTCGAGCGCCCAGCCGGTCACCCCGGTGGTGTTGTCCGTGAGGTAGACCCAGCCGTAAGCCAGGCACCGGACGGTCACCGAGTGGTTCGTGTATCCGTAGCCCTTGGCGGTGCAGCCGGTCCCCGGCCCGGTGCGGATATTCACTCCGTTCCCGGTGAACCCACCGGGAGAGTTGTAGTTGGTCGACGGCGACTCAGGACACGCCGCGGGGGCCGCGGCCGCCGCGGGAGCCACGGCGACCACTCCGCCCAGGAGTGCCGAAGCCGCCAGGGCAGTGCCCAGCACGAGGTTCTTCACTTTGCGCATCGGTGGTGTACTTCCTTCCGGTTCTCGGAGGCTGTGCAGCAACTGCTGTCGCGGGCGCGGCCGATGGCCAACAGCTCCGGACCGCACGCCGCTGGCCTTCCAACATCACCGTGAAGAACCGCTCCGTCCATGGTTTCGAATGCGCTTTAAGCGTTTGACAAACTGCATAGCGCCCGGGATCGGGGGGAGCCTGCCGACTGACGGGTGCAGTTCCACGAGGGTTCGTCCTCTGCCCGACGCGTCGTCAGGTCCTTCTGATTGAGGTCGCCGCTGACATTCGGCCGGCGGCGCGCTGGTCATGCCTGCTACCTCCTGTGGAGGCCGCGCAGCAGGGCCGGCGTGTCGGGCCGATGAGTTTCCCGGTTGCCTGAAGTCTTCCTGGTGACATTCCCGCCCCGTCGGCGGCTCAGGAGATGCCGGATCCCGGTGTCATGGAGGAGAGAGGGAGGCCCGGATGAACCACCCCATTCGGCTGTACATGTCGATGTCGCTCGACGGCTATATCGCTGGCCCGGACGATCAGCCGGGGCAGGAGCTCGGCCGCGACGGTGGACGGCTCTTCAACTGGCTCGACGACCGGGAGTCCGACGGTCCCAGCGGACAGGTTTATCGCGAGGCGCTGGCGACCGGCGCGGTAATCTCAGGCCGTAGGACTTTCGAACTCGCCGGGCGTTGGCAGGGCGACCACCACAACGGTGTGCCGATCTTCGTCCTCACCCACCAGGTGGATGACGGGGACGTCCCACCCGGCCACGCGCGTTTCGTCACCGATGTCGAGGACTGCGCCCGCCAGGCTCGCGCAGCCGCCGGGGACAGGCCGGTCCTGGTCCATGGGGCGGGGGCGGCGCAAGCGCTCCTGCGGGCCGGGCACATCGACGAGATGGAGATCCACCTGATTCCGGTCCTCCTCGGGGACGGCCGACGGCTCTTCGATCATCTGGGTAGTGATCACATCGAACTCGACCTCGTCCGACGGCTCGAGGATCGAGACGTCACGCACCTCCGCTACACGGTGCGTCGGCCCGAGGAGACCGCGTGAAGACGCTCTTCGTCTCCTACCGCGTCACCGACCTGGACCGCTCGCTCGGTTTCTACACGGCCTTGGGCTACGTCGAACTGGGCAGGGTCGATGTCGGCGACGGGGCTCGCCTCGTGATCCTCAAGTTCCCCGAGGAACCGGCGGCCTCGCTCGAACTGGTCCACCGCCCCGGCGACGGACCGGTCGACGTGGGCAGCGGTTTCGACCACCTGGCGATCCAGGTGGAGACGCTCGCCACCACCCTGGAGACGCTGACCGAAGCCGGCCTGGGGCCTGAACCCCTCCAGTACCCGGGCGGCCCTCACGGCCCGAAGACGTCGTGGCTCACGGACCCGGACGGTTACCGGATCGAGTTGGTGGAGTGGCCGTCCGGACATCCCGACGGCATGACCGCAGCAGACTTCGCCTGAGGCGGCCACGGTCTGTGGAGTGACGAAGCCTCCCCTCGACGCGACTGCGGCGCAATGCCGTCGAGGGCGAGCACCAGGGGGGTGGGCGGGACCCTCGGGTGAGGGTCCCGGCCGCCCCGGTGCGGCGACCGCGCTGAACTCTCTGGCCCGATAGCACCTCTCACAGCCGCCGGGGCCCGACACCATCGCCGGCGAGCGTGTCGCCGGGGTTCAGCAGGGCGCATGCCTTCATCGAGAGACATCCGCAGCCGATACACCCGGTGAGCTCGGCCTCGAGCCGCTCGATGGTCTGCCGGCGCTCCTCCAGTCGACGCTTCCAGCCACGCGAGGCGCGCTGCCACTCCTGGTGACTGGGCGGACGGTCGAGCGGCACGTCGGCGAACGCCTCCAGGAGGTCCTGCAACGGGATGCCGATCCTTTTGGCGACTGAGATCAAGGCGACGCGGCGGAGCATGTGGCGTGCGTAGTGGCGCTGGTTGCGACCGTCGCGTTCGGACGCGATCAGGCCGAGTTCTTCGTAGAACCGCAGGGCGGAGACGGCCGCCCCGGTCCTGGCGCTCACTTCGCCGATGCTCAGCCAGTCGTCCGGGGTGGCCCGGGCTTCCCTGGAACGGTGATTCTCCATACACAGCCTCCTCTTGACCTCAAGATTACTTGAGGTCATACGGTCTGCTGCGTCAGAGCGGAAAGCAAGAACGACCAGAGGATGGCAGTTCAATGACGTTTGTGATCGCTTTGCACTGTGTGGATGTCAAGGACAGAGCATGCATTGATGAGTGCCCTCTCGACTGCATCTACGAGGGAGAGCGCATGCTCTACATCCAGCCGGACGAGTGCATCGACTGCGGGGCCTGCGAGCCGGTGTGCCCCGTCGAGGCGATCTTCTGCGAGGACGACATCCCGCAGGAATGGCAGCACTTCACCACCGTGAACGCCGAGTTCTTCTCCGACCTCGGCACCCCCGGCAGCAGCGCGAAGCTCGGTCCGATCGGACGGGACCATCCGATCGTGGCGGCGCTGCCGTCTCAGGATGCCGTCGCCTGACCCCTTGCGAACCGCCCCGGACGTGACGGCCGCATACCGTGAGGTGTCTCACGTGCCGGCAACCTCTCCCCACGCGCTGCCGTCGGCAAGCGCACCACCGCGAAAAACCGGGTGCCCCTGCCGCGTCCACCGGGCACAATCATCGCCGATGCCTCAGCTGATAGCCGACCGGTTGCTCGCCGCCGTCGAACCACTGCCCCACTCGCTCCGGTTGCGCCAGGTGGCCCGCACCTGCGCCGCCCTCGCCTCCTCCGACCTGCTGGCCCTGCTCGCCGAGCTGGACGGCCGTGGCCTGTATGAACGTCGGCTCGCCGCGCTGGCCGCCCTCGCCGGACGGCAGGCGCGCCATCTGATCGACCGGATCAACGACCCCGACCCGGTGGTGCGTCGCTACGCGCACCGAGCGATCGGGGAGCTGCCCTTCCCGGCCGACGACATCGAGTTCACGATGCTCACCGCCCCGAAAGCGGTCCGCGACGAGTTGGCCCGCGCCATTCTGCGGGCCGGGCGCACTGATGTGGCCGAGCGGTTGGTGCCCGTCATCCGCAGGCGCTGGGGCGCCGCCGAGGCGGCCCGGCTGCTGCCGGTCTGCTCGGCCGAGGTCGTCAGCGCCGAACTGCCGATGCTGGCGCACGCGATCACCTTCTCCACCTCGCTCGGTGGCCGCCACCCGGGCGCCGTGCTGGACGAGGCCGAGCGCCAACTCGCCGACCTGCCGTACGGGTTGCGGCAGGCCTTCTGGGACCGGCACGCCCGCGGCCTGGCAGCTGCCGCCACCCGCAAACCGGCCCGGGTGCTGGAGCTGCTGGAACGCCACCCCGTGCGCACCCTCCCCGATCCGCTGCGCGACCGGCTCGCCGACCTCGCCGCCGTCTCCGCCGAACGGACCGTCCGTCTGCTGCTCACGACAGACCGGCACCGCTACGACCCGCCGCTGCGGGCCAACGTGGCCCGCCGACTGGTCGCGGCCCGGCCGGACGGCCTCGCCGTGCTCGCGCACCGCCACCACAAGGACCTCCTGGCGCTGTTGCGGCAGGTACCCCCGGCCCGGCGGGCCGCCTTCTACGACGAAGGAGCGCCGCCCGGCCCGTACCGCTACTGGTGCTCCGTCGACGTCCTCACCGTGCTGCCGGCGAAAGAGCGGCACGCGCGGGCGCGGGCCCAGCTGGCAGCGGACAGCCAGAACCTCATCCCACTCGCCCTGCTGCCGGTCGCCGAGGCACGGCCGAGGCTGCTGGCCGAAACCCGCGCGGCCGATGCCTGGGACCGCGGTTGGGCCTGGGCACAGCTGGTCCACCAGGCCGAACTCTCCGGGGAGCCCGGCGCCCTCCCCGAGGCGCTCGAACTGCTCACGCGACTGCGCAACGAGCAGGACCCGGTCCGCCATGAGGTGCTGAACGCCGTCGCGGCGGTGCCGTCGAGGCTTTTCGACGACGCCACCGCCGGGCTGCTGGAACGGCTCACCGACGACGCCCTGGCGGCCCGGGACTGTTCGACGGGCACTCGCGCCGCGCTCGTCCGCCTCGCCGGGGCCGTCCTCGGCGAGCATGCAGGGGGGCCGGCCCGTGAACTGCTCGCCTGGGCCGTCCGCACCGTTGAACGGACCGACGGCGCCGGCCTCACCCTCCCGCCACGGCGCGAAAGGGCGGCGGTCGAAGAGCTGCGGGCCGCCCTGGAACGCTCGGCACGGTCCCGGGACGCCGCACTGCTGCTCGCGCTGGCCGAGACGCTCGGCGCCCGGGCACGACGAGCCCCCGACCTCGCCGAGCTTCTGGAGCGCGTCCTGCACTCGGGCGGCGACAGTGCCGTCGAACGGGCCGTTGCACTGCTGCTGCGCGATTCCGACACCAGCCCCGAACGCGTGGCCCGGCTGCTCGCGCTGAGGCCGTCGGCCATCACGCTGGCCCCGGTGCGGGCCGTAGTGACCCGGGTCCGCACCGATCTGCTCGGCCCCCTGCTTACCACTCCCTTGACCGCGGCCGACCTCGCCAACGCCGGCCGCTGGCTCCCCGCACAACAGCACCTGGCCATCGAACAGCTCGCCCGTACGGTCGACGACCCCGCACGGGCCCTGGACGAGCGCGCCGCCGCCTTGCGGGCCGCCGCCCGGATCCCTGTCCACGGCGAGGCTCTGCTGCGCCGGTACGTGGACTCCGCCGAGATCGTCCTCGCCGAGGCCGCGCTCGCCGCGCTGCCCTGGACCGAGCGCCCCGCCGGGGCGCTGCCCGACTTGGTCTCCCACGCCGCCGACGACCGAGCCCGGGTCACCCTGTACGCGGCGGGCCGCGCCGCCCGGTTCACGCCGAGCGCCGAACTCGGCCCGGGGCTGCGCCGGATCGCGCTCGATCCGGGGGCGAGGGTGACCGGCCGCAAGCAGGCCATCCGGCTCGCCGCCGAACACCTGGTCCTCGCCGACGCGGCCGTCCTGCTGCGTGAGGCGTACACCGCGCCCGAGCAGCACCATGACGTCCGCGCCGCCGTGGTGGCGACGATCAGCGAACGGATCGCCGACCTGCCGCTGTGGGACGTGCTCACCGACGCGGCTGATGGACCGCCGGGGCTGCGGACGATGCTCGTCCAGCACCTCCGCGCGCACGAGGTACCCATGGAGCACCGCCCCGCGTTCGCCGGCCTGATGGCCCGACTGGCGATTGACGACGACCTCTTCATCGGCGCATCTGCGCGAGGGCAACTCGTCTCCTGGGGTCGGTATGCGCCGGAGGAGGTGCGGGCAATCGTCCCTCTGGTAACCGACCTCACCGAGCGGGACCGCTGGGAGGGAGCAGCCCGGGTTCTGACCGGGGTGGCGCTGTCGGACGCCGCTCATCCACTCGGCGGCTGCGCGCCTGGCAGCGTCCTGGCGGACGCCCTGACCACGCTGATCGAGACCGTGCACGCCGGGGAACCGGATCTCCCTGGCCGCGACCAGCCGGCCCGGCGGCGGATCGCCGCGCTCACCGGCTCGATGTGGAGCCCGGACGCCCCCGCAGAATCCTTCCAGGCCACCCAGCGCGCGGTTGCCTCACTCCTGCTGACCGAACCCGTGCTGCTGCCCGACGCCACCCGTCGACTGGTCACGGCGCTCGACCCGGACACACCCGACCTGGGCGAGCGCCTCGCCGAGCTGGCCGTCCTGGTCGCCGATCGCCCGGCGCTGACCGTGACCACGGCCGAGTCGCTGCGCCGGTACGGCAACGGACGACGGGAGGCTCCCGAACACGTCCTGGCAGCCGCCCGCCGACTGGCCGCCGGTGACGGACTCGCTCCCGGCCTTTTCGCCGTCGCACTGACGACGGCCGGGGCGCAGCTCGGCTGGCCCACCGCCTGGCGGGAGGTGCTGCACACGCTGCGCCGTCATCCGCGGCCGGACGTCCGTGAGGCCGCACTGGCGGTATTCACCGATCCAGCGTGACCGGACCTCATGGGGTGGACGCGTTGTCCCGCGATTGACGGCACCTGGACTGCCGGCGCGCCCCGGTCCGTGGGAGCCGGGGCTGCCGGAAACCGTCAACCGCGCGGCTCCTCCGACCCGCGTCGGGCCGGTGCACGGCAGAATCGGCCAGTTCCCCGTAGGGCCGCTGCGCTCAGTCGCCCGGCCAGGTTCCGGTGACGCGGCGCCACCCGGTGGCGCCGCCTCGCTGGATGGCCGCCCGCACGACCGAGAGGATGACACCCTCGATGGCTGCGGCGGCGAGCACTTCTTTCCAGCTGTGGTCCTGCTCCAGCGGCTGCGGGGCATCCTCGCCAGGGCCGATCCGGTCCCATACCTTCCGGAAGAGCAGACCGGCCAGTGCGCCGCCCGCCATTCCGACGACGAGACCGACCGGTTTGTACACGACTTTCGCTGTCTTGGGCAAGAGGTCCTCCTTCAGCTCTCTCACGTCATGGGGTCCTTCCCCGTCCCGCATCTCGTTCTACCGATCGCGGGCCAACCGCTCGTTCCGTGGCACGACGGCGTCCCCGGGATCCGTTCGGCGGCACGCAGGAGGCGCCCGGCCATGCTCATCGGCGAGGTGGGTTTGAAGACCCGGAGCATGTTGCCGAACCGATCGGGGCGGCCGAGGTCGTGCACGAAGGCAGCGGCCGACAACGTCACCATGGCCAGGGACCAGAGCTTCATCGCCGTCGCCGTGGCCCGGCGACCGGGTGCCCCGGCAGCGAGGACCGATCCGGCACCCGCCGGCCCCCTGTGGAAGAAGGAGCCCGCGGGTGGGCTTCCACGGTACGCGGGTCGGGACGGCCCGGCGGATGGAAGCACGCGGAGACCGTTTTGCCATGCGCCCGAGCGTGGGTCTCCCATTCGTCCGCGATCGCCTCGACGATCGCCAGCCCGCGGCCCGAGGGCCTCTCCTCATCAGGGGCGCGCGGGGCCGGCAGATGGTCGGAGGAGTCGCTGACGCTGACCTGCAGGCAGCGGCTGTCCCAGGTCAGGACGAGCCGGGCGCTGCTATGAGCATGGATGTGGGCGTTGGTGACCAGTTCCGAGACTGTGAGCAGAATCGCGTCCACCGTCTCGGGCACCTCGCTGGTCCACTCCAGGGAATCGAGGTGCTCCCGGGTCCACCTCCGGCTGGCCCGCACACCCGCTGTCACGGGAAACGACCGGGCCCAGCCGGTGGCCTTGAGCGATGTCTCTCCCATTCGTAACTCCATACGTCGTCGGCTCACCGTGCCCGGCCGCACTCCGGCCGATCGGCACGTGGGACCGCCCCGAAACCCGCTCACACGGGGCTCACCGTGCGTGATTCGACTGCCTCATACCGCGTCGCACCGCCCACACGGCCACGGCCGCACCGGCGGCCGCGACGACCGTCGCGGTGGGATTGCGGCGGGCGGCCTGTGCTGCCTTTCCCGCGGTATCGCGCACCCACGCGGGTGTGTGCTCCGATACGCTGCCCGCCGCCGTGCTCGCGACCGCGATCAGCTGCTCACCGGCCTGCCAGGCCTTCTCCCGCGCGGGTTCAGGTGTCCGGTCCTGGGCGGCGTGCACAGCGCGCGAAGTCGCGTCCTGGACCCGGCCCACGGTATGGGTCACCTTCTCCCGCATGCCGTCCTTCGCGTCGGCTGCCCTTTCCCGTACCTCCGCCTGGACCTCGGCTGCCTTGCCTTGGGCGCGTGCCTTCACATTCGCCTTGGCGGCCAGAGCCTCGACCGTCTGACCGAGCTGCTCGCGGGTGTCCTCCACGCGCTCGCGCAGCTCCTCGGGGGTGGGAGTGGAGTCGTCGGTCTTCTTGTCCGTCATCGGTGCGCCCTCTCCTTGATCTCGGCCATATCGGCCTTCACACTGTCGATGGTCTGCTGTGGTGTCGGTGGGATCGCCTTGCTCACCTGTTTCTTACCTGCCACCGCTGCCACGCCCGCCACCGCGAGAAGGACGCCGGTCATGATCAGGGCCGCGGCCCAGACCGGCACGACCAGTGACAGGGCCGCGATGGCGGTGGCCGCTGCGGCCTGCAGCGCGATGAACGCCATCAGGGCAGCTCCGCTGAACAAGCCGCCGCCGATCCCGAAGCGCTTGCCTTTTCGGGTCATCTCCGCCGTGGCCAACTGGATTTCCTCCCGCACCAGCTGAGAGATCTGCTCCGAAGCCCGGGAAATCAGCTCCCCCACCGGTGCTTCGGACGCACTTTCAGCGGGTGGCCGGACGTCCGGTCCCGTCATCGGTCTTCACGCGCCTTCCGTTGTCTGGTCAGTGGACCCCATCCCGTGTCATGGGAACCCTTCCAGGCGCGCCTACCCCCGTGATGTCGACAGGAACTGCCCCATTCGGTTCTGTTGCCGTCTTCCGACGTCTCCGTGTCCCCATCCGTGCGGCGCAGCCTCACGTACCCGGCTTAGCGCCCGCTCGCGCGGGTAGTCGGCGAATGTCCACTCTCTGGAACGAGGAGAAGTTCCATGCTCATGGCGCACCCCGTCGTCCTGCGTAATCTTCTGGAGCACTACGAATCCCTAGACGCACTGGCCCATGCCGATGTGGTGGGGCCGCAGATCCGCCGCCGCCTCGAGGACGCCGCATACACGCTGTGCGTGTCCACCGGCACCCGCGACATCGACGCGGCGCTCCAGGTCGCCCGGCAGCAGCTCTCCCGTTCAGCGGCACCCGCGGCGGCTGCGGCTCCCGCCGCGGCCTCGGCCTCGGCTCGCTCCGCCGCCGCGGGACAGCGACCATGACCGCGACCGTGTGAGCAGCACGGGCAAACCGTCCGAGATGCAGTCACCCGGCGACCGGGTGAGAGTGGAACAGTCCGCCGACGTCGAGGGAGTTCGATGATGCCGGAAACCACGTATCCCACAGCGGCGCCGCCGAGGGGGCGACCGAAGCACGAGGCGGCGGCCGAAGAGTTCACACCTCGCGCCGCACGGCGGGAGACGGCTCAGCGGTTCTCCCGGCTGGTCGGGTCGCTCGCCACGGGCGAACTGGAGTTTCCGCTGCCCGGCACGGGACGTACCGCCGAGCGTTTCGCCGCGCTGTGCGCCGTCGCCGAGCAGGACCTGTCACTGGCGCGCCTCGCCGAGGGACACGCCGACGCACTGGCCGTGCTCGCCGAACTCGCGGGGCCCGCCCCGGGGCCCGCCGACCGGTGGGGTGTCTGGGCTGCCGAACCACCCGGCGAGGGCCTGACCGCGACCCGCGTCGGGGAGGGCTGGGAGCTCAACGGACTCAAGCAGTACAGCTCAGGGGCGCACAGTTGCACGCATGCGTTGGTGACGGCGACGGCCGAGGACGGCCGTCGCCTCTTCGCCGTGCGGATCAGCCCGCCGGCCTGCGAGCCCGTCGACGGCAGCTGGCAGGCCATCGGTATGGCGGGCAGTGACACTCCCGATGTCCGGTTCACAGCCGTCCCCGCCACAGCGGTCGGGGACGTCGAGGCATACCTCACCCGGCCCGGATTCCAGCACGGCGGGATCGGGGTGGCCGCCTGCTGGTACGGCGGCGCCCGCGCCGTCGTGCGAACCCTGCGGGAGGCCGCAGCAGGGCGCCCGGACCCGCACACCGACGCCCATCTGGGCCACATCGACATGCGCCTGCACGCCGTCGAAGCGGTGCTGGCGCAGGCGGCGGCCGAGATCGACCAGGACCCGATCGACCTGGGAGGGGGCGCCAGGCTGCGCAGCCTGCGCGTGCGGGCCCTGGTCGAGGACGCCTGCACCGAGGTGCTGACCCGGGTCGGGCGGGCCACCGGCGCCGGGCCGCTCTGCCATGACGTACGCCATGCCCGCAATGTCGCCGACCTCACCGTGTACATCCGCCAGCACCACGCCGAGCGCAATCTGGCCGAACTCGGAGCTCTGGTCGCACGTCCGAACGAGGCACGATGACGGCATCCGTGGGGCACTCACGGACATCGTCCGGAGGCCCGAAGGTCCTGAACGTGATCGACGCCCCGGGAACCGACGAGTCGGTGTGGAGATCCTGGCCCCGTCTGCGCTCCCTGCCGCAGCTCACCCTTCCGCGACAAGGCCGGGTCGTGGTCGTGGCGGCCCATCCTGACGACGAGGTGCTGGGATTCGGTGGCACGCTGTGTCTGTTGGCAGCGGCCGGAGTCGAGATCGTCGTCGTGTCCGTCACCGACGGAGAGCGGTCGCACCCGTCCAGCCGGGTCCGCACACCGACGCAACTGGCCGGGATCCGGGCCGCCGAGACGCTGGCTGCGCTGCGTGAACTGGGAGCAGGCGCCGCACAGGTGAGGCGGCTGGGCATCCCCGACACCGAAGTGCCCGACCATGAGGACCGGGTGACCTCGGATCTCGGTGACGTCCTTCGCGGGGCCGCGCTGTGCGTGGCTCCGTGGACCGGAGACGTGCACGCCGACCATGAGGCGACCGGTCGCGCCGCGGTGCGCGCGGCGCTCACGGCAGAGGTGCCGTGCCTGCTGTATCCGGTGTGGATGTGGCACTGGGCCCGCCCCGACGACGTCCGCGTGCCCTGGGAGCGCGCGGCCCGCATCGTCCTCCCACCGGAAGCAGCAGCCCGCAAGACAGCCGCTGTGGGGCGGTTCGTCAGTCAGATCCGTCCGCTGGGCCCGGGCTCTGACGAGGCGCCCATCCTGCCGCCTGAAGAGCTGGCCCACCATCTGCGGGACATGGAGGTGGTGTTCCGTTGAGTACCGCGGCGTCCTATTTCGATGACATGTACCGGGGATCGGACGACCCGTGGAAGCTGGCGAGCCGCTGGTACGAGCAGCGTAAGTATGACCTCACGCTGGCGGCGCTCCCCCGGGCCCGGTACCGGTCGGGCTTCGAACCCGCCTGCTCGGTCGGCGAGTTGACCACCCTGTTGGCCGATCGGTGCGATGCGCTGCTCGCCTGTGACCGGGTCGCCTCTGCGGTCGGAACGGCGCAGCGACGTACCGCCCATCTCCCTCAGGTGACGGTCCGGCAACTGGTCCTCCCCCGGCAGTGGCCGGCCGGCACCTTCGACCTCGTCGTGCTGTCGGAGCTGCTCTACTACTTCGACCCGTCCGACCTGAGTCAGCTGCTGGACCGGACGGTCGGGGCTTTGGAGCCGGCGGGCACGCTGGTGACCGTGCACTGGAACCATCCGGTGAGGGAACACCTGTGGACCGGGGTGGAACTGGCAGACGTCCTGGCCCGTGTCCCGGAACTGGCCCTCATGGCCGACCACCGCGAAGACGATTTCGTCCTCCAGGTCTTCGGCCGCCTGCAGAGCGATGGGGCCCGTCCGCCGTCGCCCGCCACGCGGGAAGGTCTGGTGTGAACGTTGAGGCGATGGCCGTCGTCGTCCCGGCCCACAACGAACAACTGCTGCTGCCTCGCGCCCTCAACGCGCTGGAAGTGGCCCGCCGTCACCCGGCACTCGCCGGAGTACGAGTGGTGACCGTGGTGGTGGCCGACTCATGCCGTGACGCCACCGCGGCCCTTGCCCGGCAGGCCGGGGCGGAGGTCGTGGCCATCACGGGCCGCAACCCCGGAGCGGCCCGGGCGGCGGGCGCGTCGCACGCCCTGGAAGCTCTCGGCACACCGGCCGCGGGAACGTGGATCGCGTCGACCGACGCCGACAGCGCGGTGCCGCCGGACTGGCTCGCCCGCCAGGCCGAATACGCGGCCCAGGGGTGGGAGGCGGTGGTCGGCACCGTGCGCGTGGAGCACTGGCCCCCCGACGCGGACGCGCTGGCCGCCCGGTTCGAGGAGCTGTACGAGGTCTCCCGCCCCCCGCACGGCCTGCCCTGGGATCATCCGCATGTCCACGGAGCCAATCTGGGCGTCGTCGCCCACAGCTATCTCCGCGTCGGGGGGTTCTCGCCGCTCGCCGTGGGCGAGGACCGGAGTCTCGTCGCCGCGCTCGAACGCGGCGGGCACCGGGTGCTGCGCACCGCGAACCTCTCCGTCGTGACCTCCGCGCGGCTGCGCGCCCGTGCCCGAGGTGGATTCGGGGACCACCTGCTCGGTCTGTCGCAGGATGCCGGCGCCACCGGCTGACGACGCCCTCGGCACCGCAGCCGAGGAGCCCTGCTCTGCCCAAGCCGTCGGGGTAGCTCGCCCGGATACGGGTAGACGCTGCTGGCACCGCTACGAAGGATGAGCGATCATGAGTGATGACGAACTGATGCGCCGCCTGCTCGGTCAGTACGGCCGGACCTTCGCGGACCGGCGACTGTTCCTGGACATCGCCCGCAATAGACAGCCAGACCGTCGTCGCCCCTCCTCGCCGTCCGGCCCCTGCCGGGCGCGCCCGTCGCCACGCCGCTCGGCTGGGACGAGATGGACGAGCTGGAGTTGACGGCCCGCCGCTGGACGAGTACCGACCTGGGCGACCGGCTCGACAGCGACCCCTGCATATGAGATCTACCGGCGCGAAGAAGGGGCAGCTGCCGTGCGTAGTGTGGGCGTCGAGGAAGAACTGCTGCTGGTGGACCCGGGCACTGGGGAGCCACGGGCCGTCGCGGAAGCGGTACTGGCCGCAGAGGTTGAGGCCGACGACGAGGCCAGGCTGGAATCAGAGCTGCAACGGGAACAGGTGGAGACCACCACGCGGCCGCAGACATCGATGAGTGATCTGGCCAGGGAACTGCGGCGCTGGCGAGCAGCGGCCTCGGAGAGGGCCCGCGAGACGGGGACGGAAGTGGCGGCCCTTGCCACATCTGTCCTGCCTGCGGATCCCTCGGTGAGTTCGGGGCGCCGCTACCATCGGTTGATCGAGAAGTTCGGTCTTACCGCGCAGGAACAGCTCACCTGTGCCTGCCATGTGCATGTGGGCGTGCAGTCGGACGAGGAAGGTGTGGCCGTCCTCGACCGGATCCGGCCCTGGCTTTCCGTCCTGCTGGCGCTGAGTGCGAATTCGCCGTTCTGGCAGGGCAATGACAGCGAGTACAGCAGCTTCCGGAATCAGGTGTGGGGGCGCTGGCCCTCGGCGGGTCCTACGGAGGAGTTCGGATCGCCGGAGCGATACCACTCTCAGGTGCGGTCTCTGCTGGGGACGGGGACGCTCCTCGACGAAGGGATGATCTACTTCGATGCTCGGCTCTCACGCACCTATCCGACCATCGAGATCAGGGTCGCCGACGTGTGCATGGACGCGGACGACGCGGTGTTGCTGGCAGCGCTCGTACGAGCTCTGGTGGAGACAGCCGCGCGCGCCTGGCGCGCAGGCGAACCGACGCGGGCGGCGCCGGTGGGTCTGTTGCGACTCGCGTCGTGGCGGGCCGCCAGATCGGGGGTCTCCGACCAACTCGTCCATCCCCTCATCTGGACTCCGGCCCCTGTCGAGACGGTGATCAACACACTGGTGGAGCACACCACCGAAGCGCTGCTGGACGCCGACGATCTGTCCCTGGTCAAGGAGTCGCTGAGTCAGCTGATGGGACGCGGCGGCGGGGCCGGGCTCCAGCGCGACACATACGCCCGCACCGGCGATCTACGGTCCGTCGTCACCGACGCCATTGCCCGCACCAAACGCTGACTGCGACCCCTCGCCGTAAGCGGATCCAGATGCAGGATCGGTGCCTACCTCCTTGAGACAGCTGTTGATGTGACCTCGTGCCAGCAGTGACGGTCCCAGCTGCCAAGTCCCCCATTGCGCGGGCGCGTCAGCTCGCCGACGGCTCGGCCGTATCGGCGGCCCCGCGTCGTCAGGCCGCGGTGGTCATCTGTCGCGTGGACGTACCGCAGTGGCAGCTCGCGACGCGCAGCGCGTCGGCGATGTTCCGGGTGCCGGTGGAGACGCACAGCGTGTAGGCGCTGTCTTCCAGCTGGCGGCGTTCTTCGGACGTCATAGCCCCCGCGCTTTCGAGCGCCCGCAGTTGGTCGTAGCGGTCGATCAGCAACTGAAGCGTGGCGGGGCGAGGCATCAGCATGACGGTGTCTCCTTCGGCGCCGAGTTCTTCGCTCGTCAGGTGCCCCGGCTCGGGCGTGGGCGGGGGAAGATCCAGAGCGGCATGGCCCTGTCGCCGCGTGAAAGCCGCCAGGCGGCGGTTTCGGTGATCACGCATGTTCCCCATCGCTTCTACCCAGCCCTCGGGGCGCCCCACAGCCCTGGGCGGGGGTCCCTGACACAGAACGGTAGCGGCGAGATTCGAGATTGTCTATTGTGGTCACAACAGTTTTTTGTCCGTCGCTGGAACAGTGTCCCGGCAGGACGCGAGTGACACCGGTGGGCTGCAGTTCTCTCGCCCTGCCGGGCGGGAGGTACGTGGGGCTCGGTGCCGAGCCGACCGACAGGGTGAGGAGCAGTCATGACGATCACCGCGGCAGCACAGACCACCATCACCGCTCCGGCCCCGCCCCCTGTGTCGCTGCCGTGGATCGAGAACCCGGGCGAGGTCGCCCCGGCCGACGCACGGGAGCTGTCGAAGCTGTTCTTCGACCGCCTGCGGACACTCGAGGAAGGCATGCGGGAGTACCAGTACGCCCGTAACACCCTCATCGAGCTGAACATGGCCGTGGTCACGTTCGTCGCACGGCGCTTCCGCAACCGCCCGGAACCGCGTGAGGACATCATCCAGGTCGGCACGATCGGCCTGATCAAGGCCATCGACCGGTTCGAGCTGAGCCGCGAGGTCGAGTTCACGACCTTCGCCATCCCCTACATCTCCGGCGAGATCAAGCGGTTCTTCCGCGACACCAGCTGGGCCGTCCACGTCCCGCGCCGTCTCCAGGAACTTCGGCTCGAGCTCGCGAAGGCCGCCGAGACCCTGTCCGACCGGCTGGAGCGGGACCCGACCGTCCCGGAACTCGCGGCATTCCTGGAGATCACGCCGGAGGAGGCCACCGAGGGCCTGGTCGCGTCGAACGGCTACACCGCCGGGACCCTCGACCTGCCCGTCGGCGGCGATGACAGCAGCGACAACACCAGCATCCTGGCCGACCGGTTCGGTGACGTCGACCCGGCTCTGGAGGGGGTGGAGAACCTCCTCGCCCTCAAGCCGCTGATCGCCGCTCTGCCCGAACGCGACCGCGCGATCCTGAACATGCGCTTCGGCCAGGAAATGACCCAAGCCCAGATCGGCGCCGAACTCGGCGTGAGTCAGATGCACGTCTCCCGCCTGCTGAACCGCACCCTCACCCACCTGCGCAACCACCTGGCCGCCTGACCGCCTCTGCCTGAGCAGCCAGCCGTGGCTGAGCGGGTACGCCTCACCCCGGCGTCGGAGGTGTTGGCACAGACGGCGTGATCAGCCCGCTGACGCTTGGCCCCAAGACGCCCGCCCTGTCTCCCCAGACCTGGGGTCTGGGGAGACAGGGCGTCTTGGGGCGATGCGACCGGCTCTCAGGCCCGGTGGGTACCGTAGTAGCCCTCAACCTGCTGGTGATAGCCCAGGTCGCCGGCGTGCTTGTCCTTGTCGAACTCCGGAGAGTTCTTGATCTCGTCCTTGTCGCGGGCGACGTAGATCTTCCGCTCGGCGATGTCGATGGACTGGATCGTCCCCGCCGGGAGCAGGACGTGCTTGCCGAAGATCCACACTCCGGTGTCGACAACGATGTACGCGGAGCCGACTTCATCGGAGTGCTTGTCGACCTTGCCGATGCTGCCGTTGGTCGCCTCGACCTTGAACCCGGTCAGATCCGTACCGGCCTGGTAACCCGAAGCTGCCGGGTATCCCCACATGTTGTCAGTCACAAGAAACCCTTCCGTCGTCGTGCAGTGGTGCGAGAGATCCCTTCCGGCTATTCGGTGGGAAACCCTCAAAAGTCGCCTTCCCTGCAACCTCCGACCAACACGCGTTTCCTCCATCGCCGGACAATATGGCGTGGATCGCGTGCATCAGACGGCGGTCCGCGAAGATACGGCGGGAGGAAGGCGTTGAAGCCCTTCCGGCCGCGCGAAGGCCGCAGTCGTGGATGGCTGCAGGGGATCACGTCGCATCAAGTCAGTGCTTGAAGGCGTCCTTGATGTGCTCGCCGGCCTGCTTCACATCGCCCTTGGCCTGGTCGGCCTTGCCTTCGGCTTCGAGGCGCTCGTTGCCCACAGTCTTACCGGCGGCTTCCTTGACCTTGCCTTTTGCCTTGTCCGCGGTGTTCTCGGCCTTGTCTTCGGCACCCATGGTTCCTCCAAGATCTGTGCGGATGATGCACCTGGCCGCCTACCCAGGTCGGCCACGTCAATACCCGGCAATTTCGGACACATGAGGAATCACCCGGCGCTCCGCCCCGGCGACGAAGGGTGCCCTCCGATTGGCGGAAAATTGTGTGACTGCGGAATCCATCCCGGGGTATCCGCTGGTCAGGAGGTTGATAACCATGGGTCCACTGCTTCTGGTTCTACTGCTCGCCCTGATTCTGTTCGGCGCCGGGTTCGCGCTGAAGATCCTGTGGTGGGTCGCCGTCGTCGTACTGGTGGTCTGGCTGCTGGGCTTCGTCATGCGCGGCACGGGTGCCTCCGGCAGCCGCGGTCGCTGGTACCGCTGGTAGGCGGCCGCATCGCACGTCATCGTCAGGCCCCGGCCCCGCCGGGGCCTGACGCATATCAACACCGCGCGAGCACGCGAATCAGCGGCACGCTGCCCGACCGGACACGAATCCGGCGGTCCGGCTTCGGGTAGACGTGAGCTAGCGGGGGCGGGCGGGGCGTCGATTCTCGCGGGCAGCCGGTCCACTCCGGCCACCGCCCTGGACGTCCGGGTCGTACTCCGGCGCGTTCTTGATCTGCCCTTGGTCAGGCCGATGTAGATCATCTCGTCATCGTGGTCTACCCGCCGTGCGGTGCCGCGGGTAGCACGACGTACTTGCCGATCAGCCAGGGCTTGGTGTTCACCACTGGATACGCGCCACCGACCTCGTGAGAGGCACTGTCAATCTTCCCGATGTGACCATCGGTCGCTTCGACCTGGTAGCCGATCAGGTCGGTACCGGCCTCATAGCGCGCATCGGCGGAGTACTCCCAGATCTCTGACATGACGCGCTTCCTCCGGGGGAGATCTCCGGTTGAAGGCGGTGCGTACGGGATCGGCGCTCAGGTGTGGAGGAGGCTGTTGTCTCCGTCGTACCCGTCGGCAGCTTCATCGTTGAACCAGTGGTCGCCTTCCGCGAGATACCGGAAACGCACTCGCCTCGCGGTGGGCATCTTCACCGTGACCGCCCGCGTGCCGTCGAGACGCTCCTCCAGCGGATGGACGCCCGGCTGCCAGCCATTGAAATCACCCACCACGCTCACCGCACCTCTCGGCTCCTCAGCAGGCAGCACGAACGTGACTTCAAGAGCGTTCTTACGCTGGGTGCGCTCCAACACGGCATGGCTCCTTCTCAGAGGGGGAACATCCACAGACATCCTCATCGCCGAACAGCCCAGCCACCGGCCCAGCACGGCCTGCGGCGCCCCAAACCCACCCCATCGGCGCACAGCCACCAACCATCCCCACAAGCGTCGGGGGACATCGCCATGGGAGCAGGACCAGCCCATCAGCCCCGCGGCGCGGCGAGCCAGAGGGGAGCCGATGCTCTGCGGGGCCGGGCAGGCGCTGCCGGATGCCATCGAACGGGGCTTGCGGAGCAGCCGAGTTGGCACCGACGGCCGCTCCGCTCACCGGTTGCCAACACGTCGCCGAGGCGACTCCCACCAGCACTGTTGCGCCATTCCGGTGGATCGAATGGACCAGCCGGTGGAATCCCTCACCTCGCCGCATGAGTGGGAGCGCACTCACCTGCCGGAAGTGTGCGGAACGACGGTGAACAGCCCCCCGTCGGGGTCACGCAACGTTGCCTGTCCCTGACCGGGCGTGGGAGAGTGCGGAACGGCGGTTCCGCCGAGTTCGAGGGCTGCCCGCACGCACGCTTTCACATCAGCCACGGGGAAGTGCACCTGCCATCGGGGACGCCTCGCAGGGTCCGGCGCCACCTCGACAGCGCCGGAATTCAACCGGGCCATCACATGCCCCGCGCTGCGCAGCACCACTTCCTGGTCCTCGTAGGCGACCTCGCAGCACCCGGGGCGTTCGCACGCCCAGTCCAGGACCTCGCCGTAGAAGATGGCTGCGTCGAATGCATTGCGGGTCCACAGTCGCAACCACGCCGGTGCTTGTCGCCGCCATGCATCCCACTGGGACAACAACTGCCCTTCCCAGATGCCGAAGACGGCGCCGTCCCGGTCCGCGGCCAGTGCCCCGCGGCCGTCCCCGAGGCTCAGCGGCCCAACCGCGACCGTACCGCTGCGCTCCCGGATCCGCGCCGCGGTCACGTCCGCGTCCGCTACCGCGAAGTAGGGGGTCCATGCCACGGCCACCTGCAACGCAGGCGCCAGAGCACCGATGCCCGCAACGGGCGACCCGTTCACGAGCGCCACACTGAACGCGTCACCCAGTCCGCCGGGCCGAAACTCCCAGCCCAGCACCGCTCCGTAGAACCGCTGCGCGCTCTCCAGATCGCGGGCCATCAGACTGATCCAGCACGGTGCGCCGAAGACGTCGCTGCCGGTGGTTCCTGCGGTGGGCCCCGCAGCTTCTTTGTTCTCCATCGCTGACATCTCGTCCGTCCCGGGTTTCCGGCCGCATCGTGAACGTGAGGGCGCCGCTCCCATTGTCCTCTTGCCGCTTCAACGCGCAGGTCGCCGATCGGATGCGGGCGGCCGTACGACCGCCGGTGCCGGGCTTTCCACGCACCTGCTCAGGAGCAGGTCCACCGCCGGCACTCGCGATCTCGCGTGTTTCACACCACTGTCCCGTGCCCGCTCAACGCCGGGAATCGTGCTGTCCGGCAATCCACGGGCGTCGGGTGTCATCAGTGGTGAGCGAGGAAGTCCCGCAACTCGCGATGACGACGCCGGCATCGCGCCCCAGACCCGCCTCGGAGCACCACCCCAGGAACAGGCCCAGCCGCCACGGCAACCACTGCCCTGAAACTCCGTCGGCCGCCCCGTGGGCTCGGCGCCTTCCTCGGGGCAGCGGCTCTCCCATACGTCAGGGCCGTTGCCACGCCACTCCACGATCGTGGGATCGCGTAAGCACGTGGTCGCCCTGGGGTTCGATCTGCAGGTGGTCAGCCATGGCAAACCCCTACCCGCTACGCCGCGGCGAACACGGAGACCAGTGCTTCGCCGAAGGCGGGCAGGTCATCGGGTTTACGGCTGGTCACCAGCACATTGGGTCCGGCAGTGCAGATCTGGACCTGTCGGTCGACCCACTGCGCGCCGGCGTTGACCAGGTCGGTGCGAAGGCTCGGCCATGAGGTCAGGCTCCGCCCGCCGACCGCATCGGCCTCGATCAAGATCCAAGGGGCGTGGCAGATCGCAGCTACAGGCTTCCCGGCGCCGAAGAAGGCCCTGACGAAATCCACCGCAGCGGAATGCATCCGTAGCGCGTCGGGATTGGCCACGCCGCCTGGCAGTACCAGAGCGTCGTATTCGTCGGCCGAGACACCGTCGACCACATCGTCGACTTCGAAGGTGTCACCGTGGTCCAGATGGTTGAATGCCTGGACCCAACCGCTCTGGGTGGACACCAAGCGCGGCATGCCTCCCGCCTCGAGAACGGCCTGCCAGGGCTGGGTCAGTTCCACCTGCTCGACGCCCTCGGGTGCAACCAGGAACGCAATGGTCTTTCCCTGCAAGGTGACCATGAGGCGACCTCTCTTCGTACGCGGAGTCGGAAAGCGCCTTGGAATCAGCGGAACGCCTCCCCGGCCGCACAGTCCCCAACAGCATCAAGGCTTTCACACTCTCAACGCCCCCGCGCTCCACGAATCCGGACGCCGCCCACCGCGGCGTGCCAACGCAGCAGCGACGTGAGCGGCCCGCTGGTCGTTGCAAGGGCAGTGTCGTGAACCCGCACAGCTGGAAGCACCGCCGTCTGCGACAGCGTGGTGCATACCGGCCGCCCGGCTCCGCGTTTCGGCCCGGTCAGCTATCGAACTGAGCTGGGTGCGGATCCTTTCGAGGGAGGGCCCCGATACAGTGGACCTTCGTGAAATACGCTGAAGAGGCAGGCCGGATCTGGCGGACCTACGTCCCCAAGCGGGGGCAGGCGGACACCGTTCAGGGTGAACTGATTCGAGCCGTGGAGAAGCTGCGCGACGAGGCCGTTCGCAACGGCAACATCAACTGGGACGACAGCTTCGAGCGGCTGGTGCTCTTCCTCCAGCGCACTTTGAGCGACTCGCAGGTGTTCGATACCTCCGCATCGCAGGAGATCGCTGACGATCTAACCCTCATCAGCGATCCCGGCGTACCCGCCGACGACGGGCCGTTCGATCGTCTGACCGACTGCCTTGTGGTCTGGTGCAGAGAGCATCCCGATCCAGTCGCTCGTTCGCACGACCCGGACCTGCGCCGGTAGCCGCTCAGGTCCCGGATGAACTCAGCTCTTCTGCAGGGTGTCAGCCCGCGAAGTTGTGCGTTGATCTGTTGTGAGGAGACGTCTTCTTCTACCGTTTTGGGCGGGAGCGAGGAGACGCCCGATGAGTTCGCTGCTCGAGGAACTGCACCGACGGGAGGCTGCGGCCCGGTCGGAAGTGGACGAACTCCGTCGAGAAATGGCGGAGTTGCACGAACGACTGGCCCAGGCCGAGGGGCGGCTGTCCCGGCTGGAGATCACCCGGGAGACGGTCGGCGAGATCCTCGACGAGACCGGTGCGGATCCGCCGGCCGCTGGACACAAGAGGGAAACGGACGCTGAACCGGATGCGGCGCCGGAGGTTTCCCGGTTCGGGGACGGTTCGCCGATCGGGGTGCAGATGGTGCCGCCCTGGCGCCAGGGCCTTGGAGTGTCAGTGCTACCAGGGGCCTACCAAGATCTTGTGGAGGTTCTCGCCGATGCCAAAGGACCGTTGCGGGCGATGCAGGTGGCCGAGGCGGCAGGGCTGAGTGTGGACCGGTCGAAGGTTGAGGGGCTGCGGTCGAAGCTGAAGAGGCTGGTGGAACGGGACTGGCTGACCGAGGACGGGCCGGGACGTTTCACCCTGCCCGAGCGGCAGTCGGACGGAGCGGAATCGTGAAGCCGTAGCGCGGGCGGGCTCTTCTCCCTAGGTTCGAAGGTGCCAACCAAATCGCCCTCGGAAGAAGAGCCCGATGGGACCGTACGACACGCCCTCGACACCTGACCCCTTTGACCGCGCGACTGATTTCTTCACCGCCCTGGTTGCCGACCTCACCGCCCCGGCGGCCGGCGGGCTGACCCACGATGAACTGGAAGAACTTCTCGACGCGCGCGGCCGGGAGATCCTGCGCCAACTGCTGCAGGACCACCTGGACCTGCGCGCCCTGCGTGAAGAGAGAGCTGTCCGGTCCCAACCCCACCCGCGCATCGGGGCCGACCAGCTCCCGCGCCCGCGGGTGGAATACGGCCACCGGCGGGCCCTGGCCACGCTGTTCGGCACGGTGACGGTGCGCCGGTGCACCTGGCGGGCACCGGGCATGAGCAACTACCACCCGGCCGACGTGACCCTGTCACTTCCCAAGAACCGACACAGCCATGGGCTGGTGCGGCTGGCCGCGCTCGAGGCCGCGCGGGGTTCCTTCGACGCCGCGAGCGCGGCGATCGCCCGCCGGTGCGGGCCGGTGATCGGCAAACGGCAGATCGGACAGGCCGTCGTCACCGCGGCCCGGGACATCGACGCCTTCTACGCCCAGCGGATCTGCCTGCCGTCGACCGCCTCCACGCTGCTGGTGATCTCGGTGGACGGCAAGGGGATCGTCATGCGCCCGGACGCCTTGCGGGCCGCGACCGCCAAAGCCGCAGCCGCTCGCGGCACGGGCCGTTTCCGCACCCGGCTGGCCTCGGGCGAAAAGCCGGCCCGTAAGCGGATGGCCACGCTGGCCTGCGTCTACGACTGCGAACCGGCTCCGCGCCGTCCGCACGATGTGATCGCCCCGCCCGGCGGCCGAGGCGGGGACCGGGTACTGCGGCCCGGGCCGAAGGCGAAAGGCAAATGGCTGGACGGGTCGGTCGCCGACACCCCGGCCAGCGTCATCGCCCGGGCTTTCGAACAGGCCGAATCCCGGGATCCGGGGCACCGCAGGCCGTGGGTGGTGCTGGTCGACGGTGCCCCGCACCAACTGGAGCTGATCCAGGCCGAAGCCGCCCGCCGCAGGGCGACGGTCCATATCGTCATCGACATTGTGCACGTCCTGGAGTATTTGTGGTCGGCCGCGTGGTCCTTCCACGACAGCGGGGATCCGGCGGCCGAGGACTGGGTCTCGGTACAGGCCCTGGCCGTACTCGTCGGCGACGCCCGCCGGGTCGCCACAACGATCGAAACCCGGGCAGACAAGGCCGGGTTAACCGTCGATCAGCGGCGCGGCGCTGACTCCTGCATTCGCTATCTGACCAGCAAGGCCAAGTTCTTGCACTACGACCGGGCGCTGGCGGCGGGCTGGCCGATCGCGTCCGGAGTGATCGAGGGGGCGTGCCGACATCTCATCGCCGACCGGCTCGACATCTCCGGGGCCCGCTGGGGCCTGGACGGCGCCGAGGCCGTCCTCAAACTCCGCGCCGTGTTCAGCAACGGCGACTTCAACACCTACTGGCCGTTCCACATAGCCCGCGAACACGAACGGGTTCATCAGAACCCTCAGCAGGACAAATACGTGCTCGGTGCCTGACCCACCCCTTCACTCGAAAGGATCCACACCCAACTGAGCTCACCAGCCGCAATTGCACGTCCTTCTCCTGGTCCCCGGCGGCGGTGCTGCGTTCCTGAACGTTGAAGGCGGCGGATAGTGCCTCCAACATCTCGTCAACCGCCCAGTAGCCGCCCTGGAGGCCAGCCTCGACGGCGGCTGACAGCCGCGCCGGCGCGAGGGGCGCATGCTCGGGGGTCACCTCGAAGGTGGAGGCCCACACGGTGTGCGGGTGCGATGCGGCGTTCGGCGCCTCGTCGTCTGTGCGGTCGCAGTCGAAAGATCGGCGCAGTGCCTCGAAGACGGCATTGGCATCTTCTTGCGAGCAGCTGGTGAGCGTCACCACCACTGGCGTCGTGGGCTGTGTGCTCTTCACGGCAATCCCTTCCTTTCTCGATTGTCCCGTGAAATGGGGATCCGCGCGATCCTGGGCCGCCGAGTGCCGCAGCACGCTGCTTGTGAATCCTGAACTGAGGGCGCGAGAAATCTACGGTGACGCACTTGCCGGAGCCTGGTCGAGTCGAACCACTGACGACCATGATTCCTCGTGTCCTAAGCCGGTGCCACCAGTGCCCGTAGAACAAACCGCCGCGTTCAAGCGCAAGGGCCTTGCCCCGCTCCCAGGGCCATGGCACAGCCTGGCCCCCTATTTGCCTCTGCTCGCTAACAATCTGCGTGACGGGGGAAGGTCACGTCCGTTGGCGTGGTGTATCGACGGCCAATCGGTGATTCGTTTTCAGGCTACTGAACTTGATTGGGTGATGTCGGGGTCGTTTGCCTGACAGTCGCTGGCCCGTTCCGGTAGCCGTGAGGTGTGCGGTACGCGCAGGGCGGCGGGCTGACCGACGCTGAGAGAGTCAAGCGGGAGCGGTTGCGGCTGCAGGCCGTCGAGCGCTTCGAGAGCGGGCAGAAGAACGGGGAGATCGCTGCAGCGCTGCGGGTGAGCGAGCGGGGTCGGTGGAGCGGTGGCGACGGGCCTGGCGTGAACAAGGCGAGGCCGGGGTGCTGTCGAAGGGTTCTCCGGGAAGGTCTCGGCTCAGTGAGGCGCAGGTCGTGAGGCTGGAGCGGGAGTTGGAGCGCGGCCCGCTCGCCCACGGATGGGCGGACCAGCGGTGGACGCTCGCCCGGATCACGACGCTGATCGGCCGGCTGTTCCACGTCTCATACACGGTAGAGGGCACATGGCAGCTGCTGAAGCGTCACGGCTGGTCGTGGCAGCAGCCCGCACGACGGGCCATCGAGCGCGACGACGAGGCGGTCGCAGTATGGAGGAAGGAGACCTGGCCGTGGGTAGGAGCGTCGCGGCGGAGCGCGGCGCCTGGGTGGTCTTTGAGGACGAGGCCGGGCAGTCGATGACTCCGCCGCGGGCCAGGACCTGGGGCCGGATCGGCCAGACATCCGTCGTCCGCGTGCGCGGACGCGGCTCCGGGCGGGTGTCGATGGCGGGCATGACCTGCTACAGGCCGGGCGAGCGGTCCCGACTCATCTACGCGGTCCGCGAGTACAGGGGGCGCAAGGACGAACCGAAGGGCTTTGGTTCGCGGGATTTCCGCGACCTGGTTGTCCGCGCTCACGCCCAGCTCGGCGGCCCGATCGTGCTGGTCTGCGACAACCTCCGCCTCCACCTGACCGCCGGAATACGGGAGTTCATCGACGCGAACGAGGAGTGGCTCACTGTGTTCCAGCTGCCCGCCTACGCCCCCGATCTCAACCCGCAGGAGGGCATTTGGTCCCTGGTCAAGCGCGACATCGGCAACCTCGCCGCCGACCTCGGGCAGATCACCCGAGTCGTCAAGCGCCGGCTCAAGAAGATCCAGTATCGCCCGGACCTGGTCGACAGCTGCCTCACCGGCACCGGACTCACCTTCGACTGACCAGTCGAGTCCCTCGACCCAGCTTGGGTGGGGCGGCAATCATCCCCCCATGACACCCACCTCTGACGTGGGCGGGTACAGGTCGAGGACGACAGTGAGACCCAGCCCGCCGACCTCGGCGAGCAGGCGGGCCGGCAGGACGCACGCTCCCTGACCGCTCTCACTGCCGAACCCGAGAAACAGATCCAGATCGCACTCGGCGGACAGACGCATCAGCTCCTCACGACTGCCGCTGACCACTCGGACCAGCGCCGCGACGTGCTCCTCAAGCTCGCTGTCGCTTCCGAGACCGCTCCGCCGGATCCAGACACTGGACTCCCTCCGGGCACTCCTCGGGTTCCGGGGACTCATCAAGCTCCCCTGTTCGAACAGCTCGTCCGGAACAATCCCCAGACGAGCCGAGATCTCGTCGGCGCGAACGGTCCGACTCATGATCCGAATCGACCCGGCCGCCCACATCGTGTCCGGCAACAGCGATCGCATCGTCAGGTCTTCTGGCACGCCCACACAATCGCAGGCCGATCAGCGTTCGGCCACCGCATTCCCGTCAGGACGCACGCACAGCCCGCCCACCCGACATCACCCAATCAAGTTCAGTAGTACTCCAGCCGTAGATCGTGATCTCGAGGGTGAGGGGAGTCGAGGCGGCAGGTGTCCAGCGTGGATCATCTCGCCCGAGATCGCCCATGCCGTCGCGGGCGTCGGCTCCTTCTCCGTCTACCCGAGTTCACCGCGACGGAGGGCGTCCCTTATCTCGCTGAGCTTCGCGGTCGTTGCCGGGGTCCGCTCCTGTGCTTGTTCAACGAGTCGGAGGGCATCGTCGATCTCGCTGAGCTTCCTGGAGGACAGGACGGCCGCCCGCTCTATCAGGTCGTCCCGGGACACGGTGGTCAGCCACGTGCACGGGGTGAAGCCTGGACGCGGGAACGCGAGCCGCAGCACGCCTTCGAGCGGCAGCCCTTCACCGGCGCCGACCGTCACTTCGATGCCCAGACCGCTGATGTCGAGGCCCGCCGGAGCGACGACCTGCATCACCTGGAACCCGGACGCGTCGTCTCCTGACAGCAGTACGACCAACCTCCGCTCGTCGAACTGGACCCACCAGACTTCGCCACGTTGCACAAGCCCTCCGATACACAGGACGGCAGGCAGACGCTGCGCGACCTGACGCGGTGTGGAAACGGGTGCGGCCACCGTTGATCATCGGTGTGTGAAGACAAACGATCATGCGGTGGCCGCAGGTCACAGCGTAGACCCTGCCGGCTGGCAGGAGGCGTTCGAGGGCCTGATGAGCCGGATAGCGGGACGCTTCACACGGGTCGAATCCCGACGCCGGGCCAGGAAGTTGGTACTCGGCCAGTTGTCGGACCTGCCGCGCAAGAACTGCTGGACCATCGCCGAGTGGGCCGGGGACAGGACCCCGGACGGCATGCAGCACCTGCTCGGGAGGGCGAAGTGGGATGCCGACCAAGTCCACGACGAGGTGGGTGACTTGTCGTCGAGGGTGGTGATCACAGACTCCATCTGGTGGCGGACGGCGTCGGCGTCGGGCTGTTCGAAGACCGTCCGCAACAAGGTGGCCACCTACGGCTGAGCGGACTTCGGAACCTTGGTCAGCAAGTTGCGCGCGTAGTGGGTACGGCAGCGCTCCATGCGGTCCCGGGCAGCGCGGCGCCGATCGCCTCGCCTTGGCCCACAGACCAACGGCAGGACGGGGCAGGGGTGCCGGGCCACGTCTCGCATCGGATGGCTGGACTGACGTACCGGCTCGCTGCTGACGGGCGTCCCGTAACGGCGGGGCAACGGAGATGATCTCTCATACCGTCGGTGTGGTCGCGACCACTGACACCGTCCACAGCGGCCCGGTAACGCCCATCTGGACCTGCTCGGGGCGGGCGGCGCCCACTGACGGGTGCTGGCGGTGCTGAGATTCCTGGAAGGAAACGGCTGACCCCGGGCGCCCGGCGAAGACCCGGCCGACGCCGGGGCGGCGAGGAGGTTGGTGTGCGGGGCCGACGGAACCGGGTAACGTTGTCATGTTCTTCCAGACGCCGATTTACGAGTGAGAGCGTGATGGGCCTCTGCTGACGTCCCTCGACGTCGCCGCCCGTCCCCCACCGATGAATCCGTAGATCACTTCACATCATTACCGGGAGAACCCGTGACCGTGAGCAAGAACATCAACAATCCCGTGGGCATGGGCGGCGGCCAGCGCAAGAGGCTGTCCCGCGCCGAGCGGCAGAACAACGGTCCGCACCGCAACCTCGACCGTCAGGGTGCAGCGGACCAGAAGGCAGAGCTGCTGCGCAAGATGCGCGAGAAGGCAGGCGCAGCTGAGGGCACCGGGCAGGCGGGCGACGACACCGCACAGAGCTGACGCACCGCCGCCGCAGAGCGGCACCGGGGCAGGGCCCGGACCGCGACACGCGGTCCGGGCCCTGCGGCCGTATCAGGGCTCTGCTGCCGCACCGGGCGCGGCCGGTCCCGCTCCGCTCTCAGCCGAGCAGACATAGTGAGCTGGCTTACCGAAGCGGATCAGACATCCCGGCCTCGGAGTTTCGCCGCCAGGCTGGCCGGGCGTACGGCGCCGGGGCCGAAGCGGGCGTTGGCCTTGTCGATGGCCGGGTCGATGGCGAGGCGGTTCTCCCGGACTTGGTCCAGGCTCATCTGGTGTGCGGCGGTGTGGGCGGGGCGGAGTTGTTCGGCGCGCAGGGTGAGGGATCGGACGCGGGCGCGCTGCAGGCCGAGTGCCGCGTAGAGCTCGTAGGCGGCGGCACGGATGTCATCCCCGTGTGCTGAGGCTTCGGGCAGGGGTCGGGTTCGGGTGCTGGCCGAGCGGTCGGCGTAGCGGGCCGTGAGGAACAGGGCGCCGGCGATCTGCGCCTGTGACCGTAGCCGGGAGGCGAGCTGGTCGCTGAGGCCGAGGAGTACGCGTCAGTGCTGGTCGGGGTCGAGTTCGTCGCGGTCGAAGAGGTGCTCGGAGGTGATGGAGCGGGCGACGGGTTGCGGGGTGACGGGGCGGGGGTCGCGGCCGTGGGCACGGTCGTACAGGGCCTGGCCCGTGGTCGCCCCCAGCAGCCGCTGGGTCGTGAGCAGCGGCGCGTCGGCGAGGTCTCCGACACGGTGCAGACCGTGCCGGGTCAACGTCTTCACGGTGGCCGGCCCGACGCCGGGCAGTGCGCTGACGGGTTGAGGGCGCAGGTACATGGCGATGTCGTGCGGGTCGGGGCCGATGACGGTGATGTCGCCGGGCGGCGTCACGGCGGCGGCCATGCCGGCCAGCAGCCGATTGCCCGCGATGGCGAGCGTCACCTGGACGCCGTGAAGAGCCACCACCCGTAGGCGGATCAGCTCAGCGATATCCCGGGGGCTGCGGTCGAAATAGCGCAGCGCACCGGTGAGGTCCATCTGCGCACCGTCGGGTTCCAGCGCCTGGACGCGGGGACTGATGTTCTCCAAGAGCTCCAAGAGGTGCTGGTACAGCTCGGGGTCGTCGCGCGCGTTCCCGTGGAAGTGCGCGTGCAGGATGTGGCGCTGTACCGGCTGCATGAGGGTCACCCGCCCGCGCTTCCTGGGCTGGTGTGGCCGAGTCTGGTCAGGTTCGCGGAACGGGTGCCGGCGGGCTGCAGGTCGGCCCACGGGTGCAAGGTGGCGCCGCTGGTTCCGTTGGCGAGGGTGCGCTGCGGGGGCTGGGCGGGGGTGCTTTCGGGACGGGTGGTGTCGCCCAGGAGGCGCAGGACGGCTTCGGGTCCGTCGTCGCGGCGGGCGGCGGCGAGGGCTTCGAGGTCCCAGACCCGGGTGCCGACCACGGTGCGGCGCGGTCCCCGGCGCTGGACGGTGCCGCGGACCAGGAGCAGACCGCTGTGGAAGATGGTGTGGGCACAGGCGGGGTGGGAGTCTTCGAAGAACGCCAGATCGACCAGTCCGGAGCCATCTTCCAACGTCACGAAGATGATGCGCTTGCCGGACGCGATGGGCGGGGTCTGCGTCGAGGCGCGCACCCCCGCCACCAGGACGGTCTGGCCGGATTCGAGGGCGCCCAGGTGGGCGGCGTCGGTGGCGCCGACCTCGCGCAGCAGTCGGTGGTGGTGCTCCATGAGGTGCTGGCTGACATCAATGCTCAGGGTCTCGAGCTCGGCACCCAGCGCTTCGCGGCCGGTCATCTCGGGCAGCCCGCTGGGGGCGGAGCTGGTGCTGATGTCCTGCAGCGGTAGCTGCCCGTCACCCTGGTGGCCTCGGGCGTGGCGGTGTAGTTCGGCGATCTGCAGGAGCAGATCCCGGCGGGTCAACGAGCCACGTAGGGCGTCCAAGGCGCCGACTTCCGCGAGGCGTTCCGCGGTCGGCCGTGCCGGGCGGGCGCGCTGCCACACGTCCTGCAGCGAGGCGTAGGGCTGGGCGGCCACCAGCCGGGCGACCTGGTCGTCGCTGATGCCTTTGACCGCGGACAGCGCCAACCGCACACCCCAGGTTCCGTCGGGCATCGGCTCCACGGTGTGGGTGGCCTGGGAGTGGTTGACGTCGACGCTGAGGACGGGCACGTTGTGGCGGCGGGCGTCCGCGACGATCACCCGCTTCGGCCACATCCCTGGGTCGTGCTCCAGCAGCCCTGCGTACAGGGCAGCGGGATGGTGGGCCTTGAGCCAGGCGGACTGCAGCGCCGGCACCGCGAAGGCGACGGCGTGTGCGCGGCAGAAGCCGTAGGCGCCGAACGATTCGATGATCTCCCACACCTCGTCCAGCACCGCCGGGGTGTAGCCCCGGGCTCCGGCCTCGCGTAGGAACCAGTCGCGCAGTTTCGGCAGCCGGTTCTTGTCGCCCAGGGCGCGGCGGGCAATCTCGGCCAGGGAGCGGTCACAGCCCGTGAGGGTCGCGAGCATGTCGATGATCTGCTCGTGCCAGATCGTCACCCCATAGGTGTCGGCCAGCACCGGTTCAAGATCGGGGTGCGGATAGGCGGGGGCGGCGCCATGGCGGGCGGCGATGTACTGCGCGGGCATCCCGCCGGCGACCGGGCCGGGGCGGAAGAGGCTGATGTCGGCGATGACGTCCTGCGGGTCACGCGGCTGCAGCCGGGCCAGAAGGTCTTGTTGGCCGGGGCTCTCCAGCTGGAACAGGCCGATGGTGTCGGATGCCTGGATCAGCTTGAAGGCGAAGAAGTCATCGAGCGGCACCTGATGGCTGTCGTCGAGATCAATGTGCTGGCCGGTGGTGCGCTGGATCTCGGTGACGGCGTGCGCCATGGCGGACTGCATCCGCACCCCCAGCACATCCAGTTTGATCAGCCCGAGGTCTTCGACGTCCTCCTTGTCGGCCTGCACCATCGGATATCCGCCGGGTGTGGGTTGCACCGGGAGCCGGTTCAGGAGGGTGGCGCTGCTGACGATGACGCCGCACGGGTGCATCGCCATCCCTCGCGGCAGCGCGTCCAGTCCCTCAGCGAGCTCCCACAGCGGCCCGAACTGGCCCGCCACCGCAGCTAGTTCGCGCAGTTCCGGCAGCTCGGCCATCGCTGAGGTGATGTCGCAGGCCCGGATGTGCGGAAAGGATTTCGCGATGCGGTCCACCGTGTGCGGGGCGATACCCAGGGCCATCCCGGTGTCGCGGAGCGCGTGGCGGGCGCGGTAGGTCTCGGGCATGCCGGTGACCGCGACGCGGTCCGTGCCGAAGCGTTCGATGATGCGGTCATAGACGTCCAGGCGGCGGGCGGACTCCACATCGATGTCGATGTCCGGCAGCGAGGTACGTCGAGGGTTGAGGAACCGTTCGAAGAGCAGGTGATGTTCCAGCGGGTTGGCGGTGGCGATGTACAGGGCGTGATTGACCATCGACCCGGCCCCCGAACCACGGGCAGCCACCCGAATGCCCATCTCCCGCACATCGGCGACCACGGCCGCGACGGTGAGGAAGTACGTGTCGTACTGCAGGCCCGCGATGACCGCCAGCTCCTCCTGAAGCCTCTGCACCGCGGCCGGATCGCGGTCCAGGCCGCGTCGGACCATGCCCGCCTCACACCGCTCCCGCAGCAACGCCGCCGCCTCAGCAGGACCGGTACCCGCGCCGACCACGCCCGGCTCGGGAAAGTGCGGGGTGCCCAGCCCCAGATCGGCCACCGGATCGACCCGGCACCGCACCGCCGTGCCTGCGGTCTCCGCCATCAGCTGCTGTGCGCGCTCCGGCCCGGCACCGGCGGCTTCGGCGATGCGGTCGGCGGCCGCGGTCATTGATGCCGCGTCCTTCAGCCACCGCTCCCCCGTGTCGAGGCGCCGGCGGTCGATGGGGCGCAGCAGCCGGGCGGCGTCCAGGACGTCCGCGAGGCGGTGCTGGTCGCGGTCGGCGTAGCGGACCGCATTGGTGAGCACAGCCGGGATGGTGAGCCGGTCGGCCAGAGTCAGGGTGCGGCCGGCCAGCCGCAGCGAACCGGGTCCGGTGCCCTGCAGCCCGAACCACACCACCTCCATCCGCAGGTTGTCGCCGGCCAGGTCCCGCCACGGGGCGAGGAGCTGCTCGGCCAGGTCCTCACGGCCGGCGGTCAGGGCGCGGACGGGTTCGGAGACCGGGCCGAGCAGAACCGTCAGCCCCTCCCCCGCGTGCTGCCCCAGGGCCGACCAGGACACCACCGGCAGGCCCGCGACCGTATCCGCGTACGCGGCGGAGATCAGGCGGCACAGGCGCGCCCACCCGTCGGCGTTCTGCGCCAGCAGCGTCACTCGCAGGGGCGCCTCCACCACATGGGCACCGCCGCGCACGGGGGTCCGACGACGAAGCTGTGCCCCGAGGGGCGCCTCGCAGTGAGGTGCGACGGCGATGTCGACGCCGAAGATCGGGCGGACGCCGCGGGCGTCGCAGGCCTTGGCGAACCGTACGGCGCCGGTGACATTGTCACGGTCCGTGAGCGCCAGCGCACCCATGCCGCGCTCCGCCGCCCGGCGCACGAGGTGATCGACGTGCGCGGCACCGTAGCGGGCCGAATAGCCCGACGTGGCGTGGAGGTGCGTAAACGACGACATCCGCACCTCCAGTGCTCACCCACACGCCCTCCCCACCGGAAGCACTCCGTCGCATCTCCACCATAACCCCCCATCCGTACATTCGTTCGATTGAGACTCTCTGTCACCACTCGCATCAGCTTGGCCATGGGACTGCAGTGCGGTCGCGGGGCGACTGCGGCGGTCGTAGCGTCGACACATGAGCCGCTCAGCTGAGGGAACGGTGCGATGAAGCCGCTGTGGTCCGGGACGGTCAGCTTCGGCCTGGTGTCCATCCCGGTGCGCCTCGGGTCGACGGTCAGCAGCCACAAGATCCCGTTCCGGCAGATGCACAAGGCGGACCACGGTCCGGTGCGGTACCGCAAGAAGTGCGAACTGGACGACACGGTCCTGAACCCGGACGAGATCGGCCGCGCCTACGAGACCGCCGACGGCACGCTGGTGGAGATCACGGACGACGAGCTCGCCGCCATGCCGCTGCCCACCGCGAAGACCATCGAGATCAGCGGCTTCCTCGACATGGCCGACGTCCCCATCGCCCAGTACAACAGCCCGTACGTCCTGCAACCCGGCCCCGGCGGGGACAAACCGTACGTCCTGATGCGCCAGGCCCTGGCCCGGTCCGGGAAGGCCGCCGTGGGGAAGGTGGCACTGCACAACAAGGAACACCTCGTGCTGATCTACGCCTACGAGGACGTCCTGATCGCGCACACCCTGCACTGGCCCGACGAGATGAAGTCACCGGCCGAGGCAGCACCCACCGGAAAGGTGGAACTCGCCGACAACGAGATCAAAGCCGCCATCGCCCTGATCGACGCCTTGGGCGAAGCCGACCTGGACGCCTACGAGGACCGGTACACCGCTGCGGTGGCGGACCTGGTGCGGGCCAAGGTCGACGGCGCCGAAGTCACTCCTGCCGGCACCCCCGCGCCCGCGGCCGGGAAGGTCGTGGACCTGATGCAGGCACTGGAAGCCAGCCTCGCCCAGGCCAAGGAGAACCGCGGCGAAGACGCCACGGTCCACGACATCGCCCCCGCGAAGAAGACCGCCAAGAAGGCGCCGGCGAAGAAGACCGCTGCCAGCCACGCCTCCACGTCCGACACCCACAGCCGCACGCGCAGCACACCCAAGGCCGGCGGCGAGGGAAAGAAGTCGACCGCGAAGAAGGCAGCCAAGAGGGCCCCGGCGAAGAAGGCTGTTGCGCGCAAACGCAGTGCCTGATGCCTACGGTCAGTACCCCGTGAGGGTCGACGAGCCCAGCAAGTTTCCGGGGCAGGTCGCCGCGTGAAGGCAGCGGACCATGCCGTCCGCACCCACAGTTGGCTGCCCCAAGGCTCCCCACCTCCTGACGGCCTGCCCCTCCTCAGGCAGGATCAGTGCTGGTGCAGTTCCGGGCGCATCGGCGAAGTCCCACTGTCGCCCACCTCGCCGGCCCCCAACTCCTCGACCGGATCCTCACCCAACTCCCCACCGGATACGCCCTCCTGTTCGGCCGCGACGCGCTCACCCAAGCCCCCCAGGCGGTGTCTTCAAACGGTCTTGAGTGATGGATCATGGTCGGGTGATACGTCGACATGACCTGTCTGATGCGAGTGGGAGTTCGTCCAGCCGCTGCTGCCGGTGTCGCTGCAGGGCAGGAAGCGGATGGACGACCGTACGGTGCTCAACGGCATCGTGTGGAAGTTCCGCACCGGAACAGCGTGGACGACCGCGCGACAATCGCCCAGCTACGGCGTCCCGGTGCAGCCCGCCGGAAAACCGGCGAGCCGCACCGGCAGACCTGGGTCAGTTCCAGGACCACATCTGCCATGCCCCGCCGTTGCAGGGGAACCACATCGCCTGCCTGCTCTGCCCGCCATCCAGGCACTTGGACGCGTCGTGTGCCCAGCGGAAGCGGTAGTAGGTACGTCCGTCGACGGTGCCCGCCTTCTCGACGGTCCACCTCTGCCAGTCGCCGCCGTTGCACGAGAACAGGCCCGAGCTCTGTCCACCGTCGAGGCACTGGCCCGCGTTGTCGCTCAGTTGGTAGGTGCTGTCAGTAGTCGGGGCAATGTCCCGCCAGATCTGCACCGGGGAGCCGTTGCAGCCCCAGGTGCTGACCCAACCGCCGCCCCCGTCAAGACACTCGCTCTTCGCGAGGTTGTACATCTCGCCGTTCCGCCAGGCGGCGCTGGCACTGCCCGCCGTAGCGGCGGTGACGCCGCCGGCAAGTGCGAGCGTGGCGGCGGCCGTGGCAAGGACGCGTCGGGTAGTTCGGAGCTTGAGCATGGTGCTGGTCTCCTCAATCTGACGAATCGTGCGCTGATGGGTCTCTGCAGATGCTTCCGGTCGCACCGGGCAGGCGTGGCAGGCAACTCGGTTGGGCCTCGGCCAGCGGAGCGAACCCAAGGAGCACCTGGAGCGACCGCAAGTAATGGCGTGTCGCCGCTGGTCAGAGGTCGCGTCCCCCGAAAGGAAACGCACCCCCGTTGCCCAGCCGAAAAGTACGAAAGACGAGTCGTGCCTGGCATTGATCAATCCGGCCACCTCCCCTGGTCGCCTCAAGCGCGGAATCCGAAGGCACGCTCCGCACGCATAGCCCGCCTATTGGTCTTCGGTGAGCACCGCTACGGAGACGCTATGGACACGTGTCCGTCGGCCGTCCTGGATTCGTCCTTGATTCGTCCTAGGCGGTGTCTTCAAACAATCTTGAGTAGTGGATCATGGTCGGGTGATACGTCGACATGAACTGTCCGATACCGAGTGGGAGTTCGTCTGTCCGCTGTTGCCGGTGGCGTCGTGGATCGACCATGCCCCTGGCCCCCGCACAACTCGGACGCAGCCCGTGCCGCCGCGCCTGCCCGCCCGGAGGCCATGGCCCGCGAGCCGTGGCTGGCGGTCGGCGACGTCGCTTGGCTCGACCACAGGCGCCGGCCGGTTGCCGGGCATGAGGACCTACCCGCGGAGCGGCTGTGCCGTGACGCGGTAGTGGGAACCGCAACAGCCCGGTGACTTGCATCTGTTCGAGCGACGGACCACCGGAGTTGGAGCCGACGGAGGATCGCGGGATGATCTTCTCCGGTCCGGCCGCGATAAGGTCGGCACAACCCTCGAAAGCAGATGCGAATGGTTGTCTCCCTCGGCGCGGTCGCCGCAGTGGCCGCGATGGAACTGGGCATGGCCCTCATCCCCGGCCCGAACATGATCTACCTGGCCTCACGGTCGATCACCCAGGGCCGCCGCGCCGGGCTGATCTCCTTGGCCGGGGTCGCGGTCGGCTTCCTGGTCTACCTCGCAGTGGCCACCGCCGGCCTGGCCACGATCTTCGCCGTAGTGCCGGCCCTCTACACCGTCCTCAAAGCAGGCGGAGCCGCCTACCTGCTCTACCTTGCCTGGCAGGCAGTCCGGCCCGGTGGCGCCTCGGCGTTCGCACCCAAGGAGCTGGCCGCAGACCGGCCGCGCCGGCTGTTCACGATGGGGCTTGTCACCAACCTCCTCAACCCCAAGATCGCCATCCTGTACGTGTCGCTGCTCCCCCAGTTCATCGACCCGGCGCGAGGGCACGTAGCCGCGCAGAGTTTCCTGCTGGGCCTCGTACAGGTCACGATCGGGATCACCGTCAACTGCACGGTCATGCTGGCGGCCGGCACGATCGCGGGCTTCCTCGGCCGGCGGCCCGCCTGGCTGCGAGTCCAGCGGTACCTGATGGGCACCGTACTGGCGGGGCTGGCCGTACACATCGCTGCCGACCGCTCCAAAGCGCTGGTCCCAGCCTGACCCCACTCAAGGCAGGGCGCGGTCCCCAGGTGAGCGGGTCACCCACGCCGAACAGGTGGTGGAGGCGATCGTGCCGCAGCCTGATGTGGACAGTCGCGGCAGTCGCCTGTGGTTCGCGTTCCCGGCCGCCGCCGCGTTCCCGGCCGCCCACCTCGTCTCGCCGCAGCCGGCCGGCATCCCGATCGGCAGAATCGTGGACCACGACGGACCTCGCGCGGTCATGACCGGCGGGTCCGTCCTGGCGGTGTCGTCTGTCCTAGTGATCGCTGCCGCCTCGAGCCTGGGGACTCACCGTCGCCTGCGTCCGGATGGAACCGCATGCCCTGGGGGGAGACGAATTCGCCCTCCCACGGCAGGACGCCCGGCGAGGTCCGCGATTGCCACGTCGACTTGGGCGGAGGCCGAGAGAGCCCGAAGTTCACCCACTGCTGCAGCCCGCCCGGTCGGTCCTGGGTGCGGAATAGTTGTCGCGGGCCGGCCGCCAACTCCCGGAACTCAGGCGGCTGCCCGCCTATTGACGCTGCATACCCACGGTGATTCACTTCCAGCCTGAGAGCGCTCTCCCGCGGCTGAGGGACCAGCCGCGGCCGCCCCATCCACCACGTCCAGGGAGAGCTGTGTCTGTCATTCCCACTCGCCGTACCGTGCTGCGCGGCGCTGCCGTCGCCGCTGCGATACCGCTGGCCGGCGGCATCTCCGCCGGATCGGCATTCGCGTCGTCGTCCGCGTCCGCCTCGTCGTCGCACGAGCCCGGAAACGTTTACGGTCACAGCGCCGCAGCACTCGGCCCGAACGTCCTGGTCTTCGACCCGTCCATGGGCGACGCCGCGATCCAGGCCAAGGTCGACGCCGTGTTCGCCCTCCAGGAGTCCAACCAGTTCGGCAGCGAGCGCTTCGCCTTGGCCTTCCGGCCTGGCACGTACAACGTCGACATCAACGTCGGCTTCTACACCCACGTCCTCGGCCTCGGCGCCGCCCCCGGCGACGTGGTGATCAACGGTCATGTCACGGTCGACGCCCAGTGGTTCGAGGGCAACGGCACGCAGAACTTCTGGCGCGCCGCGGAGAACCTGACCATCGTGCCGCCGGACGGCCTCAACCGCTGGGCTGTCGCCCAGGCGTGCCCGCTGCGCCGGGTCCACATCAAGGGCAACGCCACCCTGTGGCCGAGCCCGCCCGGCAACCGGTGGTCCAGCGGCGGCTACCTGGCCGACAGCGTGGTGGACGGCTATGTCGAGTCCGGCTCGCAGCAGCAGTGGCTGTCCCGCAACGACACCATCGGCAGCTGGACCGGCGCCAACTGGAACATGGTCTTCGTCGGCGTCCAGGGCGCACCCGCCCAGTCCTTCCCGACGCCGCCCCACACCACCATCGACCGCACCCCGGTCGTCCGCGAGAAGCCGTTCCTGACCGTGGACCGGCACGGCTCCTACCAGGTCTTCGTGCCCGCGCTGCGACGTAACTCCACCGGCACCACCTGGGCGAGCGGACCGGCCGCGGGCCGCACCATCGCACTGTCCCGCTTCTTCGTGGCCAGGCCCGGCGACTCCGCCGCCGAGATCAACCGCGCGCTGGAACACGGGCAGCACCTGCTGTTCACCCCCGGCATCTACAACCTGTCCTCGACGATCCGCGTCACCCGCCCCGGCACGGTCGTGCTGGGCCTGGGCTACACGACGCTGCGCTCGACACACGGCAATACGCTCATCGAGGTCGCCGACGTGAGCGGCGTCACCGTCGCCGGTGTGCTCGTCGAGGCGGCCTCGGCGCACACCCCGGTGCTGCTGCGGGTCGGCAAGGGGCGCAGCCGGCGCCGCCACGACTCCGACCCCACCGCACTCTTCGACGTCTTCGCCCGGATCGGCGGCGCCATCGCCGGCGGCGCCGGCGTCAGCGTGCAGATCGACAGCAACGACGTCTTCTGCGACCACCTGTGGCTGTGGCGCGCCGACCACGGCCTGGACGACACGGTCGGCTGGGCGGTCAACCCCGCCGACACCGGCTTCCTGGTCAACGGCGACCACGTCACCACGTACGGGCTGTTCGTGGAGCATTACCAGAAGTACGAAGTGCTGTGGAACGGCGACCACGGCCGCACGTACTTCTTCCAGAACGAGCACCCGTACGACGTGCCCACCCAGAGCGCCTGGGTGCACGGCTCCACCAAGGGCTACGCCGCCTACAAGGTCGCCGACCGGGTCAGGGAGCACCACGCCTGGGGTCTGGGCAGCTACTGCTTCTTCAACCTCAACGCGGACATCTACACCGACCGCGCCTATGAGGTCCCCGATTCGCCCGGCGTCGTCTTCACCGACCTGATGACCGTCTGCCTCAACGGCGCGGGCGGTGGCGGCATCGTGCACTGCATCAACAACGCCGGCGACCCCGTCCAGAACGGCTTCGGGACATACAACATGAAGGCGTACGGCAACGGCGAGAGCGTCGTCTGACGCCCTTCATCGCGCCAACGAACGCCGCGGGCGGGCTCCTCGAAGGGGCCCGCCCGCGCTGGCGGCGGGGGGCAGTTCGGGGCTGACGTAGGTCAATCGCTCCCCATGGATCGCGTCGCAGGGCTCTGGTCCGGCCGATCGCCAAAGGGGACCACGATCGCGCCGTCAGCCACAGCCACTCCGTCTTCCGGCCTCAACGGCAACGACGATATCGAGCTGGACGTGCCGGGAGCGGCGACGGATGGGCAGCGCGGCAGCGCCTGAGGACCCCGCCAGCGCGTCGTGCCGATTGGCGGCCACTGCCCTGCCCGCAGAGGCTGCCCGTGCGGCGGGGCGGCCCGGCGGGCTACTTCGCGAGGAACGCTTCGGCCTCGCACTTCTTGGCCCATGTGAACGCGTTGTCGTTCACGCTTGAGTCGTCGAACGCGAGCAATCCGTCGTCCTGGACGGTGGCTTTGACGTTGTGGGAGCGCAGGCAACTCACCCAGCGGTCCGCTTTCTCCCGGAATTCCGGATCCTCTCTGGCGGCCCGCATTTCCAGGAGTTCAGGCTCCTTGCTGCCGCAGGTCTTCTGGGCTTCCGCGTACGCCGCGTCCTGGCGCAACGGCCCTTTCCAGGTGCCGTCCGAATTCTTCAACATCGTGAGCCCTTTCCTGGCCAGGCAGTCCATCCATACCTGGTTCACCCGGTCCGACTCCTCCTCGGATGTGTCGGGCCTGATGAGGGGCCGCTCGGTCTGCGCCGATGGCGATGACGACGCCGAGGGCGCCTTGTTGGGGACGGCTACGCTGGCGACTGCCGTTTCGCGCGCCTCCTCGGTCGATTCCGCCCCGCCTCCGCATGCCCCGAGCAGGCCTATCGAGGTGAGCGCGGCGACGATTGCTCGCAGGCGCGCGGCGCCTGGTGAAGGGGGCGCATCGGCAGTGTGCATGGTGTGATCCTCTCCGGTGTGTTCGATGAATCCATAGGGGTGCGGTGGGGATATGTGGTGCCCGGGCGACTGCCGCGCGGTCCGGCCGCCGGGCGAGGTGTCATGCCGAGGCCAGAGCCGCGGTCGGGGACAGCCGGGAGGCGCGGACGGCCGGATAGACGCCGGCGACGATTCCGACGAGTACCGCGCCGCAGAGCCCGGCGCTCACCGCGGGGAGCGGGATGGCCGGCGGCCAGTCCTCGTATGCCGCGTAGCCGATGGTGCCGAGCACTCCGAAAATGATCCCGGCAAGGCCGCCGAGGCCGGACAGCACGATGGATTCGGTGAGGAACTGGCTGCGGATCTGACCCCGGTTGGCGCCCAGCGCGCGGCGTAGTCCGATCTCGCGGCGGCGTTCCAGGACGGAGATCACCATGGTGTTGGCGACACCGATACCGCCGACCAGCAGCGCGACACCGGCCAGGCCGATGAACAGCCCGGAGAAGGTGGCCTCGGTGGAGCGCTTCGCGGCCAGGGCGTCCGACGGTCTGCTGACCAGTACCTGGCTCGGGGAGAGCGGGTCGATCGTGGCGGGGAGTACCGCGTGCACGTCTTCGATCGCCGCCTCCTGCGCCTGGATGAACAGCTGCGTCGGGCGGCGGTCGAAGCCGAGCGCGGTGTGGGCTGACTCCCAGCCGATCAGGACGGCGCGGTCGATCTCCGGGGCCAGCGGGACGGTCCGCAGGATCCCGATCACGCTGAACCACCGCTCGTTGATCAGTACGAGCGGCGGGCTCTCACCGGGGCGCGGATCGGGGAAGCCCAGCCGGGCCGCCGCGACCGTGCCGAGCACGGCGGTGGGAATCGTCCCGGTGGCCTCGGAGAGGTAGCGGCCGGAGCGGACCCGCGCGTTGACCAGGTCCAGGAGGTTGGACTGGGCTGCGAGCACGGTCAGTCCTGAGGCGTCCAGCGGGCCCTGCCGGTCGGTGCGGCGCACCACGGCATGGGTGTTGGCCACGGCGGTCACGGCCTTCACGGGACCGATGCGTCTGACCATCGCGACCGACTCGGCGGGGAACGCGACCGGCCGGCCGTTCGAGGCTTGGCTGTCAGCGACCGCCTGCAACCTGTCGGTGCCCAGCGCGGTCAGCTCCGCGTCCAGGGCCTTCTGGCTGGAGGCCGGGATGCCGGTGACCACGATCATGGTGGCGATGCCGATGGAGATGCCGAGGGCGGACAGCGCCGCCCGCATCCGCCGGGTGTGGATGCCGATCAGCCCGAGCCGCAGCAGATCGGCGGGCGAGAGCCGGACGGGCCGGTGCAGCGGGGTGGTCGCGGAGCGCTTGCGCGGGCTCGTCGGCAGGTCGCGCATCGAGCCGCGCCGTGGGGTCGGCTTCACGGCGCGACCCCGATGGTGTCCGGGTCAGCGGTGCAGGGGCCGTCGGCGGTGTCGGTGACGATGCGGCCGTCCTGGATCTCCACCCGCCGCGGCAGTCGCGCGGCGATGTCCCGGTCGTGGGTGATGAGCGCGATCGTGGTCCCCTCCTCATTGAGCTGGGTGAGCAGTTCCAGCACGGCGCGCCCGTTAACGGTGTCCAGCGCGCCGGTCGGCTCGTCCGCGAGAACGAGCGTGGGCTCGTGGACGAGGGCCCGCGCGATGGCCACCCGCTGCCGTTCGCCGCCGGAGAGCTGGTGCGGCCGGTGACCGGCGCGGTGGGCCAGTCCGACCCGCTCCAGCGCGGCGAGCGCGAGCGGGCGGCGCCGCTTCCTCGGCACCCCGGCGTAGAGCAGGCCGGTGGCCACGTTCTCGGTGGCGGTCAGCCCCTCGGACAGGTGGAACTGCTGGAAGACGAAGCCGAGCCAGCGTCCCCGCAGTGCGGACAGCTGCCGGTCCGGCAGCGTGGTGACGTCCTGGCCGGCGATCACGACGCTGCCGCGGGTCGGCCGGTCGAGGGTGCCCATGATGTTCAGCAGCGTGGACTTGCCAGAGCCGGACGGGCCGACGATGGCGAGCAGTTCGCCGTCCTGTATCTCCAGGGAGACCCCGGCCAGGGCGCTGACCCCGCCGGGGTACTCGACCGCGGCGTCGCGGACCGACAGTACCGAAGTGCCCAGGGCCGTCACGACGACGTCACCACCTGGGTGCCCTCGGCGATCCCGTCCCCGCTGATCTCGGCCATCCCCTTGGCGATCAGGCCGGTCTTCACCGCGACCGTCCGCCCGTCGGCGGTGCGCAGCCCGTAGCCGCCTTCGCGGAGCGCGAGCAACGCGGCGACCGGAACGGCGAGCACTCCGGGCCGCGTCTCGGAGACGAACTCCACCTGGACCGGCCCCGAGTCGAGCTTCTTCACCTTGCCTGGGTCGGTGAACGAGACCGTGACGGTGACCTTCGCCGGTCCGCCGTTCCCGTTCGCCGACTGCTCGGCATCGGTGCCGATGTCGGTCACCTTGCCGGCGGTCGAGGTGCCGTCGGGGAGTTTCACGGTCACCGGGTCGGCGCGTTTGATGGAGCCCGCCTGGGAGGCGTCCACCGGCACGGTCACGGCCTTGGCCGTCGAGGTCACCTTCAACAGCGGTGCGGCGACCGGGTCGCCCACCTGGGCAGCGGCACTCTCCACACGGACCGCACCGCTGAGCACCGCTACGTCACCGGGCTCGATCACACCGGTGGACGGCACTCCTTGGGCGGTCTGCCAGCACTTGATCGCGGCCACCAGAGCCCGGGTGAGTACGCCGTCCCCGGACTTGACGCGCACCTGCGTGACCGTACCGGGGCTTCCGGTAGGCCCCGTCCCGGTCGTGGCCCCGCCGCGGCCGGTCGCGGACGGCCGGGGGGCCGGGCTTCCGCCACTGGGTGTCCCCTTGCCGGGGGCGGGTGAGGGCTTGGCCGAGGCGGTCCCGTCCGGCGCCGCGTCCGGCCCGCCGCCCGCCGATGCCGTACCGTCCGCCGGAGCGGTCACGGTGACGACCTGTCCTGGCGAGGGCTGGACCCCGATGTCGTACGTCAGGGCCCGCAGGTTCTCGGCGATCACTTTCACATCCCGCCCGACCGTGTTCTGGCCCGCGAGGCGCCGGTAGAGCGGCACGGCGCCGTAGAAGACCGGCACCGCGCGGTCGTCGACCCGATAGAGCACCTGGCCCTGGGCCACTGTGCTCCCACCGGGGGCCAGCCATGTCACGATGCCGCCCCCCGCCCCCTTGACGGTCTGCGGCTTGCCGTAGCCGAGCGTTCCGTCGAGGGACCGGCTGTCGGAGAGATCCATCCGGACGACCTTGACCGTACCCGCCGACGGATCCGCCTTGGACGGTGTGGAATTGCCGCCTTCCCCCCACGGCACACCCACCGCGATTCCGGCCCCCGCCAGCCCCGTCATCAGCACGGCGGCGACGATCCGGACACGGCGGCGCCGGCTCCCTGGCGCACTGGCGCCGATGGTGGTGGGGTCCTCCTCCGTTCCGGTGGCGGGTTCCGCCTCTGAGCGGGTCACTGCGAGAGCCCCGCGGCGATGGGGCCAAGAGGCACTCCTGCCGCGCCGCCGGAACGCCGGCCCTCGTCCGTCGCGCGGGTGCGGCCCCGGACGGGACGCCACACGGGCGGCGCGGCGGCTTGAGCGATGTCGCGGATCATTGAAGACGACTCCCAGAGTGACGCGGACACTGCCACCGGGTGCACGGACGCATCACGCGGTCCCAGGTGGTCGGAGTCGGGCCGGGGCCCGGCTCCGGGTATGGGCTCGACGATGCCGGACCGGATTCAGGGCGCCCGGCGGCTCCGGCCGGACCTGCTCCTGCTGGACGTGATGATGCCGAAGGTCGACGGCCTCGACGTGTGCCGGATCCTGCGCCAGGAGTCCGCCATGCCGGTACTGATACTGACCGCCAGCTCCACCGAGGAGGACCTGCTGATCGGTCTCGACCTCGGTGCCGACGACTACATGACCAAGCCCTACAGCCCACGCGAGTTGATGGCCAGGATCCGGACCCTGCTGCGACGGGTCGAACGCGCCGCGCCCCCGGACGACGGAGTCCTGAAAGTGGGCGCGATCACGGTGAACCCGCTCCGCCACGAAGTGCGGGCGCCCTCCGGAGAACTCGTCACCTGCACCCGTGGCGAGTTCACGATCCTGTCGGCCATGGCAGCCGAGCCCGGCCGGGTGTTCACCCGCAAGCAACTCCTGGAGCGCACCCGGGGCTGGGACGTCTCCTCGACCGATCGCACCGTCGACATGTACATAATGAACCTGCGCAAGAAGCTGGAGCCCGACCCGCGCCGCCCCGTTCACCTGGTGACCGTCTACGGCGTCGGCTACAAGCTGACCGCAGGACCCGACCCCAGCAGGCGATGACGTGGGCCGTTTCGGGGTACCGCTGCACACCAGCCTCTTCGCCCGGCTGCTCTTCGCATCCCTGCTGGTCGCGATCTGCTCGGTGGCCGCGACCACCTGGCTCGCCGTCACCACCACCACACGAGCGATCAACACGGAGCAGGGCCGGTCGTCGAAGGCCGACGCCCGCATCTACGACGCCCTGATCGGCTACTCGGCCACCCACACCGACTGGGGCGGGGTTCAGGGACTGGTCCGCGAGCTGGCAGCGGGAACCGGCAGGGCGATCACCCTCACGACCTCCGCCCGTACCCGCATCGCGAGCTCGGAATCGACGGTCCTCCTTCCGGACAAGCCATCCGCCTCCATCGACCCGCTGCGACTCGATCCGGTCCTGTCCCAGGAGAGCGACGGCCCCATCGACCCGCGCGCGGTCGGCCCCTTTCTCCTGGAACAAAAGGAGCAGGACCAGGAGCGGTTGAGAGTGCGCAAGATCACCGACTGCCTGACCTCCAGGCAGATCGCCGCCAAGGCCGTCCTCCTGCCCAGCAGACGTTTCACGATCCAGCTCACCGGGCCCGAAGCCGACAGCCGGGCGAAGCTGGCGAAGGACTGCGGCATCGACCTGCTCAAGCTGCCGTTCGGATCGGAGGAACTGCCGCTCACCCAGGTCGGCGAACTGGCCTCGGAGTGTCTGCGACAGCAGGCCAGACCACCTGTCGAGGTGTTCCCTGACTTCTCCTGGCGCTTCCGCGGGAACAGCGACAAGGAGAACTCGGACCGCGCCGCACAGGAGTGCGTGAACGACGGCCGCCGACAGCAACTCCGCCCCTACGTCTCGCCCCCCGTTCTGCTGTTCGTCTCCGATCGCGGAAATCCGGGCGGAACCTCCATCGAACTGTCGGCGGCGAACACCCTTCGGATCTCGGGCGCCGCGGGCATCGTCCTCACCGTCGCCTGCGCCGTGACCGTCCTGCTGGGCCTCCGGCTGGTCCGCCCGCTGCGCGCCTTGATCGCGGCGGCCCAGCGCCCGGCCGACGAGGCGGTGCGGGTCCCGGTGCTGACCCAGGACGAGATCGGACGTGTCGCCGTGGCCTTCAACGACCTCGCCGAGCGCAGGGAGACCCTGGAACGGCAACGCAGAGCCATGGTCAGCGACGTAGCACACGAGCTGCGCACCCCGCTGACCAACATCCGCAGCTGGCTGGAGGCGGCCCAGGACGGTCTCACACCGGCCGACCACCATCTGCTCGCCCTTCTGCTGGACGAGGCGATGCTGCTCCACCACATCATCGACGACCTGCGCGACCTCGCCGCGGCCGAAGCCGGAAGCCTCGTACTGCACCGTGAAGGGCTCCAGGTCCGTCAGGTACTGGAGCAGGTGGCAGCGGCCCATCACGGGGCCGCCGGCCCGGCAGGCGTCGCGCTGTTCATCGACGCCGCAGAGCAATTGGAGGTGTACGCCGACCCGGTGCGACTGCGTCAAGTGATCAGCAACCTCGTCTCCAACGCGATCAGGCACACACCGAACGGGGGCCGCGTCGTGCTGCGATCCCGTGTGGAGGGCGACGAACTGCTCATGGAAATCGCCGACTCCGGGAGTGGCATCGACCCGGCAGATCTGCCGCATGTCTTCGACCGGTTCTGGCGTGCGGACAAGTCCCGCACCCGGCAGACCGGCGGCAGCGGCCTGGGCCTGGCCATCACCCGCAAGCTGACCGAGGCGCACGACGGAACAGTGTCGGTGACGAGCGCTCCCGGCCTCGGCTCCGTCTTCACGGTCCGGGTGCCACGGTAGAAGCGGGGTTGTGGGACAGCCCTCAGGAGGTTCGGCGGGGGCTCCTTCGCACCGGATCCGATCGGCTGAGCGCGTTGCCGCGCTGTCGGCATCACGGTCCTGGACCTGGCCGTGGCGCGAGAGCAGACGTGGGATGCCGCAGGCTCAATATGCGGCGCACCTCAATCCGCCCGTCCGGATGGGGTGATCGCGGCCACTACGGCAGCGGCGGCCGGCCGCTGAAGTTCGACCCGCAGAATGACAAGGCTTGCGTAGATCGCGATGATCTCGGTCCGGGCCAAGAAGCAGCTTTCGCATGCAGCCGCATGCTGGTCGAAGTCCTTGAAGGCTCCGTATTTGACGTTGTCGTTCAGCACGGCGACCAGGTGACGGCAGTCCCGGCTGGGGGCCTGCGCGGCATAGGTACGGAGGTACGCCTCGTAGAGGCCACCGAGGGCTCGAGCGGACGGGGGTCCGCTGTGTCGGGGCTCAGTTCCGGTAGGGGTGTAGTGAGTCCGGCTTGTCTCCCGAGGGTGTGCAACAGGATTCTCTGCGACAGTTCGGGCAGGTTATGGAAGGCCTGCATCATGGGCGATTCGACTTCGTCAACCGCCGGCTCGGACACAGATCTCCTCCTGCGTAGGTGGGCTCTCCGGGTGGGCCCGGACTCCGCGGACAGGGCGTCCCCGCTCGGCAAATTGCGCCTTGGGTAGGGCCGGTCCCCAGGTGCCCGCAGAGAATCGACCTGTGAGTTGGGGACCTGCCTTCGTGGGCGGGGCCGGGCCGGGCAGTCCGCTGCCCGACCCGGCCCGGGTCCGAAAACCGGGCCCGAGAACAGCGTCAGCGGGCGCGATATGTGTAGACGGCGGTGGAGGCGGCGCACTCGCCGGGCGGGATCATCTCGACCCGCAGGGTGCGAGTGCGGGCGTCGTAGTCCACGCCTTCGGTCTCGAACCCGGTTCCCGCGCAGGCGGAGCGCTGCGGGAGCGGGAGGATGACGGAGACGTGGCCAGTGACGGGCTTGCCGTCGAGTGCCCGGCCGAGGTCCACCTGGAACAGCGGGCGCTCCACCGGCCACAGCGACAGGGTGCTGTCGTCGGAGGCGCACACCAGGCGCCTCGCCGAGACGAAGTCGCAGCCCTGGATGTCCCGTACGGGGTGGTCCAGGGAGATCCGGCCTGCCTCGGGAAGCTCGCCGCCACCCGCGGGCGCCCGGGTGTTGAAGACCGGTGCGGGAAAGACCAGGAGTCGGTCCTGCTGGTCCCACTCGCCCGAGACCAGCCACTGCGCGTCGGGGGAAACGGCGGCGAAGGAGTTGTTCATCCGCTCGTCGCCTTGGAGCTGATGCGTGTAGACGAGGCGCTTCCCGCCCGGGGTGGTGACGGCGAACATCTTGGCTGTCGTACCGCCATTGCCCTGGTAGGCGTCGAAGATGTGCTGGCGGGCGATCTCCGGGTCGCCGATGTGGGTCCAGCCCTGGTCTCTGAGGTCCTGGGGGATGGAGCCGCCGCCCCGGAAGAGCAGGCTGTGGTTGCTCCAGGACGCCAGGCCCTGCCCACCGGCCTGCGAGTCGACATACGAGACACCGGTCTCGGTCCACCGGTCAGCGGACGGGGAACAGGAGGCGACAGCGGTCGCCGTTCCACTGGCGGTGGCCAGGGCGAGTGCCCCGAGGAGTACGAGGAACTTCTTCATGGTTTTTCAGACCTTCGTCTCAGTAGAGAGGGGGTTGGTGCAGAACCACGTGTCGAGCCAGGGGTTGCCGTGGCCCGGCACGTGCGGAATCGGTCCGTTGGGGTCGGTCGAGGCGCCCCGGCATCCCGCCCGTTGCGCTTGCCGGCGCTGCCGCGCAGCCAGGGATGATGCTGTGCGGGCATGGCGGGTGTCTCTCTCCTCTTCGGGGGAACGGCGGGTGCTGGAGCGACAAGGAGGGTCCAGTCCGTGCGGTGGGTGCCCCGGCGCGACATGACGCGCCGGCAGGGGCGGGAGCCACATGGGGCGGGCTGAAGTCACCGTGGGCGACGCGGGTGTGGATCACCGGCAGTCGAGCGATATCGGTTCGCCGTGGTGCCCGGCAGCGCCATCACACAAGTGCCGCCGAAGAGCGACGCGGCCGCACCCGGAGCGGCTCGCACACGAGCGGGTCAGCACCTGTCACGAGAGCGCTCCGCTTCAGCGCTCAGTGGGCCGCTTCCGATCGGTGCGTGCCATCGGCTAAGACTCGGCCGGGAATTCTCATGCGCTTCATACCTTGCGGTCCGGTCGTCCAGTCGGGGTGGAGCAGCCTGCGCGCGATGGAGACGCCGACTTTCGAGATGCCGCCGAAATCCCTCCGCATGTCCGGCGGTGGCCTCCGACAGCCCCTCCCTTCACGTACACGCAACGGCCGGCCGCCCCACGGGGCGGCTGTCGGCCGGCGTCTGCAGCCTCCCGTAGCTCCGTACCTTCCGGGTGAATCGCCCCTTACTGTCAGGGGCGAGCCAGATGGCCGTCCGACGCCCGCTGGAGCGGCACCTACGGGTTGTCGAGAGAGCGTGCCTGAGGCGCAGCAGCACACCGCTGAGGGTGTCACCGTCCTTCCGGTTGCCGGGGATCATGGCACGAGCAGTGGTTCAACGGGCGGCACCTTCGCTGGCCCAGTCACGGGTCCGCCGGTGCGGAGCGCCTTGTCAGAGCTCCCTGAGAGACTTCCGACCATGACCTCGATTGATCATGAAGTGCGTACGTCGTGGGATCGCATCGATGCCTGGTTCAGGGACCGCCTCCACAAGCCCCCCATAAGACCGGCTGCGGACGAGGGTCAACTCCGCGCAGTCGAGGCAGATCTCGCGATAGCACTCCCCACCGAAGTACACGAGTGGTGGACCCTGGACGGTGTCAGCGCCGACTTCTGGATCCCTGGATCGTATGCTCCGGTGGGCTTGGACCAAGCCCTGGAGACGCGAGAGATCTGGTTGCTGGTCGCAGAACAGGAAGGGGCATCCTTCGACGCGAACGGTGAACCAGAGCCACGGTTCCTGCCGTCGTTCCTGCCGATTGCGATGAGCCCCGGCGGTGACGGACTCATCGTCGATCTGCGGCTCGGCGACTGCCATGGCGCAGTTCTCCTGTGGGACCACGAGACGTGGGTGCCCGGCGTGCCGCTGTGGAGCTCGGTGGGTGCCATGCTCCAAGACACCGCTGCCGCCCTCGAATCAGGGAAGCCGGCCTTGCTCCGGCACGCTGCCCTCGGCGGCACCGAGGAGGCCTGCGTCGCTGTCGTCGGAAACGCCGGCGAACTGGTCTGGGAAGCAGGTGAACACTGACGGCCTGCGCCCCCTGACCAAGGAGCCTTCTGTTTGACGGCTCCGGGCTCCTGCACACCCAGGGCGCGTACTTGGTTGTGATCACTAGGTGGTCCGAGTGAGGTGCACGATCCAGATATGGTGCCCCCGGAGTCAGGCATGAGGGGATCACGTTGGAGCGACGGAAGCTGATAGGGATCGGGGCGGGGCTGGCGGTCCTACCCGCCTGGTGGATCCTGCGTCAGGTGGCGAACGGGGCCAAGGGAGACTGGCACACCGACACCGCACCGCTGGAGCGGGCGTTCCCGTTGCTGGGCACGCTCACCGACGCCAAGTGGGTCAGTAGCCGTGACAACGACCGGGGCATACCATCTCCGGAGCTGGTGATCTCGGGCTTCGCCCGGCTGGTACCGGGGAAGGTTGCCGAGTTGACGGCGGCCCACGCCTTCGTCTCCGAGAGGCCGGCCGATGACTTCTCCTCGTGGTTCGAGAAGCCGCTCCAGGGAGAGGGTCCGGAGAACCCGCAGTGGACCCGGTCGCACGAACTCGACCGTGACGGCAGCGGCTATTCCACCAAGCTGTGGTTCGACCGTCGCAGCGACACCGTCCGATTCTGGGCACTCAACCCGTACGGCTAGGGCCTGCTGGATGTCGTGATCAACTTGTCGGTCCGGATCCGCCGGGAGGACGGATCCAGACGGATGAGTATCTGAGCTGGCGGAGTGTTGCCGGAACGTCATCCATGAGGCGCGTATGGGCGCGTGATGGAACCGGTAGCGTCGATTCGGCCGTCGTGGAGGGGGCGAGACCTGCACCGAAACTCTGCAGGTGCCTCGGAACCGGTTCTCCGGGGCCGCTGCCGAACGGGCTGCGGTGCCGTGTCGGCACGCACAACGCTGCGGAACCTTCCACGGTCCTTCAGCCGCATGGCCGGGCGTTCCACCAGATGCCAGGAGAGCATTGCCACGATCAGGGTGCCACCCAACGCGAGTCCCAGGTAGGCGCCGAATCCCCAGCGTGCGCCACCAAGTGTGGCGAGGGCTTGTTCCACGACGAAGCCGTAGATGTAGATGCCGTACGAGTAGTCGTGCGTGCGGCCTACTTTCTGGAGCGGCCTCGGCAGCCGGATGGCCAGCCACAGCAGTAGATACGCGTAGGCCGGAACCCCGATGGCGAAGAAGTAACCGTAGGAGAGGGTGATGAGAAGCGTCGCGGCGGCAAGTGCAGCGAGCGGGTCGCTGATCGGGACTCGCTCCTTGTACAGCTCGATCAACGAACCGAGGGCGAAGGCGAAGCCCAGGTAGACCACCCAGTCCACGTCGAGTGCGCCCATCAGGGGAACGTCGAAGGGCCCGCCGTGCTTCGCGGCGGGGGCTCCGGACATGTAGCGGTTCCCGATGGCGTCGCTCAGGACGAGCCAGCCCAGGAGCACGGTCACGGCGAGGACGGCGCGCCGGGCACGGGTCAGGGATCCGGTCAGGGCGAGCAGAGCCACCCCGAGATAGCAGAGCACCTCGTACTTGAGCGACCACAGGGCGCCGTCGAAGGCGTTGTTGAAGGCAAGGCCTTGGGCATGGGCTGTTTCCATGACGCCGGAGATGCCCCATTGACTGATACCGATGGCCCAGTTCGCCCGCAGGTAGGCGAGGGGTCCCTGGGGGTGCTGCCAGTAACCGGCGGTGCTCCCGTGCTGGCGCCAGTACAGCAGTGGGGCCACGCCAAGAGCGGTGACCGTGAGGCAGACCCACAGGCCGGGCAGCAGTCGAAGCGCGCGGTGCCACAGAAAGCGCCCGACGGGGAGCCGGTTTCCACTGCGCGTTATCAGGAGGCCGGACAGGACGAAGAAGCCGAACACCGCCAGGGATCCGAGGTCGATCTGGCCGCCGGAGAACGCGTATCCGAACTCGCGGTCCCCGAATCCGAGGATGCGCGCGTGAGAGACCACCACGGCGGAAGCCAGCAGCAGCCGCAGCAGGCCCAGGCTGTTGTTCCGGCGGGAGAAGAGGTCGGAGACGGTGCCCCGCGATCGAACAAGGCGTGACAAAACCGAGTCATGATGGTGCATGGTGCTCCTTGCCGAACGGCACCCAGGGGCCTGTTCGGTGAAAGGGCCGCGCCGTGACGACGGGCGCCGGCTGCGGGTCCTCGCTGGGGAGGATCGAGGGTTACTGGTCGCCACCTACGGGCGGCAGACCTGACGATGCGGCAGTTCGGCCGATGCCCGGGGCTCGAAGGGTCCGCGGACTTCGCCCAGCGGCAACGTCGCGTCGCTTGTAGCGATGCTGATCCCAGGACGGGACCCTTGCGCCCACCCGGGGATCGGGCCATCGTCGCGTCGGCGAAGGCAACAGGCGCGGGGCCTGACCGGGGCCTGCCGGCGGCTCGACCCGGCGGCCAACGGCGCTGCCCGCCGGGTCTGCAGGCGGTGATGCGGGCAGCGCAGGAGGCGTTCTCCGTATGGCGGGTCCGGCGGCGGGGCTCAGCCCTCGCCGATGCCGCTCTGGGAGACGGGGAAGCAGCTGGGCTCGCCCGGGGACAGCATGACCTCCATGGAGTACATCTTCTCCGGGTGCAGGACACCCTTGAGGGAGGGCTGCACCAGCACCAGGGAGTCACCGTGCGGGATGGCGCTGGGCCGGATCACCATCAGGCGTCCGTTCTTCGGGTCCTGCGAGGAGACCGTTTCGAGGTTGGCGTTGTCGGTGCGGACCTTGGCGTGGCAGGACTCCGAGGCCCGCAGGACCACGGCCGGCACACCCAGGCTGCGCAGCGCCGCCTGGAGCCCGGACACCTCTGCGCCCGTCACCTGGATGCTGACGGTCCCGTCCTTGCGCGGAACCACCGTGTAGGCGGCGTTACTCAGGACCGGCGCACCGCTGCCCGGCACGTGGGTGCTGGGGTCCGTTCCTGCTTGCGGTGCGGTGGTCGGGGCCGAGTGCGGGATCAGCGCCACCGCAGTGGCGGCTGCGGCCAGTCCCAGCGCGGTGACCGCGATCCGACGGGTGTGGCGCGGCCGCACCGGCACCGCTGCCGCGGGCGGCAGGGCCGCGGCGCGGGCGGTGAGCTCATCGGCGAGCTGCTGATGGAAGTGCGCGACGAACCCGAGCGGCTCATGAACCAGTGGCGCTATTGAATGCTCCGCTTTCACGGACGACTCCTTGAACGGACGAGCAATGCCTTACATCTCTACTTGGCTTGGCCGTCCAAAGGCGTTACACGTCCCCACCGCAACCAGCACCACCGCACACGTACCGGCACCACCGCCGCGGCCACCCCGATGCGTGCCCACGACCCGCCGCGACCGCATCCTGGCCCACGTGCGTGCTGTCGGTCTCGGCGCCCTGGGCTTCCTCGGCCTGGACCTAGTCGCCGTTGCCGCTGGTTCGGCTCAGGCGTCGCCGGTTCTTCTCGGCGCGGCGCAGCAGCCGGCCCGCAGTGAGTGTCACGGTCGCCGCCGCGCGGACCCAGCGCGGACCGCCGCGCTCCGCCCACACCACACATGCACACCCGCCGATGGCGAGCGTGAGAACCCCGAGCAGTACCAGTCCGATCATGTTTCCCCGCCCTGCACTCGTTCGTACGGTCCTGGTGATCCTCTCAGGCCGGGAAGGGGGGCGGGGACCGGTGTGCCAGCCCCCTGCCGCCCCCAGTCTCGCCGCAGCGGCCCACCGGCCGACGCCCCTCCCACGGCCGGCGCAGCCCCACCATGACCCGACCGCCAGCCCTCACCCCGCCCCGCCCCGCCGACACCAGGGACAGAGAAGTGGGGGCACGGCCGAGGGGAAGCCAGCCCCCAGTGCCGAGACCATACCCACCTACCAGGAGCTATGCGCGAGCCGGCTTGTTGAGTGCAGCGCTCTCCAACTGGTGGCCGAGCCCGGACAAGGAGGCCCTCAATGTCTGGCCCAACCCCTGGAGTTCATGCGGGGGCACTGGCCGAATCACGGCCGATGCGCGGGGCGGATGCACTGCAGATCGCGTTGGTGTATGTCTCCCAACACATCGGTGACCTGTATGCGGATATCGAGTACAGCAAGCCGCTCGACGGCCTTGGGCCCCAGCGCAAGCAGTTCCATGCCTTCTCGCGTTCTGCTCACCATGGGGATAGCCGCACCGGTTCCGAGGTGCAGCAGGAAGATGTCGCGGTCCCAGTCCAGATCCAATGCCATGAAGGAAGAAATCGCAGCATGCCAGGACATCCAGTCCGAGGGGATGTCAGCGGCCCCGGCGTGATCCGGTGCCGCACGTATCCGGTACTTCACGCGATGCACGACAGACCGTCCGCCGCCCGCGTTGACCAACATGACCGTTCGCAGCGAATCCGTCACCTCACGGCTACCGCCGACGGAGGCCGACCAACTCAGAGCCGGCTGCAGAGTCAGCGACAACTGAGTGCGGGTCACGATGATCCCGGTCAGCAGGACGACGATGGCCGCGCAGGTCGACGTGTCCAGCACAGTGAAACGCCAAGGCCACTCGCTACGGTCCTGTCCAGCCGCATTGGTCTTGACGATCTCCCAGCCAAGATCGGCCACCACCAGGGCCAGGAACGCCCTGGGCAGGAGCAACGTCCTGCCGCCCGTTGAGATCCTGCGTTGATCCCACGCCGCCTCCACCACACGCCCCCCAGTCCACACGTCTGCCTGGATACTCACCATGCAACGCACCGCATCCCCTGGGCAATGTGCCACCTGCAGAAGCCTGCAGGACCGATTCCGGCACGTCCGCGATCCACGCGATGCATACGTGTACGTCGTTCGCCCCTGAACGGTGGTGCACGACTGGTAAACCTCGCGGCCGCAGGGCAGCGGGTTTACCCTCCCTGGCAGCTGCCCCACCGGGCGCAGACCCTGATGGGGTTCGGCTGGCCGATGACCGGCCGGATGATGGCCGCGGGCCTGCGCCCGACCCTGTCCATCGACGACGTCCCCTCGGTGGGCGGCGACATGTTCGCCACGATGCGCACCGCCTTCGTCGTCCAGCGGGGCCTGGACGGCAGCCTCGACTCCCGTGACCTACTGGAGTTCGCCACCCTCGACGGAGCCCAGGCCCTCGGACTCGGCATCCGCACGGGAAGCCTCGCCCCGGGCAAGGACGCCGACGTGATCCTGCTGCGTACCGACGACCTGACCGTACTGCCGGTCACCGATCCCGCCGGGACGGCCGTCGCCTCCGGGCATCCCGGCCTGGTCGACACGGTTCTCGTCGCCGGGAAGGTGGTCAAGCGCGCCGGGGCACTGGTCGGCGTCGACCTGCCCGAGCTCAAGGCGCGGCTGGCGGCCTCCCGTGACCGGGTCACGGCGGCGGCCGGTGTGCCGCTGGACAGTACCTGGAGTCCGCAGCCCAGAGCCTGAGCGCACCTGTACCAGCAGGACGGGGATAGGGATGCCGTCAGCCGTAGAGCCGCCGAAAGACCTTCCACGGGCGCAGGGCCACGCGCCTCCCGACCGGCCCGGTCAGGAGGCAGCCTCTTCTGCGATGTCGTGCAGGGGGGCGCGGCGCCAGCGAAGTCCGGTGCCGTCCGCTTCCGTGAGCACCAGCAGGTGTGCGCCGGGAAGGAACGCTGTGGCGGCAATGGCCTTCAACAGGGCGGCGACCAGGGCGGTGCCCTCTTCTTCACTGACGGCCGGGGCAGCCGAGCCGATGCCCCGTATCTGATGGCGTACTTCGTCACGGTGGTCGGTAAGGGTGAACGTGAGGAACTGGGGCGCACTGCGCTCCCAGCTGACCTCCACGATCGTGTCGGCTCGCACCAACCGGTTTCCAAAGGCCACGCTCTGCGCCCGTACCCACACGTCTTGAGTTCCCACCAGTCTTCGCCCCCGATAGCTCTGGCTGCATCCAGGGTTTGATTCTGCTTTCTTGCGGCCGGTCAGGGGCGGACTTGGGAAAACGTTGGGCAGGATCCAGCCCGGTCCGGCCGACCAATCCCGTCGCAAGTGGACTACGCGCGGGCTTCGTTGGAACTCATGGTGAATCCCCGGCAGCGGCACATCACCGGTGGGCGCGACCGGGGATGTCGTGGTGTCCGCGGACCGTACCGCGCCCCCCGGGCGGGCATCTCGCCGCTCGAAGGGGCTTCCCTGGTGGTCACGGGCTCCCCACGGCGCTGATCGCACTGCGGGACCGCGTGCATCTCGCGGGCGGGAAGCGGGTCCCGTTGCGGGGCGCATCACCGTCGGGCTGTCTGCGTCGGCCGTAGCCGCGATCACCGCGTCGAGCGCGTACGGTGCCCGCCTCACGCACGTGCGCCACCTTCGACGTGCCGGGGATGAGCAGAATGTTCGGGGAACGCTGCAAGAGCCAGGCCAGCGCGACCGATATCGACGTCGCTCCCAAGCAGCCGAGGTGCTCGCCAACCGTGAAACCCACGAGACGCACACCACCTGACCACTCACACTGCTTCGGTCGTCGCTCGTCGCTCGTTGCCCGGGTCGCCCGTGGCCTGGCCGTGATTGTCAGAGCCCACCGGTACGGTCGGCGCATGAGAGCCACTGCAGCGTTCACTGTCAAAGCGTTCGTCCCGACTGAGCTGAAGCCCGAGCCGGCCGTGTCCACCGGGCTGCCGGTCAGTGTCGCGACGATGGAGAAGCACTTCGAGGGCGAGGCCGCAGGTCGCTCGGCGACCCTGTTCACTGCCGCGTTCGACCAAGCGACCGGCGTCGGAACGTATGTGGCCATGGAGTCGTTCGAAGGCTCCCTGCACGGACAGGAAGGTTCCTTCAACTTCGTACACTCGGCGACGACGTCCGGCAGCGACCGCACCGCGGAGTTCTTCACCATCGTGCCCTCCAGCGGAACCGGCGAGCTGACCGGGATCTCCGGTGCCGGAGGGATGGCCGTCGACACCGACGGCACGCATCGCATCTGGTTCGACTACCAGCTCGGCTGAACGGCGGGCTCTGGACCGGGGGTTGTTCCGAGCTGACCCCAGCGGCGCCGGCCAGGGGCTGCGCCCCTTCCGTGACCCCGACACGACCGAGGACGAGGAGGAGAACGAGTCCCTGGGCTGATCGGTCAACCGTCGGGGCCGGCTTGTCAGCTGTTCCCCGTGGGGCTGGGTCCGGAACCGCGGGCAAGTGGCGCCAGCATCAGCGCCGAGTCCGCATGGAGCGTGATGCGCACCGGTGTGAAGGTGGTGGCGTCCACCGGCGACTCCCCGGTGCCGGGATTGCGGGCGTAGCGCGGATGGGCGCCTCCGCTGATCTGCCAGCGTATGCGGTGACCGGCAGCGAAGCGGTGGGCGGTGTGACTCATCGGCACAGTGATCTGCGACGGCTCCTGCCCGTCCGTCCTCAGTCGGCCCAGCCCGTCGCAGATGTTGACGGAGCGGCCTTGTGCGTCCACGTCGCACAGGCGGGTGAAGATGTCGGCGTGGCCGGTGTCCGTGGAGATGCTCAGCCGTGCGGCGACCGGGCCGAGGATGTCCAGGGGCTCGGTCAGCGGGGGGCCGGTGAAGGTCAGTACGTCGTCCCGGACCTCCAGGGTGCTGTTGTCGCGAGGACCGGCCGTACGGGAGAGCAGCGGGCCGCCGAGAGAGGGGGTGGGGTCGCTCGGGTCGTAGCGGAACGACATCAGGGGTGCGGAATCCGGGGGAGCCTGCTGGGTGAGGTGCTTCTGCGCGGTGGGAAACCACGGGCTGCCGAGCGTGGCCGGCGGCCAGTCCTCGATGTCCCGCCAATCGTCTTGGCCGCCGACGTGCACGCGCACTCTTGTGGGACGGAGGCCTGAGGGATCGCCGTACAGGTGTGCGCGCAGCCAGGCGAGGCTCTCGGCGAACACCTCGGGCCACCCCTGCTGCAGCGCGGACGTGTGGGTCCAGGGGCCGACGAGCAGGGCGGTTTCGCAGCCGGCCTCACGTAGTCGGCGGTACTGCTCGAAGGTCTGGTCGCCCAGCACATCGTGCCATCCGGTGATCAGACTGGTCGGCACCTTCAGCCGCTGCGCCACCGCTGCCAACGACGCACCGCTCCAGTACGCGTCCTCGGCATCCGGGTGCGACATCACGTCGTCCAGCCAGGGCACATCGCCCCCGAGGGCGGGCACGTGCGCGCCGCGCAGCGGCTGCGCGGTGGTGACATCACGCAGGCGCCGCTGCAGACGCAGAGTCGCCTTCACGAAGCGTGCCATCCCCTGGTGCTGGTACGTCATGCCGACGCCGACGGCGAGGGCGTTCTCCAGGCGGAGCGCACCATCTGCGTGGAACAGGGCGTGAGGATCGTGCAGCCCCACCTGCACCACCATCGCCTTCAGCTCCGGTGGCGGTTCCACGGCCAGGGCCCACTGCACGTATCCCAGGTAGCTGGGGCCGATGGTCCCCAGTGTTCCGTTGAACCAGGGCCGCTCGCGCAGCCAGGACACTGTGGCCTGGCCGTCGGCGGCCTCGTTGCGCCACAGATCGAACTGGCCGCCGGAACCGCCGGTGCCGCGACAGCTCTGCAGCACCACGTGGAAGCCCTGTTCGGCGAAGAGCACGCCGTACATGGGAGACCACGGCAGGCCCCTGCCGTACGGCGAGCGCACCAAGAGGGTGGGGAAGTCGCCCTCGGCGCGTGGGAAGTAGTGGTCCGTGATCAACGGGCTGCCGTCGGCGGCCGGCACCAGCAGCCCCGGCTCCCACCCGACATCGTGCCGCTTGGCCGGGAGGCCGCGCCAGGTCGCCCTCATGATCCGTGAAGCCAGTGGCGGCTTACCGGAAGGCGGTGCCCAGGTCGGCCTCGTCGCAGAACCGTGCGTGCGTGCTGCCATCGTTCCCCTCCTCGTTATCCGTACGATGTACGAGAATAGCCCATGCTTGGATGAGGCCCGCAAGGGCCGCCTCGATCGAGGAAGGGAGCGCGGAGCATGCCCCGTACAGAAGAGGCCGGCACCCCAGGCGTCGACCCTGAACAGCTCTGGCTGGGCTCCACCAAGCCCCGCAGGGGCCGCAAGCCCACCTACAGCCGAGAGGCGATCACGGCGGCGGCCGTCGCCCTGGCGGACGCGGAGGGGCTCGAAGCGGTCACCATCCGGAAAGTCGCCGCAGCGGTCGGAGCCGGCGCCATGTCGCTGTACAGCTACGCCCCCGACAAGGAGACGCTGCTGGAACTGATGGTCGACCACGTCAGCGGCGAACTACCCACCGCGAACACGCCCACCGGCGACTGGCGTGCCGAGTTGAAGGCCATCGCCCACCTCCAGCGCGCCCACATGCTGCGACACCCCTGGCTGCCCGCAGCTCTGGCGGGCCGCCGCATCCCCGGCCCCAACACCCTGGCCTTCCTGGAACGCGCACTTGCCACCCTGCGGCCCACCGGGCTGGACGGTGCGGCGAAGCTGGAGGTCTTCGCCCAGCTCACAGCATTCGTGGCCGGGCACGTCGCCCATGAGATCGCGGGGGCCGCAGCCTTGCAGTCCCCCGACCGAATCGCAGCCGAAGTCCGCTACCTCACCGCTGTCGCAGCGGACGGCCGTCACCCGGAACTCGCCGAAGCCCTCGCCGCCCCCGGACGCCCCCTCACACCCGAAGCCACCTTCACCCGGTTCCTCAACCGCCTGATCGACGGCCTGGACACCGACTGATCCCGTTCCGCCGCACCACGCCCGTTCTCCACCGCTGCGCCCGTCCGGCGGCGGGAGCGGTGATGGACCTGCCGGCGGACGGGGCCTGACAGCCGCAGGTCCGCCTGTGTGGCGTCACCCCATGAGCGACGAGACCACGGCCAGGGCAGGTAGCGAGTTCTACACGTTCGACGGCCGGATCCTGGAGGTCTTCGGCGGCTATCCGAAGCAGTTCCACATCCGGGGTTTCCCGCAACTGTGGTTGAGGACGGCCAGGGTCCTGTCAGGGGTGAGAGTTCCTCCACAGATGCCGCTCGTCCAGGGTCCCGAACCGTACGTCCCCGTACTCCAGGATCGTTCGGCCGCGCGGTTCGGTTCCTCCGTCTCAACTCAGTTGCTCGGCCAGTCCGACGATGATGCCCTCCGGGCCCCGGAGGTAGCAGAGCAGATAGCTGTCCTCGAACCGGGCGATCTCGCCGACGAGTTCGGCGCCGTGAGGGCGCAGGCGGGCAACGGTGTCCTCGATGTCGTCGACGGCGAACATGACGCGGTGCGTGCCCAGAATGTTGTGCGGCCGGTTACGCGGCCCGGCGCTGATCGCTGCGGGGCTGCGGTACTTCGCCAGCTCGAGCCGGCTGTGCCCGTCCGGGGTCCGGACCATCGCGATGTCACAGCGGACGCCGTCGAGTCCGGTGCACTGGTCGGCGAAGAGGCCCTCGACCTGCGCCCTGCCCTCCAGCTCCAAGCCGAGTTCCACGAAGAACGCGATGGCGGCATCCATGTCCTCGACGACGATGCCGACGTTGTCCATCCGCTGAATCGCCATGCTGGCTTCTCCTTCTTCCTCGTGCGGCCGGAGGTGGCCGCTGATGCCCCTGGGACGGAGCCGGTGACACGTTCTCGACATCCGCAGACCGCCGAACTCCGAGAAATCTGGATCGCGCCTCAGCACCGCGACAGCAGACCCTCGAGCCAGCCGCCACCACCAAGGGTGCGTACGGCGCAGGTGGCCGCTCCCATGAAGACGATCAGTCGCAGCCTGCCGTCCCCGCTCGTCCATGCTTCCCCGACGATTCGCAGCGTGCGCGCTTGAGCACTGCGCCTCCCCCAATAATTCACCGTGCCGGGTCACCCTTGGCGGGTGGAGTTCGTCCCGCATCCGGCCCGTGGGCTCGATGCAGGGCAGCGGTACCTGCCGGTATCTCACTCGCCCAACGCCCCCACCCGGCCCCGGCCCGGGACGCCTTCGGGGCGCCGGTGATTGAAAGAGACCGGGCGATCGGCATACTCGGCACCATGACCGACGATACGTCCCGCGAAGCGCTGACCGTACCCGCCGCCCCCGAAACCGCCGCATGCGCCGCCGCTCTCGAAGTCGCCACCGCCTACTGCACCCCCGCGCTGCTCAACCACTCGATCCGGTCCTACGTGTGGGCCAGCGCGTACGCCGCGGACCGGGGCATCGAGCACGACGCCGAACTGCTGTACGTGGCCGCACTGCTCCACGACATAGGGCTGGTCCCGCAGTTCGACAGCCACACCGTCGCCTTCGACGAGGCCGGCGGGCACGTGGCCTGGGTATTCGGCGCCGGGGCCGGATGGCCGGTGGAGCGCCGGCAGCGGCTGTCCGACGTCATCGTGCGGCACATGTGGGACTCGGTGGACGTGCGGGAGGACCCGGAGGGCCATCTGCTGGAGCGGGCCACCGGCGTGGACATCTCGGGGCGGAACGCGGACGACTTCACCGCCGGGTTCCGAGCGGATGTGCTGGCCCGGCACCCGCGCGAGGGGCTCGCGGACGAGTTCCTGGCCTGCTTCCGTGACCAGGCCGCCCGCAAGCCCGACAGCTCCCCCGCAGCGGCCATACGGAGCGGTCTCGCCGACCGCGTCCTGGCAAAATCGCACCCCCTGGAGAGCTGAACGCAACAGCCGCCTCGAACTCCTCGCTCCCACACGGGCGGCCGGCCTCACAAGGATCGTGACCGACGTCCTGGAGTCATCGCCCCTGTGGGAGACCGGCGATGAACAGGGCCCCCGACGGGTTGGGGGCCGCGTGCAGGGTGCCGCCGTGCCGGGTGGCGATCTCTCGGGCGATGGCCAGGCCCAGCCCGGTGCCGCCGGTGCCGCGGGCGCGGGCGCCGTCCAGGCGGGTGAAGCGTTCGAAGATCCGCTCGCGGTCGGCGGGCGGGATGCCGGGGCCGTCGTCGCGTATCTCCACCCGGGCCAGGCCGTCGGTGCCGGAGGTGACGGCGATGTCCGTGACCGTGCGGGCGTGCCGCGCGGCGTTGTCGAGGAGGTTCCGCAGCAGCCGCTCCAGCTGCACGGCGCTGCCGTGCACGACGACCGGGTCGTCGGCGTGGAAGGTGAAGCGCAGCTTCTGGTGGATGCGGAGGTGGCGGAACTCCTCGACCAGGTCGTGGGTGAGCGCGGCGAGGTCGACGGGGGTGCCCGCGGGCGGAGCGGGGTCGTCCAACCGGGCGAGCAGGAGCAGGTCGTCGGTGAGGTGTTGGAGCCTGTCGATGTCGGTGAGCGCGTCCCGTACGGTCTCGGGCCAGTCCACGTTCTCGGGGTGGGCGAGGGAGGATTCGAGGGAGGCACGGAGGTTGGCGATGGGACTGCGCAGCTCGTGGGAGGCGTCGGCGATGAAGCGCTGCTGACGGGCGACGCCTGCGAAGACGCGGTCGAGCGTGACGTTGATGGTGCGGGCCAGCCAGGGAATCAGCGTGCCGATCTCGGGGACCGTGATCCGCTGATCGAGGGCGCGGCTGGCGGTGATCTCCTGCAGTTCGCGGTTGAGGATCTCGACCGGGCGCAGCGCGCTGCGGGTGGCGAACCGCACGATGGCGCCGACGAGGAGTCCGCCGCCGATGGCCAGGAGCCAGTTGGTGAGCGCGCCCCGGGGGTTCCACCCCCAGCGGTAGGACTGTCCGATCAGGACGAAGAACCACGCGGCCACGGCCATCAGGGCCGCGGCCGCGGAGCCGCTGACCAACAGCCGCCGGGGATGGCCCCGGCCCGCGCCCGGTGTGCTCCCTTCCCGTGGCCGCGCGGATACCCAGGTGGTGGCGGCGACGAGCAGCCCGGAGGCCGTGGCGGCTCCGCCCAGAGCCATCCACGACACGTGGGGGTGCGGCCGGTCGGTGCCTGACAGGACGACGGCGGGCAGCCAGCGCGCGTCGGCGAAGGTCACCAGTAGCGCGGTCGCGGCGGCGGCCGTCACCGCGCCCCGGCCGCGCGAGCTCCCGCCCAGCTGCCAGGTGGCAGCGGCCACGAACACGGCGGCCAGCAGTGCTCCCGGCGTCGCCACCTCTTCGATGAGCGCGAGAGCGCGGGCCTGACTTTCGAAACCGGCGTCGCTGCCGGCCGGTAGGGGCAGCACGGAGCTCATCAGCAGGAGGGCCGCAAAGCCCGCGCAGAGCACGGCGACGGTGCTGAGCCCCGCCACCGCGGCGAGGCGGTCCCGGCCCGCGCGGGTGTCAGCCACCGTCGGCCGCCAGCCGGTAGCCGCCGCCGCGCACCGTCTCGATCGCCGCGCGCCGGAAGGGCGCGTCGATCTTGCGCCGCAGGGCACTGACGTAGACCTCGACGATGTTGATGTCCCCGTCGTACGACACGTCCCAGACCTCGTCCACGATGTCGATCTTCGGGACGACCTCGCCCGGTCGCCGGGCCAGGCATTCCAGCACCGCGAACTCCTTGGCGGTGAGGGCGATCCGATGGTCGCCGCGTCCGCAGTTCCGCGCGGCCGGATCGAGCCACAGGTCGCCCAGGCGCAGCTGGGTGCGCACCCGCGGGCCGCCACGGCGCAGCAGGGCGCGGAGCCGGGCTTCCAGGACGACGTAGGAGAAGGGCTTGGCCAGGTAGTCGTCGGCGCCGGTGTCCAGCGCCTCGGCCTCGTCGTACTCACCGTTCTTCGCGGTGAGCATGAGGATGGGGGTGTTGACGCCGTCGCTGCGCAGGCGGGCACAGACCCGGTAGCCGTTCAGGCCCGGCAGCATGATGTCGAGGATGATCGCGCTGTACGCGTGCTCCCCCGCCATCCACAGGCCGATCCGCCCGTCGTGGGCGACGTCGACGGCGTACCCGGCGGCCTCAAGACCGCGCTTGAGGGACGCGGCCAGCCGCTCCTCGTCTTCGATCACCAGCACTCGCATGATCGCCAGTATCCCCGGACCGCGACGTTCTCCCTGAAACGATCTTCAGGAAGCTTCAGCCTCTCCTCAGCAGGTTAAGGGCAGTGTCAGTACGTGACCATCACGACCAGCACCCTGCCCGACACCCCGACGGCCGCCGCACCCCCAGCCCGCAGCCGCCTCCGGCGCCGCGTCCGCGCGGTCCGGCCCGCCGCCACCCTGGGGCTCGCGTCCTTCGCCCTCTACGCCCTCTACGCGCTCCGCCATCACGCCCGCTTCGACACCGGCGCCTACGACTTGGGCATCTTCGGCCAGGGCGTCCGCGCCTACGCCGACCTGCATCCGCCTACCTCGCAGATCCGCGCGGCGACCGCCGGGCCAGGGCTGCAGGACGTCGCCTTCCCGCTGCTGGGGGACCATTTCCATCCGATCCTCGCCATCCTCACCCCGCTCTACGGACTGTTCCCGCACATCGAGACCCTGCTGATCGCCCAGGCCGCGCTGGCGGCGTGGTCCGTCTACGTCGTGACGCGCAGCGGCGGCCCGTTGATCGGCACCGCGTACGCGCTCAGCTGGGGCATCCAGAACCTCATCGGCTTCGACTTCCACGAAGTGGCCTTCGCCCTGCCCTTGCTGGCCCTCGCGCTCGCCGCCTACCTCGAACGCCGCTGGACCGCCTGCGCGGCCTGGGCATCAGCACTGCTGCTGGTCAAGGAAGACCTGGGGGCCACGGTCCTGGTCCTGGGACTGCTCCTGCTGTGCCGAGGACCAGGAACCGCCCGCCGGGCGGGGCTGACGCTGTGCGTGCTGGGGCCCGCCGCGGCAGCGCTGGCCGTGCTGGTCGTCATCCCGCATGTCAACCCCGGCGGCGGCTACGTCTACCTCGGCTCGCAGAACCCAGCCGGCACCCTGGCCGCCGGCGGCACGAAGGCCCTGACGCTCCTGATGACCCTGCTGCCCACCCTGTTCCTCGCCGCCCGCAGCCCGCTGCTGCTCCTGGCCCTGCCGACGCTCGCCTGGCGCTTCCTGTCGGACAACCCCTCGTACTGGGGCATCTACTTCCACTACTCGGCGGTCCTCATGCCCATCGTGTTCTTCGCCCTGATCGACGCGGTCTGCCGGGGCAAGGCGGCGTCGCGGTTCCGTGGCCGCATCCCGCTCGCCGTGGCGCTCACCGCTGCCGCGATCGGCGCCTTCTTCCCGCTGGCCCGGATCGTCACCCCCGGCTTCTGGTCCGACACCCCGCGCATCACGGCCGCCCGGCAAGCCGTCAGCCTGATACCCAACGGCGCCCCGGTCGCCGCCTCTCACAACCTCGCCCCCCACCTCACCAACCGCGCCAGCGTCTTCCTCTTCGCCCCGGACATCACCGACATCCGCCGCCAGCCGGTCGACTGGATCGTCTCCGACACCGAGCGCACGGGCATCGGCACCCAACCCGGCCCCTCCGAGGTCAGCGGATTCCGCCAGGTCTTCGCCGCGCACGGTTATGTGGTACTGCGCCGGAAGTGACGCAACACCGCCCAGCAATATGGGACTGCTTCGGGCGGCTGGACTCACGCGCGCTGGCGTTCGTCCCACTGCCGGACCAGCTCCTCGATAGCATTGGCGCTGATGGGAGCGCTCATCGGCAAGTTGCCGCTCTGGTCGTAGAACGTCGCGGTGGCATGGCTACCGGTCTGCTGGTTCCAGTGGGGCCCATCGCCCTCCCAGCTCGACACCGAGTGGGTGGCGCACGGGTCGAACGGAACACCTCCTCTTGTCTGCGTGGTCATGCCGGTACTTCCAGGTGATTCAGGTGGGTCGTGTCGCCGAACCGGGCCAGGTGCAGCCGGGTGCCGTCGCCGGTCCATGTGGACACCGATGCGTTCGGCACCAGGGTTGTCCCGTCCGGCCGGGCCGCGCCGATGCCGGCAATCACGTAGCGCAGGGCCACGACGACGGCGTCGTGAGCGACGAGCAGCACCCGCTGCCCGACCGCCGCAGCGTTGAGTTCGGCGAACAGATCACGGACGCGCAGCGCGACGTCGGCAAGCGACTCGCCGCCCGGCGGCCGGTAGGCCCATTCACCGACCCGGGCGCGGCGCTCGGCCTCCTGCGGCGCCCGGTCCAGGATCACCTCCGGAGTGTGCAGTTCGAAGATGCCCATCTCCCGGTCCCGCAGCCGCTCGTCGACCAGCAGCAGCGGCGGCACGTGCCCAAGCGCTGCTGCGGTCTCTGCCATGACCGACCAGGTCTGCCGGGCTCGCAAGTAGGTCGAGCAGACGACGCGGCCCGGACGGTGACCCGGAGGGAGAGCGGCCAGCCACTGGCCCAGCGCCTGGGCCTGCTGCACTCCCCCGACAGACAGCGGCACCGCGGCGTCGGTACCGGCCAACGGTAAATCGATCGATCCGGTGCGGGCGGCCTCGGCGAACGCCACGTTAGCGGTGCTCTGACCGTGCCTCACAGCGAAGACCTGTCCCAGCGCGCACGACGCGGCCAACCCTTCCGGTCGCGTCACCGGGTGCCTGCTGCGGCCGGGGCGTCGACGTGCACGACATCCGTCTCCTCGATCGGGGTCACGGGAGGCACCAGCTTCGGGTCGGAGGATGGCTCCGGCGGTTCGATGCCCTTGGGAGCTTCCGTCATTCCGTCAGGATTCACCTGCCGAGATGATTCGTCAGGCGAATCCTGAGAGGACGAGGAAGTGGCCGAATCGCGTCTTCATCCTGCGGGAGGCCATGCGGTGCTCAGTACATTGCAATCGCCGCCCAGGTAGGGCAAACCGACGAAATGCAGGTCCCGACGTGGTGCAACGCGCAGAGCCAAGCTGGGCCAACTGGCCGGGCGGCCACCGCGACTCGCGTGTGTGATGGGATCACGGGCCGGCACGCCCCAGCCTCAGATATCTGGATCTTCGGCACCCTGGGGCCCGACGGCTGTTTCACCGGCCGGGAGCCCGCAGCAGCACCTCGGTGCCGCAGCCGGTGCCGTCTGCTTCGGCTGCCCCAGCCGCTTCCACCGGTTCAGCTGCTTCCATCGATCCGCGAACGGGTCCCGGGCCGTGCGCCGTGCGCCCGGCCCGGAGCCGTGCACCACTGGCGGGGTCAGCGACGGTCGGCGAGACTGCCTGGGCGGAAGTGCTGGATGTTCTCGCTCAGGAAGGCCTCCAGAGTGCGGGGTTCGCGGCCCAGGATCCGGGAGACGGTGTCCGTGGGCTGTTCCGGCCGGGTCACGGCCAGTTGCTGGATCTCCACGATGTGGGAGGCCAGCCAGTTGGGCAGGCCGCCGTGCTCGACCAGGTTCTGCCGCATGGCCGCGGGCGGCAGGTCGACGTACTGGATCCGGCGTCCGAGCACCAAACTCAGCCGCTCGGCCAACTCGGGCTGGCTGAAGGTCCGCCGCCCGGTGAGGGTGTAGGTCTGCCCGGCGATCTGGGGTCGCAGGAGAGCCTCGGCGGCGACGTCGCCGATGTCGCGGCAGTCGACGTAGTTGCAGGCGGCGTCCCCCAACGCGCCGAGGACGACGTCTCGAGCCACGATCGCTGGCGCCAGGGTCAGCAGTTTCTGCATGAAGGCGTAGGGGCGCAGCAGGGTGTGGGTCAGGCCGGTGTCACGCAGGACCTCCTCGATGCTGTGGTGCCAGCGGGAGATGGCGACCGGGGAGTCCGGGGCGGCCGCCGGGGCGGAAAGCTTGACGATGTGCCGGATGCCGCTGTCGGCGGCGATGGTGATGGCGCGGGTTTCCAGAGCCACCTGTGCCGGGCTGTTGACCATGCTGATGAACAGCTGGTCGGCGCCGTGGAAGGCGCTCCGCAGCGACTTCGGGTCCTGGGCGTCGGCTGCTCGGACCTCGACCAGTGTCCGGGCCGCTTCGTCGAGACCGGCCCACAGCCGGTCGGGGTCGCGGCTCAGTGCCCGGCTCGGCACCCCGAGGGCGACCAGGCGTTGGAGGAGTGCGCTGCCGGTTGCCCCGGTGGCTCCCATGATGACGATCATCGCTGTGCCCTTCGTATGGTGTGTGCTCCGCGCCAGCGCCAGGTGATGATCCCGGCGGCGAGGGCCGAGGAGAGCGGTAGGTCCAGTCGGAGGCGGTCGGGCCACGACCCGTGGAGCTCTGTGGTCCCGCCCGGCGTCCAGCCGGTGACCAGCCAGGCGACCAGGGCTCCGACAACTGCGGCCCCGATGGCGAGCGCGAGTGTCGGGACGATACGCGGCGCCGCGGTGAGCCACCCGCCCCGGGCGCGGCGGCGCTGCAGCCACGAGCCGATCAGCGTGGCCACCACCGCCGAGGTGCCCGCTATGGAGGTGCAGGCGGCGATGGTCAGGTCCGGTTGGGCGCTCGCGACGCCTCCCGCGCCGGCCATCAACGCTGGTGCCAGGTAGGCCACCAGGACCTCTCGCCACAGGGTGAAGCGGGGCGGCCCGGAGCCGCCCGGTTCATCAAGCATTTGATTAGTCTCCTAACTATATGGGCAGAGAAAGCCCAGCCCACAGGGGTGGTGAACAAAGGACACAAGGGGGCCGCGAGCCCCGGCGGCTAGTCCTGCGTCAGCGCCGGAATACCCCGAACGAGACGGCCCAGCAGGTCCAGGAAGACCGTCCGCTCCTCGGCGCTGAGCGGGTCCACCATCGCCTGGAGCCGACCGAAGTGTTCCGGGGCCAACTCCCGCATCTTGCGCGCCCCCCGGGCGGTGAGCACGACGACGGCGGAACGGCCGTCCTCGGCGGACGGACGACGCAGCACCAGCCCGTCCCGCTCCAGGCCGTCGAGCAGGCCCGTCACGGTCGCCCTGGACACGCCGAGGCTCGCCGCAAGTTGCGAGGGGGACTTCTCGCCGTCCGCGTCCTCCAGGTCGGCCAGCAGACGGTAGCGTCCGGCAGACAGGCCGAACCGGGAGAAGTGCACCTCGACCGCCTGGCCGAGCCGGGCCCCGGCCGCCATCAGGCGCACCGCGACGAGCACCGCCTGGGGGTCGACGTCGAGGCCGTAACGCCGGATCTGGTAACGGGCCTGATCCAGCGTGGGGATTTCCTCGGGCCTCGGTTCCTGTGCCATGCAAAGTAGTATGGTCGCTAATCATTCTCTTCGTCAAGGCGCGGAGCCGACGCCAGACGCCGGACCACTCCCCCGGACGGTCGACCGGTGAACCTGCTCAGCGACGTTCAGGCCACTACCGGGCCGGCGTTCGGCGGCCGACGCCCAACCAGCTTCTCCTCGTTCCGGGGGCCCCGCTCCGCATGGTGCGGAGCCCTCTCTACGATGCTCCCGTGCCGTCCGATCAGCGGGGGCCATCGGGAGTGTGGGGGAAGGTTCGACATGGAGAATCCGGCGGGTTCACGGTCGCCGGTGCCCGTTCGCAGAGCGAATCGGAAAGCTCTCATCGTCTCGTGTGCCGTACTGGCGGCCGGGGTGCTGCTGGTGTTGAGCGACATCGTCGCGTTCCGAATGAACATCCAGTTGCTCTCCCAGCCGAGCGACGCGATGCGGCCGACCTTTGAACACGACAGCAAAATCGTCGCAGAAAGGATCGAAGGCAACCAGGTGCGACGCGGTGACGTGGTCGTGATCGACATTCCGCAGTGGAAATTTTCCGGATCCGTCATCAAGCGAGTGATCGGTGTCGGCGGGGACCGGGCCAGCTGCGCCGTGCAGGGCAAGGTGACGGTGAACGGCAAGCCGCTCGACGAGCCCTACGTCCTCAACGGGGTGACCAACGGGCTGCTCCGCGACTACGACGTGATCGTCCCTCCCGGGCGGCTCTTCCTGCTCGGCGACAATCGCGTCGACTCCCTCGACTCCCGTTTCCACCTCGACATGGAGCAGGGAACCGTCCCCGCCTCCGCCGTGTCCGCCCGGACGACGACCGGCGCCGGAGCGCTGATGCCTTACGAGGTGTCCTTCGGTGCCGGGCTGATCATCGCGCTGGCCGGGCTGATCGGCACGGTGATCGCCTGGGCCAAGGGGCGACGCCGGATCGTCCCCGCGCCGAGCGGCATCGCAGTCCCGCACGACTGGCCGTAACCGGCGACGAACAAGGCCAACACGCGGCAGTGCCGCACACGGATGGTGTCACGCCGTGCTGCGCGGGGCCGAGTTCACACGGTCCTCACCACGCCATCACGGTGCCGGCTCGGCCAACGTTGGCGACTCACCGATCCGAACTGTTGTTGCAAGCGGGTTTTTGCCAACTGCGCCGCGCGCCTTGTCCGGGTGGTCGCCGACTGTCATCGTCGGGACCTGTGCCCGGCATGACGACCTGTGCGAGCGGAACCGGGGAAACGAGATGAAGATTCTGAAAGGGCCGACGTCGAGGCGAAGGGCGTTCGTGCTGGGGATTCTCGTGATGATCGCGAGCCTGCTGCAGGCGCCGGCCGCGTCGGCGACCGATCCGGCAGACGCTCCGCCCGGCTACGGCGGACCGTTCAACTCCTGCCCGGGCCAAACGTGGAAGAACGTGACCCTGCGCAACGGCACCACGGAACTCGGGTACCTGCAGATCTGGTACCACGGCACCTACAAGGGCGGCACCTACTGCGCGCGGGCCGGCGAGGGAATCCCCGGTGCGCATCACATGGAGATCGTCGTTCGCCGCGGGGACTGGCAGACGTCCTGGTACGACTCGGGCACCTACAACGACTACGCCGGCTTCATCGACGTGTACGGCGCGGCGACGAAGTGCGTCCACTTCTTTGGCCGGGTCACGGTGAACGGGGTGAACTACGAGCGGACTTGGCTGACCCCCGAGTGCCTTTGACGCCGACCGTCGCAGACGTCAGGCGGTCGAACCTCCTGGTGCGCGAAGAGTCCGGCGGACGGCGTCGCGGAGCCAGTGGTGGGCTCCGTCGGCTGCCTGGCGGGGATGCCAGGCCATGCCGATGGTCAGTGGCGGCAGAGGCAAGGGGATATCGAGCAGGTGCAGGCCGAGGGCAGTGGCGTCGGCGGTGAGGGGTGAGGGGGTCGCTCCGGGGAGCGCTGCGGGGACCAGGCAGACGACGTCGCTGCGGGCGGCAAGGGCCATCGCGGCCAGATGGCTGGGGAGGACAACAGCCACCCGCCGGCGCAGGTCGTGCTCGGCCAGGGCGGTGTCGAGTGGACCGGTGAACCGGCCGCGTCGGCTGACCGCGACATGGTCGGCGGCAGCGAGCCGGGCCGGGGTCAGGGGTCCCTCGGTCAGGGGGTGACCGGGCCGGACGGCGGCCACCATCCGCAGGGTGACCAGCTTTTCGACCCGGGTTTCGGGATCGACGTGGTCGATGGATCCGATCTCCAGGTCGATCCGGCCGTCTCGGAGGGCCGGCTCAGCCTCCAACTCCTCGGCCCGGAAACGCAAGGAGATACCCGGCGCCTCTTGCCGGGCCAGTAGCAGCAGGCCGGAGGCCAGCGCCGCACCGACCAGGTCGGCGGCCTGGAGAGTGAAGGTGCTGCGCAAGGTGGCGGGATCGACAACGGTGCCGGGGGCGAGCAGTGCTTCCAGGCTGCGCACCACCACAGCGGCCTCGTCGCGCAGGGCCTGGGCGCGCGGAGTGGGGACCATGGTCTGCCCTGCCCGGACCAGAAGCGGATCTTGGAGGATGCGGCGCAGACGGGCGAGGGTGCGACTCATGGCCGCCGGGGAGGTGTGCAGGCGGGCGGCGGCGCGCGTGACGCTCTGCTCGGTCAGCAGGGCGTCCAGCGCGACGGCGAGGTTGGCGTCGATGACCGGATCAGAGCTGTTCACCAGGGTAATTCCATTTCAGGCAATGATTGCGTGCCGAAGTTCCCATTGTGGCATTGCCGTGGTCCTCAGCAGGATGAAGGGCATACCGATCCGGCACGACCTACGAGGTTTTCATGATCGTCATCACTGCTCCCACGGGGAACATCGGCCGCCACCTGCTGCCCCTGCTGCTGGAGGCCGCCCCCACCCACGGGGAGGAACTGCGGGTGATCGTGCGCGACCCCGCCCGGCTCCCTGAAGCGGTGCGCGAACGCGTCGAGGTGGTCATCGGGCTCGCACGGCGACGCCGAGGTCGTCGACCGGGCCTTCGAGGGCGCGGACGCCGTCTTCTGGCTCGTCCCCCCGGACTCCTCCCTGGCCCCGATGGACGCCTACTGCGGCTTCACCGACCCCGCCGCGGAGGCGCTCGCCGCCCACGGCGTCGGACACGTCGTCGGCGTCTCCGCGCTCGGCCGCGGCACTCCGGTCGCCGACCGCGCCGGACTCGTCACCGTCTCCCTCGCCGTGGACGACCTCATCGCGAAAACCGGTGTCTCCTACCGGGCCCTGGCCAACCCCTCCTTCTTCGAGAACTTCCTGGAGGAGGCCGACTCGATCCGCGAGAAGGGCGTCTTCACCGACGTCCTGGACGCCGACCGCAAGGCCCCCTCGTCACCGTCGCCGACATCGCCGCCGTCGCCGCCCGCCTGCTGCTGGACCGCTCCTGGACCGACGTCGCCGACGTCCCGGTTCTCGGGCCCCAGGACCTGTCACCCAACGACCTGGCCCGCATCATGACCGAGCAGCTGGGCCGCCCCGTCCGCTACGAGCGCCAGTCGCTCGACGAGCTGCACAGCACCCTCGTCGGCTACGGCCTCAACGAGGAATTCGTCCAGGGCATCGTCGACATGAAGCAGGCCAAGGACAACGGCCTCGACGCCGGCGTCACCCGTACCCCGGACACCGCCTCTCCCACCACCTTCGAGCAGTGGTGCGCCCGGACCCTCAAGCCCGCCGTCCTGTCCTGAACCGGGCCATCACATCGAGACCCCCTGCCACTTGGGAAGGACCCGTCATGCCCACTGAGGAAGCCGAAGCACCGGTGACCGCTTTCCTGCCCGTCAAGACCACACCTGAATGGCTTGCCCTGACCGTCCAGGAGCGGGTGGACGCCTTCACCACCCAGGTCGTCCCCGCGATCGAGGCCAAAACCACCGGCGTCCGGTCACGCTTCTACGACACCGAGTTCTACTCCGCACGCGTCACCGATGTCTGGGTCTGGGAAGCAGACGATCACCACGCCTACCAGCTCCTCATCGACGCGCTGCGGGAGACTCCGTTCTGGGACCGCTACTTCGAGGTCGTCGACCTGCTCGTCGGCACTGAGAACGGCTACGCCCGCACCTACGGCCTCGACGCCGTCGCCACCATCACGACCTGACACACCGCCCGCTCCACGTGACCGGGCCGGTGTCCGCTAAGGAAGCGGCACGGAAGCCGAACCGCTCATGGGCCGCCTCCCAAGAGGCGGCCCATGCGCGCCTGTCCGCGCGCGCCGATGCGTTCGTTGGGGGCGGCCCCACGCCCGCCGGGCGACGAAGCACCGTCTACTTCAGGGTCAGCCAGGCTGCGGGATCCTGCTGTACCGCTCGCATCAACATGCGGAACGTCGAGGGCTCGAAGAGGACGCCGGAGTAGGCCTCGGGGATCCGCCTTCCGTTGATCACGCCGGTGGGCGTACCCGGTCCGCGGTGGTCAGGAGTGGCCGCGTCATATGCCGTTTGGGAGGCGCTGACGAAGGCGCGGTACTTCATCGTTTTGACGGCCGAGTCGAAGGCCGGACTGCGCAGACCCGCGACCTTCGTGGCCTGTTGCAGGAGAAACGCGTCGGTGTAGCCGTCGACGGACTCCTCGGGCTGATTCTGGTAGAGCACCGCGTGATACTCGGCGAACTTGCCCGCGTCCAGCGCCGCCCGCAACGCATTGACCGCCTTCTTCGAGCCGCTGCCTCCCAGCCTCTCATCGAGGAAGGACGCCAGCACGTACTGGGTCTTCACATCACGCTGCACCGTCAAGGCCTGCAATGCCGGTCCGGCGCCGGTGAGTTCGAACTCCTCACAGACCGGGCACCGCGGATCCTCGTAAAGGAGCACCGTCACCGGCGCGCCAGGATCTCCGACAGTGATCGTGATGCCGTCCGCGCCGAGCTTCTCGGGCAGGTACTTCAGACCTGCAGCGGAGTCCTTCGACCCCGTTGCGATGGTCTGCTCCACGACGGGTGCCGGCTCCGAACGGCTGCCTCCCCCAGCGCAGCCCGTCGACGACCATCCCACGACGGCCACCAGAACGGCCGCGGCCAGCCGTCTCCTCACACCATGCGTCACCAGCACAGATCCCTCCCCAGGTCCTCAGGAGGATAGATCATGCGTGCGACACATGCCGACACCAATACTCCGGCACCAGGCCCGTACAGATGGATTCGCCGAGCCGTGTCCCTGGGCCGCGCGGTCCGGGGCCGGGACGGGTGAATGCGGCCGCGCTGCGGACGACCACCGGCCGCCAGGCCTTCACTCCTGCGGCGTCTGCCCGATCTTGGCAAGCGTCAGGACACCGCCGCCGATACCCCATCCGGCGTCGGCGACCTCTTCGACCAGTACGAGGGTGGTGGCCCGGGCGCGGTCGCCGAAGACCTCGGCGTACAGGTCGGTGGTGCGCGTGATGATCTGCTCCTTCTGCTCTGCGGTGAGGGTGCCGGCGGGGACCTTGAAGTTCGCGAAAGGCATGGTGCTCTCTTTTCGTGCGGGGGGCGCCGGACCTGCTCACAACGAGCAGGAGGCCGACCCCGATGCGGCAACCATCCGTCCTGGTCGCCTGCTCCGGCCAGGGCTGAGCCCACCCAGGGGTCACCAGCCCCTGGCTCGGACCCCGCCGGAGAGGCGACGATGAGCGGGTGAACCTTCCCGAGCTTGCGGCGTTCCTCAGGTCCCGGCGTGATCGGATCCGGCCGGCCGACGTCGGCCTGCCCGCCGGGCCCCGGCGCCGGGTGCCGGGCTTGCGGCGCGAGGAAGTCGCGCAACTGGCGGGCCTGTCGGCCGACTACTACACCGAGTTGGAGCGCGGACGCGGCGCCCAGCCCTCGTCCCAGACGCTGGCCGCCCTCGCCCGGGCGCTGCGGCTGGGCGGCGACCAGCGCGACCACCTGTTCCATCTCGCCGACCGCCCGCTGCCCGCATCGGGTCCCGCCGCGACCGGGCGGCACGTCCAGCCCGCCCTGCTCGGGCTGCTGGACCGGCTGGCCACCACCCCGGCTCAGGTCATCACCGACCTGCACGAGACCCTCGTCCAGAACGAGTTGGCCGCGGCCCTGCTGGGCCGGGCTCCGGAACCGCGTGGCCCGGCCACCGGCTTCGCGTACCGCTGGTTCACCGATCCGGCCGCCCGCGCGGTCTACCCGCCCGAGGACCATCCGCACCACTCACGGGTCTTCGTCGCCGACCTGCACGCCGTCGCCGCCCGCCGGAGCCGCGACCCCGAGGTCGCCGGAATGACGGCCGCACTGCGGCGGCGCAGCGCGGAATTCGCTGCCCTGTGGGACACCCACGACGTCGGCCTGCGCCGCACCGATCACAAGCGCATCGTGCACCCCACGCTGGGCGTCATCGAGTTGGACTGCCACAGTCTGTTCAGCGAGGACGGCCGCCAGCGCCTGTTGTGGTTCACTGCCCCGCCCGGTACCGAGGGTGCCGCTCAGCTTGCGCTGCTCGGCGTCATCGGCACGCAGGACATGGCGGCGACCGAGAGTGCCTCCCGCGCCGAAGGCGGCGTCCCCGCGAGCTGAGTGCGGATGGCATGGCCCGGAACCGCCCGTTGCGGCAGGCCCGTCGACCTCGATGGTGGCGTAGCCGTCGCGCTCGGCGGCCCCGGCTGATCCCGCTGCAACCCGTACGCCCTGTCCGCCGCACCCACCCCCTGACCGGCTGCGCATCACCGTCAAGGCCGCCGGCGACGGCAGCGAACGCGCCGCACGGCTGCAGCCCGGTACCCGGGTCCTGGTCGAAGGCCCGTACGGCACCCTGACCGCCCTGCAACGCGCACAGCCCCGCATGCTCCTAATCGCCGCCGGCATCGGTATCACCCCCCTGCGTGCCCTCCTCGAGGACACCCCCTACTCCCCCGGCGAAGCCACCCTCATCTACCGCTGCAGCAGGACCCAACACGCCGTCTTCGCGGACGAACTCCGCGCCCTCGCCGCCCACCGCGGCATCGAGCTGATCTTCCTGCCCGGCTCCCGCCGCGCCGACACCTCCTGGCAGGCCGCCGGCCCCACCCACGTCAGCGACGACCCAGGCCCTCCAAGACCTCGTCCCCGACATCGCCCACTGCGACATCTACGTCTGTGGCCCGCCCACCTGGCTCACCGCGGTCCGCAAGGCCGCACGCGGCGCCGGAGCCCACCGCGACACCATCCACACCGAAGACTTCGCCTGGTAGACCCCCGCCCCCCGGTCCCTTCCAACGCCCGCACTCACCACCGGAAGTTCACAGGCGCCGCATCACCATCTGGATCACCGCCACCCTCGCCGTGGCCGCATTCCTCTTCGCCTTCCAGCTCAACCGGACCGGCACCACCGGGAAGTCCGGCGACGACGGCAACCACACCGAACCCGGCGCCACCGTCCCCGCCTCCCCTGGCCAGGACCCGGCCAAGGCCGGCGGCGACACCCCGAGCGACGGCTAACACCGGCAAGCCCGGCGAGAACAAGTAGGAAACCGACTCAGCCGGATCCGAGCCCGGACAGGCGGTGTGCTCATCGGCTCGGTGGTGAGCGGCGCGAACGCACTCTGCCAGGAGTCGTCAGCGCTGTTCCGGACGGTCTACGACCTCTTGCTCGGGTCGCCCTCCGGGCGGCGTTCGGGCACGCGGGGCGGGATCGCGGCGGTGTGTCCGGAGCGGCCGAAGACCTCGATCCCCGTTTCGGAGACAAGGCCGCGGATGTGGCAGGCGGGAGCGCCGGGACGGCGGACGGCGTACAGGTCCGCGGCCAGGCCGGCGGAGTTCGCCGTGGGCTCCGCGGTTCCCGAGTACACCGGTTCGCCGGTTGTCCGGGTCGCCTTCAGCGCAAGGCCGACTGCCGTGGGCTGGGAGAGGACGAGAAGAGCGACGCCCGGGTTGCCGTGCTCCGGGTTCGGACTCACGACGAAGCCGAGCACCGCGGGCGCCGCCAGGAGGCCGGTGCGGCCCTGGGCATCCAGAAGTTCGCGGCGGAGGACGAGATGGATCAGTTGCTCCCGGCAGGCGATGGCCAGAACGACGTGGGTCTCCCCCGAGACCTCGGGCGCCCAGTCGCGCACGGCCGCGAGAATGGCCGATGCACCCGTCACGCCGGTCGCGTTCGACACGAAGGCGTCCGCCGTCGATCCCGGCTCCGCCACCAGATCGAGCGACGGTGGTTCGCCCTGATTCTTCAGGCCGAAGCGGTGCGCGAGCAGTGTCCGGGCGAAGTCGGCCCGGGCGACGACAACCGGAGTCACCGCGGTGCCGCCGGCGAGCCGCGCGACTGCTGCCGCGTCGGCCGGTCCGCCCAGCCGGCCCAGAGTCGCGATGGCGGCGAGAGCGACCTGCTCGCCCGGATCGCGCACGTTGCGAGCCGCCGCGACAGCGCGGTCGGGCGCCGTCCTGGCCAGGGCCCGCAGGGCGGCGCCACGGACGGTGTCGGCGACGTCGTCCGCGGCCACGGTCTCGTCCAGGAGGTCATCACGTTCCGGCACGTCGACTGCGGCATTCGACAGGACGCTCACGGCCTCCCCTGCCGTCATCACCGCGGTGGCACCCCGGAGCGCGGCGGCCATCGTGTCGCGCTGCAGCCGCTCGGCAGGGACGTCGAGGTACATCATGACGGTCAACTCCTCACGGCAGGGTGGTGAAGCAGTGCTGGGCGATCGTGAGGCTCTGGCCGAAAGTGAGGAGCGGCACGCTGGTGAAGCCCCCGGCATCCACGGACCTGTACATCAGGTTGGCCGGATCACCGTCGTGATCCAGACCGAGGTAATGGCCGATCTCGTGCGGCATGACGCCGTTGGTGGCGGGCCCGACCAGTTCCACGACCGCGCCGGTCATGCTCGGCCAGGTCTCGTACTTGTTGCACGTGCCCTTGACCGGCGAGAGGCCGGCTGTCGGACCGACGTAGCTCTTCACCAGGAAGACGTCGACAGCGTTTCCGGGAATGGTCCACTCGGACGTCAGCCACTGGGCTTCCGAATCGCTGTCGATGTACGAATATCCTTGAGCGTCGGTCACTCCAATGGAGTAGGCGTCGAAGCCGAACATGTCGAACCCGATCTGCCAATAGACCTGGCGGGTCGCCCAGCAGGCCGCGTCCACGACCGCCAGGTCATCGGTTGTGAAGTTCTCCCAGCCCACGTAGATGAGATTGACCGCGACGTGCGGCATCGCGCCTCCCTGGTCAGAAACTCGAGCGTCGCGAGGAAACCGCGGCATGGCGCGCAGATGCTCCCCCACCACGCCTCGAGGGCTTCCGTTGCACCTTCCGCAAGCGTGCACGTGACCGCGCGGAGTTCTTGTCCCACCGTCACGCGGCTTCCGCATGTCTGCAACTCGGTGGTGACTCCAACACCTCAAGACCACAGATCGGCCATGCCACTTCATCTCTTGCGTCCATCGCACATCCGCGCATGCGGAGGGTCCATCCCGGTGCAACCCTGGAACCAGGCCGAGTGCCGGTAGCCCCCCGCGTTCAGCCGGTTCCTCTCCCGAGCACAGTTCTCAGTTCATTGACGGAGAGCAGGCCCGCCATGCTCTTGCTCGTACGACCCGATGATCTCGTGGTTCTCGGCGTCGACTGGTCCGGTTTCCAGCTGGACGGATCGCGCCTCCGAGCGGTGTCCGAGCCCGCCCTGGTGACGGCTCTCTTCCCGCCGCAGCACCTGGCCGAGGAGGTCACCGGCAACGGTCTGGCCCGGGCGCAGCTGTCGGGAACCAGCCAGGTCGTCTACCGGGTGGCCGTGGGGACCGTGATCGACCTGACGGTGGACGGGTTCCTGGAGGCCCTCGGCACGGCGGAGGTCCAGGAGCAGACCGCGATCGAACTGCCATGGGGGCTCCTGCTGTCGCCTGCGGCCGCCGCGACCAGCGATCATCCGGCCCAGGCGCTGCGGTCGAACCCCACCGCGGACGTCGGCCTGTGGCGTACTCGCCTGTCCGCCGGGCAAGTACGCCCCGCCGATGCCCGGCCGGGCGTCAACCTGGGGTTCCTCACCCCGGTGGACGGTCCTGACCGGGCGCGGATCGTGGCGGAGAGCCAGCGAAAGCTCCCCGATGTCCAGCGTCTGGAACTGACCTCACTCGGCGGGGCACTGACCGCGCGTGGCGACTGGGGCACGTTCCAGTGGGAGCAGAACGTCGCGGTCGGACGCGACCAGAGGGTGCGCATCGCGACCGAGGGTGTGCTCTACCCGCTCGGGCACCGGGCGGTCCTCACCGTGCTGACCGAACGGGGGATCGGCGACGGGCCGGCCGCGCTCCGGCAGCGAAGAACGCTGGCCGTCACCGAGCCGGTCCGGTTCTCGACCGGCGACAACCCGGTCCACCGCAAGTTTCCGTTCGACGCCTTCGAGCTGACCACGCTCTGGTACGACGACCTGCCCGATCCGGTCTGGCAGAACTACGTCCGGCCCGTTCCGATGCTCACCGAGGTGCGCGACGAGCTCGATGGACTACGGTCGCGGTCCGCCGATCTGGCAGCCCAGGTGGATCTGGAGGGTCACCGGTTCCGCCCGCCGGAGGAACTCGGAACGCCGGAGGTGTCCCAGCTGAGCGACGCCTGGGCAGAGCTGGCCGGCATTCAGCAACAACTCGCCGACGACCAGGTCAACCGGGACGCCGCGAACCAGATCTCCAACCAGCTCAGCGACATCCAGAACCGGATCGACCAGCTGCAGATCGCGGATCCGGAGTCACCGGAGCTCGCCGATCTGTTCGCGCAGGCCTCGGAACTCTCCCAGGAACTCCGCAACATTCCCACGCTGCCCAATCAGGTGGTGTTCCAACTCTCCCAACGGGCTCAGCAACTCCAGGCCGAGATCGATCGGTTGGCCCAGGTCCTGGACGCCCAGGGTCACCGCGTCCGGGATGTCAACGAACTGGCGCAGGAAGGCTTCGGGCCCGCCGTCGAGTTCCTCGACCTGCAGCCCCAGATCGACGCGGCCCAGGCCCACGTCACCGAGCTCGAGGCGCTGGCGACACAGTCGTTCAGGCTGTTCTTCACGCCGCCGGTCCAATTCCCGGTCCGTGGCCGTGGCCCGGCAGGTGATGTGGCCTTCGACCTGCCACTGATCTTCGTGGCGGACTTCACGCTGGATCCGACACCGGATCTGCCGGGGTTCCGCTCGTTGACCGATGCCGACGTGGCCGAGCAGTTGCGGACGGCCTACGACCGGGCCACCGTGCCGCTGCCCGGAGTACCGATCGACCTCGTCAGGGCACACGACCCGAAACCGGCCGATGTGCACGAGGTGCACGAGCTGACCATTGTCGGAACAGCATTCGGCGAGAGCTTCCATCCGCAGATCGAACGGCTGACGGCCGCGCTGCCCGCGCTGCGGACGCTCCTGGGGGATCCCGACAAGCTGATCCCGCTCACGTTCAACGACAACTTCCTCGACGTCGGTGCGGCCGAGCCACTGCCGCTGTTGTTCGAGGCCGGCAGCTCCTACGGCGCCGACTTCGCGGGACGGGCGGGCGCTCTGGTCACCCCGTCGTTCGCCGCCGATGCCATCTCCCGGTTGTACGGCCCGGTGGCCCAGGCGGGCCTGCTCAAGGACGCGGCCGGGAAGCTCAGCGCGGCCCGGGTGTTCGGAGACACCGCACGGATCCTCGGCCTCTCGCTCAAGGACCTCGCCCCGAGCCTGGACGCGCCACCGGAGATCACGCTCATTCCGCCCAACTCGGCGAGGATGACCTGGCAGAACGTCGTCCTCAAGGACCTCGCACCGTTCAAGGCCGGTCCCTTGACGAGGCTGAACCTCACCGTCGTCCGCTCGCCGGACCACCTCACCACCAGCTGCGTGATCAACGACTTCACTCTCCAACTCGGGCTGCTGGACGTCGGCATCGGCTCCATGACCTACACCCAGGAGGACGACCGGCCGCCCCGGCTGGAGGTCCACGGCGTCACCCTGGACGTCGCCGGCCCGCTGAATCTGCTCAAGGAGCTCCTGGCCAAGGTGCAACTGGGCCCGGTCGTACCCGACATCGCGGTGACGCCCCAACAGATCTCCGTCGGGTACTCGCTGCCCATTCCCGAAGTCACCACCGTCGGGTTCAGCCTGCGCAACATCCTCTTCCGGCTCGGCGTCACCGTCCCGCTGGACGGCGCCCCGCTGACGGTCCAGCTGGCCTTCGCCAGCCGCGCGAACCCGTTCGCGCTGAACGTGCTGCTCTTCGGCGGAGGAGGCTATGTCGATCTGGCCATCACCGACAACAAACTGACCAGGTTCGAGGCCGCGCTGGAGTTCGGCGCGTCGGCCTCGATCGGCATCGGCATCGCCAAGGCCGAGGTACACGTCCTCGGTGGCATCCGGTACGAGCTCGTCGGCGGCGATGCCCAGCTCAGCGGCTATCTGCGCTTCGGGGGCGGGGTCGACATCCTCGGTCTGATCTCGGTGTCGCTGGAGGTCGTGATCACCCTCAGCTATCAGCGCGCCACCAACGCGCTGATCGGCCGGGCGACCCTGGTGGTCAGCATCGACCTGACCTTCTACTCCGACTCGGTGACCGTGGACACCGGCGAGTACCGGATCAGCGGCGACGCACCATCGCACAGCCCGATGGTGGGCCCGGCCCCTCCCCTGGGTCCGGCGGACGGGGCGGAGACCGGCCTGGCCGCCTGGCAGGAGTACCGGCGCGCATTCAGGAAGGCGGGGCAGCCATGACCAACGGCGACTCCATGGTGTGGACGGCACTCCCCGGTGGCCGGGTGAACGCGGGCCTGGCAGTGCTGCGGCTGGCCATCCATCCCCGGCTCAAGGGGCCGCTGACGGCCAGCGAACTCGCCGACTGGCCCAGGCGCCTGCCCGGCATTCCGATCCAGATCACGCTGCGGAACGCGGGCACGGTCAAAACGATCACGCCGGGCCGCCTCAACGAGGCCAGGAGCGAGGTCTGGCAGGCACTGCTCGGCGGCCTGCCCGTCCGGCCGTACGCCCCGCACACGTTCCAGGGGACCTCCGTGGAAACGACGTCGGCGGACGCGGGCGCGGTCATCGACACCTACGCGACAACGGCCAAGGCCCCGGACGACGTCGCCACCCAGCTCGAGTCCTGGGACCACGAGACGCCCTCACGCGTACCGGAGGGACCGCCGCCGCCCGCCCCAGAACTGGACTTCCACCAGCAGGTGGCACGGCTGCGCGAGCATCCCGCGGTGCTCCGCGCACTCGGTTTGATCGTCGAGCTGACGCTGCCGGTCGGCGAACTCGGCCCGACCGGCACGGTGAGCATCGGCGCGCCCGGCCTGACCTCGCTGGTCTCCCCGGCCACCAACTACGAGTTCGACGGGCACCTGTTCCTCCCCGCCTCCGCCGGGGACCTCACCACCGGCATGCTCGATCTGCGCTCCGCCGACCTGACCGGTTCCGGGAGCAACGCCCGCTGGGAGATCACCACCTTCGACGTGGACGGAGCCGTGACCAGACTTCGCCAGGCGGCCCGCAGCGATCGCAGCAGCCTGCCGCACCTGCGCTCGACCGGGCTCATGCTCGTCCGGCGCGACCGGCAGGCGGACTTCGACGACCGGCACGCGCGCGCGGCATCCCACGCGGCGCCCGGCAGCGACATGGCACTGGCCACGTTCAACGCCGACGAGCTGCTCCTCGGCTACCGCATCGACATCCGGCCCAAGGACGGTCAGTGGGCGCCGCTCTGCCGCCGCGTGGCCACCTACCGCGCCGGTGGCGTCGACCTCGGCCCCGAGATCGAGGAAGGGCACGTCAAGCCGTACGCGGCGACCGGGAACGGTGACCAGCTGCAGGCCGACGAGATCGTCGCCCGGTGGTCCGGCTGGAGCCTGGTGCTGCCCCCGCCCGGCTCCCCGCGCGCCCGGCAGTCGGCCGGCCCGCTGGACTGGACCTTCGACATCGAACCCGGCACCCTGCCCGAGCTCCGGTTCGGCCACAGCTACGAAGTACGGGCCCGCGTCGCCGACCTGGCCGGCGGAGGCCTGTCGGCCGACGATCCGGCGGCGGACCGCTTCATGAGCTCCCTCGTGGTGTACACCAGGTTCGAACCGGTGCCACCACCCGAACTGAGCGGCATGGAACTGGTCATCCGCAGCGACCGGGACATGAGCGCGGAGCAGTTCCTCGCCGCCAACCCGCGCTACGCGACCGCGGCCACCGCACTCACCCTGACCGTCCCGAACACCACCCTGGCGCTGGCCGAGCAGCACGGCATGCTCGATGGCGACGACGCCCAGACCTGGGCGGCGGCCCAGCAGCCCACGGACCCCGCTTCCGCAGGCGTCGTGGTCCATCTCGCGCTGCCGGTCCCGGTCACCGCCCGCCGCCCCTGGCAAGGACCCTGGCCGATGCGGAAGACGAAGACCCTCACCCTGGTCGAACGGGCCACGGGCGGACAGCCACAGCTCACCTGGAGCGCCGGTGACGCGGTGGCGACGGTCAGCCTGAGCCAGGCCGAGCAGATCACCGCGGAACTCTCCTCCTACCTGCCCGACGACTTCCTGGACAGGTTCGCCATCCGCCAGTGGCTGGAGCCCGGCAACGAAAGCGCCGCCAGCGGCGGACGGCACCCGATGGTCACACCCACCCGGGAGATCGCGCTCGTCCACGCAGTGCGCAAGCCGCTGCGCGATCCGACCGGCACGCTCCAGGCAGTGCGGCAGCCAGGGCAGACCTGGACCACCCTCGTGCCCTCCACTCCGCGGCTCGAACTCGACCCGCCGAGCACCGCCCAGGTGTACCTCACCGCAGCCTGGGACGAGTGGGACGACGCCCCCGCGCCGACCCCGGGCACAGCCGCCGTCCAGACGATCACCATGCACCCCACCGACGAGGACCTGCCGCCGCTGCGCCACGAGTTCGGCGACACCAAGCACCGCATGGTCATCTACACCGTCACCGGAACGTCCCGGTTCCGGAAGTACTTCGCCGATGACGAGCCCGACGCGAACTTCCTGGCCTCGACCGCACTGCCGGCCGTCGACGTGCCCAGCACTGCCCGGCCGATCCCACCGGTCGTGCTGGGCGTGCGGCCCGCCTTCAACTGGCAGACCGGCCCACCGACTCCCGGCACGGCGCAGTGGGACGACTTCCGACGGACCCGGCTGGGCGGGCGGTTGCAGGTCGAGCTGGCCCGCCCCTGGTACACCACCGGCCAGGGGGAGCGCCTGGCCGTCCAGCAGACGCTCCTGGGCCGCGACCCGATCTGGAGCACACCCGAATCGGCCACTTCGGTCGCCGGCACGACCTTGCATGAGGTGTGGCAGGCGGGAGAGAGCTGGTACGCCGACGTGGAACTGCCGCCGACCGAGTCCTACGCCCCCTTCGTCCGGCTCACCGTGGCCAGGCACCAGCCGAGCAGCCTCCCCGGCCTGGACACGTCCGCCTCCGTCGACACCGACGTGGTCGCCACCCTGCCGGACCGGACGCTGACCGTGCAACGCCAGGGGACCGAACTGCACGTGCAGCTCGACGGGACCGGCCCGACCGGCCCCCAGCCGAACGTCGTCCAGGTGCTCATGGAACAGAGCCCGTCCGGGCAGGGGGCGCTCACCAGCCTCGACGGCGCGGTCGGTGCGACGACGTGGGTACGGGCTCCGGGGGCCGTGGTGACCGGGACCCTCAACACGCCGCTACCTCCCCTTGCCATCCCGCCGACCGGCGACAAACTGAGGATCTACGTACGGGAGGTCGAACAGCCCGGCGCCTCGCCGAGCACCGGCGAGCTGGCCGAGCGCGTGGTGTTCGCCGACTACGTGCTCGGCTTCCCAGCACCGCTCCCGTGAGGCCCGCGCTCCGGGACCGCCGCCCGGCCGGGATCCAAATAGGGTGGGCCCCGGCGAGCAGGACCCGCTGGCGCAGTAGCGCGAGTCCGGCTCTGCCGGACACCTGGCGTTTGAGCATCCTGAGGCGGTTGATGTGACGACGGCACGCCGCCTGCAGCCGGTACGGCCCGAAGACGCCGCACCCGCGCAGGTCTGGTACGCCTCCTACGGCTCCAACATGCACATGAACCGCTTGATGTCCTACCTCGGCGGCGGACAGCCTCCCGGAGCGTCCCGCAGCTACCCCGGCTGCCGGGACAGCCGGCCGCCGGCGCTCTCCGTTCCCGTGGAACTCACCGGCGCGCTGTACTTCGCCACCGAGTCCCCGGTGTGGTCCGGCGGCCGGGCCTTCTACGATCCCCACGCAACCGGGCACGTGTACGCCCGCGCCCACCTGGTGACCGCCGGACAGTTCTCCGACATCGCCGCGCAGGAGATGTACCGCGAACCGGGAACAGACCTCGACCTCACCGAGGTCCTGCGCTCCGGCGTGGCCACGCTGGGGCACGGCCGCTACGAGACGCTGGTATGCCCCGGATCGCTCGACGGCCTTCCCCTGCTCACGTTCACAGCCCCGTGGACGGTCGACGAAGCCGACTGGACACCGCCCTCCGCCGCCTACCTGCGGCACCTGGCCCACGGACTCCTGGAGACCGGAGCCTGGGACGTGCCCGCCATCTCCGCCTACCTGCAAGCCTGCCCAGGCGCCGCAGGACACTGGAGCGCCCACCAGATCGCCGACCTGCTGACCCCATGAGCCGCAACGGCCTTGCCGCGCGGGCCGGGTGGGACGATCGTCAGGCGCGACAGCGCAGCATGGTCAGCGGAGGATTGCCGGCGAGGTCCGACCAGAACTCCTCACCGAACTTGGCCACACCGGCATCGGAAACCGTCAGCGGTACCCAGGTCAACTCGGTGAATCCGGCCGCCTGCAGAGAATTCTCGTAGACCTCGCGGTGGGGCGGGGTGGCGACGAACGAGATCGGCGGGTCGAGCAACGCGGTGATCCTTACTCGCGGCCCGAGATCGGATACCTCGCCGGCCGATTCGCAGCGGAACCCGTACCTGTCCAGGGGCGGCCCGTCGAAACGGAACTCGGGGCTCTGCATGAAGACGAAGAACTCGGCCCCGTCCATCAGGCTGCGGTGGATGTTGCGACACATCCGCTCGATCGTGGCGACGTCCTCGGCGTAGTTGAACAACTGGACCGCAACCGCGATGTCGAAGCGCTGTTCGAAGGCGCGCAGCTCGGCCACATCGCCCACCTCGTAGCGCACGCCCAGCGGTTCGCCGTCCTCCAGCGCCTGCGCTGCGGCCACCATCTCACCGGAGATGTCCACTCCCAACACCTCTGCGGCGCCACGCCGCTTGAATTCCCTGCTGTAGAAGCCGGTCCCGGACGCCAGGTCGAGGACCGACCTTCCGCGCACGTCCCCGACCATCGCCAGGAAGCTGGGCACCTCCCCGTACTGCGCCAGCGGCAGGGTTTTGAAGCCCTCGAACGCCTCACCGATCTCGTCGTACAGCTGCGTGCTCATCGTGCTGTCCTCTCCCGCGCTTCATGTCCGTGGCCGGCCCGTTCCCCAGGAACCGCCGCACCCCCTGGCGGACACTCTCCCCCCGCCCCGCAGGACAGCCGTATTGGCAGAAGATCCAAAGATGCGGACACCGTCCCGGCCTTTCTCTCAGGACGACGTTCTGTAAAGAGTGGCGATCTCGGCGGCGCGGTTGCGCAGGGAGTCGCGCAGCCACTGCGGGGTGAGGGCTTCCGCGTTCGTGCCGAGGTGCCACAGCGCCCATTCGGCGTGTCGCGAATCCTGGAAGGTCACCTCCAGCCGCAGCCGGCCGTCCGTCTCGGCTTCCTCGGCGAGGACGGCCAGCGCGGTGCCCACCAGTTCCTCCCGCCGCGCCGGGTTCATCCGTACCAGCACGGTGACTTGGTCGCCGCCGGTCCGGAACTGCAGGCTGCGTTCCTGCCAGGCCTGGTCCAGGTCGACGCGCTCCGGGCGCTGTGCCGGTTCGGCGAGTTCCTCGGCGGCCAGGACCCGGGACAGCCGGTAGGTGCGGTCCGCGCCGGATCTCGTGGCCAGCAAGTAGCCCTGCTCGCGCACGGTGACCAGGCCGATCGGGTCCACCGTGCGCCACTTGGGGGTCTGGTCCACGGCCGCGTAGTGGATGCGCAGCTTGTGTCCGGCGAACACCGCGCGCCGGATCTCGGTCACCACGGGGTCGGGCGCCTCCTCGGTGACCAGCCGGCGCGAGAGGACGTCGGTCTCCGGGTCGATGAGCAATCGCTGAGCCGCGCCGGCCGCAGTGGCCTGATAGCTCTCCGGGAGCGCGTCGACCACCTTGCGCATGGCCGAAGCGAGCGCCGGGCCGAGCCCGAATGCCTGTGCGCCGCGCCGCGATCCGGCAACCAGCAGAGCAAGTGCCTCGTCGTGGTTCAGGCCGGTGAGCTCGGTCCGGAAACCGGGCAGCAACTCGAACCCGCCGTGCCGACCGCGTTCGGCGTAGACCGGGACACCGGCTGCGGAGAGCGCATCGATGTCGCGCAGCACGGTGCGGGTGGACACCTCCAACCGGCCGGCCAGTGCGGCCGCGGACAGCCGACCGTGCTGCCGCAGCAGCAGCACCAGCGAGACCAACCGATCGGCGCGCACACGAAAACGCTATCGGAATACACGACACACGGTGTCGTGATTCGTTGAGAGGCTTCAGCACGACACAGGCCCATCGCACACGAGAGGTGACCCTCATGGCACACGTCATGGTCAATCCGGACGGCTTGCACGACCCGGTCCCGTTCGGCTACAGCCACACCGCCACCGTCCCCGCCGGTACGGAACTGGTGCTTGTCTCGGGTCAGTACGGATCGGGCCCGGACGGCGCGGTCGTCTCGACCGATTTCACCGAGCAGGTGCAGCGGACGTTTCACAACATCGGCGTCGCCCTCGCCGCCCATGGGCTCGACCTCAGCCACGTCGTCCAGCTCAGGACGTATGTGGTGGACCACGATGTCAGCAAGCTCGGGCCGATCGCCGGGGCCGTGCAGAAGGGCTGGGGTGCGAAACCGCCCACGCAAACCCTCATAGGTGTCGCGAGCCTGGCAACACCCGACGTGCTGTTCGAGGTCGAGGCTCTCGCCGCCCGGCGCTGACTCGCCGCCGGCGTGCTGTTCCGTCCCGCGTTCCTCGTCGCGGGCCGGGACGGCGACGCGCGCGGCACCGATCACCACTCCTGGACCTGCTCGGGAACCGTTCCCTCGGTTCCTGCGTGACCTCATGATGTGTAGTCGGCTGGTGAGGGGACCCGATGAGAGCGCGAACGATGGTGAGCGTGGCGGTATCGGCCTGTGTGGCGATGGTGGCGTGCGCGTGCGGCCCGGAGAAGTCGAAGGAGAACACGGACACGAAGCCTTCGCAGCCTTCGGCGTCCACGCGGACGAACGTGCCGTCGGCAACGCCTTCGGCAACTCCGTCGGTGCCCGCTCCGACCGAGAAGCCGTCGGCAACCCCGACCGGCGCTCAGCCCGCGCCCAAAACGAAAGAGCGCGCGATCCAGCGGTACGAGCAGTACCTCCACGCCCTCGGCCGTGAGGACATTCACACGGTCTGCGAAGTGGCCGGCCCCGGCGCGAAGAAGGCGGAGGAGAAGGGCTTCGGCCCGTGCACGTCGACGTACGTCACCGTGTTCCAGATGATCTCGCCCGCGCAGAAGAAGATCCTGCGAACCGCAACGGTCGACCCGCAGCGCGTCTCCGTGCGCACGCCCGACAAGATCGAGATGCCGGTCGAATCGGTCAGGCCCTCCGGCACCTTCTCCGAGAGCGACCTCGGCAACTACACCCTGGAGTACCTCAAGAACGACTGGTACATCACCGACGGAACCTGACGCAGCGCCCATCACGCCTGACCCGGCCACCTCCGGTCTCGCAGCCTGGTCAGGAATGACTCGGCGATCGAAGAACACCCATCGCAGGTTCCGGGCGGAGGTTCACCAGCGCCCCTCGGCGGTGGTGAACCGGTCCTGCTCAGGTCGAGGGGCCGAGCCAGGTGCGCAGCGCGGTCTGCAGCCGGCCGGTGTCGGCGGGGCGGTGGCCCTGAGCGAACGCCACGCCTCCGGCAGTACCCCGGAGGACGACTTCCGCTGCAGCCTCACCATCATGCTGACCGGTCTACGCACCCCCCACCAGCAGCTCGGGGCCGGGGCCATGCCGAGCCATCGCCGATCGCAAAGGAAGCGCCGCCACGGTAGGAGGACACCACGGTCGGCCGGTCAGTGGATACGGGATGGGAGGTCAGGCACGGCAACGGGCCGGAGCACTGTGAGGGACTCTTCCTGGCGAGCCACCATCGCAAAAGGGAACCTGTCGATCTCCAAGCAGAGATCGACGTCGTCCGGGTGGTATCCGCTCCGCAGCCCAGCGGCAAGATCGGCCGCGGCACGAGAGGTCCTCGCGCGGTGGAGATACGGAGCCGCGTCGACCTCGCCTGCGGCCATGGAGTGGCCGATGTATTCGGCGCAGGCCAGGTCCTCGTCGGCCCGGCCTTCTTCGCCGGTCACGACGAACGTCACCGGGCCGGAGTCCGTGGTCCGCAGGAACCGCGCGGTCGGGCCGGCCACGACGAAGCTCGCGCACAGGACCAGCGGTGCGTTCGCGACAGCCAGCGCTCCCACGGTGCCCGCCGTCGTCTTCTGCACCAGGGTGCGGCCGGCGAAATCACGCGACCTGAGCAGGCCGGGTGAGTTCACCGCGTCGAAGCCCGCCGCTGGAGCCCCGTCCTTCAACGCCAGCCAACCCGAGTGGCTCTCCTTCAAGGCGAGTGCCTCACTCTCCGTGGAGGCCAGGACGATCCTCTCGACGCCACGCGAGAAGGCCCAGGCAGCCACGGTGAAGGCGCGCATGACGTCGATGACGACAGCAACACGGGGAACGCCGGTCAACTCCGGGATGCCGACGAAACGATGGTCCATCGCACCATTCTGCCGCCCGGGATCATCCGGAGAGCACGATTGCTCCGGCTGCAATGCGGTGAGCTCAGGGATTGACCCGGACACCAGGTGACACCGCACCGCGTGCACCGCAGGTGCCCGTGGTGCAGCACCGCGGGCACCTGCTGCACCGCAGGTGTCCCGTGGTGCAGCACCGCGGGCACCGCCGTTGCCCACGGCTGCGTCGTCCGGTGGACCGCGTCGCCGATGCGTACCGGTTGCCGTCGCGCCGATGAGTCTGCGGGCGCCCGCCGGTCTACCTTTCGACCGGTACAACCGATTCATCGGGAGCAAGACATGGGTCTCATCCATATTGAGCTGTTCACCACCCTCGACCTCGTCGGGCAGGCGCCCGGCGGCCCCGACGAGGACCCGGAGGGATTCCCGTTCGGCGGCTGGCAGGCGCCTCTGATGGACGAGGTCGCCGGGGCGCAGGTCGATGCCGCGTACGAGGGCACGGACGCCCTCCTGCTCGGCCGGCGGACGTATGACATCTTCGCCGCCTACTGGCCGCACCAGAAGGGCGCTGAGGAGACCGAGTTCGCCACGCTCTTCAACCGTGTCCCGAAGTACGTGGCCTCCCGTGGCAAGCCCGACCTCTCGTGGGCCGGGTCCACGCAGCTCGGCCCGGATCTGGCCGGCGCGGTGCGCGAGATCCGCGATCGGCACGAGCACGTGAGGGTCGTCGGGAGTCTGAACCTGGTGCAGACCCTTCTGCGCGAGCAGCTCTTCGACCGGCTCGACCTCTGGGTGCACCCGATCGTGCTCGGCGACGGGAAGAAGGTGTTCGACGGCGGTGCGGTGCCCACGAACGTCACCCTCCTCGAACCGCCGGTCGCCAGCCCGAAGGGCACCGTCTACCTGCGCTACGGCCGCGCCGACGGCACGCCCGGGACGGGGGACATGAGCGCACCCGATCGCGGTGCCGGGCGCGACAACTGAAGCCTCCCGCGCCAGGTGCATCCGTGTCGTCGGCGGTGGAACCGCCCGTTCACCGCCGCCACACCATGCTCCGACCGGCTCTGGCGCACCGGGCCGAGTCCGGCAAATGACCTGGAGTGGGTGGCTGAGTCGTTTCAAAAAGGCTGCCGGCCGGAAACGGTCAGGCGCCTGACCGACGCCGCAGCGCCCATTCTGGAGATGCGGTCATCGGTGCAGAATCTCGAAGTGGACGGCTGGCCCTACTTCGCTAAAGTGACCACCCAGGTGGGCGGCTAGACGACAGTCCGCCCTCACCCTCTGCCTGTGGTCCCTACGCCCGGGGGACCACGTACAACCTGGCGCTGGGAGCCGCCCCCCCGCTGTCGGTCCTTGCTATTGGTTCAGACAATTAACAACTATGTCGTTTCCATCTCGTTAACAATTTACTTATTGACGACATGGCAACGGCCGAGTTGACTCCCGTGAACCTCGGCCGCAGCCTTGCGGCCTCGTCAGGGAGGCAACCCAAAAATGAACGCGGTAATGCGTCGTGCCGTCATGTGCTCGCTTGCGGTAACGATGACCGTGTCCGCGGCCGCTTGCGGTGACACGGGCGACACCGGAGTCAGCCTGAAGGACAAGTCGATCGGTCTGCTGCTTCCGGACAACGCCACGAAGCGGTACGAGAAGTTCGACCGTCCGTTGATCGGAGGCAAGATCACGTCGCTCTGCCCCGACTGCAAGATCGCGTACGAGAACGCTGACGGTGACCCTGCAAGACAGGCGCAGCAGGTCCGCGACATGATCGCCCAGGGCGTCAAGGTCCTGATCCTGAGCCCGCAGGACGCGGTCGGCATCAAGGCGTCGGTCCAGGAGGCCGTGGACAAGGGCGTCAAGGTCGTGGCGTACGACCGCTTCGCCCAGGGTCCGGTCTCCGCGTATGTCTCCTACGACAACGAGAAGGTCGGCGAGCTGCAGGGCCAGGCACTGCTCAACGCCATGGGCGACAAGGCGACCCCGACTGCCAACGTTGTCATGATCAACGGTGACGACGCCGACCCGAACGCCGCGCAGTTCAAGGCCGGTGCACACAAGGCGCTCGACGGCAAGGTCAAGATCGCCTACGAGCAGAGCGGCAAGTGGAAGGACACCGTCGCGAACCAGAAGGTCACGGAGGCGATCGCGCGGCTCGGCGCCAAGAACATCGACGGTGTCTACTCCGCGAACGACGGCATGGCCGGCGGTATCGCCACCGCCCTCAAGGATGCCGGCATCAACGTCCCGCTGACGGGTCAGGATGCCGACCTCGCCGGCATCCAGCGGATCCTGGCCGGCAAGCAGAGCAGCACCGTGTACAAGGCGTTCAAGCCCGAGGCCGACGCGACCGCCGAGATCGCGGTCAAGCTGATCAACGGTGAGGACATCAAGACCGTCGCGGACACCGTCGCGACCAGCGGCTCCGGCACCACCGTGCCCGCCAAGCTGCTCACCGCGGTGTCGGTGACCAAGGACAACATCAAGGACACGGTCGTCAAGGACGAGGTGTATCTCATGATGCAGATCTGTGCCGGCGCCTACGCCGCCGCCTGTGAGGCGGCCGGCATTCGCTAGACCCCCTGGCCCCGCCACTCCCCCGATCCCTCGGCCCGCCGGCTGCCGCGGTGGCGGCAGCCGATCCGCGGCTGCGGCGATGGCGGAGCGGCGGCCGAGGTCACGGCGCCGGCTCGGGGCGAGGGGCGAGGACGGCGCCCAGCAGGAGTCCGGCGGCGATGGCGGTCACAATGGTGATCATTTTGGTGAGGTCGTGGAAGCCCTGGATGGGGTAGCCGCCGGCCAGTGCGGTCAGCCCGCGCATGCCCAGCGAGCCGACGGTGAGAGTGAAGAAGCCTGGCAGCAGCAGCACGATGCGTGGGGGCTGCGCGGGTCTGGCGGCCAGCCATGTCGTGACCAGGCCGAGCGGTACGGCGGCGGCGAACGTGCCGCCGACCTCACCGATCAGCTTGGTGCCCGCAGTCTGCACGCCCACGGTGACATACACCAGGACCAGCAGGGTGCCCAGCAGCGGCGCGTGGTCGTCGTCGCTCAACACGTCCGCGGGCCGCCCCGATCGGGGCTCCTCCCACATCTCCGGCTCGGTGATCACACGCTGTCGGCCCGAAGCGATGCGCGTCCCTGCCCTACAGGTCCATGTCCGCCTCCACTGCTACTTGCGGCGTGCGACCAGCAGGCCGGCTAAGTCGACGATCCCGAGCGGGCAGTCCAGGAGAGTGCTGAAGGGCTCCCCGGCGAGCCGCCTCACGACGAGGCCGAACAGTCCGATGAGCATCAGCACCCTCCACCCGGCAGGACCGCGGTCCGTCTGACTCTGCGTCATTTACTTGCCTCCTGCGACTCCTTGAATGCGCCTGCTGCGCCTGCTGCGCCTGCTCAACAAGGTAAGGATTGTTCAACAATCCAGCAAGAGGGCATTCAAGAGTGGCTCTCACCGCTTCCATTTCGCTGTACACACGGAGTATCTTTTGTTCAACGATCTGTCCGCAGGATGAGAGGGACGCAGGTGAGCACCAACGCTCCGAGGTCATGGATCGACGAACTGGCGCGAGACCAGGACCCGCTCGGCCGCGGCAGCACCGCCGAGCGCGTGGCCGGCGTACTGCGGGACCGGGTGACCGAAGGGCGGATCCCACCCGGAACCCGGCTGTCGGAGGAGGCCATCGGCGCGGCCCTCGGGGTCTCCCGCAACACCCTGCGTGAGGCCTTCCGACTGCTGGCCCAGGAACGCCTGCTGGTGCACGAGCTCAACCGCGGCGTGTTCGTGCGGACCCTGGACCGGGACGACGTCGTGGAGCTGTACCGGCTGCGCCGACTCGTGGAGGGTGCGGCCGTACGGGAACTGGTCGGCGCCCCCGAGCGGGTGATCGGGGCGATCCGGGCAGCCGTCGAGGCGGGCGAGCGCGCCGCGGCCGACCAGCGCTGGCCCGATGTCGCCACCGCCGACCTGCACTTCCACCGCGGGATCGTGCAACTGGCCGGATCCGCGCGGCTGGAGGAGTTCATGCTCCGCATCCACGCCGAACTACGCCTGTCCTTCCACGTCATGGACAACCCGCAGCGCTTCCATGAGCCCTACCTCACCCGCAACCGCGAACTCCTGGGCGCCCTGGAGTCCAGGGACACCCAGCAGGCGGAGCTGCTGCTGTCGGTCTACCTCGCCGACGCGGAACGACAACTGGTACGCGCCTTCGAGGACGCGAGATGAGCAGGGTCCCGCCGTTCGAGGAGGTCGACGACCACGGACAGATCCTGTTCTGCGGCGACCCCGGGCTGCAGCTCGATGGCATCCTGCTGGGCCTGCAGACCCCGCAGGGCACGGTCACCCTCGACCCCGACCTGACGGGTCACACCCCGGCGGCGCTTTTCGAGTTCCGGCAGGTCCTACGACTGCATACCAACCACGTCCAACATGCCGTGACGTCAGCGGCGTCGATCGAGGAGGTGCCCAGGGAACCGCAGATCGAGGGGGCCATCCTGTTCGGGATGCAGCGCCTGCCGCCGGAATTCTCGCAGCTGCGCCTGCCCGATCCGCCCAGCTCCGACGAGGACGGGGTCCGCCTGGACAGGATCCCGCCCACCGTGTTCGAAAAGCTGCGCATGCGCGAACCGCCGCGACGCGACGAGAACGAGGTCTACTTCGGCATGCGGCGGAGGCCGCCCGGATACGCCGACCTGCGCTCGGCCCCGGGCTGGGAGCTGCACGAGATACCGGACTGCGATGCGGGGCGATGGAGACCGGACGTCATGAGCCGTTCCCGGCTCGAACTGCGGACGCCCGACGGTGAGCTCTACTCCCGTGCCTGGGTCTCGCCCGACCCCGCGTGGCAGGCCGCCGCCCTGGAGCACGGCTACGTCGTCTGCCTGTGCGGCCTGTTCCTGGGCCTCATCGGACCCATTGACATGACCGCCGCGGCGTACACCCCGGCGATGCGCCGCCAGGGGTTCGAGATCGGCTGCGCACTGGGTCTGACCGTCGGTGGAATTGTCACCTACGTCAACCACTCCTGATCGTGGTTGCTCCCGCCGGGCGTCCGCGGTCTCGTTCGCCCGGCTCGATCGCCCTGACCGCGGCAGTGCACACGCCTGGCCGCCGTGGGGCCCCGCAGCAGCGTCGATGTCCGACCGTGCCGTTGCCAGCAGATTCAAAACATGGGCTATATGGTCCCATTTATGACTCATGGTCCGCCTGAGCGGGTTCGGGCATGTCTGTTCGGCCTCGACGGTGCCCTCACCGGAACGGCGATGGCGCATGCCCCGGCGTGGAGGGCGGAGCAGTGACCGCCGACGCCCTGGTGATCTTCGGTATCACCGGCGACCTGGCGCGCAAAATGACCTTCCGGTCGCTCTACCGCCTGGAGGCGTCCGGGCTCCTGGACTGCCCGATCATCGGGGTCGCGCGCGAGGACTGGTCGCACGACCACCTCATCTCCTCCTTGCGCGAGGCCCTGCACACGGTCGGCGAGCCGGTGGAGGCCGGTGCCTTCGAGCGGCTGGCCCGGCGGCTGACCTACCTGCAGGGCGACTTCGCCGACCCGGCGACCTACCAGGCGCTGGCCGGCCGGCTGAAGGACGCCGGGAAACCGCTGTTCTACCTGGAGATCCCGCCGTCGCTGTTCGCCCCGGTCGTGGAGGCACTGGGTGCGGCGAACCTCACCGCGCATGCCACGGTGATGCTCGAGAAGCCCTTCGGCCACGACCTGGCCTCCGCCCGGGCGCTCAACGCACGGCTGCACCAGGTGCTCGCCGAGGACCAGATCCTGCGCATCGACCACTTCCTCGGCAAGCAGCCCGTACTGGACATCCAGTTCCTGCGGTTCGCCAACGCGCTCCTGGAACCGGTCTGGAACCGCGATCATGTGGCGGCCGTACAGATCACCATGGCCGAGGACTTCGGAGTCGAGGACCGAGGGTCGTTCTACGACCCGGTGGGCGCGCTGCGCGACGTGGTCCAGAACCACCTCCTCCAGGTGCTCGCCCTGATCGCCATGGAAGCGCCGGTCGGCCCCGGACCCGACGCGCTGTGGGACCGGCGGGTCGATGTCTTCCGGGCCATGGCCGACGTCGATCCGGCCCGCTGCCTGCGCGGTCAGTACGAGGGCTACCTGGACGTCCCCGGAGTCAAGCCGGGCTCGGTGACCGAGACCTACGTCGAACTCGCCCTGGAAGTGGACAACTGGCGCTGGAGCGGCGTGCCGTTCTCCATCAGGGCGGGCAAGGCACTGGCCGCCAGGGCCACCGAGGTGCGCGTGGTCTTCAAACGCCCGCCGCGGCTGGCCTTCCTCGACCAGCCCGAGCATCCCGACCCCAACGAGCTGGTGCTGCGGATCGACCCGGACCCCGGACTGCGGCTCAACATGCTCTCCAAGGAGGCATCCGGTCACTCGACCAGAGACGTCCACCTGGACCTGTCCTTCGCCGCCGAACTCGGCAAGCCCCCCGAGCCCTACGAGCGGCTCCTCAACGACGCGCTGACCGGCGACCGTTCGCTCTTCACCAGGCAGGACGTCGTGGAGGAGACCTGGCGCGTCATCCAACCGCTGGTGGATCACCCACCCGCGCCGGTGCCCTACGCACGGGGTTCCTGGGGACCCACGCAGCACCCGGGCAACACGCCCTGGCAGTTGCCCTGGCTCCCAGGCCCCGACCCGAGGCGAACGGACCACGCCGACACGTAACCCCCGGCAGCTCGGCGTGATGCGCCCGGCCGGATGGGCGCCGACATCGCCCGCCGCCTGATGCGCGACGGCCACAGCTGCGTGGTGTCCGACGCGAGCCTCAGACTGGGCAGCGCTGGAGAGGAGGGAGGCCACTGCCTCAGCCGGCATGAAGGATCCGAAAGCGAGCGGGTTCCGCCGGATCCCGATCAACGACTTGGACCGGCGGCCAAGCCCACTGCCAGACGTTGATGCCGGGCACGCGGGAGAACCGGATCTGCCCCCGGGTGCCTTCGACCGCAACGCGCGACCACGATGCACTCGTGCGCGCCCGGTCCCCACCGCTCGAACGCAGCACATCGGCGAGGACGGCGACCGTGTCGTAGCCCTCGAAGGCGACGAAGGAGGGTGCTTCGCCAAGCCGCTCGCGGAGAGCCGTCTCGACTCGTGCACCGAGTGGGCCGAGGCGTTCGGGCAGGTAGCGCAGGAACGGGATCCCGGCTCCCTGGTCACCCAGCAACGCCACCCATTCGGCGAACTCCGGTTGCCCGGCCGGAGCACCCATCATGATCTCTGCCAGGCGCTGGTCGCGGCGGACGGACCTCACGATCGGCACTGCCGGCTCCGGGTGGCCGACCAGAAGAAGGAGGGCGGTCGCGCGATGGTGGACGAGTTCGTCGCACACGGCCGTGGGGGTGAGCGCGCCCATGTCGAGTTCGATGACGGTGCCGCCACGTGGAGCGAGATGGTCCCGCAGAATGCGGGCCCCGGATGCCCAGTAGACACTCGGCTGCGCTGCTACGGCGATTCGGCTGTGGCCCGCGCCGAGGAGGAAGTCTGCATAGATCTGCCAGCCATGGGACTGTGCCGGGGCGAGGCGCGCGACCCACTGCGTCGGCTTGTCGGTGAGCGCGTCGAGAACCGCTGACGAGCAGAGGAACGGCAGGCCGAGGGCGTCGGCCCTGGCGGCAGCGGCGCGAGCAACGACGCTGTGGTACTCCCCCACCACGGCAGCCACGCCCAGACCAGCCAACTCATCTACGGCCGCCGCCGCCCGCTCTGGATCAGCCGCGGTGTCCCGGACCACCAACTCGAGTGGTCGTCCCACGATCCCGCCGGCGTCATTGACTTCGCGAACGGCCAACTCGAGTCCAGCGAGCAAGTGCCTGCCCGCCTCGACCCAGCCAGGCCGCGTCAGCGGAACGAGAGCGCCGATCCGGACGGACGATCCGTCGGTCCGCTCCCCTCCAGATGGCGATGGTGGCGTATTCATGCCTTGCCCTCTCCCGTGCGGAGCGTCGGTGGCAGTTGGCCCGGTACGTACAGGGGCACGGCTTGGCAGTTACGCATGCAGCTCATCTCGCCGTGGCGGAAGCACCTTGGTGACCATGTCGGCCATTGCATCCACCATCATCGCCAGCGGGCAACCGATTATCCGTCCCGTTCACTGCGGGCCGTTGCCCGCGCTGCCGGGCCGCTATTGACGTCATCCCCGCCCTGAAGGGACGCCCAGCGACACACACTGACCGACCGTCGAGTATAGACGAACCTGCCTTCACTCGGATGGCGGCTCTCCGGCGCAGGTGCGAGGGCAGTGGGCCGTCCTGTGTGACGTTCCGGGTTGGGGCATGCTGGGGCTGCGCACACGCGCTCTATTGCGGTGGCAGGGGGCTGGTCGGGTGTTACGCATTCACTTCACGGCGGAAGACCTCGCGCGGACACGTGTGGCCGCGACGATCGGAGTCGCAGCGGAGATCTACTACAGCCTGGAATTGCTGAGGGAGAACCGGGACCTTCCTCACTTCCGCTCGTGGCGTTCGGCGGTCGCGGGCCGGCTGGGCGCGGACACGCGCCCGCTGACGTCCTTGATTCCGGTGCGCGGTCCCGGGCTCGACCTGCTGGCCCTGATGGGTGATACGCCGTCCCTGGAACACTCCTTGGACAACCTGCTGCACGCCCCCGTGTCGCGGCTGCGACGCGAGTTCGAGGGGCTCAACTTCCATCCCGGACACTTGTCATGGGCCAGGCGGGTGTCCGAAGGGGACCGCGAAGCGCGCAGGGAGCTCGCCGACGCCGTGCGCGCCTGCCATCGGCTGACGGTAGAGCCGTACTGGCAACGAGGGCGGTCGGAACTGGTCGCGCTGTCCACCCGCTCCGCGAACCTGGTGCTCGAGGGAGGCATCGATCTGCTGCTGCGCTCGATCTGCGCACCACTGGTCCGCTGGCGTCCTCCCGTTCTCGAAGCTCCCTACCCCCGCCGGGTCGAGGTGCGCCTCCAGGGCAGGGGGCTGATCATCACGCCCACGGTCTTCTCGACACGGCCTGTGAGCTTTCTGTGGGACCCGCTCGACACCGCCCAGCCACCCCGGCTGACGGTACCGGCCCTCCGTCGGCCGCTGACCGGTGCTGGACCGGCCGAACCGGACAACTCGCCCGTGCGGAACCTGGAGTCTCTCCTCGGCCGGACGCGAGCCGCTGCCTTGCAGGTGACAGCGGAAGGCTGCACGACGACCGAACTGGCACGCCGCCTCAACGTCTCCGCTGCAGCCGCCAGTCAGCACGCGACGGTGCTGCGGGACACCGATCTCATCACCACCAGCCGCCGAGGCGGTTCCGTGCTGCACCTCATCACCCCGCTGGGGCTCGCCCTGTTGAGGACCGGCACCATGACGGAGTCGTGAGCCACGGGGTCGCCGAGGTATCGGCCGTCGCGTCCCCCTTTTAAGCCGTGACTTAAGAGCTGGTCCGCAGATGGATGGCTCGCGCAGGATGTGAGGCCGCAACCGGCTCACATCCTGGAGATCGCATGCGCACTCATCTCGCAGCTGCCCTCGGCACCGTCGTGCTGACCGCGGGCACCTTGCTGGGCGCTCCCGCCGCCGGCGCTCACACCGCCGCCTACCCCTCCACCGATTTCGAAGTCACTGTCGGGAACACATGGACGAAGGGGACTGTGACGTGGCTGAACCGGTCGGTCGTGGTGACGGGGACACACAAGTCGGTGAGCTCGGCCGGCCTGGCGTACTGCCGGCTCACCTGGGCGTACACCTACAACGCCGCCGACACCGTGCAGCTGGGCTCGAACGACTCCAAGCCCGTCGATACGGCGTGCGGTACGTCCAAGAACTTGGTTCTGTCGACGATCTTGTGATGCGGACGCTTCAGCGGGTCGTGTCGGTCGTTCGCGATCATGCATCGCGTGCTCTCGTGATGTGCTCTTGGAGCTGTTCCCGTACCTATCCGCATTGTTGATCGAGGAGGTCGAGAGACAGCCGGACAAGATCATGCTCAGGGCGCGTGTGCGGGCGATGACCGCGGTCTGCCGGTGCGGTGAGAGTTCGGCGCGGGTGCATGGTCGGTACGTCCGTAGGTTGCGTGACGTGGCGGCGGGTGGTCTCGGTGTCGTGATTGAGTTATCCATACGCCGCTTCCGCTGCGAGAACGCTGCCTGTCCGGCCGTGACGTTCGCCGAGCAGATCACGGGGCTGACGACTCCGCACAGCCGTTACACCCCTTTGCTGCGCGGGGTGTTGGCTCAAGTCGGCCTGGCCCTGGCGGGCCGGGCGGGAGTCCGTCTGGCGACGCTGATCGGCATCACCGTGGGCAAGGACACGCTGCTGCGTCTGGTCAGGGCCCTGCCAGAGCCGCATGCCGGCGACGTGGAGGTGCTGGGTGTTGCCGATTTCGCCTTCCGTAAGGGCCGCCAGTACGGCACGTTGCTGATCGACATGGCCACCCACCGGCCGCTTCATCTCTACGACGGTCGTGATGGCGAGGACCTGGCAGCCTGGCTCCGCGGCCATCCCGAGGTGAAGGTCATCTGCAGAGACCGCTCCAGTGGATACGGCGAGGGCGCGCGGATCGGGGCACCGCAGGCCGAGCAAGTCGCCGACCGCTATCACCTGTGGGCCAACCTCGGCCAGGCCGTCGAGAAGAGCGTGAACGCCCACCGCTCCCGCCTGGCCCAACCGCCTTCCGAACCTGCTGACACACGCGACGCGCGGGAGGAACAGCCTGAGGTGGTCCAGCCGCCGGTGGAGCTGAGGATCGTGACCCGGCTGCGTGAACAGCACGCCGCCGCCCACGAGCTGTGGGAACAGGGGATGTCGAAAGCGGCGATCGGGCGGAAGCTTGGGCTGCACCAGGCCACTGTCCGCAAGCTTGTCGACGCCCACTCCGCCGATGATGTCGTCGCCAAGAGCCTGCAGCGGGCACACACCGTCGACCCTTACGTCGGCCACCTGCACCGGCGCTGGAACGAAGGTGTCAGAAACGCCGCCCAGCTCTACCGGGAGATCCAGGACCTCGGCTACCCCGGAGGCGAGTTGGCGGTCCAGCGTCACCTGCGGCGCTATCGGACCGGGCGCGGACATGCGCCCGCCGCGGGGCCCAAGCCTCCGTCGGTCCGCAAGGTCACCTCCTGGATCATGACCCACCCCGAACACCTGCGGGATGAGGACGCGAGCAACCTGCACCGGCTTCGAGAGCGCGATCCTGAGCTGGACCGGCTGACTCTCCACGTCAGGAAGTTCGCCGTGATGATGACCGGACGCCACGGCGACCGTCTCGAGAGCTGGATCGCGGGCACCGAGCAGGACACACTGGCCCCGCTCGCGTCTTTCGCCCGAAACCTCCGCCGGGACCTTGACGCCGTCCGCAACGGCCTGTCCCTGCACTACAGTTCCGGCGCCGTCGAGGGCAACGTTAACCGGCTGAAAATGCTGAAGCGCCAGATGTACGGCCGGGCCGGCCTCGATCTCCTTCGCAAACGAGTCCTGCTCGCGCGATGAGCTTTGACCACTCACATCACAAGATCGTCGACAGAACCAAGAACTTCACCTTCACCGTGCCGGCCAATGTCGTCGGCGGAGCCGGGCTCGTGCGGGTCTGCCTCGATGACGGCAATTACAAGGACCTGCTCTGCCACCCCTACAGGCGGCCCTGACCCGTCCGACCGGTCGGACGGTGACGTCGTCGCAACAACCCCATGCCGGGATCTGCTGCCTCGGTGAGCAGGCTGGGACGCGGTCATGCTGATGCCGCCTCAGGCTCCGGCTCCAACGTGCTGTCCCGTGTTGTGCCGCCGGCCGGGCGGCACAACACGGGACGCGCGGAAGCTCAGCTCGCAGCACGCTGCTTCGCCCTCTTCGCTACGCGGCAGCCGTCATGCGGGCGAATACCACGACATTGCTGTCGTAGTACCTCTTCTTCGGGTCGAACTCACCGCCGCAGGTGACCAGGCGGAGTCCCGCGTAGTCGAGATTCTTGTAGACCTCGAGCGTGGGGAACTTGGCCTTCGGATACTCGGCGACCCGGTCGACCGTGAACGTGGCCTTTCTGCCGTCCTGCCGGGTCACCTCGATGGTGTCGCCGGCCTTCATGGTCTTCAGTTTCGCGAACACCGCCGCCGCACCGTTCCAGGTGACATGGCCGGCGATGACGGCCGGTCCCACGGAGCCGGGTGTCGGACCGGGTTCGTACCAGCCCGCGAGATCGGGGTCCTTGGGGGCCTTCATGACTCCGTCCTTGTCCTGGCGCAGCGTCTCCAGGTTGCTGGAGACGCCGAGGGACGGGATGGTGATCGTCTGCGGCGCCGATCGGGCCAGGGCGGGCGCGGCGTTTCCCGCATTCGATCCGCCCTGCGCTCCGGCCTCCGGCGACGCGCTCTGGGAGCCGCCGGCGGGCGCCTGGCCCTGTACGGCTTTCTGAGCCTGGCGCGCCGGGGGCGCAGCGGCGTCCTGGCCCCCGCACCCGGTCAGCGTCAGTGCGGCGAGGGTGAGGACGGCGGCCAGGCCGGTGACTCCGCGGCCGCGGGGTCGCGCGGTAGCGGCGTCGGGCGCAGGAGGCGCGGTCGGTACGGAGAGGTGAGCGGAGAGGTGAGCGGGCTTCACGCGGCGCTCCTCGAGGACTCCGTCCGGACGCCGGCGAGCGCACGCCGACGCCTCACGACGACCGCCGCGCCGACCGCCGCCACGGACACGGCTGCCGCGCTGCCGGCCAACGCCGTCGGCACCATCGCGCTCTGCGGGTCACCGCCCCCGGTTTCGATACCGCCCACCGGAATGGACCCCACGGACGCGCCCATGACCATTCCGCAGTTGGTCGGAGCCGTGGCCTCCTGAGGGAGCTTCGGGTCGAGCTCGCTCACCCCGGCCCCTTCGAAGTCGTACTTGTCGTTCTTGTTGCGGTCGATGCCGTGCTGCACGATGTGCAGGTCCTTGATGTGGTCGACCACTTCCTTGGAGACGGTGAGCGTCCGCTTGTAGGAGAGCTTGCCCTGCTTGTCGGCGACGGGCATGCGGTCCACGGCGAGACCGCTGGTCGCCAGGGTGTCCCCGGACGTGGTGAGCGAGATGTTGATGTTGCCGTAGTCCACGGTGGCCTCGGTGTTGCTGAGGACCCCGTCGGCGTTGGTGTCGTCGCTGGCGTCCGGGCAGTGGAAGTCATGGCCATTGGTCGAGCCGTGCAGATGCTGGGCCGAGGGCTGTCCGGGCACCATGCCCTCGGACTCGATCTGCACAGTGAGTTTGTTGCCCTTGATGCTGAGCATGGCGGTACCCCGGGAACCGGAGTTGTTCAGCTGCGCCAGGTCGATCTGATAGGCATTGCCGCCCTCCGCGAGAGCTGGCGAGGAGAGTCCCACGGTCAGGAACATGGCGGCAGGCAGGGCGGCGAGTACCACGAGGCGACCGGTGCGCTTGGCTATCACATTCGCTCCTGTTCCGCGGCCCCCGAGGGAGGAACCGCAGATCGTACGGGGGTGACGCGAGATCCCGGGGAGTGGTCTCTCTGCTTCTTCGGAGCCCCAACGCCGTTGGATTGGTGGTTCTTTGAAAAACTTCTGAACGGGCCGTCGGGCAGGGCGCAACCTGCCCGGTGATCCCACTGCGGGGTCCCGCAGCCACCTGCCGTGACGTGCCAGGAGACCGTCGGGGTGCCTCGACCACGATCGTGGTCGAGGCCCCCCGACGGTCTGCGCCGGCCACGACAGCGGGCGCGCGTGCCTCAGTTGAGCTCAGCGCTCGGCCACCAGGACGTAGGCGGCCGTCTGCACGGAGAGTTCGACCGCCTCCGCGCCGCCGCTGACCGTCACGCTGCCGGGCGAGGACATCACGTTCACGACGGCGCCGGGCCGGATCCCGGCGTGCCGCAGGGTGTGCATCAGGTGGGGGTCGGTCTGGATCGTCTCCCCGATGCGCCGTACGACGGCGCTCGTTCCGTTCGGCCCGGGCTCAAGGTCGCTGATGCTGACCATTCTCTCGTCGGGGAAGGGATCCATGGTGCTCGTCCGGCCGAGTTCCTCCAGGCCCGGGATCGGGATGCCATAGGGCGATTTCGTCGGGTACTGGAGCAGTTCCAGGATGCGGCGCTCGGCGGCTTCGCTCATCACGTGTTCCCAACGGCAGGCTTCGGCGTGGACCTGCTCCCATTCCAGCCCGATCACGTCGACGAGAAGGCACTCCGCGAGGCGGTGCTTACGCACCACGCGCATCGCCAGCCGCCGGCCGTGCTCGGTCAGTTCCAGGTGTCGGTCGGCGGCGACATGCAGCAGGTCGTTGCGCTCCATGCGGGCCACGGTCTGGCTGACGGTGGGGCCGCTCTGGTGCAGCCGCTCGGCGATACGGGCGCGCAGGGGGACCAGGCCGTCCTCCTCGAGCTCCAGGATGGTGCGGAGATACTTCTCGGTGGTGTCGATGAGGTGGGTCATGCCGTTGGTCAGGCGGGGGTTTCGGCGGTGGCGGTCAGCACCGCGCGGCCGAGGATGTGGCCGGCCATGGTGAAGCCGAGGACGGCCGGGGTGGCGTCGGCCGCGACGCCGATGGACTCGACGTCGAGGGCGTGCACCACGACGAAGTAGCGGTGCGGGCCGTGTCCGGCCGGCGGTGCGGCGCCGATGAAGCGTGCTGCGCGGGCGTCGTTGGGCAGTTGGAAGGCGCCTTCGGGCAGGCCCGAGCCGGTGTCGCTGCCGACGCCCTCGGGCAGTTCGGTGACGGTTGCGGGGATGTCGGCGACCGCCCAGTGCCAGAACCCGGACCCGGTGGGGGCGTCGGGGTCGTAGACGGTTACGGCGTAGCTCTTGGTGCCGTTCGGGGCGCCGTTCCAGGACAGCTGCGGGGAGACATCCTTCCCACCGGGGACGCCGGCGGAGAACTGCTCGGGCGACCAGGCGCCGCCGTCGGTGACGGCGGTGCTGGCAACAGTGAAGGAGGCCGCCTCAGGGAGGCGGGCGAAGGGGTTGTTGGCGGTTGTCACGTCGTTCCTTTCGGGCCGTTCGGGCCGTGCTGCGGAGTGGCGGCGATGCGGTGTCGACGGAGGGACCGCGGTGCCGCGCAGGAGCACTGCCGTCGGCTCTCATCGCCGATGAATCGACGATAACACTAATAATCGATTATTGAAGGGATCGTCTATGATGAGGCCATGACGCAGACGGCCCACACCTCGACTTCGCCGGGCAGGCAGATGCTCTCCGAGCAGGTCTACACACACCTGCGGGACGCGATCATGCGCGGGGATTACGCCCCGGGTGACGCCCTCAAACCGCAGAGCCTCGCCAAGGAACAGGGCGTGAGCCTGGCCGTCGTACGCGAGTCACTGGTGAGGGTGGTCGGCGAGGGCCTCGCCGACCGGCTGCCGAACCGCGGCTTCGCCGTCCCGGCCTTCTCCGACCGCCGCTGGCAGGAGATCGCGGAAGCCCGCCGGACCATCGAACCGGTCATGTTGCGCATGTCCATCGAGCGCGGCGATGTCGACTGGGAGGCTCGCGTACGAGCGGCCCACCACCGCCTGGCCCGCACCCCGGCATACGTGCCGGGAGAAGGCGAGTACTACAGCGACGCATGGGCCGCGGCCCACCGCGACTTCCACCGCACCCTCCTGGAGGGATGCGGCAACCCGGTCCTGCTGGAGACCTTCGACCGGATGTGGATTGCGAGCGAGCTGGCACGCCGCTGGTCGGCGCACCGTCGACCCGAGCGTGACGGAGCTCCCGAGCATCGCCGGTTGGAGGAGACCGCGCTGGCCCGCGACGCCGACGCCGCAGCCGAGGTACTGACCCAGCACCTCACCATGACGGCGGTCGCACTGACCGACCGCCCCCACCACGAACCCTCGGTTGACGCCTGATGGACTCGCCCACCCGCCGGACGCTCGCAGCCTACGAGCGCTGCTGGAAGAGGCTCGAACATTTCGACTCCGGCCAGTTCGTCGTGCCAGGGGGAACGTCTAGCGGGACGGGACAACCGCACCGTCACACGTAGATCACAGCCGCGTGGGACACACTCTCCGTCATGTCCCCAGCTGTCATCTACGGACCAGGCAGCGGTACTCGCCCGCGCGGCCGTTGGCCCTGAGCCCGTTCATATGGCAGGGCCGGCCTGGGTCGTCATGCCGAGGAAGGACGGGTGCGCAGGCCGTCGATGACGAGATCGAGGATGCGTGCGGCGCGTGCCTGGCTCTCCGGCCCCGGGAGGGATGCGCCACAGCACGCTGAGTTGCAGGAGCACGTCCTCAGGATCGGTCCCGGGTTTCAGGGTGCCTTCGGCGACGCCGGCGGCCAGCAGGACGGCGATGGCACCGAGGAAGGACTCGTAGTTCTCGTCGTCGAGGCCGCCGTTGGCCGCGGCGTGGATCACTTCGGCCACGCCGTATTTGAGTTGTCCGTAGCGGGCGACTTCGTCGAACCAGTGACGCAGGGCCTCCAGCGGTGGGAGCGAGGCCGCAAGGGTGTGCGCCAGGTCGATGACCTTCTGGATCTCCTGGTGGTAGAGCTCGACGATGAGCGCCTCCCGGGTGGGGAAGTGCCGGTAGAGCGTGCCGACGCCGACGCCGGCTTGCTTGGCGATGGCGGTCATCGAAGCGCTGGACGACGCGGCGAACGCCTCGCCCGCGGCAGCGAGGATCCGCGCCCGGTTGGTGACGCGTCCGTACGAGTGGCTCGGGGTGGCGTTGGGTTCACGGGGCCGCCGCAACCGCCACAACACCGACAAGGCCCACCGGATGATGGGCTGGCAGCCCCGGCCCGCCCAGGAGACCGTACTGGACTGTGCCCGCTGCCTTCTGGCCCACGACGCCCTCTGACAGATACGCACCGTCGGCCTTGTGCGCAGCACCTGAGCCGTCGGTCAGCGGGTGTGGCGGCGGACTGCGTCGAGGAGTTGGTCGACGTCGTCGGCGCTGTGGGAGAAAGCGGTGACGAACCGGACGATTCCCGGTTCCCAGCGGTCGTGATAGAAGGCGTAGCCCTCGGCGAGGAGTCCTTCGGTGACCTGCTGGGGCAGACGGCAGAAGAGGATGTTGGCCTGCGGCGTGGCCAGCAGGCCGGTGCCGGGAATGGCTTTGAGGCCGTCGCCGAGCCGGGTGGCCATCGCGTTGGCCTGGCGGGCGTTGTGCAGCCATAGGCCATCGGTGAGGTAGGCGTCGATCTGGGCCGCATGGAAGCGCATCTTGGAGGCGAGCTGGCCGGCCCGCTTGGCGCGGAAGGCGAGCTCGGCGGCGAGCGCGGGGTCGAAGCAGACGATGGCATCGGCCGTCATCGCACCGTTCTTCGTGGCGCCGAACGACAGGACGTCGATGCCGGCCTTCCACGTCATCTCGGCCGGGCCGACGCCGAGATGGTCCAGGGCGTTGGCGAAGCGCGCGCCGTCCATGTGGACGCGCAGTCCCGCGTCCTTGGCGATGGCGGACAGGCGGCGGATCTCCTCCACGGTATAGACGCTGCCGCTCTCGGTGGCCTGACTGATGCTCACCACGGACGGCTGCACGCTGTGCACGTCACCGGCCCGCCGGCCCACCGCCGCCCGCAGCGCTTCCGGGTCGATCTTGCTGTCAATGCCTGGGACACCGACGAGCTTGGCGCCGTTGGTGAAGAACTCCGCAGCGCCGCATTCGTCGGTGTTGATGTGGCTGCCGGGATGGGAGAGCACGCTGCCCCACGGTGGCGTGAGGGCGGCCAGGCTCAGGCCGTTGGCGGCGGACCCGGTGGAGACCGGGAAGACATCGACGTCCCGCTCGAAGATCTCGCCGAGCCTGCGGCGGGCGTTGTCGGTGAAGGGGTCGTTGCCGTACGGCAGGACCTGCCCGACGGCCGCGCCGGCGACGGCCCGGACTATCTGCTCGGATGCCCCGGCCATGTTGTCGCTGATGAACGCACGGCTGGAGGGGGTGATGGCGATGGTGGTGCTCATGAGGGGTGTTCCTTGGTCTCAGGCCCTGATGGGAGGTGCGTCTTGGCATCAGGCGCTGATGGGGGTGTGTCTGGCATCAGGTGCTGATGGGCGAGGCGAAGACGACGGTGATGTCCACTTCCTCGGCGCCCGTGCGGTAGAAGTGCGGTGCGTCCCCGGCGAAGGCGAGCATGTCGCCGGGACCCAGATCCTGCGGGGCGTCGACAGGGCCGGCGGTCACGTGCCCGGTGGCAACGAGCAGGTGCTCGATCGTGCCGGTGGCGTGCGGGACACCGGGCAGCTCCCTCTCGGGTGGAATGCGCAGCCGCCAGATCTCCAGGCTGTTGCCACTGCTGATGCGGCGCAGCAGTTCCCGGGAGACCTCGCCGGGCTCGGTGTCCGTGCCCGGCCGGAAGACCGGCCCGGTGTCGGCGTCACGTGCCAGCAGGTCGGCGATCGGGATACGCAGGGCGATCGCGATCGCGTCCAGGGTGTCGATCGTCGGATTGCCGTTGCCGGACTCCAGCTGCGACAGCGTGGCCTTGCTCAGCCCGGCGCGCCGGGCCATCTCCGCGGCGCTCATCCCACGCTGCTGGCGGCGCAGGCGGATCTTCGCGCCGACTGCGGCTGCGGTACTGCTCACCGGCTGGCGGCCGGACGGCGGGGGTGTCATCAGCGGCTCCGTTGCGGTGCGGTGCAGGACACGCGGACGGTGCCATCGAGGTGGGCGCGGACCTGTGCGCCGACCCGAATGGCCTCGATTGAATGAACCATGCGTTCACTATACCGAACACTCGACGCAGTATTGAACCCATCGTTCGTTTTAGTGAACGACCCTTACTGCGGGGAGCCGATCGTCCGGTCCGACGAATGGCGAACGCCGCGCGCCGCGGTACCAGCGGCGAGGCCGGCGGGCGCAGCCGGTGGCCGGCGCGACGTCACGATAAAGGTTGTCGAAGCGGTGGTGCGCCTCCGGCCAGGCGCCGACGGCCCCCCGCTACGAGGACTTCCGCACGTACTCTCCCGGTTCGGCATCCGCGTCCATGCTGTACAGCAGCAGATGGCCGTCGCGACCGACCATGAAGAAGATCGCGGAAGGCTCACGGCAGCCCTTGCCCGACTTCGCCGCGTAGGTCGGCGGGCTCAGCGCCAGCACCGGGGACACCGCGCCGATGGCGAGAGTGCTGTCGCAGAACTGCTCCGTGCCGTCCTCCATGCCCGCCATGCCCGAGATCCGCACCAGTCGGCCACCGACCGGGCCCTGCGTGATCGAGATCAACTCCTTCTCCCGATAGGCCGGGTTGGCCGGCACCCAGACGCCGACGTACTGGTCCGGCACCGCGGTCCCTCCGCCGGCCGACCGGTAGAAATCGGCCGTCAGGCCGCCGGACGTCCACACCAGCACGTCTCGCGACCGCACCTTGAGGGTCTGCTGGGACAGCGGCTTGCAGCGTCCCTGCGGAACTCCCGCGGTCACCTGGCCCGCGGCGACGACCACGGTGTCGGCATCGGTCGACACCAGCTTGCTGCGCCCTGTGCACTGCACATTCCGGTCGGTGTCGATGTACGCGGCGACCTTGTCGCCCGGCCGGCCCGGTGCGATCTCCAGCCGCAGTACCCGCTTCGGCAGATCGGAATTGCCCTCGACCACGCCTTCCCAGGCGCCGACGAACTCATTCGGAACTCCCGGCCCGGCGCTCGGTGATGCCGAATTCGACGCCGGCGCGGTCGCCGAGTGTGTGCTGCCCGCCGCGGGGCCCTTGTCACCACCGTCACGCAGGATCAGCGCCACGCCCGCGGCCACCGCGGCGAGCGTCACCACTGCGGCCAGCACCGGCCGCCACCGCCGCGTGAACCGCGTCGGCGCCGTCGAGCCCTGCGACGGTGTCTGAGCGGCGAGTACCAGCGGCGGTGCGTCCGCGGCGATTACCTGCGGCGATGCCTCCACAGGGGGTATCTGCGGTGGTGTCTCCGCGGTGAGGATCCGGGCGGCGAGCCGGCCGAGCTCAGTCAGCAGCTCCGCGGGCAGCCACGGCCCGTCCGCGTCGGTGTGGGTGCCCGCGGCGAGCTGTTCGGCTGTGGGCCGCCGCTGCGGGTCCTTGTCGAGGCAGGCCGTCACCAGACCGGTCAGCGCCTGCGGCACCCCGGTGAGGTCCGGTTCCTCCTCGGCGGCACGGAACATCAGCGCGTGCGGCCCCAACTCGGCCGAGCCGAACGGCAGCCGCCCCGTCGCCGCGTACACCAGCACGGAGCCGAGGCTGAACACGTCCGCGGCAGCCGTCACCGGCTGTCCGCGCACCTGCTCCGGCGACATGAAACCCGGCGAGCCGAGCACGACCCCGGTCGAGGTCCGCACGCTGCCTGCCGCGGTGTCGAGCGCCCGGGCGATACCGAAATCGATGATGCGCGGGCCGTCGACCGTCAGCAGGATGTTCGACGGTTTGAGATCGCGGTGCACCAGACCCGCGCCGTGGATCGCGCACAGCGCACGGGCCAGCCGCCCCGCCAAAGCATGCAGTGTCGCCTCGGGCAACGGCCCGTAGCCCGACCCGACGACCTGGTCCAGTGCCGGCCCCGGCACGTACTCGGTGGCCACCCACGGGGCCGCGGCCTCGGTATCGGCGCCCAGAACCGGAGCCGTCCCCTCACCGCCCACCCGGTGCAGCGCGGCAACCTCCTGACGGAACCTGGCCCGGAACTCCGGAACCTCCGCCAGCGCCGCCTTGACCACCTTCACCGCCACGGCCCGACCGCCCGCGGAACGCCCCAGGAACACCTGGCCCATACCGCCGGAACCCAGCCTGCCGACCAGCGTGAACTCCCCTATCCGCCGCGGATCCCCCGGCTCCAGGACGTGCATCCGTGCCCCACTCTCCCCCGTGTACGTCAACCCGCTCCGCGCAGCGGCGACACTACCGGCCCGAACAAGAACCCGCCCGCAGCGCCTGCACCCCAAGGCCGGCCAGGACCTTCAGGTCGGTGCCCGCCGGGGTGGCGGTCGCCTCGGTCACCCGGTCGAAGCACCGGCGGAGCCGAAGACGTCCGAGGGGGACCGCCGCACGCTGCGGCGGCCCCCCTCGTGCCGGAGCAGATGCCGGGTCGAGCGTGTGCTCGGACCCGGTCCCGGCGGACTACCCGATGGTCCAGTGCTGGAGCGCGGAGTTGGTGTCGGCTTGTTGTGTCAGCAGCGCGCCGTCGGCTGTGGAGGCCGTGGTCAGCAGCAGTCCGCTCTTGACCGACTTGACGGTGTAGCCGCCGCCCGCCAGTGGGGTCACGGTCCACTCCTGGTTCGTGGTGCCGGAGCAGGTCCACTGGATGATCTTGGCTCCGGCGGCCGTCGAGCCGCCGTTCACGTCGGCGCAGAGTCCCGAGGTGCCGTTGACGAGGGTGTAGGAGCCGTCGGACTGCTGCGTGAACGTCCACTGCTGGTTCGCGCCGCCGTGCAGGGCCCAGGTGATGAGCTGCGTGCCGGTGGTGGTCGAGCCGCCCGGGTCGTCGAGCGCCTTGCCGCCCGTGGTGAGCGTGTGCACGCCGTTGAGGTTGCCGGTGCCGGAGCCGGGCCAGAGCGGGTTGCGGCCGACGGCGTCCATGATCGGAACGAAGGCGGCGTAGGTGGCGGCGAGTTCGGGGGTGCCCCAGGTCATCTGCGCCAGATCCCGCATGGGGTACTTGATCCCGGCCGCGGTCTGGTCCTGCGTCTCGGCGCTGGGGTTGTCGCACCAGACGTGGAGCAGGGAGCCCAGGTTCTTCGAAGCGCTGTTGATGGTGTTGCCGCCCTGGAACAGGTCCGGGTTCCAGGTCTCGTACATCCACGTCGTGTTCGGCTTCGAGCCGCCGTAGACGTAGTAGGTCGGGTCCCAGGACTCGTTGGCGACGGTGTGCCCGGCGTTGATCAACTGCTGCGGTGTGAGGCCGTAGTTGTACCAATACTCGACGACGATGTCGGCGTTCGGGGAGATGGTCCCGTCGCCGGCCTTGATGCCGTCGTTCCACATGCGGGTGGTCTTGGCTCCGGTCTTGACCAGGCTGTCGGCCCAGTTGATGAAGCCGTAGTAGGTGTCCTTGGCCGTGGCACTGGCACCGTAGTTGGCGCGGGCGTAGGTGAGCAGTTGTGGGTAGGCACTGTAGTTGGTCACGTACTCGTCCGCGCCGATGTGCCAATAGCGCGAGGAGGCGAACAACGGCAGGTACTCGTTGATCAGATCACTGATCAGGGTCCGCGCGCCGGGGATGGACAGGTCGATGAAGGCGCTGCTGACGCCTCCCGAGCTGTCCTTGAGCCGGTAGTCGTGCCCGATGTTGAGCTCGCCGGTGAGGATCGCGTCCATGTGCCCCGGCATGTCGATCTCCGGGACGATCGTGACGTGGTACTTGTTGCCGACCGCGATGATGTCGGCGATGTCCTGCTTGGAGTAGTGCTGGGTCGACGTGACCTCGGGGTGTGTACTGCTCTCCAGCCGGAACCCGAACGTGTCCGACAGGTGCAGGTGGAGGTAGTTCATCTTCAGGTAGGCCATGTCGCGGATCTGGTTCTCGACGAACGGCACGTCGAAGAACCGGCGCCCGGTGTCGATCATCAGGCCGCGTTCGGCCTTGGTCGGCGAGTCGGTCGCCGTGCCGGCGGTGATCGTCGAGCCTTGGTGCAGCATCTGCAGCACGGTCCGGGTGCCCCAGAACTCGCCGGTCGTGGTGCCGCCCTGGATGCTGATGCTGCTGCCGACGGTCATGGTGTAGCCCTCGGCGGGAAGCCCGTTGCCGCCGAGCGTGAGGGCGATGTCGCCGACGCCCGCGGCACCCTGCACGACGGCGACCGTACGGCCTTCGAGGGCGGAAAGGTCGGCGGCGAAGGTGTTCGCGTCTGCGGTGAGCTGTGCGGCATAGGCGGGGTCGACGACGACGCGGCTGGCGGAGGTGAAGCTGAACGAGCCGGTGCCGGCGGTCCAGGAGCGCAGGGACGGGACTGTCGTCGGGGTGCCAGTGGCGGCGTGGGTCGCCGGCGCCGCGGCGAGCAGGTAGACGGGGACGAGGCTGGCGGCGAGGGCGGCCGCGGCCAGGGTTCTGAGGGGTCGCATCGGGTGTCCGGTCTGTCGGAGGGACGGTGCGGCACGGTGCGGGGTTGTGCGCGATTCGCTGCTCGATCTGCGCGGTATAGACCACGTGGAGCTTGTAGTGCGCAGTATTGGACAGAAATCCGGGGCGTGGCAAGGGTCTGATAGCGGGTAATTGCTGCCCGCTGCCGCATGGGGCGGCCGATCCATCGGCACCACAACTCGAACGCGCCGCCCGCGAACACGCCCTGCCCTCTGACGGCCCGTCGGGTGAGCAGGCCGTCTGACCGCTCTGCGAGCCCTGGGCCTCCCGGACGACTTTCGCGGGCGTACTCCTGACCAGGGGTACCGCTACGAAGGACGATCTTTGGTGCCGGGTTGCCCTCACCGGACCATCGCAGGTACTCCCAACGCATCCAGCGGGCTTGTCGTTGCCGACAAACCCGCTGGTCGCACTATCGGGACGACAGGATGTGAACCTGCGACCCTTCGACCCCATGCCGCGCACCGTCCGAAGGACACTCGGTCCTGGTCCTGGGACGACGACACAGCCGATCGGCTCCCGGCCAACTGCAAGGAGAACGAGCCTTAGCGGCCTCGGATCCGGCCGACAGGGCCGCCCTCAGGGGCAGCGCACCGAACGCCGGCACGAGGAGGGGTACGGCCCCCCGAAGGTGTCAGTTCCAGCGGCGCTGACCGGTCTCAGCGGAAGGCTGCAACATTGCGGGCGGCCCAGTCGGCGAACCGACGCGGGGCGCGGCCGAGGACCCGCTGGACGTCCGGGCTGACGCGCAGCTCGGCCGGGCTCGGCGAACCGAGGATGTCCAGCGTGTCGTCGGCGAGCTCCGCCGGCATGCTCTGGGTCATGGCGGCCTTGGCCTCGTCGCGGGTGAGTTCGTGGAACCTCACCGGCGAGCCCAGCGCGGCGGCGAGGGCCTCCGCCTGCCGGCGCGGAGTGATCACCTCCGGACCGGTGAGCTCGTACACACCGCCGGTGTGCCGGTCCTCCACCAGGCAGGCCGCCGAGACCGCGGCGATGTCCGCCGGGTCGATGATCGGCAGCCCGACGTCGCCGAAGGGCGCGGCGACGAGCTGTTGCGTGCGGACGGAATCGGCCCACCACAGGGCGTTGGAGGCGAAGCCGCCCGGCCGCAGGATGGCCCACTCCAGACCGGACTCCCGCAGCGTGTCCTCCAGTGCGCGCATCGCGATCCGCGTTTGGCCGGAGGGCCTGGTCGCCACGCCCTGCGTGGAGAGCAGGACGACCCGGCGGACCCCGCCGGCCGCAGCTTCGCCGATGATGTCGGCGGGGTTGGCTCCAGTGGCGTGCAGGTCGCCGGACAGCAGAAGGAACAGTGCCTTCGCCCCGGCCAGCGCGGGCTTGAGCGTGGCGGGCTCGGCCAGGTCGGCCACCATGTGGCGGACGCCGTTGGGCACCGCCGCCCTGTGTCGTGACACCGCCGTCACCTGATGGCCCGCCTCGGCCAGTGCCTGCGTCAACGGCCGGCCGATATTGCCGGTAGCCCCGGTTACCACGATCATGATCAGCTCCTTGTCGGATGTCCTCAGTGGTCTGCACGCTAGGAGCACGGGCTTACTTTTGGTAAGGACATACCCCGAGGTAAGCTCCTGACATGAAGGAAGGCGTGCAGGACAGACAGGCCGAGGCGGGGAAGCGGTATGACGTGTTTCACACCGACTGCCCCGCGCGCGATGTGGTCGACCACGTGACCAGCAGGTGGGGCGTGTGGGTGCTGATCTCCTTGCGGAGCAACAGCCTCCGGTTCTACGAACTGCGCGACAGCATCCGGGGCATCAGCGAGAAGATGCTCGCGCAGACCCTGCGCGGGCTGGTCCAGGACGGCCTGATCTGGCGGGAGGTCGAACCGACGACGCCGCCTCAGGTGACCTACGGGCTGACCGAGTTCGGCCGGGACGTCGGCGAGCCGCTGACGGAGCTGTTCGACCGGATCACGCTGCGGCTGTCGCCGCACAGCGCGGGATAATTCGCCGCCGCGGTTGTGGCGATGGCACTGCCGTGCGCCCCTACGGAACCACTCCGATTCAACGTCTGCGGCTACGGCGAAGACATGGGCCGACCCCACCCTCGACGGAAGAATCGCGGCGCCCCGCTGCCGACCGGTGAAGGGGGCGGGGCGCCGAAGGAAACGTGATGATACGTCAGCTCACGGCGCGCCCGACGCGCTCCTCGACACCTACGAGGCCGAGCGGCGGCCGGTCGCGCGGCATGTGCTCGCCCTCACCACCCTAGTCTTCGAGCAGGACCGCGTGGACAAGGACCGCGGCTTCTCCCAGCGCGGCGGCGAGACCTTCCAACTGGGCCTCGGCTACCGCGAGAGCCCCCTGACCCGCGAGTACCGAGAGGGCCTGGGCGACGACGCGCTGCGCGCCGGAGACGCGCCCCCGACGCCCCCTGTGGGCCCATCCGTCTCTTCGACCTCGTCCGCGGCCCGCACGCCACTCTCCTCGCCTTCGGCGGGACCGATGCCCCAGCCTCGGAACGCTACAAGCCGGTCCGGGTCGGCCGGCCCGGCGAGCAGGGCGACGTCATCGACGTGGACGGGCACGCACACAAGGCGTACGGGGACCGGGGGCTCTTTCTCGTACGGCCCGACGGGTGTGTGGCACTCGCGACGGAGGACCCGGCGGACCTGGCCTCGTACGAGGTCCACCAGCCAATCGTTCGTAGCGATCGCAGCTGTGGATACGTCGTCTGGTCGCGATGCGGGCGGATCCGTAGGCTCGGCCGCATGCATGATGAATCCGAACGCGTGGAGAGCCTGTTAGACGCCCAGGCCAAGGCTGTTGCCCTCTTCTCCGAGGTGCAGAGTCGGCGGCTGGTCACCGCGGGCGAGAGTGAGCAGGGGATCAGTGAGCGGATTCGCGATCTCGCGCAGGAGTTGTTCGGCGTGCGGCGCGGTGAGGACGAGCGGATCGTCCGGTCGGGCACGAACACCCTTCAGCCGTATCAGGTGCGCCCGGAGAATCGGCTCGTCGACGCCGACGAGGTCGTTGTCTGTGACCTGGGTGGTGTCTTTGAACAGAGGGAAGCCCACTTCCGACGTACTGCGGTTCTCGGCGGGTCTCCTGTCAAGCTGCGGCTTCGGGACGATCTGCAACTGATCTTCGAAGCGGGCAGGCGCGCGTTCGAGAGCGATCCTGGCATAACCGGCGAAGAGCTCTTCACGGTCATCGCTGAGCTGACAACCGAGGCGGGGTGGGAGTTCGGCAGCCCGCACGCTGGGCATCTGGTGGGCGAGGTCCCCCCGGAGACGGTCGCCCAGGACGAGGTCATGTCCTTCATCGCACCTGGCAATACGCAGCAACTGCGGCGCGAGGACAAGGCCGGGCGTCCCTGCCACTGGGTGCTGGAGGTGCACCTCGTCGATCGGGATCGCGGGTTCGGTGGTTTCCACGATCAGCTGCTCGACCTCGGCTGATCGTGGCCGTGGCTGCACTGGGCGGATCACATCGGCCCGACGGGTGCCCTGGTCGCCCGGCCATGATGCGGTCTCACCCGGACGCTTCCGGGGCAGCGGTGCACCGGGGCGGTCGGCGCTGGTTACCAGCGCATTCATCGTGGGGCGGTGACGGTGCGGATGTCGGCCAGCCCGCAGAACAGGCGACCGGCATCTACTGCCGCGACGAGGACAGCGTCCTCGATGCCTTCGTCTGCCGCATGTGACTGAGCCCATGTCCCGGGTTCGACCAATGAGACGAGCACATGCCCATGGACCGCCGCGGCGTGCCATCCCGGACTGAGTGCCAGGGAGGAGGTGCAGGCCAGCTTCAGGCGGCCGGTGTCCAGTTGCGTGATCCGGTCTGCTTCGACGGTCACCGTGCAGTGCGTCATCGGCCACAGCCCGCCGTCCCACTCGCGGCGGGTCGGCCGACGCATTCCCGCGGCCTTCAGCCGTACCGCCAAATCGGCGTACCTGACCGCGTCAGGCGGCTGGACCGTTATGGCTGAACGGCGTTCACCGTCCCGCAGGACCACGGTGGCCAGGCCCCAAGAAGTCCGATTCATGGCTCTGGACGGTAGCGGCGTACCCGCGCTCAGGTGTCCCGTATGCCCAAAGTCCACCGGATCGGGCGACCCCCACCCCGTCGGCGAACTACTGGTGCGGGCCGGCGCACAGCCGGCCCCGCTGGAGGTGTCGATCGACCCGTACGCACCGCTGGACTTCGCGGCGCTTCACCCGGTCGCGCGCACCGCGCGAGCCTCCTGACGACTGCCCGCACCCTCCGCATCCGGTCGGGCTCATCGAGGATGCTTGGACGAGATCATTCGACATTAGGTTAGGCTAAGCTAAGTCACATCGCAGTGTGTGCCGGGCCGTCAAGGGGAGGAACAGCCATGGGGATGCCGGTGGTCTTCAGCGCCGAGCCGGCTGCCCAACAGCCTGGCAGCCGCGGTCTCGTGGCGTCTGTGGGGTGTATGCGCACCTCAGCGTCCTCCTGACGGCCGCAGACGCCTTCATGAACGACATTCAGCCTTTCGTCGTCGCGGACGCCGTGGCCGACTTCTCCGCCGAGGAGCACGCCATGGCCCTGCGGTGGGCCGCGCACAACGGCAAGGTCCGCACCACCAACGCCCTGCTGCGAGACCTGCTGCTCCGCAGGACCCCTCGGGACGCCTGACGCGTCTTCGCATGCCCCCACTGACAGAAAAGACGGAAGAACATGACCGTACGGGTCGCGGTGGCCGGGGCCAGTGGCTACGCCGGCGGCGAGATCCTGCGCCTGCTCGACTCACATCCCGGCGTGGAGATCGGTTCCGTGACGGCACACAGCCGAGCCGGCCAGGTGCTCGGTGAGGTGCAGCCGCACTTGTCCGCTCTCGCCGACCGAATGCTCAAGGAGACTTCGGCGGACACCTTGCGCGGGCACGACGTGGTGTTCCTCGCCCTCCCGCACGGCGAGTCGGCGCCCCTGGCCCGTCTGCTGGGGGAAGACACCCTGATCGTGGACTGCGGCGCGGACTTCCGTCTGCACGACGCCGGCGACTGGGAACGCTTCTACCACTCCGAGCACGCCGGGACGTGGCCGTACGGACTGCCCGAACTACCGGGCGCCCGAGTCGAACTGAAGGGCGCGAACCGGATCGCCGTACCGGGATGCTTCCCGACCGCCGTCAGCCTGGCGCTGTTCCCGGCCTACGCGGCCGGGCTCGTGGAGCCCGAAACCGTGATCGTGGCGGCCAGCGGAACCTCGGGCGCGGGCCGGGCGGCCAGAGCGCACCTTCTGGGCTCCGAGGTGATGGGCTCGATGACCCCGTACGGCGTCGGTGGCGTCCACCGGCACACCCCGGAGCTGGCGCAGAACCTGTCGCGGGTGGCAGGCGAGCAGGTCACCGTGTCCTTCACCCCGATGCTGGCACCCATGCCACGCGGCATTCTGGCCACCTGCTCGGCCCGTCTGCGCCCCGGCATGGGGGTCGACAGCGGCACGGACGAGGTGCGCGCGGTCTTCGAAGCCGCGTACGCCGACGAGCCGTTCGTCCGGCTGTTGCCGCCCGGCCAATGGCCCTCCACCGGATCGGTCCTGGGTTCCAATACCGTGCACGTGCAGGTGGCTGTGGATGCGGCCGCCGGTCGTCTGGTCTGCGTGAGCGCGATCGACAACCTGGTGAAGGGCACCGCGGGTGGCGCGGTGCAGAGCATGAATGTCGCCCTCGGCCTGCCGGAGTGGCTGGGCCTGCCCACGAATGGAGTGGCTCCGTGACCGTGACCGCTGCCCGCGGGTTCCTTGCGAGCGGTGTGGCCGCCGGCATCAAGGAATCCGGCGATCCCGACCTGGCCCTGGTCGTGAACCAGGGGCCGTCGCGTTCCGCCGCCGGGGTCTTCACCTCGAACCGGATACAGGCCGCGCCGGTGCGCTGGTCCCGCCGGATGCTGGCGAACCATCGGCTCTCCGCAGTGGTCCTCAATTCCGGGGGCGCCAATGCGTGTACCGGCCCGGCCGGAACCGAGGACGCGCGTCTGATGGCCGAGCGCACGGCCATGGCGGTCGGCGCGGAAGTGAACGACGTGGCGGTGTGCTCGACCGGGCTCATCGGCGTACCACTGCCGATGGACCGGGTCACGGCGGGCATCGACACCGCGGCCGACCGGCTGTCGGCCGTCGGCGGCGAGGACGCGGCCGTGGCGATCAAGACGACGGACTCGGTGCACAAGACCGCGGTGGCGCCCCGGTCCGGGTGGACCGTCGGCGGTATGGCGAAGGGTGCGGGGATGCTCGCGCCCGGGCTGGCCACCATGCTGGTGGTCCTCACCACGGACGCCGAGATCGACGGCCCGGCTCTCGACTCCGCGCTGCGCGCCGCCGTACGCACCACCTTCGACCGGGTGGACTCGGACGGCTGTATGTCCACCAATGACAGCGTGCTCCTGCTCTCGTCGGGCGCCTCCGGCGTGACCCCGGACGACGGGGAGTTCACCGACGCCGTGCACGCGGTGTGCCTCGACCTGGCGCGTCAGTTGGTGGCGGACGCCGAGGGCGCGTCGAAGGAGATCGAAGTGGCCGTCGTCGGCGCGGCGTCCGAGGAGGACGCCGTGACGGTGGGCCGGTCGGTGGCCCGGAACAACCTCCTCAAGTGCGCGCTGCACGGGGAGGATCCGAACTGGGGCCGGGTGCTGTCGGCTATCGGCACAACGGGCGCCGCCTTCGACCCGGACCGCCTGGACGTGGCGATCAACGGCGTCTGGGTCTGCCGGGACGGCGCGGCCGGGGAGGCCCGCGACAAGGTCGATCTGTCGGGGCGCCAGGTCACCGTCACCGTCGATCTGCGCTCCGGCAACGCCTCGGCGGCCATCTGGACCAACGACCTCACCGCCGAGTACGTCCACGAGAACAGCGCCTACAGCTCATGAACGGGACGGGGACAGGGATGAAGGCTCCCGTCGAACAGCACGTGGCCGCGGCGGACCTGCCACCGGGGGACCTTCCCTGGCAGGAAGAACTCCAGGGCCGGACGGTCGTCATCAAGTTCGGCGGCAACGCCATGGTGGATCCCGCGCTTCACCGGACGTTCGCTCAGGACGTCGTGGAGCTGTGGCACGCGGGGCTGCGTCCCGTCGTCGTGCACGGCGGCGGACCGCAGATCAGCGCGATGCTTGCCCGGCTCGACCTGGAGGTCCGCTTCGAGGCGGGCCTGAGAGTGACGACTCCGGAGACCATGGACGTGGTCCGTATGGTGCTGACGGGTCAGGTCCAGCGTGAGCTCGTCGGTGCCATCAACGCCCACGGGCCGTTCGCCGTGGGCATGTCGGGCGAGGACGCGCACACGATGACCGCGGTACGACGCGGCGCCCTGGTGGACGGCCGGCCGGTGGACATCGGCCTGGTCGGCGACGTCGTGGCGGTGGACCCCGGTACCGTACAGGTGCTGCTGGAGCAGGGCCGCATCCCGGTGATCTCGCCGGTCGCGCGCGGCACGGACGGGCGGGTCTACAACATCAACGCCGATCTCGCGGCGTCCGCGCTGGCCGTCGCGCTCGGCGCGGAGCGCCTGGTGATGCTGACGGACGTGGAGGGGCTGTACGCGGACTGGCCGCACAGCACCGAGGTGATCGAGCATCTGACTGCCGGTGAGCTGGACGTGCTGCTGCCGGGCCTCGCCGGCGGGATGCTCCCGAAGATGGAGGGCTGTCTGCGAGCGGTCCGCTCAGGAGTCGGCCGGGCGCACGTGCTCGACGGACGGGTACCGCACGCGGTGTTGCGCGGCGTCTTCACCGGGAGGAGCCCCGGCACCACGGTCGTACCCGACAGCACACCCGACAGGGGAGGAACGAGCTCATGACCGCCGCCGGCGCCGCACCGCTGACGGACCGCTGGCGAGCGGTGATGATGGACACCTATGGCACTCCCCCGCTGGCTCTGGTCCGCGAAGACGGCCGCACCGTGTGGGACAAATCGGGCCGCGCCTACACGGACTTCACTGGCGGGATCGCCCGGTGGCGGCCCGGATTCAGCGGGCGGCGCAGGGGGCCGGGTTCCTGGTGAACGCCGCCGGCGACCGGACCGTGCGGTTGGCTCCCGCTCTGACGGTCACGGAGGCGGAGATCGCCCAGTTGGTGGGAGCGTCGCCAGCCATCCTCGGCACGTGACGTCAGCGCGAGTGACGTCCACTCGGTGCGAAAGAGGGCGGGACCGAGCCGTTACGGCTCGGGTTCCGCCCTCTCGTCGTGACGGCTCACCAGGTGGCGCTCACAGGACCCGGGCGAGTACGCGGGCGCCCCGCCGGGGGTCCAGAGACCGTGCCCAGGACAGAGGGGCCAGGCTCGGGCACGTAGGAGCGAATCCGTGCCGCAGGAAGAGGCGGCCACTGCCGGTCGTCGCCGTGAACAGCGCGTCCAGCGACTGCGCCCGCCCACGGGCCAGGGCGGCGCCCAGAAGCCGTGCCCCCACACCACTCCCCTGCATGTGCTGCGCGACGCAGAAGTTGTACAGGACCCCGAGGGCCCGGCCGTCGCGCGTCGGGTCCGGGTCGTCGACGCGCAGCGCGAGGCAGCCGTCCAAGGTGCCGTCAGGCGCCTCGGCGACCAGGAAGTCGGTCGCTTGCGACGCGTAGACATGGAACGGCCGCTCACGCAGTACGCCCGCGCGGATGAACGGACGTGAGAGAGCGGCGAGAGCGGCGGCGTCCCGGGAACCGGCCGAGCGCACGGACGACGTGGGGGTGTGGGGTGGGCAAAGCGGTTGGTGCGCGCGGGACGACAGCCTCACAGCTTGTGCCCCTCCCCCACGTCCCGCCCGTCCACGAACGTCGCCACGACCTCGATGTCCCCGATCCTGGACCGGATGTACGCGTTCGTCAGCCTCGTACAGAGCATGATTCCGTCCCTGGGGTGTGTCGGGGCCGGGGCCGACTGCATCCCTCCAAGCGGCGCCTGGGTTCCACCGACAGGGACAGCCCCCGGCGCGGGTGCTCGTCGAGTGCTGGACTAGCGGGCCGTACCGATGCCGTCAGCGAGCGGCTGGGCCGTGGCCGGGGCGGCCTTCAGGTCGCGGTCGATGATCGATTGCAGGATCTCGCCGACTCTGATCGCCGTGTTGGACAGCAGGGACGACGTAATCCCGTGGGTGTGCTCGGTGCCGCCCTGGAGGTAGATGCCGCAGCGCAGTTCGGGGTGGGTCGCGACACGGTAGTCGCGCTCGACCCGGATGCGTCCCTGGTCGTCGCGGTGGCAGCGGTCCCCGACCTCGCCGAGGAGGCCCACGGGGTCTGCCTGGCTGTAGCCGGTGGCGTAGACGACGACGTCGGCGTCCAGCGTCGTCTCCTCGCCGGTGATGAGGGACTTGACGGTGGCCCGGACGTTGTCCTGTGTCTCCTCCACGCCGGTGACCCGCGAGACGTTGATGAAGCGCAGCCGCTCGGTACCGAGGACACGCTCCTGATACGCCTGCCGGTACAGGTCGTCGATCAGGTCGATGTCCACCACGGAGTAGTTGGTGTTCCCGTGGTAGTCCATCAGCTTCTGCTTGATGTCGTCGGGGGCCGTGAAGTACTCGTCGACCGCGGCCGGGTCGAAGATGCGGTTGGCGAAGCTGCTGTCGTCGGCGGGGCTGTAGCCGTAGCGGGAGAAGACGGCGCAGACCTCGGCCTCGGGGAAGCGGCGGTGCAGGTAGGCCACGTTCTCGGCGGCGCTCTGGCCGGCGCCGACGACAACGAAGCGGGAGGGGTTGGTGCCCTCCAGCCCGTCGACCTTCTTCAGCAGCTCGGAGTTGTGCCAGACGCGGTCCGTCCGGTCGACGCCCTCCGGCATGACGGGACGCAGTCCGGTGCTGATGACGAGGTTGCGGGCCCGGTGGACCACGACCTCGGATCCCGAACGGGCTGTCACGTCCAGGTACTCCACCACACCGTCGCGTACGACGGGCTCGACGGCGATGACCTCGTGGCCGTAGGAGACCATGTCGTCGACCTTCGCCGCGGCCCACTCGAAGTAGTCGTGGAACTCGACGCGGAGCGGGAACAGGTTCTTGGCGTTGACGAAGTCGATGAGGCGGCCCTTGCTCTGCAGGTAGCAGAGGAAGCTGTACTCACTGGCCGGATTCCGCAGCGACACCAGGTCCTTGAGGTAGGACACCTGCATGGTCGCGTCGTCGATCAGCATGCCGCGGTGCCAGCCGAACTTCGGCTGCTGCTCGAAGAAGTGAGCGGTGACCGCCTCCTGCCTGCCGACGCGAGCGTTGTGCTCGCTGAGCGCTATCGCCATGGCCACGTTGGACGGCCCGAAGCCGATGCCAATGAGGTCGTGGACCAGAGGTGCGTCGCCAGGAAGAACCTGAGACATGTCACTCCCATCGTGCGGGACAGCCGCGTGTGAGGTGTGGGTGAGGACGAGGCGTCGGGCACACCGGAAGCGGCGGCCGAGCGGAACTTAGGTAAAGCTAACCTGATCTGGCCAACCTGTCACCCGGACAAAACAGGCAAAACGTCAATCATGCCGTCAAACGCCCTAGAATCGCGGGCTGTTGTACCCTTAGGTAAGCCTTGCTTTACTTAGCGCCGGTCATTCGCTCTTTCGAGGAGGAACCCCATGCGGGTCGTCATGTTCGGTTATCAGACCTGGGGGCACCGCACCCTGCAAGCGCTCCTCGACTCCGAGCACGACGTGGTGATGGTCGTGACGCATCCCAAGAGCGAGCACGCTTACGAGAAGATCTGGAGCGACTCGGTGGCTGAGCTGGCCGAGAAGCACGGAGTCCCCGTGGTCATCCGCGACCGGCCCGACGACGAGGAGTTGTTCGACCGTCTCAAGGAGGCCGACCCGGACATCATCGTGGCCAACAACTGGCGTACGTGGATCCCGCCGCGCATCTTCAACCTCCCCCGGCACGGAACACTGAACGTCCACGACTCGCTGCTGCCCAAGTACGCCGGCTTCTCGCCACTGATCTGGGCCCTCATCAACGGCGAGCCCGAGGTCGGCGTCACGGCCCACATGATGGACGACGAGCTCGACGCGGGCGACATCGTCCAGCAGCGTGCAGTCCCCGTCGAGCCGACCGACACGGCCACCGATCTGTTCCACAAGACGGTCGACCTCATCGCCCCGGTAACGACCGGCGCCCTCGCTCTGATCGCCTCCGGGCAGACGGAGTTCACCCAGCAGGACCGCTCCCAGGCCACCTTCTTCCACAAGCGGTCCGAGGAGGACATCCGCATCGACTGGAGCTGGCCGGCCGAGGACCTCGCGCGCCTGGTCCGCGCCCAGTCCGCCCCCTACCCCAGCGCCTTCGCCTTCCACAACGGCAAGCGCCTCGAAGTGGTCTCCGCCGTCGTGTCCCAGGGCCGGTACGGCGGCACCCCGGGCCGCGTCTTCTACCGCGAAGGTGACGGCGTGGTGATCGTCGCCGGGGCCGACGCCCGCAGGGGCCGCAACCACGGCCTGGCCATCAGCCGCGTACGGACCGAGGACGGCCAGGAGATGCCGGCCCTCGAGTACTTCACCTCCATGGGCGGCTACCTCACCAGCCGTCCCTGACCCGTCGGCTGAGCACCGAGGGCCCAGGCGATCCTGGGCCCTCGGCACCGCCATACGCGCAGGAGGCTGGGCCGACCCGACTCAGAGGAACGGTATAACCCATCCGCGTCACAGCCGAAGGTGAGCGTCCGGGGCCGCACGCTCGGCTCGCACAGCTTCGAGCCATCGCTCCTGACGGCTCCCGGGAGCGAGCAGGACGCAGTCGTCACAGTTGCCCGCATCGGGGATGCGGTAGTTGAGGCAGCAGGTGGTTCTGGTGAAGAACGGGTGCCCGGCCACAGGTTCCGCCTGGTGGCCGGTGCCCCGGAGGTGGCCGAGGCCGAGGAGCCGGTCGCCCAGGGCGATCGCTTCGCGTGCGTGGGACGGCCGTTCGTGGGCGATGACGCCGACGACGCCGGTCAGTGACGAGGCGGCGTTGCCCCAGAGCAGCCGCGGGGAGACCTTGACGACTGCGCGGGTGAGGTCGGCCAGCGGCTGCAGGATTCGGGCCATCGCCCGGTAGAGCGGTTCGGCTGTGGCCTCAGGGCAGTTGGTCTCCATGCCCCTGGGCTCGGACAGGCGGAGTGGGAGCGGGCCGGCGGCCGAGGCCCGCCAGGACAGCCGGGTCGGCGTCCAGTCCAGGACGGTGCGGTGCAGGACGGCCGCGCCGAGGACAGGGAACCACAGGCGAGCTGCCAGGTCCTGGTAGACGCTGGACGCCGCGACGCGCAGCTCGGTGGTCCGGTAGGCATCTGCGGTGGCGAGGATGCGTGCTTCGAGGGCGTCGCGGTCGCTGAGCAGTTCGCTCAGCGACCGCCAGCCGGGGCCGTCGTGGGCGGTGAAGAGGTGGAAGTGGTCACCGAGTTCGGAGACTTCGGCGATGATCTGGCCGAGCCGGGCCGGTTCCATCGGTTCCATCGCTGGACTGCCTGTCCTGCCGGAGGGGCGGGTCAGTGTGTCTCGACAAGGGCGCCGGAGAGCTGGTCGGCCGCGCCGGGGACGGGGGCGGCCGGGTCGGTGCCGAGGTCCACGATGCGGTTGTCCTGGTCGACATGGACGACGTGCGACTGGTGGCGGCGGGCTTCGCTCTCCTCCACCTGCTGGAACGACATGATGATGACCAGATCGCCCGGCTGGACCAGATGAGCCGCAGCGCCATTGATGCCGATGACGCCGGAACCTGCGGGTCCCTCGATGGCGTAAGTGGTGAGCCGGGCTCCGTTGGTGATGTCGACGACGTGGACCTGTTCGCCCTCCAGGAGATCGGCGGCCTCCAACAGGTTCTTGTCGATGGTGATCGAACCCACGTAGTGCAGGTCGGCCTGGGTGACGGTGGCCCGGTGGATCTTGCCGCCCAGCAGAGTGCGCTGCATGTCATGCCCTCCGTATGACGAAATGACGAGTCGGCCGCGCGGACCGGAGCCCGAGCGGATTTAGGTAATGCTAACCTAAGTTGAATTTTGGAACCCCCGCCAGAGCCCGCGTGAATGTGCCAGACGTCACCGGGTGGAAAGGAGCACGATGGCTCGCCCCAGTTCGATCCGCATCTCTCCCAGAACACGGTTGCGTTCGCGGTTCGCCGCGACGATAACGGCCTTCGTGGTCGGCGCCGCCTTGCTGTCGGCGTGCTCGTCGTCCGAGGACACCACGGCACCCGCCGCCGCGGCGTCGTCCGGCTCGGCCTTTCCCGTGACCATCAAGCACAAGTTCGGCTCCACGGCCATCCCGAGCAAGCCGAAGCGGGTGGTCACCGTGGGCTGGGACGACCAGGACTTCGCGCTGGCACTGGGCGTGGTGCCGGTCAGTACCCGCGAGTGGTTCACGCAGTACCCGACCTACCCCTGGGTCAAGAAGGAGTTGGGCGGCACGAAGCTGCCCACCTTCTCCGCCGAGCTGAACTTCGAGGCCATCGCCAAGCAACGTCCCGATGTGATCCTCGCGATCAACGAGACGGTCACCAAGGAGAGCTACCGGAAGCTCTCGGCGATCGCGCCGACCGTCGTCCAGTCCAGCGCATACCTCGACGAGAAGACCCCCTGGAACGTGCAGACGCTGACGACCGGCCAGGCGCTGGGCAAGAGCGCCGAGGCCCAGGCACTGGTCGACAAGGTCGAATCGAAGATCGCCGCCGCGAAGAAGGCCCATCCCGAGTTCGCCGGCAAGGTGCTCGCCATGGACTACGGCCCCGACAAGGGCCAGCACTGGATCGCTCCGGCCCACGACCCGCGCCGGGTCCTCTTCGACGAGCTCGGTTTCGCCACGCAGACCGTCAAGGAAGACCTCAGCGAGGAGCGGCTCGACCTGATCGACAAGGACGTGCTGGTCGTTGTCGGCGCGACCAAGCCGGCGATGCTGGCCTCGCCGGTCTTCGCCCGCCTGAACGTCGTCACGAGCGACCGTACGCTCTACACCAGCTTCGACACCCCGCTGGCGGGCGCGCTGTCCTACAGCGGCCCCAACGCCCTGTTGTACGCGCTGGACGTACTGGTCCCGCAGTTGGCCAACGCGGTCGACGGCAAGACCGACACCAAGGTGGCCGACCTGTCCAACCAGTCCTGACGCAGTGGACGCCCGAGGGCGGCACCGGCGGATTCCGCCGGTGCCGCCCTCGGGCGTTTCCCAGGCTCACTCGGCCAAGTAGCCCTCGACCAGCGGCCCGAGGATGTCGAGCGTCCGGGCGTCGAGCAGTTCCGAGTGCCCGCACGCGACGGCGTGCACCCGCAGGGCCCCACCGATGTGCGCGGCCCACTGCTCCGACGCCGTGCCGTGGAAGCCGGGCTCCGCGACGGTGGCGTCGACGAACACCGCGTCGCCGGGGAAGACCCCGAACTCCGCGTGCTCGGCCAGGTGGTCGCTCTCCAGGTAGTTCTCGACCACCCGGGCGATCTGCCCGTCCGCCAGCATCGACACCTCGCCACCGGAGTGGCGCAGCAGCACCACCGCGTCCGCCACGGACATCGAGGCCGCCTGCTCCGCCGGGACCGGGTACCCCAGCTCGGTGAGCAGCCGGACCACGGCCGCCGGACCGTCCCACGCCGCGTCGTACCGCTGCGTCCCGTCCTCCTCCGTCGCGTCCTGCGATGCCGGGACCCTGGCCCGCGAGTCGAGCATGCCCAGGAAGGACACCTCCCGGCCCGCGGCGGTCAGCAGCGTCGCCACCGCGTGGGCCACCGCTCCGCCGAACGACCAGCCCAGCAGCCGGACGGGGCCGGCCGGGGCGGTCCGACCGATCAGCTCGGCGTACTCGGCCGCCAACTCCCCGAAAGTGGTGGGCAGATCGTCGGTGCGGCTGAGCCGCGGCGACTGCAGGCCGTACAGCGGTATCCCGTCCGGCAGGTGACGCTTCAGCCCGGCGAACTGCCAGCTCAGACCGCTGGCCGGGGGCAGGCAGAACAGCGGCGCCCGGTCGCCCCCGGTGCGCAGCGGCAGAAGCGGCGCCAGTGCGTCGCCCACCGGGGCGGCCGCGCCGCTGAGCCTGCGGGCCAGCGCCGCCGGAGTCGGCAGCGCGAACAGCTCCGCGACCGGCAGCTCCACCCCGAACTCGCGGCGCAGCGCGGCGGCCAGCCGGACCAGCAGCAGCGAATGGCCGCCGAGGACGAAGAAGTCGTCGTCCACCCCGACCGACTCGACACCCAGCACCGAGGCGGCGGCCTGGCAGACGGCGGCCTCGGTACGCGAGCGCGGTCCGGTGTGCGACGTCAGGTCCGCGAAGTCGACCTCGGGCAGTGCCGCCCGGTCCACCTTGCCGTTGGGGGTGAGCGGAAGCTCGTCCAGTACGGTCGTCGCCGCGGGGATCATGTACGAGGGCAGCTGAGTGGCGAGGTGTGCCGCGAGCGTCCGGGGCACGTCAGGGGTGCCGTCGGCCGTGGTCAGGTAGGCGAGGACCCGCCCGTTGCCCTGCCCGTCGGTACGGGCCACGGCCGCCGCGCGCGCCACGCCCGGATGCGCCGCCATGACGGACTCGATCTCGCCCAACTCGATCCGGAAGCCCCGGACCTTGACCTGGTGGTCGCCGCGGCCGAGGAACTCCAGCCCGCCGCCGGAGTTCCAGCGGGCCAGGTCGCCGGTGCGGTACATCCGGGTGCCCGGACCGCCCCACGGGTCGGCGACGAACCGTTCCGCGGCGAGCGCGGGCCGTCCCCGATAGCCGCGGACGACCTGCGGCCCGGCGACGTACAGCTCCCCCACGATGCCCGGCGGCACCGGGCGCAGCGCCGCGTCCAGGACCCGGACGGTGGTGCCGGGCAGCGGGCGTCCGATGTGCGGCCCCTCGCACCAGGCCTCATCGACCGGTGCCGAGGTGACCCATACGGTCGCCTCGGTGGGGCCGTAGAGATTGGTCACCGTACGCGCCCGCCGGACCAGTTCACGTGCCAGCGGCACCGGCAGCGCCTCACCGCCGACGAGCGCGTGCACGCCGGTCAGGTCGGCCTCGGCCGTCTCGGTGAGCGCTCCCCACAGCGACGGCGTCGCCTGCAGATGGGTGATCCGCTCGGCGCGGAGCAGCCCCGCCAGCAACAGCGGGTCACGGACCTCCTGCTCGGAGGCCAGGACCACGCAGGCCCCCGCGCGCAGCGGGGCCATCAGTTCCAGTACGGCGATGTCGAACGACAGGGTCGTCACCGCGAGCAGCCGGTCCCCGGCCGTGAGGGGTGCCGCGGTGGGAATCGCGGACAGGAAGACGTCCACGTTCCGCCGGGTCACGGTCACGCCCTTGGGACGTCCGGTGGAACCGGAGGTGTAGATGACGTACGCCGCCGAGTCCGGGTCGGCCGGGCGGTGCGGGGCGGGGTCGGTCCGGAACGGTGTGCCGCCGTCGAGGAGGGCGTCGACCGCCTGGCCGAAGTCGTCCGCGTCCAGGTCCAGGATGTGCGTGCCCTCGGGCGGGTCAGGGAACAGCGCCCGGGTGCGGGCGTCGACCACCAGCAGCGCGGGGCGGGCGTCGTCCACCATGTGGCGCAGCCGGTCCTGCGGGAAGGCCGGGTCCAGCGGCACGTATGCCGCTCCCGCGCGGGCCACGCCCGCCAGGACGGCCGGCAGGCGTCGTGAGCGCGGCAGCGCGACCCCGATGAGACGGTCCTGGCCCCGGTCGGCGGCCGAGGCGTGCCCCGCGAACATGGCGGCGAAGGCGTCGGCGGCCCGGTCGAGTGAACGGTAGGAGGCCGTCCGGCCGTCGAAGACACAGGCGTCGGCGTCGGGTGTCAGCCGGGCGTGTTCTGCCAGCAGTGCGTGCCAGGGAGGTCCGTCGGCCGCCGGCGGGCCGCCGGGCTGCCAGTCGGCGAGGTCGGCCAGGTCGTCGGCGCAGCGGACTTCGGCGGCGTCCACCCGCCGGTCCGGCCGGGCGACGAGGTCGCCCAGCAGCACCGAGAGACGCCGGACCAGGCGGTCCGCGGTGCGCGCGTCGAAACGGGCGGCGTCGAACTCCAGCGTCAGCCCGACCGGCGCGGACGGGCCCGCGTCGACGAAGGTGAAGTTCAGGTCCACCTTGGGATCGGCCAGGAAGTCCGGGGCGTCGCCGGTCGGCAGCCCGAGCACCCTCCGGACACCGCCGTCGCCGTTCGGCTGGTGCAGGAAGCCCAGCATCACCTGGAACAGCGGGTTCCTGCCCGGTACCCGGGCCGGGTTCAGTGCCTCGACGACCTGCTGGAACGGCAGGGTTGCCTGTTCGAACGCGGCCAGGTCGGTCTCCCGGACCCTGCCGAGCAGCTCGGTGAACGTCGGCGATCCGGACAGATCGGCGCGCAGCACCACGGTGTTGACGAAGAATCCGACCAGGTCGTGCAGCGCCGGGTCGGCCCGGCCCGAGGTCGGCGCGCCGATCACCACGTCATCGCCGGCGCCCAGCCGCGACAGCAGGGCGGCCAGCGCGGCGTGCAGCGCCATGAAGAGGCTGGCCGACCGGGAGCGGGCGAGGTCCCGCAGCGGGTCGATCAGCTGGGCCGGGAGCTCCAGGGTGACCAGGCCCTCGCCGCGCGAGCCGCGCAGCGGCCGGTCGGCGGGCAGTGCCATCTCCTCGGGCAGGCCGTGCAACTGCCGCTGCCAGTAGGCCCGTTCGGAGGCGTGCCTGCTGTCCGGGTCGGTGGGATCGCCGAGCAGGTCGGCCTGCCAGCGGGCGTAGTCGGCGTACTGCACCGGCAGTGGCTCCCAGTGCGGCGGGTGGCCGGCGGCGCGGGCCGTGTAGGCGGTGTCCAGGTCGTCGAGGAGCGGCCGGTCGGACCACTCGTCCATCGCGATGTGGTGCAGCACCAGGGTCAGTACGGTGTCGCCGGTGTCGTGCTCCTGCAGGACGAGTGCCCGCAGCGGAAGATCCGCCGACAGGTCGAAGGGCAGCGCCACCGCTTCGGCGACCAGGGCCGCCGTCCGTGCGGCCGGGCCGCCGACCACGGTCACCGGGACGGGCGCCGGGTCGGTGATCCGCTGCACCGGCTCGTCGTCGACGACCGTGTACAGCGTGCGCAGGATCTCGTGGCGGGCGACGACGTCGGCCAGCGCGGCGCGCAGCGCCGGGACGTCGACCGCCCCGCGCAGCCGTACCAGCAGCGGGTAGTTGTACGCGGTGGAGCCCGGCTCCAACTGCTGCAGCAGCCAGAGCCGCTGCTGCGCGGCAGACAGCGGCGGGTGTTCCGGCCGGACCCCCGCCACCAGGGCGGCCGGTTCGCGGCCGGGCCGCGCGGCCGCGATCCGCTCGGCGAGCCGCAGCGGGGTCCGGGTGTCGAACAGGTCCCGCAGCGACAGGTCGGTACCCAGTTCGGCACGGATCGCGCCGAGCAGCCGCATCGCGATCAGGGAGTGTCCGCCGGAGTCGAAGAAGTCGTCCTCGACGCCCACCGTCCCGACGCCGAGCACGTCGGCGAAGAGCCCGCACAGGACCCGCTCGGCGTCGTTCGCCGGGGGGCGGGACACGGTGGTGACCGGGACCGGCCGGGGCAGTGCTGCCACGTCGAGTTTGCCGTTGACGGTCAGCGGCAGGCCGTCCACCACGGCGTACGCGGTGGGCACCATGTAGCCGGGCAGCAGCGTGCGCAGTTCACGCTGCACGGTGGCGGCGAGAGCGTCGGGGTCGAAGGCGGCGTCGGGAACGAGGAAGGCCGCGAGGCGCCGCCCGCCGGAGGCGTCGGGGGTCGCCAGTACGGCGCACTGGTGCACACCCGGCAGGCCCGCGACCGCGTTCTCGACCTCGCCCAGCTCGACCCGGTAACCGCGGATCTTCACCTGGTCGTCGGTGCGGCCGAGGAAGTCCAGGTTGCCGTCGGACCTGGCCCGTACCAGGTCGCCGGTGCGGTACATCCGCCCGCCGGGCACATACGGGTCGGCGACGAACCGCTGCGCGCTGAGTCCGGGTCGGCCGAGGTAGCCGCGGGCCAGGCCCGCGCCGCTGATGTACAGCTCGCCGGGCACTCCCGGCGGCACCGGCCGCAGCCAGCCGTCCAGGACGTAGCCGCGGGTGTTCCAGATCGGGCTGCCCACGGTGGTGGCGTCGCTGTCGGTGGTGCCGCCGCCCAGGGTGTTGATGGTGTACTCGGTCGGGCCGTACAGGTTGTAGCCGAGGACGCCGTCGGTGTCGCGCAGCGCCGACCACAGGGTCTGCGGCACCGCCTCGCCGCCGAGCAGCACCAGGGCGGGACGGTGCGCACCCGGCCGGCCGCCGTACTCCTCGCCGTCGAGCAGGCCCTCGTCGATGAGGTGCTGGGCGTAGGTCGGGGTCACGTTCACCACGTCGACGCGGTGCCGGTCGCAGTAGGCCACCAGGGCGCGGGCATCACGGCGCAACTGCTCGTCGCAGATGTGCACATGGTGCCCTTCGACCAGCCACAGCAGCTCCTCCCAGGACATGTCGAAGGAGAACGACACGGTGTGCGCGATGGTGAGGATCCGCTCTCCGGCGGCGGTGACCGTCGGGTCGAAGATCGCTTCGCGGTGGTTGAACTGCATGTTGGTCAGTCCGCGGTAGGGCGTCACGACGCCCTTGGGGCGGCCGGTGGAACCCGAGGTGTAGATCACGTACGCCGGGTGGTCGAGCCGTCCCGGACCGCCGGGCGCGAAGGCCCCCAACTCCTCGTCGGTGAGCGGCTCGTCGCGCACCGCCAGTGCGCCCGGGGCGTCCAGGAGCAGCACCGGCACCGGGTGCGCGGCCAGCCGGGGCGCGACCGGTCCGGTGGTCACCAGCAGAACCGGTGTGGCGTCGGCGAGCATCCCGAGCAGCCGTTCGTCAGGGTTGTCCAGCTCCAGCGGCAGATACGCGGAACCGGTGCGCAGCACGGCGAACAGCGCCACCACCATGTCGATGGACCGGGGTACCGCCAGCGCGATGATCTGCTCGGGACCGGCACCGCGGGCCAGCAGCGACCGGGCCACCCGGTTGACGCGGGCATCCAACTCGGCGTAGGTCAGGGTGGCGTCGCCGAAGGTCAGTGCCGGGACGTCCGGGGTGCGGACGGCCTGGCCGGCCATCAGCTCGGCGATGGTCGCCTCGCCGAAGGACCGCTGCGGGCCGTCCCACATCCGGGTCAGTGCGGGCAGTTCGGCGTCGGTCATCACCGGGACGTCACCGACGGCCGCCGACGGGTCCTCGGCCAGCCGCAGCAGGACCTGCTTCAGCCGGGCAAGAAGCGCTTCCGCCTGCTCGCGGGGTACCACGTCGTCGCGGAACTCCAGCCGCATCCGCAACTGCCTGCCGGGTGTCGCCACCCAGGTCAGCGGGTAGTGGGTGGCGTCGACGGCGTCCACGCCGACGATGCCGTGGGCGTCCTCCAGATCGGTGAAGGTGTCGTCGTCGAGGAAGTTCTGCAGCACATAGAGGCTGTCGAAGAGCTGCCCGCGTCCCGCGGCGCGCTGGATGTCGCCCAGGCCGAGGTACTCGTGGGCCATCATCGCCACCCGGTCGTCCTGGACCCGGCGCATCACATCGCGAGCGGGCTCGCTCGCGTCCAGCCGGACAAGTGCGGGCACCGTGTTGAGGAAGACACCGATGACGGTGTCGATGCCGTCGAGTTCGGTCGGGCGGCCGGCCACGGTCGTGCCGAAGACCGCCTGGTTCCGGCCGCAGGCATGGGCCAGCACGATGCCGAGCGCGGTGCTGAGGACCGCGTTGAGCGTCACCCCGCTGCGCCGGGCCGACCCGGTAACGCTGTTCGTCTCGTCCGGTGACAGCTGGAACGACAGGCTCGTGGCCAGGACCGGCGCGGTGCCCATCGCCGCAGGGAAGAGCAGGGTCGGTTCCTCCAGCGGGGCGAGCAGTTCGCCCCAGGCCCGCGCCGAGCCCTCGGCGTCCTGCTCCGAGAGATGGCTGAGGTAGTCGGCGAAGGTCGCCGACGGGGTCTCGTAGGCGGCGATCCCGCCGGTACGGGCCTGGGCATAAGCGCTGAACAGTTCGCGCAGGACCAGTTCGCGCGACCAGCCGTCCCAGAGCAGCAGGTGGTATGTGAGCAGCAGCCGGTCCCGTCCGCCGGGGAGCGACACCACGGTCAGCCGCATCAGCGGTGGCCGGGCCAGGTCGAAGGGGTTGCGCCGGTCCGCGGCCGTCACCTCCGCCAGCTGCCGCGCCGCGGACTTCTCGTTCAGGCCGGAGAGGTCGACCACGTCGACCTGTCCGGTCAGGTCCGTGCCGACCAGGGCGACCGGGCGGTCCACCTGGTCGGAGGTGAAGCCGAGACGCATTGCGGCGTGCCGCTCCAGCACGGCGGCGCAGGCCCGGCGCAGGGCGTCGGCGTCCAGGCGTTCGGCGAAGTCGAAAGCGTTCTGCGCCACGTACACGTCGGCGTCTCCGGCCAGCCGGGCCTGGAAGAACAGGCCCTCCTGGAGCGGCGACAGCGGCCAGATCGCCTCCACGGACACCGGGGCCGCATCAGCCAGGGCGGTGACCTCAGCAGGGCTCAGCGCGAGCCCGCCGAGGACGGGCAGTACTGCCGCGTCTCCCCCGGTGTCGGCGAACTCGCGCAGCGCTTCCGCCCAGGCGTCGGCGAGCGCGGCCACCTCGTCGGCGGGGATCCCGCCATCGGCGAAGGTGAGGACCGCGTGCAGTTCCGGTCCGTCCGGGGTGTCGTGGCAGGCCGCGTTGATCTCCACCAGGTACGGCGTGCCGAGGTCCGGATCGGGGGCCGTCCGCAGCGCCTCAGGTGCGCTCGCCCAGTCGTGCTCGGCGTCCACCGGGAACCTGCCCAGGTAGTTGAAGAGGAGCTGGGGGGTGCCGAGCCGGGCCAGCACCGGCGCGGTGCGCGGATTGCAGTAGCGCAGCAGCCCGTAGCCGAGCCCGCCGTCGGGCGCCGCCCGCAGACTGTCGCGGACGTCCCGCAGCGTCGGAGCCAGGTCGCCGGTGATGCCCGGCAGACGTACCGGGGCGATGGCGGTGAACCAGCCGACGGTGCGCGACAGATCGGTGTCGTCACCGACCGGCTCACGGCCGTGCCGTTCCAGGTCGAGCAGGAGCGGCGCGGACGCGTCGCCGCCACGGGCGGCACGCCACCGGGCCACCGCCAGGTGCAACGTCGCCACCAGCGTCTCGGTGACGTCGGCATCGGCGGCGGCCGGCACCGAGGTGAGCAGCGGTGCGGTGACCTCGGCCGGGAGGCGCAGTACGTGGTCGCGGGTGGCGCCCACGGTCAGCCCGAAGGTGAGCGCCGTGGGATCGAGGTCGGCCCCGGGGGCCAGCACCTCGGTCCAATGGCCGAACTCACCGAGGCGGTTCGCCTGCCCGGCGTTCTCGGTCAGCGTGCGGGCGTAGGTCCGCAGCGAAGTACCGACCGCCTCAAGGCGCGGAGTGCGCCCGTCGGCCAGCTGTTCCCAGGCCTGGCGCAGGTCGTCGACGACGATGTGCCAGGACACCCCGTCGGTCACCAGGTGGTGCGCCACCAGTAGCAGTCTGCCCTGCTCCTCGCCCCGGTCGAACAGGACGGCCCGCAGCATCTGCCCGGTGCCGGGGTCCAGTCGGTCGGCGGTGGCGTCGGACGTCACGGCGATCAGTTCGGCGAACGCGTCGTCGTCGAGACCGGTGGCGTCCACCACCTCCACCAGGTCCGCCGGTGTCTCCGCGACGGCCTCCAGCGACCAGAGCAGCGGCGACGGGCGGTGCAGCCGGAGCCTGAGCGCGTCGTGCCTGCCGACCAGGGCGGTGACCATGGCAGTCAGCTGATCCAGTGTCAGGGACGGCGGGGTGCGGAGCAGTTCGGCCTGGTTGAGCCGCTGGATCGTCCCGCCCAGTTCGGCCAGTCGCTGCACGATCGGCATGAGCATGACCTCGCCAATGCCATCGGACGGGGCTTCTTCGATTGCGGCGGCCGGGGCCGGCGCGGTCGGTGCGATCACCTCGGCGAGAGCCGCCGGGGTCCGGTGTACGAACACCTCGCGCGGCGACAGCCGCAGCGACCGGCGGCGCGCCAGGTTGACCAGCTGGATGGCGATGATGCTGTCACCGCCGAGGGTGAAGAAGTCCTCGCCGGGGCCGACCTCGTCGAGCCGCAGCACCTCGGCGAACAGCTCCTGGAGGGCGCCGACGGCCGACGGCGCGATGACGGCGGGCGCGACGGCCACCGACGGCGCCGCGGCCGAGGATCGGGCGGCGGGTGCGGGCAGTGCGTCACGGTCGAGCTTGCCGTTGACGGTCAGCGGCAGCGCGTCGAGCGTCACGAAGGACTGCGGGACCAGATAGCCGGGCAGCTGCTCGCCCAGCCGGGCCCGGACCTCGTCGGCGTCCATCTGGGAACCGGACCTGGCGACCAGATACGCCACCAGGCGCCGTCGTCCCGGCTCGTCCTCGCGGACCGTCACCGCCGCATTGGCGACGCCCTCGACGGCGAGCAGTGCCGACTCGATCTCGCCCAGCTCGATCCGGTAGCCCCGGATCTTCACCTGCCTGTCGGACCTGCCCAGGTAGACCAGGTCGCCTTCGGGCGTCCAGCGGGCCAGGTCGCCGCTGCGGTACATCCGGCCCCCTGGCGTACCGGAGAACGGGTCGGCCACGAACCGGCTCGCGGACAGGCCCGGCCGGTCCAGGTAGCCGGCGGCGAGCTGGTCGCCGGCGACGTACATCTCACCGGCGACGCCGGGCGGTACCGACCGCAGCGCGTGGTCCAGGACGTGCACGCGCAGCCCCGGCAGCGGCCCGCCGATGACGCTGGCGGCGTCGCCGGGCCCGAGCGGCCGGAACGACACATGCACGCAGGTCTCGGTGATGCCGTACATGTTCACCAGGAGCGGTGCGCCGCCCGGGTGGCGGCGGTGCCAGTCCGTCAGGCGGAGCGGGTCCAGTGCCTCGCCCCCGAAGACGACGTAGCGCAGCGCCAGGCCGTCGGGTGCCGTCCGGTCGGTCTCGGTGAGCGGGTAGAAGGCCGACGGGGTCTGGTTGAGGACGGTCACCCGCTCGCGCCGCAGCAGCTCGTGGAAGCGCTGCGGGTCGCGGGCGACATCGCCCGCGACGACGACCAGCCGGCCGCCGTGCAGCAGCGCGCCCCACAGCTCCCACACCGAGAAGTCGAAGGCGGACGAGTGGAACATCGTCCACACGTCGGCCTCATTGAAGTCGAACACCTTGCGTGACCCGGCGAACAGTGACAGCACGCTGCGGTGCGGGACCACCACTCCCTTGGGGCGGCCGGTCGAGCCCGAGGTGTAGATGACGTACGCGGCGTGGTCGGCAAGCAGCGGCGCGGCCCGGTCGGTGTCGGTCGGCGGGTCCGTGCGCCGCCGCGATACCGACGCGGCGAACTCCGGTTCGTCCAGGGCCAGTACCGGCGCGGCGCTGCCGGAGAAGGCGGGCGAGGTGGCGCGGTCGGCCAGCACGCACAGCGGCGCGGAGTCGTCCAGGATGTAGCCGAGCCTGCTCGGCGGAGCGTCGGTGTCCAGCGGTACGTAGCAGCCGCCCGCCTTGACGACGGCGAGCAGCGCGACGATCAGGTCGGTGGAGCGGGGCAGCGCCACGGCCACCCGCGATCCAGGTGCGATGCCCCGGGCGATCAGCTCGCGGGCCAGCCGGTTGGCGCGCTCGTCCAACTCGGCGTAGCTGAGCCGGTCCTCACCGAAGGCGACGGCGGTCGCCCCGGGACGTGATGGCGCGTCCTCGTAGGCCCGTGCCAGCGTGGCGGTGTCGTCGACCCGTTCCGGGTCGGCGGCCGGGACGGCCTGGACCACGGCCCGCTCCCGTTGGGTGAGCAGGTCCAGTGCGGACACCGGCCGTGCCGGGTCGGCGGTGAAGGCGGCCAGCAACAGTTCGACCCGCTCCAGGAGGGCTGCCGCCTGTTCGTGGCCGACCAGTTCCACGTCGTACTTGAGCTCCAGCGCCAACTGCTCCCCGAGGAACGCGACCAGCGACACCGGGTAGTGCGGCGAGTCGGTGCCGGTGAAACCGCGGACCTGGAGGGTGCCGGGGGTGTCGCCGCCGGGCATCGACGGGAAGTTCTCGACCACCACCATGGTGTCGAAGAACTCCCGGACCCCGGCCATCCTGGCCAGCTCGCCCAGGCCGATGTGCTGCGCGTCGAGCAGGTCGGTCTGCTGCTCCTGCAGCGCGGTCAGGACCTCGCCCAGCGACTGCCCCGGGTGCCAGGACATCGGCACCGGGACGGTGTTGATGAGCAGGCCCACGATGGTCTCGACGCCGGGCAGCTCTCCGCCCCGGCCCGACACGGTCGAGCCGAACACGACGTTCTCGCGGCCGAGCAGCTGCCCGAGCAGGAGGCCCCAGGCGGCGTGCACCGCCGTGGACAGTGTCACGCCCAGGTCGCGGGCGGCGGTCGCCAGTGCGGAGGTGGACCCGGGCGACAGCCGACGCACCACGTTCTCGTGGTGCGACACCCGCTGTCCCGGTTCGACGTCGATCAGCCGGGTCGTGTCCCCGACCCCGGAAAGCGCCGCCCGCCACACCTCGCGGGTGGCGAACCGGTCGCGGCCCGCCACCGCCTCGACGTGGTCGCGGAAGGTCACCGCGGGTGCGGGCAGCTCGAACCCGCCGCCGGCGAGGCCGCCGCGGTAGGAGTCGATCATGTCGCCGAAGACCAGCGGGTAGGACCAGCCGTCGGCGAGGATGTGGTGCATCGTCTCGACCAGCCGGTGCTCGTCCGCGCTCAGCGATACGAGCGCGTAGCGCAGCAGCGGCGGCCGTTCGAGGTCGAAGGGTTCGGCCAGCTCGGCGGCGCTGAACTCAGCAAGCCGGTCCAGCGCGGTGTCCCGGTCGAGTCCGCCGAGGTCCAGCTCGCGCCAAGGCACCTCGACGGTCCCGGCGAGGACCTGGACGACCCGGCCGTCACCCGTCTCGGCGAAACAGGCGCGCAGCGCGTCATGGCGATGCACCGTCGCGGTGACCGCCTGCCGCAGCGCCGCCGGGTCGACCGGCCCGGTCAGCTCGGCGATCTGCTGCACCAGATAGGTGTCCGCGCCGTCGTCGGCGTCGGCGACCCTGGCGTGGAAGTACATGCCTTCCTGCAGCGGCAGCAGCGGCAGGACGTCCCGGACGTCCGGGGCCAGCCGGTCCACGTCGTCCTGGGCCAGCTCGACCAGCGGGAAGTCCGACGGGGTGTGCCCGGCCAGGTCGCAGCGGGTGAGGCCGGTCAGAGCGGCCGTCCACAGGTCGGCCAGCTCCGCCAGGTCCGTCCGGTCGAACACGCCCGACGGCCAGGACAGCGTGGCACTGAGCACGGTCCCGTCCGGCCCGTCCTCCGCCAGGGCGTTCACCTCGAGGGTCATCGCCGGGTTGGTCGGGGCGACGCCTTCGCGCAGCGGCCCGGCCGCCGACCAGTCCGCGTCGGTACCCGCGCCGAACCGGCCCAGGTAGTTGAAGAGAATCTGCGGCGGCGCGGGCCAGGAGGTGGCCGCCCGGTCCGTGAGATAGCGGAGTACGCCGTAGCCCAGGCCGCGGCGGGGCACCGCACGCAGCTGTTCCTTGACCGCCTTGGCGGCACGGGCCAGGGCGGGTCCGCCCGCGACGACCTCGTCCCAGTCCAGCGGACCGGGGTCGACGGCGACCGGGTGGATGGCGGTGAACCAGCCGACCGTACGGGACAGATCGGCCTCGGACTCGACGACATCGCCGTCCCGGCCGTGGCCCTCCAGGCTCAGCAGCACCGCTGAACCCGCCCCGCGCCAGCGGCCCAGCGCGGCGGCGAACCCGGTGAGCAGCACATCGTTGACGCCGCCGTGCATCGCGGCGGGCACCCGTGACAGCAGGGCCGTACTGACGTCGGCGGGGAGCGACACGGTCAGCGACCGCACGGTGGCCGCGGTGTCGGTCACGGGGTCCACCGGGCGGCTGCCGAGTACCGGGTCGGACACGGCGAGGACCTCCTGCCAGTGCCCGGCCTCCGCTGCGAAGACGCCCTGCGCCGCGGCGTCCGAGATCAGCTGCGACCAGGTACGGAACGAGGTTGGCACCTCGTCCAGGACGGGTTCACGCCCGGCGCGTACCTCGGTCCAGGCCCGGGCCAGGTCGTCACCGATGATCCTCCACGAGACACCGTCCACGACGAGGTGGTGGACGACCAGCAGCAGCCGCCCCTGCCCTGCCGGATCGGCGGCGGGGTACCAGACGGCCTGCACCATGACACCGTCGTCGGGCCGCAGCCGGGCCGCGGCGGCTGCAGCGGCGTCGTCCGCGTCGTCACCGGGGCCGTCCGTGTCGGCCACCGACAGCAGAGCCGCTGCGTCCACCGGTTCCGGCGGGACAACCAACGACCAGCTGCCGCCGCCGTGTTCGGTCCGCGCCCGCAGCAGATCGTGCCGGTCGAGCAGCACCCGCAGCACCCGAACCAGGCCCGCGGCGTCCAGACCGGCCGGGGTGCGCAGCAGCATCGACTGGTAGAAGTGGCTCAGCGGGGTGTCCGCCGCGACCGTCTCGGCGAGCATCGGGGTCGGCGCGACCGGCCCCACCCCGATGTCCCGGACGGCGCTCACCCGCCGGAGGTCCTGCGGCAGCGCGGCGGCCAGCGCCTGCACGTTGCGGCGGCGGAAGATGTCACGCGGCGTCAGATGCAGCCCGGCCTTGCGGGCCCGGCCCGATACCGCGATGGAGGAGATGCTGTCGCCGCCCAGGGCGAAGAAGTCGTCGTCGATGCCGATCGCCGGCAGCGCCAGTACGTCCGCGAAGATCCCGGCCAGTATGCGTTCGCGCTCGTCACGGGGCGCGCGGTGGCTGCCGCCGCCGGCCGTGACGGGCTCGGGCAGCGCGGCGACGTCCAGCTTGCCGTTGACGGTCAGCGAGAGTCCACCGACGACGCCGTACAGCGCGGGGACCATGTAGTCCGGGAGCCGCTCGGCCAGCGCCTCGCGCAGCCCGGAGATCAGCTGCCCGGTGTCGGCCTGCGGATCGGCCGGGATGACATACGCGATCAGCCGCTTCAGGCCGGTCACCGTCGACTCGGTGCGGGCGACGACCGCCGCCTGCCGGACCTGCGGAAGTGCGGTCAGCGCCGACTCGATCTCGCCCGGTTCGACCCGGTAGCCCCGGATCTTGAGCTGGTCGTCGGCCCGCCCCAGGTAGTCGATGTTGCCGTCCCTACGGCGGCGCACCAGGTCGCCGGTACGGTACATGCGCCCGCCCGGCGTGAACGGGTCGGCCGTGAACCGGGACGCGGTCAGCCCGGTCGCGTGCAGATAACCCTGGGCCAGCCCGGCACCCGCGATGTACAGCTCGCCCACGACGCCGTCGGGGACCGGCCGCAGCCAGGGGTCGAGGATGTGCGCGCGGGTGTTGAGGATGGGGCGTCCCACCGTCGGAGTCGCGCTGTCGGGGGTGCCCGCACCGAGCGTGTTGATGGTGTACTCGGTCGGCCCGTAGAGGTTGTAGCCGACGGCTCCGCCGGGCTCGCTCAGCCGCGACCAGACGGCATCGCTGACCGCCTCGCCGCCGAGCAGCACCAGGCACGGCGGATGTCCTGCGGGGTCGAGCAGGCCTTCCTCGAAGAGGTGGTGGGCGTAGGTCGGCGTCACATTGATCACGTCGATGCCGTTGTCACGGCAGTAGCCGACCAGGGCGGTGGCGTCGCGGCGCAGCTCCTCGTCACAGACGTGCACCTCGTGGCCCTCGACCAGCCACAGCAACTCCTCCCAGGACATGTCGAAGGCGAACGACACGGTGTGCGCGATGCGCAGCCGCGACCGGCCCTGCCCGGCGGCGCGGGCCACCGCCGGTTCGAAGATCTCGGCCCGGTGGTTGATCTGCATGTTGGTCAGGCCCCGGTACGGGGTGACAACGCCCTTCGGGCGGCCGGTCGAGCCCGAGGTGTAGATGACATAGGCCGGGTGCTCCAGTCGGCCCGGGACGCCCGGTGCGAAGGCGCCCAGTTCGACGTCGGCAAGGGGCGCGCCGGACAGGCCGTCCAGTTCGGCGCGGAGCGCCGGGTCGTCGAGCAGCAGGCAGCCGCCGCCGAGCCCGCGCTGGTGATCGGCGAGTGCGACGCCGGAGGTGGACGCCAGCAGCAGCCGCGGCGCGGCGTCGTCCAGCATGGTGGCGAGCCGGTCCACCGGGTGGTCGAGGTCCAGCGGGAGGTAGGCGGCGCCGGTGCGCAGCACCGCGAACAGCGCCACGACGGTGTCGGTGGAACGCGGCAGGCCCAGCGCGACGATCTCGCCGGGTCCCGCGCCCCGCGAAAGCAGCAGCCGCGCGCAGCGGTTGACCTGGGCGTCGAGTTCGGCGTACGTCAGCCGGGTGGGCCCGAAGACCAGGGCGGTCTCGTCCGGGCAGGCGGTGGCGCGCTGGGCGAGCAGGTCGGCGATGCTCTCCTCGCCGATCGGCTGTGCGACGGCCGCCCATTGCCCGGACCGCGCGGTCCGCTCCTCGTCGAGCGACAGGTCCAGCGCGGCGAGCGGCGTGGACAGCCCGTCGCCGAACTGCCGGAGCACCTGGACCAGCCGGCGCACCAGCCGGTCCGCGTCGGCCTCGGCGATCACATCGGGCCGGTACTCCAGCTTGATCCGAAGATTGGCGCCGGGGGTGAGTACCCAGGTGTACGGGTAGTGCGTGGTGTCGATGTACTCGACCCCGGTGATGCCCTGCTCCCGCTCCAGCTCGGTGAAAGTGGCGTCGCCGAGGAAGTTCTGCAGCACGAACAGGGAGTCGAAGAGCTGGTCGCGGCCGGCCGCGCGCTGGATGTCGCCGAGCCCGAGGTACTCGTGCGGTGCCAGCTCCAGCCGGTCCTCCTGGACCCTCCCTGCCAGGTCGAGGACGGTCTGCGACGGCGTCGGCGTGATCCGGGCCGGGACGGTGTTCAGGAAGAGGCCGATGACGTCCTCGATACCGGGCAGCGCGGTGGGCCGTCCTGCCACGGTGGTGCCGAGTACGACGTCGGTACGTCCGGTCTCATAGCCGATCAGGACGCCCAGCGCGGCGGTGAGCAGCGAGTTGAGGGTGACGCCGCCGCGGCGGGCGTGCTCGTCCAGCCGGGCGGTCAGCTCGGCGGGCAGCACCGCGAAGACCCGCTCGGACGGGATCGGTTCGAGTCCCGCCGCCTGCGGCACCAGGATGGTGGGCTCCGCCAGCCCGGACAGCGCACGCGTCCAGGCGTCGGCCGCGGCCGTACGGTCGCGGTCGGCGACCCACGCCAGATAGTCGGGGAACGTCGAGCGCGGCGGCTCCAGCGCGCCACGGGCGCCCCCGGAGCCGTACAGGGCGAACAGCTCACGCAGCACCAGCTCGCGGGACCAGCCGTCCCACAGCAGGAAGTGAGAGGTCAGCAGCAGCCGGTCGCACCCATCGGGCAGCCGCACCACCGTCAGCCGCATGAGCGGCGGGCGGCCCAGGTCGAACGGCAACTCCCGGTCGGCCCGCATCAGTTCGTCCAGCTCGGCCTGCCGGCCGGCGAGCGTGCCCGCCGACAGGTCGGCCACGGTCACCTCCGCGGGCACCCGGGAGCCGATGACCTGCACGACGCCGGACGACACCTCGGCGAACGAGACCCGGAGCGTCGGATGCCGCTGGAGCAGCGCCTCGAACGCCGTGGTCATCGCCGGGACGTCGATCCTGCGGTCGAGGTCGAAGGAGTTCTGGGCGATGTAGGTGGTGACCCCGTCGGAGTAGACCGCCTGGTAGTAGACACCGGCCTGCAGCGGGGACAGCGCCCAGATGTCTTCGACGGGCACCGGTCCCGCGGCACAGATCCGGTCGATCTCCTCCTGGTCGAGCGTTACGGTGACCAGTTGGTCGGGCGTCAGCGCGGCAGGCCGTACGGTCGTCGGCACCACCGGGCCCACGTCGTGCGCGGCACCCAGCCGCGCGTCGATCGCGGCCGGGGTGCGGAGCCGGAACAGCTCCTCGGTGGTCAGGTCGACACCCTCGCGGGACAGCCGGTTCACCGCCCGGATCGCGGTGATGCTGTCGCCGCCCAGGGCGAAGAAGTCGTCCTCGACGTCGAACTCGGCGATGCCGAGGAGTTCGGCGAACCGGTCGCGCAGCAGCGCCGCCCGGGCGGTGAGCGGCGCGGTCCTGACGGCGCGCCGGGGGGCCCGCGCGGGGTCGGGCAGCGCGGCGCGGTCGCGCTTGCCGTTGGGCAGCAGTGGCAACTCGTCGAGGACGGTCACCGTCGCCGGGACCAGGTAGGGCGGGAGTTCGGTGCGCAGCGCGGCCAGCACCGCGCCCGCCTCGATCCGCTCGCCGTCGACGGCGACCACGTAACCGTGCAGGGTGGGAACGCCCGCCGCGGTGGGCCGTACGGCCGCGACCGCCTCGGCCACGCCGGACCTGCGACGCAACGCGGCCTCGACCTCGGCCGGTTCGACCCGGTGGCCGTTGATCTTCACCTGGTCGTCGGCGCGGCCCAGGAACTCCACCTTTCCGTCCACCGTCCAGCGCCCCAGGTCGCCGGTCCGGTAGAGCCGGGCACCCGAGCCGAAGGGATCGGCCACGAAGCGGGCCGCGGTGGCGGCGCCCTGGCCCAGGTAGCCCCGGGCCAACTGGGCGCCGCCGACATAGATCTCGCCGACCGTGCCGGGAGTGGCCAGGCCGAGCGCGGAGTCGAGCAGGTATACGCGGACGCCGGGCACCGGTGCGCCCAGGGCCACCGGACGGTCCAGCGACACTTCGGTGGTCAGCACGTCCCCGGCGACCTCGGCGGAACCGTAGGAGTTGACGACCACCGCGTCGGGCGATGCCTGCGCCAGAGCCCGCAGGCAGACCTCGTCCAGGGCCTCGCCGCTGAGGATCCAGCGGCCGATCCCGGCCAGGTGCTGCGGCGCGGTCTCGGCCAGCGCCGAGGCCAGGCTCGGCACGGCCAGCAGTTGGGTGGCGCCGCACCGGTCGACGAGGCGGGCCAGCGCCGCGCCGTCGGCGGCGACGGTGTCGTCGGCGATGACCGTGGTGGCTCCGGCGACCAGCCCGCCGAGCAGTTCGGTGGTGCCGTCGATGAAACTCAGCGAACTCTTGGCCACCCGGACGTCACGGCCGGTGTTCGACCACTGCTCCCGTGCCCAGGCCAGCCGGCCGGCCAGCCCGTCGTGGGTACCGACGACGGCTTTGGGCCGCCCGGTGGAGCCGGAGGTGTAGACGACGGACACCGCTTCGGAACCGTCAGGAACGGGCAGTTCAACAGTGGTGGCGATGGTTGCGGCGGCGGCCCGGACGGTGAGCGTCGGCAGGCTGTGCGGGGGCAGCGAACGGGCGGTGGCGTCGTCGGTGAGGACGGCGACCGGCCGCGCGTCGGCCAGCATGAACTCGACGCGGGACGCCGGATAACCGGGATCGACCGGCAGATAGGCCGCGCCGCTGCGGATGACCGCGAGCAGGGCCACCGCCAGGTCCGTGGAGCGTGTGGTCGACACCGCGACGATGTCGCCGCGCCGTACCCCGGTGGCCACCAGCGCGCGGGCCACCCGGTCCACGCGGGCGTCCAGCTCGCCGTAGGTCAGGAAGGAGTCGCCGCAGCTCACCGCCGTACGGGTGGGGTGCTCGGCGACACGGTCGGCGAACATCGCCGGCACGCTCGCGACGGTCGTCCGGACCGCGCCGGTGCCCGCCGCGAGGACCAGTTCCCGCTGCCCGCCGGTGACCGTTTCGAGTGCGCCACAGGCCCGGTCGGGGGCTTCGGTGATCGCGGCGAGCACGGTCTCGTACCTGGCCAGCAGGTCCGCTGCGGCCTGCGCGCCGATCAGCGTCCGGTCGTGGGTCAGTACGACCTCGGTCCGCTCGCCGGGCTTGGCCATCAGCGTCACCGGGTAGTGCGGGGCCTCCACGGTGCGCAGCGCGGTCACGGTGAGCCCGCCCACCGAGGTGTCGGGCGCCGGGTAGTTCTCGATGACCACGAGGGTGTCGAAGAGTTCGGGCACGCCGATACGCCGTTGCAGCTCGGCCAGCGGCACCTGCTCGTACTCCAGCAGCCCCGACTGGACGTCGGCGAACTGCCGCAGCACGTCCGTGACACGTTCGGTGGGGGCGCAACGCACCCGGACCGGCACCGTGTTGATCAGCAGGCCGATGATCCGGTCCAGGCCCGGCAGGTCGCCGCCGCGCCCCGAGACGGTCAGTCCGAAGGTGACATCGGCGGAGCCGGTGAGCCGTCCGAGCAGGATGCCCCACGCCCCGGTGAGCACCGCGCTGAGCGTGAGCCCGTGGCCGGCGGCGTACTCGCGCAGCCGTCGGCTCAGCTCCGCGGGCAGTTCGCCGCCGACCCGGCCGAAGCCCGTGCCCGGCCGCGACGGCGCGGCGAGCGTCCCTGCCAGCCGGGTCGGCGCGGTGACACCGTCGAGGGAGCGGGCCCAGGCCTCGACCGCGTCCTCCGTACCGGTTCCGGCGAGCGTCCGCAGGAAGTCCGCGTAGGGGACCGGTGCGGGAAGTTCGGTTCCGGCGTGCAGCCCGAGGAGTTCGCGCAGCATCAGCGGCACCGACCAGCCGTCGGCGAGGATGTGGTGCACGGTGTGGATCAGTATGTGCCGGTCCGGGCCGAGCCGCACCAGCGCGTAGCGCATCGCGGGCGGTTCCGTCAGGTCGAACGGCACCTCACGCTGCGCGCGGGCCAGTTCGTCGAGACGTTCCTCGACGTTGTCGGAGCCGAGGTCGTCGAAGCGCCACGGCACCCTGGTGCGTCCGGCGGTCACGGCGACCACCTCGCCGTCGCCGATCGTCCGGAACGCCGAACCCAGGTGCGGGTGCCGGTCGAGGACGCGTTCGGCGGCCAGCCTGAGCCGGTCGGCGTCGAGCGGCCCGTCCAGTTCGATGATCTGCTGGACGACGTACGGATCGGAGTCGCGGGCGAACGTGGCGTGGAAGTAAAGGCCGGTCTGCAGCGGGCTGAGCGGCAGCACCTCGCGCAGGCCGTCCGGTCCCGCCGCGGCCTCGAGCGCGGTGACGTCGGCGGCGTCCAGGGCCAGCAGCGGAAAGTCCGACGGGGTATGCCCGGTGACGGCGTCGCTGCCCGCCACGGCATCGAGCAGTTCGGTCCACAGCCGGGCCAGCCGCCCCACCTCGGCGGCGTCCAGGATCCCGTTCGGCCAGCTGAACCGGGTCTGCAGTACCGGTCCGCCTGCCGTCTCCACCGCCACCGCGTTGATCTCGAGCGCCCGCGGCAGGGGCATCTTCGGGTCGCGCCGTTCGACGACGACCTCCTTGCCGCCGACGGCCGTCCACGGCCGGTCGGTGTCGGCCTCGAACCGGCCCAGGTAGTGGAAGAGCACCTGGGGCGACACGGCCAGATCAGGTCGGGGCGCGGTGCCCAGGTAGCGCAGCGCGCCGTAGCTGAGCCCTCGCCGGGGCACCTCGCGGAGTTGTTCCTTGACGGCCTTCACCGCCGCGCCGAGCTCCGCGCCGCCGGCCAGCAGCCGTTCCCAGGGGGCGGATCCGGGGTCGAGGACGGCGGGGAAGAGCGTGGTGAACCAGCCGAAGGTGCGCGACAGGTCGGCGTCCCCAGGGGCATCCTCCTCGCGGCCGTGGCCCTCCAGCTCCAGGAGTACGGCGGAGTCCGCCGCCCGCCAGTGACCCAGCGCGAGCGCCGCCGCGGCGACCAGGGCGTCGTTGACGCCGCCATGGATCGCGGCGGGGACCGGGCCGAGCAGCCTGGCCGTCACTGCGGCGGACAGCTCGACGGTCAGCGACTCCTCGTTCGCGACCACGTCGCACTGCGGGTCGAGGGGGCGTACGCCCAGCAGCGGATCGGCCGCAGCGGCGACACGGTGCCAGTAGTCCTCGTCGGCGGCGAAGACGCCCGTCCGGGTCGCCTCGGTCAGCTGGGTCGCCCACTTCCGCAGCGAGGTGGGGGCGGGCGGGAGTGCCACGTCGTGGCCCGCTACCGCGGCGTCCCAGGCCGCTGCCAGGTCCTCGAGGAGCACCCGCAGCGATACGCCGTCGACGACCACATGGTGGATCACCAGGACGAGACGGCCCTGGCGGTCCGGGCCCGCGTCCAGCCAGACCAGCTCGATCATCCGGCCGGCCGCGGTGTCGAGCCGGGCGGCGGCCGCGGTGGTGGCGTCTTCGACGGCCGAGGCCAACGCCGCCTGGTCCAGGCCGGCCGCGTCCACCCTGGTGATCACGTCGGCGGCCGGCCGCGCCCCGGCTGGGGCGATGGTCAGCGTCCAAGGCGAGGTGCCCTCGGTGCGGGCGCGCAGCACGTCGTGCACGTCCAGCACCGCGGTGACGATCTCGTCGAGCCGCCCGGTGGTGAGCGCGGCGGGTGTGCGCACGGTCATGGACTGGAAGAAACCGTCCAGGCTCGGACCGGCCTCCTGCAGCCAGCAGATGATCGGGGTGGACGGCACTGGACCGGTGGCGGCCACCGTGGGCGCGGCGGCGGTGTCCAGGGGGCGCACCACCATGGCGAGCGCTGCCGGGGTACGCCCGGTGAAGAGGTCGCGGGCACGCAGCACGAGCCCGGCGCGCTGGGCCTGGCGCACCGCGGAGATGGCGATGATGCTGTCACCGCCGAGGGCGAAGAAGTCGTCTTCCGCGTCGACCCGGTCGAGGCCGAGAACCGAGGCGAAGATGGAGCAGAGCGTGCTTTCCAGGGGGGTGCGCGCGGGCCTGGTCCGGGGCGCGGTGGTCACCGCGGGCGCTGGGAGAGCCTGCCGGTCCACCTTGCCGTTGGCCGTCACCGGGAGCCTGTCCAGTACGGTCAGGACGCCGGGCACCATGTACTCGGGGAGCCGCCCGGCGCACCACACGCGCAGCCTGTCGTCAGCGCTGCCGCCGTCGGCCTCAAGGGGTTCGTCGACGGTGACGTAGCCCGCCAGTTGCTTGGCCCCGGCGGCGTTGGTGAAGACGACGACGGCGGCCTGCCGGACGGACGGGTGCGCGGCGAGGGCGGCCTCGACCTCCTCCAGTTCCAGACGCATGCCGCGGATCTTCACCTGGTTGTCGGCCCGGCCGACGAACTCCAGGGTGCCGTCGGTGTTCCAGCGGGCCAGGTCGCCGGTGCGGTACATCCGGCTGCCGTCGCCCTCGAACGGGTCTGCGACGAACCGCGACCCGGTCAGCGACGGCGCGTTCACATAGCCGCGGCCGAGCAGGAACCCGGCCGCGTACAGTTCGCCGGTCTCCCCGGCGGGCAGCTGTTCCAACTGCTCGTCCAGGACATACAGGCGGGTGTGCGGGTTGGGCCTGCCGATCGAGGTGGCGATCCGCTCGGCGGTGTCCCGGTAGATCACGTGCGAGACACCGATGGTCGCCTCGGCCGGACCGTACCCGTGGTACAGCGTAGTGCCCAGCCGGCTGCGGAACCGTTCGAACAGTTCCGGAGTGAGGACCTCGCCACCGCACCACACGTGCTTGAGGCCGGAGAGCAGCGAGGTGCCGCGTGCCATCTCCAGCAGAACGTCGAGCATGGACGAGACGAGGTAGACGAAGGTGACCCCCTCGCGGGCGATCAGGTCGAGCAGGTACTGCGGGTCGCGTTCGCCGCCGGGCTCGGCCACGACGACGTAGCCGCCGCAGACCAGCGGCAGCAGGATCTCGTTGACGGAGATGTCGAACGACAGCGGCGCCTTGAAGAGAGAGGCGTCACCGGGGCCGAAGCCCAGGATGTGCTCCACCTGCCACAACAGCCGTTCGCAGATCGCCTCATGGCGGATCATCGCGCCCTTCGGCTTCCCGGTGGAACCGGAGGTGAAGATCACGTATGCGAGCTGGGGGCCCTGGATCGGCGGATGCGGCGCGTCGGTGCTGTGGTGGCCGTGGCTCCAGTCCCCGAGGTCCACCTCGACCAGGGCGTTCGCCTCGATGTCCAACTCCCCGCCGGGGGCGGCGATGACCAACCGGGCCTGCGCGTCGGCGCGGACCTGACGGCGGCGCTCCTGCGGCCAGGCCGGATCGACCGGGACGAAGGCGCCGCCCGCGACCATCACCGCCAGCACACCGACCACCATCTCCGGCGAACGCGGCGTCGAGATCGCCACGACCTCCTCGGACCGCAGGCCCAACTCCCCCAGCCGGTGCGCGAGCTGGTGGACGCGGTCTCCGAGCTCCCGGTAGGTCAGGCGCACGTCCCCGGCCACCAGGGCGACGGCTTCCGGTGTGCGGCTCACCTGGGCGATGAACAGGTCCGCGACGGTGGTGATGGTGGTGGGCGCCGTCATGTTCTCTTGTTCCGCCTATCAGGTGAGGGTCAGCCGAATACTTAGGCTAGCCTAACCTTATTATCAGGGGAAGTCGGGGTCCGGGACTCCCATGCCGACCACAACTGGGTATAACGGCCTCCGGCCCCGACCAGCGTCTCGTGCGACCCCTCTTCGACGATGCGGCCGTGTTCGAGCACGACGACCCGGCCGGCCGACGCCGCCTGGGTCAGACGGTGCGCCACTATCAGCGTGGTCCGCCCGCGCGTCGCCGCGGCGGCGGACTCCTCGAGCAACCGGGCGCCGAGGCTGCCCGCCTCGGCCGTGGCCTCGTCGAGCACCGCCACCGCCGGGTCGGCCAGTACGAGCCGGGCCAGTGCGAGTTGCTGGGCCTGGGCGGCGGTCAGCTCGTGCCCGCCCTCGCCGACCACGGTGTCCAGTCCCTCGGGCAGCGCCTCGGCCCACTCCAGAGCGCCCACCGTGGTCAGCGCCTCCGTGGCCCGCTGAACTGTGGCGCCGGGGCTGGCCAGCCTCAGGTCCTCGATGAGCGGTCCGGCGAAGACATGGATCTCCTGGGTGATCAGGGCGACCCGGCCGCGGAACCCGTCGGTTCCGAGCGCGGCGGGCGACACTCCGCCCAACTGCACGGTGCCGCGCCGCGGACGCAGCGATCCGGCGACGATGGCGGCCAGCGTGGACTTGCCCGCGCCGGTCGAGCCGACCAACGCCACCCGGGACCCTGCGGGTACCCGCATGCTGATCCCCCGCAGTACATCGGCCCCGCCGGCGTAGGCGAAGTGCACATCGGTCAGGTCGAGCGAGGCGTCCGCGGGAACCTGTCCGGGGGCCCCGGACACTTGCCCCGGTCCCTGTTCCTGTTCCTGCTCCCGCTCCTGCTCCGGGGGCATCTTGACCACACCCACCAGCCGGGCGAGGCTCGCCCCCGCGGCCAGTACCTCGTCGAAGACGAAGAGCAGCATGCCGATCGGTTCGAACAGCCGGTGGAACAGCACCGCTGCGGCCGCGGCCTGACCGACCGTCACGGTGCCCTCGCGGACCAGCAGGAACCCGGTGACGAGAATGACGGACAGACCACCGAACTCGGCGCGGTTGACCCGGCCCACGAAGCGGGTGAACAGGTCGAACACCCAGACCGACACATCCCGTGAACTCCGGGACGCCATGTCGATGTTCTCCAGATGGCGATCCTGCAACCCATAGGCGTGCACCGTACGCCGGCCCTGCATGCTCTCCACCAGGCGCTGCGACGACCGCGCGACGGTCTTGCGCTGCTTGGCGTACCGGGGCATGGCCAGGGGCAGATACCAGCGCAGCGCCAGCACGTAGAGGGGTACGGCCACGGCGCCGGCCAGCCCGAGCCGCCAGTCCAGGCTCGACATGGCGGCCAGCGTGAGGGTGCCGAGCAACGTCGAGGAGATGACGACGGGGATCCGTTCGACGAGCGCGTTGCTCACCTCGGCGACATCGGCGCTGACCCGCGACAGCAGGTCGCCCCGGCCGGCCCGTTCGAGGGTGGTGACCGGCAGGGTCAGAGCCCTGGACACGGTGCGCTCACGCAGCATGGCCAGGATCTGTCCGCCGAGTCGGGCCACCAGATACGAGGTCAGGCCGGTGGCGGCGCCACCGACGAGCGCCGCCGCGGCGATCGTGACCGCGATCCCTAGGATCGCCGACGAGCCTGCCCCGTCGCGCACCCGGTCGACGAGGATGCCGAGCGCGTACGCCGGGACGACGGCCGCGGCCGCGCCCAGCAGCCCCACCAGCAGGGTGAGGGCGAGGGCGGCGGGGCGTTCACGGAGCCGGCCGCCCAGCCAGCGCCAGGTGGTACGGGAGTTCGCGATCGGCAGCAGGTGTTCGTCCGGCTGTTCGCTCTGCTCGCTCTGATGGCTCTGTTCGCTCTGTTGGCTCATCGGAGCACCGCCCGTCGGTAGTCGTCATCGGTGGCACCGAGTTCGGCGTGGATCCCTTCGGTGACCACCCGGCCGCCGTCGAGGACGACGACACGGTCGGTGGCCGCCAGCATCGCCGGGCTGTTGGTCACCAGCACGGTGGTGAACGCCGCCGTCCCCGCGAGATGGCGCAGGTCGCGTACGCCCTGGGCGATGGCCTGTTCGGTGACGGTGTCCACCGCGGTCGTCGGGTCGTGCAACACCAGGATCGGCGGGCGGGCCAGCAACGCCCTTGCCAGGGCGACCCGTTGACGCTGTCCGCCGGACAGACCGGACCCGCGCTCCACCACCTCGTACGCCAGGCCCTCGGGGTGGGCCGAGACCACATCGCCGGCCGCGGCGGCGGCCAGTGCGCCGGACACCGCCGCCGGGTCGGCGTCGCCGTCCGCCCCCGCCGTCAGGTTGGCGGCGAGCGTCCCCTCGAACAGGTCGGTGCGGTGCGGTTCCACCAGCATCGTGCGCCGGGCGTCGGCCAGGCTGATCCCGCCGAGCGGCTCCCCACCGAGGAGCACCTGGCCGTCGTACTCGTGCGGCACCACCCGCCCGGACAGGACCCGGACGAGGGCGTCGGCGTCGGTGCCGCGGTGGGCCACGATCCCGACGAACTCACCGGGCCGGGCGTCCAGATCGATCGTGTCGAGGGTGCCGTAGCGCAGTCCGCGCACCGCGAGTCCGGGCGAGGCGGCGACGGCCGGGCCGGCAGGGGCGCCGTCGTCGGTGTGCAGCACGGGGGCGGAGACCACCCGCGCGATACGGTCTGCCGACGCGCGGGCCTCGGCGATCCAGCCGGGGATGACGGCGAGCAGGCCGACCGGTGCCATCAGGAACTGCGCCACCCCGATGATGGTCAGGAACTCGCCGATGGTTATCCGCCCGCGCAGCGCGAACCAGCCCGCAGCGACGGCGATTCCGCAGGCGAGCAGCGAACCGCTCGCGTTCGAGACCGCGTTGTAGACGCCCTGGGTGCGCGCTGCCCGCAGGGCGGCGGCCAGGGATTTCTGGCTGACCTCCGCATAGCGCCGGGACGCGGCGGCTTCGGCGCCGATGCCCTGCAGCGGCCGGACCCCGCTGACCAGGTCGGTCGCCAAGGACGCGGCGGTGCCCATCATCTCCTGTTGCTCGGCGACCCGGCGGGTGATGCGCGGGGTCGCCAGGTGCAGTGCCAGCAGCGCCAGCGGTGTCGCGACCAGCACGGCGATGCCGAGCGGGACGTCGATGAACAGCAGGGTCACCGAGCAGACCGCCGTGGCCACCACCGCGCCGGTCGCCCGGGGTATGTAGTCGATGATGTACGATGCCTTCTCGGCGTCGCTGGAGGAGATCGTCAGCAGGTCACCGGCGCGCAGTTCGGTCTCGATGCCGCGCGGATCCATGATGCGGCCGGCGACCTCCAGCCTCAGCAGGTGCGTCTCTTCGGCAAGGGCCCGCATGAGAGTGCGTGCCCCGTACCGGTAGACGATCGTCAGCACCGTGAACAGCCCGGCCAGCCCGGCGAGCCACCACAGGAGTGACGTCCCGTCACCCGGCCCGATCGCGCGGTCCACGATCACGCCGATGAGCACCGGAACGAGCGCCTCGCACACCTGGTGCAGGCTGATCAGTACGGTTCCGGCGGTCAGCCGCCGGGCGTTGCGGGTCGTCGTCCGGCGCAGGACGCGCCCGCCGGTGGCCGGTGGTGTCGTGGGCCCGGCCACGGTCAGTGCGCGACGGAGTCGGCGTCGGCGGTCATCCGCTCGCGCAGGCTCCGGGGACGCAGGTCCGTCCAGGTGCGGTCGATGTAGTCCAGGCACTCCTGGCGCGGGGCTCCCGGTCCCTGGCCGAGGGCTATCGCCCAGCCCCGCGGGACTTCCTTGAAGGTCGGCCACAGCGAGTACTGCTCCTCGTCGTTGACCAGCACGTAGAAGCTGCCGCTGTCGTCGTCGAAGGGGTTGTCGGACACGGGGTCTCCTCAAATGGCCGCTGGGCGCCCCGGAACAGGCGCGATCTGCACGATGTAAGTGATGCGCGAGATGCGCAGAGGTTAGCCTAACCTAACCATGGATCGTGGTCGCGGTCCGGGGTGCGGTCACGATTCCGGACCGGGGGATGATCAGCGGGGTGTGCGTCTCGGGGTCGTCGATGATGCGGCAGCGCAGCCCGAAGACCTCCTCGACCAGCTCCGCGGTGACGATCTCCCGGGGGTCGCCCTGCGCCACGATCCGCCCGGCCTTCATCGCGATCAGGTGATCGGCGTAGCGGCAGGCGTGGTTGAGGTCGTGCAGCACCGCCACCATCGTGGCGCGCTGCTCCCGGTTGAGCCGTACGCACAGCTCCAGCACCTCGACCTGGTGGGCGATGTCCAAGAAGGTCGTCGGCTCGTCGAGAAGCATGATCGAGGTCTGCTGTGCCAGGACCATCGCCAGCCACACTCGTTGGCGCTGCCCGCCGGACAAAGTGTCGACCAGCCGACCGGACAGGTCGGTGACCCCGGTGGCCTCCATCGCCTCGAGTACCGCGGCCTCGTCGTGGGCCGACCACTGCCGGATCAGCTTCTGGTGCGGGAAACGTCCGCGGGCGACCAGGTCGGCCACCGAGATTCCCTCGGGTGCGGTCGACGACTGGGCGAGCAGACCCAGTCGCCGGGCGACCTCCTTGGCCGGATAGCCGTGAATATCCCGGCCGTCCAGCACGACCCGCCCGCGCCTCGGGCGCAGCAGCCGGGACAGCGCCCGCAGCAGCGTCGACTTCCCGCAGGCGTTCGGACCGACGATGACCGTGAATCGCCCGTCGGGCACCTCCACACTGAGGTCCTCGCAGATGGCCCGCTGGTCGTAGCCGATGGTCACGCCCTGGGCGTGCAGTCGTGCGGGCGTAAGGCCGGCCTCAGTCTGTGCGGACCCAGTAGTCTCAACGGCATCGCTCTGCGCCGTGTCGCTCGGTGCGGGGGTGGCATTCATTTCCGGCCTCTCGTGTTCCTGGCGAGCAACCAGGCGAAGTAAGCGCCGCCCAAGCTCACGGTCACCACTCCCACCGGCAGTTGAGTGGGAGCGAACAGCCGCACCGCGAGGAAGTCCCCGACCAGGAGCAGCAGCGCTCCGGTCACCGCGGAGGGCACCAGCGCGATCCCCGGGGCCCGGGTGAGCCGCGCCGCGATCTGCGGGGCCGCCAGCGCGACGAAGGAGATCGGCCCGGCGGCGGCGGTCGCCACCGCGGTCAGCGCCACCCCGACCGCCAGATACGCCAGCCGCACCGGCTCGCGCCGGACCCCGAGCGCGGAGGCCGCGTCGTCACCGAGTTCCAGCAGCCGCAGCGACGGGCCCATCGCCACCAGGAGCAGACTGAGCGCCCCGACCGCGTACGCCACCGGTGGCACCTGGTCCCAGCTCAGGTCATTGAGGCTGCCCTGGCCCCACAACGCTGCCGCGTAGGCCGTCTGCAGATCCGCCTTGATGATGAACCACTGGTTGACCGAGCCGAGGACAGCGCTGACCGCTATCCCGACGATGATCAGACGGAACCCCTGCACCCCCTGCCGGTAGGCCAGCAGATAGACCACCGCGGCGGTGAGCAGCCCGCCGACCAGCGCGCCCACCGAGGTCTGCGCGTAGTCATGGCCGACGTAGGCCGTGGCCACCAGGACGCCTGTGTACGCACCGGTGTTGAAACCGATCACGTCGGGGCTGCCCAGCGGGTTGCGCATCAGGGACTGGAACACCGCGCCGCTGAGTCCCAGCGCGGACCCGATGAGCAGCGCCAGGACCACCCGTGGCAGCCGCCACTCCACCACCACCAGCCGGGCCCAGCCGGATTCCTGGCCGGTGAGGGCGCGTACGACCTGGTCCGGAGGGAGGGAGAATTCGCCGGTACCCAGCGCCAGCACACCGACCACCAGCGTCAGCAGCAGGAGGATCGCGCAGACCACCGTCGTCCGGACGCTCAGCCGCACCGAGACAGCCGCCGACGGCCGGAGCACCATGACCCGGTGGCCGAAGTCGACCCGGGGAGCGCCGTCCTGGCGGCGCGTCAGGGCCTTCACAGCGCGCTGACGTTCGAACGACGGACCATCCAGATCAGCACCGGCGCTCCGACGAACGCCGTGACGATCCCGGCCTGCAGTTCCGCCGGCCGGATCACCAGCCGCCCTATGACGTCGGCGCTCAGCATCAGGACGGGCGCGCAGACGACCGTGAAGGCGAGGATCCAGCGCTGGTCGGGGCCGACCAGCCAGCGCACCGCGTGCGGCACCATCAGCCCGACGAACCCGATCGGCCCGACCGCAGCCGTCGACGCACCCGCCAACAGCATCACCGCCAGAACCGCGAGTACCCGGGTACGGGTGATGTCCGCGCCCAGCGAGCGCGCGATGTCGTCACCCATCGCGACGGCGTTCAGCGACCGCGCGACCGTCAGCGCCAGCAGCAGCCCCACCCCGATGAACGGTGCCACCGCCAGCGCGATGCTCATCGGACGCCCCCCGAGCGTCCCCACGTCCCAGAACCGCAGATAGTCGAAGGCCCGCGGCCGTACGAGACGGATGCCGGCGGAGAGTCCGTCCATCACCGCTCCGAGCGCGACCCCCGCCAGGGTGAGCCGCACCGGCGTGGCACCGCCGCGCCCGATGGACCCCAGGGCGTACACCGCCACCATCGCCACAGCCACCCCGGCGAAGGCGAACCAGACGTACGACCAGATGCTGGTCAGCCCGAGCACGCCGACGGCGAACACCACGAACAGCGCCGCGCCCGCGTTGACCCCGAGGATCTGGGTGTCGGCCAGCGGGTTGCGCGTCACCGCCTGGATCAGCGCGCCGCACACCCCCAGCGCCACCCCGGTCAGCAGTCCCAGCACCAACCGCGGAACCCGCAGTTCCCGCACGATCGTCTGCTCATCGGTGCCGGTGTAGTGGGCGAACGCGTCCCAGGTGGTGTGCACTCCGATCGTCCGTGTCCCCACCGCGATGCTCAACAGGCACGCCACCGCGAGGAGCGCCACACACGCCAGCAGCCACCCCGCGCGGCGCGCGTCCGACGCGGCTATACCGGTCGTCCCCGCTGAACGCTGCGCCTTCACCGCCCGAGGCGGCCGATCAGACACCCGAGCACGCATTCCCGTACATCCTCACAAGCCACAGGTACACACAGCCGGACAGACGCATAGCCGTCGAAGACAGGCGCCCATCTTAGTTAAGACAGGCTAACCTAATCCAAGCGTCGATCATCCGCTGCCCCCATGACCCAAGGCAAGTAGCATGCTCCACCCAAAACGGACGGAAACGAACGTTGTCGCCGGCGCACAGGACCCAGTGCGGTTCCTCGGGCATCCCATCCGGGGAGAGTCCGGGCCACCGGACGACGGGCGGGCGCGGGCGCCAGGCTTCTGGAACCGGCACCCCGATTCGCCCGGACGGGCATTCGTGAACGCTTTGGTCGCGAGGCGTAATCGCTCCGCAGCCGGAGGGCGGACGAGCGAAAGAAGCCCACCCCGTCCGCCATCCGGTCTTGGCACCGGCCGAGTTGGCCTTTACCGGTGCAGACCCGAGACCCACCGCACCCAGCGCCCGCCAAACCCTGCACCCTCGACCCCGCCGACACAGCAAGCCCCCGGAAGATCGCGAAGGCCCCCTTGCCGAGGAGGAGCCCCCTGCCGGAGCACACCCATGTCAGACGAATTGCCGTTCATATCCCATTGGGCACCCAACCCGGTGCGGGTAGTTTCATCCGTTGTGCATTCGACGAGGTCGTGTACGAGTTCCGCTACATCGACCTGGAACGGCCCTTGCGGGCGCTGTCCTCCCATCGAACGACGGCCACCGCACCAGTTGACGCTCTCCGGACAGGTGCACTGCCCGATGAGGGCACACTCCGCGCTCGATCACTCCCCATCCCTGGCGTCGGGCGGAGTTGCGGGCGCTCACGAAGGCAGCTCGGTTCCGGCCTGCTCGCGCACCATGTAGTCCGCGTACCAGTCCGGCCAGTTCGGATCCTGCGCGCCGGTGCGCGCCTCGTGCCCGCCGTGTGCGGCCGCGGCGCGGCGCAGCGCGGCCGCGAGGTCCGAGGAAGACGAGAAGGTGGTGACCGTGGGGTCCATTCGTCCCGGAAGCCGGGTGGTGATCTCCTGCAGGACCCAGCCGTTGCCGTCCGGGTCGCTGAATGACAGGAACGAGCCGTAGCTGCTGCGTCGCGGATCCGGGCCTGTTACTCGGGCGTCGGTTCCGGCGTGGTGGAAGACACCGCCTGCGTCGTGGAACACCTCGCTCGGGTCGGCGCCGAGTTGCTTGAGCTGGTCGTGGGCGGCCTCGATCGCGTTGACGATCAGGTGGAGTCCCTGAGCCGAGCCCGGTGCCTGGGAGGTGACCGAGGTGCCGAAGATGACCGACGCCGGCGAGCCGGGCGGGGTCACCTGCACCACCCGGAAGTTCTCGTCGGTGGCGACGTCGGCGTCGAGCCGCCAACCCAGCCCTGTGTAAAAGTCCTTGGCCCGGTCGACATCGGCCACCGGCACCACGACGACTTCGAGCTTCATGTCCATGACCCGCGCCTCCTGCGCTCGTCCGAAAATGCCGACAAGGCGAGACTTGCACGGCCCGATCACCGGGGCACCCCCAGCGCATGGCAGGGGTCGATGTGGGCCAGGGAGGTCACGGGCCAGAGCGTCCCGCGTGCCAGGTACGGCTCGTGCGGTGAGGGGTCAGCAACCGACGCTCAGGCAGCCCGCGTTGCTGCGGATCCCGCGAGTGGCGTACTCGAACGCGAGAGCCTTCGGGGCGGACCGGAGTCCACCCTTGGTCAGTGAGCGAGCACGGAGGGGACGGCCAAGTGGGCGTGATCGACCAGGCTGGTAGTTCTGCACGACGTGGCCACCGCCCTGACACAACATCTGCCCTCGAGTACTACCTCAAAAGTCACCCGTCCGGCCCATCCGTGGTCGTGGTCACGCACGTGCTGGCGTTCGCTGGTGTGCAGGGACCGGTGCGCCACGCCTAGCGGGTTCCGTGCGGCATACGTGGAATGGCCCCCTCGTCACCGTCTGGGGCCCGCTGAAGCCGGCAGTCAGCTGAACCGTGCGAGGAGGTTTCCTTGATGGCGCACCATTCCATCGCCGCGGGCAGTTGCCCGTGACGCCGCAGGGGCGCCCCGACCGGAGGATGGCCGCGCGACGGCACACGCCCCGCTCGGCTCAGGGCGATTTCGAGCCGCACTCCAGAGAGCCAGGGCCCGAGGGAGGTCATCGAACGCCGGACGGGCCAGTCGAGACCCGCGTATGTATGCGCCTAGCGGGCGTAATGTCGGGTTCGCGCCCATATGGCGGCTGCGCTCGAGAGAATGGATATCGTATGGCCACTCTGATCGCCGTGAACGTCGGCATGCCGAAAGGCGTTGCCTGGCATGGCAGGACCACGCATACCGCCATCTGGAAGCACCCTGTCGCCGGACCCCTGATGGCGCGGCGGCTCAATCTGGACGGCGACGGGCAAGGCGACCTATCCGGGCATGGCGGCGAGCAGCGTGCCGTACTGGTCTACCAGCTGGACTCCTACCGCCACTGGCAGGAGCACATGAAGCGGGACGACTTCACGTACGGCCAGTTCGGCGAGAACTTCACCGTGGAGGGACTCGCCGACGACGAGGTGTGCATCGGCGACCGCTACGAGATCGGCGGTGCGCTCTTCGAGGTCACGCAACCCCGGGTGACGTGCTACCGGGTGGGGTTGCGGCTGGGAGAACCTCGGATGGCCGCCCTGCTCGTGTCCCACCGCCGCCCGGGCTTCTACATGCGCGTGCTGGCAGAAGGGCAGGTGCAGGCCGGAGACGAGATCGTAAAAGTCGTCTCGGGCCCCGAGGAGATGACGGTCGCAGAGATCGACGCGCTGCTCTACCTGCCCGGTCACGCCCGGCCGCAGCTCGAACGCGCCTTGCGCATCCCAGCACTGAGCCCTGGGTGGAAGACATCGCTGCGAGCCTTGCTCGACGACGCGGATCGCGGCCCTGGCGCCGTGGGCGGCAACAGTGGGCTCAGCGTCACCAGCCCGCCTCCGGCATGGCCCGGGTTCCGCCCGCTCGAAGTCGTCCGCATCGAACCGGAGAGCGCGAGTATTTTCTCGCTCACTCTGGCGTCAGTTGACGGTGAACCGCTCCCAGCCGCGTTGCCGGGGCAGTTCCTCGGAGTCCGCTTGCGGCCGGACCCACAGGCCTCCCCGGTCATCCGGAACTACTCGTTGTCCGGCCGACCGGGCGCCGAGACCTACCGCATCAGTGTCAAGCAGGAACCGCACGGTCTCGCCAGCACCTACCTTTCTCAGCACGTGAAAGTGGACGATGTTCTCGATGTCGCCGCTCCGCGCGGTACGTTCCTGCTGGCGGACGCGGATACTCCTGTTCTGCTGCTGTCCGCCGGTGTCGGCGCCACTCCGGTCCTGGCCATGCTCCACGCTCTGGCCGCGAAACCCTCACGGCGCCCGGTGTGGTGGCTGCAGGCGGCTCGAGACGGCGAGAACCACCCCTTCGCCGACGAAGTGCACGCGCTGCTCTCCCGGCTGCCCGCAGGCCGGTCATTTGTCTCCTACAGCCGTCCGCGCAGCGTTGACCGCCCAGGTATCAACTACACGATGACGGGGCGGCTCAGCGTCGAGCGGATCCGCGCCCTCGAGCTGCCTCCGGACGCCGACGCCTACCTTTGCGGTCCAGGCGCGTTCATGCAGGACTTGTCCGAAGCCCTGGAGTCCTGTGGCATGCCGTCCTCGCGTATCCACACCGAGATCTTCGGGGCCGCGTCCGCCGTCACCCCCGGTGTGGTGGCGGGATCCGCCAGGGCACCGCACCAGCCGGCCCATCTTCCCGGCGGACAGGCGGGGCCGTCCGTGTCCTTCGCTCGCAGCGGGCTGACCGTCCCCTGGCACCGCGACTACGGGACCCTGCTAGAGCTCGCCGAGGCATGCGACGTGCCCGTGCGCTGGTCCTGCCGCACCGGGGTCTGTCACACCTGCGAGACCGGGCTGCTTTCGGGCCACGTCGACTACTCCCCGGAGCCCGTAGACCTCCCCGCCGAGGGAAGCGCCTTCATCTGTTGTTCGACGCCGCCTGCCGATTTGGTCCTGGACATGTGACCGGCTTGCGTCCGCAGCCAAGGGCGTCACGCTGCTGCGCCCGTATCCGTTCCCTGCGCCGCTCCGAGCGAGTCCGCGAGGCGCTGGAAGACGTCCAGGAGCAGGTCATCGACGGTGAGTGCGACGACGAGGCGTTCTCCGTCCAGGGCCGGGAGCCGTCGCACGCCGGACCGGCGGAAGGTCCGGTACGCGGCTTCCACGTTGTCCGTGGCGTCGAGCGCGGCGTCCCGCTCACCTTCCCCCCAGCAGAGCCCTCCCCTGACGTGGCCGACAGGGAACATCGGTCCTGTTTCACGGGCCGTTGAGCGTTCTTCGGCTCCACGGCACAGTGGCGCGGCCGGCGAGAGCCCCGGCCGCGCCGCGGAACATCCGCGGCCGTACGTCGTCCGTACAGGCACAGGAACGGGCAGTTCGGTCCTCCTGCGCAGCCCCTGCGCTCAATAGTGCGCGTGGTGCGGCTGCCGGGGCCGGGCCAGGACAGCATCCGGGATCCGGCGGATCTGCGACCGCCGCGTGCGCCGAGCGGACAGCCGGTCCACGACTGCCTCGGCGGCGAGGGTCGCAACCAGTACCAGCACCATTGCGGCGCCCAACATGTACACAAAGAGCGTCCAGAAGTCCGCGGTCAGGGTCGTATACACGGCGGTCATCTCCTCACATCTGCTCGTCAACAGGAGCTTCCGTCCCTCAGCCTCCCCCCGCTGCGCGCCCTCCGCCCGGGGCCGGATGGGTCATTCGGGACCCGTACGGCCGGTCATGTGTAGGCCGTACGGCCCCTGATGCGGTACAGCAGGGAACAGGATCCTGGAATCGCACCCGCACAGTCCGTGAACGTTCGACGCGAGGAGGAAGCGATGAGTGCGAAACTGGAACGGCGCCAGGGATGGCCGCCGCTGCTGCCGGAACTGTTCGACTGGATCGAGGCCGGCATCCCCGCGGTGCCGGGAATGCGGAACGTGCCCGGACTGCACGGCATCCGCATCGAGCAGAAGCTGGCCGAGGGCGCGTACGTCGTGAAGGCCGAGTTGCCCGGAATCGACCCGGACCAGGATGTCGAGATCAGCATCGACGGCGATGTGCTGGTCATCCGCGCCGAGCGGACGGAGAAGGCCGAGGGCAGGCACCACTCGGAGTTCCGCTACGGAGCGTTCGCCCGTTCCGTCCGGCTGCCCGCGGGCGCCCGGGCGGACGAGACCACGGCCGACTACAAGGACGGCGTCCTCACCGTGAACGTCCCGGTCACAGAGCCGAAGACCGGGGCGCGCACCATCAAGGTGCAGCGCGCCGACGCGTGAGAACCCCGTGATCCCCCGGCACGGCCGGGACGGGGAACGACGACCCCGACCGCGCGACTCCGGTCCGCGGTCGGGGCGGCCGCACGCTCCCAGAGATACCGGTCCCACGCCAGGATCCTCCGGCGGCGACCGTCCACCGGAGCGGGGGGAGTTGCGTGCCCGGGTGGTAGAGGCTGGCAGGCACTTGCTGCCGGGGCTTGTCGTGCTGTCCGGCTACCGGCGGGCCTGGCTGCGCGGAGATCTGCTCGCCGGGGTGACCGTGGCGGCCTACCTGGTTCCTCAGGTGATGGCGTATGCGGGGCTGGCGGGGTTGCCGCCGGTCGCCGGCCTGTGGGCGATCGTGCCGCCGCTGTTGCTCTACGCGCTGCTGGGCTCGTCCCGGAAGCTGTCGGTCGGGCCGGAGTCCACCACGGCGCTGATGACCGCCACCGTCATCGGGCCGCTCGCCGCCGGGGACCCGGCCCGGTACGCGGTTCTGTGCGCTGCTCTCGCGGTCGCGGTCGGGCTGCTCTGCCTCGTCGCCTGGGCGGCGCGGTTGGGCTTCGTCGCCGATCTGCTGTCCCGGCCGGTTCTCGTCGGCTACATGGCGGGGGTGGCCCTGATCATGATCGTGGACCAGCTACCCCGGCTGACCGGCGTGCCCGTGCACGGGACGGAGTTCTTCCCGCAGCTGTTCTCCTTCGCCCGGCACGTTCCGCAGGCCCATCCGGCCACGCTGGCCTTCGCCACGGCGGCCCTGGTCCTCCTCTTCGCGGTGCAGAGCTACTTCCCCCGGCTGCCGGGGCCGCTGCTCCTCGTCGTCCTGGGAACCGCTGTTGTCGCCGTCTTCGGGCTGGAGCACCACGGGATCACCGTCATCGGCGCCATCCCCTCGGGGTTGCCCCGACCCGCACTGCCGGACCCGGGCGACCTGCCGCACCTGCTGCTGCCCGCGCTCGGCGTACTGCTGGTCGGCTACACGGACGTCATCCTCACCGCCCGCGCCTTCGCGACACAGGACGGCGGTCACCAGCTCGACGCCAATCAGGAGCTGCTGGCGCTGGGCGCCGCGAACCTCGGCGCCGGAGCCCTGCACGGCTTCCCGGTGAGCAGCAGCGCCAGCCGTACGGCGCTCGCCGACGCGGCGGGCGGCCGCACCCAGGCCTACTCCCTCGTAGCGCTCGGCGCCGTGCTCGCCGTGCTGCTGGTCGCAAGCCGGTTGCTGGCCCATATCCCGGCGACCGTGCTGGGCGCCATCGTCGTCTACGCCGCTCTACGGCTGATCGACCTGCCCGGTTTCCGGCGGCTGGCCGCATTCCGCCGCAGAGAGCTGTTGCTGGCGCTCGGCTGCCTCGTCGGCGTCCTGGCTCTGGACATCCTCTACGGCGTGCTGGTCGCCGTCGGCCTCTCCGTCGCCGAGATGCTGGCCCGGGTGGCCCGCCCGCACGACGCGATCGAGGGACGGGTCCCCGGGATGGCCGGGATGCATGATGTCGACGACTATCCGCAGGCTCGTACGATCACCGGGCTGGTCATCTACCGCTACGACTCACCACTCTTCTTCGCCAACGCCGAGAACTTCCGCCGCCGCGCCCTGTCCGCCGTCGACGAACACCGGGGGCCGGTGGCCTGGTTCATCCTCAACACAGAAGCCAATGTCGAGGTCGACATCACCGCACTGGACGCGGTCGAATCCCTGCGCAAGGAACTCGGCCGGCGCGGCATCGTGTTCGCCCTCGCCCGTGTGAAGCAAGAACTGCGCGACGACCTGGACGCGTACGGACTGACCGAGGCGATCGGCCCGGAAAGGATCTTCGCCACGTTGCCCACTGCCGTGGCGGCCTATCAGGACTGGCTCACGAAGCGCCACGGGGCAGGCGCTCCCTGACGAAGGGCAGGACCGGGGGCGGGATCCGTGCGGCAGAACGGCAAGAAGGCCGCCGCTCCGACCACTCGGCACCGGATTCACCCATCCTTCGATCCTGCCGGAACAGCGTCGTAGCGATCGGACCGCCAACGCCACGATCGCCGGACTTCCTTCACGGTTTCGTCGCCTCTGTGCCCGTTCCGCGGTTCCTCAGAGCTTCCGGATCCAGTCGTCGGCCACACCGTGCAGTGCCGGTTCGGCAACCTTCAGGTGCGAGTCGTCGAGCTGGTACGTGAGCTTGTCGACCACGGCGACCACTCCGTCGATCAGCGGGGTAAGACGTAGCGCGATGCCGATCTCGCTGCGGCGTTCCAGCCGCCCCTCCAGCGTCACCACCCCATCATCCACGGTGACGCCGATGGCCTGCGGGACGACCCACAGGGTGCGGACCAGCACCTGGTCGATCACATCGCGGCGGATGTCGCTGTCCGGCCGCAGGAAGACCTGGAGCAGGTCGCGGCGGGTGACGATGCCGATCAGGCGGTCCTGCTCGTCGACGACGGGCAGCCGCTCCACCTTCTGCTCCATCATGGTGCGGGCGGCCTCGGCGATGGAGTCCTCTGCGTGCACCGTGACCGCCGGCTGGGACATCAGCTGCCCCGCGGTACGGGCCCGGACCTTGATCTGCTCCCGGCGATGGCCGCGGAAGAGCCGGCTCCACCGCGAAGCGGTTTCAGCGACGCTCGCGGCCTGGCGCATCATCAGGTCCGTCTCGGAGATGACACCGATGACCTTGTCGTCGCCGTCGACGACGGGAAGTCCGCTGATGCCGTGCCGGGACAGCTGCTCTGCAACCACTTTGAACGGCGTGGCGTAGACGGCCTTGACGACATTGGCCGTCATCACGTCGGTGATCCTGTTGTGCCTCATCACTGATTCCCCATCTCGGTGTGAACGCCCTTCTGCGGTGACGACTTCAGCGTCCACCTGTGCGAGCCGCCTTTCCAGAGGCCGCCCGGCCCTGCGGCGTGGGCCGTACGGTCCACTCATCAGCGGGCACCCCGCCGCAGCGGGATCCGTCCAGTCCGGCTCACCTCGAGAAGGCGACCCCGACGCCACGCAGCCTGTCCCATGCCGGTTGTCCCCAGCCCTGAGGCCAGAACGCTGCGCGGCTTCGGTGGTGGAACCGGCATCGACCCGGTCCTGTCACCGGCGGTGTGCGTCAGGCCGGAACGAACGCAACCGGACTCTCCGCGAATTCGGCGACCGCGTGCCCCACCGGGCCGAGCCCGTCCGGTCCGCGTCCCAACACGACCAGTCCCGCGTGCGCAGACGCGTTCACCAGAGCCCACGACGCGGTGAACAGCCGCACATCCGGAAGAACATCCACCTTGGCGTACTTCTCCCGCCAGCGACGCAACGCGTCATGGAGGACCTGCACTTCCTCGTCCTCCCATTCGGCCCGGTCCTCCTCCAGAACCGTGTACCGCGCACGGCCCTTCACTGGCGCCGGCAGCCGCCAGGCGTGCACCACGCGTAGCCGACAGCCCTGCCGTTGCGCGGCGTCAAAAGCGAAGCCGGTCGCAGTTGCCGCCGGGTGTCGCGCGTCAAACCCAAGGACGATCTCGCCGGCTGTGGCTTCCCGTACCAGGACCACGGGGCACTGTGCGCCGGCGGCAATCTGTCTGGCATCGCGGTTCATCGCACTGATCACGAGGAGGCCGGCACCGGCCGAAGCCGAAAGGAGGGCGGACTGCGGGCGCTCATCTCGCTGAGTCGTCATCGACAGCGCGGGATGCCGCACCCTTACAGCGGCCAGCACCCCGTCAAGGCCACCAGGTAAATCGGAACCCATCAACCGTAATGCGCAGCGACGCCGTTGCGCCTCCGCCGCTGCCCATTCAGCAGTCTCCAGACCCTGAACGGAACCGTCCACACCAGCGACCACACAACGCTCCCCCATGGAGCTCACCTCCGGACTCCACTTTCGGCTCGACATAGGAGTTTCCGCTTGGGTCGGTCAGTCCCTGGTCTGCAGCAGGCCGCAGACCGGTTGGGAGCATTACCGCTGATGCATCGTGGTCAGCGCGTTCATGAGCACTCGCGGATCGCGCTGTCCCTTATAGACCGACGGCGGCTCCTTGCCGAGCTTGAGGAGTGTGTTGACGGCGGTCCAGGCGGTGCGTACCGAGTACTCCACCGTGAAGACCACGTCATCGGGAACCTCGGCGAACTGGCCGATGAAGGCCAGGTTGGTGGAGCCCTTCGGTACTACCTGCGGACGGTCACCGTGCTCACGGACCAGGAACTGGCTGGTGATGTAGGGCATCAGGCACGGGATGACGGTCGAGGTCTCCGCAATGCGGTCCAGGTTCGCTTCGAATTTCAGGTGGTGCAGGACCTCGCGCAGAATCTCCTGCCCTGTGCAGTCGGTCATCGGCTTGCCGACGTAGTCACCGGATCGATCCGGGAAGAGCCCGTAGCCCCACCAGACCGTGACGCCGTCGGGCTGCTCGCGGTACACCGGCTGGTGGTTCAGCACGATGGTGAGCAGCCAACTGGAGGACGGGAAGGTCATCAGACCGCCCTCGCCGGCCTCGCGCCCGCTCAGCGCCTCCATGAGCTCGACGAACAGTGGGTCCTTGCAGGTGACCGTGAAGGACTCCCAAGTGGAGTCCTTCACACTCCGGTCGAAGACGTGAGGGTTACCGAAGTCGTCGCGTCCTCGGGCCAGCCACTGCCAGAGCCGCCAGGACCCCGGCTGTTCGGAGGCAGCAATGACGGGTATCGGGGCCGCGGTATCGGATCCCAGACTGGAATTGGCGGTCATGGATCCGTTGGTGACGAGAACGAGGTCGTCGGGCGCTACGTGGATGTCTTCTCTGAGACCACCGTGGGTGTACAGGATCCGCTCGACGGTGGTCGCGTCACCCGGTGCGAACGCCAGGTCGGTGACCAGGCAGCCGGTGCGGGTGGTCACGCCTTGGTCGTTCAGCCACTTCTGGAGCGGACGCACGATGGAGTCGTACTGGTTGTACCGGGTCCGGTAGATCCCTGACATGGTGCCGAAAGTCGGGAACAGGTGCACGAAGCGGTTGAGGTAGCGCCGGAACTCGATGGCACTGTGCCATGGCTCGAACGCGAAGGTCGTGCACCACATGTACCAGAAGTTGGTGGTGAAGAACTCTTCGCCGAAGCAGTCGGAGATCCGCTTTCGGTTCAGGAGGCGCTCGGGAGTGGCCATGCAGGCGACCAGTTCGAGGCGGTCGCGTTCGGAGAAGCCCATGGAGCGGACATCGATGATCTTCCCGTCGCTGTCGACCAAGCGGGCAGCGTCATCCCAGGGAAAGGCTTCGTGAGCAGCGAAGGTGTCCTCGGTAACCGAAATCGACGGGTCGTCGACGGAGGGGATGGACGACAGCAGATCGTAGGTACAACGGAACTGGCCCTCGAACATTCGGCCGCCCCGCATCGAGTACCCGGTCTCCGCGGTGCCTCCCGCATCCAGGCTGCCACCGATCACCTCCTGCTCCTCCAGCAGGTGGATGTCACAGCCCGCGAATCCGCCGTCGCGGATCAGGAGAGCGGCGGCTGACAGTGCAGCGATGCCGCTCCCCACAAGATATGCCTTGGCCATAACATGCTCCTCTTCATCGTCACTGCGCCCACAGCTGTCACCGGCCGAAACGCCATCTGCTGCGGGCCGCCGGCGGCTCGTCCCCCGGGATCACCACTCTTCGCGGTGATCAATGCTGCGGCCAGGGCCTAATGGCCACCCCCGGCCCGTCCGACCGGTCCAACAGTGTTCATGAGATCGAGCCGCAGGGCCCGGAACCCCAGCCCCGTCGCGCCAGGGCTCTCAGGCGTGCGGTACCACCGCGACCGGTGCCGAGCAGTGGTGGAGCACGGCGAGTGTGATGGGGCCGATATGCCTGCCGATCGGTGAGTGGCTGGTGCGCCGACCGACGACCAGGAGTGACGTGTCCGCAGAGGCGGTCAGCAGGTGCTCCGCAGGCCTTCCCGGCACGGACTCTTCGATCAGCTCTACTGCGGGATACTTGTCCCGCCAGGGACGCAGCATCTCGGTCAGGGCATGCGCCTGTTGAGTTACGAGAGCGGATTCCGGAGTGCTGCCGACCGTTGCGTCGCGGTGCTTGTAGGCCGACGGCAGCTTCCAGCAATGGATGACGCGCAACCTCGCGGAGCGTTGCAGAGCTGCGTCGAGGCGAACTCGAGCAGTTCGTCGCAGGGCCGTGCGAGATCGAGGCCGAGTACCACATCGCGGTACGGAGTGACGGTCGACGCAAGCCCGGCTTCGTCGGGTTGGTGTTCGTCCTGCGCGGTCTCGCCGAACCGTATGAGAACCACCGGCCGCTCGGCGCAGGCGACCGTTGCCAACGACGCTGATCCGACGAGGAAGCCCGAAATGCCCTTCGCCTGGAGGGAGCCGAGAACCAGAAGCTCGGCTTCTTCCGCGACGACCGGGAGAACAGCCGCGGGTTGCCCTCCCACCTGGTCAATGACGATCTCCAGCGCGGGGTACTCCCGGGTGAGCTCAGCGGCGGCCTCGCGCGGTATCCGCTGGGCCCAGTGGCGTTGTGCTTCCAAGCCGTCAGATGTCTCGCCGGGATGGGGATGCCAGTTCCAGACATGGACGAGCCGCACTGGCAGGTTCCTGCGCAGCGCATCACGGGCCGCCCAGCGAGCGCCGGACATGCTTTCAGGGGAGCCGTCCAGGCCGACAGCAATGGGAGCGGACACGAGAGTTACCTCCAGAAGAGAGTTTCGGTGAACTCGTTCGACAGCAGCCTCCAGCTCTCCACACGCCCGGGACAGGGGCCGCACGGCCCGCTCCGGGACCGATCGGCCTTACCCGCGGCACGGTTGACGCAGTATCGCTCGACCGTCAAGTGCGCCCTGTAAGCGCGAGCAAGTCTGCAGGAGGGCGCCGCCAGGAAGGCCGGCACGACGCCGGTCACCGACGGTGACCCGCGCACACTGACCGCTCACCCCGGGGTCGGGCACCGGCCCATGCAAGGGGCCTACTGCGCGGGCGAGCGGGACCGACCGGCCCTACCGCGTGCGGCACACCGCGTGTGAACTGACAGAAGGTGCGGTTTCGCACCCGCCGACGGATCGAGTCAAGCGACCGGTCGGCAGTCGTCGCACACATGGCCGGAATCGGCCTGTCGAGGTGTGGAGAAGATCATGAGCATTGCATGCGTGCTGGCGGCCGTTGACGGCTCTCCGGAGAGTCTGCGAGCCGTGGACTGGGCGGTGGACGACGCCTTCCGCCGCGGAGCGCGGCTGCGGCTCGTCCACGCTTCCGTCTGGGAGCAGTTCGAACAGGAAACCGTGGACGACATTGAACTCGCGCCCGAGCGTAAGGCAATCGAGGACATCCTGGACTCCGCGGCCGAACGGGCGTCCGCGCGCCGGCCCGGCGTAGCGGTGGATACCGAATTGCTCGCCGAGGACGTCCTGTCCGCGCTGCTGGGCCTGCAGCGCTACTCCCCGCTGCTGGTGCTGGGAATCCGCGGCCACGGCGGATTCCCCGGGTTGCTGCTCGGCTCGGTGAGCCTGCGGGTCGCCGCGAGGGCCGCGTACCCCGTCGTGGTGGTTCGCGGTGAACGTGAGCCCGCGGAGGTCGGGCGCGGCCGTGTGGTGCTGGGTGTGGGGTCGCACGATGTTTCAGCAGCGGCGGAGTTCGCGGTCGAGGAAGCGGCGGGGAGACATGCCGACCTGGAGCTCGTGCACGCATGGCGCCCCGAGATCGACATGTCGGGGGTGTCAGTGGTGATGGACGCCGGTGCGGCGGCCGACCGCGCACAGAACCTGCTGGGCGCAGTGCCCCTTCCCGAGACGGGAGTCAGCGGTCTGCGGGTACGGCGCAATGCTGTGCAGGGCCGGTCTGCCTCCAGCTTGCTGCGTGCGGCTGCCGGAGCAGACCTTCTCGTACTCGGCGCACGCCGCCGGCACGAGCATCCGGGCCTCCAACTCGGTTCGGTGAGCCACGCCATGCTGCACCATGCCCCGTGCCCGGTGGCGATCGTGCCCGCTCGCTGACCCCCGCCGCCGGAGGCGGCCGCCTTGCACCAGGGAGGACCACTCAGGGGGCGCACACCACGCAGCGGCCGCGATACGGCCCGGTGCATCGCAGGTTCTGGTCCTTGCACGCACGGTTGTCGTCGCCTTTGAAGGGCCCGACCAGACTGATCCACGAGGACCATTCGGCGTTCAGCGGGACCTTCGGCCCCTCACGCATCCGGGGACCGCAGAGCACGCTGGGTGCAGAGCAACAGGCACTCGCTCACAGCGCCACTTCCAACCCGGACCTTCACCGGCGACTCCAGGACGTTTCGTACACGTTGCGTGTCTCCACCGGTGCACGTGACATCGATGACATGGCAGAACCCCGACATGTACACGTACAGCTACGGGTGGGTACCCGGCGTCATCGACCTCGGTGACATCGCCGCCAGCATCCAGAAGAACCTCGACGAGGTCGTCGCGAACGAGTCGGAGCGCCTCGACCGGCCGGTCGAAGTGCTGGCCCGCGTGGTGGAAGGCCATCCCGCGGAGGTCCTGCTGGCCGCAGCAGCGGGAGCCCAGCTGTTGACCGTGGGCACCAGGGGACACGGCACCTTCGCCGGGATCCTCCTCGGCTCGGTCAGCCAGCACTGCGTCCAGCACGCACCGTGCCCGGTCGTCGTCGTTCCTGAATGAGATGCCTGCCGGCCAGCTCCTCCGTACCGCCCCGCGAAAGAGAGCTTGGTCGGCCCCTGCCCATCGCCACACCGGCGCCATCGGATCCGCGGACCATCGATCATGCCGGGAGGCAGCCATGATGAACACGACAGCAGTGAAACCAGGACGAGGACCCGTCGAACGGCATCCGGGCGAGCAGGTGTCACTCGGCTCCTTCCCCACCTACGACGAGGCGCAGAGCGTCGTCGACTACCTCGCCGACCACGAATTCGAAGTGGAGACCACCCAGATCGTCGGAAGCGACCTCCGGATGGTGGAGCAGATCACCGGGCGGCTGAACTGGGAGCGCGCTCTGCTGTACGGAGCCACGAGCGGAGCATGGTTCGGAGCCTTCGTCGGCCTGCTGCTGAGCATCCTGAGCACGACAGCCTTCTGGAAGGCCATGGTCTGGGGCCTGAGCTGGGGTGTGCTGTTCGGCGGGATCTTCGCGCTGTTCCAGTTCGCCATGACCGCGGGACGCCGGGATTTCACGTCCAGAAGCGCCGTCATTCCCAGCCGTTATCAAGTACTGGTCATGGCGTCGCACGGCGATCACGCGCGATCAGTACTCAGCACCCGGTGAGCACCTGGCAGGCCGAGACCACGGTCCGCCGCTGCCCTCGACGCTAGGAGACAGTCCGGCCCCACAGAGCCGGCCGGCGGGTCCCCCGTCGGCCGGCTCTGTGGCGCTTCGGAACGCACCGGGTGGACGACACACTCACCGTGACCTGGTACCACCCAACGTGGTGGTCAGGCCTTCTCAAGACGGAATCCGGTGATGAGACCGGGCCGAATGCTCAGCACGCGGCCCATCGGGCCGCCGATCAACGGACGGAGCAGTTCCCCATACCGCTGGCCGTCGCGGCCGTCCGTAACGGGCATCGCATAGCCAGTGACGACCACGCTCCAACCGAGGTCCGTCTTCGGGTCGATGGCATCGGCCTCATAGGCCACGACAATGCCGGGGCAGTCGTCGGGCGCCGTGAGCGCGGCGATATCTCCGCCGTCGAAACCCCAGAGGACGATGTCCCCAGCGTCGATGATGTGGTTGACCGGGCATACTGCCGGCAGTGCGTGGCGGGTGAAGACGATGCGGCCGAGAGCGACCGTGCCGAGCAGTCTCAGGGCTTCGTCGGGTTCGAGCGTCGCCGTATGCCGCGGCCCGATTGCGGTGCGATCAGCCGTCGGCGTTCTCGGGGTGATCCCGTGGTACATCCTGATCGCCTCCCTCTCCAACTCCCCTACAGATCACCGCTGTCCCGAACACCGAGTGCTTCCTGCGCGGCTGGGGCCGTCGCCGTCGTGATCCTCAGCCGAGAGGAACCGTGAGCACCGGGCAGTGTGCCCGGTGGAGCAGTCCGTGTACGACGGAGCCGAGTTCCGAGCCGCTCGTGGTACTTTCCACGGTTCCTCCTCACCGAGAACCACCAAGGGTCCAGCTCTCACGCTGCCACAGCGGACTCTCCACGCGGAGGGCCGTTCAGGTCTCAGACGTGGGCCAAGAGTCCCCGAGTGCACCCTCCCCAACAGCAGGCTGCTGCGTGCGGAGTGCGTGATCCGGTCCGGCATCCCGGGGGTGGGCAGGGGGCTGGTCGGTCCGACCAGGGGCCGTTTGGCCCCTCCTCCGCATCCTTGTCCCGGGCCACTCTGAAAGACCGCAGACCCCCCGCTCCGCCGGCTACCGCTGGAACGTGCCCCCAGGAGGCTCCCGCCATGAAACACCATGTGACCGTCGGCATCGACGGGTCACTCGAGAGCCGGACAGCAGCCATATGGGGTGCACGGGAGGCATCCTTGCGGGAGGTCCCGCTGCGACTCGTCCACGCGGTCGACTGGCCCATGAGCCCAGCCATTCCGCGGTCGGGCCGGGAGAGCGCCGACCGATGGGCCGACGAGGCGCTCACCGAGGCTTCGGAGGACGTACGCCGCCGGTACCCGGGCCTGGAGATCACCATCCGCTGTCTCTCCGGCAGGCCGGCCGCAGCCCTGGCGGCCGAGGCCACCGACGCAGAGCTGCTCGTCCTCGGCTCCCGAGGCCTGGGCAGCCTGGTCGGCTTCTTCGTCGGTTCGGTGGGCATGTCGACGCTCGCGGCCACGGAAACCCCGGTGGCCCTCGTACGGCCGCCGCGGGAAACCGGGCCCACGGAGCCCGCCGGGTACGGCGAGATCGTCGTGGGCGTGGACATCCACGAAGCCGCCGACAGACTCCTCTCCTTCGCCTTCGAGGAAGCCGCCCGTCGCAAGTGCGCCCTGCGGGCCGTGCATGGCTGGAAGCTTCCTCCCGCCTACGAGTACATCCCCTTCTTCGACCCCGACAACGAACGGGACATCGGCCGGAGTGTCACGCAGATGCTGGACGACATGCTGAAGCCGTGGCGAGACAAGTTCCCCTCCGTTCGCGCGGACTCCCAGGCGTTCATGGGACCTGCCGGCAGCCGACTGGTTCAGGCTTCGGTGGGCGCGGACCTCGTCATCGTCGGCCGGCATCTGCGCCGCTCGCCCCTGGGCGCCCATCTCGGGCCGGTCGCCCACGCCGTGCTGCACCACGCCACCGCCCCTGTCGCCGTCATCGCCCACGACTGACAACGCGGAGCACAGCCCCCGAACGGAGGCGGTGCGTCCACGGCCAAGGCCGTTGAGCTCACAACCGGTGTGCGCGGCGACTGCTCGCCCTCCAGCTCCGACATCCTCATGCGCTTTGATAGAATTGCAAAAAATGGCAATTCATTACATGCTGTGAGTGCTGTGTCTGCAGTCATCGATGGCACAGGACGAAGCCCAGTCCGGTGGAAGCCGGCGATGAGGAGGGCGCGCTGTGGCGGTTCCGCTGTATCAGGCCAAGGCAGACTTCTTCCGGATGCTCGCGCATCCGGTGCGGATCCGGGTGCTGGAGCTGCTGCAGGAGGGGCCCATACCGGTCCGCAAGCTGCTGACGGCGATCGAGGTGGAGCCGTCGAGCCTGTCGCAGCAGCTCGCCGTGCTGCGGCGGTCCGGGATCGTCACGTCCACCCGGGACGGTTCGACCGTGGTGTACGCGCTGGCCGGCGGAGACGTGGCCGTGTTGATGTCCGTGGCGCGCACCATCCTCGCGCAGGTTCTCACCGGCCAGAACGAGCTTCTTGCCGAGCTGCGGAAGAACGAGGTCGTCTCCCGGTGACTACGGTGCTGCACGATGCCTGGGGTTCGATCCGCTCGCTGCTCCCGGTCCGGGCGGATTTCTCCGGGATGCGACGGCAGCCGCGCCGGGATCTGCTGGCCGGGCTGACAGTGGCGATCGTGGCATTGCCGCTGGCTTTGGGGTTCGGGGTCTCGTCCGGGCTCGGCGCGGAGGCGGGGCTGGCCACCGCTGTGGTGGCCGGCGCGGTGGCTGCCGTCTTCGGCGGGTCGAATCTGCAGGTGTCCGGGCCCACCGGGGCGATGACCGTGGTGCTGGTCCCGATCGTGGCGCGGTACGGACCGGGCGGGGTGCTCACCGTCGGGCTGATGGCCGGGCTCATCCTGATCGCACTGGCTGTGGCGAAGGCCGGCCGGTACATGAAGTACGTTCCGGCGCCGGTCGTGGAGGGCTTCACGCTGGGTATCGCCTGCGTGATCGGACTGCAGCAGGTGCCGGCCGCGCTGGGTGTGGCCACGCCAAGAGGAGAGAAAGTACTCGTCGTGGCCTGGCGCGCGGTGGAGGAGTTCGCGGCGCATCCGAACTGGACGGCCGTCGGCCTGTCGGCCGGTGTCGCGACGCTGATGCTGGCCGGTGCCCGTTGGCGTCCGACGGTGCCGTTCTCCATCGTCGGGGTCATCGCAGCGACCCTCGCGGCACAAGCCGCCCACTTCGACGTGGCCCGGATCGGGCATCTGCCGGCCGGCCTTCCCGCGCCCTCCCTCGGATTCCTGGACCTGTCCACAGTGTCCTCGCTGCTGGGTCCGGCGATCGCGGTGGCCGCGCTCGCCGCCCTGGAGTCGCTGCTGTCGGCGACCGTGGCCGACGGCATGACGGTGGGGCAGAAGCACAATCCGGACCGTGAACTGTTCGGGCAGGGCCTCGCCAACCTGGCCGCTCCGCTGTTCGGTGGAGTTCCCGCGACGGCTGCCATCGCGCGTACCGCGGTCAATGTGCGCTCCGGGGCGGGTTCCCGGCTTGCCGCCCTCACCCACGCCGTGGTCCTGGCGGCGATCGTGTTCGCGGCGGCGCCGCTGGTGGCCCGGATCCCGTTGGCCGCGCTGGCGGGGGTCCTGTTGGCCACCGCGATCCGGATGATCGAGGTCGGTTCGCTGCGGGCAATGGTCCGCGCCACGCGGGGTGATGCACTCGTCCTGATCCTCACCGCGCTGGCGACACTGGCACTCGACCTCGTGTACGCGGTAGTCCTGGGGCTGGTGGTCGCGGCGGTGGTCGCCCTGCGCGCGGTCGCCCAGCACGCCCGGTTGGACCGGGTCCCGCTGGAGCACGACCCGGCGGGCGATCACAGCGTCGAGGAGCATGAGCTGCTGGCCGAGCACATCGTGGCGTACCGGATCGAGGGGCCGCTGTTCTTCGCCGCCGCGCACCGGTTCCTGCTGGAGCTGACCGATGTCGCCGATGTGCGGGTGGTGATCCTGCGGCTGTCACGCATCACCGCCATGGATGCCACGGGGGCACTGGTCCTCAAGGACGCGGTGCACAAACTGAGTCGTCGCGGGATCACCGTGATGGCATCGGGCATCCAGGCCGGCCAACGGCAGGCTCTGGACGCGCTCGGTGTCCTGGATCCGTTGTATGCCAACGGCGGAGTCTTCAGCACCACGCCGGAGGCGATCCGCGCGGCCCGAACCCACCTGCAGCGCACGGGAGTTCTGGTGATCCCCGCTGAAGCCGCCAAAATCCCTACCGAGGAGCCGGCCGGATGACCTCCATGTCCCACAGAATGACGGAAATGATGGGGCCCGAAGCCCTGTGGCTGCTCAGAGGCACCACCGGTGGCCGTCTGGTGTTCGTCCAACGCGGGCTGACCCAGGTCCGGCCCGCAGTCCATGTCCTGGAGAACGGTCGTCTCATCGTCCGTGTCCCGGCGCCCGAAGGCGCCCTCGCGGGACCAGCCGTTGTGACGTACAACGCCGAGGAGATCGTTGCGGCACGGCGCAGCGGGTGGTCGATCAGCGTCACCGGACCGGTCGGACTGATCGTTGACGTCGACGAGGCCGCACACTACCGCCGTACGCTCCCCGGCTGGGTCTTCGGTCCGCATGACACGCTCGCCCACATCAGCCCGCAAACCGTTCGCGGCTATCGGCTCGCCGCTGCTACGGCCGCCACTGCGGAGATTGCCGATTCAGGAAGGTCGAACGGTTCGTGACCCGGATCGCTGACTTGCATCACCGGCACGTGATGACCGTTCCCATGGCGCCCGGTGCGGTGGCCCGGGCGCGTGAGACCGCCGAAGACGTCTACCGCGCCTGGGGCATCAACCGGGCTCACCCCGTCATGGGGCCCGCGCTGCTCATCCTGAGCGAACTGGTCGCGAACAGTGTCCGGCACGCCGCTACGGCGTCCCCGCAGGCCACCGTCACGTACGCGGCCGGGGCGGATGTTCTGGCCTTCGCGGTCCACGACCGTCATCCCCATCAGCCGGACCTGGTCGAGTTCGCCGTCGCCGGTGGTGGCCTGGCGATGATCGCCGAGCTGACCGCCGAGCTCGGGGGTACCTGCACGGTGCGTCCCGACGCCGACGGAGGCGGGAAGAACATGTGGATCACCCTGCCGCTGTAGAAGCCCGGCCCGCAGCGGTCACATCGAAGAAGGAAGAGCGAGAAGCAGAACATGACCATCCAATGGCACTACACCACCCTCGAGGGTCTGGGGCTCCTGTCCGTCTCCGGCTTCCTGGGCGCTGACTCCGTCTCCCGTTTCGGCGGAGCGGTGGGCTGGGTGCAGGCCCGAGGCGCCGGCCCCGTGATTCTCGACCTGGCTCTCCTGCGGGGATGGTCAGCAGCGGGGCAGGAGGCCGTGACCGATGCGGCCCGCCGCCTCGCTGCCGCCGGCCGGCCGCTGGAACTCGCTGCGATCCCCGCCGACGGGCTGGTCGTCCCCGGCGAATCGCATCCGCCGGTGACCATCCACTACGACCTGGCCGCGGCCTTGTCAGCCCATTCCGTGTCTGCTGAGGACTCGAGCGGCCAGCAGGAGTGGCGGACCACCGGCTGGCCGGAGAACGGTCTGACACCCACCACCTGAACCACCGCCGGACCGACTCGTCAGGGCTGGCTCCGGCGGGGCCTCGAAGCCGAAGGCCGCCGGGTTGCCGGTGTTGAGTTTCACGATGGGGTGCCCCGCAGCCTCCAGCCGCATTGCCTCGTGGAGGACTGCTCCGCGAATGTCGTAACAGACATTCGCCAGCTTGGCGGACTGGGTCACCTGCATGCGCATCGCCTTACGGGTAGAGAGCGACCAGGGGTGTGATCCCTGGGGTCAGACATCGGTGGGGTGCGAGGAGCCGGGCAGCAACGCGAGCGTCAGCGCCTGGACCAGCCCGGCTTGCCCGACCGGCGGCAGCAGGCCCCCTGCCGGAGCCCGTGCGGCCAGCGCCCGCACCGCGCTCACCAGGCCGTGCGGACCCAAGTGGCGGGTGCGGGCAGCGACGGTGAGCAGGGCCGGCAGTGCGTGAAAGGGGTGTGGCTGCTGAGTGCTCGCATGCAGAGGCGGCAGCTCCTGCGGGCAGGCACGCAGGACCGGAGTCCCGTCCCGGGGTGCCGGCAGACCGAATAGATCCACCACCAGATCAGCGGGAAACGGCGTGATAGGTGAGCCGGACGTATCGATGGTCAGGTCACGGATACCCGCGGACAGCAGTAGACCGGACAACTCGCAGCCGGCTTCGGGCCCGGACAGCACCACCCGCGCCGTGTCCAGCGGAATCCCTTTGCGGTCCAGGGCGTTGAGCGCGGCTGCCGCGGTGGCGACGGCATGGGCGTGGCAGACGGCATCGACGACGGGGGTCGAGGAGCCCTCCAACGCCGCCCGGACGGCATGGGCGTACAGCGGATGGGTGTGGATCAGGCACAGGACAGCGAAGCCGGGTGCGAGAGCTGTGGCGATCGTGGCGAGGGCCCCAGGGGTGGCTGCCGCCACCGGCAGGGGGTGAATGTCCAGGCCGGTGGCACGGAGCAAATGGACCGCGGCGGACTCCAGAGCGGGCAGCACACAGGTGACCGGCAGGGGACCCAGGCCGGCGACTGCGGAGGCGTTGGACAGCAGCGCGATGCGCCGACCCCGGCCGGTGTACCGGTCCACGTCACCGCGTTGGAGGAGCAGGTGCTCGATGACGCGCCGGTCCGCCGTGCTGTCCAGCAGGGCCCGATCGCGCTCAGAGGCGGCCGGCACGCACAGTCGCTGCGTGGTCTTGCCGGTGGCGGCCGCTTCGAACACGGGGTCCGCCAGGTGGATCAGGTCGTCGCCGAGCCGGTCACGCAGCAGGTTGCGCAGGCGGTGCAGGGTCTGCGGACCATCGGTGTCGACCATCACGCGCTGCGCACCGGTGTCCGGATGGATGTCCTCAGCGACCAGTGCCGCCCCTGCGGTCACGGCGAGGATCGCCGCCACCGTGGAGAACGCCGGACAGCGGAACGTCACCTCAAGGCCGTACTCGGGTCGCGTTCGGGCAGGGGGCTGGGTCATCGGGCATTCCCGCTGCTGGACGCTGCCGACCGGTGCGGCACCCGGAGTGCACCCGTCATCAGGTGTCGCGGGTAAGGCGGTATCCCGTGATGCGCCGGGGGTGGATGAGCAGGAAATGCTCGGCGTGCACCGTTGCTGTGGCACCCAGTCGCGCCCGGTAGTGCCTCAGGCGGGTGCCGGTGATCTGGTCGGCGAGACCGGTGACGATGACGGTCCATCCGGTGTGGTCCCGCATGTTGATCTGGTCGACCTGATAGGTGAGCTGCCTGGGGAAGGCGAACCGGGATGCCGGGGCGGGCCGTTGCGCGCGCAGGATGAGTTGTCCGTCGTCGAGCAGGTGATGCTGGACCGGGATGGCCGCCAGGGCAGGATCGCAGCGTGTCAGCCGGCCGGCCCTGTCGGACGCCAGCAGGGACCGGGCCATGTCCGCAGAGACGGGCAGCAGGTTGGGCAGAGCTTGCGTCATCGGTGGGCTCCAATGTGGGAAGCGCTCTGTGGGCATGGGGCGGCCGAGGCCGCAAGGGTGCGCGGGCGAGCTCCCACGGCCGGATCGCCTGCGGTGGAACAGGTCGGGCCGAATACCCGCGCCTCCTGTCGCGCACGAGCCCACGTCATGGCTCGGCGCCAGATCCCCCTCGCCCCGGGCCCCGGCACGGGGATCCGCGGTGGTGGCAGGAGGAGCTCGAGCCGCGGCACGACACCAAGATCACCTCTGCCTCACCGCGGCAGGCGGCACCGGGACCGGCAGTTCGACATCGTGCGTCCGTCCCAGACGCTGCAGTTCCTCCAGGTCGACCGAGTACACGGCGACCATCCACACGTCTCCCGCCTCGGCGGCATCAGCCAGCGCCTGACACAGCGTGGCCGCCTGCCGCTGCAGAGCGGCCCTGAATCCCTCGCCCATCAGCAACTCCCTTGTTTTCCGCCCACACCCGGTAGCGGGGAACGACGGACCGGCAACAGCCATCGGCGCACCTGTGCAGTGGGTGAAGTGGCCGCTCCGGATGTCAGGGCCCCGGAGCGGCCACTAGATGACAACCTTAGCACTTGCTAAGATTGGCAACTATGAAGAATGGAATGAAGAGGCGGATGCGCATCACACCCATCCGCGGCGACGAAGCTCCGGTCCTGTTCTGCCCCGCCTGCACCCTGCGCTGCAGGCCCGCCGCCCTCGACGCGAGCAGCCGCTGTCCGCGGTGTGGGAACGACCGCATGCTGCACCCGTTCTCCAGCACCGCACGCCGTGCGGGCCGGAGCGCTCACGCGATGCCGCCCCATGAGAACGGCCAAGCCGGAGGCGACCTCGATCAACATCACCCCTGGCCGGGATGGCTCCCCTCCACATGGGCGCGGCGGTTTCGCGACGGGCACCTGGCAGCAGGGCAATCGGTGGCCACCGCCGGCCCTGCGGGTGCGAGCCCCAGCAGTGAGCGACGGGGGCGGAAGTAGCCATGGAGTGGAATTTCGAAGACCGCAACGGCACCGGCGTGCTGCATCTGTACGGCCATCTGGGCCGACGCGTTACCGACCGCTTCGCCGGAGCGGTCGGCTGGGCCCGGGCGCGAACCACGGGAACGCTGGTGCTGGACGTGTCCGGGCTGATGGGCTGGAGCCCGGACGGAGAGGCCGCGATCCTCGCTGCAGCGCCCGCCGGCTTGGCGCTGTGCGGGCTCCGAGGTCGCCCCACCCCGCTGCTGACGGAGAATGCCCTGGTCGGTGTCCGGGTCTTCCCCGACCTGGATGTCGCTTTGACGGCTCTTGCCCAGGCTCCGGAGCCCGCGGAAACCGGCCGACGGCGGCAGGCGGGGCCCTCGCGCGCCGCCTGAACGAGGAGAACCGCACGGAATTGCTAAAGTCGGCAAGAGATCAGTTCCTTGCTTCGCCCGGGTCGGGACAGGGTGCTCGCACGCCGTTGCTGCCCGGAATCCACCGACCATGTGCCGGGACCCGGCCCCGGAACCCTGGAGGCGGCCCACGTGAGCGCCCCGCTGTACCAACTCAAGGCCGATTTCTTCAAAACCCTCGGCCACCCGGTCCGCATCCGCGTGCTGGAACTGCTCAGCCAGCGGGAACACGCGGTGGCGGAAATGCTGCCCGAGGTGGGAATCGAAGCCGCCCACCTCTCCCAGCAACTCGCCGTGCTGCGCCGCGCGAACCTCGTGGCAACCCGCAAGGAGGGCTCCACCGTCTACTACCGGCTCACCAGCCCCCAGGTGGCCGAGCTCCTGACGGTCGCCCGCACCATCCTCAGCGGCGTCCTGGCCGGCCAGGCCGAGCTCCTGCAAGACCTCCGTGCCACCAATCCCACCCTGACGACCTCGCCACCCGGCCACTCCTGACCGGACCGCGGGCCCGAACCTTGCGGAGCCGACCATGACCGATGCCGCCCGCCCGACCGTCGCCGACGCCATGGCGCTCCCCGAGCTACAGGTGAGCGACCACACGACCATCGACCGAGCCCTCGCCGTGCTCCACGGCGCCCGCACCGACCACGTCCTCATCCGCGACGACGAGGGTCACTGCGCCGGCATCGTCACCCGCGATCAGCTCACCGCCCACAGCGCCCAGCCCTGGTATACCGAGGCCACCCGCGTGCGCGACATCCCCCACGACTGCAGTCCCTTCGCCCTCTCAGACATGCCCCTCAGCGAGGCCGAGGCCACTATGCGCGAGAGGTCACTGGCCGTGTGGCCCGTAGTGGACGACGACGGCGTTGCGCTCGGCGTCCTCACCCTCGGTCCGAATCCAAGGACGGCGGCGTGACGGCCACCGGCGCAGCAGCTGGAAGCGGTTCCGCCGAAGAAACGCTCACCTGTCATGCTGTGGCCAACCTGCGGCCCGGGCGGGGAACTGGGCCCTACCGCCCGCAACATGCCGCCTAGCGGTGCCTGCCCCTGCATTACGGTCCCACCGCAGGCACAGCTTGCGCGTTCCCGCTCTGCACAGGCTCTATAGTTGCTAACATTGGCAATTAACGAGTCTCGTAGATTCAGGTGGCCAACGGACCACCCCAGAGGGCCAACTTCCTGCGCCCGCCTGGTTCGACCTGACACCCACGAACGGCGGCCGCCCTGCAGGAGAACCCCCGCTCCGGCAATGCGGGGTGGCCGCTGCACCACGTGCAAGGCGCACCATCGATCGACGGGCAAGGGCCTGGATGATCCTGCTGCGCGGGATCCGCGACACCGGGCGGGTCGCGGAGGCCTCATCGCCACGACTCGTGCCGGATCCGCCTCCCGGCACGCGGACGCAACGCTGGTCACCGGACCATGACACGGAGCATTGCCGAGCCGCTGCACCGAACCGTCGCGGCAATGCCCCAGCCCTCTGAGGGTGGCGGTAGTTGATCGCGCGATCGACTGTGGTGAGTTCGCCAACGGCCACGGCACCCGGGGCGCGGTACCGGACGTCGCGCCACGGCGCTTCACCGGATGACCTGATCCCCGTTGACTGCGTCATCCGCTCCCTGGTCCGCGTGAAGTTCTGCCAGCAGTCCCTCCTGGCCCGCCAGCAACTGCCCCAGGGTCCGCCGTGCGGCTTGCAGCAGATCCGCCACATCCGCGCCCGCCAACTCATAGTTCACGGTTGCCCCCGAACGGCTGGCGACCACGATCCCCGAACGTCGTAGAACAGCCAACTGCTGCGAAAGGTTCGACGGCTCAACCTCAATTGCGGCCAGGAGATCCCGAACCGGCATGGGCCCAGCTTGGAGGAGCTCCAGCACACGGATGCGTACCGGATGCCCCAGCATTCGAAAGAACTCCGCTTTCGCCTGATAAAGCGGAATCTGCACGTTTGGCAACGTCTCATCTCCCGCCTTCTGCAGCCTTCGCTTACGCCGAGCTCCGCCACGAACGCTGGGCAGCGTTCCGGTCCCCCAGCCGCTGCCCTCACGCCACGCGAGTCGACCTGTTCACACCTCACATCGATGAAGGGCCTCGTCACACCTCGCCAGTCAATCCTCATCCATTAAGCAGTCCGTTAAATGCCAAATTGAAGAACTCTTCAAGTGTAAGTCATGTTGGGCCGGTCGGGCGGGCCTGCTGGTCACCCGGACCGCCCGACCAGCCGAACGATGAACACCAAGGCCCAACCCTGTGAACATCGCCGCCACCACCGCCGCGTGATGGCCAGGGTTCATGGGGCCGGTCGGGCCCTTGGCAGGGCCCTGCGGCCCCTCCCCCACCGGGTTCACGGCCTGCACGCTGGAACGGAGCCGGTCCGCCGGCCACCGGCGGGCTCGGGGACGGAGCGCGCTGCCGCGCCGCACCGAATTCGCCGGCTGTGAAAGCTGTCAGGAGACCTGTGATGACCGAACGCGTACTCGTCGCGTATGCATCGAAGAACGGCTCCACCGCGGGCATCGCCACGATGATCGCCGAGGCGCTGCGTGAGCAGGGTCTGGCGGCGGAGGCCCGGGCTGTCGGAGAAGTGCAGAGAGTCGGCCCCTACGACGCTGTTGTCCTCGGCAGCGCCCTGTACGCGGGCCGGTGGCGGCGCGAGGCGGTCCGCTTCGCCGGGCACCACGAGGCGGATCTGACCGAGCGGCCCGTCTGGCTGTTCAGCAGCGGACCTCTCGACGCCACAGCCCGTGGAGGCCTCATCTCTCCGGTGTCAGGTGTCCAGCGCCTCGTCGACCGTCTCAAGGCCCGCGGACACGTCACGTTCGGCGGCTGCCTGCAGGACGGCGCCAAGGGCCGGATCGCCCGCATGATCGTCAAGTCCGGCCGGGGCGGAGACTTCCGCGACCCGGAGCAGATCCGGCTGTGGGCACGCGGTGTCGCACGCGAACTGGTCAAGGAGGTCGCGACACCGTGAAGAAGCAACTGCGGTGGCGGCAGCGGCGGAGCAATCCGCTGTGCCGCCGCTCGGACGTGATCGAGAGTTGGGTGAACCTGGCAACGGCACTTGCGCTGTTGCTCCTTCTGCCCGCGGCCGCCTTCACCGCCGGGCGCGCGGCCCACACCGCCGCACTCCAGGCCTCGAAGGAGCAGCGGGCGTCGCGGCATCCCGTAACTGCGGTCCTGCTGGAGAACGCGCCGGAGGCGGTTCCGCGACCGGGCGGCGGCACTGTGCACTATGACGTCAAGGTGCGCTGGACCGCCGCCGCCGGAACCACGGGGACCGGTGCGGTGCAAGCAGATGCCGGAAGTCTGCGCGGTTCGAGGACCACGGTGTGGCTGGACCGGACCGGCCGGCAGGTCCCGGCGCCCGTGGCCGGCGAAGAGCTCACGTCGATGACGTTGGTCGGTGGTGCGCTGGGCGTCGGCTGCGCGGCATTCGCGATCGTCATGGTGCGCGGACTGGTCCGCCGGGGTGCCGATCGGCGGCGCATGACGGAATGGGAAAGGGCCTGGGCGTTGACCGCTCCCGAGTGGGGCCGGCGTCCGGTGTGACGACGAACCGCGCCTCGACGCCAGCACCGAACAGGTCGGACTCAACGTACCCGGCCGGCTGAACGGGCCCTCGGAGTAGGGACGTTCGGCCCGGTCGTCGGGACTGCGGGCCCCTGCGGTCCCGGCTGCCGCGACGGCACATTGAGAGCGGACGCGGTTGCCGCGTCCCTCCTCCAGATCCCGGAAGGGGCACCGCCATGATGGCGCTGATGTGGATGGCGGAATGGCCGCCGGCCCGCCACGCCTCCGACGGAACGCTGAGCATGTCCAGCAACCCGCTCGTCGACCACCACCTGCTCTACGCGGCGGTCATGATCGCGCTCGCCGTCGCCTCCGCCGGCACCGTCTGGGGCCTCGGCCGGATCTGGGCGCGACTGCCGGTCGTCCGCGACCACCGCAGGCTGCTCTGACCCCCACCCCGACACCCGCCCAGCACCGTTGCGTCCAGCCACGTCGCACGACCCGGCGGGACACGACGGACCATCACCGACCGAACGAGGAGACGTCATCATGGCCATACGTGTAGGCATCAATGGATTCGGCCGCATCGGGCGCAACTACCTGCGCTGTGTCCTGGACCGGGCAGACGCCGGCACCGCCCCGGTCGAGGTGGTGGCCATCAACGACATCGCCCCGGCCGCGACACTGGCCCACCTGCTGGAGTTCGATTCGACCTTCGGACGCCTCGGACGGGCGATCAGCCACGACGAGGAGTCGATCACGGTCGACGGCCGGCGCATCGTGGTGACCGCGGTCCGCGATCCGCCGGAACTGTCCTGGGGTACCTACGGGGTGGACATCGTCATCGAGTCCTCGGGCCGCTTCCGGACCCGCGACGAGGCATCGCTGCATCTGAAGGCCGGGGCTCGCAAGGTGTTGATCTCCTCGCCGGCCAAGGACGTGGACCTCACCGTGGTCATGGGCGTCAACGAGACCGACTACGACCACGGCCGGCACCACATCGTCTCGAACGCGTCCTGCACCACCAACTGCGTCGTACCGATGGTCCACGTTCTGCACGAACGCTTCGGGATCATCAAGGGCATGATGACCACCGTCCACGGCTACACCAACGACCAGGCACTGCTCGACGGCCCCCACAAGGACCTGCGGCGCGCCCGGTCCGCCGCCGTGAGCATCATCCCGACCAGCACGGGCGCCGCCCGCGCAGTGGGCATCGTGCTCCCCGAACTGGCCGGGGTCCTGGAGGGCATCGCGGTACGGGTTCCGGTGGAGGACGGGTCCCTGACCGACCTGACGGTGCTGCTCCGGCAGGACGTCACCTCCGAGGAGGTCAACGCGGCATTCACGGAGGCCGCCGAGGGGACGTTGCGAGGCGTCCTGCGAGTGACCGACGCGCCGATCGTCTCGCGCGACATCATCGGCGACCCGGCGTCGTGCATCGTCGACGCGGGGCTCACGCAGGCGCAGGGTGACCTGGTGAAAGTCTTCGGTTGGTACGACAACGAGTGGGGTTACAGCAACCGCCTGCTGGACCTCACCACCTACGTCGCGGCCCGGCTGTGACGACGGCGGGCCACGACGCCGCGCGACGGCTGCGCCCCCTGACGAAGGAGAACGCCGACGCGTCAGCGGCGACGCCGATGCTGCCGATCCTGCAGTCGGTCCGGGCCGTGGTGTTCGACACCGACGGGGTCATCACCGACTCGGCCCGGGTGCACGCCGCCGCCTGGCAGACCGCATTCGACGCCTGCCTGCGGGCAGCGGGAGACGACCGCCCGTTCGACCCGGTGGAGGATTACCGGCGCTACGTCGACGGTAGGAGCCGCCTCGACGGCGCGGCCGCCTTCCTCGCCTCGCGCGACCTGCGGCTTCCCCTGGGCGATCCCGACGACCCGCCCGGAACGAGCACCGTGCAGGCGGTCACCGCCCGCAAGGAGCAACTGTTCACGCGGCAGCTGCGGTCAGGTGGCATCGCCGCCTGGCCGGGCACCGTGCGGGTACTGCACGCGCTGCGTGCCGCCGGTGTGCCCTGCGCCGCCGTATCCGCCTCCCGCCACGCGCCCGAACTCCTCGCGGGCGCGGGCGTACAGGACCTGTTCCGGACCGTGGTGGACGGCAAGGAAGCCGCCCGGTTGAAACTGGCGGGAAAACCCGACCCTGCACTGTTCCTGGAAGCCGCCCGTCGCCTGGGCGTACCCGCGGCGGAAGCGGCCGTGATCGAGGACGCTCTGGCGGGCGTGGAAGCGGGCCGGCGGGGCGGCTTCGGCCTGGTGGTCGGCGTCGACCGCACCGCGGGACCGACCAGCGCCACCGATCTGCGCGAACACGGCGCGAGCATCGTGGTCCGCGACCTGGCCGAACTGCTGATCGGTGGAGGAAGCTGACGATGCCGGACCGGACCTGGAACTATGAGGGATACGACCCAGCGCAGGAGCGGCTGCGCGAATCGCTGTGCACCCTCGGCAACGGCTACTTCGCCACCCGCGGCGCCGCCCCCGAGGAGGAGGCGGGCACCGCGCACTATCCGGGGACCTACGCGGCGGGCTGTTACAACCGGCTGACCTCGAACATATCCGGACGTACGGTCGAGAACGAGGACATCGTCAACCTGCCGAACTGGCTGCCGCTGCGCTTTCGCGCCCGTGACGCGGCCTCCGACCCGGATCCCGACGGCGGCACCGCGCCCGGCCCCTGGTTCTCCCCCGACGACGGTTCGCTGCTGGAGTACCGACAGGTCCTGGATCTGCGCCAGGGAACGCTGACGCGACGGATGCGGCTGTGTGACGTGCGGGGCCGCCGGATCACCGTGGTGCAGTCCCGACTCGTGCACATGGGCGATCCACATCTGGCCGCCCTGCGAACCGAGTTCACCGCCGAGGGCTGGGCAGGCGAGCTGGAGGTGGAATCCGCCCTCGACGGCGATGTCACCAACTCGGGCGTCGACCGCTATCGCGATCTGAACGGCCGGCACCTCGGCCGCTGGCACACCGGGGTCACCGCGCCGGACACCGTGTGGCTGGAGTGCCGCACCACCACCTCCGACATCCTCATCGCGTTGGCCGCCCGAACCCAGGTGGCCGGCAGCATCCCCACCTCGGTACGGCTCGTCGCAGGGGACCGCACCGCCACCCATGCGCTGAGGCTGCCGATCGCGCCCGACGCCCCTGTCGTCGTCGAGAAGACCGTCGGCCTGCACACGTCGCGCGATCCGGCGATCAGCGATCCGCTGCACGCGGCCATCGGCCGGGTGCGGCGGGCCGGCGACTTCACCACGTTGCTCGCGTCCCACGAAGCCGCGTGGGAGCGCCTGTGGCAGCGGGCGGAGCTGGAGGTGCCGGGCGAGGCCGGGGAGGTGCTGCGGCTGCATCTGTTCCATGTGCTGCAGACCCTCTCCCCGCACACCGTCGATCTCGATGCAGGCGTGCCGGCCCGCGGGTTGCACGGCGAGGCCTACCGCGGCCATGTCTTCTGGGACGAACTGTTCGTCCTGCCCTTTCTGAACCTGCATCTCCCGGAGGTCTCCCGGGCCCTGTTGTCCTACCGCTACCGGCGGCTGGGCCAGGCGTGCCGGTCGGCGACCGCGGCCGGCCGGACCGGCGCCATGTATCCGTGGCAGAGCGGAAGCGACGGCCGCGAGGAGACCCAGACACTGCACCTGAATCCCCGGTCGGGACGGTGGCTGCCCGATCACTCACGCCTCCAGCACCATGTCGGTTCGGCGATCGCCTACAACGTCGTGCAGTACTGCCAGGCCAGCGGGGACACCGAGTTCCTGCACACGGCGGGCGCGGAGATGCTGTTGCAGATCGCCCGCTTCTGGGCGGACAGGGCGGTCTGGGACAAGGAATACGGCCGTTACCGGATCCGCGGCGTGGTCGGCCCGGACGAATACCACGACGCGTACCCCGGTGCCGCAGAGCCAGGCCTCGACGACAACGCGTACACCAATGTGACCGCCGCCTGGGTCCTGGCCCGCGCTCTGGAACTCGCCACGAGCCTGCCGGCCCCACGCCGCCAGGCGCTGTTCGAGCGCATCGGGCTGGACACGGGAGAACTCAAACTCTGGGAGGACGTCTCGCACCGGCTGCGGGTGCCCTTCCATCGCGGGATCATCAGCCAGTTCGAGGGCTATGGCGACCTGGCCGAACTGGACTGGGACGGCTACCGTGCCCGGCACGGCGACATCCGGCGCCTCGACCGGATCCTGGAGGCCGAGGGCGACACCGTCAACGGGTACCAGGCGTCGAAGCAGGCCGACGTTCTGATGCTCGGCTACCTCTTCTCACCGGCCGAACTCACCACGCTCTTCCGACGCCTCGGGTACGGACTCGACGACGACACCTGGCGCACGACCGTCGACTACTACCTGCGCAGAACGAGCCACGGTTCGACCCTCAGCGGGCTGGTCCACGGATGGGTACTGGCCCGGGCCCGCCGAGCCGGCGCCTGGAAGTACTGCCAGGAAGCGCTCACAGGCGACGTTGCCGACCTTCAGGGCGGCACCACCGCCGAGGGCATCCACCTGGGCGCCATGGCCGGCACGCTCGACCTCGTCCAGCGCGGTCTGACCGGACTGGAACTCCGCGAGGACGAGCTGTCACTCGACCCGGCGCCGCTCCCGGAACTGTCGGAATACGGCCTCTCCATCCGCTACCGAAGCCATTGGGGCATCGGGCTGACCATGCACGCCGGAAGCCTGAGCATCAACGTTCCGCCGTCCGACGAGCCTCCCGTCCGCATCCGGCTCGCGGGCCGCGCCCTCACCCTCGCCCCGGGAACCTCCCGCACCCTCCAGCTGCCCGCGGACGGGATGGGGTGCGGTGGCGGTGAGACCACCTGTGAGCCCATCGAACACTGAAGGGGCGGTGCGGGCGGGGCGGGGGGATCGTCACTTTCCGTGACCAGCTTGCAACATCATCGTACCCGGGCCGCCCTGCCGCCGGCTGAGGACGTTCGGCCCCTGCCCGCGTCCGCGCCCCGGGGTGAGGATGAGAGGGCAGGCAGGAACGACGGTCGACCAAAGCGGCGAAGCGCGACCACGCCTGCACACGTCGAAGACCGCGGAGCCGCGGAAACGGACAGTGCGATGTCCACGACACACTCCATTCTTGACACGCTGACCACCGCACACCGTGACCGGCTGATGGCGCTGTCCAGACCGGTCGCCTTTCCCGCGGGCGCACGGATCTTCGACGCCGACCAGGCCGCTGAACGCTTCTGGGTCCTGGACCGCGGCGAGGTGACCCTGGACCTGCACGTCCCCGGACGGCAGGCAGCCGTGGTGCAGACCGTCTCGGCGGGCGAACTCCTCGGCTGGTCCTGGCTGTTCCCGCCGTTCCGGTGGCAACTCGGCGCCCAGGCACACACCGCCGTGCAGGCCACCGAGTTCCCGGCGGCGGCGGTCCGTGAACTGTGTGCTGCCGATCCCGCTCTGGGACATGAGTTCGTCCTGCTCTGCGCCGCGGTCATCGGAGACCGGCTGCACTCCACGCGCACCCGGCTGCTCGACCTGTACGGCCCCTTCGGCGTGAACCACGGCGCCTCCGTATCGGTGGGCGGTCCGGAGGACGACAGCTGACACCGGAACTGACACCGAACCCGGGGACCCACCGACATCACCAGGGAAGCGATTGGCCATGAACCAGCAGACGAGAACAGACGCCGCTTCCGTCAGTCACCGGCCTGTCGGAGACATGGGACGGCGCATGGCATTGCGTCGCGAGCAACTGGGCCTCACCCGCGAACAGGTGGCCGACCTGGCAGGTATGGCCACTCCCTATCTGGAGTACCTGGAGCAACAGCCGACCGCAGTCCCCAGCGCGGTCCTCCTCCTCAGCCTCGCCGACGCGCTGCAGACCACGGTGTCCGAGCTGCGCGGGGGCGGCACGGATCTGCCACCCGGCCTCGGAAAGGCGGCGCGCCATCCGGAACTGGTGGAGATGACGCCGGAAGAATGCCGAGCACGGCTGTCCACACACGGGGTGGGACGCGTTGCCGTGACCGGGGACGACGGTCCCGCCATCGTCCCCGTCAACTACCAGATGGCGGACGGATCGCTGGTCTTCAGAACATCGCCGGGATCCGCGCCCGCACTGTCCATCGGGGCCCGGGTCGCCTTCGAGGTGGATCACATCGACGAGGCGTTGAGCCAGGGATGGAGCGTGCTCGTCGTCGGCAACGCCGAACATGTCACGGACCCGGACACTGTCCGGCACCTCATCGAACGGACCCACAGCGGGCCATGGGCCGGCGGCGACCGCGCCATGTGGGTGCGGATCGCCCCGGACCGGATCACCGGACGCCGGATTCACGTCCGTTGACCCCGTCGGTCACCCGGAGCCGCGCACGCTCAACGGGCTGCGGCCGGGGCACAGCTGCTGACCGTGGGCAGCCTGCGGCACGGCACCTCCGCCGGCCCAGCTCAGCAGCCGGGCCGGCGGAGGTCATCAGCGCCCGACTGCCGCGTCCGCCCCGGCCGTCATCCCGCTGCTCGTATCCGAAGAATCGCCGGGGACGACGACCGTTCCGGCGTCGCCCGTGAGTACCGCCGCGGCGTCGTCGAGCGATCCGATGGCGGCTGTTCTGCCGGTGGCCCCGACGAAGTGCCGACAGGCCGCGATCTTGGGTCCCATGGAGCCTGCGGGGAAGTGCAGCGCTGCCAAACCGTCCAGGGCCAGCCGGCGCAGTGGGGTGGCCTGCGGGGTGCCGAAGCCCTCCATCACCGCGGGCACGTCCGTCAGGATCAGCAGTCGGTCGGCCTTGACGGCCACCGCGAGAAGAGCGGCCGTAGCGTCCTTGTCGACCACCGCCTCGACACCCTTCGACTGACCGGTACCGTCCTGGGTGACCGGGATACCGCCGCCTCCCCCGCAGATGACGGTCGCTTCGTGGTCGAGCAACAGGTCGATCGATTCCTGCTCGATGATCCGCAGTGGTTCGGGTGAGGCGACGACCCGGCGCCATCGGTCGCCGTCCACTGCGATCGTCCAGCCGTGCCGGTCGGCGAGCTGCTGGGCCTGCCGGTGCGGGTATCCCGGCCCGACGAACTTCGTCGGGGTCGCGAAGGCGGGGTCCGACGGGTCGACGAGCGTCTGGGTGACCAGGCTCATGACCGGCTTGATCACCCCCGCGTTGCGCAGCGATTGGGCCAGCCAGTAACCGATCATGCCCTGGGTCTGCGCGACCAGTGCGTCGAACGGGTACGGGTGCGTCAGTTCGCGGTCGTTCTCGCTCTCCAGGGAGAGCATCCCGACCTGGGGACCGTTGCCGTGGCAGATGATCAGCTGGTGCTCCAGTGCCAGCCGCGCGAGTGCCTGGGCGGCGGCTCGGATGTGGTCGACCTGCACGGTGGCATCGGGCCTCTCACCGCGCCGCAGCAGTGCGTTGCCGCCGATCGCGACCACGATGCGCATCTCAGGCACCCAGCGCGGCGACGAGGACGGCCTTGATGGTGTGCAGGCGGTTCTCGGCCTGGTCGAAGACCACTGAGCGCGGCGACTCGAAGACCTCGTCGGTGACTTCCGCCCCGTCGAGGCCGAAGCGGTCGAACAGCCGCCGGCCGAGCTGCGTGCTGCGATCGTGGACGGACGGCAGACAGTGGAGGAACTTCGTGTCGGGCTTGCCGGAGGCCAGCAGCACCTTCTCGGTGACCCGGTAGGGCAGCAGTTGCGGTATGCGGGTACTCCACTGCTCGTCCGACTCCCCCATGCTGACCCAGACATCGGTGTAGACGAAGTCGGCGCCCGCCACGCCCTGCTCGACGTCCTCGGTCACCATCACCCGTGCCCCGCTGGTCACCGCGAGCCGGTCCGCTTCAGCGATCACGTCGTCCGGGGGCCACAGGTCGCGCGGTGCGGCGATGCGGACGTCCATGCCGAGCAGTGCCCCGGTGATCAGCAGGGAGCGGGCCACGTTGTTGCGGCCGTCGCCCAGGAAGCAGTAGGCGATCTCCTCGACGGGGCCGGCATGGTGTTCGGTCATGGTGAGGACGTCGGCGAGCATCTGGGTCGGGTGCCATTCGTCGGTGAGCCCGTTCCACACCGGGACGCCGGCGTGGTCGGCCAGTTCCTCCACGGTGTCCTGGGCGAATCCGCGGAACTCGATACCGTCGAACATCCGGCCCAGCACCCGGGCGGTGTCACGGATCGACTCCTCACGTCCGATGTGGGATCCCTCCGGGCCCAGGTAGCTGACATGTGCGCCCTGGTCGTGAGCAGCGACCTCGAACGCGCAGCGGGTGCGCGTGGAGCTCTTCTCGAAGACCAGCGCGATGTTCCTGCCCTCCAGCTGGGGGCGCTCGGAGCCGTTCGCCTTGGCTGCCTTGAGCTGCCCGGCCGCGGTGATCAGCGCCAGGAATCCCGACTTGTCGAGGTCGAGTTCCTTCAGGAGGGAGCCGGGCCGGTGGTGGGTGGCGGTCGTGGGCGTCGACGTAGGCATGGGGGAAGTCCTCACAGGGGGCTGATCGTGGATGGTGGCGGATTCGCCGGGGCACGGGTCGCGGGGTGGGTCAGATTCCGTCGCGCTGGGTGGGGCAGGTCATGCAGCGTGCGCCGCCCCGGCCGCGGCCCAGTTCGCTGCCAGGGATGCTGATGACCTCGATGCCGTTGTCCCGGAGCATCGCGTTGGTCACGGTGTTGCGTTCGTAGCCGACCACGACCCCGGGTGCGACGGTGAGGAAGTTGTTGGCGTCGTCCCACTGCTCGCGTTCGGCCGCCCGAGCGTCCTCATCGGCGGACAGCACCCTGATCTTGTCCAGGCCCAGGGCGTCGGCGATGGTGGCGAACAGGTCGTCGCGCTGCTCGACGTGCAGGCCGCCGGTGTCGTGCTCGACGGTCTCCTGCGGGTCGGCGGGGACGATCACCCAGGTACGCAGGGCCTTCGGGTCGAGGTAGGGATAGCGGACGAAGGTGTCGACGTCGATCATCGTCAGCACGGTGTCCAGGTGCATGAAGGCGTGCGATTTGGGGAGCTGGACGGCGATCACGGTGCTGGCCTGTCCGCTGCGGAAGAGCTCGCGGGCCAGGATCTCCACGCCCGTCGGAGTGCTCCGCTCCCCCATCCCGATCAGGACGACACCTCGGCCCAGGACGTGGATGTCGCCACCTTCGAGGGTGGCCGGCTGGTGGTTGGTGTCGTCGTTGCCGTAGTACACCGGGAAGGTCGCGTCCGCGAACAACGGGTGGAACGTGTACACGGCACGGCTGTGCAGGGACTCGCGCTGCCGGGCGGCCTTGGCCATCGGGTTGATCGTGACGCCTCCGTAGATCCAGGCCGAGTTGTCGCGCTGGAACAGCGTGTTGGGCAGCGGCGCGAGGACGAAGTCGTCCAGTTCCAGGCTCTGCCAGCGCAGGCTGCGCACCCGCAGGGGCGACAGGTCGGCGCGGGTCACTCCGCCGATGAGCAGTTCGGCCAGCGTCGCCGGGTCCGCCTCGTCGGCGAGCCGTCGCAGGGGTGTCGCCAGGGTCGGGCCCACCAGTTCCGGGGTGCAGATGCGGTCCAGAACGAAGGCCCGTGCCTCCGGGCGCTCCAGCGTCCGGGCGAGGAGTTGGTCGAAGTGGTGGACCGTCGTGCCGCGGTCGCGGAGTACTTGGACGAAGGTGTCGTGCTCCTCGCGGGCCTTGGCGGCCCACAGCACGTCGTCGAAGAGCAGTTCGTCGCAGTTGCCGGGCGTCAGGCGGTTCAGCTCCAGCCCGGGGCGGTGGACGATGGCCTCGCGCAGCGGGCCGACTTCGGAATGCACGCCGAGGGTGCGGGTCATGGTGGTCTCCTTGATGTGCGGCGAAGGTCGGGCGCCGGTTCCGGAAGGTGTCAGGGGCCGGGTCACGTCGTGTGCCCCACTGGGGTGTCCGCCGGAGCCGCGGGTGGGAGCGGGACCGCGCCTGCGACGGAGGGCTCACCGTCCGGGATGACGGGGGTCTCGCCGTACTCGTTGCGTGCGGCCTTGAGCCAGATGTAGACCGGCAGACCGAGGAGCAGGCAGAACAGCCCGTAGTAGACGGCCTGGTAGCCGCTGCCGGCGAGGGACCAGAACGAGAAGGCCAGGGCGACGGCGGACACCCCGCAGTCGCGGAACAGGTGCGGCCACCGGGTCTGGCGCCCGCGGGTGAGCAGCCAGTACAGCTGGGCGCCGGCGCTGAAGATGTAGGGGATCACGGCGGTGACCACGGACAGCAGGACGAGGGTGGTGAAGACCTTCTCGAACTGGCTGTAACTGACGGCGGTCAGGACGGAGGCGAGCAGCGTCGAGCTGATGATCCCGAATGCCGGGACGCCCTTACGGGTGCGACCGAAGGCGGCCGGGAACAGGCGGTCCTTGGCCGCGGCCATCGGCATCTCGGCGACGATGAGGGTCCAGCCGATCAGGGCGCCCAGTCCGGAGACGATCGCGGCGACCGCAACGGACTGGCCGGCCCATCGGCCGCCGAAGATGGCATCCGCCGAGTCCGTGAACGGCGCGGCCGACTTCTGCAGAGCCGCGTTGGAGACGGTGCCGAACACCGTCACCGTGCCCAGGATGTAGACGACCGCGCAGCCGACGGTGCCGAGGATCGTTGCCCGGCCCACGTTGCGCTGCGGGTCCCGTACCCGTCCTGCGGCCACCGATGCGGTCTCGATCCCGAGATAGCTGAACAGGGCGATGGCCGCGGCGGCGGAGATCGCGGCACCGGCGGAGGTGCCGCTGGCGTTGAAGGCGCCGAAGTTGTGCGCCTTGATGAACAGCAGCCCGACGGTGGCCATGAACAGCAGTGGCACGAACTTCAGCACGGTGGTGACGATCTGGGTGACCGCCATGTTCCGGATACCGGAGAGGTTGATGACCGCCGGTATCCACAGTCCGACCATGGCGATGACGATCGACCAGGTCTTGGCGTGGCCGGTGTTCCAGAACACCTCCACGTACCCGACCCAGGCCACGACGATGGCCGCGTTGCCCGCCCACGCCGTGATCCAGTAGGACCACGCGTTGAGGAAGCCGGCGAAGTCGCCGAAGGCGTCCCGGGCGTAGACGTAGGGGCCGCCGGATCCCCGCACCCGTTTGGACAGCGCACCGAACGTGAAGGCCAGTGCCAGCGCGCCGACGGTGACCAGCACGAACGCGACCAGGCTGATCGGCCCGTACGGAGCCAGCGCGGTCGGCAGGGCGAACACCCCGGTACCGATCACGGAACCGATGACCAGCGCGGTCGCGGTCGGCAGTCCGAACATCCCCTTCCTCGGTTCCTGGTTTGGAAGGTCGGACTTCGTATCGTTGTCAGCCGGCGGGTTGTTGGTCATCTCAGGCACGGATCTTCCTCACTTCTGAACACGGTCGCGGTCGGCGGACTACTTGCTGATCGCGCGAGGAACGCCGTTGGAGGAGACGGCCGGGGTGTCGGCTGTCGTGATGTCCACGAACGCGGGCTCGGTGGCAGGTTCCGCTTCCGTGTTCCTGGCCGTCGGCGGGACGACCGGGATCGCCGCCGCGGTCTCACGGGCGAGGAAGGAGCCGAGTTCACCGATGGTGCTCATCAGCGGGGCCGGGAAGACGACGGTGGTGTTCTTGTCCACGCCGATCTCCACCAGGCTCTGCAGGTTGCGCAGTTGCAGGGCCAGCGGGTGGGCCATCATCACGTCCGAGGCGTCACCGAGGGCCGCGGCGGCCAGCGACTCGCCCTCAGCGTTGATGATCTTCGCGCGCTTCTCCCGCTCGGCCTCGGCCTGACGGGCCATCGCCCGCTTCATGCTGTCGGGCAGCTGAATGTCCTTCAGCTCCACCAGCGTCACCTGGACGCCCCACTCGACCGTCGTGACGTCGAGGATCTCGCGGATGTCCAGGTTGATCGTGTCCGTCTCGGACAGCGTCTCGTCCAGGGTGTGCTGTCCCACGACCTTGCGCAGCGTGGTCTGCGCGATCTGGTCGATCGCCGCGTACACGTTCTCGATGGCGACGACGGACTTCACCGGGTCGACCACCCGGAAGTAAGCGACCGCGGACACATCGACGCTGACGTTGTCGCGGGTGATGATGCCCTGCGACTGGATCGGCATGGTGACGATCCGCAGCGACACCCGGTGCAGGACGTCGACGAACGGAATGATCAGCCGCAGACCGGGCTTGCGCTCGCCCAGCACCCGGCCGAGCCGGAACAGCACCCCCTGCTCGTACTGCTTGACGATCTTCACGGCCATCGCACAGATCAGCAGGAGGAGCAGGACCACGACAGTAATGATCAGGACGGGCATGGCGTGCCTCGGTTCGATTGGCGGGCGAGAGCGTCGCTGGCGGCCGTGGTCCTCAGGCCTGCCGGTGCGTCTCGCCACTTCAGAGCACGGCCGGATCGCCGTCTGCCCTCATCCTGATGCGGGTTCGAGCCGGGCTGGAGGGCCCGCCGGGACCAGAAGGAGGGCCATTGGTCCCGCAGGTGGGAGGAGTGAACGGCTGATGGTCCTGCCCGCCCTCTGCCCCCAGGCCATCACCCCGGCACCCCCTTCGCTCCGAGGGACAAAGGTCCCTGGACCTGGGTACCGGACAGCCCACGACGGCGGTGACCCTCGTGGCGTTGGCTGGGGATCCAGCATCGGACCGCACACCTGTCGATCAGGCGGAGCGGGCTCCGACGCATCGGTCCCAGCGCTCTGGGCGGCATCAAAGGGGAACCAGCACATGGACACAGCACGGCACACCCGGGCCTATCTGGTCGGCGGCGGCATCGGAGCACTCGCGGCAGCGGTGTTCCTGATCCGTGACAGCGGCCTCCAGGGCGAGAACATCCACATCCTGGAGGAACTCCCCATCGCCGGCGGTTCCCTGGACGGCGGCGGTGGCCCGGAAACTGGTTATGTGACGCGTGGCGGGCGGATGCTGGAAGAGGAGGCGTACGTCTGCCTCTGGAACCTGCTGGAGACCATCCCCACGCTGGACGACGAGAACGTCTCCGTGCTGCAGGAGACGCGGGAGTTCAACCGGCAGACCGTCACCGGCGCCAAGGCCCGGCTCATCGCCGGTGATCACTCCATCCTCGACGCGGCTCAACTCGGGTTCAACACGCGTGACCGGGTCGACCTGGCCCGCCTTCTGGCACTCCCGGAGTCCGTGATCGGCCCCCGCCGGATCGAGGACTTCTTCTCACAGCACTTCTTCGACACGAACTTCTGGGCCATGTGGCGCACCACCTTCGCCTTCCAGAACTGGCACAGCGCCATCGAACTCAAGCGGTACTTCCTGCGCTTCATGCAGGAGTTCCCGCGGATCCACACTCTCGCCGGAGTGCGGCGCACCCGTCTCAACCAGTACGACTCCCTGGTCCGCCCGGTGCAGAAGTGGCTGGAGAGCCGCGGTGTACGCATCGAGTACGGCGTGACGGTGACCAACGTGGACTTCGTCGGGGACATCGGTGACCGGCGCGCGTCACGGATCGAGTTCCAGCAGAACGGCAGCAACGGTGGTTACGACCTCGGCCCGGAGGACTACGCGTTCATCACGCTCGGCTCGATGACCGCCGACAGCACGTACGGCGATGACGACACCGCCCCCGAGCTGATCCGCGACAAGCGCGACGGCGGCTGGACGCTGTGGGAGACCCTGGCCCGCAAGGCGGAGGACTTCGGCCGCCCCAGTTCCTTCAACGCCGACGTCGACGAGGCCAAATGGGAGTCCTTCACCCTCACGATGCGAAGCCCGGCACTGCTGAAACGGATCGAGGAGTTCTCCGGCAACGCGCCCGGTACCGGCGGCCTGATGACGTTCAAGGACTCCAACTGGCTGATGTCCATCGTGGTGCCCTCCCAGCCGCACTTCGACGGCCAGCCCGACGACGTCTTCACCCTCTGGGGCTACGGCCTGTTCGTCGACAACGAGGGCGAGAACACCGGGAAGAAGATGTCGGAGGCTACCGGCCAGGAGATCCTCACCGAGCTCCTCGGCCACCTCGGCTTCCAGGACATCGCGCAGGAAGTCGCCGCGACCACGACGGTGAGAACCGTGATGATGCCGTACATCACCAGCCAGTTCGAGCGCCGCAGCGTTCGGGACAGGCCGCTGGTGATCCCCGCGGGAGCGGCGAACTTCGCCTTCCTCGGGCAGTTCGTCGAGATTCCCGAGGACGTGGTGTTCACCGTCGAGTACTCGGTCCGCGGTGCCATGCACGCCGTGTACGGGCTGCTGGACGTGGACAAGGAGATCCCGGGCATCTACCACGCCCTCTCCGACCCGAAGGCCGCCTTCGAGGCGCTGAAGACCGCTTTCAGCTGAGGAGACGCGGCCGGTTCGGCCAGGCACTCCGACGTCACGGACCTCTCTCCGCGATGCGGGCCGGTTGGACCCCTGTACCGGGTCCGAGTGGCCCAAGCGGCCGGCACCGGTGCCGGGCCAGGCTGTACCTGAGGGACTGCGGAACGGACACCGGCCCGCCGGCCCGTTCCCACGGCACGCGGGCCGAGGTCCCCCGGCGGAAGCCGCAGCAGGACGCCGGACGCATTCGATGAAGGGAACGATCACATCGTGGTCACCGCGCACCGCAGACAGGGCCTGCTGGGACCTCAGCTCGGCCCGGTCACCACTCTGCTGCACCACTCCCACTGCCCGGTCCTGCTCGTCCCCGAGACACCACAAGGCTCGTTGCCCGGCCCATCGCACAGCTGAGTCAGGCCCACTGAACGGCGCGTCGACGGCGGGGCCGCTCCCGGCCCCGATTCAATCCTGCGAAGTGAGGCGGCCGCACCATGGTCCAGTACGTGTACGACTTCACCGAGGGTGGCCGTGAGATGGCCGGCCTCCTCGGGGGGAAGGGCGCCAATCTCGCCGAGATGACCCGTATCGGCCTGCCCGTGCCACCCGGCTTCACCGTCACCACCGAAGCCTGCCGGGCCTTCCTGGCCACCGGAGGCGAGCCGGACGGCCTCGGAATACAGGTTGCCGCCCGGCTGTCAGCCCTGGAGCTCGCCGGCGGGCGCAAGCTGGGCCACCCGGACGACCCGCTGCTGCTCTCGGTACGCTCCGGTGGACGTTTCTCCATGCCCGGCATGATGGAGACGATCCTCGACATCGGTCTGAACGACGACTCGGTGCACGGCCTGGCGAAGACCACCGGCCGCGAGCACTTCGCCTGGGACTCCTACCGGCGACTCATCCAGATGTTCGGCAGCACCGCGATGGGAGTCGACGGCTCCCTGTTCGCCGACGCTCTGGCGGAGCACCGGGACCCGGACGACTTGCCTGACGTCGTGGAGGAGTTCAAACGGATCGTGCGTGACGCGACGGGTGAGGACTTCCCGCAGGACCCCGCCGACCAGCTCAGCCGCGCGATCCTCGCCGTCTTCGAGTCCTGGAACGGCGAGCGGGCCCGGCTGTACCGCAGGCGCGAGCACATCCCCGACGACCTCGGCACGGCCGTCAACATCCAGACCATGGTCTTCGGCAACCTCGGCCCGGACTCCGGCACCGGCGTGGCGTTCACCCGCGATCCGGCCACCGGCCGCCGGGGCATCTACGGCGACTATCTGTCCGACGCCCAGGGCGAGGACGTCGTCGCCGGCATCCGCAATGCTGTTCCGCTGCAGGAGCTGGAGGCCATCGACCCGCTCTCGTACACACAGCTGCGCGACTACCTGGGCATCCTGGAACACCACTACCGGGACCTTTGCGACATCGAGTTCACCATCGAGCGCGGCCGGCTGTGGATGCTGCAGACCCGCGTCGGCAAGCGCACGGCGGAAGCGGCCTTCCGTATCGCCGCCCAGCTGATCGACGAGGACGTCATCTCCCCGGCAGAGGCCCTCCGCCGGGTGACCGGTGAGCAGCTCACCCATCTGATGTTCCCCCGCTTCGACGACGCGGCAGCGGGAACACCGCTGGCGCGTGGCATCCCGGCATCGCCGGGTGCGGCCGTCGGCGCCGTGGTCTTCACCTCGGCGGAGGCGGTACGCCTGGCTGCCGCGGGCTCCAGGACGGTGCTCGTCCGGCGTGAGACCACCCCCGACGACCTGCCGGGAATGATCGCCGCGCAAGCCGTCCTCACCAGCCGGGGCGGCAAGACCAGTCACGCGGCCGTGGTGGCGCGAGGCATGGGCAAGGTCTGTGTCTGCGGAGCCGAGGAGATCACGGTCGACGAGACGGCCCGGCACTTCACCACGCGCGACGGCACCGTGGTCGCCGAGGGCACGGTGGTGTCCATCGACGGCTCGGCCGGCACCGTCCACCTCGGCGCACAGCCGCTGGTCGAGTCACCTGTGATGCACTACTTCGAAACCGGAGAGCGACCTCCTGGCGTGGTGGACGCGGTGGCCCGCATCCTCGCGCATGCCGACGAGGTGAGCCGGATGGAGACCCTTGCCAACGCCGACACCCCCGAGGACGCCGCGCGCGCCCGGCGCTTCGGCGCCCAGGGCATCGGACTGTGCCGCACCGAGCACATGTTCCTCGGCGAACGCCGGCGGCTGGTCGAGTCGATGATCCTGGCCGACAGCGACACCGGACGCAAGCGCGCCCTGGACGCGCTGCTGCCCCTCCAACGCGCGGATTTCACCGCCATCCTGGCGGCGATGGACGGGCTGCCCGTCACCATCCGGCTGCTGGACCCCCCGCTCCACGAGTTCCTGCCCGACCGCGTCGAACTGGCCGTACGGGTCGCCTCGGTCCGCGCCACCGGACAGATTCCGGACCCGCACGACGTCGACCTTCTCGCCGCCGTCGAGCGTATGCACGAACAGAACCCGATGCTGGGACTGCGCGGCGTCCGTCTCGGTCTGGTGGTGCCCGGCCTGGTCGCGATGCAGGTACGGGCCGTCGGTGAGGCGGTCGCCCAGCGGCTGAACGACGGCGGGCACCCGCAGGCCGAGATCATGGTTCCGCTGGTCGGTACGGTCGAGGAACTGCGCATGGTGCGCCGGGAGGTGGAAGCCGTCCTCGCACAGGTCTCCCTCTCCGCGGGAGTGACGGTGACGTGCCCCATCGGCACCATGATCGAACTTCCGAGAGCGGCCCTGACCGCCGACCGGATCGCCCAGGAGGCCGACTTCTTCTCCTTCGGCACCAACGACCTCACCCAGACCACCTGGGGATTCTCCCGCGACGACGTGGAAGGGTCCTTCTTCGCCACCTACCTCGCTCAGGGCATCTTCGCCGCCTCGCCGTTCGAGACGATCGACCGGGACGGTGTCGGCCGCCTGGTGGAGATCGCGGTACGGGAAGGCCGTGCGGCCCGGCCAGCCCTCAAAATCGGCGTCTGCGGCGAGCACGGCGGCGATCCCGACTCGATCGACTTCTTCGAGCGGACGGGACTCGACTACGTCTCCTGCTCCCCGTTCCGCCTGCCGGCCGCCCGGCTGGAGTCCGGACGCGCCGCACTGCGAATGAACTCCCCCGAGGACAACGACACATAGCCCTGGAACCACTGCAGCTGGGGCCGGCCCGCAGGCCGGCCCCGGCTGTCGTCGACTGCTGTCGCCCTCAGAGGGCTTCCCACGGAGCCGCGTGCGTGGTGGTGTGCCGCACCGACCGCGGGCCGGCCATCAGCTCCCGGACGCTCTGCCGGTTGTCCACGTCGCCCGCGGCGCACATCAGCCAAGCGGCGCGCTCGGGGTCGCACTCCGGCGGCACGATCAGCAGGTCCCAGCGCCCGACGGTGTAGGAGAGCAGCAGCAGGTCGTCGGGGTCCTGCTCGGCGTCGAACCATCCGACGCTCACGGTATGGATTCCCGCGGGCACCTTCTTCGGGATCTCCGGCCAGCTGTGGGGATTCACCGCGACCCGGGTGATCCGGCCCCAGCGCTCGTCCAGGACCGCGACCAGGAACGGCAGTTCACGGGCCAGGTCACGTGTGCGCGGCCACCAGGCACCGTCGACCATTCCCCGGTCCGCGCACTGCGGTTTCAGCAGCATCCGGACCTCGGGGATGGCGGTCACGTCCGGGTGCGAAGCCTGCGACAAGCTGATGGTGGTCATGATGCGAACCTGTCCCCGGGTCCGGGACCCGGTGTCGTTGCGATCGGAGTTACGCGGCGTCGGGGTCGTCGCCGGGGACGACCAGGACCGGAAGGTGTGCGTGGTGCACGACCTCCGTGCTGGTCGAGCCGAGCCTGAGGCGCCCCCAGGAGCTCGCTCCCCGGGTGCCGACCACCAGCAGACAGGCGTCCGCACTGGCTTCGAGCAGCACCTGCGAAGGGCGTCCCGGTTCGACCACGACCTCCACTTCCACCGGGGTACCGCCGAGCTCCTTCTGGAGTTCGGCGACGGTGTCGGTCACAGCCTGTTCCGCGATGTCACGCAGCTGCACGTACAGACCGGCGTTGTCCGACGCGGTCAGCCACTCGTAGCCGGCATAGCGGTCGGGCCCGTAGTCGTAGGCGCAGACGGCCCGCAGTCCGGTGCCGCGCAGCTGTGCTTCGCGCAGCGCGACGAGCACGGCGTGGCGGGCGGACGGTGAGCCGTCCGTGCCCACCACGATGGGGCCGTCGGAAGTGTTCGCGCTCGTGTCGGACATGGAGCCCTCCGGAGAGTCGTCGGACCGCGGTCGATGGTGTACCGCACGAAGTCATGGAGTGATGTGCGGTCTCCCGCTCGCTTCCAGCCTCACAGGCCCAGGAGCGGATGCAGAGGGGCCTTGCAGGTCCCTCCGGGGGGCCGAACGTCCCTGCCCGCGGCCTACACGGCCGGCACGCCGTGCACCCGGAACTGACCTCGCACCCGTTCCAGGAGCGCGGGCCCCGGTGCGGGGGTGTCGCGCAGCACGAAGGGGATGCCGAGGTCGTCGTACTTGTGGGTGCCCATCGTGTGGAAGGGCAGCACGTCCACCCCTTCGACGTTGTCCAGACCGGCGACGAAGGCGGCCAGGCCGTCCACCGCGGCCCGGTCGTCGGTCAGGCCCGGCACCAGCACATAGCGGATCCGGACCGGGATTCCCAGTCGGTCGAGCCGTCCGGCGAAGCTCAGGGTGGGGGCCAGGTGGCCGCCGGTGAGCCGGTGGTAAGCCTCGATGTCGAAGGACTTGATGTCGAGCAGGACCAGGTCGGTATCGGCGAGCAGCGCGTCACCGGCGCGGGCGCCGAGAGCGCCGGAGGTGTCCAGGGCGGTGTGGAGACCCAGCTCGTGGCAGCGGTGCAAGACTTCGGCGGTGAAGTCGGCCTGCAGGAGCGGCTCACCTCCGCTGAGCGTGACTCCCCCGCCGGCGGTGTCGATGAAGGAGCGGTATTTCGCGATCTCTGCCATCACCTCGTCGACAGTCATACTGCGCCCGTCGCGCAGTTTCCAGGTGTCGGGGTTGGCGCAGTACGAGCAGCGCAGCGGGCAGCCGTTCATGAAGAGCACGAACCGGGTGCCGGGCCCGTCCACGCCCGTGGACAGGTCCCAGGAATGGATCCGGCCGGTGCTCACATCGCACCGTGGAAGGTGCGGCTGATCACGTCGAGCTGCTGCTCGCGCGTCAGGCGGACGAAGTTGACGGCGTAACCGGAGACCCGGATGGTCAGCTCGGGATACTTCTCCGGATGCTCCATGGCGTCCTCCAGAGTGGCCCGGTCCAGAACGTTGACGTTCATGTGGAAGCCGCCGGAAGCCGTGTAGGCGTCGAGGATGCCGACCAGGTTGGTGGCACGTTCCGCGGGGTCGTGCCCGAGCCCTTCCGGGGTGATGGTCGAGGTCAGCGAGATGCCGTCACGGGCCTGCTCGTACGGGATCTTGGCCACCGACAGGGCGGAGGCCGCCAGCCCGTGGCGATCACGGCCGTTCATGGGGTTGGCACCGGGCGCGAAGGGCAGCCCCGCGCGACGGCCGTCCGGGGTGTTGCCCGTGTGCTTGCCGTAGACCACGTTGGAGGTGATGGTGAGCACCGACTGGGTCTGCTCCGCGCCCCGGTAGGTGGGATGCCGGCGCAGCTTGGCCATGAAGGTGTGCACCAGGTCGACGGCGATGCTGTCGGCACGGTCGTCGTGGTTCCCGTACGCGGGGTACTCGCCCTCGACCTCGTAGTCCGTGGCCAGTCCGGTGTCGTCCCGGATCACCTTCACCCGGGCGTACTTGACGGCCGACAGGCTGTCGGCTGCCACCGAGAGGCCGGCGATTCCACAGGCCATGGTGCGCTGCACGGGATGGCCGTGCAGCGCCATCTCCAGCCGCTCGTAGGCGTACTTGTCGTGCATGTAGTGGATGACGTTGAGGGCGTTGACGTACGTGCCGGCGAGCCAGTCGAGCATCCGGTCGTACGCGGCGGTCAGCTCGTCATGGTCGAGATACTCGCCGGTCAACGGAGTGGACACCGGTGCGACCTGCTCGCCGGTCATCTCGTCCCGGCCGCCGTTGATCGCGTACAGCAGGGCCTTGGCGAGGTTCACCCGGGCGCCGAAGAACTGCATCTGCTTGCCGACCGCCATCGCCGAGACACAGCAGGCGATCGCGGTGTCGTCACCGGTCCGCGGGCGCATCAGCTCATCGGACTCGTACTGGATGGAGCTGGTGTCGATCGACACCTGGGCGCAGAACCGCTTGAAGCCCTCGGGCAATCGCGGGGACCACAGGACGGTGAGATTGGGCTCGGGGGCGGGCCCGAGGTTGGCGAGGGTCCGCAGGAACCGGAAGGAGGTACGGGTGACCAGCGGCCGACCGTCGTCGCCGATGCCGCCGATGGACTCGGTGACCCACGTCGGGTCGCCGGAGAACAAGGTGTCGTACTCCGGGGTGCGCAGGAACCGGACGATGCGCAGCTTGATCACGAAGTCGTCGATCAGCTCCTGGGCGCGGCTCTCGTCGATCCGTCCCTCGGCCAGATCCCGGGCCAGATAGACGTCCAGGAACGTGGAGGTGCGGCCCAGGGACATCGCGGCGCCGTTCTGCTCCTTCACCGCCGCCAGATAGCCGAGATAGAGCCATTGCACGGCCTCGTGGGCGGTGGTTGCCGGGCGGGTGACGTCGCAGCCGTAGGTGGCCGCCATCTGTTCCAGTTCGCCCAGCGCGCGGATCTGTTCGGCGATCTCCTCACGGTCGCGGATGACATCGGATGTGGAGGGCCGGGCGTCCAGCAGGGCCCGCTCGGCACGCTTGACCTCGATCAGCCGAGACGTGCCGTACAGGGCGGCTCTCCGGTAGTCGCCGATGATCCGTCCCCGGCCATAGGCGTCGGGCAGGCCGGTGATGAGGCCGGCCTTGCGTGCGCGGAGCATCTCGGGGGTGTAGGCGTCGAAGACGCCGGTGTTATGGGTCTTCCGGTAGGTGCCGAACACCCTCGTGACGAACGGGTCGGGCTCGTATCCGTAGGCCCGCAGGCTGTTCTCGACCATCCGCAGGCCGCCGTTGGGCATGATCGCCCGCTTCAGCGGGGCATCCGTCTGCAGACCGACGATCAGCTCACGCTCCCGGTCGATCCATCCGGGACGGTGCGAGGTGATGGTCGAAGGCGTCCGGGCGTCGATATCGAGAACGCCTCGGCGGCGTTCCTCGGGGAACAGCGCGGAGACCTTGTGCCATACCGCGAGGGTGCGCGTCGTCGGGCCTGCCAGGAAGGAGGCATCGCCTTCGTACGGTGTGTAGTTGGTCTGGATGAAGTCGCGTACATCGATGCGGTCGCGCCAGGACCGGCCGGAGAACCCCTGCCACGCGGCCTCGGACACGCCCATGGTGGATGGCGTTGTCACAGTCATCGTCGCCTCACTCCTTCACAGTTCAGGTGTCTCCATGCTCGTTCGCCGACGAGAGGCCGCCCAGGGTCCGCAGGTCCCCGCGGAGCAGCCGTTCGGCCCTGCCCGGCTTACAGCCTGTCGGGACCTCCGCACCCATCAGGGCCGAACGGCCCTCGCGGCTGCCCCGGCCAGCCCCTGCGCGCTGGCCCACCGTCGGCAGGATCGTGGAACGGAACCCGAGCTCGCCCGGCACTTGCCGGTCCTGACCGTCGACACGGCGGCCCGCACCCCGGCCGGCGTTCGGCCGCCGTAGGCAGCGCGGACCATGACGTCCCGGCCACGACCCGACAGGCGCTGTTCACCCAAGCCGGAGTCATCGTCACCCGAACCCTTGGCGAACTCCTCGACGCCGCGGACATGCTGCACTCCCAGCCGCTGCCGCCCGGGACCAACGTCGCCGTGGTGTCGAACTCACGCGGCGCGGGCATCATGGCCGCCGACGCCTGCCGTATCGCCTGCGATCCGCTTGCCGAACCGGCCACCCGGCCCGCCCCGCTCACCGAGCGTGACGCTCGAGCGCTGCTCGCCGACCCGCGCTGCTCCTCGCTGCTCCCCGGGCGCCACGGCGGTAGCGCGGACATCGGGGGGGTGAAGACGCTGCTGCTGCGGTTGTCACGGATGGCCGAAGATCTGCCACAACTCGCGGAAGCCGCCATCGACACGGTCGTCGCCGGGCCCAGCGGCGTCACCGCGCGCGACGCCCGCATCCGCCTGCTGCCCCGCCGCGTCCACGATCCGTACCTGCGCCGGCTGCGTTGAATCCGGGTCCGCGAAAAGGCACTTCACGGACGTGCGGAGTGCGGCCGGTCAACCTGCGCGGCTGGGCCCCAGGGCTCAGCCGCGCAGGTCCTGCCTTCCCTGTTCAGCCGGCCCGTACGAGGGGCCGGCGGTGGCCCAACCGGCCGGGAACGCTGAAGCCGGCCCGACGACGCCGCAGATGGCGCCAGGGGTCCCGCCTGCGGATCGGATCGGTCGGAGCGGCGGACTGTTGTCGGTAGAAGAGCCGTTTGCCGATCTCGATGAGACCCAGATAGCAGCCCACCATGGCCGCCAGGGCGGCGAAGAAGCCCAGCGGGAGCGGCGCGAAGCCGAGTGTGTGCGCCAGGGGCGTTGCCGGCAGTACCGCTCCCACCGCGACCACCCCGAAGGCGGCCAGTGTCAGCGGCAGGCTGGGACGGCTGCGCCAGAACGGGCTGCGGCGGGTGCGGATCGCGAAGATCACCAACGCCTGGGTCGCCAGGGACTCCACGAACCACCCGGTGCGGAATTGGACCGGTCCGGAGTGGAAGACCCACAGCATGACGCCGAACGTGGCGAAGTCGAACACCGAGCTGATCGGACCGAAGCAGACCATGAAGCGGCGGATGAACCCGATGTCCCAGTGCGAGGGCCTGCGCAGCTGCTCCTCGTCGACATGGTCGGTGGGGATCGCCAGCTGGCTGGTGTCGTAGAGCAGGTTGTTGAGCAGGATCTGGGACGGCAGCATCGGCAGGAAGCCCAGGAACAACGACGCACCGGCCGCGCTGAACATGTTGCCGAAGTTGCTTGACGTGCCCATGAGGACGTACTTGATGGTGTTGGCGAAGATCCGCCGCCCCTCCACCACGCCGTCCGCGAGCACATCCAGGTCCTTCTCCAGCAGGATCACGTCCGCGGCGTCCTTCGCCACATCGGTGCCGGACTCCACGGAGATGCCCACGTCGGCGGCGTGCAGAGCCAGCGCGTCGTTGACTCCGTCGCCCAGGAACGCGACGTCGCCGCCGGTCGTCCGCTGGATCCGGACGATCCGTGCCTTGTGCTCAGGGCTGACCCGGGCGAAGACGGTGGTGCGTACGATCGCCGCGGCGAGTTCGGCGTCGTCCAGCGCGTCGAGGTCAACCCCGGTCAGCGCTCGTCCGGAGGGCAGTCCGAGGTCGTCGCAGACCTTGACCGCGACCGCCGGATTGTCCCCCGTGACGATCTTGACCGTGATCCCGAGACCGGCCAGCCTCAGCAGCGCCGCGGCAGCGTCGGGTTTGGGCGGGTCGAGGAAGACCAACAGGCCGGCGAGACGAAGGCCTCGTTCATCCACGGCAGTGGGCCGTTCTTCGCCCACCGGGGTACGGGTGGCCACGGCGACCACGCGGTTCCCTGCGGCGAACTCGGCGGCCAGCGCTTCGCGGGCCGCGTCAGGAACATCGACGCAGCGCTCCAGCACGCTCTCAGGAGCGCCCTTGGTGACCAGCGTCGTCACACCCGCGCTGTCACGCACCACGGCGGAGACCATACGCCGGTCGTGATCGAACGGCAGCAACCCGAGCCGAGTACTGCCCGCCAGGGTCCCGCGGAGGCTCTGCGACGCGGCCGACTCCCACAGGGCCTCGTCCAGGGGATTGCCTCCCACCGCCGGACCGTCCGCACCGCCGCTCTCCGTGCACAGCAGGCCCCAGCGCAGCAGCGCGTCCGCCGTGGAACCGTCGGCGGGCAGCGCTCGCATGAAGTCGATGCGGCCGGCGGTCAGCGTGCCCGTCTTGTCGGTGAACAGCACATCGACGTCCCCGAGGTCCTCGATGCACACCAGCCGCTTGACCAGTACCTTCCGCCGGCTCATCCGCCGGGACCCGGCGGCCAGACTCGTCGACACCACGGCCGGCAGCAACTGCGGCGTGATCCCGACGGCGATCGCCAGCGAGAACAGCAGCGCTTCCAACAGCGGTTTGTGCAGGAGGACGTTGACGGCGAAGATCGACGTGGTCAGCGCGCCCGCGACGTAGACCAGCATCATCGAGAATCGGCGCAGTCCCACCTGGAACTCGGTCTCCAACTGGTGCGTGCCCAGGCCCGCCGCAATCTTCCCGAACTCCGTCGCGGCACCAGTGGTCACCACCACCCCCCGGCCACTGCCGGCGTGCACGACAGTGCCCATCAGAGCGCAGCCCGACAACTCGGCCAACGGGGTACCGGACGGCACCGCGGACGTGCCCTTGGGCAGTGGCAGCGACTCCCCCGTGAGGACCGACTCGTCACACTCCAGACTCACAACGTCAAGAAGCCGGATGTCGGCCGGAACGATCTCTCCAAGCCTCAGCTCGACCACATCGCCCGACACCAGCTCGGTGACGTCAACCTTGCAGGGACGGCCGTCCCGAAGAACCACCGCCTCGTGGTGGATCTGGCCGTGCAGCGCCTCGGCGGCCTTCTCCGCGCGGTACTCGTTCACGAAGCCGAGCCCCACCGACAGGGCCACGATCGCACCGATGATCACCGCGTCACCGCGTTGCCCGACGAAGTAGGAGGCCGTCGCCGCCGCGAGCAGCAACCCCAGCAAGGGAGAGCGCAGCTGACGCCAGAGCACCGCCGGCAGCCTGGCCTGATGGGAGGTGACCGCATTCGGCCCCCAGGTGCGCAGCCGTTCGGCCGCCTCGCGCGCCGACAGACCGTCCCGCGTCGTACCCGCCGCCCGGAGGGCGTCGTCGCCGGACCGGCCGGCCGCCGCGGTGATTCCGGAGCCGGTGGCCTGCGGTGCGGGTGCGAGAACGGTCACGGGGTCGCCGGCAGCGCGGCCGACGGTTCCGGGAGGGCCGGGGCGTCGTCGACGTCGAAGGCCATCGGATCGTGGACGTTCACCACCCCGTCGACGCCCTGCGCGAGCCGGACCACGAGCGGGCCCAGGCTGCGCAGGCCGAGCGTTCCGCGGAGGGTGACGACGCCCTCCTGCACCTGGACCTGGACCGCGCCCTCGGTGATCTGCAGCGTTCTGCCGAGGATGACATCTCGTACGGTGCGGTGCTGCACGGTCTCACGTCTTTTCGGCAGATGGATCAGGGGCGACACGACCCGGCGGGAACCGGTCCCCACTTCCACATTGAGGCAGCCGGGGTGGGCGCAGCAGGGCCTATCAGGACCCTCCGGAGGTCCGACCGGCCCCATCGTCGGACGGCAGGATGTTCGCCCCACTCCACAAGCCGCGGAACCGTCCCGGCAGCACCGGCAAGGGACCAGAAGGACGGTCGGATGGCCAGCGGCAGGTGCGGGGCGAGCCGGGGAAGCCACTGGAGCTCCTTCCCGGCCTGCCCGATGGCCCCGGCATGGCGGGGCAGCCGGACCGACAGTTCCTCGCCCAGCCGGTAGATCGCATGGTCCGAACCGGCCGGGTCGAGCAGGCTGAGAGGCAACGCGGCCCACTGCGGGAACTGCGCATCGACCAGGCGCCTGACCAGTTCCGCATCGATCGCCGGACGGGCGTGGGCGGTTGTCCCCGTTGCCAAGAACAGCTCCTGCGGTCGGCCCGCACGGTACGGCAGGCACTCGCAGCCATCACACTGCTTCCCGGGCCGGCCTGTCGACCGGATTTCCCGGCCGGCCGCCCCATCCTCAGCGCGCGCCCTGGACCGGCACCGCAGAGCCGAGCTCGGACGGAAGCTCCGGGTGGCCCCCACCCGGTCCGATCCTCCCCGAACGCCCCATCGCAAGGGGAGGCAAGGTCAGTTCGGCCCGGCAGTGCCCGCCTGTTCCTCCCCTTCGGATGGCTCCCGCGTCCCGAAGGTCTCCTCAGACGGCTCGGCAGGACCGCCCGGGGTCGTTCCGGCTTGTGTGTGGAGGACCTCGCGGGCCTGCTGTGCGGCGCGGGTGATGCTCTCGCTGACGAAGTCGAGAAAGCGGGCGATGTTCTCCAGGCGGGCGGCGGCCGGAGTGCCTGAGCCGAGAATGCCGACGCCCTGCCGTGCGGTCTCGATGATCTGGGCGTTGGACCGGGCGCTGGCCATCATCGCCTGGTACCAGACGTCGTCATCGACCACGTAGCGCTCGCGGCGGCGTTCGTCACGTTCGCGGCGAATAAGGCCCTGGCCGTCGAGGAACGTGATCGCTTTGGAGATGGACGCCGGGCTGACCTGGAGGCGCTGCACGAGTTCGGACGCGGTCAGGCTGCCCGCGTCGGTCGTGTAGAGGCAGACCAGCACCCGGGCCATCATCTTGGGCGTCCCCGCCTGCATGAGGACGGTGGTGAACACTTCCTCGTACTCACGCACGGCCTCGGCATCACGTCCGTGAGGTTGCTCGGGCGCTTCCAACCCCGGGGGGGCGGCCTGGCTGCGCCGATGGGTGCGGTGTTCGGTGGCGCGGTGAGCCAGGTCGGCGCGGTAGCCGGTGGGGCCGCCGTTACGTGTCACCTCGCGCGTGATCGTGGAGGTCGGACGGTCGAGGCGTCTGCCGATCTCGGCGTAGGCGAGGTCGTCGGCCAGTCCCAGCGCGATCTGCCGGCGTTCCTGCTGGGTGAGTCTGCCTCCGGGCATCGCGGTCTCCTTCGTGCTCCGTGGTGCCTCAAGTGTAGCGTTCACTCTCAGCTCATTGCAACGAACAGGCAGCCGTCGTTGCATTCAACTCCAGATCCATTGCAACGATTTATGGGCCACCACCTGCGATTACACTGTCCAGGCGCAACGATTCCGTTGTCAGATCTTTGAATGCAACGTAGCGTTTCCTTCATCAGAAACGACGAGTTGCAGGAGAACATGATGCAGAAGTTCAACACCCCGAACCCGATCTCCGCCGTCCTGAACATCCCCGCGGGACGCATCCGGTTCATCGCCGCCGACCGCGCCGACACCACGGTCGAGATCCTCCCCGCGGACACCACGAAGAGCCGCGACGTGAAAGCCGCGGAACAGACCACGATCGAATATGACGACGGCGTCCTGCGGATCGAGGCCTCACCGGCGCAGAACCGGATCGTCGGCAACAGCGGATCCATCGAGGTGACCGTCCAACTGCCCGCCGGCTCCCACATCGAGGCCAGGACCGCCAGCTCCGAGCTCCGGGGCGTCGGACGCCTCGGCGACGTCACCTTCGAGGGCGCGTACCGACAGATCAAGCTCGACGAGGCCGCGAACGTCAACCTCACCGCGATCGACGGCGACGTCGAGATCGGGCGGCTGGGCGGACCCGCGCAGATCAGCACCGCAAGGGGCGACATCCGCATCACCGAAGCCGTCCGCAGCACCGTCACACTGCACACCCAGGTCGGCGAGATCTCGGTCGGCGCCGCCCGCGGCGTCTCCGCCAGCCTCGACGCCGGCACCACCTACGGCCGCATCCACAACACGCTCAAGAACACCGAAGGCACCGCCGACCTGACCATCCACGCCACGACCGCCCACGGCAACATCACCGCCCACAGCCTGTAGCCCCAACGCGACCGCTCGCGGGCCGGCCAGGCAGCACTGGTGGGTGTTCACCAACGGCTGCGGGCGGGCGGACCGGCAGACCGTGCCCACGCCGGAGCCCCCGGCTCGCGTCCGCGAGCCGGGGGCCTGCCCGCATTTCTGCTACTTGCTCATGGCGAAGCGCATCAGGGCCTGCTCGTCGCCCTGCTTGATCTTCCCGGTCTCGTTGATCACCTGGAGCTTCCAGCCCGCACCGCTCCGGATCGCCTTGGCCACGGCGCACCCGTTGTCGTTGCTGAGCAGGCTCGGCCAGATGTCGGCGACCTGCTGGGTGCTGCCGCCCGTCGCGTCGTACACCTTGAAGCTGATGTTCCGTGCCTTCTGGAAAGCGCTGTGCTTCTTGTACGCGGCGGCAACGAACACGATGGAGGTGATGTTGGTCGGCACCCGGGCGAAGTCGACGGTCACCGTCTCGTCGTCGCCGTCCCCACGGCCGGTCTGATTGTCCCCACTGTGCACCAACGATCCGTTGCCCAACGGATCCAGGGAGTCCAGACCGGCCAGCCGCACCGGCTCCGTCCCCTGCATGGCGATGGCGATCAGATCAAGGTCGGTGCCGGTCTTCTGACGGAGCTTCCCTATCAGTCCACCACTGCTTCCGACGGTGGGATCCCAGGACGCTCCGATGGACAGGTGGGTCACCCCGTCCAGGTCCGCCGGGCCGTCTTCCTTCGTGAGCGTGATCATGCGTGATCCTCTTGATGATGAGACTGCGTACCAGCAGTGTGCCTGGTGCCCTCGCCGACCGGCTCACCAGGTCCAGGAAGAGCAGCGATCGCCGCGCCGTTTCAGGACCTCTGGCGTGCGTCGTTTCCGCCCGGCCCGGGGTCACTTCGACGGCGAGCACGGGCCGCTGGTGACGTTCAGTGGCACCTTCGTAACGCATCACACGGACGGCGATCGACCGTGCCGCCGTCATCGCTCAGCAGCCCGTCCTGCGTCCAGCGGCGTCGCCATCGTCCCGGATCCGGCCAACCCAGCCATTGGACACAAGCCCAGCCGTAATTCGCTTGACCCCGCCACAGGTCAACGCTGCACTGTGGCGGGGCACCACGAGTCGTGGTGCCGGTATCCCGAGGAGACAGCGGCAGCATGGAGATCCGTCCCACGACCGACCAGGACCTCGACGTCTTCGTCGACACCCTCCATGCCGCGTTCGGGCGCTTCCCGGAAACCCCCAAGGAGAACGGTGGCGGGGTCTGGTGGTCGGCGCTCGAAATGGACCGCAGCCTGCTCGCCATGACGGCGGACGGGCGGCCCGTCGGTACCGCTGGTGCGTACTCCTTCGAGCTCACTCTGCCCGGTGAGGTCCTCGTCCCGGCCGCCGGGGTGACCGCCGTCGGCGTCGTTCCCTCGCACCGACGCCAGGGCGTGCTCAGCGCGATGATGCGGCATCAGCTCAGCGAGCTGCGGGCCCGAGGGGAGTTCCTCTCCGTGCTGCTGGCCTCCGAGGCCCTGATCTACCGCAGGTTCGGCTACGGTCCGGCGACCTACACGCAGCGGCTGACGGTGCCGCGCCACCAGGCCGGGCTCGCCCTCCCCCGGGCGCACCGAACGGCCGACGCCCCCGCGACCGGCTCGGACATCGGCGCGATCGAGCTGCTGCGGCGTGCCGAGTGCGGCGAGATCCTCGAAGAGGTCTACGACCGGTACCGTCGCGCACAGCCCGGCGCCCTGTCCCGGCCGCACCGCTGGTGGGCCTCGGGCGCGGGACAGCCCCCGATCTCTCCGGCGCCGCGCTACGTCGCAGTCCACCGGGACGCCGACGGCATTCCGGACGGGTACGCCAGTTACTCGCTCGACAAGCCCGACAAGCCCGACACCTTGACGGTCGACGAGACCATCGCGACCGGCGATGCCGCCTCCACGGCCCTGGCCCGGTTCGTGCTCGGGCACGACCTGGTCCATCAGGTCGTGTTCAAGCACTTCCCGCCGGAGCACCCGCTGCGCTGGCAGCTTGCGGACTTCCGCGCCGGCGAGGTGAGCGGCGACACCGACTGGCTCTGGGTGCGGCTGCTGGACATCCCGCGTGCGCTGACCGCGCGCGGCTGGTTCACGGACGGCGAGCTCGTCCTCGACGTCGACGACCCGTTCCTCGGCGAGCACGGCCGCTACCTGCTGACCGTCCGGGACGGCAAGGCCGAGTGCGTCCCGACGGACCGGGCGCCCGACCTGTCGCTGGACGTGAGCGACCTGGGCTCGGTCTACCTCGGCGGCACCACCCCGAGCACGCTCGTGCGTGCCGGACACATCCGCGCCCACCACCCGGGCGCGGCCACCCTCGCCGACACCCTCTTCCGCTCCGAACGGTCCCCGCACTGCCTGCACTGGTTCTGACCGCGCGCTCGCCGACCTGCACAGGACGCGATCGGGTAGCAGCGTCGTCCTCCGGCGCGCGGCCGACGACCGACTCCCGGGTTGCCTCCGTACACTGACACGCATGGCATGCCGCATCAGTGAACTGGTCATCGACTGCGCCGACCCCGAGCGGCTCGCCGCTTTCTGGAGCCAGGTCCTCGGCTACGTCGAACTCGGCCGGGAGGACGACGGAAGCATCGAGATCGGGCCGCCCGACGCCGGCTTCGGCGGCCCGCAGCCCACCCTCGTCCTCAGCCCCAGCAGCGACCCGCGGGCCGGCAAGCTCCCCCTGCACATCGACGTCAACGCCACCGACCGCGATCAGGACGCCGAGTTGGAGCGGCTGCTCGCCCTCGGCGCCAGGCCCGCCGACGTCGGCCAGACCGGCACGGAGAGCTGGCACTGCCTGGCCGACCCGGAAGGCAACGAATTCTGCCTCCTGCGCACCCAACTCCAGCCACTCTGACCCACCCTGTGGCCCATGGCGCCGAACCGCTCGGCCGGTCGAGAGTGGCCAGCAGGCTGCCACAGCCCCACCCGCAACCAGCATCCCGACAAAGGCGTCGCACCACCCATGGAACGTGAATGGCTCTTCTCGCTCATCCCGCTGACGATCGGCGCGGTCTTCCTCAGCTTCGGCGTGTACGGACTCCGCCGCTCCAGCACGCTCCGTCGCACAGGTGTCATCGCAGAGGGGCGAATCGTCCGCCACGATGTCAGGCGCGACAACGAAGGCGCCACGTTCCACCACCCGGTCGCAGCCTGGACGACCCGGGACGGCCGCGAGTATGAGTACGCATCCAGGTTCGGCCGCGGCAGCGTCGGGGGCGACTTCGGAGTCGGGAACTTTGTCACGGTCCAATACGACCCGGAGGATCCCCGTCGGTTTGCGATCAAGGGCTGGGACGTAGCGACGGTCGACCGGCTGTTCACCGTGCTGGGGTCGGTGTTGGCAGCAGGCACGTTGGTCGTGTTGCTTGTCCGCGTACTCATTCTCTGACCGCAGCCGACCCGACGTCGAGAGCCTAGGTGATCATGCCGTTGGCTCGGGCTTTCCAGAGCAAGGTCCGGGCCTCGGGGGTGTCGAGCTCGGTCAGGCCGGCGGCCGCCCGGAGTCGTAGGGACTCGTCAGGGCTGTTGAGCTGAGCGCCGAGAGTCGGCAGAGCGGCGGGAGATCGGGCTGCCCCGATGAGCTCGAGCAGCCAGCAGCGCAATCCGTGATCGTCCTGCTCCTGTTCGAACTCCTCGATGAGCTCGTCGACATGCTCTGCGGCGTGCGGTAGGAGTTGGTGGAACCCGTCCTCACGACGTTGCGGATCGCGAGTTCGCATCAACCGCATCGCCTCACGGAACCTGTGCGTCACACCCGTCAGGCTATGACCACGATCGGGGCTGTGACACCGAAATGCGTACATCGTTTCGGTGAGCGCTCCGCCCGCGGAGCAGCTACTGCGCACGCTCGCACCCCGATAGATCGACGCGTCTCAGCCCACTCCATCCGCCACCTTGGAAGCTGCGAACGATCACCACGTCCCCCGACCGTCGATGCGGGCCCGATGGGTGATGTTCGTGCTGGTCGGGTGGCCGCTGAGCCGGTCTCCGGGCACTCCAAGCCGATACTGCGCCCATGAGACCAGCCCGCCCGATTACGCTGCTCCGCCTCGCCGCAGCCACCGCCCTCCTTGCCCTCTGCGCCCCGGTCACGACCGCCAGCGGTGCGGCGAGCGATCGCGATCACCGCCACCGGCCCTGCGTCAGTTCTCCGCTGCCCGGCCGCGGCCCGGCACGGGACATCCTGCGGATCGCCGAGCAGGCCAAGGCCGAGATGGATCTCAAGTCCGTGATCCTGCGGGTCACTGTCGACGGTCGCGAGGTCATCACCACCGCGCTCGGCGAGTCGATGACAGGGGTGCCGGCCGAGCCCGCCATGCACTTCCGGAACGGCAACGTGGCGATCAGCTACATGGGCACGGCGCTCCTGCGGCTGGTCGACGAAGGCAGGGTCGACCTCGACGATCCCGTCGCGCGCTGGCTGCCCGACCTTCCGCACGGCCACCAGATCACCCTGCGCATGCTCGGCGCCTCCACCTCCGGTCTCATCGACTACGTCACCTCCCCCGGTTTCTCCGACGCCGTCTATGCGGACCCGTTCCGCCAGTGGACGGCCAAGGAGCTGGTGGCCATCTCGACCAGTAAGCCGCTGTGGTACGAGCCGGGTACCAACTGGAGCTACTCGCACGCCAACTTCGTCCTCCTCGGTGCCGCCCTGGAGAAGATCACCGGGACCCCGCTCGACGTCCTGCTCCAACAGCAGGTCATGGGCCCGCTCGGGCTGAGCGAGACCCGCAACAGCTTCACGCCCGACATTCCGACGCCCGTCCTGCATGCCTTCACCTCCGACCGCGGAAAGTACGAGGAGTCCAGCTTCTGGAACCCCTCATGGACCACTGCCCCCGGCGCGGTACAGACCACGGACATCTGCGACCTGGCCCGCACGGCCGCAGGCATCGGCTCGGGCGAGTTGCTCTCCCCCGCCGCCTACCAGGAAATGCTCAATCCGGGGACGGTGGGCCTGGGCCATCCGACCAAGACCTGCCCGGCAACGATCTGCATCGCGAACACCGAGGCCACCCACTACGGCATGGGTCTGCTCGTCCTGAACGACTGGGTCTCTCAGCACCCGCTGTTCTTCGGCTACACCGCCGCCCAGGCATACCTCCACGCTAAGCACCTGGCCATCGCCGTCTCGACCACCACGGGCCCCAAAACCCCCGACGGCCACACCGCCCAGACGATCACCCAGCGAATCGCCGCCGCCCTGGTCCCGGACCACCCGATTCCCGACTTCGGCTGAGCCGCACCTCATGGCCTCCGTCACTGCATGAAGTAGTGGCCGATGCAGCGACAGCAGCTGCCGCTCCATAAGAAGACGATCCGGCCGGTCGACCCTTCGAACCGCTCATCCACCTTCCCGACTCGAGTGAGCCTCCCACCCCTGGCCGGGGCGGGAGGCTCACTCGCGGTTGGCGATCCTGTGACGGTCCGGAGGCCTGCGCTGATCAAAAAGCGGCAACATGCGCCAGGGCGGCGTGTGGTGCCCCACGTAGCGGGCCCGCCTTGATCCGCAGGACATACTCTGGGCCCGTGCCGGCCGGTGCCGGCCCCAACCCAGCCAGGAAGGCACGCCATGTTCGGCCCCGCCCGGAAGTACCCGTTTCCCGATGCCTTGGGACCGGACGAAGCGCCGGCGCCACACGCACTGCTCGCCCCGGTGAGCGGGCTGCTGGGGACCTGGGCCGGCCGGGGCCGCGGCGGGTATCCCACGATCGGCGAGGAGTTCGAGTACGCGCAGGAGGTCACCTTCAGCCATGACGGGCGGCCCTTCCTCCACTACGAATCGCGTGCCTGGCTGCTCGACGCGGACGGCGCCCCGCTGCGTCCGTCAGCCCGGGAGAGCGGGTGGTGGCGCATCCAGCCCGAGGGGCGCGTCGAGGCGCTGATCACCCAGCCCACCGGCATCGCGGAGATCTCGGTCGGCAGCGCGGCCGCAGGTGTGATCGACCTCGCCAGCGATCAGGTGGCCCTCGCCCCCACCGCCAAGAAGGTCACCGCCACCCGCCGTCGCTACACCCTGGTCGACGAGGACACCCTCGACTTCGTCCACGACCTCGCGGCGGTCGGCCAACCGCTCCAGCACCACCTCGCGGCCCGGCTCCGTCGCGAGCGCGCCGAGTAGCCCCGAGACCGCCAGCGATCCCGCAGCACCGCCGCCGCTCTCACGGCCTTGCTGTACCTGTGACGGTCCGTCATCAACGCAGCGCTGCACGGCAATTCGCGCGTTCGCGGCGCGGTACCGGCCCGACGAGGGGCTGGTGCTTTCGGCGATCGGCCTGCGCCCCGGGGCGGGATCGGCCAGGATACTCACGGGTTCGACGGCGCCGACGAACCGGGGGGTGGGGGCGATGACTGCTGCACGGCCAGGCCTGGCCGTGTTCCTCGCCGCGAAGGCGGCGTCGGACACCGGGTACGCGCTGGACTTCGTCTGCCTGTCGGTGTTCGTCTGGGAGCGGACCGGCTCCGCGCTGGCCACCGGGTTGGTCAGCGTCGCGCTCTACGCCGGGGCGATCCTCGGCGGACAGGCGGGCAACCGCTACGGGCGCGCCTGGAACCGGCGCGGGGTGATGATCGGCGCGGACGCCGTCCGGATGGCGGTCCTGGTGCTGCTCGCCGTGCTGCCGGCCGGGGCGCAGTTGGCGTGGCTGTACCCGGTGGTGTTCTTCCTGGGGGTCGGCCGCTCGGTCTTCGAGGCCACGTTGTCGGCGGCGACGCCGGTGCTGGCCGGCGATCGGGTGCAAACCGTCAACAGCGTGCTGGCCGGGCTCAAGGGGATCGCGTTCGTGGTGGGGATGGGCGCGGCCACGGTCGTCGTGCCGGTCCTCGGCTTCCGGGGCGTGTTCGCGCTCGACGCGGGCACGTATGCGCTGTCCGGGGTCGTGCTCATCGCGTTGCGGCTGCCGCTGCGGGAGGCGGCCGCCGTGCCGGTGCCGGCCGGCGCCGGGGCGGCGGGCCGGGATGTCGGTCGGCCGACGTGGCCACTGTTGGTGCTGACCGGGGTGGCGTCGCTGGTGGTGCTGCGCGGGTTCGACGCGTTCGGCAGCGCCTCGCAGCAGGTGGGCCTGCCCATTCTGGGCAGCCGGTTGCGGCCGGACGAGCCGGCGCTGTTCGCCGGCACGATGTGGAGCGTCTGGGCGATCGGGCTGTTCGTGGCCGGGTTCCTGCTGCGGCCGATGGCCACCCAGATCGTGGCGCGGGCTCCCGCGCTGGTGTTCTGCCTGTCGACCATCGTGATGTCGCTCGGGTTCATCGGGGTGTTCTGGCTGCCGGGTTGGTGGCCGCGGCTGCTGGCGGCGCTGGTCGCCGGGGTGGGCGACGCGTTCAGCGAGATCACCTTCAAACAGGCCCTGCAGCAGCTGCCGGACGAGGAGCGAGGGCAGGCGTTCGGGTTCTGCCAGATCGTCGTCAACGGCGGTCTGATGGCGGGGCTGGCGGTGACGAGCGTGGTCCTGACCCCCGACCTGGCGGCCCGCTGGGTGCTGCTGCTGCACGGCCTGCCGATCGTGCTGGCCGGCTGGCTCGTGCTGACCTCCCGGCGGTCGCGCCGGGTTCAGGAGCAGCCCACATGACCGCCGCCGACGGGCGTGACCAGGCGCCGCGCGCCTACCTCGACCACGCCGGGCTCGGCCGGGTCCGCGCTCCGGCCGCCGACGCGATGCGCAGCGCCCTGTACGAGGTCTATCCGCACGGCAGCGCCCGGATGGGGCGGATCTTCCCGGCCCGGGCCGCGGCCCGGGCGACCGCGGCCGCTCTGTTGGAGTGCTCCCCGGACGAGGTGGCTCTGGTGCCCAACACCTCCACCGGCCTGCATCTGGTGGCCGATGGGCTGCGCTGGGCGCCCGGCGACGAGGTCGTGGTCTTCGATCGGGACTTCCCGGCCAATGTGCACCCCTGGCGGGCCCTGGAGGAGCGTTGGGGAGTGCGGTTGCGGTGGGTGGCGATGCGCCACGGCGGCTATGAGCCGGACGACATCGCCGCCGCGATCGGGCCGTCGACCCGGCTGATCGCGGCCAGCCACGTGAACTTCGCGACCGGTTTCCGGCTCGACCTCGACCTGCTGTGTGCTCTGGCCGCCCCGGTGGGCGCGCTGGTCTGTGTGGACGCGGTGCAGGGGTTGGGCGCGCTGCCGCTGTCGACGGCCCGTACCCCGGTGGATTTCGTCGCCGCCGGGGCGCACAAGTGGCTGGGCGGCCCGCCGGGCACCGGCCTGTTCTACTGCCGGGCCGGGCGGCTGCCACTGTTGCGCTCGGTTCCCGCGGGCTGGTTCGGCTACGACGGGGCCAACGACATGCTCAGCAAGGGCCCCGGTCACTTCCGGTACGACCTGCCGCTGCGGTCCGGCGCCGGCCGCGTGGAGGGGGGCATGTACGACGTGCTGGGCATGGTGGGGCTGTCGGCCGCACTGGACGAACTGGCGGCGGTGGGCGCCCGAGCGGTGGCGGAGCGGATCGAGTCGCTGACGGGGCGGTTGCGCGAGGGGCTGGCCGCAGGGGGCTATCGGGTCGAGTCCCCGGCGGGCGCGGGCGCGTGGTCGGGCATCGTCAGCTTCACCGATCCGCGAAGGGACGGTGGGCGGTTGGTTCAGGAGCTGGTGGCGCGCGGCATCCATGTGTCGTACCCGGACGGCATGATCCGGGTCTCGCCGCACTACTGGACGGACGGGGCCGAGGTCGAGCTGTTGCTCGACGCCTTGGCCGGACCCATGGCGGGCTCCGATGCCCGCCTCTGAAGGGGCAATCGGCGTGGCAGCAACTGCCCAATGTCTTGCGGCCGTTGGCTCGCCGTGCGACAAAGGACGCGTACCCGCACAGACATGTGCGGGTCTTGCTGCGACGGAGGGGATTCCCGATGGAAAAGGAATACGAGAGCTGGGAGCAGCTCGAGGACGAGGTCGAGATCACGACCGGTGCCGCTGACTGCTGGACCTGTCTGATCGACAGCGGCGCCTGACCGTCGCCCCGCACACCACGCTCCCCGCGGTCGCGCCCTGTGCGCGGCCGCGGGGAGACCTTTTCTCACCCGGGAGCTGCGGATGGAACGGTGGCGGTTCAGCCACGGCGTGGTCGGTGTCAACGCCCCCAGCTGGTTGACGTTCGAGGTGCACCGGCCGTATCTCGACGGCGCCGATTCGCCGTTGGCCGAGATCCAGGCCCGCGCCCCGCTGCTGGCCGCCCGCCGGTTCGACCAGCGCGCAGCGACCGCCCTGCGGTTCGGGATGAACATGCCCACCAGCTACCGCCGGCTGCTGATCGAGGAGTCGCGGCTGCGCGAATACCGGGCCGTGGTCCCCACCGACCTCCCGGCGCACTTGGCTTCGGCGTCCTGGACCCGGCTGACGCAGGCGTACATCCGCCGCGCGGAGCTCGACCCCGTCGACCGGGCCACGTTGGCCCAGTGGCTGGTGGCGGTGTGCCTGCCGGCGGCGGTGCTGGAGGTCGTGCCGGACGATCTGGACCGGTTGCGCTGCCGCGACGAGGTCGAGGCCACCGCGCAGGCCGCACGGGCCGCCGCGCTGTTCCAGGCCGAGGGGCTGTCCGCGCGCACCGCCGCGGCCTTTCAGGTTCTGGTCGAGGACCCGCCGGACACCTTGTGCCACGCCCAGGCCGCCGGTTCCTGGGGCTACCTGCTGGCCCGGCACGCCGGCGACGACGCGGCAGCACCCGATCTGGCCCGCCAGGCCCGGGAGCTGCTGGCGCGAGCGGCCGGCGGGCGCACCGCGTTCGAGTGCGCGATCGCGGCGGTCCGGCTGGACCTGCGCGAGGTCATGCGCGCCGAGCGCGAGGAGGACTTCGACGGCGCCGCGACGCTGCTGGCCGCGGCGGCCGCTTCGCTGGAGCCGCTCACCCCGGCCGGCCCGGATGACGAGTTGCTCCTGCTGGAGGCACGGCGGCGGCTGATCGACCGCCGGCTGGAGATCGCGGTGCGCCGCGAGGACGCCGCAGGCGAGCAGCAAGCGCTGGCCGAAGGCATCGCCCTGGACCCCTACTCGGTCAAGATCCGGATGCAGGCCGCGCAGGCGCAGCAGCGGCTGGGCCGGCCCGATCGGGCACTGGCCGGCTATCTGCACGCCGCCCGGCTCGGTCCGCTCGGCACCGGTTTCGCGCTGGTGGCAGCCGCCGAGTGCGCCCGGCAGGCCGGCCACGAGGAGTTCGCGTTGCTGCTCGCGGAGCGGGCCTTTCGGGCCGCGCCGCGCTCAGCCAGGACCAAACAGCTGCTCGTCGACGGCTACGCCCGGGTCGGTGAGGAGGCGCTGGCGAAGGTGGCGCGCCGGGCCGGCCGCCGCACGTGCCGGCCGCCCGGGTACGAGAACAACTGGCACTACCAGATGTACGCGTCCTACTTCAATCTGGGCCGGTCCCGGTCACCGAACCTGTACGCCGAACTGCCCACGCTCGCCTACCGGCACGCAGCGGCGGGCACCGCCCCGGAGATCACCTACCAGCGCCTGATGCCACCGGCCTTCCGCGGCAACCTGGTGCGCGAGTCCGGGCTCGCGGAGTTCGCCGTCGCGCATCCGGCGGAGCTGCCCCAGCACCTGCGCACCCCCGCCTGGGAGCACCTGTGCGAGTGGGTCGACGGCTTCGAGAAGGCGGACCCGGACCGGCAGCTGCTCACCTCCGCGCTGCTGTTCCGGCTCGGCTTCGGCCGGCTGGTGCTCGACCTCATCCCGCAGCGCCCCGCCGCTGAACTGTCCGGTCCGGCCGAGTTACGGCTGCACCACTGGCGCGACCTGGTGCGCTATGTGGGTTCGGTCGGCGGCGGCCGGCAGCAGGTGGCCGCCCCCACCACCTCCTTCGACGTCGCCCGGCACCCCGACTGCCCACTGCGGCTGCGGTTCGTGATCGCGGTGTTCGCCGTGGTCTTCCACGCTCGGGAGACGAAGTCGCTGGACGAGGCGCTGGCCTGGCGGGCCATAGCCGAGCAGGCGCTGACCGAACTGCTCGCGGACCCCGACTGCACACCGCTGGACCGGCTGATGCTGGAGAGCCGGTTCTACCGCAGCGTCACCTACGTGCCGTTCCTGCAGCGCGACGAGGCGCGGTTGACCGCCGAGATGGACCGGGCCGAGGAACTGGCCAGGGCGATCACGTCGGCCACCCCGTACGAGGAGTTCCTGCGGCGGGAGAACCTGCGCGCCTGTTTGGAGAGCCGCTCCAAGGAGGCGCTGGGGTTCGGCCGCGAAGACCTCGCCCACCGGCGGATCACGGAAGTGATCGCCCTCGACCCGTACGAGCCCAAGAGCCATATCGAGCTCGCCGAGTCCCTGGTGCGCCAGGGCCTGCACCGGGAGGCCGCCGACGCCTACCTGCGCGCCGCCCGGCTCGGGCCCACCTCGACCGCGATGAGCTACGGCCTGGCCGGCGAGTGCCTGGCCAAGGCCGGACTGCCGGAACTGGCCGAGGACTGCTTCATCCAGTCCCTGCGCATCGACCCGTACGCCGTCTCGTCCGCCCGCGGTTGGGCCAGAACCGGCCGCGATGACGGCATGGGGGCGCTGGGCCGGGAGTACCGCGACGGTCTGGAGGCGTGGGCCGCGACGCGACGCGCGGCCAGGACCCAGGCCCGCAAGGGGACGACGGCGGGCGGGGGTACCGCGGCGCACGCGGTGACGGCGGACGGGGGCGCCACTGCGCACGAGGTGACTGCGGTCGGCGCCACGGGATCGGCGGACGCGGGCCAGGGGAACCGGTCCTGATGCGCTGGTCGCTCGCGGAGAAGTCCCGGACCGGCACCGACGCGGTGGTCGTGCCCGCTTTCACGGACCGGCCGGGGCAGGTGCCCTCCGCCGGGTTCGTGGCGGCCTGCGGCTTCACCGGGCGGCCCGGTGAAGTGCTCCGGCTGCCCGGAGAGGCGGGCGGTCCGGCGCAGGTGCTGCTCGGCTTCGGGGCCGGCGCCACCCTGGACGACGACACGGTCCGGTCCGCGGTCGCCGAACTGGCCCGGGCGGTAAGCGGGTTCGGACGGCTGGGCCTACCGCTGCCCGCGCCCGGCGGACGGGCGCCCGGCCCGTCGGCGGTGCGCGCCGCCGTCGAGGGGTTCCTGCTCGGCGGCTACCGCTTCACCCGCCACAAGTCCGCCGCGAGCGGCTCGTGCGGGCCCGACCACGTCGACCTGCTCCTGCCGGGCGGCGGCGGGGCGGCCGAGCGCACCGCACTGGACGAGGGCCAGCGGCTGGCCGCCGCCACCCTGCTGGCCCGGGACCTGGTCAACGAGCCCGGCCAGGACCTGACGCCCGCACTGTTCGCCGAGCAGGCGGCGAAGGTCGCGGCCGACAGCGGGCTGCGATGCGAGGTGTGGGACGAGGAGCGCATCGCCGCCGAACGCCTCGGCGGCCTGCTCGCGGTCGGCCGCGGCTCGCTGCGCCCGCCCCGCCTGGTCCGGCTGACCTACCGGCCGGACCGGCCGGTGGGCCGGTACGCGCTGATCGGCAAGGGCGTCACCTTCGACGCTGGCGGACTGTCCCTCAAGCCCAGCGCCGAGATGCTCACCATGAAGGCCGACATGGCGGGAGCCGCGGCCGTGCTCGGCGCGATGTCGGTACTGACCGGGCTGGGGTGCGGCACGCAGGTCGACGCCTGGCTGCCCCTGACGGAGAACATGCCCAACGGCGACCCGGTACGCATCGGCGATGTGCTGCGGATGCGCGGCGGCCGCACGGTCGAGGTGCGCAACGCCGACGCCGAGGGACGGCTCATCCTGGCCGATGCCCTGACCCTGGCCGGCGAGTGCGCGCCGGACGCGATGATCGACGTGGCCACCTTGACGGACGCCGCCCCCATCGCCCTGGGCCGGAAGATCGCCGCTGTGATGGGCACCGACGACGTCCTGGTGGACCGCATCCGACAGGCCGCCGGGCGGGCCGGCGAGCCGGTCTGGCCGCTGCCGCTGTCCGACCGCTACCGCTGGCAGTTGGAGTCACCGGTCGCCGACCTGGTCAACTACACCATCGGCAACCGGCACGGCACCGCGCTGCTGGCCGGCCTGTTCCTGCGGGAGTTCGTCCCTGCCGGCGTCCCCTGGGCCCACCTGGACATCCAGGGCACCGCGTTGTGCGACGCCGAGGACGGCGAGTGGGTGCACGGCGCCACCGGCTTCGGCGTGCGCACCCTGGCCGCGCTGGTCCGCGAACCGCCGGCGACCTGACACCCACGTTCCGGCACCACCGTGGGCAGCACCGGCCGGACTGGCGGCGCGCCGTCGTCACCGGTCCTCTGATCCGTCGCTCCGGCACGGTACCCGCCGCGCCCGGTAGCAGTTCCGCACGGCGTGCGGGGCCTCTCCGAGCGGCGGGGAGCAGAACGGAGAGGCCCTCGATCCTCCTCAGTGACCGAAGTCGAACCAGTTGACATTGACGTAGTCGGCCGGCTGGCCGCTGGTGAAGGTGAGATACACGTTGTGCGTGCCCGTCACGGCGGAGATGTTCGCCGGCACCGTCTTCCAGGCCTGCCGGCCGCCGGAGTTGGCGACGGACAAGCTGCCGATCGGGGCGGCGGTCTGGCTGTCCAGCCGGACTTCGACCAGGCCGCTGACGCCGCCGGCCGCGCCGCTGGCGACCCGCGCCCGTCAGTCGACGGGCCCCCTCTGCCGGGGTATCCGCGCGGGAATGCCGTACGAGATGAACAGGTCGATGACCGTCGTCGCCCGTTCCCGCGCAGCATCCGCGTCGAGGCCGTCGCTGTCGGGATGGAAGCGCCAGATACCGGGAGCCGGGACGCTGACGGCCCCGGTGGCCGCAATGGTGGCCAACGCCGTGAGCACCATGCCGTCCGTCAGGTTCGTGTGCCGAGCCACCCGACGGCCGCACGGACATCGGGATAGATCAGGACGGGGACCACCGTGGCCGCGGGAATGGAACGGTTGGCCTTCATACCGGGCTCCAGACGTTCAACTGGCCTCGCTCGAACCGCCACACTAAACGCAAACAGGTGCCGCCACCGCTCACCCTCGCCGCGTCAGGGGGCGTCGATTTCACGGACACCGCACGTGGGAGCCCGGCCCCCTTCGGGCGCCGCAAGGTGGGAGACGATCAGCCGAAGCGGCGGAAGAGCTCCTCAAGGTAGTCCTCCAGCCTGCTGGCGAGCAGGTCCGGAGTCAGGTCATCGCGTCCCACTTCCCGCCAGGGCACCGCGACCTTCTCGGCGTCCGGCGCGAAGGCGAGCGCATCCAGGACGCGCCAGTACAGGTGAGCTGCCGGGTCCTCGTCCAGCGTGCCTCCGGATGCCAGATACCGATCGGCCAGCCGCATTCCCTTCTGGGCGCCGTGCAGGAGAGCCAGGGCCGTGGAACAGTGCGCCACGTCCAGATCGGCAGGGCCCCAGGACGTCTCCACCCAGTCGACGACGCCGGTGATCTCCAAACGGGCGCCCTGCCCGGTGAAGAGCACGTTGCCGGGGTGGAAATCCCGGTGCAGGAAACAGGGCCGGTAGTCAGGGGGATCGCGCCGGATGACGTCCACAGCGCGCTGCCACAACTCCAGCCGCTCGGTGGATTCGGGCAGCCGCACCCGATCGGGCGACGTCCAGGCCTGGTACACGCGCGGTCGGGACGCGACCGGGAGCCGTACCTGGTGAATGGCGACGAGTTGGCGGGCCAGGAGCTCGGACCGCAGCCCCGCTTCTTCCCCACCCAACCGCACACTGCCGGGCAGCAGCGACATCAGCAACGACGGGTGGTCGCAGTACGCCGCCGTCGCGTCGACCCCGTGGAATTCCGCCACTGGCACATCGGTATCGCTGAGCAGGCGCAGGATGTCCGCTTCGCGAGTGAGCAACCCCTCGGCGTGCTGCACGAAGAACGGCTTCACGAACGACCTCAGCACCAGCCACTGCGGCTCTCCCGTTCCGCTGATGCGCACCCCGCCGCATTTCCGAAGTCCATCCGCCACGCAACCGTTCGGCGGCGTCGACGCGGCACCCCGCGCCGACACGCTCTTCCACCCAGGCCCGCGTGGCGGACCATCCCTGGTCATCAACATCCGCCCCTGCAAAGGCCTCACCCTCTTTCGCGACCATGCGAACAACCTATCGATCACCGCAGGCGCGGTCCCCGTCGACTCGATGTGGGGCTCGTCATGCCATAGGGCGTTCCGCGGTGACCGTGAAGTAGTCGAGGGTGCCTTCGTGGAAGGCATGCAGGAAGTTGCGCGGCCAAGTGCCCGGCTCCCAGGTTCGCGCCAGCCAGCGGTCCCAACCGGGCCACACCGACGCCCCGATCGAGGCGACACGCACCTCGGCCAGGCCGGCCCCTTCAAGGCTGCCGACCAGCAACGGGATGGTGTGCGCGACATCCAGACCGTTCGCGAACGTTTCGAGCAACTCGGCCAGCCGACCGGCGCCGGCGGGATCGGCGCCGGGGACGAAGAAGCTGGCGACGACGACGCGGCCACCGGGCCTCAGCACGCGTGCGGTCTCTCGGGCGAACGCGCCGAGGTCGCGGAAGTGCTGGGCGGCTTCGACGCTGTACAGGCAGTCGAACTCGCCATCACCGAACGGCATCTCCTCGGCCGCGCCCTGTGCGAAGCGCAGCTGCTCGGGGTCACGGGCCAGCAGATCGGCGTTGACCCGCCCGGCGCGCTCGAGCTGCTGTGGATGGATGTCCATACCGGTGACATGCGCCAAGCCGCACTCCTCGAGCGCCACCCCAGCACCGACCCCCAGCCCACAGCCCACCTCCAGAGCCCGTAGTCCCTCCGTGGGCGCCAAGGTACTGAGCACATGGCGGTACAGGGCCTGCTGACTGCTGATCCGGTCGTGTTCGGTCAGCGGCCGGTCCAGGTCGATGCCCTGCCAGTAACCGAAATTGATGAACCCTCCGCCGAACAGCGACAGCGAACTGAGATCGGCCGGACCGTACGTCTCCTGGACCGCGGGCGGGATCGAGGGCTGCGTCGCCCCGGAACGCTGCGTCATCTGCGCCACCTCCATGCTGAAGAGCACCCCGCCCCTCGGCGGACCGCACCCTCAGGTATCGGCGCATTCCGGTGCCGGCACAACCCCCGTGGCGGGTGATGTTGCCATCCTCGCCGATCGGCAACGCAGCGGGCCGCCTCCTGATGGGGCCGTCGCAGGGGCAGCCTTGGGCTCCCGCAAGTCCACCGGGAATGCGTCACCGCTGTGGGGTCACCGCGGCCGGGGAGTTGGCGTCGTGGATGAGGAGGCGGGGGGCGCCGCTGCCGTCGGCGGGGGCGGACCAGACGTCCCAGCCTCCTCCGTGGCGGGGCAGTCCGTACATCACGGTGTGGTCGTCGAGCCAGGCGGCCTGGTCGTCGACGCTGTGCTCCTCCGCCAGCGGGGTCTCCTTCATGGTGGCCAGGTCCAGGACGTAGAGGCGCCAGGGCCTGTTGGCGCTGGCGTTGACCCGCTTCTTGAACACGATGCGGGTGTTGTCGGGCGACAGGGAGGGGCATTCGACGTTGGTGCGCAGGGTGTGGGCGGTCCACTTCCGGAGGTCGCCCTGGATCAGGTAGGTGCGGCCCGAGGTGCGTGCCGTGGCGTAGAAGGTGTTGTCGTCGGAGGCGAAGGTGACGCCCCAGTAGTTCAGGTCCGCGGCGTGGTACGGCTTTCCGTCGAGGGTCAGCGAGATCTGCTCGATGCTGTTGACCAGGTGTCCGGTCCTGGTGTCGAGGATCGAGGTACGGGTCGAGAAGTCGTCCCGGAGGTAGGAGTCGCCCTGGACGAAGGTCGTCCAGGAGAGCATGGCTCCGCTGGCCGAGACCCGGGCCCGGTTGGGGAAACCCTCGGTCTTGACCTGCCGTACCTGGTGCAGGTCGCGGTCGAGCACCGTGACGTGGGTGGAGGGGACCGGGCCCTTGCGCTGCATGCAGATGCCGGTGCCGTGGGCGGCGTAGAGCCGGTCGCACAGCACGGTGCCGGTGGTCCGTGCCGCGTCGGGGCGGTCGCGGGGTACCGAGGCGATCCGGCCGAACGAGGCGCCCGGCGAGGTGTCGCGGAAGAGGATCTGCCCGGACATGTCCAGCCGTACGATCCCGCTCGCACCGCCGGCGGCGCTGTCGGCACGCGACCGGAGCACGTACCCGGTGACGGTGGTGGCCGCGACCAGGGCCGTCACCAACAGGATCAGAAGCCGGTTCCTGGCACTCATGCCGTGCTCTCCTCACGCAGGGGAAGGGTCATCAGGGCCGCGGCGATCGCGACGGCCAGGACGGAGAGGGCCACCGCGAGTGCGGTGTGCAGGCCCCACGCCGACCAGGCGGCGCCGAACAGCACCGAGGACGCCAGCGTGGCCAGTGACTGGCCGGTCTGGATCAGCGACATCCCGGCGGCCCGCAGGTGTTCGGGCACCATCGGACCGATGGCCGCCATGAGAACCCCGTCGGTGGCCGCGTAGAACAGCCCGTGCAGCACGAGAGTGGTGATCACCAGCACGGGGCCGCCCACCGGGCCGAACAGCGCCAGGTAGGCGAGGAGCAGTGCCCCGTAGCCGGCGACGAACACGCGCAAACGCCCCAGCCGGTCGGCGAGTTGCCCGAGCGGCATCGCCATCAGCAGGTACACGCCGGTGGTGCCCAGGGGCAGCAGTGGGAAGTACTCGGCGGAGATGTCCAGGCGCTGCTGGATGAGGAGGTAGACGAACGAGTCGCTGAGCGTCACCGCGCCGAGCAGCAGCACGCCGATGCCCACCCGGCGGAATCCGGGCCGGAGCAGCAGGCCGAGCACGTCGCGTACGGTCGCCCGCTCGTGCTGTTCCAGCGGCTGTCGCCGGTCGCGGACGAACAGTGCCAGGATCACGCACGCGAACGCGGCGATGCAGAAGCTGGCCACGAACACCGTGTCGTACCGGCCTGGCGTCGCCAGCAGCAGTGCGAAGGCCGCCAGCGGTCCGAGGAAGGCGCCGGTGGTGTCCAGCGCCCGGTGCGCGCCGAAGGAGCGGCCCAGTGTCTCCGGGGTGCTGCTCAGCGAGATCAGCGCGTCGCGGGGGCCGGTGCGCAGGCCCTTGCCCGTACGGTCGGCCGCGATGACCGCGCCGAGCGCCGGTACGGAGGAGCCGGCCGCGAGCAGGCCCAGCTTGCACAGTGCCGACAGCGCATACCCGCTGCCCGCCACCAGCTTGCGGCGCTGCCAGCGGTCCGCGGCGTGACCTCCGGCGACGCGGACCAGGGCGGTCACCCCGAAGTACATGCCGTTGAGCGCACCGAACTGCAGGGGGCTGAGACCGAGGGTGAAGATGACGTACATCGGCAGCACCGCGGTGATCATCTCGGAGGAGATGTCCGTGACCAGGCTGACCGATCCGAGCGCGAGCACATTGGAGTCCACGCCGGCCCACGCCCGGCGCCGGCCGGAGGTGACAGGGGCGGCAGGGACAACAGGAGCGGCAGGAGCGGCAGGAGCCTCGGAGGATGGAGGACGCGCGGCCCGGCTCGTCGAGATGTACATGACTGTCCTCTCTTGCAGGAGCCTTCACGGGGCGGGGGGCCGCCGGCCGGACCGTTCCGGCCGGCGGGCCCGTGAGCAGGAGATGGATCAGTCGTTGATCGTGTACGGGTCGCCGTAGACCTTCCACTGCAGCGGCGGATTCAGGTTGAGGTTGCCGTTGTTGAGGAAGACCCGCTGTTCGGTGTCGACCCGGCTGGTGTCGCTGTGCGCCTCCTCGGTCTTCATCGCCGCCGCGCGGGCGTCGAGGAAGGCATTCAGGTAGGTGGTCTCGTTGCCGCCCTGGGCCGGGGTCTTGGCCTTCTTCATGGCGGTCTTGCGGATCCCGCCGAAGCTGGTCGCGTCGTCGCCGGGGCCGTGCATCACGATGGCGTCGTAGTAGGCGAACTGGCCGAGTGCGTGCAGGCCGTCGGTCATGGCCTGGCTGACGGCCGGGTTGAAGTACACCCGGTCGCGTTCGTCGTTCTGCGCCCGCTGGAACACGGTGTCCTTGGCCGCGGTGTGCCAGGCGGCCTCGAAGTTCGGGTCGAGTCCGGTGTGCGAGGCGCTGCCGTTGACCTTCTCCAGCGCGGGGAGGTACGCGGCCAGGACGTTCCCGGGCTTGAGGTCGGTGTAGTGCCGGACCAGGTCGAGCATGCCCCCGGTGCCGGAGCAGAAGCCGACGATCCCGGCGGTGTAGCCGCGGCCGTCACCGATGTCCTCGATGTACGTGTACTGCGACTTCCAGTCCAGCGAGGAGTTCTCCGCGCTGGAGACGAGCTCCATCGCGATTTCCTTCTTGTGCGGGTCCGTCAGATCGGCGCTCGACCCCCCGGGCGGGGTGGTGGGAGGTGTGGTCGGCGGCGTGGTAGGAGGAGTCGTGGGCGGCGTCGTCGGGGGCGCGGTGGTGCTCCCGGCGCCGTACACCTCGAACTCGTACAGCGAGTAGCCGTAGGCGGTGCCGCGCTGGCTGGCGGACATCCGCACGTAGCGGCCGTGACCGCTGATGGCCAGGTCGTCGGTGCCACCGTTGCCGGTGGTCGTGGAGTAGGCCGTCGTCCAGGTGCTGCCGTCCGTCGAGGTCTGGATCTTGTACGACTTCCCGTACGCCGATTCCCAGGTCAACTTGACGCGGCTGAGCGCGGTGTCGGCGCCGAGGTCCACCGATATCCACTGCGCGTCGGAGCCCTCCTTGCTGGCCCATCGCGTGGTGGCGCTGCCGTCCACGGCCTTGGCGCCGGAGTACGACGTGCTCTCGGTGGACGAGGTGCTGGTCGGCTTCCCCCGAGCCAGGTTCACCGACCCGGAGGGCGGTGTGGTGGGCGGGGTGGTGGGAGGAGTCGTGGGCGGGGTGGTGGGCGGCGTGCCCGTCACGTCCCAGATGTCGGTGATCGGCTTCGCCGTTGCCGCGCTGCCCAGGGCGGGCAGCCCGTACATGTCCTCCAGCGTGCGCAGGATCGAGTAGTGGTTGTACTTGGTGCTGGAGGTGACGCCCTTCTTGACGTTCGCACCGACGACCATGGTGGCGATCTTGTTGTCGGAGTCGTCGCCGTCGTCCTCGTCCCAGGTCAGGATGAGTGCGCTGTTGTGCGTCTTGGCCCACTGGACGTAGCCGTCGAAGTTCTTCTTCAGCCAGGCGTCGCCCTGCTTGACGGTGCCGTCGTGCATGTCGTTGTCGAGGTTCGGCGTCACGAACGACACGTCGGGGAGCTTGCTGTAGTCCGTGGGGAAGCGGCTGTAGCGCAGGTTCGAGGTCGCCGGGACGTTGGTGAAGTTGACCCAGCCGTTGTGCTTGCGGGCGTAGCCGTTGCTTCCGTCGTCGCCGCAGTCCTTCGATCCGTCGGCCGGCAGGTCCTCGGAGTAGCCGACGAAGGAGTGCCCGCTCGTCAGGAGCTGGTTGCCGAGGTTGTCCGACGTGTAGTCGTGCGGACAGTCGTCGTCGTTGACGCCGTGCGTGGAACCCGAGAAGAGCGCGATGTAGTTGCCCTGGCTGGGGTGCGTCGTCCCGTGCATGTTGGAGAACGACGCGCCCTGAGCGGCAAGGGAGTTGATGTACGGGGCGTTGGAGCTGCCGACGACGTCCTCGTAGAACTTGTTCTCCTCCGTCACGACCACGACGTGGTCGAACTGGGGGATCCCGTTGGCGGTCACAGCCGCCGGGGACGCCGTCGCGCCCTTCGTGCCGGCGGAGGACGCCATGGCCGTCGCGGTCAGACCGAGCAGGCCCACAGCCACACTCATGCCGGCGGCGATGAGGGCGCGCCGCGACCGCTCGCCGCGCCGCGCGTGTGCCCCGTGCCCCCCGGGTGGGGGTTCGGTGCGCCGGGAGCGCAGGGGAGGGTAGGGAGGCGTCATGCTGATCTCCTTGAACAGGCGGAAGTGCTGTCGGTGCGATGGACCGACCTGAGCAGCGCCTGGGCGACATCCGGCAGGGCGGCGAGCCGGCACGCGCGGCATGGTGAACGCGTGCGGGACAGACGGCACTGCGGCAACAGGCATGGCGGGATACGACCGCGACGGCCGGGTCAGCTGCATGTCCACGCATGCAGGTGAGCGCGTCAAGTTCGGAACGTCCGCGCCGAGCCGCTGACCGGATTCTTACGCGGCTCGACGATGCCCTGTCAAGCGGTCCGGTTCGACTTGGCGCAGCCTCTTGACGAGGTATCGCAAGCGCTGATAATTCTTCCGGATAGGAAAGTTAACTAACAGATGTCTCCCGAGGGGAACCACGGAACACGGCGAGGTCAGGGCACGCGGCGACCGTGACCCCGGCCGCGCACACCCCCCGGAGCGACCGAAAACCGGCATGCCCGACCGCGGTGGCGAGGTGCTCCAGCCCGCAGCATCGGCGCCTCCCCTGGGCAGGCCGAGTTCGCCGTGGAACAGGTCGTATTCGCCGTGGGGCGGGCCGTGTTCGCCGTGTTCACCGAAGCCGATCCGGCGGCCGGGGACCGGAAGCAAGCCCGTTCCGTAACTCACCCGCACCGTTCGCAGCCCGCTCAGCCCCTGGACGCCGGCATGCCCGAAGCTTCGCCGGGAGCGCGAGCGCGCTTCCCCCTGCCCGACTCCTGAAAAGAGACCGGCCACCTTGCGTACACACTGGCACACACAAGCCCGCAACACCGCCGCCGCCCTGACCGTCCTCGGGCTCGCCCTTGGCCTGTCCGGCGCGCCGGCCTCGGCGCAAGCCCAGTCCACGGTCCGCATCAACGAGGTCGAGTCCAACGGCGGCAGCCCCGGCGACTGGATCGAACTCGTCAACACCGGCACCGCCGCGGTCGACGTGTCCAAGTGGATCGTCAAGGACAACGACAACTCCCACTCCTACAAGATCCCCTCCGGCACATCACTGGCCCCGCATGCTTACCTCGCGCTGAACGTCGAGTCGTCGTTCGGCCTGGGCAGCTCGGATGCGGCACGGCTGTTCAAGGCGGACGGCTCCACCGTGGTGGACTCCTACACGTGGACCTCCCACGCCACCACCACCTACGGACGCTGTCCGGACGGCACCGGCGCGTTCACCACCACCACCGCCCCGACCAAGGGCGCGGCGAACGCCTGCGGCGGGGGCGGACAGCCGTCCGACACCGTGTGGCCGGGCGGCGCGGGGGTCACCATCGCCGACACCTCGAACGCCTTCGGGGAGAACCTCAGCGGTCTGTCCTTCGAAAGCCCCGGTGTGCTGTGGGCGGTGAACAACGGCCCGGGCAAGCTCTACCGACTGGTCCCCAACGGCACGACGTGGCGTCCCGACACGGCCGGCGGCTGGTCCTCGGGCAAAGCCCTGCACTACGCGGGCGGCAGCGGTGACCCCGACGCCGAGGGCGTGGTCGTCACCCCCGACGGAATCTTCGTCGCCACCGAACGCGACGGCAGCCACGATTCCACCAGCCTGCCGAAGATCCTGCGCTTCGACGCCTCCTCCACCGCGTCCTCACTGAACGCGACCGCCGAGTGGAACCTCACTTCCGACCTGCCCTCCCTGCCGGCCAACTCCGGCCCCGAGGGCATCTCCTGGATCCCGGACACCTTCCTGACCGCGCACGGCTTCCACGACGAACAGGCTGGCGCCACCTACAACCCGGCCGCCTACCCCGGCCACGGCAGCGGCCTGTTCTTCGCCGGCGTCGAGGACAACGGCACCGCCTACGCCTACGCCCTGAACCTGTCAGGCGGCGGTTACACCCGCATCGCCACCTTCGCCAGCGGCTTCCCGAGCGTGATGGACCTGGAGTTCGAGCCCGCCACCGGACACCTGTGGGCGGCCTGCGACGACACGTGCCAGGGCCGCACCTCGACCCTCGACATCAACGCCCAGGGCAAGTTCGCCGTCACCCACACCTACAACCGCCCCACGGGAATGGCCAACTACAACAACGAAGGCTTCGCCATCGCCCCCCAGACGACCTGCACCGCCGGCCACAAGCCGGTCCTCTGGTCCGACGACAGCAACGACGGCGGCCACGCACTGCGCGCCGGCACCCTGAACTGCACCCCCTGACACCCACCGGACGGGACGGGGCGGCCGTCAACCGCCCCGCCCCGGTGCCGGAGGTGCCGGAGGTGCCGGAGCTCCGACGGAGGCCGTGATCCACAAGGACCACGGCCTTCGTGATGTCCCCCAAGACGCTGCTCCCCCATCTGCTGTCGGCGGATTGGCATCGGCGGCGCGAACGCGGGGGTCGTCGAGGACGTGACCCGGGCCCGCCACAGCGCGGGCCGGCCAGGGCATACGGAGTCGCGGCCTCCATCGGAGCGGTCTTCCGGTTGCGTTCGGCTGGTCTCATCGTGGGTCCGGATCGGCATACCCGGCTCCTGTCTTCCCGAAGGGACGTCCGCTCCGGAGACTGGAACGCGGGCGACAGCCACGCCATCACCCCCAAGGCGCTCTTCATCAGCAGCGGCTGGATCTGCCAGAACACCACGACCCAGGCCGCGATCCAGAGCTACGGCTTCCTCCCGTCGGCCTCCTGCGGCGTCTTCTGACGGGAGCGCGCGACCGGCGAACAAGGTGAAGGACTCCCCCGAACTCGCCACGCTCAGGCGCGACTTGCGGTTCGGTTTCCGAGCCGGAGTTTCAGCTGCTGACCAAGGTGCGGTCGAGGAGGGCGAGCAGGCCGTCCCAGTGGCGCTGCAAGGCGGAGGGGTTGAAGGCGTCGGTGTCGGACATGGTGAAGCCGTGGACGGTGCCGGGGTGGATCTCGGAGGTGTAGCCGAGACCCGCGGCATTCAGCGTCTGGTCGAGCTCGCTGATGGCCTCGGACGTCATGTCGTGCTCGGCGTGGCCGAGGTGGACCTGGGCGGCGATCTTGGGGACGAGGCGGTGCGGACTGTCGGGCGCGGCAGTGACCAGGTTGCCGCAGTGGAACCCGGCGACGGCGGCCACCTGGTCGGGGCGGGCCGCTGCGGTGCGCAGCGCCAGGACGCCGCCCATGCAGTAGCCGATCACGCCGACCGGTCTGGCACTGACCTCGGGCCGGCTGGTGAGGAACGCGAGGTAGGCGTCGGCGTCGCGCAGAGCACGTTCGGTGGTGTGCGCCTCGACCAGGGGCATCAGCTGGGCGACGACGGCGGGCCGGATCTCGTGTCCGATGTGCGCGGGGAGTTCCATCACCGGTGCCGGGCCGTGCCGGTAGTAGAGGTTGGGGACGAGCACGTAGTACCCGTGCCGGGCCAGTTCGCGGGCCCTCTCCTCCAGCTCGGGCCGCACGCCGAAGACGTCCGTGTACAACAGCACCCCTGGGTGCCGCTCGCCATGGTCGGGGAAGGCGGCGAAAGCGTCGGCCTGGCCGTCCGGGGTGGGAATCCGCAGTGTTCTGGTGGGCAAAATCTTCCGTCCTTGGAGTTCACTCAGACAACGTTTGTTGCACTAACGGTTGTGGCGCGAATGAACGTATATCGCTAGTCGAACTAACGCAACGGGTAGGATGGGCGCCATGAGCAACGCCGAAACAGCCGACATGCCCGACGACGGCGCGCCCAAGACGCCCGACAGGCTGCGTCGACGGGCGAGCCGACTGTTGTCGCAGCTGTCCACGCGGTCGGACCGGCTGATAACCGAGGGACTGGCCCAGGCCGACGCCCGCAAGTGGCACTACGCCGCGCTCGCTTCACTGCAGGAGTACGGGCCGGCCAGCCAAGCGGCGCTGAGCAGGCGCACCGGCATCTTCAGCAGCGACATGGTCGGCGTGCTCAACGAACTGGTCGAGCGTGACCTCGTCGAGCGGGGGCCGGACCCCGACGACCGGCGCCGCAACATCATCACGATCTCCGCCCAGGGGCGCCTTCACCTGCTGCGCCTCGACAAGGTCCTGGACGGCCTCCACGACGAACTGCTCGCGCCGCTGAGTCCGGCCGAACGCGACCAGTTCGTGGAACTTCTCAACCGCTTGCTGGACCACCACACCCGGAGCTCCTGACCCCGAGGGGCCTCCGACTCCCCTCCCCGCACACCGGCCGGACGAGCGCGGCATGCGGACGTCGGCTCCGCGACGACATTTGTACAAGACGGGTGGTCCGCGGCCCATGCATCATCCGTTGCATGAGTCAGGACGACGTTGAGTACAACGCGCACGGAATGCATGTGGTCCACAACGGCCCGCGGCACGCGCCGCCGCTGTTGCTCATCCACGGATCAGGCGCCTCGGGCGCCTCGTGGAGTCCCTTGGTCCCGGCACTGGCCAGCCACCATCACGTCATCCGGGTCGACCTCCCCGGGTGCGGCCAGTCCCCGCCCGCATCGTCATACGACGTGCCCGTGCAGGCGAGCCGGGTTGCGGCGCTGCTCGACGATTCCGGTCTTCGTCGCGTCAATGTGGTCGGGCACTCCAGCGGCGGCTACGTCGCCACCGCGCTCGCGGAGCAGCGCCCCGATCTGGTGGGGTCGCTCGCGCTGATCAGCACCGGCCCGAGCATCGATGCGTTCCTTCCGCAGCCGCTCATCCTGCGGGTCATGTTGACCCCGCCCTTCGGGCCGTTCGTGTGGTCGCGGCGTTCGGACGCGATGATCCGCAAAGGGATCAACGCGACGCTCGCCCGCCCGGTCGACATCCCGGACGCTGTGGTCGCCGACCTACAAGGCATCACGTACCGAGCGTTCAGGACGGTGCTGCGCCGGAACCTCGCGTACATCACCGAACGGAACGTACCCGAGCGTCTGACCACCCTCGATGTCCCCGTGCTGGCGGTCTTCGGCGCCGCCGATCCCCGCTGGGAGCCGTCCTCGGCCCATCAGTACGACGCGGTGCCGACCGCGCGGGTCGAGCTGCTGCCGGGCGTCGGCCACATACCCATGTGGGAGGCGCCCGAGACGACCGGCCGACTGCTGCTGGGCTTCGCTGCGGAGGGCGCCGACACCCCCTCCGCGATCCCCTCAAAGGATTAGGCTGGTTGCGTGTTATCGACCGGGGTTGCCTTCGACTGGGCGAGCGTGGACGTCACGGTCCCCCGCCCCTCTGATCGGCTGCCGGGAATCAGCATGGCCGGCTTCGGCCAGCGTGTCCCCACCTTCGTGGACATCGCCATGGTCGCGCACCCGTCCGTCACCCTGCTCGTCGATCTCAGCGAGGGAGACGGCCTCGTCTACGGCACCGCTGGTCGGCATGGGCGCGGCAGTGTCATCGTGGGGCTCCTCCCCGGAGATCTTCGGGCCTCCGGCCGGGTGGGCGAGTGCCTCCAGATCCGGCTGGACCCGGTCGCGGCGGCCGCGGTGCTCGGCTCGTCGACGGAGTTCTGCGGGACGGTGGAGTCCCTCAGGGATGTCTGGGGCCACGACGCCGAGCGGGCCGAGGACCGACTGCGCGCCGCCGCCTCGTGGGACGAGCGCTTCGCGATCGCGGTGGAATTCCTCGGCCGACGGATGACGGACCGCCGCCCATCGGTCGATGCGGAGGTCGCCCACACCTGGCGGCGGACGCTCACCAGCCGGGGGCGTATGCGGGTGGACGGCCTGGCGGACGAGGCCGGCTGGAGCCGCAAGCGCCTGTCGGCCCGCTTCCGGTCCCAGCTCGGCATCACACCCAAGCGAGCCGCCCGGCTGGTCCGGTTCGACCATGCCGCTCACCTCCTCGCGGCGGGCTTCGCCCCTGCGAGCGTCGCCTCCGCCAGCGGCTACGTCGACCAGTCCCACCTCCACCACGAGGTCAAGGCCTTCACCGGGCTCACCCCCACAGCCGTGGCCGCCGCACCGTGGCTCGCCATCGACGACGTCGCATGGCCGGGGTCATCGCCGACCAATCAACGCAGTACGGCCGCCCTCTACGGCTGTGGCCCGGAACGGCGGGTACCGGAAGCCGGGACCGAACGTGGCGGCCGCGGGGCCGGAGCGCGGTGACGTCCACGTGCCGCGGCAGGGGCCGGTGGTGCCCAACGTTGCTACGCCCGCCCCCGGGGCACGTCACCCGCCCGCGGCATCCTCGGCCTCCCAGCGCAGCAGGTCGCCCGGCTGGCACTTGAGCACTTCGCAGAGCGCGGCGAGCGTGGCGAAGCGTACCGCCCTGGCGCGGCCGTTCTTGAGTACCGCCAGGTTGGCGGGAGTGATCCCTACGCGCTCCGCGAGCTCGCCCACGGACATCTTCCGCCTGGCCAGCATCACGTCGATGTCGACGGTGATCGGCATCAGATCACCTCGTCCAGCTCGGCCTGCATCTGCGCCGCTTCGACGTCGCGCACCACGGCCTGGGCGAGCAGCATTCGCAGCACGAGCACGATGAGCGCGACCCCCAGGATGGCCACGCCGATCCCGGCCATGATCACGGTGACACCTGGGTCCTCCCGCTGGCCCGGCGCGTTGATGGCCGTGACCGCGAACCACACGAGGGCAGCCCCCACGATCGCGCCGATCACGCCGTCCACGTAGCGGAAGGCGGCGTGGGAGAACACGGTTCCGCGTCGCACCATCGCCACCAGCCGCCATACACAGACCAGGGCGACCTGGGCCGACACCATCCCCAGGATCGTGATCACGCGCAGTGGGGTCAGCGGGATCGATCCGTCCTCCGGGTCGTTCCCGCTGATCAACGTCCACAGCATCAACACCTGTACGAGCGCGGTGCCGGTGATCACCACCACGAGCACGGCGCGCAGCGCACCCACTGCCAGCTTTCCCATGACCCATCCATCCATCGAGCTACGATGGGAATCTATCGAAGTCCTGGACCGGAGGTCGGGCGGCGGTTTCACCTCGCGGCGGGAGCCGACCGTTCCGCCACCCGCGCCGACCGGCCACCTACGCCCATCTCATGGCGGCAAGGACGAGAGAGGCGACGGCCCCAGAAAAGTAGGCGCATCGCCCTCGCTCCCGAATCCGCCGCCCGCCTATACGCCCGCCCCGGCGTCACCTACCGACCCGTCAGCGGCGTCAGCCCGAGTCAGGTCGGCGTCGCTTGGGCACCCGCCGACGACACCAATCCCGTCATCCAGGACTTCGTCCACTGCTGCCTGGACACCAGACCCCCAACGACGTGAAAGTGCCCAGCCCCTTTCCCGCTCAACGGGCCGGCTTCGCGGCACTGGCCTCGCGCCACTAGAACGGGCGGGCGTACGGCTGCGCGCTCACGTCGTCGTAGATCCGGTGCAACCAGGGCTGACGGACGACGGGCAGCCGGGCCAGCGTGCTGCGGAAGACTCCCGAGTCGGGCCGGAACGGCCCCCATGGGTGGAGCGGCAGGGGATCATCGCGCAAGACACCGTCGGGCAGTCGACCACTCGCGGGAACCAGCAACTGTTCGCTGTGGAAAGCCAGATACGCCCACACCTCGGCGGCCAATGGCACGGTATCCGCGGTGCCGGACGGCTGCCATGCCCTCCCCGTCTGCGGATGCCGCGGAACCAGGACGATGGCGGCGGCGGGGTCCGGGGCCTGCAGGCCCGGTCCGGCCAGGACGGCTGTCTTCGCCGTCGGCCCGGACGGAAGCAGCGCGTCGAGCGAACGTCGGAAGATGTCCGCGACAGGGCCGTCGGGGACGGACACCGCTGTGCCCGCCGAGGCCGCCACCAGGTGGGCCAGCGCCGTGCCGACCGCCGCCGCCCATCGAGGGCTCCAGACCCCGGACGGCTCGACCGGCGGTGTGCCCTCCCGGTCGTTCGCCAGTGCCTCCCAACCGATCCACTGGGTCTCGGGGCCGTCAGTGGGAAGCCGGTGTACTGCCTTCGGGTCGAGCCACACCGCCTGCCAGCGCGAGCAGTCGTCGATGCGGGTCGCCACCGCCCGCCCGCACCCCTCGCATGCCAGATTCGGGCCGTCCCTCCCGTCCAGCCCGCAGCAGCCGCCATCACACTGCTCGAGCATCAGGACGGTACCGCGGGTGTCACCGGGGCTGACGAGGATCGCTCCGGGCGCCCCGAGGGACAGGGCAGAGACCGGCGCGAACACACCGCGGGTCTCCGCCTCCCCCTCACCGACCTCGTCCCACAACCGCCACGGTGGCCCGGAGGGCTCCGGATCGACGGCGTACGTCCCCGGGTCCATCAGCACGGGGAACAGCCCGTATCCATAACTCTGGTGAGCATGGTCGGGAAGCGCCACCCGCGACAGAGGAGCAGTCAGCACGGCGCCGCACCCCACACACGCGAACACTCCGGCCATACGCACTCCCCCGCCCCTGGAAAGCCGGATTATCCCGGCCCGACGATCGACCGCCAACACCTTTTGTGACCGCGCGGGGCTCAGGACGGGGCCGGCACCCGCCGACCAGATGATCGGGGGTCGGCCCGGGCCCTGTGCTCCCCCACGAGCCGCACCCTTCCCGATCACGGCAGATGCCCCCTCCCCCCGCCCGATCGAGCTGGCCGGCGCGGACCGTTCAGCTGTGCGCGAGTTCGGCCAGGGCATCGAGACGAGTGGGCGTCCAGCCGAGCTCGCGTTGGGCGCGGGCGCCGGTGAGTTGCTGGTCGAGTGCGAACACCTCGGCGATCGGACCCATCTGCTGCAGAGCCTCGTCCAAGGTCAGCGACCGGACGCTGCCGGGGCATCCGGCGGCGCGGACGGTCCGGAGATGGCTCCGGGCGTTGCGCGGTGCCACCCGCGAAGACAGCCGCAACCGGGAGGTCAGTGGTCGTGGGGGACCGAGCGGTGGACGGGTCCGTGGGAGTCGTCGCAGTGCGGGTCCTCGTCACCGCCGGGCGGCGTGGTGATCTGCAACAGGTCCGAATTGTCCTCCTCGCCGACGTGGTCGACCTGCAGGGTCGCGTGCTCGATGCGGTACTCGTCCTGGAGCAACTGCCGCAGCGTGCGGCGTACGGCGTGGCAGTCCTTGCCGGGCTGGACCAGCACGTGGGCGGACAGGGCGTTCTGGCCGGAGGTGATCTGCCAGACGTGCAGGTCGTGGATCTCCACGACGGTGTCCTGCGCGGCGAGGCGGTCGCCGAGGGCGTCGGGGTCCACTCCGACGGGCGCGGCTTCGAGGAAGATCCGCGCCGAGTCACGGATCAGTCCGTACCCGGCCTTGAGCATCAGCGCGACGACGAGAAGGGAGGCGATGGCGTCCGCGCGCTCGAACCCGGTGGTCAGCACGATCGCTCCGGCGACCGCGGTCGCGATGAAGCCGAACAGGTCGGTGAGGATGTGCTGGTAGGCGCCCTCGACGTTCAGCGAGGTGCGGTTGGCCTTGGAGATCGACCAGGTCGCGACGAGGTTGACCGCCACGCCGACCAGGGCGGTGATCAGGACGAGGCCGCCGGTGACGGCGGGCGGCGAGATCAGCCGCTGGACGGCCTCGTAGGCCAGCCACACCGACAGGAGCAGCAGCGTCAAGCCGTTGGCCTGTGCGGAAAGGATCTCCACGCGCTTGAGACCGTAGGTGTAGTGCCCCTTCGCCGGCCTGGCCGCCAGGCGCATCGCGACCAGTGCCAGCACGATCGAGACGACGTCCGTGAGCATGTGCGCGGCGTCCGAGATCAGCGCGAGGGAGTTCGCGGCCACCCCGACGACAACCTCGGCGCACATGAACACGCCGATCAGCACCAGGGCGATCGTCAGCCACCGCCGGTCCGCATCCGCGGCCACCCCGTGCGAGTGCCCCGCATGACCGCCCCCACCGCCGTCGGGTCCGGCGGCGTGATCATGCCCGTGGTCACTCACAAGGACCTCCAAGGTGTGCGGACGGATGCGGCTGGGGTCAAGTGAACCGCAGCAACGCCGCTTCCACCAAAGGTTGTAATGGGGACCGTTACCACTGTCACCTGCGGCGATGTGGCAGTACTCGCGGCGCACCGGCCGGCTCGACGGGTTTCGCCCGGGTGGCCGCGACGGAGCGGGCACCCGGGACGGACCTTCGCCGTCCGTCGCCCACGTCCGTTGTCATTGCGCCGCCGCCTCTCCCACAGGGAGCGTGGGCAAGTGGCGTAGGTGGTCGTCAGGGTCCAGGTCGCGGCCCTGCTGGAAGGCGGTGGCGAACGCGTCCATGCCCAGGGCCTCGGTCGCGCGCGCGGTGGCGCGGGCGACGTCGCCGCGTTCGGCCGGGGGAAGCGGGGTGCCGACCGACTCCCGGAGGGCGGCGGCCGTGCCGAGCAGGCCGGCGGCGGGGGTGGATCGGCTCGCCAGTGCCTGAGCGCCGGCCAGCCCTTCGAGTGCGAGCGCGACCGCCCGGGGATCGCCTGTCCTGCGTGCCGCGGTCAAGCCCTCCAGGTGCAGTACGTACGCCTGCTGGGCGTCGCCGCGCTGCTCGGCGACGAAGCCGAGCTGCGCGAGGATCAGCGCCATTCCGGAATGCACACCCATCCTGCGGTTCCAGTCCAGCCAGGGCCGCAGGTGCTTCTCCGCCGCATCGAGGTCGCCCTGCCGACGGGCTCCGAGGGCGAGTCCGGTCTCAGCGAACTGCTCGGCGGGTCGGTGGGACTGCTCGGCGGCCAGCCGTCGGGCCCGTTCGTGGAGCTCTGCGGCGGACCCGTACTCCGCGGTGAGCAGTGCGATCCTGCCCAATCTGGACAACCGGAACGAGACATCCGTCCACAGCTGGAGTTCCTCCGCGATGCGCACGCCGTCGCGGTGCAGACGCGCGGCCTCGTCGTAGTCGCCGGCGATCTCGGCCAGGATCCCCAGTTGTTCGGCGGACTGCAGTTGGCCCCATCGGTCGCCGAGTTCGGCGAACCGGGCCGCACTGTCGACGGCGTGCTCTCTGAGGGCTGTCAGGTCGCCCCGGTAGATGGCTTCCGTGGCGCGGGTGCTGTGCGCCGCCGCGATACCCCAGGAGTCGCCGGCGGCGTGGAACTCGGCCAGCAGTTCTGCCGTCGGAACCCCATCGGACGGAACCCCATCCGACGGAACCCCATCCGACGGGATCTCATCGGACGGACCGGCGAAGCCGCACCGGGCGTGGGCCAGGAACCATCGCGCCCTGGGGTCGGCCGCGTCGTACTCCCCGCCGTTCGGCTGCTTCGGTTGCGCGTGGTCGCCGGCCAGCAGCTCGAACCCGGCCTGCCGCGCCAGCGCGCTGCTGCGGCCCGCGGAACCCCGGTCGAGGGCAGGGACGTCGTCACCGAGGGCGCCGCAGCCCCCGCAACCCAGTGCCAGGTCGAACGATCGCCTGGCCTCACCCATGCGGCCGCGCAGGAACCAGTACCAGGCCAGCGCGTTGACCTGCCGCACCGCCAGATCCGCATCCCCGTCGGCGCCCCCGTCCGGCCTGGACCCGGATGTGGCATCGGCCAGCGCGCTGCGCAGATTGGCGCTGTCGCTGTCGAGCCGACGCAGCCAGCGGCGCTGGTCGGGGCCGTACAGCCACGGTTCGGCGCGTTCGGCCAGCTCGGTGTAGTGGATCCGGTGCCGTCGGCGGGCGGGCCGGGTCTCACCGGCCTCGTCGAGCCGTTCAAGACTGTAGGCGGCGATCGACTCCAGCATCCGGTAGCGGGGGCCGTCCTCGCTGTTCAGCACGGTGACCAGCGAGCGGTCCACCAGCCGGGTCACGACGTCGAGGACGTCGTCGGCGGGTACGTCCTGCGCGGCGCAGACCTCTTCGGCTGCGGGCAGCGTGCATCCACCGGCGAAGACCGCCAGGCGGCTCAGAACGGAGCGCTCGGAGTTCGTCAGCAGCCCCCAGCTCCAGTCGATGACCGCGCGCAGGGTCTGGTGGCGCGCCGGTGCGTCGCGGCGCCCCGCGTTCAGCAGGCGGAAGCGGTCTCTCAGGCGCTCGGCCAGCTCGTGGACGCCCAGGGCGCGCACCCGGGCGGCCGCGAGTTCCAGCGCCAGGGGCATGCCGTCGAGACGCTCGCAGACCAGTGCCACCGCGTCGGCGTTGGCAGGGCCGAGGGCGAATCCCGGGGCGGCAGCCGCCGCCCGTGCAGCGAACAGCTGCACGGCGTCGGACTCCCGCAGCGGCTCGACCGCGTGCAGTGTCTCGCCGGAGATCGCCAGCGGCTCCCGGCTGGTGGCCAGGATGCGCAGTCCGGGAGCGTGCCGCAGCAGGGACTCGGCCAGGTCGGCGACCGGCTGGACCAGGTGTTCGCAGTTGTCCAGGACGAGCAGGAGGCGTCGGGTGCCGAGCGCGTGGGCGAGCCGGTCTTCGGTCCGCGAGGACGGCGGGTCACCGGCGGCGTGATCGCGGATGCCCAGCACGTCGGCCACGGCAGTGGCCACGTCGGCGGTACCTCCGGTCCGTACGGTCTCGGCCGCGAGTTCGATCAGCCAGGTCCCGTCGGGAAAGGCGTCGCGGGCCGCTTCAGCGGCCGCCAGTGCGAGCCGGGTCTTGCCGACGCCACCGGGCCCGGTCAGGGTGACCAGGCGACCCGAGGCGAGCAACCCGCGCACCTGGACGACATCCTGGCCTCGTCCGATCAGGTCGGTCGATGCGGCTGGCAGGTTGGTGCGGGGCGCAGCGTCGGCGACGTCCGGGCCGGGCATCCGAGCCGCGTGGACGGAGGGGGCAGTAGGAGTCGGGTCGGGCACCAGGTCCGGGTCCTGCCGCAGGATCGCCCCGTGGAGGGCGACCAACTCGGGGCCGGGATCGAGCCCCAGCTCATCGGCCAGGTGTTCCGTCAACTCGCGATAGCTCTCCAGTGCCTCGGCCTGCCGGCCCGAGCGGTACAGCGACTGCATGTGGACGGCCCGCAGCCTGTCCCGTAGCGGATGCTCACGGACGAGGTCGCCCAACTCATCGGCCAGCGAACGGTGTTCGCCGAGCTCCAGGCGTATCCCGGCCAGCTCCTCCACCGCCGTCAGCCGTTGCTCGTCCAGCCTGATGGCGGCCGGCTGCGCGAAGGCGTGGTCGCGGAACTCCGCGAACGCCGGCCCGCGCCACAGCGCCAGAGCCTCCCGCAGCAGCGGCACCCGGCCGTGCGCGTCCGGCATCCGGCGGGCCTGCAGCGTGAGCGCGGCGAACCGACCGGAATCCAGCGCGCCGTCCGGTATCTGCAGCAGGTAGCCGGCCGGCCGGTGGACGACCAGCTCCCGGCCGCCGGGCTCGGCGAGCTCCAGCGCGCGCCGCAGTTGCGAGACCGACTTCGGGTACGACGCCGCCATCGACTACCGCGCGGGCTCGCTGGAGGAACAACTCGCCCAGGCCGCCCCGGAAGGGATCGACGTCTACCTCGACAGTGTCGGCGGTGACCACCTGCGGGCAGCCATCGGCGCGATGCGCACCGGCGGCCGGATCGCCCTGGTCGGCGCGATCAGCCAGTACAACGCCACCATGCCGGCCGCCGGTCCCGACAATCTGTTCCAGGCGGCAGCCAAGGAGCTGACCCTGCGCGGCATGCTGGTCAGCAGCTACTTCGACCTCTTCCCCGAGTGGATCGGGCGCGCCGCGGGGTGGCTGGCCGACGGCACCCTGCGCACCGAGGAGACCGTGTTCGAGGGCATCGACCAGGCCCCGGCCGCCTTCCTCGGCATGATGCGCGGCGCCAACACCGGCAAGATGCTCGTCCGGCTGGACGGCTGACGGCCATGACACAACACGCCCTGCTGGTGCTCGCCCACCCGCGCAGTGACTCCCTCACCGCGCAGATCGCCCACCGCACCCGCGAACGCCTGATCGCCGACGGATACACCGTCGACCTGCTCGACCTGTACGCCGAGGGCTTCGATCCCCGCACCGGCCCTGAGGACGAGCCGGACTGGGCAGACCGTGACAAGCACTACTCCCCCGAGGTCCGGGCCCACATGGCACGGATCGACACCGCCGACGTCATCGTCGTGGTCTTCCCGCTCTGGTGGTTCGCCCTCCCCGCCATTCTCAAGGGCTGGATCGACCGGGTGTGGAACTACGGCTTCGCGTACGGCCGCAGCCGTCCTCGTCTGGGCGCCAAAAGAATGCTCTGGATCGGGCTCTCCAGCTACCCGCGCGAACAGTTCACGGAGCGCGGCTGGGACTCCGTCATCGACCGCCAACCCCGGTTGGGCATATCCGAGTTCTGCGGCATCAAGGACGCCACGGTGGAGTTCGTCCACGACTCCCTGAGCGCCGGCCCCCTCGCGCTCACCGCGGCCGACGCCGCCCTCACCGCCTTCCTCGGCGCGCCTGCCCATGCTGTCGAACCTGTCGCACCTGTTCAATGACCGTGCGGGCGACGCCAGGACACCTGACGACACGTACCACCACCGCGGCACCGCCGCACAACCCACAATCGAAGGAGCCACCACACATGAGCGACAACCGCACCCTCACCAACCCTGCCGGACTGCACGATCCCACCCCGTTCGGATACAGCCATGCCGCCTCCGCACCCGGCGAGTCGGTGTTCATCGGCGGTCAGTACGCCTCCGACGAAAGCGGCCAGGTCGTTCCCGGCGACTTCGCCGCCCAGGTCGAACGCTCCGTCGCCAACCTGCGCATCGCGCTCGCCGGCGTCGGTCTCGGCCTGGAACATGTCGTACGACTCGGCTCGTACATCGTCGACCACGACCTGGAGAAGCTGGAGATCCTCGGCAAGGCGCTGCACGGCGCCTGGGCCGACCGGCTGCCCGCCCAGACACTCGTCGGGGTCGCCGCGCTCGCGCTGCCCGGGATGCTCTTCGAGATCGACGCGGTCGCGGTCCGCCCGATCGAGAAGACCGACGCCTGATCCGGGACGGGATCCTGATGGACGGGCACGTCAGTCGGTGACGACCGCCGTGTTCTGGCCGACGGTCAGCAGCCAGCGGCCGTCGGCCTGCCGGGAGACGACGTACAGCGGAGCGCCCTCGCTCTCCTCCCCCGCGGCCAGGTAACGCTGACGGACCTTGACCGCCGCGACATCGGGGCGGATGAAGAACACGTGGATCACCTCGTAGGTGACCTTGCCGTCCCAGTTCGCCGCAGGGAGCACCTCGCGGGTGAACTCCGAGATCGCGTCGAGTCCGATGAGGACCTTGCCGTGGGCCGTCGTCCATACCGCGTCCGGGTGGAAGAGGCCGAGGAACTCCTCGGGGTCCTTGTTCCGCTGGGAGCGCTCGACGGTGGCGACGAGTTCGGTGATTGCTTCGATGGCTGCCGCGTGGGCCGTGGATTCCGTGGTCATGTGGATCATCGTTGTACTTCAAGTGGGGTTCAAGTCAAGCGGGTGATCGCATCGCAATGCGAGCACCGGACGGCATGGGCAGGTCTTCGAACCGCCCAGCGCACTCGCCGCGTTCCGCCCGCTCAATGGCCGCCGTTGTTCGAATCCGGCCGGAGCTGTGGCAAGATTGTTGTCTTACGACAACAGATCACTTGGAGCGACCGTGGAATCCATGTTCGCCCCCGTTCCACGGGGCGCCCGCCTGACGGTTTCCCTCACCCTGGGCGAACCCAGTGTCGTCACGGTCGCCGGAGAAGTCGACCTCGACGGGGTCGGTCCCGTGCGGGACGCGGTGGATCGCGCCCTGGACCATCACCCGCATCTGGTCTTCGACCTGGCCGGCGTGAGCTTCGGCGACTCCACCTTCCTCAGCACCCTTCTGCAGGCCCGCCTCCACGCGCTGGAGCGCTCCGGGAGCGTGATCCTGCTGGCTCCCAGCACCCCGGTTCTGCGTGTCCTGACCATCACCGGCGCCCTGGAGTTGTTCCCGGTCATGAACCAGGAAGAACGCCGACAGGCGGAACCCCGCCGGGACCTCGGCGTCAGCTAGCCGGGTGCGCTTGTCGCCGCGCGTGTTCGATCTCGTTGATGTGATTCTCCGTCCACTCGCGGAGCGCACTGATGGGCTCGGCCAGGCTGCGGCCGAGCGATGTGAGGTCGTAGTCGACCCGGGGCGGGATGGTGGGATGGATCGTGCGGGTGACGAACCCGTCGGCCTCGAGACTGCGCAGGGTTTGGGTCAGCATCTTCTGCGAGACGCCCTCGATGCGTCGACTCAGGTCGGTGTGTCGCATGGTGCCCCCAATGAGGGCGTCCACGACCAGGATCGTCCACTTGCCTGCGATGTGGTCGAGCACCTGGCGGGTCGGGCACTTCGCCGAGAAGGCGTCGGCCGGCAGTCCTGAGGACTCCACGATGGTCTTCATGAAGGGAGAGTAGGGCACTAATTAGTGCCCTCTTCCCGTTGGAGAGCCGCTCTCCAATAGTGACTCACATGACGCATCCCACCATGTCCGTTGCCGAAGCGATCCTCACCCGCCGCACCGTCCGCCACTACCGGCCCGATCCGGTCCCTGCCGCCGCCCTCGACCGACTGGTTGCTCTCGCCATAGAAGCGCCCACCAGTTGGAACCTTCAGGATCGATCGATCGTCGCCGTCACCAGCGACGAGGTCCGCAAGGGTCTGGCCCTGGCCACCGGCGGTCAGCCCCAACCGCAGGAGGCGCCACTCCTGCTGGTCTTCGTGGCCGAGCCCGCGTCCTGGCGCGACGACCACAGCGATGTCCATGAACAGGCGCTCCGCAATGGAGCGTGGAGCGCTGAGTTCGCCACGATGTTCGCCGGGGCATCACACGCATTCCAGGAGGACCTCGAGGAACGTGGCCTGCTGCGTGAGTACGCGGTCAAGGACGCCATGATCGCAGCCACCTACGTCATGCTCGCCGCCACAGAGATGGGACTGGCCACCTCCCCGATGAACGGCTGGGACGAGCTCCAGGTGAAGCAGGCGATCGGCATCGGTGATCGCGACGACCTGGCGATCGCGCTGCTCGTATCCGTCGGATATCCGGCGGAGGAACGACGCCACCCCGGCCGCCGTGGCCGGGAACGCAACGTCTTCCACGAGTCGTACGGATCGCCCAGGGAAACCGCGCGGGCCGAATAGCACCGCGTCCCGGGGCGAGCTTCAGATCCGGCCTGGCCCCGCGAAGTGCGGGGCCAGGCCGGAGGGTTCATCGGCGCCATGCGGTGGTCACCGTCGTGCGGTCACCGCACAGGGACGGGTGCTCTTCGTCCGGCACGCACTGCCCGGTGAGAGATGGCGACGTGAGCAGGCGCGCACGGCGGGTCGTCGGTCGGGGTACCAGGGCGGTGGGGCGGGGCCAGTGTCTTCTACCCCACGACGCATGCGGCGCGCACCACCCCGCCGCGCCGTACATGCTGCCCCGGGCGGCGGCGCACTTCGACGCGGTGACCGCCAACGACTACCTCGGGATGAACCTGCCGACCGGCCTGGTCACGCCGGCGGGGTGTCGTAGCCGGTCCACGCGTGGAGCTTGTCCAGGTTCACCACCAGCCACACGTGCGTGATCAGACCGTCGCACACCTCCAGGGCGAGGACCGCGACGGTGGTACCGGCCACGCGCACCGCCACGCCGGGAGTGCCGTTCACCTCGTCCTCGACGAGATCGACTTCAGGTTCCTTGCGCATGAGACCGAGGAAGAGGCGGGCCACCTTGTCCCGGCCGACGACCGGGCGCAGAGCCGCCCGGACCTTGCCGCCGCCATCGCTGCGCGACTCGACATCGGGATCGAGCAGGGCGACGAGGGTGTCGAGGTCGCCGGTCTCGCACGCCTCGCGGAACGCGGAGACGACCTGGCGGTGTTCCCGCGCCGTGCTGGGGCCGGGTCGTCGCTCGGCAAGCCGTCGGCGGGCGGACGAGGCGAGCTGGCGGCAGGCCGCAGGGGTGCGGCCCACCGTCTCGGCGATCTCGGCGAACGGCATGCCGAAGACGTCGTGGAGGACGAACGCGACGCGTTCCGCGGGCGTCACCGAGTCCAGGACCACCAGCATCCCCATGCCGACCGATTCGTCGAGCGTGATCCGGTCCGCCGGATCGTCCGCCCCCGCTCCCCCGGTGCTGGTCCAGGTGGCGCTGTGCCGGACGGGCTCGGGCAGCCATTCACCCGTGTAGCGCTCACGGCGGACCCGCGCCGAGGCGAGCTGGTCGAGGCAGATCCGCGAGGCGACCCGGGTCATCCAGGCCAGCGGTACCGCGATCGCCCGCTGCTCCTCCTCGGACAGGGCGTACCAGCGGGCGTACGTCTCCTGCACGACGTCCTCGGCGTCCTGCACGGAACCGAGCATCCGGTAGCCGAGGTTCAGCAGCCCGCGCCGCTCGGCCATGAGGGAGCCGAGCGTGGGGTTCTGGACCGAACCGGGTGGGGTGGGCACGGCGTCGTCATCCTTCCTGGGTGACGTACTGGGTGAGCCATTCGTCGAAGGTCCGAGTGCCCCGAGGGCCCGGCCCGTTCGGCAGCTGACCGCCCCCGGTCATGGCCGCACCGGTGGCACCGGGCATCTTCACCGGCAGCAGCAGACGCCGCTGATTCCTGGCTCGCAGCAGCCTGCGCGCCATGTCGACGAGCTGCTCGACGCGCGGCCCGGCGAGATCGGGGGCCATACCCTGCGCCGGGGCCAGAGTGAGTTGCACGAGGTGCTGTGCCACTTCCCGGGCCGCGACCGGCTGGGTCTGCATCCGGGGCACCACCGCGAAGGGGCCCGGAACCCGATCGAGAATCTGCCCCGCGAACTCGTGGAACTGCGTGGCCCGCAGCACCGTCCACGGCGTCGACCCCTCCTTCAACACCTCCTCCTGACGGAGTTTGCCCTGGTAGTAGCCGAGGCCGACCCGGTCGATGCCGACGATCGACAGCACCACGTGGTGCCGTACGCCGGCCCGTACGCCCGCGTCCAGGAGGTTGCGGCCGACGGTGTCGAAGAACGCGACCGCCTTCTTGGCACTCGTGGTCGTCACGTTGCTCACGTCGACGACCGCCTCCACCCCTTCCAGCACGGCGTCGAGCCCCGCCCCGCCCGCGAAAAGGTCCACACCTCGTGACCGGGCCAGCACCAAAGGATCGTGCCCTGCCGCGGTCAGCTCCTCGACCACGTACCGTCCGACGAGTCCCGTTCCGCCTGCCACTGCCACTCTCATGCCGGGCCCCTTCTTCGCGCTCACGCTTCCGTCGTTCATCGTGCATCACCCTGCCGCGCGGGGAGGATCGGTACCAGCAGCAGCGCCGCCGACAAAACCAGCGCGGCCAGGAAGACGACATTGAGTACCTGGTCCCGCGTCCCGTACATGTCGAGGTGCTGTACCTGATAGCTGAAGTGCAGCACGTTGAAGACCAGCCACGCCGCACCCGCCGTCTGCACCAGCCGGTTGTTCCGCACCTGGCCCAGCGCGATGAGCGTCAGCACGGACAGCGCCAGGAACATGGCCCCGCGTCCTTGGCGAGGTGCTCGTTGTACGGGCCCAGCTGCGGCAGCCAGCTCAGCCCGAAGCCGGGGAAGTTCCTGTACCACCCGGTCGGGGAGCAATAGGCCCAGACCCCTGTGTACAGGCCGACCACGGCCAGGAGGCCGAGACTGGCGTACCGGAATTTTGTGTTCATACCTCTATGACGGCACAGCCCCCGCCGATGTGAGGTGAGCCGCCCGCGACGGTGGGAAGCCGGCCGCGTCTCGCCCCCGGACCCCGGTGTCGACCTGCCCGGGAGCCCGGCCCCCCGTTCGGCCACCGCACCAGCAGTTCGTCCTCGCCCGCGACACGGGAAGCAACGCCGTTCCTCCTGCGCGTCCGCCTGGTGCCGACCGGGGCCGGCGGTCGGTGGGGAGACCCGGACTACTGGGGAGGAAGCCCACCCCACTGCGGCGACGGTGCGATGCCGGGCACCCCCAGGCCGTACGGTCGGGTCATGCGCATCGTCTCCCTGCTCCCCGCGGCCACCGACATCGTGGCCGAACTCGGTCTGGCCGCGGAACTCGTGGGCCGCACGCACGAGTGCGACTGGCCGCCGGCACAGATCTCGTCCGTGCCGGTCGTCACCTCGGCCGGATTCTCCTCCGAGGAACTGAGCAGTCGGGAGATCTCGGCCGCCGTCGGCGGGAGCGCGCACAGCGGGTCCTCGCTCTACACCCTCGACGTCGACGCGCTGGCCGCCGTGGCTCCCGACGTCGTACTCACCCAGGACCTCTGCGACGTGTGCGCGGTGTCGTACAGCAGCGTGGTCGAAGCGGTGCGGGTGCTGAACGGGGACGAGGGCGGGGACGGGCCCAAGGTCCTGAGTCTGGAACCCCGCACGCTGGACGACGTATTGGACTGTCTCGTACGCGTGGGGGATCTGCTGGGCGTCCGCGGGATCGCTCTGGAACGCCGGGCCGAGCTGCGGGGACGCCTCGCCACCGTGCGGTCACTGGTGGCGGGACGACCCCGGCCGCGCACGGTCGCCATCGAATGGCTGGACCCGCTGTGGCCCGCCGGCCACTGGGTTCCTGAGCAGATCACCAGTGCGGGAGGCGAACCGCTCCTCGCGTCGCCGGGCGAGCACACCAAGCCGATGGAGTGGCAGGCGGTGCGCGCCGCACAGCCCGAAGTCCTTCTGCTGCTGCCGTGCGGCTTCCACCCGGACCGCACCGAACGCGAGCGCGAGCTGCTCACCGGGCTGCCGGGCTGGGACGAACTGCCCGCCGTACGCAGCGGCCAGGTGTGGGTCCTGGACGGTCCGGCGTACTTCAACCGGCCGGGCCCGCGTGTCGTCCGCGGTGTGGAGGTGCTCGCACATGTCCTTCATGGCGTGCCGGCGGGGGAACCGGTAGGGGCACACGAGGCGAGGCGCCTGAGCTGAGAGGTGGCTCGAACCCAGCGAGCCCCTTTCGGACGACGGCCGAAGAGAGGCAGACACGTGCCGCGTGCGGAGCATGTCACCAGGGGCCGTGGTAGGCCAGGTTCACCGTCAGGGCTGCCACCGCGGTGACGAAGAAGACGGCCCATCCTTGGAGCTGACGGGAGCCCACCCGCAGGTGGGCGATGAGTGCGCCGGTGAAGTACAGCACGAGGCCGGTTGCGGCGAGCGTGCCCAGCAGTGGCACCGCGAACCCGGCGAGCAGCCCCAAGGATCCCATCGCCAGCAACGTGCCCAACCGTGGTACCCAGGACCGGGGCACACGCTTCATGTCCGCCTGGGCCTTGGGGTAGTCGTGGCCGATCAGGTAAGTGACGGCGGCTATGCCGTTGAAGACCGCGCCGAGGATGGTGACCGTGACGTAGGCGGCGAACATGAACTCTCCTTGTCCGTGGGGATCATGCGGGTGAATGCTCGCTCGACGACGGGTCAGCCGTGGGACTCCGATGCCGCGGTCGAGGCGAGGAATTCCAGGATCCGGGTGTCCACTTCTTCCGCCTCGGTCATCGGGAGGCCGTGGTGGGAGACCCCGGGAATGATGGCCACCGTGGCGTTGCCCAGCAGCATGCGGGCAACGGCGGCCGCCTTGTGACTGTCGTGCGCGCGGCTGTTCTCCGCGAACAGGGCCAGGGTCGGTACGTCGAGCGCCCGTAGCCCGGCGGGCTGGGGGCGGCCGCCGGTGACGATGCGGCCGCGCGGGAATTCTGCGGCCCGGCCGTACAGCTGGAGCCACGCGTCGCTGAATGCGGCACCGCCGGTCTCCCATGCGAGGAACGCGCGGGCGCGCCGTGCCGTGGGCCGCGCGAGCATCGGGAGTGCGTGGAGGAGGTAGCCGGGCTTGAACCCGGCGAAGCTCTGCGTCGGGTCGAGCAGTATCAGGCGGCGCACTCGCTCAGGGGATTGGAGGGCGTGGTTGAGCGCGATCCAGGCCCCGTACGAGTGCCCGCAGACGTCGGTGCGTTCCAGGCCGAGGCCGTCGAGGGTTGCGTCGAGCCAGTCGCACAGGTCCGTCGTGGTGCGGATGCTCTGCCCGCCGCGCACGCTGAGTCCGGGCTCGCCGATCCGGTCGATGGCGTACAGGCGCCGGGTGCGGCTCAGTCGGGCCGCATTCGCGTACCAGCTCGCGGCCGTCGTCCCGCCTCCGTGGAGCAGCACCAGAGGTTCGCCGTCCTGCGGTCCGCAGGTGTTCACGTGGGTGACGCCATACGGGGAGGTGAGCGCGAGCGGTTCGACCAGCATTCCCCAGTCGGCAAGAACCGCATGGTACGCAGCGTCGAACCGCGCGCTGTCGCCGCGCGTCGGGCTGCCTGTCATCGGACCTCCTCCAGCACACCCCAAACGTCTCTCGTTCGACGAGATACTCGTTTGGCGAGATACTATGCACCGACGTCGATCAGGGGAAGGCCGGTGGCATGGGCGAGGCAGACGACCCCCGGATGCAGACGGTGCATCTGCTGCGCGCGATCACCGTTGAACTGCATTTGTCCGCCGGTGGGTTCGCCGAACGCAATGGCCTGCACCCCACGGACCTGCGGGCGTTGATCTCCCTGCTGGACGCCGCGCGCGCGGGCACGCCGGCGACTCCGGGGTGGCTGGGCGCCCAACTGGGCCTCAACTCGGCCGGAACGACGGCACTGGTCGACCGACTGGAGCGGCTGGGACATGTGCGGCGCACGCGGGACGGGCAGGACCGACGACGCGTGCTGATCGAGGTATCCGATGCGGCGGCCGCCCTCGGGCGGTCGTTCTTCGGACCGCTGATCGAAAACGTGCTGGGCGTGGCCGATGCGTTCGATGCCACCGAACTCGCCACCATCGACCGCTTCCTGCGCGGCGTCACGGAAGCGGTGGCCTCGCCGAGGACCCGTGGGTAGTCGGACCGAGGCCTGTTTGCATGTGTTCGCAATTTCGGTCGGTTGTGTTGACAGGTGTTCAGGTCCTCCCCTTTGCTGGGCCTCGACCCCGCCGCCCTGGTCACGTCTGACAACGTTGTCAATGGGTTGTGGACGGCAGAGCGACCACGAAGCGAAGCGCCTCATGAACTCCTCCTCCCCCACTGAAGGAAGTCAACGATGAGACACCTGTGGAGACTCGCACCCCTGTGGGTGCTGGCGCTGCTGGCCACCGTGCTGGCCGTGAGCAGTGAGCCGGCGCAGGCCGCGACCACGTCGATCAGCGTGGACGGCAGCCAGGGCGGGCGGACCTTCGACGGCATCGGCGCGATCAGCGGAGGCGGCGGCAACTCACGGCTGCTGACCGACTATCCGGCCGCGCAGCAGTCGCAGATCCTGGACTACATGTTCAAGCCGGGCTACGGCGCGAACCTGCAGTTGCTGAAAGTGGAGATCGGCGGGGACGCGAACTCCACCGACGGGTCGGAACCGTCGATCGAGCACTCCCGCGGCACCGTCAACTGCAACGCCGGGTACGAGTTCTGGCTGGCCGAGCAGGCCAAGGCTCGCAACCCCGACATCGGGCTGTACGGTCTGGCCTGGGCCGCACCGGGGTGGATCAACGGCGGTTTCTGGTCCACCGACACCGTCAACTATCTGATCTCCTGGCTGGACTGCGCCAAGCAGCACAACCTGACCATCAAGTACCTCGGCGGCTGGAACGAGCGCGGGCATGACGCCAACTGGTTCGTCCAGCTGCGCTCCGCGCTCAACTCGCACGGCTACAGCGGCGTCCAGCTGGTCGCCGACGACAGCGGCTGGGGCGTCGCCGACGACATGGCGAACAACTCCGCGTTCAACAACGCCGTCTCGATCATCGGCGCGCACTACTCGTGCGAGGGCGGTGACGGCGGCAACGCCCACACCTGCTCCAGCACCACGGCGGCGAAGAACAACGGTAAGCCGCTGTGGGACAGCGAGAACGGCTCGCAGGACATGAACACCGGGGCCCCGGCCCTCATCCGTTCCATCACCCGCGGCTACATCGACGCGAAGATGACCAGCTACTTCAACTGGCCGCTGATCGCCGCGATCTACCCCAACCTGCCCTACAACACCGTCGGGCTGGCCACCGCCGGCTCCCCCTGGTCGGGCAACTACACCATCGGGGCCAGCACCTGGGCCACCGCGCAGGTCACCCAGTTCACCAAGCCTGGCTGGAAGTTCATCGACTCCGCGTCGGGGTACCTCGGCGGCACCGAGTCCAACGGCACCTACGTGACCGTCAAGTCCAACACGAGCGCGGACTACTCCACCATCCTGGAGACCACGACCTCCGGCTCCTCGCAGACCGCGAACTTCACCGTCAAGGGCGGCCTGTCCACGGGCACCGTCCACGTGTGGGCCACCGACGTCAACAGCCCCAGCAGCGCGTCGTCGTTCGTGCACACCCAGGACATCACACCGAACAACGGGTCGTATTCGCTGACCATGCAGCCGGGCTATGTCTACACGGTGAGCACCCTGGGCGGCCAGGGCAAGGGCACCGCGACCGCGCCGGCCGCCCATGCCCTGGCGCTGCCGTACAGCGACACCTTCGACGGCAACGGCAGTGGCACCGAGGCGAAGTACCTCTCGGACATGCAGGGCTCCTTCGAGGTCCAGCCCTGCACCGGCCGATCCGGCCAGTGCGTGCAGCAGATGGCTCCGGTCAAGCCGATCGAGTGGCAGGACGACTCCGACTCCTACGCGCTGATCGGCGATCCCACCTGGTCGAACTACACCGTCAGCTCCGATGTCTACCTGCGCGGCGCGGGAACGACCGAACTGCTGGGGCGCGCCAACACCCAGCAGCGGCCGCAGTCGCACATGAACGCGTACTACCTGCGGATCCGTGACACCGGCCGGTGGTGGATCGAGAAGATGTACACCGACGGATCCAACCACACCCTGGCCACCGGGACGACGACCGCGCTGGGCACCGGGCAGTGGCACAACCTGTCGTTCACCTTCCAGGGCTCGCAGATCAGCGCCAAGCTCGACGGCAACCAGTTCGGGTCGGTGACCGACTCCTCCTTCCAGACCGGACAGGCCGGTCTCGGTATCCAGGGCTACCGCACCGACCAGTTCGACAACCTGTCCATCACCCCCGGCACCGGAGGCAGCACCGGAACCGGCCAGGTCAGCTCGGTGCTCAATGCCGCCAAGTGCCTGGACGACTACACCGCCTCGACCACCCCGGGCGCCGTCGTCGACCTCTGGGACTGCAACAGCTCCTCCGCCCAGCAGTGGACCATCAGCAACGGATCCGTGCGCGCCGCCGGCCTGTGCCTCGACGTGATCGGCGGGGCCACCGCCAACGGATCGCTCGTGAACCTATGGACCTGCAACGGCGGCGCAAACCAGCAATGGACGGTCAGCAACGGCACGCTGGTCAACCCCGCGAGCGGCCGCTGCCTCGACATCCCCGGCTTCACCACCACCAACGGCACCCAGCTCGAGATCTGGGACTGCAACAACGGATCCAACCAGAAGTGGAACCTGCCTCTGTGATCCGGCCGTGACGCGACTCGGGCGGGGGCCGGCGACGGTTCCCGCCCGAGCTGCTCTCCGACCCCGTGTCCGTGGCGTGCACTCTGCCGGGAAATACTCCGGGCACGGATGAGCGAGCGCGGGTGGACGGAGCGCGGACCGCGCCCTACCTCGCGCCGCACCATCAGGGCCGGGGCCTTGGATCGGCCGTCCTGCACGCGGTATTCGCCCGCACCGACGCTCAGGGTACGACCGTCCGCCTGAACGTCCTGCAGGGCAGCGCCGCCCGACGGTTGTACGAACGCCACGGATTCGTGGTGGAAGCCCAGGACCCGATCGATGTCTTCATGGTGCGCCTCCCGGAGGCGGGCACCGACCTGTCCGGCTGACCGGCACCGACCTGAGGGCCGGCAGCCGCGCCGTCGGGCCCCGGACCCGCGGGCGGAGTGCTTCCGCGAGCGGATCCGGGGCCCGACCGTAGCGAGGAAAGGCATCCGCGAGGGCGTGAACGGGGGTGTCAGCCGTCGCGCGGGCCGGTTACGGCCACGGGTTCGGATTGTCCGGGCATTCCTTCCAGGCGAGGCGATAGATGGTGTTGACGCTGCCGTCCGTCGAGTCCATCGTCATGAAACTCGTGGTCTTCTTGTCCGAGCTCCCGAGATTGACCCGCAACTCCGTGTTGATGTTGAAGTTGCGAATCTCCCCGCAGGGGGCCCAGACCAGCGCGCCGACGTCGGTCACGTCCGAGGTCTGCCAGTTGTCGCTGTACGGGCCGCGGAACGAGTGGACCTTGCGGTCCGTCTGCGACGAGCCCTGGAAGTAGTAGCCGGCCCGTTCCTCGCTGCTGGCCCCTCGCTCCAGGGACGCGAAGCCGCGGTAATCGGCCTGGGCAATCGCGTAGGTGAAGCCCTGGGGCACGAAGACCCGCAGGTTGAGCTGGCAGTTCTTGCGGAAGTCGGTCGGCAGGGCCCCGGCGCCCACCTGAGCGAGGTAATCGCTGTAGGTGACGGTGAAGGCAGTGTTGTCGGGAGAGACGGCGATGGCGGCCGTCCCTTCACGACAGCCGGAGCCGTTGACGGTCGCGACCTTGATCACGATCTTGTCGGGCGGCGGTTCCGCTGCCGACGCCTGCTGGGGGGAGACGGTCGCGGCCATGAGGGCCACGATGGCTCCGCCTGCGGCAAGGAATCCGGACATGAATTCTCCAATCGGCCGTGTTCACGTCGTGGAGGCTGGGTGAGCCTCCAGTGAAGGCCGTGTACATGCCAGCACCTCGGGGGCCTTGCTGAACAGAGCGAGAACCGGCCGCGGATAGCCGCCCGGAATTCGACCGCAGAGATACCGGCCACAATCGCTTCGACCGGAAAGAGCATTGCTGCGGGCGACCGGACGGAATCGAATTCACGTGCCCGACGGAAATCAGAAATCGGAAACCACCCGGCGGGGCGCTGCCGGCAGGTGTTCGTCCCCTCGGCCCGGCCACCCGGACGGACCACGGGTGCCCGCCTGGCCGACGGCGGCGCCGCCCGGGGTGTTGCTCCGCACTCCGGACGGCTGGCGGATCGAGCGCCTCATCCAACATCGCAGCTGGGAGTACGGCAACAAGACCTCGGTTGCCGAAGCGATCGCCCGCTCGGAGCGGGTCTGAGAACATCAACTGCCGGGTTGGCACCGCCGCCGAGCAGCGACCCGCCCCGAGGCCCTGGGGATGCACTCAATGAGGCAGCAGGACGAGCTCCATCTCGTATGCCGTGATCACGAGTTGAACCCGGTCCCGGGCGCCCAGTTTGGCCATCAGTCGTGATACGTGCGACTTGGCGGTGGCCACCGTGATGAAGAGATCGTCCGCGATCTCGTGGTTCGTCCGGCCGAGTCCGATGAGGGTCAGGACCTCCCGTTCCCGCTCGGTGATGCCCTCGACGGGTCGTGGGGAGCGCTTCGGGGCGGTACCGGGGCGCCCGACGAAGTCGGCGATCAGTCGGCGTGTCACACCTGGCGCGATCAGCGCATCGCCGGCGGCGACCACGCGGATCGCCGCGAGGATGTCGTTCAGCGCCATGTCCTTCACCACGAAGCCGCTCGCGCCGGCCCGGAGCGCGCCGTAGACGAGGTCGTCCTCGTCGAAGGTGGTCAGGACGAGGACCCGGGTCGTTGCCGGGCCGGCGGTGATCAGGCGAGTGGCCTCGATGCCGTCCATGCCCGGCATCCGGATGTCCATCACCACGACGTCGGGGCTGATGTCCCGCACCAGTTGGACCGCCTCGATGCCGGTGGCGGCTTCGCCGACGACCGCCAGGTCGGGATGATCGGCCATGATCATGCGCAGACCGGACCGCACCAGCGGCTGGTCGTCGGCGAGTACGACGCGAACGGTCATCGGGCCTCCACGGGGGCGGCGACAAGTTCGGGCAGCGGCAGCCGGGCCGTCACCCGGAAGCCGCCTTCGGGACGCGGCCCGGCGCTGAGGTGACCGCGCAGCAGGCCGGCCCGCTCCCGCATGCCCACGATGCCGAAGCCGTGGGCCGAGCCGTTCGTAGCGGTGCCGCGCCCGTCGTCGACGACCTCCACGGACAGCTCCTCGTCCCCGTAGTCGATGAGCACCCGGCAACGTCCGATGCCCGCGTGGCGGACCACGTTGGTCAGCGACTCCTGGACGATACGGTAGGCGGACAGGTCGATGTCAGCCGGCAAGGAACGCTGTGCCCCACTGCGGTGCACGTCGACACGCACCCCCGCCTCGGCTGTGGCCGCTGCCAGCCGTTCGATGTCTGCCAGACCCTGTGAGGGCGCGAGCGGTGCCTGCCCCGAGGCCGCCGCGTCGAGGTCGGCCTGACGGAGCGCCACCAGGGTGCGCCGCAGGCCCGACAAGGTCTCTCTGCTGGTGGCCTCGATGGCCCGCAGCGCCTCACCGGCCTCCGCGGGCCGGGTCTGGACGACCTGGCTTCCCGCGCCGGCCTGGATGGCGATGATGGCGATGCTGTGTGCGACCATGTCGTGCAGTTCCCGTGCAATCCGCAGCCGTTCGGCGGTCACGGCCTCGGCCACTTCCTGCGAACGCAGCGCCACCGCGTGCTCGCGGCGCTCGCGACTGAGCAGACCGACCGTGCAGGCTGCGGCCATCGCCAGGAGGGCGATCACGACGTTGACGGTCACGTTGTCGCCGTGAGCGAAGCCGCCGATGACCAGGAGCTGCACGGCGAACGACACGGCCACGCCTGCGATCGCAGCTCGCCGGGTGCAGGTGGCGACGATGAAGCCCAGGACGAGGTCCACCGCCAGATACGACAGGAACTGGCCCTGGTATCCCACGGCCCGGTTCACATGGACGGAGCTCGGAGTGCCCACCACCACGGCGGTGGATCCGACGAGCGCCATGGCCAGAGCCGGCAGCGGCATCCGTCGCAGCACCCCGACGAGCAGGCTCACGGCCAGCATCGCACCGACAGCGTGGAGCGTGCCCGAAGCCTGGCTCGCACCCCCGATCAGCAGACCCACCACCAGGACGTAGAGGACGCCCCCCACCCAGGCCATGGCCTTCGTTCTCGTCATCGGCGGTGTGCTCGGTCGACAGGGAGACCGCGATGCGCAAGGCACACGGACAACAGGGTGGTCGGTATGGCGTCCATGCCGCGACATTAACCTGTCGCCGCCCGCCCGGCATTGGCCCGTGGACGTACGTCCCTGGGTGGAACCGGCCGTGCGATTGCCGTCCCTGGCCGCATGACCGGGGGTGGGTGTCCCGGCAGGGTTGCTCCTGTGATCGAAGTCAACGAACTCACCAAGCGCTACGGCGGCAAGACCGCCGTCGACCAACTGTCCTTCGCCGTGCGGCCTGGTCAGGTGACCGGGTTTCTCGGCCCCAACGGAGCGGGCAAGACCACCACCCTGCGGATCATCCTCGGCCTGGACGCGCCGACCGGCGGCACCGCCACCGTCAGCGGCGTCCCCTTCCGCAGCCACTCGCGCGGACTGCGGCACGTCGGTGCCCTCCTCGACGCCGGCCAGGTCCACGGTGGACGCAGCGCGGTGGCCCACCTGTCCGCCATCGCCCGCAGCAACGGCATCCCGCTGCGCCGGGTGGACAACGTGCTGCAGGAAGTGGGGCTGGCCGACGTGGCGACCCGCCGCATCGGCGGGTTCTCGCTCGGCATGAAGCAGAGACTGGGGATCGCCACCGCCCTCCTCGGCGACCCACCGGTGTTGATGTTCGACGAGCCGGTCAACGGTATGGACCCGGAGGGCGTGCTCTGGATGCGCCGCCTCTTCCGGCGCCTGGCCGCCGAAGGCCGCACGGTCTTCCTCTCCAGCCACCTGATGTCGGAGATGGAGAACACCGCCGACCAACTCGTCGTCGTCGGCCGGGGCCGGCTCATCGCTGCCGAGTCGGTACGGGACTTCGCGGCCCGCAGCACCCGCCTCAGCGTCGTGGTGAGCACCCCGCGCACCGCCGAGCTGGCGGCGGTACTGACCGCCGCAGGCGCGTCGGTCGAGGTGGAGGGCGCACCGGACGCCGACAAGCTCGCCGTGACCGGGTTGCCGGCGGACCGGATCGGGGCACTCGCCTTCGACAACCGGATCCTGCTGAACGAGCTGACCACCCGGACCGCCTCGCTGGAGGAGGCCTTCATGGAACTCACCGCCGACAGCGTCGAATACCTGGCAGGACAGCCCCGATGACCACACTCACCACCGTCCCCCCGACCACCTCGGCCGCACCCCTCGCCGAGCCGCCCGCCCACTTCCGCGACCTGCTCGCCTCCGAGTGGATCAAAATACGGTCCCTGCGCTCGACCCCGTGGACGCTCGCACTCACCACCCTGTTCGTCATCGGGTCCGCCGCCGTCGCCGCCCTGGCGGAGAACAACACCCTGAAGAAAATGAGCCCAGCGGCCAGGACCGACCAGGGGTTCATGGTGTTCGACGCGTTCCCGCCGGCCGGCTACATGACGCTGATGCTCGTCGCCGGAAGCATCGGTGCCCTCACCGTCGTGAGCGAATACAGCAGCGGCCTCATCCGCACCACCACCATGGCCGTACCGGCCCGCGGCACGGTGGTGCTGGCCAAGACGGTCGTCACCGCCGCGCTCTGGACCGCGGTCGGTACGGTCATCTCCACCGGTGGTTTCCTGGTCTCCCAAGCCATCCTGAACACGAACCACGCCGGGGTCCCCCTCACTCACCCGGGTGTATTCCGGGCGCTGGCCGCATCCGCGCTGCTGGCCCCGGTCTGCGCACTGATCGGCCTCGGCTTCGGCGCCCTGATCCGGCACAGCGCCGCCACCGTGGTCACCAGCGTCTTCACGCTCCTGATGCTGCCTCCGATCTTCTCGCAGAGCGCCCACTGGTCCGCCGCCGTCAGCCACGCGATGCCGGTCACCGCCTGGAAGCGCCTGGTCCAGAACTGGCCCCCGGATCCGCACTCCCTCGCCTACAGCGCCACAGTCCCCGGTTCCTGGACCGTGTACGCGCTCTGGCCGCTGATCGCAGTCGTCCTCGCGGTGACCGCCGTGCGACACCGCGACGTGTGACCGTACCGCCGGGGCACGCGGACCGGCCGGTGGGGCAGGGTCCCGGTGCCACAGGACCCGAGTGGCGCAGGGGCCCCAGTGGCACAGGGGCAAGGCCTCGAAGCTCTCCGCAGGCGGCTCCCCGCGCACAAAGAGCTACTCTTCGCATGCATGGCGTAACTTCATCTTGCAGTGTCATTGAGCAGAGAGGAGAGCAACGATGCACGCCTCAAAAGGGGACCGCCTCGTCATGCACGGGCGCGTCGTAGGCCAGCACGACCGAGTCGTCGAGATCGTCGAGGTACTCGGCCCGGACGGAACGCCGCCCTACCGGGTGAGGGCCGAGAACGGCCATGAAACCATCATGACCCCCGGGCCCGACACCATGGTCGACCATCAAGAGTCGTCCGACTGAGCCTGCCCGATTCACGCCGCACCACCCCGAGGGGCCCGTCACCGGCGGGCCCTTTCTCGCATGTCCCCGAGCGCTCACGGATGGCCGCCGCCCATGCCCGAGGGTCAGTACATGCAGCGGCTCACCCCGGCCCATCCACGCGAGCTAGAAAAGATCGGCCGGCGATGTCGAGATCCTGTGTCCGGCTCCGTCCCCGCGGTGAAGGCGACCACAATGGTCGCACCAGTACCGAGGAGAACCACGATGGCCAAGTACCTGCTGCTGAAGCACTACCGAGGCGCCCCGGCGTCGGTCAACGACGTGCCCATGGACCAGTGGACGCCCGAGGAGATCTCGGCACACGTGCAGTACATGAAGGACTTCGCGGCTCGGCTGGTGAAGACCGGCGAGTTCGTCGACAGCCAGGCGCTCGCCCCCGAGGGAGCGTGGGTCCGCTACGACGGCGAGGGGCGCCCGCCGGTCACCGACGGCCCGTTCGCCGAGACGAAGGACCTCATCGCGGGGTGGATGGTGATCGACGTCGACAGCTACGAGCGCGCCGTCGAGCTGGCCGGGGAACTGTCGGCCGAGCCTGGCGCGGGCGGGAAGCCGATCCACGAGTGGCTGGAACTGCGCCCGTTCATGAGCGCCGAGCAGCACACCATCACGGAGTGACCACAACGATGGACGAGGCCCTGCTCCGGAGCCTCACACCGAGCGTGCTCGGGATCCTCGTCCGCCGCGGAGCAGATTTCGCGGCGGCCGAGGACGCCGTGCAGGACGCGCTGGTCAAGGCCATGAGCGTCTGGCCGGCCGACCCGCCGCGGGACCCGAAGGGCTGGCTGATCACCGCGGCCTGGCACCGGTTCCTCGACGCGACGCGGGCGGACGCCGCCCGCCGGCGGCGTGAGGACGTCGTCGACGAGGAACCGGCGCCGGGACCCGCACCCGCGGTGGACGACACGCTCCAGCTCTACTTCCTGTGCGCCCACCCCTCGCTCACGCCGTCGTCGGCGGTCGCGCTCACGCTGCGCGCCGTCGGCGGGCTGACCACCCGCCAGATCGCCCAGGCCTACCTGGTGCCCGAGGCGACCATGGCTCAGCGCATCAGCCGGGCCAAGCGCACCGTCTCCGGCGTGCGGTTCGACCAGCCCGGCGACGTCGCCACCGTGCTGCGCGTCCTCTACCTGGTCTTCAACGAGGGCTACTCCGGCGACGTCGACCTCGCCGCGGAAGCCATCCGGCTCACCCGGCAGCTCGCCGCCGCGATCGACCACCCCGAGGTGGCGGGACTGCTCGCCCTCATGTTGCTCCACCACGCCCGGAGCGCCGCCCGGACCGCGCCCGACGGCAGCCTGGTACCGCTCGCCGAGCAGGACCGCGGCCGGTGGGACACCCGGTCGATCGCCGAAGGCGTCGCGATCCTGCAGGCGGCCCTCGTCCGCGACCGGCTGGGCGAGTTCCAGGCCCAGGCGGCCATCGCGGCGCTCCACGCCGACGCGCCCACCGCCGAGGAGACCGACTGGGTGCAGATCGTCGAGTGGTACGACGAACTCGCGCGCCTGACCGACAGCCCGATCGTCCGGCTCAACCGCGCGGTGGCCGTCGGCGAGGCCGACGGACCGCGCGCCGGCCTGGCGGCGCTCGTCGCACTGGACGACTCCCTGCCCCGCCACACCGCGGTGGCGGCCTACCTCCATGAGCGCGACGGCGATCTGACAACCGCGGCACGGCTGTACGCCGAGGCGGCCCTCAAGGCACCCAACCTCGCCGAGCGGGACCATCTGACGCGCCAGGCCGCCCGGCTCAACACCCACCGGCGGGACTGACGGGTCGGCCTCGGATTCGCCCCGCCGGCCCGGGCAGCGCTGCGCCTACGTCGCCGGCTCGGGGGATCACGTGCAGCCGGTCGGCCGCCGCGTCGTACGCGATCGGGTCGCCAGGCTGCTGGAAGTGGACGGCAAGTCCGCCGCCCATCCGATAGGCGTCGAGGCCGGCCCGGCAGTAGGCCACCATCGGCGCCGCCAGGGCATCGAACGGGTACCAGTCCATCGCGTCGCACACGGCGGGTTCCCTGACCCGGGGTGTTCCCTGCCAGCGCCGGACTTCGAAGAAGAGGCCGATGCGGGCGCTCCCGCCGGGGCTGCGGTGGTGCACGGTGACGGTGGCGCGGACGTCGACAGGATCGATGAGTACACCGGTCTCCTCCTCCGACTCGCGGATCAGCGCGGTGACGACGTCCTCGTGCGGTCCGTCCAGGTGGCCTGACGGGAGGTGCCAGAGTCCGGCCGCGTACACCGTCCCGGCCCTGCGGGACAGCAGCACCTCCGGCCCGCCCTCTCTGTCGCGGCGCAGGATCAGGTGGACGTCGAGTGGCTCGGTGTGCCGCTCCCCCGCGCTCACTTCTCACCTCCGGGCAGGCAGTCCCGCTTCGCGAAGCGTTCCACAGCCTTGATCGACCGCGCTGGCGTTCGTCACCTCTGTCACCCTTCCAGCAGCGGACGCAGCTGGGCATAGGCCCAACCGTTGAGCTGGGTGGGGGTCGTGGTGACCAGGTCGCGGGGCTGCTCCGGCACCAGGTCGCGTGATCCGGCGGCCATCCCCACGATGCCCTCCACCGCCGACGGAGGCAGGCCGGCCGAGCGCATCGCGTCCCGCGCCGCGTCGTCGGTGACGGGGTTGATGTGGACCGGGTGCCCGAGCGCCTCGGTGAGGATCTGTGCGACCTGGTTGAAGGTGAGGTCCTCCGGCCCGTGAACGGCCTGCACCACCCGGCCCTGCCATGTGTCGGTGAGCAGCCGGGCCGCGATCACGTCGCCGATGTCGCGCGGATCAACCCACGGCATCGGGTGGTCGGGGTCGAACGCCGTGGTCAGAACGCCCTTCGAGAGCCCTTCGAGGTCGAGCAGCAGGTTGGTGAAGAAGTACGCGCACCGCAGATGCAGTACATCCGCTCCGGTGGCATCGAGTTGTTCCTCGATCGCGGCCAGGGCGTCGATGTGTCCGGCCCCGTGCCGCTTCTCCGCCCCGATACTGCTCAGCAGCACCACCCGCGCCACATCACCCACCTGGGCGGCCTCCACCAACGGCGTCGCGGTGCGCACCGAGACCTCGATCGGATCCTCCACCGCGTGAGGAGTGGGATCCACCCACAACACCGAACGCGCGCCCGCCACCGCCTCACGGACGAACCCGGCGTCCGTCAGATCACCCTGGCGCACGTCGACCCGCGCTCGGGTCTCCTCATCCAGGCGGGCAGGGTCACGGACCAGAACGCGCGGACGAACGCCCGCCTGCAGCAGTAACCGCACCACGCGCGATCCCACGTGTCCGGTCGGTGTGGTGACCACGATGCTCATCGAAATGCCCCTTTCCTGCACAAAAAATTGCGATCGATACACTCAGCTCCGTGTGACCGCAGTCGCCTCACGGGGCAAGCCCGCACCCGCGAACCGGCCCCTTGCGCACACGGACCTCCAGCGGTGGGAGCCTGCCCGCCAGACGCGCATCCATGACCGGCGTTCGGAACCTCGGGGCGAAAGTGCGGCCATACGCGCCCAACCGGGCTCGGCTGATAGGACGCGGGTGACGGCCCTTGTTCAGGGCCGGTTCGGGTCAGGGTGCAGCACCACGAAGAGCGACCAGGCGGGCGCGGTCGGGTCGTCCGGGCGGCCGGCGAACTCGTCGAGGAGTGCGTGGAGCCGGGCCTGGAACTGCTCCATCTCCGCCGGCGGCAGGCGCAGCCCCAGCCGGGTGCTGTCGACGTCGGCCGCGGGGGCCAGGGCCAGCTCCTCCAGGAACGCGTCGAGCATCGACCCGTCCTGCGCGGCCGCATCGAGCCGCCAGGACTTCTGCGTCGCCAGATACGGGATCTCCCGCGCGCCGCGCGCGCCGCGCCGCTCCTCCTGGGCCTCCAGGAAACCGGTGCGCACCAACGTCCTGGTGTGGTGCAGCACGCTGGCGGGATCGCGGCCGAGAATCGCCGCGATCTCCTTGTTGGTGCGCGCCCCGCCGAGGCAGATGCGCAGGATGCGCAGGCGGAGGGCGGAAGCGAGCGCCTTCGCCTCCTCGTCGGTGGCCGGCCGGCGTTCGGTCATGGTCGACATCCTACTGAGACGCCGGAAGAATAAGTGATTGACAAACCTCAATCACTTCTTTCAAGGTGGTCCCCATGACCGCTCCCGAGACCAGTCCCGGCCGGCCGCCCAACCGGGGCGGACTGTGGCGGCACGCCGACTTCCGCCGGCTGTGGGCCGGCGAGACCGTCAGTCAGTTCGGGACGATGGTCAGCCAGTTGGCCCTTCCGTTGGTCGCCATCCTGGCGCTGCACGCCAGCACCTGGCAGGTCGGGGTGCTGACGGCGTGCGAGACCGCGGCGTTCGTCGTGGTGGGCCTGCCGGCCGGCGCGTGGGTGGAGCGGATGCGCTTCCGCTCGGTACTGATCGTCAACGACCTGCTCCGGGCCGCCGTCCTGGCCTGGGTCCCGGTGGCACAGCTCCTCGGGGTGCTGACGATCGAGCAGCTGTACGTGGTCGCGCTCACCACCGGGGTCTGCACGGTCTTCTTCGACGTGGCCTACCAGTCCTACCTGCCCCAACTGGTCGACCGGGAGCTGCTGGTCGAGGGCAACGCGAAGCTCCAGGCCAGCGAATCGGTCAGTCACATCGCAGGCCCGAGCCTCGGCGGCGCGCTGATCCAGGCGCTCACAGCGCCGTACGCGGTACTCGTCGACGCGGTGAGCTTTCTGTGGTCGGCCGCGTGGGTGACCCGGATCAAGGTCCGGCCACCGCGCCCCGAGCGCAGCCCCGACGCCCACTTGCTCCGCGAGATCCGCGACGGCCTGCGGTTCGTGCTCAGCAACCGGATGCTCCGCGCCATCGCCATGTGCACCAGCTCGGCCAACCTGTTCGGCTCGGTGATCTCCGCCGCCTTCTACGTGTTCCTCGCCCGCCAACTGCGGCTCTCGCCGGGAGTCATCGGCCTGCTCACCTCGACCGCGGCGGTCGGCGGCCTGATCGGCGCGCTGGTGGCCGGACGGTTCGCCGCGAAGGTCGGCCAGGGCCCGGCCATCTGGATCGCGAGCACGGTCGCCGGACCCTGCGCGCTGGTCACCCCGTTCGTACAGCGTGACTGGACGGTGGGGCTGCTCGCGGTCGCGCAGATCGCGATGTGGATGGGCATCGTGGTCTACAACATCAACCAGGTCAGCTTCCGGCAAGCGCTGTGCCCGCCGGGGCTGCTCGGCCGGATGAACGCGACGATGCGGTTCCTGGTCTGGGGCACGATGCCCTTCGGGGCGCTGCTCGGCGGCCTGCTCGGCTCGACGATCGGCGTCCGCGGCACGCTGCTGGCCGGAGCGATCGGCCAGTCGCTCACCTTCCTGCCCGTCTTCCTGTCACCGCTGCGCCGCATGCGCGAACTGCCGTCCTACGGGGAGGAGCCGGCGACCGAGGGTGGCACTGCCGCCGGCTCGTTGGTGCCGAGCAAGCCCTGAGGAGAAGGTGAGTACCTGTCTCGGCACCACCAGCGCGGCCGCCGCCCGGTGCGCCGATGACCTGTGGTCGCCCTCCGGTATCCACGGCGCCAGGATGTGAGAGCTGGCGAACGTCGAGCTGTCCTCGACGACGTCCATCACCGGGACCGGGTCGATCTCCGTTCAGCAGCACGAGCCGCCGAATATCCGGTCCGGCGCGGCCGCTCCTCCGGGGAACATTTCCTTCGGCCGAAATGCCCATAACCCGTAGCCCGTACTGGCTGTGGACGGAGGAACGGCACGCCCTGAGATCCGTCCAGGTCAGCCGACGCGCTCGATCCGGGCCTTACGGATGAGGAACTTGCCGGGCTCGCGGACCTGCTCGAAGGCCGCGTTGTTGAGCAGGGCGCAACTGCCGGACGTGGAAGCGACCTTGATGGTCGTCGACTTCTGGTTGTCGAGGTTGGTCACCTTGAGCGTGGTGCCGACCGGGAACTGATTGCTGGATGCGGCGGGGACGCCACCCTCACCGGAGAGGGTCACCGTCGATCCGACGCAGACGACGTCACCCACGTTGGTCTGGTCACCACCGGCCTGGTCAGCGCCGGAAGGCTGTTCCTCGGCGGGCGGCTCTTCCGCGGCCGGAGGCTGCGCCTCCGCCGGCGGCTGCTCCTGGGCCGGCGGCGCGGCAGCTTCGCCGCCTCCTGTGACCTCGCACCCGGAAGCCGCCTGCATGCGGTTGATCTGCTGGATGACGGCCTGCCGGTTGGCGATGCGCGCCTCGGACTGGGCATCGGGTTGGGCGCGCTGACCTGCGATGAACTGCTCGTTGTTCTGGAGGGCGGTGGTCAGCCCGTCGCAGACACCCGATGCCTGGCTGGTGCCGGTCATCACCACTGCCGTACCGCCGATCGCTACGGCGGTCCCGATGAGCAGAGCGATCTTCTTCTTCGTGGTGAGCGTCTTCTTGCGTGACACGTGGGACTCCTGTGGGGTCGGTTCCGTGTGACGCTAAGTACGAGTAGCGGTTCCGGTTCTTCTCAGCCGACTCACCACAACTTCCTTAACTTTCCTTAAGGTTGTGGTGCCCCCGATGCGAATGCGCTCACACAACGGCGCGCCCCTACGACCTTCGGGCGGCGAGGCCGCTGGCTTCCTCCCGGTTCCTCGGTCAGTTCTCGGGGAGCGGCGGTTGCACGGGTTTCAGTCCGTCCAGGGTGAGGTCGAGGAGGCGTTCGGCCTGCTCTCGCTGCTCGGGCCTGGCCGAGGTGAGGGCGATGCCGGCGAGGGCAGCGAACATGTCGGTCGGGCTGATGTCGGCCCGGATCGCTCCGGCAGCAGTGCCGGCGTCCATGAGGGCGGTCAGGGCGGCTTGCATCATCTCGTGACTGTCGGCACAGGGATTGGTTCCCGAGGCGACGACGGCTCGCAGGGCGTCCGCCATGCCGAACTTGGCAGTCGCGTAGTCGATGAAGCGGCGGGTCCACGCACGCAGAGCCTCGGGCGGCGACATCTCCGAGAGGCGACCAGGGACGGCGTCGCACAGCCGGGCCACTTCATTGCGGTACGCCGCCTCGATCAGTGCCTCCCGGGTCGGGAAGTTGCGGTAGAGGGTGCCGGTTCCCACGGCGACAAGTTCGAGTGCTGCCGGAGCGTGCGTGCGCAGGAGGTCGGGGGCCCAACGGGAGACGTCACCGATGTTGTAGCCCGTCAGAGCGCGATTGTTCTTCCACAGCCCCAGGATCGGCAGGTTCAGGTCGGAGTGGCGAGCGGCTTCACCGTAGACGGCGACGCGACCGAAGGGAGCCAGTGTGTCCAGGCTGGCCAGGCTGGCCAGGCGCGTGGGTCCGCCGACCGGATCGAGAATCACGTCCACGCCCCGCCCGCCGGTCGTGTCCCGCACCGCGTCGGGAAAGCCGTCGCGCCGGAACACCGCGTCGTAGCCGCGACGCTTCGCGTACTCGGCCTTGTCGATGCTGCTGACCGTGCCGTACACCGTGGCCGCGCCGAGGGCACGTGCGATCTGGGCGGCGACGGAACCCACGCCTCCTGCCGCCGCACGGACCAGGACGGAGTCGCCGGCGCGGAGCCGCGCCGCCTCGGCGAGAATGCCGTAGGCCGTGGGCAGGACGAGTGCGGCTCCGCCTGCGGTCTTCAGGTCGATCTCGCTCCCGCAGGCGTGCTCAGCGGAAAGGCGAAGCGGGCTGGGGCGACCGCGTATTCGGCGTAGCCCCCGCCTTCGGGAAGGTACACGGCGACGGGGTCCCCGACGGCGAGTCCGGTGACACCCGCGCCGACCGCGGCTATGTGCCCGGACGCCTCCATACCGGGGATGTCGAGCGGGTCGGCGGGCCGAAGTCACCGAGGCGGTGCTGCACTTCGGCGTAGTTCACTCCTGCGTAGGCCACGCGGACGAGCACTTCTCAAGGGCCGGCTTCCGGGGTCGGCACCTCGATGGTGCGCAGAACCTCGGGCCCGCCGTTGACTTCGCATCCGATTGCCCGCACGGCATGTCCTCCTGTGATCGTCCTGCCCGTGGCAACCCGGGCTCGGATCTCCGGTTTTCCCACGGTTACCGCTGCTCCCGCGGGTCTTGCTGTGGAGGTTCAGGGAGATCCGTTGAGCTGTCCGGCCGGAGGCGGCCGGCCGCCACGTGCCGTTGGAGTCTCTGACTGATGAGCAAGCGGCGGCGTGCTGACGGCACCTGGAGGAGTCGACGGGGCCTGGGGAGCAGATGGGGAGCACAAACATCTGCGGTTCGCGCTCATGACGCCCGCAATACGATGATCCTGGCGGGGAACGATCCTGGTAGGAACCGAGAGATCTGGTAGGGGCATGGGCACGATGCACGCGGACGAAGCGGAGACCGACGCCGACCTGGTTCGGCGCCTGCTGCGTGCGCAGTTCCCCCAGTGGGCGGACCTGCCGATCACCCGACTCGCCTCCGGAGGCACCGTCAATGCCATCTACCGGCTCGGTGAGGACCTGACCGTACGGCTGCCACTGCGCCCCGGCGGCGGCGAGGCCATCGCGATGGAGGCGCGGCTACTCCCCCGGCTGGCACCGCTGCTGCCACTGCCGATCCCGGAAGTAGTGGCGACCGGCACCCCGGGCGAGGGATACCCCCTGCCCTGGGCGGTACACCGGTGGATCGACGGCCGTAACCCGGCCGAAGGTGACCTGGCCGAGCCCGAGCTCGTGGCCCGCTCCCTCGCGGAGTTCGCAGTCGCCATTCGCACGATCGATCTCCCCGACGGCCCGCCCGCGCACCGGGGCGAACCGCTGATCGCCGAAGACCAAGAGATGCGGGCGGCGATCGAGGCGCTGCGCCGCACCGACGAACCCTTCGACGCCGACGAGATCGCCGCGGCCTGGGAGAAGGCACTCGCGGCACCGCTGTGGACTGGCGCGGCCTGCTGGACGCACTCCGACCTCATGCCGAGCAATCTGCTGCTCGCCGGCGACCGCGTCTCGGCAGTCATCGACTTCGGCACCGTGGGCATGGGCGAACCGGCCACCGACCTCATCCCCGCCTGGAACCTGCTGCCCGCCTCCGCGCGGCGGGTGTATCGCGAAACGGTGGACGTGGACGACGCGACCTGGGCTCGCAGCCGGGGCTGGGCGCTCTCCATGGCAGTCATCCAACTGCCCTACTACCGGACGACCAATCCGATCATTTCAGCCAACGCCCGACACGTCATCCGGGAGATCCTCGCGACCTCCGCATAGCCGCCGACCACCTTCCCGCGCACGACATCGCTGCCCTCAGCGCGCCCCGACGCCGTCTGCACCGCACCGTCGCATTCTCCAACGAACCACGCTGTCGCCGGGATCTCCGGGAGCAGCCAAATCCCCGTGCACGATGCCCTGCCCGGGTCTCACACTGCGAGCATGGATGCAGATGCTCTCAGCCCCTCCGTCGTCCCGCCTTCTCTTCAGTCGAGTGAGTTGCTGGGGTTTCCGCCTGATGCCCGACTGCTGATCGTCAACTGCGATGACTTCGGGATGTACCCCGAAATCAACACCGCGGTCGTCGAGTCGATCGAGCAGGGAATCGCCAGTTCCTGCAGTCTGATGGCCCTGTGCCCGTCGGCACCGCACGCCATGCAACTTCTCGGCCGACGACCCGGGATGGCATTCGGCATCCACCTCACCTTGGTCTGCGAGGTGACCCACTCCCGGTGGGCACCGATCACCGCGCGAGAGAAGGTGCCCTCCCTGCTGAACAAGGAAGGGGAGCTGTTCGCACCGACGCCCGCCGGACGGGCGACCCTGCTCGGCCAAGCCCGGCTTGACGAAGTCGAACTCGAGTTCCGCGCACAGATCAATGCCGTCGCCGACCGAGGACTCACGCCGACCCATCTCGATTTCCATTGCCTGGCCGACGGAGGTCGCGATGACATTCTCGACCTGACCGTAGGACTGGCTGCCGAGTACGGCCTTGCGGTGCGGGTCTGGCTTGCTCCCGGGCGTCGGACGGTACGGAGCCTAGGCCGGCCGGTGATCGACAACGACTTTCTGGACAGCTTTTCCCTCGACATCGCGGGAAAGGCCGCCCGATACGAACAGTTGCTGCACGATCTGCCGGCCGGCCTCAATGAATGGGCGGTGCATCCCGGCCTCGGCGGCCAGGAGTCACAAGCGGTGGATGACGGCTGGCTGGTGCGCCGAACGGATCATGAGTTCCTGACATCGCCACAGGCCTATGAAGTTCTCCGCGAGGAGGGAATTGTGGTGATCGACTACAGAGCGATCCAGCAGGTCTGGTCCCGGAACACCGGCCCTTGATGCGCTGACTCGCTCTGCCGCCCGGGAGGACGGGCCCATGGAAGTGAGTGCGGTTCACTTGGTCCCTTTCTGAGGCAGCGTCAGCCCTGGGACCGGGGATGTTGCGCCGCCCGTGGAGTGTCGCCGGGCCGCTCGTGCGCGCTGTGCAGTTCTGCTCCCGTGGTCATTGGTTCGGCCACGTTCCGAGTGCGTGGGCGAGCAGGTCGCCCTGGTCTCGGTTTCTGAGCGGCATTGCGGATTCCGAAGTCAGGATTCCGAAGGAGGAGAAGTGCTCTCGGACGAGGGCCGGAAACAGCTCGCCCGCGATCTACGTAGCCGCTGACCCGGCAAATTCGGCGGCCTCATCCGATGCCGGGTGTGAGCCTGCCGGCGACCTGCTCCGCCGTACGGATCGACGTGGACGGCAGGTGCTTTTGTCCCACTCTGGCGGACAGAAGGGCAATCGCCGAGCCCAGTGTGAGCCTCGTCATATGACGCACGCCACATACGACTCCGGATAGTGGTCGATTCTTCCAGTACGCCTGGCGAGGATATGGCGGGAATCGGTTGCGGTTTCAGCGGCCAACGATGCCGATTAGTAGCAAGGGTGGTTGCTGAGTCGTTTTACCTGACGCTAGACATCTCCCCCAACCGAAGAGTGCGCCCGCAGAACTTCCGTCCCATTTCTGCCCGTTGAGGCCACTCGCACACCCGGAGAGATGGGGTCAGTCATGGGCAAACACGCCCGGAAACGACCGAATCGGACTCGCGTTGCCGTCGTTGCCACCGCGTCGGCTGCCGCTGTGACGGCGACCATCGCCTGCACCGTGCTGCCAGGAACTCCGGAGGCCGATGCGCAGAACGCGTCCGCTTCGGATGCCGCGCTCGGGCGCGACCTGGTGCCCGCGAACCACGTCATGGCTCAGCAGGCCGGCATCGCCCGGCAGAATCTGCAGACGGCCGAGAACGAAGCCAGGGCCCGCTCGCAGGCGCAGGCGGCCGCACGGTCGCAGGCTGAGGGCCGCAAGAAGGCCGAGGCCATCAGAAAGGCCGAGGGCGCCAGAAAAGCGGAGGCCCGGGCCAAGGCCGAGGCTCGCAAGCGTGCCGAGGAGGCCGCGCAGAAGCGTCAGGACTCCGCAGAGCGCGCCGCGCGATCGCAGACGCCGAAGCCCACTGCCAGTGCGAAGCCGACCGCCGGCGCGTCGGCCACACCCTCGGCCGGCAACTACACCGACGACCTCGACGGCTGGATCAAGGAATCGCTGGCCGTCATGGCCGCCCACGGCATACCCGGCACCTACGACGGCATCTACCGCAACATCATCCGCGAGTCCTCGGGCAACCCGCAGGCCATCAACCTGACCGACTCCAACGCCGCGGCCGGCACCCCGTCCAAGGGCCTGCTCCAGGTCATCGACCCGACCTTCCAGGCCTACCACGTCGAGGGAACCTCGATGGACATCTACGACCCGGTCGCCAACATCACCGCCGCGTGCAACTACGCGGCCGCCAACTACGGCTCGATCGACAACGTCGACTCGGCGTACTGAGCCCGGCGCATTCGCACCCCCCGGGCTCGGGCCGCACGGCGGTTGCTGTGTGGCCCGGGGTCGTACGGGATGGGGCGCCCTGGCGCTTCATGCGGGACTGCCCGGCCATGGGATCCGGGTCAGGCGGCGGACCAGGAACCTTCGTCGTCAAGGGCCCGGTTGGAGGCTTCCGTGAAGGTGCGGAAGGCGGTGTGGAATCCGGTTTCGATCGACGCGTAGTCCGAGGTCCGGAGCGACTGCCGCGAGACGCCGGCGATCCGTAGGGGCATCTCCATCCAGATGTGGACGCGGTCACCGACGGCTTCGGCCGCCGCGATGACGTCGTCGGGGCCTTCGATCGATATGACCGAGCGGGCGCGCAGTAGCTGAGCATGCGCGGCGGCGGCCTCGCCGTGAATGAGGGCGAGGGCCGCTCGCGTGTCGCCCGTCTCGGCGATCTCATGGATGCGAGCCACGATCTCCATGAAGGTGTAGAAGCACGCGGCGTACGCCGCGTACGCACCCCTGCGGGAGTCCCGGCGGACCCGCACGTGGTCCGCGAGTCCTTGCTGTTCGAACTGCGCCCGCTGCTGCTGCAGTTGGGTCAGCACGCCACGGAGGCTCAAGCGCACCGTGACGAGGGCCGCCGCGGCAGCACCCGCCGCACCGATGACCGCGCCGACGAGTGCGGCGACCCCCTGATCCATGCAGGCAGTCTGACCCACCGGGCATTGCTCCGTCAGGGGCATCGAGGAGAAGCCCGACATCCGCTCCGCCCCACCACTCTCGCAGTGAAACCCCCTCGACCTGATGGCCTCCTTGACGAGACCCTGGGGCATGGAGTTCTTCTGCTACCACCGCGACCGGCCCGACTCCGTAGCGCTGCGCGACGAGCTGCTGGAAGAGCACTGGTCCTATATGGACCGGTACGCGAAGGAGCTGATCGCCCGCGGCCCGACTCTCGACGGCGACGGCGACACACCCACCGGCAGCATGCACATCGTCGACCTTCCCGATCCCGCCGCCGCCCGCGCGTTCGCCTTCGACGAGCCCGGCTACCAGGCGGGCGTGTACCGGGATGTGCTGCTGCGACGGTGGCGCAACGCGCTGGGGCGCACCATGTGGGACTTCCCCGGCGGCCGGACCGGTGGCAACCGGTACCTGGTGCTCGGTCTTGGCACGGGGCCTGCCGCCGACCTCGCCGTACCGACCGACCAGGACGAGCTGATCGCCTACGGGCCACTGCTGTCCGACGACGGCGACACCTGGTTGGGCACGGCGGCATTGGTCCGGGCACCGGACCCGGACACGGCCCGCGCCGTCCTGACCCAGGACCGGTACGCCGATATCGAGGTGCACAACTGGCAGTTCGGCGGACGGTCGTCCTGACCCGGGGACGGCCAAGGGCGCCGGGTGTGTTCAGTGACCGCTGAAAGGTGTTAGTGATTCAGCTTCGAGAACACCAGGTTGAAGCGAATTCCCGTATCCGTACGTGGTTGGGGTTTCCTGCACCGTCGGCCGTGCCCGTCAACGGTGCTCGAGCCACGGTCGTGTCCGCGACCGGATCCGGGAAGACCTACACGGCCGCGGCTGCCGCACTGGACTGCTTCCGGGACGGCCGGATCCTGGTCATGGTCCCCACGCTGGACCTGCTGGTGCAGACCGCCGCCGCGTGGCGCACCATCGGCCACCGCGGCCCGATGGTCGCGGTGTGCTCGCTGGAGTCGGACGAGGTTCTGGAGCGGCTCGGGGTGCGCGGCACCACGAATCCGGTCCGGCTGGCCTTGTGGGTGGGATCCGGTCCTGTCGTCGTGTTCGCCACGTACGCGTCCCTGGTGGACCGGGAGAGCCCGACGGACCCCGAGGGCCTTCGGAAGGCGCGAGGGCCCTGGAGCTGGAACTGGCGCTGGCAGGTGGCGAGTTGTTGTACGGGCAGGCCATGGCCCCCTTCGACCTCACGGTCGTCGACGAGGCCCACGGAACCGCGGGGGATCTGGGGCGGCCGCGGGCGGCGATCCATGACCAGAGCCGTATCCCGGCCGACTTCCGTCTCTACCTGATGGGCATAGCCGGGGACAAGCCAGCTCTCGTCCGTCCCGAACCGAAGGTCCCGCTCAGCTGGGCGCCCAGCTGGACGATCAACCGAGGATGAGCGGAAGTCTCGCGGCCAGCTCGCCCAGTTCGGCCTTCTCCTCGTCGGTCGGGGCACGCCGTCCGGTGCCGACCAGCAGCGCGTCCGTGTCGCAGAACGACGCGGGGAACGCGGCCCCGGCGATCTTCTCCAGCATCTCGCGGGACCGTGCGAGCCCCTCCGCGGGCGGTTCCGCCGCGTCAGAGAGGTGCGCGACGAGGTCGAGATGGTGCACCGTCCATTCCAGGACGTAGACGGAAAGGTAGTCCGCCACGGTGAGGACCTGGTCGCGGGTCGCGACCCGAAGGCCCAGGTCGGCGAGTTCCGCGGCGCGGCCGGCGGCGGAGCCGACGTCGTCGAGATGGAACTTGAGCAGCCACGGCTCCCCGTACGCGGCGGCCAGCCGCACGGTCAGCGCGTCGAGCGGGTCGTCGCCGGTCGGCGGGGTATCGGCGACGTCCCAGTAGGTCACCGCGTCGCGGGTCGGCTCTGTTTCGGCGGGGGTGACGAGGGTGATCAGAACGTCCTGGGCGTCGATGACCAGATGGCACACCAGGTCCTGTACGAGCCAGCCGGTACAACCGGACGGCAGTGCGAACGCCTCGTCCGGGAGTTCGGCGACCGCCGTGCGCAACGCCGCCCAGGAGCGTGAGAAGAGATCCACATAGGCACGGTAGTGGGGTGCCGCAGTGGCGGACAAGGGCATTTCTGCCTGTCGTCGCCGCGTGGAATGGGTGGTGCGTTTCACGCGCTATCCGTCGCCGGTGCCGAGGAGCCGACAGTGACCTCGGATGGTCGGCCCGCGGTGGGCAACGGCAAGGACCGGCTTGACCCTGACGTGCGGGTCAGGGGTTAGCGTCACCGCGCCCCGGCTGCGGACGCTTCACGTTCCGCTGCCCCGACCTGCCCACGGAGCTCGACCATGACCGCATCCCTCCCCCGCACCGCTCGCGAAGTCCGCCTCGCCGCCGTCCCTGAGGGACTGCCCACGCGAGAACACTTCACCGTCGCCACGACGCCGCTGTCCCAGCCCGGTCCGGACCAAGTCCTCGTCAGGAACCGGCACTTCCTGGTCTTCCCGGGCCTGCGCACCCTCATCGGCGCAGACGGTGACGACCTGCCCCTCCCGCCGCTGCGCAGCGGAGACACGCTCTTCGGTCCCGCCGTTGGCGAGGTGGTGGCCGCTCCGGCCGACAGCCCGCTGCGCACCGGCGATGCCGTTGTCCATATGCTCGGTTGGCGGGATTACGCGCTGGTGAGCGCAACCGACTGCACCCCTGTGGACGACACGCTTCCCGATCCCGTCGCGTACCTCTCCCCCGGATCGGCCGCCTACGGAGCACTGACCCGGCTCGCCGACGTCCGCGCGGGGGACATCGTCCTCGTCACCGGAGCAGCTGGGGCACCGGCTCGACCCCGACCTTCTTCGGCCCTGGCACGGGCACCGACTACCTGACCATCGTCGACAACGCCGCGCCGACCGTGAGTCTGCTGGTCTACCGGGCGGCCACCGGAGAACCGGTCTGCTCGGTGCCCGTGCTCAAGGCGGGCGGCAGCGGCAGCGAGAACTCCCCCATCGCCGCCGGCAACTCCGTCTTCGTCGCCGGCACCTACGGCTACCCCTACCCGAAACTCCCCGCCGACGCGGGCGCCGGCGTGCCCGCCTCCGACACCTTCTACGGCGGCTTCTCCCGCGTCGACGTCCGGGCGGACGGCTCGGGCTGCGACCTCACATGGGACAACAAGGTGCGCTCAGCAGCGGTGCCGCGCCTGTCGACCAGCGACGGGATGATCCACACGGTCATCCGGAACCCCGTCATCCCCGGTACCAACGGAACCTCGATCCTCGACCCCTACTACTACGGCGAGATCGACCCGGAAACCGGCAAGGTGGTGCGCACCAAGTACCTGGGCGCAGGCTTCATCTTCGACACCCTCCAGATGGCCGGAACCATCGCACCGGGCCGGGTGGTGCTCCAGGGGACGACCACAGGGGTGCTGCGGATCACTGCGCAGTAGAGCGTCGCGAAGCGTCCGCCGGCAGGCAACCGGAGCGGCGCCGGCCGTTGATGTCCATGCCCACGATCAGCCGCGGTCGAAGCAGTGCGATTGGCCGATGGCCGTGAAGCCGTGGCGCTCGTACCAATGACGCGGCCAGTCCACCGCGTCGGCGGTCAGGAACCGCGTATCGCAGTCCGCGTCGGCGGCCCGGCGCAGGGCGGTGGCCAGGACCGCGTTCGCGTATCCGCGCCCGAGGTGGGCTTCCGAGGAGATCAGGTCCTCGATCTGGGCGACGCCTGATGCCGGATCCAGATAGAGATCTGCCCAGGAGGCGACCTCTCCTCCCTCCATGCGGGCACCGATGAACTGCACGACGTCGGCGCCACGGCGGCGGGCCTCGCGTCGGTCGACGAGGTGGCGGATGACCTCGTCGTCGACGTCCGGCAGGAAGCCCCGCCAGCGCCGGGTGAGCGGCAGGCGAAGTGCGTCGAGGTCCACCTCCTCCGCCCGGCCGTCGGCCGGCACCGAGCCGGTGTGCAGCATGACCAGATGGGTGGACTGGGTGTATCCGGCCCGGAGCAGCGGCTCTGCGCACGCTGTCCCGACCGCGTCGTCGAGCACGGAGATCATGCGGTGCGGCAGATGCGCCAGCGCCTCGTCGGCGATGGCGGGCAGCGCCTCGGGGTCGACCGACGACTGGTCGATGACGACCTGGTTGTTCGCGCGGGAGTGTGCGAAAGCGTCGTCCAGTACGGCGAAGCCTCCCGGGAGGGAGACGGTGCGCGCAGCCTGACGCCGGGCGAAGTCCGACAAAAAGGCGTTGATCCGCCGTAGTTCTGAGCTTGCCATGGGGGGAGCCTACGCAGCCGGGGTCCATGACCACCTCCGAATTATCTCGGCCGGCGGGCTCCCGCCCCACCCGAGCCCCCTGGCCCAGGCCGACTGCGAGGCGACGGAAGGCCGCTGGACGCTGGTCTTCACCCGCGACCTGCGCCACCCCACCGAGAAGGTGTGGGCCGCGCTGACCGAGCCCGGGCAACTCGCCGCCTGGGCGCCCTACACCGCCGACCGCGATCTCTCGGAGACGGGCGGCGCCACGATCACGATGATCGACGACGAGAATCCGCAGGACATGGCGGCCGAGGTCGTGCGCGCCGAACCGCCGGCGCTGCTGGAGTAGACCCTCGGCGCCGAGCCAGCAGCAGGGCGCAGGCAACAGTGCCGAGCGCCACCGTGGCGAGTCCTGAGCCGCCGAGCGTCGCTCGCGGGCCCAGCGCTGTCGTGAGCGGTCCGCCGAGTGCTGTGCCGAGCGGCGATGCGGTGAGCAGCGCCGCGCTCCGGGCCGCGAGCATCGCGGTGAGGTTCTGCGGGGGCGACTTCTCCTGCATGAGCGTCACCGAGAGGGCCACGAACGGTCCGTAGACAGCGCCGCCGAGCGTGAAGCACGCGACGGTGACGGCCGTCGGCACGTCGAACCCGAACGGCAGCAGGCAGAGCCCCCAGGCCACCACGATAGACACGGTCACAGGCCACAGTGGTAGCCGGCGCAGCGCGCCGACCGTGAGCCCGCCGAGCAGCGCGCCGATGCCGAACAGCATCCAGTAGAGGCCGAGGAGCGTTCCCGGTGCGTGCAGGTCGGCAGTGACGTGGAGCGGCAGGGCGACCTCGACGGGACCGTACAGGAGGTTGAAGAACCAGGTGAGCGTCAGCAGCCCGAGCAGTTCGGGGTACGACCGCAGCACCGCGAGCCCACCGCGGGCGGCCGCCTGGTCGACGGGGGAAACGTGCCCCGACGGCGGCAGCCGGGTGCGGACGACGAGCACGGCGAGGAACACGTAGGTGAGAGCGTCCAGGCCGAGCACGAGCGCGGAGCTGACGTACGCCACCAGCACACCGGCGATCGCCGGCCCGGCGATCGTGGCGGCGAAGCCGAGCGAGCTGACGAGGGTGTTCGCGGCGAGTCGCTGCTCGTCGGGGAGCAGCTCGGCCAGCAGGGTGTACTTTCCCGCGCTCCCCCACGCGTGCAGCAGCGACGAGACGGCGAGCAGCCCGAGGTAGAGCGGCAGCGTCAGCAGCCCGGCGAGCCACGCCAGCGGTACGGCGCCGAGGAACACACCGCGCACCACGTTGTCGGCGAGCAGCAGCCGTTTGGCCGGCATCCGGCGCAGACGGCGACCGAACGCCAGGGCGCCGATCACGCCGGGCAGGGTGTAGGCGGCCACCGCGCCGCCGACCCACAGCCCCGCGGTCGCCTGCGGCGCGAGTTCGATGGCGAGCCACGCGACCGCGACGAAGCTCATCCCGTCCCCGAGATACGAGACCGCGAAGCCGAGGATCAGTCGCCGGAACACCTGGTGGGCGAGGACCGGCCGGTAGGCGTGGGGGACGAGGCGTCGGAGCGCCAGGGGCACCTTGTGAGGTCGCACCGGAGATCGGTCTCGTCTCAGCGGATCTCGTTGATGCGGATCAGGTTGCCCGCGGGATCGCGGACGGCGCAGTCGCGCACCCCGTACGGCTGCTCGGTCGGCTCCTGGACGACTTCGGCATCGGCCTGCAGCCGTTCGAAGGTGGCGTCGAGGTCGGCGGTGGCCAGGGTGATGATGGCGTAGGTGCCCTTGGCCATCATCTCGGTGATGGTGCGCCGCTCGTCGTCGGTGACCCCGGGGTCCGCGGCCGGCGGGTGCAGGACGATGGACGTGCCGGGCTGGTCGGCGGGCCCGACGGTGATCCAGCGCAATCCGCCGTATCCGACGTCGTTGCGGACCTCGAAGCCGAGGATGTCGCGATAGAACGCCAGGGCGGCGTCCGGGTCGTCGTGCGGGAGGAACGTCGAGTGAATGGTGATGTCCATGACGCTCACGCTAGTTGCGGTCCGGTGGGCGGCGCTTCTCGATTCCTGATCGGTCCGGTCGCCCGATCCGACCACAACCGTCCACGGTTGCTGAGCAGTTGTCCTGCCCCGTAATCGGGCCGCATCGCATGTGTGGTGCGCGGCCCGGGTCAGGCCGATGCGGCATCCCATGCGAAGCCGTCCGGGTCGGTGAAAGGCTCGCCATCGGTGCCGATCATGAGCCGGTGCGAGCCGGTGCCGTCCACGGGGACGCCCGCGTCCTTGGCGAGGGCACGGCGCCCGTACAGCGCGAGCTTGACGGGACTCGACGGGGTGGCGAACTCGACGTACTTGCGGCCGAAGCTCTTCGCCACGGTCAGGCCGCGGTCGAGGTAGAACCGCTTGCTCGCGACCATGTCCGTGACTCCCAGCAGGAGCACGATGTCGTCGATCTCCCGGGTGGCCGGGCCGGTGTCCTTCTTCGCCGAGGTGGCGACCTTCCAGATCGTCCCGTCCGGGGCCCGTACGACGCCGCCGTGGCCCCAGAGGGACTTCGTGACCGGCTTCAGCGGCGTGGCACCGGCTTCGACGGCGGCGTCGATGAGGCTGTTGACGTTGGCCGGCTGGGACACGGTGAGCGACAGTGTGAACCCGCGGAAGCCGGTCGTGGGTGCCTCCGAGGCCCGCAGGCGCACCTGGGTGTCCAGGCCGAAGGCGGCGGTGTAGAAGTGGGTGGCGGCCTTGGGGTCGGCCACGTCAAGGGTGATGGATTCGATGGAGGACATGGCTTCACGCTAGGCGTGGCGGTGCGGCCGGCGCTTCTCGATTCCTGACCGGTTCCGTCACCTGCGCCGCCGTGCACGGCGACGCCCCCAGCGCGGCGCCCGTCGGCCAGGGGGTGCAGTTGTGGGCGACGGTGTCGGCGAAGGTGCGGGCCAGCGGGCTCAGGGCGTCCCAGCGGCGCACGGCCCATCCGGCGGACAGGGCGCGTAGTACGGGGATCGGGATGAGCCGGAGTCCGGGGTGGCTGGGCCCGCTCCAGCCGGGAAGGGCGGGCACGACGGCATGGCCGAGCCCCAGTTCCGCGAGGAGGATCGCGGTGTCCCAGTCGGCGACACTGGTGTCGGACGCCAGCTGGATCCCCAACTCGGCGAAGCAGGTGTCGAGATGGGCGCGCGAGGTCGAGTTCTCGGGGAGCCGGATGAGCTGGACGGACGCCAGATCGGCGGGCTCGATGCGGTTCTTGGCTGCCAGCGGATCGTCGGCTTTGACGGCCAGCACCCAGGGCAGTTCGACGACGGGACGTTGTTCGATGCCGCGGACGGTGGCACCGATGGTGATCCAGGCAAGGTCCAGGTCGTTGGCGGCGAGTGCGTCGAAGCAACTGCGGCTGGAGGTCTCGGTCTGGAATTCCAGGCTCACCTGGGGAAAGCGCTGCCTGAAAGCGACGACGGCCTCGGACATGAAGTGCCGGACGGTCGTGGCACCGGTCGTGATCCGTACTGATCCGCCGTCCCCACGTGCAAGGTCCCGCAGTCGGCGCAGTGCCAGGTCGATGCCGCCGATTCCGTCGCAGGCCGCCTCGTGGAGGATGCGTCCGGCAGCGGTGGGTGCGACACCTCGGGGATGCCGTTCCAGCAGGCTGAGGCCCAGTTCCCGTTCCAGTCGCCTGACGTGCTGGCTCACCGCCGACTGCGTGCACGAAAGGTCCCGGGCGACGGCGCTGAGATTGCCTGTTCTGCACACCGCGACGAAGACACGGAGGTCGTCAAGAGTCACGCGATTCAAGGTATCGCTTGGGGAGTTGCAAGCAAATCAGAGGATTGACTTGGGTCTTGTCGCGGACGACGATCGCTTCCGGTACCAGGGCGGCAACCCGCCCAGCGGTTGGGCGAGGGTCCGGACCCTCGCCCGGGCGCTGGAAGGGTGCCGACCCGACCGTCCGAAGGGAGCTGTCGATGGAGAACGCAGCATCAGCGCCGACCGGACACGGTCCGGCGCGGGACAACGCCGTAAGTGATGCCGTCGCATTCATGCGCACCTTGGGTGCGGCAGAGATCGAGCATCCCGGAGGGACGCTGCTGAAGCATCTCCTACGGGTCAGCCGGCTGCTGAAGGCATGGGGCGCCCGGCGCGATCTGCAACTGGCCGGCCTGTGCCACGCCTTCTACGGAACCGACGGATTCGCAACGGCGTTGTTGCCGCTGGAGTCCCGAGGCGAGTTGGTCCGACGCATCGGAGCGGGCGCGGAGGAGCTCGTGTACTTCTACGCCAGCTGCGACCGGAAGGCCTCCTACCGCACCCTCACCAGCGAGAGCGGGACGTTCCGCGACAGGTTCACCGGGCGCACCTTCCTCCCTGGCCCGCACCAACGGCGGGACTTCGCCGAACTCACCGCGGCGAACGAACTGGACCTTGCCGCCATCAACCCGGCCTTCCCCGCAGAATCGGGAGACGACCTGCTGGGTCTGCTCACCCGGCTGCGGCCGCTACTGAGCGACCACGCCTGGGAACACACCCAAAAGGTCCTGACCTGACCTGACGTCCGCTCCGAAGTGGGCCGGCCCGGGCCGGCAAGGCCTTGACCGGGTCCCGCACCTGGAACAGGTGGTCGCCGAGCCCACCCGGAAGGGCGTTCCCATCAGGCCGCGTGACGCGCTCAGGCGGGAAGGAAGAACCCGGTCACGTCGGCGAGGCGGTCATTACGGTGCACCGCGCTGCTCACGCCTGACATGAAAGCCCCGCCGTCCGGTCCGATCTGGGTCCAGCGGGCCAGCGACCGGTCGTGGTGGTCGAAGACCTCGTCGATGCGGAAGCGATGTCCGGGGAACGCCCCGGCGAAGCCGTTCATGTAGGCGTCCAGTTCGGCCAGACCGCCGACCTCGGTTCCCGGGTCCCGGTAGGCGACGTCGTCCACCGCGACCGCGCCGAGCGCGGTGAGCCGTATCGCGGGGTCGGCCGACCAGCACGCGGCGTAGTCGTTCCAGAGCTGCTGTTGATCACTCATCGTTGTTCCTCATTCTTGATGCGTTGGCTTGCTGGGGTGCCTTGGCCTGCCCGGCGCCGATCGAGGCCAGGGCCCCGTCGGTGATGGCGTGCAGTTTGGCGGCGGCCGTACCGGAGCGGACGAGGACCAGGAGGCCTTGGTAGAGGGTCAGGAGCTGGACGGCCGACACCTCGACGTCGAGTTCCGCCGGCAGGAGCTGCTGGGCGCGGGCGCGCGTCAGTGCGTCGGCGAAACCCGACTCGATCGTCTCCAGCCCCCGGCGTACGCCTTCCGAGGCCTGCGGAACGGTGTAGGACTCCACCGCGGTGTTGGTGAGCAGGCACCCCGGATCGGGTTCCGGGCCGGGGTTCGCGTCGAACGCCGAGGTGAAGAACGAGCGGATGCCGGCCACCGGGTCCTGCGTGTCGAGCAGGTGGACGCGGACTCTGCCCTCGACCACCTGATCGTTGTAGGCGTCCAGTGCGGCACTGAACAACCCCTCCTTGCTCTGGAACGCGCGGTACAAGCTGCCCGGGTGCATCCCGGTCGCTTCTTCGAGGTCGCGCAGCGAGGCGCCGAGGTATCCACGACGACGGAACAGCCCCATGGCGGAGGCCAGTACCTCCCCCCGGTCCCACACTTGTTGACGACCCATCACCGCTCCTCGTAGTTGAACGATCGCTCACAAAATAGCATGCGCGACGCCGCGACCGACGCAGAAGCTGTCGTCAGACCCTCCGTCTGAGCGCTCACACCTCGGATAACATCCCATACCCGAGGCGACAAACCGGATATGACGCCCTGTCGGACCGGCGCCCGTGACCGAGGGGAACCGCTGCACGTGACCGAGCCCGCCGAGTCTGCCGAGCCCGCAGAACCCGAGCGCACCCTGCACTACGCCGACGACATCTCCGCCGCCGACGTGGACGCCCTGGCCGCCTTCCTCGACGACCGGCTCAAGGCCCTGGCCAGCCGGCACCGGGGCCAGCCCGAGGAGCAGCGCGCCACCCTGGGGCTGGTCAACGTGACGCACCATCTGATGTCGTCGCTGCGTCACCATCTGGAGCAGCGCTCGGCCCGGCCCGGCGAGGCGGCCGCCGAGGCCCTCGACCGCTGCCTGGACATTCAGCGGGACTGGAACCTGCTGTGCGAAGCGGTGTCCCCCTGGCGCGATGCCGAGGGCTACGACACCGCGCGCTGGCACCACCTGCAGCACCTGGACGCCGCGGCCCGTACCCGGTCCAGCCACTGCTGAATCGGGCACGACGGGCACGCCGGACACGCCGGGCCCGATGACGCGGCTAGCGCGGCGCGGTGTCGTCGGACGTGAACGGGCCACCATGGCCGGGCACGATTGCTGAATCGGGCACGACGGGCACGCCGGACACGCCGGGCCCGATGACGCGGCTAGCGCGGCGCGGTGTCGTCGGACGTGAACGGGCCACCATGGCCGGGCACGATCAGGTCCGCGGCGGCCAGGACCCTGAGCCGGGAGGCGCGCAGTACGTCGCGGTCCGGGGCCACCGGGTCGTCCGCCGGGCCTTCCGAGTGCCACCACAGGTCGCCCGCGAACGCCACCACTCCCGAATCCGTGCCCGCCAGCAGCGTGATGTCCTCGGGGCTGTGTCCCGGCGTGCGGATCAGCCGCAGCGACGGGGTGAGTTCGTAGCCCTCCGCGTCCCGGTTCGTCCACTGGTCACCCAGGTACTCCACCTTGTGGTCATGGACCCGGGCTCGTCCGAACAGGCCCACGTTCATGGTGTTGTCCGGGTGGTGGTGGCTGAGCACCACGTCGGTGATGTCGTCCGGGCCGAGGCCCAGCTCCGCGAGCGGGTCGAGGATACGGTCGCGGCTCGCCACCATGCCCGGGTCGAAGATCACATGCCGTTCGCCGTCGGTGATGTAGGAGACCGTGGCGGCGACTCCGGGGCCCGTGGAGCCGACGTAGCCGGTGGTCAGGATCGTGTACACGGCGCTGCGGCCGAGCGGTGCGTCTGTCATGCCCCCAATCCTTCCGGGCCGGCCGGCCGCTCACGAGTGGCACTGCTGCCCCTGATCACAGGATTCGTGCCACAGATGCGACACTGCTCCTGTGCCGCCTTTCGTGACTGTCGCCGCGTACGTCCCGCCGGGTGTCGGCATGCTCGCCCTCGGCATCGTCACGGAGGTGTTCGGCCCGCACGGGGAGGGGCTGCCCGGCTTCGACTTCGCCCTGTGCAGCGACCGGCCGGGGCCGGTTCCCACCGACCTCCGCGTGCCGCTCCTGATCGAGCACGGCCTGGACCGCCTGGCCGCGGCCGATCTCGTCATCGCCCTGCCGTGGGCCGGTTTCCGCACGCCGCTCGAACCCGCGGTGCTCGACGCGCTGTCGGCCGCGCACGAGAACGGCGCGCTGGTCGCGGCCCACTGCGTCGGCACGTTCGCGCTCGCCGCCGCCGGACTGCTCGACGGCCGACGGGCCACCACGCACTGGCGGTTCGCCGAACTGCTGGCCCGCCGCTACCCGGATGTCGCCGTCGAACCCGACGCCCTGTACATCGACGAAGAGCGGATCACCACGGGTGCGGGAGCGGCCGCGGGCTTCGACCTGTGCCTGCATCTACTGCGGCGGGAGTACGGGGCCGCGATGGCCAACGCCGTCGCGCGGGACATGGTGCTGCCCTCCCACCGGGACGGCGGGCAGGCCCAGTACCTGGCAGCCCCCGTCCCCGAGGACTGCCAGGACGAACGCCTCACCGAGGTGATCGCCTGGGCCCGCGAACACCTCCACGAGCCGCTTCCCGTCGCGGAACTGGCCCGGCGCGCCGTGATGAGCAAACGATCCTTCGCCCGCCGCTTCGCCGCCGCGACCGGTACCACCCCGCACGCCTGGCTGCGGAGCCTGCGACTGAGCAGCGCCGAGGAGCTCCTGGAGACCACGGACCTGCCGGTCGAGGAGATCGCCCACCGGGTCGGTTACGGCAGCGCCGCCGTACTGCGTGAACAGTTCGTGCGCCGCCGGGGTGTGCCACCCCGCTCCTACCGCCGCTCCTTCACCCACGTGCCGTAGCGAACAGCCCGCGGTCGCCGCTCGCGGACTCCCCCGACGCCGAGCTCCTCACGCACCACACGTTGCGGCAGCGGACTGCGGGACGCAGTCGAGGACCACGTGGCCGAGTGGTGTCGTGCGGACGCCCGCGACATGCAGCCCGCTGCCGGCCGCCAGGGCCGAGTACTCGTCGACGCTCCGCTCCCGGCCGCCCGCGAACACCAGCATGCGCAGGTCCATCTCCGCGAAGCCCGCCGGATCGTCGCCGGACGTACCGTGCCCCTCGATGACGACGACCCGGCCGCGGGCCTGCGCGTCGTCCCAGTCGTGCACCACCCGTCGAAGGACGCAGACATCGGAACCGGCCGGCAGCGGGTCGAAGAAGCTCTGCCCGACGACCTCGCACCGGTCCGTCAGCCCGCGCGTGGCGAGGAACTCCCGGCCCCGCTCGGCGGTCGCCGGAAGGTCGACCAGAGTGGCCCGCAAGTCCGGGTGGGTTTCGAGCAGCTCGGCGAGCAGGGCGCCGGTGCCCCCGCCGACATCGGTCACATGCCGGACCGCGGACCAGTCGTAGCCTCCCGCCTCGTCCGTCACGAAAGCGGCGCTGGACGACATGTTGGCGTCGAAGGAGGCGCCCATCCGCGGATTGGCCGCCAGATAAGGCCAGAACGGGGCGCCGAAGACCGTCTCCCAGGCAGGCTCCCCGGTGCGGACGGTGTGCAGCAGGCCGACGAACGCCAGATCCATCGTGCCGCCGAAACCGTCCAGGTCGAGCCCGCGCCGCAGTTCCGCCGGATGCCGGGAGCGCAACAGCTCCGCGATCTCGTTGACCGCGAAGTGCCCTGGCTCCGGCTCGGTGAAGACGCCATGGCACACCAGGTGCCGCAGCATCCGGCCGAGCGCGTCCGGATCGGCCTCCGAGCGCCGGGCGAGTTCGTCGATCTGCCCGGAGCCGTCGGCGATCAGGTCGGCGAGGCGCAGCGTGGCGGCTGCCCGCAGGGCCATGGGGGTGATCAGATCCATCAGCGGCGCGATGGTCCGCCAGGCGCGCAGCACGCTGTCACCCTCGTCCGCGTCCTCCGGGGCCGTCCGGTCCATGGTCGTCTCCCTGCGTCGGGCGGCCCGCCGGTGCTCGCGGTGGGCCGCGATGCGTTGTCCGCGGAACCGGACTTCGTTGCCCGTATCAGACCAGACGGAAGCCGGCTGCTCCAGCCAACAGGCGCACCACGGACCAGGACCAGCCGACCGTCACCGAGTTCATGGGCTTCAGCCGCTGTTTCCAGGGAACCGGGCGATGAATCCCCAGGTCAGGAGCCCCAAGGAGATCCTCGCGACACGTCACCGGCCCCGCGTGACCGCAGCGCCGCCCGCCCCGGAGGAGGGGCCCTCACCCTCGTCGGACACCCACTGTCGCAGAGCGGCTCATACCGTTGATCGGTAGTGTCGGAAGGGATCGCCGCTCGCTTCCCACGCCCGGAGCGCGGACCGGGGCGGCCGAGCGGAGGGAGGCAGGCTGTCATGACCGTGATCTCCCTGAAGTCCGCCGTGGTGCGGGGAGGCGTCACCCTGCCCTACGCCGAGGCGGGCTATCCCGGTGGCACACCGGTGGTCTTCGTGCACGGGCTCTCCGACTCCTGGTGGTCCTTCGAGCCCCTGCTGCAACGCCTCCCGGCGTCCCTGCACGGTTACGCGCCGACCCAGCGCGGCCACGGCGACGCCGACCGTCCCCCCGACGGATACACACCGGAGGATTTCGCGTCGGACCTGGTGTCCTTCCTCGACACCGTAGGCATCGAGCGCACTCTTCTCGTCGGATCCTCGACCGGCGGGGTCACCGCCCGGATCGTCGCCGGCAGCCACCCCGACCGGATTTCCGGACTGGTCCTCATCGGCGTCCCGGCCACGCTCGCGGACAAACCCACCACGGCCGAAATGAACGAGACGGTCCAAAGCCTCTCCGACCCTGTCCCCCGCGCATTCGTCGAGACCCCCCTGTCCGGCATCATGGCCCGCCCCGTTGCCAGAGGACTCATCGAGACCATGATCGACGAGCGTCTCAAGGTCCCCGCCCGCGTCTGGAAGGACACCCTGCACGGACTGCTCGAAGCCGACCTCGCCGCGACCCTCGCAGGCATCCTGGTGCCGACGCTCGTCATCTGGGGCGACCAGGACGACTTTCTCCCGCGCAGCGACCAGCAGGCCATCCTGGACGCCATCCACGGCACACGTCTGCTCACCTACGAAGGCGCGGGCAACGTCGTCCACTGGGAACAGCCCGGGCGCGTCGTCGCCGACATCGCCGCATTCGCCACCGGCCTCGCGCGCCCCGGCGGTTCCAACACACCGTGAGTTCCGGGCCGGCGCCGGTCGGACCGGACGTCCGGCCCGAGTTGGCCGGACGTCCGGCGCCCTGAAGGGTGGTGCTCCGTGGGGTGGGCGCGGATCCTGTGTGGATGGCTGACACGCGAACCGTGGTGTTCCGCTGGCAGGCGCCGTACAAGAAGCCGTGGGTCTTCGAGGAAGGAGCCGTCACCGTCTGCGTGTTGCTCCCGCTGACGGTGTTGTTCTCGTTCGTCCTGCCGGTGGTGGCCTTCCTGCTCGTGCTCTGCGTCATCTACGGGATCGGGTGTTCGGGACGCGAATGGGTGCGTACCTGGAGGTCGGTGGTCGATGTGTGGGTGGAGACGGGTGCCCGGCGACGGCTGTTGCTGCGGCAGCGGTACGGGCGCACCCGCTCCTACCCGCTGGACGCGGTGACTACGGTGCGGCAGGTGGGAAGCGTCTCAAGGGTCATGGTGGACGCGGGAGAGGACGACGAGCGGGAGGAGACCGACGAGATGGCGCTGCTCCTGGAGGTGGGCAAGGTGTCCCACACCACGTACAAGGCACCCCACCTCTCCACGGCCACCATGTGGCCGTTGGTGGAGGAACTGCGACGCGGGTGCCCTCACATCGTCGTGGCGCCGACCGAGTACCGGATGCGCTACTTCGTCGACGTGGAACGGGGCATGTCCCCCGGCTGAGCGCGGCATGCCTACCGCTTCGTTGCGCGAGTGCCTGACGATGGTGACACCTTCGCTACTGGCGAGTAGGGTCAGGCTCCGACGAATGGAGTTCCCATGGCCCGCACGTTCACCGTGTCGCGCAGCATCCTGATCGAGGCCGCCGCGTCGACCGTGTACGAACAGGTCAGCCGGCCCGCGCAGATGGGACGGTGGAGCCCCGAGAACCTCGGCGCGACCCTCTCCGGCGAGGACGAGTGCGCGCCGGTCGGTCTCGTCTTCGACGGGCACAACAAGCGCGGCCCGTTCCGCTGGACCACCCGCTGCACGGTGACCGCCTCCGATCCCGGCCGCCGTTTCGCCTTTCGCGTCCATGCGATCGGGCTGCGCCGTCCCCGTCTGTCCGCCCCCATCGCCTCCTGGGAGTACCGCCTGGAGGACTCCGGAACCGGCACCAAGGTGACGGAGACCTGGACGGACGACCGCCGCTCGTGGCCCACCTTCGTGGCCAACGCCTTCGACCGCGTCGCCACCGGCGGCCACACCTTCGCCGCGTTCCAGGTCCGCAACATCGACAGGACGCTCCGCAACCTGAAGCGCGATCTGGACGCCTCGACGAACGCCTGACCACGGTCGGCTCTGTCGTCGGGGCGCGGTAAGCACCCACGTCGGCAAAGAGCGCGCCTCAAGGGATCGGCACGATGGGCTCCCGTTCCCGGTGGACGAATCCGGTCACACCCTCTGACGCGTTCCGGTCTTCTTCCTGTGGTCTTCGGCGGGAGAACGCTGGTCCTGGAACGGCTCCACGTGGCGAGGCCCGGGGCCGGAACCGTCCCCTGGTGAACCTGCCGCGCGACCGCTCCGCGAGGGGTATCCGACGTGCACCACTCCGGGACGTCTGGATCCGGTCAGCCGGCCGCATCACAGCACGCCGGTTGCCGAGCACCCATTGCTCCGCGATGAGCAGGAGTCGACCTTCGTCCTCGACCACACCCCACCCCCACAACCGCCCCCGGGTTGGCTGCTGCGGTCCTGGTTCTTCCCGGACACCGGCACCTTCCACTGCTCGCAGGAGGCGGCCCCGTCGGGTCGTCTGCGGGTACGGACCCCGCGCACCGCGGACCGAGAGCGGGCAGCGGCGCTCCTGTCGGCCTGGCGGGCAGTGACCGCCGAACTGGACGCCCAGCCCGGTCTGACGCCCGACGCCCTGACCGTCCCGCCCCGCGCCTTCGTCTTCGCCCACCGCTCCCCGGTCCGCGACTGACCACCGGCAGGTCCGGAACGTGGCGCATGGCTTCTGAAGGCCACAGCCCCTGGCCGCCGCGCTTCACCGACGTTTCTTCGCGCCCTTCGGACGGTACTTCCGGACCTATCGGCCGACCAGCGGCAGCGCTGGGAAGGTGTGGTCCTGCCAGATCAGGCGGGAGGTCTCCTCCGGGTAGGCGGTGACGGCCGGGCTTGTGTCGAAGAGCTGCACGAGGCGTTGCTCGGTGTCGTACGCGGGCCAGCCGGGGTCGCCGTGGGTGGCGAATGCCGTCCACGCGGCGCGCATGTGGGCGGACAGCGCCTCTGCCTCCGGGGACGGGCTCTCGCCGATCAGCAGGGCGGGCTGGCCGCGGTCCAGGTTGCCGAAGACGAGCGGCACGTCGAGTCCGTGGCAGGCGCCGAACGCACCGCCCATGCCCGGGGCGGACCAGGTCAGCTCGTAGACGTGGGCACGGCCGCCGCCGGCGGTCTGGGCCTGGGCCAGATGGAGGGTCGGCATACGGAACAGCCAGTCGGAGTGGACCAGTTCGTACAGCTCGTCCGGGCCGGCCGCCGGGAACCCGTCACGGTATCGGCGTGCGCCGTCCCCGTCCGGGGCGAAGATCTGCAGGGCAGCGGCCGCCTGATCCGGCGTCACCTGGCCGAGCAGGCCTTCGAGCGCGGTGAGCAGCCGCTGCTCGTCGCGGGTGTGGCCGACGAGGAGTTCGATGTCCCGGGCGGCGCCGGCGGCCAGGGCCTGCCATGGCGTGACCGGCAGCGTGTCTCCGTCGACGACCGGCGAATACGGGATCGACCGGTGCGCGACCTGACCCCAGCGTTCCACCCACTGGGCCATCTTGGCGCCGACCGCATCGCCGGCGGCGGACAGCCGGGCCGGGGCCACCGTGGACAGATCCGCCACCGTGGGCCGCAGCCCCAGTTCGGTGGCGCAGGCGGTGGCGATGTCGGCGGCGAGCTCCGGCGAGAAGAACGTGCCCGGCACGCTCTGCGCGACGGCCCGGTCGAAGAGCCCGGCCGCACGCGGCATCGCCAGGAGCGCGGCGACGGATCCGCCGCCGGCCGACTCGCCGAAGACGGTGACGCGGTCCGGGTCGCCGCCGAAGGCCCGAATGTTGTCGCGCACCCACTCCAGAGCGGCGACCTGGTCCAGCAGGCCCCGGTTGGCGGGCGCCCCTTCGATCTGGCCGAACCCTTCAAGGCCCACACGGTAGTTGAACGTCACCACGACAACGGCACCGTCACGCGCCAGGCGGCCGCCGTCGTACTCGGGAAGACCGGACATGCCGACCGTGTAGGCGCCGCCCTGGATCCACACCATCACCGGCAGCCCCGCACCGGGGCCCGGCTCCGGTGACCAGACGTTGACCGTCAGCCAGTCGTCGCCCACCGCGTCCCGCGCCAGCGCGGCCATGCCCAAAGCGCCGCCCTGAGGGGGCGGCGGGCCGTACGACACAGCCGGCCGCACGCCGTCCCATCCCGGCACGGGCCGCGGCGCCGCGAACCGCAGCGAGCCGACCGGCGGCTCGGCGAACGGGATCCCGCGGAAGACCGCGACGCCCTCTTCCCGGCTGCCGCGCAGCGCCCCGGCCGCAGCGCGGACTTCGGGCTGGGACCCGGACGGCTCGGACGCGACAACATTCATCACAATTCCCTCGCTGGGCAGGTGGGGCGCGATCACAGCGGTTCGCCTCGGCCCGGGCACCAGGAATTCGCGTCGGCCCGGACACTCGGATCATCCCGCTGCACCACGATGCCCGCCAGCCATTTACGGACGGCCCGGACTTCCGGACCGGTCGACAGGGCTGCCATGCCGTAGAGGAATATCTGCGAGGCCACCCTGTCCGGACGGCGCTGTCGCCAGGCGGTCGTCGCCAGTGCGCGGTGCGCGGCCAGGTGATGCGCCAGGACGTCGTGACGACGTTGTGGGCCTGGCCGAAGTGCCGGTAGGCCGAGCGGAAGTCCCGCGCGGTCAGGGCCTGGTGCCCCTGCCGCATCGCGGACTCGTAGTTCGATTCGGACATGATTCCCCGTATTCCCCGTATTCCCCGTTTCTCCTGTGAACGCAGGGGATGACGGACCGCCGGACCGGGTCGGGTCACAGCCCCGCGATGAGCATGTCGAAGGCCTCGTCGAGAAGGTCGTCCAGATCGCGCGGGTCCACCCGGCCGTGGTTCTCCGCTGCCTGCAGTGCGGCGAAGGCCGCGCCGATCAGCAGCGAGGGGTACATGCCGGCGGACGGTGGCGGGCCGACGCGCTCGGCCACCTCCGCGGCCAGGGCCGCGATGGTGGCGTCCACCTGGTCCAGCCGCATCCGGGAGAACAGCTCCGGATGACGCCGGTAGAGCTCCTGCAGCAGCTCCCACTCCTCGGCCAGGTGCGCGAAGTCCGCCGCGCGCACCACCGCCTTGACGGTCTCGCGCACCGACACGGCCACTGCAAATCGGTATGGGTCCGCGCGGACCGACACTGACGGGCCGACGCATCACCCCGGCTCTCCGATGCGGGTTCCGGCGCCGGTCCGGCTGCTCCATGTAGCGAGCCGCGCACGAATCGGCTAACTTTCCTGCTAGTAGTCGTGGATCCGAAGTCTCAGCGCCCGCGGTTCGCACCGTGGGCGTCGTGCTGTGCGGCAATGTCCGAGGACCAGGGCGATCACCTCAACACGGGGGCACTGACAAGACAGTGCCCCGAGATCCTGGACAAGGGGACAAACATGGCCACCGGTATCGTGAAGTGGTTCAACGCGGAAAAGGGCTTCGGCTTCATCGAGCAGGACGGCGGCGGCCCGGACGTCTTCGCCCACTACTCCAACATCGCCGCCCAGGGCTTCCGTGAGCTCTTCGAGGGCCAGAAGGTCCAGTTCGACGTCACTCAGGGCCAGAAGGGCCCGCAGGCGGAGAACATCGTAGGAATCTGACCCACGTCTCGGCGCCCCGCACCGGTTCTCCTTTCCGGTGCGGGGCGCCCTGCCCCACCGATCCGGTGGGCAGCGCGCTGGGCAAGATCATGCGCGTGCTCCCGGAGCTGGTCGCCAACCCGGCGCAGGCCGTAAGAACGGTCACCGCGCTGGGCCCGGACTCCCAACCGGGCGGCCCCCAGCCCCGAAACCACGGCCGCGCTCGTCGAGTCCCGCGCCGCGCACCGCAGGCTGCGGCTCGGCTACCGGATGGGCCCCGACCGGGAACGGGTCATGGACGTCGACCCGTGGGCGGTCGTCGTGCGCCATGGCCGCTGGTATCTGCTGTGCTGGTCACACACGAAGAACGCGCGACGGGTCCTCCGCGTGGACCGGATCATCACCGTCGACGCCCTCGGCTCCGCCGGCGCCCCTCCGGACGGCCTCGACCCGGCGGAGGCGCTCGAGGAACATCTGGCCGAGGGCTGGAAGTACGAGGCGGAGCCGGGACCCAGCACGCCGCGCAGCTGCGCGGCTTCCTGCGGCGAGGCGACCACACCATGGCACCCGGCCCGGTCGGCCAGCCCTGTAGAAACGGCACTGGTCGCCCAGCCGGTCGACGATCTCCTCAGCTGCTCGGCGGCTGTCGAAATCCAGGGCAACGATGATCGGGTCGCTTGGCTGCACCGCGCCATTGTCGCCGGTCGCGCCGGTCGTCCCGCAGTCGGTCGTCTGCCGTGGGTCTCGTGCCCTGGATCTCGGCCGCGTGGGCCTGGACCTCCCGCCGTCAGCCCCTGGCGGGAGGTCCGTCATGCGCTGCCTGTCGTGTCAGGGCTGGGACGGCTTGCCCGCCGTACCGATCCACGTGTGGAACAACCTGTCCAGGTTCTTGCCGGACTGCCGCTCCGCGAGACGGATGAACCGCGCGGTGGTTCCGTGACCGTCGCGGTTGTCGGTTGCCCAGGTACGCAGGATCCGGAGGAACGTCTTGTCACCGACCGCATGGCGCAGCTTCTGCAGCGCCATGGCGCCGCGCGAGTACACGGGTGCTTCGAAGATGTGCTCCCCGCTGCCGGGGTCGGCGGGCGGGAACGACCACAGTTCGTCGTCCGCGGGAGTGGCGTACAGGTCGTCGAAGGTCTTCTGCGCGCTCTGGCCGCCGTGCTGCTCGTCGTAGAGCCATTCGGCGTAGGTCGCAAAGCCCTCGTTGAGCCAGATGTCCTTCCACGTGGTGAGGGAGACGGAGTCACCGAACCACTGGTGCGCGCTCTCATGGACCAGGGTGCTCAGGTCCGGCGCCCGGTCGTACACCGGCCGGGTCTGGGTCTCCAGCGCGTATCCGACCTTCGGCGCGTGGTCCACGATGGCTCCGGCGGCCCGGAAGGGATAGGGGCCGAAGACCTTGCTCTCCCAGTCCAGAACCGACGGAAGCTTCTTGAGTACGGGTGCCGAGGCGGCCGCCTCACGAGGGTCGACGGCGTTGTAGACCTTGAGGCCGCCCGGGGTGGTGTACTGCTCGACCTTGAACGTGCCCACGGTCGCGGTGGCCAGGTACGCGGCCATCGGCTCCGACTGCCGCCAGCGGAACGTGGTGCGTCCGCCGGAGGTCGTCTGCCCGAGGAAGACACCGTTGGCGACAGCGCTGCGCCCCTGAGGGACGGTGACGGTGAAGTCGTAGCTCGCCTTGTCCTTCGGGTGGTTGTTGGCGGGGAACCACGTCATGGCGCCCTGCGGCTCCCCGGCGACGAACGCTCCGTCGTCCGTGGGGATCCACCCGTCCAGGGAACCGTCCGGGTCGGTGACCGGCTCGGGTATGCCGGCGTACGTGACGACGGCACGGAACTCCCGGTCCTTGGCGATGGACTTCCTCGGGGTGACCACGAGTTCCTGTCCGTCACGGGAGAAGGCCGCGGTGGCCTGATCGACCGTAATGCTCGTGACCTTCAACCCGTTCAGATCCAGATTGAAGCGGCTCAGCTGTTGGGTGGAACGCGCGGTGATGACTGCCCGCCCGTCGAGATGGCGGGTCCCGGGGTCGTAGCCGAGGGTGAGGTCGTAGTGCTTCACGTGGTAGCCCCCGTTGCCCGCCAACGGGAAGTACGGGTCGTTCACACCGGGCGAGCCGGCGGTGCCGGCCGCCGCGGGCCCGGCAGCGGAGGCAAGGAGCGCCACGACGGCGATGGGGAGGCCTGCCGCGACAAGGGCTCCTCTCCGGCTGATGGCCGAGCGCCTGGTGGGCTGCTGCAGGGATGGCGTCACAAGTGCTCCTCTGAACGTGCCGGGATGACGGCGGTGTGCGGTGGCGAACCTCGTCTGGCCGTTACTGCGTTTGCTTCGTTCCGCAGGTGTCGCCACCTGTTAGTGATCAGTGTTGAGGGAAAGTCCCACGGGCACCAGCGAGCCCAGCAGACTGGCCCGCCCCCGGCCCCTCGACCCTGGCCCTGGCCCTGGCTCCGCCCGCCAAGGAACCACCCCTTGGCCGGTGTTCCGTCCGGCTCCCCAGCACTCCACCTGGCCATCGCCGAGGTGCGTGTGCCTGGTCGCTGGTCCCTTCGGGTGAGGCAACCCCCAACACGGCGCCTCCCACCACGCCTGCGGCAGCTCCTATCGGCCCCCGGTTCCTCGTCGATTCCCCGTAGGCCACGTGAGGGAACGCGCCCCGGCCCAGGGTGGGAGCCAACTCCCGGCGAGGGTTTCGCGGCCGCTATGCGTGCACCGGGAAGGACGCTTGGAAGGCGAATCGGCCGTCGGCGCCGTTGCCGATGTCCTCCAGCAGCCCTTCAAGCGCGAGGTACTCGTCCCAGCGCGGGCTGCCGGTTGCTCGGACCAGCCGCGAGATGATGAGGTCTTCGAGGTCTGGGACGCGCTTGTTCTTCCAGACCTTGTCGGCTGCGCTCACCAACAGGTCCTCGAGCGTGATATCGGGATCCGACCATGCCGCGTGCGTGCCGGCGAAGCGGGCTCGCTCCGGGACGAACCCGTGCGCCAAGAGCAGTTCCCTCCCCGCCTCTTCGTGCGACGAGCCGGGCCCGGACAGCTCAGCTATGTGCACCGTTTTGCCGATGTCATGCGTCGCCGCCCCGAAGAGAACAGCTTCGCGGTCGAGGGCGAGGCCGGGGCAGCGATGAACCACCCACTCGACCAGCTGACCTGCGACATCGTGGACAGCACGCAAATGGGCAGCCAACCGCGGCGGAGCGTTCAGGGACAGAAGCAGGTCTGCCACCGGCGGCGGGAGCGGTCGCAGTGGCGGGTCGGCAGAGTCGTGAAGAGCTCGGGAGAGGATGTCTGATGGTGCCATCGGGGCAGACTACTGAGATTCGAACGGACGGCGCCCCGTCCACAGGTCATATCCGGTTGACGGTGATCAGGGTGGTTGCTGTACTTCGCTGCTGTACCGACGACCGGAGCGGAGGGGTTCATGAGCGGCGGACTGCCCGAAAGCGTGGACCACGACATCGCCGAGGGCCGAACCATCGTCGCCATCAAGGGAATCTGCGACTCCCTGGGATGCTCCATCCGTGAGGCCGTGGACATCTACGCGGCAAGGCACGAGGAACTTCTGCGCGACCGCCCGACGATTTCACCGTCGGACCGGACGAACAGCTCACCCTGCCCGGAGTCTTCTCACCGACCGAACGCGAACAACTCGTCGCGGCAGCGGTCGACCGGATCGTGACGCCGTAACCCCTCGCCGGGAATGCGTCGGCCCGCCGGACTTGGTCCGGCGGGCCGAGGGTCGGGAACTCATCCCCGCGAGTGGCCTCTCCTCCTGGAGAGGCCACTCGCGGGTTCTGTTACTCCGGGGCTGTCACGTCCGATACCGCTTGGACGAGGCTCAAGGCCAGGGCGTCGAAGTTCTCCCGATGGAAACTCAACTTCACGTGGAAGTTCTCCGCCGCGAAGTATGTCCTGTCGATGAGGAAGACGGTGGCTGCCGCCGTGAGTGCCGCATGGATGGCGTGCAGCTCCCGCAGATCCAGGACGTAGTCGCGGGTGGCCTTGTGATCACCCGCGAGCCTGGTCGGCACCCTCACCGGAACGGCACCCGCGGACGGCGCCGCCGCCGACCGCCTGGCCCGGGCGCTTCGGCCGTCGTCCCCGTCCTCGCACACGTGAGACCGCCCTCCGCACCGCCGACCAGCACGACGTTCCCGAGTAACCTTGCGCCGTGACGATGCACAGAACTGCCGACGCGAGTGTTGAAGCGATGCTCGAGGACCTCAGGACACTCGTCGAAATCGAGTCTCCATCGCGCGACCTCAACGCCCTGACGGCATCGGCCAAAGCTGTCGCCGCCGTCATCGAGAGCCGCCTCGGCGGGGCGGCCGTCCTTGTCGAGAGCGAAGCGGGACCGCACGTCCACTGGTCGGCCGGCGGGGATCCCAAAGTGCTGATCCTCGGTCACCATGACACGGTGTTTCCGCTCGGCACCCTTGAACGCCGCCCGTTCAGGGTCGAAGACGGACACGCGACCGGCCCCGGAGTCTTCGACATGCTGGGCGGTCTGGTGCAGGCCGTTCACGGCCTGGCGACGCTCGATGACCGTTCAGGCGTCGAGATCCTGATGACCGCCGACGAAGAGGTCGGCTCCCGCTCCTCGCGCGCCCTCCTCGAAGAACGAGCCATCGCCTGCGGCGCCGTGCTGGTGCTCGAGGGCGCCGCTGACGGCGGCGCTCTGAAGACCGGCCGCAAAGGCTGCGGCACGTTCCACGTCACCATCACGGGACGGGCGTCGCACGCGGGCCTTGAGCCCGAAGCCGGCGTCAACGCCCTGATCGAAGCCTCCCACCAGGTCCTGGACATCGCGGCGCTCGGCCGACCCGGCATCGGCACGACCGTCACCCCGACCGTCGCTTCCGCGGGAACCCAGGACAACGTCGTTCCCGCGGAAGCGACCGTCCTCGTCGACGTCCGCGTCGAGTCGGCCGATGAGAAGGAACGCATCGAATCCGCCTTCGCGGCCCTCGCTCCGCATCTCGAAGGGGCCCGGATCACCGTTCAGGGAGCCGTCGGCCGACCCCCGATGCCCGAGTCGGCATCGACGCAGCTCTTCGCGCTGGCACAGCAGCTGCTTCCCGACCTCGTAGGCACGGCGGTCGGCGGCGGAAGCGACGGCAACTTCACCGCGGCCCTGGGCGTGCCGACACTCGACGGCCTCGGAGCAGTCGGCGGCGGCGCCCACGCCGACCACGAGTACCTGGTGATCGAAGCGATGGCCGAGCGGGCGCATCTTGTCGCCGGCCTGGTGAACGCGATCCAGAACGCGTAGAGGGGCATGCGGAGTGCGCGACCTGCCGCGGATCACGCGATCCGCGCGGGTCGCCGCTCGGAAGCATGAGGCGCGCTCACCCCCGCGGCAGCGGAACTGGGCGGCGCGGCCAGCGGCCTGCTCACCGCCGGCCCCGTCGCGCGCCATCTTCATGAGCTCGCCACCGCACTCCGCAACGCACCATGACGCCACGTTGACTCCCGTGACTGCCGTGACTCCCGATCGCCGGGCGAGTGCCGCATTCCAGAGATCGGGCCCATGGCCATGAATTGAAACGATATCGGCGGAGTGTGTCGACACGGTGGAGTACGCCCGATCGCACGGAAGCAAGCGCAGGCGAACGGTGGCAGTTGGGCCGCGTTCCGAGAACAGGGCCGGCAGGCGCAGGTCTCTGGACAACAACAACCATCTAGATTACGGGTGTTGACCCTGCCGATCGACCCGTAGGGATCAGGCCACCAGCCCATTCGACCCCGGGTTGCCGGGCTCAGGTCCCGCCGTGAGAGCGGCTGTCGAATCCCTGGACGGCATGGGGGTGGACGCCGTAGCATCCCGCCGAATGAATCGATTCATTCCTACGTGGGAGTAGCCATGCCGCTGGACGAGCCGTCCCCCTCCGGGCACGACCGACGCATGATTCTGAAATGGGGGCTCGGCGGAGCCGCACTCGCCGCGGCGGGATTCCCCGCTCTGACGGCCGCCTCCGCGAGCGCCGCACCGGCCGCAGGAACCGTGCTGCCCGTCGCCCTCACCGGTGCGCACTGGGTGTGGTTCCCGGAGGGCAGCCCGGCGAGTTCCGCCCCGACCGGTGACCGGTACTTCCGCCGGACGTTCACCATCCCGGCGGGCCCTGTCACCGAGGCGCAGTTCGTCGTCACCGGCGACGACACCGTGGACGTCTGGCTCAACGGCACTCCCCTGGCCTCCTCTCCCCGGGCCGCCGACTCCTGGGCCCAGGCGCTGTACGTCGACCTCCAGTCCGCACTGCTCCCGGGGGCGAACACCCTCGCGGTCGTGGCCCGCAACACCTCCACCGGTCCGGCCGGCCTCATCGGGCGGGTGCACGTCGTGGCCGGTGGCACCGGCGTAGACCTCGTCACGGACGGGGCCTGGAAGGCGTCGCAGACCCCGGTGGGTGACTGGGAGCAGCCCGGGTTCAACGACGCGTCCTGGCCTGCCGCCGCCGACCTCGGGGCCTACGGGTCGGGTCCGTGGGGAAGCCGCGTCGCCGCGCCCGACCCGGCGGCCGCCTCACCGCTGAGCGTCGCCTCGGCCACCACTGAGCGCCGCACCGACCCGCTCGGACTGGACGCCGCGCGGCCCAGGTTCGGTTGGAAACTCACCGGGGCCGGTGGGCAGGCGCAGGGCGCCTACCAGGTCATCGTCGCCACTTCCGGTGCGTTGGCCGATGCCGGTACCGGCGACGTCTGGGACAGCGGCCGCGCACCGAGCGGTCAGTCCGTCGATGTCGTGTACGGCGGCCCGACGCTGGCCTCGCGGACCCGCTACTACTGGCGGGTCAAGATATGGGACACCCAGGGACGCGTCAGCGGGTGGGGTGCCGTCCGGACCTTCGAGACCGGTCTGCTCGCCCCGGCCGCCGAGTGGAAGGGCGCTTTCATCGGGCAGCCGCTGTCCACCGCCGGACTGAGCGGCGCCACCTGGATCTGGTACCCGGAGGGCGACCCGGCCTCCGGCGTCCCGGCCGGGACCCGCTACTTCCGCAGGACCGTCAGCTTCACGGCCGCCCCGTCGTCCGCCACCCTCGTCGTCTCCGGCGACGACACCGCCACTGTGTGGGTCAACGGCACCCAGGTCAGTTCCGCCACCGCGTGGCAGCAGGCCTCCGTCGTCGACGTCACGAGCCGACTGCACGCCGGATCCAACACCATCGCGGTGTCGACGCAGAACACCAGCCAGTCGCCGGCGGGCATGATCGCCCAACTGACCGCGACCGGCAGCCCGGTCGTCAACACCGACGCCACCTGGAAGGCCGCGCAGACGGGACCGGCCGGCTGGGAGCAGCCCGGCTTCAACGACTCCGCCTGGGTGCAGGCGAAAGCGGTGGCGGTGTATGGGGGCGGGCCCTGGGGATCCGGTGTGGCGATACCGCAGGCCAAGCCGTCCCCGCTGCTTCGCAAGGCGTTCACGGTCTCCAAGCCGGTGGCCACGGCACGGCTGTTCACGACGGCCCTGGGCCTGCACGAGACGCGGCTCAACGGTGCCAAGGTCGGCAACGACGCGCTCGCACCCGGTTGGACGGACTACTCCAAGCGCGTGCAGTACAAGGAGTACGACGTGACCGCCCAGATCGCGCAGGGCGCCAACGCGCTCGGCGCGTGGCTGGGCAACGGCTGGTACACCGGCCATATCGGCTGGCACGGGCCCCAGTTCTACGGTGCGCAGCCCTGGTACTCGGCGCAACTGCACCTGACCTACACCGACGGAACGACCTCGCTGGTGGCCACCGACAGCAGTTGGAAGTACGCGCCCGGCCCGATCCGGGTCGACGACCTGCAGATGGGCGAGGAGTACGACGCCCGGTCAGCCGTGGCGGGTTGGGACGGCGCCGGGTTCAACGACGCGGCCTGGAGCGCCGTCACGGTGCGCTCGGGTGCGCTCCCGAACCTGGTGTCGCAGGTCGACGAGGGGGTCCGGGTGCAGTACGACCGCGTCCCTGTCGCCCTCACCCAGCCGAAACCCGGTGTGTGGATCTTCGATCTCGGGCAGAACGCCACGGGCTGGGACCGGTTGCGGGTGTCGGGGCCCGCGGGCACCGTCGTGACGCTGCGGCACGGCGAGATCCTCAACGCGGACGGCACGCTCTACACCGACAACCTGCGGGTGGCGGGCCTGGGAACCGACCGGTACACCCTCGCGGGCACCGGGACGGAAACCTACGAGCCACGGTTCACCCTGCACGGGTACCGGTACGTCGAAGTGACCGGCTTCCCCGGCACCCCGACGACGTCCGCCCTCACCGGTCGCACCGCCTGGACGTCCGCCGCTCAACTGGGCACTCTGACCACGTCCAACGCGCTGCTCAACCAGGTGCAGCAGGCGATCGTATGGGGACAGCGGTCCAACATGCTCGCGGTCCCCACCGACTGCCCGAGCCGTAACGAACGGCTCGGCTGGACCGGTGACATCGCGGCCTTCGTCGATACCTCGACGTACAACATCGACATGTCGTCGTTCCTCAACAAGTACACCGACGACCTGACGGACGCCCAGCACGCCGACGGATCGTTCACGAACACCGCACCGGACACCCAGGACGGCTCGGGCGTCGCCGGCTGGGGGGACGCGGGCGTCATCGTCCCGTACACCCTGTGGCAGCGCACGGGTGATGTACGCGTCGTCGACGAGCACTTCGCCGCGATGGTCCGGTGGGTGGAGTACCTCCGGTCGACCGCCGACGCGAATCTGATCCGTGACCAGGGCGGTTTCGGGGACTGGCTCAACGTCAACGACGACACCGCCCGCAACGTCATCTCCACGGCGTTCTTCGCCTGGGCGGCTCGGCTGGTGTCGAGGATGGCGCGGGCCACCGGGCGCACCGCGGAGGCCACCACCTTCGGCACCCTCGCGGACCAGGTCGCCGCCGCTTTCACCAACTACTTCGTCGCGGCCAACGGAACGGTGTCCGGCAACACCCAGACCGGGTACGTGCTGGCGCTGGCCTTCGGACTGGTCCCGGAGAACCGGGTGCAGTCGCTGGTCGACCGGCTGGTCTCGAAGGTCGCCGCTTCCGGCGGCCATCTGTCCGTCGGATTCCTCGGGGTCAAGGACCTGCTGCCGGTCCTCACCGACCACGGCCGCGCCGACATCGCCTACCAGATCCTGCTCCAGCCCGGGTACCCCGGCTGGGGGTACATGATCAGCAGGGGCGCGACCACCATCTGGGAGCGCTGGGACGGCATCCGGACCGACGGCAGCCTCCAGGACGCCGGGATGAACTCGTTCAACCACTACGGGCTCGGCTCGGTCGGCGACTTCCTCTACCGCCAGGTCGGCGGCCTCGGCCCGGCGTCCCCCGGCTACCGGGCGCTGCTCGTCGCACCCCGGCCCGGCGGAGGGCTGACCTCGGCACGTGCCGCGTACGAGACGCCGTACGGTCAGGCGGTCAGCGACTGGTCCGTCTCCGGCGGGGTGTTCACCCTCAAGATCACCGTGCCCGCCGGTACGTCGGCGACCGTCCGGGTGCCGGCCGGCTCGGCGGCCGCGGTGACCGCACCCGCCCAGGCGGTGCCTTTCGGCTACGCCCAGGGCGCCGCGGCCTTCCGGCTTCCCGCCGGGAACCACACCTTCACCGCTCCGGCCTGAGTCCTGGTGTGAAGTCCTGGCACGAGCCCGGGCCTGAGCGCCGACGCGATGGGCGGAGGGACCTGTCCGGCGGCGCCTAGTGCTGAATTCCTCAACTTATGGGTATACACGGTGTGTTGAGGAGTGCGCTGGGGGTGGATGGTGCCGACATTGCTGCGGGCTCGGCCTGCTTCGGGTCCGGATGAGGCGTTGATGATCGACCGGCTGACGAGGGCTCGGAAGGCACCGGCTGACCTGGTGCTCAGAGCACAGATCATTGTTCTGAGCTGGGACGGTCTGCGGGTGGCGGCGATCGCCGTGGAGCTGGGGTGTCATGCGAAGACGGTGCGGTGGTGGCTGCACCGTTTCAATGAGCTGGGGGTGGAAGGGCTGGAGGACCGGCCGGTCGCGGGCCGGCCGCGCCGGATCACCGAGGCCGAGAGGTCCCGGATCATCGCGCTGGTCAGACAGGAGCCACCGGGACGTCTGACCAGGCACGAGGACGGCGAACTGGCGGCGCAGGACGAGTCAGGGGCACCGCAGTGGACACTCGACGCCCTGGCTGAGGCTGCCCGCCGCGGCGGCATCGAAGTGGGCCGGTCCCAAGTCCGCAGAATCCTGGTGGCCGAAGGCGTCCGATGGCGCCGCACCCGTTCCTGGATCCGCTCAAAGGACCGGGATTTCGAGGGAAAAGGACGCGGGTCGTCGGCCTCTACACCTGCCCGCCCGAAGACGCGACGGTCATCTGCGTCGACGAGCTCGGACCGGTAATCCCGCGCACCTTCCCGCCGGCGCCGGGCTGGTCGCCGGACGGACATCGCATCAAAGCAGAACTCGACTACGGCCGCGGCCCGGAGAAAACCTGGGTCTACGGCGGCCTCCGCATCCGCGACGGACAGCAGGTCACCATGACCGCTCCGTCTCGCAATAGTGCCTTCTACCAGCAGTTCCTCCAACGCATCGAGGAAGCCAACCCTGCAGGCGACATCTATGTGGTGACCGACAACCTGTCCTCGCACAACAGCCTCTCGACCCGAACCTGGCTCGAGGACCACCCCCGCATTCACCACGTCTTCATACCCGTCAGCGCTTGCTGGCTCAACCTCCAAGAAGGCTGGTGGCGCATCTTCCGCAAAGTCGCACTCGCCGGCCACAGCTTCGCCGGACCCGACGAAATCACCCACGCCACCGAACTCGCGACAACCCAACTCAACGCCCGCGCCAAACCCTGGATCTGGGGCAGACCCGCCCCACCCACCCGACACCTACGCCGACGCTACGTCTACTGCCTTTGAGGAATTCAGCACTAGGCCATTCGGGTGGGCACCGAAGCCGTTCCGGTGAACGTCATCGCTCGCCTGCGGCACCTGTGCGGTCCCCTTCTCGGCGAAGGGGACCGCACAGGTGCCGCCCTCATGCCACAGGCAGGGCGAATTCCGGGTCCGCGGTGGCGATGTCGACGCCGTCCGGCCAGACGTCGATGCGCACCAGGCGGAGGTCCGACCATTGGGACGGATCGACTTCAGGGTGTTCGTCCATGGCCAGGATCTCGTCGCGCTTGGTGTTCGCATAGCTCTGCGCGTCGGGGGCTTCTTCCGGGTGGTCGGCGATGTGCACGGTACCCAACGGTCCATTCGCCTCGAACGTAGCCACAGCTATGTACAGGGGCATGTGAAGATCACCTCTCCTCCACGATGCACGTACCGAGGCGTACGTGCACGTCGAAGGGGTCACCCCCAGCGCCCGGGCGGGGCGCTTGCCTCGTATGGGGGGCTTCTTACCCCGCTGAAATCCTTACTGAACGGCGGTACGCGAAACCCCGCGGGCCGACGTCAGTAGATGGTGATCCCCGTGTCCGCCCCACGGCCCCGGACCACCCGCAGCGCGGGCAGCGTGGCGATGGTGACGGCGGCGGTGACCACCGCTCCCCCGGCCAGCAGCAGCGTCATCAGGGCGGGCGTCCGCGCTATGCCCGCGCCGATGCCGCTGGAGCGTCCTTGCAGGTCGATCAGCCAGTGCGAGGTGAGGACACCGACGACGGTGCCGGCCAGTGCCGCCGCCAGGGCGATGACTGCGGCGCTGATCTGGATGACCGCGACCGTCTGGCGGGGAGTCAGCCCGATGGCGCGCAGGGCCCGCAGATCCCGGCTGTGATCCCGCACGGCGGCGGTGATCGAGGTGGAGAGGTCCACCAGGCCGATGAGTGCCAGCACGGCGACGAGCCCGGCGATCACACCGCGGATCGGGGACAGCTCGTCGGCGGGGCCGGCCGTCGTGCGGATCTCCAGCCGGCCGTCCGAGGCCTGGGGCAGGGCGCGGGACACCGCGGCCGGGTCGGCGCCCGGCCGCAACGCCAGATGGTAGAACTGCGGGCGCAGCGAGTCCTGCCCTTCCTGGAGAGTGTCCAGGGAGGTGGAGATGACCATCCCGTTGTGCTCGGTTTCGATGCTGCGTCCCACGATGTGCAGGATGTGCGGTGTGCCGGCCACGGTGACCCGGACCCATTCGCCGACCCGGACGTCCATGGCGTCGAGCAGTCCCTGTCCGGCCATCGCCTCGTCCGGTGCCGTCGCGACCCGCCCTTCCGCCGCGGCGAAGGGGTAGCGGTGCTCGGCGGTGCCGAGCCCGCGCAGGGTGATGGTGCGGGTCTGCCCGGGCACGAGCGCGGCGACCTCGGTCGCCGGGTACACGCCGGAGACGCCGGGCAGCTGTGTCAGCCGGGTCTCCAGCCCGGTGGTGGACGCGCCGTCCTCGCGCGCCGTCAGCTGTGCCGTCAGTCCGGCCCTCTCGGGGGGATGCTGGAAACGGTCCAGCGTGGCGGCGGCGGAGAGAGCCACGGTGATCATGACGATGGGCAGCGCGAGCCGGGCCACGGACGCCGCGAAGCGCCCCGGGCGGTGCACGGCTCCGCGCCATCCGAGCACCAGCGACGGGGGTGTCCTGAAGCGGAACGCCGTTCGTGACCGAGCCGAGCTCCGTCGCCCCGGTGCGGTGATCCGGGCGGCGGGTATCGGCGGGATCCGGGCAGCACGCCAGGCGGCGAACATCGTGGCGGCGGCGATGGCGGAGACGGTGGCGGCGCAGGTGTACACCAGGGACGAGCTCTGTCCGGGCAGCGCCTGCCAGAGCGTCACCGCCTCGCCGATCGGGCCGGGCACGGCGGTGCCCGCGATCTGGACGGCGGCCGTCCCGACGGCGGCGCCCAGCACCGCGAGCACGGCGTGCTGCGCGAAGAACATCCCGGCGATCTGTCCGGGGGTGAACCCCACCGCTTTGAGGACCGAGATGTCCCGGACGTGGGCGAGGACGCGGGTGCTGACACCTCCGGTCACCGCCACCGCGGCGGCCAGGAGCGCGCCGAGCCCGAAGATCCTCAGCAGCAGCCCCAGCAGCCGGTTGTCGCCTTCGGCGGCGGAGCGGGCATCGCGCCAGGTGGAGACGGAGAGCACATGGTCGGGGCCCACCGCGGCGACCGCCCGCTGCACCACGAAGTCCGTGTCGCCCGGGTCGGCGAGCCGCAGTCCGACGGTCTGCCCGGGGTGCGTCTGCGCGGAGGCCAGGGCACCGACCAGGTCGGGCGAAGCCCAGCCCACGCCGGGGACGTCGCCGCGGACGTATCCCCGTTCTGCGGTCCTGGCCGTTCCGACCACGCGCAGCGTACGGACGCTCGTACCGCCGGTTTCAATCTGCAGGGTGTCACCGGGCTGGGCCCACAAGGCGCCGGCCACGGACTGCTCCAGCACGATCCCGTCGCCTTGCGTGCCGTCCAGCCAGCGCCCAGCGGCGATCTTGGGCTGGGCGATGTCCTCCCTGTGCGGTCCGGCGGCACGCAGGTCGAGCGCGGCCGTCTCGGCGCCGAGACGGACAGTCACCGAATCGGTGCGGAACGGGCCGGACAGCGCCTGCACTCCGTCGAGCCCGCTCAGCGGCCAGGTAGGGGTGCCTGCCGTGGTGCGCAGCCACACATGGCCGCCCTGCGTTTCGGTGAACAGCCGCTGCCAGGGGCTGACCGCGTACTGCAGCAGCGCCGCGGAGAGCAGCAGGGCCACGGTGATCCCGGCGGTGGCGAGGACGATGGACAGGGCCTGGCCGCGGTGTGTGCGCAGGTCGGCGAGTGCCCAGCGGGTGATGGCGCGCATCTGGTCAGCCCGTCAGTTTCACGATGTCGGCGGCGGCTGCCCGGTGCTGGTCCGTGGTGTCGAGGGTGGTGTCGTCGGTTATCCGGCCGTCGTAGAAGCTGATGACGCGGTCGGCCGCGCTGGCCACCCTGGCGTCGTGGGTGACCAGGACGATGGTCTGGCCCTGCTGGTGCAGCTCGGTGAGCAGCCTGATCACCTCCCGGGTCCCCTTGCCGTCCAGGGAACCGGTGGGCTCGTCGGCCAGGAGCAGATCCGGCTCGTTGACCAGGGCTCTCGCCAGCGCCACCCGTTGCTGCTCGCCGCCGGCGAGGTCGCCGGGCAGGCTGTTCTCCTTGCCGCCCAGTCCGAGCCGGCCGACGAATTCCTCCCGCGACGCCCGCGCCTGGCGGGGCGTGCGACCCGCGAGGAGGGCGGGCAGTTCGATGTTGTCCGCGACGGTGAGGGTGGAGACGAGGTTGAAGAACTGGAAGACGATGCCGATCCTGCGGCGGCGCAGTACGGCCCAGCGCGCTTCGCTGAGATCGTCGACGCGGCGTCCGTCGAGGGCTATGCGCCCGCTGTCGGGGCGCTCCAGTCCCCCCAGGAGGTGCAGCAGGGTGGATTTCCCGGCTCCGGAGGTCCCGGTGACGGCCACGAACTCGCCCCGCGCCACGTTCAGGTCCACACCGCGTACGGCCCGTACCCTGGCGCCGTCGGTGGAATGGGTCTTGGTCAGGCCCGTCACGCTCAGCAGGTGCGGCGCTGGACCGGTGGCCGGCTCGGTTCGTGTCATTCGAGTTCCTCCTGGCAGCGCTCCAACCAGTCGAGGTCGGCCTGAAGATGCAGGCTCGCGCCCTCGATCAGCAGTTGTGCGATGCGGTTGTCCTGGTCCTCCCCTGCGGCCAGCTTGGACAGGGCCCGCATGAGGTTCAGGTAGTGACGGCGCTGCTTGTTGATCAGCGTGACCTGGTCCGCCCTGCCGGTCCGGGGGGCCAGGGCGAGCTTCATGAAGAAGTCGTCCCGTACCCGGGGGGTCGGGGACGGCTCCTCGAACCAGGCGTCGACGCTCTCGCGGCCCGCCTCGGTCAGTTCGTAGATGCGTTTGTTGGGGCGGTCCGGCTGGACGATGTCCTCGCCCGCGATCAGGCCGGCCTTTTCCAGTCGGCCCAGGGTCACATAGATCTGACCGATGTTGGGCTGAGGGTACGCCGCTCCGAAGAGCTTCTCCAGGCCCTGCTTCAGTTCGTAACCATGAGCGGGACCTGCGGCGAGCAGGGCGAGCAGCGGAAGACGCACGGTGGTTGAGCCTCCTCCCCGGCTACCTGCTTGTTAGGGGTATTGGCCGTGCCCGGACAGGCAGCTGACCGCGGCCCCTAGTATCGCGCATGCTCAGCAGGTATACAGGACGCCTCGGCCATGCGGAACATGTCGCGGGCGGAGCGAGGAGTGGAGGGACCGATGCGCTGGGCGCGAATCATGGGCAGGGGACTGCTCGTGGGCGCCCTGGTGATGGCCGGCTACGCCGGTTCGGGGGCCGGTGCGGACGCCGCACCGCCGGGCGCCTCCGACGGCGGGGGGCCCCTGACCCTCGTCACCGGCCGGGACCTCACCGGCTATCTGCAGCCGGTGCTGGACGGCTGGAACCGGAGCCACCCCGACGAGCCGGTGAAGCTGGTCGAGCTGCCCGAGGCGGCGGACGAGGTCCACGCGCAGATGGCGGACAGTCTGCGGTCGGGCAGCAGCCGCTTCGACGTCCTCAACATCGATGTGGCCTGGACCTCCGAGTTCGCCGGCAATCACTGGATCGCCCCCGTGGACGGGCGTGGTCTGCCCATGGACCGGTTGCTGCCCTCCGTCGCGGACACGGCCACGTTCCGCGGCCGGCTGTACGCCATGCCGTACGTGACCAACGCGGGGCTGCTGTACTACCGCAAGGACATCCTCGACCGGGAGGGCCTGCCACCGCCGCGAACCTGGGCCGAGCTGGAGAAAGAGGCCTCCGCCCTTTCGGCCAAGTACCGGATCGGCGGCTACGCCGGGCAGTTCCTGCCGTACGAGGGGCTGACGGTGAACGTGGCCGAGGCGGTCCAGTCGGCCGGCGGATCGATCCTGGGCGGTGACGGGCGACAGGCGACGGTGAACTCCCCCGCCGCACTGGAGGGCCTGCGGTTCCTGACCCGGGGCGTGACCGACGGCTGGATTCCCCGCGAGGCGCTGACCTTCAAGGAAGAGGAATCCCGGCAGGCGTTCCAGGACGGCAAGCTGCTGTTCCTGCGCAACTGGCCCTACGTCTACAACCTCGCCTCGGCCCGTGACTCCGCGGTGGCGGGGAAGTTCGGCGTGGTCCCGCTGCCCGGCCCGGACGGGCCCGGCAGCGGCGTGCTGGGCGGCTCCAACCTGGCCGTCAACGCGCACTCGCAGCACCAGCGGTCGGCGGCGGAACTCATGGCCTACCTGTCCAGCGAAGGCGTGCAGCGCCAGGTCCTGACCGACGGCGGGCTGCCGCCGGTGTGGGCATCGCTGTACTCGGACCCGGCTCTCATCCGGCGCTACCCGTATCTGCCGGTCCTCAAGGAGAGTGTCCGCACCGCCAGGCCGCGCCCCAAGAGCGCACGGTACGAGCAGGTGAGCCTGGTGGTCGCCGCCGTGACCTATGACGCGCTGGCCCTGCGGCAGACGCCCGAGCAGGCGCTGGCCCGGCTGCAGCGAGAGCTCCAGGACGTCGTACGGAGCGGCTGACCCCCGCTCCAGATTCACCTTCCTAGTTACTTGTTAGGCATCTCCGTCGGGACGAGTCGCTCCAATTTCCCGCACATATCGGGATGAATACCCCTCTATGAAGGCCTTATGGCCCGAGAGCGTTGACACCTCCCCGACTCTCCTACTTAACATGCATGCATGCATCACAGGGTGCGGCTGCCGTTGGCAGTGCGCACCCCACCCCAACCCCGCCGATCGCACCGTGGTGCGCCGCTGCCCCCTGCCCGCATGCCGCGGGCCGGTCCCGGCACACCGATCGGTTCTCACGGTTCCAACTCCAACGACGGCCGCTCGCGCGTCAGATTCAGGATGGTGACGGGATGCTCGCAGTCCCAGTCGAGAACCCCGCAGGCCGCACACCTGCGGCCCGGCCGGCCGAAGGGCAGCGCCCCTGGTGGCGCGACGCCGTGGTCTACCAGGTCTACATCCGCAGCTTCCTCGACAGCACCGGGGACGGCGTCGGTGACCTCGCGGGAGTCCGGGTGGGACTGCCCTACGTGCGCAAGCTCGGCGTGGACGGCATCTGGCTCAGCCCCTTCTATCCCTCCCCCCAGCACGACCACGGTTACGACGTCGCGGACTACAGCGCCGTCGACCCGCTCTACGGAGACCTCGCCGAGTTCGACCGTCTCGTCGCCGACGCGCACCGGCTCGGGCTGAAGGTCGTCATCGACGTCGTCCCGAATCACTGCTCCAGCGCCCATCCCTGGTTCCGGGCGGCGCTCGCCGACGGCCCCGGCGGCCCGGCCCGGTCCCGTTTCCACTTCGCCGACGGCCGGGGGGAGCACGGGGAGCTGCCGCCGAACAACTGGCGTGCGATGTTCGGCGGTCCGGCCTGGTCACGCGTCAAGGAGACGGACGGCAGCCCGGGCCAGTGGTACCTGCATCTGTTCACCCCCGAGCAGCCTGACCTCAACTGGCGTGACCCGCGGGTCGGGGACCACTTCGAGGAGGTGCTGAGGTTCTGGCTCGACCGGGGGGTCGACGGCTTCCGCATCGATGTCGCCGCAGGGCTGTTCCGGCACCCGGAACTGCCGGACTCCCCCGACCCGGAGGCCGACGAACGCACCCGCGACTCGGTGAACCCGCTGGCCTGGAACCAGCCCGAGGTGCACGACGTGTGGCGCCGGTGGCGAGCGCTCTGCGAGTCGTACACCGCCCACGACGGACAGGACCGGCTGCTGGTCGGCGAGGTCTCCGTACCCACCGCCGCGGATCAGGCCCTGTACGTGCGCCCCGACGAACTGCACCAGGCGTTCTTCTTCCACCTGCTCAGCGCCCCGTGGAACGCCGCCGACTTCCGCCGCACCATCGTCGAGGCGCTGCGCGACATCGCCGGAACCGGCTCCACGGTGACCTGGGTGCTCAATAACCACGACCAGGTCAGGACCGTCACCCGCTACGACGCCGACAGCGGCGGCGTGGGCGCCACCCGCGCGCGGGCCGCGGCGCTGCTGATGCTGGCGCTGCCGGGCGCCGCCTACATCTACCAGGGCGAAGAGCTCGGCCTGCCCGAGGTGCTCGACCTGCCCGACGACGCGCTGACCGATCCGATCTTCCGCCGGACCGGCAGCCGCCGTTACGTCCGTGACGGCTGCCGGGTCCCCCTCCCGTGGTCAGGACACGCCTCACCGTTCGGGTTCACCGCGCCGGGCTCCACCGTGCAGCCCTGGCTGCCGCAGCCCGCCTGGTTCGCCGAACACACCACCGACCGCGCTCTGAGCGACACCGGCTCGTTCTGGCACCTGTACCGCGACGGCCTCAACCTGCGCGAACAGCTTCCCCAGCTCGGCGAAGGCAGCCTGCGCTGGCTCGAGTCACCACCCCAGGTACTGGCCTTCGTGCGCGGCGACGGCATGGTCTGCGCCGTCAACTTCGGCGAAGAGCCGGTACCCGCCCCCGTTCCCGGGCCGCCGCTGCTGGCCAGCGCCCCCTGCCCGGCGGGGCTGCTTCCGGGCAACACCGCCGCCTGGTGGGTCTGCGACCTGCCCGCGTCCTGAGCCGGTCCGCCGGCCCCGGCCCGACCGGACAACCTCACCACCGCCCCCGGTTCCGCGGGCGGATTCGACGAAGGGATCTACCCAATGAAGCGCATCGTGGCAGCGACAGCAGTGGTACTCGGCCTCACCATGACGGCCACGGCCTGCGGAGGCGGCCAGGACAAAACCGCCGCGCAGGACGGCAAGCAGGAACTCAAGGGCCAGTCCCTCACCGTGGCGGCGGTGTGGACCGGTGTGGAGCAGCAGAACTTCAAGAAGGTGCTGGACGCCTTCTCGGCGAAGACGGGTGCCAAGACCTCCTTCATCTCCACCGGTGACAACGTCTCCACCGTCGTCGGCAGCAAGATCGAGGGCGGCAACGCACCCGACGTCGTCATGGTCCCGCAGGTCGGCGTGGTCCAGCAGTTCGCCCGCAAGGGCTGGCTGCGGCCGCTGTCCCCCGCCGCCCGCACGGCCGCAGCGGCGAACTTCGCCAAGGTGTGGCAGGACTACGGCACCGTCGACTCCGCCTTCTACGGGCTGTACTTCAAGGCCTCCAACAAGTCGACGGTCTGGTACAGCCCCAAGGCGCTCGCTGACGCCGGGGCCACCGTCCCCAAGAGCTACGAGGAGATGATCACCACCGCTTCGGCCGTCACCGACTCCGGGCTCCCCGGCTTCTCCGTCGCGGGTGAGGCCGGATGGCCGCTGACCGACTGGTTCGAGAACATCTACCTGTCCCAGGCGGGACCGCAGAACTACGACAAGCTGGCGCAGCACAAGATGCCCTGGAACGACCCCACGGTCGTCAAGGCGCTCAGCACCCTGGGCGCTCTGTTCGCCAAGGACCAGCTGATCTCCGGCGGCCGCAAGGGCGCTTTGGAGACCGACTTCCCCGAGTCGGTGGAACAGGTCTTCGGCAAGCAGCCGAAGGCGGGGATGGTCTATGAGGGCGACTTCGTCAGCGGCCTGATCTCCGGTGATCTGCACAAGAACGTCGGCGAGGACGCCAAGTTCTTCCCGTTCCCCGCCGTGACGGGCGGCACCGCTCCGGTGGTCGGCGGCGGCGACGCCGCCGTGGCGCTGAAGGCGGGCAAGAACCAGGAAGCCGCCATGAAGTTCATCGAGTACCTGGCCACCCCCGAGGCGGCGGCCGTGTGGGCCAAGGCGGGCGGGTTCCTCTCCCCCAACCAGAAGCTGGACATCGCCAACTACACCGACGACACCACCCGGCAGACCGCCAAGTCGCTGGTCGACGCGGGTGAGACTGTCCGCTTCGACATGTCCGACCAGGCCCCGGCGGCCTTCGGCGGCACCCAGGGTTCGGGCGAGTGGAAGATCCTGCAGGACTTCCTGCGGGACCCGTCGTCCCCGAAGAACACCGCCCAGGTCCTGGAGACGGCCGCGCTCAAAGCCTACAAGGGCTGAGGGCGGCCGACATGTCCGTCATGAACCACCGGAGCCGGCCGGGCGGTGCCGCACGGGGCGCCCGCACCGCCCGTCAGCGGTCGGTACGCCGCCGCAAGATCAACGCCGTGGTCTTCGCCCTCCCCGCCCTGCTGCTGCTGGGCGCGCTCGTCGGCTACCCGATCGTCTTCGCCGTCGTGCGGTCGCTGTTCGACGCCTCGGGGGAACACTTCGCCGGCCTCGACAACTACACCGAGATGTTCGGCGACCCGGCAACGCTCAAGGCGATCCGCAACACCGCGATCTGGATAGCGGTGGCCCCGGCACTGCTCACCGGCCTGGGGCTGATGCTGGCGGTACTCACCGAGAAGATCCGCTGGGCCACCGCGTTCAAGGTCCTGATCTTCATGCCGATGGCGATCTCCTTCCTCGCCGCCGGCATCACCTTCCGGCTCGTCTACGAACAGGACCCGCAGCGCGGGGTGCTCAACGCGGTCGCCGTCGGCGCCCACGACGCCTTCACCGATGCCTCCCCCTACCCCGGTGCCCGCACCCGCGGCTCCCAGGTGCTGGAAGCGCAGAAGGGCGGCGGGTACCGGACCGCGCGGCCGGTGCGTCCCGGTGACTCGCTCACCCTCGGGCTGGTCGGCCTCAAACCGACCGCCCTTCCCGCCACGGCCGCCCAGGCGAAGACCGCCTCGGCCGCGGCGGGCGCGGTCACCGGAACCGTCTTCCTGGACTTCGTCCCCGGAGGCGGCGGCCGGCCCGACGCGGTCGACGCCCGGGAACGCGGACTGCCGCAGATGACGGTCGAGTTGGTCCGCGACCAGCAGGTGGTCGGACACGCCGCGACCGGGCCGGACGGAACCTTCCGCTTCGACGCGGTGCCTGACGGCTCCTACACCGTGCGCCTTCCGGCGGCGAACTTCGCCGAACCGTACGGCGGTGTGTCCTGGTTGGGACCGGCACTGATCACCCCCGCCATCATCGGTGCCTATCTGTGGATCTGGACCGGATTCGCCATGGTCCTCATCGGCGCCGGACTGTCCTCGCTTCCCCGCGAGGTCCTGGAGGCGGCCCGCATCGACGGCGCGGGCGAGTGGCAGATCTTCCGCCGGATCACCGTGCCGCTGCTCGGCCCGGTCATGACCGTGGTCTTCGTGACGCTGCTGATCAATGTGATGAAGGTCTTCGACCTCGTCTACATCATCGCCCCCGGTCCGGTCCAGCAGGATGCGAACGTGCTGGCGCTGCAGATGTGGCTGGTCTCCTTCGGCGGCGGAAACAACCAGGGGCTGGGGAGCGCCATCGGCGTGGTGCTGCTGCTCCTGGTGGTACCCGTCATGGTCCTCAACATCCGTCGCTTCCGCAGGAGCCAGACATGACGACCCAGCACACCGCACCTGTCGGGGCCGCGCCGCGCACGACCGCGGCGCCCCCGGCCGCGCGCCGCCCCGTGCGGCTGACCTCCCGGCTCACCGCCTTTCTGGGCAAGGGCCTGGTCCAGGCGCTCCTGGTGGTCGTCGCCCTGGTCTGGTTGGTGCCCACGTTCGGTCTCTTCGTCTCGTCGCTGCGGCCCTCGACCGACAACGCCACCACCGGCTGGTGGACGGCGCTGGCCCACCCGGGCGGCCTGGGGTTCTCCAACTACAGCTCGATCCTGGCGGACAGCGGAATCACCCATGCCTTCTGGAACACGGTGCTGATCTCCGTGCCCACCACGATGGCCGTCGTCGTCCTCGCGTCCCTGGCCGGATACGCCTTCGCCTGGCTGGAGTTCCCGGGGCGCGACGTGATCTTCCTGCTGGTCGTCGCCATGCTCGTGGTGCCGGTGCAGATCGGGCTGCTGCCGGTGGCCAAACTCTTCGGCGCGCTCGGCATCTTCGGGTCGCTCACCGGCGTCATCCTGTTCCACGTCGCCTACGGGCTGCCGTTCGCGATCTTCCTGTTGCGGAACTACTTCGCCGACATCCCCCGCGAGATGCTGGAGGCGGCGCGGATGGACGGCGGCTCCGAATGGCTCATCTTCCGGCGGCTGATCCTCCCGGTGGCCAAACCGGCGATCGCGAGTCTGAGCATCTTCCAGTTCCTGTGGGTGTGGAACGACATGCTCGTCGCACTGATCTTCGCCGACAGCGGTTCACAGCCCCTCACCGTCGCGCTGCAGTCGCAGATGCGGCAGTTCGGGTCCAACATCGACGTCCTCGCTCCGGGCGCCTTTCTGTCGCTGGTCGTTCCCCTGATCGTCTTCTTCGCCTTCCAGCGTCACTTCGTCCAGGGGGTGATGGCCGGCTCGGTGAAGTGACAGTCCTTCGGCGGCCGCGTCGCTGTTCCCTCCCACCACGATCGGGAAGGCCCCGCGCGGCGGCCGGAGATGGCCGCGCGGAGGCCGCTGTCAGGTTGTCACTGCCGCTTCCACTGCTGTGACGCGGAGCCCGAGCACTTGGCGGTGGTCGCGCCACCGCCGAAAGCCAGGTCCAGGCATTTGCCGTCGTACTGGTCGGCGAGGCTGCTGTGGGAGCCGGAGTACCAGGACTTGAGACCGCTCTGGGCGCAGTCGCTGATCGTGGACACGTTGTTGAACATGCCTGCCTGGAGGCACTGGCCGGTCCCCTTGTTGACCACCTGGAAGCCGCCGCCCGAGACGGTTCTGGACGACCACAGGACCGCGTTGCCGGTGCACGACCCGAGGGTGAGGGCGTTGCCGAACTGGTTGACGCCCAGACAGTCCCCGCTGCTGCCGTTTCTGAGTACGTAGAAGCGGGACCCGCTCGATGGGGTGGGGGCCGGTGGTGGCGCCGCCGTGGGCTTGGTGCTGGGGCCGGCGGTGTTGCCAGGCCCGCCGGTACTTCCCGCGCTGCCAGTGCCGGTGTTGCCCGAGCCATTGCTACCGGTGCCGGTGTTGCCCGTGCCGTTGTTGCCGGTCCCGTTGGCGCCGCCGGCACCCCCGCCACCGCTCGCAGCGGGGACTCCGGCAACGCTGCCCGGCGACGGCGCGGCCGACGGCTGGCCGCTCGCGGACGGCACGCCCGAGGGGCTCGTACCTGCGGACGGCGAACCTGAGGACGCGGATGCCGCTGGGCCCGCCCCGCCCGGGCCGGAGGCCGGCGGGCCGCTCTCCGCCGCGCGGGGTGCGGTGAGCTTGGGGAGCAACTGCACGCCGATCGTCGTGCCCGCCACCAGGACGATGGGAACCACCGCCAGCAGCAGTCGGGTTCGCCGCCGCGGTCGCCCGGCCGCGGTGATCGGCGCGTTCCGCCCCACTACTACGGGCTCGGCCTGTTCCGGAGAGTCCGGCTCCGGCTCGAGCACCACCTGCGGTGCCGTCCGGGCCGCGAACGCCGCGCGCCCGGCCAGCCGGTCCATGACCAGCGCGGGCCAGCCGGGTCTGGCCGGGACGGCCCTCTGCTCCGCGAGCAGGAACAGCCGGTCCGCCGTGGGGCGTCCGAGCGGGTTCTTGTCCAGGCACGCCTCGACGACCTCCGCCAGGTCCTGGTCCAGTGCGCGCAACCCGTCCAGGTCGGGCTCACCGTGGACGATGCGATAGAGCACGTCCACGCCGGAACCCTCGCCGAAGGGCGGTCTGCCGACGGCCGCGTAGCCGAGCAGCGCGCCGAGCGCGAACACGTCCGTGGCGCCCGTCAACTCCTTGGACGCGGAGGCCTGTTCCGGCGACATATAGGCCGGTGTGCCGACCACCACGCCGGTCCGGGTGAGCCGGCTCTGGTCGGCGGCGCGGGCGACCCCGAAGTCGATGAGCGTGGCGCCGTCCTGGGTCAGCATCACGTTGGACGGCTTGAGGTCCCGGTGCACCATGTCGAGGGCGTGCACCGCTCGCAGTCCCGCGGCCGCCTCCCGGAGCAGCAGCCACAGGGCCTGCACCGGAAGCGGCCCGCCGTGCAGGGCCATCGCCTCGGTCAGGGTGAGGCCGGGAATGTAGGCGGTCGCGAACCACGGCGGCCGGGCCTGCCGGTCGCTCGCCAGCAGCGGCGTGCTGACCTCGTTCGGCAACCGGGCGAGGTTGTCGAGTTCGTGGCCGAAGTGCCGCAGGAAGTTCTCGTCCGCGGCGAAGTGCGGCAGCACCTGTTTGACCGCGGCGTAGCGGCCGTCGACGACGCCCAGATACACCCGCCCCATGCCGCCGGAACCGAGCTTGCCGAGCAGCGGGATCGTCCCGATCCGCCGCGGGTCCTCCCCTTCGAGTGGCTCGGCCCCACTGCCACTGACGTCCAACGACTCTCCCCCGTTCACTGTCACAACTCCGCAGCGTACCCAGGATCCGAGGACCCGTCAGGAGCACCCGGACGCAGTGGCATTACCGCCACAACCGGCCCCTGCGGCTCCATTGTCATCCACGCGAGATCCCTGCCCGTGCCGACCGTCGCCGCCATCAGGGGTGCCGTGCCATCAGGGTCCTGCCGGAGCCTCGCGGTCCCGGATGCCGCCTCGGATGCAGCCCAGATGCGACCTGGATGCGGCCCAGATATTGCCTCCGATTTACTTCCACCCCCTTCTCCTGCGATGTGACATGTGCAATGTTATTGCGCGCAGGCTGTGTCCATGTCAAACGACACAGCGCGGCCCGCAGGCAGCCCTCGTCACGCCCCGAACCCGTCGGAAGTCATCGGCGACCGGGACGCTCGAAGCCCGCGGATCCCCCCACGCCGTGCAGTGCAGCACGGCCTTCACACCGCTGGGAGGCGGCACGTGAACACCCAACCGCTACGACGAAGTCTCACCGGATTCCTGATACTTGCCCTCGCACTGTGCCTGGGCATAGCCATGCTGATCCAGCCGGGCCGAGCCACGGCAGCGGACAGCCGGCAAGGACCGGCAACGCAGTCCCCCAAGGTTCCCCCGCCACTCGGCTCGACCGCCGACATATCGGACCGCGCCGAGGTGCAACGCCACCCGCTCGACACCGCTCAGCTTCCTCCGCAGAGCCCGGTCACCTCGCGGGCCCCGTCGAAAGCCCCACCAAGAGGGAACACGGCGAGCGGTGTTGCCGCGGCGTCCTGCACCCCGGCCGACTTCAGCCGGACCGGATCCGCGCTGGTCGCATTCGTCCAGGCCTCGACCACGGCCTGTGTCAACACCCTGTTCGGCCTCACCGGCACCAACGCGTACAACGCCTTCCGCGAAGCACAGATGGTCACCATCGCCAACGCCTTCAAGAACACGGCGAGGACCTACCCCGGTGACAACTCCGGCAACGTGTGGCAGCTCGTGCTGTTCCTGCGCGCCGGCTACTACGTGCAGTCCTACAACTCCTCCGCCGTCGGACCGTACGGCCCGACCCTGGCCACCGCCTCCGAGGGCGCGCTCGACACCTTCGTGGCGTCCCCCCACTTCCTGGACGTCAGCTCGGCCAACGGCGACATCCTGGGCGAAGTCCTGGTCCTGACGGACAGCGCCAACGAGCAGGGCCGCTACCTCAGCACCTACAAGAGGGTGCTCAACGCCTACAACAGCTCCTACGACGCCTACTGGAGCATGGACTCGGCCGTCAACAGCGTGTTCACCCCGATCTTCCGCGGGCACTGGAACCCCGCGTACATCACCGCGGTCACCGCCGACCCGAGCATCATCGACACCCTCAGCACGTTCGCGCTGAACCACCGGGACATCCTGAACGGCAGCTGGTTCTGGCTGGACGCCAACGCCGGCACCGAGATGGCGCGCTTCCTCGACACCCCCGCGCTCCAGGCCAAGGTACGACCGCTCGCGAAGGGCCTGCTGGGCGCCTCGTCGATCACCGGCACGACCGCACCGCTGTGGGTCGGGGTCGCCGGCATGACCGACGCCCACGACCAGGCCCAGTGCTCGTACTACACGACGTGCAACTTCACGGCCCAACTCACCGCCGCATCACTGCCGATCACCTACCCGTGCGACGCCGGGCACACTTTCCGCGCCCAGTCCCTGACCAACGCCGCGCTGTCCGCCGCGTGCACCAGCCTCAAGGGTCAGGACGCGTACTTCCACGGCATCGTCAAGGACAGCGGCCCGGTCGCCAACGACAACAACACGAACATCCAGATCGTGACGTTCGCGAGCCCCAAGGACTACCAGGTCTACTCCGGCTGGATCTTCGGGAACAGCACCGACAACGGCGGCGAGTACCTGGAGGGCGACCCCGCCACCCCGGGCAACCAGGCCCGGTTCCTGTCCTACGTGAAGAGCGTCAACGACGGCTTCCCCGGCGACATCTGGAACCTCAACCACGAGTACACGCACTACCTCGACGGACGCTACGACATGTACGGCGACTTCACCGCCGGCCAGGGCGTCCCGGACATCTGGTGGATCGAGGGCTTCGCCGAGTACGTCTCCTACAGCTACCGCAACCTCCCCGACACCGAGGCGATCGCCGATGCCGGACAGCACACCTTCGCGCTGAGCACCCTCTGGCAGAGCACCTACGGCAACAGCAGCCTGGACCGCACCTACCCGTGGGGTTACCTGGCCGTCCGCTACATGATCGAGAAGCACCCCGCCGACGTGCAGAACATGCTCGCCAAGTTCCGCACCGGCGACTACAACGGCGCCTACGCGGTTTACAGCACCGGCATCGGCACCCGCTACGACGCCGACTTCAACACCTGGCTCGACGCGTGCGCGGCCGGCGCCTGCGGCGGAACGAGCAGCGGACCGACCGCAGCCTTCGACGCCGCCGTCTCCGGCCTGACCGTGAACCTGACCGACAGGTCCACCGACGCCGGCAGCACCATCACCGCCCGCTCGTGGAACTTCGGCGACGGCACCACCTCCACCGCCACCAACCCCGCCAAGACGTACACCGCCGCCGGCACGTACACGATCACCCTTTCCGTCACCGACGCCAAGGGCCTGACCTCCACCACGGCCAAGCCCGTCACGGTCAGCGGCGCGCTGCCGACCTGCACGAGCGCCGACCCCCGCGTCATGGGCCAGAACTGCTCCCGCTCCGCCCGGTCGGCCTCGACGGGCAACCTGGACTACCTGTACCTCTACCTGCCGGCCGGGACCACGACGCTGAACATCACGACAACCGGCGGCACCGGCAACGCCGACCTCTACTACAACCCCAACACGTGGGCGACCAGCACCGCCTACACGGCACGCTCGGCCAAGGCCGGGAACACCGAAGCCATCACGGTCACCAACACCACCGCCGGATACCGGTACATCAGCCTGTACGCGAAGACAGCCTTCAGCGGTGTAACGGTCACCACCAAGTACTGACTCCTGTCTCCTACCCGTCTTCAGGCGGCGACTCTGCGGGCAGCGGTTCAAACCGCTGCCCGCAGTGCGTCGCGTCCGCCATCACCGCTAGGAACGACCTCCGCCACGCAACTTGTCCATGTGCATCAGGTAGGCATCCTCCGCGACCCGCCGGGCCGCGCCGTTCGCTCCTGCTGCCAGCCGCTTCCTCGCCGTGTCATGTCCGGCGTCCACCGCCTGCCGATACCAGGGCTCCGCCTGGGCCCAGCCCCCAGCCGCTCCGCGTACAGACGCCCCAGCCAGAAGGCCGCGTAGAGGTCCCCACGGTCGGCAGCCGTCCGGTACCAGCGCGCCGCCTCGACGAAATCCCCCTGGACCTCGGCGGGGAGCCTGTTCTCCAGCTTCGCCTGAGTCCGGCCTTCGCAGAGGAGCCCGAGTCGGCCCATGGCCTCGACCAGGCCCGCTTCGGCGGCATCGCGGTAGTGGGTCCTCATCGCCGGCAGGTCCTCCGCACCGCCCCAGTTCTCCAACTCCCGGCCGAGTCCGAAACTGGTTTCAGCATCCATCCGTCCAAAGTGGCAGCGCCAACGGGATGTCCAGACCGTTGGCCCGGGAGCGCAGTCACGCGAGAAGGTCGTCCGCAATCACCGTCAGGACATCAGGCTGCAGCACGGCAAGGACATCGGCTGCCGCATGCCACGGCCCCAGTCGCAGCGCCCACGCGATCAGCGGGCGCGCACGGGTCTTCCCGGCATGGCGGGCCAACGCCGTCAGGGCCCACGCCTGACGGTCCGGGTCGGGGATGGTTCTGACCATCGACTCGGCGCGGTCGATGTTCCCGCCCCGCGCCATCACCTCCGCCACACTCGTCAGTGCACGTGCCCTCGCCCGTGGCCCCGGGTTGATCGCGTCCCCGGCCATCATCTCGACTTCACGGGCCACGAGTTCGGCGCTGTCGAAGTCGCCTGCCTCGGCCATCGCCTCCGCCACGCCCGTCAGACCCCATGCCTGCCATCGCGGGTCGGCGACCGTGCGGGCCAGGCGTTCCGCACGGTCGACGTCACCCTGGTGCGCTGTCTCCCGGGCCACGTTCGCCAGGGCCGATGCCCGAAGTCCCGGTTCGGTAATCATGCGGGCCAGGCGTTCCGCATGGTCGAGGTCTCCGAGCTTCGCCACGGTTCCCGCCACCACCTCCAACGCCATCGCCTGGGTAAACCCGGGTTGGCGCAGGGCCATGGCCTCAGCCTCGCGGGTCAGCTCCTCGGCACGGTCCGCCTGCCCCATCCGCGCCACCGCCCGTGCCACCGCTGTCATCGCGTTCTCCTGCGCGCACAGGTTCGTGGGAGGCAGGGCACGAGCCCTCGACTCGGCCACGCCGGCCAGCCTCCCGGCGGCGGCGACATCTCCCGCGCCCGCCAGCGCCTCCGCCACCTGCGCCAGTCCCTCCGCCTGGAACTGCCGGTCGAGAGGGTGCTCGGTACGGTCGGTGATGGTTCCGGCCACGGTCTCGGCGGCGGTGTGGCCTTCCTCGGCCAGCGCCCGCGCGACGCGTGCCAGCTCCATCGGCGTCGAGCGATGGATGGTCCGGATCACCGCGAGAGCGCGGTCGACGTCTCCGGTCCGCGCGACGATCTGCGCCACCTCTTCCAATGCCCTTGCCTGCTCGAACCCCATGGCCTGCCCGGGAATGGTCCTGGCAACGGTCACGGCGCGGTCCACCTCTCCCACCCGGGCCAGCCCCGCCGCCAACGCGTGTGCCGCTTCCGCCAATTGCCTCCGGTACAGATCGGTGCCGGTCCGGGCCACGGCTTCGGCTTCTCGGGCCAGCCGTCCGGCACGGTCGACAGCGTTGGTCCGCGCCGCCATCCGTGCCGTGGCGGTGAGCACCATCGCCCGCACCTCCGTGTCCTTCTCGATGCTGCGGGAGCGGGCCTGGGCCTCGGCGCGGTCGACGTCGTCAGCCGGGGGCCACGCGTGCGCTATCCGTCGCAGGTCGTGGGCCCGTTTGTACGTACCGACGTGGTTCATCGGCATGCCTTCGGCCTCACGGCCGAGGTCCCCGGTGCGGTCCGCCTCGTTCACCTCCCGCACCATCCGCAGCACCGAGTCCTTCAGTTCCGGGTGAGTGACGGTCAGGGCCAGGGCCTCGGCCTCGCGGGCGAGGTGCCGAGCGCGATCGGCGTCCCCGATCCGTGCCACCACGCGTGCGACCGCTGCCAGCGCGGATGCCCGAAGTTCCGGGTTGATGATCGTCCGGGCCACGGATTCGGCTTCGTGGGCGACGTCGCCGGCGTCGTGAGCGGTGTCGTCGGTCCTGCTGGGAGGCCGGTTGCCGGCATCGTGAGCGGTGTCGTCGGTCCTGCTGGGAGGCCGGTTGCCGGCATCGCACTCGGCCAGCGCCTCGCTGAGTGCCCCTAGCGCACGCGCGCGTCTTTCCGGGGAAGGGATGGATCGCGCCATGGCCGCGGCGTGCGCGGGGCGCCCCAGGAGGGCCCAGACGGCGGGCAGCCCGACGGGGATGTTGGTGTTGCGTTGGGCGAGGCTGTCGCGACGCACCGCGAAGAGGGTCATGGCTCTCAGATCGAGGCCCGGATCGCCTCGGTCGAGTATCGCGTCCTGCGTAGTCGTGATTTCGGCGAGCGCGGCGTCATCCCCGCCGCCCGCGTCGCGCATCCGTTCGTGGCGGGCCTCGTCGAGGGCGCAGGCGATCATCCTGGTGAGATCGCCGTCGGCGTGCAGCAACCGGAAGTAGCCGCGGAACAGATAACCGGAGGTGTGAGCGGGCCAGTGTCCGGCCCGGTACCGGTCGGCCCAGGTGTGCAGGCGCTCCCGGTACTCCGTCAGGCGCCGCTCGCCCAGGAACCGTACGGCGATCTGCTGGAGTTCCTCGTGGCCGAGCATGTAGACCCCACGCACTGCCACCTGGCCGGACGAGCCGGGAGCGGGGGCGGGGGCGGGGGCGGGGGCGGGGCGCCAGGCGAACATCCGTCCGGCCACGGCGCCCAGGACCTCCTCGATCTCCCACTCCAGGCGTCCCGTCAGCTCGGCCAGGTCCCGGCCGCTGAGGCCGCCGCCGGCAGCGGTCACCAACCCCAGGAGGTCCTGCTCCGCCGTCGTGCCGCGCAGCAGCCGCTTCAGCTCCCGCTCCGCGTCGTTGCGCACGATCTGGGCGTACGGGGACTCCTTCAGCGTCCGTTCGACCCCGGGGTCACGCAGCGGATGCCCGATGGGCACGTCGGACGGGAGCGGCGGGTCGTGCCGTCCGGCCACCACGATGCGCATCCCCGCCACGGGCCGGGTCGGAAGCAGCGCGGCGATGCTGTGTGCGATGGCTCCCCTGTCCTCGTCGAGACCGTCCACGACCAGCACCAGGCGTTGTTCTCGCTGCCGGCAGGCGGCGGCCGCGGCGTCGAGCAACTGCCACATGTGCGCGGCACGGGTGGCGGCAGTCAGGTAGGGCGAGACAGGTTCGCCGAGGAGGGTCGCCAGCTGCTCGATGACGACGTCCAGGAAGGCTTCACGATCGTCCTGGGCGGCCAGGCGCGCGGTGATGAAGAACGAGACGATGCGGGTGCGCGGTGGCGGGTTCAGAACGAACCAGGACAACAAGGCGGACTTCCCCGCCCACGCCTTCGCGCGCCACCACAGGTAGTCACCGGCATCGGGCCGGGTGCAGAAGTCCGCGAGCTCGGCCAGCTCCTCCTCCCGGCCCAGCAGCATCTCGGGGGCGATCGTCCGTACCTGGTGGAGATAGCCGGACTGCGCAACCGGGTGGGCGGCTGCGAACACGTTGATCTGCGTGTTGCCGCTGCCGATCTGCACCCCTCGCGCACCACGGGCGTCGACGTGGTGGCCGCTCTCGTCCGCTCCCACTGGCAGGCCCGGTCAGTTGAACGTGTTGGTCTGCGTGTTGTTGTCGCCGATCTGCACGCCCTTGGCGTCCCTGGCGTCGACGACATTCGCCCCGGCCACTCCCAGGTCCCGCAGCAACAACCGCGCGGCGGCGAGGATTTCCGCGTCCTGATCCGCACCCGTCGCGGCCAGCCGCTCCCTCAGCCGGGCCTCCCAGACCCCGGGCTCGACCTCACGGGCGTCCAGGACCCGTGCGCCGTCCTCACCCCCAGCGGCAAGACGCCGGCGCACCGCCTCACGCAACCCCGCGTAGCCGTCCCGGACCGCACTGCTCGCGGTATCCGTGAGCCCCGCCGAAGCACCCGCGGCCAGCGCGGCCATCACCAACTCCACTCCAGACATCCTCGCCCCGTCATCGAACCGAATCGGCCTGGTATCGGCCGGCCGCACAACTGGTGCTACAGGCAGCCAGTTTCACACCTTGCCGACCTCTGCGCAGTGGAACACTGGACACGTCATGATGCTCACAGACCGCTCAGGAGGTCCTGGGCTGTGGCTGCTTCGGGCGTGCCCAGGTCCCGGTACGCCGATACGGCCCGTTGCAGATGCTCGCGTGCTGTCACTGGGTCAGCGCGTGCCAGGGCGAGCCGGCCCGATTCCAGTTCAACCCTGGCGGCTCCGGATCGATCACCGATCGCCGCGTAGGTCCTCCCGGCCTGTTCCAAGCGCTCCGTGGCCGCTTGCCACCGTGCTTCCCGCAGGTCCAGCACACCGAGTTCGATGTTCGCCCACGCCGTACCGCGCCTGTTCCCCAGGCGCTCGTACTCATCCCGGGCGTCCGTCACATGGCGTCGTGCGGCGGCGAGATCTCCCATGGAGCGATACAGGGAACCGAGCTCCACCCGCGCGTCGGCGGCGTTCCTGGCGCTGTCCATGGATGTGAAGACGTCCAGAGCTCCTTCGAGCAGGGCCTGGGCATCGGCGTACTGTCCGAGGATCCGCTTCGTGATGCCGGTCTCACGCTCGGCCCACGCTCGTCCGCTGCGGTCGCCGGTGTCGGAGCAGATCGCATGCGCGGCCGCGAACTGGTCCAAGGCACTCGGATAGTCACCGAGGAGTCGGTCGAGTGTGCCGAGTTCGATGCGGATCCATGCCTCGTTACGCAGGTTCCGCAGGCTCTGATAGATGCCGAGCGCCTCGTCGAAGGAGACCCGGGCCGCGGCATAGTCGCCGGTCGCCCTGCTGAACAACCCCAGCGTGCCGCGGCCGTTGGCGACGCCCCGGAGCCCGCCCATCCGTCCGTGGAGGGTGACAGCACGCTCCATCGCGTTCCGCGCGGGGGCATACTCCGCCAGATGGTAGTGAATGACGGCCAGTTCGGCGTAGCAGAACGCGCGGCCACGATCGTCGCCCAGGGTCTCGAAGTGCCCCAATGCCGCCTGTGTGTGTCCGAGTGCGCTGCGGTACCGTCCGGTGCACCGGTGCAGGACCCCCAATTGGCTGTGGCTGCAGCCTTGTCCGAGGACATCCCCTGTCGTGACAGCCAAGTGCAACGAGGACTCGTTCAGCTCTTCGGCCTGGACGATGTTCCGGTGGATCCGCAGGAAATAGCTGAGACCGCAGGTCAGCTGCCAGGTCGTCGCCCATTCCTCGTCGACCGCGAGCCGGGCGACCGCCCTGAAGTCCACCAGATAGATCTCCAGCCACTCCAGAGCTGCCTTCTCCTCCGTGGGAACATCGGGTTCGGTGGCGGCGTCGGCCGGGAGGTCGATGACCAGAGGAGAACCGATGGCGGCATTCGCCAGGGCAAGCTGGCGTGCCGTCAACCGGAACAGCCGCCGCATTGCCGCCGTACGCGATGAACTGCTGTCATGAAGCTCGGACTCCCCTAACGCAAGCGCGCGTACCGAATCGTGCACGCCGTATCCATGCGGGTCCGGTCGGCCGATGATGCCCCGGCGGTGGAGTTCGTTGAGCGACCGATCTGCTTCCTCCACCGGGATGCCGGCCAGCACCGCCGCCGTTTCGCCGGTGACATGCGGCCCGGGATGGAGCGCCATCCGACGGAAGACCAGCTGGTCACGTGTGTCCAACGCCGTCACTGACCAGCCGAAGGGATCCATGTTCACATCGTCTCCTGCTCGGTGCGGGACGCCGTCCCCGCTACGGAGCCCGGATCCGTCCGGTGCGGTGATGAGGCGGTCCGCCACATGTCTGACGGTCAGAGGCAGCCGGTAGATCTCAGCCAACGCGCTGATGACGGAGGTGTCGATGTCGTGTGAGGCTCTCGTCAGGACGGCGGTGATGACGGAGCACGCCTCGTCCCGGGTGAGACCCCCCACTTCGAGGTGCAGGTCGGGATCAATGCCGGCAACAACACGCCGGCTCGTGACGATCACCATGGCGTGGCGGGAGTTCGGCAGAAAGGGCCGCACCTGTTCCGCCCGGGTGATGTCGTCGAGAACGATGAGGAATCGTCCGTTCCCCACCGCGGACCGCCACTGGCCGCTCATGTCGTCGACACCGAACCGTGTCTGCGGAGCGGGCGCACCGATGGTGGTCAAGGCACTCGCCAGGACGTCCTGGGCGCTGAGTCTTCCCGCCGGTTCCGAATGGCTCCGGTACCTCAGGAACAGCTGGCCGTCAGGGTAGCGGGCCACGAGGCGATGAGCCGCCTGCACAGCCAGAGCCGTCTTCCCGCTGCCGGACGGACCCGTGATGGAACACACGAACGGTCGTGACGCGCTGAGCTCCGGCGTGCTTTCCACGAGCCGGCGCAGCTCCTCCTGTCGGCCGGAGAAGACTGCCGCTTCCGGCGGGAGGGTGTTGACCCGGGCCCGATGAGGAGGCGGATCGTCGTCGGTGGAGACCGGGGTGCGATCTGAGCCCGGCACGAGGGCCGCGCCCACGGCTGCGAGTGTGATGAGGACGAGCAGCGAGGAGAAGAGCCACCAGTTCCAGGTCGAGGTGATGATGTTGGTGACCACCCCCACCGCGGCGCCGAGCACGGGCCCGGACGCCAGGACCGCCATCTCCCGGCGCCGGCCCGGACGGTCACCGCTCATCCGATCTCCCCCGGTCATCGATCAACGAGCACCTCGGATTCGACCGAATGCCGTCCCGCCAGTATTCCGGCGTCGCGGCGACGAGGACGGGGCGTTCTCGGAATCGAGTGGAAGGCTGTGGCGGGCGTCCTTGAGGGCGGCTCCGGCCACGTGCACGGTCAGGGCCGCTCCCACACCGTCACCGCCAGCGTCTGCCGGCCGCCGCCCGCGCCGCCGCCCGCCGTGAAGAACCCGACCCGACCGCCGTCCGTCCCGAAGCACACGATGGAGCCCGCCGTAACGTCCGCCGTTCGCTGCCCCAGGTGCGTATTGAGAAGGGTGACGCACTGCTCCCGCTTCGGCGGGGTCGCGCCGTTCCAGGACACGACTGTGGTGCCGACGATCTGGCCCGGTTCGCAGCTGAGTTGGCAGGCGAGTCCGAGATCCCCCATCGGTGCCCGCTGGGGCGGTACGGAATCCAGCGACCAGCCCGTGATCGGACTCCCGCTCGTGCTCCCGTCATCCAGCGTCAACGTCCCCTGCCAGCGCACGTGTACGGCCGCGGGAGCCGTCGAGGCGGGCGGCTCGGTGGCGGGCGGCGTAGCGGGTTCGGTGGAGGGCGGCGGGGTCGTGGTGGAGGGTGCGGTGGTCGGGGTGCGCGGCGGGTCCCGCGTGGGTGCCGGGGGCGGGGGCGCTCGCGCCGCTCGCCGAGCTCGCACCGGACGGGACCGCTGCCGACGAGCCAGCGGTCGACGATGATCCCTCGTGCTGGAACAGCACCGTCCCCAGCACGATCGCCGCCACTCCGACGAGCGCAACCACGAGCTGAGCCCTGGTCGTTGTGATGGCCGGGATCTCCACCCCGCCCAGTTTCACCGCTTTCCCCACCACGGACGCGACCAGGCACCCCACACCGAAGATCCACAGCGGCGCGATGTAAGCGATCACAGCTGTCCCTCCCCCTGCCTGCACACCACGCCACCGCGGTGCATGCGACGGTAGCGGCCCGCCAGGACCGAGAGAAGAAGATGTCACCCAGTGCCGTCCGACCTGCCTTTCAGCACCCCTTCGGCCCGGTCGCGGCGCTCGGCCGGACACGGGCGGCGGCGCGGAAATCGGCGCCGCCGCCGTCACCTGCCGGACTTCACTGGGCCCAGGGAGCGGTCCTAGACCCTTTCAGCCGTCCGCTGCGGCGTCAGTTCCGCCCCGACCGGGCGCAGATACAGGCGCAGAGTGTGGGCGGGCTCGGCCGTCCCTCGGTCCCAGCGGGTATCGGCGACGGTGCAGGCGGGCCCGTCGCTCAGCCAGTCCGCGGCCGCTTGGAACAGGGCGGCGGGGTCCTGTCCGGCCAGGATCAGCGTCCCGTCGTCCTCCACGGTGACCCACAGGTCGACATGGGAGTTCACGAACGCACCGGCCCGCTCGCGGAGCTCTTCGACCAGCGTCGCAGTACCAGGATCAGTCATCATCGCTCTGCCTTCCCCGCACGATATGTCAGTGACTGTTCGTGTGCCCCGCTTACCTTCCGTCACTCCCCCGAGTCCCTCCGGATCGAGCGAGCGCCGAAGAAACCGCCTGAACGCCAGGAAATGCCAAGAGCCGCCCCACCCCTGACATCGGAGATGGGACGGCTCTTCGGCAGCGTCGGCTGCGGCGTTACGCGGCGGTGGTGGTCGTGCGGGGCGCGGGGCGCTCGCCTGATCCGGAGCGGCGGGCCTGGGCGAAGCGGCTGCGTCGGCCGCGGGTGGCGGTGGCGCTGCGCTTGGCGCGTTCCACGACCGGTGCGGCGATGACACACGGGATGCCGCTGGGGGCCTGGGCTCCGGTGATCCGGGTCAGTTCGGCCTCGTCGGGGCGGACCTGTGCGGTCTGCGGGGCGATGCCGGCGTCCCGCATCAAGCGGATCATGTCGCGGCGCTGGTTGGGCGGGACCAGGGTCACGACGCTGCCGGACTCACCGGCGCGCGCGGTGCGCCGCGGTGCAGGTAGTCCTTGTGGTCGCTCGGCGGGTCGATGTTGACGACCAGGTCGAGGTTGTCGACGTGGATGCCGCGCGCGGCGACGTTCGTGGCGACCAGCACGGTGACGTGTCCGGTCTTGAACTGCTCCAGGGTGCGGGTCCGCTGCGGCTGGGACTTGCCGCCGTGCAGTGCCGCGGCGCGCACTCCGCTGTTCAGCAGGTGGTCGGTGAGCTTGTCCACGGCGTGCTTGGTGTCGAGGAACATGATGACCCGGCCGTCACGGGCGGCGATCTGCGTCGTCACCGCGTTCTTGTCCCCGCCGTGCACGTGCAGCACGTGGTGCTCCATCGTGGTGACCGCGCCGCCGACGGGGTCGACGGAGTGCACGACCGGGTCGTGCAGGTAGCGGCGCACCAGAAGGTCGACGTTACGGTCCAAGGTGGCGGAGAACAGCATGCGCTGCCCGTCCGGGCGCACCTGGTCCAGCAGGGCGGTGACCTGCGGCATGAAGCCCATGTCGGCCATCTGGTCGGCCTCGTCGAGGACCGTGATGCCGACCTGGTCCAGGCGGCAGGAGCCCCGGTCGATGAGGTCCTTGAGCCTACCGGCGTGGCGACGACGACTTCGGCGCCACCGCGCAGCAGGTGGATCTGCCGTCCGATGGACATGCCGCCGACCACCGTGGCCATCCGCAGGCGCAGCGAGCGGGCGTACGGGGTCAGCGCGTCGGTGACCTGCTGGGCGAGCTCACGCGTCGGGACCAGGACCAGAGCCAGCGGCTGCAGCGGTTCGGCGCGCTGACCGGCGGTCCTGGCCAGCAGCGCCAGACCGAAGGCGAGGGTCTTGCCGGAACCGGTACGGCCACGGCCCAGCACGTTACGTCCCGCCAGGGCGTTGGGCAGCGTCGCGCCCTGATGGGGAACGGCACCGCCATGCCCCCGTGCGCCAGCGTCGCCAGCAGAGCGGGCTTAACATGTCCAGCGCGGCGAAGCTCTCCACCGCGGGCAGCGCCGGGGTGAGCGTGACCGGAAGAGCGAACTCGCCCTGAACGGACGGGCGTCGGCTTGAACTGCCGGAGCGGCCCGAGCCCGCGTAGCTACCGGAACGGCCGGAGCCACCGGAGCCCGCGTAACCGCCGGAACGGCTCGGCGCACCGGAGCGGCTCGGCGCCGAACGAAGGTAACCGCTTACGCTGGAGGTGCCGCCGCGGCTGGTGGAACTGGGGCTGGAATACGAGCGGTGGAACGAACGGGGTTCACGGAGAACCTTCCTGGATACGGCACGTATCCAGGAGGCCCCAGCAGCGAACACGCCGCACGAAGGCATCGCAGAGACGAACCGGAAGAACGAGCAAGAACGAGACGGGACCGAAGCGGCGCGGAATCAACCGCGCGAACACACTTCGCCACGAGCGGCACTGCCAGAGATGGCGGCCGGGAACTGGACGCGCGAGGAGGCGGGTCCGGGGCAGTGAGCACATCGCGGTCGTGAACCGCGGAGCCGCCTGCCGTACGGCGTGGAACTGATGCTGCAGCGGCCCTGCCCCGCTCGGCACTGAACGGGGGGCTGGGGGACGTGCAAGCGACGGCCAGGGCCCGCAACCTTGCGGAGCGGGCCCTGGCCGTTTGATGCGCGTCAGTGCTTAGGCGGGAACGATGTTCTCCGCCTGCGGGCCCTTCTGGCCCTGCGTGACGTCGAAGGAGACCTTCTGGCCTTCCTGGAGCTCACGGAAGCCCTGGGCGGCGATGTTCGAGTAGTGGGCGAAGACGTCAGCGCCGCCACCGTCCTGCTCGATGAAGCCGAAGCCCTTTTCCGCGTTGAACCACTTCACGGTGCCAGTAGCCATGTGTGTCTCCTTAAGACAAGGCAGAACCGGAACCCGCACTGTGCGGAGTCCGCGTCGCCGCGATGAGCCCATCCGGAGATGACCGGCCAAACAAAAAATGCACCCGCGGGTCACGCCCGTCGAGTGCACACAAAGTTCATGGGTACCACAACTGCAACTGGCATAAAGATAGCACAGACGGTGCCTCGGTGCGGGTTCCCCTTCCTTCAGTCGGTCCTTCCTGAACGGGACTTGATGTGGGACTCTGGGCTATACCACCACCCCCCTTCCTTGCTGAGGCACTATGCGCTGCATCATCGCCGGCTTCCCGTTCGACCTGATGAAGAGCGAGGTGCTGCACAAGATGCAGGGCATCAAGCCAGAACCGGTCACCGGAGAATCCGTGATCATCAGTCGCCGCACCTACCCCGTCAAGCAGGTCGGCCAGATCCTCACCCGACAGGACCGGCGTGACTTCACCGCCGAACAGATCACCCGGGCCATGAACCGACTCGGCTTCACCTGCCGTCCCGCGCCCGCCGCTGTCACGGCCCCGGTCAGCACGGTCCCGGCCGCCACGGAGCCGAGCCCGGACGAGCCCGAGGCAGCGATGCCGGGCAGTCACCACGCCTACAGCTGACCGGCGACACGCCCCCAGGTCGACGTTTCCACGGCCCCAGGTCGGCCGGGCTCCCGGAAGACGGCGCTGCACCGCCACGGTCGTGGCGGTGCAGCGTGAGCCGGAAGCCGGGCACACGGGTCTAGCGAAGTTGCTGCCGGACCCGGGCGGCTGATCGGTGCAGCCGGACCGCCGCAGCCACCGGAAGGGGCACTGCCGCCAGCAGGGCGGCCATCAACGCGACCGGAGTCAGACCGCCGCTTGCCACGGAGAAGACGACGGCGAGTACGGGGACGGCGATGACCGGCGAGAGCATGAGCAGCGTCGCCTGCCGCTTCTCCCGTCGTACCCACTGCGGGGACTTCCACAGCCGTACGAGTGCGGCGATCATGGCGGCCAGTGCGAAGAACGGTCCGATCACCGGAATGAGTGAGGCCGGAAGCGCGACGACGATCAGACACAGGGTGACCGCGGTGCGCCTGCCGCTCTCCGGTACAGGGCCGCTGCCGGCCTCCTCGGCCAGGGCGGCCGCGACGACCTCCCCGGGCGTCCCCAGCTGGTCCAGGACTCGGCGCACACTGCCCTCGTCGACGGTGTCGGCGTCCGCCAGCGCCACTTCGATGTGCTCCCGCAGATCTGCCAGCAGCTCCTGGCGGCGGACGTCGGGAAGCGCCACGACCCCTTGTCCGACCGAGGACAGATAGGCCTGCACGAGGGGGTGGGCGAGAGTGTCGCTCACGTCGTCTCTCCGGGGGTGAGGAAGTGGTCGACGGCGGTGCGGAAGGAGGGCCAGTTCGCGGTGAACTCCTCCAGCGCGCTGCGGCCGGCGTCGGTCAGTGTGTAGTACCTGCGCGGCGGCCCGTTCTCGGATTCCTGCAGGTGGGTGTCGGCGAGTCCGGTGCGCCGAAGGCGCGACAGCAGGGGGTAGATCGTGCCCTGGCTGGTCGCCATGACGTCGACCCGGGCAAGCTCCGCCAACAGCTCCACCCCGTAGCGGGGGCCGTCCCGGAGCAGCGCCAGGACGCAGTACTCCAGCACCCCTTTACGGAGCTGACTCGCCACTCGGCCGTCTGCTCCAGGGATGCTTGCATAACCATCTACCATGCAAAGCATGCTACCAGGTGGCCCGTACCGCCATGACGGACAGCGCAACATCAGGCCGACGCGTCAGCCGGCGGTCCAGCCCGGGATCGTGGGCAGCAGCCTTGCCATTCGGGCAGTGGACGGTCGTCGACGATGCCCTTCATGACGAGGGTGGACGTCAGTCGCTGGACGCCCGGCAGAGTGGCCAGTCGCTGGTCGTAGAGCTGCTGGTAGGCGGCCAGGCCGGCGGTGGCCACGCGCAGGAGGTAGTCGGGTTCTCCGAAGAGGCGCTGGGCTTGGATCACATGCGGGACGGCGGGCTGCGCGAGCGGTCGGTCGGTCGTCCCCGCGGTTGCCGGGCTGATAGCCGGATACGCCGGATACACCCTGCTCGCCGTGGCCGGTCCGGTGGTGATCGTGGCCGGCTCGGCCGGCCTGCTCACCGCGCTGACCATGCTCGGGGCCGGCTATCTGATGTGGCTCGGCTGGGGCGTACTGGCCCGGCCTGCCGCCCTGACCGCGTCCACCGAGCCCGTGGCCGCCTCGCGCCGGCAGATCATGCTGAAGGGCGCCGGGATCAGTGGTCTGAACCCCAAGGCGCTGCTGCTGTACTTCTCGCTGTTCCCGCAGTTCATCGACCCTGCGGCGGGCTGGCCCGTCGCCGCGCAGACCGGCCTGCTCGGGACGCTCCACATGACCCTGTGCGCTGTCGTCTACCTCGCCGTCGGCGTGCTGGCGCGTACCGTGCTGAAGACGCGGCCCTCCGCGGCCCGCGCAGTCACCCGCGTCTCCGAAGACGCGGCCCTCCGCGGCCCGCGCGGTCACCCGCGCCTCCGGTGCCATGGTGATCGTCATCGGCGGGTGCCTCCTCGCCGAGGGACTGATCGGCTGACCGGTCCCGCACAATCCCCACCGGATCAACGCCCGTTGAACGCCATGTCCGTTGAACGCCGTGAGTGACCCAGCAGCACGGCTGCTTCCACGCCGGAGCCACCAGCGCTGCCGCGGACAGCGCCGGTGGCTACGCGGCATTCACTCTGTTCCCCGAGGACACCTCGGTGCTCACGGTCGAATACAGGATCAACCCGCTGGCACCGGCCGTCGGCGAGCACCTTGAGGCCGTTGGGACGGTTCTCAGGTCGTGACGGATCCTGACCGTGTGCCAGTTGGAGGTGTTCGGCGTCCAGGGGGGCGAGCGGACGCTCGTCGCGAAGGGTCAGCAGACCCTGATCTGCATCAACAGGCCAGACCACTGATCGTGGTTCAGCGGCCGCACAGGGCCGTGTCCACGACGCTCTCCACGTGCTTCATGGCTGCCTCGTCGGTCGGCTGAATGGTCACCGCGACGTTGGCGGCGCGGCCCTTGCTGGTGACGCCGCCCCGGGTCTCGTACCCCGGGAAGCTGCCGCCGTGGCCCCAGTAGACACCGCCGCACGACAACGGTGTGCTCACGAGCCCCAGTCCGTAGCGGGCGCCGGAGGCGAAGGGGTATCCGGCCGGGACCGTGGTACGCATCTGGGCGAGCTGGGCCGGAGGGAGGAGGCGGCCGCCCAGGAGCGCGGTGAAGAACCCGTTGAGGTCGGAGTTCGTGGAGATCATCCCACCTGCCGACCAGGCCCAGGACGGATCCATCTCCGTGACGTCGACCAGCGGCGCGCCCGCTGCATCCTGGTAGTAACCCTTGGGATGGGGTTCTCGGATGGTGGCGTCACCCGGGGCCGGGAAGTAGGTGTGACGCAGCCCGATCTCCTTGATGATGCGCTGGTCTATCTCCTCGGCGATGGAGCGGCCGGTGACCTTCTGGACGAGCAGGCCGGCCAGCACGTAGTTCGTGTTGCTGTACGCCCACTTCTTCCCGGGGTCGAAGTCGGCCTTGTGCTGGAGGGCGAGGTCGAGGAGTTCGCGCGGCTCGAAGTACCGGACGTCGTCGCCGAGGTAGTTGGTGTAGTTGGGAAGTCCGCTGGTCTGCTGGAGGATCTGGCGGACGGTGATACGGCGTCCGTCGATGCCCTCCCCGCGTACGAGGCCCGGCAGGTAGGTGTCGACCTTGGCGTCGAGGCGGATCTTCCCTTCGCCGACCAGTTGCAGCACGACCACCGCGGTGAACACCTTGGTGTTGCTGCCGATCCGCACCTGCCCGTCGACGGGCACCTCGGATCCGCTGGCCACATCGCCGACCCCCGCGGTGTAGGTGCGGGTGTGACCCCAACGGTCCTGGACGCTCGCGAGTGCGGCGGGCAGTCCATCGGAGTGCACCAGCGCGTTCAGACCCTGCTGGACGCTGTCCGAGCGGCCTGAGGCAACAGTGTCCGGCCTGCCGGCGGCATACGCCGCGGGCGGCGCCAGGGCACCCATCGCCATGACACCCACGACCACCGCGGCGGCGGCCGCCACGACTCTGCGCCGACCCTCCTGCGGTCGCCCGGAAGAACGGAACTTCTGCCATGTCTGCTCGCTCACGCGCCAACTCCTGGGGAATCACTGGGACCAGTTGTGTGTACCGGTCCAGCATTTCCGGAAGCGACCGCCCGGACGATCCTGCTAACTGCCCAGCTCAGGTAGGGCTAGCCCCCGGTACGACCGGTCAGCGCGCCGGATCGAACGCCTGCCGATACCGGTACGGAGTGGTCTGGTTGATCCGGGTGAAGTGCACGCGGAGGCTCTGCGCCGAACCGAAGCCGCATCGTTCGGCGACGCGGTCGACGGTGTCGTTCGTGGTCTCCAGCAAGTCGCGGGCGCGGGCGACGCGTTCGTGCACGAGCCATTGCAGAGGCGTGGTTCCGGTACTGGCGCGGAAGTGGCGCAGGAAACTGCGTTTGCTCATCGCCGCCCGCAGGGCCAGCTCGTCGATCGTCAGCGGGCGGTGGAGCTGAGTGCGCGCCCAGTCGAGCACCGGAGCCAGACTGGTCGACTCGCCGGCCGGCACCGGCTGGTCGATGTACTGGGCCTGGCCGCCTTCGCGGTGCGGCGGGATGACCATGCGGCGGGCGAGAGTGTTGGCGACGCGACTGCCGTGGTCGAGCCGAACGAGGTGCAGGCACAGATCCAGTCCCGCGCACTCACCCGCGGAGGTGAAGATCCGCTCGTCCTCGGTGTAGAGCACATTCGGGTCCAGCTTCACCGCCGGCCACCGTTGGGTGAGTTCGGCGGCGTACATCCAGTGGGTGGTGGCGCGGCGGCCGTCGAGCAGACCCGCTGCTGCCAGGGTGAACGCTCCGGTGCAGATGGACGCGATCCTGGCCCCTCGCGCGTAGGCCTTGCGCAGAGCTCCCAGCAGCTCCGGCGGCGGATCGCCCTGCAGGTCGGCGCAGGCCGGGACGATCACGGTGTCGGCCCGCTCCAGCTCCGCGAGATCCGCACCGTCGAACGACAGCCCCTCCGCCGTGCGAACCGGACCGTCGCTCACCATCGCGCACAGCGTCACTTCGTACCAGGGGACCAATGCCGTTGCTTGATTAGTGAACTATCCCGGGATGCAGAGTGATGACCTTGGGCTCGACCCTCCGTGTGGGTTGCCGGTCCCGGGTGTTGATTCGGTAGGAAAGCTTGGAGGAGTACTTCGAGTCCGGGCGCTTCAGGTGCCGGTCCGCCTCCCGTAGACGCCGGGTGCCGTTGTCAAGCTTGCGGTGGACCTTTGCCGCCATCACGGCCAGGAACTTCTTGATCTTCGTCGGCGTGTCCGCGCACTGGCGGACCACGCTACGGCGTGTGTGCTTGAGGACTTTGACGAACGACACCCGGTCCGGGTCGATACCGTTGTCGTCAGCCAGCTGCATGACGACCCGGGTCAGGCAGTGGTGCACCGTCAGATGAGCCCAGACCTCCTGCCGGACAAGGGCGGGGTCGCCAGAGCGCAGAACTTCGGCCGGTCCGCGCTGGAACGTCTTGATCTGCCGAAATGCCGACTCCGCCTCCCATCTTTCCCGGTACAGAGCTGCCAGCTCCGCCGCCGGGTACTCCACCGGGTCCAGCAGGTCGGTCAGTAGCCTGACCATCTCACCGCCGTCGATGCGGTACTCGATCACCCGGACCAGTACACCGCCGGGGTGCGCGCCCTTCTGCCCGGCCAGGTTCATCCTCGCCAAGTAGGTGCCGTCAGCCAGATGCTCGACCGGACGGTGGGCCACTGGTGAACGGGCCCGGAGCAGGAGATGTGACCCGGCTTCCAGATACGCCTTCCACAAGGCGACTCCGGGAAAGTTGCGGTCCATGACCACGAGCATCCCGGCTGCCGAGCCGGCCAGAGTGATCGCGAGTTCCCGCTCGCCGCCGTTGAAGCCGCCCACCGCCGCGTCGATCTGCGCGTGGGTGCCACACTCGGTCAGTGTCACCACCCTCACCTGGGGAAACCCCGCCGACTGGCCGTTCTTGGTCGGTCCGCCGAACGCAGCCCGATTCACCTTTGTGTCCGGCGCGTCCAGCACAAACCCGTCCACCGCCGCCAGCCGCATACCGTGGTAGAAGGAGCCCTCCAGCCCGACCGGCGCCAACGGGCCGGCCAGCTCCTGGAACACGGCCTCCAGCACCAGGGGCCCCAGACGCCCGCGCGCCCGGGTAAACGACGACTTGTTCGGAATGCACGCACTCAACTCTGGCACACTGCCGACCAGTTGTTCAGCTACATCGTCGTATGAGTCCTGCTGGAACAGTGCCAGCGCAAGGGTGAAATAGACCATGAACCCAGCGGGCAGCGCGCCGGGCTTCTTGTCCCGGACCCGGCACTTCTCCAGCACCCCGGCAACCAGTTCCGGCGTCACCCACCGCGTCACCACCCCCAGCCGCACATGATCTGACAACCCCACCCAAGGATGCATGCTTGGTCCAACGACCCCGCCCCTGCAGCGTCACTGCGAACTGCTTAACGAGTTCAAGCAACGGCATTGACCAGGGGACGGGAAAGTCCTGTCGGGGACGGCCGAACACCTCGAACGCGACAGCGGCCTCGAACACCGGGACGTTCGCGGTGAGCGGCACGACGATGCGGTGGGGCTTCTGCATGGCACGAATCTAGCATCATGTGGCGTTCTTGCCACTGCCGCAGGGGATGCGACGAGACCAGGATGGTGTCCAGCGGTCGGCGAGCGAACCGTTCCATCCACACCATGACCAGGAGTTCCGCCATGACATCGAATCCGACGGTCACCGTCTTCGGGGCCTACGGGCACACCGGGCGCTTCGTCGTTGCTGAACTGCTCCGCCGTGGATGGACCCCCATCCTCTCCGGCCGGGACGCCGGGAAGCTGGCGGTTCTCGCGGCCGACAACCACGACCTCGAGACCCGCCCGGCGTCGATCGACGACCCGGCTTCCTTGGACCGCGCTCTCGTCGGTGCGGCGGCCGTCATCAACGCTGCCGGACCCTTCGCCGCCACGGCGACGCCGGTCATAGACGCCGCCCTGCGGGCCGGGATCCCCTACCTGGACGTGGCGGCCGAGGTGGAAGTCGCTCTGTCCACCGTCGACCAGTACGCGAAGGCCGCACCGGAGGCGGGGGTCGCGATCGTTCCCGCAGCTGCCTTCTACGGCGGTCTCGTCGACCTCCTGGCCACTGCGGCGATGGGAGACTGGCCCGCCGCGGACGAGGTATCCATCGCCTATGCCCTGGACAGTTGGCGTCCCACGCACGGGACCGTGGCGACCGGCTACGTCTCCGACACGCGCCGCGACAGCAAGCGCCTGGTCTTCAGCCAGGGCCGGCTGGAACTGCGCTCCGACGACCCCGCGACCACGGAATGGACGTTCCCCGAACCGTTCGGAACCCAGCGCGTCCAGGCGGACTTCACCACCGCGGACAGCGTCACCCTCCCGCATCACCTGAACGTCTCCGAGATCAGCAGCCATATGACGATCGCCCCGCTCGAGGACCTGACCGGTACCCAGCTGACGGAGCCGACCGGGGTCCGGTCGGACCAGCAGTTCCTCGTCGAGGTCATCGTCCGGTCCGGGGACGAGCGGCGCCGCGCGGTCGCGCGCGGACAGGACATCTACGCGGTCACCGCCCCCATCGTGGTGGAAGCGACGCGGCGCCTCCTCGAAAGCCCCGTGCCGCCCGTCGGAGTCATCACCGTCGGCGCGATCCCCGACGCGGCGGACTTCCTGCAGTCGCTCAGCTCGGAACACTTCACCGTCGAGCTCTCGTAACCCGTCAGCGGCTGCGAAGCCGGCTGTGACGGGAGCGTGGTGCGGCGGGTGTGTCGTAGGCGTCCTGGAGAATCCTGGAAACACATCTGTTCTCACTTGGAGTTGCGATGGCCGTTCGCCGAGTCGTGCCCAACGTCCAGTCGGAAGCGGTGCCGGAGAGCCGGGAATTCTACGGCCTGCTGGGCTTCGAGGAGGTCATGAACCACGGCTGGATCATGACGCTCGCCTCCCCGTCCAGTCCGGCGGCGCAGATCAGCTTCATGGCCGACGACAAGACCGCGCCGGTGACGCCCGACATGAGTGTCGAAGTGGACGACGTGGACGCGGCCTACGCGGTCATGCGGGACAGCGGTGCGGAGATCGTGCACCCCTTGCAGGACGAGGAGTGGGGGGTGCGTCGGTTCTTCGTCCGTGACCCCAACGGCCGGGTGGTCAACGTGCTGGGCCACCGCTGACGATCCTCCCGAGACCACGTCGGCCGGCCCCGGCCGTCGTGGGTGAACGGGTGGGCGAAACGAAAGGGCCGCACGTCCCGGCGTCGGGACGTGCGGCCCTTTCGTTTCGCCCACCCGTTCACGCAGTCTTCGCCATGAGGTCGTCGCCCGGGCCCCGTCGTGCACGAGTCTTTCGCCTAGCGTGCTCAGCGATCACCCGACGAAACGCCCGCGGAGACCTCCATGTGCAGTCCGCTCCACCAGCCCGACGGTGCCCTCCCGACCGGAGCCAGCCGTCGTACGTTCCTCCGTGTCACCGGACTCACAGGTGCCGCCGCGGCCGCAGCGGCCGGAGGGCTCACCACCGCCGCTTCCGCGGCCGCCCTGCCCCGACAGGAGACGGCTGACAACGTTGCCAATCGGAGTCCCGACCCCGACAGCCCCCGCTTCACGCTGGTCGTCATGCCGGACACCCAGTACCTCTTCGACGGCGCCAGCATCAACGCCGCGCCCGTCGAGGCGTCCCTGCGCTACATCCTCGACCACGGACGCGACGAGAACATCGCCTTCCTGTCCCACCTGGGCGATCTCACCGAGCACGGACTCAAGGAGGAGTTCGGGCCGCTGAGCAAGGCCTTCGAGCTGCTCGACCGGCGGCGCGTCGGTTACAGCGTCCTGGCGGGCAACCACGACATCAACTCGTCGACCGACGACCAGCGCGGCCCCACCCCCTATCTGGACGCCTTCGGCCCGCGGCGCCTGCGCAAGCTGCCCACCTTCGGCGGAGCGACACCCGACGGCTACAACACGTACCACCTCTTCCGCGCCGCGGGCCGTGAGTGGCTGGTCCTCGCGCTCGACTGGCGGCCGTCAGCCGCCGGACTCGCCTGGGCCCAGGACGTCATCCGGAAGCACCCGAGGAGGCCGGTCATCCTCACCACCCACGAGCTCGTGTACGCCGACCGGGACGGCGACGAGGCCGACTTCTCCGAGCACGGCCGGCACCTGTGGGACGAACTGATCGCCGGGAACGACCAGATCTTCCTGACCCTGAACGGTCACTACTGGCCCGCCGCCCGCACCACGCGAAAGAACGCGGCGGGCCATGACGTGCATCTGCACATCACCAACTACCAGAACCGCTACTACGGCGGCAGCGCGATGATCCGCCTCTACCGCTTCGACCTCGCCAGGAACACCATCGACGTGGAGACCGTCTCCCCATGGATCCTCGGCCGCGCGGGCGAGGGGCTCAACGAGCTGGAGCGCCGCGAGATCGAGCTCACGGGGCCGCAGGACAGCTTCTCCGTGCCGCTGGACTTCGAGCAGCGCTTCGCCGGCTTCGCACCCGTCACCCCGCGCGGCCCCCGCCCCGCCGCGCAGCTGCTGGTGCCCGGCGCCGTCGCGTACTGGCGGTTCGACGGCCCGCACTCGGACGGCGCCCCGGCCGACGCCGCCCTGCGGGTCGACGACCTGTCCGGTCACGGCAACCACCTGACCCGGGGGCCCGTTCCCGGCTCGCCGGCGGACGCCCTGCGCTGGTCCGCCGACCACCACCCCGACCAGCCGGGCCACGGCAGCCTCTACTTCGACGGCGGCAAGCCCCCGCTGCACGGCGCGTATCTGCAGACCGCCAAGGACGCCCCGCTCAACAGCAAGACCTTCCGCACCGGCTACACCGTCGAAGCCTTCGTGAAGCTCCCCGCCGACTGGGACGCCGGCCACCACGCGTGGGCCTCGATCCTCAGCCGCCGCGGCACCCTCGGCGCCGCCGGAAAGACCGCAGGCGACCCGGAAGAGCCCGTCGCCACCCTGTCCCTGTCCGACGGGCCGGGCCTCCAGTGGGCGGCCGCGCCGCTCGACCAGCCCGGCCTGGTCACCAACTGGAGCCACGAGCTGGCGCGGGGCACCTGGTGGCATGTCGCTGTCGTCAACGACGGCAGGCACACCACCTTGTACGTCGACGGCTGCCGGGTCGCCCGCAACCCCGCGACGCGTACCAACGGTCTCGCGACGCTCGGACTGCCCTGGCTGCTCGGCGCCTACGAGTACGGGGGCGTCCTCGACCAGCTGATGCACGGCTGGATCGGGGACATCAGGATCACCGAACGCGCGCTGCCCGTGCGCGACTTCATGAACTCCTGACCGGACCCCACCCACTTCGCCACCTGGCAGCACCACCTCACAGCACCACCGCCGATATGGCACCACCCCTCAAGGAGACACCTCATGGCGCGATCGAATCAGCCGCTCCCGACTTGGGCGGACCCCGACGTACCGGTCGGCTCGCTCGACCCGCAGGGACTCTCGCGCCGCCGGCTGCTCCGCAGCGCCGGCCTGTTCGGCGCGGCCTTCGCCGGGGCCGGCCTGCTCGCTCCGACCGCGGCCGAAGCGCACACCGACGGCGGCGGGGACCCGGACCTCGCCTATCTCGTCGGTGACCACCATGTGCACTCGGTCTACAGCCACGACGCGAAGTACACCTTCTCCCAGCTGGCGCGGGCCGCCTCCCAGTACGGCCTCGACTGGATGGTCCTCACCGAGCACAGCAACTTCGGACACGCCAGGGCCGGCGGCGCCCAGGCCGAGCACCGCGAGATCCTCAAGGCCCGCCGCGACAACCGGCGCACACTGATCTTCCAGGGCCTCGAGTGGTACATCCCCGGCGCCGAGCACGGCACCGTCTTCTCACCGCCCGGACGCCACGAGGTCGACCTGCTGACGCGCTTCGAGGAGGCCTTCGACGGCAAACTCCTCGGCTACACCGCGGGCGCGCCGGGCCACCCCGACACCCCGCGCAACGAAGCCCACGCCGTCAAGGCCATCAAGTGGCTCGAGCAGCAGCGCCGCAGCGGCTACGTCGACGACGTCCTCGTCCTCGCCAACCACCCGCTGCGCCTGGGAATCGACTCTCCGCACGAGATGCGCGCCTGGCGCGACGCGGCTCCGGGGATCATGATCGGCATGGAGGGCGCGCCCGGCGCCCAGTGCGCCGCCATGCCGGAGCGCGGCTCGACCAGCCACCGCGGCGAGTACGACAACTCCCCGTCCGAGAACTCCTGGCCCGGCTATCCTCGCGAGGCCTATCAGACGTACGGCGGCTTCGACTGGGCGACCGCGACGGTCGGCGGCCTGTGGGACGCCATGCTCGCCGAGGGCAAGCTCTTCTCGGTCACCTCCAACTCCGACGTGCACCGGGTCACGTTCGACACCTGGAAGAACGGCGACTGGCTGCCCGGCCAGAACTTCGACAACACCGGACGGCTCCCGGACCCGGTCAACACCACGGAGCCGCAGCCCGGCAGCGACTTCTGGCCCGGCCAGTTCAGCCGTACCCACGTCGGCGTCACCCACTACGGCTACCGGCACGTGATGGCCGGGATGCGGGCGGGCCGCGTCTGGGTCGACCACGGCCAGCTCGTCGACGGCATCGACGTCCGGGTGAACAGGGAGCACGGCTCCGGCCGTGGTGTCACTCTCGGCGGCCGGCTGCGGGTGCGCCGCGGCGAGAGGATCGTCCTCAATGTCACCGTCACCACCGCCTCACGCCCCAACCACCACGGCGAAGTGCCGGGCCTGGCCCACCTGGATGTGATCCGCGGCGCCGTCCGCGGCCCGGTCGCCGACCGCGACGCGTGGCGCGCACCCGACACCCGGGTCGTGCACAGCGCCGACGTCTCGGGCCGCAGGGGCCGCTACACCCTGCGCATCCCCCTGGGCCACGCCGAGGAGTCGTCCTACCTGCGGCTGCGCGGCAGCGACGGCAAGCGCAACGGCCCCGGGCTGCTGGGCGCGTCGATCGACCCGCACGGCCCGATCACCCATGAGCCGGGCAACGGCGACCCGTGGCTGGACACCTGGCTCTACACCAACCCGGTCTTCGTGGACGTCGTGCGCTGACCGTTCACTGGACGTGATCCTGGCCGACGAAGGGAGCCGCAGCCGCCGCTAGAGGAGCGGCTGCGGCTCGGCCGCCGCCTTCGCATCGTGGGCACACCGCGCGGCCTCGATCTCCCCGAGGTGCTCCTGCGACCAGTCCCCGATGGCCAGGGCCAACCGTGCCGCCTCGCCGCCGAGTCGAGTGAGTGAGTACTCGACGCGAGGCGGCACGGTGGGGTAGACCTCGCGGCGAACGAGGCCGTCGCGCTCCAGCGAGCGCAAGGTCTGCGCGAGCATCTTCTGTGTGACGGTGCCGAGTTGCCGCCGCATCTCGTTGAACCGCATCGGCGCGTCGTGCCTGCGCAGCAGGATGAGCGTGAAGAAGACCCACTTGTTGGCGAGGAGCTCGATGACGGTACGGGCCGGGCAGTCGGCCTGGTAGATGGGGAGTCCGGCCGACGGAGTGGTATCCATGAGGTACCTAGGTACCAAGAAAGTGCCTTCTTCACAAGAGATACCACTCGTACGCAGGATGTTCCTTGGAACCGATCACTCTCTTCCGCAAGGAGCAAGCCATGCGTGCCATCCGTTACGAGTCCTTCGGCGGTCCCGAAGTCCTCCGGCTCGTCGAGCTGGAGCGCCCGGTACCCGGCCCCGGCGAGGTCCTGGTCCGCGTGCGCGCAGCCGGTGTGAACCCGGTCGACTGGAAGGTCCGCCAGGGCATCCTCGACAAGTGGGGACAGCCGCCGATCACCCCCGGCTTCGACGTGTCGGGCGAGATCGCCGAGGTCGGTCCCGGTGTGACCGGGTTCCGGCGCGGCGACGAGGTCTTCGCCGCCCTCTCCAGCCCGAACGGCGCCTACGCCGAGTACACGGTCGCACCCACTCCCGCGCTCGCCCTCAAGCCCGCGTCCCTCGACCACATCACCGCCGCCGCACTGCCCATCGCTGGGCTGACGGCCTGGCAGGCGGTGGTGCACGCGGCCGAACTCAAGCCCGGTCAGCGCATCTTGGTGCACGCCGCGTCCGGCGGCGTGGGCCACCTCGCCGTACAGATCGCCAAGGCGCACGGCGCGTACGTCATCGGCACCGCGAGTGGCCCAGGGCACGCGCTGCTGCGCTCGCTCGGCGCAGACGAGCTCATCGACTACCGCGAGGCCGACTTCGCCGCGACCGTCCGCGGCGTCGACGTCGTCCTCGACTCGATGAACGACGACTACGGCCCCCGCTCGCTGGAGACCCTGCGCCCGGGTGGCCTCCTGCTGGCCGTCAACGGCACCGGAGCCGACGAGCGGGTCACCCCGCAGTCCGCCGCGGCCCGCGGCCTGCGCTACGAACTCTTCGGCATGACACCCTCCGGCGCCGATCTCGCCGAGCTCGGCGAACTCGCGGCGGCGGGCACCGTACGCGTTCAGATCGCCGAGGCCCTGCCCCTCGAGGAGGCCGCCCGGGCCCAGGAGCTGAGCGCGTCCGGCCGGGTACGCGGGAAGATCGTCCTCACCATCGCGTAGCGCCGGCGCCGCTCCCCCGGCCGCACACCGGCTTCACCGTGCGCGCTGCCGCGCGGCGTCAGAGATCCCCGTCGAACGCGGGCTGACACTGCCTGCTCGCCGGGTGCGCTTCGCAATGCGCGCCCCGCGCCTGCCAGGTCACGACCAGGGCGGCGACGAGCGCGGCGAGCGCGCAGGCATGGACGACACTCCCCCACAAGGCCATCCGGCAGCCCGTCCATCGACGGCATGCCGATGCCCCACGTAAGCAGCACGGCCAGAGCGGCACGATCACCAGCACGGTCAGCACGGCGCATCCTGCGGACAAGTCAACAGGGTCGGTCGGGCGAGCGGTAGTGCGGAGCCAGTGGCATCGGAAAGCCTGCAGAATGGATCAATGGCCGTGATTCCGGGGATCGTTGCGTCACCGGTGCCCACCGCGGGCGGAGTCGTCAGGTGCGGCGTCGGCGCGTGTGTGGTCGGGTCGCCGCCGTAGCGAGGGCGAGCGTGCTTTCTGGCGCTGGCAGACGGCGCCGCCGACGCTGGATGCCGCGGCCAGGATGATCGCGATGTGATCGGCGAAGTGCGGCCCCGGCAGCGGGATCTCGAAGTCGGGGTTGTCGGCGTAGCCGGCCGCGACGGCGCTGGGGACGTACTCCATCACCGCGGTCACGACTTCGGTTCTGGAACGGTCGGCCGGGCTCAGGAGCCGGCCCAGGATACGCAGGACGGTCGGGGTGCTGGAGTCGAGGTCGAGGTTGTCGGCCGGGTCCGTGTAGCCGGGAAGGTTGACCTTTTCCGGCGCCGGCTGGGTGTCGATACCGGTCTGCTCACCCCACCATGCGGCGGCGTGGGTCTCCCCCAGGGCGAGGTGGTGCAGGTACAGGCAGTACGAGGCGACGTCGTCGCCGGCCCCGGCGGCGTACTGCCACCAGAAGCGGGCACCGTCCTCGGAGTCGGCCAGATGCAGGATGCAGCCCAGGACCCGGGCACCGCGCGGCTCCGGCAGCTGCTCGGTGACGAAGTCGCTCAGCGACGTCGCGGCGGTCTGGGTCACGACGGTCTCGCAGAGCGTCTGCAGATCGTAGGCCGCGTCCCGCCCGGGAGGGTTCTCGTTGAAGGGGCTCGACGACGGCCAGGACAGAACGTCGTGCGAACCGGCCGAGGTGTAGACGTCCTCGTACGTCACGACGTCGTGCGGAATCCCGGGCTCCGTCATCAGGAGCGCGCGGGCGAGGAGTTGATCGATCGACGTCATAGGGAAGCGCCTCCCGGGCGGTCGTGGAGGTTGAGGGTCTCGGTCAGCGTGCGTTTGGCGTGCCGGTCGTCGGAGCGCGCCGAGGCCAGCGGAACGCCCAGCACCTCGGCCGCGACGGTGGTGTCCATGCCGCACAGGTAGCGCAGGATCGTTACGTCCATCTGGTTGTCCGGCAGGCGGCTGACCGCGTCGAACAGCATCAGCGACTCACCGACCTGGGCGAAGCGGGCCGTGGGGTCCACGGCCCGGTCCTGGGCGACGGTGGCGAAGGCGGCGGCGGCCAGCAGCGGGTGGTTGTCGATGTGCGGGGTGCGCGCCATGACCCGGGCCCGCAGGAGCCTCCAGGCGAACCGCTGGACGTTCGAGCTCCCCAGTGCCTCGTCCCAGCACAGCCACAGGATGTCGAAGGTCTCCAGGACCACACAGGCGGCCCGCTCGTCGGTGAGCAGGAGCGCCTTGGCGTAGGAGGTGTAGGGGGCCTGGTGGGTGTCGGTGAAGCCCTGGTGGTCCAGCGGCCGGACGTCGGGCCGTTTGGACGGCGGGACCTCCGCTATGCAGCCGTCTATCCAGTCCTTCTTCTTCTGCGCCTCGCGCGCCGCCGCGACCCACAGGCGCCGCATCGGACGGGCCGGTATGCCCAGCACCCGGATCACGCTGTAGGTGATCTCCCACCGCGGGTACCGGCCGGCGCCGCGCAGCAGTTCCGAGATCCGCGTCTTGGAGTACCCCGAGCGCTCCACCAGGTCGTCGAGCGTCAAGCCGCTGGTGAAGAGCCGGGTACGCACCGGCTCGAGCCAGGCGCGGTGGGAGGTGCCGGCCTGGTCGGTGATCGGTTCCGGCTTCCGGCCCCGCCGGATGGGAGGCTCCCCCTCGGTCTGCTCGGGCGGAATCGCATGGGGGCTCACCGGGCGGCACCTTCGTCCGGCCCCGCGACGGGCCCGGCCCCCGCGGCGGTGGATTCGGGCTTCCCGCAGGCGGACGCATGGACGACCTGCTGCACCAGCAACGCGAGCGAGGGCACTAACGCGGCCACCGCGGTCAGCTGCCCGAGCGCGGCCATGACCGCACTCCATGAGAAGACCGACACCAACACGATGACGGTCAACACCTGCTTACTGGACATCGAGACCTTTCCCATTCCGACGACGAGGGGCATCCGGAAGGCCTCTTCGCGGCGGTGCTGACGCGCCGTCGAGGAGCCGGGACGCCAGCATGGTGGGAAGACCACCCGCTACGCCATGTGATCATGGGATCAGGGAACAATGACCGGGGATCCCCAGGCCGCTCACCACCGCTCGCCTCCAAGGCAGCAGGACATGATGCCGAGTTGAGCACTCTTCCAGGCGAACTTCCCTCATCCGCCTGCGCGGGCGGCGCCGATGACCGCCAAATGGGAGACCGGACGCCTTTGGCGTCGGACCTTCCCTCCGGAAGGCCGTGCCGTCCCCGTGCTGAGCGACAAAGGGGGGCGCACACACCGCTCCCGCCTGTTCCCTCGCCGGCGGGAGCGGTTCCGGTTCCGAGCCCGCCACGACCCGACAGTTGCGGCTGCGGTTGCGGCTCCCCGCATGATCCGAACGGGTGAGTCACCTCGCCGAAGTATCGTGGCCAGGTGCGGGCAGCTGCTCGGGCGTGCCGCCGCCCGCACGGACCGGACCCATCCGCAGGCCGGTCAGATCCGAATAGGGAGTGCGGGGGTATCCGTCCCGCGCCCCGATCAGGAGGTTCATGTGGCACCAGCACCGCCGTCGGCAGCGGTCCTCATCCTGCACGGCGGTCGCGAAACGGGGCTCAAGCCACCCCCGCCCGGCCTGCTCAATCTGCCCGCCGTACGGATGCGCCCGTTCGTCCGGCACCTCGCACGGGCCACCCGCGATCCGGGCGGCGACAACGGAGGACCGGTACTGATCCGCAGCACGCCGTACACCCACCGTGGCTGGAACGGCGCCCGCGAGGACCCCCTCCACGATGCCGTGCGCGCCCTCGACGCCCTCCAGGACGAGACCGGAGGGATCCCGGTGGTGCTCCTGGGCCACTCCATGGGCGGCCGCGCCGCCCTCCGCGCCGCCGGTCATCCCCTGGTCACCGGAGTGGTCGGCCTCGCCCCGTGGTGCCCGCCAGGCGATCCATTCACCCAGCTCGCGGGCCGCGACACGGTCCTGATCCACAGCAGCCGTGACCGGATAACCAGCCCCCAGGCCACCCGGTCCCTCACCACCCGGGCCCGCCAGGCAGGAGCCCGCACCTGCTTCATCACGATCCGGGACAGCGACCACGCGATGCTGCGACGCGCCCCGTCATGGCACCGCCTGGCGACCACCCTGGTCACCGGTCTCCTCGGTCTCACACCCCTGCCGGCCGACGTCACGGAGGCCCTGGCCCTGCCCGCGGACGCCGAGGCCACGGACGGCACCCTGGACCTGGACCAGCTGCGCGCCGCGGCAGAACCCGACGCCTCGGGCGCCGCCTCCGCCGCGCGGGCCTGATACGGGCCGCACGCGCGGCCGTTCCGATGGCAGATCTCCAGGCCCGCGGCCGGGCATCAGCCGATCTGGTCGTTGTCCTTCAAGGTGCCCCACCCGTGCCAGCGGTCGATCTCGATCCATGCGCTGAATCGGCGGCGGTCCCGACGGGGGTAGGGCTTGCCGAGGTACTGCTGGGACAACCGGTCGATGTCGAACAGGTCCTTGTCCTCGCGCAGTTCGGCGACGCGGCCGATGATGCTGATGTGGGTGTACCAGCTGCTCTCGTCGAGCACGGTGATCGTCACCCGCGGATCGTTGCGCACATGCTCCAGCCGTTTGCGGCCCTCATCCATGTTGACCAGTACCCGGCCGTCGTCCCAGAGGTACCAGGTGGCCGTGGACACGGGCTGACCGTCCGACCGCAGAGTCGTGACGACGGCCGAATTGGCCTTCGTCAACATCGCGACTGCATCGTCGGGAAGCGGCGGTTTCGACATCGGACACCCTCCGTCACGCCTTGCTCATTGCACCGGGCTGTTTCCCGCTCGCAGGACTTGAGTTTTCTCCATTGCGTGACGCCGCGCCACCGCACCGGACGGGCGCCGGGGTTGCCTGCGTCGCGCCTGGCCGCACGGGGAGCGGCCGCCGTACGGGACGAAGCAGCCGTACGGGACGAAGCAGCCGCCGAGCGCTACAGCCGCCCGGGTGGTTGTCCTCAGCTCGACGGGAACGTACATGGCGCAACGGGCTGCGATCATGATGATCACCCGCTGGCGACAGGCCTTCGTGGCCGACAAGGAGCAGACGATGGCACAGGCTCGGACCGTGACGTTTCCCTCCGGCGTCCGGGTGCCCGCCCTCGGGCAGGGCACGTGGCGCATGGGGGACGATCCCGCACGGCGTGCCGAGGAGATCGCCGCCCTCCGGCGGGGCCTCGACCTCGGGCTGACGGTGATCGACACGGCGGAGATGTACGGAAGCGGCGCCGCCGAGGAATTGGTCGGCGAGGCGATTCGCGGCCGAAGGGACGAGGCCTTCCTCGTCAGCAAGGTGTTGCCGTCCCATGCCGACAGAAAGGGCACGGTCGACGCCTGCCATGCGAGCCTGCGCCGTCTGGGGACGGACAGAATCGATCTCTACCTGCTGCACTGGCGGGGCGGCATCCCCCTCCACGAGACCGTCGAGGCCCTGGAATCACTGGTCTCGGAAGGCAGCATTGGCGCCTGGGGTGTGAGCAACCTGGACGTCGACGACCTCACGGAGCTGCCCGACGGCGCCCTGCCGCAGACCGATCAGGTGCTCTACAACCTCTCCCGGCGCGGCCCGGAGTTCGATCTGTTCCCCTACTGCCGGGAACGCTCCATCCCGATCATGGCCTACTCCCCCGTGGAACAGGGCCGTCTACTGGGCCACAAGGCCCTGCAAACCGTCGCCGCCGCCCATGGAATGTCCCGGTCCAGGTGGCGCTGGCCTGGGTGCTGCGCCAGGACGACGTCATCGCCATCCCCAAGGCCTCCACCGCCGCCCACGTCGAGGAGAACCACGCGGCCCTGGACCTCCACCTGACGGACGACGACCTCCGCACCCTCGACAAGGCCTTCCCGCCCCAGCGCGCGAACAGCCCCTCGAGATGCTGTGACCCGCGCGGCTCCCTCGCGCCGGATGGCCAACCGTCCACCGGTCGACTCCGCCAAAGCCTGGCACTCCCCCGCAGACCAACCCACTGTGCACCGACCGCTCGCAGCAATGCGGCTTGCCCTGCCTTAAGGGCGAGTTGCTGTTGCTGGGCTTTCGAAGGGGGAAGGCCTGGCGTAAATCGGCGGGGGTCGTCATCATGGGGAACGAGGGAACACCCCGGGGGGCCGACGACGCGGACCGTCGAATCCGGGCCGGCGCCTCAGCGCCAGGGGGTCCCGGAGAACGGATCCCTCCCATGGACCTGATCCTCCTCACCGTAGACGGCCTCCTCGGCGTCCTCGCCTCCGCGCTCGCCCTGTCAGGGGAGATTGTTCGCGCACGACAGCGCGCAGCGACAGACCTGCGGCCCAACCGCCCTCAGGGATACGTTCAACTCCCGCCGGCCTGCGACTGCGACTGCGCCAGGCGGGATCAGTACTGACTCCAGCGGACGACACCACCGGGTTTCCGGCGATCTCATTGCGCGGCTCGCCACACACGAAGACCCCGATGTGCGACTCGCAGTCTCCGCCCGCCCGGGACTCTCGGAACGAGAGCGCGCCGCGATCGACTGGACGGTTGGTCCCGAGAACCGGCTGGGCATCCTGCGGTGGCTGCCGGGGCTTCCCCGTCAGCCGGATGCTGCCGCTACGGCCGTCCCGTACCGGTGAGAAGGAAGCGGATGATCCTGACGTCCTCGTCGTCGACGGAGGTGGCCGCGTCGTGCAGCAGGCCGAGAAGGCTCTGTCGCTGCTCGTCCGTGGGCCGGCTGTGGGCTGCTGCGGCCGAGGTGGCCCAGGCTCGGACGTCGCGGTGTGCTGCGGCAGCCAGGGCGGGGTCGGCGTCGTGAAGCAGCCGCAGGTTCAATTCCAGCCGGTCCCAGGTGCCTGCGGCCCGGATGATCCGGGCTGCCTGAGCCCGGAGCGGGGCCGGGCGCCCAGGGGCGAGCAGGTCGTTGAGACGCTGCCGGGGGACGGTGGCGGCCGCCGCCTCCAACAGGGTGGCGGCGGTCCGCTGGACTCGGGCGGCAGGGTCGCGGTCCATGACGGCGAGGAGTTCCGCGGCGGTGACCGCGGGGGGCCGCATCGTGCCGAGCGCGCGGAGAACGGCCGCGCGTACGCCCGGGCGCCGATGGGTCAGCTGCGGGCGCAAGAGATCGGCGGCCTGGGGGCCGGTGACGTCACCGCATTCCGCCAGGCCGGCGATAGCGCCGGGCGTGATCTCACCGGTCGGGCGGGCAAGGCGGGCACGGCAGGCAGGCGCGGGGTCCTGGCCGTGGCTGCGCAGAACCCAGCGCGCGATCTCACGCACCTGCCTGGAGCGGTCCGCGGTGAACGGTTCGGCCAGGTCGGGGCGCTGGGCCCGGCGCAGCACGGTGACGGCGACGGCCCGCACCGCCGACACCCGGGAGGCGAGCAATCGGCGAAGCACGGTCTCTGCCTGCGCGGTGGCCGGCGTATCGGGCCCGGGCGGGACGAAAGAGCGGAGGAGTTGTTCGGCCGCGTGCCGGGCCACGACGGCATCTGGGTCGGAGCCGGCAAGCGCCAGCAGCTGCGCCGTCTCGCACCGGTCGAGGTCGACCGCCGCGCTCAGGGCGCGCCGACGAACCCGGTGATCGGGATCCGTGAGCAGTCCACTCCACACCTCCGGGGCCGCGCCGGCAAGGCAGGCGGCCACGATACGAACGGCGTCCTCACCTCGCTGACGCCCCTCGCACGACCACGCCATGACCGCCGCTTGAACGAGCTCAGCAGGCCCGGAGCTCGCCAGCACGTCGGTGAGCGCCGCCTGGGCGGCGACCCGCACCGGCGCGGCCCAGTCCGAGCAGCGCAACACCAGCAGTGGGATCAGAGCGCGCGCCCCGAGCGGGAGAGTTTCCTGGGCGAGGGCACGCTGGCGGGTGCGACCGTCGGCGGCGCAGACCGCCAGCGCCCAGTCCCAGGCCGGAGACAGCTCCTGACTATCCGGCGCCGTCGAGCCCGTGGACGGAGCCGTGGATGCCGGCGCGGTGGCGCCCAGCAGCGACCGACGGACATGGCGTGCGTGCTCGTCGAAGGCACTCCACCAGTGTGGTCCCGTCGCACGGAACTCGGCGCTGTCGGCCAACTCGTGCAGGACTCGGATCAGTTCGGCACCGCGATGCGCCAAGGGGTAGTGCAGCTCGTTGAGCAGGAGCAGCGCCGCCGCAGATCGCGTGATGGTTTGGGCGTCGGCATCGGCTTCGGCAGTCATCGGGGCGTCTCCTCGCAGCGGCACACCGAGGGTCGGCGACACGGTGGCGACCCGACCGTAGCGCGCTCCGGCGTGACCTGACCAGCGCTTTTGTCCGGGCTTCAGCTCTTCAACAGAGCCCTTTGACGCGCCACTTCAGCCGAGCAGTCGGCAATCCAGTGCCCGCTCGCCGGCTCCGTCTTCCCCGTCGGGCTCTACCCGGTACAGGTTGGCCCCCGCAGTCCGGGTCACCACCTCTGTCAGGAGACCGTCGGTGAAGAGAGCACCCACGCCGTCCTCCAGCGCCCACCCGGCAGGCAGCGCGCCGACTGCCACGGCTGCACGGTAGGAGGGACGGCGGCCCGGTTCGCTGTCATAGTGCGGGCATACCGAGCCGGGCAGCAGGCCCAACCCGTCCGGCAGGAACGTCAGGGGCCCGAAGGAGTCGGTGTGCGAGCCCTCGGCCCAGCAGTTGGCGCCGGCGCTGATACCGCACAGAAGCGTCCCGCGGCCGTAGGCCTCACGCAGCAGCCGGTCCACCCCGTGTGCGCGCCAGACCGCCAGGAGATTCGCGGTGTTGCCGCCGCCGACGTACACGACGTCTTGAGCGAGCAGGAAGGTTCGCAGAGCGTCGTCGTCGAGCTCACGCTGGAACAACGGCAGGACGGAGGGTTCGCACGAGCGTGACCGGAACGCGTCGAGAAAGCGCTCGATGTAGGCGGAGGCGTCCCCGCTGGCCGTGGGGACGAAGCACACCTGTGGCCGAGGGGTACGCGCGTGGCTCAGCACCCAGTCGTCCAACAGCCCGTCGTCGTCGGTGGAGAAGCCGCCCCCGAGGAGGGCCAGACGGCGAGCGGGGACGACGGCCACGGAAGCTACTCCTCAGCAGACGGACAGGCGGGAGAGCAAGTGCCGCGAACGGGCATGCTCGGCGATCAGGGGGCGAGCTTAATGCCGGCGGTGATTGGGAGATGGTCGCTGCCCGTGGCGGGCAGGGTACGGACGTCGGTGACGGTCGCCGAGCGGGTCATGATCTGGTCGATCCGGGAAACGGGGAAGGCAGCAGGCCAGCTGAAGGCGAAGTCCCGGGGCGGCAGATTCATGTGCGCCGTGAGTGGGGCCAACCCGCGATCGTCCACCGTTGCGTTGAGGTCACCCAGCAGGATCACCGTGTTCAGCTTCTCGGCGGCGAGGGCCACGCCCAGCAGCTCGGCGCTTTCGTCCCGATAGGCGGAATCGAAGCCGTTCAGCCGGACGCGGACCGACGGCAGATGGGCGACGTAGACCGCGATCTCGCCCCACGGCGTCCGCACGCTGGACCGCAGCCCCCGGCTCCAGCTCGCGTCGATCCCCTTCGGTTTGATGTCCAACACGCGCACGTCCGTCAGCGGGTACTTCGACCAGAGACCGACGCTGCCTTGGACTGCGTGATAGGCGTATGCGGATGCCAGTGCGCTCTCGTAGCGCGGCAGCGCGGCGGGTGTCAGCTCTTCCAGGGCGATGAGTTCCGGCCGGGCGTCCGTCAGAGCTTTCGCGGTGCCGGCCGGATCGGCGTTCTCGTCGCTGACGTTGTGCTGGAGCACCGTCATGTCGTGTGCGCCGCGCACCCCGGGAAGGAACGGCCCGCCGAACAGCTGTGCCCAGACGGCAATGGGGAGCGACAGGGCCACCAGCGCGGTCGCGGAGCGGCGCAGCAGGGCCAGGAGAAGCAGTATCGGGACGGCCAGGCCGAGCCAGGGCAGGAACGCCTCCAACAGACTTCCCAGGTGGCCGATGGTGTTGGGGACGGCGGCATGGAAGGCCATCAGCCCGGAGACCAGCACGGCAAGCGCTGCGAGAACCCGTCCACGCGCCCAGGAGGACCGGCCCTTGGCATCCTTGTCCCATCGCCACCACCCGGGCCCCACGGTCTGCGATTTCGACGCCACGCTGCCCTTTGCCCGCCTGGTCAGCCAGTGTTTGCCGTCCGTCATGTGCACATCCTGCTCAACCGGTGGAATACGGGTTCGTGGGCCCCTGGGCTCACTGGTCCGGACTCTCCTCAACTACGTCCGGTTCCGACGGCCCGCGGAGCCGGGAAGTCCCAGGACTGCGCGCGCGAGCACCCCGTGCCACGGACGAGTGACGTCGTCGGCTTCCGAGAGCAGCCGGGCGCGCGCTTCGGGATCATGGTTGGGCTGATCACGACGAAGCTCGCCGGTAGATGTCGGAAACGACGGAAGGAAGGCCCAGATGCACGAGGTCCGCCTTTGACCACGATGAATACAACAGACCGAATCCCGTCCGCTTTCCGCTTGACCGGACCAGGACTGTGATCCCGGCGCAGGCCACGCGACCTGCCAAGGACGTACGCGTCGTGGTCGTCGGAGCGGGGTTCTCCGGTATCGGGGCCGCCATCCGGCTGCGCGAGGCCGGGTTCCGCGATGTGGTCATTCTGGAGAAGGCGTCGCAACTCGGCGGCACATGGCGGGAGAACACCTATCCGGGTTGCGCCTGTGATGTGCCCTCGACGCTCTACAGCTACTCGTTCACCCCGGATACCGCGTGGAGCAGGGTCTTCGCCGGGCAGCCGGAGATCCACGCCTACTTACGGACGACGGCCGAGCGGTACGGGCTCGGCGATGCCCTGCGCTGCGGGGTGCATGTGCGGGGCGCCCGGTGGGATGCGGCGGCTGGGCGCTGGCTACTGGAGACGAGCGACGGGCCCTACAGCGCGGCGGTACTGGTCCTGGCCACCGGACCGTGGCACGTACCACGTCACCTGGACGTCCCCGGGATCGAGGACTTCACAGGGCCCGTGCTCCATACCGCCCAGTGGGACCACGGCGTCGACCTGACCGGGCGGCGTGTGGCCGTGGTCGGGAGTGGTGCCTCCGCGGTCCAGGTCGTCCCGGCCATCGCGGGCCGGGCGGCGACCGTGCACCTCTTCCAGCGGACCGCGCAGTGGGTGCTGCCCAAGCCAGACCTTCCGGTACCCGCGGTGTTCAACAGGTTGCTGAACCGCCTACCCGGTGCCCGTGCCACCTTGCGCGCCGGGCAGTACGCACTACAGGAAGGCTTCGGCTATGCCTTCCGTCACCCACCGATCGCCCGCCTCATCGAGTCGGGAGCCCGCGCGCATCTGCGGCTCGCGGTCCGTGACCAGAGCCTGCGCCAGTCGCTCACCCCGGACTACCGGCTGGGCTGCAAGCGTCTTCTGACCTCCAGCACTTTCTACCGCGCCCTGGCCGAGCCGCATGTCCGCCTGCATCCCACCGCTGTGACGGCCGTACGCGGGGACGAGATCGTCGGCGCCGACGGCACCGTGACCAAGGCCGACGTTCTCATCACGGCGACGGGCTTCCGCATCGGTGAACTGCCGCTGGCCCGGAGCCTGTACGGCACGGGCGGCCGGACTCTGCACGAGACCTGGGACGGCGAACCACAAGCGCATCTGGGCACCACCGTCAGCGGCTTCCCCAATCTCTTCCTGCTTCTGGGCCCGAACCTGCTCGGCGGCTCCACCTCCGCGATCACCGTCCTGGAAGCCCAGCTGACGTACCTCACCGCCGCCCTGGCCCACCTCGACCAAAACGGCCACCGAGTCCTGGAGGTCCGGCCGGCCGCGCAGGCCGCACACAACACAGCGGTGCAAGAGGCCTTGCAGACCACCGTGTACAACTCCGGCGGCTGCACCAGCTACTACTTCAGCCCCAGCGGACGGAACACCTTCGCCTGGCCATGGTCCACCGGACGACTCACCCGCCAACTGAGCCGCTTCGACACCGATTCCTACATCTGCCACACCCCAGCCGACCCCACTCCCGTACTCGCCCCTACGGCGCCGCGGCACGACGACCATCCTGCTCCCGCGAAGGGAGAGCGGGCATGACGCCAGAACCCGCCGACGGCGCCGTCCGGTCCCTGCAGCCGCGCTCTCAGCCCCGGCCCAGGGCTGCGCGCCATTCGTCCGCCGGTTCTCACTCCGACGGCGCCGCGGTGATCCGCTTCTCGAACCAGTGGTCGGCGTAGGGCTCGTCGTTGAAGGGGGCGACCTCTTCGAAGCCGCAGGAGTGGTACAGGGCGATCGCGGCGCTGAGTGCCTTGTTGGTGTCCAGGCGCAGGGCGTCGCGGCCGTGCTCGGTGGCTCGGGCCTCCAGTTCGGTCAGGAATCGGCGGCCGAGGCCGAGTCGGCGGGCTTGGGGGGCCACCCACATGCGTTTGATCTCGGCGGGGGCGCCGGGCGGCAGTTTCAGGCCGGCGCAGCCGACGGGGTCGCCGTGCAGCCGGGCGACCAGGAACAGGCCGTACGGTGACTGGAGTTCACCCGCGTCGGGCAGCAGGCTGCGTGCCGGGTCGAAGCCCGTTTCGAAGCGCTCCTGCAATTCGGTGAAGTAGGACCGCAGGCAGTGCTGCGCGTCGGGGTGATCCGGGTCGATGACGGTCAGCGTGACCGTTGCGGCGGTCAGCAGCCGGTCGACCTCGGTCATGGCGGCGACCAGCCGGGCCCGCTGGGTGCTGTTGAGCGGCTCCAGCAGGGAGCCGGCCAGCTCGTCGCTGCGGGAATCGAGCAGGGCGTGCTCCTCGCGGCCCGCGTCGGTGAGCCGGACGGTGCGCACCCGCCTGTCGTGCGGCTGCGGCTCCACCGTCACCAGGCCGTCGGTCTCCAGCGAGCGCAGCAGCCGGCTGACATAGCCGGAGTCGAGCCCGAGGCGCTCCCGCAGCCGCCGGACGTCCTGCCCCTGCTCACCGATCTCCCAGAGGAGCCGGGCCTCGCCGATGGGCCGGTCGCGGCCCAGATAGCGGTCGTGGAGCACGCCCACGCGCTCGGTGACGGTGCGGTTGAACCGCCGCACCTGGTCGATCTGCTCCCCATCCATTCTCTGACTTTAGTCAGAGAACCCGCATGACGTCAGAGCTACCAGACATCGCCGTCGCGCCAGTCGCAGGTGAGTTCCCGCGACAGCTCCAGCGGGACCGTCAGCGGAAGGACGTGGACGCAGCCGTCCTCCGCCGGCGTGGGCACGATCCCGCCGGGCGTCAGCGCCGAGGTCGGCCCCTGCCATCGCTTCCAGCCGCGCGCCACGTAGAAGGCCGCCGCCTCGTCGGTGGCGCCCAGCGCGCCCAGATCGTAGGCGCGACGCGCCACGCGCTCCAGGCCCTGCATGACGGTCGCGCCATGCCCGCGCCCACGGCGGTCCGCGCGCACGCCGACTCCCTCGACGTAGCCGGCGCGCAGCGCCCGACCGCCGTGCAGCAGCCGGCGCTGGACGAGGGAACCGTGCCCGATGAGCTCGGCTCCCTCCCACACCAGGACGTGGACCCCGCCCAGCACGTGCTCCCAGTCGTGGTCCGTCAGGCCGTCGTCGAAGACCTCTTCGAGCAGGGCCCGGGCCGCCCTGAGATCAGCGGCGTCGAGCTCCGCGGTATGGGCGGTTCGCACGTCGGTCACACACTCCATGGTGCAGGAGTCCGCCGTGAAGACGCTCAGCCGCCGCTCAGCACCTCGCGCAGCCGGATCGCGAACCCGTCGGGATCCTCGGCGAACCCGATGTGACCACCGGGGAACATCGTCGGCTCGCCGCCGAGCGCCGAGGCGAGCGCGATCGAGGTGCGCTCGCACAGCTGACCACCCGACTCCTTGCCCAGGCCGACGAGAACACGTGCCGACGTCGAGCGCAGGGCGGCGAGGTCCGGGCGCCACCGGGTGGTCGGGCACAGCATGTGCGCGAACTGGAAGTGGTCGTCCGCGATCTGCTGCGGCTCCCACTCCCCGCCGAACATGTGCTCGAAGACGCCGTCGGGCAGGTTGATGTCGGCCAGCGCCATGAACTTCCTCCATGCACCCGTCACGTCTCCGGACAGGTGGGTGGCGACGATGTCCTCGGTCCGCTCATGGATCTGCTCGCGGTCGTCGAGCAGATCGTTCAGCGGGGGCTCGTGGGCGATGACGGTGTGAACGAGTCCGGGGTGCGCCTGGACGAGGGCGAGGGCGCTGACGGCGCCACCGCTGGAGCCGAGGACCGTGGCCGGGCCGGCGTCGAGGTGGGCCAGGAGCCGGGACAGGTCGTCGGCCCGCATCTCGGGGGTCGAGTCCTGGTCGGGGTCGTCGACCGGGCTGCGGTTGATGCCCCGGGGGTCGGTGGTCAGTACGGTGTGGTCGGCCGCGAGCCGCTCCGCGAGCGGCGCGAACGATCCGGCGTCCATCGGCGCGCCGACCAGCACCACCAGAGGACCCTGGCCTCGTACCTCGTAGTGCAAGTGGGCGTCGGGGACCCGGAGGGTCGCAACGGTGGCGGGAACGGGAGACGTCGGGTTCATTCTGATCCTCCTGGTGCGGGACATGCGGGAAACGTGGTTTCCCCGGTTACGCGAGAGCGTGCGGGGCGACGATGCGTGGGCTCACACAAGGGAGACTCCCCTCCGGCGGGAAACTCGTCGGTCCCGAGCGAACGGCTTTCCATCGAAGGAGCGGCAACTGCGCCCCACCACAACGCAGTGGTGGAATTCCGGGGCTCTTCGTACGTTCCGCTGGAATTCCTCGGACACGTCGGCTGCACGGTCCGTGAGTGGTCGGTCGAGGTGTTGGCCTGGCTCACCGAAGTCATCGGCTGGGCCATGCGGGACGCGGGCTGCGGAGCCCACGGTTTCGTGCGCCTGCGGCGGCGAGCGCCCGCCGAACCGCCTCTCGTGCGCGGTTAGTCGGGGCACCACTGGCCAGTGGCGGCAGGTGCTCCGGCCTACCTGGTCGCGACCGGGTGGTACCGCACGTTCACCGCGGCCGAGGGACCGTCACCGTTGCGCAGTTCGAGGCGGACGGGGACGCCGCCGGGGTTGTCGAAGAGCCGGATCCCGTCGCCGAGCAGCACCGGGGCGACGTGCAGGTCGATCTCGTCGATCAGTCCGCGTTCGAGGAGTTGCCGGCCGATCGTGGGTGAGAAGACCTCGAGGTTCTTGCCGTCGGCGGCCTTCAGCCCGATCCGGACCGCCTCGGCCACATCGCAGGTCAGGAACGTCACGCCATCGGTGGGCTGCGCGTCATCGGGGTGGTGCGTGAGAACGAACACCGGCCCCTGCCACGCGCCGCCGTAGATACCGCTGACGTCGGGGTAGGCATCGAACCCGTCGCGGCCTCCCAGCACGGCGCCGGTCGTCCCGGCGTACTCCTCGACGAGGTCCGGGCGGAACGAGGTCCCGGTCATCCAGTCCATCGAGTGGTTCGGACCCGCCACGAACCCGTCCAACGACATCGTGAAGTGCCAGAGCACCTTGCCTGCGCCGGTCTGCCGTTCCGTGTCCGCGATCTGTGGGGCGTCCGGGCTTCTCGGGGGCTCTGCAGTGGACATGATCGATCCTCTCTTCAGCTCTTCAGCCGGCTCCGTTCGGTGCCGTTCGCCGAACAGCGGAGGGCCCGGCGCAACCGTTACGGGGCGGAGAGGTCAGGCCTCAGGGGCCGCAACAATGCGCCACTGGCCGACCTCCGCGTAGTCGGAGTCGTAGATGGCCGAACCATCGCCGGGGCTCAGGGGGTAATGGTGCAGGTTTCCGCCCCAGTACCGGAGGATGCGGCCCAGCTCGCTCGCGGCATCCTCCGCCAACCGCCCGTCAGCCATGTTCACTTCGAGAAGGAACTTCACGTTCGCCGCCCCTCACCACGGATCCGTTCGGCCCTGCCATCGGACAGAGCCCTGCGGTAGCGATTGTTCCATCGAATCCCCGTCGGAGACTCTGAGTCACCGTTTGCATCCGAACGGGAGAGGTGACTCTGCGTAGCAGCCTCCGGGGACGGGCCCGGGCGGTTCCCCGTTCGGCCTAGTCCTCCTGCTGGCGCTCGGCCGAGGCCGCAGTGTGGGTGTATGAGCGACGATCAGCCGACTCCGCCGCAGCAGCCCACGCCGCCTGAGCAGCCGTGGGGCTCCCCCAAAGGCGCCCAGACGGGGCCTCCCGAGCCTCCCGGGCCTCCCTCAGGGGCCGGATGGCAGCATCGGAACCCTCCTCCCGGAGGGCAGGGCTGGCAGCAGCCGCCCGCCGGGCAGCCGCCGCACAACTACGGGCCGCCCGCCCCGCCGGAGAACAAGAGCAGATTCGGGCGGGGCTGCGTCTTCGGATGCCTGGGAGCGGTCGTCGCCGTCATCGCGCTCGTCGTCGTCCTGATCCTGGTGTTCGCCGGGACCAGCTCCAAGACCGATATCCCTTCAGTGACGAACAGCGACCACCCGCCTGCCGACGACGTCCGGATCACGGCCTGTGACGTGGACTCCACCGTGGGCCTCCCCACGGCCAGGTTGGAGATCACCAACCACTCCTCGAAGAGGTCAAGCTACGTCGTCACCGTGGAGTTCGACAAACCGGACGGCACCCGCGTCTCCGAGGGAATCACCGGCAGCACCAGCGTGGCTTCCGGCCAGAAGGTGCAGACATCCGCGGCGGGCTCGGACCAGGTCAGCGGCACGATCACCTGCAAGGTCACCAACGTCAACCGGTTCGCCAGCTGAGCCACGTGCGGCGTGCCACGTGCCACGTGCGGGTGCGACAAGCCGCCGGCGGGGCTCCCAGCGATGACTTTCGGCGTTCGAGGCAGTCGTACAAGGGTCGGAACGAGCACCCTCGCAGGAGAGGCGAGACATGCGCACACTCGCGATCACCCAGAACATCACCGTCGACGGCTCGATCGAGATGCTCACGAACTGGTTCGACCCACAAGGCCAGGGCCAGATGGACATGGCCGACGTCCTGGAGGAGAGCCACCGGCAGGACCGCCGGGCCGACGCCCTGCTCCTGGGCCGGCAGACGTTCGAGGACTTTCGCGGCTACTGGCCGCGGCTGACCGACGACACCACGGGCATCTCCGACTACCTCAACCAGGTGCAGAAGTACGTCGTGTCCTCCTCCCTCACCGACCCGCAGTGGGAGAACTCGACCGTGCTGGCGGGCGACCCGATCAAGGAGGTGACCGCACTCAAGGCGCAGGAGGGCGGCAAGGACATCGTGCTCACCGGCAGCATCAGCCTGGCCCACTCGCTGATCAACGCGGGCCTTGTCGACGAGTACCGGCTATTCGTCTATCCGACGGTCCAGGGCCGCGGCCGCCGGCTCTTCCCCGAGGGTTACGAAGTCCCGCGACTGAAGCTGCTGGACTCGAAGGCATTTCGCAGCGGAATCACCCTGCAGCGCTACGCTCCGGCCTGAACGGAACCTGAACAGAAAAGGGTCGGGCCCCGGTAGTACCGGGGCCCGACCCTTTTCTGTGGTGTGCCGTGCGACCGCTACCAGCGGTACCAACGGCCGCGGCTACCGGAGGCACCGGAACCGCGCATGACGAAACCGAGCAGCCAGACCACCAGTACGACAACGGCAACCCACCACAGAATCTTCAGTGCGAAACCGGCACCGAAAAGAATCAGGGCGAGCAGTAGAACCAAAAGCAGTGGACCCATGGTTATCAACCTCCTGACCAGCGGATACCCCCGACTGAATCGTTCAGTCACCCGAATTTTCGCTCGTTGCGGCGCAGCGCCTCGGGCTGCGCGGACAGCAGGGTTCTGCTACCGATGGAATCGGAAAGAACGGGCATTGCCGTGGCCGACCTGGGTAGGCGGCCCAGTACCACACCGGCACCGATCTTGGAGGAAACGCATGGGCACCGAAGACAAGGCCGAGAACACCGCGGACAAGGCCAAGGGCAAGATCAAGGAAGCCGCGGGCAAGACCGTCGGCAACGAACGCCTCGAAGCGGAAGGCAAGGCCGACCAGGCCAAGAGCGACGTCAAGCAGGCCGGCGAACACATCAAGGACGCCTTCAAGCACTGACCCACGAGCACCGCACGTCCCGGGGCCGCAGCCGTGAACGGTTGCGGCCCCGTGCGCTGTCCGGACGACCGGGCTACCGGCGGCGACCGCCCAACGGCCACCGCATTCCGCGCGCTGTACTACGCCGGGATCACGTCGGATATCGACGGGAAGGCGTCGGAGGGCGCACGACTGCCCCCAGGCACACTGGAGTCGCGGCTCGGTCCCACTCTGAGCGCGACCGACCGTCCGGAGGACGACTCACCCGGCTACGGCGGCGCCTGAGCCGGCGCCGTACTCCCCCCGCCGGCCCCCGCGATACGGTCGTGACATGGCTGATGTGCGGTTGACTCCACCTTCGTTCCTCGTGCTCGGCATCATCGACAAGCTGGGCGAGGCCAGCCCGTACGACGTGAAGGTCGAGGCGGCCCGCACGGTGGCTCCGTTCTGGTCGATGCCCCATGCGCAGGTGTACGCGCAGTGCGACCGGCTGCTGGGAGCGGGCCTGTTGTCGGAGGTCCGGGACACCAACGCGCGGAACCGACGGGTGATGAAGGTGACGGCGGCCGGTAAGACCGCATTGGAGGAGTGGCTCGCCGACCCGGCCTTCGTACCGGTCGAGGCGCGCGAGCGCGGCATCCTGAAACTGTGGTTCGGCGCCAGACCGGAGGTCATCGCCCCGGTGCAGATCGCCGAGCACCACCGCACGCTCGCCGAGTACGAGGAACTCACCGGGAGCGTGGGCGACTTGCTCACGCGCGGGCAGCGCGAAGCGCTCGAGTTCGGGCTCCGCTACGAGCGCATGATGGTCGATTTCTGGCAGTGGGTGGATCAGCGCGGATCGTGATGCCGGGAAGGTTGACCACGACGGCGGATCGCCTCTACCTTCTCGATAGTCCAAAGAGGACTATCGAGGGTCGCGATCGAGGGAGCCGCCGTGCAGCGTCCGAGGAGCATCCCCTGGGCCCGCGTGGCCACGATCGCCCTCGTGGCCGTCTGCGTGGGCTACGCGCCGATGGCGATGACCGAGCTGTGGCCGTACGCGCGCCCCGGCGCCCCGGCCTTCGGGGAGTGGTTCCTGTCCCGCATGGTGTCCGGGCGCTATGTCGCCGACGCGGTCGCCACACGGGTCGGGCCGTACGGTCGCGTCCTGCTGCCGATGATCATCCACTCCGTCCTCGGCGGCGCGCTGATGCTGCTCGGGCCGGTCCAGTTCCTCACGGCGGTACGGCGGCGCACCCGTCTGCACCGTGCCACCGGGGTGGTGTTCGCGGTGACGGTCTACGTCTCGATGACCGGCGCGGCGATCTACCTGGTCCGTACGGCACCGGCTGACGCGTTCAGCGGGGCGGCGTTCTGGATCGATCTCACCACCATCCTGATCGGCACGGTGATGAGCGTGACGTTCGGCATCTTCGCAGCGGTCGGGAGCTTCCCCGACCTGCACCAACGGTGGATGCTGCTGTGCTACGGCTACCTCATGACCGCGCCGCTGCTGCGCTTCGAGTGGGGCGCGCTCCCCTGGTTCTTCCCGGGCCTGTCCATGGAGGAGATCAACCGGGTGGCGATCATGCATCTCGGTTCCGTGGTGGTGTTCGGAGCGCTGGTCGCGTCACGGGCGATGGACCGGCGGACCTCCGTGACCGGGGTGACCGGGACCTGGGTGCCGACGCCCGTGCTCGTCGCGGCGCATCTCGCCGGCGCGGCCGCGATGGCCTGGATCGTCAGGTTCTACCTGGGCCGGGGCGCGGAAGGACATCGCCTTCTGGCGGCGTACCTGGTGCCGTATGCCGCGGCGTACACGGTCATGTTCGTGCGCCAGCGGAGCGCGGGCCGGAACCGGAGGAACTGGGCGCGTGAGGAGTGGCGCGTACATCTGGTGGGCCTGTGCCTGGCCCCGGCGTTCTCCGTCGCCGCGGCACTGCCCCTGGAGCGCTATCTGGATCTCGACCGGGTGACCGCCCTGTCGGCGGGAGTGGGCATCGGCTGCGGTGTGCTGGCCTTCGCGGCGACCGCCGTGGTCAGTCTGCGCGTCATGTACGGCCGCGAGCTGGTCAAGCGGCAGGGCCTGACCACCGCGCGCAGCACGCGCCAGGTCCCGTCGCCAACCGCGCACACCACCCCGGCCGTCGCACCGCACGCAGCACCGGTCGTCGCACCGCACGTAGCCCGGACCACCCGAGAGACGATCTGAGGGACGATCCGAGACGGAGTGCAGATGACCGAGGCAATGGACCTGTCCGGGACCACGGGTCCCGCTGTCACACCGGCGACGGATTCCGGTGGCCGTGAACTCACTCCGGCCGTAGCGATGCTGGCCGTCGCCGTGGCGATCGTCAGCCTCCTGGTCGGCGCGCTCATGGCTGCGGTCAGCCTCGCCGGCCACGCCTTCGGAGCCTGGAAGTCGCCCGAGGCGCTGACCCCCGGACTGATCGGTGCGGCGATGCTCGGCGTGTCGCCCGGCCTGCTGGCGATCGGCCGGGCCCGCGTCTGGGAGGAGGTCCGTACCCTCGTTCTCCCGCTTGCCGTGGTGCTCGTCGGCCTGCTCGGCGTGAGCCTGGGCAACGCCGGGAACCTCCAGTTGGCGGAAGGCGGCTCCGTGATCCTCGTCCTGTTCAGCCTCGGCTGGATCGTCGTGCTCGGCGTGCTCGCCGCAGCCGCGGTCGCGTGCGTCGGCTGGCAGTACACGAAGCCCGCCCTGCCGCTCAAGGAGCGGGTCACCCCGCTGCCGGGCTGGTCGAAGCCGCTCCTGGCCGTCCTTGGTTCATCATGGCTCGGCATCGGTGCGGGCCTGCTCGCCCGGCCGCGGTTCTGGGCCGACTTCGTTCCGTGGACGGTCAACCGGTCGGACGCGCAGGCACTCGGGGTCTGGGCCCTCGCGCTCGGCATCGGGGTCCTCGGCGCACTGGTCGAGGACGACCTGCACCGACTTCGCCCCGCGCTCCTCGCCGTCCCCGGCGTCGCGCTCGCCGCGGCTGTCGTGCTGGGCGTCCACGCATCCGACGTCGACTGGACATCGGGCCCCGGACTGTCCCTGACCTGCATGATCACCGGACTGCTGCTGACGGGCGCGACCGGAACCCGGCTCCTGTCCGCCGGCCCGGCTTCTCCGAGGGGGACCATCGAGGTGGCCACCGTGGAAGAGAGCGACCGGGGTTGAGCCGGACCGGTCATCGCACCGGATCGGCGCGCCCACCCGCCGGTGGAGGGATCAGTGGGAACGCCGGCGCAGTTCCTCGTTGAGCGCCAACGCCTCGTCGAGCTGGTCCTCGAACGCCACGATGCGGCACGCTGTCTCGATCGTGGTGCCCTGGTCGACGAGCTCGCGGGCCCGGGCGGCGATGCGCAACTGGTAGCGGGAGTAGCGGCGGTGGCCGCCCTCGGACCGCAGTGGGGTGATCAGGCGGGCCTCACCGATCGCCCGCAGGAACGCGGCATTGGTGCCGATCATCTCGGCGGCCCGGCCCATGGTGTAGGCGGGGTAGTCCTCGTCGTCGAACCGGTCCGCTGGGGTCGCGGGCGGCTGCTCGCTCATCACACCTCTTCATGTCTGACGGTCATACGGCCTCCTGGAGAACACATGGAGGGGCCCCGGGAGCCGAACTCGGCTTCCGGGGCCCCAAAGGGCGGTTCAACACCATCTACATCTACCGGCGTCTGTACGCCGGTCCTGCCGTATCCGCACTGCCGCGCCGGGGGAACGCGGGGTGCGGGGATCGTGAATGCCTGACCGGGGACCACCTTCCAATCCGGGGCCTTGCGAGTGCCCACACGAACGCGACGTGTGAGCGATCCTGATGGCGTTGCTGCCGTACCTTCCTGCTCGAATCTGGACATCGGATCCTGCGGAACTGCTGGTACTCCAGAAACTGCGGTCCTGCACGGCGGCTCCTTGTCGAGCCGCCGGACCCGGCAACCAACCCTGCGACCATCCGCGCTCACCGGCCGCCGGATTCCCTTGCCGTGCCCTGCACGCTGAGCGGCAGTTCGTGTCTGCCGCTCCTTGCTGTCTTCTTGGCTACGAGAGGAACATTACCCACACTCGGAATCGAATGTCTACCGCACCCACGATAGATTTTCGTGTTGCCGAGAGTCAGGCATATTGCCCCAGGTCCAGGCCTTTGCGGGCGTCCGCAGGGGTCGGTCAGCCGACGGGGTCGGTGTCCGCGCCGGGCACGGGCTGGATGCGGAAGATCTGGTCCAGGCCGAGGAGACGCAGGATGCGGACGGTGACCGCGGGAACCTCCGTCAGCACGATGTCGGCGCCTTGCTCATGGACCTGGTTGCGGGCGGCGATGAGCGCGGTGATGCCGCTGGAGTCGCAGAAGGTCAGGCCGCCGAAGTCCACGGTCAGCAGCTGACCGGGTTGGAGGGCGATGAGGGCCACGGCGCCGCGGAACCGGCCGGCGCTGTCGTGGTCGAGATCGCCGGCCACCGCCAGGACCGAGCCCGCGGGTGTCCGTTGAGTGGTCAGGTGCAGATCGGTCATCGTGCGCCGCCGGTGTGGGTGTCAGGGGCGGGAATACCGAGGGCGAGCAGGGCGGTGTCGTCGTCCAGACCGTCCCCGAAGCTCTCCAGCAGGCCCGTCATGGCGTTGACGGTCTGCTGCGCGCCGGCCGGCGCCAGGGTCCCGGCGAAGGCGTGCAGGGCTTCCTCACTGTAGCGGGGGCCGTCGGCGGTGCGCGCCTCGGTCAGACCGTCGGTGTAGAGCAGCATCGTGTCGCCCGGGCGCAGGACGGTGGTGGCCGGGGTGAAGTGGGGTCGGGGCATGATGCCGACGAGCATGCCGCCGGGGGTGGGGAGATAGTGCGCGGTGCCATCGGCGCGCAGCAGCAGTGCGGGTGGGTGGCCACCGCTGGCCACCGTGACGTGGAGATCGCCGCCGCGCGGGGTGAGGGTGCCGGCGATGGTGGTGCAGTAGCGGGGATCGTTGCCGGTGTAGCGCTCGAGCAGCGCGGCGTTGAGGGTGTCCAGCGCCTGGGCCGGGTCGCCGGCGTGCAGGGACGCGGCGCGCAGCGTGTAGCGGATCAGCGAGGTGACCGCGGCGGCCTCGGGGCCCTTGCCGCAGACGTCGCCGAGGAAGAAGCCCCATCGGCCGTCGCCGAGTGCGAACAGGTCGTAGAAGTCGCCGCCGAGCTGGTCGGCGGAGGCGGTGTGGTAGTACGCGGCGGCCTCCATGCCCGGCACCTCCGGCAGAGCCGGGGGCAGCAGGCTGTTCTGCAGGATGGCCAGGACCTGGTGCAGGCGCATCCGCTCGGCCTCGGCGACCTCCTGGGCCCGCTCGGCCTCCTTGCGGGCGCGCAGCAACTCCTGCTCGTAGGCGCGGCGGTCGCGGGCGTCGAAGACGGTGGTGCGGATCAGCAGCGGCTGCCCGTCCGTACCGGTCTTGACCACCGAGGTGACGAGGACCGGCAGACGGCTGCCGTCGGCGGCCTTGAGCTCCAGGGCGATTCCGGAGACCTGGCCCTGCATCGCCAGCAGCGGAGCGAAGTGGGTCTCGTGGTACAGCCGGCCGCCCACCGTCAGCAGATCCGAGAAGCGCTTGCGGCCGACCAGTTCGGCGCGGGTGTGGCCGAGCCAGTCCAGCAGCGTCGTGTTCACTTTGGCGATCCGGCCGTCGAGCAGCGTCGACAGGTATCCGCACGGAGCGTTGTCGTACAGGTCCTCGGCGCTGTCCTCCAGCAGCGCCGAGAACTGCGCCCGCTCCGCGTCGTGCACGTCGTCGCCGGACGCGTCCGAGTCCTTGTCCTGCTCCCTGCCCGGCTCCTGGTCCTGGTCCTTGTCGTGGGCGGAGCGGTCGGCGCGGTCGGATTCGCCGTCCGTGGTCCCGCACATCACCGGGCGGCGCCGGCGAACGCCGAGATCTCCCGGGCGGTGGCCTGCGGGGCACTGAGCTGCGGACAGTGCCCGGTCGCCTCCAGCGTCACCAGTCGGCTGCCGGGCACGGCGGCATGCACGAACGCACCGACCTCTCGTGGGGCGATGGCGTCCTGCGCACACTCCAGCACCAGCGTGGGTACGCGGACCGACGCCAGCTCGGAGCGGGAGTCCGACAGGAACGTGGTGCGCGCGAACACCGCGGCCATGCCCGGATCGGTGGCACAGAAGCTGTTGGTCAGTTCCTGCCCGAGCTCGGGCCGGTCCGGGTTGCCCATGATGACCGGCGCCATCGCCGCCGCCCAGCCCAGATAGTTGCTGTCCAACGACTCCAGCAGCTCATCGATGTCCGCGGCGCTGAACCCGCCGACGTAGTCGGTCCGCGGGTCGTCGATGTAGCAGGGCGAGGGCGCGACCATCACCAGCTTGCCGAACCGCTGCGGCTCGCGGGCCGCGGCGACCACCCCGACCATCGCGCTGACCGAGTGCCCCACGAACACCACGTCGGACAGCTCCAGCTCCGAACAGATCTCCAGCACGTCGGTCGCGTAGCCGTCCAGCGAGCCGTAGCGCTGCTGGTCCCAGGCCGTCAGGTCCGAGCGCCCCGAGCCGACGTAGTCGAACAGCACCACCTGGAAGCGCTCGGCCAGCACCGGCACCACCAGATGCCACATGTTCTGGTCGCAGCCGAACCCGTGCGCCAGCATGATCACCGGCGCACCCGTTTGCCCGGTGACCGTCACGTTGTTCCTGCTGACCACGTCCATGCCCAACATCGTCCCACGGAAGGTCACACCGGCAACCGCCGCACGGCCGCACACAGGTCCGCGTACGAGACCGGAGCGTGGTGCGAAGTGCGGCGGTGAACCAGGTGCGGGCGCAGCTGCGCCGGGTGGGTGACGCCGAGGGACGCCAAACCTTGGCGAGGCGAGGCGAGGCGCTGTGTCACGGCGGAACGTCGCTCAGGCGCGGTGGGTGCCGTAGTAGGCCTCGACCTGCTGGTGGTAGCCCGAGTGGCCGGTGTGCTTGTCCTTGTCGAACTCCGGGGCGTTCTTGATCTCGTCCTTGTCGCGGGCGACGTAGATCTTCCGCTCCGCGACATCGATGGACTGGATCGTCCCCGCCGGGAGCAGGACGTGCTTGCCGAAGATCCACACTCCGGTGTCGACCACGATGTATGCGGCGCTGACCTCGTCGGAGTGCTTGTCGACCTTGCCGATGCTGCCGTTGGTCGCCTCGACCTTGAACCCGGTCAGGTCCGTTCCGGCCTGGTGACCCGACGCTGCCTGGTAACCCCACATGCTGTCAGTCACAAAGAGTCCTTCCGTCGTGGTGCGGTGGCGCGAGGGGACCCTTCCGGTCTGTTCGGTGGGTGCCCCTCGAAAGGCGCCTGCCCTGCAACCTCCGGCACACACTCGCCCGATCCGCGGCGGGGCGAGACGGCCCGAGACGCGGCGCACACCCGCGCGGCGAGGTCGCTGGGGCGGCCCGCCGAGTCAGGCGCTGCCGAACCAGGTCTCGGCCAATGAGTCCAGCGTGTCCTCGGGCGGTGCCGGCAGCTCTCGGAAGTACCAGGGCAGGTTGCTGTAGACGTGCGGAAGCGTGTGCGCCATCAGCTCGTGAGGTGAGAAGGTCCGGCCGTAGGCAGCCATGACCCGGCCGAGCAGCCGCGGATCACCGCGCGAGACGAACAGGCCGACGGCGACGAATTCGTAGGCGCGGTCACCGAGCATGGCGGGCTCGAAATCGAAGAGCCCGCTCAGCGTCCACCGGCTCGGATCCACCAGCAGGTGCTCCCGCGTCGCATGACCGCCTCGTCGCCGACAACGGCGTCCCACTCTTCGTCCGTACGCACGGCAGGCAGCATGTACCGGAGCGTAGGGGTCCCTGATCGCCCGCACGAATCGATTTCCCCGGGCCGACGCCGGACCATGCCCTGCTGCTCTCGTGGCCAACAGGCCCTGAACAGAAGGCCGGTGGGAATGCAAGTGGCCGGATGATGGCGGAACCGTGCGCCCCGGATCAGACTGATGTCGCACATCCCCGCCGTCCGCATGTGCCTCGAGGGGCCGGGTGGACGGCGGGCCACCGCAGGACGCAGTCAGGGAGATCGCATGACGGCCCACCCCCGCCGACCTCAGCACCCCGGCCCTCAAGCCGGCGAGATCGTCGGCGGCCGCTACCGCCTGGACGAACTGCTGGGTGCGGGCGGCACCGCGGACGTCTTCCAGGGAACCGACCTGCAACTGCCGCGTGAGGTCGCGGTCAAGGTGTTCAGGCCCGGTGCGACCGCGGTGACAGCGGACGGATTCTGCAAGGAAGCGGTGCTCCTGGGCCAGCTCGCCCACCCTGCCCTCGTCCCTGTCTACGACATGGGACGGCACGAGGGCGGTGCCTACGTGGTGATGCATCTGGTCAAGGGCGTCACGTTGCGCGAACGGTTAACCGACGGCCCCCTCAGCGGCGAGCACGTGGCGCGCCTCGGCGTCCGACTGGCCTCCGCGCTGGCCCATGTACACGCGGCAGGCATCATCCACCGCGACGTGAAACCCTCCAACATCCTGATCGGCCCCGACGACGCCCCGTATCTGGCGGACTTCGGACTCTCCCGTCTCATCGACGAACCCACACGCGCCGAGCCGGGCACGATCGTCGGCACCATCCCATACCTGTCTCCCGAGCAGGTTCTCGGCAAGGCTTCCGGACCCGCCAGTGACATCTACGGCCTGGGCCTGGTCCTGCTCGAAGCCCTCAAGGGCGAGCGGGAGTACCAGGGATCTTCCCCGGAGGTCGGCACCGCCCGACTGCTGCGCCCCCCGGAGATCTCCCGGTGCGTGCCCGAACCGCTGGCGTCCGTCATCGAAGCGATGACCCATGCCGATCCCGGCGCCCGGCCCGACGCCACCCGATGTGCCCAACTGCTCCAGGACGCGGCCGACCCGCCTCCCCTCGACACGGCGGACGCAACCGTCGTCGTGCCGTTGAGTGGCACGGCGCTCCACGGCACGCAATCCAGCTCCGGCCACCCCGCCCCTCCCCCGGGCCGGGCAGGTCTTCCGCGGCGACGGCGCGCTCTGCTCGCCGCGCTGGCAGCCGGTGTTCTCCTGGGCGCCGCCGGAGTCACCCTGTCGGCCCTGGATGATCGAACCGCCACCCCTGACGCGGCCGTCCGGCACCCCACACCCAGCAGCAGCCCTCCTGGCCTGTCGTCACCGTCGCACGGTGCTCCGGCCCCGCCTTCCCCAGCGACGCCCGCCACGGCGCCGGCGCACACCTCACGCCATCCATCGGCTTCATCGCCCCAGGGCCCGGGAGCCTCCACCGCTGCAACCGGCAACGGCCACAAAAATGCCAAGGGGAAGGGCAAGGGGAAATCTCACGGCAAGGATGGCAAATCCTCCGACTAGCACGCGCCTGGCGCGGTCGTTCGGCGGCCCGGCGCAACCGGGCGGCTCCGCCCTGAGGTTTGTCCCGGGCTGCGCGGGTTACGCGAACACCCTCATGACCCGCCGCGCGCGTCGAAGACCGACGCAGATCGAGGGGAGCCGCTCCATGAGCACAACGGTTTCGGACCGTCTGCTCGCCCGACTACGGGAGTGGGGTGTCGAGCAGGTCGGCCGCTACGACGCCAAGCTCGACCACGTCCCGGTGGTGGCCGCCGCCGCCTGGGACGCCGCGCTCACCGCCGATGGCCCCGTGGTGGTGGAGTTCCGCACGGATCCCGCCGTGCCGCCGATCCCGTCGCACGCCACCTGGGAGCAGATGGAGTCGACGGCGGCCGCGATCCTCAAGGGAGACAGCGACCGCGCCGATATGATCAAGCAAGGCGTCAAAGCCAAGATCCAGGAATTCCTCCCCGACAACCGCAAGAAGGCGGGCGAGCACGGATGACCCCACCCGCGGACCGCCCGCCGACACGCCACAACGAGGATCCGGATCAACGCGCCGACCGGCTATGGCTCGAACTGCTGCAGGAGGTGCGGGTCGCCGAGACCGGTGTGCAGATCCTGCTGGGGTTCCTGCTGACGGTGGCCTTCACGCCACGCTTCGCCGACCTGAACGGCTTCGACCGGAACATCTACATCACGACGGTCCTGCTGGGCGCGGCCGCGACGGGCGCTCTCATCGCACCCGTCTCCCTGCACCGCATCGTCGCGGGCCACCGGCTGAAGCCCGAAGCGGTGGTCTGGGGCTCCCGGTTCACCGTGGTCGGGCTGATTCTCCTGCTGGGCACGGTCGCCTCGGCGCTGCTGCTGATTCTGCGCGTGACCGCGTCCGGTACGACCGCCGTGGTGTGGGTGACCGTCATGGTGGCGTGGTTCGCGGTCTGCTGGTTCCTGCCGGCTGCCTGGCTGCGCCACCGGGAGCGGAGCGACTCGAACGGTCCACGAGGACCCGAGGTGGCGCAAGGATCCGAGCGGCCGTCGTAGGACGTGCCAGCAGCCCGTTGCATCCGGTGCCGCGGATCACTGAATGGATCACCGAAGTTGGGGCACGCGTGACCACACGGCATGGAGCGGGTCCGACCGGCGGATCCGCCGCCCGCGACACGCATCGGAGGGAATCCCATGAACTGGCGACACCGTGCGGCCTGTCGTGCAGAGGATCCCGAACTGTTCTTTCCCGTCGGCAGCTCCGGCCCGGCCCTGCTGCAGATCCAGCAGGCGAAGGCGGTGTGCCGCCGCTGTCCGGTGCGGGAGGAGTGCCTGAGCTGGGCCCTCGAGGCCGGTCAGGACGCAGGCGTCTGGGGCGGGCTGAGCGAGGACGAACGACGTGCGGCGAAGCGCAGAGCGGCCCGCGGCCGTGCGATCGCCGCCCGCAAGGCCACGGACTGACCGGCTCGACACCCCCGGCACCCCTCCCGGCTCACCGGTGGGAGCCGATGGGCGCCCGACCGCGCCGTCCGAGAGCAGTGCACCTCCCCCCACGCGGGATACGTCGTCTCTTGCACAGCACGCGCCCCGCACCACGCCTACTCTCGGAAGCACGCCCGCTCACCGGCCACGGAGGTTCCCCATGATCGCGTCCTGGTACGACCTGCAGGGCCCGGCCGCCGACGTCCTCCGGGTCGGTGAGCTGCCCGACCCGCAGCCCGGACCCGGCGAGGTCCGGGTGCGTGTGCACGTGTCGGGCGTGAACCCCGGTGACACCAAGAAGCGCCAGGGCTGGCTCGGCTCGGCGATGCCCTACCCCCGGGTGATCCCGCACAGCGATGCCGCCGGTGTCGTCGATGCCGTCGGCGACGGAGTCGGCACCGTCCGCCGCGGCCAGCGGGTGTGGGTGTACGGCGCGCAGTCCTACCGGCCCTTCGGGACCGCCGCCCAGTACGCGGTCGTCCCGGAGCACTTGGCCGTGCCGCTTCCTGACCACCTCAGCGACGACCTGGGAGCGAGCCTGGGCATCCCCGGGATCACCGCCCACCGGGCCGTGTTCGGCGACGGTCCGGTGGACGGCCGGATCGTCCTCGTGCAGGGCGTCCTCGGGGCCGTCGGCTCGGTGGCCGCCCGGCTGGCTCGCTGGGGCGGTGCGACCGTCATCGGCACCGTAACGCGCGGTAGCGACCTCCCCCACGTCGACCCGGCCGTGGTGTCCCACACCGTCGCGCTGGACGAGGGCGACCCGGCGAAGGCGATCCGCGCCCACGCACCGCAGGGCGTGCATCGCGTCATCGAGGTGGCCCTGTCCGACAACGCCGACCTGGACGCGGCGGTCGTCGCCGACCATGCCGTCATCGCCGCCTACGCCACCCGGACCGACCGGACCGAAGTGCCGTTCTGGCCGCTGCTGTTCGCCAACGTGACGCTGCGCCTGCTCGGCAGCGACGACTTCCCCCTACCCGCCAAGCGGCAGGCCGTCCGCGACCTCACCGCCGCCGCTGCCGTCGGCGCTCTGACGGCGAACGTGAGCTACCGCTACCCGCTGGAGGAGATCGCCAAGGCGCACGACCGCGTCGACGCCGGCGTACGCGGCCGCGTCCTGGTCACCCTCACCGACTGATTCCCCCCTCGCGCGCAGGGCGACCGTCAGGCCACGGAACCGGCGGGCGCTCAGTCGTCGCGGTGCTGTTTCAGCTTCTGCCAGACGGTCTCCAGTGACTGGATGTCGTCGTCGTCCAGGAGGTCGTTGAAGACCTCGGCCAGAGCCTGTCTGCGGGTGGCGTCGGCCGCCGCGAAGGCCTCTCGGCCGGCCGGAGTGAGGGTGATCCGCACCGAGCGGGCGTCGGATGGGGCGGTGCTGCGCTCGATCAGGCCACGGGCCTGCAGCGCGTCCGCGACGCGGGAGACCTGGCTGCGGCTGAGGAGGGTTTTCGCGCCGAGGTCGGACGCGGCCACCGGTTCGCTCTGGCCGTGCAGCCACAGCATCACCTCGAACCACGACAGCGGCAGGTCATGGGCGCGGACGAGGGCGCGGTCGACGCGCGCGGTGAGCGTGGTGCCGGCCCAGACCAGGCCGTAGAAGGCGTGATCCCGGGCGGCCAGATCACCCAGGTTTATGTCGGCTCGTGGCATGGCGCAATCCTACGCGATTTGCGTGCGTGCACACACAGACGTATGGTGTGTGTGCACGCACACTATATCCGGGGGTCATCTCCCGACCCCCGGCAGAGACGAGGCCCGCATGTCCGCCCAGCCCGCCCAGCCCCAGAAGACCGTCCTGATCACCGGCACCTCCTCCGGCATCGGCCTGGCCACCGCCGTGGCCGCGGCTCAGGCCGGATGGCTGACCGTCGCCACGATGCGCGACCCGGGCAAGGCCGACGCCCTGCGCAAGGCGGCCGCCGAGGCCGGAGTCACCGACCGCATCCAGATCAAGCGCCTGGACGTGGTCGACCCCGACTCCGTGGCCGACTGCCTGACCGAGGTCATCGCCGAGCACGGCCGGCTGGACGCGTTGGTCAACAACGCCGGAGCCGGACACGTGGGCACCATCGAACAGGGCACCGTCGCGGACGTCCGCGGGACGATGGAAGTGAACTTCTTCGGCGTCGTGGAGGTCACCCGGGCCGCGCTGCCCCACCTGCGGGCATCCCAGGGACGGGTGCTGACCGTCACCAGCGTCGGCGGCGTGGTCGGGCAGCCGTTCAACGAGGCCTACTGCGCTGCCAAGTTCGCGGTCGAAGGCTTCATGGAGTCCCTCGCCCCGGTGGCAGCCACCGTCGGCGTCTCGGTGACCGTGATCGAACCAGGCGCCGTGGCCAGCGAGTTCGTTGCCAGCCAGAGCCTCGGCGTCCCGGCGCTGACCGCGGCAGCCGGACCGTACGGACCCGCCCTCCAGGCCTACATCGACCGGACCATGAAAGCCTTCGGCTCCGCGCAGACCCCGGCCCAGGCCGCCGCACCGATCATCGACGCCCTCACGGCGGACCGGCCGGCGTTCCGCGTCCAGACCTCCGACCGGGCCCGCGACTTCGTCGGCACCAAGCTCGCCGACCTCGACGGCTCCACCATCCAGAGCCTCACCGGCACCTGGGTGACCGGCTGACCCGGACGTCCCCGGTTCCACCGCGTCGACCGGCTGCGGAACGCTGGTCTCCGCCCCCCGGTGGCTGGTCCGATCAGTAGTCCTTCAGGACGAGGCCATTGACCACCTGGCCGAAGTCCTGGACCTCGATATCGGCGATGGCCTCACCTTGAGCAGCACCCGTCTCGGCCGCGATGCGGGCCTTGTTGGTGAGGGCGAGCTGCTGGTTCTCCGCCACGTAGCCGCGCAGGGCGTCCTGATAGGCGGGGTAGGCAATCCGGTGGTCACCGTGGGCGGCCTTCAGTTCGCCAGCCAGCACGTAGGCACCGACCATGGCCATGCTGGTGCCCTGCCCCGACATGGGCGAACCGCAGTAACCGGCGTCACCGACCAGGACCACCCGCCCGCGCCACCACTGGTCCAGGTGGATCTGGCTCATCGAGTCGAAGTGGAAGTCGGGCGCGTCCCACATGTACTGCAGTGCACGGGGAAACTCCCAGCCGACATCGGACAGACGGTCGTGGACCAGCTTCTTCTGCGCCTCGGTGTCGCGGTAGTCGTAGTCGACAGGTTCCGGTGCCTCGAATCCCGCGAAGACCCGGATCTCGGCGTTGCCGCGGGCGGTCATGATCGCACCGCCTGCGGTGCCGCCCTGGTGCCAGACCTGCCAGCGGTCCAGCTCGAGGTAGTTGGGGGCGGTGAAGACCGACAGGTAGGTGCCGAGGTGGGTGATGTACTCGGACTCCGGGCCGAAGGCCAGCCGCCGGGTGTTGGAGTGCAGCCCGTCGGCGCCCACCACCAGGTCGAAGGTGCGCGGATCGGCGTTCTCAAAGGTGACGTGGACCCCTTGCGCGTCCTGGGCAAGGGCGACGATGGAGTCGTCGAAGAGATACTCGACGCGGTCGGCGGCGGCCCGGAAGAGCACCTGGCACAGGTCGTCGCGGAGGATCTCGACATCCGGGGTGGCGAATTCACCGCCGCTGATGGTGCCTTCCGTACTGCGGTAGAGCTCCTTACCGGTGGCGTCGACCATCGACATGCCTCGCATGTCGGTGGCCAGGCTCCGCAGCTCGTCCAGCACGCCCATCCGCTCGGCGACTTCCAGCGCCGGGCCGCGCACATCGATCGCCTGACCGCCCGGTCGAAAGGCAGGGGCGCGTTCCACGACGGTGACCTCGAAGCCGTACTCGGCCAGCCAGTAGGCGAGAGCCGGTCCGCCGATGCTGGCACCGGAGATGAGGACGGTGCTGCTCTGCATGGTGTGCTCCTTGCGAGTGCCGCTCGGGCCGATCCCGTGCGCTGCTCAGAGACTCCCTGGGGCCGCGCACCGCGCGCTGACCGCTCGCTGACCATGGGTGGACGGACCTGGTGCGACTGGCTGGGCCACCGGCCTCATGAGGCCGGGCGACCCGCGCCGCAACGCGTAGGCGCCGTGCCGAAGCCGGCACGGCGCCTACAACGGATCCGCAGGATTCCGGTTACTTCGTGTCGCCGAAATTCCAGACGGCGCGGGGGCCGGGGCCGACGGTGAGCGTCGAGTGGCCGAGCCGCTCCTCGTGCCGGTACAGGACGGACCGGTTGAGCGACATCTCGACCTGGCGCAGACCCACCTTGTCGCGGGCGACAGCGTCGAGTCGGATCGTGGTGCCGCCGCCCTGCGCAACGACGCCGCCTGCCACGGAGTGCACGCGGAACCCGCCGGCCTTCAGCAACGGCACCGTACTGGCAAGGTCGCGTTCGGTGACCGCGAGACGGACCAGGGTCACATCGCGCATCAGATGGCTGCGGTAGTCGTCGGACAGGTACCGCTCCCGGCCGACGTCACCGGGGTAGCTGGCCGGCTCGGTCTTGCTGCGCGGGTCGGCGAAGTACTCCGGCAGGTACTCCATCCCCCAGGCGCCGAAAGTGTCGTACTGGTCGGTGGTGAACACCGCGTCGAACCACGGCACCGGCACGCCGGCGCCGAAGTCTCGCGTCTGGCGGAACCCGATCGGGTTGGGGGTCCCCTGATCCCGCAAGCGCTGGGTCACCGTCGCCAGGTCGCCGGCCCGCTCTGCTGAGACCCCCATCCCGGCGGAACCGAGAACAAAGTCCTGGCCGGGCAGATCGCCGATCCCGAACAGTTCGAGGTAGGTCTGGCGGCCCATCAGATAACGACCGGTCCAGGTCTCGCCGCCGGTACCCGTCGTGGTGCGGACCTGGAAGTTGGCGAAGTTCCGCAGGTATTCGGAGTGCTCGATGGCATCGGCCGTCTCGCGGTCGAACACGCCGTAGGCATGGTTGTAGAACAGCAACTGCCGATCGGACGACGTCCGGCTCTCCCCGGCCCACGCGGTCCCCACACCCCCCTGAACCACTCCGGTGAGAACCACAGCAAGAACCATGACCATGCGCAGCATTCGGCGAAGCAGCATGTAAATGATCGTAGGACGCAGGGGACCGCATTGGCTGCCGGTTCGAGCAAAGGCAGACCGCCATCGCGGAATCCGGCACAGGCCGCGGCATCGCCGTCCGGTGTCACCGCGGCCCCGCTCAGCGGTGGCCGGGCGAGTTCCGCCAGGGGATCCCGCCCGGCCACGGGTGCGACGGGAGACCTGCCACAAGGGGCCGTCGATCAGGCGCTGCGTGTGGTCTTACGGCGGCAGGTGATGATCACGGCGCCGACGCCGAGCGCGAGCACGGTGGCTCCACCGGCAGCCGTCCAGGTCATCCCGTTGCCGCCACCGGATTCGGCGAGGCTGTCACCGGAATGGCTGCCGTCCGCTGACAGGCCGCTGTCCGCTGACGGGCCGCCGGACGACGCGGGCGTCTGTTCACCGGCCTTGCCCGCCTTGATGTAGAGCCGCGCAATGTTGTTCTCGTAGTCGGCGGTCGGATCCTCACGCGTGACGGCGACCATACCGGCGTACTGTCCGGAGAATGCCAGGACTGGTTCCGGCAGGGCATTGACGCGAAACCCGGACCATTCGCGGCCGGACCGCGGTTCGCCGGTCCGGCCGCATCCGGAGGGCTTGTGCTCACAGGTGTCCCGGTCCGGACAGCACCGCCTCCAGTGCCGCAGCCGTGGCCGGGTGGAGGGCCGCCAGCGCCGCGCCCCGCGGCTGGGGAACGGTGGTTTGCCAGGGCTCTTCGCAGCCCAGCAAGCTTGCCATCGCGTCGCACGTCGCGGGGTGGGCGGCGAGGAGCGTGCAGCCGTGGTCGGCGTCCGTGCGGCGTGCCACCCGTACGGCTTCCGTTCCCTGCGGTGCCCGCCATGGGGGCACCCACGCGTCCAGCGCCGCGAGCCGGCCGGGGAAGATTCTTCCGGCCTCACGGATCAGTAGCGGGGCCAGTTCGGCGCCGCCCGAGCGCAGGGTGGTGATCAGGGTCGGCAGCCACGGCAGGAGGACCGGGTCCGGCAGTCGGCCGAAGGCGTTCGACACCGCCTCCACGACGAAGTCGGTGAGGCCCGGGACGGGCTCCAGGGCGTGGACGAAGCCGCTCAGGTAGCGCGGATAGGCGGGTACCACCATGGGGTTGCTGAGCAGCTCGTCGCAGCGTGCCCGGAGCTCCGTGCGGCTCAGGTGCCCGAGCTGTACCTGGGCCGCCCACAGCAGGGCCGTCCTCGACGGGTCCTGCGGATGCGACTGGGCCACCGCCAGTTCCAGTTGGGTGCGGTCGCAGCCCAGGGACAGGGCCAGACTCTCCATGCTGAACAGGAATCCCAGCATCGCCGCCACTTGGCGGACGGTGGCGTCGTCGTCGGTGAACGCGGTCGGCAGCAGGGTGCAGTAGTGCGCGTAGCCGGTCTTGACGAAGGACTCGATCCATGGCGGCAGCACCGGCTCGCTGGTGCGGTAGTACGCCAGCAGCCGCCGGACCCGGCGCAGGACCTCCGGGGCGCCGTCGACGCTGCGCTCGGCCGACAGCACCTCCAGAGCGCGGGTGCCCAGTTCGTCGGCGATGCGGCGGCTCCGCAGGTACAGCGTCGCGTCCTCGACGGCTTCCAGGACGGTCGCTGCGGTGGCCTGTGGGCTGTAGGCCGTGCGGCGCAGGCGCTGTTCCAGGACCTGCTCGATGCTGACGCCCTCGTAGCCGAGCTCGATGAGCGCACGCTGGTGGGTGCCCAGCGCCACGTCCCATGACTCCTGGATCGGCCGCTCCCCCAGTTTCCGCTCGCCCATGATCGGTCGCGCGGCGCCGTGCGGCATCAGGTAGCGCAGCATCCACAGCACGTCGGAGCACTGCTCCAGTGCGGGCTGGGAGGTGATGTCCAGCAGTGCCCGCTGCACTCCTCGCTGCTGGAGCTTGAGGTTCAGCGGCGCGAGCCGGTCGTGCACGTCGCGGGCCAGCGGTGGCAGCGCGTCGTAGCCGACCTGGCCCACCCGGTCGCCACCCATCATGATCTCCACGAGCCGGCGCACGTCCCGCCGGCCGGGCACGGAGTCCTTCTCGATACAGGTGACCGCCGCGTGCTGGAAGTCGTACGGCGTGGGCCTGGCCCGGTCGCGCATGCCGGCCAGCAGGATCGACGTCTCGAACACCGCGATGGCGTCGGCGGTGGAGGCGAGATAGCCGTTGCGGCGCGCGGCGCGCACGATCTCCACCGACCAGCCGAGCAGTTCGGCCTCGTCCAGCCGGTCCAGAACGGGGGGCTGCCGCAGGAAGCCCGTCAGCTTGTCCGAGGCGGGGACCGCCGGCACGGGAGCCCCGGCCGCGATCTTCTTGGCCTTCGACGGCGCACCCGCCTGTCCTGTCAGCCGGTACGGTTGCACGCGCGTGCGCTTGACGTTCTTCGCCCAGACGGTCGCGGCGATCGACACCGAGCCTGCGGCGAGGCCGAACTGCGCCTCGATCGCCGCATGGCTGGACGGGATCAGCCCGTGCAGCCACTTGGTGGCACTGCGCGGGCTGATCTCGAAGGTGTCGGTGCCGTCGATACCGAACTCCGCGACGCGGCTGGCCGCGTGGAACGCACCGCAGACGTAAAGGCAGTCCGCGGGATCGGTGCCGGTCGCGGCCAGGTGTTCGCGCATCCTGGTCCACATGAACCGCTCACGGTCCTCGTCCACGCGCACCCGGTCGGCGTCGCCGGGTGCCAGCCGCCGGAAGAGGCTACCGATCAGCAGCATGACCTGGCGGTAGGTGTCGTGATCGCTGTCGCCGAGCGGCAGTTCGACGTACTGGTGCCACCACTCCGACCAGTGCCGCACCCGGCCGTGGCGCAGCAGGTGCTCCTCCAGTTCGGCGAACCGGGGCCGCAGGTCACCGATCTCCACACCGATGGCGTCGCCGTGCAGTACGGCTTCCTCCTCGGCGGGCGGCGCTTCCGGCGCTCCTGGATCAGCGCCGGGCTCGGCCGGGTGGTCCGCGCGCGCGTCCCACTGGAAGACGTGGTCGGAGGACCGGTCGACGAGGACCAGTTCGACGCCCGGGGTGTCCAGTGCGTAGGCGATCGCCTGGTACTCGGCCGAGGCTTCGGTGATCGGAGCGACCACCGACAGCGGTGACCACTCGGCAGGGAAGCCGCCGACCTCGGTGGCGAACGACTGGACCGCCACCGGAAGCCTGCAGTTGCGCAGTTCGGTCAGCAGCGGCGCCATGTCCTCGCACAGTTCCAGATACACGACCTTCGGCTGCTTCTCGCGCAGCCGGCGTGCCATCGCGATCGCCGAGGCGGGCGAGTGGTGGCAGACGGGGAAGATCTCGAGCGGCTCGCGCACGGCCCGGTCGACGTCGTCGACGATGCCGAGGAGGATGCCCTCGAGGGCGCCGGGTCCGTCGGCGAACGTCGCGGCCGTCTCCTGCAGTTGCGCGCGCAGCGCTTCGAAGGCCCCCTCGTGGGTGCCGCTCATGACAGGGTGGCGATCGCGTCGCGGCCGCCCTCCAGGAACTCCGGCCAGGATCCGCCCTCTTCCTTGCTGCGCGGCTCGACGACACCGTGCAGGTATTTGTTGAGGATCGCCAGGTCCTCGGGCTCCCGCCGGGCCAGTGACCCGACGAGCGAGGAGGCCAGCGTGCGTGCGGTCAGGGCGCGCTCGCCGAAGAAGTTGCTGTGCAGGATCGCATCCTCGAGCACGCCGATCTGTTCGGCGGTCGACAGCGCGGACTCCAGCTTCTCGTCGTCGCTGCCGGCCGCGGCCGCGGCGGCGCGCAGGTCGGCGAAGCTCTGCAGCAGCACGTCGAGCAGCGTCGGCGGCACGTCCAGTTCGAGCTGGTGGCGGTGGAGCAGTTCCTCGGTGCGGAAGCGGACGATCTCCGCCTCGCTCTTCCGGTTCGTCATCACGGGGATGCGGACGAAGTTGAAGCGGCGTTTGAGCGCCGAGGACAGATCATTGACGCCTCGGTCACGGCTGTTGGCGGTGGCGATGATCGAGAAGCCGGGCTTGGCGAAGACGATGTTGTCGCTGTCGAGTTCGGGAACGGAGATGTACTTCTCGGACAGGATCGAGATCAGCGCATCCTGGACATCACTGGTGGAGCGGGTGAGTTCCTCGAAGCGGCCGATGGCGCCGGTCTCCATCGCGGTCATGATCGGCGAGGGGATCATCGACTGCCGCGACTGACCCTTGGCGATGACCATGGACACGTTCCAGGAGTACTTGATGTGATCCTCGGTGGTGCCCGCCGTGCCCTGCACCACCAGCGTGGAGTTACGGCATATCGCGGTGGACAGCAGCTCGGCCAGCCAGCTCTTGCCGGTGCCGGGGTCGCCGATGAGCAGCAGACCGCGGTCGGAGGCCAGTGTGACGATGGAGCGCTCGACGAAGCTGCGGTCGCCGAACCACTTCTGCGAAATCTCCCGGTCCAGGCCGTCGGAACGCTCGGAGCCCAGGATGAACAGTCGGACCATCTTCGGGGACAGCCGCCAGGAGAAGGGCTTGGGGTTGTCGTCGATCGACTCCAGCCAGTCCAGCTCCTCGGCGTACTTGATCTCGGCGGGGGCGCGCAACAGGTCGGACATATGAGGGCCTTTCTAAGCGAGGAACGTCTTGAGTTCGTGGACCAGCTTGCTGATGTGACCGGAGACCACCGGCGTACCGAGGGCCTTGAAGCGCTCCCGGAACCAGGGGTTGACCTCCTGGCGTCCGGAGCTGGTCACCGAGCCGACCGGGATGAACTTCACGCCGGAGCGGTGCACCGCCTCGATGCCTTCGAACAGCGGCTGTGAGCGGTTGAATTCATAGAAGTCCGAGATCCACACCATCACGGTGTTCCGGGGCTCGGTGATCTTCGGGCGGGCCATGGCCATCGCGACGGGGCCGTCGTTGCCGCCCCCGAGGTTGGTCCGCAGCAGGGTCTCGAAGGGGTCGTGCACCCACGGTGTGAGATCGATGGCCCGCGTGTCGTACGCGATCAGATGGACGTCCACCTTCGGCAGGCCGGCGAAGATCGACGCCAGGACGGTGCAGTTCACCATCGAGTCGAGCATCGAACCGGACTGGTCCACGACGACGATCAGCCGCTGCGGCGTCGTCTTGCGGGCGGTGTGCCGGTAGTAGAGGCGGTCGACGTACAGCCGCTCGTCCTCCGGGCTCCAGTTGGTGAGGTTCTTCCAGATCGTGCGGTCGAGGTCGAGGTTGCGGAAGACCCGTTTGGGCGGGATCGAACGGTCCAGGGCGCCCACCGTGGCCTTCTCCACCTGGGTACGCAGCACTTCGGCGACCTCGTCGACGAAGCGGCGGATCAGGGACTTGGCGTTGGCGAGGGCCACGCCCGAGAGGTTGCTCTTGTCCCGCAGCAGCTGTTCGATCAGCGACATGCTGGGGGTCAGCTGCGCGGCGAGCGTGGGGTCGGCCAGTACCTCGCGCAGGTGCATCCGCTTGACGAGGTCGGCCTCGATGGCGCCGAGTTCCGGGCCGATCGCCGGAATGAGCCGGCTGAGATCGGGCGTCGTGCCCGGGCCGCCGGCTCCGGCCGGGCCGGCACCCCGTCCCGCGGCCTTCGCGCCGGCGCGGCCGCCGCGCAGCTCGCCGGGCCGGCAGCCGAGCGCGCGCTCCAGCCAGCCCGCGTCCGACTGCCAACGCGTCAACTGTCCTGCGGTGACAGTGCCGGAGCCGGAGGCGAAGACGTTGAGCAGCACCTTGGACACCAGCGCCGCACGCCGTACCTCGGCGGCGCGGTCGCGTGCACCATCGTCGTCCGGCCCTGGCACCATCAGTCCGTCGAACTCGGCGGCCAGCTCCGGGTGGCGCTGCACGACCGAGTCGACGGAAGCCTGCGGGTCCAGCAGCGCGGACGGCAGACCGATGTCCTCGACGACAGCGAGGCTCGACGATTCCAGCGAGGCCTGCTCCTCACCGTCGAAGAGACGGGCGAGGAGTCGCCAGTACAGGACCTGACGGCGGTTGTCGTCGGAATCCACCTCAGGGTTCTGTGCGTCCGGGTGCTCGGCCGAAGGCCCGCTGCCGGCGGTTCGCGCGGTCGCGTGCTCCGTCATTTCCGCAGCAACCTTCCGGCGCGCTCCCGCAGTACGGCCACGGCGTCGGTGGCGGCCTTCTCGGATCGGACGCCGGCCTTGTCGGTCGTGCCCCCGGCCCAGCCCCCGGCGTGGATCGCGACAGCCTTCTTCCGTACCGTCGTCTCGACGGCCAGGGGCTGGACGCGATACGTCCCGGCGTCCCAGCGGAGCAGTCCGATACAGGCACCGGACGCCGCGACGGCCTCGGGGGTAAGCGGACCGGCGGCCGGAATGCGGTCGGTGTCGACAGCGAGCGGATGACCGGCCACGGTGAACGTCAGTGCCTCGTCGTCCCGTTGGGCGGCGTACCCCTCGAGGAACACGGGGACGGCGATGCGCGCCGGGTGCCGGTCCATGGGCGCGGTTGCCGGGTCGATGGCGGTGGGCAGGGCGACGCGGGCCGTGGCGAAGGCGTCGGCGGGCTCGCTCGGGCGGGCGTGCTCATCGCTCCAGAGCAGGTCGCCCTCGGCGGTGACCGGCATCTCGGCGAGGTCCATGGAGCGGCCGTCGCTGACCGCTGCCAGCAGCGACATGTGCGGCCGGAGCAGCTGCCACAGTCCGGCTCCGACGACCGTGTCGGGCTTCGGCACCGACACACTGGCGCGCACCAGGCGCGGCGCGGTGCCGTCCGCCGGCTCGAACACCGCGTGGACCTGGGCCTGCACGGCGGTCGCGTGTTCCTGCACGTCGATGCCGAGGGGCAGCAGACGGCCGGTGACCGTCCCGGTGACCGGCGCGTCCGCCACACCGGGCAGAGTGAGCAGCATCGCGCGCGACCACAGGTCGCCCCAGCGGCGGGCCGGGATGCGTTCCAGGGCGGAGCCCGGGCAGGAAGCGGCGAGTTCGGCGGCGAGGCCGTCGAGGAGCGTGGCCAGGCGGCGCAGGGCCGGGTCGGGAAGCATCGCGGAGACGACATGCGCCGCTCCGGAGACCGTGTCGTGGTCGATGCCCTGCCACCCGGCGCGTGCCAGGTCGGACAGCCAGGACCGGGCGGCGGCCAGCAGGTTCGCCCCTTGCCGACCGCCGGGCGCCGGGGCGGTCTCCGCACCGCGGGGCCGGCCGGACGCCTCAGCGACGCGGGCCATCAGTGCGTCATGGACCGAGCCCAGCAGTGCGGTGCGGGCGGCGGCGAGGGCGACGAAGTGGTCCTCACCCGCGGATCCGGCCGCCGCCTTATCGGCCGCCTCGGCGACCCTGGCGGCCAGCGGCGTACCCGAGACGGCGTTGGCCAGTTCGGTCAGGCCGGCGGCCTGGGCGGGCTGGGGACGGAGCAGACCGGTGACGAGAGCCCGGTCGAACGCGTCGACGGCTGTCAGGGCTTCGTCGAGTCCGGCGATGTTCTCGACGAGCAGGTCGGCGCGCATCACGCCACCTGCCTGGTCGGCGGGAACCACTGCATCTCCGGCAACGGCGCGGTGGTCGGGGCGAGTTCCAGGTAGGCCAGGTGACGCAGGAACCGGCTGAAGACGGGCGCCGCGGCCTTGGTGTCCGCCTGCGGCGGACGTGTGGAGCTCATCGCGGCGGTGATGGTCTGCGCGCCGATGTCCCCGTCCGCGATGTCGACCCGCAGGTAGCGGGCGACGCGGTCGGCACCGTACTGAAGCACCGCCTCGTTGATCAGGGCCTGGATGTGGTTGCAGAACGAGCCCCGAGCGCCCCCGCACGGCCGGTTGTTGTTGGTGCTGCACGCGAACGCGTAGGTCCCGGCCGCGACCGACGAGACATAGACCCGCTCGATGTCCGAGCCGCTGGACACCACACCCTGCAGGCGTCCGTCGGCCAGTTCGACGAACGGCACCTTGGCGAGCTTGCGCGGCCGCGAGGGTGCCGTCACCCGCGCCGTGCTCGACCTCTCCCAATCTGACAACTCACCGTCTCCTATGCACCAGAAGGCCTTCCGCACCAGATCGGCGGGATGCGACTGAACATAGTGGCGATCACTGACAACGCTGATCGCGGACGCACAGGGGGCGGTCCGCGCCGCAGTGAGAACGCGTTGACGCCGCGGAGTTGTTCAGGCGCCCGGCCGGCCGGCGTTCCACCCGTGTTCGAGGAGCTCGAAGGCGCGGATGAGCGCCTGGTGGGAGTCGGCCTGCCCGCGCACGGCGCGGGGGGCTTCGAGGGCGAAGTGGGCGAGGGCGGCGCACGTCGGATCGGCGGCTGGGGCTCCGGCCTCCTCGGCGATCGCGTGGGCGAGGGCGGTTTCGTGGCGCAGCCACATGCTCTGGCCGTAGTCGCGCAGGGCGGGGGTGCTGTCCACGAGGTTGCTGAAGGCGGCGAAACGGCCGTCGGTGTCGGCGGCGACGATCCGGTGGCGCAGGGCGTGCTCGCACAGCGCCGCGGGAATCGACTGGCCGTCGGCCCGTTGACGCACAGCGGCCAGCAGGAGTGCTTCCTGGTCGGTCTCCTCGTCGAAGACGAGGGCCTCCTTGACCGGGAAGTGCTTGAACAGCGTCGTGGTGGACACATCGGCCGCGTCCGCGATCTCCCGGATGCCGACCTGGTCGTATCCGCGCTCGAGGAACAGACGCAGGGCCGCATCGGCGAGCGCCTGACGGGTGGCGGCCTTCTTGCGCTCGCGGCGTCCTGTCGGCGCCTGCTGCGGAGTGCCGGTCGTCGTTTCGGTCATGCCGGCACTCTACTCCTAAGTTGAACAACTGCAAAAGTTGTACCGTTGCAGTTATTGAGTTGATGTGCTCTTCTGGATGAGGGCCGCGTGACACTCCCCGGCTCCTGAACCCCTTCTCCCGCGCTTCCCCACCCCTCGCACCCATCCGCACAGCGAACGGAGCACACCCATGAACACCACCACCCCTCGCATAGCGATCATCGGCGCCGGCCCCGGCGGCCTCGTCTGCGCCCGCATCCTCCAGCAGCACGGCCTGACCCCCACCGTCTACGACCTGGACGCCTCCCCCACCGCCCGCAACCAGGGCGGCACCCTCGACATGCACCCCGAATCCGGCCAACACGCACTGCGCGCAGCCGGTCTCCTGGAGGAGTTCCTCACCCTGGCCCGCCCCGAGGGCCAGCAGGTGCGGCTGGTCAGCCGCGACGGACGCGTCCTGTTCGACGCCGCCCCGCCCGGGACCGACCCCGAAGTGGGCAACCCCGAGATCGACCGTGGCCAGTTGCGCGACCTGCTGCGCGACTCCCTCAAGCCGGACACCGTGCGATGGGGACACCAGCTCACCCGCGCCGCATCACTCGGCGACGAGGGCACCCACCGCCTGCACTTCACCGACGGCACCACCGCGGAAGTCGACCTCGTCATCGGCGCCGACGGCGCCTGGTCGAAGGTCCGCCGGCTCCTGTCCGACGCCCTGCCCGTCTACACCGGCGTCACCTTCGTCGAGGCCGGCCTCGACGAGGCCGACATCCGCCATCCCCAGCTCGCCGCCCTCACCGGCGACGGCACGATGCTGGCCCTCGACAACAACCAGGGGGTCATCGCCCAGCGCACCAGCGGCGGACACATCCGCACCTACCTCGGCATGCGCACCGACGAGAACTGGCACCAGCTTGCCGGACTCGACCTGACCGACGCCACCGCCGTACGCGAGGCCCTCCTCAAGGAGTTCGCCGGCTGGAGCCCCGACCTGCTCGCCTTCATCACCGACACCGACACCGGCTACGCCAACCGCCCTCTGTACGCCCTGCCCGTCCCCCACACCTGGCGCCACACCCCCGGCGTCACCCTGCTCGGCGACGCCGCCCACCTCATGTCCCCCTTCTCCGGCCTGGGCGCCAACCTCGCCATGCTCGACGGCGCCGACCTCGCCCGCGCCGTCATCAGGCACCCCACCATCGACGACGCGATCACCGCCTACGAGGACGTCCTGCTGCCCCGTTCCGTCGAAGCCGCCGAAGGAGCGGCGGAGGGCATCGACGGAGCCTTCGCTCCCGACAGCGCCGACCAGACGCTCGCCCACATGACCCAACACCACTGACGAACCAACCGAACCACAGCAGGGATCAAGCCGATGACCACCTTCGGCCATCATCGGACACGGCGGATCGCGGACTGATTCCGGCGGGAGAGCCCGCAGTCAGTCGATGGAGAGCTCGCCCATCGCACTCCAGCCGGTCGCGTCTTCGATCGTCGTGCTCACGATGTCGGGCGTACGGCGCAGCAGGGGGCGCATGTGCTCCAACGCCGCCCGGAAATGATCGGAGTTCACGTGCGCTGCGGCCGCGTCGTTCTGGAATGCCTCCACCAGAACGTAAGTGTTGGGCTCTTCGAGGCTGCGCGACCACTCGAACCACAGATTGCCCGGCTCGGCCCGGGTGCCACTGGTGAAGGCGTCGACGTGCGTCGGCCACTCATCCGCATACTCGGGCTTCACGGGGAACTTGACGACAATAAAGATCATCCGGTGATTTTAGGTCATCCAGAACATCCTGCGCCGGGACACGCTCCTACCGGGATACCCCAGGACATCCGGACAGTGGCAGAGCGGCGGAAGGACCAGGGCGCCTGAGCAGGCTGGTCTTCACGGTCGCCTGGGGACGGCGGTCAGGGACGGCGGCGCCGGCCTGCCGGACGTGCCGCCGGTGACCGGCCCCATCGTGTCGTCCCTCTTCCAGGGGCCGACACCCAGCTTCCCTGTCGAGCCCAGGTCGAGTTCGGGGATCACCGTCATCGGAGCGGCACCGGGCTTCGCCCACACCCTCACGTACGGGGCGTTCACCGGATCGCCGGCGCCGGCTTCGTAGGTGTTGCGCCAGACCATATCGGCGTAAGCGCTCTCGCCCGGCTTCAGGACCAGTGGCTGGGGCACCCCGTCGGCTCCGGAGCTCGCGGTGATCGCGCTGCCGCCATGGAGGACCTTCACGCTGCTGACGGGCTTGTGGCCCTCGTCGAGGATCTGAAGCTGCGGGTAGCCGTTGAGCCGGTAGGTCTGCGTACCGCAGTTCCGCAGGTGGAGACCGACGGCGCGCAGTCCCATGGCGGCGTCGCCCTTGTCGACGTACACGCTCACTCCCGAGAGCGGACAGACGCCACCCGCCGGGGCCGCTTCGGCGGTGGGGACGCTCCTGACCTTGGTGATCCGCACGCCTGCCTTACCCTTGGCCTTCCCGTCCGTATGCGAGTGCATCGTGTCGACAGCGAAGACCCGCTTCACGGACCGACCCGGTGCGACGGACGGAACCGTCTGCTCCATGGACGACGGTTCCCTGCCGGAGTCCGACAGGAACGCGAAAGCGATCGTGTAGGTGAAGGGTTCGGCCCCGTGGTTGGTGACCTCGAACTCGGCGCAGGCGCTGGAACCGCTGCTGAATCCCGTGATCCTCACTCCGTCCTTCTCGAGACCGGAAGGGGATCCAGGCGGCGCCATATCGCTGGGCGCGACCCACGTGTCGGAGGACCGCGCCCCGCAGGAGGCTGTGCTGGCGGGATCCGTGGAGTCGGCCCCCTCCGCCCGTGGCGAGCCGTCGCCCGACGAGGCGACCCTCTGCGTTCCGCAAGCCGTGAGCACAAGAACGCCGGCGACGACGAGGGGAAGGGTGAGGGAGACGCTACGCATTCGGTGAGTCGATCAGGCCTGGACCGGGTCAGCCATGACGGGAGTCACAGCGGTGGTAACAGGCCTGTCACAGAAGGGAGGAGCCGCTCGGAGAGGGGCCTGACGAGGAGCCGGCCGTGCTCGCGGACCTGAGCTGAATCCGGTCGCGAAGGTAGTGTGAGCGGCTTGTGCCTGTTCGGGCGACCTCGTAGGAAAGAGAGTCAGACCATGGCCGCGCCTTACCCGCCGATCGAACCCTACGACCACGGCATGCTCCCCACCGGGGACGGCAACCTCGTCTACTGGGAGGCCTGCGGCAACCCCGACGGCAAGCCCGCCCTGGTCGTCCACGGCGGCCCCGGTTCGGGCTGCTCGACCGGCCGCCGCAGCTCCTTCGACCCGGAGCGCTACCGGATCATCCTCTTCGACCAGCGGGGATGTGGACGCAGCACACCCCACGCAAGCGATCCGGCCGCCGACATGGACCTCAACACCACCGAACACCGGATGGCCGACATGGAGCAGTTGCGCGAGCATCTCGGTGTCGAACGGTGGCTGCTCTTCGGCAGCTCCTGGGGTTCCACGCTCAGCCTCGCCTACGCCGAGCGGTACCCGGAACGAGTTTCGGAGATCGTCCTCGTCGCCGTCACCAGCACTCGTCGCACCGAGATCGACTGGCTCTACCGGGGTGTGGGCCGCTTCTTCCCCGAGGCCTGGGAGCGGTTCCGCGACGGTGTTCCCACGGCCGACCGCGACGGTGACCTCGTCGGGGCGTACGCACGCCTCATGAACAACCCCGACCTGAACGTACGGACCAAGGCCGCGCTCGACTGGTGCGCCTGGGAGGACGCGGTCCTGTCCGCGGAACCCAACGGCGCGCCCACCCCGTACAGCGACAGGCCGCCCCTCGCCATGCTCGCCTTCGTCCGGATCTGCGCGCACTACTTCGCACACGGAGCCTGGCTGGAGGAGGGCCAGTTGATCCGCGACGCGGGACGTCTGGCGGACATCCCCGGCGTCCTCATCCACGGCCGCCTCGACATGAGCGGACCGCTGGACACGGCCTGGGAACTCAGCCGCGCCTGGCCCGGCTCGGAACTGATCGTCATCGACGACTCGGGGCACAAGGGCAGCGCCACGATGAGCGCTGCACTGTACGAGACCTTCGAGCGGTTCGCGCCACGATGACCTCAACTGGCCCGGCTGAGCCCGCCGGCCTGGCCGGGCCGGCGTGCATCGCGGCCAGGCCCCATGGTCAACGACCGGCGCTGTACGGGCCGTTCAGTACCGCACCGGGAGAGCGAGCAGTCCCCGGGCCCGCATCGAGGGCCGCCACCGCAGAGTGTCGGGTGGAACGTCGAGGGCGAGGTGGGGAAAGCGGTCGAGGAGCGCGATGAGGGCGATCTCGGTCTCCATGCGGGCCAGTGGCGCGCCGAGGCAGTAGTGGATGCCGTGCCCGAGGGCGAGGTGGCCGGTGGCGTCGCGGGTGATGTCGACGTGGTCGGGATCGGCGAACTGGCCGGGGTCACGGTTCGCCGCGGCCAGGGACAGCAGGACGGTCTCGCCGGCCGGGATCGTGACACCGCCGATGGTGATGTCCTCCAGTGGGAAGCGACGGATCGCCAGCGGTGCGGGCCCGTCGTACCGGGCGAGCTCCGCGACCGCGCCGCCGACCCGGCCCGGTTCCGCCCGCAGCGCTTCGAGTTGGTCGGGGGCGGTCAGCAGGGCCAAGGTGGCGTTGCCGATGAGGTGGATGGTGTTTTCGTAGCCGGCGAACAGGATGAGGAAGACCAGTGACATCAACTCGTCCTCGCTGAGCCGGTCCTCGTCGCCCTCCCCGGCCCCGGAGCGGTCCTGGTGGCTCTCGTCCCGTGCGGCGATCATCGCGGAGAGCAGGTCGTCGGCGGGGTGGGACCGCTTGGCGGCGATCAGGTGGGTGAAGTACCCCAGCATGCTCCCGACCGCTTCCTTGGCGCGCGAGGGCTGGGCGGGGTCCGGCGTGATGAGGGCGTCGGTCCAGGACCGGAAGTCCTGGCGGTCGGCCGGGGCCACCCCGAGCAGGTCGCAGATGACGGTGATCGGCAGTGGGGCCGCGTACGAGGCGATCAGATCGGTACGACCGTGCGGGGCGATGGCGTCCAGCAGGTCGTCGGCGATCCGCCGGATCGGGGCGCGCAGCTCCTCGATCCGGCGGGGCGTGAACGCCTGCGAGACCAGCCGGCGGATACGGGTGTGGTCCGGCGGGTCCATGTTCAGCAGGTTCGCGTCCAACGCGGGCGGCAGGGCGAGTCCTTGGTAGCCGCCGGGCCGCGCGTTGCGCTTGTCCAGAGCGAGCCGCGGATCCGCCAGCGCCCGGCGCACATCGGCGTAGCGGGTGATCAGCCAGGCCGGCAGTCCGTCCGTACCGGTGATCCGGTGAACGGGCCCGGCCTCGCGCAACCGCGCGTACACGGCGTGCGGATCGTCGATCAGCTCGGCGGGGTCAAAGGACTGCGGAGGGCCGGACGTTGTGGTGGGCATGAACCCACCCTAGATTCCCCACCTCGCCATCTCACGCCCGGTAGCGCACCGAACTACCGCCTGCACAGGCGACCTGCGACGGCCCTGTGGACGGAGCAGTTCGGGATGTCCCGGAAACCCGACCGGTGGACGAGCGCTTCGTTCAAGACCGGGTGGCACCGTGCGATCGAGACTGCCCGCATGACCGAACGAACCTTCACCCCAGCACTGGGCCGCGTCGCCCGGGTGCGGGTGCGGGGGCGGGTGCGGCACCGGAATGGCGGGTCGGCATGGGGGACGCGCTGGTGGAGGTCCTCGGCGCGGATGTGGCGAGCACCGTGGTCTCCAGCCTGGCCCTTCACCAATGTCCGGTCGTGATGAAGGGGCGAAGGCGCTGGGGTGACAGCCCGGCCGTCGCGGCGAGGCCCGGCATCGGAACTTTCCGCTCCGCCAGTGTGTTCATCGCCTTCACCAGCCGGGCATCGAGCTCGGCCGACGGAAGCGCACCGGCGGCACTGATGTCCTTCTCGCTGAGGCCGCGCAGCTCGGGGGCCGGGGTGATGCCGTTGCCGCAGCGGTCGCGCAGCCGGTCCGCGAACGCGCAATGCGGCTCGATGAAGAAAGTGACCAGGGTCGTCATCGCCAGGATGCGATGCCGCGTCATCGGCGGCACGATCAGCGCCTTGGCGCGGTGGTGGGTGCCGTAAGCGTCCATCATGGTCACCTCGCCCTGGACGGCGATGGCGACTTGGAAGGCGGCGTGGGCATGCAGCGAGCCCGCCGCCGACGGGCCCCGGTACACGGCGTTGCCCTCGCGGATGGCGAATCCCGGCACCATCTCCTCCCCCACCTCCACACCCTCGATACTGCCAGGCAGACACGACACCAGCGGACGGGTCCTGGAGATGGTGTCCTGTCCGGGGCCTGCCCCTAGTTCTGCTGGGTCTCCACGAGACCTGACTCGTAGGCGGCGATCACCGCTTGGGCGCGGTCCCGGACGCTGAGCTTGTCGAAGATGCTGGTGATGTAGTTCTTGACGGTGGAGACGGTGATGTCCAGCGCGCGGGCGATCTCCGCGTTGTCGAGGCCGGTGGCGATCAGGCGCCACACCTCGACCTCGCGGGGCGTGAGTTCATTGAGGCTGATCGGTGGCTTCTGCGGACGGTGCGGGGCTCTGACGTAGGTGGAGATGAGCCGGGTGAGCAGCCGGGGCGCGACGGTGGCCTCACCCGCGTGGACGATGTGGATCGCCGCGACGAGTTCCTCCGGGGAGATGTCCTTGGGCAGGAATCCGTAGGCGCCGGCGCGGAGCGCGCCCACGACGTACTCGTCCATGTCGAAGGTGCTCAGGGCCAGCACACGGCAGTCGGGGAGCGCGGCGGCGAGCTGCTCGGTCGCCTGGACACCGTCGAGGACGGGCATCCGGATGTCCATCACGACGACGTCCGGCCGGAAGCGGTGCGCGAGGGCGACGGCCTGTTCGCCGTCCTCAGCTTCGGCCACCACCTCGAACGCCGGGTCGGGGGAGAGGATGAGTGCCAGGCCGCGCCGTACCAGCGGCTGGTCGTCGGCGATCAGCACGCTGATCTTCTGCTGCGGGACTGCGCTCATCGGAGGAGTTCCGCTCTCTCATCCGCTGCCAGTGGCAGGCTGGCCGCCACCCTGAATCCGCCGCCGTCCAGCCCGCCGGTCTCCAGGGTGCCGCCCTGCAGGGCGACACGTTCGTGCATGCCGATCAGCCCGTAGCCGGTACGGGACGCCGCTGCCGTTTCCAGCGCTCCCACGGGCACCAGCGCGCCCGCGCCGTCATCGAGGACCTCGACGTCGACGCGGTCCGGGAGATACGTCAGCTGTACCGACGCGCGGGCCCGGCCGGCGTGTTTGCGAGCGTTGGTGAGTGCTTCCTGTACGACCCGGAACACGGTGAGCCCGACGGTCGGCGGCAGTGGTCTCTCCTGGCCGCAGACCCGGAACTCGGTGGGCAGGCCGGCCAGCCGGGACTCGGTGACGATACGGTCGATGTCATCGGCTCCGGGTTGGGGTGCGTGCGGCGCGAGCTCCGGTTCGTCGCCTGCGCGCAGGACGTCGAGGAGCTGGCGCATCTCGCCCAGGGCCATCCGCCCGGAGGACTCCAGGGTGAGCAGCGCGTCCCGCGCGGCTTCGGGGTTGCCCGCGAGGTTGGCTCGTGCCCCGCCGGCCATCAGCTGCATGGTGGTGATGTGGTGGGCCACGATGTCGTGCAGTTCCCGGGCGATGCGACGCCGTTCGTCGGCCACCGCTCGGTCGGCCAGCAACCTGCGGGTCGCCGCGACCTCCTGTTGCCAGCGGCTGACCACGATCGCCGTTATGACGACGATAAGGACGGCGAGGACATTGGCAAGGACGTCCGTCCTCGACGTGGTCCGCCCGAAACTCTGACTCAGCAGCGTCAGGAGCACCGTCACGATGGACACCACCGCTGTCATCGGACCGGAGCAGACTCGGGCCGCCGAGTACAGGCCCACCGTGATGACCGCTCCGAAGTGGCTCGGCAGCGACGAGGACAGATTCAGCACCGCGGTGAAGGCCAGCACGGCGATGAACGCCGGCATCGGATGGCTACGGCGGGCCAGCAGCGGCAGAGCGGACAGGACGACGAGAAGGACTCCAGGGACCGTGACGGAACCGTCCTCGGTCTGGCTGCCGATCAGGTAACCGAGAAGGTCCACGACTGCGGCCCCGACGGCAACGAGCCCGTCGTTGCGCGTCCACGGCAGCGCGCCGGGAATCAGTGGCGCGGTGTACCGGCGCGTTCGCATGGTGCCCCTCCCTGTTCTCGGCCCTCCGGGTGCTCCCCCGGGCGGACGACCTGCTGGCTGATCCATTCTCGCATCGGGCCGAGGGCCGGACATTCCCCCTGCGGCTGATCTTCGACCAGGACCACGGTCCTGGTCGGGGAGCATTGCCGGACCCCGGACCCCTGATCGTGTTCATCCTCTGCTCGGACGATCTCCAGGGCCCCCGCGTGATGGTCTGGAAACCGGCCGGGATCCCCCGGCGATGAAGTCCATTTGCCGGAGGACACAGTGATCCGCGCCCTGACCGGATTCTCCACCAGAAACCCGTGGAAGGTCATCGCCGTCTGGGCGGTGCTGGGTATCGTTCTGACCGCTCTGAGTTCGACGTTGATCTATCGGGTCACCCAGAACCAGACCGGGGATTTCCTGCCCAAGACGTATGACTCGGCCGCCGCGCTGAAAATCGCCGAGGACCAATTCGGGGTGAAATCCGACGCCAATACGGTCACCGTGCTCGTCGCCCGACCGGACGGCAAGGCCCTTACCGCGGCGGACCAGCAGCGGGTCGGCGCCGAGGCCGAGAAACTCGGCCGGCACCGGGTCACCATGCCAAAACCCAAGGACGGCGGACCGTCCTTCCTGCTCAAGGACTATTCACAAACGCCCCGGGTCACCCCGGCCATGATGGCGCCCGACCGGAGTTTCGAGCTGCTCTCCGCAGAGCTGGTCGGCAATTCCACGGCCCCCGGAATGCAGGACCTCTACCGGGCCTTCCGGGATGACGCCCGCGCGCAATTCACCGACGCGGGAATGCGCACCGGATTCACTGGCGGCCTGGCCGACACCGTCGACACCACCGACGCCGGTGAGACCGCCTCGAAGATCACGTCGATGCTCGTCATCGGGCTCATCGTGCTGCTCAATGTGCTGGTCTTCCGCAGCGTTCTCGCGGCATTGCTGCCACTGCTCGCCGTCGTCTTCATCGGCGGTGCGGCGTCGGGTGCCGTCGTCGGCGCCGCGATGCTCACCGGAATCAAACTGGACCCGGGCACCCCCTCACTGATCAGTGTGGTCCTGCTCGGCATCGGCACCGACTACCTGCTGTTCCTGCTGTTCCGCTTCCGCGAACAGCTGCGGGCGCACCCGGAGCAGAACGCCCGCACGGTGGCCGGTGAGGTATCCGGCCGAGTGGGCAACGCCATCACCTCGGCGGCGCTGACCATCGTGGCCGCCTTCGCCACACTCGGGGTTGCGTCCTTCGGACAGTTCCGGGTGCTCGGTCCGGCCATCGCCGTCTCGGTCCTGGTCATGCTGCTGGGCAGTCTCACCTTGATGCCGGCCATGCTGGCGGCAGCCGGCCGCAAGATGTTCTGGCCCTCCCGGGCCCTCAAGCGCGAGCCCCGTCCGGGCTCTGCCGCCCGCTTGGGCGACCTGGTCGCACGCCGGCCGCTGATGATGCTCGTCGCCTCCGTCGTCATGCTGGGCGCGCTGTCCGCCGGGCTGGTCGGGATCCGGATGGACTACGGCCTGCACAACGGAGGACCGCAGACCGCGGCCGCGACCACCGCCACCGAGATCTCCCGTGCCCTGCCGGCCGGCGTATCGGACCCGACGAGCGTCTTCGTCACCGCCAAGGACGGCGGCACCCTGCGCTCGGACCGGCTCGACGCCCTCTCGCAGGCGCTCACCAAGGTCAAGGGCGTGGGCCAGGTGGGCAAGACCACCCTGAACCAGGACCACCGCGCCGCTCGGATCGACCTCTACCTGACAGCGGATCCGCAGAGCCAGCAGGCTCGTGACCTGGTCTCCGGGCCGGTCCGGGATACGGTCGCCGCGCACACACCCACCGGTTTGACAGCACATGTCGGCGGGACGGCAGCGATCTTCGCCGACATATCGACCGCGGTCGACCATGACCTGAAGATCGTGTTCCCGGTCGCGGCCGTGCTGATCTCTCTGATCCTGCTCGTGCTGCTGCGAAGCCTGCTCGCGCCGATGATCCTCATGCTCTCCGTCGGCCTCGGCTTCGCCGCCACCCTCGGCGCCTCCACCCTGCTGTTCCAGCACCTGTTGAACAAGCCGGGCGTCGCCTTCACCCTGCCCCTGGTGCTGTTCCTGTTCGTCGTCGCGCTGGGCACCGACTACAACATCCTGATCAGCGACCGCATACGGGAGGAGATGGAACGGCCGGGACCGGCCCGCGCAGCCGTGGCCCGTGCCGTACGACACACCACGCCGGCCATCGCGACCGCGGGGCTGGTACTGGCCGGCTCCTTCGCGAGTCTCGCGGCCACTCCGTCGAGCCAGCAGGTCGGCTTCGCGACAGCCCTCGGCATCATGCTCTCCGCGTTCGTCCTGTCGATCGTGCTGGTGCCCGCACTGGCCGCCCTGCTCGGCCGCAGCATCTGGTGGCCGGTCCGCCCCGGCAAGCACGCAAGCCGTCACCCGCAACACCACACGAACGTGCCGACGCAGGAGCGTGACCGGATCCCGTCCTACTGACCGTGCAATCCACGGTGTCCCCGCTCAAGAGCGGGGACACCCGCGCGCGGCCTGGTCAGCCGGCCTTGGACAGCGCCTGCGGTGCGTAGATCTCGACTGCATCCATCAGACGGCCCACCCTCCGAGTGGTCCCCGACCCGTCACCGACCGTCCCGGACGCCGGCCGCGCCGTGGAATCATCAGGATGTGATGGGCGACTGGGAGTGGGACGACACGCTGTTCCTCGGCACGGCCACCTACTACGGGCGCGGGAGGCTGCCCTACGCTCCCGGGCTCGCGGACCTGCTGGCCACGGCCGTACAGCTCGACGGGCGGGGGCGTTTGCTCGATGTGGGATGTGGTCCTGGCACCCCCGCCCTGAGCCTGGCGCACCTGTTCGGCGAGATCGTCGGTCTGGACCCGGACGGTGGAATGCTCGCCGAAGCCGAGCGCGGGGCCGCACGGGCGGGAGCGGCCCGAAAGGCGCGGTGGGTGCAGGCCCGGGCCGAGGAACTGCCCGTGGGTCTTGGAGAGTTCACCGTCGCGACGTTCGGCCAGTCCTTCCACTGGATGGATCGCGACCTGGTGGCGGCCACAGTCAGGGACATGCTCCGGCCCGGCGGGGCGCTGGTGCACATCTCCGACCTCAAGACGGAGATCCGAACCGTCAACGGACTTCCGTATCCAGCCGTGCCCTACGCCGCGATCGACACGCTGGTCAGGCACCACCTGGGACCGGTCCGACGAGCCGGGCGGGGGGTGCTGACGCACGGAACACCCGGTGATGAGGCGGCGGTGCTCACACGGGCCGGCTTCTCCGGCCCCCAACGCCATGTCGTCCCCGGCGGGCAAGCGCTGGAACGCACGTCCGACGACATCGTCGCGTGGGCGTTCTCCATGTCGTCCTCGGCTCCCCATCTGTTCGGCCCGCACCGCGACGACTTCGAGGCGGATCTCCGTCGGCTACTGCGCGACGTGTCCCCGGCAGACCGGTTCTCCGAACGACAGCCGGGCACCGAGGTCTTCGTCTGGTGGAAGAGCCCCGCCGGGCCGGCACCGCTGCCGGCGTAACGCGGACCAACGGACCAGCGCGAACCAGCCGACCTGCGCGCCCACCCCGCGCGCAGGTCCGCTGCATCCGCACCGCGCATCGGCGGCGGCCTTCACCACCGCCGAGTGGCGCTCAGGTCGTCCTGGCCGAGGTCAGGAGCTCGTGAGGATGACGAGTTGCTGAGTCGCGCGGGTCATCGCGACATAGCGATCAACGGCTCCCTCGATGCCCGTGCCGAACGACTCCGGGTCGATGAGGACCACCAGGTCGAACTCGAGCCCCTTCGACAGCTCCGGGGTCAGCGACCGGACGCGGGATGTCGCCCGGAACGTGGGATCGCCGATGACGCAGGCGATGCCTTCGTCATGGGCGGTGAGCCACGTGTCGAGGATCGAGTCCAGCTCCGCAACGGATCCATGGACGACGGGGAGATCGCTGCTGCGGATGGAGGTCGGCACATTGGCGTCCGGGAGTACGGTCCGGATGACCAGCTCGGCCTCCGTCATCACCTCTTCCGGCGTCCGGTAGTTGATGCTCAGGGAGGCCACGGTGATCCGGTCGAGCCCGACCCGCTCGAGCCGTTCCTGCCACGACTCCGTGAACCCGTGCCTGGCCTGGGCGCGGTCCCCGACGATGGTGAAGCTCCGGGACGGGCAGCGCAGCAGCAGCATCTGCCATTCGGCATCGGTCAGTTCCTGCGCCTCGTCCACGACGACGTGCGCGAACGGGCCGGCCAGCACATCGGGTTCGGCGCCGACCAGTGCGCTCTCGTCGATCAGGGTGTCCTGCAGGTCCTGTCCGCGCAGCATCCCCACCGCGCCTTCGCTCTCGTCGATCAGCATGTTCTGCAGCAGGCTGTCGATGGCGGCGGCCCTGGTCGCGCGTTCGGCGGCGACGGCGGCCTCGTTCCGCCGCATGCGCCGGGACGCCTCCGGGTCGCCGAGCCGCTGCCGTGCCGCGTCCAGCAGCGGCAGGTCGGACACCGTCCAGGCCTCGGTCTGCGCGCGCTGCAGCTTGCGGACGTCATCGGGACCGAGCCAGGGCGCGCACTTGCGCAGATAGGCGGGCACCGACCACAGATCCGCGACGAGGTCGGTCGCCTCGACCAGGGGCCACGCCCGGTGGAGGGCCTTGAGCAGCGCCCTGTCCTGCAGCAGCGACCTCCGCAGCAGCTCGGGCGAGGCTTCGCTGTCGTCCTTGTCCATCAGGATCGTGAGCAGCTCCTCCATGATCTGTTCGTGTGCCTCGTTGTGCGGAGTGCCCTGCTCCACCGCTTCGAACGCGACCGCCCAATCGCGGGGGCTCAGCCAGAGGTCGGACCAGTGGGTCGCGACCGTCATCCCCTTGGTGGGCGGCTCCTCGTAGATGCCGACGGCCGCCTCGATCGCCTTCACCAGGTCCGCGGACGACTTCAGACGGGCCACGTCCGGGTCGGGCTCGATCACTGCTCCGGCTCCCTCGGCGACGAGGTCCCGCAGGGTGCAGGTCTGCACGCCCTCCTCTCCGAGGCTGGGCAGGACATCGGCGACGTAGGCCAGGTAGGGCTGGTGCGGGCCGACGAACAGCACGCCGCCCCGACGGTGCCCGAGGCGGGGATCGGAGTAGAGGAGGTAGGCGGAGCGGTGCAGGGCGACGACGGTCTTCCCCGTACCCGGGCCGCCGTCGACGACGAGAGCGCCGCGGGATCCCGCCCTGATGACGGCGTCCTGGTCAGTCTGGATGGTGGAGAGCACGTCCCGCATCCGGGCCGACCGGTTGCTGCCCAGGCTGGCGATGAACGCGGACTGGTCGTCGAGCGCGGCGCGCCCTTCGAGCCCTTCGGCGGTGAACACCTCGTCCCAGTAGTCGCTGATCCGGCCGCGCGTCCAGCGGTACCTGCGGCGGCTCGCCAGACCCATCGGATTGGCGTGGGTCGCCGCGAAGAACGGCTCAGCCGCGGGGGAACGCCAGTCGAGCAGCAGCCGGCGACCAGTGCTGTCGGTGAGGCCGAGTCGTCCGATGTACACCGGCTCGGAGTCTTCCGCACTGACGATGTGGCCCAGACACAGGTCGAGACCGAAGCGCCGCAGGGCGCGCAGCCGACCGGTCAGGCGGTGGATCTCCGTGTCGCGGTCCATCGCTCCGCGGCCGATGCCGCCGGGTGCCCTGCGCTCGGCGTCGAGGAGGGCGGACAGTTCGGCGATCGCCTGCTCGAGGCTCTCCGCGATGGCCGCGAAGTGCTGCTCGTCGCCGGCGATCATCGCCGGTTCCGCCTTGGGCGCGAGGCGGTCGGGAAGGTCGAACGCGCTGGTGGTGGTCAGAGGGTTCATGTTCATCGCCTCCGGTCCGAGGTCGCTGCCGCGACGGCCGGAGCGCACACCCGCATCCCGGTGCCGGGGACTCGCACCCGCAATGCGTATCCCATCACCACCGACTCGATGTCACCGCACGACCCGTAAACCGACAACAACACATGCACTTCGTGAATCTCCCATTTCTGCAGGTTATGACCTCGGCCCGTGATTGTGCCCCACGACCGGGGCCTTGCCGCAAGCCCCCCATTGCGCTATAAGTTGAAAGTGGCAAGGAGTGGATATTCCTCCTGCCCTCCTCGCCCACTCGGGGCCGACAAGCCACCTGCAGTCGCCGAACGCGGCCTTCTCGTCCTCTTGAGCAAGTTCGCCGCATTTTCCTTGCTGCGCAAGCCAGCCCGGACGGGTTGGGTGCGTGATCGTCCCGCGTGTCTCGTAGGCTCCGGGCCATGAGTAACGGGGAATCCGGCAGACGGGTCATCGACGGGCGCTTCGAGCTGGAAGCGCGGCTCGGCAGCGGTGGCATGGGGCTGGTGTGGCGGGCACGCGATCTCGTGCTCGACCGGGCGGTGGCGCTCAAGGAAGTACGGCCGTCGGATCCCGGGCTGGCCGAGTACGACCCGCCCGCCGCAAGCCTGTTGCGGGCCCGGGTGCTGCGGGAGGCCCGTGCGCTGGCCCGGGTCGAGCATCCCAATGTGGTGACCATCCACCACGTCGTGGACGGCGGTGAGGGCACCTACCCCTGGCTCGTCATGGAGCTGGTGACCGGCGGATCGCTTCAGGACCGGCTCGCGCGCGGGCCGATGGAGCCGGTGGAGGCGGCTCTGCTGGGCCGCGAACTGCTGGCCGCGCTGCGGGCCGCGCACGCCGTGGGAATCCAGCACCGGGACGTCAAACCCCCCAACGTCCTGCTGCGCCCCGACGGGCGCCCGGTGCTCACCGACTTCGGCATTGCCGCGATCCGTGAGTCCACGGTCCTGACGGCCACCGGATCGATGATCGGTACCCCCGACTTCATGGCCCCCGAGCGGATCACCGGGGACGGCGGCGGGCCGAGTTCGGACCTGTGGTCCCTGGCGATGATGCTGTATGTGGCGGTGGAGGGCCATCACCCGCTGCGCAGGGCAACCACCCTGGCCACGCTGGCGGCCGTCCTCAGCGAGGAGCTTCCGCCGCCGCGACAGGCCGGGCCGCTGACAGAATTCCTCAACGCCCTTCTGGTCAAGGACCCGGGCGACCGGCCGGACGCCGAGTCCCTGGACCGCATGCTGGCGGTCGCAGCCCAACAGCAGCCGACCGGACCGGTATCCGGTCCTGGACCGGTGCAAGGACACGGACCCGTGCCCGAGGCAACGTCCTTCCGGCTGGGATCTCCCGTCGCCGAGCCCACGGCGGCCCGGCCGGACGGTTTCGGGCCGCCCATGCCCCACGACGCCGTTCCCCACGGTGCCGGTTCCTCGGCCTATCCCTCGCCCTATTCCTCGCAGTACCCCTCCCCCTACGCCTCGCAGTACCCCTCGCCGGAGCCGGGCGCGACGCGCCCGTCCATCGGCAACCAGCGGCGCAGGCTCCGTACGCGACGGGTGGCGATCGGCTCGGCGGTCTGCGGAACCGTGCTGACGGGCGTGCTGGTGTGGACGCTGCTCCCGGAGCAGAACGGCGACAACATCGTGTCCGGGAAGCCCGGCTCGGACGCCTCCACGTCACATTCGTCGGGTCCGGTACCGACCACCGCACCGTCCACGACGCAACCGGAGAAGGATCCGGTGAAGGTGAGCCTGCTGACGCCCGACGGCATCCGTGCGGCGATCAAGGAACTGAAGGCGCAGATGGGGACCGACAAGGTCGGCCGCTTCGTGGTCTACCCGGAGTACATCTCCGCCGAAGGCATGGTCAAAGGCAGCGCCACCCACTACGACAGCTACGACTACCGGGTCGGACAGGGCGTGACCCGCGGCACGATCAGCGGAACACTCCTGGGCGGTGAACAGCCCGTCAGCCTGGACCTCTACAACTGGGACGCCCTGCCCGCCCTGCTCAGCCGGGCACAGAAGGACCTGAAAGTCCCCAAGCCCACGACGCGCTACCTCGTGCTCCGCCAGCCCAACAACATCTTCCATACCCCCGCGGGCATCGGCGTCTACCTTGCCGATGCCTACGACGGCGGTTACCTGGACGCAGATCCCAAGGGCAAGGTCACCAGGCTGATGCCCGCCGGTGACTAGCGGTCCTCCTCCGATCCCCGTTCCCAGGCGTCAGGAGGTGCCACCGAAGTCGACGTCCTTGGTCGCGACCGCCCCGGCGGTCCGTCCCGGCGCCGTCTGGTAGGTCCAGTACAGGTTCGTGTGCGCGATGACTTGGTCCGGCGGCGGCGCGCCCCATTCCGACTGGTCCCCCGTCGTGTGGGCGTCACTGACGAGCGTCGCGTCGTACCCCCGCGCGAACGCGCCGTGGAGGGTCGAGCGGATGCATGCATCGGTCTCCGCACCGGCGACGACGAGCCGTCCGACTCCGAGTCCCGACAGCACGGTCTCCAGGGTGGTGTCCTCGAAGGCGTCGCCGTAGTTCTTCTCGACCAACGGCTCGGCCTCGCCCGGAGTCAGCTCGGGGACGATCCGCCAGCTGTCGCTCCCCCGCACCAGGTGCTCGTCGGAATGCTGGACCCAGACGACCGGGACCCGCTCCCCCCGCGCCTGCTCGACCAGGCTGCCGACATTGGCGACGACCGCGTCGCGCTCATGGGCTTCCTGGACGACGCCGACCTGCACATCGACGACGAGGAGTGCGGTGTTCGGTCGGTTCTCGAGTGTGGTCATGGGTCCTCCTGATCACGCTGGGTTCCTCGGGCCATCCACGGTAGACCCACCCACTGTCAGCGAGGTCGATCACCGGCACGCGGCACCGGAAATCCGGCGGCATCGAGGAGGCCTGTCGGCCCCCTCGCCACCTGCCGTCGCACGCCGGCCGGAACGTGTGCAGGGGGCCGCTCGGGTGTCGGAACTGCTCCATCCGGGCCCATGGGGCAGTAGAAGCCACCTCACTCGGGGCACAGCTCCTTCCGTGCCGGCGTCCCGCCGCACACCGCATCACGTCCCGATGGAGATCCCCCATGAAGTTGCGCACTGCCGCGTCAGCCGCCACGACCACGTTGGTTCTGCTCGCCCTGGCCTCCCCCGCCGTGGCACAGACCGCGCCGCCCGCCCCGACCGCCCCCGCCGCTGCCCCGGCCGCGTGTGCCAAGGAGCAACTGGCCTACCTCACAGCCGAGGACCAGGCGATGGCAGCCGCCATCCAGGCGGACACCGCACGGAAGGCGGCCGACGCGGCCGAGAAGGACGTCGCTGTCCTGAAGGAGAGCTCGCACGTGGCGGGCGACCTGGGAGCGCGGTACGGCTCGCAGGGGCTGCAGGCCGGCATGGCGGTCTCCAAAGCCACCGACGCCCGGGATGCCGCGGCCACGGCCACGGCGCTCAAGAAGCTGGCGGAGCTCGCCAAGAGCAAGGGCGGCGCCGACGGCACCTACCAGTCCGACCGGCTGACGCGTCAGGCTGCCCTGGCGCAGAAGGCCACCAAGGCCACCAAGGCCATCACCCTCAACGCCACCGCCGACAAGGCCGAACTGGCCGCCATGACCGCGGTCAAGAACCTGGCAAAGCCCCGCACCCTGCTGGAAAGCTGCCTGAAGAAGGCCTCCGCCTGATCTTCCGGAGGGCACCACGGTGAGCAAGGCCCCTGGCAGTCCCGATGTCCCGGCGGAACCCACCGTCCGGAACGGCGCGGGACAGGTCCCGGCGACCTGGACCGATCACCGGCTGCCCTGACCGTCAGGTGCGGAGCGCCCATCCCGACGCCCCGCACCTGGCGGTTTCCCGCCCGGCTCGTTTCACACCCTCGCCAGCACCGGGTAGTCCGTATAGCCCTCCTCGACGGCGTTGACACCGGATCCGGGCGAGATCCGAAGGCCGACCCGCTCCGGGCCGATGGCCTCGGCGACGGCCCGCACCACTTCGGCCGTGAAACGAATGCGTCCCTCCACCCCGCCGCCCCGCTCGTCGGTCCTGCGGTTGGTGTTCCGCGCCAGGAACTGGTGCAGCAGATGGCCGTTGGCGGAGTGCACCTCCACACCGGCGAAGCCTCGCGCGTCATGGCCCATGCGAGGACCGTAGTGCCCGCGGAATTCGGCTGTTCCCTCGGCCGGGACCGGTCCCGTCGCCTGGTTCACGAGTCCAGCCACGCGCCGATCTCGTCGGTGTGCTCTCCCAGCCGGGGCGGCCGCCGGTCGTAGCGGGGCGGGGTGCGGGACAGACCGATGGGGTTGGCCACGAGATGCATCGGCCGGTCGTCGGTGGTGATCGTGGCGCGCGGCGCGAGACCCAGGCGTTCAGCCAGCCCGAAGGCCTCCGCCAGGTCGTTCACCGGCCCGCACGGCACGCCCAGCGGTGTGAGGACCTCGAACCAGTCGGCTGCGGTGCGGCGTTCGAGCAGCCGGGAGAGCTGTCCGGCGAGCTCGTCGACGTGCGCGACCCGGCCGGTGTTGGTGGCGAACCGGGGGTCGGCCGCCAGCTCCGGTGCTTCCAGCCCGTGGCACAGGGCGGCGAACTGCCGGTCGTTGCCAACGGCGATCACCATCGGGCGGTCGGCGGCCGGGTAGACCTCGTACGGGGCGATCGAGGGATGCCGGTTGCCCATGATCCCCGGCACCGCGCCCGCCAGCGTGAAGCCGCCGGACTGGTTCACCAGACTGGACAGCAGGGACGACAGCAGATTGACCTCGACATGCTGTCCCTCGCCCGTCGCATCGCGGTGCCGCAGCGCGGCCAGCACGCCGATCGCGGCATGCAGGCCGGTGAGCACGTCCACGACGGCCACGCCCGTCTTCACCGGCTCCCCGGATTCCGGGCCCGTCACACTCATCAGTCCGCCGACCGCCTGCAGCAGCAGGTCGTAGCCGGGCAGGGCGGCGCCCTTGCCTGAACCGAAGCCGGTCACCGAGCAGTAGACGATGCCCGGGTTGACCGCGCGGGCCTGCTCGTAGGAGAGCCCGTACTTGGCCATGGTCCCCGGCCGGAAGTTCTCGAACACCACATCCGCCCGTCGGACCAGTTCCAGCGCCCGCCGACGGCCCGTCCCGTCGCGCAGATCGGCGGCGAAGGAGCGCTTGTTGCGGTTGACGGACAGGAAGTACGTGGCCTCCCCCTCGGCATGCGGCGGGCCCCACGCCCGGGTGTCGTCGCCGGTGTCGGGATGCTCGACCTTGACCACGTCCGCGCCGAGGTCGGCGAGGAGCATCGTGGCGTACGGGGCGGCCAGCACACGGCCGAAGTCGGCGATCAGAACGCCTGACAGCGGCAGTCGGACGGCATCGTTCACTGGGCACCTGCCTGGGAACTGGGGTGGTGGACGGGCGTTGCGCCGGTGGGGACTCCGCACGCGGCCGCGGCAGGCCGAAGCGGAGTGCGGTCAGATCAGGCCGTGCTGCTGGGCGTAGCGGGTGGCCGCCGACCGGTCGCGGGAGCCGGTCTTGGCGAAGATCCGGTTGATGTGGGTCTTGACGGTGTTGCCGCTGAGGAAGAGCTCCGCGGCGATCTCGGTGTTGTTGCGACCGCGGCCGATGAGGGTGAGGATCTCCGCCTCGCGACGCGTCAGACCGTCCGGAAGTTCGGCGGGCGGTGCCTGCTCGGGCGGTTCCTCGGACTGCCGTGGGCCGGCCTGCGCGGCGGCCAGCAGGGTCGCCTGAACCTGAGGGTGGAGCACGCTGAGGCCGGCGGCGGCGCTGTGCAGGGTGTGGGCGATGTCCCGCCGGTCCGCGTCCTTCGTCAGATAGCTGCGGGCGCCGGCCTGGAGCGTGTCGAGCACCGAGCGGTCGTCGGCATAGGTGGTCAGGACGACGATGGCCACCTCCGGGTGCTCGGCGGTCAGCCGCCGAGTGGCCTCGATGCCGTCCATCACGGGCATGTGCAGGTCGAGCAGGATCGCGTCCGGGTGGTGCCGGGCGACCAGGTCCAGAGCCTCCTGGCCGTCGGCGGCCGTGCCCACGACGTCGAGGTCCGGGAGCAGATCGAGCATGAGCGCGAGACCCTCCCGCACGCTGGCCTGGTCGTCGGCCACGATCACCCGCAGCGGCTTCTCCGGCGTGGTCATCGGGGAACCGTCGCGGTCACGGTCCAGCGCCTGCCGTCCGCGGCGTCCGCCGTGAGGGTGCCGCCGAGCAGCAGCAGGCGCTCCCGCATGCCTGTCAGGCCGTAACCGCCGTCGAGGGTCGCGAAGCCGTGCGCGGCCGCGGCTCCGAGCGGATTGGCGATACTCATGGTCACGTTGTCGTCCCCATAGGTCAGTGTGAGCGTCACCGGCTGGTGCGGCGCGTGCTTGGCGGCATTGACGAGGGACTCCTGGGCCGTACGCACCAGGGCCAGCGTCTGGTCCGGCGGCAGCGGTACCGGGCCGCCGTCCACCCGCAGGGCGACCGGTGTGCCGTGGCGCTGCTCGTGGGTGGCGGTCATCCGGGCCAGCTCCTCGTCCAAGGGGAGCGTGTCGGTGCGCAACGCGTGCACGGCACGGCGTGTTTCGGTCAGTCCGTCGGAGGCCATCCGCTGGGCCACCGCGAGCACGCCGTCCGCCCGTTCCACATCGGGGGTGTCGGCGAGGAGGGCGCGGGCGGCCTGGATCTGGATGCCGAGCGCGCCGATCGAGTGGGCCAGCACATCGTGGATCTCGCGGGCGATGCGTGTGCGTTCGTCGAGGACGGCACTGCGGCGCTGCTCGGCCCGCAGTTCCTCCGACCGGGCCCGCAGTTCCTCGGACTGGGCCAGCAGGGCCGCGCTCTGGTCCGCGCGGAGCCGGTAGGCCCGGCGGTTGAAGCCGGCCTGCAGGCCGAGCATCAGCAACAGCGGGATGCCGAGCGCCTTCGCCGGGCTCGCGTCGGTGATCAGGGCACCCGTCGCGGCCGCGACCACCCCGGCTCCGAAGACGGCCCAGGCGGCCGTCAACCGGGCCTCGGTGCCGGCGTCCATGACGGCGATCACGCCGAGCGCCGCCAGGGAGGTGACGTCCTCCTGGGCGCACACCCCTGCGGCGACCACCGTGATCAGTCCGAGAAGCACCGGCAGCGCGGGTGCTGTGCCACTGCGGTTGATCACCGCCGCGCAGACAACCTGCAGGATCCCGCACAGGGCGTAAGCCGCGACGGTGACGGGAAGCGCCACCGGCCCGAGCGAGGCACGGAGGAAGATGTCGACCCCGATCAGGCCGTACGCCCCCGCCCTGATGAGCCAGGACACCGTGCGCAGCATGAGCTCACGATAGCGGTCACGATCACGGGCGGCCGTCACGAGGTCCGCGCCGCGGGGACCGGCCGGCAGGACGGGGCGGCCGGACGCGACCGGGAGCTCCGCAGGGTGGAGTCCCATCACTACCTCCGGGTGGTCGGCCGATCGTACGGGTTCGTCGGGTTCGACGGGTGTGAAGGGTTGGACGGGTGTGCAGAGTTGGACGGGCTGGACGGGCCGGACGGCTCGGAGGGGGTGCCCGTCAGTCCGTCAAGGCGCGAGTTGAGTTCCTGCAGACGGCCACCGAGGAAGACGGAACCGTCCTTCTCCTGGGCGAAGGGGATTCCGGACCGGTGAGCGCGCCGGGTGATCATGGCGGCCTGTGCCAGGCGGTTGATGCCGAGCATCAGCACGATGGGTGCGGAGGACGCGGCGACATGGGCTCCCATGGTGCTCGCGAGCAGCATCAGGGTGAGCCGGGAGCCGATCAGGGCCGCCCACAGCCACAGGCTGCGCGCCGGCATCTGGCCCCACAGGCCACCGTCGCGGTTGCGGAGCCGCATCATCGATCCCTGCCCGGTGCCGATCGCGGCGGCGATCACCGCGCCGACCACCAGCAGTGCCACGTCCGCGGGCTGCACCGCGCCGTGCCCGCCGAGCCGGGTCAGACCGACCACCGCCAGGACGGCCGGCAGCAGGATCACCCGCTTGCCCCGCAGCGGCTCTCCGAGCAGCTGGCGTCCGATCACGTAAGCCACGATCGCGATGACGGCAAGCACTTCCCACATGTCTGCGCCCTCCTTCTGTCGATGCGAGTGGCGGGCCGTCCAGCCCGACACCTGCGACGTTAGGGAGAGAGCCCCTGCTCGGGCGTCACACCGCGGGGTGAGGTCCGGGGTGACGTCCGGATCACCCCTGGAGCCGTATCGGGGCCCCGCAGGCTGCCTGGGTACTACGCGGGCCCGGACAGGTCGTACCCGATCTGGACCCGTGCTCCGATTCCGTCGGCGGCCGAACGGCCGAAGGTGAGGGCATCGCAGGAAATGCAGCCTTCACCCCCAGGGAGCACACCATGCTGTCGCAACTGACCGAGGCAATGATCGTCAACGGCGCCGTGCTGGTGGCCGTGCTGGAGAGCGACCTCGGCGGCCACCGCAAGATCGGCACGTTGCGGATCCTGCGGCCCGCACTGATCGCCGGCGCTGTCATCCCGCTCTTCCTCGATCGGCCGGCCACGCACGGCACCGGCCTGGTCCTCGAGATGGGCGCCATCGCCGTCGGATTCCTCTGCGGCCTGGCGGCCATCGGCCTGATGCGGGTCTACCGCAGCCCCCGGACGGGCCTGCCGGTCAGCGGCTCCGGAGCGCCGTACGCGCTTCTGTGGACCGCGGTCATCGGCGCCCGCGCCGCGTTCTCCTACGGATCGGCCCACTGGTTCCCGCGGCAGCTGACCGACTGGTGCGTGAGCCACGACGTCACCGGAGCGGCCATCACCGACGGGCTGATCTTCATGGCCGTGGCGATGCTGCTGACCCGCACCATCACTCTGGCGCACCGCGCCTACCGGCTGCCGGCCGTCGCCACCGCCTGAGCCGGACCACGTCCCCGGCCGACACACGCGAACCCCGGCTCCGTTCCGCCCTCAGGGCGGATCCGGAGCCGGGGTTCAGCGCGTCACGCCGGTGTACAAGCCCTGCCCGGCGGCCTCAGGAGCCTGACGGGCGGTCACGGACGCTGTGCGGAAAGGTCATCCCGCCGTGACGACCTCGGTGTCGTAGAAGCAGAAGTGGTCCTTGATCGCGGCCACGTCGTCCTTCGGCTCCCGGTACGCCCAGACCAGGTCGGCCGCGCCGGGCACCGACCAGTACGACGCGTCCCCCTTGAACGGGCAGTGCGTGCTGGTGTCGGAGGCGGTGAGCAGCTCCGTGCGCACATCCTCGGGCGGCAGGTAGTAGCGCACCGGACAGCCCGTCTCGCGGAGCTCCAGCGGGCGACTGCTCTCCGCCAGGACCTGTCCGTCGCGCACGACACGAACCGGGGTCGTGCCCTCTTCGATGGTGATGCGGTGTCCATTCGTCATACCCAGTGCAGCGCCCGGGGGCGGTCGGTTCTTCCCTCTCCGGCCGCCCACCGGCACAACATTCGGCCTGCCGTTCCTCAAGAAATTCCGGGGACGGCGGCGAAATCCGCCACCCGCTGCTCCCGTCCCCGGGCGGCGAGCACCCGGGCGACCGGCACCTGCCCGACGGCAAGCGCCACGGAGACGGCCGCCAGCCCCGACCACAGCACCGCCGGTCCCGCGTGTTCGAGGATCTGGGTGCTGACGATCGGCGCGGCGACGCCGGCGAAACCCCAACTGATGCCGTAGACGGCCAAGTAGCGGCCGGTGCCACCGGGCGGGGCAAGGTCGGCGACAAGTGCGTAGGACCGTCCGAGGATCACCAGATCGCCCAGGCTCCAGACGACCGTGGCCGCCAGCGAGGCCGTCAAGGTGTGCGCTACCGCGTAACCGGCCAGGCCGACCGCGAGCAGGACATAGCCGAGCGCGAGCGCCGCAGGCGCGGACAGGGCCGAGAGGCGCTGGACACGCAGCAGGGGCTGGGCGGCGACGATCGTCACCGCGGAGACCGTGAAGAGCACTCCCGCGTCCGCCGGTCGCATGCCGCGGCGCGCCAGGGACAGCGGAAGCGCCATCATCACCTGCAGGTACACCAGGGCGTACACGGTGCCGGACGCGAGCATGAGGAGCAGCACGCGATCGCGCCACGGCTTGATTCCGGCGGCAGGTTCGGGGGACGCCGGGCCGGGCTCGGCACGGCCACGTCGCACGGGACGGTCGGCGGGCAGAACGAACCGGATGATGACCGCGCAGACCAGACAGCTCAGTGCGTCGGCGACGAACAGCCAGCGCAGGTCCCACCGGCCCAGACCCGCCGCGATCAGACCGGCGCCCATCCCGCCGACGGCCAGGGCCGCGTTCAGCAGGCTGTAGGCGCGGACCCGGTCGGCGGGGCCGACGGAGTCGGCGATCATCGCCTGGCTCGGCGGTTCGTACAGCTCGAAGACCAGTCCCAGCAGCACGGCGAAGACCGCGACCTCCGCCAGCGAGCCCGCGGCGGCGATGCCGAGCTGGGCGACGGCGCAGCCGGCCAGGCCGAGGACGATGGTGCGACGCCGTCCGAGGTGGTCCGCGAGGCGGCCGCCCGCCAGGCGCGACGGGATCGTCGCGAGCCCGAAGGCGGCCGAGACCAGCCCGGCGGTGGCGACGCTCGCCCCGAAGTCCGTGCTGATGAGGACGGTGAGGAACGACAGGCAGAAAGCCCCGAGCCGGTTGATCGCCCGGGCGGCGAGCAGCAGCCAGACGGTGCGGGGCAGCCGGCCACCGCGCGCCATGAGTCCCATGCACGTCTCCGCATCCTCGTCACTGGTGAATCGACTATTGTCAGTGACGGACGTTAGGCCCGAAGGGAGTAACTGGTCAAGTGCTATTCGACAGTCACATGGCGATCCTGCTCGACGCGGCCGTTTCGCTCGTCAACGCGTTGACCGACGGCGAGGCGCGCGGCAAGCCGTTCACCGCACCGCGCGGTGCGGACCTCCCCGCCGCCGTCGATGCCGCGCTGACCGCCTCCAGCACCAGCCCGGGCACGATCGAACCGGCGCAGGCCGCGCACCTGGCCGGCACGGCGCAGAAGCTGCGACTGGTCTTCGAGGGCGTGAGCGGCGGCCGCATGGATGACGCGGTCGCGGTGCTGAACGAGCTGCTGCTGTCGAACGGTGCCCGCCCGCAGCTGGACCGTGTCGAGGGAGAGCCCTGGCAGGTCCATTTCCATGGCGCGGACGACACCCTGGCGGTGGGGTGGAGCGCCGGCTGTGCGACCGGCCTGGCCATGGTCATCGGCGGCGACCTCGCCGGCCGCCTCGGCGTCTGCCAGGCGACCCAGTGCGATCGCGTCTACGTCGACACCTCACGCAACGCCGGCCGCCAGTTCTGCTCGACGGCCTGCCAGAACCGCTCCAAGACGGCCGCGTTCCGTGCGCGCCGGGCCACGAAGCCGTGAGCACACCTGATCCCGCGGGCAGGCTCCGTCGACGCGCTTGCACCCGGCCGAGGCATGTTCCTCGGCCGGATGGAGCACCGTGAAAGGTGCAGCCGGACGCGTCACCTGAAGCTGGGCACGTGAGTGCGAGGTCGGACCCCGCGCCACGCTCCCCGGGAGGTACGCACGTGCTGTCACGATCGTCCGGACGCCGCCACACCCGCCGCTTGATGCCGGTCGCCGTGGTGATCGCCGCCGCGGCAGCCGGCGGGCTCGTCCAGCCCGCGCACGCCGGGGATGAGGCCCGTCCCAACCCCGGCCAGGCGCTGCAGCGCAGCATCCAGAAGCTGGTCGACACCGCGGGCGGCCCGCCCGGAGTGATCGCCGTGCTCACGCGCGGTGACCGGACCGAGGTCTACCGGGCCGGAGTCGCCGACCTCAAGACCGGCAGCCCGCTGCACGCGACCGACCACATGCGGCTCGCGAGTGTCTCCAAGGCGTACAGCGGGGCGGTCGCCCTGCAGCTGGTGGACCAGGGGCGGCTCAAGCTCGACACCACGATCGGCGAGCGGCTTCCCTCGCTGCCCGCCGCCTGGTGCAAGGTGACGCTCCGCCAACTGCTCAACCGCACCAGCGGGCTGCCCGACTACACCGGCTCCGCCGAATTCCGGCGGCTCCTGGGCGTGGACCCGCACCACGTCTTCGATTCCCGTAAGTTGCTCGACTTCGTCGCCGACAAGCCGCTGGTCTTCCCGGCGGGCGCGCGGTACCAGTACTCCAACTCCGACAACATCGCCGTCGCGCTGATGGCCGAGGCGGCGACCGGCCGGCGCTACGAGGACCTCCTCAAGCAGCTCGTGTACCAGCCGCTGAACCTGCGGCGGACCAGCCTCCCGCAGGGCTTCCGGCTCCCCCGCCCCTACCTGCACGGCTACGCGGTCGACCCGCCCGCCCCGCCGGAGGACGTCACCGAGCTCTTCGGCTCCTCGGGCGTGTGGGCCTCCGGCGCCGTCGTGGCGACGCCGAACGACCTCACCGCGTTCATCCGCGGCTACGCCGGCGGCAGCCTCCTGTCACCGCAGACCCGCAAGCAGCAGCTGACCTTCGTCCCCGGCGGAGCGTCGGAACCGGCCGGCCCTGGGGTCAACGCGGCAGGTCTGTCGATCTTCCGCTACACCACCCGCTGCGGGATCCTCTACGGCCACACCGGCAACACCGCCGGCTACACCCAACTGGCCGCCGCCACCCCGGACGGCAAACGGTCCCTGACCTTCTCGATCACCACCCAGACCAGCAAGAGCATCAAGCCCGAGCTCCTCGCCCAGGTCCGCACCGTCCAGGAAGACTTCGCCTGCGCCCTGCTGCGTCACTGAGGTCCTGCGGCGACCGGCCGGGCGCGGCCGATGGGGCTGGTCCGGCCGGTCGTCCGTTCATACGAAATGGGGCCATGGATGCTGGAATCGCCGCGCTGCTCGGCGCCGCCGTAGGATCGCTCTCCACCCTCGGCGCCGCGATGGTGAACGGACGCTCTGCGGCACGCTCGCAGTTCGATCAGTGGCGCAGGCAGCATCGCCGGGACGCCTACGCGCACTGCCTCGCGGCTCTCCATCACCGTGACATCGCCATGGACGACGTGCTCGACGCACTCCGGTCACAAGGCTTCCTTCGGGAGTGTTCCGGCGACCGGGCGAACCGCGCCCGACACTTCGCACAAGACGTCGCCTACGCGCCTCAACGGGCGCGGAAGGCCTGGCGGTAGGCCGTCGGGGAGACGCCGATCGTGGTGGCGAGGTGTTGGCGGAGGGAGACGGCGGTGCCGAAGCCCGCGTGGGCGGCGACCTGGTCGACCGGCAGGTCGGTGGTTTCCAGCAGGCGTCGGGCGTGGCCGACGCGCTGTTGGGCGAGCCACTGGCCGGGGGGCATGCCGACCTCGTCGTGGAAGCGCCGGCAGAACGTCCGGACGCTCATGCGGGCGTGCTCCGCCAGTTCGGCAAGGGAGATGGGCCGCTGCAGCTGCTGCAGGGCCCAGTCGCGGGTCGCGGCGGTGGTGGCGGCCGAGGGCTGCGGCATCGGGCGCTCGATGTACTGAGCCTGGCCGCCCTCCCGCCAGGGGGGTACGACGCACAGCCGGGCCACCTGGTTGGCGATGTCACTGCCGTGGTCGCGGCGCACCAGGTGCAGGCAGAGGTCGATCCCGGCGGCCACACCGGCCGCCGTGAGGACCTGTCCGTCGTCGACGAACAGCACGTTCGCGTCGACCTGGATCTTCGGGAACGTGCGCTGGAAGTGGTCGGCCTCGTTCCAGTGGGTGGTCGCGGAGCGGCCGTCGAGCAGACCGGCCGCGGCCAGCACATAGGAGGCGGTGCAGATCGAAACGATGCGGGCTCCGGGCGGCAGGAGGGCGAGCGCCTGGGCCAACTCGTCGGGCAGCCAGTCCCGTTCCTCGTCGGGGCCGCAGGCGAAGGGCGGGATGACCAGCGTGTCGGCGCTCCGGAGCGCCTCGCTCCCATGGGCCACGGTGATGGTGAAGTCGGCGCTGGTGCTGACGGGTTCCCCGTCCAGACTGCAGGTGATGACCTCATACAGCGCTTCGCCGTCGCGCCCGGCGGCGGTGCCGAAGATTCTCATCGGGATGCTCAGTTCGAAGGGATAGACGCCTTCGAGGGCCAGGACCACGACACGATGCATGGCAAGATTCTTTCAGATGCTGGCAATCTTGCCACTCGTTCTTCATGGCGGAATGCGAAAACCTTGATCTCAACGGGCCACAGGGGCCCGGCGGAACAGGGGATCAGGGGAATGACGATGCGTGCGATCGGCCAGGACGAGTTCGGCGGACCCGAGGTGCTGAAGGTCATCGAGGTGGAGCGCCCGGAGCCCGGGCCGGCCGAGGTGCTCGTGCGGGTGCACGCGGCCGGGGTCAATCCGACCGACTCCTGGCACCGGGCCACCGGCGGCCTGGCCGGTACCGTGATCCGGCTCGGCTGGGACGTCTCCGGCGTCGTCGAGGCGGTCGGGTTCGGGGTGACCACACTCGCCCCCGGCGACGCGGTGTTCGGGATGCCGCGCCACCCCCTGCCGGCGGGCACCTACGCCGAGTACGTGACCTCCCCGGCCCGGCACCTGGTCCGCAAGCCCGCCGGACTGACCCATGTGCAGGCCGCCGCGCTGCCGCTGGCCGCGCTCACCGCCTGGCAGGCCCTGGTGGACGTCGCCGACGTGCGCCCCGGACAGCGCGTGCTGATCCACGCCGCGGCGGGCGGCGTCGGCCACCTCGCCGTCCAGATCGCCAAGGCCCGCGGCGCCCACGTCATCGGCACCGCCCGCTCGGCCAAACACGACTTCCTGCGCGGTCTCGGCGCGGACGAACTGGTCGACTACACCCAGGCCGACTTCGAGACCGCCCTCGAACCGGTCGACGTCGTGATCGACACGATCGGGGGCGAGTACGGGCCGCGCTCCCTGCGCACCCTGCGCGCCGGCGGCACCCTGGTCGCCCTCGCCTCCCCGGCCGAGGCGTACCTGGCGGACCAGGCCCGACCCCTCGGGCTGCGCGCCGCCTTTATGGTCGTCGAACCCGACCAGGCGGGCATGCGGGAGATCGCCGCCCTCGCCGAGACGGGCCTGCTGCGCCCCGAGATCGACACGGTGCTCCCGCTCGAACGGGCCGCCAAGGCCCATGAACTCGCCGACAGCCGCCGCACCACTGGCAAGATCGTCCTCACCGTCACCGACTGACCCGCATCGTCAACGACCGACCCGCATAAGGACTCGCCCGATGACCACGTTCGTCCTCATACCCGGCGCCTGGCACGGCGCATGGACCTTCGAACCGCTCGCCCGTCAGCTGCGCGCACACGGGCACCAGGCCTTCCCCCTGACCCTGACCGGGGTGGGCGACCGCAAGCACCTGCTCACCCACTCGGTCAATCTCGACACCCATATCGACGACGACGTCAACCTTCTGACGGACCAGCAGATCACCGACGCCGTCCTCGTCGGGCACAGCTACGGCGGCATGGTGATCACCGGCGCCGCCGACCGCGTCCCCGAGCGGGTGGCCGGTCTGGTCTACGTCGACGCCATGGTCCCCGAGGACGGCGACTCGTGCTGGTCCCTGGTCACCGACCAGGAGCGCGAGTGGTATCTCAGCGGCGCGCACGAGACCGGCTTCACCAGTGCGCCACTCCCGTTCTTCGACCCCCGAGCCACTCCGCACCCGCTGGCCTCCCTGCTCCAGTCGGTCCGCCTGGCGGGCGGACTCGACCGGTTCCGGAGCAGGGACTACGTCTACGCCACCGGCTGGGACGGGCAATCCCCGTTCACCGGGCTCTACGAGCGACTTCTCGACGACCCCACCTGGCGCACGCACGCCCTGGCCTCCGGCCACAACGTGATGCGGGACGCTCCCGATGAGCTGCTGAAGGTCCTGTTGGCGAGCGCGGAGGACTGAGGAGCGGAGAGCAGAGAACGGGGCTACCGCCGTCAGGCCGCCCTGACCTGGCGGCGGTAGCCGCCCGGGGCCAGGCCGTACTCCCGCTTGAAGGCCTTGGCGAAGGCGAACTCCGAGCCGTAGCCGGTGCGGGCGGCGACCGTCGTGAGCGGAGCGTCGGACTCCCGCAGCAGACGGGCCGCGGTCGTCATGCGCCAGCGGGTCAGATACGCCATCGGCGGTTCGCCGACCAGCGCGGCGAACCGCCGGGCGAAGGCGGCACGGGACAGGCCCGCCCGTTCGGCCAGCGACTCGACCGTCCACTGGGCCGAGGGGTCGTCGTGCATCGCGGACAGGGCGGGCGCCACCGCCGAGTCGCCCAGGGCCGCCGCCCAGCCCTGGGCGGCAGCCGGTGGCTGATCGTCGAGCCAGGCCCGCAGGATGTACAGGAGCAGCGAGTCGATCAGGGTGGGCACGATGCCGTCCGAGCCGATGCGCGGGTTCTCCAGCTCGTTGCCGAGCAGCTGGACGGCTGCGCTCAGCTCAGGGTGGCGGCCGTGCCGCGTCGCCAGATGGATCACCTCGGGCAGCTGCCGTACCAGGGGGTGCGGGCGGCCCTGGTCCAGGTGGTAGTTGCCGCACAGCAGGCTGGTCTCGGGGCCGTCGCCGCCGAGGGTGACCGAGCCGATCGGTGAACCGCCCTCGAACTGCTCGTCGTTGGGCTCCTCGGCCGGCGTCGAGGGATGGTCGGCGAGGATGTGGCCGCGTCCGTCCCGCAGGAAGACCACGTCGCCGGGGCTCAGCGGGATCGGCTTGAGACGCGACGACCCCTCGTCGAGCGGGATCAGCCAGCAGGTCCCGTACAGCACCACATGGAACCCGGCGCCCGCGACCGGCGGCAGCCGCAGGCCCCAGGGGGCGCGGCCGTTGGTCCGCACGGACGCCGGGTGCCCGGTGCGCATCGAGGCCAGCGCCTCGGTGAGGATGTCCATCCGGCCTCGCCCTTCCTGGTGCGGCCCGCTGTGGTCAGACCGTCAGGACAATCTTGCCCTGTACGTGCCCCGAGGCAACCAGCTCGTGTGCCTTGCCGACCTCCGCCAGGGGAAACGTCTCCTCGACGTACGGACGGATCAGCCCGGCGTCGACGAGCTCGGCGATCGCTTCGAGCGCGGCGTAGTCCGGCTCGACCGAGATGCCGGCGAAGCGCCGCCCGGCCGCCTGGACACGTGCGGCGAGCTCCGGGTTGCCGTGCTCCAGGATGCTGATGAGCACGCCGCCGGGGCGCAGCACGCCGAGCGAGAGGTCGCCCTGGGCCGTGGAGTCGAAGACCACTTTGACGTCCTTGACGGCCTCGGTGAAGTCGGTGGTCCGGTAGTCGATGACCTCGTCGGCGCCGAGACCGCGGACGAAGTCGTGCCGGGCGGCACTGGCGATGGCGATCACATGGGCGCCGCGCGCCTTCGCGATCTGCACCGCGAAGTGGCCGACGCCACCGGCCGCCCGCTGGATCAGCACCCGGTCGCCCTTCGTGACCTCGGCGGCCTGCACCAGACCCTGCCAAGCGGTGAGCGCCGCGAGGGGGATGGCGGCGGCGTGCACATGGTCGATGGAGGCGGGCTTGCGGGCCACCTGACGGGACGGGACGGCCACGTACTCGGCGTACCCGGTGGCGGCACGGGGGAAGAACGGCATCCCGTACACCTCGTCGCCCACTTCGAACCTGGCGCCGGGGCCGGCCTCCTCCACCACTCCGGAGATGTCCCAGCCCACGCCGAACGGCGGCTCACCGAGCAGCGGGAAGGCGCCGGACCTGACGGCCACGTCCACCGGGTTGACCGCACTGGCGTGGACCTTGACGAGGACCTCACCGGACAGCGGCTTCGGCCGCTCGGTCTCCACGACCTCGAGGACCTCGGGACCGCCGAAGGACTTCTGGATGACTGCGCGCACGGTAACTCTCCCTGGGTTGGGTCCGGCTGGTGCCCGGCCCGGCTGCCTGCTTGATGTCCTCAACCCTAGGGAGATCGAATGAGCCGCAGAATAGCCTTCCGTCTCTGTTACATGTCCCAGCGTCTTTCCGAATGACTCTCTCAGCCATGCGTGCCGGGCGCCTTACGTACTCAGCCGTCGTCGACGACGACAGCCGGTGCCGCGGTGCGCGCGCCGGTGCGGGTGGCGCCGATTCCCGCGACCACGACGAATCCGACGCCGACCGCGGACGCCGGGCCGGGGATCTGCCCGAGGACGACGAGGCCCACCGCGAGCGCGATGGCCGGCTCAAGGCTCATCAGGGTGCCGAAGGCCGTGGTGGTGAGCCGGCGCAGGGCGAGGAACTCCAGGCTGAACGGGAGCACCGGATGCAGCGCGGCCAGCGCCAGACCGGTGAGGATCAGCGGCCAGGTCACGTGGCCCAGTTCGGTCGGCGCGGCGAAGAACGTGGCGACGATGGCGGCGACCGGCATGGACAGGGCCAGGCCCTTCAGCCCGGTGACCTGGTCGCCCACCTTCTGGGTGAGCGCGATGTACACGGCCCAGCAGAGCGCGGCGGCCAGCGCGAACCCGACCCCGACGAGGTCGGTGCCGCCGTGCCAGGGCTCGGTGAGCAGCACCACCCCGACCCCGGCCGGCAGGGCCCATATCCTGCGCCCGCCCGCGGCGCCGTACAGGGACAGGCCGAGCGGCCCGAGGAACTCGAGCGCGCTGGCGGTGCCCAGCGGGATCCGGGTGACCGCGCACATGAAGAGCACCATCAGGCCGGCTGTCGCCGCGCCCAGGACGGTGCACGCCAGCAGGTCCTTCCGCGTGAAGTCCGACGGGCGGGGCCTGACCAGCACCAGGAGCAGGATTCCGGCCCAGGCGAGCCGCAGCCACGCGGTTCCCAGCGGACCGAGCTGGTCGAGCAGCGGGACCGACAACCCCAGGCCGAGCTGGACGCAGGACATGGACGCGACGGCCATGAGCGCTCCACCCCGGGCCCCGCCGGGCAGCCTGCCGAGGGCGGAGGGAGCCGCGGGAACGGTCGGAGCGGCGGTGGCTGCGGAGGTCATGGCTCCAGTAGAGGGCCGACACATCGTTGATGTCCACGTGGCGATCATGGACAGTCCGTTCAGGAATGCTGAACAATGACGGAATGGAGACCCGGCGGCTGGAACTGTTGGCGGAACTGTCCCGGCTGGGGTCGATGCGGGCCGTCGCCGACGTTCTCGGCACCACGACCTCGACGGTGTCGCAACAGATCGCAGCCCTGTCCCGGGAGACGGGCACCGTGCTGGTGGAGCCCGACGGGCGCAGGGTGCGGCTGACGCCGGCAGGGCGCCGGCTGGCCGAACACGCGGTGACCATCCTCGCCGCGGTCGAAGCGGCGCGGCTCGACCTGGGCCCGGAAGCGGAACCCAACGGCACGATAAGGATCGCGGGATTCGCCACCGCCATCCGCAGCTTCCTGCTGCCGGTCATCACCGATCTCGCGGCGAACCATCCACGGGTGCACATCCTGATCCGGGAGCACGAGCCCGCCGAGGCTCTCGCGCTGCTGACCGGCGACCAGACGGACCTGGCGCTGACCTACGACTACAACCTCGCTCCCGCGACCGTCGACCCGTCGTTGAGGGCGACACCGCTGTGGACGGCGACATGGGGTCTCGGCGTCCCCGCACTCGCCACCGCCTCGACCGCCCCCACCGGAACGGCCCAGGAGGTGTTCGCCGGGTTCCGCGACCACGACTGGATCGTCAACTCCCGCAACACCGCGGACGAGCACGTCATTCGCACGCTCGCCTCCATGGCCGGCTTCAGCCCCCGGATCACCCACCAGGCCGACAGTCTCGACCTCGTGCAGGACATGATCGCCGCGGGCCTGGGCGTGGGCCTGCTGCCCATCGGCCATGCCACCTACCCCGCCATCCGGATCCTGCCCCTCACCTCCCCCAGCGTCGAGTTGCACTCCTACGCCGTCGCCCGGCAGGGCCGGCTCAACTGGCCGCCGCTGGCCCTGGTCACCGGCCTCCTCACCGACCGCGCCGGGCGCATGACCCCGGGCCACGACGGTCTCGACGCACCGGGATCGTGACCGGCCTACGGGGGCGTCGGCGCCACCACCCCGGACGATCACAGCAGGGTGAGTCATGCCGAACCAACGGGGCTCCGCGGCACCGGTGCGTAACCTTGCGCCATGCCTGTCATGCAACTCCTCGACCTCGGACATGCCCCGGCGCTGCTGGAGTTCGAGCAGAAGAACCGGACCTATTTCGCCGCGTCGATTCCCGACCGCGGCGACGACTTCTTCGCCCACTTCGATGCCCGGCTCGATGAGCTGCTGACCGACCAGGCCGCAGGGCTGCTCTACTTTCACGTGCTGGTCGCCGACAACGGCGCGGTGCTGGGCCGGGTCAACCTGGTTGATGTGGAAGGGGGTTCGGCGGAACTCGGGTACCGGATCGCCGAGGAGGCCGCCGGGCGCGGGCTGGCCACCGCCGCTGTTCACCAGATCTGCGAACTGGCTGCCACGGAGTACGGCCTGACCACGCTGAGGGCCAGGACCACACTCGACAATGCCGGCTCCCGGGCAGTGCTGGCGCGAACGGGGTTCACGCCCATCGGCGACATCCAGCTGAGCGGTCGCCCGGGCCTCCGTTTCGTACGGGACCTGCCGGCAGCCCGGCAGAGCGACGACTCACCCGCCTCACCCTTAGGCGCCCCTTGGGTCATGACGTGCTCAGAGGCGGGCGTGGGCGGTGATGTCCGCGCTGAACTCCTCGGTCATCGCGGGGGTGACGGTCGGCCGGCACTGGGCGATCGCCGCCAGGTAGTCACCGGTACTCGCCCCCGGCGGGCTCTGCATGCCCGCCCCGCCGCCGATCGACTCCAGATCCCGTTCGAAGGACGCCTGGGCGGCGGTGCGCGCCGCGTGCTCGATGTCCGCCGGGGTGAACAGCTCGCTGGCCACCACCAGAGCCGGCACCTCCACGTCGGGGCGGCCGCCGGTGTACCGGGACCAGATCGCCGAGCGGGCGGCCGCGTCCGGGGTACCGATTGGGATCAGGTAGTCGAAGCGGCCAGGACGCAGGAACGCCGGATCCAGGGAGCGGATGGAGTTCGTCGCGCACACCAGCAGCCGCTCGTCGCCCTCCCGGAATCCCGGGATGAGCTTGAGGAGTTCATTGGTCACCCCGTGCATACCGCCCGGCTGCACCGGCTCGGTGCGGACCGGGGCGACCTCCTCGACCTCGTCGATGAAGACCAGCACCCGCTCCAGCTCCGCGATCCGGGCGAAGGCGCTGCGGAGGGCGGCGGCGAGGTTGCCCTCGTCCGCCAGCCGGGAGGGCAGCAGCTCGACGAACGGCCAGCCGAGTTTGGACGCGATGCCCCGTGCGAACGTCGTCTTGCCGGTGCCGGGCGGGCCGAACAGGGCGATGGCACGCGGCGGCCGGACCCCGTGCCGGGCCGCCCGCTCGGGCTCCGCCAGCGGCAGCACGACCCGCCGCTCGATCAGGTCCTTCTCCGCTTCCATCCCGGCCACCTTGCCCCACAGGTCACCCGGCAGGAACCGGCCGCCGAGGTCCTCCAACAGGCTCGCCGCGGGGCCGTGCGACGGTTCGACCTTCTCGAAGTAGGCCACCGCGGGCTGCCGGGTGTAGCCGGCGTTCAGGAGGCCCTCGCCGAGCAGGTCCTCCTCGGGCAGCACATAGGCGATCCGGCCCACCCGCGCCGCGACGAGCCGCCGCTCCAACTCCACCAGCAGGGCACTGGCCAGTCCTCGCCCGCGCCAGACCGAGGAGATCGCGATACGCATCACCCAGGCCCGCTCACCGGCCACGCACGCCAGCGCCGCGCCGATCGGGACGCCCTGGTGAACGGCGACCACCGCGGGCTGCCGGGACGTCAGCGCGCCGATGCACTCGGCGAGGGAGAAGACCGACTCCTGCCCGAGCTCGGCCGTGGTGTCGATCAGGTGGACCACTGCCGCGAGATCGCTCTCGCGGTAATCGTGGATGAGCCAGTTCACCGGTACCGCCCCTCGTCCGTGCCGTTTCGGTGAGGCTAGGGGCGGGGCCGGGGCGGGGCCCGCTCCACCGTGAACAATCCGGCCGGCCGAACGCTACGTTCCGTCCGTAGGACGCGGACCCCGCGGCCCCTATGCGCCGGACCTACGCGATCGGGGCGGTCGGGGCGGTCGGGGAACCCGTATCGCCCGGGAGGACGTCGAGCGCGCGCCGCCGGCGGCCGATGGCGTCGGGGTCCCAGCCGGGGCGGGGTACGGAGGCCAGCAGCAGGCGGGTGTAGGGGTGCCGTGGCGCGGTGAGAAGATCGGCGACCGGTTGGTGTTCCATGGTCCTCCCCCGGTACATCACCAGCGCCTCGTCGCAGACGTAGCGCACCACCGCCAGGTCGTGGCTGACGAAGACCAGGCCGATGCCGGTGTCGCGGCGGATGTCCGACAGCAGGTTGAGCACCTGGGCCTGCACCGAGACGTCGAGTGCCGACACCGCTTCGTCGAGAACCAGAACAGCCGGTTCGACTGCCAACGCACGGGCGATGGCGGCGCGTTGGCGCTGACCGCCCGACAGCTGACGGGGCAGCGCCGCCGACTCGCGGTCGCCGAGGCCGACCTGGGCCAGGAGCTCCCTGACCCGGCCGGCCCTCGCCGCGCGGTCACCGCAGCCGTGCAGCCGCAGCACCCCGTCGATGGTCGTCCCGATGCTGATCCGGCCGTCCAGCGACAGGTAGGGGTCCTGGAAGACGATCTGCACGGCCTTCGCGCGGGCGAGCCGTGCCGCCCGTCCGCGCACCGTCGCGGCGATCGGGGCGCCCTGGACCAGGATCTGTCCATGGTCGGGGCGTTCGAGACCGACGAGCATCCGCGCCGTGGTCGTCTTGCCCGAGCCGGACTCGCCGACCAGGCCGAGGGCCCCGCCGGGATGCAGGGAGAACGACAGATCGTCGACGGCGACCACTTGGGTGCCGCCGGTGGAGTAGGCCTTGCGCAGACCGCTGACCTGGAGCAGCGGTCTTCCGGGCGATGCGGGGGCTGGGGTGGGCACAGGGGCGGGAGCGGGTGCGGTGTTCAACGGTCCTCCTCGCTGGGTGAGGCGCAGACGGCCGTCATCGCCGGCCGGCCATCGATCTCATCGGCCAGATGGCAGGCGACGAGCGCGGGGCCACGCTGCGCCGTGGACGCCGGGACCTGGACGGGGGCAGGCCGTGCCAGGTCGGGCGCCGTCCTGTCGCAGAGTCCCGGCCGGGCGTGCGGGCAGCGGGCGGCGAAGGAGCAGCCCGGTGCGGCTTCCAGCAGGCCCATGGGGACGCCGCGGATCGGCGTGAGTCGTCCGAGCGGTCCGTCCAGAGGCGGCGTCGAACCGAGCAGCCCGGCGGTATAGGGGTGCCGGGGCGCGGTGAGCAGTTCGGTCGCGGTCCCGGTCTCGACGATCCTCCCGGCGTACATCACGTAGATCCGGTCGCAGGTCGCTGCGGCGAGATCGATGTCGTGCGTGATCAGCAGCAGGCCGAGGCCACGCTCGCGTTGCAGTCGGCGGAGGATCGCCATGATCTCCGCCTGGGTGGTCACATCGAGCGCCGTGGTGGGCTCGTCGCACAGCAGCAGCCGCGGCTCCGCCGTGAGCGCCCCGGCGATCATGACGCGTTGCAGCATTCCGCCGGAGAGCTCGTGCGGGTACTGCCGCAGGTGCCGGACGGGGTCCGGCAGCCCGACTGCGGTCAGGAGTTCCAGCGCGCGGGCGCCCGCCCGTGCCCTGGACCAGCCGCCGGTCAGGCGCAGTGACTCGGTGAGGAAGTCCCCGACGCGTCGCACCGGGTTGATGCCCGCCCGGGGGTCCTGGAAGATCATGGACGCCTTGCCGGTGCGCACCTCGCGCAGGCATCCGGCGTCCGCTCCGACCAGATCGGCCCCGTCGACGCGGACGTGACCGCCGATCGCCGCCCCGGCCGGGAACAGGCCCAGCGCGGCACGGGCCGTGACCGACTTCCCCGAGCCGGACTCCCCGACCAGCGCGACGGCCTCGCCGGCGGCGACGGTCAGGCTGACGCCGTTCAGGATCGGACGGGCCATGCCCGGCAGCGCCACACTCAGGTCGTTGAATTCGAGCAGCGGCATCAGGACTCCCTCCCCGCGAGCCGGTCGCCGAGGTTCTCCCCGACGACGTTGAAGGCGACCACGACCAGGACGACCGCGACGGCCGGAACGATCGCGGACAGCGGTTGTCCCTGGAGGACGGCTGCCTGCCCCTGGTTGATCATCGAGCCCCAGTCGGGTGTCGGCGGCTGCACGCCCAGGCCCAGGAACGACAGGGCCGCGAGGTCGAGCAGGGCGTACCCGAAGTTCACCGTCGACTGGGCGAGCACGGTCGGGGTGATGTTGGGCAGCAGCCGGCGGAAGGCGATGAACACCGCCGAGTGGCCCTGCACCTGGTAGGCGGCGATGTACGGCCGGGTCTTCTCCTGCGCGGTCAGACCGCGCACCAGACGGGCCGTGTAGGGCATGTACGCGATGGCCATGGCGAGCACCGGTGCGGTCAGACCCTTGCCGAACAGGGCCACCGCGAGGATCGCCAGCAGCAGCGCGGGGAAGGCGAACAGGATGTCGAGCACCCGGCCGACCGCCGTGTCGACCCACCCGCCGCGCCACGCGGTGAACAGACCGACGGCGACCCCCAGAGTGGTGGAGAACAGCACCACGGCGAGCGGGCCGGCGAGGCTGGTGCGGGTGCCCTCGATCAGGGCCGAGAACGTGTCGTGCCCGCCCAGATCGGTGCCCAGCCAGTGGTCGGGGCCGGGCCCGGCGAAGCCGTTGCCCAGCTCGCCGAAGGTCGGGTCCTGCGGGGCGATCCAGGGCGCGAACAGAGCGATCAGGACGAAGAGGGCCAGAAGCAGCAGACAGCCACGCATCAGCCAGCCGCCACCGGCCCGCCGCAGCCACACCAGCGGGAGTCGCAGCCGGGACGGCGACGGAGCGGGTGGGTCGGCCCGGCGGTCGGCCATGGTGGAGGAAGGGGCATTCATCGTGCGCTCCCTGCTGCTGCCGCGACGCGCGGGTCGATCAGCGGATACACCAGGTCCACCAAGGTGTTGACGACGACGAACGCCGCGACCACCAGCAGCACGATCGCCTGGACCACCTGGAAGTCCATCTCGTTCACGGCCTGCACCAGCAGCGAACCCACCCCGGACATCCCGAACGCGGTCTCGACGATCGCGGTGCTCACCAGCATTCCCGAGAGCAGCAGCCCGGAGACAGTGACGATGGGCCCCAGCGCGTTGCGCAGCACATGGCGCCGCACCACGGACGACTTGGACATCCCCCGGCTGAGCGCGACCTCGACGTGTTCACGGCGCAGCTCGTCCAGCATCGCCGAGCGCGTCACCCGCGTCACGAGTGCCATGAACGTCACCGACAGGGCGATGGCGGGAAGCACCACATGGTGCATCCGGTCCAGCAGACCGGTGCCGTTCCCGATCGTCGGGAACCAGCCCAGGCGTACGCCGAGCACCGAGCGGAGCGTGATCGCCGCGACGAAGGACGGCACCGCCGCCCCCACGGTGACCATCAGCAGCACCGCCGTGTCGGTGCGCGTTCCGCGCCGCAGCGCCCCGACGATCCCGGCGCCGACCCCCACGACCGCGATCATCAGCGCCGCCGTGCCCACCAGGAGCATCGAAGCGGGCAGCCGGGACCACAGCACCTGGTCGACGCTCTGGTGGAACAGGTACGAGCGGCCGAGGTCCCCTTGCAGCACGCCCTGCAACCAGTGCCAGTACCGCTCGGGGAACGGGTCGTTGAACCCGTACTGCTCCCGTATCGCGGCGATCTCCTGTGGGCTCGGGCTGCGCCCGCGCACCAGGAAGCTGACCGGGTCGCCCGGTGCCAGGTACAGCGAGGAGAACACCACGAACGAGGTGACCAGCAGCGTCACCGCCATCGTGAGGAGCCTGCGCAGCGTCGACACCGCCAGGGCGCCGAACCTCCCGGCCCGCCGGGCACCGTCCACCGCGGTGGTCGCCAGGGCGGCTGTCATCCGCGGGCTCCGATCTCGGCGGCCCACGGGTAGTACAGGTAGGCGATGGACGGCTGGACCCCGGTGATCCGCTTGCCGAGGAAGACGCTCACCGGCTCGGTGTACAGCGGCAGCCAGGGCAGTTGCTCCATGGCCGTCTGCTGCGCCTTCCCGGTCGCGGCGGCCACCGCTGCCGGATCCTGGGCGACGGTTGCCTCGTCGATGGCCGCGTCGAACTGCGGGTTCGACCAGTTGCCGTAGTTGCTGAACGCGCCGGTCTGCAGCGAGCCGTACATGTCCAGCGGGTCGGTGATGGACGTGTACCAGAAGGTGAGGAACAGATCGATGCCCTTGCGGGCGGCCGCGTCGGTGAACAGCGCCGTGTACTTGTCGGCGGAGATGGTGTCGATCTGCGGGTTCAGCCCGATGGCCTTGGCCGCCTGCGCGACGGCCTGGGTGATGATGGTGGTCTGGGAGTCCAGCGGGCTGCTGGCGATCACGACCTTCTGCCCGGCGACTCCGGCCTGGGCGGCCAGCGCCTTGGCCTTCACCGGGTCGTAGGGATAGCTCGGCAGCGCCTTGAGCAGTCCCTTGACGGTGGAGTCGGGTGTACCGCTCCAGGTGTTCGAACTGACCAGTGAGTCCGCGACATCGGCGACCCCGCCCGCGCCCGCCTTGACGATGCCCTTGCGGTCGATGGCCATCAGCAGGGCCTGCCGTACCCGGGCGTCGCCCAGCGGTCCCTTGAGGTTGTTGACGATCTCGGAGGCGACCGTGGTGTTCCGGCCGAAGTACAGCGTGCCCGCCTGGCTCGCCTTCAACTGGGCGTAGGCGTGCGGCGGGACCATCCAGCCACCGTCGACCTCACCGGTCTGGAAGGCGTTGACGCGGGTCGTCGGGTCGGACAGGAAGACGAACTTGACCTCGCCGGCCTTGGGCTTGGCGTCCCAGTACCCGTCGAAGCGCTTGAGCACCAGCGACTGGCCCGAGGTCCAGGACCCGAACGAGAAGGGTCCGGTGCAGTTCACGCCCTTCGCCGGGTTGCCGTAGTCCTTGCCGTCCTTCTTGAGGGTGGCCGCGGACTCCACCGTGCCGGGACTCGCGGCAAGGTACTTGTTGAACGTCGAGTCCGGTGACTTGAGGCTGACGGTGACCTGCGACGGTCCGGTCCGGTCGATCGACTTCACATTGCGGAACGGGTAGGCCCAGTTGCTGGCCACCTCGGGGTCCAGGTTGCGGCGCAGCGAGGCGACGACGTCGTCGGCACTGAGCGTCGTACCGTCGTGGAAGCGCACGCCGGAGCGGATCTGGTACACCCAGCTGGTCGGCGTGGGGTGGGTGTAGGAGGTCGCCAGGCCGGGTGAGGTCGTCAGGTCCGGGTTCCAGCGCAGCAGGCTCTCGCAGACGTTGGCGAGGATCTGGTTCGGCGGGTAGTCGAACGCGTAGGCGTAGTCGATCGAGGTCGGCTCGGCGAAGAGCGACCAGGTGAACGAGTTGACCGGGCCCGCGGCGGCCGGGGTCTTCGCCGTCAGCCGGTACGCGGCGTCGGCGGTCCCGGCCGGCGGGTGCGCCGTGCCGCTGCAGGCACTCAGGGTGGTGAGGGCGAGTGCGGCGGCCGCGGCGACAGCGGCGGTCAGGGTGCGGCGGACGGGTCGCCGGTCAGGTCGCAGGACAGTTCTCGGACAGACTGCTGGCATGGTGTTCCTCCGTGAGTGGTGCGCCTGAGGGTGCGCGTGGGAACAGCGGGAACGGCTTCGGCGTGCGGGCGGCACAGCTCAGTCGGTCGCGGCGAAGACGAGCCGCCCGTCGATGTAGGTCCGCAGCACCCGGGTCTCGGCGATCTCCAGGGCGGGCCGCTCGAAGGGGTCCCGGTCCAGCACCACGAGGTCGGCGTACTTGCCCACCTCGACCGTCCCGGTGACGTCGTCGAGGTGGTTCACCCACGCGCTGCCCGCGGTGTAGGCGGTCAGGGCCTGGGCGAGCGTCAGTGCCTGCTCCGGGTAGAACGGCTTGGCGGGCTCCTGCGCGGTCGAACTGTCGGGGCTGTGGACGTCTTCGGCGGTGTCTTGCGCCTGCGGAGCGTTGGGGGCTTCGGCGGGCACCGCCCGGTTGACCGCGACATGGATACCCCACATCGGGTTGGGGCTGCTCACCGACCAGTCGCTGCCGGCGACCAGCCGGGCGCCGGCCCGCAACAGGTCGCCGAACGGGTACTGCAGGGCGGCCCGCTCGGATCCGAGGAAGGGGATCGTCAGCTCGTCCATCTGCGGCTCGTGCGCCGCCCACAGTGCCTGGATGTTCGCGGCGGCCCCCAGCTCGGCGAAACGCCCCAGGTCATCGGGGTGGATCAGCTGCAGATGGGCCAGATGGTGGCGGTTGTCGTTGGTGCCGTTGGCCGCCTTGGCGCCGGCCAGCGCGTCGAGCGCCTCACGGACGGCCCGGTCCCCCAGCGCGTGGAAGTGGATCTGGAAGCCCGCTTCGTCGAGCACCCGCACGGCGTCGTCCAGCAGCTGAGGATCGACGAAACTGAGGCCGGAGTTGTCCGTGGCGCAGCCGCAGTGGTCGAGGTAGGGCTCCAGCAGGCCCGCGGTGAAGTTCTCCGCGATGCCGTCCTGCATGATCTTCACGGTGGTCGCGTTGAACCGCCCGACCTGGCCGGTTCGCCTGCGTTCCTCGAGCTCGGGAAGCTGCTCCAGCCCGCGCTCGCGGTCCCACCACAGGGCGCCGACCACCCTCGCCTGGAGCGACCCTTCGCTGGCCGCCCGCACATAGACGTCGAAATTGTCCGGGTTTCCGGGGAAGACGCCGATCATGGCGTCCTGCCAGGTGGTCACCCCGAGGGAGAACAGATACTCCTGCGCCACCAGCAGTCCGGCGAGCGCCTCGTCCGGTGTCGCGACGGGCAGGTGCGCGCCGACCAGGCCCACGGCACCCTCCTGAAGGGTGCCGGCCGGAGTGCCGTCCGGCTCCCGCTCGATCCGGCCGTCCACCGGGTCGGGGGTGTCACGGCCGACGCCGGCCAGCCGCAGTGCGAGCGAGTTGACCCAGGCGCCGTGGCCGTCCCGGTTGCTGAGCAGTACCGGCCGGTCGGGGACGATCGCGTCCAGCATCTCGCGGGTGGGAGTGCCGCCGGGGAAGACGTCCATGGACCAGCCACCGCCGGATATCCAGTCCGTGTCCGGGTTCGCCTTCGCGTACTCGGCGACCACCGCCAGATATCCCTCGACAGAACGCTCCTCGGACAGATCGCAGCGCAGCATCTGGACCCCGGCCACCGCCGGGTGCATGTGCGCGTCCTGGAAACCGGGGACGAGCAGGCCACCCGCGAGATCGACGACCTCGGTGTCCCCGTCGCCCAGGGCGCGGACCGACGTCTCGTCGGAGACCGCCAGGATCCGTCCGCCCCCGACCGCTACAGCGGCATCGATCGGCGCCGACGAGGTCCCGGTGAAGACCCGGCCCCCCACGAAGACGGTGTCGGCCCGCTGCCTGGTGTTCCCCATCGACGTACCCTCCGGCTCGGCGGGCCGGGCCCGCACTGCGTGTGTGTTGAGGAGGAGTGAACGGCAGCGCAACACTGTTGTCAACGGCGTTGCGCGCATTGGTGCGGGCGTCGTTAGACTGGCCGCACCATGCCGAACCCACACGCCGCCACCCCCGCCCGGACGAAGCGCGCCGGCGCGCAGTTGTCACCCGACGCGATCATCGAAGCGAGCCTGCGCATCGCGGCTCGCGGCAGCGCCGACGCCTTCACGGTCCGCCGCCTCGGCGAGGAGCTGAGCGCCGACCCGACCGCGATCTACCGACACTTCCGCGACAAGGACGAGTTGCTGCTGTCCGTCGCCGACCGGACGCTGGGAGAGGTGCTCGACGGCATCCCCGGCGGCCTCGACTGGAAGGGACGGCTGCGCGCCCTGGCCGCCGGCTCCCTGCGGGTCGCCCTCAAATACCCGGCGGTCGCGTCGGCCATGGCCAGCCGCACCACCCGGCGCACGAACGAGTTCCGCATCGTCGAACTCATCCTCGGAGCCGTCATGGAGGCCGGGCTCTCGGGCCAGGACGCGGCCGTGCACTACCGCATGGTCGGCGACTCCCTGCTGGCGCACGTCGGCCAGCGCGCCGCCTATCTGCTGTTCGACCCGGACGTACGGGCCGGTGACGAGTCCTCGTGGAACCGCGAGTACCGGCGGGTCGACGCCACCGCGTTCCCCAACATCACCCAACTCAGCTCCCAGCTGGCCGAAGTGACGGATGACCAGATCTTCGAAGCCAGGGTCGAGTCGCTGATCGCCGCGATCGAGCGGAAGGCCGAGGCCGTTCGCGGGGCATAACGCCACGCGGGTCCGCCCGGATCCCCACGGATGGCTGAGCGTTGGCATTGCCGCGTTGGCGCAATGCTGTTGGCAACACTGATGTGCCAGCGCTTCACTCCCCCTCGACTCGGATACCCGCGGCGGGCTCCACCCCGCCGCCCGAGCGTCGGCGCGGGCCTCGCCGGCCTCCGCTGTGCGCACCAGCTGTGGAACCGTGGCAAGCCGGTGGCCGCGACCGTGTACGAGGCGGACATTACCCACCTCGGCGGCCGCCGCTGGTCCCTGCGCGGCTTCTTCGACAACGGCCAGGTCAGCGAGCACGGCGGGGTCTTCATCAGCTCGACCGACACCGCGATCCTCAAGCTCGCCGCGACCCTGGGCCTCAAGCGCGAGTACGCGAACTGCGGCGCGCTGGACACCGGTGACTACGTCACCCGGATCAACAACAGCACCTACACCGGGGCCCAGCAGCAGAGCGACTGGGACGGCGACGTGTACAACGCCTTCAGCGCCTCGTACGGCGCGGCGGGAACCGCCCGCTACAGCCCCTGGCACCTCGGCGCCTATCACTGCTACAAGGTCGGCCAGTACACCTCGTTCGCCGGCTACGAGGGCGTCCAGGAGGGCCGGATCCACTTCGCCGGCGAGCACACCGACGTCGACAACTCCACCCTGAACGCCGCGGTGGCCTCCGGCGAACGTGCCGCGAGCGAAATCACGACGCAGATCTGAACCTGTGGAACTCCTGAGGTGACCGCGCCGCATCAGGGCCGGGCAGGATCGCCGCTTCCCGCGAAGCTGCGATCCTGCCGTTGCGCACCGGCGTCACCGGCTGGACTCGGCGTGGTTGCAGATCCGGTAGGCCTCCAGATGTTCGACCAGTTCCTGCGGGTGGGCCAGCGCCGGGAGGTGGCCGCCGTCCATCTCGTCCGGGGTGAAGCCCAGCCGTTCCTGGACGACGCGGCGCTGGCCGCACCATCAGAGCGGCGGCCACATCCTCGGGAACATCGTGCAGAAAAGTGATCCGCGGATCGAACTCGGCATCCGGGTCACGCCCCTCCCGCACATCCAGCTCCCGTCTGGCACCGGGCTGCCCGGTGTTGGCCCACCAGTCCCCCGGCGACTCCCCTGGCGCAGGAACCATGGCCGCCACCAGCACCATCAGCTCCACCGGAACCCGCGCACAGACCAGCGGGGCGGTGAACCCGCCCATCGACTGCGCCACCAGCACCAGGTCCTTACGGTCACCGATGGCTTCCAGCACCACCTCGGTGTACTCCGCCAGCCCGGCCGTCTCGTCCGCGCACGGCAGATCCGGCGTCACCACGTCGTGCCCCCGGGCCCGCAGAAGCGGCGCCACCCGGTGCCAGTACCAGGAGTCGGTTCCCGCACCGGGAATCAGCACATAGGTCGCCATCGTCAGTCCTCACGCAGCCCGGCGACGCGCGTATCGAGCCGCCACAACGTTAGACGCTGCCACGGCCCGGAACTCATCGCACGCACTGCGATGCCGCGTCGCCGGACGCTTCACGCCGGATCCAGGCCCTCCGATTGACCCATCTTTCCTGCTCCGAAATGCACCCCGCACGAGGTCTATTGGTTGGCTAGAGTTATCTCATCAAGCAACGGAACAACCCCGCGGCAACCGCCCGGAGCAGGGAGTACCACCATGAACGCCAACGCACTGACGCCGGTTCTGACGCGCGCCGCCACCGCTGAGACCACCAGTGACCCGAGCAGCGTCATGACCCTTCTCGCCGACTGCGGCACCGACGGCAGCTCGCTGACGAGTTACCGCTCGCAGTTCACGGAGGGGGCGGTGGGTGCTCCGGCCCATTTTCACACGCGGGCCTCGGAGCTCTTCTTCGTCATCGGCGGTTCCCTGCAGGTGCTCGTCGATGACGAGGTGAAGATACTGAACGAGGGCGACCTTCTGCTCGTGCCGCCGCACACCCCGCACGCCTTCGCGGCGGCCCCCGGCGCCGAGGCCGACGTGCTGTTCGTGTTCACCCCCGGCATGCCGCGCTTCGACTACCTGCGGCTGCTCGGCCGGGTGATGCGCGGTGAGGCGAGCCCGCAGGAGATCAAGGACTCCTCCGAGCAGTACGACAACCACTACGTCGACAGCCCGGTGTGGCGCGCCGCTCTCGACGCGGCGAAGTAGTCCGAAGGGTTGAGCGCAGGGTTGGTGAGAGCCCTGCGCGCCATCGGAAAATGGGCCAGCGATGTCTGCCGCGCCTCTGCTAGTGTCCTGCGCCGGAGATCCGTCGGCAGAAGCGTGCGAGGGAGTCGAGGATCTCTTCCGCCGTCTTGGTCCAGATGAATGGCTTGGGATCCTCGTTCCAGTTCTTCACCCAGGCGCGGATGTCGGCTTCGAGGTTTTGGACGTTCTTGTGGGCACCCCGACGGATCATCTGGTCGGCCAGGAAGCCGAACCATCGCTCGACCTGATTGATCCACGACGAGCCGGTCGGCGTGAAGTGCATCTGGAACCGCGGGTGTTTGCTCAGCCAGGCCCTGATCGCGGGAGTCTTGTGCGTGCCGTAGTTGTCCACGATCAGGTGCACCTGCAGGTGCGCGGGCACCTCCTTGTCGATGCGGATCAAGAACTTCTTGAACTCCGCCGCCCGGTGCCTGCGGTGCAGGGCACTGATGACCTGCCCGGTAGTGACATCAAACGCGGCAAACAGGGTGGTCAAGCCGTTGCGGACGTAGTCGTGAGTACGGCGCTCCGGCATGCCCGGCATCATCGGCAACACCGGCTGAGAGCGGTCCAGTGCCTGAATCTGGGACTTCTCGTCCACCGAGAGAACCACGGCGCCCTCGGGCGGGTTGAAGTACAGCCCGACGACGTCGTAGACCTTCTCCACGAACAACGGGTCGGTCGACAACTTGAACGTGTCCGTCAGGTGCGGCTTGAGTTGGAACCTCCGCCAGATCCTGCCGACCGTGGACTTCGACAGACCACTGTGGTCCGCCATCGACTTCCGCGACCAGTGAGTGGCGTTCTTCGGGATCTCCTCCAGCGTCGCGACCACGACCGCCTCCACCTGACCGACATCGATCGTGGGTGGCCGGCCCGGCCGGGGCTCGTCGACCAGACCATCCAGCCGGTCGACGAGAAACCGCCGCCGCCACTTGCGAACCGTGTCCGCGCTCACCCGCAGATCCCTGGCGACCGTAACGATCGGCGGTACCTCCGGCCCTGCGCACGCCAACACGATCCGCGCGCGCAAGGCCAGGGCCTGGGCCGATGTCGCCCGACGCGTCCACCTCTCCAACACCGCCCGCTCATCCGCACACAGCAGTAACGGCTCCAGTTTCGGGCCCCGACGAGGCACCGATGCACCAGCAGTAGAAGTCACACAGCATCTAACGATCAACTACTGGCGCAGGACACTAGTGCGTTGTCCACGAACGTTGGCCGGGTGTGGTTAGGCGGCTTTGGGTCGTGGGCGGCCCCAGCGTTGTTGGCGTTCGCTGCGGACTTTGGCACGTTCTCGGCGTTGGGCGGCCAGGACGTCGGGATGGCGGGCGTTGAGGTTGCGCCATCGCAGGTAGTTCTGGAGTCTTCGCTCGAGCACGGTGTGGTTGGGGTGGTCGGAGCCGGCTATGACGAAGGTGCGTAAGGGACCGAACTGGGCCTCGATCGGGTTGGCCCACGACGCGCTGGTAGGCGTCAGGCACAGCTCGACGTTGTTCCTTCGCGCCCAGGTGCGGATGGTTGGGGTCTTGTTCGCGGACAGGTTGTCCAGGATCACGTATATGGGGGCGCCGTCGGGTCGGGCAGCACGGATTGACTTCAGGGCGGACAGGCTGTGGTCACCGCCTTTGCGGCGACGGGTGACGCCCCATAGTTGGTCGTCGCCGAGGGAGTAACAGCCGTGGAAGTACCGGATGCCGTGGGTGCGGTGGTAGGTGGCCGGCATCCGGTCCGGTCTGTTTTGAGCGGCCCAGGTGGAGCCGTGCCAGGGGCGGATCGACAACGGGCCGAACTGATCGAAAGCGAAGCACCGATACGGAAAGTGGCTGGTCACGTGCTCGATACGGTCGAGTTTCGTGTCCTTGTCGGGGTCGGTGGACTCTTTCCAGGTGCGGGTGCGCTGGAAGGTGATGTCGTGCTCGTGCAGGATCTGCCGGAGCCGTTCCCGGCCGATCTTCACGGTCTTGATCCGGTTGCGGGCCAGGTAGTCGGTGAGTTTGCGCAGGCTCCAGTGGGTGAAGGGGCAGCCCAGGGTGATGGGGCGGGTGGTGGCCGTCGCGATGATGAAAGTGCGTTGGTCATCGCTGATCAGGCGGGGACGGCCTCCCGCCCACCGAGGGTCCAGGGCGGCCAGGCCCTTGTCGTTGAAGGCGTGGATCACATCGCGCACGGTGTCTTCGTGCGCGGCGACCAGGTGCGCGATCGCCGGCACGGTGGTGCCGGATGCCGACGCCATGATGATCAGTGCCCGGCGAACCCGCACCGACTCGTGGCGGCCCCGCCGGACCAGCTGCTGAAGTTTCTGACCCTCTTGATCAGTTAACCGTCGTGCTCGAACCCGCTCAGCCATGAGGCACCTCGCTCACCTTGGATGACAACCACGTTGCCACCACAGCGCCGCCGCCAAGCCCCAACACCCCAAAAATCATTCAGGGATCACCAGCCCGGCCAACGTTCGTGGACAGCGCACTAGCGTGAACGCATGAAGCGCGCTGCTATGACGACGACGCCGGAGAGTGTCCCGGCGCGCTGACTGATGTCTTAGTCCGAAGCCCCGGGGCGAGTGCCCCGGGGCTTCGCCGTGTGGTCACTCGCCTCACTGTCCGCGAGGAGACCACGATGCATGATCACCGCAAACTCGGTCGTGAGCTGGAACTGTTCGACACCGACCCGCTGATCGGTGCCGGGCTGCCGTACTGGCTGCCCGACGGTGCGACCGTGCGCCACGCGCTGGAGGAGTACATCCGCAACGCCGAACGGCGCGCGGGCTACCGGCACGTGTACTCGCCGGTGCTCGGCAAGCGGGAGCTCTATGAGATCTCGGGGCACTGGTCCCACTACAGCGACGACATGTTTCCACCGATGGACCTCGGCGGTGAGCAGGTCGTGCTGCGGCCGAGCCTGTGTCCGCACCATGCGGTGATCTACCGCTCACGCTCCCGCAGTTACCGCGAGTTGCCGCTGCGTATGGCCGAACTGGGAGGCATGTACCGCTCCGAGCAGTCGGGCGTGCTCGGCGGGCTGACCCGCGTGCGGGCCATCCAGCTCAACGACGCGCACATCTTCTGCACCCTGGACCAGGTCGCCGACGAGGCCCGGTCGGCGCTGCAGATGATCCGCCGGGCGTACGAGGCGCTCGGCATCAGCCCGAGCCGCTACCGGCTCTCGCTCCCCGGCCCCGGCGGGAAGTACGTGGCCGCCCCGGAGAAGTGGGAGCGGTCCACCGCCCTGCTGACCGAGGTCCTGGACCGCTCCGGCCTGCCCTACGAAGCCGCCGGGGGCGAGGCCGCGTTCTACGGACCCAAGATCGACGTCCAGGTCGTCGACGGCGCCGGCCGCGAGTCCACCCTGTCCACCATCCAGATCGACTTCCACCAGCCCGAGCAGTTCGATCTGCACTACATCGGCGCGGACGGCGCGAAACACCGGCCGGTCATGGTCCACCGGAGCATCATCGGCAGCGTCGAGCGTGCCGTCGCGCACCTCATCGAGCAGCACGGAGGCGCCTTCCCCGCCTGGCTCGCGCCCACCCAGCTCGTCGTTCTCCCGGTCTCCGACGCCGAGTTGCCGCAGGCCGCCGAACTCGTCCACCGCTGTCTCGACCAGGGGCTGCGCGCGGAACTCGCCGGGCCGGAGCGCGGCAGCCTGGGTGCGCGCATCCGGCTCGCACGGCTTGTGCCCTACCAGGCGGTGATCGGTGCCAAGGAGGCCGTCGACGACCAGGTCGCCCTGCGCCTGCGGGACGGCCGCCGCCTGGACGCCCTGCCCGCCGCGGAGGTGCTGGCCCGCATCTCCGCTCTCGTCGACGCTCACAGCACCGACCTGTGGGACGGCGACGCCAAAGCGTAGTGCGCGGTTCGACCCGGCCCGCGGTGGCATCGAGATGCGCCGGATCGGATGGCCTTGGACAGGACCATGGCCAGGACCGTCCGACCCGGCGTCTCAGGCTCACCGCGGTCTGCCGCACAGGACCTACCGTGTCACCGGGTGTCGCCTTCCCAGTCCCAGTGATCCGGGTCGCCCGCGCGGGGGCCGTAGAGGGCACGGCCTCCCGGGCCGAACCTGCCGATCTCGGTGATCAGCGCGGCACTTTCCTGCAGTTGCCGGTTCGTCCAGCCGGTGACGTCGAGGAGCAGTCCGTCCAGGGGACCGCCGACCAGTTCCCGGTATACGTGACCGGTCCGTGGCCCCGGATCCGGATCGTCATGGTCGGCACCGTAGACCCGGCGCCAGATCAGTTCACCCATGCCCATCAGCATTGCAGCCGGCACTGACACCGCGCCGAAATCGGCTGCCCGGACGCGGAGCCGGACCCCGTCATCCCGCGATGAGGCCGATGCGGATGGAGTCGTCGTAGGGGACGACCAGGGTCTCGCTGTTGCCGGCGATCCACTGCGCGGGGACGAGGAACAGCCTGCCGTTCGACTCGACCAGCAGGCGCAGCCCTCGGTAGCGGAAGCGGTAGGAGTCCTTCGCCGCGCCGGCGACCTCCGTCTGCTCAACTCCGCTGGGGGCATCCCGCAGGGGTTCCTTGGTGTAGAGCACGACCTCCGGACGGTGCTCGAGTGACGCCGCGTCGTCCAGCGCCCGGCCCCGGCCGTACGCGGCGGCGAAGCTGTTGGCCGTCCAGAAAGAGCCGGCTACGACGATGACGGCGACCCAGGCCAGGGCATAGCGGCTGATGCGCCGGACAGCGGGGGACTCCAGCCAAACGGCGAGCTCACCGCTGTGCGCGGCGGGCGAAGGAGGCGCGGGCGGAGGCAGAGCAGGAGGCGGATCCGCGGACGGGTCGCCGACCGCCGCACGGTGCCGGTCCCAGCGGATGGCGAAGGTGCGCAGCAGTCCGAGGCCGTAGGCGATCGCGAGGGCGCCGCACCCCAGACAGACCGGTGTCGTCGCGATCGTCTCGGTGCGCGCCACGCGCGGTATCAGGAGCCCGACGACGCCCCTGGTGAACACCAGCAGCCCGAGGAGAACGGTGAACAGCCCCACCCAACCGGTGATGGCGTCGCGATCCGAGGAGGACACCATCCAGCGGACCGTGGTGTGGGCGGCGATGACCAGCAGGCTGATGACCGCGAGGACGATGAGGGGCGGATAGACGACCTCCACGCCGTAGAGCAGCATCTCCTGCAACGACAGGTCGACCATGTCGAGGTAGACACCGAAGTAGCGGAAGCGCGCCGTCGTCGCCACGTAGCCGAAGTAGAACAGCAGGGTGGTCAGTGCGGTGGTCGGCGCGATGACGTTGGCCACCGTCCACAGGCGTGCCCAGATCTGGCTGTCCACGAGTGGAGCGTCGGGCTCCGGGCCCCGATTCGGTTCAGGATCCGGGATCGGATTCGGTTCAGGGTCCGGGGTCACGTCCCGCCTTCGGAGGGCGTTGCCGAGTCGGACGGCGTCACTTCGGAGGGGTCACCGGTCGGCCCCTGCGTGTCGTCCGAGGCCGAATCCGACGGGTCGGGAGAATCGGTGCCACCGGCGGAAGCCGAGGAGTCCGGAGCGAAGGTCATCGTGTGTGTGGTGGTGACGAGCGCCGTCACGGGATGCCCGGAGGACGGCGCGTACTGCCCGCCGAGCAGCGAGCACGGGCGGGGTGAACGCGACACGCACCGCACGGTGACCTTGATGTCGAGTGTCGCCTTCCCGGCGCCGAGCCCGTCCGGCCTGGCGAACCGGATGCTGCAACCGTGCCTCGGCGCCTGCGAGGTCGGTTCCAGCATGGTCCCGGCCGAGCAGGCGTTCACCGGGTCCTTCACGTCCGGCGCACCGTCGCGGATGTTCCATGACGCCGGTTCGCCGTCGTCATCGAGTGCGCGCACCCCGCACGGATGATAGGAGCCCACCCGTCCAAGGTGAAGAGGCCTGCCCGCGGCGAAGAGGGCACCCATCACTTCGCAAGGCCGGGTTCGCCGGAGGTCATCAGCCCCAGCGAACCGTCCGCCGCATTTGCTTGCGCCGCAGGAAGAAAGTGCCGATGCATGCGCACATGTGCGCACACCAGGGCGGACGACGACCTCGTCCTGCGCGACGGGACAGCGGACCTGGAGATCCGGGTCATCACCTCACCGGCGCCCGAACCCCTCGTCGAGACGCTGTTCACCGACGAGATGGTCGCCGTCGTTCACCGACGAGATGGTCGCCGTCGTCCGGCGCGGGCACCCCCTCGCCGGAAAGCCGCTCACCCCGGCCGCCTTCGCCGGCGCGCCGCACGTCCTGACGTCCCGGCGCGGCCGGCTGCGCGGGAGCAGGTACGTGCCGCTCTCGCCGACGACGCCGAGCCGGCGCCCGAGCACCGATGACGCACCGCGCGCCGTGCCGGTCGGCGGACCCGCTCACCGGACGCGCAGCGACGCGCTGATGGCCTTGCCCGTCCGCTGCACGACATCCGCGAGCCGTTCCAGATGCTGTGCGGGATGCGTCAGGACACACAACGCCGCCACCGGGACATCGTCCGCGGCGTACAGCGGAACGGCCACACAGCACACTCCCGGCACCACCTCCTCACGGTCGAACGCGGCACCGCGGTCCCGGATCGCCGCCGCTTCGCGAGGCCAGGACGCGGGGAGCCGGTCGAGCGGCAGAGCGCGGTCCGCCCCGGCCACCAGCACCTTGCCCGCCGCGGTGAACCACGGCCAGACCGTGCCGCTGCGTGGCGGTGGCACCACCGTGTTCTCGCCGGGCGTCCAGTCCAGTACCAGCGTCTGACCCTCGCGTAACGCGCTGATGCCCACGGTCGCGCCGGTCGCACCCAGCAGGCGGCGCACCGGCTCCCGCACCGCGGCCCGCAGCCCGGGATGCGGCTGCCACTCCTGCCCGAGCTGGAACATGCGCGGACCCATCCGGTATCCCCCGTGGCACCGCTCGACGGCGTTCAGCGCGACCAGTTGCTCCAGCAGCCGGTACGCGGTCGTCTTGGGCAGCCCGCACTCCGACGCGAGCCTCGTCAGTCCTGCCTCCCCGGCCCGGTCCACAGCCCCCAGCAGTCCGAATGCGCCCTGCAGCACACCACGCCCGCCGGCCCACGGCGGGAGATCCGCCAGGACCCCTGTCTCCGGCTCGTACGCGCCTGGCCGGTTCAACGGCTCGTTCAACTGCCTCATCGATGAGACCCCCGTCTCGATGCGATCACCACGCTGCCGGCGCTGCCCGTGGTGTCGTCGACCGACCCCCACGGCCGCGCGCGCCGCCCACCCTGACCGAACGCCGGCTCGTACCCCGCACCCCGGCTTCGCAGGGAATACGGTTCCGACGACACTCGAGTTCAGCACCGCGGAGCGTGAGTTCCGTACGCAGCGCGACGTGGACAGGTCGTAGTACGCCCGGCCCACGGGGTTGAGGCTCATCTCGCGGCGCGGAGGCGGAACCGAAAGCCGATCGCTTTCCTTGCCGGTCTTCGAGGGGCGTGGAAGGCTCGGGCGATGAGTACGGATCTTGTCGACTGGTCGTCGATCGCCGCCACGGATTTCCCGTTCCCCGCCGCCGTACCGGTCGCCCGGCTGGGCGACGAGCTGTCGGCCATGCTCGTGTCCCCCGACCCCGAAGTCCGGGACGAGCACGCCTACACCGCCGCCGCGCGCTGGATACGCGAAGGTCACCTCGACGAGGTTCTGGAGGACCTCGGTGACGCCGCCGCGGACCGTTTCACCCATCGGGAGATCCAGGCCAGGACCTTCGCGCCCCTCGTGCTCCGGTGCGTTCTGACCCGCGGACAGGCCGCCCCCGGCACGGTGCCGCGGACGGCCGCGGAGCGCTGGTACGCCGGCTTCGCCTCCTGGTACCCGTCGGAGCTCGACACCCGCGGCTGGGACGACTCCCTCGGCTGGCTGCACGCCGTCGCACACGGCGCCGACGCGGCCGCCGCGTTCGGACAGGCGCTGCCCGCCCGCCGCACCGAACTGCTGGAACTGTGCGCCCGCCGGATGACGGCCGAACACACCGACTACCGCTACGCGCAGCTGGAGGATGCCCGTCTCGCCCACGCGCTCAGCCGCATCCTGCTCGCTCCGGACCTGACGGCCGAGCAGGCCACCGGCTGGTTGGGCATCGTGACGGACGCCCTCGACGGTGGCGGCCCCGGCCCCGTTCCACCCTGGGCCTTCAACACCTTCGCCACGCTCCAGTCCCTGCATCTCCATCTCACCCGCGGCCTTGCCGACGGAGGCGTTCCACCGCACGCTCCGGTCGTCGCCGATCGTGTGGCCGCCGTCCTCCGGCTGCCCTACGGCTGGCTCGCCTGACGTTCATGGCACCGCCCGGAGGGGCAGCCGCTGTGCGCGGCCGCCCGTCCGGGCGGATGGTCATCGGGTCAGGACGTCCAGGCCGGTCCCTGCCCGGTCCAGCTGATGACCAGCTGAATGTCGTCCAGCTTGCCGGAGTCGAACAGAGCAGCGGCGTCCTCGCCGAATCCGAGCAGCCAGTCTCCCCTGGGACTGGTTCCGGAGAGCGAGGCCCAGGTCGCGGCGTTGCCCCGCCGGGTGCTGGCCGTGCCTTCCGTGGTGGTGGCGCTTCCACCGCCCTTGATGCGACGCAGCGACAGCAGCGTGTTGGGCACCGGTTCACCACTGTCGAGCCGGACGGCGACCGCGGAGGTGACGAGGCCCGAGATCCCGACCGGGAAATCGATGTCCCGCAGGTTGAGCGTGACCGAGCGGGCCTTCGGGTCTGCGGGGTTGTTGAGGTCGTACCACTGGTCGGGGAAGTCGGTCGCCAGGCTGAACACCCGGTCCGAACCGCGCTCCCGGGATCCGTTGAACCGGTTGATCAGCTGGCTGCGGTAGCCGTCGTCGTACAGGGCCGTGTAGTCGATCGTGAGCATCACATCGGCGATCGCGGCGAAGTCGATCGGATTCGCGGCGGGCGGAAGGTGGAGTTCCCACGTGGTGTCCACGCCGCTGGACTCGAACGGCCGCAACATGTCGGCCTGGGCGTCGAGTTCGAAGACCCCGCTGGCGTTGACCGGTGACGTCAGAGCGACCACTCCGGGGTCGTGCCGCACCACGATGTCCTTGAAGCCGCTGTCCTGCCGGGTGGTCACCCGGGAGATGCCGTTGGAGGCCAGCGTGGCGCGAACGCCCCGCTCCGGCGGAAAGAGCCCGGCGATGCTGACGCGTACCTGGCTGATCATCCGGCAGAACTGACCGGGGAAATCACCGTCGAACAGGGACATCGGGGTGGCGAAGGCGATGGATCCGGTACGACGGAACTCCAGGAACTCCACCGGCATGAGCTGGGCGAGGGAGAACGTCTGGGACAGGTTGAGACGCCGGCGTTCCGACCGGAAGGCGTACTCCTCCAGGCCGCTCAGGTCCTGGCTGAGCCGTTCCGCTCCGGTCAGCCCCCGGCGATTGACCTGATTGCTGGTGTCGGTCGTCTCGGCCGGCGTCTGCCAGTAGTCGTTGCCGATCAGTGTCTGGGCCGATTCGGCCCGCTCAAAGGCCAGTTGCGCCTGCGCCAGCCGCGCGGTGGCGGTGGCCTGCTGCAGGAAGTACCGGTACGTCCCGCCGAGCGTGTTGCTCATCCACAGATACAGATCGGCGTTGGTGAACTGGTCGTTGAGGAACTTCAGCGTCGCTGTCGCCTGGTCGCGCTGGAGGGTGGCGATCGCCTGCTCCTGAGTGGCTATCGTCACCTGGTCGTTGGCCGTCACCATCTGCGCGGCCGCGACCAGTGAGTCCTGCTCGGCAGAGGTCTTCTGCAGGCGCCACTCGTCCTTGTGCTGCTCGATGCCGGCCTTGAGCTGGTTGGCATCCATCCGTGCCTGGAGGGTGTTCTCGCTGGCCTGGAAGATGCCCCTGCTGACAAGTCCGGCCGTGATGGACATCGCTATGGCCGGCCTGGCGCCGCCGGAGAAGACCGCACCTGCGAGGTCAGCCGCGTTGTACGCCTGCTGCAGGACACCGACCGCCGTGTCGACGGCGTTGATGGTGTTCCGGATGGATCTCATCTCGCCGTACTGGTCGAGGAGGTCGCGCTCGTACTGGTTCGGCGGCAGACCGATCTGCCGCTCGTAGGTCCTGACCATGACGTCGGCCTTGGCACGCTGGGCTGCCGCCGCCTTGACCGCGTCGTTGGCCTCCGTCACCCGACTGGTGGCGAGGCCGATCTGTGCGTTGGTCAGATCGATCCCCTTGCCCGCGTCGAAGGCCCGCAGGCTGCGATCGTCGTACTTCTCGAGTGCGGCGAGGTAGCCCGCCTCCATCTGGGTTGCCTGGGACACGAGTTGATGCGCCCGCTCCATCAGCGTCTTGAAGCGGAAGGGCGTGGGCTGGCTCACCGTGATCGTCCCGACGACACCTTGCGTACGGGGCATGCCCGCGATGTTCCGCCCCTGACGCAACTTGGCGAGCTGTACGTTCACCCGCGCCGACAGCGACTCCAGCTCCGGGATCGGCAGGATCGGCTCACCGGGATTCATCGGCTCGAGCGGGCGCAGCGCGGGAACGGAGAGCAGTCGGCGGGCGGCGAGGTAGAGGGTCCTGGCGTGGGCGACCGACTCACCCGTCTCGCGGCTGAATTCGGAGTCCGCGAAGTCGATGTGGCACCGGATCACCGCCAGCAGCGTGGCACGGGTGTAGGGGGCCGGACGGTTGTCCACGAGCCCGAACGGATCCAGCTTCTCCGTCCACTGGGGAGGGAATTTGAGATCGGGGCGGACCGCTGTCTCGGTGGCGATCCGGAGGTAGCAGGATTTGGCCACGCCGTCGTCGTACGGGTACACGAGCCAGTACCAGTCGAGCGCCGCACGGTAGTCACCGGCGGTCTGCAGCCGCTGGGCCAGCAGGAGAGGCACGGCCCAGAAGGTCTCCCGGTTCTCCGCGTCCGGCCTGCCCACCTGAAGCCTCCTGAGGTCGTCCTGGTGCGTGGCCGACCTGGGGGGATCAAGATATTTGAAGGCCGAGCCCGCGTAGTCGCCCGCTGCTTTCACGGCCTTCTGCGCGCTGAAGACGCCCGGCCCGCGGATGGCCTCGAAGAAGGCGGCCAGTTGCGGCCTGCCGCGCGGCACCAGCAGGGTCGGGTCGAGATTCCGCTCGGGAAACAGGAACGCCGTGGTGGCGGCCTGCCAGCTTCCCATTTCACCCATCCAGACCCATGCGCGGGTGAACGTGTCCGGGTTGCCGAGTCTCCAGCTGAACGCAGGATGCGTCGGCAGCATCTCGCCGGATCTCTTGGCGGACAGGAGCGACTGAATGCTCTCCAGCGCCTGCTTGACGCGGGTGGTGCGCAGCGATCCGCCGGCGAGGACATCGACGAGGAACAGGGCCGTCATCTCCTCCCCGATGACACCCGTGGTCGTGGGTTTCAGGTCGTCGAGCAGGGCGTCGCGCAGAATCGGCAGGGCGACCTGCTCGGCCGCGATGACTGCCTGCCCGTTCCCTTCGATGATGTCCGCGCGCTGCGTGGTCCGGCTGCGCAGCACGGACTGCCAGTCGTGACGGGCATCGCTGTCGACGCGGTACGTGCTGACCCGCGGACCGGCACCGGAGAGGACGAAGTAGTCGGGGGAGAGCGCGAACGCGGTCTCCTGGGTCGTCCAGACCGGGAACAGCTGGCGCTTGTGGGCCCCGGTGAGGACCGAGACGGCGTCCTTCCACTCGGCGGCCGAGAGGTTCCCGGTGGCGGCGAGCCGGGCGAGCTTCCGCAGGAGGAGGAAACCGGGGCGGCTCAGTCCGACCGACGCGAGCAGGCCACTGATGTCGGCGCCCTGGTTCTCCTTGCTCTCCCAACGGGCGAGGTCGGCACCGGGCAACGCCTGGGTCACCATGGCCGTGAGTCCCAGGATCGCGGTGGCGGCATTGACGCGCAGTGCGTCGAGCATCTGCTCGTAGCCGGCGAGCGTCCCGGCTCGCTGCGTCAGCAACAGCCGGACGGGGTCACCGTTCGGACCCTCGATGACGTCGGCGGCGCTGATCACATCCGGGTCGGCGAGCACCCCGTACGCCCGCGGCGTCGTCGGGTGCTGGTCCTGATCGGCCCAGGACAGCGCCAGCCCGGCCAGCTGCCAGGTGAGCAGCAGCGGGGTCGATGGCGTACGCAGCGGGTCGGACCGGGTGGTGGAGGTGAGACCGAAGAGGGTTTCCAGCGCCGCTTCGGTGAGGCCCGGGCCATCCAGTACCAGCTGGTCCAGCTCATCGGGTTTGGCCGCCGACAACCGGATGCCGAGTCGTGCCGCCAATGCCTGGCGAACGGCGGGCGCGGCGCCCCGGACCAGCCGCAGCTCCGCGTAGGAGGTGCCCACCGCGGCGAGCAGCGACGTGTACGCCGCATTGCGGTAGGCCTCCTCGCCTGCCGCTCCGGGCCCGGCAGGGGTCCCGGTGGCCGCGATGCGTGCCCGGAGCAGTTCCACGGGCACACGCAGTTGGTTGATGTCGACGTTGCCCTGGTCAGCGGCCGCGGACAGCGGCTGGCTCAGCCGGTCGAGCGGCTGGCCCAGAACACGGACAAGGGTGGCGGTGTCCAGCGACGCCTCCGGTGGTCCCGGAACCTTGACCTGCTCCTGGGCGAAGGACAGCAGGGCAACCAGATACTCCCGTTCGTTGAGCCGCTCCTCCAGCGTCTTCGGCTTGAAGTCGCTGATGACCACGACCGGGAACTCCGTCGGCTTGAGCATCGTGTTGCCTGCCGCGTCGGTCGCCCACACATAGATCGTGTGCGCGCCGAACCCTTTCAGCGGCACGTCGGCAAGCCATTTGCGGAAGTCGCCGGGGGTCAGTGCCTGCGCCGTCGTTCTGGTTCCTTCGGGACTCAGGGCCCAGGCCACCGCCGCTTTTCCGCCGATCATCCCGCTCTGGGGGTCCTCCGCGGTTCCGCTGATGTGCGCGGTCCCCTGCCCGTCCTTGTCACCGAGAACGTCGGCCTGCGGAACGACGGGCGCGCGGGGCAGTCCGACGTCACGGCCGGTTATCGTGCGGACCTTTGTCGACGTGAAACCGTCCCGGTCGCCGACGGTCACCGCGATCGGCCGCGGTCCCAGCGGCAGGGAGCTGAGGGTGAGGGTCTTCTGGTATTGGGTGCTGGAGATCGTCTCGGCCGAAACGAACTGACCGTCCACGGCGATACTGACCGTGACCGGGAAGAACTGGTCGGCCGGAATGCTGACCCTCAGATCGACCGACCCAGGGCTCTCCCCCAGATCGACCACCGCACCCTCGGCCGGCGCCGTCACCGTGAAAGCCGGTGGAACCGCCGCCGCCACCTGGAAATTGACCGGGCCGGAGACGAAGACCCGCCCCGTGTCGGTGACGCCTTGAGCTGTGACCGTGTGGGTACCAGGCGTCGGGAACGTCAGAGCGAAGTCCCCACCGCTCCGGTTCTCCCGTGCCTTCTCGACGCCGTCGATGCTGACGGCGGTCTGTACGTACGCGACGAGAGGAGTCGATATCCATTTCCCGTTGATGAAATCCCATCTGAAGCTCGCACCTCGGAAGGCATCCACCGACACCGTGGCGGCAATTCCCGCCACCACCCGCCCGGCCTGCGCGGAAACGCTCACCGACGGCTGGATGGGGTCCGGCGTCGGCCCCGGCTGCTCGATGATGGACTCCACCGGCCCGGAGTCCACTGCTGATAATTCTCTGTCCATCACGAGAAACCCCGTCCGATAGTCGATCTGCTGGAAATGAGCGGTTTCATGACAAGGCATGGGCGCGACACGGTGCTATGCGCCTGTCGTCATGGTCAGGTGCGTCACGCCCGGCAGTGAGAGCGTCCCCTGACCTGTCAGTTCGACCTTCGCCGAGTGCGGAGGACCGAGCAGGTCGATCGGCCTGCCGTAGCGCCAGATGCGAGTGACATACAAGGCGACCCGAGCGTCCTCGCCGCCGGTGGACGTGGCCACGTCGAACATGTCCCCGGGGGACACCACACCCTCCAGGCAGCGCACGATGCACACAGCGCGGTCGACGGTCGCTTCCTCGGTGTCCTCGACGCTGATGCGGGCTCTATTTGCCATGGGCGGCGGCCTCCTTGATGAACTGCTGGGTCTGTGCCAAAGTGAGTTTCGGGGTATTGGCCAAAGTCGGCGAGATGTTCTCGATACTCATCCGCCCCGGTATCTCGATTCCCATCCGCCCCAGAATCGCACGGGCGGCACTCGTCGGGATCTCGATGCTGGCGCGGCTCGCGAACTCCGCGGGGCTCAGCTCGACTCCGACTTCCAGCTCCGAGGCGATGTATCCCTCGTGAGTGGCGACTCCTACCAGATCCCCCGGTTGTGCGATCTGGATGACCGACTGCCCGAACTGTTCGGCGTGCGCGCCGAACACGGTGGCGACTCCCGGATCGGTGGTCGTGGGAGTGATCCCCACCCGCTGCGTTCCGGCGCTGCCCTGATAACCGCGTGTTGTGCCCCGGAAGAGTGCCGGACCGCTCGGGGCTGCCGGCTGAACAGTCGCAGCAGGGTCACTGGCCGTGGACTTGAGGTAGGTCGGCTCGGCCGGCGGCGCACCCGCCCCGCCCGGCGAACCTGACCGCCCGCCACCGTCGGCGGACGTCGCGCCGGGACCTTTCGGAGCCGAGCCGCTGGGCACCGCTCCCAGCGGTCGGCCCGTCTTCCACATCACATATCCCTGAGCGGCCGTGTGAGCCAGACCTGCCGCGCTCACGAAGTTCTCCTCGAGACGCTGCGCCGAGGGGCCGAGAAGAGCGCCGACCGCGGTGGGCCGAGGCCTGCCGCCCAGCGCCTGCACCGCCCCCGAACCTGCGACGTCAGCGCCTGCCACCATCAGCGGGGCGCCGACGACGCAGCCCACGCCCGTCTCGCACAACGCCGCTCCCGCGACGAAGGCCGCCGCGCCACCCAGTACCTTGGCCCCGCCCTCCACCCGGGGGGCGATCTCCTCCTTGGTGAACTCGAGGGGCTCCCACTCCCGCGGATCCCAGGTGAACTCCCAGTCCGTCCCCGCGGTGTCGGTCCTGTTCATCGGGCCACCGCCGCACATCTGGTACTGGTTGACGCCGCCGGCCGGTCCCCTGGGGTCACAGCCGCTCCAACGAGCCGTCCACGGCAGGTAGTAGCGCGCCGAGTGGTGGGCCAGACCGCTCTCCTCGTCCCGCTCGCAACCGGTGAAGCGGTAGCGCTTGCGGGTGTAGCTGCCGAAGCTGGTTTCGCCGTACGGGGTGTATTCCTCGCGGTTGGTGAGAGTGCCCGCGCCGTCGACGACGGCAGTGCTGCTGCCGAGGTGGTCCGAGAGCTGGACGGCGACCGCCGGGCCGCGGTCCTCGGGGTGGGCGGGGCCGAGGCGGACCAGCGCGACCCGCCGGGAATCGTCCATGACGTGGACCTGGTTGTTCTCGCCCACTCCCGGGGCGGCCGCCGATGCGGGCGCCGCAGCGGCCCAGCGGTGATGCTCGAAGGTGCCGTCGACGTAGTGGGTGACCTCGACGGCACCGCCCTGGCGGCGGACGATCTTCTTCACCCGCAGGCCGGACGCGTCGTACAGGTACTGGGCGTGGACGGAGGGTTCGGCGCCCGGAGTCTGGGTCGCGAACGCCTTCAGCCGGTCGGCGTGGTTCCACGCGAAGTGCCGCGAGGTCGTCTCGGCGACCAGGTTGCCGTTGCTGTCGTACGTGTAGGTGTACGGCGTCTTCCCCACGGCCATCGCCCGCAGCCGGTTGCTGTCGGTCGCGACGTCGAAGGCGCGGCTGAAGCCGCCCGTGCCACTGTGGCCGAGGCTGAGGACGCTGCCCACCGCGTCGTAGCGGTACGTCTCCGTGTACGCCTGCGCCTTCGTGACATCAGTGCCGCGCGGCAGGTCGCTCCACGGATCCCCGGCGGGCTGCGCTTGGTACTCGCGGCCGGTCGCGGCGAGCAGCCGGTAGACCGGGTCGTAACTGAACCGCCGGTCGAGTGCGTCACCGCTGCCGAGCAGTTTGCGCAGGACGGGGTCGGTGGCACCGAGCGCGTCGGGGTTGTTGGGGATGCCGCTGCCAGGTGCCCGGTCGCGGACGGTGAGGATGTTCCCGACGAGGTCGTAGTCGTAGCCGTAGTCCTGCAGTGCGGCTCCGGTCGGACGGTAGGTCAGCCCGTCAGCGGCGAGGGTGAACCGCTCGCTCCGCAGCCTGGTCGGCCGGAACGTGTGCGGGTCGTAGGCGTACCGGGTCATCACCCCGTTGCCGTAGGCGACCAGGGACCGCTGTCCCTTGGCGTCGTAGGCGATCCGCTGCACATGGACCGCGTCGTCGAGGCGCATCCCCTCGAGTGCGCCCGCCCTGTTGTACGTGGGGTGGAGTTCTCTGCGTCGGCCCTCCACGTCGGTCGGCAGCACGTGTCTGACGACCCGGTTGAGCGCGTCGTAGCCCGTCGTCGTGACGTAGCCACCGGGTTCGAGCAGTTGCGCATCGCGCGCCGCCCGCCCCTGTCCGGCCGCGGGTGTCCACTCCACCTGGAACGGCACCACCTGCCAGCCCTTGGTCTTCGCCGCCGTGTACGTGGCGAGGATCGGCGCGTCGGCGATCACCCGCCGGGCGGATTCCAGCACGTTGCCCTTGAAGTCGACCAAGGTGACGGTTTCGAGGCCCGCCTCGTCGTACTGGCGCACCGGACGGCCGAGCAGGTTGACCACGCGGGCCGCGGCCCGGTCGGTGGCCGGCTGGTCGGAGGCACCACCGTCCCCGTATTCGATGAGCCGGCGCAGTGTCACAGACCCTGCGGAGTCGTCCCGCGCCCAGACATGAGTCGGCCTGCCCAGAACATCGGACACACCGAGCGTCAACGCACCCTTGCTGTCGCGGGCTTCGACCGGATTGCCGAGCGCGTCCGGAACGCTGTCCCGGCGCCCCGCGTCGATGCTGTCCGTACGCCAGCGCCGCTTGGCCACGTCGAAGCGGTACCGGAACGCATCCCGTCCGAGCGCGTCCGTGACCGTCACCAGATTGCCCTGGATGTCGTACACCGATCTGGAGGTCAACAGGTCGGCGTCCGCCACCCCGTTGCGGGCGACGGTGCGCACCGTACGGCCCAGGGCGTCGACCTCGGTGCTGGCCGGGGTGTTCCAATGACCGCGATACGCCCCCGCGGTGTCACCGTGGGTGCGACCCGCGTTGTCGTTCTGGTCGTAGGTGTAGGACTCCCATGGCGTCGGTACAAACACCTCGGGAACCGCCAGGTCGGCGGGGATTCCGAGGATGACGCGCTGTTCGCTGCCGTCGGGGTTCAGCGTTCGTACGACCTGCCCGCGCGGATCGTAGAACATGCTTGTCTTCTGGCCCGTCCGGGTACCGAGCGGCGGGACGTGGTCGAAGCCGGTGGAGAAGAACGGCTCGTACTTCTCCACCACCCGGCCCTTGTTGTCGTAGACCTGCGCACCGGAGACGATCACGTTGTCCGGGTCCGCGGGGCCGCGTGTTCGACCGGTGGTGTCGCCGACCGGCGCGAGGTCCTCGCCGGGTATGGCGCCGCCGCCGTGGGTCGGGTCGCCGAAGAGGGTGTCCTCCGCCTGGGAGCGGGTCTGCAGCAGCCGCCCGAACCCGTCGGAGTACGTCACCGACACGATCACCTCGTCGCGCTGGGCGGCCGGGACGTTCGTGTCCGTGTCGTGGCGCACCCGGCGGACGGTGCGCGCGGAGGCGGGTCGACCGCGCTCGGCAAAAGCGAGCAGATCGTAGGTCGTCCGCGAACTCGCCGCGTCGCGGTCACCCTCGCCCCGCTTGCCGCGCACGAAGTGGGCGGTGACGAGCCCGATGGGAGAGAACGTCACCGTGCCGGTGTTGCCGTTGGCGTCGGTCGTCTCCCTGGTCTGCAGCATGCGGTAGTCGTGCACCGCGAGGGTCTCGAGGCCGACGGCATCGATCAGCCGTACCGGCAGCAGATCGTGCTGGTCGTAGACGATCTGGCTCTGCGCGCCCAGCGGGTCGAGCGACGCGACCGGCAGTCCTCGCGGCACCCGGCCGGCGACGTGCACGTCGTAGCGGCGCCGAGCGCCGGTCACGTAGTACCCGCCGGGCGATCCGGGCACGTCGGTGTCCGTGTGGTGCGTGTAGCCGGCGAGACCGGGCAGCGCCGCGCGGAACCCGGGCGGGTACTCGGCCGGCCAGGTCGCGACCCCGCCGGGGGCCAGATACACGGGCCGCGGTCCGATCGCGAGCGGGTCGCCGGGCGGATAGAGGGCGTTGAGGAAGGCATCCGTGAACGTGAGGGACTCGGTGCGGACCGGCAGCCCGTGGTCGCCGAGGGTGCCGAGTGGCAGTCCGGTGAACGCGTCGCCGTCGTAGTACGTGCGGGCGTGGCCGATCACCCGCAGCGACAGACCGGCCTCCGTCGGGCCGGAAAGGATCGCGTCGCGCAGCTGCGCGACGCTGAGCCGGCCGTCGTTGACCACTTCGTAGCTGGTCGTCCGGCCCACCCGGTCGATCAGATAGTGGTCGGCGTCGTCGCGGCGGGAGTACTCGGTGGTGGCATACGTGGCCAGGTACGGCTGGGGTGCGGCGGTGACGGCGGCCATCGGGTCGCGGCCCCGGGGAACGGCGATGGAGATCTGCCCTGCCGGGAAGCCGTACCCGTCGTAGCCGCTGGGGACGGTGAACCGGGTCATCGGGTCGTCGCCGCGCTCGTACTGGGTGGTCCGGCTGCCGAGGCTGAACGGGAAGAAGATTCGTTCCCGCACGTCCTCCAGCCCGTCCCCGGAGCCGGCCGGCGGTGGCGACTCCTCCCGCACCCCGGAGATCGTCTCGGTGACGGTGTAGGGGCGGTGCTCGCGGTCGGTGCCGTCCAGACCGTACAGCTCCGTGCGCAGCAGCTGTCCGCGCAGCGTCCGCAGCGCGGCCCTGCGGGCGCTTCGGGGCAAGGCGGCCAGGAAGGCGGTCTGCCCCGGGGGGCGGGACAGCATCGGTACGTCCAAGCCGGAGTATTCGTGCCACAGATCCAGTTCGGTCCACTCCCCCGCCTCCACGGCGGCGACCGGTCCCGGGTGGAACCAGCTCTTCGTGAGGGTGGGCGGCGAGAAGTGCCCGTCCGGCACGGCGCCGGGCCCTGTCGTGGGCGCCGTCCCGAAGGATTCGCTGTCCAGCTGTTCGACCATCGCGAAGCCGCGGAACTCCCGCTCCACGCCGTCCCAATAGCCGTGGTGATAGCGGTACTTCGTGGTCAGCCGGCCGCCCGAGAGCGCGTCGCTCACCTCGACCCGGGACACCACCTGCACCGGGAACGGCAGGGTGGTGCGCCAGCGAGTCTCCGGATGGTGCTGGTCACGGAGGTACTCCTGCGTCGACGGCGCGTAGGTGACCTGCGTGGTGGCTCCGAGGTGGTGGTCCATACCGGTCAGCAGATGCGGCTTGACGCCACCGGCGAAGTCCAGGAAGCGCAGGTGCGGCCTCCCCGAACCGTCGTCGGCCCGGCTGAAGAGCAGGCCGGCCATCCCGGTTCCGTACAGGTCGGACAGCTGGAGCGAATCGCTTCCCGTGACGGCCGGAGTGCCGGTGATGGTGACGGGCTCTTCGGTCCAGGCGTTGCCGGACTGGTTGCCCCACAGCAGCACCCGCCCGTGGTCGACATGGATCAGGTCGGCCGCGCCGTCCCCGTCGACGTCGCCGAGCAGCACCCGGCGCGGATCGAAGCCGTCGGGCAGCCGGGGCGACCGGCGCATCGTCACCCGCGCTCCCCAGCGGCCATGGCCCTGGTTCGGCCAGTACGCGATGTTCCCGTTGCGGAGCAGCACGATGTCCTGCAGTCCGTCGCCGGTCATGTCCGCGAACCGCACCCGGGGATCCGCCAGATCCACGAGCGGTCCGGTGCTCTGTGAGGTGCGCTGCCACGCCTGGCGGGGGTCGGGATCGTTGAACCAGCACTCCAGGCGGGTACCCGAACGCAGCACGTCGGTGAGCCCGTCACCGTCCAGGTCGAGCAGTCTCACGTTCGGATCGGAGAGCCGGACCGACGGCGACTGCCGGTAGGGCCGGAACGAGCGATGGCTCCAGCCGCCCGCGAAAGTCATCGGGTAGTAGCCCGCGGTCGCACCGGAAGTCCGGCCGCCCGAGGTCACCACAGGCACGACCAGGTCGGCGCGGCCGTCACCGTCGGCGTCCATGAACCGCACCCCGGGATCGGCGAGGGACACCGGCGGCGCCTCGGCCATCTGCCGGGGAAGCTCGAACCGACCGCCGCCGGCGTTGCGCCAGACACGCTTCGTGGCCCCGAACTCGACCAGGTCGGGAAGTCCCGTCCCCCGCAGGTCGACCAGGGCCAGCGTCGGGTCGCCCAGCGACGCCGTCGGCAGGGCCGGCCCGGCCAGCGCTTCGAACCGGCGCACGGCCGGATCGAACCCCGAGTACCCGAAGGTCAGCGGCGGCAGGTTCTCCAGTAACGGGTCCTGGCCCGGCGGCTGATCCTGGCCGTCGATCCCGACCACGTCGACGCGGATGAGCAGTGAGACACCGTTGAACCCGGCCTGCTGGTAGGTGAACCGGCACTCCCGGGCCACCCGGGCGATGCCGTCCGCGGCGTGGGTGGTCACCCGGACGGTGCGGCAGCGCAACGACGTCCGCACCTCGAACCCGGACCGGTGGTCCGAGAACGCGTCGGGCCGCGACTCGTAGTCGAAGTCCACCGCGACGAGGAACGACGGTTCGGCCCGGTCACCGTAGTCCGCGTAGGAGATCCGGGCGAGCAGCGGACTGTCCCACGTGTGCCCCGCCTCCTGGCCGTGGTCGCGCAGATAGTCGTAGCGGATCACGTTGCCCAGCGCGTCCTCGGTCCGGGTGATCCGCCACCCGAAGACCCGGCTCGCGTCATCGGGATCAGCGACCACTGCGGGGTCGCGCCAGGTGGCGTCCGCGGTGGCCGGACGGGGCGTCCCGTAACGGGTCAGCAGACCGTCCTTCCCGCGGACCTCCCAGTAGTTCCCGGAGGCGTCCCTGACGTGCTCGATCCGCGCGAACAGGCCCTCCGTCCGCGGCCGGTACCGCACCCGGCCCGGCCGGCCACCGTCGACGGGCACCAGATCCTCGGCCCCCGACAGGACGAACACATCGGCCCGGTCCGCCCCGGGCCCGGCAGGCCCGGCCGTCTCCGTTTCCGCGTATCGGGGAATGCCTCGGGACGTCTTGCGGGACACCCCCGGCAGGCTCAGCTGCCATCCCTGGCCGAACGGCCCGTTCCCGTTGCCGGTGCTGTATCCCAGCGACAGGTGCGGTGCCAATCCGAGCCGGCCGGCGGGGACCGTGATCGGCACCGTGCAATTCCCCGTCCCGGTGAACAGGTCCGGAGTGAACGTCTCCCCCATGCCGCCGACCGCACCGCCGCCTTTCGGCAGCGACAGCACCGCACCCTCCACCGTGGAATCCGCTCCGTCGCTCATGACCCGCCCCCGCTTCGACATCGCCGAATCCCACGAAGGAGTCGGACTGACGGTCTGCAGCATGGGAGTGACGGGAGCCCCCTGTCATGCCGCGTTCCGGTCAGCGGACCGGAGCACCGGCCACCGGTCGTGGGGCGGGTGGTGGCGTGTCGCCCGGGGGTCTCCAAAACCGTGTCCACCAGCGCTGCCGCCGACGGGGACGCGCGGAGTTGGGCTTAGTCTTCGGCTCATGGAGTCCTACACCATTGGTCAGGCGGCGAACCTGCTCGGCGTGAGCGTCGACACGGCGCGGCGCTGGGCGGATGCCGGCCGTTTTCCCACCCGCCGCGAGAACACCCGCCGGTTCGTCGACGGCCCGGACCTTGCCGCCTTCTGCGTCGAAGTCGCGCAGGAGGCCGCCGCGGAGAACGGCGAGGCGTACACATCCGCGCGCAACGCCTTCTCCGGCATCGTCACCGCGGTCAAACTGGGCGACGTCGCCGCCCAGGTCGAGATCCAGGCCGGCCCGCACCGGCTGGTCTCACTGCTCACCCGCGAGGCCGTCGAGGAACTGCAACTGCAGGTCGGCATGCAGGCGACTGCCCGCGTGAAGTCCACCAGCGTCCATATCGATCTCGCCTGAGGGAGAATTCTCGGAGGAGCTGTCGATTCGGCCGTATCTCGTTCGACGCATAGGTGAGAGCGGAAAACAACGAGAGACGGACCAAGGAGAACGCCATGCGCAAGCTGCGCGCACACAACATCACGATCACCCTGGACGGCTACGCCACCGGCACGGGCCAGCGCCTGGACGCACCCTTCGGGGACGGCGTCGACGGTTTGCACGAGTGGATGTTCGCCGCGCTGCGCGCCCGCGACGAGGGCACAGCGGGGATCGACGCCGACTACGTCGAGCGGGGCGACGAGAACATCGGCGCCACCATCATGGGCCGCAACATGTTCGGGCCCGTGCGGGGAGCGTGGCAGGACGAGTCATGGACCGGTTGGTGGGGTGACAACCCGCCCTTCCACCATGACGTGTTCGTCCGCACCCATCACCTGCGGCCGTCGTTGCCGATGAAGGGTGGAACGACCTTCCACTTCACCGACGAGCCCGCCGAAACGGTGCTGCGGCGGGCCTTCGAAGCCGCGGCGGGCCAGGACGTGCGCCTCGGCGGTGGCCCCGGCACCATCCAGCAGTACGTGCGTGCCGGGCTGCTCGACGAACTGCACCTGGTCGTCACGCCCATGCTCGCCGGGAAGGGCGTGCGCCTGTTCGACAACTGGGGCAAATCGATCGACGGCTACCAGGTGGCCGAGCAGGTCAGCTCGGCAGCAGTCACCCACGTCCGCCTGATCCGTCGCTGACGCGCGCCCCCGGCACCGCTCACTTGCGGCGGGACAGCGCGACCATGACCAGCACGAGGACACCGACCAGCAGCACAACCCCCACCACGGTGAGGACGACATGCCCGCCCGAGGAGGGCGGATCAGGAGCGACATCAGCCAGTAGAGACACGTGTGTTCTTCCCTTCGACGGGCCCGGCGACCGGAGCCGGGACCGGCCCCAGTCCCAGAATGAGCATCAACAGGACCGGAAACTCCAGATAGGCGTGGTAGCTCGCGATCGCCGCATACAGCGCCTTGCCCTGCGCGTAGTCCGTCGCGAACAGCGACGCGAGGACCACGGCCACGCCCAGGCCCAGCGCCCAGGCCCGCCAGCCGCGCACGACCGGCACCCGTCGCTCGAACGACCGCGTCGCATCGGGCGCATAGCGCGGCAGGAACCAGACCCAGACCACGTAGTGCATGGTCTGCAGGAAGGCGAACACCGCGACGAAGCGCAGACTCAGCGTCGAGTCCAGCCACGCCGGCGGTGTGTACGCGGCGGACAACCGGTCGGTCCAGGCCGTACCGGCGGCCAGCCAGTGGTCGAACGCCCCGGCCATCAGCAGTGCGGGCACCACCAGGACCCATCCGCACTGCACCGCACGGAAGGTGGCCCGCCCTTGCGGCAACCGGCGCGACCACTCCCACAGGAAGAGCAGCGGGACGACGTTGTGCAGATGCGTCAGCACCACGAAGTGGTAGGCGGGGAAGGCCAGTGAGGTGCCGGCCGCCGCCGCGAGCACGGCGACCGAGGCCACCAGGAGCTGCAGCCGGGAGCGCAGCGCGTGCGCACACGCGGTGCCCAGCAGCCCGTAGGCCAGCAGGATCTCGCCGGTGCGCGTCGCCGTCGACGGCGGCAGCAGGCGGCACACGACGATCCCCGTGATCAGCAGGCCCAGCAGCCGCAGGAACGGCCCGCGCAGCACCCCTTCGAAGCGGCCGGCCACGTACCGCAGTTCCAGCACGTTGTGCAGGATTCCGAACGTCGCCAGCCCGATGACCGCTGTCCCGGCCGGCAGTCGCAACGCCGCCACGAGGGCGACGGCCGCCGCGCACACGAACCCCGCCACCGGCGCGGCACCCAGCCCCCGCACGGCGGGCAGGCCCGCCGCCTGCGCGCTCGCCATCCGTCCCCTCCCCGTGACACGATCCCGCCGTGCCGTACCTGTTCGCCCTCGCCCTGACGCTGCTCGTCGAGGTCCCTGTCTACATCGCGGCGCTCACCGTATCGGCCCGCGTCCGGCCGGCGCGCGCCGGTGCCGCCGCCCTGATGGTCAACTGTGTGACGCACCCACCCCTCTGGTGGTTCCTCGCCCAGGTCCCGGCCGCCGACTACTGGGGATACTTCGCCGTGGCCGAGGCAACCGTATGCATGGTGGAGGCGCTGCTCCTCCGCCGTATGCTCCGGCTGAACGGCCCGGTCCCGTACGCGGCATCCGTGACGGCGAACGCGGCGTCGGTCATCGCGGGGTTCCTGCTGATCTGAGCGCATCCGACGCGGCAGCCCCGGCGTCGCAGAGGATCGGATCAGTGCTGGCTCAGGTCCCATTCCCCGACCGTCTGGTCTCCGCTCATCTCACCCGTCGGCCGGACACCGAGCCCCCAGGTAGAAGCGCTCGGGGCCGTCCTCGCCCGGGTGCCGGCTGGTCGTGAGTCGGGTGCCACCGCGGCGGCGGATCTCGGCGGCAACGGCCTCGACCGCAGGCCGGTCCAGGTCCTCCGGAAGTCCGGGCCGGTCCGTCATGTGTGCCCCCGCTGGTCGCCCGGGTGTTCGCTCGTGCCGTTCGTTGCCCACCACCGTAGTAGCTGCCGCTGACACACCAGTCGGTGGCTCGCGTCGAGCGACAGTCCCCGGCGAAGGGACCACTATCGTGCAACCGTGAACGGATCCGTCCAGCGCCCACTGCTCTTCCTCGACGTCGACGGCCCGCTCATCCCGTTCGGGGCGACACCGCAACAGCATCCGAACGGCTATCCGACGTATCGGACGAGTACCGGTCGGCAGGGAGCCGGATCGCATCCGCTGTTGGCCAGGATCAATCCCGAGTACGGCCCCCGACTGGCGGCACTGCCGTGCGATCTGGTCTGGGCCACGACATGGATGGCCGACGCGAACGAGTGCATCGCCCCGCTGCTCGGCCTGCCGGATCTGCCGGTCGTGAACTGGCCCGAGCCCTCCGACGAGGACGAGGACCAGGACGAACGGAACGACCCGAACCAGCCGTATGATCCGGATGCTCTGGATGAGCGGGCCGGACTGCACTGGAAGACCCGCGCGCTCGTCGAATGGGCCGCAGGTCGCGCCTTCGTCTGGGTCGACGATGAGATCACCGACGCCGACCGCACCTGGGTCTCCGCACAGCATCAGGGACAAGCCCTCCTCCACCGGGTCGACCCCCGCTGGGGCTTGACCGACCGGGATTTCTTCGCTCTCGACGACTGGCTGCGCCGCACCGCCGGGCTGCCCCCGTCCCACGGCACGGGACATCCCCCGTCTCTGCCGACAGGCTGAAAATCGCTCACGGAGCCCTGTCCCGAACCGCACTTCGCTGATTACGGACCCGTACACCCGGGCTGGGCGCCACGATGGCGGCGTGAGACTGACTCCCCCTGAGGCCGTACTGATCGGAACAGCGCTGGGCGCCCTCGCTTCGCTCCTCAGCGTGGGGATCGCGCAGCGCTCCACGACCAGGCGTGAGCGCGAACATCGCGTCTGGGATCGGCGGATGGCGGTCTACGACGAAGCCCTGATCCTGATCCACCGTATTGCCCACGACCGCGGGGAGATGCTCCGGACGGGAATCCTCCCCGAACGCCGGAATCCCCAGACCGACCGGGCGGACATCACCCCCGTACTGGCCAAGCTCGAGATCTATGGTTCCGATCAGCTCCTCGCGGCGCATGAAAAGACCTTCGAGGCCATGCGTGAGTGGATCAATGCCTGGGGTATATGGAAGACCCAGGAGGAGACCAACCCCCGGCGCTCCGACCGTGATCCCTTATGGGTGATCGTCACGGAGGGGGTCAGGAATGCGGAGGAGGCGGACCGGCGCTTCGTGGAACTGCTGCGCGCGGAGGCGCGTGCCGATGGGCACGGAAAGCGCAAGGGGGTTCGATTCCGGAACCGAACGGGGGGCCCGACGCGTGACGCACAATGAGAACTTCATAGAGATATTCCGTGACGATCTCCTCCTGGGATTCGGGGTAAGACTGACACGGAACTTCGCTGTCACCGCCGAGCACTGCCTTCGGGATCGCCCTTCCGACAGTGAGCTGTTGAAGGTTCGCCTACCGGACAGCACGTTCGCGACGGGGCTGCTGAAGGATTACGACATGCTGTCCGACCTGGCGTTACTGAGGCTTGGATTCCAACAGCCGCCACCGCTTCCCGAAGCATTCTTCGATCGTGTGAAGCACGGCGACCCCTGGAAGGCCGTTCATCGATTATCGGACTCCGACGATTTTCTGTCCGGCAATGTCGTCGAAGTCTCCCTGCGTTACGGCAGTACGAAGCACAGGGTCGTCAACGCCCTCCGCCTGCAGTGCGACGGTCCGTGCGACGACCACCGCCAGTTCTCCGGCAGTCCGATCGAACGAGAAGCCCCTCATCGCGCATCCACCGTACTGGGCCTCCTCGTCAAGAGGCCGCCGTACTGCACGGCGCCGGCCGACTCGGCATTCGCCGTGACGATAGAGGAGGCGGTCCGCAGCCTGGCAGGTATCAGACTGGTCGTCCCGACCGGCGTATGGCCGGGCACCGGCGCCGGCTCGGCAGCGAACGGCACAGCAGGGATCCAGACTTCCCCGCTGGTCAAGCCTTACGCCGTAGCGGAAGAAAGCGATCTGGAAGACGACTCCTCATCCAGAAAGGCCATAGCGGAGGCCCTCGAAAAATCCGATCTGGGCGGCAACATATACCCGTTGTGGAGGGGACGGCTGTCATGACAGAACGATCACCCATGGGCGCCGGGGCTCCGGAAGGAAACGTGAACGCACTCGAGACCCTGAACGACGCCATAGAACTGGCGGAGGGCTACCTCCTGGAAGCCGGCGAATCCCGTCCGACGGGAGATGACCTCCTCGTACGGTTCGTGGCGTGTCTCCGCCACCGCGACCTGGTGGGGGAACCTCACCAGGCGATCGCTCAGCGACTCGCCCATTTCGCGAAGCTCCTGTCGGCCATCGGCCTGAAGCAGGGATCGCTGACCATAGCCGATCTGACCTTGCGCCATATGGAGATATCGGAGGCCGACCAGGAGATCTATCCCGCCGCCGTCTGGAACGACCTCGGCATGTTGCTGGCGGAACACGGTGATGTGGAGCGATCCCGGCTCGTCCTGAGCTGCGCCCTCAACAGGGCGCGCCGCAGCGCCGCCCCTGAGCTCGCCCGGATCCTCTCCAACCTCAGTGCCGTGAGTCTGCGGGCGGACGACCTGGAGGACGCCCGAATATGGGCCGAACAGTCGGTGCGGGCCATGGGGAAGTACTGGAGCGTCGACAATCCGGAAGCCCGGCTGACCACCGACTGGGTGTTGCTCGAGATAGCCAGGATCCAGCAGGACCAGCCGGCCATCGGGCGAGCACTGGACGACTTCAGCACCTCGGCCGAGCAGTTCATTCGCGTCAAGGGAAGTGAACATCCGAGAGCCATCGCGGCGCTGGCGGCCCTGACCGCCGCGAAGTTCGAGGTGGCCGCAGCATCCGACGACACCGACGTCAGCGAACAGACCCTGGGTGATCTGGAGACCATCTCCCTGAACGCCTCGGCGATTCTCGGTTCCGACCATCGGCAGACCATCGTCACGCAGGCGTCCCTGGCGGAAGCAGAGTTCACTGCAGCGGAGCAAGGCCCGACGTTCGACGCTCGCAGGAAACGCGCCGTGGCCATGCTGGAGACAGTCGCGGACAACGCCTCGGCGACACTCGGCAGGGATCATCCCCAGACACGCGAAGTGCGTCGAAAACTCGCTGAATTGCGTGCCGCCGTGACACCCGCCCAGGAACTTCCCTACCTGATCGATCAGGTGTACCGACCTCAGCAGAACACCGAGCGCAACGAAGCGAAGAAGTCGGCGCTCACGAGGGAGCGATCCATCATCCGGCTGATCGCGCATGCCGGTGCCTCATATTTTCTCAGCCACGTGGATCTGTTCTACCCAGCGATCATTCGTGCTCTCGAACGACATATCCACTTCCATGTCGTGCTCAGCAGCCCATGGAACAGCCTGGCCGTCTTCAGCAAGCGGGACGCGACGACGGAGAAGGCCAACGTTCAGAACATCGTGGACCTCGTCGAGGACAGCCAGTACTACCTGGAAACGTTCCTCCCGGTGATCCAGTCCTACTTGCGGCTTCAGGAACAGTACGGAGACCTCATCGAGTTGCGGCTGACCCCGATGGACATCTCCGGGTCCACGCTCCTCACCACGGACATGGGATTCTTTGAACCCTATCTGACGGCCAACCCTGACTTCCGGACCCGTCGAGGACTGAGTGCCTTCGAGATCCGGTTCAGCCAGAGCAGCAGATATTACGACGACAGCGTGGCCGCATTCAATACCCAGTGGGAATTGGCCAGCACCTGGGGGCAGTTCGGCGCCCACGAGGAACAGCACAAGCAGATTCTTCGCGATGTGGTGTCCGCGCTGAGTGACGACAAGCCGGGAAGAGCCGTCAAGGAAGGTGCAGAGCGCCCGCGCTGAAACTTCGGACAACGCCGACCGAACCGACGAAGAGCGCCTCCGGCAACGCATCCAGCGGCCAGAACTCCCACCTCACACAGCGCTCCGGCTCGCATACCCGGATGTCCCCTTCAAACGCCAGCACCTCTACTCCGACCTGTATATGGTGATTCGCAGCCGGATCAGGATCCGTCACGCAGACGACCCGCGCGCCGATGGCGCGGACACCGGTCTCCTCCTCCAACTCCCGGCGGGCGGCCTCGATCAAGGTCTCACCCAGTTCGAGATGACCGCCGGGCAGTCCCCACGTGCCGGCACCGAAGGCATTGGCACGCAGTCCGAGGAGTACACGATCCCCGACCCGCACGATCGCCTGGACGCCTACCCGTACGTGCTCCGCCATCCCCGTCCCTCACGCATCAGGGTAGGTGTTCACGAAGTTGTCCATGTTTCTCGTCAGAGAAATCAGCTCCCCTGAGGGAAATGCGCCCTTCATCCCCTCCGAGCACTTCGCCAGCTCGTCGAACAGGTTTCCGATACGCCGCTCGCCGGCCTCGTCGACCACCACCATCTCGCAGTCCGGGTCGATGAAGAAGTAGCTGCCCGTGCGGGTGGAGTTCCGATAGACACGCAGAGTGACTCCACGCTCGGCAGCGGCCTTCTCGCACTTCCTGACCACTTCGTCGAAGTCCTCCTGGCTGACCGCGAGCCAGTCCCGATTGTCCGCACCGTAGTTGGTCTCCGACATCTGGTACACCTTCCACACATCGGGAAGCCAGGAGTCCTCCTCAATCAGGTCGAGAACCCTAGAAGCCCCAGAAAGGTTGAGATGCGTGACAACCGTCCCCAATTTGACCTGAACCGGCTTGTGGTTCTTTCGCACTTCCGCGAGCAGCGCGAGTACCTTCTCGCGATGCGGTGCGACGCCTGTCCGCAAGGCCGCGTGTTCGATGGGGTCCGCGGATTCCAGGGGCAGGGCGATCCAGGAGAGGCTGGGGAGGATGCGCTCCATCGTTCGCAGAGGCGCCAGCCCATTGGTACTGAGGACGACTCGCGGCCCCGGGTCTCCCGAGGGAGAGGATCGATGCAACGCGCCGACAAGGTCCGCCAGATAAGGCAGAAGCGTGGGCTCGCCCCCAGAAACCACCACTCCCTGCACGCAGGCATCTCGTAATACTTCGGCAACCCGCAGGGCGTCCCTTCGAGACATGGAGGGAACCTCATGCCTGGGCCCGAAACAGAAGGGACAAGTCAAGTTGCACCTGCCGATTGGCCGGAGGTCAACGAAGGCAGGAAGTTGCATGATGGGACTCTAAACCAAATCCGTAGCACTGAACGTGAACAATCGCAGCTCGAACTGAAGCCCGCAATGGGCCATCCACTCGCTCAAGATCACTCCCGTCACAGATCACGATCTCGTTGGACGCGCATGCTCGGAACATCAGTGCGATGATCAACAGTCGGGCCTGTCCGCCCCTCACCATGACGGCCCAGCCCGCTCGCAGCAGGGTGGAGCGCCAGGGTCCAGGGGCAGCCGGCCGGCGCGGAGCCGCATGGAAGGATGGGCCCATGGGATCGCGGCTGCCGTTCGGGGACGAGTTGAGGAGTGAACTGGGATCGCCCGGTCGCTCACGCAGACTGGGCAGCAGCCCCCGCTCACGTGTGTGGCGCGTTGAGCTGCCTGGAGCGTCGGCCGTGGTGAAGCAGTTCGTGGAGGGCCCCGACGCCGCCGAGCGGTACACACGTGAGGTGACCGCTCTGCGGCTGGCCGGCCGGGCCGCATCACCCGTGGTGCCCGCGCTGCTGGCCACCGATCCCGGCGAGCGTGTGGTGGTGCTGGAGCACTGGGAGCACCAACAACCCGCCGGCGACTGGATCGTCGACTACGCCGCCGCGCTGGCCCAGCTGCACACCACCACCGGTCCGCAGGATGTCGGCGTGCTCCCCCGCTGGCAGGGTCCGGGTCAGGACGACGTCGACGCGTTCCTCCGGTTGGCCGCGGTGCTGGAGGCTCCCGTGCCGCCCGGAGTGTCCGAAGAACTCGAAGCCCTCATCGACCGGCTCGACCGAGCACCCGGGCATGCGCTTCTGCACGGGGATCCGTGCCCTGGCAACGACCTGCACACCACGGCGGGAGTCAGGTTCATCGACTTCGAGCAGGCCTCGCTGGGCAGCGGCGTCATGGAGCTCGCCTATCTGCGCATCGGATTTCCCACCTGCTGGTGCGTCACCTCGGCGAACGAACCGCTGCTGGAGCGGGCCGAGAACGCCTACCGAACCGCGTGGCGCGCGGCGACCGGATCGGAGATCCAGGGCGACCTCACCGACGCGTGCGCCGGCTGGCTGATCCGCGGCGACGCGCTGGTCCAGCGTGCACACCGCGACGGCACCGACCACCTGGCACGTGTCCCGAGGCGGGACTGGAAGTGGGGTACGGCAACCGCTCGGCAGCGGCTCGTCCACCGACTCGGAGTCGTCGGCAGGATGGCCGCCGGCCATGCCTCGCTCCAGGGCGTGAGCAGCCTCAGCACGGACATGCGTCAGCGGATGCTCGCCCGGTGGTCCGCGATTCAGCCGGTCCCGAGCGAACGACCGTAGCGCTCCGAGATGTGCCCGGCCGGCTCAAGGGCCGGCCGGGCACCTGACGTTCCGACGTGTCGGTCAGGTGGCGAGGTGCCACTGCTGGTTGGCGGCGGAGCTGTTGCAGGCCCAGATCTGGAGCCGGGTGCCGTTGGCGGAACTGGCGCCGGTGGCGTCCAGGCAGCGGCCCGATCCCGTGTTGACGAGAGTGCTTCCGGCGCCCGCGGTCCACTTCTGCGCTGCGGTGCCGTTGCAGTCGTAGAGCTGGATCTTGGTGCCGTCAGCGGTGCCCGCGGCGGTGACGTCCATGCACTTGCCGAGCGCTCGCAGGGTGCCGTCGGACGAGGAGGTCCAGGCCTGCGCGCCCGTTCCGTTGCAGTCGTAGAGCTGTATGGGCGTGCCGTTGGCGCTGTTCGACGCCGCTACGTCGACACACTTGTTGCCGATTCCGGTGAGCGGGTGGCCGGTGCCGCCGCCCGAGGTGTCGCTGGTGGTGACGTGCACGTAGTCCACGACGAGCTGCTGCGGAAACGTGGTGCCGGAGTTGGGGTCGCCGGGCCAGTCACCGCCCACCGCGAGGTTGAGGAGCAGGTAGAAGGGGTGGTCGAACACCCAGCGGTTGCCGTTGAGGTCGGCGGGGGTGCGCGTCTCGTAGACATTGCCGTCGACGGACCACTTGATGGAGTTCGGCGCCCAGTCGACGGCGAAGGTGTGGAAGGCGTCGGAGAAGCTCTGGCCGCCGGGGAGCGTGAAACCGGCACCGATGCCGCCGGCTCCGGAGTAGCCGGGGCCGTGGATGGTGCCGTGTACGGAGCCGGGCTCGAAGCCGACGTTCTCCATGATGTCGATCTCACCACTGCCGGGCCAGCCGGCCGTGCCGATGTCGTTGCCGAGCATCCAGAACGCGGGCCACATGCCCTGGCCGCGCGGGAGTTTCATGCGGGTCTCGAAGTGGCCGTACGCCTGGGTGAACTTGGTGGGCGTGGAGAGCCGGGCGGAGGTGTACTGACAGGTGCCGTACCAGCACTGGTAGTTGGCCGGGTTCTCCTTGCGGGCGGTGATGACGAGATTGCCCTGGCCGTCGAGGGCAGCGTTGTGGTTACCGCTCGTGTAGTACTCCCGCTCGTGGTTGTTGACGTTGTCGCCGGTCTCGTAGCCCCATTTGGAGCTGTCGACCGCGCTTCCCGCGGCACCGTTGAAGTCATCGGTGAACGTGGCGGCGGCCGCCGCGGGAGACGTGTTCTCGGCTCCGGAGGCTTGGGGGGACAGCGCCTGCTGGAGCCAGCCGCAGAGCAGGAGCACGGCGGCGGCGAACAGTGCGAGGGGGCGGGGGCTGATGCGTCGGGTGGGGGGTGACGCCGACATGACGGGCTCCTCAGTGGGGGACGGTGGAAAGCCGGAAGGCAGTCGTGCTCCTCGCTTCACGGATGGGGGGCTGCGGGTTCCGGGCACAGAGACGACGGGGGGTAAGCACTCACGTCCTCGTCGTACGACAGAACATGACAGGGCATGACGGACGGGACATGGCGACACCTGGGCTACACATACCGGCCCGTGCGGGCACGCGGGTACGAGGGGTCAGCTGAGGCAAGGTACCGCTTCCGGCGCCCCGCAGCGTCGGAACAGTCGGTACACGACAAGCCCCAGGCAGAGTCCCACGGTTGATGTACGGCCGGTCGAGGTGCGGCCCGAGCGGGTCGGGACAGTGTCCTGAAACGCTGTACGACCACGACCATGCTTGGACTAGACCACGACGCTGTCAAGACCACGGCGTCCCCTTCCCGCCTTTCCGGGGCCATCAGTGCAGTACAGCGCCCCCATGGGTTGCGTGAGCCGCCGGCAATCGCCGGCGAGCGGCAACTGCGGGGCCTGTGCGAGGTCTTGACGGGGTCGTGTCCCCTCGGTTAAATCACCACCTGGATTAAGTCGTGAACAAAGTGAAGTCTTCTACTGATGCTCCGTCAGGAGAACGTCGGTAGGCCGTCCGACCTGTTCGCTGCCGACGCCCGCACCTCGGTCTCTCCGCACGATCCCCCCACTGTCACTCCGCCGTGCCCAGGAGGAACCCCGTCCCATGTTGCGAACCCGCACGGCACTCCCCGTGCAACGCGTACTGATACGGCTGCTCGCGCTCTGCATGCTCCTGCTCGGCCTCACCGCCGTCCCGGACTCGGGCACCGCGCACGCGGCCCCCACCTTCAAGGTGCTGGCGTTCTACGACGGCACCTACGACGCGGCGCACATCAGCTTCGTCCACGAGGCCAACCAGTGGTTCCCGCAGCACGCCGCGGAGAACGGCTTCACGTACACCGCGACCAGTGACTGGAGCCAGCTCAACACCGCGAACCTGACCAAGTACCAAGTGGTCCTGTTCCTGGACAACCACCCGCAGACCGCAGCCCAGCAGAGTGCGTTCAAGACGTACATGGACAACGGCGGCGGCTGGATGGGCTTCCACGTCTCGGCCTACAACGACTCCACTTCCAACAGCTGGTCCTGGTACCACAACACCTTCCTGGGCACCGGCACCTTCAAGAGCAACACTTGGGGCCCGACGGCCGAGACGCTGAAGGTCGAGGACCACGCACACCCGTCGATGGCAGGGCTGCCGGCCACCATCGCCTCGTCGGTCAGCGAGTGGTACAGCTGGAACAACGATCTGCGCCAGAACCCGAACATCGACATCCTGGCCTCCCTCGACCCGTCCACCTTCCCGGTCGGGACGGACCCCGCCCAGACCTGGAACAGCGGCTACTACCCGATCATCTGGACCAACCGCCAGTACAAGATGCTGTACGCGAACTTCGGTCACAACGCGATGAACTACGACACCAACACCGCGCTGTCGTCGACCTTCGCGAGCGCCCAGCAGAACCAGTTCCTCCTCAACGGCATCAAGTGGCTCGGTGGCGGCGGTGCGTCCAATCCGGGTGCCGGCTTCACGCTCGGCGTGACGCCCGCCTCGGGCACGGTGGCACCCGGCGCGTCGGCCACCGCCACGGTCACGACGGCCGTCACGTCCGGCGGTACGGCGCAGAGCGTGGCGCTGACCGCGAGCGGTGCCCCGTCGGGAGCGACCGTGTCGTTCAGCCCGGCGTCGGTGACCTCGGGAGGCGGCTCGACGCTGACCGTGGCCACGACCTCGGCGGTCGCACCTGGCACGTACCCCATCACCGTCACCGGCACCGGCTCGTCGGGTGCCCAGACAGCCACCTACAGCTTGACGGTGACGGGCACCGGCGGCGGCTCGGGTGCGATCACGGGCTACGGCGGTAAGTGCGTGGATGTGGCGGGTGCGAGTTCCACGAACGGTGCCGCGGTGCAGCTCTACGACTGCAACGGAACCGGCGCGCAGAGCTGGGCGGTGGGCGCGGACGGCAGCGTGAAGGCGCTGAGCAAGTGCATGGACGTCACTGCCGCCGGTACCGCGAACGGCACCAAGGTCCAGTTGTACGACTGCAACGGGACCACCGCTCAGAAGTGGACGCCGAGCACCAACAACACCCTGGTCAACGCCGGTTCCGGTCGCTGCCTCGACGCCTCGGGACCGAGTTCCGCCAACGGCACCCGGCTGCAGATCTGGACCTGCAACAGCGCCGCCGCCAACCAGCAGTGGCATCTCCCCACCTGAAGGACCGGTGTTCCCCCGGGTGAACCGGGGGAACACCGTTCGGTCGCGGAATTCACGACCCGGCGGATTTCACCCGGGTCGCTCGTCGATCAGGCGGTGTTCGCCCACACCGTGACGTTCAGTACGACATAGGCCGGCTGGGCCGACGAGATCGTGACGCCGGCCATTCTGCCGTTCTCGATCAGACAGAACGATGTTCCCGGAGCACTGTCGGCCTGATTGGCGAACACGGTGTTACTCGCACAGGCCTCGTAATTGGGTGTGCTGCCGGCTGGAAGACTCAGCATCTTGTCCCCGTTGATGGGCACGAACACCAGATGGTCCGCGGGCGCGGCCGTGCCCAGATCCCCTAATCCCGTCGTGCTGAACTGGGACTGCGTGGGCTTCGTGGGGCCAAGGGGTATGGAGTGGCCAAAACCGAGATTGACGCTGTAGCTGCCGAGAACCGTTCCGTTGGTCGAGGCGGGCGGCGACTCCGGCGACGAAGTGGTCGGATCGGGTCCGGGAGTGGTCGGCGGGGTCGCCACCTTGGCCGGCGGCGCCGTGACGGTGATGGTCGGGCCAGGCTCGGGCGAGGCGACATTGTGGCCGACGACGGCGCCGACTCCGAAGGTCGCCAGCGCGGAGGCCAGCACGGTGACGATGCCGACGACGTTGGTCAGCAGTTCTCTGATGTTCGTCAGCGTCGTGTTGAGGTCGCTCCGGCCGGCGGCCGCGTTCGGCGGGGCACCCTACGGTGGATTTACCGGTCGCGGCGGATTGCCCGGTCGCGGAATACCGGGCGTCGGATTGCCCGGGGCCGGATTGCCCGGGGTCGGATCGCTCGGGGTCGGATCGCTCGGGGTCGGATCGCTCGGCTCCGGAGCGCTCGGCCGTGTGGTGCCGGACTGATTGGACATGATCTGGTTCCCCCCAGAGTTTTGGACGGACTCGCGCCGTAGTCAGGTCCGGACATTCCCCAAGATCACGCCGCGGAGCGCGAGATCCATTTCCTGGCCACTACGGCTCGAACACCCACTGGACAGATTAGGAGAAACCCTTATCCTCCACAGCACTTCTCGCAGACTTCCCCAAGGCACCCGCTACCGGCGAACTCATTCGGCCCGATTCGGTTTGCGTTCCATTGACGGTTCGAGGAGCGGGCCCGTGCCCCTCGCGCAGAAATTACGCGACTCGCGGCATATGACCTGGAATATGAATGTTCGCGCATGATTGCCTGCGCCAGTGAAAACCAGAAGCAAGCTCGCTATCGCGACCGCCGTCACCGCTGCCCTGGTGACCGCAGGTCCGCTGTCCGCCGCCGCGAAGCCCGGCCCCGCCGGGGCGGGCGCACCCGTTCTCGCGCCGCTCCGCGTCCCGGCGTCGTCCCCCATCGCCGACCAGTACATCGTCCAGCTCAAGCCGAAGGCCAACGTCGCCGATGCGGTGACCAAGTCCGGGGTGTCCTCCCTGTTCAGGTTCAGCAGGGTGCTCCGGGGCTTCGGCGCCAAGATGTCGGCCGCTCAGCTGGCCAAGGTCAGGGCGAACCCGAACGTCCTGGCCGTGGAGCAGGACGCCGAGTTCCGCGCGCCGGAGCCCGGCACCCCGGCGAAGACGACCGCGGCCGCCGGCGCGGTGGCGCCTTCGGTGTCCTGGGGCCTGGACCGGATCGACCAGCCGAACCTGCCGCTGGACAACACCTTCACCGTGACCGCCACGGGTGCCGGCGCCAACGCCTATGTCCTCGACTCCGGCATCGATTACAACCACAGTGAGTTCGAGGGCCGCGCCGTTCCCGGCTTCGACGCGTTCCCGTCCCAGGGACGCAACGGAGCGGACTGCGAGGGCCACGGCACCCACGTCGCGGGCACCATCGGCGGCAAGACGTACGGCGTCGCACGCCAGGCGACGCTGATCAGCGTCCGGGTCCTCGACTGTGCCGGCAAGAGCAGCAGTCTGAAAGTCATCGCCGGACTCGAATGGGCGGGAGCGAACGCGGCGATGAACCCCGGCAAGCCGGCGGTCCTCAACGCCTCACTCGGCGGCCCGGTGTCCTCCATGGTCAACAGCGCCGTCAGCTCCCTCCTCGACCTGGGCGTCCTGCCCGTCGTCGCGGCGGGCAACGAAGCGACCGACGCCTGCACCACCTCCCCGGCGTCGGCGGGGAGCGTCGTGGCCGTCGGCGCGAGCAACCGGCAGGACCAGGAGACCGACTTCTCCAACTACGGCAAGTGCGTGTCGCTCTACGCCCCCGGACAGGCCATCGTGTCGGCCAAGCTCGGCGGCGGCAGCGTCGCTCTGGACGGCACCTCCATGGCCTCTCCGCATGTCGCCGGGACCGCGCTGCTGTACAAGACCACCCATCCGGCCGCGACTCCGCAGGACATCACGGCCTGGTTGGCGGACACCGCCACCAAGGGCGTCCTGAGCTCGGTCAGCAAGACCTCCCCCAACAAGCTGCTGTTCACCGACGGCATCTGACCCGCCCAGGACCCGGACCCCGCACCGCGGACCCCGCACCGCGCGGCCGGCGGGCCGGCGGCTCCAGGCCCACAGGAGCCGCCGGCCCCCGTTTTCGAGGCCGCCGCTCCGCCATTCGCGATGTCCTCCGGTGGGCGTTTCGCTACGATCCGCTAGGGATCGTTCACCTCGGGGTGGATCTCCCCGCGCTCATGCTCCGACCGCATTCGCGAGAGGCAGGATCGTCACGATGCTCACGACCGACTTCACCACCGGCGCACCCAACTGGCTCGACCTCGCCAGCCCCGACACCACGGCGACGGCCGGCTTCTACGCGGCGGTCTTCGGCTGGACCTTCGAGTCCGCCGGCCCCGACGCGGGCGGCTACGGCTTGTTCCAGAAGGACGGCAAGACGGTCGCGGCCCTGGGGCAGCTCACCGAGGAGGGCGCCGCCCCGGCCTGGACGGTGTACTTCCGGACCCCGGACGCGGACGCCACCGCCAAGGCGGTCGAGCAGGCCGGTGGGACCGTGCGGGTCGAGCCCTTCGACGTCATGGACGCGGGACGGATGTCCTGCCTCACCGACCCGGGCGGCGCCGAGTTCGCCGTCTGGCAGCCGGGGGCGGTCAAAGGCCTGGAGAAGACGTCGGAACACAACACGCTGCTCTGGGTCGAGCTGCACGTTCCTGACCCGTCGGCCGCGCTGTCCTTCTACCGTTCGCTCTTCGGCTGGCGGTCGAGCGAGATGAAGATGCCCGGAATGACCTACACCGTGCTCTCCACCGCCGAGGGCGAGCAGGAGGACGCTTCGTTCGGCGGAATGGTCGCCGCCCAGGGGAGCATGGAGCCGCGCTGGATTCCGTACTTCGACGCGGCTGACGCGGACGACATCGTCACCCGGGTGCAGGAGAACGGCGGCACCGTCCTCGCACCCGCCGAGGACGTACCGGACGTCGGCCGGATCGCCTGGCTCGCCGACCCGTTCGGCGCGCCCTTCGCCGTCCTCAAGCCCCGCCCCCGAACTGCCTGACCCCATCGGGAGGGTGGTGCGGACCGGGGACCCCGGGCCGCAGCCGCATCAGTGGGTCAGCGAATCGATCATCATCGTCAGCAGCTGCTTCCGCCGGTCCCCGCCTCCGACGACCCAGATGTGCAGTTCCGCCGCCCCGTCCCACGGGCGTGGTCCGGGACACCTCGCCGACCTTGAGCACGTCCCGCGAAGCCGCCGGCGTGGCCGCCATGAGCGACACACGCGACCGCGACGACAAAGGGCACCGCCCGGCCTGCCGTTCGGGCCCTCCGGGACCTGACTGCGACCTGCTCCGACCGGGATCCCGAGCCCGGCGCCGGCCAGGTAGGCCACCCAGGTGGCGAGCCCCACCGAGAAGCCGAGCAGCAACAGCGCGTCGATCGCTCCGATCCAGGTCAACGGCAGTGACCGGCTGCTGACGCCGGTGTCGAGATCCAGGAACCGGCCCGCCACAGTCCCAGGCCGAGAGCGAGCCCGACAAGTGCCGGCAGGCCGCGGACGTTCCCGCCGGCTCGCCGGAACTCGGCGTACCGCCGGCCCGAGACCGCCAGGAGCGCCGCCACCGCCGCACTCCACCCGACCTGCAGTGCGGTGGACCAGCTGTTGCCCGCATGGGACAGGCCCGACTCGGTGGTGGCCAGTGCCACATGACCCCACGCCACCTGCACGGCCAACCCGCCCGCCAGGGCTTCCACGACTCCGGGGCGCAGCGGGACACGAGGTTGGGCCAGGGCCGCCGTCCGCGCCGGCCGGGAGGGATGCTTGGCCCACGCGGCACGCCACCACCGGATCCGTCAGCCACGTCGGCGGACGGGCCGGCGTGGCACGGGCGACCAGGGTGCGCAGTTCCCCGGCGAGCGCCGGGTCGGCCTGGAGATCCAGCGGGGGGAGGAAGTTGCCGGAACCTACGCCCTTCGGCGAGAACCCGCCGGACAGCGCCGGGACGGGCTCGGCCGGGTCGCGGTCGACGGGCCGATACCGCGTCGAAATCCGGGAGGGCGCGTCACCCGAAGCCGATGCGTTCCAGCCAGAAGTCGAGCAGTTCCACGTCGCCGATGATCTCGATGCCTTCGGTCCGGGCCGGGAGGCGTTTGTAGATGATCAGCAGGAGGTCGGACAGCGGGCCGCGTACGGCGACTGCGGCTTTCTCATGGGCCCGGCGCCAGACGATGGCGTCGCCGGTGAGATCGATCAGCCACTCCGCCGCCGCCTGCGGCGGGGTGTCCGTGGCGTGGAAGTGCAGGGTGCGGCCGGGGCCGAGGAGTTCGCGCATCCAGGGGTGGACCTCGAAGTGCATCGGCAGAGCGCCGAGCTCCATCCACTCGTCGATGCCGTCGAGGGCGACCTCCTGCTCGGCGGTGAACTTCTTGCCGATCGCCAGGGTCGCGTCGGCCCGGTGGATGAGCGTCTCGTGCAGGAACCGGCGCGCGTAGAACGCGGTGGTGCCCCCGGTGACCGGGGTCCACACCTTCGTGTCCGGCCCGGCGCCGCGCAGCGTTTCCGCCAGCTGCGCGGCGCCCTCGACGAGCCACGGTCCGAGCACCGCGGGATCCTCGTGGGTGTACGCGGACAGATCACGGAAGTGATCGTCCGGGATCGGCTCCAGGACCCGCTTCCGGACCACTTCCTCGGCCCAGCGCTGGCCGCCGCCGAGGTGCCGCAGCAGCTGGCCGGCGTTCCACCCGGGGCAGGAGGGCACCGGGACCGTGAGGTCCGCACCCTCGATGGAGGCGTACAACAAGCCGGTCTGCGCGACGATCTCGGAGCAATGGCGGTCATGGCTCAAAGCGCTCATGACGTCACGATAGACCGCACCTCCGACAGCGCCACCGCTCCTGGTCCGCGCCTCCGCCGCCGGGCGGGTCAGGTCACGCGTACGTGTAGCGGGAGGTGTGGTCGAGCAGGTCGGCCGGGGTGATGTCGTTCCACGGCTTCATGGTGTCGCGCAGGTCGACGACGTCCGGCGTCCCCGCGGCCGGCAGGTACGGCGAGGTCGGGTGCAGTCGCTGCCAGTCCGCCCACAGCTTGTCTATGAAGCAGTGGTGCAGCCAGAACACCGGGTCGTTGGGCGACACGCCGGTGCCCATCTGGCCGCCGACCCACACATGGACCCGGTTGTGCAGATTGACTCCGCGCCAGCCCTCCAGGTGGTTGCGGAAGCCGTTCGACTGGCTGTTCCACGGCGCCATGTCGTACACGGGCATGGCGAGGACGGAATCGACCTCGGCCCGGGTCGGCAGGGGGCGGCCTCCGCCGCCGAGCTGGCGGCGCAGATAGTTGCGGGAGTCGACGCGGACGTTCACCGCCCACCGTCCGGAGTTGAAGGCGAACGGGCCGGTGGTCACCTGCGCGTCGCTGGCGCGCCCGTCGCCGCCGAGGAAGTCCGCGCCCCACAGGGAGGCGGACGCCGTACGGTCCCGGGTCCAGTCCCAGTACGGCAGCATGACCGAGGAGTCGACGGACTGCAGCGCCTGCTCGAACTCGAGAAGGAATCTGCGGTGCCAGGGCAGGAAGGACGGCGATCGGTGGCCGACCCGCTCCCCGTTGTCGACGTCGGACATGATGAACGCGTTGTGCGTGGTGACGAAATCGTCGTACCGGCCACTGCGCTTGAGTTCCAGTACGGCGTCGGTGAAGGCACGCTTCTGTGCGGCGGTGAGGTTCGCTTGGTTCTGACGGACTGCCATGAAGAGTCTTCGTCCTTTGCGGGTGGTTCGGGTTCCGACGGGTCGCGTCGCGACGGGTCGGATTAAGGTGCGGCGGTTCGGGTCGGGCGACGATCGGGTCAGACAGCGACCGGGACGAGCGCGGCGCCCTGCAGTTCGAGCACCGCGGCCCGGGCCGCAGCACGCGGCGTGGCGAACGTCTCGTAGTGGTTCACGACGCTGATCCAGGAGGAGTCGGCGTTCTGCATCACATGCAGTTCCTTGCCGTCCACGAACACCGCGTAGCCCGGCCCCCCGTGGTGGTGTCCGCCGGCGGCCCGCGGCGCGCCGTGTATGCGCCGGCCCCGGTAGGTCTCGTCGAACGCCTCAGGTCCGGTGTGCGGGACGGACCCCGCGGTGTTGTCGATGTCGTTCCCGGTGTCGTTCCCGGTGCCCCGGGCGGCCAGCGCCACCGGCAGGCCCAGCGCGACCCCGGTGAACGCGGCGGCGGCAACGCCCGTGACGGCGCCGCGCAGCACGCTGCGGCGGGTGAGTTCAGACATGTACGGCCCCCATCTTGTCGCCTTCGGGTACATCGACCCCAGAAGGCAGGAATCCCAACGGGTAGTCACATTTCGTGATCTCCCGACCGGGATGTTCGCAGGCGGCGGCCGCGAGTGGAAAGGAGTGTCTTACCCGTTGGCTCCTTACCGGACATTCCCTCGCAAGATGTGGAAAGTTGAACGGAGTGGATCTTGCAGAACGTCCGGCGCTATACGGGTTCAGACGCGAAAATCTCCTGAATGAAGCCGAAGGAGCGACAAATCCTCGGGTTGTACGGGAATTATGGTGATGTCCCCCACCAAAAGATCACGACGCAAAAGTGTTCGACGGTGAGCAGCGGACCGGCCGCCAGGAGCGCCGCGGCGGCGGACGCGGAGGTGGATCACGAGGTGGATCACGGGCTGGATCAAACAGCGCGGCCGGGCCCTGAGGGCGCACCATCACGCCCCGGGACCCGGCCGTTGACCGGACTTCAACCATGACACCTGCGACGGATCACCCTCGTGGATCAGAACCACGGAGTGCAGCGCGCCGTCCCGTCGTTGCCGGCCTGCACAGGGTGAAGTAACGGAGGCTCACGCCACGAGGCGGGGCGGCATCGTCCGGTCCACGTCGTCCAGGCTCAGGACGCACTGGGGCACGCTGGAGCCGAAGCGTGGCTGGTGGATGCGGATCTGGAACGGCTGGGCGGGGTCTTCCGGCAGTTCGGCCGTCAGCACACTCGACCCGGCGCGGACACGCTGGTGGGCGACTTCCTTGCCGTCGACCAACACCTCGACGTCACGGCTCACGCCGGAGCGGATATTGACGGTGATCGAATGGCCGAGATGATCCAGGTGGAAATGATGTCGTCGGGGCACAGCGCACCTCCGGAGCGGACCTCACTACCAGCGTAAACCCGTCCTTCGACTCCCGCGCTTCGCCCTACCATGCAACGACGCCGCCTTCCCACCGCCGACATCCTTGGAGGCCCGCTGTGCCCGGCCCCGGCCCCGTCTCCGACCCCGGCCAGGACACCGACGATCCTGCGGGGCAGGTCGGAGATCCTGGCCGGCCGCCGTGGCACCGACGCCGCCGGCAGGTGTGGCTGGCGGGAGGCGTGGTCGCCTCCGTGGCACTGATCGCGGGGGTCGCCCTGTGGGCGGGGTCGCCGGACGGCCCGCAGACGGCGGACGACCCCGCGCCGCCGCACGCGGACGATGGTCTGCCGCACACCTCCGTGGAGGTGTCGCGGAGCAGCTGCGGACAGGGCTGGGTACGCCCCCAGCCGGGGACGCAGGTGTTCGATCTCCGCAACACCTCCAGCGGGGCCGCCGAGGTCGACCTCCTGGATCCGGCCACCGGCGCGGTCTACGGCGAGGTGGAGGGGTTGGCGCCCGGCACGACCCGGCCGATGCGCGTGCTGCTGGGGAACGGTACGTACGCGTTCAAGTGCTTGCCCGACGACGCGGACGCCGTCACCGGTCCCACGGTACGGGTGAGCGGAGGGTCGGCCGCGCGGGGACCGGCCGCCGTGCCCGTGACGGCGCACGATCTCATCCCGCCGACGTTGGCCTACCAGCAGTGGATCCAGGCCGGAACCGTCGAGCTGGCGGAGCGGACCGCTGCGCTGAAGGACGCCGTCGACGCCGGCGACCTGGCGGCGGCCCGGCGCGCGTGGCTGCCCGCGCATCTGGTCTACGAGCGGATGGGCGCGGCGTACGGAACGTTCGGGGACGCGGACTCCGCGATCAACGGAACGACGGCAGGGCTGCCCGGCGGCCTTGCCGACCCCGGCTTCGCGGGGTTCCACCGCGTCGAGTACGGGCTGTGGCACGGGGAGTCCGCGGCGTCGCTGCGCGGGCCCGCTGACGCTCTCGCCGAGGCGGTGCGGGCGCTGCGGGACGGGTGGCCGCAGGAGCGGATGGATCCGGGGGATCTGGGGCTGCGCGCGCACGAGATCCTGGAGAACACCGTGCAGCGGGAACTGACCGGACGCACCGACTACGGCAGCGGCAGCAACCTCGCCACCGCCCGCGCCAATCTCGACGGGACACGTGAGCTGCTCGGCCGGCTGCACCCGCTGCTGGCGACCCGGTTCCCTGAACTGCCGCGACTGGACGCCTGGTTGGACCGCACCCAGCACACCCTCGACTCCTTCGACTACGACGGGACCTGGGCTCCGCTGGGCACGCTGCCCCGCGCGGACCGGCAGCGGATCAACAGCGACATGAGTGAACTGGTGGAGCGGCTGGCTCCGGTGGCGGCCATGTGCGATGTACGGAGAACGACATGAGCCAGGTGCGACGACGCGGATTCCTGCGCGGTGCGGCCGCCGGTATCGGTACGGCGGTGGCCGGAGCCGCGGTGTCGGGAGCCGCCGTGTCGGACGCCGGGCCCAGCGCGGCCACGTCCGCCGCCGACTCCACGGACACGCCCACCGCGCCCGGTGACTTTCACGGTGCGCATCAGGGCGGAATCCTCACGCCGCCGCAGCGCGCCACGGCGATGGTCTCGTTCGACGTGACCGCCGAGGGCCGCCGGGAGCTGACGGAGCTCCTCCGTACGCTCACCGACCGGGCCCGGTTCCTGGCCGCCGGCGGGACCCCGCCCCCGGTCGGGATCACCGCACCGCCGTCCGACTCCGGCGTGCTCGGCCCGCAGGTCCCGTCAGGTGGTCTGACCGTCACGGCCGGGGTGGGGAGCTCCCTGTTCGACGGCCGCTTCGGACTGACGGACCTCAAGCCGTCGCGGCTGGGCGTGATGCCGTCGTTCCCCGACGACGATCTGGACCCGGCCTGGTGCCACGGCGATCTGAGCCTGCAACTGTCCGCGTCCAGCCCGGACGTCGTGCTGCACGCGCTGCGCGACATCGCCCGCCACACCCGCGGCGGTCTGCAGGTGCGCTGGCGGATGGACGGCTTCACCAGCCCGCCCCGCCCGAGCGGCACGCCCCGCAACCACCTCGGGTTCAAGGACGGCACCGCCAACCCGGACACGGCGAAGGCGACCGAGGCGGACCGGCTGCTCTGGGTGGGCGCGGGCGCCGAACCGCGGTGGACCGCCGGCGGCACCTACCAGGTGGTGCGGCTGATCCGGATGCTCGTCGAGTTCTGGGACCGGGTCTCGATCACCGAGCAGGAACGGATGTTCGGCCGCAGCCGCGACACCGGCGCGCCGCTGGACGGTGACGCCGAGTTCGACGCGCCCAGGTACACGCAGGATCCCAAAGGCGATGTGATCCCGCTCGACAGTCATATCCGCCTCGCCAACCCCCGCACCCCGCAGACCGAGGGCCAGCGCATCCTGCGCCGCGGCTACAACTACGACCGGGGCATGGACAGCAACGGCAACCTCGACATGGGGCTGATCTTCTCCTGCTACCAGCAGGACCTGGTCCGGCAGTTCGAGACCGTGCAGAAGCGCCTCGCGGGCGAGCCGTTGGTGGACTACGTCCAGCCGTTCGGGGGCGGCTACTTCTTCGTCCTGCCCGGAGTCCGGGACCGCACCGACTGGCTGGGACGGGCCCTGCTCACCCAGAACCCGCATATACGCCCATAGCAGTCGAAGACTTCGGTGACGCCCCGCCCGGAACGGTCAACGGCAAGTCAAGCGTTGGCCTGTTGTTCCTGACCGGCTGTTCATCCGCACGACACTGATAGGCGGTCAGGGTGTCGCGGGCCGAACGAAGGATCGCGTTCCGTAACCTACATCGCGACCGGTCGACAGCGGAGGCTGACAGAACATGGGCAACGCAGGAAGAGCGACGGATCCCGGACGCCGGGCCGCGCGCTGGGGAGCATGCGCAGGTGCCGCGGCACTCACCCTCCTCAGCGGGGCGGGCCCCGCCCGGGCGGACTCCCCCAACTACCACCCCGGCGGCGCCGCGACGACCACCCCGGTCAAGCATCTGGTGGTCATCTTCCAGGAGAACGTCTCGTTCGACCACTACTTCGGCACCTACCCGGTGGCGGCGAACACCGACGGTACGACGTTCACCGCGGACAAGCGCACCCCGAAGAACATCGACACCCTGCGCACCGCCGGCCTGCTGAAGAAGAACCCGAACCAGTACCTGCCCAAGCGCCTCGGCCCGGAGCAGGCCATGACCTGCGACCAGAACCACAACTACGGCCCCGAGCAGTACGCGGCCAACGGCGGCAAGGCCGACGAGTACGTCCAGAACACCGACTCCGGCAAGTGCTCCGGCAACCTGTTCGGCGAGCCCGGCCTGGTCATGGACTACTACGACGGCAACACCGTCACCGCGATGTGGAACTACGCCCAGCACTACTCGCTCGGCGACAACTCCTACGGCACGACCTACGGACCGTCGACCCCCGGGGCCATCAATCTGATCTCCGCGCAGACCCACGGAGTGATCTCCGTCGACCCGGCCTCCGGCACCGAGCACCCGAAGCAGACGGCGACGCCCGACCCGTACGCCGTCGTCTCGCCCGACGCCAAGGGCGTCGGCACGTTGATCAACGACCCGGACCCGGCCTTCGACGACTGCTCGGACGCCGACCACAGCAGCAAGAACGCCCTCGCGGTTCTGCAGGGCCGCAACATCGGTGATCTGCTCAACGCCCAGAAGGTCAGCTGGGGCTGGTTCCAGGGCGGATTCCGCCCCAGTACCGCCTGGGACGGGCAGCAGGGCCACTACGCGAAGTGCGCCGGCACCACCCACGCCAACCTGGGCGGCGCCCAGGTCGTTGACTACAGCCCGCACCACTCGCCGTTCCAGTACTACAGGTCGACGTCGAACCCGCACCACCTGGCGCCCGCGAGCGTCGCCGAGATCGGCCACAACGGGCCGGCCAACCACACCTACGACCTCACCGACTTCGACAGCGCGCTGAAGGCGGGGAACCTGCCCTCGGTCAGCTTCCTCAAGGCGCCGGAATTCCAGGACGGCCACGCCGCCTACTCCGACCCGATCGATGAGCAGCACTTCCTCGTCGAGCAGATCAACAAGGTGCAGCAGTCGCCGCAGTGGAAGGACACCGCCGTTGTCGTCGCCTACGACGACTCCGACGGCTGGTACGACCATGCCTACGCCAAGCCGGCGAACGGCTCGAAGAACACCGCGATCGGCTCCAACGGCAAGACGGTCGACAGCCCCGCCTGCCAGGCCGGCCCCGCCGCGGCCGGTGGCTACGCCGACCGCTGCGGCCCCGGCACGCGTCAGCCGCTACTGGTCATCTCCCCCTACAGCAAGGTCAACTCCGTTGACCACACCCGCACCGAGCAGGCCTCGATCACCCGGTTCATCGAGGACAACTGGCACACCGACCGCATCGGCGACGCCTCCTTCGACACCCGTGCCGGATCGCTCGCGTCGGCCTTCGACTTCCAGCACCCCAACGGCAAGCAGGTGCTGCTCAACACGGACGGCTCGGTGACGTCCGTCAAGGACATCCCCAAGAACCCGGTGCCGGTGCCCGCGCCGTCAGCGTCCACGGGTCCGGCCAGCAACATGGCTCCGCAGACGCTCGCCGACACCGGTTCCTCCTCGGCCGTCCTCCCCTTCGGCATCACCGCCGGAGTACTCGCGGCCGGCGGCGCCGGCCTCGCGCTGCTGATCCACCGCCGCAAGGCCCGCACGAACACCGCGCGGTAGAGAACCCCGAAGGAAGGCCGCCCCCGGGGATCTTGGGGGCGGCCTTCGACTCGCTCAGCGCGTGGGCGGCGTGGTGGTGAGCGGGGTGAGTTGCTGGATGTCGTGACGGGCCCGGATCGCCGCGATCTCCGCCTGGTCGGGCGGACCTCCGGCACCGAGCACGGCCGCGCGTGCGGTGCTCAGCCAGTTCCGGGCCACCGTCGGGGAGCAGCCGGACGATCCGCGATCCGCCGTCATGGTGGCCGAGCTGTCCGAGGCCAGCCCGGAGTTCCGGGCGTGGTGGGCGGAGTACCCGGTCCGCTATTTCCGCCCGGCCACAACGGCGATCGATCACCCCCGGATCGGGCGGCTGGACCTGGAGATCTACCAGGTGCGCCCGGTCGAGGATCCCGACCTGCTGCTCGTCCTGCAGGTGCCGGTGGGCGAGGACGGTCTCCAACGGGTTCTCGCACTGCTCGACGATGTCTGAAGGCGGGAGCGGACGATCGGCGGACCCGGCGGTCAGGCGGGGCGGGCCCCGAGGGCTCGCAGCAGGAACGGGCGCAGTTCGCGGGCCATCGCTTCGCCCGTGGGTGACGGCGAGGACGGGCCGGGCGTCAGGAACACCCGGCTGACCATCGCTCCCACCACCAGGTCGGCCAGCACGTGCGTGTCCTCCAGGGGCGGGATGTCGCCCCGCCCGACCGCGCGCGCCACCAGCGCGGCGGCCCGGTCCCGGACGGGCTGGACGACGGCGTCGTCGAGGACCTGGGCCAGCGCCGGGTTGTGGGCTGCCTCACCGATCAGGACGTGCAGCAGCCGGCCTCCCGGTCCGTCCAGGGTTCTCGCCTTGTCCCGCAGGAGCGCGGTGAGGTCTCCGTCGAGGGTGCCGGTGTCCTCGCCCGGTCCGAGGTCACGGGCCCACTGGGTGGCCGTGCCGATGACCAGGTCCTGCTTCGAGCTCCACCGGCGGTAGAGCGTCGCCGTGGACACGCCGGCCCGTTTGGCGACCTCGGCCGTCGTCAGCCCGCCGTAGCCCTTCTCGTACAGGACCTCGAGGGTGGCTTCGAGCAGGACGCGGTCACGGCCGATGTCACGGCGCCTGCCCCGTACGGGGGAATCGTTCTCGGTGTGCTCGGTCACGTCATCAGGGTATACGAAACGAAAGCTTTTCGTTTTGTGTACCGTTGGGTCTCATGACACACCATGACGAAACCCCGGACCTGGACGCCACCGGCGTCGTCGACCGCCTGCGCTCCGCCTTCGCCACCGGTCGCACCAAGCCGACGGCCTGGCGCCGCGCCCAGCTCGAAGCCCTGCGCACCCTCCTCGTGGACAACAGCGACGAGATCACCGCTGCTCTGCGATCGGACCTGGGAAAGGGCCTCAAGGAGGGCTACCGGACGGAGGTGGGCTTCACGATCAACGAGATCGACCACACCCTCGCACACCTCGACACCTGGCTGGCCCCGCGCCCCGCCGCGCTTCCCGACAAGCTCCTGCCGGCGCAGGCGTACGTCGTCCGTGACCCGCTCGGCGTGGTCCTGGTCATCGCGCCGTGGAACTATCCCCTCCAGCTCGCCCTGACGCCGGTGGTCGGAGCGCTGGCGGCCGGCAATTGCGTCGTCGTCAAGCCCAGCGAGCTGGCGCCCGCGACCTCCGCCGCGATGGCCCGGCTCCTCCCCCGCTACCTCGACACCGAGGCCGTGGCGGTCGTCGAAGGCGCGATCCCGGAGACCACCGCGCTGCTGGAGCAGCATTTCGACCACATCTTCTACACCGGCAACGGTGCCGTCGGCCGGATCGTCATGACCGCCGCCGCCAAGCACCTGACGCCGGTCACGCTGGAGCTCGGCGGCAAGAGCCCCGTGGTCCTCGACCAGGACGCCGATCTGGCCGCGGCCGCGCAGCGGATCGCGTTCGGGAAGTTCCTCAACGCCGGCCAGACCTGCGTCGCCCCCGACTACGTGCTGGCCATCGGCGACACGGCCAAGGCCGTCGAGCCGTACCTCGCCTCGGCCGTGCACGATCTGTACGGCGCCGACCCCGCCGCTTCCGCCGAATACGGGCGCATCGTCAACGAGCGGCACTTCGACCGGCTCACCGGCCTCCTCGACAGCGGACGCACCGTGACCGGCGGCACGCACGACCGCGCGACGCGTTACCTGGCACCCACCGTGCTCGCCGATGTCGCCCCCGACTCCCCCGTCATGAAGGAGGAGATCTTCGGCCCGGTCCTGCCCATCGTGTCCGTGCCGGACCTCGACGCCGCGATCGCGTTCATCAACGAGCGCGACAAGCCGCTCGCCCTGTACGCGTTCACCGCGTCCGACGACACCAAGCAGCGCCTGCTGACCGAGACCTCCTCCGGCGCGCTCACCTTCGGCATCCCGGTGGCTCACCTCACCGCCCCGGAACTCCCCTTCGGCGGCGTCGGCGAGAGCGGGATGGGCCGGTATCACGGCGAGTACTCGATCGACACCTTCAGCCACAGCAAGGCGGTGCTGGACAAGCCACTGTCGTGACGGGGGGTTGGGCGGGCGGCTGGACCGGGGTCGCGCCGGGCCGGATCGAATCGGACGGCTCGGGACCGATGACTCCGTGCCGCGCCGGGAGTCCTGTTTCCGACCGCACACTCGAGAAGGTGGACCGATGACGAACCTGCACGACATCCTCAAAACGCATGTCAGCGACGGGCCGACGCCGGGAGCGGTGGGTCTGGTGGCTCGCGGCGACCAGGTGGAGGTGCAGGTCGTCGGTTCCGCCGACGTCGACGGCATCTCTCCGATGGTGAGGGATTCGATCTTCCGCATCGCTTCGATCACCAAACCCGTGATTGCCGCGGCGCTCATGATGCTCGTCGACGACGGCCGGATCGCGCTGGACAACCCGGTCGGGCAGTGGCTGCCGGAACTGGCGTCGCCGACGGTCGTCCGTACCCCGGCCGGCCCGGTCGACGATGTGGTCCCGGCCGCCAGAGCGATCACGGTGGCCGATCTGCTCACCTTCCGCGCCGGGTACGGCTTCCCGTCCGACTTCTCGCTGCCCGCGGTCGGTCTGCTGTTCAGCGAGCTGAAGCAAGGACCGCCCCAGCCGCAGCTCACCGCGGCGCCGGACGCCTGGATGGCGACGCTCGCCGGCATTCCGCTGCTCCACCAGCCGGGCGAGGTCTGGCTGTACAACACCTGCTCCGACATCCTGGGTGTGCTGATCGCCCGGGTTGCGGGCCGTCCGTTGCCCGAGTTCCTGGCCGACCGGCTCTTCGAGCCGCTCGGCATGGCCGACACGGGATTCGACGTACCGGCCGGCAAACTCGACCGGTTCACCAGCTACTACCGAACCGATCCGGCAGGCGGACCCGAGCTGGTCGACGCCCCCGACGGGCAGTGGAGCAGCCCGCCGGCCTTCCCGTCCGGCGCCGGCGGACTGGTCTCGACCGTCGACGACTACTACGCCTTCGCCCGGCTGCTGCTCGCCGACGGAACCGTCGACGGCCGCCGGTTGCTGTCCTCCGCATCGGTGCGGCAGATGACCACCGACCACCTCACCCGGTCGCAGCGCGATGCCGGCCTGCTGTTCCTCGAGGGCCAGGGCTGGGGCTTCGGCGGCTCCGTCGACGTCGCGGCCGTCGACCCGTGGAACGTGCCGGGACGCTACGGCTGGGTCGGCGGCACCGGAACGGCGGCTCACATCACCCCGTCCACCGGCGCGGTCACCATCCTGCTCAGCCAACTGGAGATGTCCGGCCCGACCCCGCCCGCCGTGATGCGGGACTTCTGGCGCTACGCGGCGGACGCCTGAGAGCCGGGGCCCGACGCGACGAGGGCTCCCCGTCCGCGCGGCTCAGTCGCTGTGCCGGTGCTGCCGCCGGCTGCCGGCGACTGCCAGAATCGACCCATGCTGCGAATCGGCTCCATCGTGCTGGGTGTCTCGGACGTGCCGCGCGCGGCGGCCTTCTGGATGGAAGCCCTGGGATACGTGCCGCGTGAAGAGGCCGAGGACGACTGGGTGGTCCTGGTACCGGCGGAAGGCACCGGGGCACAGCTGTCCCTCGGCCGCAGCGAGACGCCGGTCCAGGACCAGCCGCGGATCCATCTCGACCTCTACGCCGGAGACGCGGCCGACCAGGCCGCCGAGGTCGAGCGGTTGGTGTCCCACGGCGCCGAGCGCGTCGACTGGGACTTCTATCCCGACGACGCGGATTTCATCGTGCTCGCCGACCCGGAGGGCAACCGCTTCTGCGTCATCGACACCACACACGGCTGACGAGCGCCCTACGGCTCCCGCCTGGTCAATCGTCGGCGGCCACGAGAAGGCTGCAGCGACCCGCCGTCAGACCGTCAGCTCGGCCGGGACCGCCGCCAGGGCTTCCTGGATGGCGGCGATCAGCCGGCGGCCGGATTCCTCGGTCAGTTCGAGGGCGACGCGCGCCGAGGGGCCCTTGGAGGGGTCGGCGAAGTCGATGTTGAGGGTGTGCTCGGCCATGGCGTGCACGGGGTGGTCGAAGTACACCGTCACATCGGTGACATGGAACCAGGAGCCGTTCGGCCCCTTGGCGCTGCCGTCGACGGAGTCCTTGACGGTCGTGTAGGTGCACATGCTCAGGCCCCCAGGTGGTCGGCGTAGAAGGCGGTGATCCGTTCCCAGCCGTCGTTGGCCGCCGCCACGTTGTAGGCGGGGCGGTCCGTCGAGAAGAAGGCGTGGCCCGCGCCCTCATAGCTGTGGAACTCGAAGTCCTTGCCGTTGGCGGTCAGGATCTGCCCCAGTTCGGCCACCTGCTCGGGGGTGGGGTACTTGTCCTCGGCGCCGAACAGCCCGAGCAGCGGAGCGCGGAGCCGGGGCAGCTGGTCGACCAGGTTGGTGATCCGCAGCGGGAACTCCGCCGGCACGGTGCCGGTGACGAACGCGCCGTAGCAGTCCACCGCGGCGTCCAGGTCCAGGTTGCAGGCCGCCAGCACACTCTGCCGGCCGCCCGAGCAGTAGCCGATCACGCCGACCTTGCCGTTGCTGGTGGGCAGCGCCCGCAGGTGGGCCGCCGCGGCGGCGACGTCGCCGATCAGCCGCGCGTCCGGGACTCCGCCGTTCGCCCTGCCCACCGCCGCCGCGTCATCGGGAGCGGCGCCCGGTGCCTCGCGGAAGTAGAGGTTGGGGCAGATCGCGTCGTAGCCGAGCTCGGCGAAGCGGCGGACGATCTCCTTGGTGCCTCGGTCGTAGCCGGGCATGTGGTGGATGACGACCACACCACCACGCTGCTCCTGACCGTGGGGCCGGGCCAGGTACGCCTCCATCTCGTCGCCGCCGTGCCCGGTGATCCGGATGGTTTCGGCAGTCAGGGAATCACTCATGAGACACCTATATCATAAGGGAGAACTGATAAGTTTATACTGATGACTGTGATGATCCAGAGTGACGCGGCACGCATCGCGGCCGACCTGCGCGCCTGTCTGGGGCCGATGGTTCGCAGACTGCGGCAGGTGAAGCCGGACGGCGAACTGACCCTGTCGCAGACCTCGGTACTGGTGCGGCTCGGCCGCGAAGGCCCCGCCGCCGCGGCCGAGCTCGCCGCGGGTGAGGGCATCCGCCCGCAGTCGATGTCCACGATCATCTCCGGGCTGCAGGAGCGTGGGCTGGTGGCCCGGGCTCCGGACCCGGACGACGGCCGCCGGATCGTGCTCTCGCTCACCGATGCGGGACGGGAAGGCCTGTTGGGGGCCCACAAGGAACGCGCCCGCCGGCTGACCCGGGCCATCTCCGAGGAACTGACCCCTGCCGAGCGGGCACAACTGGCCGCCGCCATCCCGCTGCTCGAGCGCATCGCCCGGAGCGTCTGACCACCGGGCCGTCGCTCCGCAGGGGGCGCCGAGCCTGTTCTGTCACCAAAAATGCCTGGTGGCAGCGGGTGAAGCCATTAATACTCGTGCATGTGTTCCTGACGATATCTCTCACCGGCAACGACGAGCGTCCCGCAACGGACCTCGGCTTCCTGCTGCACAAGCACCCGGAGAAGGCCCAGGCCTTCTCGACCTCCTACGGCGACGCGCACGTCTTCTACCCCGAGGCGTCCGCACAGATCTGCACGGCAGCGCTCCTGCTGGAGGTGGATCCGGTGGCGCTGGTGCGGCGTGCCAAGGGCACGGGCAAGGACCGGGGCGGGGCGCCCGACGCGGCGCTCGCGCAGTATGTGAACGACCGGCCGTACGCGGCCTCGTCACTGCTGGCCGTCGCGTTGCGCACTGTGTTCTCCAGCGCCCTGCGCGGAGAGTGCCGCACGCACCCCGAACGCGCCGCGGCCCCGCTGCCGCTGCGCATCGAGGTACCGGTGCTGCCCGCCCGCGGTGGCGCCGACCTGGTGCGGGCGCTGTTCGAGCCGCTGGGCTGGACCGTCGGAGCCGAACCCATCGCGCTGGACCCGCAGTTCCCCGAGTGGGGCGACTCGCGGTACGTACGGCTGACGCTGGAGGGTGAGCTGCGGCTGTCGGACGCGCTGCGGCACCTGTATGTCCTGCTGCCGGTCCTGGACGACTCCAAGCACTACTGGATCTCGTCCGACGAGGTCGACAAACTGCTGCGCTTCGGTGAGGGCTGGCTGGAGAACCACCCCGAGCAGCAGCTGATCGCCAGCCGCTATCTGTCCCGCCGCCGGGCCCTGACGCGCCAGGCCATGGAGCGTCTGGAGCTGGCCCGGCTCGCGGACGCCGACGACATCGAGGTCGAGGAGATCGACAACGCGGTCGACGAGAGCACCGACACCGAGGAGAAGCCGGCGCCGCTGGCCGCTCAGCGGCGCGACGCGATCCTCGAAGCGCTGCGCTCCGCGGGCGCGGTCCGGGTGCTGGACCTCGGCTGCGGGCAGGGTCAGCTCGTCGGCGAACTGCTGAAGGACGTCCGCTTCTCCGAGATCGTCGGTGTCGACGTATCGGTGCGGGCGCTGCACACGGCGTCCCGCCGGCTGCGTCTGGAGCAGATGGGAGAACACCGGGCCGCCCGCGTCAAGCTCCTGCAGGGCTCGCTGACGTACACCGACACCCGGCTCAAGGGCTATGACGCCGCCGTGCTCAGCGAGGTCATCGAACACCTCGACCTGCCGCGGCTGCCGGCCCTGGAGTACGCCGTCTTCGGCGCCGCCCGGCCCGGGACCGTCATCGTCACGACACCGAACTCCGAGTACAACGTGCGGTGGGAGACGCTGCCCGCGGGACACGTCCGGCACGCGGACCACCGGTTCGAGTGGACCCGCGCGGAGTTCCGCGACTGGGCGGACCGCGTCGCACAGCGGCACGGCTACCACGTGGCGTACGTCCCGGTAGGACCGGACGACCCCGAGGTCGGGCCGCCGACGCAGCTGGCGGCCTTCACCCGGAAATCCGACCAGACCTCACCGACCGCTCAGACCCCGAAGGAGGAGTCGGCCGCATGACCAGCAAGCGCACACTTCCCGTGACCGACCTGTCCCTCGTGGTCCTCATCGGAGCCACCGGCTCCGGCAAGTCGACGTTCGCCGCCCGTCACTTCAAACCCACCGAGATCCTGTCCTCCGACTTCTGCCGCGGCCTGGTCAGCGACGACGAGAACGACCAGGGTTCCAGCCGTGACGCCTTCGAGGTGCTGCACTACATCGCGGGCAAGCGGCTCGCCGCAGGACGCCTGACCGTCATCGACGCGACCAGCGTCCAGAGCGAGAGCCGCAAGCAGCTCATCGGCCTCGCCCGCCAGTACGACGTGCTGCCGATCGCCATCGTCCTCGACGTGCCCGAGCAGATCTGCGCCGAGCGCAACGCCGCGCGCCCCGACCGGGCCGGCATGCCCAAGCACGTCGTCCAGCGCCACCAGCGCGAACTGCGCCGCTCCCTGCGCGGACTGGAGCGTGAGGGCTTCCGCAAGGTGCACATCCTGCGCGGTACCGAGGAGATCGACGACGCCGAGATCGTCCTGGAGCGCCGCTACAACGACCTGCGGCACCTGAGCGGGCCGTTCGACATCATCGGCGACATCCACGGCTGCCGTTCCGAGCTGGAGACGCTGCTCAACAAGCTCGGCTACGCCCTGGAACGGGACGCGGCGGGCCGGCCGGTGGGCGCCGTGCACCCGCTCGGGCGCACCGCCGTTTTCGTCGGGGACCTCGTCGACCGCGGTCCCGACAGCCCCGGCGTGCTGCGCCTCGTCATGGGCATGGTCGCCGCCGGTTCGGCGCTGTGTGTGCCGGGCAACCACGAGAACAAGCTGGGCCGCTACCTCAAGGGCCGCAACGTGCAGCACACCCACGGGCTCGCCGAGACCATCGAGCAGTTGGACAAGATCTCCGGCGAGGAGCCGGAGTTCGCCGCCCGCGCGCTGGAGTTCATCGAGTCGCTCGTCAGCCACTACGTGCTCGACGAGGGCAAGCTCGTGGTCTGCCACGCCGGCCTGCCCGAGAAGTACCACGGCCGTACCTCCGGCCGGGTCCGCTCGCACGCGCTCTACGGCGACACCACGGGCGAGACCGACGAGTTCGGCCTGCCCGTCCGCTACCCGTGGGCCGAGGACTACCGGGGCCGCGCCACCGTCGTGTACGGGCACACGCCCGTCCCCGACACGTCGTGGATCAACAACACCATCTGCCTCGACACCGGCGCGGTGTTCGGCGGCAAGATGACCGCGCTGCGCTGGCCCGAGCGCGAACTCGTCGACGTGCCGGCCGAGCGCGTCTGGTACGAGCCGGTGAAGCCGCTCGTCACCGAGACACCGGGCGGCCACGACGGCCGACCGCTGGACCTCGCCGACGTGGCGGGCCGTCGCGCGGTCGAGACGTCGCAGCACGGCAGGGTCGCGGTCCGCGAGGAGAACGCGGCCGCCGCGCTGGAGGTCATGAGCCGGTTCGCGGTCGACCCGCGGCTGCTCGCCTACCTGCCGCCGACGATGTCGCCCTGCGCGACCTCGCAGGAGGAGGGCTATCTGGAGCACCCGCACGAGGCCTTCGCGGCCTACCGTGCGGACGGTGTGCGCCAGGTGGTGTGCGAGGAGAAGCACATGGGCTCGCGCGCGGTGGCGCTGGTCTGCCGTGACGCGGAGGTGGCACGGGCACGCTTCGGTGTCACCGAGCCGGGGGTGAGCGGCGCGCTGCACACCCGCACCGGGCGCCCGTTCTTCGACGACCCGGCGGTCACCGAGCAGATCCTGGCCCGCCTGCGGGAAGCCGTCACCACCGCCGGGCTGTGGGACGAACTGGAGACGGACTGGCTGCTGCTCGACGCCGAGTTGATGCCCTGGTCGCTGAAGGCGTCCGGTCTGCTGCGCCGGCAGTACGCCGCCGTGGGCGCCGCGTCGGGCGCGGTGTTCCCGGGCGCGATCGCCGCCCTGGAGGCCGCCTCCGCACGTGGCACCGCGGTGTCGGACCTGCTCGCGCGCCAGCGCGGCCGGGCCACCGACGCCGCCGCGTTCACCGACGCGTACCGGCGCTACTGCTGGCCGACCGAGGGCCTGGACGGGGTGCGTCTCGCGCCCTTCCAGATCCTGGCCGTCCAGGGCCGCAGCCTCGCCGCGCTCCCGCACGACGAGCAGCTCACGCTGATCGACCGCCTGGTCTCCAACGACCCGACGGGACTGCTGCAGGCGACCCGGCGGATCGTCGTCGACACCGCCGACGAGCAGTCGGTCGCGGCGGGTACCGAGTGGTGGCTGGAACTGACCGGCGCCGGCGGCGAGGGCATGGTCGTCAAGCCGCTCCAGGCCCTGGTCCGGGGCGGGAACGGGCGCCTCGTCCAGCCCGGCATCAAGTGCCGGGGCCGCGAGTACCTGCGGATCATCTACGGCCCCGAGTACACCCGTCCGGACAACCTCACCAAGCTGCGCTCCCGCTTCCTGGGCCACAAGCGCTCACTCGCGCTGCGCGAGTACGCCCTCGGCCTGGAAGCCCTGGACCGACTGTCGGCGGGCGAACCCCTGTGGCGTGTCCACGAGGCGGTCTTCGCGGTCCTGGCCCTGGAGTCAGAACCGGTCGACCCGAGGCTCTGACCGCAATCCCGGCCGGCGGGCAACAGCTTCCTTCCACGCGTCTCTTGAGCCCCCTGACCCTCCCGGTTCCCCTGGCACCCAGGGGCCAGGGGGCCTCATAAGATCCGCGAGAAGCCTGCCCGCCGACCGGGACCAGCCGGTCCTCAACCAGGGGGACATTTCCCCTTGACCAGTGCACATCACCCCCATATGGTTCTCCCGTCTGGCTTGATCCACTAGGACGGGCCTATCAGTCCTATGGGGGGACGAAATGCACTACTACCTCGACGTACTCAAGAAATATGCGGTATTCGGCGGGCGCGCACGGTGCCGGGAATACTGGATGTTCACCCTGTTCCACAGCATCATCATCGCCGCCCTGATGATCCTGGACTGGGCGATCGGATCGCCGTGGCTCGTACTGGTGTACATCGTTCCGACATTCCTTCCCGCCTTGGGAGTCACCGTCCGCCGGCTGCACGACAGCGGGCGCAGAGGGTGGTGGGTGCTCCTCGGAGCCGTCCCGCTCATTGGCGACATCTGCCTGCTGGTCATGCTGAGCGCCGACAGCGAGCAGCAGACGAACGCGTTCGGCCCGAACCCCAAGGCCGTCCCGGTGCGGGACGCCCACTTCGCCTGACCTTGAGCGGCCGATGCCGCCCGCATTTCTCCGACTGCCCGCCGGCCTCGCCGGTGGGCAGTCGGCGTTCCGGTGCTTCGAACCCCGGGGCCATAAAGCGGTTGCCTCCCGGGGCGGCCGTCTGCTGCACTTCCCTTTGACAGCCCGATCGATCCAGGAGTCCCGATTATGTGCGGAACGTTCATGTCCATCCAGGAGGGAATTGCCATCTATCTCAAGGACATGACACCGAGTGCATACGCTGAACCTGGGAATCCTGGCGCATGTTGACGCCGGAAAGACAAGCCTGACCGAGCGGCTGCTCCACGCCGCAGGGGTCATCGACACGATCGGCCGTGTCGATGACGGCAGTACGCAGACCGATTCGATGTCGCTGGAACGGCAACGCGGCATCACCATCAAGTCCGCCGTCGCCTCGTTCGTCGTCGACGACGTCACCGTCAATCTGATCGACACCCCCGGCCACCCGGATTTCATCGCCGAGGTGGAGCGGGTGCTGAACGTGCTCGACGGAGCTGTGCTGGTCATCTCCGCCGTGGAGGGCGTGCAGGCGCAGACCCGTGTGCTGATGCGCACGCTGCAGCGGCTGGGGATTCCCACGCTGATCTTCGTCAACAAGATCGACCGCAGTGGAGCCCAGTACGACGACGTGCTCCGTAGCATCGCCGAGAAACTGGCTCCGGCGAGCATCTCGATGGGCCCGGCCACCGCGCTCGGCACGCGCGGCGCAACGTCCCGGCCCTACAACGCCGCCGACGCCGATTTCAGGTCCGGACTCGTCGATCTCCTCACCGGTCGCGACGAAGCGCTGCTGGCAGCGTATGTCGACGACGAGGCCGCGCTCTCCTGTCCCCGGCTGCGGGGCGAACTCGCGGCGCAGACGAAGCGGGCGCTGGTGCATCCGGTGTTCTTCGGCTCGGCGATCACCGGTGCGGGGGTCGATGCGCTGATCTCCGGGATCACCGAACTGCTGCCCACCGCCGAGGACGATGCCGACGGTCCGGTCTCGGGCACCGTCTTCAAGGTCGAACGGGGTTCTGCCGGGGAGAAGATCGCATACGTCCGGATGTTCTCGGGGACCGTGCGGGTGCGGGACCGCCTGCCGTTCCGTGGGGACGAGGAGGGGAAGGTCACCGCGCTCAGCGTCTACGAGCGCGGCTCGGACGTCCCGGGTGACGCCCTCACCGCGGGTCAGATCGGCAAGCTGTGGGGAATCGGCGATGTCCGTATCGGTGACGCCATCGGCGTTCCGCGCGCGACGCGACCGGACGGTCACCACTTCGCCCCGCCGACCCTGGAGACGATCGTCGCGCCGCTTCGCCCCGCCGACAAGGGAGCACTGCACGTCGCCCTGACACAGCTCGCGGAGCAGGACCCGTTGATCAACCTGCGCCAGGACGGTCTCCGCCAGGAGACCTCCGTCTCGCTCTACGGCGAAGTACAGAAAGAGGTCATCCAGGCCACTTTGGCGAACGACTTCGGCGTCGACGTCGCCTTCCGCGAGACGACGACGATTCACATCGAACGGCCGGTCGGCACCGGCGCGGCCGCCGAGTTCATCCACGTCGATCCCAATCCGTTCCTCGCGACGGTGGGACTGCGCATCGACCCGGCACCGGTCGGCAGTGGTGTCGGGTTCCGGCTGGAGGTCGAACTCGGCTCGATGCCGTACTCGTTCTTCAAGGCGGTCGAGGAGACCGTCAGGACGACGCTGGAGCAGGGGATCCACGGCTGGCAGGTCACCGACTGCACGGTCACCATGACGCATTCCGGCTATGCGGCACGGCAGAGTCACGCTCATGCCGTCTTCGACAAGAGCATGTCGAGCACCGCCGGGGACTTCCGCAACCTGACGCCTCTGGTGCTGATGAGCGCGCTGCAGCAGGCGGTGAGCCGGGTGTACGAGCCGATGCACCGGTTCGGCCTGGACATCCCCGCGGACATGTTCGGGCTGGTGCTGCCCGTGCTCGCACGGCTGCGTGCCGTACCGCAGACCTCGGCGGTACGGGGCTCGTCGTACGTGGTGGAGGGCGAGATCCCGGCCGCCTCGGTGCACGCACTGGAGCGGCAGATGCCGTCGCTGACGCGCGGCGAAGGCGTACTCGAGTGCGCATTCGACCACTACCAACCGGTCTGCGGTGCGGTCCCCGACCGGCCGCGGTCGGACCACGATCCGCTCCACCGCAGGGAGTACCTGATGCGGGTCACCCGCCGGGCGGCCGGAGGGTGACGGCTCATCAGGGCCGACGACCACGGCCGAGGCCGCGCCCCGCACGGAAGCACCGGATCAGCCGTCCGTTGCCCGTGATCTCAGGACCCTGGCGGCGAAGGCCGCCAGGTGGGCCCGCAACTGCTTGCGAGACGTCCGCTGTTGGCCGACGAGGTGTTCCACGAGGTCGGCGCGGGTGGCGGCGAGCAGCGCGTGGGCGGTGAAGTCGCTGTCGGCGAATCCGGGAATCCGTTCCAGCGCGGTCCGGAGGGTGCCGTGCCACAGCTCGTAGTGCTCTGCCGCATAAGGGCTGTCGCCGCCGGTTCCCTCCAGCGCGAGGGCGAGGTGGCGGTTGTCGAGCTTGAAGCACAGAAGGGCGTCGAGGAGGGCGGGTACCCGCTGGAGGGGCGGGGTGGTGGGCCCCAGAGGTGGCGCCCCCTCCTCGGCGGCGAGCCGGATCGGCGCGAGCCGCGTCTCGTACAGCGCCTGGATCAGACCGGTGCGGTCGCCGAACCCCCGGAAGAGCGTTGCCTTGCCGACGCCGGCCGCCGCCGCGATGTCGGCCATGGTGACCGACTGAGGGCTCTCGCACTGGGCGAAGAGTGTGTCGGCGGCGGCGAGAACGGCCTCCCGGTTGCGCGTGGCGTCCGCGCGTGGCTTGCGTTCGGTCATGCGGTTCCTCCGGTTGCAAAACGGACCCCGGGTCCGTATCGTCTCCCATATGAAACGGACCCACGGTCCGTATCGTACGGGATGGAGCAACCATGAGCGTGACCACCGCACCGGCGGACCTCTACCGCCACGGCCTGCAGCTACTGCTGGACAAGGACATCCCCGCCTGGACCGACCTGTGGGACGAGGACGGGATCCTCGAGTTCCCCTTCGCCCCGGACGGCTGGCCGAAGCGGCTGGAGGGCAAGGCGGCCGTGGCCGAGTACATGCGCGGCTACCCCGACCACATAGACCTGCACGACTTCCCCTCCGTGGAGATCCACCAGACCGTCGTCCCGGAGACCATCGTGGTCGAGATGCGCGCCGTGGGCCGCCTGGTGGAGACCGACGGCCCCTTCGAGATGACCTACATCGCCGTGGTCACCGTCAGGAACGGCCTCATCACCGGCTACCGCGACTACTGGAACCCGCTCGCCGTCCAGGACCCCGCCACCGACTTCGCCGGGAGCAACCGATGACCGGGTCCGAGAAGTTCACCCTGGTCATCGGTGCCACCGGCACCACCGGCAGCCGCGTCGCCGCGCGGCTGGCCGCCGAAGGGCGGCGCGTCAGGGCCGCCGGCCGACGCGCCACCCCCGTGGCCGGGGCCGTTCCCGTACGGTTCGACTGGGACGACCCCACCTCCTTCGAAGCCGCGCTCGACGGCGCGGACCGGGTCTATCTCATCCCGCCGCTCGGAGCTCCGGACCCGGCAGCCGTCATGCTGCCCTTCCTCCGGCAGGCCCGCGCCGCCGGCGTCCACCGGGCGGTCCTGCTCAGCTCGTCGGCGATCCCCGCCGGCGGCCCCGCCGTGGGGCAGGTGCACCAGGCCCTGCCCGGCCTGTTCTCCGAGTGGGCGGTCCTGCGCCCCTCGTGGTTCATGCAGAACTTCACCGGCGACCACGCGCACGCCCGGACCATCAGAGCGGACGGGACCATCCGAACGGCGGCCGGTGAGGGCCGCGTCGGGTTCGTCGACGCCGACGACATCGCCGCCGTCGCCGTACACGCACTGACCGCGGCACAGGCCCCGAACACCAACCTGATCATCACCGGTCCGCAGGCCCTGAGTTACGACGACATCGCCGCCGTCCTCACCCGGGCCACCGGCCGGACCGTCACCCATGACCGGCTGACCTACGAGCAGATGCGCGACCGCCTGGCCGCCGACATGCCCGCCGGGTTCGCCGCGATGCTCGCCGGCATGGACCGCGCCATCGCCGAAGGCGCCGAGGACCGCACCACCGACACCGTCCAGCGCCTCACCGGTCGCGCACCGCACAGCTTCCGCGCTTTCGCGGAACGGGAGTTGGACCGGATCCGGGGCTGAGGTCCCCCGGATCCCCGCCGCCGCGAGCCCGAGGGACGCGTCAGCCGGTAGCGTCCGTCAACCGGGTACGGGCCAGCGCGTGGGCGCGGTCGAGGGCGTCGGCAGCGGCGCAGACGACGTCCGGCTGTACGCCGGTGCCCTCCCAGTCGGTGCCGGAGACCGGGTTGATCGCGCGGCCGGTCGGGATGCTCGCCTCCAGATGCGGGTGCACCGTCCAGCCCTGGCGGGGATGCGCACCGCCGAGCGTCACATCGCCGACGACAACGGCACGGCCCAACTGCTGCAGGTCGTAGGCCAGTTCCTCCGCAGCGGAGAAGGTGCTGCCGCTGGTCAGCACGTACAGCGGCTTGCTGCCGCCGAAGCGTGCTCCGGGGACGTACGGCAGGCTCCAGGACTGCCCGAACCGTTCACCGTCGCGCCAGTACATGGTGTTGAGGTGGGTGCGCTCATCGAGCAGGTAGCTGCAGACGAACGCGACCGTGTCCGGGTCCCCGCCGCGGTTGCCGCGCACGTCCAGAACGAGGGCGTCGGCCCGGGCGACCAGGGTGAGCGCGGCCGCCAGCGGCTCGGCGGCCCAGTCCAGCGGGAAGAGCATGGGAGTCAGCTCCAGCACGGCGACCCCGCCGTCCCGCAGCTCCACCCGGGGAACACCGCCGAGCGTGGCGTCGAAATCCCTGCGCATGGCGGCCAGGGCGGCAGCGCCCCGCTCCTTCGGCACCGGTTCGGTGTGATGGAGCAGCCGCAGGTGCCGGTCGCCGTTGACCGACTGCAGGTCGGTCGTGACCAGCCGGCTGAGCTCCTCCGCGCTGTCGACGTCGTACGCCCCCTCGGCGAGGCGCCGCCGCAACAGGGTCGCGAGGCGCTCGGCCTCTTCGGGGAAAACGTAGTGCTCCAGAACGAGTTGGGCCGTCTCCTCGATGACGGGAGCGGTACTGATCTGCGTCATGGTGGTCATGGCAGGGAGTAGAACACCGCTCTTCCAAAAGCGTCAAGAGTATTGGACACTTAGCTCATGCCCGAGCAACCCTCTTACCCCCCGACGCCTCAGGAAGTCCAGGAGATCGGCTCGCCGGAGCAGTTCGCGGCGCTCGCCCACCCGCTGCGCCAACGGCTGCTGTTCGCCCTGGGCCTTCGCCCCGCCACCATCAGCCAGCTCGCGGCGCACCTCGAGACCGCCAGGGGCAACGTCGCACACCACCTGAAGGTGCTGCGGACGGCCGGCCTCGTCCACGTCGCCGAGACCCGGCAGGTCCGGGGCGGCACCGAGCAGTACTACCAGCGCGTCGCCCGGCGCATGATCGTCGCCGAACCCGAGGCGGCCGGCACGGCGGCGATGCTCGGCGCCTTCGCCCAGGAACTGGACCGCTCCCCCGCCGAGACCCATCTGACCCTGCGCCACTTGCACCTGAGCCCCGCCAAGGCGCAACGTCTCGGCGAAAGGCTGGCCCGGCTGATCGACGAGACCGAGGAGGACGCCGAGTCCGAACCGGTGCACGGCATGCTGTTCGCCCTGTACCAGCACGCACAGCTCCCCGAACCCGGCGGTTCGGCCTAGACCGTGTCCGACGGCTGGTGGGGCGTCGCTTCCTCCGGGCCGATCTCCGCGGTCTGTGCGGCGACGCTGAACAGCGTGCCTTCCGGATCCCGGAGGAGTGTCGCCAAACCCGGCGCGGTGTCGTCCGGCGCGCTGACGATCGCTCCGCCCGCCGCTTCGGCGCGTTCTGCGGCCATGTTCGGGTGGGGGGTTCTGAAGGTGACCTGCCAGCGCGGGCGGACCTTCGGGTCCGGGGCCTCCTCCACCGCTCCGCCGTGCAGGGCGGCCACCGTGCGGCCGTTGATGTCGACGAACACCTGGTCGTTCTCGTACCGCAGGGTGCAGCGCTCGGGTGGTTCGGTGTCCCAGCCCAGGGCCTCGCTGTAGAAGATCGCCGCCGCGAAGACATCCCGGGTGTGCAGCTCGATCCACAGACCCCGACCGCCGCCCCTGGGGGACCAGTGCGGCTCCCGTGGCCCTTCCCACAGGGCGAACGGCGCGCCTGCCGGATCGATGGCCCAGGCCACCCGGCCCGGACCGAACGGGAGTGGGCCGACGGCGACGGTACCGCCCCGTTCACGGATCCGCCCGGCGGCACGGTCCACGCTGTCGACCGCGAAGTGCACCGACCAGCAGGCCGGAACGCCGAAGGAGTGTCCTGTCTCGCCGAGACCGGCGATCGGTTCGCCGTCGCTGATCGCCTCGGCGTACTCGTCGAGCCCGAATCCGGGCCGGTACTGCCAGCCGAGCACGCGGTTGTAGAAGGCCTTGCTCGCCGGCAGGTCGGCGGCGGTCAGGGTCACCCAACACGGCGCTCCCTGGACCGCGCTTTCAGAAGGAGCCATGTCTGCAGCCTCGCCTCACGCAGGGGGACACCGTTCACTTTGCCACTGTTCATGCCTGTTCGCTGGCGTTGACACCCTTATGCCGCACGTGGACCCGACAGCGGCCGCGGACCGGTACCGCGAACGGCGGTCACGGCCGACAGGGTCGTCACGCAGAGTCACCGTCCGAGGGCGGCTTCCGGGTACGTGTCCACTCCGTGAGCTGGGGTGCGGTCCAGGTGTTGACGACCCGCTCCGCCGGCACTCCGCAGGTCTCGGCGCGCGCGCATCCCAGAATCTGCCAGTCGAGCTGACCGGGCGCGTGGGCGTCCGTGTCGACGGCGAAGAACACCCCGGCGTCGACGGCCTGGACCAGCAGGTCGCGCGGCGGGTCCAGCCGTTCCGGGCGGCTGTTGATCTCGACCGCCGTTCCGGCCTCCGCGCAGGCCGCGAAGACCTCTGCCGCGTCGAACTGCGACGGCGGGCGGTTCCGCCCCGACAGCAGACGGCCGGTGCAGTGCCCCAGGACGTCCATCAGCGGGTTGCCGACCGCATTGATCATGCGCCGGGTCATGGCGGGAGAGTCCATCCGCAGCTCGGAGTGGCTCGAGGCGACCACCAGATCGAGCTGGTCGAGCAGGTCGGGTTCCTGGTCGAGGGAGCCGTCGGCGAGGATGTCGCACTCGATACCCGTCAGCAGGCGGAACGGAGCCCACCGCTCGTTCAGTTCGGCCACCACCTCCAGCTGCCGGCGCAGCCGCTCGGCCGTCAGTCCGTTGGCGATGGTCAGGCGGGGCGAGTGGTCGGTGAGCACAGCCCATTCGTGCCCGAGTTCCGCCGCGGTCCGGCCCATCGCCTCGATGGGGCTGCCGCCGTCCGACCAGTCCGAATGCAGATGGCAGTCGCCGCGCAGCAGGGCGCGCAGCGCCGTTCCGCCCTCCGCGAGCGGCGCCGCCGCCTCCGCCTCCAGCCGTTCGAGGTAGCCGGGCACGGCCCCGGCCAGCGCCTCTTTGACGACCTGGGCCGTCTTGGGACCGATGCCCTTCTCCGCCTGCAGCGTGCCGGCCGCCGACCGTGCGGCGACCTCCTCGGGCCCTAGCCCCGCGACCACCTCCGACGCCGTACGGAACGCATCCACCCGGTACGTCGCCGCTTGGGCGCGCTCCAGCAGAAAGGCGATCCGGTCCAGCGCCTTCACCGGTTCCATCGTGGCCTCCTCGGGCCGGCCGCCTGCCTCCGCCGGTCGCCGTCGCCGCGGGAGCGGCACGTCGGCGGGCCCGCCGCACCGTTCCACTCTCGCCCGGCACCGCTGCCGGCGCACCCCGGACGCCCTGCGCGCCGGATCACCGTGCTCCGACGGTGACCTGGTCGGGCCTTGATCGTTTCAGTGATGGCGGCCGGCGCAGTGAGTCCGGTCGCGGATCCGTAGCCGCGGCCGGCACACGCGTCACGGGGCGGGGTCCTGGGATTTACAGCCTGCCGCGCGTGCGGAGGCGTGGGGAGTTTCACCGATGTGTGGGCTGGCCGGCTATGCCGGGTTCGCGGGTTGCGCGCCCTCGGGGACCGAAGAGGTCTCCCTCAAGGAGATGACGGAGACGCTGGCCTGCCGGGGGCCGGATGCCTCGGCTGCCTGGACCGGGGATGCGGCGGGGCTGGGGCACACCCGCCTGGCCACCGTCGACCTGATCGGCGGGCGTCAGCCGCTGGTGCTGACGCGGGGCGGGCGCACGGCTCTGGCGGTGGTGTTCACCGGTGAGGTGTACAACCACGCGGAGCTGCGGGCGGAACTGACCGCGCGCGGGCGCCGGTTCAGGACCCGCTGCGACAGCGAGGTGGTACTGCAGGCCGTCGACGCCTGGGGCGAACAGGCTCCGGCCCGCATGGAGGGGATGTTCGCGTACGCGGCATGGGAGCCCGCGCACCGGCGGCTGACCCTGGTGCGCGACCGGTTCGGGATCAAGCCGCTGTGCTACGCGCGGACCAGCGATGGGGTGGTGTTCGGCTCCGAGCCCAAGGCGGTGCTGGCGCACCCTGCCGTGCCGGCCCGGCTGGAGCTGGACGGGCTGCGGGAACTGTTGCTGTCCGCCCACCCGATGATCAAGACACCGGGGCGCAGCGCCTTCGCGGGGCTACGGGAGATCGAGCCCGGCACCGTGACGACCCTGACTCCCGACGGTGTGCGTACCCGCCGCTACTGGTCGCTGACGCCCGCCGAACACCGTGACGACCTTCCGACCACGGTGGAGCGGGTGCGCACCCTGCTGGGCCAGGCCGTCACCGGGCAGTTGCGGGCCGATGTCCCGGTCAGTGTCCTGCTGTCCGGCGGGCTGGACTCCAGCGCCATCGCCGCCCTGGCCCGCCCCGAGGTCGACGTCCTGCACACGCTGTCGGTGGACCTGGGCGCCGGCGCCTCCGGCCAGGACGCCATGGAGCGCGACCCGGACGGACCCTACGCCGACCTGATGGTGCGCCATCTGGACACCGCGCACCGCACGGTCGCCCCGGCGGCCCAGGATCTCGCGGATCCGTCCCACCGCTCCCGTGTCGGCTCTTTGCGCGACGGGTTGACGATGGGCGACTTCGACACGTCGCTGATGCTGCTGTTCCGCGCGGTCCGCGAGCACTTCCCGGTCACCCTGTCCGGAGAGGGGGCCGATGAAATCTTCGGCGGCTACCGCTGGTTCACCCCTCGGGTTACGGCAGTAGAATCCTTTCCCTGGGACACCGTGCTGGACCGGTCGGACCTCACCCGGCTGCTCGACCCCGCTCTGGCCGCGGCTCTGGAACTGCCCGCGCACCGCGCCGACCTGCACGCGGCCGCAGCCGCCGAGATCGAGCACCTGCCGGGCACCACGCCCGGCGAGGCCGCGCTGCGCCGCGACAGCTACCTCAACCTGACCCGTTTCCTGCCCTGCCTGCTGGACCGCACCGACCGTCTCAGCATGGGCTCAGGCCTGGAGGTCCGGGTTCCGTTCCTTGACCACCGGCTGGTCGAGTACGTCTTCAACACCCCCTGGGAGTTCAAGACCTTCGACGGCCGCGAGAAGAGCCTGCTGCGCGCCGCCGTCGCGGACCTGCTCCCCCCACCGGTCCTGGCCCGCCGCAAGAGCCCCTATCCGATGGTCCGCGACCCCGCCTACCGTGCCGCGCTCACCGGTCAGGTCAGCCGGCTGCTCGCCACCGGAAGCCCGGCCACCGACCTGCTCGACGTGCGCGCGGTGCGGAGTCTGCTGCTGGAACCCTCCGGCACGAAACGTTTCCCCCGTGAGGGGCTGGAGCTCGTCCTGGACCTGGACCTGTGGCTGCGCACCCACCGGCCCGCTCTGCACCTCTGAATCTCCGCCCACCTCCGGACACGCGCCGGAACTTCTCCTGGCACTACGAACACCGCCCCGAACGTCCCCTCCCACCACCCCGATCGCACAGGATGTCCGCCATGCAGCACGCCGTGATCGTCTCCACCGTCCGCACACCCATCGGCCGCGCCCACAAGGGCTCGCTGGCCGCGGTGCGCCCCGACGACCTGCTCGCCCGTACCGTCGCCGAGGCCCTCGCCCGCGTTCCGGGGCTGCTACCGGAAAGCGTGGACGACCTGGTCGTCGGCTGTGCGCTGCCCGGCGGGGAGCAGGGGTTCAACATCGCCCGGATCGCCGCGATCCTGCTCGGCTGGGACCACGTCCCCGGCGTCACCGTCAACCGCTTCTGCACCTCCTCCCTGCAGGCCGTCCGCATGGCCGCCCAGGCCGTGCGCTGCGGTGACGCCGATGTCGTCGTCGCGGCCGGGGTCGAGTCCCAGTCCCGGCTCGCCCACGGCAGCTCGGACACCTGGCCCGGCACCGAGAACCCCGCCTTCGGAGTCGCCGGGCAGCGCACCGTCGAGCGCTCAGGCCCGGGCACGGCGCCCTGGAGCGACCCTCGGGACAAGGGCGGGACGCCCGACCCCTACATCCCGGTAGGTCTCGCCGCCGAGAACGTCGCCGACGTCTACGGCATCACCCGCACCGACATGGACGCCTACGCCGCCCGTTCCCACCGGCTCACCCAACTCGCCCTCGCCGAGAGCTTCCACTTCGGTGACATCGTCGCGGTGAAGAGCCCTGACGGTACGACCACCGCGACGGACGACTGCCCCCGCACCGGAGTGACCGAACGGACCCTCGCCGCCCTGCCGCCGCGCTTCCGTCCCGACGGCCGGATCACCGTGGGCAACAGCGCGCCACTGTCGGACGGAGCCGCGGCCGTCGTCGTGATGTCCGAGGAGTACGCCCGCGCCCACGGCCACATCCCGCTGGCCAGGATCCTCTCGACCGGCGTCAGCGCCGCCACACCCGAGACCGAAGGCCCGGCCCCGGTCGCCGCGACCCGGACGGCACTCGCGCGGGCCGGGCTGTCGCTGTCGGACCTCGACACCGTCGCCGGGAACGAGCCCTTCGCCGCCCAGGTCCTGGCCTACTGCGCCGAACTGGGCCTGGACCCCGAGCGGATGAACCCGCACGGCGGGTCCATCGCCCTGGGCGAGCCGTACGGAGCGGCCGGGGCCCGGCTGACCACCACCGCGCTCACGGCGCTGCGCCATGACGACCGGAGCACCGCCCTGGTCAGCGTCGTCGCCGCGGGAGGTCAGGGCATGGCCATGGTCCTGGAGCGCACCTCGTAGACCGGTCCGCCGCCGACCGTGCGGCGGACCGCGTCCGGGCCGGGAACAGCGTCAACGACCTTGCAGGGCCTTGACGTTGTTCCCGAACGCCACATGCAGAGCTCTCACCTGCGAGAGCACGGTTTCCGGGGCGAGTATCCCAGCACCAACCCAGCACGGGAGCGGCGTCCCAGCACAGCAAGCGCAGGCACCGGTCAGGTCGCCTCTGCCAATGCCGACTGCATGATGCCTCGACATCGGTCCCATGACTCTGGAACGAGGTGACCGTAGATGTCGACCGTATCGACTTGTGGCCGAGCCAGGGCCTCGGCGTGAAGTCGACTTGAGCGGGTTCGCCCCAACTGGCCTTGCTGGTGGGGTAGGTGGCAACATGCGGCAGGCGCGGTTGCCAGCGATCATGTGAGTGTCTACGTCCCATGATCCTTGCTGGAAGACCGTGCCTGCTCTCGCTGAATCATCTCCCATGCCCGCCGGGCTTGACCAGCTCACCGCCTCGCCGTCTCTGGCGGCTCAGGAGTGTCCCGGCCTGCTGGTCTGTCTCGCGAGGGTGACTGATCCCCGTGATCCACGGGGCCGGTTGCATCCTCTGGTCGGCGTGCTCGCCATCTGTGCGGCCGCGGTGCTCACTGGTGCGACCTCTCTGCTGGCGATCAGCGAGTGGGCGGCCGACGCACCGCAACTGGTCCTGGCTCGGCTCGGTGCCCGTCGCGACCCTTTCACCGGCCGTCACCAGGCCCCGTGCGAGACCACGATCCGCCGGGTCCTGACCCAGGTCGACGGCGATGTGCTGGATCGGGCCGTCGGCGGTTGGCTGTCTTCCCGGCTCCCGCAGAGCGCCGGGAAGTTGCTGCGGGCGATCGCGGTGGACGGCAAGTCCCTGCGCGGAGCCGCCCGCGCGCACGGCCGGAAGATCCACCTCCTGTCCGCCGTCGACCACGCAACCTCCGTCGTCCTGGGGCAGGTTGATGTCGAGAACAAGACAAATGAGATCACATGCTTCCAGCCCCTGCTGGACGACATCGATCTGCGCGGGGCGGTCGTGACCAGCGATGCGATGCACACCCAGCGCGAGCACGCCGAGTACCTGACCGGCCGGGGAGCCCACTACATCGTGATCGTCAAGGGCAACCAGAAGAAGCTCCGCAAGCAGATGAAGTCCCTCCCCTGGAAGCAGATCCCGCTACAGAACCGCACTACCGAGAAGGGACACGGCCGAGGCGAGATCCGCCGCATCAAGGTCTGCACCGTCGCCGGCCTGCTCTTTCCCGGAGCAGCCCAGGCCATCGAGCTCAAACGTCGGCGGGTGAACCGCAAGACCGGGAAGATCAGCATCAAGACGGTGTACGCGGTTACCAGCCTGAACGCCGGACAGGCCAACCCGACCGAGCTCGCGGCCCTGATCCGCGGGCACTGGTCGGTGGAAGCTCTGCATCACGTGCGAGACACCACCTTCGCCGAGGACGCATCGCAACTACGGTCGGGCAACGCGCCCCGCGCCATGGCCACCTGGCGCAACCTCGCCATCGGAGCACTCCGCCTCATCGGCCGACAATGCATCGCCGCCGCCCTCCGGAGAAACGCCCGCGACGCCACCCGACCGCTGCACATTCTGGACATTCCATGATCGCGAACCGGTCATACCGACTTCACGCCGAAGCCCTGGTGGCCGAGCCAGCGCGAAACCTCGTGAATCGGGATGCCGGCCGCCAGTGCGGTCGAAGCAAAAAAGTGCCTCAACGAGTGCGGATGGTATCGCGGCCTGCCCTCTGCATCGACCAAACCGGCGGCCACGCACGCCCTCTTGAAGTAATGGCCGTAGGTATTTGCGGTGGGCATGACCTCCCTCCCCGGTTCGCGAGGGGCGAAGAACACCTCGACCTGCCGAATCTTCCCCACCGCATTCTGGAAAGTGAGCGGGATCGGAGCCCACACCTGAACATGGGCGTCGATCTCGGCGCAAAGGAAGGGGGCGGCCGGGACCTCGCGGTACTCCCCCTCTTCTCGGTGCTTCAGAGGTATGAGGCGAGCCTTGCAGTCCTCGCGATACGCCCTCCGGCTGACCTGCCAACGAACCCGGATCACGTCGCGGCGTAGGCACCCGACATGGAAGGCCAGAGCTTCGCTGACCCGCAACCCAGCCCCCGCCTGAAGCCAGACGGTCAACTTGTACCGCTGTGGCATGCACTCATGAAGACGGCGGACCTCGGGAAGAGTCGGAATCTCGTCCTCGTCGACTGCTTGGCTTCCGGCGGCGTTCTTCACATCCCTGGCCGGATCCTCCCGGATCCGTTTCTCTCTCTTTGCTACCCCTGCGATCGGCCTATGGCCGAGCATCGGTATGAGATGGTTATCGATAAAGCCCTTGTAATTTACATACGTAGACTCCCCAATTATTCGGCGGGCAAGCCAGTCCTCAGCATAGGCGCCCACTGTAATCTTGCCCGCATTGGGGTCAACGTAAAGACCGTCGTCCTTGTCGGTTTCGACCCTCGCCGCGAAGACATCGGCCCCGCCCGGACCCGTCTTCTTGGCGAAGGTTTTTTCGCGCTGACGCGCTGTCCTACCGCCCGGCTCGCGATATCGCACTGTCCACGAGTGGCCGCAACGGGGCTTCACGCAAGGATATGCGGCGGCCTTCGGATCAGACTTGCATCGCTGGAAAACCGTAGCCATGCGTGGCACCTTTCGGCTATATAACGGCAGAGCAGCCGTTATCCGTAGTTGTCATCAAGGTAGGCAATGATGTCGCGCTCGCGAAACCGCAAAAGGCGGCCGACTTTCTGAGCCTTGAGCCCCCATGCCCGATACTTGTTCTTCACGGTGGTCTCGCTGACTTTCAGCCAGGCGGCAACTTCTTCCGGTGTGAGCAGGCGATTGCTCCCCGCGGCGGTCAACTCGTCACCTCTCCGCCTACCTCAGCGGAGCCATTCGGTCGACACTGCATTACGTGACTCTCCATCGTGCAGAGGCGCCGTTGCAGTTCAGCGACGGGCACCGCGGTGATCTGGGTAGCAGCGAACGGTGCCGTTCTCCTAAGTCACGACGCTGGCACAATGCGCTGCACCGCTCCAGCTCCGCCGCCAAGCGCAGCTGATGCGAACTCTTCGATGGTCCCCACAATCGCCGGTTTGGCTAACCGGCGATTGTCGTCTATGTTGCGCGCCACATCAGCAGGTAAGGCAAGCCGTCGGACCGGCCGCAGCCAGGAAGCCAGCCTTCACGGACCCTGTGCCGGGGCCGCATCGTCCGTGACGATCTCCAGCGGGCCGTTTAGCGTTCAGGCTTCGCCCCCGACACGCGCAGTGGCGCCCACAGCACAGCTCGCATGGAGAGTTGCGGCTCCGGCATGCGCCACTGATGTCTCTTGACCGCCGGGTCGCTGCGGTACCCACGTTGCAGGAGATCCTCATCAACAGGCTGGCCGCATAGACAGAGGGCATAGCGCGGTGGGTACGGAGCGGTACTCCCCTGCCTTCTGCCTAAAGCACTCATCCCGCGGCGCTTCGAGAGGGCGGGGAGACGAAGCGAGAGGATTGGATCGTAGGATTCAGCAGACGAGCCTCCTAGGGCAAGGATAAGAAAAGCGAGGCGAATCCTGTGCAGTTCGGTGTCTCGAAAAATATGGGCACCCCCACACAGGGGCAATTACCTGTCCGCCATGGTGGTTTTCCGGATCATGCAATGTTGGCATGCTTTCGGTGAAAGCTTCCAGTCCTTGCGAGCTCTTTCTTGTCTGCCGTGGGCGAATACTCAGCGAACATTCGGCTGAGACGCGGGTAGTTGGTCAAGAGCCGAGCAAGACTGGCCGCGCCCGAGACGGCACCGGAGCTCCGACACTCCCCTTCGCACGTTCCCACGTGCTGTCCCCCGTCGCCCGGTGGGTCACGTCCGCTGGCGCGGTATATCGACGGCCACTCGGTGATCTCGTCTTTAACACTATGAGGCTTTTCCAACCTGGCGGCGTAGCAAGTTAGTTGGCTGGAGGCGACGTTGAGGGAGAGGTGCAGCTCCCGGCAGACGGGTTGTCGACCAAGAACTCGGCGCCTCCGTCGTCCTCAGCCATTGCCGGCACCCTGAACCGGTCCCGCGAGGCCGGCGTGCGGTTCATGGAAGTCTTCGAAGGGCCTGGCTGCGGGTGGGCCAGTCACCAGGACCCCGACAAGGCGACCGGGACGCTATGCAGCATTGAGGAAGCGGCGGCCTGGCCCATCTCGCACCCGCGCTGCGGACGGGCGTTCGGCCCCCGCCCAGATGAGGTTTAGGCGGGATCGGCGTCAAATCAGCGGGTCGTGCGCAGGTCGTTGAACGCTGCCCCCACTCCGGAAGGCCCATACGCGGCAAGCGCCCACAGAGCAGAGATCTTCGCCGCTCCGGCCCACAGGTCCTCGGCGGCTGGCGGACGGAATACGTGGACGTTGAGCTCCCGCTCCGCGAAGGGGCGTCGGTCGAGGTATCGCAGGCCGCCTGTGCCGCAGAGGTAGGTGTCGGCGCCGACCGCCGTAGTGAGGTCAGCCAGACGTACCGAGCGGTCCGAGGAAGCGGCGAGGTCACTGCTGCGCACGACGGAGCCGCGCCAGCCCAGGAGGTTCAGCAGGCAACGGTGGTGGCCTCGGCGACGGCTGCTGTGCCAGCGGTTTCAGCGATGGTGCGGACGGCTGGTTCGAGCGCAGCATGCAGCACCTGCCAGTGGGGGCTGGCGCGGTAGTGCTGCGCGGGTAGCTGGTGGAGGCGGCGGGCCGCGCGCTGCGGGTCCGCGAGTCGAGCATCGCGGATCAACGTTGCGCGGCCGTGCGGGAGGTGGGTCTCGAGGAGAGCCACTGGTGCTGCTGCGGGTCATCGAGTGCGGCGAGGCGGGCCCGGTGCTGGTAGTCGCGGCGGACGAACTGGACATCATCGAGGACCACCCAGACGTCAGCCACGTAGAGCTTCGCCAGTGTGGAAAGGCGGGGCAGGAGGTTGGGCTGATGAATCGCGCACGTGCGCACCGGCGGTGCACTCAAGAGCGCGGCATGGTCAAGCGGGCAGGAGCCAGCTGTCGTAGCCGCGGGTGCGGAGGCGGTCGAAGGCATCGCGGACCCTTTCCGGAACGTGCTGCTCGATGGCGAAACCGCGCTTGGGGTACTCCATCACCCGTTCCATGTCGCCCATCAGCATGTCGATGAACTGCTTCTCGTCATCGTGCGTCTTGACGTACTCGTCGTACGTCAAGGGCTGGGAGACGCAGACTGGCTCCACCTCGGGCCACAGCTTGCGGCACGTCGCGTAGGCGCGGCGCTGCATATAGGGCATGGAGATCAAGAGCAGGGTGGTTACTGCGATGCCTGCGTTCTCCAGCACCTCGCGGGAGAAGCCGATGTTCTGACCGGTGTTGGTGGCCTTGGGCTCCAGCAAGATCGCCGCATCCGGCACCCCCAGGAAGAGCGCGTGCTCGCGGTAGTGGTTGGCCTCGCCGCGGGGGAACCTAGCCTTGGTGGCCGTGCTGGTGTCGCCGGTGAATACCACGGTGGGGAACATGCAGGCGTGATAGAGGTCGGCGGTGTTGGTGGCCACACCGAGATCGAGGCTGCCGAGGGTGATCGCGGCGGAGCACGGCCTCAGCTCGTGGCCCATCTGGTGGAAGTCCCAGATGGCGCGGGCGTCAGCTCGATCCGCGTCGCTGATTGGGGCCTGGTCAGTCACGTGTACTCCTTGCTATTGCGAACGGTCTTGATGCTTCGCAGTTGGTGTTTCAGGCCGTATTGGGTGGCGATGTCCGATGCCCGGTCGAGCACGGTGTTCCCGGCGCTGCGGGTGGCCGGATCAGTGAGCAGGATGTGGCCGTGCGCAGTTTCGATCTGGACGCGCTGGAGTGGGGTCTCGAAGCGCCCATTGCTGCGAGCCGTATCGATGTAAGCCAAGGCCCGGGTGAGGTCGCCAACGCCGCGGTGCGCAAGTGCGAGCTTCTGCTGGGCGGTCGCCCAGTCCTCCGGTTCGTCCAGTTCCTCGAACCACTGGGCCGCCTGCCCCATGACCTGGATGGCGAACTCATTTCGGCCGTCCTTGGCCAGAGCTGTGCCGATCCACAGTTGGGCACGGGCGCGGTCGGCCGAGCCGAGCCTTTCGTCGCCGGTGAGCTGTTTATAGAGGGAGGCCGCTGGGGTGAGGTGTCCGGCCATCTCGGTGACCACCGCGAGGGAGAGTTCGATCTGCGCGGCTCGGCGGGGGATGTCGAGTTCGGTGAATACGTCGTGGGCGTCGGAGTAGAGCCGCTTGGCGGTCATCAAGTCCTGAAGGGTGCCCTGGAGGCGGCGCAGGTCGCCGGACAGGACCAACGAGCGCCCGTACAGGTACAGGCCACGATCGTCGAGCTCGCGCGCTTGGGCGCGGCCGAGCCAACGTTCCAGAAGGGTGGCGGCGAAGGAGAAGTCCTGGCGGTCGAGACACACCACGATCCGCTCCAGATCCTCCGTCCAAGTCTCGTGGTCGGCGATCGTGGGCGACGAAGTTCCCCTCGGTCGCTGCCCCGAGGACAACCCGAGGAACTGCTCGAATCGGGCTTGTGCGGCAGCATCAGAACGAGCGAGGGCTGTGTCGAGGATGGCTTGCGTATCGGGCCATGGACCGGTGGCCGCGCCCAACTTCTCCCACTTGGAGACAGTGCGGATGCCGACGCCGAGGTGCGCTGCGTAGGCACGCACGCTCATGCGCAGCGCCTGTCGCAGCAAGCCTGCCTCGTGGCCGGTCCATCGCCTCACGCTCACCACGGGGCGCCTCCCTCCTGCCGCCATGGAATCACGGACGGTATGCGAGCGGCCACGGAAGTGCCACAAAGGTGCAACAGCCGTTCATTCCCTGTGGGGTGGGACCGCGTCAGGCTCGAAGGGTTCAGTCCACCCGTCCCGTTGTGGAGGTCAGCCGCGTGGTCCCCCTCACTGAGCACTGCCCCGTCCCCCACCCGGACGTGTACGGCTTCGTGCGGCTGACGCGCACGACGCGGGGCCGCCGTCTCGCCTTGTCGGCCGTCTTGGATGACTACTGCCGAACTCACGAGCTGAGGATGGCGGCCCTGTTCGTCGAGCACGCCCCCGACGACTTCTACTCGCCGGCTTTCGTCGGACTCCTCGATACCCTCGCCTTGGCGGACGCCTACGGTGTCGTTGTCCCTTCTCTCGTCCACCTCGGCCCCGCCCGAACGGCCACTGATCGCGCGCGGATCATCCTCAGCGCCGGCGCCCGGTTGATACAGGTCCGCTTAACCGCCACCGGCATGCGCCCGGTCGGCACGGGCGTCATCGCCGCGCATCGGACCTCGGCCTTGAAAGTGTCGCGTCTCCTCCGCACCAGACGAGAGGAGCCGCTCTCATGACCCGGGTAACGCGCTCAGCGGCGAGCATCACCACCCCCACCGCGGCCATTCCTGGCGTGGCCGAGCCCATCTGCGACGAGTTCGCGGTGCGGATCTCCAGCGGCGCGGCGGCTGGCGGCGCACTCGAACGGGACCCTGACGGCCAGTGGGTGGGACGGCTTCGCCGCATCAGTACGTCCAAGCTGCGGTCCTGGGGGCTGGTTGCGCTCCTGGATGACGCCAAGCTGCTGGTCAGCGAGCTCGTCACCAACGCCTTGCGGTACGGCGAGGGTGGAGAAATCGAGTTCCGCCTCGTCATCACCCTCCAGGGCCTGTTGCTCGCGGTCAACGATGGCTCCGCCCTCCGCCCGCAGTTGCGTGTGGTGGGCGACTCCAGCGAGACCGGCCGCGGCCTCTTCCTCGTTGCTGCCCTTGCCGACGACTGGGGGGTCAGCGCCGACGGTACGACGACCTGGTGCACGCTGAGCCTTCCGGGGGCGGACCGATGACCGTTCGCACTCACCACCGCAGGTTGGCGTGCCCTGCGACGACCGGACCGCAGGCCGCCGAACCCGAAGCCCAGACCGTCACCCCGTGGAAACCTCCGCTGGACGCTGCTGGCCTGACCGACGTGCATGGCCTGTTGCTCCGCTGGGCCTGGACTGCGCATGAGAGCGAAGACCTCCTTGACGACGTCGCCACGGCCTTGGACGACATCGCCCCTTCCGAGGACGTCATCGAGGACTTCGTTCAGCGATCCCGCGGCCACCTCATGAGGCTCGTGAACATCGCTGTTTCCACTCGGGCATGGCAGGAGTCGGCCTACGCGAACACGCTCATTCAGCGGGCGCGCACCTTGCGGGCAAGCGAGATGCCTGGCGACTACCGTCACGCCGTGCTGCATCTGCGGCAGATGGGATGGGTCGTCGGCGAGTTACTGGACCAGCTGGTCGCGTTCGACTCCATCAAGGGGGTGGCGTGACCGTCATCCGCCCGCTTATCCCGCGCCTTGTTCCGGCACGGCTCGCCTACGACTTCGAGTACATCGGCAGTCGTCTCGCTGATCCGTCGCTGCTTGATCACGCCGTAGCCGTCTGCGTCCACCGGGCACCGCTCCTGGCCGTCCCCGTGGGCGGAGCGCGCCGTGGCGGATTCATGTCTTTCGACCTGCTGATCCTGGCGGAGAAGACACGCGGCCTCTTGGAGGGCCTACCGGGCTTCCCCGACCTGCGTCTTCGCCCCTCCCCCTACCGCGACACCTGCCACTTGGTCGAGTGGGGCGGCCGACCGCCGGCCTGCGACTACGACGACGCGGCGCGCGGCCGGTTCTACGGCTACAGCAAGGCCGCTGTCCGCGCGGCATGCCAACCCGCCCGGTCGGCCGCTGCCGCTGACCATAGCCACCGCTCGTAGGTCCTGACGTGACCGATCGGACCGACGGGCGGTTACCCACCCGGCGCGGGCAGCTTGCCCTCGTTTCCCGCGCCACCCTGCAAAATCCGCTCGAAGCATGGCGCAACGCCACGAAGGAGATCACTGGTGGTTAACGTCCCCGGCATGACGACCGACACGGGCCAAGCAGCTCTCAACGAACAGCAATTGCGTGACGCCATGGTGCAGAGCCTCATCGAGTTTGGAGCTGCCCGGGACCCCCGCGTCGTTGCCGCCTTCCGTGCCGTCCCGCGGCACCTGGCCACCCCCGAGGTGGAGCCAGCCAAGTCGTACGATGCGGAGTTCGCGGCCGTGACGAAGACGGATGCCACCGGCGTGGACATCAGCTCAGTTTCGGCCCCGAGGGTCCAGGCCATGCAGATCGAGCAGGCCCGGATCGAGCCCGGAATGGCCGTGCTGGAGGTCGGCTCCGGCGGCCCCAACGCGGCTTACCTCTCCGAGATGGTGGGGAAGGAGGGCCACGTGGTCACCATGGACATCGACTCCGAGGTGACGGACCGGGCAACGACCTTCCTCACAGCGGCTGGCTACCAGAACGTCACCGTTCTCACCGCCGACGCGGAAGAGGGCGCCCCCGACCACGGACCCTTCGATCGGATCGTCGTCACGGTGCAAGCCGCCGACATCCCTCCTGCCTGGATGCAGCAACTCAAGGAGGGTGGTCGGCTCGTCGTCCCCCTGCGGATGCGCGGCCTGACGCGCACCGTCGCCTTCGTCCGCGAGGGCGATCACCTGGTCAGCGACGGCTTCGAGCTGTGCGGCTTCGTCCCGATGCAGGGCGCTGGCGAGAACCGCGTAGGGCTTGCCGTCCTGCACGACACGGAGGGCGAGGAGATCGGCCTGCGCATCGACGGCCACCCCGAGCCGGACACCAAGGCGCTGTCCGAGGCGCTGTTCGCGCCACGGGCAACGGCGTGGTCGGGGGTAACTCTGGGCGGCATGGAGTCCAACGAGCACCTGGGCTGTGGTTGACGACGGCGCTGGACAACCTGCCACTGCTGGCAGCCAAGCCCGGCGCCCGCAAACGCGGGCTGGTCGCCTCTGCCTCGCCCCTCGGTGTCCCGACCCTCGTAGAAGGCGGCAGCTTCGCCTACCGCACCGTGCGGGCCACGGAAGAAGAGGACCGCTTCGAGCTGGGCGCGATCGGGCACGGCCAACACGGGGAGCAGCTTGCCCAGCGCGTCGTCTCCGAGATCCAGACCTGGGACCGCGAGCACCGCAGCGACCGCGCCCACATCGAGGTCCGCCCGGCGGGCACGCCGGAGGACCGACTCCCCGCCGGACGCCGCATCGAGCGACGGCACACGCGGGTCACGATCACCTGGCCCTAGCCCCTCCTCGGGCGCACGGCCAGGCAGCACAGCACGCAAGGCACATCCCTACCCACCTCTTCTGGAGGCATGAGATGGCACAACAGACGACCGGTTCCGTCCTCAAGGCGGCGACGGACTACCGCCCCGACGGGGACTTCGACCTCGACGTGTCAACCGTCGGCGCGGTCCCCGTCTTGGGCTCACTGCTGAACGACACGAGCGACAACTGCACGTCCACCTGCGCGTCCGCCTGCTCGAACAGCACCTGCATCGGCGGCTGACGTGACGCCGCCCCGAGGCCGACATTGCCATTGATGCCCGGCAGCGTCAGGTCCGAGGTGTTGACCAGCAGGTTGCCCGAGCCGACCTCCACCTGTGCGGAAACGTGATCCCCGGCGGAGAACGACAGCCGGGTCGCGTTGCCCCGCGCCCCGGCGCCCAGCATGGGCGACACGTGCGTGTCCGCCAGCGGCGTCAGGGCCGAGCACACACTGCCCTGACATGCCTGGACTTGCCAGTCGAACTCGGTGTTCAACGGCATCGACGTCGGGATCGTGTACCGGGCCACTGACCCTGAAGCGACCGTGACGGTGCCGCCGTTGACCAGGTCCCAGGCGCCGTTCGCCGCGTAGGTGCCGGCGAAGAACCTCGCCGTGACCTGCCCCCGGCGGGGCTGGACACCGTCGCGGTCAGCACCGGCTTCACACTGTCCACCAACGCCTCGGCCTGCGTGGGCACATCCGGCCCCGCCGCTACCGCCCGCACCGCCGCAACACCCGCAGCCAGCAACGCTGCGGTCGTCATTCCGCCCACCACAGCCATCCGGCCCGAGCCCGCACTCGGCCAGCGCCCGATCATCCGTTTCCTGCGCCCCACGACGTTCCCCACCCTGCATCGGCGCACCCGAACGGCACGCAACTTGAGGATCTTGCAGGATCGTCACACCGGAATGACGGATTCCGAACCAACAACTTCTTGCAGTAAGCGCCCTCATTGACCGTCAAATCAAGGATTTTCGCGTATCTTACCTGCGAATACATGTTCCATATGGAAACATTCCATTGAAATGCTGACATCGGCCGATGCCAAGCATCACATGTGCCCCTCCCCCTCGACGAGGTGACAAGACACATGGCTTGCGGAAGGGAATTGGGGGAAACCTAGACCACCTTGGCCTGCCCCGACGATATTTGGCATAGCCCCAGCGCCCGTCCTCATACGGCGCTCGGCGGTCGGACCGACACTCGGTAACGAGGCATGCGAGCGCCCGCCCTGGCCGCCTATGCACAGGCCCCCCGGAGCCGGCTGCCACCTCATGCCCCGAGATCCGTCACAGTGCTGCCATGCTGAGTCATCTCGCCCTCAACCCACCCCACCCCCCGTCGGCCGACACTGGCAACGCAGCTTCGCCCTAGTACTGCAACGGCGTTTGGCGTGACTGGTGGCCAGGACAGTCGTTGATCTGACTATGGGTGGGGAACTGGGTGATGTCAGGTCGTGGGCGGCGGGTCTGGGTGAGTTGCACGAGCGGTTCGTCCACCGATTCGCCCGGTCGGAGCCCCGGGAGTCGGCACTGGCGTATATGCAGGGGCTGATCGCTCCGCTCGAGCGGAAGAACGGCTGGACGCTCGCGGAGGAGGCCGGCCACGCGGCCCCCGATCGCATGCACCGGCTGCTGAACCGGTGCGACTGGGACGCCGACGAAGTCCTCGACGATGTCCGCGACTACGTCGTGGAACATCTCGGCGACCCGGAAGCGGTGCTGATCGTGGACGACACCGGGTTCCTGAAAAGGGGCGTCCGCTCGGCCGGAGTCCAGCGCCAATACTCCGGAACCGCCACCGAACAGAAAATTGTCAGGTGGGCGTCTTCCTCGCCTATGCTTAAGCCCGCGGTCGCACGCTGATCGACCGCCGCCTGTATCTGCCCACGTCATGGACCGATGACCGGGAACGCTGCCGGGCCGCGGGGATCGAGGACACGGTCGCCTTCGAGACGAAAGTGGTGACCGCCAAGGCCATGGTCCGCCGGGCGATCACCGAGAAGATCCCCTTCCGGTGGGTGACCGCGGACGCCGCCTACGGCTTCTCCAAAGGCTGGCGGACCGAACTCGAGCAGGCTGATGTCTTCCACGTCATGGCCACCACCCGCCACGACACCGTCGTGACCCGATGGGCGATGGACCACCCGGTTCACGACCTGTTTCCCGGACTGTCCCGGCAGAAGTGGAAACGCCGTTCCTGCGGCAACGGCGCCCACGGCCCCCGCGTCTACGACTGGGCCAGAGTGGAAGTCCGCCCGTGGCACCGCGAGGACCGCTTAAGACTGGGTCATCGCCCGCCGCAGCGTCAGCCGACCGCAGGAGATCTCCTACTACATCGCCTACTGCCCCGCCGAGACCACCCTCGACGAGCTGATCCACGTCGCCGGCAGCCGGTGGGCCGTCGAGGAGTGCTTCCAGACCGCCAAGCAGGAATGCGGCCTGGACGACTACCAGGTCCGCCGCTACCCCGGCTGGCACCGCCACATCACCCTCGCCATGGCCGCCCACGCCTGCCTGACCGTCCTGCGCGCCCGCGCGCCACACAGAGAAAGCAGAAACGGATCCTCCCAGCTCATCGCCCTGACCCTCCCCGAAATCCGGCGCCTGACCACCCGCCTGACCCGGCCCCGCGCCCACCTCACCGACCACATCCTGCACTGGTCACACTGGCGCCGACGACGACAATTCCAAGCCCGCATCAGCCACTACAAACGACGCGGCCACACACCACCAGAAACTGCACACACATCAGAGCAAAGACCGTTGCAGTACTAGGGCGCGTGTGGGGTTGTGATCTCGTGGGTCCCCGGGCGGTAGGGGCGGGGGGCTTTGGGGTAGAACGGTGGGGTGTCTCGACCTCAACTTTCGGATGCTGAGTGGGAGTTCGTCTCTCCGTTCCTGCCGGTCGGTGAGTACGGGCCGTACCCGGAGAACCTGCGGGCGCACTTCGAGGGCGTCGTGGCGGTTCAGGAACGGGGCGAATGGCGGGAGTTGCCCGAACGGTTCGGCACTGGTCGACCGTTTACGGCCGGTTTCGACAGTGGCGGGATGCCGGGGTGTTCACCGCGGTGTTCCAGGGTGCGATCGCCGAGGCGGCGAAGCGGGGCTTGGTGGACTTGTCGCTGGTCAGCGTGGACTCGACTACGGTCCGGGCCCATCACGATGCTGCCGGGATGATCGTGGAGCCCGAGATCCTGGACGCGTTGGAGAAGGCCGCCGCAGAAAAAGGGGCACCAGCCAGGAACAAGACGGACAACCGGACCCGGAGCGGGAGGAACGACGACGGGTGAGGCGTCGCCGCAAGGCCCGGCTCGCCGCCGCTGACCTGGGGCGTTCCCGCGGCGGACTGACCACCAAGACGCACCTGTCCTGCGTGCCGCAGTGCCTGCCCCTCTCCCTCAAGATCACCGCGGGGCAAGCCGGGGACAGTCCGCAGTTCATCCCCGTCCTGAACAAGATCCGCGTCCCCGGCCCAGTCGGTCGACCCCGCACCCGGCCCGACGCAGTCGCGGGCGACAAGGCGTACTCGTCCCGCAAGAACCGTTCCCACCTGCGTAAACGTCGGATCAAAGCGGTCATCCCCGAGAAGAAGGATCAGGCCGCCCACCGCAAGAACCGCGGCTCACGCGGCGGGCGGCCCGTCACCTGGGACAAGCAGCTGTACAAGCTCCGCAACAGCGTCGAACGCACCATCAACAAGATCAAGGACTGGCGCGGCCTCGCCGTCCGCTACGACAAAAAACCCGAAAGCTACCAGGCCGGACTCGAATTATGTGCCGGCCTCCTCTGGATCCGACACCTCGAATCACAGCCTTGATCACAACCCCACACACGCCCTAGTACTGCAACGGCGTTTGGCGTGACTGGTGGCCAGGACAGTCGTTGATCTGACTATGGGTGGGGAACTGGGTGATGTCAGGTCGTGGGCGGCGGGTCTGGGTGAGTTGCACGAGCGGTTCGTCCACCGATTCGCCCGGTCGGAGCCCCGGGAGTCGGCACTGGCGTATATGCAGGGGCTGATCGCTCCGCTCGAGCGGAAGAACGGCTGGACGCTCGCGGAGGAGGCCGGCCACGCGGCCCCCGATCGCATGCACCGGCTGCTGAACCGGTGCGACTGGGACGCCGACGAAGTCCTCGACGATGTCCGCGACTACGTCGTGGAACATCTCGGCGACCCGAAGCGGTGCTGATCGTGGACGACACCGGGTTCCTGAAAAGGGCGTCCGCTCGGCCGGAGTCCAGCGCCAATACTCCGGAACCGCCACCGAACAGAAAATTGTCAGGTGGGCGTCTTCCTCGCCTATCTTAATGCGCCCGCGGTCGCACGCTGATCGACCGCCGCCTGTATCTGCCCACGTCATGGACCGATGACCGGGAACGCTGCCGGGCCGCGGGGATCGAGGACACGGTCGCCTTCGAGACGAAAGTGGTGACCGCCAAGGCCATGGTCCGCCGGGCGATCACCGAGAAGATCCCCTTCCGGTGGGTGACCGCGGACGCCGCCTACGGCTTCTCCAAAGGCTGGCGGACCGAACTCGAGCAGGCTGATGTCTTCCACGTCATGGCCACCACCCGCCACGACACCGTCGTGACCCGATGGGCGATGGACCACCCGGTTCACGACCTGTTTCCCGGACTGTCCCGGCAGAAGTGGAAACGCCGTTCCTGCGGCAACGGCGCCCACGGCCCCGCGTCTACGACTGGGCCAGAGTGGAAGTCCGCCCGTGGCACCGCGAGGACCGCCGGCACTGGGTCATCGCCCGCCGCAGCGTCAGCCGACCGCAGGAGATCTCCTACTACATCGCCTACTGCCCCGCCGAGACCACCCTCGACGAGCTGATCCACGTCGCCCGTAGCCGGTGGGCCGTCGAGGAGTGCTTCCAGACCGCCAGCAGGAATGCGGCCTGGACGACTACCAGGTCCGCCGCTACCCCGGCTGGCACCGCCACATCACCCTCGCCATGGCCGCCCACGCCTGCCTGACCGTCCTGCGCGCCCGCGCGCTCGACACACAGAGAAAGCAGAAACGGATCCTCCCAGCTCATCGCCCTGACCCTCCCCGAAATCCGGCGCCTGACCACCCGCCTGACCCGGCCCCGCGCCCACCTCACCGACCACATCCTGCACTGGTCACACTGGCGCCGACGACGACAATTCCAAGCCCGCATCAGCCACTACAAACGACGCGGCCACACACCACCAGAAACTGCACACACATCAGAGCAAAGACCGTTGCAGTACTAGTGCTGAATTCCTCAACTTATGGGTATACACGGTGTGTTGAGGAGTGCGCTGGGGGGGTGGATGGTGCCGACATTGCTGCGGGCTCGGCCTGCTTCGGGTCCGGATGAGGCGTTGATGATCGACCGGCTGACGAGGGCTCGGAAGGCACCGGCTGACCTGGTGCTCAGAGCACAGATCATTGTTCTGAGCTGGGACGGTCTGCGGGTGGCGGCGATCGCCGTGGAGCTGGGGTGTCATGCGAAGACGGTGCGGTGGTGGCTGCACCGTTTCAATGAGCTGGGGGTGGAAGGGCTGGAGGACCGGCCGGTCGCGGGGCCGGTCGCCGCGCCGGATCACCGAGGCCGAGAGGTCCCGGATCATCGCGCTGGTCAGACAGGAGCCACCGGGACGTCTGACCAGGCACGAGGACGGCGAACTGGCGGCGCAGGACGAGTCAGGGGCACCGCAGTGGACACTCGACGCCCTGGCTGAGGCTGCCCGCCGCGGCGGCATCGAAGTGGGCCGGTCCCAAGTCCGCAGAATCCTGGTGGCCGAAGGCGTCCGATGGCGCCGCACCCGTTCCTGGATCCGCTCAAAGGACCGGGATTTCGAGGACGCGGGTCGTCGGCCTCTACACCTGCCCGCCCGCCGACGCGACGGTCATCTGCGTCGACGAGCTCGGACCGGTAATCCCGCGCACCTTCCCATGCGGCGCCGGGCTGGTCGCCGGACGGACATCGCATCAAAGCAGAACTCGACTACGGCCGCGGCCCGGAGAAAACCTGGGTCTACGGCGGCCTCCGCATCCGCGACGGACAGCAGGTCACCATGACCGCTCCGTCTCGCAATAGTGCCTTCTACCAGCAGTTCCTCCAACGCATCGAGGAAGCCAACCCTGCAGGCGACATCTATGTGGTGACCGACAACCTGTCCTCGCACAACAGCCTCTCGACCCGAACCTGGCTCGAGGACCACCCCCGCATTCACCACGTCTTCATACCCGTCAGCGCTTGCTGGCTCAACCTCCAAGAAGGCTGGTGGCGCATCTTCCGCAAAGTCGCACTCGCCGGCCACAGCTTCGCCGGACCCGACGAAATCACCCACGCCACCGAACTCGCGACAACCCAACTCAACGCCCGCGCCAAACCCTGGATCTGGGGCAGACCCGCCCCACCCACCCGACACCTACGCCGACGCTACGTCTACTGCCTTTGAGGAATTCAGCACTAGGCGGGGAGGGACAGCACGGGACCTTCCGACAACACGGTCATCGTCACCGGTGTGCGCCTCGCGGTTCGGGGCAGACCTCTGCCAACCGTTGGAGGTTCCTTAATGAACCTCCGCCAACGACCCATTGGAGAGGGGGACGCGCAGTGGCGGGCAAACGACTCATCGGCGCCGCACGCGAAAAGGTCACCACCCAACTCGCCACGGACTACGAGAACGGTGCCTCGATCCGCACGCTGGCCACGCTCACCGGCCATTCCTACGGATTCATCCACCGCGTGCTCGTAGACGCCGGAGTCACCCTCCGCAGCCGCGGCGGCCCCAACAACCGCTCCCGGCCCGGCCAGCCCACAACACTCTGAGCCGTGCACCTCTTGAGGCACCCGTGGGAGGAGGCCAGGCACGGCACCTGCGCGGCGGCCCGTGTACGCAGCGTGGCATCCAGCGAGGAATTCAGGCCCGCGGTCAGCTGCTGAAGAATCAGCAGTCCGGCCGTGGCGATCACCACCGCGGTGCCCGGGGCGAACAGCAGCGCCAGCCGCCACCGCAAGGGCATGACCGCTCACCCACCCGTCTCGGGCTTCGGAACCCGCAGCCGGCATCCGGCTCCGCGAACGGTCTCCAAATGTGCGTCCCCGCCCGGCTCATCGATCTTGCGCCGCAGATAGGCCACGTACTGGTCGACGACGTTGGACACCCCGTCGTACGCGAAGGCCCACATATGCTCCAGAATCCTGGTGCGGGTCAGCACATCGCCCGGATGCCGCAGGAACAGCTCCAGCAGCGCGAACTCATTCGGCGACAGCCGCAACTCCTCCCGCCCGCGCCACACCCTGGGGCCGGCCGGGTCCAGCCGCAGATCCCCGACGGCAAGGAGCACGGGCCGCTCGCTCGCGCCGCGGCGGACCAGCGCCAGCAGCCGCGCGAACAGCTCCGCGAAACTGAACGGCTTGGTCAGGTAGTCATCCGCGCCCGCATCCAGCCCATACACCCGGTCACCGACCGCGTCGACACCGCCCGGCCGACCCCAGCGACCCCATCCACGACCACCCCTTCCTGTTCCCCGTCCCGGCCGGTACCTTCGCGCTCTCCGCTCCAGGGCCCCGTGCCTCGCATCTCACGGCTCACGCAGCAGCGCCGTGACCTCGGTCCGGTTGATTCTGCGCAGCGCCAGCGTGAGGCCGATCGCGGAGATCGCCGGGACCAGGACGCCGAGGGCGGCCAGGGCGCCCCAGGGGACGGTGGCCAGGGGCGGGGGGAGGGCGAAGAAGAGGCTGAGGACGCGGACCGAGAGGACGCCGAGGCCCAGGCCGACGGGAATGCCGATGACGAGGCTGCCGACCACGGCGACGGCACCATCGGTGAGGGGACCGGCGAGCGTGCGCGGAGTGTCGGCGCCGACGGTTCGCAGGATGGCGAATTCCTTTCTGCGCTCCATCACCAGGAACGCGCCGAGCACGCCGACCCCCAGAGAGGCGATCCCGGCGGACGCGACCGCTTCGATCCGGCTCAGGCCGTCGAGGTTGAGCGCGGTCAGACCCCGCTGCTGTTGGCGGATGCGCTCGGCAAGCGTGGAGACCGCATAGCCGGCGGTCGAACCGTCGTGCCGCAGCTGGGCCGCGACCTGGGCCGGGTTGTGCCCGGAGGCCACATGGGCGAGGTAGAAGTCGGCCGGCGGCACCGGGTTGGGCACGGTCGAGGTGCTGATGACCATCTCCGAGAGCGGGTCGGTGGGTGGGAAGGCCCGGTACACGCCGACCACGTGCAGATCGAGCTGCTGGGACAGGTCCAGGTCGTCGGGGAAGACGGTGACGGGAATCGTGTCGCCCGGGGCCACCCCGAAGTCGGTGGCGATCTCCTGCGACACGAGCACACCGGACGGCCTGCCGGCCAGTGCGTCGAGCCCGCCGCCGCTGGTGATCTGCGGGGCGATGGCGGTGGCCGAGCGGTACGAGGCGGGGTCGACCGCCATGATCGTCTTGCGGTCGCTTCCGGCGCGGGCCGGGATCGAGTGGATCGGCGTCACGCCGTGGACGCCGGGTCCCGGGTGGGGCGGGGGCTGGACGAGTTCGGTGTTCGGGGTCAGCCGCAGGTCGGCGCCGAACGCCGCCCGGGCGTCGGTACGTGTTGCCGTGTGATAGGTGGCGGCGAACGTCGCCGTCTGGGTCCCGAACGCGACCGCGAGCACGCCGAGAGTCAGGGACACCGAGGCACGCGCGGGACGGCGGCCGAGCCAGCGCAGGGCGGTCGCCGGCCACGTCGTCAACGGGCGCGGCCGGTCGGGACGGCTGTACCGGGCGAGCAGCCGCAGCAGACCGCGGACGGTGAGCAGGCTGATGCCCAGCCACAGCGCGAGCGGTGCCAGCAGTACGTAGAAGGCCAGCGCCAGCGCGGGGCCCTGGACCGGCGCCGGTTTGAGCCCGCCGACGATCACGTTCCCGGCCAGGATGGCCAGCCCGACGGCCACTGCCACGATGTCCAGGTGCCCGCGGCGCCACAGCGGCGGGCGCGGGGGCGCCAGCAGGCGGCGGTCGGTAACCAGGGCCGCCTTGCGGCCGGCCCGAATCAAGGGAACGAGGCGGGCGGCCGTGACGACCGTCCCCACCAGGGTGGACAGGGCGACGGCGAGTGCCAGTTGACCCGCGGGGATCCCGTGCCACACGGCGTGGCCGACGCCACCGGAGACGGCTGCGGCGGCGGCGCCCAGGCCGATGACGGTCCCCACCCCTCCGGCAAGCGTCCCCTGGCCGACTGCCAGCCGCACCAGGTGGGAGTCCGACGCGCCGCGCAGCCGCAGCAGCGCCTCTTCGCGGCGATGCGCCTCGGCGAGGGCCGAGGCCACGGCGAGGCCCAGGGCGGCGGCCACGAGGACGCCCGGGACGCCGAGCAGGAAGAACAGCGTCCTGGCGTTGGTGGCGTCGGTGCCCGCTTCGTGCAGGGGTTCGGCGGCGTTGTCGGCGACCAGGGCCTGGCCGGGCACCTGCCGCTCCAGCGACCTGCGCAGCTGTCCCGACCATACTTCGGCGGCGCCCGGATCGGTGGGGTAGGCCCGGTGGTCGACGGCCACATGCGATTCGAGGCTGACCGGTGGCAGCTCCGACAGGCCCGGGTTGGTGATCGAGGTGGCGCCGCCGAGTGCCGTACGGGCGGCGGGCAGGATCAGGCGCCGGAAGGTGTCGTAGTCCACCATGATCGAGCGGGGAGCTACCACGACGTCACCTTGCACATCGCCCGCGGGGATCGCGAACCACGTCGTCGCGTCCCGGAGGTCCGCGCGTCCGGCGACGGGCAGCGACACGCCCAGCGGTTTGACGTCGCCGCGCAGGTCGATCGAGACTCGGGTCGCCCCCTTGAAGTCGGGCGAGCCCGCGACGGCGTCATTGAGCAGGACGCCTTTGCTCAGGTCGCCGTTGGTGTGCACCCACGGGTGATGCGCCAGGTACGAGGGCGATACGGCGGACAGCCGTGCGCTCACCCGCCCGGAGGCGCCGGGCGCCGAGACGACCACGTCCGCGCTTCCGAACACATCCGCGCTCTTCACCCCCGGCACGGTGCTCAGCTGCTTGCTCAGCACCTGCGGATCGATGCCGAGGGAGGTGCCCACGGCCCGCATCTCCACCTGGACCGGCGAGAGCGCGACCCTCGTCATGACGTGGGAGCTGTCGTCGACGTAGAGCAGGGTCGCGGCGAGCGTCGCCACGGGCAGAGCGACCGCGAGCGCGGCCAGCAGCAGGCGCAGCGGCGCGCGGCGTACGGTCCGCAGGACCAGCCAGAACATCGCGATCACTCCTCCGTACGGGGCTCGCCGGCCGCGGTGGTCGGGTCGTCGAGGGTCGGGCTTTCGGTGCTCGGTCCGCGTCCGGTCGGGTCTCCGCCTGGTGGGCTCCCTGCAGTCGGGTTTGCATCGGCCGGGCCTCCGCCGGTCGGGCCTGCATCGGTCCCTGGGGCGCCGCCGGTCGGGCCTGCACCGGTCCTTGGGACGCCGCCCTCGCCGCCAGGCGCTTCGAGCCGCCCCGAGCGCAGGCGGACGACGGTGTCCGCGTAACGGGCGACGGCCGGATCGTGGGTCACCAGCACCACGGCCGCTCCGTGCTCTCTGGCTGCCGCGAGCAGCAGCCGGACGACCGACGCGGCGGTTTCCGAGTCGAGGCTGCCGGTCGGCTCGTCCGCGAGGACAACGGCCGGATCGTTCACCAGCGCCCGCGCGATGGCCACCCGCTGCTGCTGACCGCCGGAAAGCTGGTCGGGGAGCTTCGCACCCTCATCCGCCAGGCCCACCCCGCCCAGCGCCCGCGCCACCCGGTCCCGCCGGTCCGGGGCGGGGATTCCGTCCAGGAGCAGCGGCACCTCGACGTTCTCGGCGGCCGTGGCCTGCGGCAGCAGGGCCAGACCCTGGACCACGAAGCCGCAGTTGCGCCGCCGGAAGCGGGCACGGTCACTGCCTCGCAGCGTCTGCCAGTCCACCCCTACGACCCGTACCCGCCCTTCGTGCTGCCGGTCCAGGCCGCCGAGCAGGTGCAGCAGCGTGGTCTTGCCGGCCCCGCTCGGGCCCGTGACGGCCACCACCTCCCCGGCCGCCACCGTCAGGGACACCCCGTCCAGGCTCTTCAACTCCCGCCGCCCGTCGCGGTGCACACGGGTGAGCTGGACGGCTTCCACAGCAGGCACAGGCACGGCGGGTACGGGCACAGCAGGCACGGCCCCGGCGGCCAGTCCGTCAGCCGGAGTGTCAGCCGGAGTCCGTGCCGCGCCCGGCTTCGATGACGATCCCATCGCGCATCCTCAGCATTCGGTCCGCCCGCTCGGCCACGAGCGGGTTGTGGGTGACGGTCAGAATCGCCGTGCCCTCACGGGCACGGACGTCGGCCAGCAGGTCGAGCACCTCGCCGGCCGTCTCCTCGTCCAGCTCTCCGGTGACCTCGTCGGTCAGCAGTACGTCGGGGCGGGGCGCCAGGGCCGCCGCGATCGCCACGCGCTGGGCCTCGCCGCCCGAAAGCTTGCCGATCGGCTGCCGGGCGTGGGCGGACAGGCCCACCCGCGCCAGCAGTTCGGCAACCCGAGCACGTACCTGCGCGGCCGGCCGCCCGTCCAGACGCAGCGTCAGGGCGACGTTGCCGGCTACGTCGAGCAGGGGATGGAGGTTGTCCCGCTGGAGGATCATGCCGATGTGGCGGCGACGGCGGAGCGCACGTTCCGCCTGCGGCAGCCGGGTGAGGTCCTCCCCGCGGATCAGCACCCGGCCGCCGCTGGGGTCGAGCAGACCCCCCAGGACATGGATCAGCGTGCTCTTGCCGCTGCCCGAGGGGCCCATCAGGCTGGTCCAGGCACCCTCGGGCAGGCTGATCTCCGCTCCGCGCAACGCCACGGTCTCCACGTCGCGCTCGCGGTAGATGAGATACAGCCCGTCGGCCTCGATGGCGAGGGCGGCGTGGGTGGCGGGCGCGGACATCAGCCGTACCTCACCAGGTCGATCACCTCGTGGTGGCCGCTGCGGACACGCTCGGAGTGGATCATGCCGACACCGGACGCGTACGACTTGTGGTCGGACTTGTCGGGGTTGAGCGGATCGGTGTCATTGGTGACGACCACGTTGTGGAACGTCCCCACCGGCACCTTCACCGTTGCCGTGGTCTGCAGCACCTTCGCGGTGTCCTCGGCCTGGCCTGGCCGGTACTCCTGGCGGTAGCTGTCGCCCGGCTTCGGGTGGGCCTTCATGATGATGCCCGGCTGGGCGGAGTCCACTCCGGCCTCCCATGTTCCGTGGGTACTGCTGATCTGGCCGTTGACGTACTCCGCGGTCGCCTCGCCGAAGTACCAGACATCTCCGGTCGAGGACTGCGCGTACCAGTCGGTGGTCTTCTCCACGAGCGCCCCGTTGCTGGTGACGGTGTCCCTGACGACCTGGCAGCGCACGCCCATGATCGTCCGGATCTCGGAGCTGATGACCACCTCGTCGCGCTGCGGCTGACCGTCGCGCGTGCCCTGATAGACGTCGGTCGTGTTCGGGCGCAGCGGGAAGTACGGGTTGGTGACGTGGGAGGTGAAGGCCGACGGAACGATCGTCGGGTGGTACGCCGGGTCGGCGGGAGTGGTCGGCGAGGCCGGTGAGGTGGCCGACGGGAGAGTGGTGCTGGACGACTGCGACGAGCCGCTCGAACCGCACGCGCCGAGGACGAGGGTGGTGCCGAGTACGACGGCGGCCAGCGCCGGCGGAGTGGCTTTGCGGGTGGTCATGGCCCCTCCCTGGGGATGAGGTGGATCCACATCGTGTGCAGGGACGGGTAAGGGACGATTAAGAGGCGCGGCGCTTTCTGCGGACGCCCAGGACAGCGCCCGTGACCGGCCGGGACGGGCTCTTGCCGTTCTCTTACCGAGGGTGCCTACGGTCGGTGCCAGGTAGGGTGGAGGTGTGGCGGTGGCAGCTCAGCGGTCCGGCCGGGTGCTCGTCGTGGAGGACGAGACAGCCCTTGCCACGGCGCTGGCCGAGGGACTGCGGCAGGACGGCTTCAGCGTCGAGACGGTGGGCGACGGACTGGTCGCATGGGACCGGCTGCTGCACCACTCGTACGACTTGGTCCTGCTCGATCTGATGCTTCCGGGGCTCGGCGGCCTCACCTTGTGCGCAAGGCTGCGCGACGCGGGGGTGACCACACCGGTGCTGGTGCTCACCGCCCGTACCGCGGAACGCGACCAGCTGCGCGCCTTCGACACCGGGGCCGATGACTTCCTGGCCAAGCCGTTCTCGTACCGGGTGCTGCTGGCCCGGATCCGGGCGCTGACCCGCCGCTCGACCGCGGCCGACGCGCACCTGCTGGTGGCCGGTGACCTCGTGCTCGACCGCGGCGCGCGCCGCTGCCGGCGAGGCGCGGTCGACATCGAGCTGACGCCGCGGGAGTTCGCCCTGCTGGAGCTGCTCATGGCCCGCGCCGGGCACACGGTCGGCAGGCGCGCGGCGCTGGACGAGGTGTGGGACTTCGCCCTCGACGACGAGTCGAAGGTGCTGGACGTCTACATCGGGTACCTACGCCGGAAGGTGGACCTGCCCTTCGCCCGGCACACGGTCCAGACGGTGCGCGGGGTTGGTTACCGGCTCGATCCCAAAGGCGGTTAGCCGGTGACCGGCCGGACCGGCGGCCGCCCGGGGTGGCGGCCCCGGGGTTGGCTGAGCGGCATCCGGCTCCGGTTGACCCTGCTCGCCGTCCTCGTCGTCGGCATCGGCCTGGTAATCGCCTCGGTGCTGGTCCTCCTCCTGGTCCGGCACGACCTCACCGGCAACGCGCAGACCGCCGCCCGGCAGCGGGCCCGGGACACGGTGGCGGAGCTGGGCTCGGGGGCGCTGCCGAGGCCGCCGGACGCCGGTGAGGACAGCCCGGTCGTACAGATCGTGGACCGGCACGGCAACGTGCTGGCATCGAGCCCCGAGCTGCGTGGCCACGGCCCGCTCCTGCCGCAGCGCGCCACGGACCAGCATTCCGTCAGCGCGACGCTGCACAAGCCGCCGATCGGTGACGGCGCCGCGTACTGGGCCGTCGGCCTTCCGGCGGACCACGCCGGCCAGCCGGTCTCGGTCTACGCCGCCGCCTCGCTCGAACCCGTCGATGAAGGCGTCCAGGCCGCGCTGTCCGCCCTGCTCATCGCGTGCCCGGCCCTCCTGCTCGTGGGCGGCGGTACGGCGTGGCTGCTGGTGGGCCGGGCGCTGCGGCCGGTGGAGGCGATGCGCCGGCAGGTCGCGGAGATCACCTCCAGCGAGCTCGACCGCAGAGTTCCCGAGCTCCCCGGCACCGACGAACTGGGCCGGCTGGCCAGGACGATGAACGCGATGCTGGAGCGCCTCCAGCAGGCGGGCGAGCGCCAGCGGCAGTTCGTCAGCGACGCCTCGCACGAGCTGCGCAGCCCGCTGGCGGCGCTCAAGGCACGTACCGAGGTCGGGCTGGCGCACCCCGCGGGCACCGACTGGCACGTTCTCGCCCGGGATGTGCACCGAGAGACCGACCGGCTGGACCGGCTGGTCACGGAGTTGCTGCTGCTCTCGGGCACCGGCGCACCCCAGGACCCCCGTGAGGTCTCGGAAGTGGACCTGGACGAGCTGGTGCTGCTGGAGGCGGCGGCGATCCGGGCCAGGGGCGAGGTCGAGGTCGACCTGTCCGGGCTGTCCGCCGTACGGGTAAGGGGTCGCGCCGGGCAACTGCGGGCCGTGGTCCGCAACCTGCTCGACAACGCGGAGCGGCATACGGACTCCGTCGTCCGCGTCTCCCTCGCCGCCGACGAGAACGGGGTGGAGCTCGTCGTGGCCGATGACGGTCCCGGAGTCGCGTCCGAGTACCGGGAGCGCGTCTTCGACCGGTTCTTCCGGGTCCAGGGCGCCCGCGACCGGGACAGCGGCGGCGTGGGACTCGGGCTGGCCATCGTCCGCGACGTGGCGGCCGCGCACGGCGGGCGGGCGTGGATCGCCGATTCACCCAAAGGCGCGGAGTTCCACGTCCGGCTCCCGTTCAGCGGTCAGGCGTACTGACCCGCGGTGCGGTGGGCACCCCGCGGCACATCCGCACCGGAACAGCCCACGGGTGCCGTCCGCCACGCGGGGCGCCCGCAGCAACAAGTACGCCGTGACTACAGAAGACTTGCCCGGGGACCAGATCGGCCAGGTGAAGCAAGAGACTTACGGCCTTACCGGGTTGTGGCTGGATGGACGCGCTTTCGCAAGAGGGCGAAGCCCGCACGTCCGAACATCTGGCGGTCCGTTTCGGAGCAGGGCTGGGCGGTGCGATCGCGCCTTCGGGGCCTGACCGGGGGAGAGTACGCCGATCGCGCTCCAGTCGGCCTGGCGTGCCTAACCTCGCGCTTTCACGAGGCAGGTTGTCCGATACTTGATCAAATCAGCGGAGAGTGCTCCTGACCTGCAACGATGGGACTTGTCTAGGGTCCTGCTGGCTGCACGGAAAAGAGCACTCTCCAGGTGAGCAAGCGTATCGGGTTGTACCGCGTGTCCGCGTTGAGGGCGGTGGCAGCGGAGCCGTCTCGCAGGCCGGGGCGGTGCTGCTGGTCGAGACGGTCCGCAAGTCCGGCCTGGACACCGCGATATCGGCGGCATTGGCGCCGTGGCGCAAGCCGCGGGCGGTGCACGACCCGGGCAAGGTCCTTTTGGATGTCGCGCTCGCAGTCGCTTTGGGCGGGGACTGCCTGGCCGATGTCGCCATGCTGCGGGCCGAGCCCGACGTGTTCGGCCCGGTGGCATCCGACCCCGGTCTCCCGGCTCATTGACGCCCTTGCCGCAGCCGGACCCAAGGCACTGGCCGCGATCCGGTCGGCGCGGGCCGCAGCACGATCGCGAGTCTGGGACCTGGCCGCGGCGGACCCAAGCGGGGCAACATAGCGCGGGATCGCCGGTTAGCCAAACCGGCGATCCCGCGCATCATTAGTAGTCCACCGCCACGAGATACCCGTTCGGCGAAAGGACCGACCGACGATCACAGCCCACCGCCCACCGCCCACGCCCTCGACGATCACCCCGCCGCGTAGCTCGCACGGAACAGGTCCTGCGCACGCTCCACGTCCCTCGTCGTGCGGAGTTGTACTTCCAAGTCGCCGGTCCCGTGGTGGCCGAGCCCAGACACGTCCCGGGTGAACCCGGGAGCCAGGTCGACGCGCTTCGGGTCGACCTTCAGGTAGACCAGGAGCTTGCTCCGCTGGGGCGGACAGACGCAGGCGAAGTTCCGCAGCCGCTGATACGCCCGGTACTGCTTGCGCTCCACGCGGCTCACGCCGTCGCCCAGACCACGCAACGCCTCGTCAACCGCCGTCGCCAGGTCGGCCATCGACGCGCCCTGGATGTCGGCTGCCGTGCGTGCGCCGGCCTGTCGACGTGCCCGCCGAGGCGCCTGAGTCCCGCTGCTCACGGACGCGAGGGTCTCCAGGCCGAGCAGGTCGCTGCCGAACAGCCGGTAGCGGACCAGGTCGATCGACCTGCGGTGCTCGCGTACGGCGTGTACGTCGTAGCGCGTGAAGTCGCCGGCGATGCAGATCAGCCTTGGCGCGCTCCAGAGCACCTGGGCTGCGGCCGTTGCCCCGAGCTGGTCGCGGACCAGGTGCTCGAACTCGCGGCGGTGGTCCATCAACCAGGCCATGTAGAAGAGCCCTTGATGGATCGCCCCTGCGTCGACCCCGCGCTTGAATTCCACGATGACCGGCGACCCGTTCTCGTCCAGGCCAAGCGAGTCGATCCGACCGCCGTGAATCGGCCCAGTGCAGTACTCGCTGGCCAGGAACCGGACGCCTAGCAGCGTCTCCATGTGCGCCTCGACCAGACCCTGCACATCGGCCTCGACCTCAGCAAGATGCGGCATGACCTCGGTCATGCCGCCAATGGTCGTATCCGTGCGGAACAGCTTCAGGCCCGACACCTTCCCCTCCTCGCCTCGGAGATCATCAACGCCGAGTCGGGGCAGGATTGTTTCCGCGAGGGACTTCGGGGGTGTGAAGGTGGCGTGAGAGGCTATCTCCGTCCGCCGCGTGGAGTCCGACTTCCCACGGCTCGCGGGGATCGAAATCCCACATACGTCCCACAAGATCGTGGTGCGAGCGCCCGGAGGGCTCCGTTTTCGCAGGTCAGACCCCATCGCTCGGTGGATAGGGCGAGTGCCTTCTAAGCACTTGGCCGCACCTTCGAGTCCTGCTGGGCGCACCACCCCTTTACCCATCTGGCCTGCCCGCCGGACGAACCCTTTTCACAGGTCAGGGTAGAGGTGATACCTCTCGACGTATCCGGTGCACCCCCTCCCGTGAGCAGGTGCCCACGGGCTGCGTCGGGCCGTGGCTGGACTTCTGCGGGTGGCTGCGGCGAGTACGCGGCGAAGTTCACGGGGCGGTCTCGTCAAGGGCATCCCGTAGTCTCTGGCGGGCGCCGACCGCAGTGCTCCCCCCACGAGCGGGGTGTTCCGTCCGGGCCGCCTTCGTCGAGGTCGCAGTGTCCGTTCTCCCCGTGCGAGCGGGGGTGGTCCGCGCCGGTCGAGACACCCTCAAAGCGATCGCCCGTCCGGTTCGACGCCGCCGTGGGCCCCCGGGCGTAGTTCAGGGGCTCGTTGTCAGTGGCGGTTGGTATCTCTGGAGCGTGGTTGAGCTCAAGGGTGCGACGGGGCTGAGCAGGCGGGTGGATGCCCGCTTGTGGGGCAAGGAGAAGGGATTGTTGCGGCCGTATCCGGTGATGTGTCATCTCCTTCTACCGACGGCGCGCCTGGCTCCTTGCTCAGCAAGGTTCCGCGCGGTCCGAAGCCAGCCGAAGCGTAGAAACGGACGGCTCCCTCATTCGGCGCGAAGATGCCGGCATAGATGATCAAGACACCATGCTCCGCGGCAGCATTCTCCGCCGCCATCAGTAAGGCCGCCCCGACACCCTCGCCGCGATGCCCGTCCAGGACGACGGTGTGGATGTCGGCCGCACGGCGGGGAGTCAGGATCTGATGGTCCGGAGGATCCGCCAGCAGGATGACCTCCACCATGCCCACCACGTCGCCCACCACCTCGGCAACCAAGATCAGTACCTTGGACTCGGCCGCAAGCACCTCCTCGAAATGCCTGCGCACAGCCTCGATGTCGGGCACGCGGTAGACGGCCGGATCGAGTTGAACATGCCTTTCGGCATTCGCGAGACGCAGGCGGACAAGCGCCGGCACGTCCTCCCACTCGGCGGCCCTCACCAAGATCGGCATGTGCGGGAGCCTTCCAGATCGCCCATCCCCACCGCAAGGGCGGGGGGCAACTCAAGCCGGGGCAAACGTTGCCTGATGCGGCACTAGATGCAGTGAGAGGTCCCTGCAGGGGTATCTGGCGACGTTCGGACCTGCTCAGAGGGCGGCAGCCACCCGTTCAACCGACCCGGCATCCACCCGTTCGCCGCTTTCATGTGAACCCGTCCTCGGACAGGTCTCTGACCTGCACCAGTGATGCTCTCGCAGCCCCACTGAAGCTCGGACTTCCCTCCTACCATCCCCTCCGTCCCCCGCTGTTGGTGGTGGGGAGGCTGGGGACACGAAGCCGGCACATCGAGAACAAACGCCAGATTCTCGCGCCGGCGGCAGGCTGGCCTCAGCCTGCCGCCCGCACGCGCGGGCCAACTGCATGAGAGCGTCAACGACCTGCTGCTCCTCGACTTCATAGATCCGGCAGAGATCACGGACATCGCGCTGACTGATGCGGCGCTGGCCGAGTTCCAACCTGGTCATCTTCGGTTGAGAGACCAACAACAATGCCGCTGCCCTGGTAGACGTCATGCCCTTGGCCTGCCGAAGCTTGCGGAGCACTGCACCCAGCTGGCACCGCTTGCTGGTGGGGCTGGCGTCGGTGTTCACAGGGACACGCACCTCCGGTGGGGTCAAGGCCGTCACACGCGCGGCAGGACAATCGATACTGCAAGCGTCGAACCACCAGCGCAGGCCAAGATCAATGCGTGGAGGAATGACACCGCGCGACCGTAGCGAGCGCGGCGCGCGGGTGAAGCTCAGAGACGAAACCGGGACGGCCGATGAACGGCGACGGACACCAGCCGACCCGGCGCCAAGCCGCACCAGGCGCCAGGAGCGGCCGCCTGGGGCGGGCGAGGCAGCATCATCGTCCCGTCAACAAAGGCTCCACGCGATCATCGCCGTCCGCATGTCCACCCATGATCAAACTGGTATATGCCGAACACCGGTGCCCATGGCGCAACCGGTATTACAACCATCCGCCATCAGAGCGAACGCGCTCGCCACGACCCGCACACCCCCTGGCTCCCCTCCACCACGCCGACGCCTGGCCGCGGCAAAACGCCCGCCACGGCCCCGTCACCCGCACGATCACGGAGCGACCGCCAGGAGTCAGAACCCACCTGATGGAGCCCGCCGTCTACACGTACGAAGCCAGTGTTTGCCGGCCGGTCGTCCTGGTGCCAGGCGGTATCACGGCCGCCGGTCCTTGGCGGGTGGGAACACAGCCGAAGGTCGAACCGCCGGAAGAAAATCCCCGCATGGACTTGGACAGTGAAAACCCAGCCGTGTCAGACCTCATTGCTGCGATCCGCGGCGGCGACCTCCCCACCGTGCACCGACTGCTCGGTGAACGCCCCGCCCTTGCGACGGCCCGCTTCGGCGGCACCTCAAAAGGACGCACTGCGCTGCATATCGCCACCGACTGGCCCGGCTACTACCCGGCGGTCAGCTCCGCGCGGCCGACCTGCTCCTACGCCACGGCGCGGACATCCATGCCACTCCCGGCTACGCCGAGGCACGGTCGTGAACATCGCCACGGATCCCGACACCCGACGTGAACTCCTGGCGTCATCGACTGGCCGGCCTCGTCCTCGAAGACTACCCAAGCTCTGTTCACCGCCGCGGTGCTCTTACCCGCGGCCAGACCTCCCGCCGCCACAGCTCCACCGCGTCGTCGTCCCCCTCGATCGCGCGCCGGGCGGGCTGCTGCCACGACCAACCGTGCCGCCGAAGCAGCCGCCACGTGCCCTCCACGGTGTACGAGACATGGAACAGGCGGCCGATCATCGTCTTCACCCGGGCCAGCGTCCACCGCTGGTCGGCCCACCCATGCGTCAGCGGGCCACGCTCCAACTCCCGCTCCAGCCGCGCTATCTGCGTCTCCGACAGTCGAGGCCGGCCAGGCGAACCCTTCGACGCCACCCCGGCCAGGCCCTCCTCGCGCCACTGGCGCCGCCAGCGTTCCACCGACCGCTCCGAGACCCGCAACGAGGCAGCGATCTCCCGATTCTTCTCGCCAGCCTCGAAGCCAGCCACGGCCTGGAGCCGGACCTGCTCTCGCCCGGCCCTCTCGGCGTCGGTCAAGCCGCCGCCCTGCGGATATCTCACCCCACCAGGACTACCGAAGCCACCCACGCGCTGTCCGGCAAACAGCCCGACATCACCCGATCAAGTTCAGTACAGGGGCTTCATCGCCTATGACTTGGCGCCGGATCGGCATCACCGTGTTCACGTGCTTTCTGTTCCTGGCCGCACCGGCTGTGCGCACGGGCCGGACATTGTCCGGCCCGCGATACCGGCGCGCCCCACGTGCCCGCACGACGGGGTTCTCCTCGCTCTCCATACTGTCTGCCCAGCGCGATCGCGCGTCGTCTGAGGCGCCCCCTTCCGGCACCCGGACAGCCAGGTTCAGCTCGTCCAGCAGCCGCAGTGCCTCCCCCATCGAAACCTGGGATCCGCGGGCCCACCTTTCCACAGACCCCGCCAAGGTCGGATCAAGGCCGCTCAGCTCAGCAGATCACGAACAGACGCTGCCTTGGCGATCCCCCTGCCACCGCGCTCCTCTACCGCGTGCTGCTGCCCTTGCGTCTACTACTCGTGAGCTGGCCCATGAACGCGACGATGAAGCCGGCCACAAGCATCACCGCGCCGGTGAGGGTGCCCCACGCCCGGGTTTCGGGATCGCGGCTCAGCATGCCGAAGACAAGCTGCCAGCACAGGGCGAAGGCCACTATCAGCTGGCCCCAGCCATAGAGACGAGGGTTGCGGACGTGACGCCGATTCCTGGGCAGCACCCAGCCACGGGTGACCGCCGCGAGGCCGACGGCGGCGATGAGCGACGCTATGAGGAGAAGGGGCAGAGCAAGGTAGGGGTTCATGATCTCTCTCCCGCGCGCCGGACCCACGCCGGACGCCAGCGAGATCATGACACGGCTGTGACGCGTCTCCAGACGCTGCCCCCGCGCCGATCGGCGAACGGCGTCAGATGGGATCGCCGCTGTAGGACAGTCCCGTTCGGTCCAGGCCGAGTTCGTGGAGCGCGGCGCGCAGGGACAGGTCGGCGCGGTGGACGATGAGGGTAGTGCGGTGGGCGCGGGCGGCGGCCATCAGGGGGAAGAACACCGAGGCTGCCGCCGTGCCCAAGCGGGGGACCTGCGTGAAGTCGAGGTGTGCCTCGGTGGGTGAAGCCTGCAGGAGCGCCGCCAGCAGTTATCCGATAGTTGCGGCGTTGTCGTGGTTGATCGGGAAGGCCCCGCGCACGGTCGATGAACGGGTCGACAGCACCGGAAGAGAGCTGTTGCGGTGAATATGGTTTCGACCCGGACGCAAAGGGCGTGTCACGGAGCGGTCCATGGTGCTGAGTGTGGTCTTGATCGTGAGGTCCGTACCGCACCCGGTGCGGAGCTGTCTCACCCTCAGGGAGATTTGATGTTGCGTATCGCCAAGGCCGCCACGGTCATTGCAGCTATGGGCGCCGCCCTGTTCGGCGGTGCGGGACTGGCCGCCGCCGACGCCGACGCGCAGGGTTACGCGATCGGCTCGCCCGGTGTGCTGTCGGGGAATCTGATCCAGGTGCCCATCCACATTCCGGTCAACGTGTGCGGCAACACCGTCAGCGTGCTCGGTGCGCTGAACCCGGCGTTCGGCAACCGCTGCGAGAACACCTCAGACCACCACATGGGTGACCAGGGCGGTCAGGACAACCGCGGCGAGGGCAACTGGGGCCAGGACAACCGCGGCGGCGATGACCACAGCGGTCCGGCCCAGTGGGGCAACGACCACCACGGCAGCGACATGCACGGCGCCGGCATGGCCAACTGCGACCACTGATCGCGCTCCGGCGCGTGGGGCGCGCCTGATCGGGTTGCCGGTCTAGCGTCGTGCGGCGGTGCGGCGTGCGCGGCCGGCCTACGGGTGATCCACTTTCTGCCGGATCGTATGCCAGCCCTCCAGAGTGATGTGGTCGGTGCACGGTCTGCTTTTCCCGCTGCCCCGGGAAGGGTCGGGGGCTTCGTTCGGTGACCACAGCACCGGACGAAGCCTTCCCTGCCGACCTGGCACGGCACGCGCATTCGCTCGCGTTCCACGACCCCTTGTTCATGATGCGCGGGTCCGTTTGTGAAGTGTGGCGTGCGCAGGAGCCGCCCGCCGGGTGTGTGGGCGGGGTTGGTGCAATCGTCGTAGCCATCCGGGTGGCCTGCGAACGAGATGCCGGCATACCTGTGCCAAGAGCGTTAGCGGAGACGGTCGTTGGATGCCAAAGCAGGGAGGGGCAGTGTCACCGGAAGGAGCTGCCCCGCCGGCCGGTACGCGTCTTTGCCTCCTGGGGTCAGCGTCTTGGTGAGCTGCCGCTCGTGAGTCGCTGTGCGATCGCGAACGGTACTGCTTCCGCAAGGTGCAGTGCTGGGGGGAGGAGGTCTTCCCAGAAGGCATCGACGTCGGGGGGCGATGCCGTCGTCAGCCGGCAGTCGGCGGCTTCGGACTCTTCCGGATAGCGGCCGTTCGTCTTGGTGTGGGTGACGTTGAAGGAGGCGCTCTCCAGCAGACCGAGCAGGTCCACCTGCTCCATGCCCGCGGACCTCCAGGGCTCGTCGGCTCGAAACGCCAGAAGCCGCGCGTAGGGCCCGGAGAAGATGCCGCGCAACTGGCCCAAGGTGGGTTCTTCCGCCGCCAGGACTTCCAGGGTCTGGGTACTGAGGGGTGGTCGGCCGCAGGTCAGGCGGTCCCAGATGGTGATGCCCAGGACAGTGGCCGCGCTGGCGTATCGCCAGGTGATCTCCCCGATGGTCCGCTCGTAGGCGACCGCTGCCGAAGAGGCCGCTCGCGCCGCGAGCTGATGATGCGGCGTTGGGCCCTGTCCGGTGTATCCCTCCTCCAGATCGGCCTTGGCCAGCAGTCTCCGCGTCAGGGCGCGGGCGCATTCCCACTCTCCACGCAGCTCTACGTGCGCGCGGTTCAGGCATCGCAGCGCCCCCGACTCCTCACTGCTCAGCAGGCCGAGATCCTTCAGGTCGGGAAACCGTGGGCTCATCCGCTCCCCCTTCGCCTCAGCTGGGCGGCGGGAGGAGTTCGACCCGCCCGCGTGCCCAGGCTGGAAACGGTCACTCCCGCACAACCATCCAGCGAAGGACGCAATACCCAGATATCGGGACGGTGACGCCCGATGCGGTCGGCTGTGCGCCGATGGCCATAGGGGTGGCGGTGCTCGGACCTCCCTGCGCGCGGGACGACGGCCGCCTGGGCCGGCCCTGTCGGCGGCCATGCGCGAAGACGGCCCGCCGGCGGACGCTGCCCGCAAGAGGCGTCCGATAACCGCACGTGGCTGCCGGTCACTCGGGTGGCGACACGGTTGAGCGCCGGGTGACCACGTTCGGCCCAGGAGCGTTGCGGGGGCTCTGAGTCCATGGTGCTTTATTCGTAGCTTAAGTCACATTACGGGCATTCTGTGCATGGCTCCGTGTGCGGCTCCGAGCGCTCGCTGCACACCGCCGCCACGCCGGCCACTGGGCAGGCACCGGCTCTCACCTGGAACGGATGTCCCATGCCACGATCCCATCCGCGACGCCGCAAGAGTCCGACCCGCCCCGCCGAGCGAACCCTCGCGGCCGTGGGCACTCTCGCCCTGGTCGCCGCCGGCATTCTGACGACCCTCGGTCCCGGGGTCAGCTCCGCCTCCAGCCACCGCGAGGCACCGCTGACCGCCGGTGACCCGAAGGTCGACAACACTGACGTGTACGCCTTCACCAGCCCCGACAAGCCCGACACCGTGACCCTGGTGGCGAACTGGATCCCGTTCGAGGAGCCCAACGGCGGACCGAACTTCTACCCGTTCGCCAACGACGCCCGCTACAACATCAAGATCGACAGCGATGGTAACGGTAAGCCTGACGCCACCTACACCTGGGCGTTCACCGATCACATCCGGGACGACGCCAACCAGTTCCTCTACAACACCGGCGTCGTCAATTCCGTGGACGACGCGAACCTGAACTTCCGCCAGACGTACAACCTGACCGTCACCGACGCGAGCGGGAACTCCAAGACCCTGCTCAAGGACGCGCCGGCGGCCCCGTCGAACACCGGCAAGGCCTCGATGCCCGACTATGCCGCGCTGCGCAGCCAGGCCGTGGTGCCGTTGGCGGAGGGCGGGCAGTCCTACGCCGGTCAGGCGTCCGACCCGTTCTTCCTGGACCTGCGGGTCTTCGACCTGCTCTACGGCGGGAACCTCAAGGAGAGCGGCCACAACACGCTCGCGGGTTACAACGTCAACACCATCGCCCTGCAGGTCCCCAAGAAGGACCTGGCCCTCAAGGGTGATGCCACCCGCAACCCGGTGATCGGCGTGTGGTCCACCACCGACCGCAAGGGTGTCCAGGTCGCCGCTTCCGGCAGCAAGGGCGACGAGGGCTCGCAGTCCAAGGGCAATGAAGGCAGCGAGGGCAACGACGCCAAGGGCGGGCCGCCCACCGAGGCGGGCTGGCACCAGGTGTCCCGGCTGGGCAACCCGCTGGTCAACGAGGTGGTCGTGCCGCTGAAGTACAAGGACGCCTTCAACGCGCTGACCCCGGACAAGGACCACACGGTCACGCCGGTCGTCGACAAGGTCAAGGACCCGATCGTCCCGAAGCTCGTGCAGAGCATCTACGGTATCCCCGCCCCGGCCGCGCCCCGCGACGACCTGGTGGAGATCTTCCTGACCGGTGTGTGCAAGGACTGCGGACCGATCAAGGCAGACCTCAACTCGCAGCTGCTCAACGCCGACGTCCACAAGGACGCCTTCACCCCGGCGGAGGAGCTGCGGCTGAACATGGCCGTGCCGCCGTCCGGCAACCCCAGCCGTCTGGGGGTCCTGGGTCAGGACCTGGCCGGCTTCCCCAACGGCCGACGCCTGAACGACGATGTCGTCGACATCGAGCTGCAGGCCCTGGAAGGCGCCGCGCAGACCGGGAAGATCGTTCCCGCGCTCGCGGCCGGTGACGGCGTCGACACGCCCTACCGCCAGACCGGCACCTCCTTCCCGTACGTCGCACTGCCCAACACCGCCGCGGTCAACCAGGCCGACTCGCAGCGGCCGGACGGCGGCATCGGAGCCGGCCTCGGCGGCACCGCCCTGAGCGGATCCACCGTCGTTCCCGCCACCGCACTGGGCGGCGGCGCGCTGCTGGCCGTGGCCGGAGTGCTGTACCTGCGCCGGCGCAGGCACGCAGGCCGTCCGTGACCACCCCTGCCGCACCTGGCCGCCTGCGCTCCGCACTGGAGCGCAGGCGGCCGCGGGGGCTGTGCAGGTTCCGCCCGGCACGCCCCCGCCGGGTGGCCGCGTCCCTCGCCGTCCTGACGGGCATATCGCTGGCCTCCTTCGGCACCTGCGCCCTCATCACCGCCGGGCCAGGACCCGCCAGGAGCGCGGACGTCGGAACCCTCCCCGTCTCCCAGGGCGGGGGCCGGACCGCCTCTGCCGGAGCTTCGGCTCCGGCGCCGGTGCGTATCCGAATACCCGGGATCGACCTCGACAAGACCCTGATCCATCTGCAGGTGCGGCAGGACGGCCACCTCGGCGTCCCCGAGGGCCCGCAGCAGGTCGGGTGGTGGAGCGAGGGCCCCCGTCCGGGGGATCCTGGCGCCGCGATCATCGTCGGCCACGTCGACTCGCGTACCGGCCCGGCCGCGTTCTACAACGTGTCCTCCCTGCGACCGGGGGACGCGATCACCATCGACCGCGAGGACCACTCCCACCTCGCCTTCACCGTCCGGGCGCTGCGGCAGTACGACAAAGAGGATTTTCCCGACGACCAGGTCTACGCCACCGCCGGCGCCCCCGCATTGCGGTTGATCACCTGCGGCGGCACCTACGACAAGGCCCTGCACGAGTACCGCGACAACATCGTCGTCTACGCGACCCCCGCCGACCCACAACCCGCGGCACCGCCATCAGCCGCCTCCCCATCAGATGTCCCAGACCGGAGCGGGAATTGACCGAGTCCGAACGCATGCGCCCCGCACGCCGTCACCACATCCGGCTCGCGGTGATCACCAGTGCCCTGGGAGTGGGTCTCTTCCTCGCCGGCGGCCTCGGCCTCTCTCCGTGGCCGGCCGCACGATCCGAGCAGGGGACTCCCGCCGCCGACGCGGTGAGTGCTCCGGTCAGTGATCCGCTCGCGGCGGACATCACCGGGTTGCAGGACCACTTGCGCAAGACCCCGCAGGATCCCGTCGCGCTCGCCACGCTCGGCCTGGACTACGTCCAGCAGGCGAAAGCCACCGCGGACCCGTCGTACTACCCCAAGGCGGAGGAGCTGCTCAAGCACTCGCTGGCCGTGCAGAAGGCAGACAACTTCACCGCACTGGGCGGCATGGCAGCCCTGGAGGCAGCCCGCCACCACTTCACCCCCGCACTTAACTGGGCTCGGCAGGCCGTCGCCGTCAACCCGTACAACTCCTCGCTGTACGGAACCCTCGCCGACGCGTTCACCCAACTCGGCCGCTACGGCGAGGCTGCCGACGCCGTGCAGCGCATGGTCGACCTCAAACCGGGGACGCCGTCGCTGTCTCGTGCCTCGTATGTCGCGGAACTGCGCGGGGACACCGACACCGCCCGCACCGACATGCAACGCGCTCTCCAGGACGCGGCCGGGCCCGCCGACCGGGGCTTCGCCCACTACTACCTCGGCGAACTCGCTTTCAACACGGGCGATCCGGCCGGTGAACTGGCCCAGGCACAGGCCGGACTGCACGAAGCCCCCTCCTCCGTCGCCCTGCTCCAGGCCAAGGCCCAGGCCGAAGCGGCGCTCGGCAAGACGGACGCCGCGATCGCCGACCTGACCCAAGCCGTGCAGCGAGTCCCGCAGCCCGAGTACGTCCTCGCGCTCGGTGAGCTCTACCAGTCCCTCGGCCGCACCCAGGAGGCAAACCAGCAGTACCAGGTCTTTAGGGCCGAGCAGAAACTCTTCGCCGCGGGCGGAGTCGCCCTCGACTCCGACGCCGCCCTGTTCGAAGCCGACCACGGCAACCCGCAGGACGCCCTCACCATCGCCCGCCAAGGTCTGCGGACCCGCCCGTTCCTCGAATCCCACGACGCGCTGGCCTGGGCCCTGCACACGAACGGCCGTGACCGCGAAGCACTGGAAGAATCGAACGAGGCACTCGCCCAGGGCACCCGCAACGCGCTGTTCCACTACCACCGAGCCCTGATCCAACAGTCCCTCGGTGACAGCGCGGCAGCGCGGACGGATCTGACCCTGACCCTGACCATCAACTCCCGATTCAACCCGCTGCACGCCCCCAACGCGCGGGCCATTCTCGCCGCGCTTCCCAGCACTCCGTAACGAACCCGGCCCAGGTGGGAAGGCACGGCTGAGAGATCGTCAACCGCGTGAGCGCACCCACCTGGGCTGTCGGTCTGACTGACGGCAAGAAGGTCCGCGCCCGTGCTGGCCTGGCACTTTGAGCAGCGCGCTGCGCTCCGGACGAGCCTCAGCCCGCCAGTCGGCCTCCGACGGCCCGTTAGTCTTCCTGGATGTATCAAGCTGTCGTCGGCTGTACGGACCCCGATCCACGGCTTCGTTTGGTCCAGCTCGTGGAGCGGGGCGATGCGCTGTTGCGGCAATTGGAACGCACCGCGCAATGCGTCGCGGCGGCTGACCGCCGTGAGGCTGTCAGCCCTTCCGCCGGGACACTGACCGCTATGAGGGAAGTCATCTCCATTTACCAGAAGATCGCGCAGCGGTACGTGGACGCGGACCTTGATGACGCTACGACGCTGCGGCACCTGGCCGACACACTCGACGGGACCACCCGCTGCGTGCGGCTACTGACCCCCCGGAACGGGCAACTGCCTAGCGTCACCTGCCGCCCTTGACTTCCTGCGCAACCTCTCAGACGCAGCCCGTGCTTCGTCGCGCATGATTGCGTAAACGACATTGCAGGCGTGGACGGCCACACGTGCGAGCGGGCGCGGGTACGTAGTAGTGCGGCGGCGTCTTCGACACAGAGGTCACTCGCCCGGGTTCGCCTGGGCGGATGCCAGCAGCAACCGGCCGGCTGGCGAACACCGGGCCGCCGCCGGGTCCTGCCCGGCCGGGGAGGAGATACTGGAGGACGCCAGCCGGACCTTCGAAGACCCTTGGGACTGGCCGAGGCGGACGGGGACGTCCAGCAGATGCTCCGCGGGAGCGGGGAGCACGCGGGCTGATCCGCGCACTGGGTGCAGGGCCACTCCTATGGCGCTGGTGGCCAGAGCGCTGCGAGGCCGGTGGGCTCGAACGAGGCCAGGCCGTGTGCCGTGGCAGGGATCCCGGCCGCGTTCGGTCTACTGGACGAAGCTGGCATCCATGCTGCCCAGCGGCTGGGAGTTGTCCTGGGCCAACGGGAGGGCGATGTCGAAGACCTGCTGGCCGGTGGGGAAGTTGCCGACGCGGTCGGCTTTTCCGTTCAGGACGTTGACGCGGTAGAAGCCGTAGGTGCCGCTCGCCTGCAGCGCGGCGAAGCCCCGGTTCGTTCCGGCCTTGGGCGAGTAGTAGATGTCGAAACCGGCCGACGGGCCCGCGTTGACTCCCAGACCGCCCGTGGGCGCGAGGGTTCCGGCGTTGGCCGGGGACTGCAGCGAGACGCGGACGTTGACGGTGTCGATGTCGAACAGTGACGTCGCGGTCGCGGTGTTCAGGTCGTTGTTGGTGTACGCGGCGCCGGTGACACCAAGCGCGGTGGTGGGCGTGGTGGCGGGCGGGACGGCGGGGTTGGTCAGGGTGCCGTCGACGGTGGTGGTGAGAGGGGCGGCGGGATCGTCGATGTTGTGGCGCAGGTTCTGACCGGTGTCGCTGATCACCCGCAGACGGTTGGCAGCCGGGTTGAAGACGCCGAAGTTGTTGCCCTGCAGCGCCACGGTCAACTGCGAGACCTTGCTGGCGTTCGCGTCGCGGTCGACAGTGTAGACGCCACCCTTGTCGCCGACGCCGTACAGCTTCCCCGCCTGAACACGGAAGTCGATCCCGACCAGCTTGGTGTCCCCCTGCAGGCCGTGCACACGGCCGCCCGAGCGGAGCGACTACGGCGCGTCCTCGGAGAAGCTGACGAGCCGCTGGTCGACGGTGAGGCCCATCACCTTCAAGCCGTCACCGTGCCCGTCGCCTGCCGCCGCTGTGGTGGCCGACGCAAAGGGACAGGCCAACGCGAGCGCCAGAGCAGGAACGACTATCGCTGCACGCATACGAGTCTCCCAGGGGAAGCAGCCCGAACCGGACGCCGGGCGTCACTCCGTGACACAAACACACCAATTCCTGCATGGCCCGTCACGAAGACCGTCCGGGGGATGCCGCAGACCAGCACGCTCACACCGCCAGGTTCACATTCGGTGACCGACGTGAGCGCTGACGTACGGCCGGGGCCCGCGAGGGGTTCAGTCGGCGGAGGGCTCGGCGGAGTGCAGCCCGACTGTCCACTTCTCCTCGATGCGGCCGAACTTCCAGACCCCAATGGCGATGATCCAGGTGGTGAAGAACAGGCCGACGATGATGAAGCCGATGATGTTCAAATCCAGACCACCGACCCAGTCCCAGAACGGGCCGTGCAGATCGAGTTGGTCCGCGAGCAGTCCGAACAGTTCGACGGTCCCGATGATGAGAGCGACGGCGACGGACAGCCCGGTGATGGTGAGGTTGTAGTAGACCTTGCGGACCGGTTTGGAGAACGCCCAGCCGTAGGCGAAGTTCATGAACGATCCGTCAATGGTGTCCAGCAGGGACATGCCTGCGGCGAACAAGACCGGCAGGCACAAAATCGCGTACCAGGGAAGTCCGGAGGCCGCGCCGGAACCGGCAAGGACCATCAGGGCGATCTCGGTGGCCGTGTCGAAGCCCAGGCCGAACAGCAGGCCGAGCGGATACATCTGCCAGGGCTTGGTGATCGACTTCATCACCCGTCCGAGCAAGCGGTTCATGAAGCCACGGTTGTTCAGTTGTTCCTGCAGGGCCGCTTCGTCGAAGTGACCGGTGCGCATCTTCCGGAAGACTTTCCAGATCCCGGCCAGGATCACCAGGTTGATGGCCGCGATGATGTAGAGGAAGGCGCCGGAGACGGTGGTGCCGATCAGGCCGGCCAGGTGGTGGAGCTTCGAGTTGTCGTCCTGGACCGGTCCTGCGAGGGCCTTGATGCCCAGCGAGAGTAGGAACGCAAGGACGAAGACGATGCTGGAGTGGCCGAGGGAGAACCAGAAGCCCACCGAGAGCGGGCGCTTACCCTCACCCATGAGCTTGCGGGTGGTGTTGTCGATGGCCGCGATGTGGTCGGCGTCGAAAGCGTGCCGCATGCCGAGGGTGTACGCGGTCACCCCCATCCCGATGCCGAACGCCTTGGTGCCCACCGTGTAGTGCTCCGGTGCGACGATCACCACCAGCGTGAACCAGCCGATCACATGCAACGCCAGGATGAACGCGGCCATGCCGCCAAGGCGCGTCCATTCCTGCCTGGTCATCGATGTGCGCAGGCGCGCCCAGCGCGATACCGGCGCGACGAGAGTTGACGAAGGAGCGGGGGAGGTGGAGGTGAGCGCCATGGGACTGCTTTCTTCCGGTCCGGTCAGGCGTAGCTCATTCACCGTAGAAGCACGGAGTTCCTACTTGCAACTGATGCGCAGTAAAGAATAAGCAATTTACCGAACCTCAAGTCCGAGGCCACTCACAATATCGTCCACCTGTGCGACCGGGCGATGCCAACCCTCAAATGGCCGCATAAGTTCAGGCCAACGGCGATACCTTTATGGACCCGCTGGTCGGAGGTTCCGGTCGAGAGAATTAAACGCGTAATCCTCTTGCGCAGCACGGGATGCAGAGCAGAAACGATCATCCAGCCTCCTCGACCACCCGCATGACCTGGGCATCTTGATTCCTGGGCAGAAAATAGTCCCATTAAATCCATCGGCGGGGTGGCTGGAAAACTCTCTCCATTGAGTGGAGTTTCATATCGGAGCCAATCCGCAGTGCGCTTGGCTCCGAAGAGCATGCGGAGGTCCAAACCTCCGAGACCGTCCCCACGTTCGCGAGAGAAAGAATCTTCATGACCGCAAACGCATCACCCGCCGGCAGCAGTCGGTGGAAGTCCGCGGCGATGCTGCTCGCGCTCGGTTCGGCAGTCGCCGGCGCCGCGCTGGCAGGACCCGGCACGGGTGTCGGCCAGGCGTCCAGTCACCGGGAAGCACCGCTGATCGCGGCTGACCCGCAGGTCGACAACACCGACCTGTACGCGTTCACCAGCCCGGACAAGTCCGACACGGTGACGCTCACGGCCAACTGGATCCCGTTCCAGGAGCCGAACGGCGGGCCGAACTTCTATCCATTCGCTGAGGACGCGCACTACGACATCAACATCGACAGCCAGGGCACCGGCAAGCCGGACCTGACCTACCGATGGACGTTCCGCAACGAGGACCTGCGCGGCGAGAAGACGTTCCTGTACAACAACGGCGTCGTGAACAACCTCAACGACAAGACGCTGCTGTTCCGCCAGCACTACTGCCTGCAGGAGATCCGCGCGGGCAAGAAGCCGGTCACGCTCGTCGCGGACGGCATCGCCACGCCCTCGAACGTCGGCAAGGCGTCCATGCCGAACTACGGCAGGCTCCGCAACCAGGCGACGCAGAAGCTGCCCGGTGGCGGCCAGACCGTCGCCACGCAGGCCGCGGACCCGTTCTTCCTGGATCTGCGGGTCTTCGACCTGCTCTACGGAGGCGACCTCTCCGAGACCGGCCACAACACCCTGAACGGCTACAACGTCAACACGTTGTCCATCCAGGTGCCCAAGTCCAAGCTCGCCTACAAGGGCAACGCCAAGCGCAACCCGGTCATCGGCGTGTGGAGCTCCACCGAGCGGCGCACCATGCAGCTCAGCCCCGGCAAGCAGACCCCCACGGGCAAGTACGTGCAGGTCTCACGTCTGGGCAACCCGCTGGTCAACGAGGCCGTCGTGCCGGCCGGGCTGAAGAACGCCTTCAACGCGCTGCCGCCGTCGGAGGACCACAACCAGCCGAAGGTCGTCGCGAAGGTCCTCGACCCGGAGCTGCCCAAGCTCATCCAGGGCATCTACGGCATCCCGGCACCCGCCACCCCCCGCAAGGACCTCCAGGAGATCTTCCTGACGGGCATCGCGAAGGCGACCAACGGGCCGCTGGCCGTGGACCTGAACTCGCAGCTGATGAACCTCGACATCAACAAGAAGCGGTTCGTTCCCGCCGAGGAACTGCGGCTGAACATGTCGACACCGGTCACGGCCAACCCGGACCGGCTCGGTGTGCTCAACGGTGACTTCCAGGGCTTCCCCAACGGCCGCCGCATGGGTGACGACGTCATCGACATCGCCATCCAGGCACTCGAAGGCGCCACTCCCGGTCACCTGATCCAGGCACTGGCCGCCGGTGACGGCGTCAACGGGCCGGGCGCCCCGTTCGGGACCACGTTCCCGTACGTCGCCCTGCCGTACACCGGTTCGGTCAACCAGGCCGGCTAATCCCGGCTAGTCCCCCACAGGCCGGTGCGGGCCGACGCCACCTGCCCGCACCGGCCCTTGTCAACGATCCAGCCGCAGGTTCGTCCGCGCAGGGCCCGGATCTGTCGTTCATACCGGTACGCAACAACCGCCAATGAGGGATGTCGTTCATGCGCCGCCTCGCCCTGATCGCCACCGCCGCCGCGCTGTGTGCCGGCCTGTCCGGATTCGCGGCACTGGAACACACCTCCAACTCCTCTCCCCCCACGGCGGCGCCCGCTCCGGCGGCCGACGCGGCCCATACCGCGCTGTCGATCGGTGCGGTGGTCAGCCAGCTCCAGGACAAGCTGCGCCTGCAGCCGGCCGACGCCGCATCGTGGGCGCAACTGGGCTCCGCATACGTCGAGCAGGCCCGGCTCACCGTCGACCCGACGCTGTACCCCAAGGCGGAAACGGCATTGCGGCGCTCGCTGACGCTGCAACCGGACGTCAACACGACCGCGCAGACCGGCATGGCCGGACTCGCGAACGCCCGGCACCAGTTCACTCAGGCTCGCACCTGGGCCGATCAGGCCGTCGCCGACGATCCGTACGCATGGGCCGCCTACGGGGCACTCACCGACGCCCTGACCCAACTCGGCGACGACGCCGGAGCCCAGGCCGCCGTCCAGCGGATGCTGGATCTGCACCCCTCGACCGCGTCCTTCACCCGCGCCTCCTACACGCTGGAACTGCAAGGCCGGACCGATGAGGCGGCACAAGCCCTCCAACGCGGACTGGAGGACGCGTCCAACCCGGCTGACCAGGCCTTCTGTCAGCACTACCTGGGCGAGCTGTCCTTCAACACGGGTTCCACCACGGTGGCGTTGACGCACTACCGCAAGGCGTTGGCGTTGGATCCGACCTACACCGCCGCCCTCGCCGGCGCCGCCCGCGCCGAGGCCGCGCTGGGCCGGACCGCCGCAGCCGTCACCGACTACCAGGCAGCCATCACCCGCGTCCCCCAACCCCAGTACGTGCTCGAACTCGGCGAACTCCTGGAGTCCCAGGGCCGCACCGCGGAGGCCCGCGCGCAGTACAGCGTCCTGGAGGCCGAGCAGAAGCTGTTCGCCGCCAACGGCGTCGTCGACGACCTGAACCTCGGCCAGTACCAGGCCGACCACGGCAACCCGCGGCTCGCCGTCACCTTGCTCACCGCCGAATGGGGCCGCCGCCACAGCGTGCTGGTCGCCGACGCCCTGAGCTGGGCCCTGCACCGGGCCGGACGCGACGAAGAAGCGCTGCCCCTGGCGAAAGAGGCCAACCGGCTCGGCTGGCGCGATGCCACGCTGCGCTACCACCGCGGCGTCATCGAACAGGCGATCGGCGACGACCAGGCCGCGCGTACCGACCTGACGGGCGCCCTGTCGGCCAACCCCGCCTTCTCCCCGCTGCGCGCACCCGACGCACAAGCGCGCCTGGCCCGCCTCCAAGGACAACGATGACCCGTATCCGTGCCCACTCACGACGCGCCGCACTTCTCCTCGCCGGGATCCCGGTGCTCTTCTTCCTGGCCGCACCGGTCGCGTCCGCCCACCCCTTGGGGAACTTCACCGTCAACCGGTACGACGGTCTGACGCTCCACTCCGACCGGGTCGATGACCTGGTAGTGGTGGACACCGCCGAGATCCCCACCCTCCAGGCCATGCCCGCCCTGGACAGCGATCACGACGGCCGGCTCAGCGCCGCCGAAGCCGCCACCCACGCCCGCACCACCTGCGCCACGATCGCCCGCGCGATCCGTGCGACCGCCCAACCCCAAGGGACCGGGTCCTCACGCGCCGTCTCGTTGCACCTCCAGGTCATGACGACCGACTACCGGCTCGTGCGGGGCCAGGCCGGTCTCGACACCGGCCGGCTCGAGTGCCGGTTCAGCGCGCCCGCGGACCTGGGTGCCACCGGAACCCTCGAACTCACCACCGGAGTCAATCCGTCCCACATCGGCTGGCACGAGATCACCGCCCAGGGCGACGGGACGCGGATCGGCTCCTCGGACGTCCCCGCCGCCTCCATCTCCAACGAGCTGCGGAAGTACCCCGCCGACCTGCTGTCCAATCCGCCCGACGCCCGCCACACCCGCGTCACCCTCGGCAACGGCCCGGGGGCCGTCGCGGCGAACGCGCCGGGTTCGGGACTGCTGGGCGGCTGGTACGCGGCTCTGGACGCACGGTTGGGGTCCCTCACGGACCGGGACCGGCTCACCCTTCCCGTCGGACTGCTCGCCGTACTGCTGGCCCTCGTCCTGGGTGCGGGACATGCCGCGCTGCCCGGACACGGCAAGACCATTATGGCCGCCTACCTCGCCGGCCGGCAGGGCCGGCCGCGCGACGCGGTCACGGTCGCCACGACCGTCACTCTCACCCACACCGCGTCCGTCCTGGTCCTGGGCACCGCGCTGAGCGTCTCCTCCGCACTCGTCGGCGAACAGGCACTCGCCTGGCTCGGCACCATCAGCGGCCTCGTCATCATCGCCGCCGGAATCTGGCTCCTACCCGCAGCCCTCCGCACCGCGCGCACCCGGGCGGGGGCCCGGTCCGCGGACCGGGCCCCCGCACACGACGGCCACACCCACGGCAACCACGAGCACGGCCACGACCATCCGCACAGCCACGACGTGGCGGTCGCCGCCGCCGCCGAGCCCGTCGGAGCCGGCGAACTCGTCACGGCTTCTGTCGGAAACCCGGCCGTCGCCGCAGCCGGCACGACGACAGAGGCAGCGCTCGCCACGGGACCCGAGTCACACCACGACCATGCGGCGCCGAGCGCTACTGCTCACCAGCACCACGAGCAGCGCCACCAAAGCCACAGTGGCCACGATCACCCACACGGCCACAGCCATGGGGGGCACGGGCACAGCCATGGGCTGTTCGGTCACCATCATCTCGGCGGGTCGAGCGGCCGTAAGAAGGGCGGCCTCATCGGGATCGGCATCGCCGGCGGCCTCGTACCCAGCCCCTCCGCCCTGATCGTCCTGCTGGGCTCCATCGCCCTGGGCAGAACCGCCTTCGGCGTCGTCCTCGTCCTCTGCTACGGCCTGGGCATGGCCGCCACCCTCGCCGCCGCCGGCCTGCTCCTGCTGAAACTGCGCGACCGGATCCCGGCCCTGAACGGCGGACGGGCCGGCCGGCTCGCGACGTGGGGCGCACGCATCACCCCGCTGAGCACCGCACTACTCATCCTGGCCGTCGGGATGGGCACCGCACTGCGGGCCATGCCGCTGTGAACAGGCACCTCGGCCTCTCCATCACTCCGGAAAGCAGGAAGACCACCATGGCATCACGTGCTCGTACCCGCTGGGCCACCCTGTTCGTGCTCGGCGCGCTCGCGCTCACCGACTGCGGCTCCTCCGCCGCACGCACCGGGGCACTCGACACCACCTCCGACAGCAAGAAACCCACCTGCCGAACCCACCAGAGCGTGCTGCCCAGCCAGGACTACACCGGGGGAAGTGATGCCAAGACCCTGGCCGTCCTGGCGATGATGAAGTACTACACCGCTAAGGGAACGCTGCCCTTCTGCGACACCAAGCCCGCCACCGCACAGGACATCGCCTGGGCCAAGCTCTACACCAACCTCACCAAGCCCTGACGGCACGGTCGCCCAGGAGTGCCTCAACCCCCGGACTTGTCTCCTGGCCTCCGCTGTGCTGGGTCGGTCGCGCGCGGTCACGGCGTGGTGAAGGTGTAGCCGGCGTCCAACAGGCGTGGGATGTAGTCATTGAGAGCGGCAAGGGTCTGGGCCCGGTTTCCGCCACCGTCGTGATTGAGGATGATGGCCCCCGGCTTGACCGTGCTCAACACGGTCGAGGCAATGTAATTCTGGCCGGGGCATCGCCAATCCTGAGGATCCACGCTCCACGCCAGAGGACTCATCCCCAGCTGGAAACACGCATCCAGCGCCTTGGGAGAGAAGTCGCCACCAGGAGCACGGAACCAACGGGTACGGCATCCACCGGTGGCCCACTCGACGACGTCGCTGGTGCGCTCCAGTTCGTCGCGGACGCCCCCGGACGACAGACGACGCAGGTCGGGATGGGACCAGGTGTGGTTGGCGATCTGATGCCCGGCTTCATAGATCCGTGCGAGGACACTCGGGTTGTCAGCGGTGTTCTGACCCACCACCACGAACGTGGCACGGATGTCGTAGTGGGCCAGAAGCGCCAGAATCCTCGGGGTGTACTCCGTGTTCGGGCCATCGTCGAACGTCAGCGCGATGGCCGTGCGATCCGGGTTCGACAGTTCGTACAACGGTGACGTACGTAGAGCGGGTTCAGCCGGCTCAGCGGGAACGGGCACCGCCGCGGGGGGTGCCGCCGCGGCTGCTGGTGGAAGTGGCATGGCGTTTGTGGTCGGTGTGATGGGCGTCCGGCCCGTACGAGTAGCGCCGGGTTCTCCCTCGGCAGGTTCGGCGGATTGGGCGCAGCCGGCCATCAGGAGGCTGACGCCGGTGGCCAGGATGAATCGTCGCGGCAACGCCTTCGGGACCGGTTCCATGCCCCGGTCTCTCACACCCCCGCAGGCCCGGACGGATAACCACACCGACCCAGAGCGTGATTCAGCCGGGCAGACCCTTCCAGCGTGCCGGACGCGATGCCATCGAGTACAACCGGTCGGCGGAATCGCCCGTCCTCAGGGCCGGGCACCTCCCGGAACGCGTCAGTGATCATCCAGTTCGCCGTATCGCATCGGGCTGCCGTTTTGCCCTCTATGGGTACAGCGGGAGAAGCGTGCCGTGCCGGAATTCGTGCGGGACGCGGAGTACTGCGACAACAAGGCCTGGTGCTCGCGACGCTACCGGAACGGAGTCGGGCCCTGTGCCGGGGCAGGGATTCCGGTCGCGTTCGGTCCTGTTCGCCGGGGCAGCCAGCGTCCGGATGCCGCTTGTCCGCGAAACCGTGACGCGAGTTCGTCGCGACCTCTCCTGGTCCATCGCCTCGGATAACATTCCCTATTCGATGCAGCAGACCGGACAAGACGCCCCGCCGGACCCTTGCCGCGACCGACGGAACTCCCCCGCCCGTGACCGACCCCGCCGCACTCAACCGCACCCTTCACTACACCGACGACATCACCGCCGCCGACACCGAGGCCATCGACGCATTCCTCGCCCCGCTCTTGGCTGTCCAGCGCGACGACCACTACGGCACAACCGGCTACAAGATGGCCTTCGCCCTGGACAGCCTCGTGCAGGACGCGGCCAACACCGCCCACTGGCAGCTGGACAAGCTGGCCAAGGACATCTTCCTCGACAGCCGTGACCGCCTGAGCTCCCGGCAGGACCTGCAACGCGCGTGGAACCGGCCGTGGAGCGCGGTCTACCCGTGGAACGCCGACACCGGCTACGACACCGCGCGCTGGAACCACCTGGACTACCTGGACCCGCAGGACCGGGCCCGCCAGGAGGCGATCGCCGCCCAGGCCGAAGCCGAAATGGGTGCCGAAACCACCGCGGGCCGTGGCAGGAGCAGGTCGAGCACAGCGGGCGGGTACTGCAGGCGCTCACCTTCGCCCCGACGGGGGCGATCGTGGCGGCCGCCACCACCTCGCTCCCCGAGAGCATCGGCGGAGACCGCAACTGGGACTACCGCTACACCTGGGTACGCGACGCCAGCTTCACCCTCCAAGCCCTGGCCACCGCATCCTGCGACATGGAGAAGGGCGCCTTCTTCGGTTTCCTCGCCCGCGCCGCAGCCACCCAGCTGCAGCGCGGCGTGGACCTACAGGTCATGTACGGCATCGGCGGCGAACGTGACCTGAGCGAACGGCCCCTGCCCCACTTGACCGGGTGGCGCCACAGCGCCCCGGTGCGTACCGGCAACGACGCCTGGCGGCAGCGGCAGCTGGACGTCTACGGCGAACTCCTCGACGCCGCCCACCAGTGCCTGCCCCATGAGATGCCGCTCGACCTGCCGGTCCGGACATTTCTCGTACAGGCGGTGGAGGCGGCGGCTCGCCGGTGGAGCGAACCCGATCAGGGCATCTGGGAGGTGCGCGGACCGAGCCGGCACTTCCTGCACTCCAAGCTCATGTGCTGGGTCGCCTTGGACCGTGCCATCGACATGGCACCGGCCCTGCAAGCAGCCGATCGCGTCCAGGACTGGAAGGCCATCCGGGAGGAGATCCGCACCACGATCGAGGGAGAGGGCTGGAACGATCAGATGGGAGCGTTCTCCCAATCCTTCGGCAGCGAGGAACTGGACGCCTCCGCCCTCGTGCTGGCCCTGGTGGGATTCCTTCCCGGCAACGACCCCCGTGTGCGGTCAACCGTCGAAGCAATCCGATCGCAACTCACGGACGCGCGGGGGCTGGTACATCGCTACCTCAAGGACGACATGCCGACGCAGGAGGGCACTTTCCTGTTGTGTACTTTCTGGCTCGCCCACGCCCTGGCGATCAGCGGTGATGTCTCCGGAGCACGGCAGGTGTTCGAAACAGCTCTGGCCCAAGCCAACGATGTGGGCCTACTCGCTGAGGAAGTCTCCAGCGCCACGGGCGAGGCTCTTGGGAACTACCCGCAGGCCCTCAGCCACATTGGCCTGGTCAACGCCGCCCGCGCCATCCACGAAGCAGAAGGCAGCTCGCCGAGATAGCAGACGGTGCCCTGCTCTTGTGGCTCCCCGACAGGCCGGGGTAAGTCTCCGCCGCTGGTCGGTGGCCGACAAACCACTTCTATGGCCTGCAGGCGATCGGCGCCGCAGTGCGCCCCAGCCAGTGACGCACCCGGTGCCCTTTGCGGGCAGAACGGCGCGAATCGTAAGGAGTCGCTACCGCCGTGCGCCAATGGTTACGACGTACGGTCTTCCCGGACACTGTGTGTAACTGGGAAGGAACCGAGATGGACGCCCCTGACGACGGACAGGACGCCCGCCGCCCACCCCCCAAGCCGCAGCCGCAGCCTCCGGCGGACGGGGCGAGCACACCGGCAGACAGCACCCCCGGGCAGCCAGCAGCGAAACCCCCGCCCAAAGCTACGCAGCAGCCCGATACCTCCCCCGCCAGTGCCAACCCGGCGGCGAAGCCTGAGCGGCCTGGTCGGTTGCGTGCGTTGTTGGCGGCGGGCCCGCCGCCGGGTCCTGCCCGGCCGGGGTTCTGGCGCAGCCCGTTGCGCGGCCCGTGGCTGACGTCGGTGTTCGGGTTGATTCTGCTCGTGGGTATCACGGTGATGTTCTTGACCGGGCTGCTGTCCTACGCCGCGTACAACCCGGACTTGTCGCCGGTCAATGACCAGACCCCGGACAAGGGGATTCTGGGGTTCTACTTGTTCTCCTGGCCCACCCACCCCTACTGGCTCTACCGGCTCCTGCAAGGCGTGCACGTCACGCTGGGAGTGGTACTGATCCCGATCCTGCTGGCCAAGCTGTGGTCGGTGATCCCCAAGCTGTTCTCGTGGCCTCCGGTGCGCTCGGTCAGCCACGCGCTGGAGCGCCTGTCACTGCTGCTCCTGGTGGGCGGCGCACTGTTCGAGTTCATCACGGGCATCCTCAACATCCAACTGCACTACATCTTCCCCGGCTCCTTCTACACCCTGCACTTCTACGGAGCATGGGTGTTCATCGGCGCGTTCGTCGTCCACATCGCGTTCCGCATTCCGGCCATGGTCCGCGCCCTGCGCAGCCGTCGGATGCGCACAGAGTTGCGCACCCCCCTGGGGCGGGCCGAGCCCGAACCCATGGACGCGACAGGTCTGGTCTCACCGCGGCCGGCCCCGCCGACGATGTCGCGACGCGGCGCGCTGGGGATGGTGGGCCTGGGATCCGCGGCCCTGCTGGTCGTCACGGCCGGGCAGAGCATCGGCGGGCCACTGCGCCGCGTCGCGCTGCTGGCCCCGCACGGCGGCCCGAACCCTGGCTCGGGTCCAGGCGGCTTCCAGATCAACAAGACGGCGGCCGACGTCGGCATCCGGGCCCGTGACATCGGGCCGGAGTGGCGATTGACCGTGCGCGCCGGCACCCGGCAGATCGTCCTCACCCGAGCCCAGGTCCTGGCTTTGCCACAACACGGAGCCTCACTGCCGATCGCGTGCGTGGAGGGGTGGTCCACCGACGACCAGGAGTGGTCCGGCGTGCGGCTTGTTGACCTGGCCGCGCTCGTCGGCCTGCACACCAGCCCGCCGGGCGTCGCGGTGGAATCCGTACAGCGTGGCGGCGCCTTCCGGTCAACGGTGTTGCGGGACAACCAGGTCCGCGACTCCCGGTCGCTGCTGGCACTGCGGGTCAACGGCGCCGATCTCACCCCGGACCACGGCTACCCCGCCCGCATCATCGTCCCCGCCAACCCCGGCGTGCACAACACCAAATGGGTCACCCGCCTCACCTTCGGGAGCACCCTGTGAAAAGCGTCCGCGCCCGCTACGGCGCCTCCCCCCTGCACCTGCTGCTCATCCTGTGCTCCTTCGCCCTCACCGCATACGCAGGGACCCGACTCCTCGAAGGTGACACCCTCCGCATCGTGATCTGGTTCGTGGGAGCGGCCCTCATCCACGATCTGGTGCTGCTCCCCCTGTACACCGTCACCGACCGTGCGACACAAGCCCTTCTGGGCTCCCGCGGCGGTTCCGGGAAACACCACCGCACCCCAAAGCAGTGGATCAACTACCTGCGCGTGCCGACCTTCGTCGCACTGCTCCTGCTGATCACCTGGTACCCCCTGATCCTCAACAAGGTCCCCGGCTATCACCTAGCTACGGGCCTGCCCTCCGACGTATTCCTCGGCCGCTGGCTGCTCATCACCGCCGCACTCTTCGCCGCCTCAGCCCTCTGCCTGATTACCTCCATGTGGCGCCAACGCACCCCGCGCCCCCAGCCACCCATGCAGCCCGGTCCTGGCGCACCGCCAACTGGCTCTCCATCTGCCGGACCAGGTCCTCAACCTCCACCTGGGCACAAGGCACCGGATGACGAAGCCTGAAACGGTGTGAGCACGTCTGGCCGCGTCGAGCGTGTCAGAACAGCGTGACCGGGCAGGTCCGTAGGCCCAGAAGGCCGATGTACGTGTTTCGTAAGGATCCAAAGCCCGGAATGTCGGTTTCTGCTTCGTAGGGTGAGGAGCGTGACGAACCCACCGACACCGCCCGTCGACGTCGTACTGCCGTGCCTGGACGAGGCCGGTGCCCTGCCCTGGGTGCTGGAGCGCATTCCGTCCGGCTGGCGGGCGATCGTCGTCGACAACGGCTCGACCGACGGCTCCGCCGTCCTGGCCGCCTCCCTCGGCGCGACGGTGGTCCGCGAGCCGGTCCGGGGCTTCGGCGCCGCCTGCCACGCCGGACTGCTCGCCGCGACCGCCGACATCGTCTGCTTCTGCGACTGTGACGCCTCGCTCGACCCCGCTCTGCTGCCGTCCGTCGTGGACCCGGTGCTGCGGGGTGATCTCGACCTGGTGCTCGGCCGCCGCAGGCCGACCGCCCGTGGCGCCTGGCCGCCGCACGCCCGGCTCGCCAACCTCGAACTGGCCCGGCGCATCCGCCGCCGCACCGGTCTGCGGCTGCACGACCTCGGCCCGATGCGGGCCGCCCGGCGGACCGCGCTGCTCGGCCTGGAACTGGCCGACCGCCGGTCCGGCTACCCGCTCGAAATGCTGGTCCGCGCGGCCGACGCCGGCTGGCGGATCGCCGAGACCGACGTCCCGTACGCGCCCAGGACCGGCCGCTCCAAAGTGACCGGCACCTGGCGCGGGACCTGGCACGCGGTCCGGGACATGAGCGCCGTGCTGCGGCAGCCTGCGGTCGGCACGCCAATGGACGGCCGGATTCCCGCGGTCACCGAGCCCGCGCAGCCCGTCCGGCCGGCCCAGGCCGTTCGAGCCGGTCAGGCCGCCCGATGACCGGCGCTCCCGGCATGACGACGCTACTGGTGATCGCCAAGGAGCCGGTACCGGGACGGGTCAAGACGCGGCTCACCCCGCCGTACTCGCCGCGGCAGGCGGCGGCGCTGGCCGAGGCGGCGCTCGCCGACACCCTCGACGCGGTGCTGCGCGCCCCGGCCCGCCGTCGGGTGCTGGTGCTGGACGGCGCGCCCGGCCCGTGGCTGCCGCCGGGCTTCGATGTTGTTCCGCAGGTGTCCGGCGGTCTGGACGAACGGCTGGCGGCGGCGTTCGCCGGCTGTACCGGGCCCACGCTGCTGGTCGGCATGGACACCCCGCAGCTCACCCCGGCCCTGCTGGAGCCGGCGCTGCGGCCCGACGCCTGGCTCGGCTGCGACGCGTGGTTCGGCCCGGCGCAGGACGGCGGCTTCTGGGCGGTCGGCCTCGCCGAGCCGGATCCCACGCTGTTCCCCGGGGTGCCGATGTCGACGGACCGGACGGGCGAGATCCAGCGCGCCCGTCTCACCGACGCCGGGCTGCGCGTCAGGGACCTGCCGGTGCTGCGTGACGTGGACACCGCCGCCGACGCCGCAGAGGTCGCCGCCCGCGCACCCGGCTCACGTTTCGCCGCCGCGCTGCGCGCGGCCGACCTTCCGCCAGGGCCGCTGCGGATCCTGCCGATGCCGGCGGGACACGCCGATGCCGGCCGGACGGAGGCCCTGTGACGCCGGTGGACGGCGCGACCGCGACGATCGCGCAGCGAACCGGTGCCCCCGTCCCGGCCCCCGCGCCCTGGATCGACGACCCGTACGCGCACGCGATCCGCTCCGGCCGGGGCCCGCTCTTCCTGCGCAGGGCCGACGGCTGGCTGCTGCCCCTCGACGTGGAGCGGTGGTGCGCGGCGCCGGACGCCGCCGACACCGCGCTGCTGTTCCGGTGCCGGCGCGGCCCGGTGCTCGACATCGGCTGCGGTCCCGGCCGGCTGGTGGCGGCGATCGCGGCCACCGGAGTACCGGCCCTCGGCGTGGACGTCAGCCCGGCGGCCGTGGCCCGCACCCGTGGCATCGGGGGAGCGGTGCTGTGCCGGTCGGTCTTCGACCGGCTGCCCGCCGAAGGCCGCTGGGGTACCGCCCTGCTGATCGACGGCAATGTCGGCATCGGCGGTGACCCGCGCGCACTGCTCGCACGGGTGGGCGAACTGGTCGCCCCCGGTGGCCGGTTGCTCGTCGAGGCCGCGGCCTACGACGTCGACGAGCGCTTCACCGTACGGGTGGAGGACGGCCGGGGCCGGTACGGCCGCGACTTCCCCTGGGCCCGGCTGGGCGCGGCCGCGCTGCGATCCGCCGCCGACGGCACGGGCTGGACGACGATCGAGGAGTGGTCCGTGGACGGCCGCCACTTCACAGAACTGCGGAACGACTGACTCCACAACGACTTCCTGCGGATCGGCGATCAGACGTCTACTTCAGCGGGGTCGATGCACGCGACATGGGACCGCTTCCGCCGGTCCGAGTTCGTTTCCCGAAACGCATTGAGACAACTGCCACGGCCGCACCGGCAGGGATGCCGCTCATCTCACTACTTATCAGCCCCCCAGGAGACGATCAGTCCTTACGGATTGTGGACACCGGGCCCGTCGTGAGCCCATCCAGGCATCCGCCTGCCACGGTGGACGGTGTGGGAGTCCGCACCGTATGCACCTCAGTCCTCGTCGCCGCGCTGACCGCCGTCGTCGCCGTCACCATCCGCATCGGAGGTTCCGAGGCACACCCGCGCCACCTCCTGTACTGGTACGCGGCGGCCTGGGTGCTGTTCGCCGCAGCCGTGTGGGCCGTCCGCAAGGTGCCCGTGCGCGCCGCCGTGGTCCTGGTGCTCGCCGGCAGCGCCGCGCTGTCGCTCGCGGCGCTGAGCGGGCCGCCGCGCACCAGCAGCGACATGTACCGCTACGCCTGGGACGGCAGGGTGCAGGCCGCGGGCATCTCCCCGTACGCCCACCCGCCCGCCGCGCCGGAACTGGCCGGGCTGCGCGACCGCTGGCTCTTCCCGCCGGGCCCCGACTGCCCGGCACCCGATCTGCGCGCAGTCGGCGCGGACTGCACCCGGATCAACCGGCCCGCCGTGAACACCATCTACCCACCGGTGGCGGAAGGCTGGTTCCTCGCCGTCCACGCCCTGTCCCCCGACGGCGCCCGCCACAAGCCGACCCAGATCGCGGGCGCCCTGCTGACCGTCGGGACCACCGCCGCCCTGCTCCTCGTCCTGCGGCGGCGCGGCGATCCACGGCGCGCGGCGCTGTGGGCCTGGTGTCCCGCGGTGTCCTTCGCGGCCGTCAACGACGCGCACATCGACACGCTCGGCGTGCTGCTGACCGTGCTCGCGCTCGGTACGTCCGTCCTGCCGCGCCGCGGCGCGCTGCTCGGCGCGGCCATCGCCGTCAAACTGCTGCCCGCCGTCGTCCTGCCGGGCGCCCTCGCCCGCCGGAGCCCCCGCGACGCCGCGCGCGTCCTGGTACCCGCCGTCCTGGTGATCGCACTCGCCTATCTGCCGTACATCCTGACCTCCGGCTTCGGCGTCCTCGGCTACCTGCCCGGCTATCTGCAGGAGGAGGGGTACGAATCAGGCAGCGTCCGACGGTTCGCGCTGCTGCGGCTGTTCCTGCCGGACGGCGTCGCCGCCCCGGTCGCGGTGGCCCTGATCGCGCTGACCGCCCTCTACGTCATGCGCCGCGGCGACCCGGACCGGCCGTGGAGCGGCGCGCTGCTCGTCACCGGCACCGCGCTGCTCCTGACCTCGCCCTCCTACTACTGGTACGCCCTGCTGGTGATCGCGCTGGTCGCCCTCGACGGCCGCTGGGAATGGCTCGCCGTCCCCCTCGCGGGCACCGTGCTCTACATCGGCAACGCCATGGCACTGCCCAGCGAACTACTCCAACCCTGGTCCTACGGAATCGCCGCCGGGGTAGTCCTCGCCGGAACACTCCTGCGCGCCTACCGAAACGGGAGCCAGCCCGAACACACCGCCCCCAACTACGCCACCACACTGTCGCGGCTCTGACCTTCGGCGTCACCCCTGTGGGCACTGTGAGCCTGGACCGCTAGTCGATCGTGATCGGGCCGTCGGTCGGCTTGTCCCGGCCGGTGTCCTTCTCTGTGTCCTTGTCTGTGGGCTTCGGCTTCACCGGCTCCGTGGGCCCGGCGGCCGGCTTCAGGTAACCCTGCAGCTCGAGCAGGCCGTTGTCCTTGCCCGGACGGGGGTACTCGGTGGAACCGCTCAGGTTCTTCCGAACCGAGTCCAGGATGGTCAGCCCCTGGCCGACCAGTCCCGCCGCGATCTCACTGAGGCCGTCGGCGCCGTTGAGGACGTTGACATTGGCCCCGGCGAGGCCGCCGGCGGCCTCCTTGACGATCAGCGGCAGCTGGTCGATCAGCATCCGGTCCAGTGCCACCCGGTCGTACGAGGCCGCGGCCTCGGCCTGGATCTTCATCCGCTCGGCCTCGGCGATCGCCAGCACCTTGATCCGCTCGGCCTCGGCCTCGGCGGGCTTCACGATCTCGGCCCGCAGCTGCTGCTGCCTGAGTTCGGCCTGGCGGTGCGCCAGTTCGGTCTGGGCGATGAGCACTTCCTGCTGCGCGTGGGCCATCGCCAGCGGGCCGGCCTGCGCGGACTCCGCCTGCGCGCGGTCCACCTGGGCCGAGTACTCGGCCTTCACCACGGCGGTCTGCCGGGCGTACTCGGCCTGGTTCCGTGCGGCCACCTGCTCCGCCTCGACCGAGGCCTGGGTGGCCTGTGCCTGGGCGATCTGGGCCTGCCGCTGGATGGCCGCCTTGTGCGGTGCGGCCATCGCGGCGATGTATCCGGTGTTGCCGTCGTCGATCGACTGGATCTGCAGCGAGTCGACGGTCAGCCCGATCTTCGCCATCTCGGTCTTGGAGGTCTCCAGCACCTCGGTGGCGAGCTTCTGCCGTTCGGTGACGATCTCCTCGACCGTCATCGAGCCGATGATGGAGCGCAGATGACCGGCGAAGATCCGGCCGGTCAGTACCGACATCTGGTCCTGGTCGGAAAGGAACCGCTGGCCGGCGTTGACAATGCTCTCCCTGTCGTTGCCGACCTTGAAGGCGATCACGGCCGTCACCGACAGGGCGATGCCCTGCTTGGTCACACAGGTCTCGGCGACCTCGGCCTCGCACATCGCCAGGGTGAGGAAGCGGGTCTTGCGGAAGACGGGGAGCACGAACTTTCCGTGGCCGGTCACCACGCGGAACGGCGCACCTTCCAGTCCCCGCCTGCCGCCTGAAATCAGCATCGCCTCGTCGGGGGCGGGAACGCGATAACCGAACATTTCGTCTCCTTTAAGGGGCGTCGGTGACGCCGCCCAACGCATCCAGGGGATCTGCCCACTCGATGACGCCGACCTGCCCGAACGGTCCCCTGTCTTGACAGTTGTTCGTGCAGTCGTCCTCTGAGCAGGTGAGTCAGGCCGGCGGTTGGCCGCTTGGCACCCGGGCAAGGTGATCTTAGGCGGTGCCGGTGAGGGTGGCGAAGGCGACGATGTTGCCAAGGTAGGTGTGGGTTCCAGGGTCCCAATTGCCGCAGGTGATGAGGCGGAGTTGGGGCCGGTCAGCGTTTGTGGCGTAGACGTCGAGGGTGGGGAAGTCGTCCTTGGGGTAGGCCCGCACGGAGTCGGTGGTGAAGGCGGCGGTGGTGCCGTCGGCCCGGGTGACGCTGATGCGGGTGCCCGCTTTGAGGGCGCCGAGCCGGTAGAACACGGCGGGCCCGGTCTCCTTCGAGTCGACGTGGCCGAGGATGACGGAGGCGCCGAGCTGTCCGGGGGTGGGTGAGTTCTTGTACCAGCCGGCTTGCAGGGGCTTCCAGGGGACCTGGACGGTTCCGTCGGGGTTGCGGCCCAGGGACAGCAGCGTGGTGTGGACGCCGATGGCGGGGATATCCAGGGCCACCGGTACGGATGCCGAGAGTACGGGTCCGGTGGAGGAGTGCGGCGCCGGTGGGCCGGGCGGCTGGAGTGAGGTGGGCTGCGCCGCTGCGGCCGGTGCTGCCACGGCTGGGGGCTGGGGTGGCGGGACGCTGCTGCTGGGCCCGCCGGTGAGGGCGACGGCGGCGCCGGCTGCGGCCAGGGCCAGTGCTGCGGTGAGTCCGATGATGGTGCGGCGGCGGGTGCCGCCCCCCGCCGGACGGGGGGCGGCGGCTTCCGGGTCCGGCTCGGGGCTGGTGCCGGGCCCGGTCCCGTCGGTCATCGCTGGGCTGCGGCGTTCCTGCGCCGCAGGATCAGGGTGCCGGCCAGTGCCGCGACCGCTGCGGCGCCCAGGCCGGTGGCGATCAGATCAGCGCTGTTGCCGCCGGTGGAGGCCTGGGTGGCTCCGTCACCGGTGCCCGCTCCCCCGGTGGGCATGGCGTTGAGGGCTCCGCAGATGGCGGGGGCGGTGGCTTCCTGGGGGAGCTTCGGGTCCAGCTCGCTGGCGCCCAGGACGTTGTCGTACTTGCCGTTGTGGTTGTAGTCGATGCCGTGCACGACGATCACGGCGTTGTCGGCCCGCACTGCGGCCGCCACGTCCGGGGTCACGGTGATCGTGCGGGTGTAGTGGAACGAGCCGGTGGCCGGGAAGCGATCGATGGCCAGCGCGCTGTTCGGGCTGGTGTCGCCCTTGGTGGTCAGGGACGTGCCGATCTTGCCGTAGGCGGGCAGACCGTCGGTGGTGCTGATGGCTTTGTGCCCGTTGTGGTCATGGGCCGCGTCCGCCTTCGGGCATTCACCCGAGCCCTTGATGTGGATGTGCTGGGCGTGCGGGGAAGCGTCGAGCAGCTGGTTGGCGGTCACCGAGACGGTGGCCTGGTTGCCCGACAGGGTGACGGTGGCCATGCCGGATCCGTCGACCATGTTGGTGGCCACCGGGTCGAGGGTGGCCTGATAGTTCGCACCGCCGCCGGTGGACTGCGCGGATGCCACCGCGGGCAGCGCCAGCGGGATGGCGAACGCGGCGATACCCACCAGGGGGAGGAGAGTCTTGTTCATGGCGTGCTCCAAACGAAGCCCCGCGGCAGTCCGGTGCCGTATGGGATGAGGGGCTCCTGTGCCATAGGGAGGAACAGCGACCGAAGGGGCTTTACCAAGGCCGCCGGGATCAACTCACACCCTGTATTCGGAACTGACACCAGCACCGGATGGGTCTGGGTTGCGGTAAAGCCCAGAAGACCGTCGTGCGGCGATCGCGTCCTCTCCGAGTCTTCCGGACAAAACACGGATGTACGGGGAGTATGGCCTTCCGCTCTCCGCTCCGGAATCGTCCCTGGTCAGGGCCTCCACGTTTGCGCAACCAAGCCGCGCGTGCGGCGGGCGCTCTTGATGGCACATTCGAGCCGGATTCGATCCGGCCGGAATGACCGCCCTGAAAATCACGCTCTGACCTGCGGCGATATAAGGCGGCGGACGAGTCGGCCATATACGCCGGGTTCTGTCTCCGCTCCGTTGATCGGCGTGGCCGCTTCGAGCTACTGAGCCTTTTCCAACCTGCGTCAGCAGTGCGCCCGTTGGGCTGACAACAGGGTGAAGCCCCTGGTAGATGAGTTTTCGACCAAGAGAACCGTCTCCACCAGAGGCTTCGCATGCTGGTCTACCCGTCCGCGTCGACGTGTCCAGCTCCACGCTGCGCTTCCTCGCGCAACAACTGCGGCGGCACCGCCGTGCGATCGGGTCCAGGTGGCGGCGGCTGAGCGCGGGCCGCCGAGCCCTGCTCGCACTCGCCCACCTGCGCGTGGGACACACCTACGCCCAGCTCGCTGCCGGATTCGGCGTCGGAGTCACGACCGCCTACCTCTACGTCGCCGAGGCCATCGACCTCCTGGCCGACCTCGCGCCCGCCTTGGCCGACGCCGCCCGCACCGCGTCGACGAAAGCCTTCGTCCTGCTGGACGGCACGCTGCTGCCCATCGATCGCCTCGCCGCGGACCGCCCGTACTACTCCGGCTGTGAGTATGGGTGTGCCGTCCCGACGCGGGGCCTGACTCGTATTCTGGCTGGCCCTTGGTGCCTGGTGTTTGATCTGTCGGCCACCGCCTTCGTTCAAGCCGTCCCCACCCTGCGCCCAGCCAGCTCAGAGCGATGATGGAAAAGGCTCACTGTCATCGGCTACCGATACACCTTGCTCGGAACTTCGCAGGGGCTTGCTTGAGTGGCATTTCATGGATTATGCCAGGTTATGGTGCTTTCGCCGGTTGCCCGCTTCAGGAGATTGGAGATCATGGCGAGGCGGATCATGCTCTCGGAGTGTGCGGGTTTCGTCTCGTAGTCCCGTGCCAGTCGGCGGTGCATCATGATCCAACCGAAAGTTCGTTCCACCACCCAGCGTCTCGGGACCACGGAGAAGCCCTTGACCTGGGTGTTCCGCGGGACGACGTCGACATCGATGCCCAGGGCCGCTCCGCGTTCGATGGCTCGGGTCTTGTAGCCGGTGTCGACCCAGGCCTTGGTGATCGTGGGGTGGGCGACGGCGATCCGGGTGAGCAACTGCTTGCCGGCGTCGTTGTCCGAAACACTGGCTGCGGTCACTGTGACCAGCAGTAACAGGCCGAGGGTGTCGACGACGATGCTCCGCTTGCGGCCCACGATTTTCTTCCCGGCATCGATGCCCTGCGTGCTGCTGGGCACGCTGTGGGCGGTCTTGACGCTCTGGGCGTCGATGACGCAGGCGGTCGGCTCGGCAGTGCGTCCCACCTGCTCACGGACCCTCCGACGCAGCCGGACGCCGAGGTTCTCGATCGTGCCGTCGGCGGTCCAGGTGCTGAAGTAGGAGAAGACGGTGCTGGGCGGCGGGAAGTCGTGCGGCAGGTAGCGCCAGGGGATGCCCGTGTGGTTCACGTAGAGAATCGCGTTCATGACTTCGCGCAGGTCGGTGACCTGACCGCCCAGTCCGAGCGAGGTCTTCTGCCGTTCGGCCCTCCATGCCGTCATGGTCGGTTCCATCAGGGCCCAGCAGGCATCGGTAAGGTCGCTGAGGTAGGCGCTGCGGTTCGGCTGACTGGCCATAAGTCCGCTGACCCACAGTGCACTTGGCAGGGATATCGCTCGTTCGAGTGAGACGAAAGCCTCGTTCGCGGCATCCTCGAACCGGATAGGAGCTATCAGGCTAAAGGTGGTCGAACCATACAGCCGGGTGCGCTCGATCAGTCGCGACTTTCTCCTTAAAGGCCCCACCCAGGGTGATTTCGGCCAGGTTACAGATCTACCTAAATCGAGACATAGGCGGTGTATGTCCTCTCATATCCGAGGCGATAAACCGGGACATGACGCCCCGTCCGACCGGCGCCGCGACCGACGGGACTCCCCCGCCCGTGACCGACCCCGCCGCACTCAACCGCACCCTTCACTACACCGACGACATCACCGCCGCCGACACCGAGGCCATCGACGCATTCCTCGCCCCGCTCTTGGCTGTCCAGCGCGACGACCACTACGGCACAACCGGCTACAAGATGGCCTTCGCCCTGGACAGCCTCGTGCAGGACGCGGCCAACACCGCCCACTGGCAGCTGGACAAGCTGGCCAAGGACATCTTCCTCGACAGCCGTGACCGCCTGAGCTCCCGGCAGGACCTGCAACGCGCGTGGAACCGGCCGTGGAGCGCGGTCTACCCGTGGAACGCCGACACCGGCTACGACACCGCGCGCTGGAACCACCTGGACTACCTGGACCCGCAGGACCGGGCCCGCCAGGAGGCGATCGCCGCCCAGGCCGAAGCCGAAATGGGTGCCGAGACCGCAGCCACTCGGGAAGGGGGGCGTGGATGAGTTCTTCCAGGTATCGGCCCTCGATGTCGGGGTCGGGGACTTGGCATGGACGTACGCGTCGACGGCCAAGCCCACTGCGGCAGTGACCCGGCATGCCCGGCGCGTGGTCCGGCGGGCGCTGCGGGACGTTGGGGCAGGTGTCATGGCCGACTCCTTCGGTGTCTGCGGCGACGGCCGACGGGGCTGGGATACCTCAGCGGACGGTGAGGGTGCCCTTCATGTACTGGTGGATGTTGCAGATGTAGCTGTAGTTCCCCGCTGTCGCGGGGGCTTTGAACGTTGCGGACTTGCCGCCGGCGATGGTGCCGGTGTCGAAGGCCTTGGAGTCGGTGGCCGTGGCGGTGTGCGGGGTCTTGTCCTCGTTGAGGACGGTGACCACGGTGCCCGGTGCGACGGTCAGCGAGGCCGGGTTGAACAGGAAGTCCTTGATGACGATGCGGGCCGCTGCTCCGGACGCGGTGCCCGCGGGAGGTGAGGCCGGTACGGTGGAGGAGGACGAGCCGCCGGAGCTGGAGCTGGAACAGCCCGTCACAGCGAGCAGTGCGCAGATGGCACTCGCGGCGGCCAGGCGTCCGCGACGGGGACGTACTCGGTTGGCGTTGACGTTCATCTGCGGGCCCCATCCATCGACGGCAATGATTGACATGGGATAGCGATACCAAGGACGTGGTGCGCCCCGGTCCCCGACACGCTGGGAGCCCGGGGCGCACCATGCATCATCAGACCGTCAGTAGGGTGGTGCTGGCGGCCTTGTCCACGGGCAGGAAGTCGTCCGGGACGGGGTACTGACCGAGCACGTAGTGCAGGATCGCGGCGTGCATCGCCTCGACGGGGGCGATGGTGGCGGCGGTGCTGATCCCGGCAGGGCTGATGACGTTGTAGGTCGCGAACAGGTACGTCTGTGCGGCCTGGTCCTCCAACTGCAGGGCCAGTTTGGCGACGGAGCCGACATCGGTCGCCTTGCCGAGTGCGGCGGTGACGTCGGCCTGGTTGGACAGCGGCACATTGGTGATGGCGGGCTTGCCGGCGCCGGTCAGGACCGCGTTCCAGGCTTTGGCGTGGTCGGCGTGCTGGGCCATCGCGGTGGTGACGAACGTCGCCACCGCGGGCGGTACGGTGCCGAGTTTGCCCGCCTTGGCTGCGGCCAGGGTCGCTTGGTAGGCGCCCACGGCCTGGTTCTCCAGCGCGGTGGCCAGCGCGACGACCTTCAGGTCCCCGGTGTACTGGCCGCTGCCGGATGCCGCTCCGGAGGACGACGGCGACGCCGACGAGCCAGACTTCTTGTCGCTGCTGGAGCAGGCCGCCAGGGCCATGGCGGCCGCGACACCTCCGGCGCCGAGCAGGAAGCGGCGGCGCCCCAGGTTCGTTCGCTCCGCTGTGCGGATCTCCTCGGCCAGGTCGACGGCGCCGGCCCGCATGGCGGGCAGCGTCTCGCGGTGGGCTTCGTCCATGTCGCGGGTCAGTCGGGTGAGTTGCTGCTCGCTGATCTGCAGTTCCCAGCCGTCGTGTGCAGTGCTCACTTCACGGCTCCTTCGGAGATCGGCGAGGCGTTCTTGGTCGGGTAGAAGGCGTCGGGGAACCCGACGCTGCCGGCGGCGGCGGGCAGTTTGGCCGCGTCCGTGGGGATGGCGATGAGGTCGGGGAGGTTTCCGGCCAGCAGCGCCTGGACGGCCAGCAGTGTCGCACGGTGCTGAGCCTCGACCGGGGCGACCGAGGCGAAGAGCTTGCGCAGTTGTGCGTCGCTGACCTGGCCGACGTTCTTGGTGTAGGTCTGGGCGGCGACGTCCTCCAGCGTGATCGCCAGCGCGACCACGTCGGCCGGAGTTTTGATGGTGGGCAGGGCTTCCTTGACCACGGCCGCGTACTTGGGGTCCGGGCCGGTCTGGGCCTTGCCGCCCGCCTGGGTGGCGGCGGCGTTGAACGCCTTGGCGTGGGCCTGGTGCTGGGTGGTGGTCTTGGCGATGAACGCCGCGACCGTCTTGTTGCCGTCCTTGATGAACGGCAGCCCCGCAGCGGTCTGGTAGACGCTGATGGCCAGATTCTCCAGAGACGCCGCGGTCTGCAGCGCCATGATGTCGTCCGCGGTGGTGGCCGAGGCCCGCACGGAGGACAGCACTGCCGCTGCCCCCGCCACACCGGCGAGCGTCCCCGACCGCTGCCACCAACGACGCGACCGGGGCGCGGTGGCCTCGGTGAAGTCGTCCAACGCGCTGCCGGTGATCCGCAGTGCGTCGCTGTTGAGGTCCTCGGATTGCTCGCTGAGCTCTTCCAGCAGCCGGGTGTCGATGCGCTCTACGCCCATCACGCCCCATCTCTCTCGGCGCCCACTCCGTCGCAGGCACGTCCACAGCCCCTTCGGTGCCACGGCCCCAGCGGATTGCTCGCATCACCCGCGCATCGGCGAGGTTCACCCTCCCGGGTGAACAAGGGGATCCTCGAAGGACCGAAGAAGGCGCGGCCGACGGCCTCCGCGAACTCCCGGATGTCGCACAGTCGGCGGCATCTCGACGATGGGCAGCCGGTTCGTGCTCAGGATTTCGGCAATCGACGCGTGCCGCAGGTACAGGCCCGACATCCGACGCGGTTCTCGTCAGCCAGTGTCCTGATCTCTCCTCTGGCGAACGGCTGGCGTCTGTCATGGATGCCTGTCCACTCACCACGGACAGTGATCGGCGACGGCGACGTTAGAGAACCGTGACGGCGCTTCGCGCATCGCGTCGAAGGGGGCGGTGTCGGTCTCCGGCTGGATGCTGATCGACGGATTCGCCTGCAGAATCCGGATGGCATCGCGCTGCGCGACCAGCATGTCGACCATCCTGGTGATGATCAGGGAAGCGGCCGAGACGCTGGCGACGGAGGAGGAATACGAGCGGACCGCTGCCTTGCGTGAGCGGTACGTGCGCGAGACTTCCGTGGTCATCCACTCCGCTCGGGTCGACGGCATCATCACCCTCGTGTGACCTGAGGTACAGAGGAGGGAGGTGCGTCTGGCCGTCTCACCGAAGCAGGGCGCCCCGGGCCAGGAACGGCCGGCCATCCCCTCGGCGCAACCGCTGAAGCCACGACTCGTCGCCGGGGCCACGCGGGGCGGCAGGACGGATTCAGGGCCGTCCTGCGCATCAACGGCAGTACTCCCCGATTGGTCCGAGCGCCCACCCGTCAGTACCCGTAGCCGTGCGCGTACTCCTTACGGTGCAGAACCCTCGTACGGGTGATGGAGCCTCGGAAGGCTTACGCGACCGCTGGGACGGTGGTGCTCTGAGGCCTCGGGGGACCATGAGAACCGGAACAGAGGATCCCTGGCGCCGCCAGATGATCGGAGTCAGCTGTTCTACGGCTCTGACGTCCCATCGATGCCGGATGCCGTGGGCCACTTGCGACATGGTGGACCGGGCAACGTCCAACCGCCGAAACCCTCTGCCGGCAAAGGCCCCTAATGGGCGGATCCGCCGTACTCGGCGTGCTGGGTATGAACCGCGTGCTCTCGCTCTTCCGCACATGTGGGCGCCGGGAATGCTGTGCGCCGTATGCGAGCAGCGGCCTCGGCTACGATCTTCTCGAACTCGCTCCTGGTCATGACACACAGCCCTTCTGGGGGTGCCGGTGCAGCGGCCGACCGGTTGCTCCGGCGTGAGGACCCGGACCCGGGATCAAGATCCGGTACTCGGTGCGGCCCTCCCACTAGTCATTCGTTGCCGGCCGAAGACTGGATTGGTGGCCGGACGTGCCGCTGGTGGCCAGCTTGCGCGGGCTCAGGTTGAGGTTGTGGGGGCGTTGCCCGCAGGCGGGGCCGGCGCGGGCTTAGATTCAACGGATCAACGCAACGGTGCTGGTTGAGGACGGTATGTATGGCGAAGATGGGTCGGCCGGGGATGTCGGACGAGATGAAGGTTGACTTGTGGCGGCGGTGGAAGACCGGGGAGTCGATCAGTGTCATCTCGCGGCAGATCGGCAAGCCGCCCGGCTCGGTGTTCACCGTCCTCAAGCATCACGGAGGGATCGCTCCCTCACTCCGCAAGGCGCGCGCGGGCAGTCTGACCGTGGGTGCGGGAGGAGGTCTCGCGCGGGCTCTGTGCCGGCGAGTCCTACCGGACTTTGGCCGGCCGCCTGGGGCGTGCGGTGTCGACGATCAGCCGCGAGGTCAACAAAAACGGCGGACGCGACGTCTACCGGGCGATTGCCGCGCAGGAACGGTCGCTCGCTCATGCGAAGCGTCCGAAGCACTGCCTGCTTGCTCGTGAACCCGCTTTGCGGCAGCAGGTGTTGGTCTTGCTGAAGGAGGAGTGGTCGCCTGAACAGATCGTCGGACACCTCCGTCTACATCACGGGACCGACCCGCGCATGCAGATCAGTCACGAGACGATCTATCGGTCGATCTATACCACCCGCTGGAAGGTGGTTCCCCGCGAATTGTGCAAGCGCCTTCGAACTGGCCGCCCGATCCGGAAGAACAAGCGCCACACGGTGAAAGGCCAGTGGCGTTCGCAGATCATCGATGCCCGACCGATCGAGGAGCGGCCCCAAGAGGCGGAGCACCGCAGCGATTTCGGGCATCTGGAAGGCGATCTGATGATCGGCTCGAACAACAGCCAGGTCGCCACTTTGGTCGACAGGAAGTCGCGTTTCCTCACCGTCGTGAAACTCGCCAGCCGTCACACCGCCGTAGTCGTTCCCGCCCTCGCCAAAACCTACGCCCGCATGGACTCCCGACTACACGCCACCCTGACCTGGGATCGCGGCATGGAACTGGCAGCGCACAAGCAGTTCACCGCCGCTACGGGTGTTGACGTGTTCTTCGCAACCCCGCGCAGCCCCTGGCAACGTAGCACCAACGAGAACACGAACAAACTGCTCCGGCAGTACCTGCCCAGGGGGACGAACCTGTCGACGTTCAGCCAGGACGATCTTGACGCCATCGCGACGAAGCTCAACAACCGTCCGCGCAAGTGCCTGGGATTCCGCACACCTGCAGAGAGTGTTGCCTTGACCCGTTGAATCTAAGGCGGCTTCTTTCAGGAAGCTCACTTCCATCTCGAGTTCACGATTGCGCCGTTCGAGCTCCTTCAAGCGAGCCCGCCCAGGCACGGTCAACTCCGTGTCAGGGGTCGGCTCCAGCTGCTTTTCGTGCTTCTTCACCCAGCCGCGGAGGGTCTCCGGGTTCAGGTCAAGGTCTCGGGCAACCTCGGAGATCGTCTTACTCGACCGCAACGCAAACTGGACAGCTTCATCACGGAACTCCGGTGAGTACTTACTTAATGGCGCCACTTCTCCCTCGCTTCCTTGCTACACAGATCCTATTGGACCCATGTCCGGAAACCTCGGGGCTCCTCAGGCGGCCGTGGCCGGCTGGGTGAAGGAGGTGTAGCCGCACCTGGAACCACCGCAGCGGCGCTCGGAACCTGGCTCGTCTTCGAGGACGAGGCCGGGTTCTCGATGACGCCGCCGACTTCCCGCACCTGGGGCCGCCGTGGATCGACCCCGGTCATCCGGGTCCGGGGCCGTTCCCAGCGCCGCTTTTTTATAGCGGCCCTTGCTGCTACAAGCCCGGCGAACGATCCCGTCTGATCTACCGGCCCAGACGGCATACGGATCACAAGAGTGGCGGTCGCAAGAGCTTCGCCTGGACCGAGTACCGCGACCTCCTCATCGCCGCGCACCAGCAGCTCGACGGTCCGATCGTCCTCATCTGGGACAACTTGAACGTCCACAAGGACCGCCGGATGCGGGCCTTCATCGACGCGCACGACTGGATCACCGGCTACCACCTGCCCCCCTACGCGCCTGATCTCAACCCCGTCGAGAGCATTTGGTCGGTTCTCCGCCGGGCCAGCCAGGCGAACACGGCTTTCACCGACCCGGACCACCTCATCCGCAGACTCCGACATGGCCTCCGTCAGATCCAATACCGGAGCGACATCATCGACGGATGCCTCGCCGCGACCGGCCTCACACTCACGACACCACGTCTACAACCTCAGTAACCAGATGGCTGACCCTACTGGCGGCCCGCGCCGCTGATCTTAAGCGGTTCGCCGGACGCCTGGCAGCCGCACCCGCCCTCGCCAGCGGTCTTGGGCGCGCAGGAGCAGGAACCATGGCGCTGGCCGAGCCACCAGGTGCCGGCGGCGAGCACCGCCAGCACGATGGCGAGGGCGGGCAGCCAGCCCACCACCGGCCCCGCGCCGGCCCCGACGACGCCCGCCGTGATCAGGACGGGCAGTGCGCAGCACGCCACGCAGGCCAGCGCGGCCAATCCGCCCAGGGCCTTCGGCGTCTTGTGGGGGCGGGGGTCAGCAGCATGGTCCGGCATGGCGGTTCTCCTCGGCGAGGTGGGTGAAAGGGATGGGGCAGCAGGCACTTGCGGCGCAGACAGTCAGGTCGTTGCAGCCCGCCTCGACGGCCGCGGTCAGGGCGGTGCGGATGGTGGTCAGGTCGGCGATCTTCGCGTCGACCTTGGCGAGCTTGGCCGCGGCGCGCTCCTGGAGTCCTGCCACGGGGCGGCCGTGCCGGTGGCGGCCGGCCTCCAGGAGTTCGGCGACCTCCTCCAGCGTGAACCCGAGGCGCTGGGCGGCCTTGATCACCCGCAGTGCGGTCACCGCGTCCTCGTTGTAAAGGCGGTGGCCGCCGTTGCTGCGGTTCGGCTCGGCCAGCAGGCCGCGCCGCTCGTAGTAGCGCAGGGTCTGGATGTTCACCCCGGCCGCCTCGGCGACCTGGCCACTGCGCAGGCCCGCGCTCACTCCTGCACCCGGTCGGCCGTCCGCGCGGAAAGGGCGTCCAGGACCGTCTCGTGCGCGGGGTCCACGGCGATGTGCAGGCCGATCAGGTCCTCACCGGGGGTGGTGGTGAAGGTGAAGAACGAGCAGCAGCCGCTCTCGCGCGCCACCAGATCCCGGACCCGCTCCTCAATGCCCGGCCCGTTAGCCAGGTCAAGGCGCAGTCGCAGCGGCTCGGGCCTCGAAGAGGAGGTCAGCCGCTCGGAGAACAGCGCGTCCCACTCCGCGACCCGCAGGGGTCGCTCTTCGGTGGGCAGCGTGCAGGACTGCGGCACCCAAGCCAGATCGCTCATCGCACTCACTCCCGTCGTCACGTCCCCAGAGCGGGGACACCTCCGACGGTAAACCTGTACCTCGGTACCGGTTGCAAGTGTGGGGGCGGGGACGGCCCGGTCAGCGCCGTGCGTTCCCGGGGGCCAGCAGGCTGGGCGTCCGCACCTGTCGCCCCGGCCGGGCGCAGGGCGGTCAGCGCCTGCGCGTTGAGGTCGACCCGATCGATGAGCGCGAGACGTGACACGTCGTCCTGCAGAGCGGCGCGCACCGCGGATCCTCTCCGCCCGGCAGCACCGGTGACCGCTACTGTTCCCAGGCACTTTCCTCTGACGGCCACTCTGCCGCGCCTCCGGCTTCGGCCGCGAACGTCAGGGGGAAGTGCGGTGCGCCTTGCCGTTGCCGGGGTTGCTTCCCATAATCACGCGGCCGGTCGCGCCGTCGGTGCGCACCGCATATCGAGGAGGCTCCATGCGCAAGAGAACACTCGGTCCACTGCTCGTCCTCATCCTGCTCGTGCCCACCGTCTCGGCTTCGGGCCAGACCCTGTCACCCACGCCGGGGCCGGTGATCACCGCGCGAGCGGCCGAGCAAGCGGACGAGCGGCACCCTGCCGACCGGCGCAAGGTGATCCTGGACGCCGACATGGGTGAGCTGAACGATGACGCGGTCACCATGTTCATGCTCGCCAAGCATCCCTCGGTGGACCTGCTGGGCGTGACGGTGGTCAGCGGCAACACCTGGGTCGAGGAAGGCACAGCGGACGCGCTGCGCCAGCTCGAACTGATCGGACGCCGCGATGTCCCGGTCGTCGCAGGCGCGGGCGAGCCGCTCATGCCCGGCCGCAAGGTGCGGCTGGCCGCCGAGAACGCCCTGTACGGCAAGGCCCCTTGGGCCGGGGCGTTCGACAGCCCCCGTCCTCCCGCGTACGACCGGCTCCCCCGCCCGCCCTACGGCGGCTATCCCAGCACGCACCCCAGCACCTCGGCCGCCGCGGACTTCATCGTGAACCAGGTGAAGCGCTATCCGCGCCAGGTCACGTTCTTGGAGGTGGGCCCGGCGACCAATCTCGCGCTGGCGGTACGCACGCACCCGGAGATCGTGCCGCTCGTCAAGGAAGTCATCTACATGGGCGGAGCTTTCGACAAGCCGGGAAACATCACGCCCGCGGCCGAGTTCAACTGGTGGTTCGACCCCGAGTCGGCGCGCATCGCACTGCGGACACCCTTCCCGAAGCAGACGATCGTGCCCGATGACGTCTGCGTGAAGGTGCGCTACACCAAGGCCCAGTATGACGCGATCACCGCGGGAGCGCCGACTCCCGTCAAGACGATGTTCAAGGACCTTCAGGGGCCGATGTTCGCGGCAGACCCGCGGCGCAGCACCTTCCTGTGGGACGCGCTGACGGCCGCGGTCTTCCTCGACCCCCAGGTCGTCAAGACATCGCAGAGTCGCTATGTCGATGTGGATGCGTCCTTCGGTCCGGACTACGGGCGGGCGCTGGGGTACGGGCTGGACGAGTTCTCCGCGCCCGCGAACCCGGTGGGCACCCAGCGGGCGACGCTCATCCTGGACCTGGACATGCGGCGATTCTGGGACCTCTACATCGGTCTGCTGCGACGGCCCTGACGGCCGTCCGGAGCGATCTGCCGTCATCCAAGGTGATCCGGTGCGATCCGGTGCGTCCGGCCTCTTGCGGTTGCGTGCGTTGCTTCTCATAATCTCGTAACCCCGCCGCAACACGAGTTGCCAATTCGTGTTGCGGCATCCGGACCCTCCCATTCCATGACCGTTCCAGGAGCCGCACCATGGCAACACGGCAGGACGTGGCCCAGCTCGCGGGCACCTCCCCCTCGGTCGTCAGCTACGTACTCAACAACGGGCCCCGCTCGGTCGCTCCGGCGACCAGGGAACGGGTACTGGCGGCGGTGCAGCAGCTCGGATACCGGCCGAACGCCGTAGCCAGGTCGCTGCGCATGAGCCACACCATGACGCTCGGTCTGGTCGTTCCCGACGCCGCGAACCCCTTCTTCGCGGAGCTGGCCCGCGCTCTGGAGGACCACGCCTGGGCAGCCGGATACACGCTCCTGGTCGGCAACAGCGTGGACGATCCACAGCGCGAGGCGGGGTACATCAGGACCTTCGTCGACCGGCAGGTGGACGGGCTCGTCCTCATCCCCTCGCACGGTGACCAGCCCTGGCGGGCCGAGTTGGCCCGTTCCGGAGTGCCCAGTCTGGTCTTCGACCGTGAACTCGACGGTGTGGAGACCTCGTACGTACTGGTCGACAACGTGCGCGGCGCCCAGGAGGCGACCGACCACCTGCTGGCCCACGGGCGGCGCCGGGTCGGCTGCATCGCCGGGCCGCTCGGCATCCATCCCACCGTCGACCGTGTGGCGGGCTGGCGCAGCGCCCTGGAGCAGGCCGGGCTCAAGGCCGGGTCCGGTTCCGGCGGCCGCACCGGCTGGGAGGCCTGCCCGGACGCCGCGCCACTGCTGCACGGTTCCTTCGGTCGGCTGGACGGCTACCGGTCGGGTCGCGCTCTGCTCTCACGCGACCGTTCCGTCGACGCCCTGTTCGTCACCTCCGACGAACAGGCCGCCGGAGTGCTACGGGCCGCGACCGAACTGGGGCTGTCGGTCCCCGATGACGTGGCCGTGGTCTCGTTCGACGGGATAGCAGCCGGCGCCTACACCTGCCCGGCGCTGTCCACCATGCGTCAGCCCTTCGAAGCCCTCGGACGCACCGCCGTCCAGCGGCTGCTCGACCGGATGAAGGACCCGGACCTGGCGCTCAGCCGGGATGTCCTGCCCGTGACCCTGCTGGCCCGCGGCTCCTGCGGTTGCCCCGATCCGGCAGGCGGAGAACACAGCGATGAAAGCGGCGGAGCACAGCGATGAATGAACGACTGATCGTAGTCGGCAGCCTCAACATGGACCTGTCGGTCACCGTCCCCCGTCTCCCCCGGCCGGGGGAGACGGTCTCCGGCGCCGATGTGGTGCGCGGCCCCGGCGGCAAGGGCGGCAACCAGGCGGTGGCCGCGGCCCGGCTCGGCGCGGCGGTCCTGATGGTCGGACTGCTGGGCGACGACGCCCACGGTTCGGAGCTCCGGGCCGCCCTGGTTGCCGAGGGCATCGACGACCGGGCGGTGGCCTCGGTCCCGGACACGTCCTCCGGGCTGGCACTGATTGTGGTCCAGCACGACGGGGAGAACACCGTCACCCTGTCCCCCGGCGCCAACCGGCGCCTCGACGAGGCCACCTTGTGCACGCTCACCGGCGGCAAGGCCGCCCAACGCTCTGACACCGTGCTGCTCCAGCTCGAAGTGCCGTTGCCCTCCGTATTGGCCGCGGCCCGCGCGGCTCGCACCGCCGGAGCGCTGACCGTACTCAACGCCGCTCCGCTGCCCGAGCCCAGCCCGCTGCTCTCCCACCTGCTGCGGGAGACCGATGTCCTTGTCGTCAACGAGACGGAGGCAGTCGGCCTGCTCGGCCCCCCCTGCGCCGCTGCCGGAACGGTCCCGGACGAGGAGTGGACGGCACGCGCGCAGAAGCTCCGGCTGCTGGGGCCCGCAACCGTCGTGATCACCCTCGGCGCGGCCGGCGCGGTCGCCGCCGACGCGGCAGGTCTCCACACGGAACCGGGCTTCAAGGTCGACGCGGTCGACACCGTCGGCGCGGGCGACGCCTTCTGCGCGCAACTCGCCATCGCACTGGGCCTCGGCCGCCCGCTGCCCGGGGCCGTGCGTCTGGCCTGCGCAGCGGGCTCCCTGGCGGCCACCCGGCACGGCGCCCAGCAGTCGCTCCCTTCCCGGGCCGAGGTCGACGCGCTGGTGGTGGACGCCGATCCAGATACCGGTATCGGTGCGGGTACAGATACGGAGGCGCGCCATGCGTCCTGACGGGCTGTGGCACCCCCGGCTGTTGCATCTGATCACCTCGCTCGGCCACGGCGACCTCCTCGTGGTCGCCGACCCCGGACTTCCCGTCCGGCCGGGAACCGAGACCGTGGACCTGGTGTGGCAGCGCGGCGATCCGCCGTTCCTCCCGGTGCTGGCCGCTGTGCTCCATGAGCTTGTGGTCGAGCACGCCAGCGTCGCCCAAGAGGCTCGGGACCCAGCCCTCCTGGATGGTCTCGACCGCCAGTTCGCCGGCATCAGCGTCGACCGGGTACCGCACGACCGGCTGAAGGAACTCACCCTCGGTGCCCGCGTGGTCGTCAGGACAGGCGAGGCCACCCCCTACGCCAACGCGGTACTCCGCGCCGGCGTCCCGTTCTGACCCCGACGCCCGACTCGACGCCAAAGCGCGACGTCAGAGGGCGACAACAGGCCCTGACCCTGTTCCGTTCCCGCAGATCCTGCGGCGGGCCACCCCGCCGCACCCTCGGCACACCCTCAGCGCACCTCCAATGGAAGGCAGTCCACGATGATCCGCAAGCCTGTTGTCCTGTCCGCCACCGCCGCACTCCTGCTCGCGACGGCTCTCACCAGCTGCGGCCAGGAGGGCGACGGAGCCACGAGCGACGGCACTTCGAAGGGCGGAAAGCCCACCGTCTGCCTGGTAATGAAGTCGCTCGGCAACGAGTACTTCCAGACCATGGAGAAGGGGGCGCAGGACCACGCGAGACAGCGCGGCGACCTGACCCTCACCGCCAGCGGCATCCAGAACGAGACCGACATCGACGGCCAAGTCGCCGCGATCAACCGGTGCATCACCGACAAGGCCGCCGCCCTCGTGCTGGCTCCCGCCGACTCCCAGGCACTCGTCGCCCCGCTCAAGCGCGCCGTGAAGGCCGGCATCAAGGTCGTGAACATCGACGTCAAGCTCGACGACGCCGCGCTGAAGGCCGCCGGTCTCGACGTCCCGTTCGTCGGACCCGACAACACCGAGGGCGCACGGCTGTCGGGGGCGGTGCTCGCCAAGGCGCTCGGCAAAGACGGCAAGGTCGTCATCCTGGAGGGCAACCCCGGCGCCGCCAACGCCCAGCAGCGCAAAGCCGGTTTCGTCGCCGCGGCCGCCGCCGGCGGTCTGCGGGTGCTCGACTCCAAGACCGCGCACTGGGAGACCGACGAGGCCTACACCGTCGTGAGCAACATGCTGACCGCACACCCGGACCTTCAGGGGATCCTCGCCTCGAACGACTCGATGGCGCTCGGCGCGGTCAAGGCCGTGGCCGCAGCGGGCAAGAAGAACCAGATCAAGGTCGCCTCGTTCGACAACATCGAGGCCATCCGGCCGTACGTCAAGGACGGCAGCGTCGTCGCGACCGTCGACCAGTTCGCCGCGAAGCAGGCCGGTGACGGCATCGACCAGGCCATGAAGCTCATCGCCGGCGACAAGGTCCAGGGCTGGGTGAAGACCGACGTCAAGGTCATCACCGCGTCCGACCTCGGCTGACCAGGACCGGAAGGCGGAACCCCATGCCGGAAGGCAGAACCTCATGACCGCACGACTCCCGAGCCCCCCGGCCCCTGTGCTGGAGGCGACCGGGATCCGCAAGCAGTTCCCCGGCGTACTGGCCCTCGACGACGTGCGGCTCGAACTGCTCCCCGGCGAGGTGCACGCCCTGCTGGGCGAGAACGGCGCGGGCAAGTCGACCCTGGTCCGGATTCTCGCCGGCATCCAGCAGCCGGATGCCGGCGGCATGACGCTGGGCGGGAAGCCCTACCAGCCCGCCGACCCGGCGGCGGCCATGCAGGCCGGCGTCCAGGTCGTGCACCAAGAACTCAACCTGCTGCCCAACCTGACCGTGGCCGAGAACCTGTTCTTCCAGAACCTCCCGCGTCGCCACGGGCTGGTCAACCGCAAGGAACTGCACCGCAGGGCCGAGGAGCTGCTCGCCGAGGTCGGGCTCGAGGTCCGGCCGCAGACGAAGGTGGAGCGGCTAGGCATCGCCCAGATGCAGTTGCTGGAGATTGCCAGGACCCTGTGGCAGGACTGCCGGGTCCTGGTGATGGACGAGCCCACCGCGACCCTCACCCCGCGGGAGACCTCTCGCCTGTTCACCCTGCTGCGGGCGATCACCGCGCGCGGCACCGCCGTCCTCTACATCTCCCACCACTTGGAGGAGGTCTTCGAGCTCGGGGACCGAATGACGGTCTTCCGCAACGGCCGCCATGTGGCCACCCAGGAACTGGCCGGGACGAGCACCGCCGACGTCATCCAACTCATGGTCGGCCGCGACATGGAGCACGAGTACCCGCCGCACGTGCCACGCGAGCCGGGTCCTGAACTGCTACGGGCCGACGCGCTGCACCCACGCGGCGGCGAGCCGGTCTCATTCGCCCTGCATGCCGGTGAGGTCGTGGGCATGGCGGGGCTCGTCGGCTCGGGGCGCACCGAAACCGTGCGCGCCCTGTTCGGCGCGGATCCGCGCCAGGGCGGAACCGTTCTGGTCAAGGGCCGGCCGGTCCGCATCGCCTCCCCCAAGCACGCGGTCCGGCATGGCATCAGCCTGCTGACCGAGGACCGCAAGAGTCAGGGTCTGGTCCTCGACATGCCCCTCGCCGCGAACATCACCCTGGCCGCCATCGGGAAGATCTCACGCGGTGGAGTCCTGCGGCGCGCCGAGGAGAACCGGCTGGCCCGCCAGGCGGTCGACCGGCTCGCGGTGCGCACCCCGGGGGTGCGCCATCCCGTCAGGACGCTGTCAGGCGGCAACCAACAAAAGGTTGTCCTGGGCCGCTGGCTGCTGGCCGGCGCCGATGTCCTGGTGGTCGACGAGCCCACGCGCGGCATCGATGTCGGTGCCCGCTACGAGATCCACCAGCAACTCGTCGACCTCGCGGCCGACGGCAAAGCGCTCCTGGTCGTCTCCTCCGACCTGCCGGAGCTCATGGGGATCTGTGACCGCATTCTCGTGTTCTCCCGAGGCCGCGTCGTCGGCGAAGTGCAGCGGAAGGACTTCGACAGCTCACAGATCCTCGCCCTGGCCTACTCCGGTTACACCTCCGCCGACTCTCCGGCACCCACGAACGGTGACACCCCATGACTTCCGTAACGCTCGGCCGCAAACCGCACCCGGCCTCCTCGCTGGCTCAGCAGGTGATGGGCGAGGCCGGTATCGGTATCGCCCTGCTCGCCCTGGTGGCCATCTTCACGCTGTCCGCACCGAAGTTCGCCACCTCAGACAACATCACGCACATCGCCACCGAGATCACCCTCAACACGATGCTCGCGGTCGGCATGACCTTCGTCATCCTCGTCGGCGGCATCGATCTGTCGGTCGGGTCGGTCATGGCACTGTCGGCCGTCGTCTCCGGCGACGTACTGACGGCCGGCGGACTGTCCACGTCCGCCGCGGTACTGCTCGCCGTGCTGGTCTCCGCGCTGGTGGGCATGGGCTGCGGGCTGGTCAACGGGCTGGTTTCGGAACGCTGGCGTGTGCCGTCCTTCATCGTCACCCTGGGCATGCTCAACGTGGCGCGGGGCGCGGCACTGCAGTACACCGACGCCAAGACGCTGTACGACTTCCCCGAGAGCTTCAACCGCTTCGGCACCTCGACGCTGCTGGGGATCCCCACTCTCTTCTGGATATCCCTGCTGATGGTCGCGGTCGGACATCTGGTACTCACCCGGACCGTCTTCGGCAGGCTCGTCTTCGCGATCGGCAGCAACGAGGAAGCAGTCCGGCTCTCCGGGCACCGCACCGGCGTGGTGAAGGTCGCCGCGTTCGTGATCGCGGGCTTCACCGTCGGCATCGCCGCCGTGACGTACATGGCCCGCCTCAACATCGCCAGCCCGATCCTGGGTAGCGGCTACGAGCTCAACGCGATCGCCGCCGTGGTGATTGGCGGCGCCTCGCTGTCCGGCGGCAAGGGCTCGATGGTCGGCACGCTGCTGGGCGCCTGTCTGCTGGGTGTACTGACCAATGGCTTGCTGCTGATGGGTGTATCGGACTTCCAGCGCCAGATGATCACCGGCGCGGTCATCATGGTCGCCGTGGTGGTCGACCACTACCGCGGCCGGCTCGCCTCCCGCCTCGTCGCACGGCCCTGAGTCCCGCCGCCGGCGGCCCATCGGCAGGCGCGGCGCCGGAGGGCCACCGCCGCGCGTCAGGACGTCGAGGCCCCACCGATCCGCGCGGCAGCCGTTGAGGATCTTGCAAAGCCGGTGGCCGATCTTGAGGCAGTGCAAGTTGGCTAGGTGATACCCCGACCGACCACCCGGGCCGGTCGAAGCCGTCGCCCGGCAGCAGCACCAACGAGGTCTGAGAGGTCGTAACACGATCTTGTTGAGATGCCCTGGTCGGGCGTAACCGGTAAGATGATTCGGCCGTTCGTGATGGTGTGATTACTCGGCCGTGAATCGTGGATGACGACTTGTGGGCACTGATCGAGCCGTTGCTGCCGCCCTGGCCCGAGCGGTCCCCAGGGCGGCAGCAACGGCCGGTGGCAGACAGGCTCCGTCTGCAGGGCATTCTGTAGGTCCTCTACAACGATATTGCCTGGCAACTGCTGCCGCTGGAGCTGGGGTTCGGTTCCGGGCAGACCTGCTGGCGCCGCCTGGACGGTGGGAGCAGGCCGGCGTCTTCGACCAGCTGCACCGCATCCTGCTCTCCGAGTTGAACGTGGTCGGCGGACTCAACTGGTCACGGGCACGCGTGGACGGCTCCCACATCCGCGCGAAAGAGGTTTTGCCGACACCGGTCCGTCCCCTGTCGACCGGCGCAAGACGGGCAGCAAGCACCACTTGATCTGCGACGGACGCGGCACCCCGCTCAAGGTCATCACCACCGCGGCCAACGTCAACGACGTCACGCAGAGCCCCGCCCTGGTCGACGGTATCGCGCCGGTAGCGGGTCGCCCGGCAGGGCTGATTCAAAGTCCAGGTGATCATGTGGCAATGCTGGTCAGGCAAGCCCGAGCAGGTCGAGCGAGCGGGTGAACGGCGTGTAGGAGACCTCCCGCAGTCCGGCGGCGATACTGTGGTGGCCGGCGTCCCAAAGGGTGTTGATCGCGAAGTTCCGCAGCGTGGCCATGTTCTCCGGTCCGTGTCCGGTCCGGACCTTGGAGGCGTCCTCGGCGAACGTCACGTCTCTGACGTGGTGGACGGCCTCGATGCCCCACTGCGACCTGGCGAGACGGCCGATGAGCTGCGGCGATGCCTCACGCGCGGTCATGTCAGTGATGGCGTGGACGGTCTGTCGGGTGACCTTGCGGGTCTTGACGTCGGTGCGATGCCGCAGGATCTTCGCCGCCTGGACGACGTGGGGGACTCCAGGCCGAGGCCGGTGACCGTGAGCGTGCGTACCGAGCGGGTCTCGCGCCGCCCGTGCCCGGCAGCATCAAGATCAATGAGGCTACGAAGTCGTTTCATTTGGTGAGTCGGCGGTGGTTGATGAGGCTGGTGGCGATGGCAGTGAACGCCAGGAAGTGCTCGGGCTTGCGTTCGTAGCGTCGGTGGAGGCGACGACATCCGCCGAGCCAGGACATGGTGCGCTCGACCACCCAGCGGTGTTGGCCCAGGCGTTGTGAGTTCTCAACGCCGCGCCGGGCGATGCGAGGAATGATGTTCTGCTCGCGGAGCCATCGACGCAGGTAGGGATAGTCGTAGCCCTTGTCGCCGCGGAGCTTTGCCGGGCGGCGACGCCGCGGACCGCGAGGGCTGCGGACGGGCGGGATCCCCATGACCAGCGGTTGCAGGGCCAGGCTGTCGTGGGTATTGGCGGCCGAGATGGCGACAGAGACGGGCAGGTCGGCACGATCGACGACGAGATGGATTTTCGATCCCAACTTGCCGCGATCGGTCGGATTCGGTCCGGTCAGCTGCCCCCTTTGAGGGCGCGGACACTTACGGAGTCAACGGCGAATCGTGACCAGTCCAAACCCCCCTGAGCACCGAGTTCATCGAGGATGACGCGGTGCAGGCGGGCCCAGACACGCAGCTGGGTCCACCGCGCAAAACGTCGGTAGACGGTGGGCCAGGCCGGCCCGAACACCGGCGGTAACTGCCGCCAGGAGCATCCAGACGTGGCCACGAACACGATCGCGGTCAGGCATTCACGGTCGCCGGCCCGCCGACGGCCCCCGCCCTGCGGACGCACCACCACCGTCTCCGGCACCACCCGCCGAAACAACTCCCACAACTCATCCGAGACCAGATGCTCAGCAAGACTCGTCATACCAACACAATGACAACCCCCGCCAAAGGAAACGTCGTCTTATTACTCACGGCAGCTCTTTATGGAGGCGAGGGGACCTGGCTAACGGGCTGCGGCCGAGCTGGCCGGTCCTCACCACCCGGCCCGATTACGTGACTGCATTCAGACGGGCTTCTGAAACACCGCGACGCCGGGCAAGTCACCGCGCGAACCCGCCGCGGAACGCGGCAGAAAGCGGCCATCCCCGTGCGGGTTCCCCACCAGGGGCGTCCAGGATTCTGCGAACTCGCGTGCTTTGAACCTGTCAACCATCAAGGTCTCCCCGCGCGAGCGGGGGTAGTTCGAGGATGACCTAGCCAACGCCATGAACCAACCGGTAACTACCATGCCCGCGCAGCCAGCAAGCTGTCTGCCCCAGCGTCGAGCTGCTGCAGACACGTACGATGCCGTTCGTTCCAGGCCGAGCACCGATGCACGAACCCCAGCCCAGATGCAGCCTCGACCACTGCGCAGAGCCCCAAGAATGGCCACCGACCCTGGGACTCTTCTGGGACTTCCGGCCGCATCAACGGGCATTACCGTGAAACAACCGAAAGACCATATTCGCTGGTCGGCGCCCAGCAGCCTGCCATTCCGGCAGGTCACGGACTCGCGTGGTCCCTTCCGCGACATCTGACTGGGCGAATGCGGACACCTCCTCTGAGCGCTTACGCAAAGCGAATCGGCACGACCCACACCTGCACCGCCAGACGGGACAGGCGATGCTCCTACGGCAGTACCTCTTGGGGAGAATTTGGGGAGTGCGAGCGCCTCTGGGGAGCGCGTGGGGAGTATCAACTGCACAACCGGGCACGAGTCTGAAAGAAAGACGGATCCGCCCAGGCCAGAGCCCCGTTCAGCGACATCACTCCAGGTCAAAGCCGTCAGCTGGACAACTTCACGACGTACGCGCCGAGGTCGTCGGCCTCTCCCCTCCGGCGCGGATCCGCCCTCGCGCCGGGGCACATAGCGGATTTCCGTTACTTCATTCAGATTCCCAGGACGTCCGACTCATTAGCCGGCGCGGCTGGCTCGCGGGACGGCGGACAAGTGTCGTCATCAGCCCTGTGGGGTTCGTCGCACATAGACAGCCACGAAGGTTTCCGAGGGGCGAGTCGCGCCTACGCCGACAATGATGTTTTCCGTAGCACTGCGAGAGCGCTGGCAGCTCCACAGGTCAGTGATCCTGCCTGGCAAAGCCGAGAGGCACAGCGCAGAGAACCTCGGAGTGGAGACGAAAATATATGGGTTCGGGCCCGTCCGGCTGGGTCTACCTCGTCTGCAGTGAACGACGCCTGCGGCCCGGCACGGGGCCTCGCAGCCGTCCCAGCACGATCCCAGCACGGTAGAGATGATCAAGGGTGATGACAGGTGTCGAAGGGTGAGTTATCCCAGCACCATCCCAGCACGGGAAAAACCAGGGGCCCGGCTTCGAAAAACCGGACCCCTCTTGACCTGCACGTTTGCCAGGTCATCGTCGCAATGCTATGAAGCCCGATTCAGCGCCCCTGGAGGGCCTTGACGTTGTTCCCGAAGGTCCATCCCTTCGAGCCGTCCCAGTTGATGGACCAGGTCATGAGCCCCTTGAGGCCGCCGCTGTACTTGTTCCAGGCCTGGGACACCAGGTTCGGTGCCATGTACCCGCCCCCGGCGCCCGGTTGGGCGGGCAGTCCCGGGACCTGCTTGTCGTAGGGGACCTTGATGGTGGTGCCCTGGACGACGAGTCCCTTGTTCAGGCAGTCGGTCTGCGCGGTGAACCCCGCGACCGTGCCGGCGGAGTAGGAGTCGCCGGAGCACCCGTACATGCTGCCGTTGTAGTACTGCATGTTCAGCCACCACAGCCGGCCGTTGTCCGCGTACTTCTTGACGATGGGCAGGTACGCGCCCCAGATCGAGCCGTAGGCCACGCTGCCGCCGGTGACGTAGGCGGTCTCGGGCGCCATGGTCAGACCGAAGTTCGAGGGCATCTGGGCGAGGACGCCGTCGATGATGCGCACGAGGTTGGCCTGCGAGGCGGACAGCTTGGTGATGGTGCCGCTGCCGATGAGACCGGTCTCGATGTCGATGTCGATGCCGTCGAAGTTGTACGCCTTGAGGATCGGCACCACGGTCGCGATGAACCGGTCCGCGACAGCGGTGGAGTTGAGGTCGATCCCTGCCGCCGCACCGCCGATGGACATCAGGATCGTCTGACCGGCTGCCTTGGCCTGGCACATCTCGGCCGGGGTCGGCACCTTCACGGTCGAGTCCATCCCGTCCTGCCACAGGACGGTGCCGTCCGAGTGGATGACGGGGAACGCCGCGTTGATGACGTTGTAGCCGTGATCATGGATGCGGGCGTCGGTGATCGGGATCCAGCCGAGCGGGGGGTGCACACCGTTCGCGGCGCCGTCCCAGTTCTCCCAGTACCCCTGGAGTACCTTGCCCGCCGGCTTCGACTTGACCGCGCACACGGTGGCCTGGGGTGCGGCGCTCGGCGCCGCGGCGACGAGCATCTGGACGGCGAAGGCCGTCGCCAGGCCGACTCCCAGCAGACGTGATGTCCGACCGATCATGTTTCGCTCCGTCTCTCCATGAACACCATCACCGGGTCCACATGGCGTCCACGGGCGCAGGACAGTGGGTGAGTTGGCAGAAGGCACAGGACTCGTCGCGAGCGTCGCCCACGGTAGATTGGTCCAGACCTACCGTCAATAGGTCTGGACCAACTTCAGGCGGCTACCTGATCCTTGAGTGCCGCTACCCCACGTCAGACCCGCAGCACCCGGACGCCGCACTCGACGATGGCCTGCTCCCGCGCTTCGTCGAGGCTGTCGTCGGTGACGAGATCGTCGATGTCGGCGAGCGGGCAGATCTCCGCGAAGGTCACCCGGCCGATCTTGGTGCTGTCCGCGACGACCACGGAGCGCGCACTGTTGCGCAGGAAGGCCCGGTCGGTGTGGGCCTCCATCTCGTCGTGCGTGGTGCAGCCCTCGCTCGCGGTCAGGCCGTCCACCCCGATGAAGGCGATGTCCAGGTTGTACTGGGCGAGCATCCGCTCGGCCGCCGGTCCGACCAGTTCGTAGCTGGCCGTCCGGGCGTTCCCGCCGACGACCACGAGACGGATCTCGGACCGGGCGATCAGGTCGGCGGCGATGTTGACCGCGTTGGTGACGACGGTGATACCGCTGCGGTCGGCCAGCGCCCGGGCGATCTCGGTGACCGTGGTGCCCCCGGTCATCCCCACCACCGCTCCGTCCGGGACCAGACGGGCCGCGGCGAGCGCGATCCGCCGCTTCTCGTCCTGCTGGCGTCCCGCCCGGTGGCGCAGCGGCAGTTCCAGGTTGAACGTGCCGGTCACCGCGCCACCGCGGGTGCGGTGCAGCAGCCCCTGCTCGTGCAGCGTCTGCAGATCGCGCCGGACCGTCGCCCCTGACACTCCGAGCAGCTCGGTGAGCACATGGACGTCGGCACTGCCCTCCTTGGAAACGTGATCAAGGATCCGGGCGATTCTGTCAACTTTGAGCATGGGGGGAGTCTAGCTCCAGGTCAGAGCAGTGAGGTGAGCATTCCCGCCGCCGGCGGGACAGCCGGGAGAGCACACGACAGAAGGGGTCCGCGGCGTTGGACATCGCCGCGGACCCCGTGGGCCGGACCGGTCGCCGTCAGGTCAGGCGGCGGGTGGAGCGTTGAAGGGAGCCGCCCAGGTCTGGTTGGTCTGGAGCGAGCCGGGTGCGGTTCCGCAGGTGTACAGGTCGACGGGCGTGCCGCTCGTGGTCGTCGCCCCGCCATAGCTGTCGAGGCACTTGGTGGTGCCGCTGAGCTTGAGGTTTCCGTCCCGGTTGTACGTCCAGGTCTGGTAGCCGGCGGCGGACCCGCACGGGGCGACGCCCGCCCACTGACCGGACTTCCCGTTGATCGCCCCGGTGGTCGTACCGCTCTGTGCGGTCAGACAGAGGTTCGTGGTGCCGGACTGCAGCAGCTGGACCGTGCCGTCGGAGTTGCGCCGCCACTGCTGGTTGGAGCCACCGGTGCAGGGATAGAGGTCGACCGGGTTGTTGGTGGCGGTGCCGGATCGGTAGTTGTCGAGGCACAGCGACGCTTTGCCCCAGTTGTCGCGTGAAGCGGTGATCTGTCCGCTCGGGGTGAAGCTGCCGCAGCCGGCGTGCGGAGTGATCTTGAGCATCGCGTTGTCGTGCGCGCCGAGCGTGAGCGGCACCGACCCGGTCGACGTGCTGCTGCTGTGTGCCCACAGGTCGCGGACGTCGTAGCCGCAGCCCGCGGCGCTGAAGCCGAGACCGGCGAGGGAGAGCGAGTAGTTGGTGGCCGCGGAGCCCTTGTTGAGCACGACGACGGCCTTGCTGCCGTCGGCGAGGGGCTTGAGGACGACGTCGTCACCGGTCGTGGCGGCCGGGGAGCCGTCCGCGTCGGCCCCACCGCCGGAGACGCGGTAGCCGCCGGCGCCCAGCGGGTCCTGGTCCACCGCGATCACTTCGGAGTTGCCCAGGATCGCGACGGACGCGTTCAGGTGCACCGCTTCCGCCGGGTGGGCGGCGATGTACGACGGCTGGAACTTACGGGCATCGGTGCTGATCACCAGGGGTGCGGCCAGTGCGGAGAACAGTGCCATCTGGCTGCGTTCCTCGGCGGTGGTCATACCGTTGTCGCCGATCAGCAGCATGTCGGCGTCGTTCCAGTTGCCCGGCCCCTGGTAGCGGCTGAGCTCCAGAGTGTTGTCGAAGCTCTGGTACGCACCGAAGTTGTAGCCGGCCAGCGGCACGTTCCACGGATTCTTGCCGTCGCCGTAGTTCCAGATGTCCGGGCCCACCCGCCAGAGCTGGCCGAGCCCGCGCACCCAGTTCATCGCGGCGAACTTCGTGGAGCCGTTGCCGTAGCCGGCCGGGGCGGAGATGTTGAACGTGATGTTGGGCGTGGCACCGCTGCCGGCCGCGGAGGTGACCGCGGTCCGCAGGTCGTTGGACATGCGGGTGTCGAGCGTCTGCACCGGCTCCTCGTCGCCGCAGTTGTCGTACTTGAGCTGGTCGACGCCCCACGAGACGAAGGAGTCGGCGTCCTTCTGCTCGTAGTACTCGCTGCCGTTGGGCAGGTTGGGTGCGGTCGGCGTGGCGGTGCTGCAGGTGTGCGTGCCGGAGGTCTCGTAGATGCCGAACTTCGCGCCAAGGCTGTGCAGGTAGTCGCCGTAGGCCGTCAGTTCGTAGTCGAAGCCGGGCTGCTTCGCGGGGTTGCGGACGTCGGTGGCGCCGCCCCAGTTGAGCCCGCCGTGCAGATAGCCGGAGCTGTTGCGGTACATCCAGCAGTCGTCGACGGTGATCGTCCGATAGCCCTTGGCGATCAGACCGGTGTCGGCCAGCCCTTTGGCGTTGTCCTTCATGTACTGCTGGAAGGAGTAGTCCAGCCGGTTGGAGCCGTCCAGCGGCGCCTGGGGCGCGCACGTCGAACGGGACCAGTTGTTGAAGCCCATCGGCGGGAGGGCGGCGATGGGCGTGCTGGGCGTCGCCGCGGACGAGTAGTTCGCCGCCGGCTGGCTCACGCCGTCGTTCGCGGCGGCCGGGCCGGTGCCCAGCAGACAGCCGGCGGGTATCAGGGCGGCGCTCAGGACCACGGTGAGCGGTCTGCGGAGTCTGGTTGCCACGGTGGGTGGCTCCTTCGGGGTGGGGGGTCGCCGTACGGCACGGGGGCGGGGCGCTACGAGCGATTGACATAATCTGCTCAGACTCGCTGGCGAGTCAACAACTGTGCGCATGCGAATCAGGCTCACCGTGCAAGCCGCAGACACGGGCGACTACCGGCTTCACGCCGCCCAACCTGGCCAGTAAGCGCTCTCCACCTGCCGATTCGCAACATTCGAGTAACGGCGGCTGGACCTGGGCGCCCAGCTCGTGAATACTCCGCAAGACCAGCAGAGTCGCTCATATTTGCTCGAACAAGGCATGATTGAATCAGTTTCGATCACCCCTCCCCCGAGTGCAGTGCCGTCGTCACCAACTCTGAAGGAAGCGTCGTATGCCCAGCGCCACCCCCTCCCGTACCTCCGTCGAGATAGCCACCCAGCCCGCCTGCTGGCGGCAGGCGGCCCGATCGCTCCCGGCCCATGCCGCCGCACTCCCCCGCCGGGGCGAGCGCGTGGCGGTCGTCGGCTGCGGCACCTCCTGGTTCATGGCGCAGTCCTACGCGGAGCTGCGCGAGAGCGGTGGCCACGGCGAGACCGACGCCTTCGCCGCCTCGGAATTCCCGGCCGGGCGCCGCTACGACCGGATCCTCGCGATCACCCGTTCCGGCACCACGACCGAGGTGCTGGACCTGCTCGGCCGGGCGCGAGCCGCGGGCGTGCCCACGACCGCGATCACCGCAGACCCCGCGACTCCCGTGATGACCGCGGCCGACGCCCTGGTGGTCCTGGACTTCGCCGATGAGGAATCGGTCGTACAGACCCGGTTCGCCACCACCGTGCTCGCCCTGCTCCGCGCCCATCTGGAGGCCGAGGGCGCGCTGCCGCCAGGGGTGCGCTCCGTCGCCGAGGCCGCCCAGGACGCCGAGCGAGCCGTCTCCGAGGAACTGGCCGCCGAGGTGTGCGGCGCCGAGCAGTTCACCTTCCTCGGGAGTGGCTGGACCTACGGTCTGGCGCTGGAGGCGGGGCTGAAGATGCGCGAGGCCGCGGGCGCGTGGACCGAGGCGTACCCCGCCATGGAGTACCGGCACGGCCCGATCAGCATCACCGGACCCGGGCGCGTGACGTGGATGTTCGGCTCGCTGCCGCAAGGGCTCGAGGACGATGTCGCCCGGGTCGGCGGCACGCTCGTCGCCCACTCCCAGACCCAGACCCAGACCCAGCACGGGGCCAGGGCCGGGGATCTCGACCCGCTGGCCGACCTCGTGCGCGCCCAGCGGCTGGCGGTCACCATCGCCGAGGCCCGCGGCTACGACCCGGACCGGCCGCGCAACCTCACCCGCTCCGTCGTTCTGGAGGGCCGCCATGCGTGAGGGACAGGACGCCGGCGAGTGCGTGATCGCGCTGGACGTCGGCGGCACCGGTATCAAGGGCGCGCTTCTCGACCGGGAACTGCTGCTGGCCACCGTGCGCCGGCCGACCCCCCGGGCAGCGGGACCGGAAGCGGTGGTGGACGTCATCACCGAGACGCTCCGGGCGCTCGCCCGGCAGGCCCGTGACGAGGGACTGCGGGTCCGCAGGGTCGGCGTGGTGGTCCCCGGCCACGTCGACGAGGACCTCTCGCACGCCGTCTACTCGGCCAACATCGGCTGGCGCGACCTCCCGCTCGCGAACCTTCTCGAACGCCGCACGGGGCTCCCCGTGACGCTCGGGCACGACGTCCGGGCCGGGGGGCTCGCCGAATGCGTCCTGGGGGCGGCCCGCGGCGCCCGCGATGTGCTCTTCGTGGCCATCGGCACCGGCATCGCCGCCGCCGTCATCAGCGACGGGCGGCCCGTCCGGGCCGGCGGTCACGCGGGCGAACTCGGCCATGTGGTCGTCGATCCCGACGGCGCCAAGTGCCAGTGCGGCGGCCGCGGTTGCCTGGAGACGGTGGCCTCGGCGGTCGCGATCAAGGCGGCCTTCACCGCACGGACCGGCCGTACCCTCCAGGGCGCCGACGAGGTGGCGGCGCTCGTGGCGCAGGGCGACGCCGACGCCGTGGCGGTCTGGGACCGCGCGGTCGACGCGCTCGCGTCGACCCTGGCGACCGCGTCCTCGCTGCTCGGCCCCGAACTCGTCGTCCTCGGCGGCGGCCTCGCCCAGGCGGGCGACACCCTCCTGAAGCCGGTCCGTGCCCGGCTGGCCCAGCGGCTGACGTTCCAGCGCCGGCCGGCCGTCGTGCGGGCGGCCCTGGGCGACATGGCCGGCTGCCTGGGCGCCGGACTGTACGCGTGGCAGGCCGTGGACGCCGCGACGCGCGGCACCAGCACCAGCACCGGCACCGGCACCGGCGCCGGCACCGGAGACGGGGAGTTCGCCATGCGCGGCGCCACCGCCGGTTCCGCGGGGGTCGGGTCACGGTGATCCTGACCGTCACGCTCAACGCGGCCCTCGACGTCACGTACTTCGTCGACAGCCTCGTGCCCCGCACCTCGCACCGGGTCGACACCGTGCACGAGCGCGCCGGCGGCAAGGGCGTCAACGTCGCCCGGGTGCTCGCCACGCTGGGCTGGCCGGCGGTCGTGACCGGACTGTGCGGCGGTGACACCGGCGTCCGGCTGCGCGGTGAACTGCGGGCGGCCGGACTGCGGGACGAACTGGTGCCCGTGGCGGGCGAGTCACGGCGCACCGTGACGGTCGTCTCCCGCGAGGACGGTGATGCCACCGTGTTCAACCAGACCGGGCCGTCCGTGACGACCGGCGAGTGGGAGGCCTTCACCGCGCGGTACACACGACTCCTTCGCGACGCCGATGTGGTGGTGCTCTCCGGCAGCCTTCCGCCGGGCCTGCCCGCCGACGCGTACGCACACCTCGTCACCCTCGCCCGCGACAAGGGCGTCGCCACGGTCCTGGACACGAGCGGCCCCGCACTGCGCGCCGCGCTGGCCGCCGGCCCCGACGTGGTCAAACCCAACACCGATGAACTCGCCGCCGTCACCGGCCGTGAGGACGTCGCGGCCGCGGCTGCCGGACTGCGGGCGATGGGCGCCCGTACCGTCGTGGCCTCCCGCGGTCCCGACGGGCTGCACGCGATCACCCCGCAGGGCTCCTGGCGTGCGACGCCGCCCGAGCGGCTGACCGGCAACCCGACGGGGGCGGGCGACGCATGCGTCGCGGCGCTCGCGGCCGGGCTCGCCACCGGGGCACCGTGGCCCGCCGTCCTGTGCGAGGCCGTCGCCCTGTCGGCCGCAGCCGTCCTGCGTCCCACGGCGGGCGACTTCGACGCCGACGCCTACCGCCGTTTCCGTACCGCCGTTCCTGTGGAGGAAGTCCATGCCGCTCGCACCCACCCATGAGATCGCCGACGACGCGGCCGGAAGGGTCGCGGGCGTGGGCGCGTTCAACGTCGTCCAGTTGGAGCACGCCCAGGCCATCGTCGCGGGCGCCGAGGCGGCCGGGCGTCCGGTGATCCTGCAGATCAGCGAGAACACCGCCCGCTACCACGGTGCCCTCGAACCGATCGCCCTCGCCTCGCTGGCCATCGCGCGGGCCGCGAGCGTCCCCGTGGCCGTCCATCTCGACCACGCGGAATCGGCGGGCCTGGTGCGGGAGGCGGTGGAACTCGGCTTCACCTCCGTCATGTTCGACGGAGCCAAGCTCCCCTACGCCGACAACGTCGCCGCCACCCGGGAGATCACGGCGCACTGCCACAGCCGGAAGGTGTGGGTCGAGGCCGAGCTCGGCGAGGTCGGCGGCAAGGACGGCGCGCATGCCCCGGGCGTCCGCACCGATCCTGACGAGGCGCGGGACTTCGTCGCCGCCACCGGAGTCGACGCGCTCGCCGTGGCGGTGGGCAGCTCCCATGCGATGCACACCCGCGACGCCGTCCTCGACTTCGAGCTGATCACCCGGCTGCGCGACGCCGTCAGCGTCCCGCTCGTCCTGCACGGCTCGTCCGGAGTCGGCGACGCGGACCTCATCCGGGCGGTGGCGGCGGGCATGACGAAGGTCAATATCTCCACCCACCTCAACAAGACGTTCACCCGGGCGGTCCGGACGTACCTCGACGCCGATCCCGGTGTCTCCGACACCCGCAAGTACCTCGGCCCGGCCCGCGACGCGGTCGCGGTGGAGGTGGCACGCCTGCTGCGAGTTCTGGCCGGCGGGTCCTGAGCTCTCTCGAACCGACCGTCGGGTCCTCATCCCCCTCGGCCCCACCGGCGGATCCTGATCCGCCTCGAACCGACCGGTGGGTCCTGAGCTCCCTCGCCCGACCCGTGAAGTGATGACGCCCGCGGCCGAACATTGGCCCACCTCGCCGGAGTTGGCGTTCAAGAGTTGAATTCTGCGCATCGTCTTGACGGCTCGCCGCTGCCACTTAACACTGCCTAAACAGATCCAGTGTCTCGGCGATCCGTAGATTGAGAGCGTTTTCAATAGCTTGAATCAAAGGCTAATTGGTCTCACGTAACTCTAATCCGCAGTTTCGAGACCATCTTCACCTTTCTTCCGCGCCGACTCGGTGTTCACTTCACGAAACCAGGCGAAAGGACCCCCCACCCATGCGCAGCACCGCCCTTCCCGGCCGCATGCGTCCGCCACCACGTCTCCACCAGCGCAGCGTCGCTTTCCTGAGTGCGCTCGTGCTCGTGCTGACCGGGCTGCTCGGCCTCAGCCAGCTCGCCGGTCCCGCCTCGGCTGCCGCGGCCGACTACACCCAGAGCGTCACGCAACTGAACGCGACGCAGGCGCAGATCTCCTTCACACCCACCACGGCCGCGCTCTACGTCGATGTGCACTACCTCGTCAACAGCGCCGGCCAGCAGAACGTCCGTATGGCCAACAGCGCGGGCACCTGGACCCAGACCGTGAGCTCACTCACCAACGGGTCGGTCCTGGAGTACTGGTTCACCTACGAGAAGAGCGGGCCGCAGTACGACACGCCCCACTTCACGTACACCCAGGGCGGTGGCGGCACCGGCTCGGTGGCCACACCGACCTTCAATCCGGCGGGCGGCAGCTACACGTCGGCCCAGAGCGTGACGGTCGCGGACGCGACCGCCGGCGCGAGCATCCACTACACCCGTGACGGCTCCACCCCAACCGCCGCGTCCACGCTGTACAGCGCGCCGATCAGTGTCACGGCCACCACCACCGTCAAGGCCATCGCCGTCAAGTCCGGCCTCACCGACTCGGCCGTGGCCAGCGCGACCTACACGATCGGCGCATCGGCCGGCTGCCCCACGCAGTCGGACACGCCGAACTTCGGCCCGAACGTCCACATCTACGACCCGAGCATGTCCAGCGCCACCATCCAGGCGCAGCTCGACGCGCAGTTCGCCCAGATGAAGGACACCAACACCGCGCAGTTCAGCTCGAACCGCGTGGCACAGCTCTTCAAGCCGGGCACGTACGCCGTCAACGACAACGTCGGCTTCTACACCTCGGTGGCCGGTCTCGGGCAGAACCCGGACGACGTGACGATCAACGGTCACGTCACCGTGGACGCCTTCAACGCCTCCGACGCGGGCAACGCGACGCAGAACTTCTGGCGTTCGGCCGAGAACCTGGCGATCAACCCGGTCGGCGGCAACCGCTGGGCCGTCGCCCAGGCCGCCCCGTTCCGCCGCATCGACGTCCACGGCGATCTGCAGCTCTACCCGGCCAGCTACGGCTGGGCGAGCGGCGGCTATGTCGCCGACACCAAGGTCAGCGGCCAGGCCGCGTCCATCTCGCAGCAGCAGTGGTACACCCGGGACAGCAACCTGGGCAGCTGGGCCGGCGGCGTGTGGAACATGGTCTTCTCCGGCACCACCGGCGCTCCGGCGAACACCTTCCCCAACCCGCCCGAGACGACGCTGGCCACCACCCCCGTCTCCCGTGACGTGCCGTACCTGTACGTCGACGGCACCGGCAAGTACCGGGTGTTCCTCCCGTCGCTGCGGACCAACGCCTCCGGCGCGAGCTGGGCGAACGGCAGCACTCCCGGCACCTCGCAGCCGATGAGCCAGTTCTACGTGGTCAAGGCGGGCGACACCGCCGCGACCATCAACAACGCGCTCTCGCAGGGCTGCAACCTGTTCGTCACCCCGGGCGTCTACCACCTGAACCAGACGCTCAACATCAACCGTGCCAACACCGTCGTCCTCGGCATCGGCTACCCGACCTTCGTTCCGGACAACGGCGTCGACGCGATCCAGGTCGCCGACGTGGACGGTGTCCGGCTCAAGGGCCTGCTGATCGACGCCGGCACCACCAACTCGGCGGCGCTGCTGACCGTCGGGCCGGCCGGATCGTCCGCCAACCACGCGGGCAACCCGACGACCATCCAGGACGTGTTCTTCCGGATCGGCGGCCAGATCGCCGGCAAGGCCACGACCAGCCTGATCGTCAACAGCAACAACACGATCATCGACCACATCTGGGCCTGGCGGGCCGACCACGGCAACGCCGGCACCATCGGCTGGACGACCAACACGGCGGACACCGGCGTGATCGTCAACGGTGGCAGCGTCCTGGCGACCGGACTGTTCGTCGAGCACTACCAGAAGCACGAGGTCATCTGGAACGGCCAGAACGGCAAGACGATCTTCTTCCAGAACGAGATGCCGTACGACGTGCCGAACCAGGGCGCGTGGATGAGCGCGGCGGGAGTCAACGGGTACGCCGCGTACAAGGTGGGTGCGGGTGTCACCACGCACGAGGCGTGGGGACTCGGCAGCTACTGCTACTTCAACGTCAATCCGGCGGTGAACAGCTACCACGCCTTCGAGGTTCCCAACACCCCGGGCGTCCGGTTCCATGACGCGCTGACCGTGTCGCTCGGCGGCGTGGGCACCATCACCCATGTCATCAACGACACAGGGGCGTTGACCGCCTCGAACACCACTCCCAGCAACGTGGTCGCCTACCCATGACCCGGTGGCGGTGACCTGACGTGAACGCCGGCCTCGGGGCCCCTCGCGGATGCGCGAGGGGCGCCGGGGCCGCTGTCACATCAGCCGACCGCGCGTCGGCCCGGACCGGAAGGAGCTGGCAGATCGTCGTCAGGAGCGCTACGATCACCGCGATGATGACTCACTCTGTTCACAGATTGGGGGACCCGTCCGCGCAAGGTGAGTGCTGATGCTCACTGAGACCGCGAACAGGGATTCCCGCCTTTCCTTCTGGCTGCGCGTGCGTGAGTTCGCCGTGCCGCCGTCCATGATCGAGACTGCGACCGCCCGCCGCCGTGCCGGGGACTGGGCAGGGGCCTGCGCTGCCGCAGGCATCGACGTCGATCTCCGTCTGCGTTCCGTGGCACGTACGTACGGCCACGCCATCGCGTCCCAACTCCGGGCCGACCTCCGCCATCTGGTGCCCGACCTGCTGCGCTGGCACATGCCGCGCATCGCTCCCAACGGGCTGCTGCGCCCGGGCCTGACCATGGCCCTGGCTCGGTACGACGACGCGGGGCGTGACGGCGCAAGGCCGCTGCACCTCGTGGCCCGGACTCCGCCGGCCTGGGCGGACGCGGGTCAGCGGATCAGCCTCGCGCTGTGGGACGGAACCCACTCCGAGGCCGGCACCGCCCGCCATCCGCATCCCCATCCCAACCGGCGGTTCCGCCTCGATCTGCACCGCCACCTGTGGGACGCGCGCAGGACCGGTGAACTGTGGATCCGGTCCGGGGCCGATCGGTGGACCGCCGACGGCCACCCCGCGCCCGAACCCGCCGTGATGGACGCGGAGTTGACCGGCGTTGAGCAGCCGGGAACTCAGCTCCTGGGGACCGAGCTGCTGTCGGTAGTACCACCGGGGCGCCACTGCGCTGTTGACCGGTGGGCTGCCGAGGCCGGCATCCTGCTCCACGCCGAGCGGCGGCCGACCGGTCCCGTCGCCGTGCGGTTCGGGGCCCGGCATCGGCTGGTCCTGGACCTCGTCGCCGACAGGGACGGAGGCGGGCCACCCACGCTGCGGATCGCGGCGGCGACCATGGATGGCGGGGATCCCGCGCTGCCGGTCCTGCCCGACGCGGCGGCCTGGGTGCCACCCGACCTGGAACTGATCCGCACCGGTTCGATCGACGTCGACCGGCTGCATCCGCTGGTCGCCTCGGCGCTGGTACCGGATCATGCGCCGGCCGGTCCGTCCCCGTCTCCGCACCGGCCAGGACAGCCGCGCCTCGTGCAGTGCCGGGGAGCTCAGCACCGGATCGCCCTGGTCGACGGGGTACTGGCCCCACTGGACCACGACCCGGCAGAGATCCGGCGGGAGGAACTGCTGGTCGCTCTGACCGGCACTCCGCTTCCCTGTCTGCAGGCCATCGATGCGGCGCACCGCCGTCCTGACTGCCTCACCGGAGTCCGCGAACGCCTGGACCACGGCGACACCGCCGGTGCGCTGGCCGTCGTCGAGGGCCTGTTGGGCCCCGACGCGCTGCTACGCGCCGGTGCGCTGCGCGACGAACTGGAGACGGCGGCGCAGCGGCGGATCACCTACGGGCTGTACCGGTCGGGGTTGATCGGCCCCGGACCCGGCCGCATCCCCCCGAATTCCCCGGATCGTCTGCGTCCCCGCGACAGCCGCTCCCACCCGCGCCACATGACGCTCCGCTGACCTCGGGGATCGCCCTCCCCTGCCCCCCGCTCGACCCCTCACGAACCCAAAGGTGATCAAACATGCCCACATGCACTCCGTTCGCTGCCCCCGACACCCTTTCCGACCCGGTTCGCGCCCCCCAACTCGATGTCGCCGGCGACCTGCTGACGTTGCTGCGCAACGCGACGACCGAACCGCGCCCCGACAACCAACTGGAGGCCCTGACCCTTGCTGTCGCCGCCGACCTGCCCGTCCTCCTGTGGGGCGAGCCGGGTATCGGCAAGACCGCGGCTCTCACGCAGCTCGCCGCGGCTCTGGACCTGCCACTGACCACGGTGATCGCCAGCGTGCACGAGCCGTCGGACTTCTCCGGCCTGCCGGTCATCGGAGACGATCCCGCGGAGCAGGGGGTCCCGATGGCCCCGCCGGACTGGGCCGTGCGGCTGGTACGGGCCGGTCGGGGGCTGCTGTTCCTGGACGAACTGTCCACCGCGCCGCCGGCCGTCCAGGCCGCGCTGCTCCGCCTGGTGCTGGAACGGCGGATCGGCTCCCTGCAACTGCCTCCCGGGGTCCGGATCGTGGCCGCCGCCAACCCGCGCTCCTCGGCCGCCGACGGCTGGGAGCTGAGCCCGCCGCTGGCCAACCGTTTCGTCCACCTTCAGTGGACGCACGACCACGAGGTCGTGGTGCGCGGCCTGGGCGGGACCTGGCCCCGGGCGACCCTGCCGCTGCTCGACCCGGACAGGCTGCCGGTGGCGGTGGACTTCGCCCGTCGCGCGGTGTGCGGGCTGCTGTCCGTCCGCCCCGCGCTCGTGCACCGGCTGCCCAGCAGTGAGACGCGCCGCGGCGGTGCCTGGCCGTCTCCCCGGAGCTGGGAGATGACGCTGTGCCTCATCGCCTTCGCGACCGCGGCCGGCTCCTCCCGGGAGGTGCTCTCCCTGCTGGTCAGAGGCACCGTGGGAGACGGTCCGGGGCTGGAGCTGCTGGCGAGCCTGGACCGGATGGACCTCCCGGACCCCGAGACGCTGCTCGCCGACCCCGCGAGTGCCGTGCTGCCCGAGCGGGGGGATCTGCGTCAGGCCGTGCTCGACGGTGTGGTGGACGCGGTCCGCAAGCGTCCCGAGAAGTCCCGCTGGAACGCGGCATGGGAGCTCCTGGCCCGGGCGGTGGAGACCGGGGCCCCGGACCTGGTGGTCGTCCCCGCGACCACCCTCGCGTCGCTGCGCCGCGCGGACTGGGACGTTCCGGCGTCGATCGAGGGGCTCGCCGGAGCGGTGACCATGTCCCGGCGGGCGGACCAGGCGGCGGCCCGGGCCTCGGTCACCACGAAGGCAAGCCGATGATCCCGGACACAGCGGGGACCCTGGACCTCGACAAGCTCTTCACGGCCCGGCTGCACGCCGCCCGGGCCCGGCCGTACCTGGCGACCGCCCTGTTCGCCCTGCACCCCGTCGAGTCGCAACGGGTACCGACCATGGCCGTCGACCGGCACTGGCGGTGCTACGTCTCGCCGGGATTCGTGGACCGGACGCCGGTGGAGGAGCTGGCAGGGGTATGGGTGCACGAGGTCTCGCACCTCCTGCGCGACCACCACGGGCGCAGCGACCGGGTCGCGCGGGAACAGGGACTCACCGGCCCGGGGGAACGGCTGCGGATGAACATCGCCGCGGACTGCGAGATCAACGACGACGCGTTCGGTGACGGACTGGTCCGGCCCGAAGGTGCTGTCGAACCGGTCTCCTTGGGGCTGCCGGAAGGCAAGCTCATGGAGGACTATCTGCCCCGGTTCAGCCTCGGGCCGCTCACCCTGGCCGCGGCCTGGCTGGACTGCGGCAGTGGCGCCGACGAGCTGGACCGGGAGTGGGACCTGGGACCGGACGGCGCGCACGGACTCAGCGAGCAGGAGCGGGACGCGGTCCGGTTCCGGGTGGCGGAGGGCATCAACGGCCGTCCGGGGAACGCCCCGAAGGGGTGGAAACGGTGGGCGGAGGAGGTGTTCCACCCGCCGCAGCCGTGGCGGGAGTTGCTGGGCGCGGCGGTCCGCTCGGCCGCCTCCAGTTCCGGCGCGGGCGAGGACTACAGCTACGGCCGGCCGTCGCGGCGCTCGGCCGGGGTGCCCGGCACCGTGCTGCCGAGCCTCCGGTGCAGACCGCCCCGGGTCTCCGTGGTCATCGACACGTCCGGTTCGGTCAGTGACGCCGAGCTGGGCAGCGCGCTCCTCGAGGTCGCCGCCATCTCCCGTGCCGTGGGCGGCCGTCGTGACCTGATCACCGTGGTGCCGTGCGACGCGGCGGCCCGCATCGTGCACCCGCTCTGCCAGGGCGAGGGAATCCCGCTGATGGGCGGCGGGGGGACGGATCTGCGCTCGGGCTTCGCCAAGGCGCTCCGGGCGCAGTCCCGGCCGGACGTCATCGTGGTCCTGACCGACGGGCAGACACCCTGGCCGAGCTCACGGCCGCCGTGCCGGACGGTAGTGGGTCTGTTCCCCCGGCAGCGTTCAGCCCGGTCCTGGGCCCGGCAGGACGATCCCGACTATGTACCGGGCTCTCCGCCCGACTGGGCACGCGTGGTGAACATCGGGTCCGCGTGACGTCCCGGTGAGCCCCGCCGCGCTCAGCTTCTGCCCGCCGCCTCCGCGCAGGCGGCGTGACCCCAGCCGCCCGCCACCTTGGCGATCAACTCGCCCTTGGCGTAGGAGCCGGAGCAGTGGCACCGTCCGGGGTACCTCGCCTCGATCGTGCCGGACGAGGCCTTGCCGGTCCGCGGCTTCGACGCGGCGGCCTTGCGACCGGAGCGAGCGCCGTCCGGGGCCTGGGTCACGGCATCCGGCACGGGGAGTTCGGCGCCGGTTCCGCTGCTCGGCTGCTGGCTGATCGCGGCGTCGCTGGCGGCTTTGTCGGCGATCGCGTTGAGCGGATCACCGTTCACCTGGTGCGCGGGAACGTACACGAATTCGACGTCGCGGCCGGCCAGCAGGGCGTCGATGCGCTGAATGATCTCCCGGTTCGCCACCGGCTTCCCGGCGGCCGTCTTCCAGCCGTTCTTCTTCCAGGCGACCAGCCACTTGGTTGCGGCGTCACGGGTATAGGTGGAGTCCAGCCGGACCTCCAGGGGCACGGCCGGATCCGTCGCGGTCAGCAGCTGCTCCAGTGCCGTCAGCTCACCGACGTTGTTCGTCGAGTGTCCCAGCGGCCCCGCCTGCCAGCGCTGCGGCCGTCCCTGGGCGTCCGCGACCACGAAGGCCCACGCCGCCGGGCCCGGGTTCCCCTTGGCGGCTCCGTCACATGCTCCAATAACGCGTTCCATCCCCTGATGATGTCAGGTGTTCCGCCACCCGCTGAGCACGGCGCATACGGCCGGCCGGCCGGGGCCCTCCCCGCCAGGGCCCCGCCGACCCGGCCCGTCCCGGAGGGACGACACGGCGTTCCGGATCCTCCCGCCCGTAGCCGGCTACTCGGTGCGCAGCGCCGTCGCGGTGCGGGTCCCGGCCGCCCATCCGGCGGGGAGAAGTGCGCCCGCGGTCGCGATGACCAGTCCGCCCAGGAGGAGCGGGACCAGCACGGGAAGGTGGTAGACCGCGAGGTCCTGCGCCGGGAACCTCGTACCGGCGGCGTCACCCATCACCGGCAGCACGTAGTCGTGCAGCGCGATGCCGATCGGGACCCCGGCCACACCGGCGACGAGTCCGATCCCGGCGACCGAGGTGATGACCATCGTGATCGTCTGCCTCGGCGACATGCCGAGCGCCTTGAACACCCCGAAGTCATGGACGCGTTCGCGGGTGTCGAGGACGACCGTGTTCAGTACGCCCAAGCCCGCCACCGCGACCAGCATCAGGGTGAGCATCGCGGCCAGCGTGTCCATGGCGATCACCGTGCTGCTCGTCTGTGTGGAGTTGCGTACGGCGGTGATGCCCAGCGGCTTCAGGGCGGTGTTGAGCGATCGCAGATAGCCCTGCGGGTCGGTACCCGGCGCGAGGTCGATGTGGAACTCGACCGACTCCGGGGCGACGACGGCGCCGAGTCCGGCCAGGGACGCGTTGTCGGTCAGGATGCTCATCCCTTCGTCCCGCAGGTCGAGGGCCTCGCCGACGATTCGTACCGGGGCGTTGCGGCCCTTGTTGCTCAGGGTGATGGTGTCCCCGACGTGGGTCCCGGTGGCGTTGAGGAAGCCGGACGGGACGACCGCCTGGCCGCGGCCGTCGAACCAGGATCCGGAGATCATCCGGTACGAGCCCCAGGACGAGGCGCCCTGGTACGAGATCACGGTCGTCCGGCCGGCGAGCCCCGCGACGCCGACCTTGGTCTCACCGGTGCTGAAATATCGCCGGGTCCCCGATTGCGCGCCGATCTTCGCGGCGATCGCGGCGGGATCGGCCAGGGCCGGAGGCCCGTTCCCGGCCCTGTTCGGTCCCACGTCCCCTCCGGCGTCGTCGGGGGGCGCACCCATGGTCCGGACGAGGACGTCGTCGGCCGTTCGCTGGTTGAGGCCGCTCTCGATGCCGTTGAGCGACAGGGCGAGCCCGACGCCGAAAGTGACTCCGACCGTTCCGAAGATCACGGCCGCGGCCATCGTGCCCGACCGCCCGGGACGGGCGAAGGGGTTGGCCAGGCCCAGGCTCACCGGACGCGGCAGCGGCAGCCGGCCGAGCAGCTGCCGGACCACCCGCCCGCGCCCGGCCCGCGGGGCCCGGCCGACGGCGATCGCCTCGACCGTACGCAGCCGCCCGGCACGCAGGGCGGGGGCCAGCGCGGTGGCGACGACCGCGGCGAGGGCGACGGCGGGCACGGCGATGTCGATCCACGGGGCAACCGTCATGGTCCCGGTGCCGTAGGCGCTGCCCTCGATGCTCATGACCGGGATCGCCAGCAGATTGCCGAGGACGACGCCGAGCGCGGCACCGACCGTCGTGGGGATCAGTGCCTGGCCGATATAGGCACGCACGACCTGGCCCGGAGTGAAGCCCAGGGACTTCAGGATGCCGATCCGCCGGGTGGCGGCGCCGACCGCGCCGCTGACCACGATCCCGATGATCAGGACCGACATGAACAGACCGAGCACACCGAAGGCGACGACGAACGGCACGAACGTCGCCGACGTCCTGTCCGCGGCCAGTTTGATCGTCAGGTACGACGCCGCCGCGGTCATCGATCCCGGTGGCACCGCGGCGGCGACCGCGGCACGATCGGCGCTGATCTGGGCGTCCGTGGCGGCCTTCGTGAAGCGGTAGAGCATCTGGTATTCGGGCCGGGCTCCGAGTGCGGTCAGCTGCGTGAGCTGCGCCGGGGACACCCACGCCTCGGCGCTGTCGCCCACCGAGGTGGCCAGCCCGACCACGGTCAGCGTCGGACTGCCCGGCAGCTCGGGGAAGGTCATCCGGTCGCCCACGCCGAACGGCGAGTCGAGGGTGCGCAGCACGGTCTCCCCCAGCCCGGTCGCCCATCTGCCGTCGACGAGGTCGAGGTCGTCGACCGCCCCGCCGGCGTCCGCACGACCGACGAACGTCAGCTCCGGCGTCCGGCCGCCCGGCGGCATCCCGGAACCGTTCTCGCCGATGTGCGGGCGCAGCGAGAGGACGGGATACGGGCCGCCGGCGGCCGTCACGCCGGCGACGTGCGCGGTGGCCGTGACCTGTGCTGCGGTGGCCTTCGCCGCGTCGAACTGCGCGGTCAGGTGTGCGCCGTTCTGGCGGGCGAAGGCATGGTCGAACGGCGCCTGCGACGCTACGAGCAGCCCGCCGGCCAGTACCGACGCGGTGACCGCCATCATCGTGGTCAGCATCATCACCAGGGTCTGGACCCGGCGCCGTCCGACGCCGGCGCGCACCACCTTGCCCAGTGCGCTCATCGGACGGCCCCCGCGCCGCTGTTCCGGTCGAGGGCGACATGCCCGTCGACCAGATGGACGGTCCGGCCCGCGCACGATTCGGCGAGATCGAGGTCGTGGGTGACCAGCACGATGGTCTGCCCGCCCCGGTGCAGATCGATCAGCAGTTCACGGACGTCGCGCCCGGACGCCATGTCCAGCGCACCCGTCGGTTCGTCGGCGAGCAGCAGCGCCGGGCGGTTGATCAGCGCCCGCGCGACCGCGACGCGCTGGCGTTCGCCTCCGGACAGCCGGCCCGGGTAGGCCCGGGCGTGCTGGTCGATGCCGAGGGTCTCCAGCAGTTCGTGCGCGCGGGTCGCCGCCTTGCCCCGGGCCGTACCCGCCAGTTGGGCCGGCAGCACGATGTTGTCCAGGACGGTGAGGTCGTCCAGCAGATTGAAGAACTGGAACACGATCCCGATGCGCTCGCGGCGGAAGCGCGCCAGCCCGCCCTCCCCGAGGTTGTCTATCCGTGTGCCGCCGACGGTCACGGTGCCCTCCGTCGGCTTGTCCAGCCCGGCCACCAGGTTCAGCAGCGTGGACTTGCCGCTGCCCGACGGCCCGGTGACGGCGACGGCCTCACCCTCTTCGACGGTGAGCGTCAGCGGGCCGAGCGCGGGCCCGTCCGCGTTGTCGTAGCGTTTGACGGCGCCACGCAGTTCGATCACGTTCCCCATGGGGGTGTCGGTCCTTCCGGTCGCAACGGCCGCGTCCTCGGGGGGACTCCCCCGGGCGGCCCGCTGGCAGGACCGAAGCTAGGTGCGCCCGCTGCGGAGGCGCGTCGGCCGGTGCACCGACATCGGGTCGCCCACGAGGAGGACCCGGCCGCGGCGTCATCCTTGCGAAGTACTCCGCACGGCCGGAGCCCTGATCGCTGAGGCCGATGTGCCCAGGGCGGGCGGCGCCGACAATGTGCTGGTGGAAACGGATGAACGACAGGGATGGCGCCGGCAGGTGCGCGACGCGCTGCGCCCGGACGGCCAGGCTCCCCGGTTGTCGAGGCGGGCTGTCGTCACCGATGCCGCGCTCGCGCTGGCCCTCACGGCGCTGGTGCTGTTCGCGGTGTCCAGGCTGCACTTCGACGCCGGCTGGCCGGCAGGGCCCGATCCGGCGCTGGACCCCTGCTCCATGCCCGGCCGGCCCCTCCCGCCCGAACGGCCGCCCTTCCCACCCGGTGCTCCCGTGCCGGGCACCGAGTTCCACCCGGCGATACAGGCCTACGTCCTCGGGGCGCTGACAGCGCTGCCGCTGGCGGCGCGCCGGCGGTTTCCGCTCGCCGTCTTCTGGGTGGTGATGTGCGCGACGCTGGCCGGTCCTGACTACACGACCAGGTTCACCCTCGTGGTGTGCCTCATCGCCGCCTGCAGTGCCCTCGTCCACAGCCGCAACCTGACGTCCACGATGGGCAGTTTCGCGCTCGCGGCGGTGCTCGCCGCCACCTTCGACCGGACCACCGACCCCGCACTGCCGTTCTGGTCGGGCCGGCTCTTCGTCCTGCTGGTCGTCGCGCTGATCGCGAGCGTGGTCCGTTACTGGCAGCTGCGGCTCAGAGCCACCCAGCTGCGGTTCGCCGAACTGCAGGTGGCACAGGAGAAGGCGATGCGCGAGGCCATCGACGAGGAGCGCTCCCGGATCGCCCGCGAACTGCACGATGTGGTGACCCACAACGTCAGCGTGATGGTGATCCAGGCCGGGGCGGCGCGCAAGGTCATGGACACGGCGCCCGAGCAGTCGAAGGAGGCCCTGCTCGCGGTCGAGGCGAGCGGCCGGGCCGCGATGAGTGAACTGCGCCATGTCATGGGCCTCATCGCGGCCTCGGGCACCGGACACTCGGAAAGCACCGGCGACGCGCTCGAACCCCAACCGGGACTCGACCAGTTGGACGACCTCGTCCGACGTGTCCGCGCCGCCGGGCTGCCGGTGACCGTCGCCCTGTCTCCCCCGCCGGAGCCGCTGCCACCCGGCGTCGATCTGACCGCCTACCGCGTCGTCCAGGAGGCGCTGACCAACACCATGAAGCACGCCGCCGGCTCGACGGCGTCCGTCACCATAGGCCACGACGACGCGTGGCTGGAGATCGAGGTCACCGACACCGGCGGCACGCAGGGGACGTACGCGCAGGGCGGCAACGGGCGCGGGCTGATCGGTCTGCGGGAGCGGCTCGCGGTCTATGGCGGAACGCTTGTGGCAGGGCGCAGAATCGGCGGCGGATACAAGATCGAGGCCCGAGTCCCGTGGAGAGCCGTATGAGCGCGTGGAGAGCCCTATGAGCCAGCAGCCCCTGCGTACCGTCATCGCCGACGACCAGGCACTGGTGCGCACCGGGTTCCGGATGATCCTCGCCGCCGACGGCATCGAGGTGGTGGCCGAGGCGGCCAACGGCGCCGAAGCGATCGCGGCCGTCCGGCGCACCCGGCCCGACGTCGTGCTGATGGACATCCGGATGCCGCAGATGGACGGCCTCGAAGCCACCCGGCAGATCCTGGGCGACGGCGCGGCCGGCACCCGCATCCTCATCCTGACCACGTACGACCTCGACCACTACGTCTACGCCGCGCTCACCGCGGGCGCCAGCGGCTTCCTGCTCAAGGACGTGTCTCCCGAGCATCTGGTGGCCTCGGTACGCCTGGTGCAGTCCGGCGACGCGCTGCTCGCACCGACGATCACCCGCCGGCTGATCGAGCGTTTCGCCCACCGCGACGAGGTCAGGTCCGCCGTCCACCGCGACCTGTCAGGGCTCACACCACGCGAGCTCGAAGTGCTGCGCCTGCTCGCCACCGGCCTGAGCAACGCCGAGCTCGCCGAGCGGCTGACCCTCAGCGCGACCACGGTCAAGACACATGTCGCGCGCATCCTGTCGAAACTCGGGCTGCGCGACCGGGTCCAGGCCGTCGTCCTCGCCTACGAGACCGGCCTGATCTCCCCGGGCGCGGCAACCCCATGAGGTTGCGTCCTGCGGAGTGATGACGGCGCGGCCGGCCTCCGCTGCAACGGAGCCCGGCAGTTCCCCTGTTGACGAGTGGCAACGGCCGGGGTCAGCCATGAAAACGACCGCTATCGGCCTTCGGCACCGACTCGGGTGCCGCACAAGGCTTTGATCCGGTGGACCCGGATTCAGCGCGGTCTCATCAACAATGTCAGCAGATCATTTTGCTTCGCGCAAGCCCTTAACCCCATGGATGCCGCGGTCGAGCAGGTCGGCCGATATGCGACACGAATGCCCATCACCCCCTGCGACCAGCCCTGTTGACGATTCGATCTACGAACCGCGGCAATGAATGGCCGAAACACCCCCCTCCTCGCCCGGGGATCAGCGTCAATTCGCGATATCCGGTGGACGGCCCTTTCCCCGGCGCCCCATTCTTCTGAGAAGCCCTACGGGCGGAAGGCTGCAACCCTCCGTCCGATGTATTCAGGGCCGACGAGTGGCAACGAGCCAGGGAGGTACCCGCCGAGTGCCCATACACAGGCACACTGACCAACCCACCTGCGAACACCACCACCAGCCCCACCGCGGATTCCGGCTGCGAGGAGCACTCGTCCTGCTGCTCGCCGTCGCCATCCTCGGCGCCGAGCTGGCACCCCGCATCCACCTCGACATCGCCTTCCCGGCACCGACCCTGCCGGCCCTGATCGCCGCCGAACTGATCCGCCGGTTCGTCGGCGCATTCCTCACCAAGGACCACTGATCACGCGAGACCACGCGAAACGCCGGCCGGGACCGATCCTCCCGGCCGGCGCCACGCACGCTGCCGGATGAGGCTCGAACCGGGCCCGGTTGCGACCTGCGCGTCCCACGGGGGCGGTCGGGTCCGGTGTTGCGCCTGGGACCGAGTCAGGTGTTCGACCGACGGAGCTGGAACGGCCCGTATCGGCGGGCAGGCGCCAATGCCGGTCCGAACACGGCGAGATCCCGAGAATATCCGACGGTTCCCATAACTTCCTGATGCGTTTTGCGGGACACTCTGAGCAACCACGACGGCGGGGCGCGGACTGCCTGTGGCGAGCCGGGGACGGAAGCCGTGAACAGGGGGCGGAGTGCGGACTCCGATAAGTGATCCGCTAATGGTGGGGCCTTACCGCATTGTCGGTCGGCTCGCCTCGGGCGGTATGGGGTGGGTGTACCTCGGCAGGTCTGCGAGCGGCCGGGCGCTGGCCGTGAAGGTGGTGCGTCCCGAGTTCGCCGCCGACGCGGAATTCCGGCTCCGCTTCGCCCGGGAGGTCGAGGCGGCACGAGCGGTCAGCGGTGCCTTCACCGCGGCCGTCGTCGACGCCGACACCCAAGGCGATCCGCCGTGGCTGGCCACGCTGTACGTCCCCGGTCCGTCACTCGCCGAGGCGGTACGGGCGGACGGGCCGCTGGCCGAGTCGGCGGTGCGGGTGATGGCTGCCGGGCTGGTCGAGGCGTTGCAGGCGATCCATGCCGCGGGCGTCGTGCACCGCGACCTCAAGCCTGCCAACGTCCTGCTGGCCGAGGACGGCCCCCGGGTCATCGACTTCGGGATCTCGCTGTTCGGCGCCGCCGCGAACACGATCACCCAGGTGGGAACGGTGATGGGTACACCGCCGTTCATGTCCCCGGAGCAGTTCAGGGGCGAGGTGGCGAAGCAGGCAAGCGACGTCTTCTCCCTCGGGGCGGTGCTGGCCTTCGCCGCGACCGGGGTCGCGCCGTTCGGCTCGGGCGTCGGCGTGATGTACCGGATCATCCATGAGCGGCCGGCGCTGGACGGTGTCCCTGAGGGGCTCCGCCCCCTGCTGGAACGTTGCCTGGCCAAGTCCCCGCAGGACCGGCCGGACCTAGCCGCGCTGCTGGACGAGGTCCTCCCCCGCGAAACGGCACCGGACGCGCCGGAGCCCGATCCCGAACCGGCACCCGTCCCCTCGTGGCCGCCGCCCGCCGTCGCCGAGGGCATCCGGGTACGCACCGACGACCTCAACGCGCGTAACCACAGCCGGGGATCGGTGACGTCCGTACCGTCCTGCCTGCTGCTCCACGCGCAGACCCTCCTCGATGCCGGGCTGACCGACCGCATGGTGGCAGAGGCGGTGGGCCGTGGCGGATTCTGAGTCCGCGCCCACCGGCGAGATGGAGCTCGGGTCCAGCTGGCGGAGGTTGGTGCGTGCCTGGGCGGACCGGAGCCACTACCGGTCGACCGAGGACGATGCCGCGATCTCGCTGGAGTTCGACCTGGCGGGCTCGGACCACCCGGTGACCGTGCGCTTCATGGCGACCAGGGATCTGCTGGTGGCCTTCATGACGGACGGTCACATCCTCAAGCCCGACCAACTGGCTCTGGCCGCCGCGGCGTCCAATGCCTGGAACACCGAGCAGCTGATCCCCATGCTCTCGGTCTGGGACGTACGAGGGCCGGGCCCGTGCCTCGCCGGCGTCTGCACCCTTCCCCTCACCTGCCGGATGAACCATCAGCAGTTCGGTGTACTCGCCACCAAATGGACCGAGCACGCACGCCAGATGTTCACCCGGTGCCACCGCGTCTTCGAACTGTAGAAATCCGCGAGTAGAAGGAGCTGGGGAGCCTCTCGTGCCATCCGACACGGCGCAGCGCGGTCGTCCGATCGCCATGATCCTCACAGCGGTGCTGCTGCTCGGCCTCACGGCCGCCGTGCCGGCGGCAGCGGCACCCGCCGACCCACCGGCGCCCTGCACGACGGCCCCGGCGAAGCCCGCCGACCCGAAGGCGCACTGCCCGGCCACGTCACCGACCTGTGTGACGCCGTCCGCGGGCGGGACCGCGCCCAGGACGACGACGCCCGCCAAGCAGCCGCCCGGCGGCAAACCGACGACCGGCAAACCGGCCACCACCAAACCGGGATCCAGCTCGACAAGCCCCTGCCCGGGCGAGAAGACACCGGCCGGCGAGCACACCAACTGGCTGCTCATCGGCTCCATCACCGCCCTCCTGGGGGTGCTCCTCGCCCTGCTCGCGGTGGCCGTCCGCCGTTCGGGCACCGGCCGCCACTCCGCCCACGCCCCGGCACACCACGACGCCCCGGCATCCCGCCACGAGGCCGATCCGATGGCATCCCGCGCCCCCACCGTGCCCACGCACCTGCCGGGAGCCCGCCGGGCACCGCGGCCGGGAAACCTGCGTCGCGCCACGGTCGCCACCGACCTCCATCCGCAGGGCTACGTCGAGATCGACGAGTGTCTGTTCCGCGCGGTCTGGTCGGAGCCCGCGGAATCCGCGCCGGGGACGGGCGAGCCCGTCGACGTGGCACGCCCCGACCCCCATGACGATTCCCACGACCCGCACGTCCTGCTCGCCTTCCCGGCCGACACCCGACGGAGAGACCATGCGCGATAACACCCACCCCATGACCGTGCGCGTGAACCAGCAGGCCAGCACCCTGCCGTACCAGTACGCGGACATCGAGATCGAGAACAACGCGCAGCGCCTCCCGCTCGTCCTGTGTCTGGACACCTCGCACTCGATGCTCGGCGCGCCCATCGCCTCCCTCAACGAGGCGCTGCGTGACTGGACCCGGGAACTGCACGACGACGTCAGCCTCAGCTACAGCGTCGAGGTCGCCGTCCTGACCTTCGGCGACGCCGGGGTGAGTGCCTGGCAGGGCCCCAATCTGCTGCCGTACAACAGCCCGGTCAGTCCGTTCGTCCCCGCACACCTGTTCCAGCCGCCGCAACTGAAGGCGGCCGGGGTCACGTTGATGGCCGAGGCGCTGGAGCTGTCGATGCAGATCGTCGCTGCCCGCAAGGCCGAACTGCGCCAGCTCGGCCTGCAGTTCTACCGTCCGCAGATCTGTCTGGTCACCGACGGCCTGCCGACGGACGCGACCGGGCACCCCACCGATGCCTGGCGGCGCGTCGTCCCGGTGCTCACCGAGGAGCAGCGGGCGCGGCGGTTCCGGCTCTACGCCATCGGCGTCGGCGGTATCACCGACCGGGGTGAGGAGGTCCTGCGGGCCTTCGCCCCGACGTTCAACGCCCGGCTGCACGGATTCCCGTTCCGCGAGCTGCTGCAGATGATGTCGGCCAGCGCCAACGCCGAGCAGAGGGGCGCGGGGGACGAGGTCTTCGAGAAGATCTTCAGTCAGTTCAAGACCCAGCGGCCCGCCTGGGAATCCTGATCCGGACCGGAACCGACGGGACCTGAAGAGTACTGACGGGTACTGGGAGACGACACATGGACGATGACAGCAGCGGCGGCCCCGGCGCGCAGTGGCGGGTCCGCGGCGTCAGCGTCGAGGGCTACCGCCACCGGCGGACCGGCACCCCGTGCCAGGACTCCTGGCTGTACACGGTCTCCGGACCGCCGGAGGATTCGGTGACGGTACTGGCCGTCGCCGACGGAGCGGGCAGCCGCGCCCGTTCCGACGAGGGCTCGGCGCTCGCGGTGCAGCTGGCCGTCGAGTGCTTCACCCGGCGTTCCGCCGAGTTGCCCCCGACCGCCTCCGGTGTGCGCGCGGCGCTGCGCGAGGCGTTCCTGGACGTCCGCGACGAGTTCCTGCGGCGCACCGGGGACGAGTCGAACGACTTCGCCACCACGCTCACGGTGGCGGTGCTCACCCCGCGATGGATCGGCTATCTCAGCGTCGGCGACGGCTTCGTCGTGCTCAGGGCCGGGACCGTGGACGGTGTGCCGCAGTTCCATCTGCTGCCCCAGCCGGCCGCGGCCAGCGAGTACAGCAACGAGACCGTGTTCCTCACCTCGACGGACGCGGAGCGGTGGGTGCGTACCGCCTGCGTCCGCGACCCCGAGGTCGACGGTGTGCTGCTGTCGACGGACGGACTCGCGCAGATCGCCCTGACCTGGGTGGACGGACAGCCGCACCAACCAAGGGCGTCCTTCGTCGCCGCGATGCTGCGGACGCTCGACTCCCCCGGTGACGACCCTGACGAGGATGACGAGGCGCTGGCCGTACTCCTGCGGTCGGACAAGCTGACCGCGGTCAACGCCGACGACAAGACGCTGCTGAGGGCGGTGCGCCCATGACCGGGCACAGGATTCTGCTGAACGGCCTGCCGGTGGAACTCTCCGAGCAGCCGCTCAAGAGCGGCGGCGAGGCCGCCGTGTACACCGTGGTCGGCAACGACGGGATCGTCGTCAAGCTCTACCGGGACACCCCCGGGCCCGAGCAGGAACGACGGCTGGCCCGGATGCTGACGATGACCCCGCTGGGCGGCCGGCCCACCGACCGCGCCCAGCCGTCCGAGCTGGCCTGGCCGACGGCTCCGGCGCGCAGCCCCGGCGGAGACTTCCTCGGCTACGCCATGAACCGGTTCGGCGAGCCGCAGCACATCCGCCTGGTCGGGCTGTTCACCCGCGCGCAGCGGCTGCGGCTGTTCCCCGAGCGGGTGGACTGGCGATTCCTGCTGGGCGTCAGCTGGAACCTGGCCTTCATGACCGCCCGGATGCACCACGAGGGCCTGGTCGTCGGAGACTTCTCCAGCAACAACGTCGTGGTCGACGCGAACGGCTTCGTCACGTTCCTGGACTGCGACTCCATCGCCTTCACCGATCCCGCCACCCAGGAGTACTTCCCCTGCCTGATGCAGACCGCGGACTACTGCGCCCCGGAGCGGCAGAAGGGCGGGCCGGCCACTCCGGCCAGCGACGACTTCGCGCTCGCCGTGCTCGTCTACCAGTTGCTGACGGTGGGGAACCATCCCTTCGGGGGTGTGCCGCACGACAGCGACTCGCAGTCGACCGTCAAGGACAACATCGCCGCCAGCTGCTCGTACGTGGTCCAGCCGGAGCGGATCATCGTCCCGCGCGGGGTCATCGACCCGGCCGTCCTGCCGCCGACCCTGCTGAACCTCGCCCGCGCCGCCTTCGGCCCCGGCGTGTCGAACCCGCAGGCCCGTCCCTCCGCCGAGGACTGGCTGCGGGCGCTGGACCACGAACGCGGCCGGGTCCAGAGCTGCCCCGTCCGGCCCCGCCACACCTACAGCTCGCATCTGCACGCCTGCCCCTGGTGCGAGCGCGCGGGGCGTACCGGCCAGGACGACTTCAACGTCGTTCTGCCGCCTCCACCGCCGCCGGCGATTCCCAAGGAGTCGCACGCCCTCCGCAACTCCATGATCATCGTGGCGGCGCTGATCGTCCTCCTGATCCTGCTGGGAGCGCTGGCCAACTGACCTCGTGATGTGATGTGGCACAGCAGCGAGCCCGCGGGAGCGGGCCAGGGCGATCGCTGCCGTACCGATCGCAATACAAGGAGAGTCGATGGCCAGCCGGGTCCACCAACCGATGGAGAACGAGGAGTTCGACTTCATCCTCGCGAGGGCCGACGGACCGGTGCTCGCCTACTTCTGGGGGATCTGGTCGGAGGCGTGCAAGGAGATGGACCCCATCGTGCGCGAACTGGCCGGCGCGTACGGGGACCGTCTCACCACCGTGAAGACCGACATCACCCGCTGCCCCGCGGCCACCAAGCGCTACGGCGTGACCGGCGCACCCACCTTTCTCCTGCTCGTCCAAGGAGAGGTGACGGCGACCGGGACCGGACCGATGACCCGCGAGCAGCTCACGGCGTTCCTGGACGCGCACCTCTGAGCGCCCCACGGCCGGGCCGTACTGACCGGACGGGAAGCACCGGGTCCACCGCCGGACACTCCGGCAACGAAACGGCACGCATCTTCTGACAGTGCCGGTCGACCTCACCGGCTGATGCGCCGGCTGATTCGTCAGCTGATCTCTTGCGGGAGGTCGGGAGGTTCGGCCCGTCCGCCCGGAGCGCTCAGCGCATCCGGGCGGACGGGATCCGGGGATCCGACGGTCTCCCTGGCGCCGCTCACGCGACGCCGTTGGACAACGGCCGGCTACTGCTGACGGCGCTGGCGGCGGGTTGCCACCACGAAGACACCACCGGCGACCAGGCTGGCTGCCGCGGCGATCTCCAGCCCCAGCTCGTTGCCACCCAGACCCGTTTCGGCGAGCCCGCCGGTCGTCCCACCATGGCTGCCGCCGGTCGTTCCACCGTGGCTGCCACCGGTCGTTCCACCGTGAGTGCCACCAGAGGTACCGCCCGTGGACGTGCTGCCACCGGTCGTGCTGGTGCCGCCCGAAGAGGAGGAACCGCCGGAGGACGATGAGCCGCCGGAGGACGAGGAACCACCCGAGGACGAGGTGCCGCCGGACGACGAAGTGCCACCGGACGACGAAGTGCCGCCCGAGGACGAGGTGCCGCCGGAGGACGACGAGCCACCGGACGACGAGGAACCGCCCGAGGACGTGGTGCCACCGTGCGTTCCGCCGGTCGTTCCGCCATGGGTGCCGCCGGTCGTCCCTCCGTGGGTACCGCCGGTGGAACCGCCCGTGGACGTGCTGCCACCGGTCGTCCCGCCGTAGGACCCACCGCTGGTGCCACCCGAGCTGCTACCGCCCGAGGACGTGGAGCCGCCGGTCGTTCCACCGTGCGTCCCGCCGGTGGTCCCGCCATGGGTGCCACCCGAGGATCCGCCGCTGGACCCGCCGGACGAACCGCCGGACGATCCGCCCGTGGTGCTGCCGTAACCGCCGGTCGTCGAACCACCGGTGCTGTGGCCGCCGGAGGACCCGCCGGAACCGCCCGACGAACCGCCGCTGGAACCGCCCGAGGTGCTGCCGTAGCCGCCCGAGCTGGAGCCCCCGGTGCTGCCACCGGAATCGCTGCCGTAGCCGCCCTTCGCGTGCTCCTCCTTGTGAGTGTCACCGGCGTGACCGGTGGGCCCGCACGGACCGTGGCCGCAGTCCTTCCAGAGGTTCCAGTCGCTCCACCCGTACCAGTCGGTCCAGGAGGTGTCGCCGTGGCCGGAACGGGGGAGCACGCTGCGGTGATGGGAGGAGCCGGAGTCGGTGACCAGGGGTACGGCGATGGCCACGGTGGGGGCCATCGCCGCAGCGGCAGTGAGACCCAGGACGAGGGCACTTCGAATTTTCTGCATGCCAGACCTTTGCTGTCGTGCTGTATGGGCTTCGGCTCGGGACGGTCGCATCGACACGGGCCGTCGAGCGGGCAACGTTCCACCGGCAGGCACACTCGGACCACTCATGGGGCGAGGCACACCCTCATGCAGGGCAGATTTCACCCGGACAGGTCAGCCTTCGTGACATTCGACGAACCCACGGCCGCCCTCCGGTCACACATCCCCGGAGGGCAGAACGGCATCGACCACAGCAAGAATTTCGGCCGCATTCGGCGGCCCTGACCAGTGACGTTGCATACGGCGGCCTACCGGCGGCCGGATGGCGCCCCCAACCTCTGTGCGCGACGGGGAATCTGCGGCAGGCTGATGCCATGAACTCTGCCAGACATGCCAGGGAACAGCTGATGAGCTGGCCTGGTCTCACCGGTGGCCGGGCCAGTTGCGGCAGTGAGTACTGCGTGCGCACAGGCGCCCAGGAGATAGTCCATTTCCACAGCGCGCAGGAAGCCGAGGTGCACCTGTCCCGCACCATGGTCGCCAAACTGCTGCCGGCGCTGAGCGAGTCCACCGCACTGCGGGTGCACCACGGTTCCGGCTGGGTGACCGTCCGGCTCGACTGCCGCACCGACATCGACCTGCTCATCACCCTGGTCAGCGCCGCGCTCCAGGCCGGTCCGGCCGTCGCGGAGGAAGAGCTCTCGGGACTCGCCGCGGATCCCTGCACCCATCAACGTCAATACGCCGCCTGACAACACCTCAGCACGCAGGATCCCCGGCGCCCCTGGGACTTGGACTCCAAGTCCCAGGAGCCCCTTTCGTTTGCCTCCATACGGGTGAAGCCCCATAACCAAATCCGCGCGGGACAGTTGATCAGGCAGACCCGGTACCAGGTCAATTTCGCATAAAAAGGACTTGTGATGATCAAGAAGTTCCTCGCCACGGCCGCGGTGGCTGTCACCGTCGTCGGCGCCACCGCCGCGATGGCCGCGCCCGCGATGGCGATCGGCGACTCGGGCGGCGCCAGCACCACCAACGGCAACGGTTCCGAGCAGTCGTACGGCAACACCTACACGAGCGGCTACATGAGCCCCTCGTTCGGCCTCATCCAGGGCTCGCTCAACAAGCCCTGCATCGGCCTGCCGGCGAAGGCCAACGTCGGTTCGCTCGTCGGCCTGGTCCCGATCAGCGTGCAGGACATCAACGTCCTGTCCTCGCCGCAGAACCAGCAGTGCACCGAGAACTCGTCGCAGATCAAGGGCGACGAGCCGCTGTCGCACATCCTGGACCAGATCCCGGTCCTGTCGGGCAACGGTGTCGCGAACCACTGACACACCCCGCTCGAACGTTCTGGCCGCCGGTGACCACCGGCGGCCAGTGCCGTTTTCCCTGCCGTTTCTCAGGGGCGTTCAGGGGGCGTTTTCAGGGGCGGGGCGCCAGGTTCCGCACCGGCCGCAGGCTGAACCGCGAGAGGAAGCGCCGCAGAAGGAGCCCCGCGATTCCGAGGGGGACCATGACGGCGGAGATGGCCAGCAGAACCACGTCCAACGAATTCCGGACGAGTGAGTTCCAGTAGCCGAGGTCCGAGGGGCGGGCGACGACGGCCGTGTCCTCCGGGTCGTACACGATCGCCATGGCCGTGCCGTCGCCCACTCGCTCCGTCTTGAAGGCGAGTGACGATTCGACGGAGTGCCCGCCGGGCGGGGTGAACCGTACCCAGCACGTGACGGGTTGCTCCGTACCGCTCTCGTCGGTGGTGCCCTGCTGGCACCTCGTCGCCGTGCCCTGAGCCTCAACTCCGCGACTTTTCAGGGACGATGTCACCTTGGCGTGACCGGGGATGGTGAACACCAGGGTGATGATGAATCCGCCCAGCCCCACGATGATCATGACGACGGACATGACGGTCAGATAGCCGAAGGCCTTGGGCGGACGTGCCGACCGCGTGCTCATCGGCTCCCCGTCGTGCTTGGTATCAGGACGAACACCCCTCCAGCCGGTCCGGGGCATCAGCATCGCAGGGATGATCACTTCGGTGCCAGGCTCAGGTCGGCGTCCCGTCAGGGCCAGGCCGGCGGCGGTAGGTGCCGAACCATTGGCCGTACGCCATCTCGCGGGCGACCTTGGCGTCGTCCTCCGCGCCGCCGGTCGTCACCTGACGGGCGATGACCTGCTCCCCGCCCCAGGCGAGCACCTGTCCGGCGGTCACCGGGTCGACGTCCGCGGAGAGCCGGCCCTCGCGTTGCTCCTCCTCCAGCAGCGACGCGATGTGGTGCGCGAAGCGCTCGATCTCCTGCGCCCTGGCCTCGCGAACGACCGGATCGTACGCGGCGACCTCCGCGACGGCGGCCAGCAGTGGCGCCCGCTCCCGGCAGTACGCGAGCCGGCCCGCGTAGACGGCGGCCAGCGCCTCGGGTCCGCCGCCCGGACCGGTGGGGCGCCAGGCCGCGCCCCTGCTGAAGAGTTCGTCCTTCATCGTGGCGGTCAGCCGGATCAGGACCTCGGTCTTGTCCTGGAAGCAGAGATAGAAGGTGGAGCGCGCGATCCCCGCTTCGCTGGCGATGCGCCGAACACCCAGTTCGGTGAAGCACTCCCCCGCGTCGAGGAGGCGCTGCACCGCGGCGAACACCACGCGCTCGGTGCCGGCGCGCCGCTGGGACTGCTGCGAACGGGGACGGGTGATCGAGGCCATTCCTTCCTCCTTCCGGTCCTTCCGGTGAGGTGCGTTTCCGAATCGCACTCCCTCCAGATCGGACATTTCCTAAGTTAATGGCAGTCGGACATGGTGTCCAACATCATGTCGGACACCCCGTCCGGCGGAGGCCGCCAGCACGGCACGGCAGAACCTACACATAACGGCAACTTAGGCGCACAATGGACTCGCGGTAGATACCGCAAACGCGGTCAGACTTGCATAAGCCGAAGGAGGCGAGTCGTATGGCCGACGTGTCACACCGCCCGGGGGATATCGCAGCACATCCGGACGTATCGGAAATGCGTGATCGCTACGCCCGCGTGCTCGGAGGCCGGGGGATCGTAGGAGTCGACGGACTGCTGCTCCTGGCCGGGCTGTACGCCGCCATCTCGCCCTGGACGGTGCACTTCGCGCCCACGTCCCCGCAGTTGGCACAGAACAACCTGATCATGGGCATCGCGGTCGCCGTGTTGGCGCTGTGTCTGACCATGGCCCCGGATCGCATGCAGGGCATGAGTTTGGCGTGCGCGGCGATCGGCGTCTGGCTGATCGTCTCCCCGTGGGTGGTCATCCGTCACCCCGAGACCGGCGCGATGTGGAACAACATCATCACCGGCGCCGTCATCTGCCTGCTCGGCCTCGCGGCGGCAGGAATGATGATGAGGAACAAGAGAGAGTCCTGACGCCGGGACCACATCCGACGCGGACAAAGTACTGATGGTCGTCCTGGAGGGGCCGGCGAATGCCGGGGACGGCCATCCGTGCGCGCGGCGGAAGCCGGCCCGATCACCCTGGACACGCCCGGCCCCGGCCGGGCGTCCATTCGTGGGGACGTGGCGTCCGCGGCGGCGTCCGCTCCTGGATTGCGGGTACCAGGACAGCGTGAGTGGATGCAACCAGGAGGTGTCGCCCACCATGACCGCTTCGGATCAGGACCACGCGTCGCAGAACCGCCCGTCGCAGGACCACCCCCAGGGTCCGCACGAGATCAACCAGCACGGGGCGGAATTCAACGCCAACGCCGAGAAGCGCCGGCACGACGAGGCGCAGGCGCACGAGATTCACACCGTCGCGACGGACGCTCTCATCGCCCGCAGCCGCGCCCTGCGGGCCACCCTGCAGGACCTGCACAGGGTTCCCACGGGCGCACCGGAGGGCCTGCCCGCGTTCCGGGAGGCGTTCCGGGCGCACTACGCGGCGAAACAAGCGACGGTCCACCCGCTTCTGGAGCGGCACGACAAGGCCTCCGTGGCGGTGGTGCGCGATCGCGAGGACGGTGCTCAGCTGCTGAGCCGTCTGGACGACGTCATCGCCGGCAAGGTGGCCGTCGAGGGCATGACGCTCACCACGCAGCTCGTGCTCGGCGAGATCGACCAGTACCTCCTGCACGAGGAGCGCGACCTCGTGCCGTGGATGCAGCGCAGTCTCCACTAGGCCGGGCTCCACCAGGTCGGACGCGGCCGTCCGGGGGCCTCCAGGCTGCCGCGCGAAACAATATCGGCGCGACCATCGGCGCGACCGATGAGTTCCGCGGCGCCATGCCGTCTACCCCTTCGTTGCCACGCATACTGCGAACACGCGCCGAAGGAGTCACTCCCATGACAGCGATGCTCGACCTCGGTCCCGCGGCCCAGCGACTGGCGGACCTGCTGAGCGCCATCCCCGACGAACAGCTCACCGCGCCGACACCGTGTGCCAAGTACACCCTCGGCGACCTCCTCGACCATGTCGACGGCCTCTCCCACGCCTTCCTCATCGCCGCCCGGAAAACGCCGCTCAGCGAGGGTTCCCAACCGCCCTCCCCCGACGCCTCCCGGCTCGGCGCGGACTGGCGCACCCGCATCCCCGAGCAGCTCACCACCCTCGCCGAGGCCTGGCGCGATCCGGCCGCCTGGGAGGGGATGACGGAGGTCGGCGGTGTCACGATGCCCGCCGGCATGATCGGCAGGGTGGGCCTCAACGAACTGACCATCCACGGCTGGGACATCGCCCGCGCCACCGGGCAGCCGTTCTCCGCCGACGTCCAAACGCTCGAAGGCTGCCGCGAGTTCGTGGAGCCCCTGGCCGCCCCGGGACAGTCCCCCGCCCGCCAGGGCATCTTCGGCCCCGCCGTCGCCATCCCCTCCGACGCCCCGCTCCTCGACCGCATCGTCGCGCTCACCGGACGCGACCCGGCATGGGCCGCCGCCTGATACAGGGAAAGGCGGGAAGCCCTGGCAGTAGGCGTCAGCGGGGCGGGGATACGAGGCCGAGTTCGTACGCGATGATGACGAGGTGGACGCGGTCGCGGGCGGCGAGTTTGGTGAACAGGCGGGCGACGTGGGCTTTTGCGGTGGAGACGCTGATGACGAGTTCCTCGGCGATCTCGGTGTTGGACAGACCGCGGCCCACGAGTGTCAGGACTTCGCGCTCGCGGTTGGTGACGCCGTCCACCGGGGCGGGGTGCGGGGTGGTGGGCTCGGGGCGGCCGGCGAACTCCGCGATGAGGCGGCGGGTGACGCTGGGGGCGATCAGGGCGTCACCGGCGCCGACGACGCGGATCCCGTCGAGAATGGACTCCAGCGGCATGTCCTTGACGAGGAATCCGCTCGCTCCGGCGCGCAGCGCGGCGTAGACGTACTCGTCGTCGTCGAACGTGGTGAGGACGAGGACGCGCGTCGGCAACTGCGGGTCCTCGGTGATGAGTCGCGCGGCTCCGATGCCGTCCAGCACGGGCATGCGGATGTCCATGACGGCGACGTCGGGGCGCAGTTCCGTGGCCAGGGACACCGCCTCGGCGCCGTTCGCGGCCTCACCCACGACTTCGATGTCGGGGGTGTCGGCGATCAGGACGCGCAGGCCGGTGCGGACCAGGGGCTGGTCGTCGGTGAGGATGACGCGGATCATCGGGCGGTCACCCCGGCCATCCCGGCCCCGGCGGGCACCGGGAGCCGTGCGGCAACGCGGAAGCCGCCTTCGGGCCGCGGGCCGGCGCTGAATTCGCCGTGCAACAGGCTGACCCGCTCGCGCATACCGACGATGCCGTACCCCGCTCCCCCCTCGCCGCCGCAGCCGAGGTCGACGACCTCGATGGACAACTCCTCGTCCCGGTAGTCGACGCTCACGCTGCAGTCCCGGGTGCCGGAGTGCCGCACGACGTTGGTGACCGCCTCCTGGATGATGCGGAAGGCGGAGAGGTCGATGTCGGCGGGCACGGGTCTGCGTTCGCCGCGCCACCGGACGTCGACGCGCACACCGGCTTCCCTGGTCTTCGCGACCAGTTGTCCGACGTCGGCCAGTCCCGGCGCCGGGTCGAGGGGCGCCGAGTCCGCATCCGACTGGCGCAGCGCGCGCAGCGTCCGCCGGAGCCCGGACAGGGTCTCGCGGCTGGTGGCCTCGATGGCGTCGAGTGCTTTGCGGGTCTCGTCGGGCTGACTGTCCATGACGCGGCTGGCCACACCCGCCTGGATGGCGATGATGCCGATGCTGTGCGCGACCATGTCGTGCAGTTCGCGGGCGATCCGCAGCCGCTCGGCGGTGACCGCCTGTTGAGTGGCCCGGGAGCGCAGCGTCTCGGTGTAGGCGCGGCTCTGGTGGATCGTGTTGCCGATCAGCCAGGCGATGACCGCGGTCGACGCGACGGCGGCCTCCGCCGCGATCCCGGCGTCCCCTTCGCGTATCAGCCGGGTGACCGTGAAAGCCGTCACCAGAACGACCGGCAGCATGGCGGCGAGGATCGAGATCCGGCGCGAGCGGGTGGCCGCGATGTAGCCCACCACTCCGTCGGCCAGCAGGAAGACCACGATCGGCGCCTCCACCACACGCGATCCGAGGGCGACGACGACGCCCGCGAGCGCCAGGCCGAGTGACGCCAGCGGCGCGCGGAACAGCAGCAGGGCGCCGAAGGTGGTGACGACCGCGACGATGAGCAGCGGGCCACCCTCGATGTTGCCGTCGAGTTCGGTCAGATGACGGAACTCGTCCGGCCGTTGGAAGGAGCGCACAAGGATGAGCGTCGACCAGAAGGCGCCGACCCACACGCCCATGGGCAAGCGCTTCAGCAATGGAGGACGGTGGGTGACGGTCATGGCCCGATCGTAGGTCACCGGCCTCCACCTGCGCATTGGCCCGTGGATGTAGTCCCCGGGGCCACCTCGGCACTTGCGGAAGGTGGCCGCCGGCCCGATGCGGCACCGGTTGCCGGACCGGCACCGTTGGCATCGTGATTGAAGCCGACCGACTGACCAAGAGCTACGGCGACACCCTCGCCGTCGACACCCTGACCTTCACCGTGCGACCTGGACAGGTGACCGGATTCCTCGGCCCGAACGGTGCGGGCAAGTCCACCACTCTGCGGATGATCCTGGGACTGAACACCCCGACCGGCGGGTCCGTCACCGTCGACGGGGTCCCGTTCGCGGACCGGCCGCGCGGACTGCGCCATGTCGGCGCGCTGCTGGACGCGCAGGACGTGCACGGCGGGCGCAGCGCCGCGGCGCATCTGTCCGCCCTGGCGCGCAGCAACCGCATCCCGCTGCACCGCGTGGACGATGTCCTGGCGGAGGTCGGGCTGGCCAAGGCGGCGCGGCGCCGCATCGGCGGGTTCTCCCTCGGGATGAAGCAGCGGCTGGGCATCGCGGGCGCTCTGCTCGGTGATCCTCCGGTGCTGCTGTTCGACGAACCGCTCAACGGCCTGGACCCGGAAGGCGTGCTGTGGGTGCGCGGCCTGTTCCGACGGCTGGCGTCCGAGGGCCGCACCGTGTTCGTCTCCAGCCACATGATGGGCGAGATGGAGCACACCGCCGATCATCTGATCGTGATCGGTCAGGGCCGGCTCATCGCCGACCAGAGCCTGGAGGACTTCTCGGCCCGCAGCACCGGCACGGGCGTGACCGTGCAGACGCCCGAACTCGACGCGCTGGCAACCGTACTGACCGCCGAGGGTGCGTCGGTGCGTCATGAGAGCGGCACGGTGGGGCGGGTGGCCGGACTGAGTGCGGCCCGGATCGGCGAACTCGCCCACCTGCACCGCATCATGCTGCACGAACTCGCGACCCAGACCTCTTCGCTGGAGACCGCGTTCATGGAACTCACCGCCGACAGCGTTGAATACCTCGCAGGAGATCCCCGATGAGCACGATGACCTCGACCGCCGTAACGCCGCCGGCGCGAATGACCGATCCCGCGGTGCGGTTCGTGGACCTGCTCGCGGCCGAGTGGATCAAAATGCGGTCGCTCCGGTCGACCTACTGGGTGCTGGTGGTCAGCGCGTTGGTCGCCATCGCGGTCAATCTCAACGCCGTCCACACCGACCTGACCTACATCGACCAGTCCGCGAGGCCGGGGATGCCCCCGTACCGGTACGACCCGCTCTTCCACGGTCTCAACAGCATCGCCGTCTACCTCATGATGCTCGCGGCGGCCAGCGTCGGCGCCATCTCGATCTTCGGCGAGTACGCCACCGGAATGGTCCGTACGACGTTCGCCGCCGTACCCGACCGGCGAGCGGTGGTGGCGGCCAAGGTGGTCGTCGTCACCGCGGTCACCCTCGTCATGGGCGTGATCATCTCGACGGCGTCCTTCTTCGGCACCAACGCCATGCTGGCCTCACGCCATGTCGGCCTCTCGATCAACGACCCCGGCTGTCTGCGCGCCGTCACGGCGTACGCGCTGATCGTCCCGGTGTCGGCCCTCATCGGCATCGCCTTCGCCGCCGTCATCCGGCACGCCACGGCCACGATCGTCGGCCTGGTGTCCCTGCTGTTCATCGCTCCCCTGATGTTCGGCGGTGACCGGTACAAGCTCCTCAAGGAGATCGGCCACTGCCTGCCCATCGCCGCGGTGGACCGGCTGAAGGAGAACCCGGACAACCCGTACTTCGACCCGGGTAAGTACCCGGCAACGATCACCGGGTCCTGGATCGCCCTCGGCTGCTGGGCGTTGGTGTCGGTGGTCGTCGCCATCGTTGTCGTGCGGCGCCGGGACGTGTGAGCCCCGGGCGCATCGGGCCCGTTGTCCTCGCCGGTTCATTTACGGATCGATCCGTTTCGTTTATGCTGAGGCCATGAACCGAGGACGCCCGCGGGACGGCAAGGTCGACGCGGCGGTCAGTGACGCCGTACGGGGGATCCTGGACGAGGTCGGGTACCAGCAGTTGAGCATCGACCGCGTCGCGGCCCGGGCGGGGGTCGGCAAGGCGGGGATCTACCGGCGGTGGCGGTCCAAGGCCGAGATGGTGTTCGTGGCCGTGGTGCACGGGACGGAGATCGCCCCGCCCGCCGACCTCGGCGGTCTGCGGGCCGATCTGACCGCTCTCGTCGAGCAGATCATCGTCCTGCTGTCCGCGCCGCACGCGCGGAAGGCGCTGCCGGGGCTGATCGCCGACATCGCCGCCGACCCGGAGTTGGCGACCCGGTTCGCCGCCACGTTCATCGACCGTCAGCAGAACGTACTGGCCCGGATCCTCGAACGGGCCACCCAGCGGGGTGAGATCCGCAGCGGGTCCGATCCGGTACTGGCGCACGCGCAACTGCTCGGCACCGTCTTCGTCCATCTGTTCATGCTCGGCGGCACACCGCCGTCGGACCTGCCCCGGCGGCTGGCCGACGCGGTGGCCGCCGGGCTCGACACTCCGGAGTGACCCGATGGAACTCGACCGCCTGCTTCCGGTCCACGACTTCCGCTCCTGTTTCACCCGGCACATCGCGGCGGACCCGGCCACCGTATGGCGGGCCCTGCTCGACGTCACCGCCGAGGAACTCCCCGTCTCGCGCCGGCTGATGCTGCTGCGGACGACCGGCCGGAACCGGCTCAAAGGCCCGTTTCTCGACACGTTCCCGACGCCGACCCTCAGCACCGTGGAGGGAGCGGAGCTGGTCAAGGGCATGGTCGCCAAGTTCTGGCGGCTTCGGCCCCCGTCCGCACCGATCGAGCCGGGCGACGCCGATGCCTTCGCCCGATTCGCGGAGCCGGGGTGGGCGAAGGCGGCCATGAGTCTGCGGGTGGTGCCCGACGGTGACGCCACCGTCGTCTCCTTCGAGACCAGGGTGCGGGCCACCGACGCCCGCTCGCGACGGATCTTCCGCCCCTACTGGCTCTTCATCCGGCTGGGCGGTGCCGCGTTCATCAGGCTCGAGGTGCTGCGCGCCGTCGCGCGCCGGGCCGAGCGTACCGCCGCCGAGGCCGCCGATGCCGACGGAGCCTCCGGCTGAACGGCTCATCGGCATCGCTGACGTGACGGCTCGCTCGCGAACGCTCAGGGTGAGGTCGAAAACCCGCCGGATCGCAGCGGGCTGCGACTGTTCCATGGGCTCATGGCCTTTCGAACGAACACCACCGAACAGGGGTGATGGGTGTCCTGAGCATCGCGGTGCTGATCGCGCTGACCGTCCTGCTGCCGCCGCTTCCCGCTGTCCAGGTGACCCGGCCCGTCGGCACCTACCGACGGGGGCGAGGCGAGTCCTACGGGCAGGGGATCACTGCGCCAAGCGCCGGAGCTTCAGGGTGTTGTCCGTGCGGGTTGCGGGCTGCCCGTCGGGACCGGTCATCCCGCTCTCGTGGACGTCCGCGAGGAGCACCTCCCACTGCCCGGCCGGGAGATCGAGGCCCGCGAAGACCTCTTCAGATGTGGGGAAGTGCGGGGCGTGACCCTTGTCGGCCACCCAGGAAGGGGATCCGGCGTGCCCGACGACCAGCAGCACACCGCCCGGGGCGACGGCCGCCGCGGCGCTGCGCAGGATCTGCTCCCTCGGCATCGTGACGGGCGAGTGCAGGAAGTGGGCGGAGACCAGGTCGAAGGCGCCGGTGGGGAACGACACCGCCAGATCGCACCGCTGCCAGTCGATCCGGTCGGCCACACCCGCGGCAGCCGCATGCTCGGCCCCTCGCTCCAGTGCCTTCCGGGAGATGTCGACGGCGGTGACCTTCCAGTTCTGCTGCGCCAGCCACAGCGCGTCGGCTCCCTCCCCGCATCCGAGGTCCAGGGCGCTTCCCGGGGTCAGTCCGGCCGTTTCGCGGACCAGGGCGGCATTGGGGTTGCCGCTCCAGATGCGGTCGCTGGAACCGTAGCGGGCGTCCCAGAACTCTTCGGCGGAGGCGTGGTCGAGGTGATCCGTCATCGGGGCATCCTTCGTCAGATCTGCGGTGTCGTTGGGGATGGTGCGTAGCTGGGCCGAATGAGTTCGGATCCGGTGGGGCCGGATCACAAGCCGTGCCGGCGGTCGCCGAGAACGCGTTCGCACACCTCGCGCTCCACCTGCGGGGAGAAGGGGGCGCGACGGGCGGCGGCGGCCCGGTCGGTGTCCTCGGCCGTCAGGTCGGCGTTGATCGCCGAGCCCGCTCGCACTCCTGCGGCAGCGGATCCGATGACCTGCTCGAACAGGCCGGTGACGTTGCCGGCCACCCACACGCCGGGCACCGCGGTGGCGCCCAGAGGATCGGCGGCGATGTAGCTGCCGAGCACCTGGCCGCCCATCTCCTGCTCGGTGATCTCGAGGCCGAGGCCGGCAAGGATCGCCGAGCGGGCGGTGAGTCGCGGGGTGATCGCGAGCGCCTGGCACGCGACCTTCCGGCCGTCGGCCATCCGCACGCCGGAGAGCCGGTCGTCGCCGCCCGTCATCAGACCGGACACCTCGCCGGTGACGACCGTGATGTCGCGGGCGGCGAGCTTCTCGTACTCCTCGTCACCCGGTTCCGGCGCGGTGTGCAGAAAGAGAGTGACGTGGCTGCTCCACTGCCGCCACATCAGTGCCTGGTGGACGGCGAGGGGACCGGTCCCCAGGATGCCGATCCGCTGGTCGCGTACCTCCCAGCCGTGGCAGTACGGGCAGTGCAGCACCTCACGCCCCCACCGTTCGGCCAGACCGGGGACCGCGGGCAGCTCGTCGACCAGGCCCGTGGTGACCAGGAGCCGCTGCGCCAGGACCGCGGTCCCGTCGGCGAGGACGACGCGGAAGTCCCCGCCCGCGCGGCGCAAGGCGGTCGCCGCGGTGCCCGACACGATCTCGCCGCCGTAACCGATCACCTCCTGGCGGCCGGCCGCCAGGAGTTCCCCGGGTGGTGTGCCCTCGCGCGCCAGATACCCGTGGACGCCGTCCGCCGGGGCGTTCCGGGGCTGTCCGGCGTCGATCACCAGGACCGACCGCCGTGCGCGGGCCAGGGTCAGTGCTCCGCTCAGTCCCGCGGCGCCGCCTCCGATGATCACGACGTCGTAGCGCTGTTCCTCGTCCAGGGCAGCGGTGGTCGTCGTCTGCTGTGCGTGTGTCGTCATGTCGCTCGCCTCCGTTCACCGCGATCGTCATCCCATCGGCACCCGCTTGACAAAGTTTCTTGCCGGGATGGCAAATGGATATATGGCAGACGACGACATTCCCGGTGTACTGACCGCGGTGGGACCCCGGCTGCGGGCGCTGCGGCACGACCGCGGCACCACGCTGGCGCAGCTGAGCGAGATGACCGGCATCTCGCTCAGCACCCTCTCGCGCCTGGAGTCCGGGAAGCGCAAGCCGACCCTGGAGCTCCTGCTGCCGCTGGCCAAGGCCCACGGTGTGGCGCTGGACGAACTCGTCGGCGCGCCGGACACCGGCGACCCCCGCATCCGCCCCCGCCCCTTCACCCGGCACGGCCAGACCTTCGTGCCCCTGACCCGCCACCTCGGCGGGCTGCACGCCTACAAACAGATCCTCCCGGTGGGGACCGGTGCCGACGTCCGCCCCGAGCAGGGGACGCACGAGGGCTACGAATGGCTCTACGTCCTGTCCGGCAAGCTGCGACTCGCCCTGGGCGATCACGACCTCGTCCTCACCGCCGGCGAGGCCGCCGAATTCGACACCCGCACCCCGCACGGCTTCGCCAACGCCGGAACGCACCCGGTCGAGTTCCTCAGCCTGTTCGGAGCACAGGGCGAACGCATGCACGTACGAGCCCGCCCCACCGCTACGGACGGGTGAGTGGGGCCGGCGGGCAGGCAGAACCGGCTTTCCGGGCTACCCGAACTCTGGAAATAACATTCCAGGAGGCGGTTGATGACCGAATATCCGCCTTTCTCCGTACCTCTCCTGGTTTTTTGTGTCACGGACTGGTAACTATGAGTACTGGGTGACATGTGGGGCGAGATGCTTCAATCCTCAACTTTTTGAGACCTTGGGGGCATCGTGTCGTATCAGCAACCACAGGGCTGGGGCCAACCTCAACAACCTCAGGCGCCGCAGGCACCACCGGCCAGGCGCAAGAGGAACGGCTGCCTGACCGCCTTCATCGCGGTCGCGGCGTTCTGCGTCGTGATCGGCGTGATCGCCGCGGTGGCCGGCGGGGGCAAGAAGGACAGCAACGACAAGGCCGGCACTCCGACCGCGTCCGCACCGGCCGCAGCACCCGGTTCGCAGAAGGCCGCGACGACCGGGCAGGCGACAAAGCCGCCGTCGAAAGCTCCGGCTGCCGAGACGAAGGCCGCCGCGGAGACCGTGACGTACCTGGTGGAGGGCAGCACGGCCGAGGTCACCTACGGACCGGCCGGGTCGAGCTTCTCGGGGAAGGTGCCGTTGAAGGTGACGAAGCCGCTGGGGACGCCCATGTACTACTCGATCACCGCGCAGTTGCAGGGTGGGGGCCACGTGAAGTGCTCGATCCTCGTCAACGGCAAGGTGATCTCGAAGGCCGAGGCGTCGGGCGGCTACAACATCGCCATGTGTCAGATCAGCCAGGACTTCGGGGGCGACGGCTGGGTGAACACCAACGGATGACCGGCACACCGGCAGCCCCCGGCCGTGCTGCACGGTCGGGGGCTGCCGGCGTACGGGCGGGGAGCGCCCGGCGGCCGGGACGGTCAGTTGAGGATGTCGTCGAGCTCCTGGAGGAGCCGCCGCTTCGGGCGGGCTCCGACCATCGACTTCACCGGCTGCCCGCCGTTGAAGACCATGAGCGTCGGCATCGACAGCACGCCGTACGCCGCCTGCGTCTCCGGATTCGTATCCACGTCGAGCAGCACCACCTTGAGCCGGCCCGCCTGCTCCTCGGCCACCGCCTCCAGCACCGGGGCGATCATCCGGCACGGTCCGCACCAGTCCGCGGTGAACTCCACGAGCACCGGTCCCTCGGCCGCCAGCACCTCCTCGGCGAACGTCGCATCCGTCACCGTGGCCAATCCTGTCGCCTGCGCCATCTCAGCTCCTCTTCCCCTCGTTGTCCGGGTATCCGGCCCATTCGCACCGCGGCGGTGAGCTCTCCGGCGCCTGCGCGGTGGCCTCCACCTCCGCGCGCGCCAATTGCGCCCCGACCTGCTCGCGCACCTCGCGCAGCCGCGCGATGACGTCGTCGAGCTCGGCGAGCTTGCGCCGGTAGACGTCCAGCGAAGCGGGACATGAGTCCCCCTCCGGATGTCCGGCACGCAGGCATTCGACGAAGGGGCGGGTCTCTTCCAGCCCGAAGCCGAAATCCTGCAGCGTGCGGATCTGCGCCAGAAGGCGCAGATCGTCCTCGCCGTAGGACCGGTATCCGTTCCCGGCGCGCCGCGCGGGCAGCAGCCCGAGCGACTCGTAATACCGCAGGGCACGGGTCGTCACACCCGCCCGTTCCGCCAACTCACCGATCCGCATGCCCCGACGGTAGACCTTGACCCTGACGTCAACGCCAGACCGTCGGCACGACCACTTCAGCCGGCCAGAACGGACCCGGCACAGCGCTCCCCCGCACCTCTCCGGCCCGGCGGGCAACTGCTTGACCTGCGGACTCCCGCCCCATAAATTCATTTCTTTGGCTTGGTCCGCACGGACAGGCTCCATCGCCGTCCTTGAAGGACCCCATCAACTGGTACCTGGAAGCGCTCCGGAACCATCTGAATTTCCGCGGGCGCGCACGCCGCAAGGAGTTCTGGCAGTTCTACCTGGTCACCATGATCATCAGCTTCGCATTGCAGGTCGCCGAGTCGTCGCTCGGCGCCGGCCCGTACCTCTCCACGGCGTACGGCATCGCCGCCCTTCTGCCGTGCATTTCCGTGATCTGGCGCCGACTGCACGACACCGACCGGTCGGCCTGGTATCTCCTTGCGGGCGTCATTCCGCTCGTCGGTTGGATCTTCTTGCTCATCTACCTGGTGAGCGACAGCAAGCCCTACACGAACGCCTACGGCCCGTCCCCCAAGCCCGTCCCGGCGCCGGGCTACGAACGGTTCGAACCCGCGCGATAAAGGCACCCCAGAACGGGGAAATGACTCCCGTGCAACGGCGATTGCATTACCCGGCGGCGTTGAATTCGCCGCTCTCTTCATTGCTCCGAATACCAGGCACCGGCGCCCACAGTTGCGGCCAACCACCGCCCTGACATGCCCTCTTGACTGCCGCGCTTCTGTACGTTCTGCACCGAATGCGTGCACGCGCACCCCCTATCGGCGACCCACCGGTGGCCCGACTCGGTTGGTGGCAGGCCTTGTTGACTTTCCCTCAGGGGGCGGCTTCACTATTTGTTGATCCGGTCTGACAACGTTGTCAGTCGGTGGACCAACAGTTCTGGACAGTTCACAACTCTGCCTTCGGTAAGTGCGCACGTATGTCACCTAGAAGATCCCCAATCGTCTCCTGGAGCCACGTGATGACACGATATGGGCGCACTGGCGCGCCCGTCCTCCGTACCGCTGTGGCCGCGTTCTCCGCGGCCGTTCTGGTGGCGCTGCCGGTTCAGGCGCTCGGCGCCCCGGCGGCGCACGCGGCCGGACTCGTCGACGATCCCGCCTCGCTGGTGAACCCGATCATCGGAACCTCCGGAGCGGTCGACACCTTCCCGGGCGCAGACGCGCCGTTCGGGATGGTCCAGTGGAGTCCGGACACGACCCCGCACCGGCCCGACGGCGGCGGCTATGAGTACAACGACAAGAAGATCTCCGGCTACAGCCTGACGCACCTGTCCGGGCCCGGATGTCCGGCCGCCGGCGATCTGCCCATTCTTCCGTTCACCGGTGCGTTGACCGGCGACCTGGCCGCGACCTCGGTCGGCTTCGACCACGCCAAGGAGACCGCGCAGGCCGGCTACTACGCACTCACCGACGGCTCCGGCGTGAACACCGAACTGACGGCCACCGCCCGCGCCGGCATGGGCCGCTTCACCTTTCCCAGCGGCTCCGACGCCCATCTCCTGCTCAAGCTGAGCGGCGGCGCCACCAAGATCGACGGCACCCGGGCGCAGATCGTCAACGACCATGAAGTGACCGGCGCGATCGACAGCGGCCACTTCTGCGGCGCGAACAACACATACACCCTGCATTTCACGATCAGCTTCGACCGGCCGTTCAGCAGCAGCGGCACCTGGGTCGGCAGCACGGTCGACCCGAACGCCAAGGCGCTGAAGCTGGGCGCTCCCCAGCAGCAGCTGCCCGCCGCCACCACCCGGGCGGCCACGCCCGGGGCGCACTTCACCCTCCCGTCGAAGCAGCGGCCGACGACCCACGGCGGGGCCGGCGCGTCGAAGGTGAAGGCCCCCTCCAACCCGCCGGTGGTCGGCGCCAACGGCGTCTATCTCGGATTCGACACGTCGAAGTCCGCGACCGTCACCGCGAAGGTCGGCATCTCGTACACCTCGGACGCCAACGCCGCGGGCAACGTCGCGAGTGAGATCCACGGCTGGAACTTCAACACGGTCCGGCAGGCCACGCACAACGCGTGGAACCAGACCCTCGGACGGATCAGGATCGGCGGCGGCAGCACCGACCAGCAGACCCAGTTCTACACCGCGCTCTACCACTCCCTGCTGCACCCCAACGTGTTCTCGGACAGCAACGGGCAGTACATGGGGATGGACCGGCAGATCCATACGACCGCCAGAGGTCACGTCCAGTACGCCAACTACTCGGGCTGGGACACCTACCGGTCGCAGACCCAGCTGATGGCGATGGTCGCTCCGGCCGTGACCTCCGACGTGGTCACGTCGATGCTCAACGGCTACCACCAGATCGGGATCCTGCCCAAGTGGGCGCAGAACAACGGTGAGAGCTATGTGATGGTCGGCGACCCCGCCGACGGCATCATCGCCGGCGCCTACGCGTTCGGCGCCCGCGGCTTCGACACCGGGGACGCGCTGACCGCGATGACGTGGCAGGCCACGCACCCCAACGGCGACCGTCCGGGCCAGGCCGTCCGCGACGCCAAGGGCTATCTGCCGATCGACAACAGCACATGGGGCTGCTGCAACTTCTACGGGCCGGTCTCGACGCAGTTGGAGTACGACAGCGCGGACTACGCCATCGCCGCCTTCGCCAAGTCCCTCGGGAAGAAGGACCTCTACTCCACCTTCGCCGGCCAGGCGCAGGACTGGCAGAACGTCTTCAACCCGCAGACCGGCTACCTGCAGGCGAAGCTGGCCAGCGGCGAGTTCGCCGCCGGCTTCACCCCCGGCACGTCCAACGGGTTCGTCGAGGGAACCTCGGCGCAGTACACCCCGATGGTCCCGTTCAACCTCCAGGCGCTCATCCAGTCGCGCGGCGGGGCCGCCGCCTACAGCAGCTATCTGGACGGCCTGCTGTCCGCTCTCACCGAGCCGGACAGCACCCACGCGGATCTGAGCAACGAGCCCAGTGTGGAGATCCCCTGGGAGTACGCCTACCTGGGCCGGCCCTGGAAGACGCAGAAGGCGGTGCGGGACGTGCAGCAGCAGCTGTACTTCAACGCCCCCGTCGGTTCCTTCGGCAACGACGACCTGGGCGCCATGTCGTCCTGGTACGTCTGGTCCGAGCTGGGCATGTACCCGGAGACCCCCGGCACCGATACCCTGGTGCTCGGCAGCCCCGTCTTCCCGACCGCGAAGGTGACCCTGGGCAACGGTCGCACCGTGACGATCAACGCTCCCGCCGCGGCCACCGGCAGCCCGTACGTACAGGGGCTGAAGGTCAACGGCGCGGCGTGGAACAAGCCGTGGACCAGCTTCAGCAAGCTGTCCGGCGGCGCGACCCTCGACTACACCCTCGCGGCCACCCCGAACACGTCCTGGGGCTCGGCGGCCGCCGACGCACCGCCCTCCGACAGCACAGGACAGCGCGACGTCATCGCCGCGACCGGGCCGTCCGGCGCCGGGCTCGTCCTGGCACCGGGCGCGAGCGGGACCGGGACGCTGAACCTGGCCAACATCTCCGACAGCCCGGTGACCGTCGCGTGGACCGCCACGCCGCCGAGCGGTGTCACGATGGCGACCTCCAGCGGCACCCTCACCGTCCCGGCGCACTCCCCGGCCGAGCAGCAACTCCAGGTGACCGCGGGAAGTACCGAGGGCGCCTACTCGATCCCGATCAGTCTCACCGGCAGCGACGGCGGCACCCTTCCGTCGACCGCGCTGCACGTGGCGGTGGCCGCACCGGGTGCGCTGTGGCCGTACGCGACCGGGACCGGCGTGTACCCCGACGGCAAGACCTTCGGCGGCGGCTTCGACGAGCAGGGCTGGGCCTACTCGCAGAACGCGCTGGACGCGGCCGGAGTGAAGACGGGCGGCACCGTGACGGCCGACGGCATCGCCTACCCCTGGCCGGGCGGCAGCGGCAAGCCGGACAACATCGCGGCCGCGGGCCAGACCATCCCGGTCGCCGCCCCGGCGAAGGCCACCGCGATCGGCTTCCTGGGAGCCGCGATCAACGCCCCCTCGAAGGGCACCAGCGGCGCGGTGACCGTCACCTACACCGACGGCTCCACGGAGAAGGTCACGCTGGCCATGTCCGACTGGACGCTGAACGCCGGGGGGAGCACGCCGCTCCCGGGGACGACCACGGTCGTCGGGACCCCGTACCGGAACGTCGGCGACGGATCCAAGGACATGGTCGGAACGTACCTGTTCAGCAGCAAGCTCCCGCTGACCGCGGGCAAGCAGATCGCCGGCGTCACCCTGCCGGTGACGGCCGACGGCACGCTGCACCTGTTCGGGATCGGCTTCACCGGCTGACCGGGACAGAGCGAACGGCCTGAACCGGGGCGGACGGCGAGCACTCCCGCCGTCCGCCCCGGCACGTTTCCCCCTGGCCAGGCTCAAGCGTATCTCACATTGATCTACCAAAACGAACACACTCATGTTAGAACTGGGGGCATGAGTACTGCGAACCGCCTCGACGTCACGCTGCGCCTGGTCCAGGGGGCCGAGCGGATGGGGGTCGCCGAGCTGGCCCGGCGGCTGGGCGTGTCGGAGATGACCGTGCGCCGGGATCTGGACGAGCTGGAACGCCAGGGGATGGTGCGCAGGGTGCACGGCGGCGCGGTCGCGGCCGGTCTCCCCGAGCAGGGCTCCGGCTTCGCGGCGCGTGAGCCCTGGCAGGCCGCCACCAAGGACCGGCTGGGTGCGGCCGTGGCCGAACTGGTGGAACCGGGGCAGACCGTACTGCTCGACGCGGGCACCACCACCGTGCACGTCGCCGGGCATCTGATCGCGCGGGCACCGTTGACGGTCGCGGTCCTCAGTCTGCAGGCGGCCGTACGGCTGGCGGACCAGCCCGGCATCCGGCTGCTCGTGCTGGGCGGGGAATCACGTCCGGGCGAGCGGTCCCTGATCGGACCGCTGGCGTTGCGAGCCGTGGACGGACTGGCCTTCGACTGCTTCGTCATGTCGATCGGCGGCGTGCACGCCGATCACGGCTGGTCGGAGTTCTCCCTGGACGACTGCGCGGTCAAGCAGACCGCGCTGGCCCGCGCCAGCCGCACCGTCGCGGTGGCCGACGCCACCAAGCTCGGGGTGCAGGCGTTCAGCCGGGTCGCCCCGCTGAACGCCGTGGACACCTTCGTCACCGACGCGGCCGGCGACGACCCGGACACGCACCCCGGCGGACCCGCCACGCTCGCCGCACTGCGCGATGCCGGCGTCCGCACCCACCTGATCTGACCGGTCCCGATCCGACCAGGTCCGATCCGACCGGGTCCGCCGCTCGCGCCCACCGCACAACGGCCGACGCACCGCCTCTGCCGCACCACACGTACCGACGAAAGGCGCCTGATGCCCGCCCCGTTCCACCCCTTGATGATCCTGGTCGCCGGCCCCTACCGGTCCGGCACGGGAGACGACCCGGTGAAGCTCGCCGCCAACGTCCACGCCATGAACCAGGCCGCCCTGACGTTGTTCCGGGCCGGGCACCTGCCCGTCACCGGTGAGGCGCTGGCCCTGCCGCTGATCGAGACCGCGGGTTCCGCCGGCATCGGCGACCCGGCGTTCGACGAGATCTTCCATCCCGTCGCGGAGCGCCTGCTGGCGAGGTGCGACGCCGTCTGGCGCATCGGCGGACCTTCCGCGGGGGCGGATCTGATGACCAGCCAGGCCGAAGCGCTGGGCAAGCAGGTCTTCCACCACCTCGACGAGATCCCCGCCGCCCGATGACGGCCGGCATCGACACACCCGACCGACGTGGCCGGACCCGGCTGGACCAGGACGGCCTCGACCTGACCGGCAATCCCCGGGTCGTGGTCCGGGACGTCAGGCTGTTGTCCTGCCACTGGTACGTCCTGCGCACCACCACGTTCGACTACCGGCACTCGGACGGCCACTGGAGCACCGAACAGCGTGAGACGTACGACCGTGGCAACGGCGCCACCGTACTGCTCCACGACCGCGACCGTGGCACCGTGCTGCTCACCCGCCAGTTCCGTTACCCCGCCTACGCGAACGGCCACCCGGACGGCATGCTCCTGGAGACCGCCGCCGGCCTGCTCGACGAGGACGGCCCCGAGACGGCGATACGGCGCGAGGCCGCGGAGGAGACAGGGCACACCATCGGTGCGGTGGAGCATGTCTTCGACGTCTACATGAGCCCTGGATCGGTCACCGAACGCCTGCATTTCTACGCGGCGCCGTACAGTTCCGCGACACGCGACACGGGTGGCGGCGGACTGGCGGAGGAAGGCGAGGACATCGAAGTCGTCGAACTCCCCTTCACCCGGGCCCTCGACCTGATCCGGTCCGGCGACATCGCCGACGCCAAAACCATCATGCTGCTTCAATGGGCCGCGCTGGACGGCCCATTCGCCCCGGGTCATCGGCAGGAAAGTTAATTCCGGACCCGCCCGTCCGGCTGTCGCTCATTTCAGGGGCTTCGCGCCCTTGAGCTCGAACCAGACGGATTTGCCGCAGTCGGTGAGGTCCACACCCCAGTCGCTGGCGAGTTGGTCGACCAGGGCGAGGCCCCGGCCGAATTCGTCGTCGGGACGGGCGTTGTGCAGCCGGGGAAGCAGCCTGCTGCCGTCATCGATGTGGCAGCGCAGCGCATGGCCGCCCCGGGCGGTCAGATGGATGGGGCCCGGCGCGTAACGCACCGCATTGGTGACCAGTTCGCTGACGAGGAGTTCCGCGGTATCGGTGAAATGCTCCATCCCCCATTGCCGCAGCACCTGGCGGAGCGCCGACCGGGCCTGGCGACACGCCGTCGGCGTACGGGGCAACGGCCAGGGGCCACCCGTCAGGAGATCCTGCCGCGGCACCATCGGCAGGGACCGGTCCTGGTGCAGGGCTGGGCCTTCATAATGCCGCCCACTACCCAGCTGCCCCAGCAGATCTGCTTCGGCGGGGGCGCCCGTGGAAGGGCGAGGTCGGCGCATAAGGGCCTCCACTGGGCCCGGGACGCCCTCGCGTGGGCGGCCGGGACACGGGATGGGGCCACTTCCCAAGGGGGAGTGGGTCGTGCCGAGTACGGGATACCTATGCGTACTCAAAAGATCTTGACGGTTTCACCGCACAGGGCAGCATTACCGCGAAGTAAAGCCTATGTCGACTTTACCGTGGAGTAAAGTGCCATTCATGATCGATGCGGGGAGCGCCACGCCATCACCTGAAGATCTCTCCGTAACCGGACGGCCACGCATACGCGCGGCCTCCCATTCCAGAGAAGCGCACATGCTGGACGCCGCATGCGTCATCTTCGCGGAGGCAGGCTATCTGGCCGCCACCATGGAGGCCATCGCCGCGCGCGCCCATTCCACCAAACCGACGCTGTACGCGCATTTCGGAAGCAAGGAAGACCTCTACAAGCGCTGCAGCGAACGGGCCGCGGAGACTCTTGCCCGGCAGCTCTTCGATGCCCAGGTCGCGGCGGAGCGCCTTTCGCTGGAACACCAGGTGCGCGCCGGAACCCTCGCATTCTTCGACTATGCCGCCGCGCATCCCCATGAGTTCCGCCTCCTGTTCGGCTCGGAGGCCTCGGGCACCGTCCCGGCCGCCCGGCACCGGCTGATGACCGCCGCCACCGACCGGATCGCCCACCTGATCAGGGAGTTCGCGGCATCGCACGGGCAGCCGCCGTGGGGGGCCAGCGCGACCTTGTGCGCTTCCTTCATCGTCGGTCTCGCCGTGGAGGGCGCGCGGTGCGCTCTCGGCACCGGCTCGCTCAGTCCGCGGCTGGCCGGCGAGTTCGCGACGTCGTTCACAGTGGCCGCGCTGCGGCACATCGACATCTCCCTGGCCGCGGCCGTCGACACCGAGTGACCGCCCTCGGTGCGGCCCGCCGGTGAGTGCGGGCCGCACCGGCGGGCGCCCGGGGCCCAGACCTCGGGCCGGGCCGGCCGTGATGGCGATGCCGAGGGCGAGGGGTGCGATGGACAGAGCCGCGTTCTGCGGGGACAGCCCCAGCGGTCCCCGCAGGAAGACCGACAGGACCAGCATCTGCCCGGTGAACGAGGCGAAGAACGCCACGGCGACCAGGATCCCGCCGGTGTAGCCGCGGTTGCGCAGCAGGCCGGGGTGGACCAGCGGCGACGGCCGGCGGAGCTGGTCTGACGCGGCCGGCCGGATCCGTCCGGCGGAGAGCACCGGTGCGCCCGGGAAACTCCCGTGCGCCCGCGCCGGGGGCTGCGATACCGTCGGCGCCCATGACTCCTTCTCCCCGCATCCGCCCTCCCTACGACGCCGACGAACGCACCCAACTGGTGGGCTGGCTCGACATGCAGCGCGCGATCATCCGCTGGAAATGCGAAGGCGTGTCCGAGGAGGACGCCCACCGGTCGGTCCTCCCGACCTCTCCCCACATGACGATCGCGGGCATCGTCTCCCACATGCGGTGGGTCGAGCACTGCTGGTTCGAGGTCCTGCTGCTCGGCAGGAAGGCCGAGGGTCCGCAGTTCGACGACGGGCCCGAGGATGCCGACATGATGGTCGACGACATCCCCCTCGCGCAGCTCCTGGCGGAATACGAGCGCAGTTGCGAGGTGTCCAACGAGATCATCGCGTCCCTTTCGCTGGACACGGTGGGCAAGCACCCGGACTTCGGCGCCGCCGCCGCGTCACTGCGCTGGATGCTCCTCCACATGATCGAGGAGACCGCCCGGCACGCCGGCCACATGGACACCGTCCGGGAGCTCGTCGACGGCGAGAAGGGCTACTACTGACCGGTGTGACGGCCGGAGCGGCGCGCCGAAGCGCGCCAGGCAGTGCCAGACCTTCTTGAGCGCCTGGGCGTCGTAGCGGCCGGTGCGGGCCGCGTCTCCGATGATCCGGGGATCGAGCCGGCCGTCGACCGCGATGGCGGCGCCCAGATCGACGTACTCCTGGCCGCGGAAGTCCGGGTGGCGCCGCAGGTTCTCGACGGTGAGCCGGAAGCCGCCGTGCCATTCGACGGGACACGGCAGCCGCGCGGCCTCGGCCTCCACCTCCGTGCCGCGATAGCTGGGATCGAGGACCAACGCCTCCACATCGCGGTCGAGCAGGACCGGCCCGTGGATCTGCGCCTCGACATGGCCGTCCAGGGCGTCCAGCTTCCCGGCCGCGGCCAGTTCGACGAGTGCGCAGCTGGTGGCGACGCCGAAGTCGGACGGCTCGGTGGAGCTGTCCGGATAGCAGAACGTGGCCCGGGCGACGGCCTCGGCGGTCAGCCGGAAGTGCGAGGAGCCGAATCGCGGTGCCGCACCGATGTGCTCGTGACGGAAGTTGAGCGCGCCATAGACCGGGCGCTCGTGCGCGGCGGCATCGTCGTAGGCGCCGCCGAAGATCAGGCTCTCCCAGCGCCACCGGTCCCCGCCTGGGTGGGCGGTCAGGCCGCCGTTGCTGGTGCCGGTCACGAACTGCGAGGAGTAGACGCCGTCCTGCGCCAGTCGCCGCAGAATCGGCAGTCCGCCTGTCCACCGGTCGGGGTGGAGGTTCATCGTCACGCGCAGCCCGGCGTCGAGCGGTCCGCCCGTGGACCGGGCAGCGACGTGCCGCAGGGCTCTCGCCTGCGGCGACCTGGGTGTATCAGCGCTCATCCGTGAATTCTGCGCGAAAGCCGTCCGCCGGCGCATCCGGATTGAACGGCCTGTCGGCGAGCAGTCCGTAGAGGAGATCGTCCGTCCACTCGCCCTTGATCCAGGTGAACGCGGGGCGCCGCCCCTCCAGTTGGAACCCCAGCCGTTCCAGCAGCTGGGCCGAACTCACGTTGCGGGCATCGCACTCCGCCGACATCCGGCGCAGACCGCCGGCGAACCGGTCCTGCAGCACGGCGCTCACGGCTTCGGTCGCGTATCCGTGGCCCTGCCGGTCGCGGGCGAGGGTGAAGCCGAGGTCGGCCTGCATGAGGTTCTCGTTCAGGTTCACCCCGACATCGCCGATCAGACAGCCGTCCTCCTTGAGCTCGATCGCGTACTGGAACCAGCCCGGCCGGGTCGGATCGTCGCTGAACTTCGCGATGAGCGCGTCCGCCGACTCGGCGGACACCGGGGCGGACCAGCCCTGATAGCGGGCCACCTCCGGGTCCGAGCGGTACACCGAGAGCGCCGGCGCGTCGGCGGGCCGGAAGTGGCGCAGGCGGAGCCGGGGCGTGTCGAGAAGCATGCGAGGAGGATCTCATGGGGTGCCCACGAGCCAGGTGGCGAGCCGGGTACCGAGCCTGTCAGCGCTGTGGATGCAGGACCGCCTCGGCGATCTGCCGCACCCGGTCCATGGTGATGCCGGTGCGCTGTTCCACCGCCAGCGGGTGGTCCGTGGGCTCGAGTTCCACCCGCGGGCGCCGGCCGACGGGGCGCGTGTGGGCGTTCGTCTTGAGGTCGGTCGTGCTCTCCGGATACAGGCTCAGTTCCGTCGACAGCCAACCGAAGTACGGCCGTTCGGTCTCCCGGCCCGGGGTCTCCCACAGCTCGCTCGCCCGCGCGAAGCTCTCACGGCTGAGGGAGATCCACACGCCCCAGGCGAAGACGTCCGTGCGTCCGATCACGGGTATCTCGATCAGACCCCGCACGAAGAAGGCCTGGTTCCTGATCACGCACTGGTCCAACGACAGGATGCTGTCGGGGTCGTTGGCGAAGGCCGGCTCCCAGATGTCCGGGGCCATGGTGGAGTAGCTCATCGGGAGCTCTTCGTGGTGCTCGCCGCAAGTGGAGCAGAGGAATCCGAGATCGACTGACATGGCGGAGACAATATCCGCTCCACGGTGTCCCGGATCCGCGCAGGGTGCCGGTACGGCCGGGCAGCCGCTCAGCACCGTCGCCGGTGGAGGGGCGTAGGTTCGCCGTAGAGCTTCGGTGCGGTGGAAGGGGCGGTGCTCGCGGATGCGCTCGATGGACGACCTTGACGATGTGAACGACGTGAACGACGGGGCGAGCACCGTACGGCCGGCCGTTCTGCTCGGCCATCTCGGTTACGGGCTCGGTGCGTCGAAGGCCGTCGTGGCGGTCCTGCCCGACGGCCGCGCTCCACAGCGGGTCGAACTGCTCACCGCCGACGCGCTCGTCGTCCGCCGCCTCACGGCCGGTCCCGTCCAGGCGGTGCCCGGTTGGCGGCGCGGCCCGTTCGCGCGGGTGGAGCTGCCGCAGGACCTGGAGCCGGGCCGCTACGCGGTCCGTGTCGTCGACGGCGACGGCCGCCGGACCGTCTCGGATCGTTTCGAGGTCGCGGAGGACCGGCTGCAGCGCGAAACGATGTCCGACGTGCTGGCGTACTTCAAGGCGATGCGATCCAGCGGCGAGATCGACCGGAAGGACCGGCACGCCGTGCTGTGGGGCGACGACACCCGCCGGGAGGTCGACGCGCGCGGCGGCTGGCTGGACGCGAGCGGCGACACCAGCAAGTTCCTCAACCACCTCACGTACACCCGCACGATGAGCCCGCAGCAGATGCCGTTGTGCGCGTGGGCCATGATGGCCGCCCGTGACGCGATCGCCGAGCGCCATTCGGCGCTGGTCCGTTCCCTCGGCGCACGGCTGCGCGACGAGGCGCTGTGGGGCGCGGACTTCCTCGTCCGCTTCCGGGCGCCGGAGGGGTACTTCTACACCGGCATCTTCGACGCGCTGACCAAGAAGCTCGACGAGCGCGTCGTGACCGCGCCGCTGGCGGAGTGCGTACGCACCGACCGCTACCAGGCCGCCTACCGGCAGGGCGGCGGCCTGGCCATCGCGGCCCTGGCGCGCGCCGCGACCCTCGACGACCACGGTGACTTCACCGGCCCCGAGTACCTCTCCGCCGCGGTCCAGGGCTTCGTCCATCTCGAAGCCCACAACCTGGAGTATCTCGACGACGGCACGGAGTCGATCGTCGACGACTACACGGCGTTGCTGGCCGCGACCGAACTCGTGGCGGCGGGCGCGGACGGGGAGAACGGAGCCCCGGAGACCGGAGCCCGGGAAGCGGCCAGCCGACGGGTGCGCTCACTCCTCACCCGGTACGTACGACCCCCCGACGGCCCCGGATGGTTCACCGGGGACGCCGCCGGACGCCCGTTCTTCCACGCCGCCGAGGCCGGACTGCCCGTGCTCGCGCTGACCCGGTTCGCCACCGTTCTGCCCGGCTCCCCCGAGGCCGGTCCGGCCCGGGCACTGGCTCTGGAAGCCATGCTCGACACGCTGCGCCGCACCCACGCGGTCCCCAACCCGTTCGGCTATCCGCGCCAGCGGGTGCAGCCCGCCGGCGAATCGGCCGAGGACGCGTTCTTCTTCCCCCATGCCAATGAGACGGGCTACTGGTGGCAGGGCGAGAACGCCACCATCGCCTCACTGGCCGCGGCCGCCTCCGCGTGTGCCGCCCTCGACGGCGTCGCCGAGGACGACCGCGCCCGGCTCGGCGCGTTCGCCGACGACCAGTTGGCGTGGATCACCGGCCGCAACCCGTTCGACGCGTCGATGATCCAGGGCCGCGGCCGTAACAACGTCGACTACGCGTCGGACTTCCCCAACATCCCCGGCGGAATCGTCAACGGCATCACCTCGGGGTGGTCCGACGAGGTGGACATCGCCTTCCTTCCATCCGACGCCCCGCCGGGGGACGCCTGGCGCTGGGCCGAGCAGTGGATCCCGCACACGGGGTGGTTCCTGCTCGCCGTCGGGTCCGCCCGCCGACGGCCGCGACGGCCGGTCTTCTGATGGTGAGCCCTCTGGTCACCGCCCCTCGGAGGTGAGGAGTCCGACGACCAGTTCACGCGGCAGCCCGTGGGTCTCGTGCAGATAGCTGTAGTCCTCCTCGCGCAGCGGCCCGTCGAACCCCTGCCGGGACAGCACCAGCCGGCCCCGCTCCAGCAGCTTCGAGAAGCGGCGCTCCTCGTCGAGCAGCACATCGCGCACGGATCCGACCTCGCCCGTCTGCCGGAAGTGGTCGAGAGTGTGCTCGAAGAGCTCCGTGGGGAGGTCGGACAACGTCCGCGAGGGGCCGTCCCGCCACAAGGTGGTCAGCACCCGGCGCGTCAGCCGGCGCAGGACGTAGCCGCGGCCGGTGTTCGACGGGAGGACGCCGTCGCCGATGACCACGATGCTGGACCGCAGGTGGTCACAGACGACACGGAGCGAGAACTCGTCCAGGTCCCACAGGCCGGAGATCGTGCTCGTCCAGGGGTCGAAGATGTCGCACTCGTAGACCGATGGCTTGTCCTGCAGCACGGTCAGGAGCCGCTCCAGACCCAGCCCGGTGTCGATGCTTGGCCGGAGCAGGGGTTGGAGGCTTCCGTCGTCGTGGCGGTGGTACCGCATCTTCACGTGGTTCCACACCTCGACCCATCGCTGATCGCTGGTCGGGGTGCCCTGCGGTGGGGTGTCGCCGGTCCATACGAAGATCTCCGAGTCGGGTCCGCACGGCCCGGTGGGGCCGTTGGACCACCAGTTGTCCTCGCGTGTCAGCTCCACCGGCACGCTCAGCTCGTTCCAGGTCCGCAGGGACTCGGTGTCGGGGCCGACCTGGTCGTCGCCGCCGAAGACGGTGACATGCAGCCGGCCGGGCTGGATGCCGAAGCCGTCGCGCAGCAGTTCGTAGCCCCAGCGCAGGCTCTGCGGGCCTCCGTAGTCCCCGAGCGACCATGAACCCAGCATCTCGAAGACGGTCAGGTGGGTACGGTCGCCGACCTCGTCCAGGTCGGTCGTGCGCAGACAGCGTTGCAGGCCGACCAGCCGCTGACCGAGCGGATGCGGGCGGCCGAGCAGGTACGGGGTGAGCGGGTGCATGCCGGAGGTGGTGAACAGCACCGGGTCTCCGGGTGGCCGGAGAAGCGAGTCACCGGTGATGCGCTGGTGTCCGCGGTCGCGGAAGAAGTCGATGAAGGTGCTGACGGTCCGGTCGGTGTTCATGGCGGCGGTTCCTTCGGGTCGTGGGGACCGGAAAAGGAACCGTGGGCACGGACTGCGAAACAGGAGTCGTACAGCGCACCGGCGGCCGTTTCCGGTCGCCGGGGATGAGGAGTGAGGTCAGGCGGCGGCAACCGACGAGCTGGTAGCTCGCGCGGTCGCGGTGGTGATGTGCCTGGTGATCTCCATACGCCAACGGTAACAGGGGTGCCCGCCGAGGTGGCCGGCATTTCCGGCGGCGGGACCGGCAGGACCGGGGTGCTGGGGCGGCACTATCGCCGGGCACTCGGCACGGGACTCAGCAGGGACCAGCTTCTGCCGTCTCCCCAGAATGACGACTCATCGACATACGGTCGCAGCAGTGCGGTGAGCTCCGCATCTCCCCGTTGGTTGAGTTCGTCCGACGCGATCTTCCGCGCCACGCCGGCGAGGAAATCGGCGAGTTGGATGCGGGCGTCCGAGCGGGAGCTGACGAGCGTCACGCTCGTCAGCCGGCCGCGCGGACCGTACCCGGGATCAGCAGGGTGCGGCCTGCTGAAGATCTCCTTGAGCTGCGCGATCCGCTCGTCCGTCAGCGTGTTGTTCCGGTCGTGAACGATGGAGACAGGCTTGTTGCCGTCGCTCCAGTGCGCAACGGTCCGGACGATCGAGGGGATCAGCGGGTCCAGCGCGGGAATCACCGTCGGGTCGTCGAGGAGCCGGGCCCGAAAGGAATCCGCGGGCGATCGGGCCGCCGCCAGCCGTTCCAGGATGTCGTCGACCGACCCGCCCGCGGCGGTCCTGCGAAGGTTGTCGATGGTGCGGAAGAACGAGTCGACCGGGGTCCGTGTGCCCCAGAGGTTCTTGGTGCGCATCAGATGGTTGGACGACTCCAGGAACTCGCGCCACAATTCCGGCCCGAAGGACCGGGGACCCTCGCGATACAGGGCGACGGCAAGGGAATGGGCTTCCTCGTCCTGGCTCAGACCCGCACTGGCCGCGTGCGTCGCTTTCCCGACGAGCAGGTCCACCACCCTTCCGACGACGAAGAACGCCTTGTCGGTCAGATGGACGTGCGCATGGCCGTGGATCGGTCCCGATGGTCCGAGCAGCCAGGTGAGAACCGGCCGGTGTTTCTCGCGGAGCAGGTGATTCGCCTTGTACTCCTGCGCGGGCGAGCGAATTCTGTTCCGTATCTCCTGAATGCTGTCCGCCGCGAGCGCGACGTCCAACCGCACGCTGGCATGGGCGAACACATCCGTGTTGCCGCCCAGGAGATTCTCGCCGTCGGAACCCGACTCGTCGCAGGCGATCTCGACGAGCCGGCCGGTCGGCGCCGCCTCGAGAGATTCCTCCCGATCGCCTGTCACTGCCTGGTCCTCCCACGGATGGACATGCCAGCCATCATCGGTGATCAGCGCGGGATCCACCACGAATTATCCGGCTGCCGTCACTCCTGAGCACCCTCCGGAGTGACGCCGGCCGGGCGGGCGGCGTCACTGCGCAGCTCCTCGGTGGCCTCGTGGTAGGCCGTGGCCGCGTGCTCGAAGTAGTCGAAGAGGACGTCGAGTTGCTCCGGGGTGTACCGGGCGAGCACCGCGCCGACCCGGCGGCGGGCGGGACCGGCCACCGCTTCGACGTCCACGCCCCCGGTGGCTCCGGCCACCGGCTCGATGATGACCTTGCGCCGGTCGGCCGGGTGCACCGCCCGGCGCACCAGGCCCCGGCGCTCCAGGCGGTCGATCAGCCGGGTGGTCGCGCCCGTGGTCAGTCCGGTGCGCTCGGCGAGTTCGCCGGAGGTGAGGCTGCCGGCCAGGTCGAGAACGCTCAGGGCGCGCAGGTCGGTGGTGTGCAGCCCGGCGGCCTCGGCACTCGCCTGCCCGTTGAGCACCACCGCGTCCACGTAGCGGCGGTAGATGCGATGAGCGTCCTCCCGGCGAACGGTTGACATCCCGGGCAGCCTCCCCTTCAATAATATCTGCACACATGCAGATACTTCAGTCGTGCAGATTCTTTGACAGTGTAACCAACCAGGAGGCCCGAGATGGACGCCCACAGCATCGCGCCCCGGCCTCGGGAACCGGCCGGTTGATCCCGGCGAGCGGCCACCCCGGTTGGCATGATGACCCGATGCAAGATCACGAGAGAACCCAGCCGCCGTGGATCGCGGACGAGCGCGCCAGCCTCACGGCCTTCCTGCAGTACCAGCGCGAGACGCTGGAGATGAAGTGCACCGGACTGACCACCGAGCAGCTACGGGAGAGGGCCGTTCCGCCCTCGGAGCTGTCGCTGCTCGGACTGGTCCGGCACCTGGTCGAGGTCGAGCGGGGCTGGTTCCGGAAAATACTGAACGACGAGAACGTCCAGCCCTACTGGCCGCGTCCGGAGCCCGGCCGGTTCAGCGAATGGGACGTCGACTCGGCCGATCCCGACGAGGCGTTCCGGGCCTGGCACGAGGAGTGCGCGCGGTCCCGCGCGATCGTGGACGCGGCCGCGTCGCTGGACGACACCGGGCACTACGGCGACGAGGTGTACTCGCTGCGCTACATCCTGACCCACATGATCGAGGAGTACGCGCGGCACAACGGTCAGGCCGATCTGCTCCGGGAGTGCATCGACGGCACCACCGGCGAGTAAGGCGAGTAAACCGACGTGACCTGCGGGTGGGCGTCTCCTACCCTCGGCAGCATGGACAGCGCCACAGGACTGTTGAACGTCATCGATGTCGAGGCGACCTGCTGGGCCGGCGAACCGCCTCCCGGGGCGGTGAGCGAGATCATCGAGATCGGGCTGACCGTCGTCGACCTCGACACGGGCGAACGGGTCGCGCGGCACCGCATCCTGGTGCGGCCCGCACGGTCCGCCGTCAGCGCCTTCTGCACCGAACTGACGGGTCTGACCCAGGCCGAGGTGGACACCGGCGTCGGCTTCTCCGAGGCCTGCCGGCTGCTGGCCGCCGAACACCGGGCCGGGAGCCGGCCGTGGGCCAGCTGGGGCGACTACGACCGGCACCAGTTCACCCGGCAGTGCCTGGCGACCGGCACGGAGTACCCCTTCGGAAGCCGGCACACCAACGCGAAGCTGGTCTTCACCGAGGCGCACGGACTGCGCAAGCGCCCCGGCATGGCGCAGGCGCTGCGGATCGCCGGGCTGCCGCTGGAGGGGCGCCACCACCGAGGTGAGGACGACGCCTGGAACATCGCCGCGCTGATCCTCGGCCTGGCCGCCAACGGTGCCTGGCCCGGCGCATCGGCCCCCTGACAGCGGGCGGTGTCGGACCGGTCCTGACGCGTTCGCCGCCGGACGCCTGGCTGCAGCGGGTCCTGACCGGAGAGTTGCTGGGCGGGCCCGGCTAGGGGCCGTGGTGCCGCAGGTGGGTGTCGCCGCCACGGTCTGGCCGATACGGCGGAATGTCCCGGCCCGGTTGGTAGTGCGCGCCCTGGTGGATGTGCCGGCCCACAACGAGCATGTCCACGACGGCCACCACTCCCACCACCGCGAACGTGACCGCCCACGCCGTATGACCCGCCACCGCGAACCCCACAGCGCCCACCACCGCCCAGGCCAGCCCGAACGCGGCCAGTCCCAGCCGCAGGCGCAGGGCACTGCGCGCGGTCAGCGGTTCACTCCCGGTACGCATGGCGACACATCTCCTCCCCTCCAGCATCCACCTTCGGAGCACCGAGTGGGGCGGGGTGCCGGACAGGATCGCGCCGTTCGCCCGGCGGGACCGTCCGCCGGGCTCCGTCAGGCGCGCGTGGCCGAGAACCTGCGGGGGCCGTCAGCCGCCGGACCCGAAGACCGTGTTGGCGCAGGTGTCCTGGTCCGCGGAGCGGGCGTCGGCCACGACGGTGGAGGGCAGCGCGGTGGGCGTTCCGGTCGGCTGCGCGGCATCCTGGCCGAGGGTGTAGTTCTTGCCGAGGACGAGCCTGATCCCGGCGGTGGAGACCGGTGACAGGGTGGCGCCGGGGAAGAGGGCGGCGACCTTCTGCGCGTCGGCGCGCCGGCCGGCTCCATACTCGACGACCGTCGTGTCGTACGTCTGGGAGGAGGCGGTGACCGTCCCGCTGACGCTGAAGCCGGCCTTCTCCAGGGTGGTCGCCGCCTTGCCCGCGAGACCGGTGGTCGCGGTGCCGTCGAGCACGACGAGCTTGACGCCCGCGCCCGGGGTCCCGGACGGCGATGCCGGAGCAGACGGTGTCGACGTCGCGGGCGGGGTGGTCGGCGACCCTGCGGCGTCCTGCCCGTCGATGGTCCGGTCGGCCTTGAGGGTGGCCCACAGGGTGTCGACGGCGGGGTGGACCAGCTCGACGCGCTCACCGCTGAAACGCCAGGGCGTGGTCAGGAACTTGAGGTCGCGCAGGTCGATGTTCTTCAGCGACGAGCCGAACTCCAGCAGCTTCGCCACCGAGGCGAGACCGGGGTCGACGATCAGCGACTTGGTCGCGGCGTCCGCGAGCGGCAGCAGCGTGGTGGGGTTGATGCCCTGCCCCTTGATCTTGGACACCAGCGAGCCGAGGAAGGCCTGTTGGCGCAGCATCCGGCCGATGTCGGAGCCGTCGCCGATGCCGTGCCGCAGCCGCACGTAGTCCAGCGCCTGCTGGCCCTGGACGTTCTGCTTGCCCTTGCTGAGGACCAGATCGCCCCTGGCGCCCAGCTTCGGGTTGACGTCACCTTGGTAGATGTCGTTCGGCAGACAGACCTCCACCCCGTGGACGGCCTTCGTCATCGCCGCGAAGCCCTCGAAGTTCGCCACGATGGTGTGGTCCACCCGCAGGCCGGTGAGTTTCTCGACCGTGTTCTGTGTGCAGGCCGGGTTGCCCGCGTCGGTCTCCCCCACCGAGAAGGCCTCGTTGAACATGGTGTGGGTCCGCTCGCTGGTCCAGCTCCCGTCCGGCAGCCGGCAGGCGGGGATGGTGACCAGGGTGTCGCGGGGGATGGAGATGCCGATCGCGTGCTTGTGGTCGGCGTAGACGTGCAACAGGATCGTGGTGTCCGAACGGGCCGTGCCGCTCTCTCCGCCGCCGAGGCTGCTGTTGGCGCCGCCGCGTGAGTCGGAGCCGATGAGCAGGACGTTGACCGGGGTGTTCCCGGTGGCGTCGGGTACGGCGGCGGGCGGGCGCTCCGCGCTCATCGCCTCGGCGGGGAAACTCTTGATGTTGCTGTTGAGCCGGTAGTAGATCGCGCCGCCCGAGACGACCAGCAGCACCAGTGTGCCGACGGCCGTCCAGGCGACGATCTTCTTGGCCCGACGGCGGGTTCCGCGCGCTGCTGCGGCGGGCGGGCCGTCGACCGTGGCCTCGGGTATCTCCTCGCGTGCGGCCCCGTCGTGTTCGTGCGTCTCGTCCCGCGCGCCTGACATCTGCGTCCCTCTCCCCTGATGTGCGGATCCTGAGTCGCACAGGGAAGAGCGTTGCAGACAGTTATGAGGAAAATGTTAGATCTCTCGAACAGTTCCGAACAGTGACATCCGGCGGACGCCGGGCCCGGTCGGGCCCGGTCGGGCCCGGCGTCGGAGCGTCGGATTCCGGGGTCGGCGCCGGCTCAGGACGGCGCCGGCCCGGCGGAGTTCAGCGGGTGCACCGCAGGCTCGTCAGGTCGACCGAGTCGGCCATCGCCTGCATGCCCTTGTCGTTGGGGTGCAGGTGGTCGCCGCCGTCGAAGACCGGAAGCAGCCGCTCCTGGTCGTACGGGCTGCGCAGGAGTTTGTCGAAGTCGGTGACGGCGTCCAGCGCACCGCCGCTCCTGATGAAGGAGTTGACGCCCTGGCGTACGGCCTCACTGGCGGGATCGAATTCCGACCACCCCTTGAAGGGCAGCACCGTCCCGCCGACGACGCAGACGCCCGCCGCGTGGGCCCGGTCGATGATCTGCCGGTAGCCGGCGATCATGTCGTCGACCGTGACGCCGCTGTGCGCCTTGATGTCGTTGATGCCCTCGAAGAGGAACACCGTGCGGATCCCGGGCTGGGAGAGCACATCGCGCTGCAACCGCGCGAGGGCGCTCTGTCCGGCGCCGTCGGCCAGCACCTTGTTGCCGGAGATCCCCTCGTTGGCGACGCCCTTGATGCCGATGCCGGTCGCGCCCTGGAGCCGCCGCGAGAGGTAGTCGGGCCACCGGCGGTCGGTGTCGGTGCTCGACTGCCAGCCGTCGGTGATCGAGTCGCCGAGCGTGACCACGGCGCCGGTGTCCGCCCCGGTCTCCACGCTGACCGCGTCGAGGTAGAACCAGGATCCGATCCGCTCGGTCCAACTGCCCGCGCCCTCCTCGCCTGCGTGGTCGCCGCCCGCCGCGTAGGACGTCTGCATGGCCATGCCGTGGCCGGTCGCCGGCCCCTCGGCCGCCACCACATGGAGGCTGACGACGAGATTGCTCTGCGCCGCCAGCGATCCGGACAGCGGATCGCTGTACACGGTGGCGCCGGGCGGCACCGTGACGGCCTGACCACCGCCGAAGGTGAGGCGGCGGTTGCTGCCGGGGAGAAGCTGGGCACCGTCCTTCTGCTGCCCGGCGTAGACGCTGTCGAACGTCACCGGGTGGTCTCCGAACGCGTTGGACAGCCGGATCCGCGGGCTGCCGCCGCCGACCCTGGTGCGCACGACGAGCCGGTAGCTGTGGTCGGCGACCGCCGTTCCCATCCGGTCGGCGCTCGCCCCCCAGGTCACCACCTGGTGGGAGGGACGCACCGCAGAAGTTGCCGACGCCGAGGACATGGCGGCCGGCGCGCACAGCGCGACGACGAGGGCGCCGACGACTCCTGCCGCACGGCCACCGAGCGGGAACCACGGACGGCGGCTCACCGGCTGAAGTCCCGCAGTGTGACGGAACCGCCCGGTTTGAGGCTGAGAGCGCGGGACACTCCCCCGTACGACACTGTGGTGCTGCGGCCGCCGACGCTGCGCAACCGCGCCTCGGTGACCTTGCCGTCCCGCCAGCGCAGGTCGATGACGAAACCGCCGCGTACCCCGACGCCGGTGACCGAGCCGGAACGCGCCCAGGCGTCGGGAAGCGCGGGGAGCAGTTCGATGTGGCCGGGGCGGGAGTAGACCAGCATCTCGATCATGGCGGCCGAGGTGCCGAAGTTGGACTCGATCTGGAAGATGCCGCGGCCCGTCGACACCTCATAGATGTCGAACAGGTTCATCGCGGTCCCGTTGGTCCCGCCGATGGAGGGCCGCAGGTTGTTCACGACCAGCTGGTACGCCTTGTCCGCGTTCTTCAGCCGGGCCCAGCACAGGCTGCGCCAGGCGTTCGCCCAGCCGAAGCTCTCCATCCCGCGCGCGGTGAGCAGCGCGGTCGCGCCGTCGACGACGGCCTTGGGGGTGGAGCCGTCGGGGCGGATCCGGTCGCCGGGGAAGAGCCCGATCAGCGGCGAGAGATGCCGGTGGGTCGTCTCTCCGAGGTTGTCGGGTGACATCCACTCCTCCAGCCAGCCCGTCTTCGGGCTCACCTGCGGCAGGTACAGCCGCTCCTGGAGGGAGGCGATGGTCCTGCTGTGGCCGCTGTCCCGGCCGAGGACGGCACACGCGGTGCGGTAGTTCTCGAAGAGCGCCCGCACCAGTTCCTGCGCGTAGGTGATGCCCTTGGCGTCGAGGGGGCCGTGCTCGGGCGACCAGTCGCTGTCGGCGATCAGGACCTCTCGGTCCTTGCCGGTGGCCGGGTCGGTGACGGTCGTGGTGAGCAGCCGCGCCTCCCAGAACTCGCAGGCGCCCTTCAGGAGCGGGTGGATCCTGGCGAGGTAGGCCGCGTCCTGGGTGTACTCGTAGTGCTCGAAGAGCGAGTTGGACAGCCACGCGTTGCCCGCCGGGTGCCACCACCAGCCGCCTCCGCCATGGATGTTGGTCGAGATGGCGACGGTCCAGCCGGCGATCTTCCCGCTGGAGTTGCGGTAGCGGTTGCGCGGGTCGTTGAAGAGGGTGCGGGTCAGCTCGGTCCAGGACGGGAGCTGCGCCAGGCAGTAGTCGGCGTAGGCGTCGAAGCTGCTGGACAGGCCGGCCCGGTCGGCCATCCAGTAGTTCATCTGGATGTTGATGTCGGTGTGGTAGTCACCCATCCAGTCCGGGTCGTTGCCGTCCAGCCACAGCCCCTGGAGGTTGAGCGGCAGACTGTCACGCGATCCGGCGATCATGAGATAGCGGCCGAACTGCAGGTAGGACGCCTCGAGTTCGGGGTCGGCCTCGCCGTCCCTGGCGCGGGCGCGTACCCGCTCCCAGGTGTCGAGGCCGCGCTGCACGGAGGACGACTCGCCGAGCGAGATGCCCATGCGGTCGAACAGCGCCCGGTGGTCGGCGACATGGGAGTGCAGGAGCGAGGTGAACGGGTGGCGGGCCGCCGTGAGGACCTTGCTCCGGGCCAGCTTCTGCGGGTCCAGGGCGGGGTCGCGGTAGCCCGCGGCGGCGTCGGGCGCGTAGTTGGTGCCGCCGCTGACGACGACGGTGAGGTCCTTGCAGCCGGCGAAGGAGATCCGCGCACCGTCGGTGGTCACCGTGCCGGTGGAGCTGTACGCCGTCACCGCGGCGCCGTAGCGCAGTCCGCCGTCCGGGAAGGCGGCACCGAACGACGCGTACGTACGGGCCCCGTCCGTGGTCGTGGTCTCGTCGTGCGTGCCCGCCAGGGTGACCGTTCCGGTGTACCGGCCGCCACCGCGCTGGGAGAAGTGCAGGACGATGGCGTCGTCCGGGTGGCTGGCGAAGATCTGCCGCTCGTACGTCACTCCCGAGCGGACGTACGACGAGGAGACGATCCCCTGGCTGATGTCGAGGTCACGGCGGTAGTCGGAGACCGCCGAGAGGTCGTGGTCGGGGATGTCGACGGTCAGCCGCCCCAGGAGGGTGAAGGAGCCGAAGTTCTCCCGGGCGTAGGGGAACTGGCCGTCCGCGTCGAGCACGGCGTTGCGGCCGCCGGTCCACAGGGTGGCGTCGGTGAGGAGGAGCAGTTCGCGTGACGGGTCGTTGCCGGTGAGCGCGCCCAGCCGCCCGTTGCCGATGGGCAGCCCCTGCTCGATCATCGCGGTGTCGGAGGCGGGCGCCGGGTACCAGAACCGCGTGGTCGACGCCTCGGGAAGCAGGGGGGACTCGGACGGTCGCGCCGCCGGCGCGGTGGCCGCGAAGGCGGGCAGGCTGCCGAGTGCGGTGAAGGCACCCGCCGCGGCGGCGAGGGAGAGGATGTCCCGCCGGCTCGGCCGGCGGGGGGATGAGTCGGTGTTCTGGTCGTCCACGGTGCACTCCGTTTTGTGGCGGGACGTTGTGGGGGTGCGGACGGGGGTGCGGGGCCCGGAGGAGGTCGGACCCCGCACCCGGTCGTCACGACAGCTTCGGCACGTCGATCCGGTCGATGTCCGGGGCGTAGCCGTCGCCGCTGTCGAAGGTGACGGTGTTGCTGCCCGCCTTGAGGGTCACGGGCACACCGACGGTCTCGACGGTCCCCCAGTCACCGGTGGAGGGGAACTTCAGACCGGTGGCCCCGTTGCCGTTCGCGGAGATCTGGGCCGGGCGCGCGTCACCACTGATGTAGGCGACGTTGATGACGTAGCGGCCGGCCTTCGGCACCACGATGTTGTTGAACTGGAGCTTGCCGCCCTGGTAGAGGTTGCCGACCTTGTGGCCGCCCGAGCAGGCCGCGCAGTCACCGATCCCGGCGTTGCCGCTGAGGGTGTTGGCCGCCGACTCGGCCTCGTAGCCGGTCATCTGCTGCGCGGGACCGTGCGGCGTGACGGTGAACAGCCGCGAGCCATGGGCCGGCAGCGCCTGCGTCACCTTGTCCTTGTACGTGCCGAGGTTCTCCTTGTTCCACAGGTCACGGACCGCTCCCTGGCCGGAGAAGCCGAGGGACGACCAGTCGGCGGTCACGGCGGCGGGCCCGTTGCCGAGGTTGAACAGGGCGACGGTGTAGCTGCCGTCGGCGTTCTTCGCGCTCCAGACCTGCTGGTCGCCGGAGGCGGTGATGGGCCGGGCGGGCGGGGTGCTGCCCTGGTTGAGCGCGATGACCTCGCGGTTGGTCAGCAGCGAGACGCCGTAGTCGTCGAGGCGGGTGAGGTCGTCACCGGTGTAGAGCGGGGACTTGGCGATGGCCCACAGGGTCGCGTAGCTCTGCCGTTCGGCCTTGGTCAGGCCGTCCATCGCGCCGTTGCCCACGTCGAGGGAGTCGAGGTCGTTCCAGCCCCCGGGTCCGGCGTGCCGGGTCCAGCCGGCCACGTCGGCCCATCGGTCGTCGACCGAGTTCTCCCACGACACCAGGGTGTTGCAGTAGCACTCGACGTCGGTGTCGATCCGCCAGCCGTTGGAGTACTTCTTCCAGTCGGCGGCGTGGTTGATGTCCAGCGACCAGGACAGTTCGAAGTGGATGGGACGCCCGGCCGTGGCGATCGCCTTCTGCCAGGCGGCGGTGTCGGCGACGTTGTCGTAGTTGTCACCGCTCTTGAAGGAGCCGGGTCCTACACCGTCCAGTTTGAGGAAGTCGTAGCCCCAGTCGGCGAACATCTGGGCCTGCGAGTCGATGTACTTCTGGGCGCAGGGCCGGGAGAAGTCGAGTTTGTAGGCGCTGTCCCAGCCGTTGGTGGTGCGCAGGTCGCCGTGAACGATGTCGGCGGTGGTACAGCCCGGCGCGTTCCAGACCGGCACCTTGCCCGCGCCGTACGCCTCCTTCTCCAACCCCGCGGGCAGGTAGATACCGGCCTTGAGACCCTTGGCGTGGATGTCGTCGGCGACCGGCTTCATGCCGCGCGGGAACCGGACGGGGTCGGGTGCCTGGCGGCCGTACCCGTCGAACTCCGGCTTCCATGTGGTGTCACGCCACCAGCCGGCGTCGATGTTGACGTACTCGTACCCGTACTTCTTGAGCTTCGACGCCAGCGCGCCCGCCTGCGTGAGGACGTTCTTCTCGGTCAGGTAGCTGTAGTCGCCGTCGGGGTTGAGCCCCGGGTACTTCGAGGACTGCATGCTCCAGCTGGACCAGCCCATGAACGGCTTCTGGGCGGGCGCGGCTACGGCGGCCCGGGCGGTGGTGGGAGCGGTGGAGGTCCTGGCCGCCGCGGGAGAGGAGGCCATCGCGGCCGGGACGGTCGCCGTCAGGCCGGCGGCGAGGGCCAGGACGAGCAGGGCCCGGGTGGCACGGCGGGCCGGCGACGCGGTGACGGACATGGGGGGTGTGGAGGGGTACGAGGATGACCGCATGGGTCGGACCTCCTGTTGTGAGGGCATGGGCGTGCGCAGGGCGTTGCGGAGCGGCATGGTGGTCGTACGTGTGCGTGGGGGGGCATGCGTGCGTGGGGGGCACGCCGTGGGGGTCGGGGGACGTGCGTTACGTGTCGATGCCGATGAAGGACTGGATCGCGGTGGCCGCGGCGCCGCGCGCCCACTCCTCGAAGGGCAGTGGACGGGTCATGACGTCGCACTGGGCGGCGGTACCGAAGGCGGACGCGGTGAAGGCGACACGGATGTGCTCGGCGAACAGGTCGTACGCCGCCAGTCCCTCGCCGGAGATGATCACTCGTTCCGGTCCGAGGACGTTGACGACGGCCCCGATGGCCCGGCCGATCGCCTCCCCGGCCCGCGCGTACACCTCTCGCGCGCCGGGGTCGCCCTGGTGCGCGAGCTCCAGGGCCCGGGCGGAGTCGGTGACCGGCAGTCCGGTCACCTCACGGACCCGGCGGATGATGGCGGCGTCACCGGCGATCGCCTCCACACACCCGGTGTTTCCGCAGTGGCACAGCGGCCCGAGCGGGTCGATGGACAGATGGCCGATCTCACCGGCGACGCCGTGCGCGCCGGAGACCACCCGTCCGTGCACCACGAGTCCGCAGCCGATACCCGCACCGACGGTCACCAGCGCGAAGTCGGACACGCCGGCCCCGGCCCCGAACCACTGCTCGGCGACGGTGAGCGCGCGGACGTCGTTGTCGACGGTGACCGGCAGGCCGGTCACCGTGCCGGCCAGTTCCGCGAGCGGCACGTCGCGCCAGTCGAGGAACGGTGAGTAGCGCACCACTCCTGCCACCCGGTCCACATCGCCGGACACCGCCAGCCCCAGCCCGCTGACCTGCACACCGAACCCTTCGGCCTCCGTGAGGAGCTCCTGGACGAGTGCGCCGATGGAGGCGAGCACGGCGCCCGGGTCGCGGGCGGTGAGCTGGACGTGCCGGGCCACCCGGATGCGGCAGCACAGATCGGTGAGCACCGCGATGATCTCGTCGCCGGTCACCTTGACGCCGATGAACAGCGCCCGGCCGCCGTCGACGCGTACGGGATTGGCGGGCCGTCCCAGCGACGCCCGCGCCTCCTCGTCCACGCCTTCGACGAGATAGCCGGCCGCCATCAGCGGCCGTACCGCCTTGGTGACCGCCGCCGGTGACAGCGCGGTCCGCCGGCCGATCTCGATCCGGGTGAGCGGACCGTGGGACAGCACGGTGGTGAAGACCAGGGAGGCGGCCGGCGTCGCTGCCGGAACCACGTCGGTACGAGGCGACGAGTGCATGGCCGAAACGTAAGGGGGTTCTTTTCCGCTGTCAATGAAAGAAGTAAGCTCCTTTCAAGATGTCGCCCCAGTGGGATCTTGACCTCCAAATGCAGGTGCCGTCATGGGTATTGACAGGTGATCGCAAGCGGGGTTGGCTGCCGACTGCTCTCGAGGCGCTATCTGAACGTAAGGATCCATGCCTGTGATCTCCTTCGCCCCCGACACCGGGGTCTGGCTGCTCCGCACCCCGCGCACCTCGTACGCGCTGCGCGTCGACGGGACGGGAGCGCCCTGCCACCTCGCGTGGGGACCGCGGCTGACCCTCGCGGAGGCCGAGGAGCTCGCCACTCCCCCGCCCCCGCCTGCCAGCAGCTTCGAGGGACCGCCACCCGTCGGTGAGGAACTGCCCGTCGACGGCGGAGCGCGGTTCGGGGTCCCGTCGCTGCAGGTGCGCTTCGCCGACGGGACCCGCGCCTTCGAATGGCTCGCGACGGGCCACCACGTGCACGAACCGGCGCCCGGGGCCGCCGAACTGGTCCTGGAGTTCCGCGACCGCCACTACCCCCTGGAGATCGCGCTCCACTACCGCGTCCACGACGACAGCGATGTGATCGAACGCTGGACGGTGCTGCGCAACACCGGCGACGACACCGTCACGCTGCCCCGTGCCGACTCCGCCGCGTGGACCGTTCCGGCCCGGGAGGACCACCGGCTCAGCCATGTCACCGGCCAGTGGTCGGCCGAGACCCAACTGCACCGCGACCGCGTGCCGTTCGGCGAGACGACGCTCACCAGCCGCCGGGGCATCACCAGCCATCACACCAACCCCTGGGTGATGCTGGACGCCGGCGACGCGACCGAGGACCACGGCCAGGTGTGGAGTGCGGCCCTCGCCTGGAGCGGCAGCTGGCGCATCACCGTGCAGCGGTCCCCCGACGGCCGGGCGGGGTTCACCGGCGGCGCCGGCCACGACGGGGCGGTCCTGCCGCTCGGCCCCGGCGAGGAGTTCACCACGCCCCGCTTCGCCGGGCTCCACTCGGACGGCGGTTTCGGCGCGACCAGCCGGGCCTGGCACGCGTACACCCTGGCCCACGTACTGCCGCACGCCGACGAGACGCGCCCCGTGCTCTACAACTCGTGGGAAGCCACCGCCTTCGACGTGGACGAGCCCGGCCAGCTCAAGCTGGCCGCCCGCGCGGCGGCGCTGGGTGTGGAGCTGTACGTCATGGACGACGGCTGGTTCGGCGCGCGCCGCAGCGAGCGGGCCGGACTCGGCGACTGGACCCCGTCCCCCGACCGTTTCCCCCAGGGCCTCACCCCGCTGGTCCGTGAGGTGCACCAGCTCGGCATGCGGTTCGGCCTGTGGGTGGAGCCCGAGATGGTCAACCCGGACAGCGACCTCTACCGGGCGCACCCGGACTGGGTGCTGCACTTCCCGCACCGCGCCAGGACCGAGCTGCGCAACCAGCTGGTGCTGAACTTCGCCCGCCGGGACGTCGCGGACTGGGCGTACGGCTGGCTGACCCGGCTGGTCGGCGACAACGGCATCGACTTCCTCAAATGGGACATGAACCGCGCCTTCAGCGAAGCCGGCTGGCCGGATCAGCCGGACGGCGCCGACCGCGTGGGAACGGCGTACGTGCACCACCTCTACGAGATCATCGACCGGCTGCGCGCCGACCACCCCGGCCTGCGGATCGAGACGTGCAGCGGTGGCGGCGGCCGGGTGGACCTGGGCATCCTGTCCCGCACCGACCAGGCCTGGACCTCCGACAACACCGACGCGGCCGACCGGATGCACATCCAGCACGGCTACGGCCAGATCTACCCGGCCCGGACCATGGCCGCCTGGGTGACCGATGTGCCCAACCAGCTCACCGGCCGCACCGTGCCGCTGCGTTTCCGCTTCCATGTCGCGATGGCCGGAGTACTGGGCATCGGAGGCGACCTCACCCGCTGGTCGGACGACGAACTGACCGAAGGCGCGGCCCTGTTGGCGCAGTACAAGCGGGTACGTCATCTGGTGCAGCACGGCACCCTGCACCGGCCGCGCGGTCCCGTCGACGAAGGCCCGGCCGCCGTGCAGTACACCGCGGCCGACCGGAGCGAGGCGCTGCTGCTGGTCTGGCGGCGCACTCCGCGGCACGGCGGTCCGCGGCTGCCGCTACGGCTGGCCGGCCTCGACCCCACCGCCCGCTACCGCGACGCCGACAGTGGCTCCGTGCACTCCGCGGCGGTACTGACCGGGTACGGCCTGCTCCCCGACCTGCCGCACGGCGACTGGGCGAGCACGGCGGTGCACCTGGTCCGGGTCCCCTGAGCCGCGAGTGGCCCGGGGCTCACCGGCGTCCGCTCCGCAGTGCTCGGGCGTTCCGCCATGGCCGGGCCTTCCGCAACGGCCAGGCGTTCCGCAGCGGTCAGGCGTTCCGTTCGCCGTTGCGGCCGCTGCCGCCGTCGGCACCGTCCTTCTCGACCCAGTAGTCGCCGTACGCGAGGTTGCGGGACGGGGTGTGCTTCCCGGTGGGCGGGGCCGTCCGGTCGCCGTCCTCGCGGGGCCGGGTGGGGGCGCCGGGCAGCCACTCGTCGCCGACCTCGCCGAGCGGGTGGCCCATGGGCAGGCTGGAGGGGGCCTCTACGGCTCCTTGGCGACGGCTGCGCTCCGACATGAACATCCGCTCCTCACAGCAGGGGCTACCGAGCCGATCATGACCCGGATGCCGCGGTCGCGCCACACCGGCAGGCCAATCGAGGGACGCGGACCACCCGGGCGGCGGACACCGGTGGGCGGACAGCAGCGGGCGGACAGCAGCGGGCGGACATACTGATGGGCCCGGAGGGAGCCCGGGCCCACAGCTGGACCAAGTGTACGGAAGCGCGTCGCTGCTATCAGGGATACGGCGGCCTAGCCCGGGACCAGATCGGCCCACACCCGCTTGCCTCCGGCCCGCGGGACCACACCCCAGCCGCCGGACAGCCGTTGCACCAGGTTCAGACCGTGCCCGCCGGGCAGGTCCGGCCGCGCCGGTCGCACCACGGGCAGGACCGTGGAGGAGTCGTCCACGGCGATCCGCAGCCGCCGCTCGTCCCACATCAGCCGCAGGCCCACGGCGCCGGAGGCGTGCCGCACCGCGTTCGTCACCAGCTCCGACACCAACAGGGCGACCACGTTGTAGTCCGGCCGCCAGTGCGCGGGCCAGCTGAACCCCTCCAGCTGTGCACAGGCCCAGGCCCGCGCCTCCGCGACGCCGCCCTTCGCGACGGAGACCTTCAAGAACCGCTCAACCATCATCGAGAATCACCCTCGTCAGCCTTCCTCCTGGGACCGGCGACCCCACCACCCAGCGCCTCCCGGCCATTTCACGCCTGCCCTGCGCCTGCCCACCCCGGCGCGATCCACCGCCTCCGCACTCCCCCCGCTTGCCCCGGACGCTCCCGTTCCGCTTCGGAACCGGTGGGACGGGAACAGGCGATCGAGCCCGGTGGGGCCGAATACCGCCCCTAAGGTGTGCCCATGACTGCAGCGATCGCGGCCGAAGGGCTGCGCAAGCGGTACGGGGACGTCCAGGCCGTCGACGGCGTCGACCTGGAGGTGAAGTCCGGGGAGTTCTTCGGGGTGCTCGGGCCCAACGGGGCCGGGAAGACCACGACCCTCGAGATCCTGGAGGGGCTGCGCAAGCCGGACGAGGGCAGTGCGCGGGTACTGGGACTGAGCCCCTGGCCGCGCAACTCCGCGCTGCTGCCGCGGATCGGGGTGCAGCTGCAGGCGTCCGCGTTCTTCGAACGGCTGACCGCGCGCGAGCAGATCGTCACGTTCGGCTCGCTGTACGGCGTCGGAGCGGCGCGGGCGGACGCGATGCTGGCCCGGGTCGGACTCGCCGACTCGGCGGGCACCGCGGCCGAGAAGCTGTCCGGCGGCCAGGGGCAGCGCCTGGCCATCGCCTGCGCCCTGGTCCACGACCCGGAGCTGCTGTTCCTCGACGAGCCGACCACGGGTCTCGACCCGCAGGCCCGCCGCAATCTGTGGGATCTGCTGCGGGAGATCAACGCCGAGGGCCGGACCGTCGTGCTGACCACCCACTACCTGGACGAGGCCGAGATCCTGTGCGACCGGGTCGCGGTGATGGACCACGGCCGGATCCTGAAGACCGATCCGCCGGCCACCCTGGTCAGGGAGCTGGACGCACCGACCCGGCTGACCGTGGAGTCCGGCCGGCTCACCGCCGACCGGGCGCGTGAGCTGCTGGCCGGGTCCGGAACGCGGGCCGACGTCGCCGACGACGGCGTCACCCTGACGATCGCCACCCGCACCCCGGCCCCGGTGCTCGCCCTGCTCGCGGAGCAGGACGCGCTACGCGGCCTGGAGGTGCGCGGGGCCACCTTGGAGGATGTGTTCCTGCAGCTCACCGGACGGGAGTACCGCGCATGACCGCCTTCCGCTCCCTCGCCAGAGCCCAACTGCTGGGCTGGAGCCGCGACCGCGCCGCGGTGTTCTTCACGGTTCTGTTCCCGCTGCTGTTCCTGCTGCTGTTCGGCTCGTTGTTCAAGGGCGCCTCGGCACCCCACATCACGCTGCTGCAGAACGGCCCGGTCGTCCTCTTCGACTCCATGACGCCGGACCAACGCGCGCAGCTGAACGAGGAGGTGACACTGGTCCGGGACGACGACCAGGCGGACGCCCTCGAGAAGGTCAGGAACGGCGACGACGACGGACTGGTCAGCCAGGGCCCCGACGGCCGGCTGGTGCTCCGCTACTCCGTCGCCGACGCCACCCGCGCCGCGACCGTGCAGGGTGTCGTCAACGGCATCGTCCAGCAGGCCAACCAGGACGCGAGCCACGCTCCGCCCACGTACGTCCTGCAGGCGTCCCAGGTCGAGGATCTGTCGACCAAGCCGATCCAGTACCTCACCCCGGGCCTGCTGGGCTGGGCCATCGCCACCTCCGGCACGTTCACGGCCGCGCTGACCCTGGTGGTGTGGCGCAAGAAGTTCATCCTGCGCCGGCTGCGGCTGGCTCCGGTGCGGCTGCCCGCCGTGGTCGCCGCCCCGGTCGCGGTGACGCTCCTGGTGGCGCTGTTGCAGATGGCCGTGTTCCTCGGGGTGGCGACGTTGCCGTACTACGGGCTGAAACTCACCGGACAGTGGTGGATCGCGCTGCCGCTGGTGCTGTCCGGGTCGCTGGCGTTCATGTCGATCGGCCTGCTCGTCGGATCCTGGGCGAAGACCGAGCAGACGGCCACGGCGGCCGCACAGTTGATCGTGCTGCCGATGGCGTTCCTGTCCGGATCTTTCTTCCCGCTGGACAGCGCTCCCGGCTGGCTCAAGACGATCTCGACGGTGCTGCCGCTGCACCATCTGTCCACGGCCATGCAGAACGTGCTGACCAGGGGCGGCGGCTGGGGCGACGCGCTGCCGACGATCGGCGGGCTGCTGCTCTTCACCGCGGTGCTCACCCTGCTGGCGGTGCGGCTGTTCCGCTGGGACGACGCGTGAGCGGCGCCGAGGTGAGCGCGCCCGGCCTGTTGCTTCGGGACACGAGGGTCAGCGGATGATGCCCGCGGCGGTGGCGGCGGTGATCCAGGAACCGAACTCCTGCGTGAGCCGCTGATAGAGCTCGGCATCGGACAGGGCGCGCGGATCGTCTCCCGCGGGGAAGAACCCCGCGTTGTCGACCACGCGCTTGGCCGGTACCGGCAGGTCGTCGAGCTTGCGGAGGAAGTCGAACTGACGGTCGTCGGGGTTCCCGAAGGCCACGAACTGCCAGAAGATCGGCAACCGGGCGGCGGTGCACAGGACATGCTCGGCGGCGGTCCTGGAACTGGGGCTGCCGTCGGTCTGGAAGATGACGAAGGCCGGATCGGTGGCGCCCGAGTCGGCGTAATGGTCGATGACCGCCTGCATGGCCAGGTGGTAGTTGGTGCGGCCCATGCGGCCGAAGCCCGCGTGCAGGGCGCCGATCCGGCCCTCGTAGTCGGTCAGGCCGAGGTCCGCGACACCGTCGACCTCCGTCGAGAAGAAGACCACCGGCACGACACCGTCGTCGTCGAGGTTCGCGGCCAGGCCGAGCGCCTGCTCGGCGAGATGCTGGACGGTGCCGTTCTTGTAGTAACGGCGCATGCTCCCCGAGCGGTCCAGGACCAGATAGACCGCGGCGCGCTGACCGGCCATCCCGGCCTTCTCCAGCGAGACCCGGGCCGACTTGTACAGATCGACGAGCCGGGGCGCACTGGCCCGCACCTTCACGAGATCGATCGCCGGGCTGGGGGCGGCGGGACGCTTGACGTAGTCGATGGCCATGAGATTCCCCCGTGCGAGCTGCGAAAGCGACCTTGGGAGAACGGTACGTCCAACCCGCCGGGCCCCGGACCCTGTTGGGAGCGTGCGCGGCCCGGCGCCTCAACGGGTCGGAGGTTCAACGCGAGCTCCTGTACGGAGTGCCGCGGCAGATGGCTCCTTCGTGTGACGAACGTCAGCAGAGCTCCTCGGAACGTTCACCCAGAGTGACGTCTCCCATCACCTGAACAGGTGAATCAACCCCGCAAAGGGTGTTCCGACCAATCCGGGCAAACAGACTGCAACGAACACCTATTGGTGATCGAAGCGGCGATCGGCCCCTTGTGCGTGGACGCAGCGCACGGCGGGCGCTGGGCGTTCGCTCTTCGTCACCGGGCTGTCCGCCGACTCCTCCCGGGTCACGTCATACAGGCGGAACGGTCCGGACGCCGTTCCCGCCCGCCGCGGCCGGGGACGGCGTCACACCGCCCTCCCTGAATTCTGGAGCCCTTCATGTCCACCGACACCGCACCTCCCCAGGACCGTGGGGCGGACCGGCTCGGCGCCACCGCCACCCTCCCCGGACAGGCCCAGGCGGCCCACGGAGTCCTGGGAGACCAGGGGACGACCCCACCCGTCCGGGTGGAGGAGCGGGATCTGACCTTCGACGGCTTCCGCTTCACCTGCCGCATCGTGCGCCAGGGCACCCCCCGCACCGAGCCGGTCCTGGTTCTCGGCGGATCGTCCCAGGACCGCAACTCCTGGGTGCGCCACGAGAAGTGGCTGGCCCCGCTGGGCCAGGTGATCACCGTCGACCTCCCCGGCTACGGCACCGCCGATTTCCTGCCCGCCAAGTACGGGGTCGACTTCCTGGCGGCGGCCGTCCGCCACCTCGTCGAGGAGCTCGGCCTGCCCCGCATCAACCTCGTCGCCGCCTGCTACGGCGGGGCCATCGGTCTGCGTTTCGCCCAGCACTACCCCGCACTCGTCAAGCGCCTCCTGCTGGTCGGCATGACCACCCGTATCCCCGCCGGCTACGCCGAGGCGATGGAGCGCTGGTCCGTCATGATCGAACGCGGTGAGACGGAGCCGATCGCGCGCGAACTCGCGGACCGCTTCATGTCCCCTCCTGGCACCGGCCATGTCCGCAAGCACGCCGCCGTCTCCCGGCTGGTCTACCAGCAGATCGTCGGCCAGAGCCCCGAGGAGCTGCGCAAGTCCGCCGAGCACAACACCCGGTTGATGCGCCACGAGTGGTACCGCCCCGAACCGTCGCCCGCCATCCCCAGCCTGGTGGTCACCGGTGAGTACGACACGCTGACCACGCCCGAGATGGGCCGCGAGGTGGCCGCCCAGCTGCCCGCGGCGTGGTTCACCACCATCAAGGAGACCGATCACCTGGCGCCCGTCGAGCGCATCGCGGACTTCGCCGACCTCGTCACCCGGTTCTGCACCGACCTGTCGCTCTCCGATCTGCCGTACGGGAACACCACCGAGCGGCTCGGGACGACCCTCGCCCCACGCTGAACCACGGGTCGTCCCGCACGACGAGGAGCCCGGCCCCCCGTGCGGGCCGGGCTCTCCGCGGGGTTCTTCGCCGGTCGCCGGTCGCCGATGGCCGGTCACGTCACCGGCCCTGTCGGCTCTCGGACTCAGCCGGCGATGCCGATCGCCCGGCCGACCGTCTCGGGGCGCTCGAGGACGTCGAGCATGCAATGGGCGACGTCGGCGCGCGATACCGACCAACCGCCTCGTACGTTCTGTTCGTACGCGGTGCGGTAGGTCCCGGTCAGGGCCTTGTCGGTCAGCTTCGGGGGCCGGACCACGGTCCAGTCCAGGGTGCTCCCGCGCAGGATGTCCTCCATCCGCGCGAGGTCGGCGTAGTGGTCCCGCAGTGCGGCCTTCACCAGCGGGCCGAACACATGACGCATGAGGAATCCGTCGCCGGGATCGTGCTTCGGCGGGTTCGGAACGCCGGGCGAGGCCACTGTGCCGATCGGGGCCGCGCTGACGACGACGATGCGCCGGACATCCGTCGCCCGCATCGCCTGCACCATGGCCCGCGTCCCCTGCCAGGCCACGCCCGCCTCGGACTTCGAGCGGGCACCGAGACCGGACAGAACGGCGTCCGCGCCGGAGATCGCGGACTGGAGTGTCTCCGGATCGGCGGAGGCCAGGTCGGCGGTGACGATGCGTATCGGTCCGGATACCTTGGCCGGGTTCCGCACGACCGCGGTGACGTCATGGCCCGCCCCGACGGCCTGGTCGAGGATCTGCCGGCCGATCCCGCCGGTCGCGGCGAAGATGGTGAGTTTCACTGGGTGCTCCCTGTGTCGTGGTCACCATCTGAGAGCGGCCCGGCCACTCGCGATGTGACATCCACGCCAGGGATGTGGCCCACGTCTCGTCCGCGGCCCGGGACGGCCTGCGGGAGAGAGCGGGGTTCCGGGAAGAGACCGGGCCGGCGGGGCGCCGGTCTCTTCCCGCACCCGGGGTGTCAGCCGCGGACGATGTTCTCCGCCTGCGGTCCCTTCTGGCCCTGCGTGACATCGAAGGTCACATGCTCGCCCTCCGCGAGCTCGCGATAGCCGGTGCCCGAGATGTTGGAGTAGTGGGCGAAGACGTCGGCGCCGCCGCCGTCCTGGGCGATGAACCCGAAGCCCTTTTCCGAGTTGAACCACTTCACCGTGCCGCTGGCCATCGTTTTTGCATCCTTCGTCCGTGACAGTGCCGCCCGCAACGGGCGCCGCGGACACCCCGGATCAGGATGTCCGCCACCGTTCTACCCCACCTGCGGCCCGCTTATACGACCGCCTCGGTGCGTGATCACGCCGCAGCCGGCGACCCTCGTCCGACGCGGCGGACCGGTACGGTGACCGAGCGTTTCGTACCTCACCGGAAGGCGTCGGCGTGAGCGCGGGCCCAGTCCTCGAAGGTCCGGGGCGGACGCCCGGTGAGGTCCTCGACCGTGGGGAGAACCGGGGTGTCGTCGAACTCGCCGTCGACGAAGAAGCGGAAGAACGCGTCGACATAGCGCTCCGGAACCCCGTTGCCGAGCATCTCGGCCCGTGCCTCGTCATCGGGCTGCCCCTCGAAGCGCAGCGGCCGGCCCAGCACCTTGGCGAGGATCTCGGCGCGCTCGACGGGGCGCTGCGCGGCGGGGCCGCTGAGGGGGTGACTGTGGCCGTGGTGCTCGTCACGGCCCAGCACGGCCGCGGCGACCGCGGCGATGTCGTGGGGGTCGATCGCGGCGATCGGCACCCCGGCGAACGGCGCGCGCACGATGTCGCCCGCACGGAGCTGGCCCTGCCACTCGAAGGTGTTGGACATGAATCCGCTCGGCCGCAACAGCGTCCAGCCCAGGCCGGATTCGCGCACCGCCACTTCGGAGCCCTGGTGCATCGCGACGACGGCGTTCTCCGGGTTGCCGCCCACGACGGAACGTGAGGACAGCAGCACGACATGCCGCACGCCGGCGGCTCGCGCGCCGGCCAGCACACCGGGCATGTCCGCGAACCCGCCCAGCAGGAACATCGCGTCGACCCCGTTCAGAGCCTCCGTCAGACTCTCCGGCCGGTTGAGGTCTCCCGCGGCCACCTCCGCGCCCGGCGGCGCCTCGAACGCCGACGGGTCGCGCACCAGGGCGCGCACCGCACGCCCCTGCGCGGCGAGTTGGGAGACGAGCTCCCCACCGACGTGGCCGGAGGCCCCGGTGACCAGGATCTTCATGAGGAGCGGCCTTTCCTTGACGGCGATCAGGCAGCCAGTCTCACAGCGGGTGCGGCAGACGGTGAATGGGGGTGCGGGCGAGGCGCTACGAGGATCGCCGGCGCAGCCGCGGGATCCGGTCGAAGACGGTGGCGATCCGAGCGGCCTGGTCGAAGAGCGCCGCCGGACGCGACCGGTCGCCGTCGAGGTGGGTGAGGGTCTCCATGCCGAGGTAGAACGCCACGGCCGCGCTGGCCACCACGGGCACCCGCACCACGGAGGCGAGGGGCTTGCCGCGCAGCAGCGTCGTCAGCAGCTCCTCCGCCAGTTCCTCCCAGCGCCGGGTCTCCAGCGACAGTTGGGCGGCGAGCCGCGACCCCGGTCGCGCTCCGGCGTAGATCTCCTGGACTGCGGCGATGTGCCCGACCGCGGTGTCCTCGTCGTAGAGCATCCGGAGCACCTCGACCGCGCGCCCGGCGCGGTCCACGTCCGACAACTCGGCCCGGTACCGCTTGGCGCGCGCCTCGCAGGTGTGCGCGAGCGTCGCGACCAACAGGTCGTCCAGATCGGTGAAGTGGTAGTAGATGACGCCGGGCGCGAAGCCGCCCGCCTGCGCTATCGCCCGCGCGGTGGTGCCGCCGAAGCCGTGCGCCACGAGGCAGGACAGGGCGGCGTCGAGTACCCGGCCACGGGTGTCAGACAACACGCACCGCCCGGACGCCGTTGGCGGCGAGGTACGTCTCGAGCCGGCGCGCCAGTTCCGGCAGATGGTGGCTCGGCACCTGCGGGTACAGATGGTGTTCGAGGTGGTAGGTCAGCTCCAGGAACATCGCGGGGATGATCCGGCCCCGCAGCGTACGGGTCTGGGTCAGCGGCGTGTCACCGTAGTCGTGGTGCGGCAGATACACCGTCAGCAGTGGGTACACCCAGCTTCCGACGATCATCATCACCGCGTAGGCCAGCACTCCGGGCGTGTACGGCCAGAGCACCACGCCGCCGCCGAGCACCGTGACGGGCACGGCCGCCTCCGCGAGGAGCCAACCGCGGTCCCGGCCGCGCCGGTAGGACCAGAACCACAGGCGGACGAGGAACACCGGTCCGTGCAGCAGCGCACCGAGGAGCGACAGGTCGGCGGGGTGTCCCTCCGGGTCGTCGGGGTGCGGGAAGAGCCGGTGGTGCTGGGTGTGCGTGGCGCGGTACGCGTGCCCACTCTCCAGCAGCACCAGCCCGGTCGCGAACAGCGCCCAGTCGGTGGCCCGCGCCGACAGGCCGATCGTCCGGTGCACGACGTCGTGCGTGACGGTGACGACCGAGACGAAGACGCCGAAGACGATCACCGGTGTGAGCCACCACCAGCGCAGCCACGCCACGACCGCGAAGAGCGACACCCCCGCGAACGGACGGCACAGCGCGATCAGCCGCCGCCGGCGCGAGGTGACCAGCAGGTCCGCACCGAGCTCGGCCAGGCTGGGCTGGTGGACGGCGTCGGGCCGGTCCACCGGGTCGGACTGCTTCACCGGGTCGATCCCTTCTCACGCAGCATGCCCTCGGCGACGATGCGGCTGCCCAGCACGCAGGCGACGGTGCCCAGTCCTGGCCAGGTCGAGTCCCCGACGAGCCAGAGGCCGGGTCCGCCGAGATCGTGCGGGACGGCGTGCTGATTGGTGTTGCGCAGGTGCTGGCGCGGACCGCCGACCGCGCCGGCGGGACGGAACCCGAAGCGCTCGTAGCTGCGGGGCGTGCCGGTCTGGGCGATCACGGCCCGCTCCCCCAACCGCGGGTAGGCCCGCCGCGCACAGGTGACGAGGCGCTCGCCGATCTCCTTCTTGCGCTGCTCGTACGCGGTCGCGTCGAGCCCGGCCCAGTCGGCCAGATCGGTGTGCGTGGAGATCATCACCGCCCGGTGCCCCGGCGGGGCGCTGAGCGGGTCCCCCGGCTCGGAGACGGAGACGAACATGTTGTTCCCGTCGCCCAGCGGCCGGTCGTACGACTGCAGCAGTTGATGGTGGGTCAGCTCCTGGCCGGACACCTCGGAGTCGGGCACCCCGAGGAACACCACGCACGCGCCGCCCGACGCGTCCGCGTCGCGCTCCAGGAACGGCCGCAGCCTGCGGGCGACCGGCAGTGTGGCGCAGATCCTGGCGGTGGTGACGGCGGGTATCGCGCAGACCACGCGCCGGGCCAGGAGAACGCCCTGCCGGGTCGTCACCCGATAGCTCCCCGCCGCGCCGTCGACGCGCGACACCTCGCACCCCGTGCGGAGCCGGCCGCCGAGTCCCCGGTAGTGCGCCACCAGGACCCGCCAGAAACCGTGCATACCGCCGGTGTGCCGGCTGAGTCCGGCGCCCCGGATCGTCACCCCGAGCGCCGCGTTGATCAGCGGCGCGTCGTCGACACCGGTGTGCACGGTGTCCTCGACGAGCATGCCGAGCAGCCCGACCAGCGCCGCGTCGTCCCGCAGGCCGTGGGCGCGCAGCGCGTCCCCGAGGGTCCGGTTCACATGGCGGGCGAGCGGAATCCCGGCGATGCCGATCGCCCGCAGGTCCCGCAGCGCGTCGGCGGGACCGCGGACCGGCAGCCGCACACCCGACCGGCTGGCCCGCCAGAAGGTCCCCGCCAACCGGTCGAGCAGGTCCCAGAAGCGCCGGTGCCGGTCGGTGTCACCGAGCATCCGCAGCCGCTCGGCATGCCAGGCGGCCGGATCGCGGTGCAGTACGACCTCGCGGTCGGGCAGGAAGGCCCGGTAGCCCGGCAGTTCGTGTGCGTCCAGCGGTGCGATACCGACGCTCTCCAGCAGCTCGGAGCCGACCCCGCCGGGCGCGAAGTCGACCAGCGTCGTCGCCCCCACGTCGAACGAGAAGCCCCGCTTGCGGTAGTAGCCGGCACACCCGCCGGCATGACCGTGCGCCTCCAGCACCACCGTGGACACTCCGGCGGCCTGCAGCCGCAACGCCGTCGCCATTCCCGCCATACCGCCGCCGATCACCGCGACGTCGGCCGGCCCGAGTTCGTTCTGAACGTTCGTTCTGAACATGCGTTCAGAATGATGGGCAACACGGTGCGGGTCAATACCCGGGCCCGGAGAACTCCGTCCGGATCAGGGCGATATGGAGACGTGGGCGCCAGGGCGGGGACGGGTGCGCGGCACACGGCCGGTGAATGTCCGCGGGTCCGCCCGGTGGGGTCCCGCGAAAGGCGCGGGCGGGAGATAGGTACACTGGCCACGTATCCGGTGAGCGAGGTCAGAGCGAGTGGTCAGTGCCTCAACCCGCCCTCTGGGAACGGTTGATGGCATTGCGCCGGCGCCTCCTGCGCACACCTCCTGATCCCGACAGGAGACCACGTGGCGTCCCTTCCCCCGAAGCAGTCCTCCGAGCGTCCCGACAGCTCCGAGCCCCGCTTCTCCGACACCTTCGCGCGCCGCCCCACGGTGCCCCGGAGCGGGCTGCTGCCCGGCCGGCGGGTCTGGGCGACCACCGTCGCCGTGGCGGCGGTGGTCGGTATCGCCGCCCTGACGGTGCCGCTGATCAGCCATATCGACCTCACGATGGAGACGGCGGCAGCCGACCGTCCGGTGGTCGCCGCGCCGTCCAAGGGGACCCCGACCACCCCCGCCGCGACCCCGCGGCAGACGTCCTCCGGGACGCAGCCCCAGTCACAGGCAACGGCCCAGCCGCCCGCCGCCCCGAACGGGCCCGGTTCGGTCGCGGCCCCGCCGATCGCCGCTGGGGGGCAGCCGCAGAGCAGGCCGCGGCCCGCTCCGCCGGCTTCGGTGCCGTCCAAGGCGCCCGCGCCGAAGCCCAAGCCCTCCATCGCTCCCGGCTCGGCCGTGGTCGGCACGGGTTCGGGTCGCTGCATCACCGTCCCCGGTGGCACGGGGACCGACGGCCTCGCTCTGCAGATCGGCAGCTGCAACGGGGCCAACAGCCAGCGCTGGGACTTCCAGTCCGACGGCACGGTGCGGTCGATGGGCTACTGCATGGACGTGGCCTGGGGATCCCATGACGACGGGGCCCTCATCCAGCTGGCCCGGTGCAGCGGCAACCCGGCCCAGCGCTTCATCATGAGCGGCGCAGGCGACCTGGTGAACCCGCAGGCCAACAAGTGCGTCGACGTGGCGAACAACGCCACCGCGAGCGGCTCCAAGGTCCAGTTGTGGACCTGCAAGGGCACGCCCAACCAGAAGTGGCGGCTGCGCTGACCCGACAGGGGCAGCCGCCCGGGCGCTACGTCGCGGGCTGGGTGTCGAGTTCCGGCAGGTCGAGCTCGGACAGCGTCACCAGATCGTCATCGGTCGGCTCGTCGATCTCCGCGACCCGGTAGGCCTGCCGCTCCGTCATCGCCTGGAACGCCTGGCGGGCGGAGCGGCCGTTGCCGAACCGGCCGTCCCTGGGCACATGGGCGAAGTAGGTGTCGAGCATCGCCCGGGCCGCGTCCGTCAGGTCGTACTGGTGCGAGGCGGCGTGCTGTTCGACGATCCGCACCAGTTCGGCGGTGTCGTAGTCCTCGAACAGCAGCGTCCGGTTGAACCGCGACGCCAGCCCGGGGTTGGAGTCGATGAAGTGCTCCATCTCGGCGGGGTAACCCGCCACGATCACCACCACCGAGTCCCGGTGGTCCTCCATCAGCTTGACCAGGGTCGCGATGGCTTCCTGGGCGAAGTCGTTGCCCGCGCTGCCGCCGACCGGCGCCAGTGAGTACGCCTCGTCGATGAACAGCACACCGCCCATGGCCTCCTGGAACACCCGCTGGGTCTTCGGCCCGGTGTGGCCGACGTACTCGCCGACCAGCGCCGAGCGGTCGGCCTCGACGAGGTGGCCGCGCTCCAGCAACCCGACCGCGGCCAGGATCCGGCCGTACAGCCGGGCCACGGTGGTCTTGCCGGTCCCCGGGTTCCCCGCGAAGACCAGGTGCCGGCTCAGCGGGGGCGCCGCGAGTCCCGCCGCACTGCGGCGCTGCACCATCCGCATCAGCTTGACGAGCGACGCCACATCCTGTTTGACGCGGGCCAGTCCGATGAGTTCGTCGAGTTCGCCCAGCAGACTGTCCAGGCTCTCCTCGGGCTCCCCGGCCGGCTCGCTCTCCCCGGAGCCCTTCACCTCAGGTGCTCCCGACGGGCCGGACGCCACCGCGACCGGAAGCGAAGCGGCGGGCCACAGGGGGGATGTCACCCGGACCGAGACACAGTCCTCCACCACGGGATCGGCCCCGGGGTCGGCGCTCAGGTCCTCGTCCGCGTCATGGACCCGGATCCGCCGCAGCACGGGAGTCGCCCCGGCGCCTAGGTGCACGGCGGGAAAACCGGGTCCGGTGATGTCGCAGTCCTCGAACAGTCCCGCTCCCCCGGCCTCGACGATGAGGCCGTTCTTGCCGGGCCGGACGATGCGGACCCCGCTCAGCCGCGGCTCGGCGTCCCCGGCCACCACCACTCCTGAGCCGGCCGCCTCCCGGACCTCCAGATCCGTCACCCGTGGCCGCGCGCCCGCCTCGACGACGAGCCCGGCGGTGCCCGGCCGCAGCAGCCGCCCGCCCGTCAGCTCGATCTCGCCGGGCCCCAGCACGACGGCGGCCCGCTCCCCGTCGGTCACCTCGCAGTCGAGCAGCCGCACCGGACCCCGGGACGCGGACGTGATGCCGTTGCGGCAGCGCAGCACGCTCAGTCCCCGTACCTCCGCGCGTGACTCCCCGGCGATGTCGAGACCGGACATCCCGCACTGGGCGATCGACCCGTCCGTCATCTCCACGGTCGCGTCGCCGACCACGTGCACGCCGTGCTCCGGTGATCCGGACGCCCGCAGCCTGGTGAGGACGACGGTGGCCCGCCCTCCGATGTGGACCGGGCTGAAGCGGCACTCGCCGACCTCGCAGTCCTCCAGCCGTACCGTCGCGTCGTCCGCGGCGAGCAGGCCGTTGGCGGCCGAGTCCCGTACGGTGCTCTGCCCGGCGGTCAGCCGGGCGGCGCCGTGCACCCGGAGCGCGGCGGCGGCTGTGCGGACGATCCGCGTGTCGGCGAGCCACACCCGGGAGTCGTCCCCGGCGCTCACGCCCGAACCGCCGCTGTCGCGCAGCACGCACGCGGTGAGCAGCACATGGCCGGGGCCGGTGACGCTCACCGCGTCGGTGCCGGAGCCGGTCAGTTCGCAGCCGTGCAGGCGTACGCCGTCGTCGGCGCGGACCGTCCGGTCGTCGGCCCCGGCGGGGTCCACGGGGGCTGGCGAACTGCCCAGGACGCGGACCGCCTCGGCGCCGCAGTCCCGGATCCGGCAGTCCGTCAGGAGCGCGGAGCCCTGGTCCTCGACGAGCAGGCCGCTGCGGCCCGCGCGGTCGATCCGGCTGTCGCGCAGGAGGACCCTGGCGCTCTCGCGGATGCGCAGCGCGGAGCCCGACGCTCCTCGTACGGTGGTGCGTTCCAGTTCGAGGTGGGTGGAGCCGCCGGCCACCAGTCCGGTGCCGTCGGCGTCGGCCAGCACGCAGTCGGTCAGATGCACGGTGCCGGTGGTGCGCAGCAGGGCGCCGGTGAGGGTCGCTCCGGTGAGCGTCGTGTCGCACAGCCGGGCCGCCGCGTCGCCCAGGACTTCCAGCCGGCCGCGGGTGATGCCGCCGCCGGACCATGCGGTGCTGCCGCCGGCGAGTCGTACGGCGGGACGGTTCGCCGCGCCACCGCGGATCGTCAGCCCGCGCAGCACCACCCTGGCGCCGGCGGCCACTTCGAGGCCGGGCCGGTCCTCGTCGGGGGCGTTGACGGTCACCGGGCCGTGGCGGACGGGTGCGTCCTCACCATCGGCCGTCCAGGCCAGCAGCGAGACACTCCGTTCGACGCGCAGGGCCTCGGCGTAGTCGCCGGGGGCGATCCGGATCTCGTCGCCGTCCGCCGCGGCGTTCAGGGCCGCGGTGATCGTCGGGTGCGCCGTCGGCTGCCGTTCCGGATCGGCGACGTAGAGGATCGCCGGTCGGGCGGGGGGCGGGGTCACGGGGCGTCTCCGGAGGGCGGTGGCGGCCGGTGGCGGCCGGGGTTGAGGGTGAGATTGTGCATGGCGGCCTGCAGGTCGATGCCCAGTCTGCCCAGTTCGGCCTCGGCCCGGTTCAGGGCCGTGTTCGCCCGGCGCATCAGGTCCATCGCCTGGTTGTAGGCGTGCGAGGCGCCGGACGTGGCGCGGGAAGTGCCCGCGCCGGCGCTGCCGGTCCCCCGTTCCAGCGCCTGCAGTGCCCTTTGTGCCGAGCCGAGTTCACCGGTGGCCTCGGTGTACGCGCGCCATGCGGCAGCCTCGGCATCGACGCGCGTGACCTGGGGAGCGGCCGAGGTGGAGCCGCCGGGCTCCACGCCCCGTGTGGACGACGAAGCGGTGGCCGACGCCCGGCCCTTCCCCTTGACCTGAGTGCCCGGGTCCGTCGACGGCACGCTGTGGTCCGGGCGTCCTGGCGCGTGCGGGGGCCGGCCGCCGGGCGCGTCGGTGCGGGGTCGCTTGGTCGGACCGCGACCGTCGGCGCCCGGCGGCGGGCCGCCGCGCTCCACGGGCGGCAGCGGCGCATCCGAGCCGTCGGACAGCCGTGCGTGCCAGCCGCCGCCCCCGGGGCCGTCGTGCCAGGTGATGTCCAGGAGGTCGCGGGCGCGCTTGCCGCTGGTGGGCCCGTTGATCAGGTGGGCGACTCCGTCGCCGCCCGTCACCCGGATGTCCCGGCCCACCGCGTGCGCGTAGAAACTGAGTACATGCAGGCTGCCCTCGTCCATGGCGAAGTGCGCACCACCGACGGTCGCGCGCAGACCCTGCAGGGTGTCCGTCGGCGGGTGGATCCGTCCCTGGACGAGCCGGACGAAGAAGTCCTCGACACCGATGTTGTGGGCGTTCAGACCGTCGGTGAACAGCTTCAGCCGCTTCTGTGCGGTCGCCGCCGTCACCCCGCCGACGCTGTCGATCCGGTCGAAGGCACGTTGCAGCATCCGGGCCGGGTCCAGATCACCCGCCGTTCCGTCGGCGCGGTCGAGCGCCGCGAAGAGCGAGCCGGGTGAGAGGTCGATGGCCCGGGTCGGCAGGTGCTCCGCGGCGAAGTACCGCAGGTGGCGCAGGAAGTGGGTGGTGTCCGCGCTGAGCGCCAGGCTGTGCGACACCAGCCGCAGTTCGGCGGGGTCGATCCCGGCGAACACCGCCGCGCCCTCGCCGGGCAGCGGGGTGGAGACCGCGGTGCCCACCGGGTGCGTCACCGGAGTGCCCAGCCGTGGGTCGAGACCGTCGGACAGGGCCCCGGCCGTGGGACGCGGCGGGTCGCCGGCGCCGTGGCGCGACGGCCACAGAGGGTCGAACGGCCGGCCGTTGTTGAGGTCCGGCCGCAGTTTGGCGTACTGCTTCGCGATCCAGTCGTCGCGGTGCGGGGCCAGGGCGAGTCCGCTGCGGCCCGCCTGCGCGTTGCCGCCCGACGCGTCGGTGTTGAACAGCCGGTCCAGCGGCTTCTTGATGTGCGCGTGGTCCTGCGGAAGGGTGCCGTCCTTCCACAGGTCCTTCAGCAGCCGGGACACGTCGGTGGGGATCGCGGCGCCCTGGAAGTCGGTGAGGAACGCGGTTCCGCGTTCCGGCAGGACGTGGTTGGCCGCGTTCAGCTCGCGCAGGGTCAGCCGCGCGTCGAGCGCCTCGCCGGTGCGCCACAGGATCTGCCGTGCCTCGCGGGCGGCGGCCGCCGGGACGCCCGGCAGGTGGGCACCGCGGCCCAGCGCGTCGGCGAGCCCGTCGAGGACCGTCGGTGCCCGGTCGGCCTTGAGCGCCCCGACCAGCGGGTCGCCGTTGCGTACGGCGTTCGCCAGGTCGTGCAGCACGGCCTGGGCCTGGTGGAGCTCCAGTTGGTTCAGCGGCGGGCGGTCGGTCCGGAAGGCGTCGTCGATCCGGCTCAGGAGGTCCGACAGCTGGATGTGGCTGACACCGCCGAAGGCCGGCAGCGGCAGGTTCCGGTCCAGTTCCCACGCGTTGAGCAGGTTGAGCCGCTCGCTGAGGGTCTGGAACTCCGCGCCCCCGTTGCCGAACCGGACCGGCGGCGCGTCGGGGCGGTGCAGCATGACGGCGGCCGCGTCGACGAAGAGGTTGGGCTCCGGGGAGTAGGGCAGTTGCGGGTGCATGCCCGCCAGCCGGTCGCGGATCCGCATGTCGAGGCGGATCCGCGCGTCGAGCGTGGGCAGGAAGTCCTCGGTGACATCGCCCTTGACCTTGGGCACCCTGGGCTTCTTCACCGCCCCGTCGGTGGCCGCCTTCGCCGGCTTCGGGGCCTTCGCCGCATCGGCGGCGAGCCGTTCGTTGGTGACCTTGACCAGGTCCTCGGAGACGCCGGCCACCGCGGTGTCGGGCATGCGGTAGCCGCCCGACATCATCAGCGGCCGCAGCGGCGGGAACCCGGGCGAACCGTGAGCGCCCAGCGCCTCGTCGAAGTGCCGGAAGACGTGCTCACCGCTGGGCACCGTGTGCGGGTGGGCGTCGAAGTCCATGATCGAGAAGTAGGGGTGCTTACCCTCTTTGATCATCGTCTCCGCCAGATGGGTGCTGGCGGCGCTGGTCATGGTCGCGTTGCGGGCCGTGCCGTACGCGAATTTGGCGCTGGGTGCCATCGGGGTGGCGACCAGGGCGAGGGGGTGCGGGAACGAAGCCCCGCCGAGCGCGTTGTCGATGGCCCCGCGGATCGCGGCGAGTTCGCTGCGCGGGCCGTTGACGCCGATGACGACGGCGACCCGGCCGTCGAAGCCGGTCAGGTTGTGGGTGACGGAGTCCAGGAACGACTGCAGGCCGCGCAGCTCCCGGTAGTTGACGATCGCGTTCACCACGTACGCGATGGGCCGGGACTCCTCGACGCTTCCGTGCACCAGGGCCGCATAGCGGTCGGCGGTCAGCGGTTCGGGGGTGTGCCCGCCCAGGTGCGCGAAGGCGTCGTTGACCGCGGTGTGCTGATCGGCCGTGGCACCCGCCGGCGGGTGCCAGGTATGGGCGCCGCCGGTCGGGGCGGGCGTGTCGATCTGCATCGCGTCGTCGCCGTGCCGCGCGGGCGGGGACATGGTGACGTCGTGGCCGGCCGGGTGCGGCACGGTGTGCGGGGTGGAGCCGCCCGGGACTGTCCGGCCGGTGGTGTGCGGGCCGGTGGAGGGCACGTCGACGTCCATCGCGTCGTCGGCGGCGGTGTGCGAGGCGGTCGGTGACGGTGTGTTCAGGTCGGCTGCGCCGGGGCGCGGCGGACGGGGGCGGGTCGAGGGGGCGCCGCCGAGCAGGCCGCCGCGGTCGGTGAAGATCTTGCCGGTGACGGAGCGGATCTCCATGCGGGTGGCACGGGCGTCGATGCCGAGCGCGATCAGGGCGTCCTCGGCCTTGTCGACGGCCGCTCCGGTCCGCTCGACGTCGGCCAGCGCCGTCCGGTAGGCGGCGGTGGGCCCGGTGGAGGCGCCCTGGCCGGGCGGCGGGGTCACGTGGTCGAGCTGTTGCTCGGCCTTGCCCAGCTTGGTCGTGGACTGCTCGTACCTGGCCCAGGCGTTGAGCTTCGCGACGGCCTCGGAGCCGCTGGAGCCGCCGATGACGATCTGCCGCGCGGCGTGGATCCGCTGGTTCATCACCAACTCCGCGGCACGGCCACCGAACCGCCCGCCGGGCGGCAGCGGGGTGACCACGGCGGGCTGATCGACCGCTATGCCCTTGCCCTTGTCCACGCGCGGGGGAAGATGCGGCACCGGGACCTCGGCCACCGCCACGTGCAGGGTGCCGGGTAGGGGCACCTCGTCGGCCTTGACCGGGGTGCCGGGTCGGGCGACCAGGTCGAGCGCGCCCTTCGCGGAGCCGGAGTGGCCGGCGCCAGCGGCGTCCAGTCCCGGCTTGGCGGAGACGCCGGCCGGGGCACCGGAGTGGGCGCTGAGCCCGGTGGGAACCGGCGCACGGAGCTCGTCGTCACCACGCAGCAGGCTCATCGCCAGGTCGTGCGTGGACAGGGTGGGTTTCGGGAGCGGTCCAGGGGTGTTGAACGCGCGCGGCGCGGGGGCAGGGTGCACCGCCGCCCCATGCGTGACGGACGGCAACGGGCGGTCCGCCAGAGCGGTGGGCGTGGTCCGGACGCCCGGCTGCACCGGCACCGTGAGCGCGTGCTCGCCCTGGACGCCGTGCACCCCGGCCGAGGGCACGCCCGTCACGGAGCCGGTCGCCACATGGGCGACGGGCGCGGGCGGGACCGGGGCGGTGTTGGCCACCGCGTGCGCGTCGATCGTCTTGGGCGCGGAGTCCCCGATGCGCAGGGTGATGCCGTCGGCCCGGATACCGGTCACGGCGACGTCCCCCGAGGCCAGGGCGCGCAGTTCGGGGAAGGTCAGGTCGTTCAGCGCTTCGGCGTGGCCGACGGCGCCGCGGGCCATGGTGACGCCTTCTCCCATGCCGACGGTGTGCGGCACGCTCGTCGTTCCCGGGTGCACCCCGGAGACCACCTGGTCCATGTGCACCATCGGGGACGAGCCGTGCGCGTCGCGCAGCAGGTCGATGGCGGTGTGGCCGGGCAGCAGCAGATTGCTGTCGAGCCGTACGTGGCCGGCCGCGAGGTCCGCGTTGTGGACGAGCTGCGACCCGGCGGAGATGCCGGCGCCGTGGGTGAGCGGCACGCTCAGACCGCCCGGCAGCATCGTCATGCCGTGCGGCAGCGGCGGGGTGACCAGGGACAACCCGCCGACGCTCAGTCCGCCCGGGTGCGGCGCCCCGAGACCGGTGATGTGCAGGCCGGGCGCACCGCCGGCGTGGCCGACCACGGAGGGGGATCCGATGCCGTGCAGACCGCCGATGCTGAGCGCGCCCGAGCCGGGGTTCACCGCGGTGGGGACGCTGAGGGAGGCTCCCGGCGCGTGCAGGCCGTCGAGCCCGGCGCCGCGGATGGTGCCGAGCGAACCGATGCCGAGGTGGGCGAGGTTGACGGTGGGCATCGAGCCCAGGGCGAGGTGGACGAGGTTGGTGGTGCCGGCCGCGCCGAACCCCGCGCCCGGCCGGAAGAGCGCGCCCAGCGAGGAGTTGGGGCTGAACGTCCCCGGCGAGAAGTGCAGTCCGCCCGGCGACACCATCGGGGACGGCACCATCGTGCCGTGTCCGCCACCCGCCAGCGGCGAGCCGAAGTGCAGCGCGGCGTCCGTGCGGCCCGCGTTGACGAGCAGTTCGTGCAGCTCAGGGTGGGGAATGCCCAGGACACGTTCGCCGAACGCGAGCCGGGCCGCGCCGCCGAAGCCGAGGACGCCGATCTCGGTGGCGTTGAGCGGCACGAGGGCGGCGATCCCGAACCGTCCCATCCGCTGGATGTTGACCAGCCCGTAGGTTCCGACCTTCGCCCAGTCGCCGACGACGTTCCCGGTGAACTTCACCCAGTCGCTGTGGATGGCGGTGACCATCGTGTTCCAGCCGCCCTTGGCACCGTTGCTGATCCCGCGCAGCAGGCCGGACAGGTCGATCTTGAGGGCGGGGCCGAGGTGGGAGCCGATCACCATGGGCGCGATGACGAACTTCGGCAGGCCGGTGAGCGTGGAGAAGTGGCCGATCTGCGACCAGATGTTCTTCCCGGCCATCGCCAGGCCGTTGACGCCACCCTTGAGGCTGTTGCCCAGCCCCTTCAGCAAGGCGCCGACGTTGATGCCCTTGGTCGTCGGGAAGAGCACACCGAGGAAGGCGAGTCCGAGCTCCAGACCGCTGGCCTTTCCCTGGCTGAACGCGACGATCGTCTTGATCAGCAGGACGGCGTTCATGCCCCAGGCGATGACGGCGAGGATGCCGCCGGTGAAGATCGCGAGCACCGACAGGATGATCGTCAGCCACTGGAAGACTTCCCAGAACAGGTCGCAGTCGCTGACCGGTTGGACCATCAGCTCGCCCGCCGTGTGCAGCTGCTTGCGCAGTTCCTTCGCCGCGGTGGACACGTCGCCCTTGGCGTCACTGGCGCGCTGCTTGAGGCCGGGCAGCTGCGCGTCGTCCTGCGGCAGCCCCTGCGCCGCGGACAACGCCTGGTCCGCCTCGGCCTGGGCGTTGGTGACGACGGTGCTGTAGGTGCGCAGCGCGGTCTCCGCCGTGTGGAAGGACTCCTCCACCCGCCCGACGAACTTGAACAGGTGGTCGTCGACCTTGTCGCGCAGCGCGTCGGCGGTCTTGCCGATGAAGCGCTGGCCGTCGCCCGCGGTGACCTGCAGTTCCTTCAGCCCGGTGTTGATGGTCCCGGCCGAGGTGGCGAGATCGCGCATCGCGTCGGCGACGACGGTGAGGGTGGCGGGGTCTCCCGGGGTGGGATCGCCGTCCAGGCCGAGCGCACTCCAGTCCCCTGGACGCGTTCCCACGTTCAAGCACCCCCTGGCGGCGATCGGCCGTAGGCAAGAGCCGGTCTCCACGGCACCGGACATCATGTCTACGCAGAGCGCGCCTGATCGGTTCACTCTGTGAACGACGTCACAGGCCGCGGAGCCGGGTGTAATCCGGATCACTGAACCGTTCGGATCCCGGGTGCGTTTGATCTTACGTACGCGTCCCGTCCCCGACTCCGTCCCCCGGGAGTGGCTGTGCCCGACATCGCGGTCGACTACGAACTGCTCAACCAGGTCGCCCAGAAGGCCCGCACCCTCAAGGGGCAGGTCCAGGCGGCGCGCGAGGGCAAGCAGGACTACACGGTCAACGAGACCGGTGCGGCGTCGGTCTCCACGGCCATCCGCGCCTACTACTCCGTGTGGAAGAGCTCCTTCAAGCGCTCGGAGGAGAAGCTGGAGAAGCTCGGCAACCTCTACGACGGGGTGGCGCGGGGCTGGGCGGACTGGGACTTCCGGCTGGCCGGTGAGGCGAGCAAGCAGGAGGCGTCGCTCGCCGCGGATCTGTACACGACCCAGAAGAAGATCTGGGACGACTGGCAGGCGGCGGTCGCGGCCGGAAACGCCGACCCCAACGACCCGCACGCGCCCAAGCCGCCCGCGGACCGGCCCGGCACCTGGACCACCGACGACGGTCACGGCAACACCACCACGACCACGTACGAGTACGGCCCGGACGGCAAGCCGACGAAGATCACCACGACGCAGCACACGAACACCGGCCTGACCAGTACGGACACCACGAACTACCACGCCGACGGCACGTACGACTCGTCCGCCACCGATGTCTACGGCAATGTCACGACCACGACCGGCAACAGCCAGACCACCGAGTCGGGGAACACCAAGAACACCAACGACCACTTCACCAGCACCACCAAGGACCCCGACGGCAAGGAGAGCACGACCACGGGCACGACCACGTCGGTCTACGACACGACCACCGGTCACCGTGACTCGGACACCACCTACACCACCGTCGGCCCCGACAAGGACGGCAACCAGCAGACCGTGAAGGGCACCACGCACTCCTCGGTGGACCTCAACGGCCACGAGGTCGTCACGACCGTCGAGGTCAACGAGGACGGCAGCGGCACCAAGACCGTGGTGACCGACGGCCGGACCGAGGAGTGGAAGAGCGACAGCGCGGACCACGACAGCGGCTGGACGACGTCCGACGACGACTAGGGCCGGAACCGGCCCGACCCGTGAGCCGGGAACGGCACCACGGTCACCCCACAACCAAGGGAGCGCACCATGCCCGCAGGCAACATCAACCTTGACTACACCGAGATCCTGCGCGTCTCAGGCGTGATGAACCAGGCGGTCAACGACATCAACCCGCACCTGCTGTCGACGAAGACCTCCGTCGAAGGGCTGCTGGACAACGGCCTGTTCATGCAGCAGAGCAGTCCCGCGATGAAGGCCGCCTACGAGAAGCTGACGGCCTCGCTGCAGCAGGCCGTGGAGAGCATCAACAGCTTCGCGATGCAGTTCACCAAGATCAAGGAGTCCGTCGAGAAGATGGACGCCGACATCGCGGCCAGCACCAACCAGGCCTGACGGCAACGCGCGCGCCCGCGGCCACCTTTCCGGGTGGCCGCGGGCGCGCGCGTTTTCCGCGACAGGCCGACGACGGATCAGGCGTCGTCCGCCCGCAGCACCGTCTCCGGGACGAGCACCGACACCAGCAGACCCGACACCGGGTCGACGGTCAGCCCGCGGCCGGGCGTCGGCCGGCCGCGCAGCAGGTCGTACGGGACGCGGATGCCCAGCAGATCGCCCTCGGCCGGGGACTGCGGGGACAGCAGGACGCCCTTGCGGACCCGTCGTACCTGGCCCAGCCAGCCGATGCCCGCCGAGGTGAGGGTCTCCGCGGTGGCGGCGACCGCCAGCCCGTAGCCGCGGTCGCGTCCGGTGGCCGCGATGTCACGGAGCACCGAGTCGGCGGCCGGCATCTGGGCGAGCAGGTCCGCGTCGTCCACCAGCACGACCGCGGGCCCGGTCCCGGACTCCAGCGCCTCGCGGACCTCGTCGGCCATCGGGTCGGGCGACTCCAGCACGACGGCCTGCGGGTGCCTGCGCAGCCCGCGCAGCGGCGACTCGCGCGGGGTGATCGCCACCACCCGGGTCCCGCCGGCCAGCAGCGAGACCGCGAGACTGGCCAGCGCGGTGGAACGGCCCGCCCCGGGAGGACCGCTGATGAGGAACGACGGCGAGTCCGCCGCGAAGTCCACACCCACCGGCTCCAGATCGTCGCCGCCGATGCCCAACAGCCCCCACAGGGGACGCCGCTGGGCCGCCGGCACCTTCGCGTAGGCATCGGTGAACGTCACCTGCTTCGGCAGCGTCATCACCCGGGCCGGGCGCCGGGCGGCCGGGACGTCCCGGTCGCGGCGCGTCGCCTCGGCGCCGATGCGCTGCAGCGCCTCCGCCTGTTCGCGGCCGGTGGGCACGCCGCCCGACACCTCGCCGAGCAGCGCCACCTGCACCTCCGCGGCGCTGCCGCCGCGCCAGCCGCGCCCCGGCGGGACCACGGCCGGGATCAGCTTCGCCGGGATACCCGCCAGCATGTACTCGCTGCGGTCGGTGAGCCGCAGCAGCAGCCGCTCGTCGTTGAGCGAGGCGACCTTGCCGGACAGCAGGGCGCGTTCCGAGGTGGCGATCACGTGCACGCCCATCGGCGCGCCCTCGCGGATCAGCGCGGTGAGCTCCTGGACGGGCCGGCCGCCGTCGTGGTCGCCGAGCAGGGCGGTCAACGAGTCCCAGCCGTCGATCAGGACCACCAGGTGGGCGGGCCGCTCGGCCGCCGGCAGCAGGGTGCGCAGTTCGGCGAGGTTGGCCACGCCGTGCTGGGTCAGCAGCTCCTGACGGCGGCCCATCTCCCCGAGGAGGCGGGCCAGCAGGCGGTTGAGGCGTTCCAGGTCGGCCCGGGGGACGACGGCACCGCAGTGCGGCAGCGCGCTGAGCGCCGCGAGCGCGCCGCCCGCCGCGTCGATCCCGTACAGGTGCACGTCCGCCGAGGAGTGCCGGCGGGCCAGCGCGCCGCCGATCGTCCGCAGCGCCTGGGAGCGCCCCGACCGCGGGGTGCCGATGATGTACAAGTGCCCGAACTGGGAGAAGTCCAGCTCCAGGGGCTCCTGTCGCTGGATGCCCGGCAGGTCGGCGAGTGCCCAGGGGACCGCGGCCAGCCGGCCGTTCGGCAGGTCCGGCCGGTCGGGCAGGTCGTGCAGCGAGACGGCGTGCTCGAGCGCCGGCAGCCACGGGCTGGGCTGGTGCGGCACGTCCAGTTCCTCCGCCGCCTCCCGGATCGCTTCGACCAGCGCCGTCAGATCGGTCGGGGCGTCGGGGTCGTCCGAGTGGTCCGGGGCGTCGGCGTCCGAGGCGTGCTCGGGGCCGGGCTCGGCGGCCGTGCGGCCCAGCAGCGACCAGTTGACCTCGCTGGTCCAGACGGGAGGCTCAGCCGTCGGTCGGGCTTCGACCCCGGTACCGGCTGCCGCGTCCGGACGCGGCAGCTCGCCCTCGGCGCTCTTCCCCGCGCGGGGCGCTCCGACGAAGGCCGTCTGGAACGGCAGGACGGAACGGTGTCCGATCCGGGCCAGGGCGCGGCCCGGAGTCGCGGCGGAGATGGTCACCGCGTCGTTGACCTCCAGAACATCCATGCTGTCCATGCTGTCGGTGACACGCAGCGAGATCCGCAGGTTGGTGTTGGCGCGGATGTCGGCGGTGACGACGCCGGCGGGCCGCTGCGTGGCCAGGATCAGGTGCAGGCCGAGGGAGCGGCCGCGCTGGGCGATGGAGACCAGGCCGGGGATGAACTCCTGGACGTCCCGGGCCAGCGTGGCGAACTCGTCGATGATCAGCAGCAGCCGGGGCAGCGCGGCCAGCGACGGATCGCGCCGCCGCATGGCGCGGTACTCGATATGGTCTTTGGCGCCCACATTGGCCAGGATCCGCTCACGCCGGGTGAGTTCCGCGCCGAGGGACGCCAGGGCGCGCTCCACCAGGTGGCTGTCGAGGTCGGTGACCATGCCCAGGACGTGCGGCAGTCGCACGCAGTCCTGGAACGCGCTGCCGCCCTTGTAGTCGACGAGCACGAACGTCATCTCGTCGGGCCGGTTCACGGCGGCGAGCGAGGCGACCAGCGTCTGCAGCAGCTCGGACTTGCCGGCGCCGGTGGTACCGGCGACCAGCCCGTGCGGGCCGTCCTTGACCAGGTCGAAGGTGACGGGACCGGTGTAGCCGACGCCCAGCAGCGCCGCGGTGGAGGCCGGCCGGTTGGACCACCTGCGGGCCAGTTCCTCGCCGCGCGGCGGCTCCAGCTCCAGCAGTCCGAGCAGCCCGACCCGGTCCGGCAGACCGTCGGAGCCGTCAGGAGTGACGTCACGGACGGGCGCGAGGGCCCGGCCGATCCGCTCGCACCAGTCGGTGTCGACCAGGTCCGGGCGGATCTCGGTGAGGTCGGCGCTGCCGGTGCGGCGCAGCGTCACGTCCCGGGCGTTGACGACGCAGACCGAGACGCACTCCTCGGGGAGCATGCGCTCCTCCTGGTCGATGCAGATCAGGAAGACCCGGACGGCCGGGCCCTCCTTCAGCACCTGCACGACACCGGGCACGTCACGCAGCCGCCGCGCCCCGTCGAGCACCACCACGAGGTCCGGTTCGCTGAGCAGCGCCCCGCTCATCGCGGAGTTGCGGGCGCGCATCCGGGCGCGGACGGCCGAGACCAGTTCCGAGACGCGGTTGGCGACGGTCTCCGGGTCGTTGCCGAGGGTGACGGCCGGACCGCCGGAGTTCTCCGCGGAGACACCGCCACGGCCGGGCCGGGCGTGCGGCAGCCAGCGCACCCATTCCCAGGCCGGGGCTCCCGCCGTATCGGTGAGGACGGTGATCCGCACATCGCGGGGGCTGTGCAGGATCGCCGCCTGGGCCACGGCCCAGCGGGCGAGCGCGCGGGCCGCGTCGCGCTCGCCGGCGATGCCGAGCACACCGTCACCGGCCAGGTCGACGCCGACCGGCATGTCGGGGATCCGCCAGTTGACGGAGCGGTGGTTGTCCTCGCGGGAGGTGTCCTCGACAGTGAGCAGCGAGGACTGGTTGACCGTTCCGACCCGCAGTACGAGATGGTCCGGGTGACCGCGGCGGCGCTCCCACAGGCGGGCGCCGGGGCCGACCGCCCACAGTCCGGCGTCGGCCGGGTCGGGCCCGCCCGCCACCCGCAACCGCCGTTCCCGGTCGACCTTCTGCTGGATGTCCTGTTCCAGGGAGGCGCGCCGGGCGCGGTAGCTGGCGACGCCGTCGGTGTACTCCCGGCGTCCGCTCTTGCGGCCGCTCATCCAGTTGCCGATGGCCAGGACCGGGCTGAAGACCGCGAACATCAGGTAGAAGTACGAATGGAGGATGGTGACCATGCCGACGCCGAGGAGGAGCGGCGCGAACACCACCAGCAGCGGCACCGGGCGCTTGGTGGGCGGGCTCGGCGGCGACGGCAGGACGAAGCGTTCCGGCAGCAGCGGCGGAATGATCCGCGGCGGCCGGTTGAAGTCGAGGAACGCGCCGTCGGCGGAGACGGTGACGGCCGCGTCCGCCTCGGTGGGTTCCGCCACCCGCAGCAGGAATTCGCCCAGCACCAGTTCACCGCCGAGCGGCCACTCCTGCCAGCCGCGTGGCAGCGGCTCATGGGCGTCGGCGTACGGATCGGGCAGTTCCGGGGCGGGGGCGGGCGGCAGCGGGATCGCGTCGGCGCGCGGCCGGGCCGGCGGCGGCTCGGGCGCGGACAGCGCGACGCCCTCGGCCTGATGGGTGTTGAGCAGGACGGTCCCGTTGGGACGAACGGTGATCCGCACTCCCTGCGACGGAACGTCCCGGCCCTCCAGGAGGACCGCGCTGCCCGGCAGCGGGCCGGCACCGTGCGTGCCGGGCTCCAGCAGCCAGACCCGCCCGGCGTCCCGGCCGCCGACCAGCTGGAGTTCCACCCGGGGGCCGCGCGGCAGCCGTTCGCCGTCCGCGGACCGGGACGGCGGCGGCAGCAGGTCGCGCAGCGGGCCGTAACCCCCGCTCTCCGGCGCGGCCGGTCCACCGAGGCCGAGCCTGGCTCCGTCCCGCACCCCGGCGGCGGACAGCGGCAGCTCGGCGGGAAGCCGGCGGTCCCCCAGATACAGCGGGGGCAGTTCATCGCCGCCGTGAGCACCCGTCGTCTCCCGGCCGGCAGAGGCCAGTCTGGCGACGAGCGCGCCGACGGTGGTGGCGCCGGTGGCGTCGATCATGAGATCGCGGCCCTGGTCCGGCGTTTCGGCCGGAGTGATGCTGAGGAAGAGTCTCACGGGGTGGAAGAAGTCCGATCCGGGATTTCGCCGGGGGCGGCGGGCAGGGGACGTGACGCGGCGGAGATGCCCGCTGACCGCGCGGGCGCGGCGGCGGGCCTGGGCCCGCGAGGTCGAGGTCCGGGTCCAGGGAGAGGGCTGGGACGGCGGCGGAGGCGGCGGCCGGGGCGGCGCTTGAGCGGGTTCCGGGTCCAGTTCCCCTTCCGGGTCCGGGTACGGGTACGGGTCCGGGGAGGAGTCCGGTGCGGGCGCGGGGGCGGGGACGACGGCCGTCGCGGGGAGCGGATCGCGTTCGTTCCGGGAAGGGTCCGCGGGCCGCGTCGAAGAGCCGGCGGTGGCAGCGGGCGATACGGCGGCTGGTTCGGTGAAGTCCGGGTCGCCGGAACCGGGTTCGCCGGCCGTCGCTTCGGCGGTCGTCGCCACCGGCGGCGTTTCCGCAGCTCCAGGCGCTGCGCTCACGGAAGGAGTCGTCACCGGAGCCGTGGCACGAGCGCGCGACCGGAGGCGCCGGATGGTGCGGCCCACGGCCCGGCCGAGCGAGGCCGCCTCGACGTCGATCTGCATGCCGGGGCCCAGCAACCGCCCGTCGGACTCCGCGTGCAGGGTCCAGCTGGAGCCGGGGAGGCTGCCGCCGACGAGTACCCGGGCCCTGCCCTCGGCGCTCAGCACGGCCAGCCGTTCCGCCTGCTCCGGTGTCGGCATCCAGCACGCCAGGATCGGCGGCAGCCCGGCGTACGAGCCACCGTCCGGGTCCGTGTCCCCGTCCGTATCTCCGTCCGATTCCCTGTCCGGATCGACTTCCGGTGAAGCCTCCGTGCGCTCGCGCACGGACAACTCATCGATGAGTTCGTCGAGTTCAGGACCGGGAAAACGCGGATGCAGGCCCCGTGAGACGAGGACCTCCGGCCCGTCCGGCAGGCTGTCGAGCTGCGCGGTCAGCGCGTGCACGACGCTGCGCGCCACCCGCCCGTCGCCTTCGACCACCAGCGAGGGCGGGCCGCTCAGCCAGTCGACGAGGACGACCCCCGGCACTCGGCGGTCGACACCGACGACGAGCAGCAGCCGGTCCCGGTCCTCCGCGACGGACGAGGGCTCCGGCGGCTCCGCCTGCGCCGGGGCGGACCAGGTCCACTCCCCCGGCCCGTCGGTGGCATCCGTCCACTCCCCGGAGGGGCCGAGCGGATCCCGGCCGGCGATGACCACCCGCGTCCGGTCACGCGACGGAGCGATCCACACGGTCGGGGCGTAGCAGCCGACGCCCTGGGCCGCGTCGGCGCGGTCGAGCGCCGCGCCGGCGAGCACCCGGGCCTCCGGGTCGGCGAGGAAGGACGTCAGCATCCGCGCGCAGCGGCGGTGCAGCCGGTAGGCGCGGAACGGCTGGGAGAACGCGAGGCGGGTCATCCGGGTCTCCCAGACGACGCGCCGGCACGTTCGCCGGAACCCGCCCTGGGACTTGATGATCCGGGCGGCCACCCAGATCAGCAGGACCAGCGCGACCAGCAGGCCGATGATGATCAGCCAGGAGTTCCGGTCCGGCATCGCCAGGGCGAGCGGCTGCGGGCCGGCGACGGGTGCCGTCCGGCCGGTCACGCGCACTCCCGCGAGTAGGCGGCCGAACGTCGCAGGTCGCGCATCGCGTGGTGCAGACGGGACTTGACGGTTCCGGTCGGGATTCCCAGGGCGAGTGCCGTGTCAGGGCCGGAACATCCGAGCAGGTACGTGTACACCAGAACCTCACGGTGGGGGCGGGAGAGTGGGGCGAGCAGCTCGACGAGGTGGGTGCGGTCGACCACCCGGGCCTGGTCGTCCGCGACGGCGGCGGTCTCGGGCAGATACGCGGTGGGCAGGGCGGGGCGGACACCGTCCCTGCGACTCCAGTCGATGACCACGTTGCGGGCCACGGTGCAGAGCCACGGCAGACCGGGCTGGAAGCCGTCGGCGCGCCGCGACCCCGAGCCGGTGGGGGACGCCAGCCAGGCCCTCAGAAGGGTCTCCTGCACGGCGTCCTCGGCCCGCTGCGGGTCGCTGGGCAGGAGCGAGCGCACGTAGCGCAGAAGCGGTTGGCGGTGGGGTCCGATCAAAGCGGTGAACCGCTCGTCCGTCTCGCGTGTCGCGTACCGCGGGGCGGAGAGTGCCGCTGAACTCATGGTGCTGCTGCCTCGGAGTGTTCGGGGTGATCGGGGCGCCCGGCGCGCGGGGAACCGGGCGAGGGAAGGGAGCGCCGGATAGGTGGATCCACCACAGACCGCACACCCTAGTCACCGGACGCAGCCGGAGGCAAAGGCGCCAATTGGCCAAATCGCCCTTGGGGAAGGCAGTTTGCGCCATCTTCGCGTGATGCGTCACCCTGCCGCGTGCGGCCGCTCAGCGGGCCTCCGGCCGCGGCCCGCACCCCTTCGGGCCAACGGGCGCAAGGCCTCGGAAGCGATCACCCGGCCCGTGACGGCTCCGCCGGGAACGAGTCGACCATCACACTCGGTAGCCGCCCGTGCGGGGAGCGGGTTCCCTGGCCCGACCTGCGGAAAAGGCCGGGAATAGAGACGCGGGCCCCGTCGTTCCCGGTGATAGTTGAATCAGCAACTACATGGATGTGGTGAGCACAGTGCAGTTCGGGATCTTCAGCGTCGGCGACGTCACCGCCGATCCCACCACGGGGGCGACGCCCACGGAGAACGAGCGGATCAAGGCGATGGTCGCCATCGCGCTCAAGGCCGAGGAGGTCGGTCTCGACGTCTTCGCGACCGGCGAGCACCACAACCCGCCCTTCGTGCCGTCGTCCCCGACGACCATGCTCGGCTACATCGCGGCGCGCACCGAGCGGATCATCCTCTCCACCTCGACGACGCTGATCACCACCAACGACCCCGTGAAGATCGCCGAGGACTTCGCGATGCTGCAGCACCTCGCCGACGGCCGCGTCGACCTGATGCTCGGCCGCGGCAACACCGGACCGGTCTACCCGTGGTTCGGCAAGGACATCCGCCAGGGCATCCCGCTCTCGGTCGAGAACTACGCGCTGCTGCACGAGCTGTGGCGCAACGAGGTGGTCGACTGGCAGGGCACGTTCCGTACGCCGCTGCAGTCCTTCACCTCCACGCCCCGGCCGCTCGACGGCGTTCCGCCGTTCGTCTGGCACGGCTCGATCCGCAGTCCGGAGATCGCCGAACAGGCCGCCTACTACGGCGACGGGTTCTTCGCGAACAACATCTTCTGGCCGAAGGAGCACTACGTGCGGCTCATCGAGCTCTACCGGGAGCGGTTCGCCCACTACGGCCACGGCACCCCCGAGCAGGCCGTCGTCGGTCTCGGCGGGCAGGTGTTCATGCGCAGGAACTCGCAGGACGCGGTGCGGGAGTTCCGCCCGTACTTCGACAACGCGCCCGTCTACGGCCACGGCCCGTCGCTGGAGGAGTTCACCGACCAGACACCGCTGACCGTGGGCAGTCCGCAGGAGGTCATCGACAAGACCCTGACCTTCCGTGACACCTTCGGCGACTACCAGCGCCAGCTGTTCCTGATGGACCACGCGGGCCTGCCGCTGAAGACCGTCCTGGAACAGCTCGACCTGCTCGGCGAGGAGGTCGTGCCGGTCCTGCGCAAGGAGTTCGCCTCGGCCCGGCCGGCCGGGGTGCCCGACGGCCCGACCCACGCCGCTCTGGTCGCCCGCGACCGGGCCGCCGACCCGGCCGGCCCGGCCGACGCCGCCTGAGCCGTCGTATCCGTCGACCCCTGTCGACCCTCCGGAGAGAAGGAGCCCATGAACACCGTGCATCTCGTCGTCGTCTCGGCCGGCCTGAGCCAGCCGTCCTCGACCCGGCTGCTGGCCGACCGGCTCGGTGAGGCGACCCGGCGCGCGCTGAGCGACCGGGACGAGGACCGTACGGTCACGGTCCGCGTCATCGAACTGCGCGAACTCGCCGCCGACATCGCCAACCACCTGGTGACCGGTTTCCCCGGTGCGGCACTGCGGGACGCCATCGAGGCGACGGAACAGGCCGATGGCCTGATCGCCGTGACCCCGATCTTCAGCGCCTCCTACAGCGGCCTTTTCAAGTCGTTCTTCGACGTGCTCGACAACGGGGTGCTGGCCGGAAAACCCGTACTCATCGCGGCCACCGGCGGTACCGCCCGGCACTCGCTCGCACTGGAGCACGCGATGCGACCGCTCTTCGCCTATCTGCGGGCGCTCGTCATGCCGACCGCGGTCTACGCCGCATCGGAGGACTGGGGCTCAGGCGGGGACGCGACGACGGACGGTCTCGCCGCCCGCATCGCCCGCGCGGCGGGAGAGCCGGCCGACCAGCTGGCCGGCAGGCCCGCCGCCGCCCCGGCCGCGGCCGAACAAGTGGTGCCGTTCGCACAGCAGCTGACGGCACTCCGGCCCGCAGGCCGCTGACAGCATCCACGCACCTCGATGAACCCACCGCCGGCCGCCCTGCTCAACGGGGCGGCCGGCGGTGGCATTCCTCAGGCGGACGGCAGCAGCTGGAACACCGGATGAAGCACGGACTCGGCGGCGAACTCCTCGTCCGTCGAATCCTGAGTCACATCGAAGTACGCACGGGTGACCGGGACTTCGCGCAGGTACTGGCGCAGCACCGGGACGCTCTCCGCCGGCCCGAGCTCGACGCTGCGCAGGTCCTCTGAGCGGCCGCCCCGGCTGATGGTGACCTGCCCCGCGGCCCGGGTGTTGTGCACCCAGTTGGTGACTCCGTACGCGGCGACCAGCCAGCGCCGGCCGTCGGACTCCATCACATCGACGGGCGTCGAACGCGGCTGCCCCGACTTCCGGCCCCGAACGGTCAGTATGTGCCGGTACCCCTTGCCGATACCGAAGCGGGTCATCACCGCGAACACCCGGTTCACCACCCGTGCACCGGCACCGACCCGATAGCTCTTCGCCATCACCGCTCCTGCTCTCAGCAGAGGTCCAACGGGCCCCGCAGCACTGCGGGACAGACCCCATCACGTTCCTGGATACAAGCACATCCCCGGTCGGGGATGCCCTGGCCGGGGCTATCGCGGGGCGTTCTCCGGTTCCTGGTCGAACTCACCGTCCGACTCCGCCGCGGTGAACGGGAGAAGGGCCGGCGAGAGGAACGGATCCGTCGACGGTCCCGGGGACTGCTGGTTCGGGCTGGTTTCCGGGCGGAGCGTTTCGGAGAACAACGAAGACATGGGCACCTTCTGACAATCGGTCCCGTCCGCTGAGGCGAACGGGCAGCGCTACCCGAAAGGTACACGCGTACGAATCAGCCGAGATCACACCACGCCGCCGTGGCCGGTCCCCGCCCGTCGAAAGATCATCATGTCCGGGCACATTGACGGACCCTTTCGGCCGCATTAACTTCTGTGAGCGCTCTCCGACTTCGTGCCCGTCGCTCCCCCGGCCGTCAAGTCTCCGGAGGTCCCGTGAAGGCAGTCCGGTTCTTCGTCATCGTGCTCGCCGGAGCACTGTCGACAACGTTGTCAGTGCCTGCTGTGTCGGCTTCGCCGGAGGCATCCTCCCTCCCTCCGGTCCAGGCCGTCATGGCGCCCGTCTGCAACAGGTACTGCGACGGCCGCGATCCCGCCCTCTCCCCGCAGGACCGCGCGCCCGTGACCGCGGGCGTCTTCTCCCGTGTCATCGCCCTGCACTTCGACGACCAGGACGCGATGGGCTGGGCGTCGATCGACAACGGCAACGCCGGCGATGAGGTCTGGCTCGACCGGTCCTTCGACGGCGGCCGTACCTGGAGCTCGGGCAGCCGGCTCGGGGACGGCACCGTGCCCGCGGGCCTGCGCGGCCGGCGGACGCCGATGTACAACGTGGACGACTGGAACGCCCACGGCGTCGGCGCCCTGCGCGCCTGCGGCAAGGCCGGCGACCGGGCGGACTTCGCCTGCACCGCCTGGGCGCGCTCCACCTGGAACGCGGGCGAACGGCGGACCGCGGCGGCCACCGCGCAGATGCAGTTCTACGACTACGGCACCGGACTGTTCGACACGACGGGCTGGTGGAACTCGGCGAACGCCCTGACCGCGGTCATCGACAACATCCGTGTAACGGGCATGGCGAGCTACACGTACGCCGTCGCGCGCACCTACGACCTGAACATCAACGCCCAGGGCGGCCAGTTCCGCAACGGTTATCTCGACGACTCCGGCTGGTGGGGGCTGGCGTGGGTGGCGGCCTACGACCTCACCGGCGACAGCCGGTACCTGAGCACCGCCCGCGCGGACGCCGACCACATGGCCGCGTACTGGGACACCACCTGCGGCGGCGGGGTCTGGTGGAACACCTCGCGGACCACCAAGAACGCCATTCCCAACTCCCTGTACATCCAGCTCAACTCCGCGCTGCACAACCGGATTCCGGGCGACACCGGCTATCTGCAGCGGGCCCAGGCCGGCTGGTCCTGGTTCCAGCGGACCGGCCTGGTCAACTCCTCGCACCTCGTCAACGACGGGATCAGCATGTCCACGTGCAGGAACAACGGCAGCACCGTCTGGTCCTACAACCAGGGGACGCTCCTGGCCGGCCTCACCGAACTGCACCGCGCGACGAACGACGCGGCGGTCCTGGCCGCGGCCCGCCGGATCGCGGTCGCGGCGACGACGTCCACGGTCCTCAACACCGCCGACGGCATTCTCCGGGACCCCTGCGAGACGGGCGGGTGCGGCGCCGACGGCCCGTCCTTCAAGGGCGCTCACGTGCGCGGCCTGGCCCGGCTCGACGCGGCCCTGCCCGACCATCCGTTCACCGCCTACCTGCACCGGCAGGCGGATCGCGCGTACGCGGCCGACCGCAACCCGCTGGACCAGTACGGCCTGCGCTGGTCGGGCCCACCGGACGCGGCGGACGCGGCCCGGCAGCAGAGCGCGCTCGACCTGATGAACGCGGCGTCATGAGCCCGCGCACCAGGACGCGGCGGATCGGCGGCGCCCTCACCGTCACCCTCGGCGCAGCCGTGGCGCTGGCGCTGCTGCCTTCCGCAGCGCACGCCGCGCAGCCCGCCCCGCCGCCCGTCCTCCGGGTGATGCCGCTGGGCGACTCGATCACCTGGGGCGTCGGCAGCGCCACGAGCTCGTCGTACCGGCTGCCGCTGTGGAACCTGGTGGCCGGCCAGTCCCGCTACTCCGTGCGGCTCGTGGGCTCCCAGGCCTCAGGAACCCTGCCGGACTTCTCCAACGAAGGGCACAGCGGCTACACCATCGACCAGATCCGCAGCGGTGTCGACGGCTGGCTGGCGGGGACGCGGCCGGATGTCGTGCTGCTCCACATCGGCATCAACGACCTGGACCGCGGCATCGACATCGCCCATGCCCCGGACCGGCTCACCGCACTGGTCGACCGCATCTTCGCCGACCGGCCCGGCATCACCGTCCTCACCATGGGTCTGATCCCGACCACTCCCGGCCTGGAGACGCAGACCGGCGTGTACAACGCGCGGCTGCGGGCCCTGGCGGGCGCGGAGCAGCAGGCCGGCAAGGAGTTCCGCTACGTCGAGCCGCCCGCGCTGACCGCCGCGGAGCGGGTCGACCGTCTGCACCCCAACGACGCCGGTTACCGGCGCATGGCCCAGCCGTTCTACGGGGCGCTGGACCGGGCCTTCACCGATGGCTGGGCGGTGGGCGGAGCTCCGTTGGGCGCGGGGACCGAGGCGGGCGGTACGGGCAAGGTCCGCTGGGCCGACTTCGACGGTGACCGCAAGGCGGACTACCTGGCCGTCGCGAGCAGCGGCGCGGTCTCCGTGCACCTCAACCGCGGTGGCGACGGGCACGGCGGCTGGTCCGACCTGGGCCGGGTCGCCGCCGGTCTCACCACCGATCCCGCCAGGGTCCGGTTCGCGGACTTCGACGGAGACGGCCGCGCCGACTACGTCCTCATCAACGCCAACGGCTCGGTCACCGTCTACCTCAACCGCGGAGGCGACGGCCACGGCGGCTGGTCCTCACTCGGCCAGATCGCCACCGGCGTCACCACCGACGCCTCCAGGGTCCGGTTCGCGGACTTCGACGGAGACGGCAGAACGGACTACGTCCTCATCAACACCAACGGCTCGGTCACCGTCTACCTCAACCGCGGAGGCGACGGCCACGGCGGCTGGTCCTCGCTCGGCCAGATCGCGACCGGCGTCACCACCGACGCCACCAAAGTCCGGTTCGCGGACTTCGACGCGGACGGCCGCGCCGACTACAGCGCGATCGCCGCGAGCGGTGCCGTCCAGACGTACCTCAACCGGGGCGGTGACGGCCACGGCAGCTGGTTGTCGCTCGGCGGGATCGCGTCGGGCGTGACCAGCAACGCCGCACTGGTCTCCTTCGCCGACTTCACCGGTGACGGAAACGCGGACTACGTCCTCACCGAGGCGGGCACCAACGCCGCAGGTGTGTACAGCTGGAACGGCGGCGACGGTCACGGCGGGTGGACCGACCGCGGGCGTGTCTTCGCGGGAATCCCCATCGGCTGACCCGCCCAAAACGGCCTTCTGACACGGTGCTTGCATCATTGTTTGCCTTGGGTTTTGCCTTTGCGGTTCCTTTGCATTCGCCTTTGCGATCACCAAGTTGACAGGAGCCGCGCAGGCGTTGACGATGAGTGACGCCCCCAAAGCCCGCGTGCCCGAGACCGGTTTCTGACGGTCTCGAAGTTCACGCGATGGCGCGGGGCACCGTGCGGACACCGTTGCCTTTGGCGCGCCCGCCGTCATGAACTGTGTGGAGGAATCTGTGATATCCAAGCGCGGGCTGGTCGCCGCCACCGCAGCCGGGGCGGGCGCGCTTCTGCTCGCCACCGGTCCCGCCGTCGCCTGCAGCATCGGTGACTTCAGTGCGAACGCCGTAGCGGCGTGCGACACGAGCACCGGTACGCCGATGGCTGCGATCACGGTCACAGACAAGGACCCTTCGGGTACTCCGGCCGACATCTCCGTGGTGCTCCGCATGGCGTCCGGCATGGCGGGACCGGTGTTCGGCACCGTGCACATCGCGCACCCGACCGCGGCCGGGGTCACCAGGAAGATCCTCGTGGAGTGGGCTCCCGGATATCAGTGGTACGTCCAGGTGACGGCCGGAAACCTCGTCGCGCAGAACCTGGACGTTCTCCCCACATCCCCCGACACCGCCTGCACGGTCCCCACGAAGCCGACGACCACGCCGGCGAAGCCGTCGTCGACCCCGACGAAGGCCACACCCGTCTCCGCGACGCCGTCCACCACGCGTCCCGCCACGCCGTCCCCTTCGGACTCCTCCAGCGCAACGGTCCTCGCGACGACCGGTGGTGGCGGCGACAGCACGACGATCGCGGCGCTCGCCAGCGCGTTCCTCCTCGTCGGCGCCGGCGGTCTGTTCGTCCTGCGCCGCCGCGCCGACACGGGTAGGCACTGACACAGCACCCTCCGACGGCACAGCTCGCGGACGACACCTTCCCCCAGGCGCTCTGGGCGGTGTCGTCCGTGAGTGGTTAGCTGGTCACCGTCCGTAACGGATCGGTTCGCGGCCGCCAGGCCCTGTCGTCGAGGAGACACGTATGACCTACCGCTCGAAGCTGCGCGGTGCCGTGATCGGCGCCTGTACCGCGGCTCTGGTGGCGAGTTGTGGCCTGCTGGTCCTTCCGGCGCAGGCCGCCGACGGGGCGGCGCCCGCCACCGTGGCGGCCGTTCGTCAGGAGTCGAACGCCGTCAAGCGGGTCACAGCCTTCTACGACCAGTACCGGGCCGCCGTCGAAGGCACCAACCCGGCCATGAACCCGCGCGAGGTCCGCAACGAGTTCCTCACCCCCGCGCTGAACCACAAGCTCGATGCCTGGGCCGAGACGAACGTGGCCGACCCGGTCTTCCGAGCACAGAACGTTCCGGCCGACAGGTCCGTGCGGTACGAGGGCAGCGGCGCGGGCCACGCGACGGTGGTCGTGACCGAGTACTGGGGCTCCGGCTCCCCCACCGAGGTCTGGTACCGGGCCCCTCTCGACGGCTCCCGCATCTCCGACCTGACAGACCCGCCCTCCGCCTGACCCGGCCGCCTCCCCGCCCCCGGGCCCGGAGTCAGGTCCCGGGCAGCTGCTCCTGCTCGACATCATTGACCCCCGGCCGGGGCGCACTACGGGTATCAAGCTTGTTCCGGCACCCCTCCCCCAGCCCCCACAACCGCGATTCCCGATCGTTCAACGGCCGCCCACAGAGCCGACACAGCACCCGCGGACGCCCGCCGACCGGCTCGTCGGGGGTGGCGAAGCCGGGCAAGGTCGCGGGGTCGGAGTCCGGTTCGTGAAGCATGGCCCCAGGTCTATCAGCTCGCACCCCGGACCACCCGTCGCAACTGCTCGAAGGCGGTGGGGGTGGGCCGCCGCGGCAGGAAATCCCTGATCCGCCGGGCGCAGTCGAGCGGACCGGCCGCGCTGGTGTCGCACTCGACGTCGTAGATCCCATGGGCGTGGACCTGGGCGAGCTGGCCTGCGGCAAGACCCGGCGGGCGGTCGCCCCGCTCCTGCTCACGGCGTTCCAGTTCCTGCACGGGGCAGTGCACCCCGACCAGGACGACGTCCTCGGGAGCGAACAGGTCGAGACAGTCGAGCAGCCGCCACCGGGCGCTCAGGACATGGTCCACCACGACGTTGTTCCCGGCAGCCGCCATGCCGGCGACCGCACGGTGGTACCCCATCCAGGTGCGTTCGAGCATGGTCGGCAGCTGGTCCGGTCCGAGGTCCCGTCGTGATCGCATCGCGTGGAAGGCATCCACCGGCATGTGGAAATAGGTTTCGTCAAGGATGGCCAGCAGTTCCTTGGCGATGCTCGACTTCCCCGAACTCGACGTGCCGTTCAAGAAGATGATCAGGCCGCCGGGCGTCCTCGACGCTCCGGCCGGGTCGGCGGTCCCGTCGGGCCCGGCCTGTGGTGGAGCCGCCATCGTGTTGTCTCCCCCGCTCCGCGCGCTGCTGACGTCCGATCATGATGCCGGTCGGCGCCCCCAGAAGGACAGCGGCGTCCCCCATGGATGCCTGCGACAGCTCTTGGGGCCGTCCGGGCGGCCCGGTGGGGTGATCGCTGATCACTACTATCGGGCCCATGCCCAGTGACAGCGGGATCGTAGGCGCGGACACCGGCCTTCCGGCGAAGAGGGTCTCCTGGGTCGAGCTCTACTTCGACCTCGTCTATGTGTACGTCCACCGGCAGCGAACGCACTCACCGGCCGCCTGACGCCGGCGGACGACCCGACGACAGCCGCGACAGCCACGGCGGCCACGCGCCGCCGCCCGCCCGGGGGCTTCCGGGCGGGCGGCGTTACTGCGACGACAGGACTCAGGACCGCGCCTAGTTGAACGGGTCCAGAGTGATGTACGCCTGCTGCGGGTTCGAGTCGTTCACCAGCGACTCGTGGTTGCCGACGTCGTCGAAGGCGAAGGCGTACGCCTTGCCGTCGACCATCTGCGCGTGGATCTTCCGGGCGAAGTGGTTGGTCACCGCGTCCTGGTAGAAGCTCGCTGAGCTCGTGTCGGGCTGGTTCGCGTTGACGAGCAGCGTCGAGCGGTTGTACGCCGCGCACAGGGTGCGGGAGATCGGGCCGCGCACCAGGTCGTTCGGCGCGTCCAGCAGCTTGTAGCAGCCGAAGATGCTGTCGGCGTCGGGCTTCTGGAAGGTGGTGACCACCGCGCCTGAGCTGTTGGTGAAGTTCATGACGTTGCCGGAGACCTTGCCGAAGTACTTGGTGTTCGGCTGGTCGGCGAACGGCGTCACGGTCAGCGTGGAGCTCGTGTACTTGCTCCACACCCGGTTGATGTAATCGTTCATCACGGTGGCCGGCAGCGCGCCGGATTCGATGCCGTGGCCGGGCGCGAGCGCGCGCAGCACGGTGCCGTCGGCGCGGGTCTGGATCAGATGGGCCCAGCCGCCCGGTTGACCGCGCAACGCGCTGTAGAAGCCGTTGTATCCGCCCGGCTTGAGGTGGCCGGTGGACTTGGTCGAACCGTTGGGAAGCTTGACGCCTACGGCGTAGGGCGCCGAGAACATGTCGACCTGGGTGCTGTTGATCCACAGCCCGGAGTCGTTGAGCGTGTATTCGGACCAGTTGAAGAGAATGTTGTGGTTCGGGTCGCTGGGATTCTGCACGGCGGGCTGCACCAGCCCGCCGAGGGCCAGTTTGAAGACGAGCTTCTGGCCGTAGGAGAAGTAGACCCGTCCGGAGAACTTCGGCATCCGGAGCGTCATGGACTTGCCGTTGGCAGGTCCCGTGATCGCGGCGTCCGGCGCCGGGGCGGGGGGATTGGCACCGCCGGGCCAGGCGTGGAACGTACCGTTCGCGTCGGCCCAGCCCTGCCGGCCCGTCGAGAGCTGCGTCCCGAGGTTGTAGATGTAGATCTGCTCGCCGCGGCCGGAGTTGTTCGTAAAGGTGAGCGGAATCGTCGCGGGTATCGCGGCTCCGGCGGGCGCGATGGGCCCGATGGTGGCGAGACCTGTGCCGATGACCGCCGCCGATATCAGCGACACCAACAGCTTCCATTTTTTGGCGAACACGCTTGCTCCTTGCTCTTGCACACCACGTGGGGGGAGGTGGGGGGTCGGGGCCGGTACGGCCGCCCGGGGGCCGGCTCCTGGCCGGGTGGTCCGGACCACCCGGGCTGAGAGCGCTCTCAGAATGCGAGCGCAGCAGTGCCCTGTCAATGGTCCAGACAGAAACTGCTCCAACTCCGACAAGCCCCATGAGGAAGATCCCGGTTTGACGAACAGCCCGCCCGGGCCCGTACCGTCGACACGGTCGTCGACGCGATCGACGCCCTGCCGAACACCTATGAAGGAGCCTCACCCGTGGCCAAGCCGATCGTCGGGATCCTCCACCCGGGCAGCATGGGTGCGGCCGTCGCCGCCCAGGCCGCGACCCACGCGGCGACCGTGCTGTGGTGCCGAGCCGGGCGCAGTGAGCGGACCGTGGCCCGCGCCACCCGGTTCGGGCTGGAACCCGTCCCGACGGCGGCCGAGTTGCTGGAACGGGCGGACATCGTCATCAGCCTGTGCCCGCCGGCCGCGGCCGAGGACGTGGCGCGGGAGGCCGGCACGCACGGGTTCGAGGGCCTGTACGTGGAGGCCAACGCCATCTCGCCGGAGCGCATGGAGCGGATCGTGGGCCTGCTGCCGGAGGCGCTGGTCCTCGACGGCGCGGTGACCGGGACTCCCCCGTCCGGCCGTGAGGCGCCGACGCTCTACCTCTCAGGGCTCGCGCCCGCGGCGGCCGTCGTGGAGAAGCTCTTCGCCGGAACGGACGTGACGACGAAGGTGCTCGGAGCCGAGGTCGGCCAGGCCTCCGCACTCAAACTCGCCTATGCGGGCCTTCGGAAGACGTCCGAGGTGATGGCCGCGTTGTCGCTCGGGATGGCACAGGAGCACGGCGTCGGGCAGGAGCTCATCGCCCTCACGTCGCGCCTCACCGGCTCCCCACTCGCCGAACCGGGTCGCATCGCGGGTACGGCCGCCCGGGCCTGGCGTTGGGGACCCGAACTGGAGGAGGCTGCCGACCTGGCGGCCGCCGCCAGCCTGCCGGACGACCTGCTGCGGGCAGCCGCCAGCACCCTCGCCCGCTGGAACGACAGCAAGGACGACGACTCCCTCAGCGCCGAGGAGGCCCTGCGGCGGCTTCGCCGCGCCTGACCGTCGTCGCAGCGCCGTGGAGCGGAGGTGGCGGCAACCGGCGGAAACACCGCGCCACCGTCCGCCCCGCCAACTGCCCGCCGGTGGCCCCGCTCAGCCGAGTGGGATCGTGAAGTCGTCCTCGACCGGCGGGGCGACTTCCTGCTCGCGGTAGCCGGTCGCCGCGAAGCACCGGATCCGCAGGTCCTGCGGGGTGACGTCCAGGCGCAGGAAGCTCTTGAAGAACGGCGGGGTGTACGTCACCGAACCCGGTGAGAGCACCTGTGTGTAGATCTTGCGGACCGGGAGCCGGAACCAGGACCTGCCGTGCGGACGGGAGGGCACCCCGAGAAGGGAGGCGACCAGCCGGGTCCGCAGGGTCACCGCAGCCGTCGTCGTGCGCGTCGGGGGAATGCCGAGCCTTTTGGCGATGACCGCCGACGCCTGCTCGGAGGTGAGTGCGAAGAATCGTTTCATCCGCAACCGCCGACCGTAGAGCCCGCCGTAGAAGGCCAGTGAGTCCCCGCGCAGCGGATAGCAGCGGAAATCCTGCTCGGTGACTCCGGCCACCGTCACCCGCGGAATGATGTGGGTGGCGTGCATGAACGCTCCGCCGCCTCCGGAGACGACGTACTCGATGGTGCGGCCGTCCACATCCACCGGATAGTGCTGGTAGTTGTGGATGTCACCGCCGATGGCCGCCACATAGTGGCAGTCCGCGTCGCGGACTATCTCATCGACGGTGCCGCCGCCCTCGATGGCGCACGGATGGTACTTGTCGTCCACGTATATCGGTGAACCGGTCACGAGGATCTTGGGCCTGGGGCCCTGGGAGACGCGGCGCAGCCACTCCCCCTGCTCCTTGTCGATCCCGCCCAGCAGCCCGGTGTCGATGCCGATGATGCGCAGCGGCCCCGAATCGATGGCCCAGTACGGTCCGGGCTGCTCGGACTGTTGCGCGGGGGCCGACCGCAGCGAGCGCGCCTCCGCCAGCCGCTGCTCGTCGGCGGCCGCCGGGCTCTTCCACAGCAGCGTCCGCCACCAGCCGGCCGACAGGACCTTCGGGCGGGCGGCCGCGGGCAGCGCCAGTGCCTCGCAGAAGACCCGCATGAATCCCGTCAGACCGTCGTACCAGTCGTGGTTGCCGGGTATCGCGTAGATCGGCGCGTTGTAGTCCCGGTAGGGCCGGAAGAACTTGGGCCCGTAGTCGTCGGCGCTGCCGACGGGGTAGATCACGTCACTCGACAGCACCGCGAACCGGGAGCCCTCGCCCGCCTCCAGCAGTCCGGGAACCACGGCGTACTGGGGCGCGTCGCCCTCGCCGGTGTCCGCGATGAGCATGAAGGAGTACGTTTCCGGGTCGTCCCGCTCGATGACGAAGTCCGCCGGGACCCCGCGGTCTAGCTGCCCGGCCACCCAGCGTTGTCGTTCCTCGTTGGTCGGGTCACCGAAGAGGGAGGCGAGCGGTCCGTTGCGGGCGCTCCACAGGGTCGCCGGGTTCAGCCAGGAGAGCTTTTTGACCCGCTCCGGCATCAGGCTCTCGAACTGGCCGGGCTCCTGGCCGTGCCATCCGGCACCGGCCGCTGAATCGCGCGAAGAAACTGACACCGGCGCACCCTAGCAACCCCCCGTCCGGCGAACCGATTTGGAGCCCGTTCCCGGTTCGTCGCGAGGAACCGCAGGGAGTGGCGGGGAGCCGCAGGCGGTCGGAGCGGCGGCGCGGGCCGCGTCCGGACAACGTCCGTCCGGGCCCGCGCCGCGGCTCCCGCAGTTGTCACCGTTCGCGGCTACGCCTCGTCCGCGGCGGCGTAGATGGCGGCCACATCGAGCTTCTTCATCCCGAGGACGGCCGACATCGCCCGCTGGGCGCGGCCGGGGTCCGCGTCGTTCAGCAGCTCGTCCATTCCGGCGGGGACGACCTGCCAGGACAGCCCGTACTGGTCCTTCAGCCAGCCGCACGGGCCCTCCTCGCCGCCTTCGGAGAGCTTGCTCCAGTAGTGGTCGATCTCCTTCTGGTCGGCGCAGTTGATCATCAGCGAGACCGCCTCGGTGAAGGTGAACTCCGGACCGCCGTTGATCGCGATGTACTCCTGGCCGTCGAGCACGAAGGCGACCGTCAGCACCGTTCCCGCCGGCCGCGGACCGGCGTCGTTGTAGTGCGTGATGCTCGTGATCTCCGAATTCGGGAACACGGAGACATAGAACTCGGCGGCCTCCTTGCCCTCGGTGTCGAACCAGAGGTTGGGGGTGATCCGCGGCATGGGACTCTCCTCGCTTCGTCGGTGTTCTGCCCTGCTCCTGTATTGACCGTCGCACCGGTCGAAAGTCATCGCTACTCAGGAAGAAAATGTGGGAGCCCGGGTGGCGGGGCAGGGCCCGCCCCGACGGGCCGGTCCTCGACCTTCCCTGCCAAGACGCCCGATAGCGGCGAGGATGGGAGAACGACCTCGTCAGGAGATGCCATGACTGATGCAGCACACCGTCATGCCGGCCTTCGCCGGTCCGCCGCCGCGCTCCAGGCCGAGCTGGTGGCACTGCGCCGGGCGCTGCACCGGGAGCCGGAGATCGGACTGGACCTGCCGTTGACGCAGGCCAGGGTGCTGGCCGCGCTGGAGGGGCTGCCGCTGGAGATCACCCTCGGCAAGCAGCTCTCTTCCGTCACCGCCGTGCTGCGTGGCGCGCTGCCGGGACCTGTGGTGCTACTGCGCGGGGACATGGACGCGCTGCCGGTGCAGGAGTCCAACGACGTGCCGTACGCCTCCGCCGTGGCCGGGGTGATGCACGCCTGCGGCCACGACCTGCACACCGCGGCGCTGGTCGGCGCCGTACGGCTGCTCTGCGAGCGGCGCGACGAGCTGGCCGGGACGGTGGTGTTCATGTTCCAGCCCGGCGAGGAGGGCCTGGGCGGCGCCCGGCTGATGATCGAGGAAGGTGTGCTGGAGGCAGCGGGGAGCAGGCCCGTCGCCGCGTACGCCCTGCATGTCGCCGCCTCGCAGCTGCCCAACGGCTGGGTCGCCACCCGCCCCGGACCGATCATGGCTGCGGCCGACACCCTCACTGTGACGATGCACGGACGCGGCGGGCACGGCTCCAGTCCCCATCTCGCCCTGGATCCGATCCCGGCCGCCTGCGCGGCCGTCACCGCACTGCAGACCATGGTGACCCGCCGTTTCGACGCGTTCGATCCGGTCGTGGTCAGCGTCGGCAGCTTCCACGCCGGCACCGCCGAGAACGTCATCCCGGACGAGGCGGTCTTCGGCACCACCATCCGCTCCTTCTCGCCCGAGGCGCGGGCCCGCGTGCTGGAGGAGGCGCCCCTGGTCGTCCAGGGAATCGGCCGGGCACACGGGCTGACGGTGGAGGCGGTCGTCACCGAGGGCTACCCGGTCACCGTCAACGACCCCGAGGAGATGGCCTTCGCGGCCGAGACGGCCCGCCAACTCCTGGGAGCGGGCCGCTACCTCGACATGCCGCGCCCGGTCGCCGGCTCCGAGGACTTCGCCGTCGTCGCCGAACTCGTCCCGTCGGCCTATCTGATGCTCGGCGCCTGCCCGGCCGACCGCGACCCGTCCACCGCCGCGTACAACCACTCCCCGCAGGCCGCCTTCGACGACTGCGTCCTGGGCGACGCGGCGGCGCTCCTCGCCGAACTGGCGCTGGGCCGGACCGTCAGAGGCTGAGAGCCTGCCGAGGGAATCGGGTGGCGGACCGTCCGCGGCCCGGCAACTCGCCGACGACAGAAGGACTTCGGGTACTCGTCGTCGCGGACGCGGAATTCCGGCTGCGCGGGCAACGGCAGCCATGGCAACGGACGACGACGGCCCCGGAGCTCCGGAAGAGCGACGGGGCCGTCGTAGGACGAGACGAGTACGGGTTTCAGTGCGCCTTTTCGTATGCCTCGCGAACCGCCGCGGGGACGCGCCCGCGGTCGTTCACGTCATAGCCGTTCTCCTTGGCCCAGGCCCGGATCTTGGCGGTGTCCTCGGAACCGGCGCCGGCGAGCTTGCGCGGTCCGCTCGCGCCCTTGTTCCGGCCCACCTTGTGTCCGGCCGCAATGAAGGGGTTCAGCGCTTCGAGAAGAGAGTCGAAGCTGTCAGGGGCGAGGTCGATTTCATAGACAACGCCATCAACGGCGAACGTGTGAGTGGCCGCCTCCGCCGACTCTTTGCCGGTGAGGTCGTCGGTGTAAATGGTTACGATTTTCTGAGCCATAGGCCGCAGATTAGCAGTAATGCGGGGGGTCGTATAGAAATCACTTACCGTCCGCTCACGTGTACGGACGGGTAGCACGACAGAGCGATCCGGTGCTGCGCCCGGGCCGCTATAGGAGCTCCCTCCGGCTCCGCATAGCGCCCCGCCGGGAGTTCACGGACGGCCGCCCGAACTATGCGGGAAGCGCGGGGAGTACGTAGGCCCGCACAAAGTGCGTTTCCACCCGAGCATGGAGCAGATGCCCAGCGATGGCCTTATCGCCTGCTATCGCCAGAACGGCATGAATGTGAACGTCGCCGTCCCGGATCTCCCCCGTTCCGCCGAGTTCGGCGGGACAGGTGTAGTACGTGCGCTGATCCTTCGTGGCATCGGTCCCGGACATCGTCGAGACGGTAAAAGCGTCCACCGCGCCGATCAGGGACACGATGGCCCCGTCCGCGATGCCCGCAGTCGCCGCCTGGTCCGCTATCGACTCCATCAGCTCGCCGCGGCGTACCTCGAATACGTGCATACGATCACTCCCCAGCGCAATGCGGGCTACGGACCCGGAGCCTATCGGCGCGTCCCGCGGCCGCGGGTGGATTTCCTCCATCGACGTGGCCGCACCGCTTCAGGGCTTCTTCCCGCCTCCTCTGGGTCTCTTCCCGGCCGCTTCCCGGAGAATCGGCGGCTCACGCGATCGGAGCGGCATCCTTTTCCGTGCGCCCGCTCGGACCGCCGGACGATTCCCGCCACTCCTCGCGCAACATCCCGAACAGCACGTTGTCGTACCACTCCCCCGCCACCAGCACGGCTTCCCTTCGCCGGCCCTCCTCACGGAACCCGGCCTTGGTGAAGGCGCGGACGGCCCGCTCGTTGCCGCTCCAGGTGTCGAGTTCGACCCGGTGCAGTCGGCAGGTGTCGAAGAGATGCCCCACGAGCAGGCGCAGCGCTTCGGTCCCATGTCCCCGGCCCCAGCGGTCCCGTTCACCGATGGTGATGCCGACCGTGGCCCGCCCCGCGAACGGGTCGAGGTCACGGTAGTCGGCCATGCCGATCGGCCTGCCGCCGACCAGGTCCTCCACGGTGAAGACCCGTGAGTCGGCGGGATCGAGGCCCAGCATCGTGTCGAAGCCGCGCTCCACGGCGACCCGGGTGACGGGGCCGAAGCGCGGATCGCCGCCGGTGGCCCAGCGCACCACCTCCGGGTCGTTGCGCCAGCGGACGTGATGGTCCAGGTCCTCCGCGTGCAACGCGCGGAGTCTCACCAGGTTTCCTTCGATCATCAGCGCATCGTAGATCGCCGCAGAAGCGGGGCACCAACCGCTGGACAGATAGTCGTCGCGCAGATAATCTATGGATAGATTAACTAGTCGAGGAGGCCACCATGTGGGAATACGAGAGCAGCATCGAGACCCGCGCCACCCCCCAGGCGGTCTGGCGGCTCTGGGCGGACGTCGAGAACTGGGGCGCCTGGAACGCCGAGATCGAGAAGATCGAGATCAGCGGCCCGTTCGCACCCGGCGCGCGGATCACGATGACGCCGCCCGGCGACGACCCGGTACTGCTCGTCGTCGCCGAGGCGGTCGAGAACGAGATGTTCGTCGACGAGGCCCGGTTCGGCGATCTGTTGCTGCGGACCATGCACCGGATCGAACGGCTCGGCCAGGACCGGATCCGAGTGGTGTACCGGATGGAGATCAGCGGCGCCGGCTCCGACGAGGCGGGACCGCAGATCGGCCCGGGCATCACCGCCGACTGGCCCGGCACGCTGGCGTCGCTGGCCGCCCTGGCATCGCGGGGCTGATGGCGCCACGGCTTGAGGATCTCCGCAACCCCGGCCGGGGTCCGGCCCGATGGCCCGATCGGTCGGCGACACCGGTACGGCCCGCAGCCCCGGTCCGTCCCGCCGCTCCAGCGGAGCGGCGGGACCGGGCCTCGTCCCCTGCGTCTGCAGCACACGGCCGTTCGCTGCAGACACGGCCGGCCCCGCATCCGGGAGCCTCAAGGAATCAGAACGACCTTGCCGCGGTTGGCCCGCGCCTCGATGATCTCGTGCGCCCGCGCGACCTCGGCCAGCGGGATCTCGGCGTGCACCGCGGGCCGCAGCCGCCCGGACAGCGCGAGCTCCCACAGCAGCTCGCCGTGCCGGTCGTACAACTCCCGCTGGGTGGTCGAGAATCGCGCCATGGTGAGACCGGTGATGGTCTTGGCGCCCGCGAGGAGATCGAAGGCGGAGACCGTGCCACCACCGGAGCCGAAGAAGACCATCCGTCCGCCGGGCGCGAGAGCGGCCACGGCCCGCGGGAGAAGATCACCGCCGACGCCGTCCAGGACGACATCGACGGGCTCGCCCCAGTTCTCGCTGTCGTACAGCACGACCTCGTCCGCACCCTGCGCGCGCAGGAAGTCCGCCTTGGCGGGCGAGCTCACGGCCGCGACGATCCGCTGAACGCCCTGGATCCGGGCCAGTTGGACCGCCAGGTGCCCCACCCCGCTGGCGGCTCCCGTGATCAGGACCGACTCGGCCGGCGCGGTACGGGCGGTGGCGAGGGCGGCGAGGGCGACCTGCCCGCCGCGCACCAGGGCGACGGCCCGCACCGCGCTCGCGCCGTCCGGCAGCCGGCTCGCCATGACGGCGGGCGCGACGGCCAGTTCGGTGTACGAGCCGGTGAAGGTGAGGGACGTGACGCGGTCCCCGACCGCGAAGTCCGTCACGCCGGGCCCGAGCGCGACCACCTCTCCGGCGACCTCCCCGCCCAGAATTCCCGGCAGTGGCGTTCCGCCGCCCTCACCGCGGACCTTGCGTACCGAGGGCAGCGTCACGCCGATGGCCTCCGTGCGGACGAGCAGTTCACCGGGTCCGGCCGTGGGCTCCTCGGCCTCCTCCACGCGCAGCACTTCCGGGCCGCCGTACTCGTAGAAGCGGACACGCCGCATGAACGCACCTCCAGGTCATTGGTGAGCCCAACGGTATCAGAATGTCATTGGGCGCCCCAATGATTTGTTCGGTACGCTGACGGCATGGCCGAAGACCCGTACGCCCCCGCCCGGATCCGTGAACTGCCCAGCTGGCTCCTGGGGCGTGCCGCCGCCCGGGGGCACCACCTGGTCGCCGGGGCCCTCGCCCGCGAGGGCCTGCGGATGATGCATCACGCGGTCCTGTCGGCCGTCGCCGAGCTGGGGCCGGTGTCGCAGGCGGAGCTCGGCCGCAGTCTCAGCATCGACCCCAAGGACATGGTCGCGATCGTCAACGAACTCCAGAGCCGCGGTCTGGTGACCCGTACACCCGACCCCAAGGACCGCCGCAAGAACGCCATCGCCATCTCGGTGAGCGGCCGGCGGCGCCTGCGGCGCACGGAGGCGCTGGGGGACGAGGCGAACGCCGAACTGACCGCGGCTCTCTCCCCCGCGGAACGTGAGCAGCTCATCGCCCTGCTCACCCGCATCATCCAGCCGGAGGAGCTCGCCTGCGACACCACCGAGAGCAGCGAATAGCGCGCCGGGACCGTGCCAGGATCGCGCCGGGACCGTTCTCCGGTCACATCGACGGGGCTTCGCGGGTCATGGATAGGACACCGGGCGACGGGAGAATGTGACCGATGAACGACGAAGAGTTTCTCGCGGAGCGGTTCGAGGCCCACCGCACCCATCTGCGCGCAGTGGCCTACCGCATGCTCGGTTCGCTGAGCGAAGCGGACGACGCCGTGCAGGACGCGTGGCTGCGGGCCAGCCGCGCCGGCACCGACGGTGTGGAGAACCTGGGCGGCTGGCTGACGACCATCGTCGCCCGGGTGTCGCTCGACACGCTGCGGTCGCGCACCACGCGCCGCGAGGACCCGTTGGACGTCCATGTGCCCGACCCGGTCATCAGCAGCGCGGAAGGACTCGACCCCGAGCACGAGGTGCTGCTGGCGGACTCGGTCGGTCTCGCACTGCTCGTCGTCCTGGAGACGCTGCCGCCCGCCGAACGGCTCGCCTTCGTCCTGCACGACATGTTCGCCGTGCCGTTCGACGACATCGCCCCGATCGTGGACCGCTCCCCCGCCGCGACCCGGCAGCTCGCCAGCCGGGCCCGGCGCCGCGTCCAGGGAGCGGCGCCGGCTCCCGACGCGGATCTGAGCCGTCAGCGCGAGGTCGTCGACGCCTTCATGACCGCGGCGCGCGGCGGTGACTTCGACGCGCTGGTGGCGGTGCTCCACCCCGACGTCCTGATGCGGGCCGACATCGGCACCGCCTCCGAGGCCGGCAAGGTCTCCCGGCTCATCCGCGGCGCACGGGAAGTGGCTCAGCAGGCGGTCACCTTCGCGGCCTACGCCCCGTACGCCAGGCCCGCGCTCATCAACGGAGCACCAGGGATCGTCACGGTCCCCGACGGGCAGCTGTTCTCGGTCATGGGCTTCAACGTCGCCAACGGCAAGGTCACCGAGATCAACCTCCTCGCCGACCCGGACCGGCTCGCCAAGCTGGAATGGGAACTCCTCGGCGACTGAGCCGGGCTCTCCCGCTCCCGCCGCCCGCCGCCCTCAAGGGGGCGGCGGGCATCAGGCCTGTGCGGCGAAGACGTCGTAGGCGTCCTGGTCGAACAGCACGAACCGGGCCTCGGTCACCGCCGTCTGCGCCGCCCCGACCGTCGCCAGGGCGATCCGTGCCCCGTCCTCCATCGGCCATCCGTACACGCCCGTGGAGATCGCCGGGAAGGCCACCGTCCGCGCTCCCAGCTCGTCGGCCACCCGCAGCGACTCCCGGTAGCAGGACGCCAGCAGGTCCGAACGGTCCTCGTCCGGCGACCAGACCGGGCCGACGGTGTGGATCACCCAACGTGCGGGCAGCCGTCCCGCGGTGGTCGCCACGGCCAGGCCGGTCGCCAGCCCCTTCCCGTAGTGGGACGCCCGCAACGCACGACACTCCGCCAGGATCTCGGGCCCGCCCTTGCGGTGGATCGCCCCGTCCACTCCCCCGCCGCCCAGCAGCGAGGAGTTGGCGGCGTTGACGATCGCGTCGGCGTGCTGTCCGGTGATGTCGCCGAGGGCGAAGGTGATGTCGATCATGAGCCATCCTCCCAGACCCGCGGACGTCCGGGCCGGCGATTTCACCGCCGCCGCCGGGAAGCCGTCCCGTCCGGTCCGCGGAACGGCTCGTGCCGTACCGCCGGGCCGGACGTCGTTCACCTGCCCTTGCAGTCCACCTTGACCTGGCCGACGGCGATGTGACGGTTCGTGTTGCCACTGCCCCAGTCCACGCCCCGGTTGTCCAGGAAGACTTCGAGCCGGGGCGTCGCGATGTTGTACGTACCCCCGTTGACCCAGCGGCCGGGATTCGCGGCCTGGTCGATCTTGAAGTACCCGAGGTGGTCGCTGGAGGACGATCCGCGGACCGCGTAGTGGGCGGGGTTGCCGCCCACCATGGTGATGTCCTTCGACGACGGGACGTACACATAGACCGTGCACGTCCCGCTCTTCACCGAGCCGGTGGAGAACAGCCAGCTCGCGTACTGGCCGCTGTCGGCCTTGGTCGCGGAACCGCTCATCGGCATGGCGTTGAAATCACCGTCGCAGCCGTTGCCGATCCAGCCGGAACTGCCGTACCGCCAGCCCTTGGTGCCGTCCTTGTACGTGCCCTTCACAGTCAGTCCGCCGCTTCCGCAACCGGGACCGATCAGCATGCTGAAGACCGGTACGGAAGCCGCCGGACGCGAGTTGGCGGGGCCCGTCGTGCCGCTGCCGCTCGGCCGGCCCTGCGGGGCGCCGGTGGAGCCGTTCGGCGCCGCGCCGGACGCGCCTCCGGAACTGGCGGAGCCGGAGGAGCCGCCGGAACCGGACGTCTGCGGCGGCCCGTCCGGCAATGCCTGCCGGTTGGTGTTGCCCTGGCCCGAGGGCGCGTCACCCGCCGGTGCGCCGGCCTGCGGCGGACCGCCGGCTGTGGCCTGGGTGGGCGCCCCGCCCGGATTACCGGTCGTCCCGGGCGATGCGGAGGACTGCGTGCCCGGGACCAGGCCCGGCAGCGTGCTGTCGGGGCCGATCGGGCTGCCGTCGGCGAGTTTGGCGGTGTTCTTGGCGGGAGCGTCGTCCGAGCCCGAGACGAGGAACGGCACCGCGACCAGGAGCAGACCCACCACGGCGGCCGCCGCGAGCATGGGCTTGCCCGGACGGCCCGGCACAGAAGCCAGCAACCCACGCGGACCGCTCCCCGTACCGCCCGCGGCCACAGCGGCCGCCTCGGCCTCGCCTTCCGCCTCGCCCTCCGCCGTTGCGGTCGCGGTCGCGGCAGCCGTCGCCTCAGCGGTCGCGCCTTCCGAAGCACTCGCGGCTGCCGCGGCCGGCTCCCGCTCCCCGGTCGCTGCGGACGCGGACGCGGGGACGGTGCCGGTCGCAGGATCCGGCGCGGTGACGGCAGCGGCCACGGTGGCCGGAGCGACCGGCACCGCGGCTGTGGTCGCGGAGGTCGATGGGGTAGCAGAGGTCGATGGGGTCGCGGCAGCGGCGGTCGCGGCAGCGGTCGCGGCGGCCACCGCCGGTATACCGGCACCCGGCATCGCCGCGCCGGGCAGCGCGCCCGCGCCCGGTTCACCGCTGACGACGGGGAGCACGGCGGCGTGCAGCACGGCGGGGCGTGCCTGCTCGGCACCTGACTCCCCGCTCGTCGCCGGACGTCCGCCTCCGTCACCTGACTCGTTCTCAGGCGTCCGGGGTGTAGAGGTACTCATGGTGCTGACCTGCTTTCCAGGGTTACGAGGCGGAGAGGTACGAGCCGAGTCGGCCGGTGCATTGCCGCGGCCAGGCGGTCGCGGAGGACGCGACGTCGGTGCCGCAGCGGGCCGCCTCCTCCAGCCGGGAGAGAGTCGCGGCGGGCAGCGATCGTCCGCCGGCGCCGGACGGGGTCTCATGGAGCAGCAGCCGCCCGGGGAGTTCTCCGGTGGCGGCGTGGACGGCGCAGACGAGCAGCCGGGTGCCCGGCAGGATGACGATCTGTTCGGGAGCGCCGCCGCTGTCCGGCGCACCCAGCAGGGCGCCGGTGCGGCGACCGGTCGTGGTGTGGACCGCGTAGCGCCCCACCGCTGCCGGAAGGTACCGGGCGGCGGAGGCTGCGGGCAGCGCGGTGACGGGTTCCCGCACCAGGAGCGATCCGCCGGTTTCCTGCCCGCCGGCCGGATCGGTGCCGGGGTCCCAGGCTCGCAGCACCGGGCCGCGGTACACCGGCAGCCGTCGCAGTCCGGCGGTCAGACAGGCCCAATAGGCCGCGGTCCCCGCGTCTGCGCGCCGCATGCCCGCCACCAGGGCTTCCGGGCCGAACGGATCGGCGTCGCCGGAACCCAGGAAGAGGTGCGCGGCGCCCAGTTCGACCCTGGCCACGTCCTCGTCACGGGCCCGCAGTGCCGGCATCCGGACCATCGCCCGGGATACCGCGCCCGCATGCCGCTCCCAGCGGTCGCCGACCAGGTCACGAAGGGCTGCCCGGTCGGCAGCGGTGCAGGCCGGTACGGGCCAGGACTCCGCCTGCACCGCTTCGGACTCCGCGGCGGGAGGGGAGAACGAAGGCGCACTCACCGGGAGTGCCGGCGTCGAGGATGGCAACACTGGGAGTGGCGACACCCGGGACGGCGTCGACGCCGGGGACGACGGGACCGGTGCGGCCGACCGGACTACCGGTGCGGCCACGGCAGCCGCAGATGCCGCAGCGGTCGCGGGACCGCCCGTCGCGGCTACCGCGGGCTCGGTCACGGACGCCTGTGCCCCGCCGAAGGAGGGCACGGTGGCGCTGCTGGTCGTCAGGGGTACCGGCGCCGGGGGTGTCGCCGCTGCCTGCCCGTCCGGCTCCCGCGCCGGCGACTCCCCGCCCGTGAGGGGCACGGAGTTCGGCGAAGCCGTCCGGTCCGGTGCGACGAGCGGCTCCGCCGTCGAGGCCAGGACGGATGCAGGCAGCTCGGATCGTCCTTTGCTCCGGGCGTTCTCCAGGCGATGTCCCACGGACAGGGCGGGAACGACGGTGCGGCCCGCCGTCGACACTTCCTCCCGGGTCGCTGCACCGCCGGTGGCGGACGGCGACGCGGCCGGCTGGGCGCTCAGCGATGCCTGGGATGAGGCGACCTGGGCGACGGCCGCAACTCCGCACGTCGCAACGGTGACCGAGCGGGCCGCCACGGCGGCGGCCGGCTCGGCCACCGTTCCCGTGGGAGGCGCGGCAGCGGAGGTCGGCAGTGGTTCGGGCGCTGTCCCGCGTTCCGGCCGTACCGCCCCGGTGACGGCGGCGGCCTCGTTGCGCGCGGTCGGGAAACCGTGCCCCCTCGGCTGGTCCGCCGCGAGGGTGAACCGCCGGCCGGACGCCAGTCGGCGCAGCGCGTGCCGGTCCTGGAAAGTGAAGGCGCCCTCGGCCGTCAGCAGGGCGTGGTCGCGGAAGTCCGGTTCCAACGCGTCCAGCACATCGGTCAGCGCCAGCCAGAACGTCGCGTCCTGGGCGGACTCGGTACCGGCCGCGGACACGACGACCACCGCGGTCTCCGGGTTCACCGGCCGGGCGCCGAGATCCGTGGGAAGCCCGTCCCCGGCGCCGAACCACAGGCCCCAGCGGGTGAGGAGGACGTTCCAGCCGTCGCCCAGATCGAAGGTGCCGTCGCCGATGGGGCGGGCCCCGCGGATGGGCGGGCTCCGCCAGGACATCGGCGAGTCCGGCGGGCGGATGCCGTCCGCACCGACAGGGGCGCAGGACACCGACTCGACGAAGGGGCGCCAGAGCGCGGCCCCGTCGACCCCGCCGACCAGCACCTGCGTCCGCCGGACCGCCGTCTTCCGCGTCGCGCTCTCCGCTGCCTCCGGTGCGGCACTGGTGGTGGACGTGGTGAGGGGCAGTCCCGTCAGCACCTCGATGTCCGCGCCCAGCAGGTCCGCCACCTCGTACGCGGCCGGGAGCAGGTCCCGGTGGTCGGCGGGCGCCAGCCGCAGGGCGGTGCGGGACCGGGCCGGCAGCGCGGCGAGCAGTTCGGCGAGATCCCCGGCGGGTACGGGGCGGCTGCGGGCGCTGCCGACGAGCAGGGTGGGGCGGTCCGCGTCGGCGGGCACCGCGAAGGCCAGGTCGCCCGCCGCCGCGGCGGACGACTCGGCGGGTCGCAGAAGCAGGCCCGCGGGTATCTGTTCGACGACGCAGCCACCGACGTCACGGGTCCCCATCCTGGCGATGTCGGACTGCCAGGCCGGGGCCGGGTGCCGCCGGCCGAGCGGCGCGGGCGGGAGACCGGGGCGCATTCCCACCAACCGCCGCCGGGAGAGGCGGGGTCGGGGACGAAGAGGGTGCCGCCGGGTGTCACGACCGCCGGCGCGTCGGGCGCCACGACGGTGAGCCGCCAGGCGTCGGCGAGTTGCTGGGCCGAGGAGGCATGGCCGGCCGCCCGGCCGCCGCCCGACATCACGAGCCGGACGCGCTCGCAGCCCCTCGTCCGTCAGCCGCCGCAGTGCCGCGCCCAGCGCGGGCCAGAGGGCGTCGGCCGCCGTATCGGGCACGGCGACCAGCACCGTCGGCAGCCCGGGCACCGGCTCGACGCGGCCGGCCAGCGCGATCAGCGCGTCGGTCTGCTCGGCTGCGGCCCCGGGGTCGCACAGCAGCACGGTGCTGCCGAGCCGATGTGTGCCGGGTGCGCACGCTTCCGGTTCGCCGGTGCCCGGGCCGGTGGCTGCCAGGGCGACCGCGGTGGGTCGGCCGATCGCCGGGGCGGGGGCACCGGCGGCAGCGTCCGGTGTTCCGTCGGTTCCTGGTTGCGGCCGCTCCGCCGCACCGAACCAGCGCGGCAGCGCGGGACGTCGCGGCGTCATACGACGCTCCGCGGTCCGACGCGCGGGCGGCAGCCGTGGCGGCCAGTTGTCATGCGTGTACTCCGATGTCCGGTGCCTGCGATGGTGTGCGTACGACCGTGCGCGCGGCGGATCACACTTCCGTCAAGGTGATCAGCTCGTACTTCCGTGGCTCCAGCGCGCCGTTCGGCCCTGGGACGTACCTCGTTCGCCACTCCCGCCCGGTGATCCGGAGCCGGGCACCGGGGAGGAAGGTGACCTCCCCCTCCCCGTCGATCGCGGAGAAGGGGTGGATGTCCCGCCCGTTGGCTCCGTTCGGCGTGATCTCCAGGAGCACGCGGTGCGTCATGGGCAGCAAAGGGTTGTCGGTCGCGAAGCCCAGCGCGACGTCATGGTCGGTGCTGCTGCTCGCGATGCTGCTGGTCGTCACGGTGTCGCCGGAATAGGTGAACATCAGCGAACCCAGGACCCCGAGTGACGTCGTGTCGGCGCCGGCCGCCCAGTCACCGCGCCACAAGGGTCCGGCGGTGGCGCCGGGAAGGATACGGAGCGCCTCCACGGCCATGTCGGCGTGCAGCTTGGCCTCCTTGACGATGCGGGGCAGGAGTTCGTCGACCCTCGCGTAGAGCTCCGCTTCGAGCCTGCCTCTCGTCACGAGGTCGGTCGCGGGAGCCGCGTGGAAGTCCCTGATGTTCTCGGCCACGGCCCGGTCGTGGAAGAACATGCTGGGGAGCTCCGGATCCGTCCCCGCCAGTTCCTTGGCCACGAAACCCCGGAGCTTGAGGCGAGCGGCGACCGAGATCGAGTCCAGGAGCGGAACCCTGCTGTCCGCGCCAAGTTGCCTCTCGATCGCCAGGTTGATCAGCGTGTGGTTGCTTCCGGTGTACGCGAGCAGCGCGATGATGTGCGCCTTGTTGAAGGTCACCACGAGGTCCGCCGCATCGAGGTGGTGGGCGGTGAACCAGTCGGCGAGTTCGGTGTTTCCCGAACTTCCGGGGGTCACGCTCTCCTCGAACAGCTCCCGTGTCAGATCCGTCGCCAGCTCCAGCGGATCGTCCGCCTGGGGATCGAGCGGATCACGCTCGAGCGCCAGGAACCCTTCGGGGCTGTGCGCCGCATCGCGGTAGAGGAGTTCGTGCGGCAGCAGGCCGTACCGCCAGGGGATCGGGTCGGGGTTGTCCGGTCCCAGCCGGTCGGCCACGGGTATCTCGCGGAAGGTCCGCATGTCGAAGGCCGGTCCGAGCGCGCTGAGGCTGCGGTACATCGACGCCGCGTCGGTCAGGTCGAACTTCCGGCCGCCCTCCCCCTCGAAACCGGCCATCTGCGCGCCGCGCAGGATCTCGTACAGCGAGTGGTCGTTGTGCAGGCGCATCCAGCCGATGAGGCCGACCAGGAATTCCGCCTGGGTCGCGCCGCTGACGTTGAGCCACTGGAACGCGCTGAGCATTCTCGTCGTGGTGCCGGACAGTCCCGCGATCACGGGGATGCCGCGCTGCTCCATGTCCCGGGTCCAGCGGGACTCGGCCAGCGTGTAGTAGGCCTCGCCTCCGATCGACCTCAGCGGCAGTTCCGGCCCCGAGACCGGAAGTCCGTTGATGAACGGCGGGAGGTCACCTTCCCGCGGCCGCATCCGCGCCTCCACCAGGACCGTCACTTCGTGGAGGGTGAAATGGCTCTCGAAGGCTCCGGGCAGCTCCACCGACGCCCGGTACCTCACGTTCACCGCCCCCGGCGTATCGCGCATGATCTGTTCGATGTCGGGCAGTCCGTTGGGCAGTCGGGGGACGGTGGCGAGTTCGGCGGCGGCGAGGTCGACCCCGAGAATGCGGACCAGCTCCTGATGGTCCTGGAGGAAGCGCAGTTCCCGCGCGCTGAGTTCGGCCTCGTGCCGCTCCAGTTGAGCCGGTGTGAGCTTCCCGGAACCGAACTCGTGGTCGTCCACCGGGCGGGCCGTGCGGTATATCTGGCTGAGCACCATCTCGACCAGGCTCGAGGTCGCACCGTCCTTCGACAGGATCAGATTGCCCAGCGCGAAGGGATCGTTGGCGAACATGTAGGCCTGCCCGGGGAGCGCCCGCTCCAGGAAACCGTGGAGGTTCTCCCGCCGCGGTCCGTACAGCTGCGCCCGGTAGGACTTCAACGCGTCGACGTCGAGTCCCATTCTTCCCGCGGCGGCCCAGTCCTCGGTCCTCATCAGTTCGATCAGGGCCTTCTTGAACCCGCGGTCCTCCGCGGGAGTTCCCGCGTTGGAGGCGTAATAGGCGGCGTTGTAGAAGGCGGTGAACTTCTCCCGCGGATTTCCGCCCGTCAGCATTTCCACGACATGGCCGTCGGCGAGACCGGTGCGCTGGATCTGGCCCGCACTGCCACGGTCGTTCTTGAGGAACGGCCGCAGGGATACGGCCGCCGACGCGGTACCGAAGAACTCGTCAAGCCCGTTCTTGAGCCGTGCGAGGGCCTTGGTGACCGGCGAGTTGGTGTCCAGAGCGGGGCCGGCACCCCTGCTCAGCCGGTAGGCGTGCTTCGCGACCCGGGTCTCGAACGACTCGGCGGCTGCCTTCCAGCCGGGAAGCTCGACGGCCGGCCGCCGGGGGAAGAGCCGTTGCAGGCCCTCGCCCTCCCCGCCGGGCAGCATGCCGAAGTCACGGCCCGACGTGCCTTCCGCATGGTCGTGGTACAGCGACTCGTCGTACTGTCCCTCACCCCTGAGCAGCATGCCGTCACCGTCACGGACGTGCGCCCACACGCTGTGCCGCGACGAGTCGTCGGGCAGCGGCGGGGTGGTGTCGCCCTGCGTGATGTCGTGAACGGTCCGCTGCTGGGGGTCGATCAGCTGGATCCGCCCGTCGGCGGTGTGCAGCACCGTGACGGCGTGCCCGACCTCACCGTTTCCGGCGACGAGCACCAGAGCACGGGTGCCGGGGCCGCCGTCACGGACGAGCGTGCGGACCTGCTCCATGCCCTGGGGGCCCTCGCCGAAGTGCCAGGCGGGACCCTGGAGCTTGCTCAGGGACCAGACGGCGAGCCGCTCGGGGCTGCTGCCGGGCAGCGTGCCGGCCGCACGGGGGCGGCCGTCGAGGGTGTCCCAGAGGGACAGGTTCGCTTCCAGACAGTTCGCCCGGTCCTCGGTGGGTGCGACGAAGCGCAGCAACTCGGAGGTGACGTGCGGCAGTTGGCCGTCGGCGAGGTTCAGCGAGGCGACGTGGTCGTTCAGGGCACGGTGCTGTTCCGGGGTGGGCGGCACGAGTCCGCGGTCGATGAGTCCCCGGTCGCCCTGGGGGGCGTCGGTGTACGGGCGCTTGGCCGGTGGCGTCTCCTGCGACGGATCGGTGTGCGCGTCCGGGTCCGCGTCGCGGAGTCGCTTCGTGCCCTGTGGGTGTTCCGGGGCTGCCGTGTCCTGGCCGCCGATGATGGCGAGGAACGTCTCGTCGGCGAGGGAACCGGGACGGGTGGAAACCGTCGTGGAACCGGGACCGCCGGTCTCCGTCGGCAGTTCCGAGGAGAGTGTGCTCATGTTCCAGACACTGCCGAGCAGGCCGTCGGAGGAAACGGTGTCCGGAACCGGTTCCGCGACGGCGCCCGGGACGGGGTCCGGGTTCGCCGGCAGGTCGTAGACGCCCATGTAGAGGGAGTCCACATCGCCGTACTCGATGAATCGCGTGCGGTTCGTCAGGAGTCTGGAGGCGTTCGGGCGTTCGGCGCCGTCGGCGACCTTCACCTGACGCATCGCCCCCACGGGCTTGGGGTCCTCGATGATGGTGCTGTGGTCGGTGGCGTCGTTGAAGACGCCGATGCCACCGTCCCGGAGAGCGGAGTTGCGGAGATCGGAGCCGTGCGCCACGAGGATCTGGACATCGGCGGGAGTCCGCTCGTTGACCGCGCGCCGGTTGTTGTGGTCCTGGCAGATCTCCAGAGCGATGGTGCGATTGCCGACGGTGAACGTGGCTCTGTCGGTGACCTGACTGCCCGCGGCGTTGAACCCGTTGTAGAGATCGTTGGCCAGGGCCTGCGCCTGCCGCTTCCGGTCCTCCTTCCAGTCGGCGCGGTCCTCCCGGCCGGGGGTATAGCCGTCGACGTCGAGTCCCTCCCGCATCTTGGTCGTTTCATGGACCAGCCGGCCGTTCAGCACCGCGGACGATCCGGCCTTGATGACGATGCCGTTCCCGGAAGGGTGCGGCTCCGCCCACACCGTCGACCCGGGAATGATCAGAAGATCCGGGTGCTCCCGGCTCAGGGCGACCATGGACGTAATGATCATTTCCTTCTCGCCCAGGGTGAACGGGATCTTCGGGCGCTTGAAGTACCACTCGGGGGCGGTGAACAGCCCCAGAAGGGCGTCCGGGTCGGCCTCCGACCGCTGCCGCACCAGAAAATCACGGTGCGCCTCGCGGACCCGGTCGCTCAGCATCTCGATGCGGATGTCGACCTCGGTGGCCGTGCTGGGCAGTCGTGTCATGACGCGGTCGTGCGCGGCCTCCGACTCACGGAGAAAGGCACCGTTCCGGTCCGTCATGGCGCCGGCCCCGTAGACGGCGATCCGCTCGAACCGCCGGGCAGGACCCGGATCGGGGGCGAGGGACGACCGCAGTTCGAGTGTGAGGTTCCTGCGGACCTCGTCCACCGACCCCCGCAGCCCGGCGACCGCGCCGGAACGGTCGCTGACGACGGCTGCTCCGGTGAAGTCCCGTTTCGTGCTCTCCCAGGCCTCGATGGCCTTCTGTACAGTGCCGAGCCTGCTCAGCCGGTCCTGCGGAGTGAGTGTCCGCTCCGATCCGGACGGTGCGTGGTAGGCGTCGAGAGCGGCATCGATGTCCCGCAGTCGCCGCGACCTCAAGGAGCCCGAAACCTCCGAGGACGCCTTCCACTCGGCGGTGGACGGCATCCTGGGCGGCGTGCTGACCGACGGGTTGTCCCGGTCCGTCGCACCGAGCGGCCCCTCCCGTCCTTCGTCGCCGCCCGCGTCCGCCACGTGGTGCGGCGACGGGTCCCGCTCGGGGAAGTCGCCGTGTGTGGGGAGGAATTCCAGCCGGTCGGGCGCGGGCGGGAGGTCGGCGAGACGCCCGGTCTGGCCGTCGAGGAGCACGACACCGTTCTCGTCGTGGACCACGTTGAAGACATGTGCGACGGGATCGCCGGCGGTCCCGACCACCACCATGCCCCGGGCCCCGGGCCCTGCCTGGTGCATCGCCGCCACGACCTCCGCGTACGAGGTGACGGTGACCGGCGGGCGGTCCCGGTAGTTGGCCAGGTCGTGGGCAGGGCTGAGCTCGCTGGGCGGGGCCTGGTGGCCGACGCCCTCGGACAGCGACAGATCGGTGGCGATCGCGGTCAGCAGACAGTTCGTCCGGGCCTGCTCGATCGTGTCCCGGAACGGGTTCACGCCCGGCAGCCACGGATAGTCCCGCTCCACCAGCCCGGCGCGGGTCAGCTCGTCGGACGAGCCCCCGTGCACGACGCGCTGCGTGCCCAGATCCGGTTCCGCTCCCACCGTCGGCACGTGGTGGCCGCCGGACACGGCACCCAGGAGGTGCTGGGCAGCGCCGGGCAGGTCGTGGATGCCCATGTCGAGGTTGCGCACGTCGGCGTACGTGTGGAACTCACGCACCTCCGTCGCCGGCCTGGCATTCCCCGGCGGCCGCGGGAAGTGCACCATGGCCTCGTCGTCGACCCGGTGCACCGAGCGGACGGCGCCGGCCGTGTTCCCGGAGTGGTCCGAAGCATCGTTGTGGACGGCGATACCGCCCGCCCGCAGGGCGGAACGGGTGAGTGCGGCGCCGTGCGAGACAACGATCTGGAGATCGGCCTTCGGGGCTGCGCTCAATTCGTCGAACGCCCGGCTCTTGGCGTGGTCGAGGCAGATCTCGACGGTGATCGTCCGGTTTCCGACGGTGAAGGCCGCCGTGTCGGTGACGCCGGATCCCGCGCGGTTGAAGTCATGGGCGAAGTCCTCACCTCGCTTCTGCGCGACGGCCGCCCGGTCCGGGCCCATGGTCCGGCGGGTGTCCCGGTCCGGCGTATAGCCCGTGACGTCCATGCCCTCGGACTTCTTCGTCGTCTCATGGACCAGCCGTCCGTTCAGCACAGCGGACGTACCGGCTTTGAACGTGGTGTCGCCGCGGAAGACCTGCCCGTCGGCGGCAACGCTCCCGGGCGTGCCCGGCTCGGACCACACCGTCGATCCGGGCACGATCAGCAGCCCGGGGAGTTCCGCGCTCAGGTTGAGCATCGACGTGATGATCATTTCCTTCTCCCCGAGGGTGAAGGGGATCTCCGGTCGCTTGAAGAACCACTCGGGCGCGGTGAACAGACCCAGCAGGTCCTCACCCGGCGGATGCGCCTCCTGCTTGCGCACGAAGTCGGCGTGGGCCTCCCGGATCCTGGTCTCCAGCATCCGGACCCGGATGTCGGCCTCGCGGGCCGAGCCGGGAAGCTCCTGCCTCGCCGCCTCGTAGTCCGTCCTCGGCTCCCCCAGGAACGTCCCGTCCCGCTCGGTCATGGCACCGGCGGAGTAAACGGCCACCCGGCGGTACTCCACGAACGGCAGGGGGTCGCCGGCCTGCGGACCCCGCAGGTCAAGAGCCAGCCGCACCCGCGCCGCGTCCACCGAGCCGCGCAGGTCCCGGACCGCGCCCACCCGCTTCTCGGTGATCTCCTCGCCGGTGAACGTCCGGTGCTTGTCCTCCCAACTCTCGACGGCCGTCTGCAGGGCGTCGAGCCGGCTCCGGCGCTCGGACGGTGTGGCCGACGGGGCGGTGTGGAAGGCGGTGACGGCGTGGTCGAGGGCGGTCAGCGCGTCCGGCCGGGTCGCCAGCGCCACACTCGACGAGCTCTTCCACTGCTTCTCGGACGGCACCTCCGCCGGCCAGCGGTTCTTGCTGACGATGGCGCCCAGTGGCCCGCTTCCGCCGTCCGGTACGCCCTCATGGTGCGGGGTGGTCGGTTCGCTGAAATCGCCGTGGGTGGGAAAGAACTCCAGCCGGTCGGGGGCATGCGGGAGATCGGCGAGAAGGCCGGTCTGGCCGTCGAGGAAGACGATGCCGTTCTCGTCGTGAACGACGTTGAGGACGTGCGCGACGGGGTCGCCGGCGGTCCCGATGACGACCATGCCGCGCGCGCCGGGACCGGCCTGGTGCATCGCCGCCACCACGTCCTCGTACGAGTGCACGGGCAGCGGAGGGCGGTCCTGCCGGTAGTTGGCCAGATGGTCGGCCGGACTCAGCTCCGCGGGCGGCGCCTGGTGGCCGACGTTCTCCGCCAGTGACATGTCGGTGGCGATCGCGGTCAGCAGACAGTTGGTCCGCGCCTCCTCGATCGTGTCCCGGTGCGGGTTCACGTCCGGCAGCCACGGATACCGTTCCGTCACCTGCCGGATCTGCTCCTGCACGGAACCCTTGAACACCACCTGCCGGTCGCCGAAATCCGGCGCGGGGTGCGGGGAGTCCGGGTGTGTGGCGCCCACCTGGTCAGGGCTGTGGAGAGCGGTCGGTGCCGTCGGCTCCTCGCTGGTGGTGTGGATCGGGGCGGGGGCGTCCTGGTTCTCCCCGAGCTGGCGCTTGAGCGTCTGGTGGTAGCCCGTCGCCTGCTCACCGTCCACGCGCCGGGGCCGCTCCGCATCGAAGGTCGCCGGGTCCACTTCCAGCAGTTTGTACGAGCCGAATTCGGAGAGCCCGTCGAACGCCTCGTGCTTGAAGGACTCCCCCAGCACCTTTCCGTCCGGGCCGAGTTCTCCGTCCGCCCGGAGGGAGAGCAGTTCGACCCGTCGTGCCCACTCCTCGCGGGCCGACGTGTTCGCGAACCAGTCGCCGGGGTCCTGGAACATGCCCCGGGGCTTGCCGATCCCGGCGTAGGTGCGGTGGATGCTGTCCGTGTTGATGTCCTGGTGCAGGGCGAGGGAGTTGACGACGACGTCGGTCCGGTCCTTGTCGACGAAGTACTCACCCAGCAACCGTTCGGCCGCGAACAGGGAGAGGCCGCCCTGGGTGTAGTCGATAAGCACCACGCTCTTGCCGAGCGGGATCTCGGGGACGAACTCGTCGAAGTGAGCGAACAGCATGTCCCGCTGTTCGAGCGTCAAGGGAGCCGACGGTATGCGCTGGGGCCCCTGCAGGAACGCCTGGTACTGGATCGAGCCGGGGCTCTCCGGCCCCGGGCGGAACGCCGACAGGGGTATCGAGTGGGCCTGGGTCTCCGTGGTCGCGTGCACCTGAAGTGCCGCGATCACCGCGCCCGGACTGCGTCCGAGCCCGATGTAGACGTGCTCTTCCGGTGGATACGTCTCGGTGATCCTCCTGGCGAGCCCTGACACCGCCTGCAGGACCCGCTCCTGCGCCTCGGCGTGCTTCGCCGAGGACTGGGCGGCGAGTTCCGTCCTGAACTGCCGCGCCTGATCAGGTGTGTAGACGACGGGAGCGTCCCGCGCGGTGTCGTAGAGGAAGTGGTCCAGGGCGTCCCGGATACCACCCGGCGGCAGCGCGATGCCGTGTTCCGCGAACCAGTCGGTGACCTTGTCGGGTGTGAGGCCCTCCTCGCCGTTCGGCCCCAGCAGTTTCACCGTCGCCGAGTCCTCATAGCTCTGCCACGTGTATTCGCCCGCCCTCGGGCCCTCGGTGGGCACGTAGTAGCGGCCGGCGATCCGCAGGAGCGGCGGGGCCTGCACCGGGGGCTGAACGGGGGGCTGAACGACGGCGACGTCCGGCGTCGCCGTGACGACGGGGGTCTGGGAGTGATCCTGTGACGTGGTCACATCCGGCGCGTGTGCGGTCTGGGTGCCCGGCAGGGCTCCCAGCATCCTGGTCGGCGGTGGCTGTACGGCGGCGGGGGGCTCGGTCGGTGGCGTGGTGGGCGGCCTTGTGGGGTCGTTCGCCGACGTCGTGGCCACGGAGACGGGCGCCTCGGTTTCCGGCGGCGCGGTGTGGTGATCGTCTCCGACGGCGAGGTACTGCAGCTCCCCCGACTCGGTGTCCGGCTGAACCCGGGGGGAATCCGGCGTCCCGTCCGGATTCCCGTCCGGGGTTCCATCCGGCGTCACGTCCGGGTTCAGGTCCGGCGAGGAGTCCGTCGTGGTGATCGGCGTCGGCGAGCTCTCGCCGCCCTCGGACGTACCGCTGCCGGTGCCGGTGCCGGTGCTGCCGGGAGTCTCCGCGGCGACGGGGGTGCCGCCGGGCTTCTCCTGCTGTCCGGATACGGTCCGGCCCGCGTTCCCCGGGGTTGCGGTCGTCGGGGTCGTAGGAGTAGTCGAGCTGGCCGGTCCGGAGGCCGTGGGAACGGCGATCGGTGCCGCCATGACGGGAACAGGAGGGCTGCTCTCCCCGTCGCCCTTGTCCATCGTGGAGTCATCCGCGCCGGAATGAGCGTCCGGCGCACCCCAGTACTCCTCCCAGTCGCTGTCCGTCACTTCACTGAGGGGAAGCACGGGGAGCGTCTCGTCGGTCCCCGTTCCGGTGGTGGAATCGCCGGTCGTGGTCGGGGCCTGTGTCGTGGTCGTGTCGCCGCCGGTCGTCGCGGCGGCCGCTGTCCCGCCGTTCCCGGAGCCCGCCGTGAGCCCTGTGGGAGGGGTACCGATGCCCGCTGCCTGCGGTGATCCGCCGAACACCTTCTCGTGGAGCCCGACGCCGATATGACTGCCGGCGGTCTCCGCCAGATGCCCGAGCCGGCCCCCGACCACACCGGAGCCGAAGGTCAGCGCGGACGATTCGAAGGTGTGGTTCTCGCCGAAGATGAGGTTGTAGGTGCCCTCGGCCAGTACCTGGGTCACGCCCTCGGTCAGGCCCTGGCCGAGGTGATTGCCGAACGAGCGGGCCAGATCGCGGGCGAGCGTGTCGGGCACGCCCTTGCTCAGCGCCTTCATCAGGTCCTTGCCGATGACGCCTTCCAGCCCGGCCAGCGAGGTACGCAGAGCGGCGGGCAGCGTCGACTTCCCGAAGTTGCCCAGCAGTTCTCTGGCCCACTTCTCACCTGCTGCGCGTGCGATCTCCCGCTCGCCCGCGGTGCCCAGCCGGTCGGCGAAGGCCTTCCCGACGTTCCTGGTGAGCGCGTTGGCCGCCGCTTCGCTGAGCGGGCCGTTTCCGCGGGTCAGCGCGGGGCCGAGGATGTCCCCCAACTCCTTGCCGAACGCCTTGTTCCCGAGGGTGTTGCCGACCGTGTTGCTGATCTCCCTGGAGATGTTCTTGCCGAAGAGGTTGCCGAGACCCTTCCCGAGCAGCCCGCCCACCGCGCCCATCGGCAGCGTGATCAGACCCTGGATGGCACCGAACTTCACCGCTTCGATCAGCGACTTGGTGTCGAAGTGGTCCCGGGTGCCCTGCAGCAACTGGATCCACTGGACCATGCTGTCCATCGCCGCACCCATGCCGATGCTGATGACTTCGTGCAGCAGGATCTGGCCGAGGATCCTGGCCAGCATGTTCTTCATGAAGAACTCGACGACGGCGCGGCTCGCCAGATACTCGAGGATCGAGGCGCCGCCGGTGAAGAAGGCGAGCGCGAGCGCGATGGCCAGCTCCAGCATCAGTTCGATGCACTGAGCGATGATCATGTACTTGGCGTACTGGATCTGGGTCGCCGTGTCCGAGGTGAACTCGGCGATCATGGCGGCCTGTCCCGACATCGACTTGATGTAGTCGATGCCGGTGCTGTTCAGGAAGGGCGCCATCGCCTCCCGGTACTGCTGCGCGGCCGGGCCGCTGAACGAGCCGGCGGTGTAGGACACGCAGTCGTTGAGCATCTGTGGCAGATCGTTGAGCCGCTTCTCCAGATCCCGGTGCACGCCGGCGAGCGCGAACATCTTGTCCTCGTTGCCGTCGGGCATCTTCATGCCGCTCAGCACTTCCATGAAGGACTTGAACTCCGACGGGATCTGGATCGCCACTGGGTGCTACTTCTTCCCGCTGTGGTGCGGCATGGCACCGTTCGCGTTGTTCTGGGTGTGCTGCAGCCGGGCGGCCCCGTCGAGAACGGTCTGGGCACTGGATTCGACGGCGGTGCCGTAGCCGGTGACCGCGTCCGCGAGTGCGCGTCCCGACTGGTCGTACTTCTCGCGGAACGCGGCGCCGATCTCATCGGTGCCCGCGTAGGAGGACCAGCCCTGGACACCCTGCGTGAAGTCTTTGATCATCTCGTGGACATAGGCGGACACATCGCTCGTCGTGACGGCCCCCGCCTTCATGCCGTGGGTCGAGGCGTTCAGGGCGCTCATCGTTCGTCCTTCCGGTCGGTGGGGAAAGGGGCTGCCGGGGCGGCGGGTTCGTCGTCCTCGGTGATCTCGTCGGAGAGTGCGGTGCGTGCGGGACCACTGCCCGAAGGGGGCCGGACGGGCGGGGTGGTCATCCCCTCCGCCCGCAGCGGTGCGAACAACTGCTCCCAGTCCAGGCCGCCGCCTCCAGCACCGCCACCACCGAGCTGCTTCCCGCTCAACGGCTGGAAGGCCTCCAGCACCTGCTGGGCCACCTGCGCGCGGGCGTCACCGATCGTCTGCATGAGCACGGCCGCCAGTTCGGCGGACGGCATGGTGCGGTACTTCGTGTTCAGGAAGCGCAGTCCCGTGATACCGCCCTGTGCGTCCACGGTGACCTCCACCGTCCGGTCCTTGCTGGTGGAGGTGACCGCTGCGCTCTGGAACTCGCGTTGCAGCTCCATGATCTGGGCGCGGCGCTCCTCGAACTCGGCGAGCGACTTGTTGATGCTCTCCTCCATGGAACTGCCCACGGTGGTTCCTCCTGACTGCGGGTGCGGTGGGGTGCGGTTTGTGCGGTGCAGGGTACGGGAGGTGCGTGGGTCAGCGTCCGATGACGGCCGGTGCGCCGCCTTCGTCGGTGCCCCAGACGTCCTCGTCCGCCGCCAGCCAGGTGACGCGTTCCCGTTCGTCGCTCTGGGTTCCGGCACCGGGGGCGCCGCCACCGCCACCGCCCGGCGGCATCATCGGCATTCCGGATCCGGAGGTGGTCGCCGGACGGGCTCCGGCCTTGAGGGCGGCGGCCTCCTCGGCCGCCGCCAGTGCCGAGCCGGACGCACGCGTCGACGTGGTGCGGACCGCCGGCCCGCCGGCGGTCTCGCCCGGCGCGCCGGCCGGCCGCGATGACAGTCCGCTGCCGCCTCCCAGGCCGGGCGGCGGATGCGAAGAGCCCAGCGGGATCGGCGTGTTCAACGGTCCGCCGCGGTGCATGGAGTCCTGCAGCAGTCTCGTGGCGTTCGACGGTGTGGTGGTCACCCGGCCGTCGGGAGCCGTGGTGTAGGTGCTGCCGTCCCGATAGGTGGTGGTCACCGTGCCGTCCGCCAGCTTCTTGGTGACCGTCCCGTCGGAGTAGGTCGTCGTGGTCGACCCGTCGTTGCCGTGGCGCACGGTGGGACCGCCCGGGTTGCCGGCCGAACCGTCGTCGGTGGCCCCGAGGTGAGTCGTGGTGCTGTGGCCCGACGGGTCCTTGGTCGTCAGCGTGCCGTCCTGGGCGAGGACAGTGCTGCTGCCGTCCTTGTGGTGCGTGGTGACCCTGCCGTCCTGGCCCACCTCGGCCGTGCTGCCGTCGGCATAGCGGATCGTCGAGGTGCCGTGCTGCAGATCGGAGACGGTCCTGGTGCCGTCCGGGTCCGTCGTGGTGACGATGCCCTTCGGGTCGATGGTGGTCTTCGTCCCGTTGATATGCGTCGAGGTCGTGCTGCCGTCGGCGTTGTAGGTCGTGGTGCCGCCGTCCGGGTTGTGGACCACGGTTCCGGGTGGCGGGCGGGTGACCGTGCTGTGGCCGGACGCGTCGGTGGTGACGAGCTTCCCGTCCTTGGTATGGGTGGTGCTGCTGCCGTCCTGGTAGTGCGTGCTGGACGTGCCGTCCTTGGTGATGGTGGTGCGGGTGCCGTCCGGGTAGGTGACGGTCTCACTGCCGTCCTTGTGCAGCACCGTGGTGGCACCGTCCGGGTTGACGGTCGTGGTGGTGCCGTCCTTGGCGATCGTGGTGGTGGTGCCGTCGGGGAACTTCGTGCTGCGGGAGCCGTCCGCCGGGTTGTACGTGGTCTGGCTGCCGTCCGGGTTCCGTACCGTCCGCGGACCGCCGCCGCCCGGATTGAGGGGGTTGCGCGGGTCGGAGCCGGGAGGGATGTGCGACTGCGGCGGCGGGGGCGGGAGCAGCACGTTGGGACCCCCTGCATGGGTCTGCCCGTTCCGCTCCGTCGTGATCTGACTGCCGTCCGGCTTGCGGACGGTCACGCTGCCGTCCGGGTTGTGTGTCGTGGTGCTGCCGTCGGGGTTACGGGTGGAGGTACTGCCGTCCGGGTTCTTGATGGTCCGACCGGGACCGCCGGGCGGCTTGATGTGCGAGGTCACCTGATTCGGCGGAATGTGGCCGCCCTTACCGCCTGGATCGTCCTTGTCGCCCGCCCCGCCGGACCCGTCCTTGTCCTTGGTGTCGTTGCCGTCCGGGTCCTTCTTGTCGTCGAGAGTCCCCTTCGTCACGTCGTCGGCGAGGTCCTGGGTCAGCGTGTGGATCACGCCCGGATTGAATCCGCCGCCCGTGACGGAGCTGCCGTCGCTGATGTCGTTCCAGGCATCGTTGAGCGCGGACAGAGCGATGACCACCTGGGCGTCGAGCTGCGCCTTGATGTTCAGTTTCCAGCGATTGACCGCCTCGTCCGCAATGGCCTTCCAGGTGGCCATGTCACTGAGCTTTCCCCATGTCGTCGTGGACTTGAACGTGCTCTCGCCCGTAGTGACGAACGTGCCGTACTGGATCTTCCCGGTGTTGTTCGCATTGACCCAGTCGACAATTTCGTTCAACAGAACAGTGGTGGTGTTGGTGGGCAGGTAGTGGGCACCCGATGTGCCCGCCGTCCCGTCCGGCAGCGTGGAAGCCACTGTCGCCTTGTCGGCTTTGATCCACTTGTCCCATGCGGTCTGGAGGGTCTCCACACAGGTGTGCAGGGCGATCTGCGCCCGGATCAGCCCGTCCCCCTGCAGCGTGAGGCTTGAGTACGAGGGGTCGGTGACCGAATGGTTGGTGGTGGTCCAGCCGGTCGGCTCCAACTGCTTCTGGTAGCTCTGATAAGCCGTGTCGAGTTCGTCGATCAGATGGGCGAACATTCCTGCGGCATTTCCCCGCCAGGCCGATTCCGGCTCACCCAGGCTCTTGGACCAGGCCGCGAGAGTGTCCGCGTGCTTCCTGAAGAACTCTCCCGCCCGGTCGAAAGCCCTGGCCGTCTTCTCGAAGCTCGTCAGATCGACGGCCGCGGTGTCGTCCACGATGTAGTCGAGGCCGACGGAGAATCCCTTGGTGGTGTACGGAGCGCTCTTGAGCTTGGCCAGTGCGTTTCCGTACCCCCAGTCGTAGACCCCCGCTATGCCACCGTTGCTGAAGTCCTGGCCGCGGGTCGCCCCGCTGAACGGAAAGTCGACCGTGATGTATTTGTAGGTGGGTTCGAGGAGAGTCACACTCCACGCCCCGTCCGGTTCGTCGCAGTACTTCAGCGTCAAGGTGTGGGAGGTCGACGGCGAACTCTTGGAAATGTTCACCTTGAGCCACGGGATCTCGCTGCTTCCGGGTATCTTCCCGACCTCCTCCCGGGTGGGTCCGACGAAGCCGGTGACCAACGCGACCGCCCCCTCCCAGGTGTGGGGGTCGGCGGGTGTTTTCTCTGCCATGACGGTGCGTCTCCAGAAGCAATGCGGAACAGGGCGGAAGGACCGGGCCGGTGGTGTTCTACGGCTTGGTCACCGGCGGCGGTACGGTCGGCGGGACCGTCGGCGGCTGGCCCTTGGGCACGAGGTCCAGGTCCACGTCCTTCATGCCTTCCAGGAATTTCTGGCCGTCGATGGAATCGAGGTTGTCGCCCTGGGCTTTCAGGTATTTGTCGATCGTCGCCAGGAGGTCCTTGTTGATGTCCCTGAAGAGCTTCTCGTGCGACGTCATGACATCGCCGACGGACTTCGCCACCGCCACGGTGTTCGCGATCAGCGCATGGCCGACGATGCCCCCGCCGTCGTTTCCCATGTACCCGATGTTCAGGGGCGGGGAGAGATGAACCGCCTTGGTGTCGGCCAGCCGCTCGGCCACGTGAGGCATGGACGCGATGCCGTCGCTGGTGTCGTCCTGGATCGCCTTCAGATCATTGGCGAACGGCATCAGGTGGTCCTGGAGGAAGGTTTTCAGGGACGCCCCGTCGAAGTGCGTCAGGTTTACGGCCTCTGCCACGACTTGCTCCTGCTGGTTGTCCGGACCCCGCTGACAGGGTGGGGGAAGGGGGGAGTCGGGTGCGGCGCCGGCTGTCGCCACGGGGGCGGGCGGCGGCCGGCGCCGCGGCTATGGGGGACCGGCGTCAGCCGATCTTCACGGAACTCCACATCTGCTGCAGGCTGTTCTCGGTGTACTTGTAGCTGTCCGAGATCTGGCCGAGCAGACCGGCGTGCGAGGTGAGCATCTGCTCCAGTGCCTTGACCGCGTTGTCCCACGCCTGCTGCTTGCCGGTGTAGGTCTCGGCGTCGGTACCGGACCAGCTGGCCTTCAGGGTGCTGAGTTCCTGGTCGAGACTGGCGATGGTCGCCGCGATGGCCTTGGTCTGCTGGACCATGTCGTCGGCGGAGTTGTTCATGGAGCTGTAGTCGACGTGGATGAAGCCGTCGCTCGTGTTGCCGGCCATACGGGGTCTCTCCTCGGTGAGCGTGCCCGCGGTTCGCGGGCACCGTGCTGGGGGAACGATTCGTCAGGAACCTGATTCGGCCGGGGTCAGCCCTGGCCGACCGGAGTCGGGCGATCAGCCCGTGATGGCCTTGAAGGCGGCCTCGGACCGGCTGAACGCCGAGTCGATGTCCTGGTTCGTGGACCCCTGCTGCTCGTTGTGCTTGGCCATGGTCTGGTTGAGCGTGTCGACCATGCTGTCGAGGTTCCGCAGGATCACGTCCACCTGCTCGTCCCAGGCGGTGAGCAGCTTCTGGAAGCCGCCGCCGTCGGAGCCCTGGTAGCCCGAACCGAGCGTGTGCTGCGTGGAGTTGACGTCGTTGCGGATCCGCATGATGCCGCTGAAGGCCTGCTCCAGCGCCGCGATACCGCTGCGGGTCGACGCGACGGACGACTTCTGCCCGTTCATGATGTTCTCTTCCGCCATGGAGGAGTCCTTCCCTGAGTCGGCACCGCTCTGACGGGCGGTGCTGAGGTCTGAGGTCTGGCGCTGCACATCTGACATGCGGAGTCGCGATGATCAAACATGTGACCGGGGAGAGTGCCGCAGGAACCGTCCGGTTCCACCGTGGCGCAATATATCCGGCCGAACTTCGACAACGTCTGATATCTGCCGTTCGTCAACTTCCCTTCCACCGGGCGTTGGTGCCGCGGCTCGGGTCCTGTACCGGGTCAGCCCCGGCACCCGGTGGAGAGAGGCGGAGCCGTCACCGTTCGCGCGGCGACAGCCGGATCCAGCGTCGGTCCGGTGGGGAGCATGGCCAGCAACCGGGACGGCACCCCCTGAGCGGCGGTCCCGTCGTAGCCCAGTGCCTTGGCCGTGGCCTTCGACGCCAACCGGTACTTCACTCCGGTGTCCGTGACCAGGTACGCGGTGGATCCGATGCTGCCGCCGCCCGCGCCCAGCGCCTGGACGAGTGCTCCTCCCCCGGCGGACACCGACACCTGGTCCACCGGCAGGCAGGCCGGCGCGGTACCCAGTCCGGTGGGCACAGCGACCGTGGTGACCGCGGCCCGCGCATCCGGCACGACGGTGAGCCCGACACGGGGATTGGCCCCGTCCGGCAGCACCGTGACGCACAGTCCGTCTCCGTCCGCGGGTGCCAGCAGCCGGGGAGGCACCGCCGGCAGCCCGTCCGAGGCACTCGGAACCGTCGTCCCCCCGGTCGCGGGCGGCACGGCGCCCGCCAACTGGTCGGCGCCCAGCGGCAGGGCCGTGGCCGGCCTTCCCGCGTAGGCGTGTTGTGTGGTCCGCGGGTCACCGAGCACCAGGGCCGCCACCGTCGCGGACACCGGCCGCAGTCCACCCGTGGTCATCAGGTAGTACTGCTCCTGGCCACCGGGCGGACGGACCAGGAAGACCTGCCCGACTCTCGTCGCCGCTCCACCCAGCGAGCGCCCGGAAGTGCCACCGCCGGAGATCTCCGGCGCCGTCAGATCGGGGCCGGCCGGCACACTGTCGAGGAACGCTCCGCTGACCGGGCGGGCAGGAGCGGACGCGTAGCCGAGTGCCTGTGCCGCGCCGTGGGCCGTGTCGAGCCGCAGTCGCTGATTGCGCCACAGGACGTACCGGGCACCGTCCGGAGCGGACACCAGCAGTGCCTGGTCGCCCGGGTCCCGGCCGGCAGCCACCGGGTCGGGACCGGAGCGCGGAGTCCCGATCCTCAGTGAGGTCCGCGCGAGCGGGGTTCCCGACGGGTCCGCGACCGTGGTGGCGCACACGAACCACATGCCCTGATTGAGATCACCGGGCGCGGGCAGTGCTCCCGGCGCGCCGGCGATGCCCATCGGCAGTCCGTGCGGCAGCCCGCTCAGCGAACGGACCGTGACGGTCCGCACCTTGGGCTGCTCGCCGAGAATCAGCCGCACCGAGGCGTAGTCCGTGACGGGCCGCAGGGTGCCTTCGAGCAGCAGGTACCGGTTGCCGGTCTCCTTCTCCACGATCAGCGACCGGCCGTCTCCGAACGACTGGCCGCCGCCGGGCGAGAGCATGCCGTACAGCCCGAAGCCCACCGAGAGCAGCAGCGACACCGCGATGCCGACGCCCAGCCCGCGCATAGTGCGGCCCACCGGGCTCTCCGGGGCGTCCGGGTCCGCCCGCAGCATGCCCGAAGTGAGCCTGCCGACGACGAACATGTGCGCCTGTACCTGATCACGCCTGGACTGCATGATGTCCCTCCCCCGTAGTCGTCGAAGCCGTAGTCGTCGAAGCCGTAGTCGTCGAAGCCGTAGTCGCCGGAGCCGTAGTCGTCGGAAGCGCCGTCGGAAGCGCTGCCGAGGAACGCACCGTCACCGGATCAGCTGCCGAGGCCGCGGAGTGCGCCGAACGCGCCGAGCACCCACAGCGCCAGCGGCAGCAGCGCGACGGCGGCGATCGAGTGCAGCAGGTCGGCGATCCGGCCCCAGTACGGCACCAACCGCCGGCCGGGCACGGACCACGAGGCGATCGCCGCGGCGGCCGCCACCGCCAACAGGACGCCCACCAGGACCGGTCGCGTGCCCGGGGAGATCGCGGCCGACGCGACGCAGGCCATCAGCAGCCCGCCGGCCAGTCCTGGCAGCAGCACCGCCAGCCGGGACCACGCACCGCCGATCCCGCGTGCGTGCAGGAGCAGGACCAGGGCCAGCACTCCGGCCGTGATCAGGGCCGGGAGCTTCGGGTGGTCCAGCAGCAGACCCGCAAGGCAGCCGCCGCAGACCAGACCGGCCGCCGCGAACAGGGCCGTCATCCACTCCTCGGCGAGCGCGGCACGCACCACGACCAGTTCGTTGCTGTGCGGATCGATGCCCTGCTGCAACTCCTCGGCATTGGTCGGCAGCGCCGGCAGTCGCAGTCCGGAGAGCCGCGCGGACAGCGCCGGCACCAACGCGCCGAACACCAGGGCCAGTACGGCCGTCATGCTCGCCGCATGGGACGCGGGAACCTCCATCAGCAGCATCAGCGAACCCCACGCCACCCCCGCCAGGGCCACCAGAGCCGGTGCCGTCAGCAGGGGCACATACGCGGCCACTGCCGCCACCGCCAGTACGGCGCCACCCGCTCCGGCGGCGGAACCGGCCAGCAGCTGGGCGCCCAGCAGCTCTCCCACCGGCGCCTTCGCCGCGCCGCCGGACGGCAACAAGGCACCGGCCAGGGCCAGATACGGCGCCGCCATCAGGCCGATCGCCGCACCCGCGGCGGAGTCTCCCACCGCCCGGCTCGCCGTTGCGGCGCCGGCCAGCACGACGATTCCGGCCACCGCCGCCACCGCGGCACGCAGTTGCCGGTCGCCGCCGGGCAGCGCGAGCGCCAGCAGACCCGCCGCCAGCACCGCCATCACCACAGCGCGGAGCACCACCCGGCTGCACCGCGCGTCCCAGGCGTTCCCACGGGCCCGCATCGTCGTGGCGACACCGTCGACGAGGTCGTCGAAATGTACCTCGGGCAACTGCTCGGCGCGAGGCCGCAAGTAGAGCACTTCGCCGTCGCGAAGTCCCAGCGACTGTGTGGTGCTCTCCTCGTCCAGCGGCTCGCCGCCCAGCTTCTGGAGTACCCAGCCGCTGTGTTCGAGGCCACTCTCCGCCAAGTCGTCGCCACCGTAGGAGACGAGGGCAGGCAGCAGGTCGGCGATCGGGACCGCGACGGGTACTGCCAGGTCAACGACCCTTTCTGGGGTGCGGACCGTCAGCCGGCACAGGCCGGCCACCGTGGATTCAGTCATGGGAGCGCCACACTTCGATGAGGGGTTGTTCCGAGGATGAGGAGGCACGTTACCGCTGTGGCGTTGCCTCACGATCACCTGACGATCGGACAGCATCATGACAGAGCGGTGATTCGAGACCCTAGCTCGCCATCGGGCGCACTCCTGACGTACGGTCTCCCTGAGCCGTGATCGGGAAGGGGTTCCCCGGATCGGCTCAGCCAGACCAGCCCGTCGTTCGCAGTCCGCCGCCACGCCATGGGAAAACCCGTGACGCGGAGATCCCTGGACGATCGATCGTCGTGCGAAACCAGTACGCAGATGGCTTCGCCCCGCGCGTGAGCGCCTTGGCAGGACAGAGCCCCGATCCGTAGGAGTCTTCCCCTTTGAGCACGGTTCTGTTCCGGCGGCCTGCCCGGCGCCGGGGTCCCGACATGCCCCAGGGCGAGCTGAGTCTGCAGGAGCCGCCGACGCTCCCGGAGGCCCAGCCGAACTCCTCGGCGATGTGGATGTACCTGCCGATGGGACTCACTTCGGTCGCGATGCTGCTGATGTTCGTCCGCCCCGGCGAGGCCACCGTCATGAGCTACATGGCGATCGGCCTGATGCTGCTCTCCTCCGTCGCCATGGTCGTCGGCCAGTTGGTGCGCACCTCCGGAGACCGCAAGCGCCGGCTGCGCGGCGAGCGCCGCGACTACCTGCGGTACCTGGCCCAGACCCGGCGCCGGGTCCGGCGCACCATCGGTGAACAGCAACTCGCCCTGGCCTGGCGCCATCCCGAGCCGGCCGGACTGTGGGCCCTGGTCCGCACCACCCGGCTCTGGGAGCGCCGGCCCACCGACGAGGACTTCGCCGAGATCCGGGTCGCGGTCGGCGACCAGCGGTTGTCCGTCCGGCTGGCACCGATGTCCACCAAGCCGGTCGAGGACCTGGAACCGCTGTCCGCGCACGCACTGCGCAGCTTCATCCGGGCCTACGGCACCGTGCCCGACCAGCCCATCGCGCTGTATCTGCGGGCCTGGTCACGGGTACTGCTGCGCGGTGACGAGGCGCAGAGCCGGGCCCTGGTCCGCGCGATGCTCGCCCAACTCGCCGTCTTCCACTCGCCCGAGGATCTGTGGATCGCGCTGTGCGTCAGTGACGAACGGCGCGCCGAGTGGGACTGGGTGAAGTGGCTGCCGCACACCCAGCACCCGGGCGAGCAGGACGGCGCGGGCCCCGCCCGGTTGGTGGGTGCCACCCTCGGCGAGTTGGAGGACCGGCTCGGCGCGGACTTCACCGCCAGATCGCCCTTCGACCCGGAGGCCATGCCCGGCAGGGAGGAGCCGTACACCGTCCTGATCGTCGACGGCGGCAAGGTTCCCGGCGGGCACCGTGCGGACGGCCCCGGCTACCGCAACACCGTGGTCATCGACCTGTCCGGCGAACTGTCCTGGAAGCCCGGCCGCACCACCCTGCGGCTCCAGGTGGACGACGGGACGGTGGGGCTGGTCCGCACGGACCGCGAACGCAAGGAACAGACCACCGACCTGGGCCGCCCCGACGCGCTGGGACCGGTCGGCGCCCGTGGCCTCGCCGCCCTGATCTCCCCGTACCGCGTGGGCATCAACACCGATGCCGGCGAGCCGATGGCCGCGGACACCGAACTCACCGCCCTGCTCGGCATCCCCGATCTGCGGCGGCACGTACCGGCCACCTTGTGGCAGCGCCGCGCCGAGGGTCCCGACCGGCTCAAGGTGCCCATCGCGATCGGCGAGGACGGCACCGCGGTGGAGCTGGACATCAAGGAGTCGGCGCTCGGCGGCATGGGACCGCACGGCATGCTCATCGGCGCCACCGGCTCCGGCAAGAGCGAACTGCTGCGCACGCTGGTGCTGGGCCTGGCCCTCACCCACTCCTCGGAGACACTCAACTTCGTCCTGGTCGACTTCAAGGGCGGCGCCACCTTCCTCGGACTCGACAGCCTGCCGCACACCTCAGCGGTCATCACCAACCTCGCGGACGAGAGCGCGCTGGTCGGCCGTATGCAGGACGCCCTGCACGGTGAACTGATGCGTCGGCAGGAGCTGCTCCGCAAGGCCGGGAACTACACCTCGGTTCTGGAGTACGAGAAGGCCCGCGCCGCCGGGACACCGCTCGCCCCGCTTCCCTCGCTGTTCGTCGTCGTCGACGAGTTCAGCGAACTGCTCGCCGCACACCGGGAGTTCATCGAACTGTTCGTCATGATCGGACGGCTCGGGCGCAGCCTCGGCGTACACCTGCTGCTCGCCTCCCAGCGCCTGGACGAGGGGCGCATGCACCAACTCGAGAGCCATCTGTCCTACCGGATCGGACTGCGCACCTTCTCCGCGATGGAGAGCCGCGGCGTTCTGGGCGTCCCCGACGCCTATCACCTGCCGCCGCAGCCCGGCAGCGGCTACCTCAAGAGCGGAGTCGAAGCCCTCACCCGCTTCCGGGCCGCCTACGTGTCAGGACCGCACCGCGGCAGCAGGGCCGGTGCCATTCCACCGTCACGGGTCGCCGGCCAGATCGTGCCCTGGACCACCTCCTGGACGGTCCCCCGCGATCTTCCCTCGACGCCCGACCCGGACCCGGATCCCGTCGGACCGGAACCCGACAACGGGGAGACGCTGCTCTCCGTCGCACTGGAGCGGCTCGCCGACGCCGGACCGGCGGCCCACCAGGTGTGGCTGCCGCCGCTGGGTCTGCCACCCACCCTCGACCAGGTGCTTCCGCCGCTGGAGCCCGACGCCGCACACGGACTGACCGTCTCCGATCCCCAGGTACGGGCCCGGTTGGTGGTCCCTGTCGGCATCGTCGACAAGCCCTTCGAGCAGCAGCGCGAACTGTTCACCGTGGACCTGTCGGGAGCCGGCGGCCATGTCGGTATCGCGGGCGGTCCGCAGAGCGGCAAGAGCACCCTGCTGCGCACCCTGATCTCGGCTCTCGCCCTCACCCATAGTCCGCGCGAAGTGCAGTTCTACTGCCTGGACTTCGGCGGCGGCACCCTAGCGGGGCTCACCGGCCTGCCGCACATCGGCGGCGTCGCGGGCCGGATGGACACCGAGCGGATCGGCCGCACCGTCTCGGAGGTCACCTCACTGCTGAACCAGCGCGAGCTGTTCTTCGCCGAGCGCGGGATCGACTCGATGGCCACCTACCGCCGGCGGCGCGCGGCCGGGGAGTTCCCCGAGGAGCCGTTCGGCGATGTCTTCCTGGTGATCGACGGCTGGTCCACGTTGCGCAACGACTTCAACGACCTGGTCTCCGTGGTCAACGGGGTCATCGGCCGTGGCCTCAACTACGGCGTGCACGTGGTGATCACCACCGCCCGCTGGGCCGAACTCTCCCCCGCCGTCCGCGACCAGACGGGTACCCGCCTCGAACTGCGGATGGGCGACCCCATGGAGTCCGGCATCGACATCCGCAAGGCCGCCGCGGTTCCGCGGGTACCCGGCCGGGGGCTGACGCCCGACAAGCTCCACTTCCTCGGTGCGCTTCCGCGCATCGACGGTATCGAGGATCCCGAGGACCTCTCCGAGGGCGTGGCCGCGTTCGTCGAGGCGGTCGCCGAGAGCTGGGATGCCCCGCCGGCCCCGCGGGTCCGGATGCTGCCGACCTCACTCAGCGCCACCGAAATGCCCGCACCCGACGGCGATCTGCGGATGGCCATCGGGGTGGACGAGGATCTGCTCGCCCCCGTGTGGCACGACTTCGCGGACAACCCGCACCTGATCGTGGTCGGCGACAACGAGAGCGGCAAGACGTCCGTCCTGCGGCTGGTCGCCAAGGCGATCACCGACCGCTACACCCCGGCCGAGGCCAAGGTGCTGGTGGTCGACTACCGCCGCGGTCTGATCGACGCCGTTCCCGAGGAGTACCGGCTGGGACACGCGGTCTCCGCCGACCCGCTGCGTGACCTCATCGACGGCACCGGCCGGGCGATGACCACCCGGCTGCCCGGCGAGGACATCACCCCCGCCCGGATGCGGTTGCGCGACTGGTGGACCGGGCCTCGTATCTTCGTCCTGGTCGACGACTACGACATGATCGGTTCCACCGCCATGCGCAGCCCGTTCGACGCGATCCTGGAGCATCTGCCGCTCGGCTTCGAGGTCGGACTGCATGTGATCGTCGCCCGCTCGGCGGCCGGCGCGGGCCGCGGCCTCAACGACGCCCTGCTGCGCCGCATGCAGGAGGTCAACACACCCGCCCTGCTGATGTCCTGCCCGGCCGCCGAGGGATATCTGTTCGGCAACGTCAAGCCGCGCACCCTGCCGCCGGGCCGGGCGCTGCGGATCGCCCGCCGCAGGACGACGATGGTCCAACTGGCGCTCCCGGACGCTCCGCAGGAGCCGGCGACCGCACCGTAGGAATCCCGGGACGCCCGGCCGCCGCTCCGGCGGCCGGGCGTCCCGGTGTATGTGCTCAGGCTCCGAAGGTACCCGGCCGCCAGCGGCGGGCACGGCCCCGGGGAACCACGGTCATCAGCACCACGGAAAGCACCAGTACACCGGCCGCACCGCCCGCGACGAGCAGCGCGGTGTGCCGCGCACCGCCGCCCACGACCGCGGCAGGCACCGCTACCGTGCGCGGCCCGACCGCTCGCTCGGGGCGCGCGCTCGGCGGCTGCACCGCCGAGACCGCGGCGTACACATCCAGCGCGGGCTGCGCTCCGGGGTACGCCGTCGCCAGCAGCCGGTCCCGTACCCCGGCCCCGGTCAGCTCCGGGTGGTACGAACGGACCAGCGCCGCCGCCCCGCCCACCACGGCTGCCGCTTCCGCGCTGCCGGACGCCGTCCAATGGCCGCCGCCGCGCGGTCCCACGCTCACCATTCCGTCGCCCGGCGCCGACAGATCGGCCCGCTCCGGCACCGGCGCATTCTGCGGCCTGACGCCCTCCGGGCCCGTGTCGACCACCGAGAGGACCCCGGGCAGCGCCGCCGGATACGCCGGGGCCGGTGCGGCGTCCGGTGACGAGGTCTCCGGCGCGGCGGGGGCCACCACCAGGGCGTCCTTGTCCACCGCGTGCCGCACGGCGGCCCGCAGTGCCGGGGTCTCCTTCGACAGCGCCGTTCCGACCACGATGACCTTGGCGCCCGCGTCGGCGGCCGAGGTGATACCGGCGGCCAGCCGGCCGGCGTCCGGCTCCCCGCGATCACCCGTACCGCGCACCGCGAGGATCCGGGAGCGCGGCGCGATCCCGGAGAATCCCTGGCCCGCGCTCGGCCGCGCGGCGATCAGACCGGCCAGGAACGTACCGTGGCCGACGCAGTCCGTACCGGCGTCCCCCAGCGCGGACACCTGTCCGGTGAGGGTGGGCGCGGTGCCGGACACACCGGTGCCGACCACCGCGACCGTCACTCCAGCGCCTTGGCCGAGCTTCCACACATGGGTGAGATCGAGGCTCTGCTGCGCCCAGGGAACCGCGCGGGCCACCGTCGACGAGGCAGCTGTGCACGGCTTGTCCCGGTCCACCGCCGTCGGGACGGGCGGGAGGTCGATCCCGTCCGCGGACGCCACGGACGGTACGGCGGCGACGGTCAGCAGGACCGCACCGGCGGCCGCGGCCGGCCAGCGGCGCTGCGCGAAGGGGCGCGGACGGGCGGGGACGGTGGCATTCACGCAGTGTTCCTCGGGGTCGCGCCGGTTGGCCGGTTCCGTCCGGCCGCCGTTCGTACTCATCCGCCGACTCCGTGCCGGGCACCGGCCGGCGGAATGTCCTTCACCAGCAGCATGCGCAGATCCTCGACATCGGGCTCCGCCAGCGCGGCCACCCGGCCCGCCTGACGGGTCATCATCGCCTCGACCGTCTGCCGCGCCAGCCGGGCGTTGCCGAACGATCTGCCCCTGGGCGCCGCGTCGAAGAGTTCGGTCAGCACGGCCGCGGTTCCCGGAGCGCACTCGTACCCGTTGGCCAGCGCGTGGTCGCGGACGATGGTGACCAGTTCCTCCGACGTGTAGTTCTCGAACTCCACATGCCGGGTGAACCGCGACGCCAGACCGGGGTTGGACGCCAGGAAGCGGTCCATCTCCTCGGTGTAGCCGGCCGCGATCACCACCACCTCGTCCCGGTGGTCCTCCATCAGCTTCAGCAGGGTCTCCACCGCTTCCTGCCCGAAGTCCGAGCCGCTCCCCGCTTCCGGGGTGAGCGCGTAGGCCTCGTCGATGAACAGGACACCGCCGCGCGCCCGGTCGAACGCCTCCCGGGTCAGCTGCGCGGTGTGCCCGATGTAGCGGCCGACCAGGTCCGCCCGGGACACCTCGATCAACTGGCCCTGCGGCAGTACCCCGAGCGAGGCCAGCAGCTCCCCGTAGAGCCGGGCGGTCGTGGTCTTGCCGGTGCCGGGCGGCCCGGCGAACACCAGATGGTTGCTGATCCGGGGACCCGGCAGCCCGGCCTCGGTCCGGCGCTTCGTCGTCGCCAGCAGATTGACCAGGTCCGTCACTTCGCGCTTGACCGCGGCCAGACCCACCATCGCCTGGAGCCTGTCCAGCGGTCCGGGCCCGGCGGTTCCGGCGGTGTCGTCCTCCGTGGAGACCCCGACGTCCTCGGCCACCAGGAGCGTCAGGTCGCGCTCGTTGGCGTCCGGCAGTTCCGCGAGCCGGAACGCCTGCCGGTCGACCATCTCCTCGAAGGTCTTGCGCGCGGTCCGGCCGTTGCCGAACAGCGCGTCCCGCGGGATCCGGTCGAAACACACCACGAGCGCCTCACGGGCGGACGGGTCCAGTTCGTAGCGGTGCGCGGTGCACATGCTGTCGACGATGGTGACCAGTTCGTCGGTCGTGTAGTCGACGAACTCGATACTGCGGGTGAACCGCGAGGCGAGTCCCGGGTTGGACGCCAGGAACGACTCCATGTCGGGGCCGTAGCCCGCGGCCACCACCACAACGTCGTCGCGGTGGTCCTCCATGAGTTTGACCAGGCTGTCGATCGCCTCCTGGCCGAAGTCGGCGCCCGAACCCTTCCCGTCCGAGAGCAGGGTGTACGCCTCGTCGATGAACAGCACACCGCCCAGCGCCCGGGTGAACGCCTCAGTGGTCTTGATCGCGGTGCCGCCGATGACCTGCGCCACCAGATCCGCCCGCGACACCTCCACCAGATGACCGGAGCGCAGAACGCCCAGCTGCGCCAGGATGCTGCCGTACAACCGGGCGACCGTGGTCTTGCCCGTGCCGGGCGGTCCCGCGAACACCAGATGACGGCTCATGGGCGGCAGCGGCAGACCCAGGCTCGCCCGGCGCTGCGCGAGCCGGTTCAGATTGATCAGTGTCAGCACCTGCTGCTTGACGCCGGCCAGGCCGATCAGCGCCTCCAGTTCGCCGATCGGACCCTCGGTCGCGCGCCCGGGGACCGGCGCGGGTGCCGTCCCGGCGGGCAGCCGGCCACCGCCCGCCTCCCGCGCGGCCTCGGGGGTGCCCCAGATGTCGGGAACTCCGTTGCCCGAACTGTCGAGTTCCGCCACGACCAGCCGTTCGCCGGCCACCGTCTGCCGCAGTCCGCTGTCCCGGTTCTCCCGTACGGAGCAGGCGGTGATCGTCACCGGCCCGGTGCTCTGCACCCTGATCCCGTCACCGTCGCTCGTCGACACCTCGCATGCGGTGAACGAGGCGCGGCCGCCAGCCGCGACCAGCACTCCGTGGGTTCCGGACCTCTCCACCCGGACGCGGGTCGCCGCGACCTCTCCCCCGTCCTCCACCAGGACGCCCCCGGCCACGGCGCCCTCGACATCGCAGTCGCGCAGCGTGACCGTGCCGGACGACCCCACCGACACCCCGAAACCCTCCGGCGCGCGCACCACGGTGCCGGCCACGCTGAGGGTGCCCTGCGCCTCCACCCGGATCGCCGCTCCGCCGGTCCGGTCGATGCTGCTGTCCTCCAGCCGGCCGCGGCCGCCGGCCGTGACCTCGACCCCGGGTCCCGCGCCGTCGGATATCCGTACGCGGCGCAGCACCGGAGCGGCGCCGGACCGGACGCGGACGGCCGCTTCCCCGGCTCCCTCGACGTCGAGTCCGTCGAACTCCGCGGCCGACTCCTCTTCCAGGAGCACGCCGACCGCGGCACTGTTCTGTACCCGGATCCCGGTGAACACCGGCGAGGACGGTCCCGCGACCCGGATCGCCGCGCCCTCGGCGGTGTGGAACACACACTCCTCGAACGTGCCACGGGCCCGGTCCGTCACCAGCAGGCCGTGGCCGCGGGTGCGTTCGCTCCGGCAGCGCGTGAGGTGCGGTGCGGTGCCGGCGGTGAGGACGAAGCCGTGGCCGGTGGTTCCGGTGACCGACACGTCCTCCAGGACGCTGCGGCCGCCGGAGGTGATGTAGACGCCGACCACCGCGTCGTGCACCTCGGTCCTGACGACCCGCAGGGCGCTCTCGCCCTCGAGCGCCACCGCGGGTTTCTCGGTTCCCGAGATCCGGCAGTCCTCCACGACGCCCTGCGCCTCGCCGTTGGCGAGTATGCCGTTCCCCCGGGCGTCGCGGAGGACACAGCGGCGTACCGTCGCGCTGCCGCGTTCGGCGATCACCACACCGGAGGTGCCCAGGTTCTCCATGACGCAGGCTTCGAGGTAGCTCTCCGCGCCAGAGGTGATCACCACGGCAGCACCGGTCGAGTTGGAGATCCGGCAGTCGCGCAGTGCCAGCGAGCCGCTCGCACGGCTGAGGATCGCGGTCCAGGCGGAGCCGGTGATGTCGCAGCCGTCCATGGCGAGCTGGCCGCGCGGTGTGTCGGCGACCGGCAGCTCGGCATCGTAGCCGCGCAGTCCGAGGTCGGTCAGCTGGACGGCGTCGGTGAGGAGAGTGAGGGCGGTTCCGTGCCGGGGGGCGATCTCCACCGTGCCGGGACCCTCGGCGGCGAGCAGGGTCACCGAGCAGGTGATGGTGAGCCGTTCCTCGTACTTGCCCGGGAGGATCCGCAGTACGGCTCCGGACCGGGCCCGTTCCAGGGCCTCACCGATGGTGCGGAAGGCATCCGGCCGGTCCGGACCGACGGTGTGTACCTGGCGTGACACGTTGGATCCTCCCCGGCCCTCGTGCCCGGAGGCAGTGCGAGGGCAGGCCGGTGCATGTAGTTGGCGTAGAGACCGTCCATCGGTCGCAGGTTTCCCCCTGCCGTCCCGGCCGGTCGGACGGCCCCCCGGCCGCGACCGTACGCCGGAAGTGCGGCATGTGGCGTTGATCAGCCTATCGTCCCGGCCGCCACGAACCGAGCACCGAACCGGGTCCCGGGCGCGCCCACCCGCGCGGGTGGACACGGTCCGTAATTCGCCAGGCAGTGCCAGGGTCTCGCCAGAAATCCGCATCCCGGAAGGCGTCAGAGGTTCACCGCACTGGCCGCGTCGGCCGCCTTGGGCCTCACCGGCCTCACGGCGGTTGCCGCCCCGGCCCACGCGGTCCCGGCGGGTGCCACGACCGCCTACGTCGCCAACGCCAGCGACAACACGGTGTCGGCGGTCGACACCGCCACCAACACCGTCACCGCCACCATTCCCGTCGGCTTCGGCCCCCAGGGCGTGGCGGCGGCACCGGACGGTGCGCATGTCTACCTACCCAACGTCAGTTCCAACACCGTGTCGGTCATCGACACCACCGCCACCGACTCCGTCGTCGCCACCACACCGGTGGGCTCCAGCCCGACCGCCGTGGCGGTCACCCCGAACAGCGCCCATGTGTACGTCGCCAACCTCGGCTCCAACACCGCCTCCGTCATCGACACCGCGACCGCCGCGGTCGCCACCACCACCGCGGTCGGCCGCAACCCGATCGGCGTGGCGATCGGTACGACCGTCGCGCCCGTTCCGCCGCCCGTCGTGACCGGGGTCAGCCCCAACACGGGCCCGCCCGCGGGCGGCACCACCGTCACCATCACCGGTACGGCCCTGTCCGACGCCACCGCGGTCACCTTCGGTGCCGGGCACAACGCCGCCGCCGTCACCTGCTCGCCGACCTCCTGCACCGCGGTCGCTCCGGCGGGCACGGTCGGCACGGTGGATGTGCGGGTCACCACGGCGGCCGGCACCAGTGCCGTCAGTGCCGCCGACCACTTCACCTACGCCGCCGCCGATGTGAGTGTCGCCCTGGTGGCCGGCCCCGCGCCGGGACTGCTCGGCGGGAAGATCAACTACACGCTGACCGTCACCAACCACGGTCCCTCCGCACTGACCTCCGCAGCGGTCACCGCGGCTCTGCCCACGCCGATGACCGCCACCTCCAGTGACTGCGGTGTCAGCGCGGGCCACATCAACTGCACCGTGGGAACGCTGGCCTCCGGCGCCGCCACCACGCGCCACTTCACCGTCCCCGTGGGCCTGTTGTCGCTCAACCTGCCCTACAGCGTCACCGCGACCCGCACCGCCAGTGCGCCGGTCGACCTGAACTCCGCCAACAACAGCGCCACCCGCACCTGCACCGTCATCACCTCGCTGATCATCAGCTGCTCCTGATCAGTGACGCACGACCCGGCCGGCCGACCGTTCAGCCGGCCGGGTCGTGCCCCGACCGAACTACGCGGGGGAATCGGCGTGGTGCCGTTGGTAGTGGCGTGCGACGCGGGCGCGGTTTCCGCAGTTCGCCGAGCACCATTCCCGGCGGGGGTGGGCCCGCACGAAATACAGCACGCAGCCGGGAGCCCGGCAGGCCCGCAGCGCTCCCCGGTCCGGTCCGGCGAACAGTTGGACGGCCTGTTCCGCGATCCGCGACAGGGCTGCGGCCGCCGCGGTGGCGTGTGACGGCGCACTGGCTGTGGCGAGGGACGGCGTTCCCCCTTCGGGCCACACCAGCCGCGACCACTCGGGCGCGTAGGCGCAGGCCTGGTTGACCGCCTCCACCGCCGCCGCGAGATCGGGAGCCGCCGAGGCCGCCGCCGGGCGGGGGTCCTCGGTGACGACGGCCGCCAGCCGCCGCAGCGCGTCACGCAGCTGCTGATACCGGTCCAGGAGCGGCGCCGGCAGCGACGGCCCGGAAGCCGCGGCCGGTTCGTCCAGGGCGAGCGCGGGCTCGAAGCGCGGGGCCACGGCTCGCAGCCATCGCGCCAGGTCGTCGGTGTCGGCCAGCGCGTCATGGAGACCGTCCCGGTCGGCCCAGACGGTGTTCATCAGCTCGACCGGCAGCGGCTCACCGAGCAGCGGCGCGCCGGGCTGCGGATCCGAGGTGTCCATGGTCCCGACTGTAAACCTCTTCCTAATGGTTTTCCAAGCCATCAGCCATTTGGAAGGGCGGGTGGCCGGTTGCGGGTCCACTCCTGGTCCCGATTCTGGTCCCGCTCCCGGCCCACTCCTGGTCCGCTTCCGTCACAGGCCGTAGACGCGGGTGGCGGTGCCGGAGAAGACCGCCTCGCGCTCGGCCGGGCCGAGGGAGCCGGTCAGCTCCCGTGCGGTGGCGACGACCTGGGCGTACGAGCCGGCCAGCCGGCAGACCGGCCAGTCCGATCCGAACATCAGCCGGTCCGGGCCGAACGCGTCGAGCACCGTGTCCGCGTACGGTGCGAGACCGGCGGTCGTCCAGGTGTCCCAGTCGGCCTCGGTGATCATCCCGGAGAGTTTGCAGACGGTGTTGGGCAGCGTGGCCAGCTGGCGCACGGTATCGGCCCAGGGTCGGAGTTCGTCGCTCGCGATCGGCGGCTTGCCGAGATGGTCGAGGACGAAGGTGAGCTCGGGCCGCAGCTCGGCGGCCGTGTACGCGGCGGGCAGCTGGTGCGGAAGGATCACCAGCTCGTAGACGAGTTCCGCCGCGGCGACGGCCGCCAGCCCGCGCAGCACGTCCCGGCGCAGCAGCCACCGCGGATCCGGCTCGCTCTGCACCTGGTGCCGGATGCCGACGAGCCGGTCGCCTCCCGGCAGTTCCCGCAGGGCGGCGAGGGTGTCGGCGATGCCCGGGTGGGTCAGGTCGGCCCAGCCCACCACACCGGCGACCAGGTTGTCGCCGTTCACGAGAGCCAGCAGTTCCGGCGTCTCCTCCGGGACGGTGACCGTCTGGACCACGACGGTCGCTTCGACTCCGGCGGCACGCGCCTCGGGCTCCAGGTCCGCCAGGGCGAAGTTCCGGCGCAGCGGGGCCAGCGCGTCACCCGTGATCCAGTCCTGGTCGCGGACCGCCAGGTCCCACAGATGGTGATGGGAATCGACGATGCGCATCCGGGTCACAGCTCCCACACCACGGGCAGCGACGCGTCGGAGCCGCCCGCCGAGTAGTCGTGCGCGATCTCCGTCAGCTCACCCATCCGGGCCTGCCAGGCAACGTTGACCGGGAGCTTGGCCAGTTCGGCGATCATCGCCGCGTAGTCCTCGACCTCCAGGACATGGAAGAGGTCGGTGCCACTGCGCCAGATCGTCCATGAGGTGGCACCGGCCGCGCGGATCGCGGTGACCAGTTCCTCCGGCACCTGCCGGTGCGCGGCCTCGTACTCCTCGATGCGGTCCTCGCGGACCTTCGTGTGCAGCGCGACTCTCATGGCGGGTCTCCCTCCGTGCCTGTTCGTGGTCAGGCCTGATCCTGCTGGGGCCCGTTCCGTGTCTCTTCCCGGCTGTGTCTGTTCCCGACGGAAAGGTCACTCATGCCGCGGTCTCCCGGCCGACGAGATCGGCGGCCCAGAAGGTGCCGTCCGGATAGGTGTACTCCTCGATCGACGTGGCAAGCATCTCGGCGGAGAATCCGGGTGCCAGCGGCGCGGCATAGTGCCCGCGCCGCATGACGACCGGGTTCTCGAAGTGCCCGTGCAGATGGTCGACGTACTCGATGACCCGGTCCTCGGTCGTACCGGACAGCGCGACGTAGTCGAACATCGACAGGTGCTGCACCAACTCGCAGAGTCCGACTCCGCCGGCGTGCGGGCACACCGGGATCCCGAACTTCGCCGCGAGCAGCAGGATCGCGAGATTCTCGTTGACGCCGCCGACCCGGGCAGCGTCGATCTGCAGGATGTCGATCGCCTCCGCCTGCAGCAGCTGCTTGAAGACGATGCGGTTCTGGACGTGCTCCCCGGTGGCGACCTTGACCGGCGCCACCGCGCCGCGCACCGCCGCGTGGCCGAGGATGTCGTCGGGGCTGGTGGGCTCCTCGACCCAGTACGGGTCGAACTCGGTCAGCGCCTTCGTCCACTCGATGGCCTCGCCCACGTTCCACCGCTGGTTCGCGTCGATGGCGATCCGGAAGTCGGGACCGACGGCGGCACGGGCGGCCCGCAGCCGCCGGATGTCGTCACCGAGGTTGGCGCCGACCTTCAGCTTGATCTGGCTGAAACCGTCGGCGACGGCCTGCCGCGCGAGCCGCGTCAGCTTCTCGTCGGAGTAGCCGAGCCAGCCGGGCGAGGTGGTGTATCCGGGGTAGCCGCGTCGCAGCAGGTCCGCCTCACGCGCGGCCCGGTCCGGCGCGGCCCGGCGCAGCAGGCCGAGCGCCTCCTCACGGGTGAGGACATCGGCGATGTAGCGGAAGTCGACCTGGGAGACGAGCCACTCTGGGTCGGCGTCGGACAGCAGCTTCCACAGCGGCTTGTCCGCGCGCTTCGCGGCGAGGTCCCACACCGCGTTGACGACGGCACCGATCGCCATATGCATGACGCCCTTCTCCGGGCCGAGCCAGCGCAGTTGGCTGTCCCCGATCAGGTCGCGGTTCAATGATCCCGGGTCGGCGCACAGGGCGTCGAGGGGCCGGCCGACGATGTGCCCGCGCAACGCGTCGATCGCGGCGACCTGCACGTCGTTGCCCCGCCCGATGGTGAAGGTGAACCCGTGGCCCTCCAGCCCGTCACCGGCGTCGGTGCGCAGGATCAGGTACGCGGCGGAGTAGTCGGGATCCGGGTTCATCGCGTCCGAGCCGTCCAGCTCACGCGAGGTGGGGAACCGGATGTCGTACGTGTCGACCGCGGTGATCCGGGCGGTGGTCGGCGTCATGAACGGGCCTCTCACGCTTGGGCGAACGTCTGACGCTGCGCGCCGAGACCGTCGATGGCGAGTTCCACGGTGTCGCCGGGGCGCAGGTACGGGGTCCCCGGCAGGCCGAGGGCGACCCCCGCCGGAGTGCCGGTGTTGATGACGTCGCCGGGCTCCAGGACCATGTACTGACTCAGGTACCAGACGAGATACGCCACGTCGAAGATCATGTCGCCGGTCGCGCTGTTCTGCCGCTGCGTGCCGTTGACCGACAGCCGCAGGCCGAGCTTCTGCGGGTCGCCGGCCTCGTCCGGCGTCACCAGCCAGGGGCCCAGCGGATTGAACGTCTCGCAGGACTTGCCGAGGTCCCACTGCGGGGAGAACTCCAGCTGGAACTCGCGCTCCGAGACGTCGTTGCTGACCGCGTATCCGCCGACGGCGTCGAGAGCGTGCAGCGGCGATTCCAGATAGCGGGCCCGGCTGCCGATGACGACCGCGAGCTCGACCTCCCAGTCGGTCTTCGACGATCCGCGCGGGATCAGTACCTCGTCGTACGGCCCGACCACCGTGCCCGGATCCTTCATGAAGACCACGGGTCGCGGCGGGATGGCCGCGCCGGTCTCCTCGGCGTGACCGCGGTAGTTGAGGCCGACGCAGACCACCTTGCCGGGGCGCGCGACGGGGGCACCCACCCGCAGCCCCGTGACGTCCACGACGGGCAGGGTGCCCGCGGCGAGCGCGGTCCGGACCCGGTCAGGACCGCCGGAGGCGAGGAACGCCCCGTCGATGTCGGAGGTGAGCGCCGACAGGTCGAGCACCGCACCTTCGTCGGTGAGGACGCCCGGCCGCTCATGGCCGGAGGCGCCGAAGCGCAGCAGTTTCACGGAGCTTTTCTCTCTGATCGGCCGGGGTGTGGAGCGCGGGCAGTGGAGAACCGGAGCCTGGAAGACATCCGATGTCTCGACTTTCGCTCGGACTCTACGTCGCCCTCGAACCCCAAGGCAAGTGGCCAATATCGCTTGTGCGATGCCATCTTGAACAAAAGGAAGCGCGGTTGTCTCCATCGAGGCAGGGGTGGGCTGGACTGAGACATCCCATGTCTCTAGAGTGGGGATTCCGGGCCGCGTGGGCGCTGGGAGCCCGGCCCGCGACGAGCGCCCCCGTGACCACCCCACGCCGGCGGGTGGGCCGCTATCGGCGCGCTACTTCGGGGTAGCCCTTGGGTATGGCATCGGACGAGCCCGCACCGTTCCCGGACATCTGCGACCTCTGCGGCCAGCGCATCGGTGCGCAGGGCCGCCTCGATCTGGTGCCGGACTCCTCGGCGGTGCATGCCCGGGATCCGGGCAAGGACGGGAAGCGGCTGATCGTCGTCTGCTCGCCCGAGCACCTGACCGCACTGCGGGACGAGTACCGGAGGCGCCCGTTCGTGGCCGAGGAGTTGTGGGCGGGAAAGATCAGCCGCGCGCTGCAGGGCCGCCCCGAGGACCTCATCGGTCCTGACACCCTGTCGGCCGCCACGGGGCTGAGCGCGGAGGAGATCGACCGGGCGGTGATCTGGAAGATGGAACGGATCCGGCGCTGGTACGAGCAGCACGGCGACGGCGCGGAGGGTGATCCGGAACCCGGATGACCGGAACCAGGTGATCCGGGGCTCGGGCGGTCCGGGGCCCGGTGATCCGGAGCCCGGTGATCCGCGGAGCCCGCGCGAGAACAGTCCCTACGCGGACGACTCCAGGCCGCCACGCCGCCCGGCCCCTGACGGCCGGCCGATGCGTCAGGGGTTTCGAGGGCGGCGGCCCGGGATCAGGCGTCCGGCTGCGAGCCGTCGCCCAGTGGGCGCCTCACGGACGCCGGTTCCGCCGGAAGCTGCTCCTCCACCGCCGCTCTCGCCGCTTCCGCGGCCGCGCGTTCGGCGGGCGTCATCGCCCGTTGGGCCCGCCCCTCGTCCGGATCGGTGTCGGGGAGCGGTCCGGTGCCCAGCGGGCGGCGTTGAACTGTCATTGGTGCAGTCTCCTCCCCCTGAGCTCCGCACCGGACCCCGGCGCCCGGTCCCGGGCGGACGGACAACCGGCCACGGCTCGGGGAAACGTGCGTGGGGCTCCGGAGCCGCCTGCCGGCTCCGGAGCCCCATACGGTTTCCCGCCTCATCCACACGGCGTTGCCCACGCCGGCGCACAACACTGTGGTACCAACTGGACGGCCCTTGCCGGACCGCCCGGCCCGGCAGCCAACCCCGCGGCCCTCCCGCACTGCTCGGCCCCGGGATTCCACTGCCGTGCCCCACGCTTCGCGCGCCGGTTCCTGCACCTTCATACCGTTCTTCACCTTCATGCCGTTCTTCGCGCTCGGCGGCGGTCACAGCCCGCTCTCCGACGAGAACCTGCACAAGGTCGCGCAGCGGCACCGTGCGACCGCGATCCCAGTGGCCATCGCCTGGGGCCTGGCCCGTTCGCCCTCGATCGTTCAGATCCCCGGCACCGGCTCGCTCTCCCACCTGGCGGAGAACATGGCGGCGGGCGCCCTCGTACTCGACGAGGCGGACATGGCTCTGCTCGGCCGGCGCTAGGTCCCTGGAGAAGGCCGGTCCTCAGTCCTCGGTCCGGGCGCGGCCGGAGGCGAAGGCGGCGTCGAGCCAGCGGCTCACGGCGAGCGCGGCGGCCGGGTCGGCCTGGACGATCCGGGACACCACGGACTCGTTCTCGCTGCCGGCTCCGTCCCGTACCCCGGTACGGGCCAGCGCGCGCAACAGGGTGTCCCTGGCGTCATCGGCGCCGGCTTCGCCGGTGTCCGTGCCGTCGGTGCCGTTGGTGTTGCCGTTGCCTTCGGTCCGCCGGGCCGCTGCCCGGTTGGCGTGCGCGGTGAGTTCGCCCTGCACGAACGGATCGGAGTCCGGGTCGTAGGGGCCGGCGTGCGTGGTGAGCAGATCGACGATGCGCTCCCACTCCTCGACCGCCGGGCTGATGGGACCGTCCTCGCCGTCCTCGCCATCCCGACCGTGTTCGCCACCGTCCTCCTCGGACCGGGCCTTCTCCAGCGCTTCCTCGGCCTCGTGATGCACCATGCCCCGCGCGTCCCGGCGGACCGACGACCGGACGGCGTGCGCCTCGTCGACGGAATCGGCGGTCTCCGAACCCGTGGTGCCGGGAATGAGGGGGTACGGGTGCTGATCGGCGGTCATCGGTCTGCCTCGCATTCATGGACTCAGGCGTACGTCGTCCCGCCCAGCGGCTGTGCGGCGGCCGCTACGGCGGCCCCGTTCCGAAACCGGAGTCTACGGAATCGGCACCGGCCCTCCCCCGCCGGCCCGGGGCGGACGGGGAAGTCGCCCTGGTCGATGACCGGTTGCCGACGGACGGCGGATAGGATCTGGGCCGGCCGCCAGAAGCCGACCATAGGAGTGCGCGCGTGACCGGGATATCCGTCCGACAGGCCGTCATCGCCGAGGAGGAGACCGTCGCCCGGCTCCTGGCGACCGTCTTCGACGAACTGCCGCTGCACAGTTGGCTGGTCCCCGTGCGCGAACGGCACCCGGCGATCTTCCCGCACTTCTTCCGGATCCTCGTCGGACACGCGCTGCGCCACGGCACGGTCCATGTGACCGACGATCTGCGGGCCGCCGCGGTCTGGCTCCCGGAGCCCTCCCCCGCCATTGAGGGCTACGACGAGCTGCTGTCGGCCGCGTGCCAGGAGCACGTCGGGCGGTTCCACGAGCTCGATGAGGCCATGGAGCGCGCCCATCCCACCGATCTCGGCGACTACGAGCACCTGGCGTTCCTGGTCGTCCACCCGGACCTGCAGGGCAACGGCATCGGCTCGCTGCTGCTCCGGCTGCACCACGAGACGCTCGACCGGGCCGGCCGCCCGTCCTATCTGGAGGCGACCAGCCCCGCCAGCCGCAAGCTCTACCTGCGGCACGGCTACACCGATCTCGGCGAGCCGCTGGCCCTGCCCTTTGACCCCGAGGCGATGTACCCGCTCTGGCGGCCGGTGCACGGCACGGAGTGACACCGCCTCCGCACGCGTAGCGGACGCGCAGTGGCGTCAGGCGGCGATCCAGGGCCGCGTGGAGCGGACCTGGAGAGCCGCCACCGCGACCATCGCCGCCAGTGTCAGAACGGCGATCAGCAGCGGCAGCGCCGGGTCGGAGTTGTGGATGAGCAGCCCGCCGGCCACGGCTCCCAGGAACATCGCGATCGCCGACAGGGCACGGGTGCCGGTCTTGCCGGCGGTGCCTCCCGCGAGCCGCCCGTCGGCGGCGATACCGGTGATGGTCTGCGTCAGGACCGTGGTGGTGAGATCGGGGACGCCCAGCCGTCGGGCGGCGGCGTTCTGCCCGCCCATGGCCAGGCCGAGCAGAACGATGAGCAGATAGCGGGCGGCCGTGGACGGTGGATCGGCGGTCAGTTCGCTGCTCAGGTAGGCCGCCAGGACGAGGACGCCTTCGAGGGCGGTCGCCGCGAGCAGCAGTCGTGCGCGGTGGTCCGGAAAGCGGTTGGCGCTCCGCCCGCCGATCACCGCCCCCACGACGAAGGAGGCGAGCGACACCAGCGAGGCCATCAGGGAGAAACCCTCGGCACCGGCCAGTGAGAAGGCCATGAAGACGACGTTGCCCGTCATGTTGGCCACGAAGACATGTCCCAGCACCAGATAGCTGAAGGCGTCGACGAGCCCGGTGACGACGGTCAGCGCGAGGAGCAGCGGTGGCAGCGGCCCATGCCGGCTGTCGAGATCAGGGACCAGGGTCTTCCAGGCATCGCGCAGGACAGTGGCCACGGCGGCGGCTCCCTTCGGGTGATGCGGGGACGGCGTCCGGGCAGCGCCGGATCCGTCCTCCACGCCAAGGGATACACCACAGCACCTCCGGGTTCCGGCTACGCCGGTACGATCCCCTGCCATGTCCTCTTTTGCCGTACCGCCCCTTTTCGCACGCCTCGGACCGGCCCGCCGGGTGCTCATCGCCGGCGCGGGCGGTGGCTTCGATGTGTACGCCGGTCTGCCGCTGGCGCTGGCGCTCCGGGCCCAGGGCAAGGACGTCCACCTGGCGAACTTCTCGTTCAGCGATCTCCACGGGCTCGACTCCGAGGTGTGGCTCGCGCCGGACGTCGCCGAGATCGGGCCGGACACCGTGTCGGCCGCGGAGTACTTTCCCGAGCGGACGCTGGCGCGCTGGCTGCGGCGGCAGGGCATGCCGGAGACCGTGTACGCCTTCCCGTCGATCGGGGTGCAGCCGCTGCGGGCGGCTTACGAGGCGCTGGTCGGCCACCTCGCCGTGGATGCGATCGTGCTGGTCGACGGGGGCACGGACATCCTCATGCGCGGCGACGAGTCGGGGCTCGGCACGCCGGAGGAGGACATGGCGAGCCTCGCGGCCGTGCGCGGACTCGCGGTACCGAACCGGCTCGTCGTGTGCCTGGGCTTCGGCATCGACGCGTACCACGGGGTGAACCACTCCCACGTGTTGGAGAACATCGCCGCTCTCGACCGCGACGGCGCGTATCTCGGGGCGCTGTCCGTCCCCCGGGACACCCCCGAGGGCGCCCTGTACCTGGACGCGGTGGCCCATGCCCAGGCGGAGACCGCCGTGCACCCGAGCATCGTCAACGGCTCGATCGCCGCGGCGGTACGAGGGGAGTTCGGCGATGTGCGGTTCACCGACCGCACCCGGCGTTCCGAACTCTTCATCAACCCCCTCATGACCCTGTACTTCTCGTTCGATCTGGACGGTGTCGCTCGCCGTTCCCGCTACCTCGACCGCATCGAGGACACCCAGCTCGTGCGTCAGATCAGCAGCCGAATAGCGGAGTTCCGCGACGACCTGCCCCGGCAGCGGCCGCCGCGTACGTTCCCGCACTGAGCCGTGCCCCCGCGCCCTTGGCGGTGGGGTGGCATGCCGTGGGCGTCAACACGCCGTTCCGCCATTCGGCTGTACCGCGGTCGGCGACACACGGGTGCCGCACGGGATTTAAGCCCGGCTTCAACCAATCTTCCTACTCTTCCCGCATCGGTACCTCCCTTTCTGCCGTAGGAGACCCCCCATGCGTTTCTCCACTTCACGGACGTCGGCCGCCCTCGCTCAGGAGCAGGTGCTGTCGCTGTTCCGGATCGTCGTCGGGCTGCTCTTCGCGTGCCATGGCGCCGCTTCGCTCTTCGGTGTCCTCGGTGGTGCGTTCGGCGGCGGGACCGTCGCTGCCGGTACGTGGCCCGGCTGGTACGCGGCGGTGATCCAGTTCGTCGGCGGCGGGCTGGTGATGCTCGGCCTCGGGACCCGGTACGCCGCGCTGATCTGCTCCGGCTCGATGGCCTACGCGTACTTCACCGAGCACCAGCAGCACGCCCTGTGGCCGATCCAGAACGGCGGCGAGCCGGCCGCGCTGTACGCCTGGACGTTTCTGCTGATCGTCGTCGCAGGGCCGGGCCGCTGGTCGCTCGACGCGCTGTTCGGGCGGATCGCCGCCAACAACACCGTGACGGCCGTCGCACCGGCCGCGGCGGTCTTCGCCTCCGGCTCGCACGACGGCAACGACACCGGTTCCGTGACCCCCGCGCGGTCCGAGGTTCCCGCCTCCTCCTCCGTGTAACGGGCGGAGCCCGCCCGGTCGTACGGAGGGACGGACCCGCTTCGGGTCCGTCCCTCCCGGGATCTTCACGGGGGCGGCGGTTCCGGGGACAATCACGTCCATGAGCGAAGAGTCACCACGAAACTATCTGGCCGCGGTGGAAAGCCGGCTGACGGCCGACGGCTGCAACCCGCAGTGGCAGGACTGGTCCGGTGTCCGCGTGCTGGTCGGCCGGCGGTCCGACTTCCGGCTGCGCTGGATGGCCACCAATCTGCATGTGTTCACGATCGCCGCGGCCGTCCCCGAGATAACCGCGGCCACCATCGACACGTTCACCACGCAGACCCTGAGCTTCGCCAAGAAGAACAAGGGCGGCCTCCCCGTGGGGATGCAGACCGGGGTCGCCGTCTTCCCCGTCCTCGTCAGCGAGCGCGTCGATCCGGCCGCGATGGCGTGGGCGGAGGAGAAGCAGCGCAACCAGTTCGCCTGCTTCGCCCGGCCCGTCGTGGTCGACACCGCCCGGCACTACGTCGGACTCTTCCGCGGCAAGCCCGCTCTGGGCTGGATCTACTCGTCCCATCTCATCGAGAAGGGCGACCGCTACTTCAACCACCCTGCCTGAGGGGTCCTGACGCGTTCCCCGCGGCGACGAGCGTCCTCAGCCAGTCGAGGTCGATCCCTTCGAGGCTGCCGCGCACCGTCCGGCCGGGCGCCGCAGGGATGGGTGCGAGCGACGGCACCGCGAGCACGACGCAGCCCGCGGCCTCCGCCGAGGCCACCCCGACCGGGGTGTCCTCCACCGCGACGCAGGCGGCGGGCGGCACGCCGAGTGACCCGGCGGCGGCGAGATACGGATCGGGGGCCGGCTTCGTGGCGGGGGTCTCGCCCTCGGCGACGGTGACCTGGAAGCGGTACGCGCCCAGGGTTTTCAGTACGGCGTCCATGACACTTCGCGGCGACGCCGACACCAACCCGACCGGAACGCCCTCGCGTTCCAGCAGGTCGAGGAGTTCGACGGCACCGGGCCGTGCGACGGTCCGCTCCTGGACGGCGGCGAGGAACCGGCGGTCGAGTTCGGCGGCGAGCCCGGCCGGCTCGCGGCCGGTGCCGGTGACGTCGTGCAGATGGGCGGCGGTGTCGTGGACGCTCCGGCCCAGGACGGCCGGCAGGTCCGCGTCGCCGAGTTCGTGGCCGAGCTCCTGGGCGAGCGCCGCGACCGTCTGCCACCACAGGGATTCGGTGTCGACGAGGGTGCCGTCCATGTCGAACAGCACCGCGCGCGGCGCCGCGGTGAACGGACGTCCGTCGAGCGTCCAGTGCCGGTCGGCGGTCCGGCCCAGGGCCGCGTACACATGCGCCGCCACGTCCTCGTGGCGTACCCGGTCCGGGGTGCGGCCCGCAGTGACGTCCGGTCCTGAGCAGGCCACCCAGGCGGTGCGTTCCGCGCCCGACCGACCGCCGTGGCCGCCGGCCCGGACGTGGCCGTGGTCGGTCACCACGATCACCGTCCAGGTCTCGTCGTCGTAGCCGGCCCGGTGGCGAACGGCGGCCAGTATGCGGCCCAGCCGCTCGTCGGCCCGGACGACGGACCGCTCGTACTCCGCCCCGCAGCCCAGGAAGTGGGCGGTCTCGTCCGGGGCTCCGAGGTAGACGAACGAGGCCTCGGGGTCGTCGGTACCGAGGACCCGCACGGCGTCCTCGGTGATCTGCTCGTCGCAGTCCTCCCACGCCTGGGGAGTGTCGGCGGCCGGGGCGCTGTAGCTCAGCCGGGACGGGTGCGCGAAGAGTGGCCCGCCGTTCGCGACGGTGACCAGCGGGTCCCAGCCGGCGGCGACATACGTGCGCCTGCCGTCCTGCCGGGCGAGGCGGGTGGCGAAGTCGGGAAAGACCCTGAGCCGGTTCCCGGAGAAGTCGTTGCTCCAGACCGCGTGCTTGTCGACGGTGACCCCGGTGGTGATCGTGGCCCAGCACGGCCCCGACATCGTGGGCGTGCCGTCGGCGACCTCGACGGCGGCCAGGAAGCCGGCGGCCGCGACCGCGTCGATGTGCGGGGTCGGGAGCGCGAGGAGGACGTCGTGACGGACACCGTCGATCCCGACGACCAGGACACGACGCGCCTTCTCCGGCGTGGATGCGGGCTGGGACGGCTCGGACAACGGGGTTTCCTCTCGGGCGGAACGTACGTGGCCGGTGGTGGCGGACGAGACGGATCAGGCGGAGTGCACGAGTGCGGCGGCGTGCACCGGGTGCGCGAAGGGCAACCCCTGCGCGTACCGCTCCAGTTCATCGATGGCCGTGTCGGCGAGCCGCCGCAGTTCGCCGCCCAGCGAGCCGGCCATGTGCGGGGTCAGCAGGACGTTCGGCAGGTCGTAGAGCGGGGAGCCCGCCGGGAGGACGTCGGGGACGGTGATGTCCAGGACCGCGTGCAGGCGGCCGGAGACGAGTTCGGCCGTGAGCGCCTGGGTGTCGACGAGCGAACCGCGCGCGGTGTTGACGAGCGTGGCGCCGTCCCGCATCAGGGCGATCCTGGCGGCGCCGAACAGGTTCCGGGTCTCGGGCAGTTCGGGGGCGTGGATGGTGACCACGTCGCTGCGCCGCACCAGGTCGTCGAGCTCGACCGGGGTCGCGCCCAGAAGGGCCGCTTCCGACGGTTCGAGATACGGGTCGTGGACGAGGACGGTGAGATCGAACGGCCGCAGGAGTTCGATGACGCGGCGGCCGACGGCGGAAGCGCCGACCACGCCGATGGTGCGGCGGTAGTTGCCGACCGTCGGAAAATGTTCGAGCAACCGGACCCGGTCGCGGGTACGCCGGTAGGCCTCGGCGCCCGCCAGGACGCGCTTGTTGGCGAACAGGACGGCGGCGAGCGTGTACTCGGCGACCGGCAGCGCGTTGGCGGCCGCGGCCGTGGACACCGTGATGCCGCACTCCCAGGCCGCCTCCGTCATATGGCCCTTGACGGAGCCGGCCGCGTGCACGACGGCGCGCAGCCGGGGCATCCCGGCGAGCGCCTGCCGCGTCAGAGGCGGGCAGCCCCAGCCGGTGAACAGCACTTCCGCTTCGCTCAGGGCCCTGGTCAGCGCGGTGTCACGGGGGCTGAAGTCAACGGCCAGCAGGCCGGTGTCGATCTGCACGGTGCGTTCCAGCCGGCGCAGCGCGGCCGGGTCGAGGACGGAGTCCCGGGTCTCGGCGCTCATGGCCAGGACGGTGCGGGGACGGTTCACTTGACGGCTCCGGCGGTGAGGCCGGAGCGCCAGAAGCGCTGCAGGCCGATGAAGACGGCGATGAGGGGCAGTACGGCGACGAGGGCTCCGGTGATCGCCAGGCTGTAGTACTCGGGGTTGTTCACGACGACGGTGTTCCAGTTGTAGATGCCCAGGCCGACCGGGTAGAGGTGCTGGTCGTTGAGCATCATCAGCGGCAGGTAGAAGCTGTTCCAGCTGCCGGTGAACGAGAACAGGAAGATGGTCATGAAGCCCGGCGCCAGCATGGGCAGCGAGACGGTCCGGAACGTCTTCAGCTCGCCCGCGCCGTCCATCCGGGCCGCTTCCAGCACCTCGTTCGGGATGTAGCCCTCGGAGAAGACCCGGGCCAGATAGACCCCGAACGGGTTGACCAGGGACGGGATCAGCACCGCCCAGTAGGTGTTGACCAGGCCGGCCTCGGAGGCGAGCAGGTACATGGGCAGCGAGATGACGGTGCCGGGTACGAGGATGCCCGCCAGGACGACACCGAAGAGCTTGTCCTTGCCCGCGAAGTGGTACTTGTCGAAGGCGTATCCGGCGGCCACGCAGATGAGGGTCGAGACGAGCGAGCCCACGAGCGAGTACAGCAGGCTGTTGAGCAGCCAGCGGCCGTAGATGCCGCCGTCGGCGGTGAACACGGCCCGGAGGTTGTCGAAGAGGTGGAACGCGCCGAGGGTGAAGCCGCCGGTGCCGAACAGATCGCCGTGGTCCTTGGTCGCCGCGATCAGCAGCCAGGCCAGCGGCATCAGGGTGTAGAGGGCGGCGACGGCGAGCAGGCCGTTGACTGCCGCCCGGGACAGCAGGGCGCCGGTGGGGCGCCGGCGCCGGGAGCGTCCGGTGGGGCGGTGGTCCGGCCCGGGTCCTTCGCGAACGGGGGTGGCCGGAAGCGTGCCGGGGACGGCCTGGCGGCCGTCGAGATCAAGGGTGCTCATGCCGTCTTCCCCCGGTTTCCGATCCTGCTGACGATGAAGGAGAGTGCGGCGGCGGCCAGGGCCAGCAGCAGCGAGGACGCGGCGGCCAGACCGTAGTCATGGCGTTCGAAGGCGGCTTTGAAGATGTACATGGTCGGTGACCAGGTCGAGCCGAGGGAGGAGGCCCGACTGGAGAGGATCTTCGGCTCGTTGAAGAGCTGGACCGCGCCGACGCAGGTGAACAGCAGTGTCAGCACCACGGACGAGCGGATCACCGGCACCTTGATCTGCCAGGCGATCCGCAGTTCGCCCGCCCCGTCGACCACCGCCGCCTCCAGCGTCTCGCGCGGGACGGCCTGCAGCGCGGCGTAGAAGATGACCATGTTGTAGCCGATCCACTGCCACACCGCGATATTGATCATCGAGGAGAGCGCGTGGTCGGCGGAGAAGAAGGCCCAGTTGCCGCCGAGGCTCTCGATCCAGCCGGTGACCGGGCTGAGGCCCGGCGTGTAGAGGTAGATCCAGATGATCGCCGCGATCATGCTGGGCACCGCGTGCGGCAGGAAGAGGGCGAGCTGCAGGAAGCGCTTCGCCCTGCTGAGGGCGGAGTCCAGGAGTAGCGCGAGGACGAGCGCGCCGCCGATCATCACCGGGATGTAGGCGACGCAGTACACGGCGATGTGCAGGAACGAGGTACGGAACGCCGGGTCGGACAGGGCTCTGGAGTAGTTGCCCAGGCCCGAGAAGACGCGTTCGGTGCCGCCGAAGCCGAGACCGGAGGAGCGTTCCTGGAACAGGCTCATCCACACCGCGTAGCCGATGGGCGCCACCATCACGAGGCCGAACAGGGCGAAGAACGGGACCAGGAGCACGGTCACGGCGCCGCGTTGGCCCGGTCGGGCGGCGGCGCGGCGGCGCGGGGTCCGGGCGAGTGGTACTGCCACGGGGGACTCCTTGGGAGCGGGGTCGTGGGGAGTGGGGCCCGCCGGGCACGTCAGCGCGTGCCCGGCGGGTGGCCGGAGACCGGACGACGGGGCCGGCGGGCGGTCCCGCCGGCCCGGCGGTCACTTGACCAGGTTCAGCCCGCGCTCCTTGATGCCCTTCTCGGCGGACGCCTGACCTGCCGTCAGTCCCTGAGTCAGGTTTCCCTTGGCCGCCGCGTCGGTGATGGCGGTGTTGGTCGCGATCTGCACGGGGCCGAACGTCCAGCCCGGGACGATGGTGTCGACCTGCGCACCGGCGATCTTGTAGACGTCGAAGCCCGCGTAGTAGGCCCCGCCCTTGAACGCCTTCGCGGCCACGTCACGCATCTCGACGTTGGCGGGCAGGGCGCTGCTCGGCGAGGTCAGCGAGCTGAGGCGGGCGGTGACGGCGGCGGCGTCCGTGGTGACCCACCGGGAGAACTCGGCCGCTTCCTTGACGTGCTTGCTGCCCTTCGGCACGGCGTACGTGGTGCCGCCGTAGCCGCCGCTGGCGGGCTTCCCGTCCCAGGTGGGCAGCGGGGCGATCCCCCACTTGCCGCTCAGCTTCGGCATCGCGACGGTCATGCCGCCCGCGCTCCAGGAGGCACCGAGGAAGCTGGCGACGGTGCCGGAGGTCCTGGCCTTGGTCTCGTCCTCGCTGCCGGCCGGGATGGAGTTGACGACGCCGCTGTCGACGAGTCCCTGCCAGTAGGAGGCGACCTTCTGGGACGCGGCGTCGTTGATGCCGACCTTCCAGGCGTCGCCCTCGGTGCTGAACCACTTGCCGCCGCCCTGCCAGGCGAGGGCCGCGAGCAGCACGGCGTCGTTGTCGGGCCAGGACGCGATGTGCACGTTCTTGTCGGCCTGCTGGAGCTTCTCGCCGGCGGTCTTGAACTCTGCCCAGGTCTTGGGGACGGCTATGCCGTACTTCTGGAACAGGTCCGTGCGGTAGTAGTACAGCTGGGGCGCGACGTCGTAGGGCACGGCCCAGGTCTTGCCGCCGAAGGTCACCAGGTCCTGGATGGAGGCCGGGAACTTCTGCTTGACGGTGTCGCCGGCCCGCTCGGTCAGGTCCTCGAGCAGTCCCTGGCTGGCGAACTCCGGAAGCTGGGTGTACTCGATCCCCGCCACGTCGGGGGCGTTGCCGGCCTTGACCGCGTTGGTGATCTTGGAGTATCCGTCCGGACCCCCGGCGATCTCCGAGTACCTGACGTGGATGTCCTTGTGGGTCTTGTTGAACGCGTCGACGGTCGCCTGGGCCCCCTTGGCCCACCCCCAGTACGTCAGGGTGACCGGCTTGGCGTCCGGCGCGGCGCCGCCGGCCGCGGCCTTGTCCCCACCGCAGGCGGTGGTGGCCAGCGCGAGGGAGGCCACAACGGCCGCGAGCGCGAGACGGGTCGTACGGGAGGTGGGCTGGGAGATGGGCTTCATTGCGCGTGCTCCTACGGTGACCCCGACAGATGAGGTGAATGCAGGCCATCATTTGCGCAACATCGATCGCCGTCAAGAGCGAATGAGTGATTCGATCGTCTAGATCGAATATCGATCAGATAACTGCGATCACTCGCTCAGCGTGCTACCGGCCGCCGCACCGCAGGACTGCCGTACCCGCAGCTCCGGCAGCAGCTCCACATGCCGGCGCGGCTGCGCCGGGGCCCCCTGGGAGTGCTCCGCGAGCCGGTCGAGCAGCAGGTCGGCGGCGAGCGCCCCGACCACGCGCTTCGGCGGGGCGACCGCCGTCAGCGGCAGATCCGCGAGACCCGCGACCTCGTCGTCGTACGCGATCAGGGCCAGGTCCTCGGGCACCCGCACACCGCGCGCCTGCAACCGTGGGATGAGCACGATGGCGTCCGCGTCGCTGTGCACCAGCGTCGCCGTCACCCCGTGCTTGCCGACCGCGTCGCACAGGTACTCCAACGTCCGGTCGAACCGGTCGGACTCGTCGCGCGACGGCTCGAGTTCCAGCGGCGACCGGGGGGCCGGGTCGAGTCCCAGCGCTTCGACCGCGGCCGCGTGCCCGATGGCCAACTGCACGGCGGTCGGGCTCTCCTGGGCGGCCAGCGCGACCGTACGGTGCCCGAGCGAGGCCAGATGGCGCACGGCGAGCGCGGCGCCGTGCGCGTGGTCGGTACGCACTCGGTCCAGCGCCGCCGCCGGACTGCCGAGCGGCGCCCAGCGCTCCACCAGCACGGCGGGAACGCCCTGCTGCGCGATCCACTCCTCCTGGCCGGGCTCCGGCACGCCGTGCCCCCAGCTCGGGGTGAGCAGCAGCCCGTCGGCGCCTGTCGACAGCAGCCGCGCGGCCTGCGCGCGGTCCTCGTGCGGCAGGTACTGCGACAGGCCGATGACCAGGCGCGCGCCACGGGCGGCGGCGGCCTCGCGGGCGCCGGCGACGACGGCCGCGAAGTAGTAGTCGGTGGTGGGCACGACCATGCCGATCACGGGCCCCTGGCCGCCGCCGGCCGGGGCGGCGGGAGCGCTCGGCGCGGCCCGGTCGGCGGCCTGCGGATCGTGCGGCCAGACGACCGATCCGTGCAGCCTGCGCACCCGACCCTGCTCGGCCAGCGTCTCCACGTCCCGGCGTAGCGTGACGGAGGAGACGCCCAGCTCGGCGGCCAGGTCGGCGACCCGGATACTGCCCCGTTCGCGGACGAGCTTCAGCACCAGTTCATGACGCTGGTCGACGTGCATCCGCATTGGATTCCCCCTGGTCGCGGCAGCAATGGCCAGCCGTGTGCGATCCGCTCACGACATGACCGCACTCTACGCCTCTATCATATCGATCGCTTTCCGATCGTTACGATCGATCGCCTGCGCAGGAGGCCGCCACGACACCAGCTGAAGGAGAGCGGAGCTCACACCACCATCGCTGTGTGGATCCAGCGCTGGATCCGGTACGGCAGCCACCACGCCAGCTCGCCGACCTCACCGATCAGCCGCTCCTCGCGGAAGTCGGCCAGCACGTCCGCGGGAAGCTCCGCGGCCGGTGCGCCGTGCTCCAGCAGGGTGATCGCCCGGTGGTAGTGCGGCTCCTCGGCGGTGAAGCGGTGCAGTTCGCCCCAGCGCCGGTCGCGGATCTGCACGAAGCCGGGACCGTTGCGCCAGATGCACTTGCACAGGTAGTGCCCGTCGCGCCATTGGCGCACCACCTCCTCGGGGTCCGGCGGACCCTCCACCTCCAGGGGCGGGTGCAGATGGTTCAGCGGCAGCCAGGCCTCCGGATCCGGTCCGGTGCGCAGCCGCCAGTCGACGTAGACGGCGCGGGCGGTCAGATCGCGGATGAGGCACAGAGTACGGACGGTGTCCGCGGCCGCGGTGGGGTCGGTCAGATCGACGACGCCCGGCAGTTCGACCCGGCGCGCGCCCTGGTCCCACAGTTGCCGGACCGCCGCCGATCCGCCGCCCTGGACCTCCAGCCGTCCCAGCAGCATGCCGGGAAGCTCGCAGGCGGCCGGATCGTGGTCGCGCCAGGCGGTGATCGTCAGCGTGGCCGGTGGCCGGGTGGTGTCGGTGGTGATGCTCAACGGAGTCTCCTTCGCGTGCGCGGACGCTGGTGCTGTTGTGTGCGGGGCCGGTGCTGATCCAGCGACGAGAAGGTGCCGGGGCCGGTCACACCAGGGCCGGGGGCTGTACCTGCCGGACCTGGTGGGCGTAGCGCATGAAGTCCAGCCGCAGCATGTCCTCGTTGACCGCCGGCGGCGCCACGTGGACGTACTGGCCGCCGTCGGTGAACACCACTCCCAGCCGGCGCCATTCGAGCAGCAGCTCCTCGACCGACGCCTCGGTGACCGCCACCCCCGGGTTACGGGCGGCGATCTTGCGGGTGAGGGCGGCCGGCGCGTGCGGCTGCTCCAGCAGCCGGAACGCGGACACCTGGACGGGGTCGGCGAGTTCGAGGGTGGTCCAGTCGAAGGCGCGCCGGCGGTTGACCAGGATGACGCGGTCACCGAGGTCCGCGTGGGTGAGACGGCTGCTGCGGTAGTTCGTCTTCCAGGCGGCAAGGGCGTCGTTGAGCGGCTTGACCGTCTCGTCGCCCACGCCGCGCGGCGGCACGTCGAAGACGTACGCCAGATCGAGCATCTCCGATTCCGGCAGGTCGTACGTCAGCCGGTAGGGCTCCGCGGGACGCAGTTCGGAGAAGCCCAGTTCGGGCTTGTTGAAGTAGGGGCTGAACCGTTCGATGGCGATCCGCGCCGACAGGTCGACCGGCGGGTTGAGGTGCTCGAGTGCCGGAATCTGGGCGATGACGTCGTCGTAGTCGGCGGCGGTCTCGCCGGGGAAGCCGTGCAGGTAGTTCCAGGAGATGGACAGCCCCACCGCGGCGCCGTCGCGCAGCATCCGCACGTTCTGGGTGCCGCTGACCCCCTTGTCCATCAGGTCGAGCACCCGGCTGTTGAGGCTCTCGATGCCGGGCTGCACATAGATCAGTCCGGCGTCGGCGAGGATCTGCAGCTGGTTGACGCGCATGTTGGACTTGATCTCGATGTGCATGCGCAGGTCGTAGTCGCTCTCGATGATGCACGGCAGGACGGTGCTGAGGTAGCCCATGTCGAGGATGTTGTCGACGACGTACATGTCCAGCACCTTGTGCTTCTCTGCGAGGCCGATGATCTCCTCGTAGAAGGTGTCCGGGCTCTTGCTGCGGAACTGCATCGACGAGCCGTTGAGGCCGCAGAACGTGCAGTGGTGCTTCTCGCCCCACCAGCAGCCGCGGGCGCCCTCGACCACCAGCTTGGGCTCCACCCAGGACCGGGCCTTCGACGCGACCAGCCGCTCGAAGTAGCCGGTGTAGTCGGGCGGCAGGATGGCGGCCGGCGGCATCGGCACGGTGCTCATCGGGTTGGCCACGCTCCGCCCGTCCACCCGGTGGCACAGACCGGGGACCTTCGTCAGGTCGGTGTCCTCCTGGAGCGCGGTCAGGAGCGCGGGGAACGTCTGCTCGCCCTCGCCGCGGATCACGAAGTCGACGAACGGGAAGTTCCGGTGCACCGACTCGCCCTGCGCGCCGTCGCAGTTGGCGCCGCCCATGACGATGCGGATGTGCGGGGCCATGCGCTTGACGTACTTGGCCGCGGCCAGCGCCGCGGTGTTCTGCTGGAACGTCGAGGTGAAGCCGACGACGTCGGGCTCGGCCGCCACGATCCGGTCGGCCATCAGCTGGACGAACTCGGCCGCGTCCTCGTGCAGTTCGAGGGTCATGGCCATGCGCTCCTTGCGCAGCCGGCCCTTCATCGCCTCGGTGAACTCGGCGACCCGCCACTGCGGGTCCTCGTACAGGGCGGCGGAGAAGACCCAGTCGCCGCATCCCATGAAGTAGGAGGAGAGCGAGAAGTACTCGTAGTCCTCCAGCGTGAACTCCCGCCGTCGGGTGATCCAGTCCACGTATTCGAGGTTGGCGTGCAACACCTCCGCACTCGCTCCGGGGGTCTTCTCGTCGACGCTGCGCTTGAGGATGCCCAGCGCGAGCGACGGAAGGTCGATGGGGGACCAGGGCATGTTCACCAGGAGTACGCGCACGGCTTCTTCTCTTCCTCGTCGCACAGGGGTTCAGCACAGGGATTCGGTAACGGGGTGCATCGGGTGGTGCGGAGTGGGCCGGCCCGGCGGCTTGAGCCGGGCCGGCCTCCGGACTCAGCTGTTCTCCGGCTCGTCGGCGTTACGGAAGGGGATCCTGATGACCACCCCCACGCCCGGCTTCCGGTTCTCCGCCTCGTCCTCGAGCGGATCGTTGTGGATGACGTCCTTCTGCATGGTGGCTACCTCCTCTCTGCGTTCCGGCGGGTGGAACCGGCGGGTTCGGCCGCCGGTCCCCTGGCCCCCACCCCTGACGGGGCGGGGAGCTCTTCGTACGCGGCGCGCTGCGGACGACGGGGGCCGCGCAGATGCCGGTCCAGGAAGACCAGCGCCCGGTGCAGCACCTGTACGTGGTCGCCGCCGTCGTGCCCGTCATGACCGCTGTCCAGCCACAGCGCGTCGTGCCGGACGCCGGAGGCGCGCAGCGCCGCCAGATACGTCTCGACCTGTTCCGGCGGGCACTTGGCGTCCTGGGTCGCGGCGACCACCAGCAGCGGTGCCCGGACCGAGGCGGCGTAACTCGACGGGGACGAACGCGCGTAGATCTCGGGCACCTGCAGCGGGGTGCCGCCGAACAGCTCGGTGTCCAGGGCGCGCAGCGCCGGGGTGCCGGCCGCGAACGCCGTCGCGCAGTCGGCCAGCGGTTTGACCGCGACGGCCGCCTGCCACAGGTCGGGACGGGTGCCCAGCGCCAGCAGCACCAGGTAGCCGCCCCAGGAGGTCCCCCACAGGCCGATCGCGTCCGCGCGGGCGATGCCGCGGCGCACCAGGTCGGCGCGGACCAGCGCGAGATCGGCGACCTGGGTCAGTCCCACGCCCTGTCCGTACGCGGCCCGCCAGCGCGGTCCGTAGCCGGTGGAGCCGCGGTAGTTGACGCGGGCGACGGCGAAGCCGGACTCCACGAGCGAGTGCACGGCCGGGTCGTAGGCGTCCCGGTCGTGCGCGGCGGGGCCGCCGTGCACCAGGAAGACCAGCGGGTACGGTCCCGCCGTGCCGCTGGGCACGGTGAGCAGGGTGTGCACGGGGCCGTCGGGACCCTGGGTCCACACATCGTCGGCGCGGCCGGCGATCGGCGGCGGTACCGCCTCGAGACCGGGCAGCGGCGCACCGAGCAGGGAGCGGGTGCGCGGCGGGGTGAGCGCGTCGGTCCACAGGTAGTGCACATCGCCGCCGGGCTGCGGGGCCGCGTCGAGCACGGTGCCCACGGGGACGGCGACGGGCGCCAGTTCACGCCGGTCGAGGTCCGCGGTGACCAGCCTGCTGCGGCCGTGCCGGTCCTGGCGGACCAGTACCGTGCGGCCCTGCGGGCACCAGCGGGCGGTGATCTCGGTGTCGAAGGAGCACCAGCGGTGCAGTTCGAGTCCGGTGTCGGCGCGCCAGGTGGCGATCACGTAGCGGCCGTCGCGCTCGGCGACGAGCAGCAGTTCGGGGGTGCTGCGCCCGGGGCGCAGTTCGGGGGTGCTGCGCCCGGGGGCGAAGCCAAGTGCCCACAGCCGACCGTCGGTGCCCGGCAGGCTCTCCACCACAGCGCCGTCCGGTGTCAGCAGGGTGACCGCGTCCTTTCCGGCCGCACCGCGCGCGACGGCCAGCAGGTCGCCCGCCGGGGCGAGATCGACCAGCAGGCCGTGACCGTCGGTGCGCAGCACTTCGCGTCCGGCGCCGCCCCGGGGGCCCAGGTGGACGCGCAGTCCGTGCTCGTCCCCGAGCCCGAGCGCGACGGTCCCGCTGTCGCTGACGGCCAGCCCGCAGGGGCGGCCAGGTCCGGTGCCGGTCAGCCCCGGGGTGTCGGGACCGCCGGAGAAGGGCTGGATCCACCAGGTGCCGCGGCCGTTCCGGTCCTCGTCGAACCACCAGATGACGGCATCGGCGTCGATGGCGTACAGCAGGGTGCCGTACGGGCGGTCGGTGACCTGGCGGGCGGCGCCGGTGGCGGCGTCCCACGCGAAGACCTCGCAGCGGCCGTCGACGTCCCCGGTGAGCACCATCAGACCGGGCGACCGCCGGCAGGTGGCGGGCAGCACGGGCCGGTAGACCTGGTAGCCCAGTCCGGAGTCCCGGCCGACGGGGGTGGCGGGGACGGCGGGCAGATCGCTCATGAGGGCTCACCGGCTTCCAGCGGCTGGGGACGGGACAGCAGGGCGGGGTCGTGGTTCGGGTCGGTGGCCGGGTCGTTGTCGGAGCCGGGTTCACGGTCGGGGTCGTGGTCCGAGGGCAGGAACCGGCGGGCCGCGGTCGCGGTGGCGTAGGCGGCGAGCACAGCCAGCCCGGCCGCGCAGAGCAGTGCCGTACGGGTGGACCCGAGGTGGTCGGTGAGCAGTCCGGCGGCGGCCGGGGCCAGGACGGAGGCGACTCCGCAGGCGGTGTCCAGCGTGGTGCCGACCCGGGACTGGAGCTGGTCGGGGGTCACCAGGACGGCCCGCGAGTGCAGGACGACCGCGACCGCCGGGACGGTCAGCGACACGGAGCCCAACAGCAGGCCGTAGACCCAGGCGTGGGTGGCGAAGGCCAGGCCGGCGGCGACCGGCACCATGGTCCAGGAGGCGGCGATCACGATCCGCGCGGCGGGGATCCGCCGTGCGAGCCGGGGCGCGGCGGCGGCGCCGACCAGCCCGGCGGCCCCCGACAGCGCGAGGACGAGACCGGTGGACGCGGTGCCGGAGCCCTGGCCGCGGATGCTGAACACCGCGCCGTAATACAGCGCTGTCAAGAGCCCGTTGACGCCTGCCGTCCACAGCAGCACAAATCGAAGAAACGATTCGTTGCGCACGAAACGTAATCCGGCCAGGAATTCTTCGGTAAAGCGCGGAGGCGAATCCTCCGATTTCTGGTGCGGATTGAGATCGGCTCGGATGGCCCGTACGCAGAGAGCGGAGAACACATAGGAAAGAGCGTCCATGAGAAACGGCAGCCAGCGGGCCAGCGGGAACAGCAGGCCGCCCAGCGCGGGGCCGGCCACCAGCGCGCCCTGCTCCCCCGCCTCCAGCCGCGCGATGGCACGCGGATAGTGGACCGGCGCCACCACGGTGACCAGCGTCCCGCGGGCGGCCGCCTCGTAGCACGCCGTGGCCACCCGCTCGACGAGCGCGGCCGAGCACAGAAGGAGCAGCGAGGGCCGGCCCCAGGCCGCGGCAGCGGCTATCGCACCCATCGCACCTGCCGCCACCAGCGCGGATCCCACCATCATCCCCCGTCGCCAGCGCCGGTCGGCCAGCACGGACGCGGGCGGCCCGGCCAGCAGTCCACCGATCGCGGAGACCGAGGCCAGGACGCCGACGGTGCCGGGCGACGAGCCGAGACCGAGCAGCAGCAGCGGGAGTACCAGGCCCGAGGCCTGGGTGCCGAGCGCGTCGGAGGTGCCCGCCGACCAGTACAGCCAGAAGTCCCGGGACTGGCTGCCGGGCGACGTGCGACGTGCAGCGGTCATGGCGAGGCCGTCCTACGTCCCGGGCGGAATACCCGCAGAGATGGGGAAAAGGGGAGTGTTTCCTCTCGAATCCCCGGAAGCGTAGCGAGGCGGATTCCGGCTCCGCAATATGAACATACGATCCATTACTTCGAGTTGACGTGCCATTGAGAAAGAATTGGCCACGATTCGACCGGTATTCGAGCACGACTCAAGTCCTCTCGGGCTTTCTGCGGACTTCTCTTCCCCGGTGGAACGGCCGCGCCCCGCCGCCCCTCCATGACCTCGGCCTTTGGCCGCCGCGGGGCGGCGGGAAGCGCCGCGTCACTCGTTCGGCAGCACGAGGGGCTCCCCGCGGTGCCGCCGGGCCGCTGTACCTGTCGAATGGGTCAGACGTGAGTCGGAAGCGGGTCCACCGACACGTCGTGACGCCGGCACATCGCAGTACCGGCACCGCGACGGGGAGCGGGCCCACGCGTCGGGAAGGGCTGGACCGATGGCCGATACGACAGATGCTCCCAAAGTGGTGGGCCGGCTGGCCTCGCACCGGCTGCTGGGCGAACTGCTCGCCGAGTTCCTCGGCACCCTGGTGCTCATCCTGTTCGGCGTGGGAGTGGTCGCCCAGGTCGTCGCCGCCGACCTGGGCGACCACGACAGCATCGCGTGGGCGTGGGGGTTCGGCGTCACCTTCGGTGTGTACGTCGCGGCACGGCTGTCGGGCGCGCATCTCAACCCGACCGTGACCCTCGCGCTGGCCATCTTCCGCGGCTTCCCATGGGCGAGGGTCGCCCCGTACGCGCTGGCACAGACGGCGGGAGCCTTCACCGCCGCGCTGCTGGTGCGCTGGAACTCCTCCGAAGTCCTCGCCAAGGCGGACCCGGGTCACACCATCAAGACCCAGGGGGTGTTCTCCACCCTGCCCGGCAACGGCGTCTTCCCGATCAGCGAATGGGGCGCGCTCCGCGACCAGATCATCGGCACGGCCATCCTGCTGCTCGTCATCATGGCGCTGACCGATGTACTCAACACCGCTCCCAAGGCGAACCTGGGCCCCCTGCTGATCGGGTTCCTCGTGGTGGCGATCGGCATGGCCATCGGCACCGACGCCGGGTACGCGATCAACCCGGCCCGTGACTTCGGTCCGCGGCTGGCGAGCTACATCACCGGCTACAACAGCGCGTGGCGCGACCAGTACGGCGATCTCTACTTCTGGGTGCCCATCGTCGGCCCGCTCATCGGCGGCCCGATCGGCGCCGCCGTCTACCACTACGTCGTCAGACCGTTCCTGCCGGAGCACGCCGAACAGCCGGCGGGCAGCATCCTGCCCGAGGACGAGTGACCGCGGCCGTCTCCGACAGATACCCGGATCCCGTCCCCGGCACGGAGCCGTTCCACCGGCCGTCCCGGCCGGCCGTCAGCAGCGATCACGCGTGGAGGAACCGACATGGCGGACTACGTCGCCGCGATCGACCAGGGCACGACGAGCACCCGTTTCATGATCTTCGATCATGGCGGTAACGAGGTCGGCCGCCATCAGCTGGAACACGAGCAGATCCTGCCCAAGGCCGGCTGGGTGGAGCACAGCCCGGTGGAGATCTGGGAGCGCACCCGCTCGGTCGTCGCCACCGCCATGAACAAGCACCATCTGGCGGCGAGCGACCTGGCCGCCCTCGGCATCACCAACCAGCGCGAGACGACGTTGGTGTGGAACCGGCACACCGGGCGGCCGTACTACAACGCCATCGTCTGGCAGGACACCCGCACCGACCGGATCGCCAGCGCCCTGGAGCGCGAAGGCAAGGGCGAGGTGATCCGCGCCAAGGCCGGGCTGCCGCCTGCCACCTACTTCGCCGCCGGCAAGGTCCAGTGGATCCTGGAGAACGTGGACGGGGTCCGCGCGGACGCCGAGCGCGGCGACGCGCTCTTCGGCACGATGGACACCTGGGTGCTGTGGAACCTCACCGGCGGCCCGAGGGGCGGCGTGCACATCACGGACGTCACCAACGCCTCCCGCACCATGCTGATGGACCTGCGGACGCTGGCCTGGGACGACGAACTCCTGTCGTTCTTCGCCATCCCCCGCGCCATGCTCCCGGAGATCAAACCGTCCAGCGAACCGGCCGGGTACGGTCAGTCGCCCGACGTCAGCCCGCTGGCAGGCGTACCGATCAGCGGAATCCTCGGTGACCAGCAGGCCGCCACCGTGGGCCAGGTCTGCTTCGCGGAGGGCGAGGCGAAGAACACCTACGGCACCGGCAACTTCCTGCTCCTCAACACCGGCAACCGTCCGGTGCGCTCCCAGCACGGGCTGCTGACCACCGTCGCCTACCAATTCGCCGGCCAGGACCCGGTCTACGCGCTGGAGGGTTCGATCGCGGTGACCGGATCCGCGGTGCAGTGGCTCCGGGACCAGTTGCACATCATCGGTGACGCGGCGGCCAGCGAGACCCTGGCCCGCCGTGTCGAGGACTCGGCGGGCGTCTACTTCGTGCCCGCGTTCTCCGGCCTGTTCGCGCCGTACTGGCGCTCCGACGCGCGCGGCGCCATCGTCGGTCTGGCCCGCTTCCACAACGACGCGCACATCGCGCGGGCCACCCTGGAGGCGATCTGCTACCAGAGCCGCGACGTCGTCGAGGCCATGGCCAAGGACTCCGGTGTCGACCTGGCCGTACTGAAGGTCGACGGCGGCGTCACCGCCAACAGCCTGTGCATGCAGACCCAGGCGGACGTACTGGGCGTGCCCGTGATCCGTCCGCAGGTCGCCGAGACCACGGCGCTGGGCGCGGCCTACGCGGCCGGCCTGGCCGTGGGCTTCTGGCGCGACACCGACGAGCTGCGGGCCAACTGGAACCAGGCCCACCGCTGGGATCCCGAATGGGACGAGGACCGCCGCGAGTCGGGCTACGCGGATTGGAAGCGCGCGGTGGAACGCACCCTGGACTGGGTCAAGGTCGACTGACCGCCCGACACCCCTGCGGGCTCGTATCCGGCATCACGGATCGGCCCGGGAGAGGCGCGGACCCGAGCCCAGCAGGCGCCGCTTGAAGGTGTCCAGGCGCGGGAAGCGCTCGCGCTGCTCACGGGAGTAACGGTCGAGTTCCTCCACCAGCCGGACCGAGCGCTTCTCCACGTCCAGCTCGTCCAGGATCCGGTCGATCTCCGCCAGCAGCGCCCCGTGCAGCTGCCATTGGCGCGGGTGCTCGCGCACCTTGTCCAGCAGCAGATGCGCCACCGTTTCGCGGTGCGCGCCGCTCTGCTCGAGCGCCCGGCTCAGCTCGTCCTCCGCCTCCTCCGCGTTGGCGCTGACCTGCGTGGTGATCAGCACGGCGAAGTTCTCGATGGCGATGGCCACATGGCGCAGCAGTTCGTTGAGCGCGACCGCCACGTCGGCGGGGAACAGCGCCTCTTCGGTGCGCTCCTTCGCGAGGTCCGTCAGCGTCCTGGTCAGGACCCGCAGCACCACGGCGCAGATCTCCAGCGTGTCCAGGCCCGTCCGCAGGACGACCCGGGACAGCAGCCCCTCGCGGACCCGCGGGTTCCACCGCAGGCTCTCCTCCGCCTGCCGCAGGGAGGCGTCCACCTCGACGATGTCGTGGTCGAGACGGCGGGCCTCGTGCAGCCGGCCGGCGGCGCGCTCGACGGGGGTGTGCCCGGACAGCTCGGCGCCGATGTCGCGGAAGAGCCGGCCCATGCGGCGGGACAGCCCCTCGATGGACTCCCCCGCGGACTCCACCCAGACGGGTGGCGCGAACAGGAGGTTGAACAGCAGACCCACGCCGGCCCCGATCAGGGTCTCCAGGATGCGGTCCCACGCGGTGTTCGCCACCTGGCTGACACCCAGGACGAGCATGGCGCTGATCGCGACCTCGGGGACGAACTCATCCACCCGTACGAAGCGTCCGATGACCAGCGAGGTGAGGATCGTCAGGCCCAGAGTCCACCAGTTCAGCCCGACCAGGGAGCTGAAGGCGCTCGCGATGAGGACGCCGGCCACCACCGCGTTGACGCGGCGGATCCCCGTCGTCAGTGTGGCGTACAGGGTGACCTGGACGACGAGGAGCGCGGTCAGCGGCGCCGTCAGAGGGGCCGGTTGGGGGGTGAGCCACACCGCGGCCTGATAGGCGATGACCGCTGCCGCGGTGGAGCGCAGGGTCTGGGCGACGACCGGTTCGTTGGACCTCTGGACGAGTTTGACGACGGGATCAGGTACGACGGGCATCTCCCACCCCTTCCCGATCATGGAGGGCTCAGGCATCGGACCTGAGCCGGTGACCGGCACGGGGCTTCGGGCGGACCGGCGTGGGTGTGAAGTTACCCGCGCCGGTCCGGGCCGCGACGCATCCTCCTGGTGTCGCCGGCAGCGTCACCCGGTCGCCGACCGGGAGGAACAGGAGGACCGGGAGACGGCGCCCGAACTGCGGGTGCGCTCAGCTGACCAGTTCGTGGCCGGCCTTCACCGCGTCCTTGCCCGCCTTCACGGTGTCCTTGACCGCTCCCACCTTCCTGTCCAGCTTGTCTCCGACGACGCCCTGCGCCGCTTCCTTGGCCTGCTGGCCGGTGGTCGCGGCGGTCTGCGCCGTGCCACTCAGGGTTCCTCCGAAGTCAAGAGCCTGGGCACAGGGGGCGGCGGCGGCAAGAAGCGCGGAACTTGCGGCGGCGGCAGTGAGAAATCGACGAACGTTCATGATCGATGTAACGCGCGGGACGCCGAGAGGGCACGCAAACCATGAACAACCCACCCTCCGGGACGTAGCAGCGTGAGGGCGGGCAGCCGGTGCCACCGGGGCGCGGTCAGGCGTTCTCCGAGGTCGTCCCGGGCATCCCCGTCCACTCGATCGTGTAGTACCGCAGCCGCTCGTCCTCCGCGACGAGCCGCATGCCCGCCGCGGCCATGACGCACTGCGACGCGATGTTCTCCCGCGCGGTGTCACCGTGCACGCGGGAAATGCCGCGGGCGCGCGCGAACACCAGCAGTGCGCGCAGCGCCTCGCCCGCGTAGCCGTGCCCCCGGGCGGCCGGGACCAGGCCGTAGCCGATGGTCACGCCTCCGTTCTCGTCCGCGGGGCCGTGGAAACCCAGCCCGCCCATCACCAGATCGTCCTCGCGGCGGCGGAGCTCGTACGCGCCGAACGGCTGGGGATCCCCGCTCTGCTCACAGGTGTTCAGGAAGCGCCGGGCGCCGGCGACATCCCCCTGGTCCGGATACCCCGGCGCCCACCGGGCCCCCTCCCCGGGCACTCCCGCCATCACCTGCCGCGCCTCGACGACGCTCATCGGATGCAGCACCAGCCGCGCCGTCACAAGATCTTCCATGGCATCGAGGAGTATCACGCGCGCTGCCGGGAGCACACCCGGATTTACCCCGGCGGCCTGGTGCCGATGACGACGGTGGCGTACAGCTCCTCCGAAGTTGCCACCCGTGGAATCAGTCCGTCGCGGGCGACGATGCCGACGGCCTCCGGTACCTGCCGCTCGCTGGTCTCGAAGAGCAGATGGCCGCCCGGGGCCAGCCAACGGGCCGCTTCCGCGGTCACCCGCCGCAGGACGTCCAGTCCGTCGGTACCGCCGTCGAGTGCCACCCGGGCCTCGTGGACCCGGGCCTCCGTGGGGAGCAGTTCGATCTCTTCGGTCGGTACGTACGGCACGTTCGCGAGCAGGATTCCGACCCGGCCCCGCAACGGACCGGGCAGCGGCGCGTAGAGGTCCCCTTCGTACACCTGGCCACCGACGGCGTCGACGTTGCGCCGGGCGCACCGCACCGCGGCCGGGTCGATGTCGGCGGCGTACAACTCCACCGGGCCGGGCCCGGAACCCGGGTCCCCGTTCCGGTCGGACACCAGCGCGGCGCCCAGGGCGCCCGAGCCGCAGCACAGGTCGACGACCACGGACCCCGGCCGGAGCAGGGCCGCCGCCTGATCGACGAGGAACTCGGTGCGGCGGCGGGGCACGAAGACCCCGGGGTCGACGACGAACCGGTGGCCGTGGAACTCCGCCCAGCCGAGGACGTGTTCGAGGGGCAGACCGACGACGCGCCGTTCCACCATGGCGGCGAGTTCGGCGGGGGTCCGTGCGGTGGAGACGAGCAACTCCGCCTCGTCCTCGGCGAACACACAGCCGGCGGCGCGAAGCCTGGTGACGATGGCGGGGAAGGGAAACACTGATGGTGAAGCCGGCACGATGAGCCTTTCGGAACGCCTCTGGGCGCTCCCGCGGGTCACCTATGCCTGACGGTGAGCCGCACGGCCGCGAAGGGGGAGCACCCGACCTGATACAGCGGTGATGGGTCCCACCTCCTCAGTTGATCATTGGTAACGACGGCAACACTGTACCTGACCCGGGCCGGGCGGCAGCGGCACCCCGGTGAACGCGACGGCCCGCCCGGGCGCCATGTACGAGGACGCGGTGGCACGGGCCAAGGCCGCCTTCGATCTCGTCGAGAACGGCCTGCGGGGCTACGCCGTCCGCTGACCGGCGGCAGGGTGACGCATCGTCAGTTCGGGGGCCTGCCGCCATCCAGGCCACGGCGCGCGAAGTACCGCGCGTAAAGGGTCGCGCCGAGACCGATCCACGCCGCGGCCAGTAGCCATCCGGCAAGGACGTCGCTCGGCCAGTGCATGCCGAGGTAGACCCGGGTGCCGCCGACGGCCGCGGCCCAGCACAGCAGAACGGCGCAGCACACTCGCGCGACCGCCGGGCGGCCGCGGACGGCCGCGGCCCAGGCCAGCAGACCGGCGGCCATCGCCGAGGTGGTGGCGTGCCCGGACGGGAAAGCGAAGCCGGACGCGTGGCCGGCCCAGTCGCCGACGGCCGGCCGGGCCCGGCCGATCGCTTCCATCAGGCCGTACCGGACGGCCTGCCCGACGCCGAGGAAGACCGCGGCCCCGAGTACCGCGTACATCCGCTGCCGGGTGTCACGCCCCACGATCAGCCCGGCGGCCACCGCCATCGCGTACGGCCAGAACCCCGTACCGCTCGCGGTGATCCGGCGCGCCACGGTCAACGCGAGGTGCGGCCGGTGGACCATCGACCAGGTGTGCGCGGCCCCGTCCCCGGGGAACGGCGCTCCGTGGCGGATGAGGACGAACACCGCCAGCAGGACGAAGGCCCCTGCGCAGACCGCGGCGGCGGCCAGGGAGAGCGGGAAGTGGGCGCGCGGCCGCGTATCGCCGGGGTCGACGCGGTTCGCGATCATGCCGGCCTGCCTCCTCACCCACCGAGCGCCCGGCACGGTCCGTTACCGGCGGCCCGCGGCGGAGCTGTCTGTCTACAGCACTGTAGACGATTGGAACGGCCGGACCGTTCCCGGGGAACGATCGACGCGGACTCCCGTCCATGGCCCGCCGCCTGCGGGAATGTCGCCCAGGGGCCGCCGCGCACGCTGTGCCCCGTCCGGGCGCTTCACCGGCACCGGCCTGGTGGGAAATGCCCGGCAGTGGGTAGTCGACGCTCATGAGTAATTTCGTCGTCTCCTTGCCGGGCACCCTGAAGGCGCCGCTCACCCCTGAGACCAGGGGGAAGATCCTGGCCGCTCTCCAGGGCACCGATCCCCATGAAGTCGCGGAGGGCGAGTCCGCGGACCTCGACGCGCTGAGCCTGAACCCGGACACCTCCACGTTCACCCTCCGTCTGGAAGTGGAGGCGGAGAACAGCGGTACAGCACGTGCGGAGGCCCTCGCCCTCGCCGAGAGCGCGCTGCGCGGCGCCGGTCTGGACGAGCAGTCCGCGCCCTTGGGGAATCCCGTGATCACCGCGATCGATGTGAACTGAGGCCGGGTCCTCCGGATACCCGCTACCGGAAACCGGCTGGTGGAGCCGGAATCGCCGCGGCTAGCATCCGGTGATGACGACTCCGGCAGACCAAGATTTCCACGATGCGCTCCGCCGGGCCGACATCGTCCGGTTGGCGGCCCGGTTGGACGTGCGGGACTGTTCGCCGGACGTCTTCGGACGTCTCGTCCGGCACGAGAATCCCCGGGTCCGGTACCTGGGGCTGACCCTGCTGAGCGAGCGGCTCGCCTCGGACCCCCGACCCGACGACGTCGAGTCGGCCGCGTTCGCCGCGCAGCTGCCGGGATCGGCGGCCGGACCGCCGGAGGCGGCGCTCGTACTGGCAGGACTCTACGAACGGCTGGGGCCGCACCTCGACGGGCGGCCCTGGCCGTTGTGGCGTGCGGCGCCGCTGCCGGTGCGGGTGCGGATCGCCTGGCTGCGCGCGGAGCTCCTCAACGATCCGGCGGCGCTCCGCGAGGAACCGCCGGGAGAGCTGCTGTACCAGGCCGTACGGGGAGCATCCGTCGCCGACGCGCACCGACCCGGGCAGCTCGTGGACGAGCTGGCGCGCACCGACGACCCGGTGCTGACGGCCGCGGCGCTGCGACTGGCCCGGCAGGGCCTGCACGCCGGGCTGCTGGCTCCGGCGCTGGTCCGCGAACAGCTGATGCGGCTGCTCGGTGCCGGAACCACGGACGTCACCGACGTCACGGCCGACGTGCTCAAGGAGCTAGCCGAGCCATGGGCGGCGCTGGATCGGTTGCCGGCCGGGCTGCTGGCCCCCTTTCTCGGCCCGGCTTCGGCGAACGCCGGGCCGGCCGCAGCCGAGGCCGCGCTCACGACCGCGGCCCGGCACGGGCACCGCCACCACCTCCTGCGGGTCGTCGACGATCCCGACCTGTCGCCGGCTCTCCGGCGGCGCGCGATGGAACTCCTCGGCGACCTGGCCGACCGTGCTGACATCGCCCGCCTGACCGCGAGCGCCGCGCAGGACCCGCTGCTGTTCGCCGCACCGGTGGTGACGTGTCTGCGGGGTCTCCACCGGCGCGGGCACTTCCCCACGGAGACGGACGTGCCGGCCATCGTCGGCCTGGCGCTGGCCGATCACTCGATTCCGGCCGGTGAGCTCGCGACGATCCTGTTCACCTGCCGTCGGACCATGGCCCATGTCCTGCTGGAGCGGGAGACAGCCGCCGCCGACCCCGACCGGCCACGGAGGATGGACCTGCTCGTCGCTCTGTCCGAGCAGGGGTCCGGGAGCGAGGAGCCGCGGATCGGGGAGGCGATCACGCGTCTGCTTCCGTCCGCTCCCGAGCCAGGACCGCTGCTCGACGCGATCCGCAGGCTGCGGCACACCGGCGCCGAGGACACGGTGATCGCGCACCTGACCTCGGTGCCCGCGGCTGCTCTCGACGCCCTGGAAGCCATCGGCGGGCACCGGACGGTGGCGGCGCTGCGGGAAGGGCTCGGTCTCGCCGGAGCGGAGAACCCGGGGGTCATCGCACCTCACCTGCGCGCCGTACGCGAGCGCGCCCTGGAACTGCTCTGGCTGCTGACGACCGATCCGGAGCAGCGGCGCGCTCTCCTCGGCCGTCTCGACGCCGCCGATCTCCCCCGCCGTATCGCGGCCGACCTCGGCGGCCCGGACGAACAGGAGTTGGCGCTCCTGAGCTCCCATCTGGACCCGGACGAGCCGGTCGCCTCCCTGTGCAGACTGGCCGCCCACGCGGCCGTCGGCACCCTGCCGGTCGTCGCGGACCTCCTGCTGCGCGTCGTGGCCGATCTCGCGGCCGAGGAGGCGAGCGGCGCGGCGCGGCCCGTCCGCGACCGGCCGCCGGCCGGCGAGCCTGCGGTTCCCGACGAAGTCCTCAATGCCGTGTGTGCTCTGGGGGTTCGTCTCCACGAACGCGGGAGGATCCGGCCTGCCTGTCTGCTCGACGCCACGACCGCGCGGGCGGCCGGTCATGCGCTGGTCGCGAGCATGGCGCTCGATCTGCTGGACCGGCCGGGCGTGTCGGACGGTGAGCGGACGATCCTGCTCGAACTGCTGCTGCGGGTGCCCTACGCGCGCACCCGCCGACGGGTGCACCGCCTGCTGCGGAATCGCGACCCGCAGGTGCGCAAGCACGTGATCGCGCTGCTCGCCCGTGACACCACCGGCGACGACGCCCAGGCGCTGTCGGCGTCGTTGATCGCGCTGACCGCCACCCGGGACGTCCAGGACATCCAGACGGTACGGCAGGCGCTGCTGGCCCTGGGCCATGCGCGGGCCCGCGGGGCCGCCGGTGCGGTCGCCGCGTGTCTCGACCATCCGAACATGAACATCAAGAAGACCGCCGCCGGGGTCCTGGCCCTGGTGGGCACGCCGGCGACGGTGCCGAAACTGCTGTTCCGGCTCGGCCACCACGACAATCCGGGGCTACGTGACGCACTGGTCGCAGCGTTGCGCGCCATCCTCGGCGCCGCGTACGCGGCGACCGTCCTCGCCGCCGCCGAGCACCCTCCGGAGGACGATTCCGGGCACGACTCCGGGCCCCGATCCGGTCACCACGGGGAAGACCGCACCCGGGGACTGCTGCTGGCGGGCCTCGACGGCGAGTTGTCCGCACGCGCGGTCCGCGCGCTGGAGCACCAGGCCTCCCCTGTCGCACCCGCTCTGCTCGCCCTGGTGGCAGCCGGCCGGGTCCACCTCACGGCCGGAACCGTCGAGGATCTGGCAACGGCCATGACCCGGCACGGAATCGACGTACCTCCCGGCAGCCGGCCGGCGGGGGACGGTCAACCGGACCGCGACGTACGGTCGTTGACGACCCGGGGCTGGGACCCCTCGGTCGCCCTCCGTATCGCCGAGCGGCCGGATCCGCCGACCGCCGGGCAGTTGACGGCGCTGCGCCCGTTGTTGGCTGACTGGCTCCGGCTGGCCGCCGCGGAACCCCGCGTCCGAGGCCCTGTCCTGCGGTTCACCCTGCGCCTGTGCCCGGCGCCGTGGACGGACGACGAGCTGACGGTCCTGTCCCGCTCCACCGGAGTCGTGCTCGACGAACTCGCCGGCGGACCCGGCGCCCTCGCGGCCGCCGATCGCGACGCCCTCCTCGCCGTTCTCGAAGCCCTCGCACCGAAGCTGTCCGCCGTCGGGAGGTCGGTTCTCGCCGACGCGGTGCGCGCGCTGCCGCCCGCTCCGGCAGGCGACCGCTGCACGCTGACGCTGCTGCGCCGGTGCGGAGCGGTACTGCTGCGCACCGACCTCGACCAGGCGCTCGCCGCGGCCCGGCTCGGTGCCGACGCCTGGCAGGCCGAGTCCGCTGTCCTGCGGGAGGCATTCACCGTCCTTCCGGACCCTCACTCCCCCGCCCGGGCCGGCACCCGGGAGGCCGCCGAGGCATCCGCCGAGGTCGCCGCATGGCAGGGCGCGCTGGACTCCGCGGTACGCGCCCCGAGCACCCTGGCACTGGAGGAGCTGCGCCACCGCAACGACGACGTCCCTGGCTCCCGGCAGCGGCTGGCCGCGCTGGTCGACGCGTACGCCTTCGCCCGCCCCTGCGCGCGCGATGCGCTCCTCGACTGGATGACGGATCTCCAGCCGCTCGACGCACCGGCCTGGACCCTCGCCGAGACCGCCCGCGAGGCAGTCCCCGCACCGCGCACCGTACGGGTCGACGACCTGGACCAGCCCCGTTCGACCGCCCTTCGGGAGCGCCTGCTGACCCTGCTGGACTCCGCCGACCGGGACCGCCGGGACACCGCCGCGGGGGCGCTCCTGGAGTGGCCCGAGCCGGAGACCCGGCTTCTCGTACTGCGGGCGTTCCTCCGTGGCCGTGTCACGGTGCGGGTAGGCGGTGAGGTGGCGCGTCTGCTGACCGGCATCGGCCTGGTCGAACTGCGCGGCCCGGAGATCCTGCCCGACCGGGTGACCCGCGTGGCCGGGCAGCTCCACCAGGGGGATCTGCTTCCGCTGGTCCCGCTGCTGCTGGAGTACTGGGAGCACGGCTCGCCCGCGTTCCGTCCGACCGCCCGTGACCTGCTCCGCCGGGTGCCCGCCGATGCGCTGGCCGAGCACCTGGCCGGCCGCCTGGACGCCGGCGCCTGGGGATTCCTCGATCTGCTCACCGGCCGTGCGCCGCTGCGCACCCCCGCGCTGGAACGGATCTGCCGGCGGCTGCGCGCCGAGGGCCACGACGCTCTCGCTGACGGGCTCCTTCTCGTCGAGGGCCCCCTGCGCGGCCCGGACGCCGGGCCGCAGGACGCCGCCGCTCTGGCGGCGCTCCGCGCCCGCGCCCAGGACACGCCGGGAGGAGCCGTGCCCGGTCCGTCCCGGGACGAGATGATGAACCTGGCCCGTACCGGTACCCCCGACCAGATCCGCCGGGCGCTCACCCGGCTGGCCGGGGCACACCCCGACGATGCCGAACTGACGGAACTGATCGGCGAGTTGCTGCGCCATCCCCGGCCCAGGGTGCGCCTGCACGCCCACCGGACCTCACGGACGGTGCTCGACCGGCGGACGTATCTGCGGCACACCTCGGTGCTGCTGGACGACCCCGAGCCGAATGTCGTCCGCACGGCGGTCCTGGCCCTGAGCCACGCGCGCTGGGAGCCCGCGATCCCCGCCATCACCGGACTGCTGGAGCACGCCCATCCCGTTGTCCGGAAGACAGCGGCCGAGGGGCTGATCGTCATGGGCGCACCGGCGGTCCCCGCTCTGCGGTACGCGGCCGACCACGCCCGACCGGACCGGCGGACGCGCTATGCCGACGTGCTGGAACGGATCCTGGCGGCCGGCGGATAGCGCGTGACCTGGTCGTGAACCTTTGCCGTACCGCGGGTTCCGAGTGCTGGACCGCCGCCCCGTCCGCCGCCCTCCTCCGGTAAATTGGTCTACACCACGATATGTATGCCTCAGAACGGTGGAATCAGCATGGAAGTAGTGATCGTTCCGGACGCCGAAGCGGGCGGCGAACTCATCGCCTCCGCGATCGCCGGCCTGCTCGCCCGCAAGCCCGACGCCCTGCTCGGCGTTGCCACCGGATCGACGCCGCTGCCGATCTACCAAGCGCTGGCCGCCCGGGTCCGCGCCGCCACCCTCGACGCCTCGCGGGCACGCATCTGCCAGCTCGACGAGTACGTGGGCCTCCCCAAGGGGCACCCCGAGTCCTACCGCTCGGTGGTGCTTCGCGAGGTCGTCGAGCCGCTCGGACTGACCGAGGCGTCCTTCATCGGCCCCGACGGCACCGCCGAGGACGTCGCCGCCGCCAGCTCCGACTACGACCGCGCGCTGGCCGCCGCGGGCGGTGTCGACCTGCAGCTGCTCGGCATCGGCACGGACGGGCACATCGGGTTCAACGAGCCCTGCTCCTCGCTCGCTTCCCGCACCCGCATCAAGACGCTCACCCAGCAGACCCGCGTGGACAACGCCCGGTTCTTCGACTCGCTGGACGAGGTTCCGCACCACGTCATCACCCAGGGCATCGGCACCATCCTGGAAGCGCGCCACCTGGTGCTGCTGGCGACCGGCGAGGCCAAGGCCGAGGCCGTGGCGCTCTCCGTGGAGGGCCCGCTGTCCGCGATGGTGCCGGCCTCGGCGCTGCAGCTGCACCCGCATGCCACCGTCGTCATCGACGAAGCGGCCGCGTCCGGCCTCAAGCTCGCGGACTACTTCCGCGCCACGTACGCGGCGAAGCCCACCTGGCAGTTCCTCTAGTCCGTGCCATTCCAGCGGCTGCTGTCCGACAGCAGCCGCTGGAGCGGTCGTGACCCGGAGGGGCCTCAGGCCTTCGGCTGGGTGAAGCGGATGCTGTTGCCGAAGGGGTCGCGCAGGCCGCAGTCGATTCCGTACGGGCGGTCGGTGGGTTCTTCGGTGAACTCGACGCCCCGGCTCAGCAGCGTCTCGTACGTCTTGCGGCAGTCGTCCGTGCTGAAGATGAGGTGGCCGCCCATGGCGCCCTTGGTCACCAGCTCGCGGACCTGCTGTGCCGTCTCCTCGGACATCGCCGGAGTGCCCGGCCTCTCCAGCAGGATCTGCCGCTCGGGGTGACCCGGGATGCTGACGGTCAGCCAGCGCATGAAGCCCATGTCGATGTCGGCTCCGACCTCCAGGCCGAGCTTACCGACGTAGAAGTCGAGGGCTTCGTCCTGGTCGAGGACGTAGATCTGTGAGTGCGTGATTGCGGTGAACATGTGCATCACGCTACCGAGCGGGCCGGGCGAAAACTTATCCAAAACTGCTCGGTCTCCGGAGGGGCCCGACAGCGCCGACGGGCAGTGACTGCGGTCAGGCGCTCGGCCGCGTCCACGCCATCGTGAAGCACGTCGGTACGTTCGCGGCCGCCGCCTCCTTGCGGTACGTCCTCGGTGACCGGCCGACGATGTCCCGGAACGTGCGGCTGAAGGTCCCCGGGCTGCCGAAGCCGACCTCGAAGCAGATGTCCGTCACGCTGTGGTCGGTCTCCCGCAGCAGGAACATCGCGCGCTCGACCCGGCGGCGCTGCAGATAGCGGTGCGGCGTCTCCCCGAACGTGGCCCGGAAGGTGCGGGCGAAGTGGGCCTGCGACACATGGGCGATCCGGGCCAGGGCCGCGACGTCCAGCGGCTGCGCGTAGGCACGGTCCATCGCGTCCCGGGCCCGCAGCATGCGGCGGTTGGTCTCTTCTGCTGCGCTGCTCACGGCGCCATCACACCACGGTTCCGCGGCGTCCGGAGAAGATCCGGCGGCCCGTGCGCGCCACCACCCCGCAGTGCGGTGTCGCGCACCCGCGACTGTCAGTGCCCCGCAGTAGCATCCGGTGTATCCGGACCGGCGGCCGCCCCGGGCCGGCAGTTCCGGGGCGGCGGCCGAGTCCGTATGCCCTGCCCGACATTCCCTGCCCGACCCAGCAGCCCCGAGGACAGCCCGTGAGCGCAGCGACCGCCGGTACCGTCACCCGTTGTGCCTGGTCCGAGGGCTCCGAGCTCATGGCCGACTATCACGACACCGAATGGGGCGTCCCGTCCCATGACGACGCCTATCTGTTCGAGCTGCTGCTCCTGGAAGGCGCCCAGGCGGGTCTGTCCTGGTCCACGGTGCTGAACAAGCGCGAGAACTACCGCAAGGCCCTCGACGGTTTCGACTACCGGAAGATCGTCCGGTACGAGCAGGCCAAGCTGGACGACCTGATGACCGATGCGGGTATCGTCCGCAACCGTCTCAAGGTCGCCTCCACGGTGAAGAACGCCCGCGCCTTCATCGCGACACGCGAGGAGTTCGGCTCCTTCGACACCTACCTGTGGCAGTGGGTCGACGGCACGCCCGTGGTCAACCGTCCCCGGCCCACGGATCCGCTGCCGGCGCGCACCGATCTCTCCGACCGGCTGAGCAAGGACCTGAAGCGGCGTGGTTTCACCTTCGTCGGCACCACCATCACCTATGCCTATCTCCAGGCGGTCGGCGTCGTGAACGACCACGCCACGACGTGCACGGCCCAGGGCCGGCCCACGTCTCGCTAGGCGCGGATCTCCCCTTCGTCGTCGAGCGGGCAGGCCGTGGGCCTGCCGTCGTCGTCACCGTGGTAGATACGCCCATCGTCCTGATCGGTTTCGGTCCCGCTCGGGAGGCCGATGTTGTCGCCGCAGTGACACACAATGGTGATCATCGCTTCTCCTCGGATGTGCTCTGGACACTGTTCTGGGACGTGCTCCGGGAAAGGCTCCCGAAAGGTCTCCGGAAGGCCGGGGGACCACTCACCACTCCATCCCAGTCCCCGGCCCCGGTCCTGTTCTGCTGGTCCGGCCGGGTTCCATCGGTGCACGAGGGCACAAGTGTGCGAAGCGCCTGACCGGAGGCGGACCGCCTGGCAGAATGACGGCACGGGGCAGTCGATCTTCGAGTGGGAGTGCTCCATGACGCGCTTGCAGGCGCGACGGATACACCGTCATGACGGCGTGGCCGTTCTGGCGGTCGTCGGTGAACTGGACCTGGACAGCGAGCAGGTGCTGGCCGATGCCACCGCATCGGTGCTGGACACCGGCCAGGTGCGGCTGATCCTGGACTGCGGCCAACTCAGCTTCTGCGATTCACGCGGACTGGGGCTGCTGCTCAGCCTGCGGCAGACCCTGGACGACCGCGGCGGCTCCCTGGTCCTGGCCGCGCCGAGCGATCAGCTGCTGCGCACCCTCGAACTCACCGGCGCCGACCAGGTCCTCACGCTGACCGACGGCGTCGAGGAGGCCGCCGGACTCCTGCTGCCTCCCGGCGCCACCGGCATCACAGGAAACGCCGGATCGGGATGACCGCGACTTCCTGAAGCCGCTGCATGGAGGAACGCCGGTTCCACGAGCCGGATTCGATCAGTTCGCTGACCGCCCGGTCCTCCTCGAAGTGCCCGTCGAGGGTGGCGGTGAAGGTCTCGTCGAGAACGGCCAGCATGACCTCTTCGTCATGGTCCAGCGAGCGCCGGTTGAAGTTCGTCGACCCGATGAGCGAGGCGACATGGTCGATGGTGATCACCTTGGCGTGCATCATCGTCGGCTGGTACTGCCAGATCTTCACTCCGGCCGCGACCAGCTCCTCGTAGAAGTTCTGCCCCGCCAGCTGGCACACCCGCTTGTCGGTGTGAGGTCCTGGCAGCAGGATCTCCACCTCCACCCCACGCCGGGCCGCCTCGCACAGCAGATGGATGAAGAAGGCGTCGGGTGCGAAATACGCGGTGGCCAGGCGCAGACGTTCCTGGGCCGACTCGATGACCACCCGGATCAGGGTCTGCATGTCCTGCCAGCCGAAGCTGGCGGAGCCGCGCACCACCTGGACGATCGCGTCGCCCTGCGGAGCGTGTTCGATGAAGCGGTCACGGTCGTCGAAGAGGTCGGCGTGGCACTCGGCCCAGTTCTGGGCGAACGCCGCCGCGATACCGTCCACCGCCGGGCCGCGCACCTGCACATGGGTGTCGCGCCACTCCTTCTCGTCGCGGGCGTCGCCGCACCACTCCTCGGCGATGCCCACGCCGCCGGTGTACCCGGTCGACTCGTCGACGACCAGGACCTTGCGGTGGCAGCGGTGGTTCTGCTTGAGCGGTGAGAGCCACAGCGGCTTGCGGAACCAGGCGACCTGCACCCCGGCCTGCTCCATCTCGTCCAGCAGTTCCTGCTCGATGAGCCGGCTGCCGAATCCGTCCAGCAGCAGCCGGACCCGCACGCCCTCGCGGGCCCGGCCGGCGAGCGCGGCCGCGAACTCCCGGGCGATCGCACCGCGCCAGTAGACGAAGGTCATCATGTCGACCGTGTACCGCGCCGCCCGGATGCTGCCCAGCATCGCCGCGAAGATCTCGTCACCGTTGCGCAGCGGCACCAGGGCGTTGTTCTCGGTCGCCGCGATACCGATGAGCCGCTCCAGCCGGCGCCGTATCCGCTGCTTCCGTTCCGGGTACGACAGCTCGCCCGGCACCGTTGGCGCACCGGCCCCGGGCAGCGTCTGCTCGTGGTCCTCGACGGTCGTCATGCGGATTCTCCTGCGTAGAGAGCTGCTGAGGTGTGTGCTGCCCCGCCGTACGGCACCGATGTCCGGATCTCGGAGCGAAGTGAGCCGTTTGGACTGGGCCAACGTACACACCTGCCGGTGCTGCCGCCGAAGTTGGCCGTGCCGTGGCGCGTCCGGGATCCGGCGGATCGGAAGCCGCCGGCGCGCGGCGCACGGGTATCGTGCGGACGTGTCGTCCTACAGCATTGGCCAGGCAGCGAGAGTGCTGGGTGTGAGTCCCGAGACGGTCCGGCGATGGGCCGACGGTGGCCAGATCCGGATGGACCGGCACGGCCCGGGGAACCGGGTGATCGACGGGGTGAGTCTGGCCGCGTTCGCCGGGGAGCGGGCCGCCGGGGTACCGACGGGGCCCGACGCGGTCGCGACGTCCCTGCGGAACGCGTTCAGCGGGATCGTGACGGGCGTGACGCTCGACGATGTGGCCGCTCAGGTGGAGATCCAGGCCGGGCCGCACCGGATCGTGTCGGTGGTGACGCGGGAGGCCGTGGAGGAGCTGGGGCTGGCGGTCGGGGTGACCGTCACCGCCCGGGTGAAGTCGACCGACGTGCACATCGACAAGCGCTAGTCGTATCCGGAAGCGGTCAGCGGCACGGCAGCGCGGCGCGCAGATCGGGACCGCAGCGCGGCGCGCAACGCTTCCGGCCGGGTACGGTCCTGCCATGTCTGCATCATCGGAAGCCTCACCGTCGCCCTCCGCCGCCGCGTCGCCGTCCGCCGCACCGTCATCCGCGCCTTCCGCCGTGACTGCGGACGATCTCGACCGGTCGGTCCAGCTCGCCGTCGCCGCCCTGCGGAACGCGCCCACGACGGCTTGGGACGGTAAGGCCGGTTCGCTGGAGTGGGATTGCTGGGAGACCGTCGAGCACCTGAGCGACGATCTGTTCGCCTACGCGGCTCAACTGGGCCCCAGGACACCGCCTTTGGAGGGTGAGGTGCCGTTCGTCTGGGAGAGCCGGCGACCCGGTGGCCCGGCGAACGCCGTCCACGCGGACCGTACGGCGGGACCTGACGGACTGCTGCAGGTGCTGGAGGCGTGCGGTGCCCTGCTGGTCGCCATGGTGCGCACGACGCCATCGCGGACTCGCGCCTTCCACGGCTTCGGCGTGTCGGATCCGGAAGGGTTCGCCGCGATGGGGATCGTGGAGACCCTGGTGCACACCCACGATCTGGCAGAGGGACTCGGCCTCGCCTGGACCCCGCCCACCGACATCTGCTCGCGCGTGCTCGACCGGCTCTTCCCGGAGGCGCCGCGGACCACCCACCCCTGGCCCACCCTGCTGTGGGCGACCGGGCGAGCCGAACTGCCCGGCCACCCCCGCGTGACCACATGGCGCTGGTTCGGCGAGCCCCGGCCGTAACTCGCCCGCCTCCCCGGCCCGCCACCGCTCACCTCACCCGATCCGCACCTCGTACGGAGCGCCGGTGCTGATGGCTTCGGCCTGTTCCAGCAGGTCGGCCGGGGAGAAGCCGAGCCTCGCGTTCTCGGCCGCCCGGCGCAGCAGGGGAAGTATCTCGGCGACGGGCCGGCCGCGGTGGGATCGGCTGAGGGAGGCGAAGTCGCGCTGGTAGGACGTGCCGTAGACGTCTCCCCATTGGGTCAGTGACCGGCCCAGGCCCTGCCGGTCGACCGTGATCCTGTTTCCCATCGTGGTCCTCCTCAGCCATACGCCGTCCGCCGGTTCACGGACCGGTTTTCGACGCTACCGCGGAGGTCTGACACTGCCCGTGGGGCCGGCCCCGGACGGGACCGGCCCCACAGGCGTTCACGAGGCGTTACGTCAGGTTGCCGGAGCCGGCGGAACCTCGGTGCGCGTGCTGCGGAAGCGCGCGGCGTAGGCGGAGGGCGTGGTTCCCAGGTGGCGGGCGAAGGTCCTGCGGAGGGTCTCGTCGCTGCCCAGTCCACTGTGGCGGGCCGCGGAAGTCACGCTCTCGCCGCGTTCCAGCAGCATCCGGGCGGCTTCCAGCCGCATGGTCTCCACGTACGCGGCCGGGGTGCTGCCGGTGTGATCGCGGAACAGCCGGGACAGATGACGCGGGCTCACACCGGCCTGCCCGGCCAGGGCCTGCGGGCTGTGGTCGGACGCCGGGTCGGCCGCGATGGCGTCCAACAGCGGACGCACGACGGGGTGGAGCGTCGCGGTGATGCGGGAGGCGGCGGAGAACTGGGACTGCCCTCCCGGCCGTTGCAGGAAAACCACCAGGTCACGCGCGACCCGGCGGGCCTCTTCCGGGCCGTGGTCCTGTTCGACCATCGCCAGGCAGACGTCGATGCCGGCCGTCACCCCGGCCGAGGTGAGGACGGTCCCGTCCTGGACGTGGATGGCATCGGGCGTGACCCGGATGTCCGGGTACCGGCGGGCGAGTTCCGCCGCGTGCTCCCAGTGCGTCGTCGCCCTGCGGCCGTGCAGCAGGCCGGCCGCCGCGAGCGCGAACGCCCCGGTGCAGACCGCCGCCACGCGCTGCGCCCGCGCCGCCAGCCGAGCCACCTGCTCGACCAGGGCGGGTTCCCTCCGGAGGGTGTCGAGTTCGGCGGGGCCGGGGACGATGAGCGTGACCTCCTGGCCCGCCCGCTCCCCGGGGCCAACCGCTTCCGCCGGGGCGTCCCCGTCCGTCCACCGAGTGCGTTCGGCCTGCTCCGCGGAGAGGTCGGCCGCGATCCGCAGGCCGGTGGAGGTGATGACGTCCCGTCCCCCGGGGGTGCACACCCGCACGGCGTAGGCGCCCGTGTCCCGCGCGGCGGTGGCGAAGACCTCCAGCGGAGCGGCGACGTCCATCAGCCGCACCCCGTCGAAGGCAAAGACGATCACTTGGCGCTGCACCCGTCCACGGTAGCCGCATGTCCGCATCTGTGGGGTTCCTGTCTTCAGCGACATGGCGCGGCGTCCGGCACCGCGAGCAGGCTGGAACAGTCACCAGGGCCGGTCGGGCCCGTTCCCCGAGCAGAGGAGAGGAGCCGTTCCATGACGGTCCAGGAGTCCAGCGCCGCCGGAGTGTCCGTTCCGGACACCAAACTCGCAGCCGAGGCCACCGAGCTGGTGCGCGACACGGTCGGCGAGCTGATCTACCACCACTCCCGCCGCGTCTACTGGTTCGGCAGCCTGCAGGGAGCCAACCGCGGTCTGCGGTTCGACGCGGAACTGCTCTACGTCGCAGCGATGTTCCACGACTTGGGCCTCGGCGAAACCTTCCGTGGCAGCGGGCGCCGCTTCGAGGTGGACAGCGCCGACGAGGCACGCCGCTTCCTGCTCGGCCACGGTCTCCCCGAGGACGGCATCCGGCGGGTCTGGACGGCCATCGCCCTGCACACCACCCCCGGCATCCCCGGCTTCATGGAGCCTGAGGTCGCGCTGCTCACCGCCGGCGTCGAGTACGACGTCCTGGGCATCGGATACCGGGACATCCGTGACAGCGACCGCGCCGAGATCACCGCGCTGCACCCCCGCCCGGACTTCAAGCGGCGGATCCTGGAGGCGTTCACCGCGGGCATCGCCCCGAAGCCGGAGACGACGTTCGGGAACGTGAAGGCCGATGTCCTCCAGCACTTCGTCCCGGGGTTCGAGCGCGGCGACTTCGTGGAGACCATCCAGAACTCGCCCTGGCCCGAGTAGACCGGCTCCCCGGCTGCCCGACTGCCCGGAAGCGGTCTGCAAAGCAATGAGGGCGGCGCGGATCCGTGGAGGATCCGCGCCGCCCTCACCATGTTCGTGGAACGGAATTCTTGACTACTGACGTGGCGGCACCGGGTCACCGATCGGTGGTGCCGGAGACGGAGCGGGTCGGGTCGTCGACGGTGGGCAGGACGCCTTCGCGGCGGGCGCGCTTGGCGTCTTCGAGGAAGGCGCGGGAGAAGATCGCGGACAGGTGCGCCATGCCGTTGCGGTGAACGCGGATCTCACCGCCGTGCACCTTGCCACTGATGTGGATCCGGCGGCCGCTGGGGGTCGCCGAGGCGCTCTCGAGGTCCTTGACGCGGCCGCGGCCGACCCAGGACAGGCTCCCGAAGTGGTCGATGGTCGCGTCGGAGGGCACGAGCAGCTTGAGCATGCCGTGGTCGATGTCGACGTGGACGTGGATGTCGCCGTCGGCGATCTCGGGAGAGCGCAGGTCCAGGACGACCGCGCCGCGCCGGGTGCGGATCTGGAAGCGGTTGGCCTTGGTCCAGTTGCCGAGGTGCTTGGTCATCGTGTGGTCCGCGTCGATGCAGACCGGGCCGTTGTCGGGAGTGAAGTCTTCGCGGAGGTTCTCTGTGTTCGCCATGGCTTCATAGTGGCACACCCTCTAGTGTTCCGGCAACTAGTAGGAGGGCGGTGTACATTTATCTCTGTGACCACTAAGTTCCGGCGCTCCCCGTTGGCCCTGGCGATCCTCAGCCTTCTGGAGAACGGCCCGATGCATCCGTACGGCATCCAGCGCCTCATCAAGCAGTGGGGCAAGGACCAGGTCGTCAACGTCGGCCAGCGCGCGACCCTCTACAAGATGATCAGCCGGCTCCAGGAGGCAGGGCTGATCCAAGTCCAGGACACCGACCGCGATCACCGGTATCCCGAGCGCACGACCTACCAGGTCACCGACAGCGGCCGGGACGCCGCACGCCAGTGGCTCGCGGAGATCCTCTCCACGCCACGCAACGAGTTCCCGGAGTTCCCCGCCGCGCTCTCCTTCTTCCTGATGCTCACCCCGGAGACCGCTCAGAAGCTGCTCACCGAGCGCCGGGACCTGCTGCTCCGGGAGATCGCCGAACTGGACGCGGCACTGGCCACCGAGGCCGAGGGCTTCCAACTTCCCCGCGTGACCATGCTGGAGACCGAATACGTCCGCACGATCACCGGCGCCGAACTGGCATGGGTCACCGGCGTCCTCGACTCCCTGCGCGACGGCTCTCTCACCTGGGACTACGAGGAGCTCCGGAAGCTCGCCACGGCCTCGATCCCTGGCGTCTGATCCGGGGCCCGTTCGCGTCAGGCGTGGTACTCGGTGAGGTCGATGCTGTGCACGCGAAGCGGCGTCCCGTACTCCGGGTGCACGGTCTCACGCTCCACGACCATGCCGAGCTTCCGCATGACGTTCTCGGAGGCGTCGTTGCCCACCGCGGCGATGCTGATGACGCGGTCCAGGCCGCGATCCTGGAGCGCGAACTCCAGCGTGGCGTGGGCGGCCTCCGACGCGTAGCCCTGGCCCCAGAACTGCCGGCCGAGCCGCCAGCCGATCTCCACGGCGGGCAGCACCTCCGGCAGGAAGCTGGGCACGGACAGCCCGGTGAATCCGGCCAGTTCACCGGAGGCGAGCAGCTCGACGGCGAAGAGCCCGAAGCCTTCCTCGTCCCACTCCTCCTCCCAGCGCTCGATGGCCTCTGCGGTGCTCTCCAGATCACGGACCGAGCCGTCCGCGATGTAGCGCATCACCTGCGGGTCGGCGTTGATCTCCGCCATGGGCGCGAGGTCGTCGTCATGCCAGCGACGGAGGATGAGGCGGGGGGTACGGATTTCGGTCATACCCGCATCCTGCCGAACGCGGCGGCCCCAGCGGTAATCGGCACTCCCGGCGCACGGGCCCCGGCCCCGGCCCCGGAGAACTCCCTGGCCGCCCGACGCGCGGCGCCGCTATCCTGCACTCTCCTGACCAGCGGAATCACCGACTTCCGCCCCTCCGCAGAAGGCACTCACCATGACCGGCCGACCGACGACAACCCTCTGGCGCCCGACCGGTCCGAAGGAGCTGGAGCTGGTCCGGGAGCTGGAGTGGCGTGCCTGGCCGCCGCGCCTGCCGGAGCAGCCGATCTTCTACCCGGTGCTCAACGAGGACTACGCGGTCAGGATCGCCCGGGACTGGAACGTCAAGCACGACGGCGCGGGCTTCGTCACCCGCTTCGAGGTCGACTCCGACTTCGTGGCCCGGTACCCCGTCCAGCAGGCCGGCGGCCGGACGATCCTCGAACTGTGGGTCCCGGCCGAGGAGCTCGACAAGTTCAACGCCCACATCGCCGGCACGATCGACGTGGTCCACGAGTTCCGCTGAGCCGCAACGCCGTGGCCGTCGGTCCTGCATCGGGGCGGGGTCGGAGATCACACCGGCGGTACGAGGGTGCCCGCCGCAGGCGACGGGTTACCGCGCCGCGTCCAGCCGCTCGCGCTGTTCCGCCGTCAGCTCCAGGTCGACCGCGGCCAGACTCTCGTCCAGCTGCGCCACCGAGGAGGCGCCGACCAGCGGGATCGCCGGGATCTCGGATCCGATCAGCCAGGACAGCACCACCTGGTTGGCGGTCGCCCCGGTCTCCTTGGCCACCTGCCGCAGTGCGGCGAGCCGGACCGGCGTGCCCGAGTGGTCGAACTCGGGGCCCAGCGGCTTGTCCTCACGGACGTAGGCACCGCCCAGCAGTGGCGAGTAGGCGACGAGCGCGAGTTCGGGGTCGGAGCGCAGATAGCTGAGATGGTCGCCGCTGAGCACGCCCTCCTGGCCGTCCGGGGAGCGCCGGCTCGGGAAGTCGGTGCGCTGCCGCAGATAGCTGTGGTGGAACTGCAGGACCTCGTACCCCGGCAGGCCGGCCGCCGCGGCCAGGCTGCGGGCCTGCTCCACCCGCCACGCGTAGTGGTTGCTCGCCCCGAGCAGACCGACGGCGCCCTCGGCGACCAGTTCGGCGAAGCTCTCGACGATCTCCTGCGTCGGTACGCTCGTGATCTGGGTGTGCGCGTACAGCAGGTCCAGCTTCTCCATACCGAGCCGCTCCCGGCTGCGCTCCGCGGACTCCCGGATCGTCTTGGCCGACAGGCCTTCGACGTCGAGGGCCATGGTGGCGCTGGGGGCGAGCGGCCGCCCCCCGAGCTTGGTGGCGATGGTCAGCTCGTCACCGGCACCGCGGCTGCGGCGCCAACGGCCGAGCAGTTCCTCGCTCTCGCCGCCCTGGGTGCCGTTGACCCAGTAGGCGTAGTTGTTGGACGTGTCGATGAAGGTGCCGCCGGCTTCGACGAACCGGTCGAGGATCGCGAACGATGTCGCCTCATCGGTGATCGTGCCGAACAGCATGGCGCCGAGACTCAGCACGCTCACCTCGCGGCGGGTCGCCGGGTCCTTGCCGATCGTGCGGTACCGCATGTGCGTTCCCCTCGTCGAGCCCATCGGTGCCGGGCTTTGAGCAGGAGTCTGCATCCTGGAGAGCGCTCTAAGTCAACCCCCTCCGACCAGGGCGGTCAGGTGTCCAGCGAGCGGATGACCCGGGCCGGATTGCCGACCGCCAGGACGCCGGCCGGCAGGTCCTTGGTGACCACCGCACCGGCGCCGACCACGGTGTTCTCGCCGATGGTCACTCCGGGGCAGACGATCACCCCGCCGCCGAGCCAGACGTTGTCGCCGATCGTGATCGGCACCGCCTTCTCCCAGCCGGCCCGCCGCCGCTCGGTGTCCAGCTCATGGGCCGGCGTCAGCAGTTGGACGTTAGGACCGATCTGCACGTCGGCTCCGATGGTGATGGGCGCCGCGTCGAGGAAGACCGCACCGAAGTTCACGAACGTCCGGGCGCCGACAGTGATCTGACGCCCGTAGTCGCACTGGAACGGCGCACGGATCACCACCCCTTCGCCCACCGCGCCGAGCAGGTGCTCCAGGAGCTTGCGACGCTCGGCCGGTGCGGGCCGCGCACCCGGGTCGACCGAGTTGTAGGCCGCGCACAGCTCGGCTCGCCGCTCGGAATCCGCACCCAGGTCGGGGTCGTCCGGGAGGTACCAGTCGCCTGCCAGCATGCGTTCCTTGTTCTCGCCCACAGGGGTCCTCTCTCCCAGATCAGCCACGATAGCCAACAGCGCGGGCGGGCAGGCGGGGCTCGACAGCCCCGCCGGATCCGGCGGCACGCCGACTTGCGCGACACACCCCACCGCGGGCCGCGCGGCTCTACTCTGATCGTGGGCCGGATGCGACGTCGGCGGGGGAGCTTGCGGCGCCCGGCCGGCACGGGTTCCGGAGGGGGTGCGGCACGGTGGAACAACTGGGGCCCGGGGATCCGCGGCAGGTGGCGCAGTACCGGATCAGCGCACGGCTCGGCGCGGGCGGCATGGGGCAGGTCTATCTGGCGCGCTCACCGGGCGGCCGGTCCGTCGCGGTGAAGGTGGTCCGGGCCGATCTGGCCCAGGACCCGCAGTTCCGCATCAGGTTCGCCCGTGAGGTCGAGGCCGCGAAACGGGTCAGCGGGGTCTTCACGGCACCGGTCATCGACGCCGATCCGAACGCGGACCCGCCGTGGCTGGCCACCGGCTACGTCCCCGGACCGTCCCTCACCAGCGCCGTGACGGAGTTCGGCCCGCTGCCCGAGGACTCCGTGCGCATGCTCGTCGCCGGGCTCGCCGAGGCACTGGTCGCCATCCACCGGGCGGGGCTGGTCCACCGGGACCTCAAGCCGTCGAATGTGCTGCTCGCCCTGGACGGTCCCAAGGTCATCGACTTCGGCATCGCCAAGGCGCTGGAGTCCGTGGGGCTGACGATGGCCGGATCGGCGATCGGCTCACCGGGATTCATGGCGCCCGAGCAGGTCACCGGTGGCGAGGTCACCTTCGCCACCGACATCTTCGCGCTGGGCGCGGTGCTGGTCTTCGCCGCGACCGGCCGGTCCCCCTTCGGCACCGGCCCCACCCCCGCGCTGCTCTACCGGGTGGTCAACGACGAGGTCGAGGTGGACGACCTGCCGGGCGGACTGCGCCCGCTGGCTCGGAGCTGTCTGGCCAAGAACCCGTGGGAACGGCCCAGCGCGGCGCAGATCCTGGACGGGCTGGACTCCCCCGATCAGGCGCCGACCGCGGCGTTCGCGTCGGGCGGGCGCTGGCTGCCCGCGCCGCTGACCCGGGCGATCCTGCGGCAGTCGGGGATGCTCGACGAGGAACGGACCGTGCTGGACCCCCCTCCGGCCCCCACCGCTCCGCTCACCGCACCGGCGCCGTCCGGCTACGGCTATCCCGGTCCGGCGGAGGGATCGGGTCGTGCGGAGGGAGCCGGCCCGCCCGCGGGGTTCGGCCCGCCGCCGTTCGTCCCGGCCTCCGGCGGGACCGGGTACAACGGACCCGGCAGCCACAGCGCGTACTCCACCGTCCCGGCCCCGCAGGCCCCGCAGCATCCCGGAGTCCAGCGGCCGCCGAAGCGCCGCCGCGCGATCCTCGCGGTGGCCGTCGCGGTGCTGCTGATCGGCGGCGGTGTGGCCATCGCGCTGAACCAGTTGGGGAACAAGGACGACACGGGTGGGGACAGCAAGGCTTCGGGCGCGCCGAGCACGGCCTCACCCGCCCCGGACGGCCCGGCCACCGCGCTGCCCTGCGGCGGCATCAACGACCCCTTCACCTCGAACGTGAGCGCCGCCGGCTGGCATCCGATCAACAAGATGGAAGACACCATCGCGCTCCCCGGCGGCAAGCTCGACATCACCGCCGCCGACGGCGCCGATCTGCGCGCCGACATCCCCTCGATCGGTGCCAGGGCGCCCATGTTCTACCGGGAGGTGAACGGGAACTTCACCGCCGAGACCGAAGTGAACGCGTCCCCGCATTACACCTACCAGGGAGCCGGCCTCTTCCTCAGCGCGGCCGACTTCGGGTACATCCGCCTGGAGCGCGGCTACGGCGACACCGGCGGCATCACCTTCGAGTACTTCAGGGACGACGGGAAGTACGTCACCGTGGACTACGCCTTCACCACCGCGGCGGCCAAGGGCAGGACGCTCGTCAGGACGGACGCCACCAGCCTCCAACTGCGGCTGCGGCGCGCCGGAGATACGGTGACCGCGTCCTGGCGGGCGAGCGGTGCGGCGGACTGGCAGCAGCTGGGGCAGGCGCCGACTCCGGGCACGTCGGGAGGCAAGGGGACACCGGAACTCCGGATCGGCCTCTCCGTCGTCAACCGCGCCCAGTCGCCCCAGGGTGATCCGCAGAAGCGGCCCTTCACGGCGTCCTTCGACCACGCCAACATCACCTGCGGCTGAGCCCGTCCGACTCCGGGCCGCCGTACCGCCGGCGTCACTGCGGGCGCTGCGTCAGTCCGGGCGCTTGCGCGGTGCGCGGGCGCAGGCGGCCTCCACCGTCGCGACGGGGCGCAGGTCCATCGTGAGGCCGGCCAGCCGCAGGATCCGCAGATGCCAGGGATGGGTGCAGACCAGCCCCATCCAGCCGTCGTGCTCCAGAAGCCGGCGGTGGGTGCGGACCAGCAGCGTCAGGCGGCGCAGTCGAAGAACTGGGCGGGCCGCAGGTCCACGACCACCAGGGCGCCCGGCGACTCCGTCACGGCGGACACGCCCGCGCCGACCTCCTCGATCGTGGACAGGTCGATCTCCCCGCGTAACTCCACCACGGTGAACTCGCCCCGCTCGTAGGTGTGGACGAGCCGGCGCCGCGACAGCGCGGAGTCCGACCGGAGGGAGGTCTGGCCCGCGGTGGCGGGCTGGGTGTCCTCATCCATGCGCGGTCCCCTGTCCAACAGCTTCCGGATCGACGGAAGCACTCAGCCATACGGACTACCACCGGAGTCCCGGGCGACATCCCTGAACTCTAAGGGACCGTGGGAAAAGCAGAAACGTGCAGGCAGCTGGCGGTTCAGTCCTGTGGGTGAATTTCGCCGAACGCCTTGCCGGTCGGCACATTTTGTGCAGGTGCGGCCTGTGTCGCGGCGACCGATCCCGCCCCGGTCCCACCCCGGTCCGAACCCGCCCGGTCGCCCCTCCGGTCGCCGAGTGGCGCCCCGGCCGTGGCGCTCCCACTCGTTCGGCGGTGCGCCGGGCAGCGGCCGTCCCTCCCGCCCATGATGCTGTGACCTGCCGGATCGCTGCCCAGGACGACGTCGGGTGCCGCCGTCCGAGGGACGCTCGGGCCCCGGCGAGGATGCGCGGGCCGATACATATCCCCTTTGGATGGATCTCAGGCATGGAGTCGACTGCGTGCACATCGTGCGCTCCCCGTGTCGGTGAACGGAGTTCGCACCATGCGTCGCATAGCCACGGTCCTGGCTGCCACCGCCCTCGCCTCCGTCGCGATCGGAGCCGGTGCCAGTGCCGCGTACGCCGCGGACCAGCCCTCGCTGAGCGTCACCCCGAGCCCGGCCATGCCCGGCTCCACCGTCGTCATCTCCGTCAGCGGCGGCTGCACCGCCTCCTCGGCCTCGGCCACGTCGGAGGCCTTCACCGGCAAGGTCGAGCTCTCCACCGGCTCGGCGCGCATCTACACCGGCACCGCGACGATCAGGTCCGCCATCAAGGCCGGCACGTACTCGATCGACGTCGCGTGTCCCGGTGGCGCAACCAGCACCTACCAGTTCGAGGTCGGCACGGCGAGCAAGGGTGCCAGGACCGGTCTGGGCGGTTCGGTCGGCGGGATGAACACCGGCCGGATCACGGGCGGCATCGCCCTCCTCGGCGTCGCGGCCGGCGGCGTCGTGATGCTGCGCCGCCGCCGGGCCGACCACAACTGACCGCTCCCCCCCGGCGTGTGATCGCGCCCCGCAGCCGCGGCTGCCCCGGTTCATGGGCCCGGGGCAGCCGCTTCGGTCCGTCCGGTCGGTCACGGACTGGCCGTCCGGCCGGTCACAGACTGACGCGCACCGCCAAGGGTCCGGCGTCCTCCTGCTGTTCCACGGCGCCGATCCGGCCGGCGGCACGCACATCGGCGTCGACGAGGGCGTAGCGGTCGAGCACCTCACGCGGACCGGAGACCACGGCCTCCTTCACCTCGGCGCGCATGGACACCTTCGCCTCCGACTTGGCCTTGCGGACCGCCGCGATGACCTCGGCCGCCGTCGCCAGCAGCTCTCCGTCCCCGTCGGCGGCCAGGGCGCGGATCTCCGCCGCCGCGGGCCAGGCCGCACGGTGGACCGAGCCCTCGGCGTGCCAGGACCACACTTCCTCCGTGACGAACGGCAGCACGGGGGCGAAGAGCCGCAGCAGCGTGTCGAGGGCAGTGGTCAGGGCCGCGCGGGCCGAGTGCGTCCCGTCGATGTCCCATGATCCGTTGGCACTGCCCTCGGCGCCGTAGGCACGGTCCTTGACCAGTTCGACGTAGTCGTCGCAGAAGCGCCAGAAGAAGTGCTCCGTTCGCTCCAGGGCGCGCGCGTAGTTGAAGTCCTCGAACGCGGCGGTGACCTCCTCGACCGCCGCGGCGAGTTCGGCGAGCATCGCGCGGTCCAGGGGACCGGTGACGGGGGTCCCGTCGGGCACCTCGCCGAAGCCGCGGACGAACTTGCTGGCGTTGAGGATCTTCACCGCGAGCCGGCGGCCGATCTTCATCTGGCCGGTGTCGAAGGCCGTGTCGGTGCCGGGACGGCCGCTGGCGGCCCAGTAGCGGACGGCGTCGGAACCGTGCTGGACGAGGAGGTCGGCGGGGGTGACCACATTGCCCTTGGACTTCGACATCTTCTTGCGGTCCGGATCGAGGATCCACCCGGAGATCGTGGCGTGCTTCCAGGGCAGTACGCCGTGTTCGGCGTGCGAGCGGACGACGGTGGAGAACAGCCAGGTACGGATGATCTCGTGGGCCTGCGGGCGGAGGTCCATGGGGAAGACCCGCTCGAACAGATCCGGGTCCTTCAGCCACCGGCCGGCGATCTGCGGGGTGAGCGACGAGGTGGCCCAGGTGTCCATGATGTCGGGGTCGCCGGTGAACCCGCCGGGCGCGCCGCGCTGTTGCTCGGTGTATCCCGCGGGCGCCTCGGTGCTGGGGTCGACCGGCAGCGCCGCCGGGTCCGGGGCGATCGGCCGGTCGTACTCCGGGTTGCCCTCCTGGTCCAGCGGATACCAGACCGGGATCGGCACGCCGAAGAACCGCTGGCGGCTGACGAGCCAGTCACCGTTGAGTCCGCTCACCCAGTTCTCGTAGCGCACCCGCATGTGTTCGGGGTGCCAGCGCAGTTCGGCGCCGCGCCGGAGCAGTTCCTCACGCAGCGGGACGTCGCGCCCGCCGTTGCGCAGGTACCACTGGCGGGTGGTGACGATCTCCAGGGGCTTGTCGCCCTTCTCGAAGAACTTCACCGTGTGGGTGACCGGCCGCGGGTCGCCCTCCATCTCGCCGCCGGCCCGCAGCATCTCCACGACGCGCTCGCGGGCGGTGTGCGCGGTGGCTCCGGCCAGCCGGCCGTAGGCGGCGCGCGCCGCTTCGGAGTCGACGCCCGGGGGCGGATCCGCGGTGAAGCGGCCGTCCCAGCCGATCACCGGGCGGGTGTCGAGCCGGAGTTCGCGCCACCAGGTGACGTCGGTGGTGTCGCCGAAGGTGCACACCATGGCGATGCCCGAGCCCTTCTCCGGGTCGGCCAGCTGGTGCGCCAGCACGGGCACGGCGACATCGAAGAGCGGGGTGCGGACCGTCGTGCCGAACAGGTCCTGGTAGCGGGCGTCGTCGGGGTGGGCGACGAGCGCGACGCAGGCGGGGAGCAGTTCGGGGCGGGTGGTGTCGATCAGGACGCGGCGGCCGTCGGCGCCGTGGAACACCAGCCGGTGGTAAGCGGCCGGCCGCTCGCGGTCCTCCAGTTCGGCCTGGGCGACGGCGGTGCGGAAGGTGACGTCCCACAGCGTCGGTGCCTCGGCCATGTACGCCTCGCCGCGGGCGAGGCAGTTGAGGAAAGCGAGCTGCGAGGTGGCACGGGCCTCGTCGTTGATCGTCTGGTACGTCCGCGTCCAGTCCACCGACAGGCCGAGCCGGCGCCACAGGTCCTCGAACGCCTTCTCGTCCTCGACGGTCAGCCGCTCGCACAGTTCGATGAAGTTGCGCCGGGAGACGGGGAGCTGCTGCTTCCCCGGGTTCTCGGGCGGGGTGAACTCCGGGTCATAGGGCAGCGCCGGGTCGCACCGGACACCGAAGTAGTTCTGCACGCGCCGCTCGGTCGGCAGGCCGTTGTCGTCCCACCCCATCGGGTAGAAGACCTCCTTGCCGCACATGCGCTGGTACCGCGCGATCGCGTCGGTGTGCGTGTACGAGAAGACATGGCCGACGTGCAGCGAACCGCTGACGGTGGGCGGCGGGGTGTCGATGGAGAACACCTGCTCGCGCGTCCTGGAGCGGTCAAATACGTATACGCCTGACGTGTCCCACCGTTGAGACCACTTCTCTTCCAGCCCGTCGAGGACGGGCCTCTCGGGAACGCCGCTCGGGCGGTGGGTGAACGTCATGCTCCGACATGCTAAAGGACGTGCGGTTCGCCGCTTCGGGCCGGGTGCTCCGCCGCGCGCGAGGCCGGAACCCCAGGCCACTTGGGCCGGGCCGTACACGACCACTCGAAGGGAGTGAAATACATATGAGCCATAACCCGAATGCCTCCGGTGCGTTGTGACGGGTGCGGACGTTCGGTCCGCGTGGAATTCCGGAAGGCAGGAAACCTATGAAACAGGTCGCCAGAAAGGGACTGCTCACCGCCATGGTCGCCGGCGGAGCACTGGCCAGTGCCGGATACGCGCACGCCGACGCGGGCGCCGGTGGTGACTCGGTGGGATCTCCCGGGGTGCTGTCGGGCAACTCGGTGCAGATCCCGGTGCACGTTCCGGTCAACCTGTGCGGGAACACGGTCAGTGTGGTCGGCCTGCTCAACCCGTCGTCCGGCAACGGATGTGCCGACGTCTCGCACGGTGGCGGTCCTGCCGCGGGTCCGGCCGCCGGCCAGGGCACCGGAGGCGCCCGGTCCACGACCACCGGCGACTCGGCCGCGCACGGCGCGACGAAGGGCTCGCCGGGGCTCCTGTCGGGCAACGGCCTGCAGTTGCCGATCGATCTGCCGGTGAACATCACGGGGAACGCGGTCAGCGTCGTGGGTATCGGGAACCCGTCGAGCGGAAACGTCTCTTCAAACCGGCCGGACACGCCTCCCGTCCGCACCCTCCCCGCGCCTCCGCGGCTGACCGTGCCGGTACCGGCGGGTCATCAGGCCCCGCTCGTCCAGGCCGAGGCCGGCGAGTCGCTCGCGCACACGGGCACGGACTCCCTGGGCTTCACCGTACCGGCGGGCGCTGCCCTGCTGATCGGCGGCACCGTGCTGTACCGGAGGTCACGTCCGCGGACGTGACGGGCTCCTGGGCCGGCCCGGGCCGGCGGCCGAACTCCCCTGGCCCCGGCCCCCGGCCGCGGCACGTCGGCCGCAGCAGCCGGCCGACCGCCCCATCACATCAGTGAATGACATCATTTGGGTGCATACAAGGCGTTCCCCTGCGTGGGACACCGCGGGAACGTGCATCCACCACCAGTGTCGTCTCACGGTCTCGCGGGGCCGTGCGGGCCCCGACTCCCGCGGCGGCGGGACCGGGCGCCGCGCACCGATATCTGAGCCACACTGCGAGAGCAAGGTAAGTGAAAGCACCGGAACAACGTGGCGAAGTCCCAGCCAGAACCGGCACCGGCGGCTTCGGTGGCGGCGCCCCAGGACTCGCGGCCGGGGCGGTGTGGCCGGTGGCCGGGGCGGCACCGGCCAGAACTCTGCTCGATGTGCTGGAGGCGTCGGCCCGGGCGCATCCCGACGCGCCCGCTCTGGACACCAGCACGGGCTCGCGGGCCGATGGCGGTTCCGGGCTGCTCGACTACCGCGCCCTGACGGCCCGGGTCACGGAACTGGCCGACCGACTGGCGGCCGCGGGCATCGGCAGGGGCGACCGGGTCGGGGTGCGCGTCCCGTCGGGCACGGCGGAGCTATATCTGGCGATCCTGGCAGTGCTGCACACCGGGGCGGCCTACGTACCGGTGGACGCCGACGATCCGGACGAGCGCGCGGAGCTGATCTGGGCCGACGCCGCGGTGTGCGCGGTGATCGGCGCAGGATGCGAGATCGTGCCGCGCCCCGCGCAGCGGCCCGGTGGCCGGCCGGGCCGCCCGGGACCCGACGACGACGCCTGGATCATCTTCACCTCCGGCACCACCGGCCGTCCCAAGGGAGTGGCGGTCAGCCACCGTTCGGCCGCCGCGTTCGTCGACGCCGAGGCGCGGATCTTCCTCACGGACGCGCCGCTGGGCCCGGGCGACCGGGTGCTGGCGGGGCTGTCCGTCGCGTTCGACGCCTCGTGCGAGGAGATGTGGCTGGCCTGGCGGCACGGGGCGTGCCTCGTACCGGCCCCCCGGTCGCTGGTGCGGGCCGGCGTCGACCTGGGGCCCTGGCTGGTCGAACGGGGCGTCACCGTCGCCTCCACGGTGCCGACGCTGGTGGCGCTGTGGCCCGTGGAGTCGCTGGCCCGGGTGCGGCTGCTGATCCTCGGCGGTGAGGCGTGCCCGGCCGGACTCGTCGACCGGCTGGCAGCGCCGGGCCGCGAGCTGTGGAACACCTACGGGCCGACGGAGACCACCGTGGTCGCGTGCGCCGCGCTGCTGACGCCGGGGCAGCCGGTCCGGATCGGCACACCGCTGGACGGCTGGGAGATCGCCGTCGTCAACAGTGAGGGCAAGCCCGTCGCCTGGCACGAGACGGGAGAACTGCTGATCGGCGGGGTCGGCGCCGCCCGGTACCTCGACCCCGCCAAGGACGCCGAGAAGTTCTGTCCGCACCCGTGGCTGCGCGGCCCGCGCGTCTATCGCAGCGGTGACCTGGTGGTGGCGGAACCTGAGGGCCTGGTCTTCGTCGGGCGCGCCGACGAGCAGGTGAAGCTGGCCGGCCGCCGGGTCGAACTCGGTGAGATCGACGCGGCGTTGCGGGCGCTGTCCGGGGTGCGCTCCGCCGCGGCGGCCGTGCGGAACACGGCGGCGGGCGGCCAGGTACTGGTCGGCTACCTCGTCCTGGACCCACCGGACGGGGAGAAGGGACAGGACGGCGGAGACGCGACCGCCCAGCAGGACCCGCCGCGGTTCGACTCGGCTGCGGCGCGTGCCCTGCTGCTCGAACGGCTTCCGGCGACGCTGGTCCCCGCCCTGGCCGTGGTGGACGAACTGCCGACCCGCACCTCGGGAAAAGTCGACCGCGACGCCCTGCCCTGGCCGCTGCCGACGACCGCCGGTACCGGAGCGGACCCGTCGGGCGACGGCGCCACGCTCGGGGAGACGGCGGCCTGGCTCGCCGGGAAGTGGCGGGAGGCGCTCGGCCTGCCCGTCACCGGTGACAGCGACTTCTTCGCGCTCGGCGGCACCAGCCTGGCCGCCGCGCGACTCGTCTCGGTCCTGCGGGAGCGGTACCCCGGGGTCTCGGTGGCGGAGGTCTACGGCCGCCCCCGGCTGCGCGACCTCGCCGCCCACCTCGACGAACTCGGCGGCGGCCCGCGCGAGGAACGGCAGGTCCGGCCGACGCCGCGCCGCGCCGGAGCCGTTCAACTGCTGGTGCTGTCCGTGCTGTACACGCTCGGCGGACTGCGGTGGATGCTCGGCCTCGCGACGGTCGACAACCTGATCGGGCCGCTGCCCTGGGCGCCGCACACCTCCTGGTGGCTGATCCTGGGCGGCTGGATGGTGCTGTCGAGCGCCGCCGGCCGGGTCGCCATCGGCTCGGCGGCGGCCCGGCTGCTCACCGCCGGGATGCGACCGGGTTCCTATCCGCGCGGCGGCCGGTTCCATCTGCGGCTGTGGGCGGCGGAGCGGACGGTGGCCATGTTCAACATCGCCTCGCTGCTCGGCACACCCTGGGCCCGGCACTACGCCCGCGCGCTGGGCTGCAGGGTCGGGCGGGACGTCGATCTGCACACCGCGCCGCCGGTGACGGGCATGGCCCGGTTCGGCGACGGATGCGCCGTCGAACCGGAGGCCGACGTGGCCGGGTGGTGGCTGGACGGCGATGTCCTGCACCTGGGCGCCGTCGAGATCGGGGCCGGTGCCCGCGTCGGCACCCGGAGCACCCTGATGCCCGGTGCCAGGATCGGCGACGGCGCCGACATCGCGCCCGGCAGCTGCGTCCTCGGCGACGTCCCGGACCACCGGCAGTGGCACGGCTCCCCCGCCCGCCCCGTCACCGGCGCACCGCAGGCCGGCGACGGCTGGCCGCTCCCCGACCACCGCCGTGCACGCCGCTGGGACCTCGCCTACGCGCTCGCCCTGCCGGTCTTCAACCTGCTGCCGCTGATCGCGGCGGCGCCCGCGCTGTGGATGACGTACCAGGCGGTCCGCGGCGAGGGGACGCTCACCGGGGTCCTGGTGCGGCTGCTGGGGCTGACCCCGCTGCTCATGGTGGTGGGCGTCGTGGCGTACGCGGGGCTGATCGTCGTCCTCGTGCGGCTGTTCGGCATCCCGGTGAAGCCCGGTCATCACCGCGCGCACGGCGGTGTCGCCTTCTGCACCTGGATCGTGTCGGGTCTGATGACCACGGCGCGCGGCTCGCTCTTCCCGTTCTACGCCAGCCTGTTCACCCCGGTCTGGCTGCGGCTGCTCGGCGCCCGGGTGGGCCGCCGGGTCGAGGCGTCCACCGTGCTGGCGCTGCCCGGACTGCTGCGCGCCGACGACGGCGCGTTCCTGGCCGACGACTCGCTCGTCGCCCCGTTCGAGATCCGTGGCGGCTGGTTGCGGCTCGGCGCCGCACGGGTCGGCCGCCGGGCCTTCGTCGGGAACTCCGGCATCGTCGGCCCGGGACGGGAGCTGCCCGACCACGCCCTCATCGGAGTGCTGTCCGACGCCCCCGAGCACGCGGAGCCGGGCTCGTCCTGGACCGGACGGCCGGGCTTCCCGCTGCCCCGCGTCCCGGACCACGCCGATCCCGGGCGTACCTACGACCCGCCCCGCCGGCTGGTGCTGGCCCGCTCGGCGGTGGAACTGTGCCGTGTCGTCCCGGTGCTGTGCTCCGCGCTGCTGGGCGCCGGGTCCCTCGCGGTGCTGCAGGCCGTCTTCACCACGTACGGGCTGCTGGTCGGCGCGGCCGTCTCCGGTCTGGTGAGCGTGGGCGCCGGCATCGTCGCGCTGCTCCTCACGACCGCGGCCAAGTGGATGCTGGTGGGCCGCTTCCGCACGGGCGAGCACCCGTTGTGGTCGTCCTTCGTCTGGCGCAACGAGCTGTACGACAACTTCGTGGAAGAGCTGGCCATGCCCTGGATCGGCACGACCCTGACGGGCACACCGTTCCTGAACATCTGGCTGCGCAGCCTGGGTGCGCGCATCGGCCGTGGGGTGTGGTGCGAGAGCCACTGGCTGCCCGAGGCGGATCTGGTGCGGCTGGACGACGGCGTCAGCGTCAACCGCGGGTGCGTCCTGCAGACGCATCTGTTCCACGACCGGCTGATGCGTCTCGACGCGGTCCACGTCGGGGCGGGCGCCACGCTCGGCCCGCACTCCATCGTGCTGCCCGGCTCGGTGCTCGGCGCCGGATCCTGCGTCGGCGCCGCCTCGCTGGTCATGCGCGGCGAGGGTGTGCCGGCGGGGTCCCGGTGGGTGGGCAATCCGGTGGCTCCGTGGCCGCGGGAGGATCCCGGCACGCCGCCCGGAGCCGGCGCGGGCACCGGACGCCTCAGGTCCCCGGGCCGGCCCCGTGGTCCGGAGGACGGAGCGTCCGGTTACGAGGCCGGCGTCCCCACGGACACCAGCCGCTCGGCCGCTTCGGGGTCGAGGGCCTAGGGGGCGACCCCACTGCAGCTGCCCGGCTCGTTCGGTGCGGCTTCGTTGCAGTCCTCGAAGTACCGGCCGCCGATGCCGTCGAGCAGCGGCGAGGTCGCGACCAGCACGGAGGTGGCCGTGCCCTGCTCCGGTGTCTTCCACCGCATGCCGCCGCCAATGCTCTGGGCGCGGAGCCGCACCCCCGCCTGACGGCCTGCCGGAACTCGTCCGCGGATTTCTGTTATCGGCCTCCGCCCGCCGGATCTCCTGTGTGTGCACCCGCACCCAGCAGACCCCGCACCGGAAAGTGAAGCCGCGTGAACCGTGAGACCCAGCCCCCGACGTCCACCCCGGAACCGGGCGCGAGCAGCGCCCCGTACCAGCAGCGCCCGGACGGCCGGGGCACGCATTCGGCCGCCGGGCGGGGCCGCAGCGCCGGGCGGCACAGCGGGCGGAGCGGGCAGCACCGGGGGCGCCGCTCGCGGTGGGCGGCGACCGTCGGTGGCGCCGCCGCGCTCATAGCCGTCGCGGGCGGCGGGTACACCGTGGTCCAGTCGACGACGGACCGGACCGACGAGACGCGTGCGGCCGCCGGACCCGCGCCGGTCACGGACGCCCCCGATCCGGTTTACACCCCCGGGCGGCGCCTCGGCCGCCACGGGATCCGCGGCCCCCGCCACCCCTTCCCACAGCGCCTCCGCCACGGCGACCCCCTCCGCGCAGCGGCCGGGCACCCACCCGGCCACCACCGTGCCGCACACCACCGGAACGGGCACCGGCACCGGGGGGACCGGCACGGGCGTCGGCTCCCGTAAGGCACCCTCCTCGGGCACGCTGTCCGGCGGCGGAACCACCGCCCGGTACGCGCAGCAGGTCGTGGACATGGTCAACACCGAACGCGCCCGACAGGGCTGCAAACCCGTCACCGTCAACGCGAAGCTCCAGGCCGCGGCCCAGGCGCACTCCGATGACATGGCCGCCCGCAACTACTACGAGCACGACACCCCTGAGGGCGTCGGGCCGGGCGCGCGGATGACGGCCGCCGGCTACCACTGGAGCACATGGGGCGAAAACATCTACAAGAGCCCCAAGGACGCCCAAACCGCGATGGACGGCTGGATGAAGAGCCCCGGACACCGTGACAACATCCTCAACTGCGCCTTCAAAGAGATCGGCGTCGGCATCAACATGAGTGCGAACGGTCCCTGGTGGACCCAGGACTTCGGCGCGGCCTCCTGAGGTCACGGACGGTGCGGGGCAACACGGCACGAGACGGTGGACGGGAGCGGTCGGACGTGGAGCGGGACAGCGGGGCCGCGCTGGTGGCGGCCGCCAGGGCCGGGGACGAAGGGGCCCGCGAGGAGCTGGTCGCGGCGTATCTGCCGCTGGTCTACAACATCGTGGGCCGGGCGCTGGACGGGCATGCCGATGTCGACGACGTCGTGCAGGAGACGATGCTGCGCGTCCTGAGCTCCCTGCCCGACCTCCGCGATCCGGCGGCCTTCCGCTCCTGGCTCGTCGCCATCGCCATGAACCAGGTCCGCCGGCTGCGGTCGGCGAGCGGTACGCCCCGCGCCGATGGGCTCGACCAGGCGCGGGAGATCGCCGACCCGACGGCCGACTTCACCGACCTGACGATCTGGCGGCTCGGCCTGTCCGGGCAGCGCCGGGAGGTGGCCGAGGCCACCCGCTGGCTCGACGCCGACGACCGGGAGCTGCTGTCCCTGTGGTGGCTGGAGGCGGCCGACGTCATCACCCGCGAGGAGCTGGCCGCCGGGCTCGGGGTCCCGGCACGGCACGCGGCGGTGCGCGTCCAGCGGATGAAGGAGCAGCTGGAGACCGGCCTTACTCGTGGTGCGGGCGCTGGCCGCCGTACCGCGCTGCCCCGAGCTGGGCTACCTCGTCGCGCCCTGGGACCAGATACCGTCCGCGCTGTGGCGCAAGCGCATCGCCCGGCACGCCCGCGACTGCCCGGACTGCTCCGGGCGCGCCGCCGACCTGGTACCGGCCGAGGGGCTGCTCGCCCGGCTCAGCCTGGTGCCCGTCCTCCACTCCCCCGGCCTCGGCTCCCCGGCCAAGCCTGCCGGCCCCCCCAGACCGGCTCACCGCTCGCAGCACACGGCTCGGGTGGTTCAAGCGGTGCCCATGGTCCCGCCGGTGCGCACGGCCCCGGCGGTTCGCACCGCCCGGTGGCGGCTCGGGAGGCTCACGCGGCTCGGGCTCGCGCGGAAAACCGCCGCGCTCCCGGCGGCCCCAGTACGCCAGCCGTCGTCGCCGGCGTGCTATGCTGGTGACGGGCACAGCGGTGGTGGCCGCGCTGCGGTGGGGACCCGGTCAGGCGTCCCCGCGCCGCTGCCGCGCGCCCCCCCTGGCGGCCACCGCACCCGTGACCACCGCGCCCGCCCCCCTATCTCCGACGCCGACCGCGACGCCTACCTCCGACCACCAAGCCCGCGGCGCCGCCCGCCCGTCCCCGGCCCACCCTCGAACAGCAGGTCACCGAGCTGGTCAACGCGCAGCGGGCGCTGCACGGCTGCCGCCCGGTGCGCGCGGACGCGAAGCTGCATGCGGCGGCACAGGCACACTCCGACGACATGGCCGCCCGTGGCTACTACGAGCACGACACCCCGGAGGGGGTGGGCCCGGACGCGAGGATCACCGCCGCGGGCTACACGTGGAGCAGATGGGGCGAGAACATCGACCGCGGCCCGTCGACCGCCTCCCGTGCCGTCGCCGACTGGATGAGCGATGCCGCACACCGGGACAACATCCTCAACTGCCAGTTCACGCACATCGGAGTGGGCGCCCACCTCGGTTCCGGCGGCCCTTGGTGGACCCAGGACTTCGCCGCCCACTGACGTCCGGCCCGGACCGCATCCGGGCCTGATCGCTTCGGCGGTCCGGGAGTCTCAAGCGATGCTGGAGCGCTTCGGGGAACCCTGCTCGCAGTTGCCTGCGCAGTTCTTCGAAGGGATCCCTCATGGCTGTCGTCGCGGAGGCCACCACCACCGCCGTCCCGGCAAGGCACCGCCTGCGCTGGTACGCGCTGGCCGCGGTCCTGGCCACCCACTGCATGGACCTGCTCGACTCCATGATGGTCAGCACCGCCGGCCCGACGATCCGCACCGGACTGCACGGCAGCTACTCCGATCTCCAGTGGATGACCGCCGGCTACACCCTCGCCTTCGCCACGATGCTGATCACCGGGGGGCGGATGGGCGACATCTTCGGCCTCAAGCGGGTGTTCCTGGTCGGCACCGCCGGCTTCACCGTCGCGTCGGTGGTCGCCGGACTCTCCGTGAACACCGACATGCTCATCGGGATGCGCAGCCTGCAGGGGTTCTTCGTCGCCATCATGGTCCCGCAGGGCCTCGGCATCATGCGGGAGCTGTTCCCGGGGCGTGAACTCCCGAAGGCGATCGGCATGATGGGCCCGGTCGTGGGTATGGCGGCGATCATCGGACCCATCCTGGGCGGCGCTCTGGCCAGTGGCGACCTGTTCGGCCTGGGCTGGCGCGCGGTGTTCTTCGTCAACGCACCGATCGGTCTCGCCGCGGTCATCGGCGGGATCAAACTCATCCCCGGCACCGGCCCCACCGACCGAGGCCGATCGCGCCGGCTGGACGGAGTGGGTACGGCGCTGGCGGCGGCGGCGATGCTCCTGCTCGCCTACCCCCTAATGCAGGGACGCGACAAGGGCTGGCCCGCCTGGTGCTTCATCAGCATGGCCGCCGCACTACCCGTGCTCGTCGTCTTCGGGATGCACCAGCGGCGCCGTGCCGCGGCAGGGCGCACCCCGCTCGTGGAACTCGGGCTGTTCAACAACATGCGGTTCGTCGTCGCGCTGCTGCTGGGCATGCTGTACTACGTGGCGCTGAGCGGCATGATGTTCGCGCTCATCGTTCAGCTGCAGCTCGGCCACGGGTTCTCGGCCCTGGACGCCGGGCTGGTGATGATGCCCTGGACACTCGGCTCGGCCATCGGTGCGGCCCTCGCCGGAGCGGTGCTGGTGCGCCGGTGGGGTGACCGGGCGACCCTGCAGGCGGGGCTGGGGGCCCTGGCCGTCGGGGCGGTGGCCCTGACCGTCGTCGTCGCCAACATCCACTCCAGCGATCAAACGGTGACAGCGTGGCAGCTGCTGCCGGCGCTGCTGGTGATCGGACTGGGTATGGGCGGCGTACTGACGCCCTACTACAACATCGCCATCGGGAGCGTGGCCATCAAGGAGACCGGCTCGGCCTCCGGACTGCTGAACGCCTTCCAGCAGGTGGGCAACAGTATCGGGGTGGCAGCTCTGGGCACGGTCTTCCTGAGCTGCCTCACCCACGGGGGCACCGGAGGATTCGACGGGGCCATGCAGGTGACCTTCTGGATCGCGGCCGGGCTGCTGACCGCGGCCTTCGCGTCAGCCTTCCTGCTCCCGAGCCGGACGCACCATCGGGAGGACTGACACCCCCTTGGTGTACGCCCGGCAACCGGACGGGTGTCTCCCGCAGCGCCCCCGTCGCTGCGGGAGACACCTTCGTGTTCGGATACCGTTCGCCTCAGCAAGGTGAAGGACACGTTCTGAGGAGCACGGCCGATGGGCGCACCGCTACTGCAACTCACCGGCGTGAGCCGCTCCTACGGAAAGCGCACGGTGCTGCATCCGGTGGACCTCTCGCTGGACGGCGGCCAGTGCGTCGCGCTGCTCGGCCACAACGGGTCGGGGAAGTCCACACTGCTGCGGATCGCCGCCGGGCGGGACAAGCCCACCAAGGGCAAGGTCACCTTCGACGGCCGGCCCATGACGGAGAACGACGCCCGGGTGCGGGCCCGGGTGGCGGTGGTCGGGGACACCGTGGCGTGCTACCCGGACCTCACCGTGCGCCAGCACCTGCAGCTCGTCGCCGTCGCGCACGGGGTGGAGGGTGCGGACGCGTGGATCGATCATGTACTCGCCGACCGGCTGCTGAGCGAGCACGCCAGGTCGCTGCCCTCGGGCCTCTCCTCCGGGCAGCTGCAGTCGCTGCTGCTGGCGTCCGCGCTCGTGCGGCCGCGGGATCTGCTCCTGCTGGACGAGCCCGAGCAGCGGCTCGACCCCGACGCGCGGCGGCGGCTGGCCGACCTGATCGCCGCGGAGGCGGCCGACGGGGTGGGCGTCCTGCTGGTCACCCACCACGCCGAGCTGGCGCGCGCGGTCGCGGACCGGGTGCTGGTGCTGCGCGAGGGCAAGCTGGTCGCCGACGGCACACCCGATGAGGTGCTCTCCGACGACGCGGCCGACACCACGTGGCAGACCGGCGTCGCGGGCGCGGCCCGGTGAGTACGACGACGCGGCACACCGGGGAACAGGCCGGAAACGACGGAGCCGACGGCGGCCTCGACGATGAGCGGGACGCCTCCTGGGACGAGGAGGAGGACGACTGGACCGCCGAGGCGCTGCTGCTGTTGCGCAATCTGCGCTCCCCGCACCGCCGCAAGCGGGCCGGCCAGGTCGGCTTCGCGGTCTACTGCGTCCTGCTGATCCTGGTCGTGTGGGGTGTGCTCCCCGGCTTCAGTCTGTTCATCAAGAGCTCCATGGGCGCGGACTACACCGTGCACGGCGCGGCGATCCTCGCCGCCGTCCCGTCGGGGGTCTGCGCGCTGGCACTCGGCGCGCTACTGGTCGCCGCGCGCGACGCGCTGTGGCGGGGACCGGTGGTGCCGCCACGCGACACCGCGGACTGGCTGCTGACCCAGCCGGTGCGGATCTCCCGCATCCTGCTGCCGTGGTTCTGGGTGTCCTGCGGGGTGTCGCTCTCGGTCGGGCTGCTGGCCTCCGTGATCGGCATGGTGACGCTGGGACTGACGGTCAAGACCGGGCTCGCGGCCGCCTTCGCCTGGTGCGGGGTCGGCGGCGTGTGCGTACCGCTGCTCGCCACCGCGCTCGCCGTGGCCGTCGAAGCCCGCGAGTCCGTGGCCCGGTGGGTGCGGACCGCGACCCCGTACGCGGGTCTCCTCGTACTGGCCCTCGCCGCGCAGAGCGCGCTGGCGGCGGCAGGTCACCGGGTGACCTGGCTGGAACGGATCGAGCTGTGGTCGGGGCCGTGGGGCTGGAGCGGTATCGCCGCCCTGTCGCCGACCCCGGCAGCCGTGCCGGGCGGTCCGGTCGCGGCGCTGCTGGCGCTGGCCGTCACGGCGGCGGCGATCGAGCTGGCGCGGCGGGCGGCGGGTTCGCTACCGCTGGCCACCGTGCGGCAGCGGTCCCGCACCACGACCGGTGTGCTGGCCGCTTTGCAGACGGTGGAACTGCGCACCGCCCGCCAGGTCGCCGCGGGCGCCTCCGGGACGCCGCGCCCCGCGCGGCTGCAGCTGCCCGCCCCGCGCCACGCGGCCCTGGCCGTGCCGTGGCGCGACGCGCTCGCGCTGATCCACGCCCCCGGCCGGATCGGGCGTTCCGTTCTGCTGTCCGTGCTCGCGGTCCTGAGCGCGGTCGTGGCCGCCGACTCACGGCACGCCGGGGGCGTCGCTGCCACGGCCGCCGCACTGGTCTTCGGCTACTGGGCCGTCGCACAGCTTCTGGAACCGGCCCGGCTGGAGACCGACGACACCCGGCGCGGTTCGTGGTCCCCGTACCCGTACGGCGGCCTCATGCTGCGGCACACCATCGTGCCCGTGGTCCTGGGGCTGGTGTTCGCCCTGGTCGCGGGGGTCTGCGTGGTGCTGCTCGGCGGCGGGGTGCGCGTTGCGCTGGCGCCGGCCGTGGTGCCGGCGTTCGTCGCCGCCGGCCTGGTGAACGCCTGCCGGGGTGTGTCCAAGCAGCATCTGCTGCTGTCGCCCGCGCAGAGTCCGACCGGCAGCGTCGGCCCGGTGCTCTTCCTGGCCTGGTACCTGTCGGGACCGCTGGTGGCGATCGCCGCGCTGATCGTTCCCTTCGTGCTCGCCCTGCACACACCGACGGCTGAGCATCTCCTCCTCACGGTGTGTGTGAGCGCGGCCGTCACCGCGGGTCTGCTGCAGTGGGCGTACGCGCGGGCCGGCAAGCTCCTCGCATGACCGACGGGGTGGTACCGCGTCGGGCAGGCTGGGCGGCATGAACGTTCCCACCCGCGGCGCGTGGCTGCGCGCCGGAATCAGCCGCGACGGCGGACCGCTGCGCGAGGACCACCATGTGGTGTGGTTGCAGGCCGGCGCGTACTACGCGGACAGCCGCGGTTTCGCCGGCCGTACCTCGTACGACGGTGAGCAGGTCCGCTTCCACCATGACGTGGGCGAGGCCGGCGACGACACCGGCACGCTCAGGCCGGACGGCGAGAACCTGACCGAGACCGGCACCAACCCCGACGGCAGCACCTTCCGGGAGATCTGGGGACCTCTCCCGGACGGCGGCGGCCCGTGCGGCGCCTGGCGGGCAGGACCGGTGCAGGTCGTCCGGGTCGGCGCGCATGTCGTGCATGTCGACGACACCGGCGGAACGTACCTGCTGCTGCCGTCGACCGACTCCCGCTGAGCGTTCACTTCGCGGAGAACGCCGCGTCGAACGAGGCGGTGGGGGGTTCGATCGCCGCCAGGCGGCGCACGAAGGCCAGCGCTTCGGGGGCACCGAGCAGCCGGTCCATGCCCGCGTCCTCCCATTCGACGCTCAGCGGTCCGGTGTAGCCGATGGCGTTCAGCGCCCGGAAACTGTCCTCCCAGGGCACGTCGCCGTGCCCGGTGGAGATGAAGTCCCAGCCGCGCCGGAGGTCGGACCACGGGAGGTGCGAGGAGAGTCTGCCGCGCCGCCCGTCCCCGGTGCGGACCTTGGCGTCCTTGCAGTCGACGTGGTAGATCCGGTCGGCGAAGTCGAGGATGAAGTTCACCGGGTCGAGGTCCTGCCAGACGAAGTGCGAGGGGTCCCAGTTGAGACCGAACGCGGGCCGGTGGCCGATGGCCTCCAGCGCGCGGACCGTCGTGTAGTAGTCGTAGGCGATCTCCGACGGGTGCACCTCGTGGGCGAACCGGACGCCCTCGGTGTCGAAGACGTCGAGGATCGGGTTCCAGCGGTCGGCGAAGTCCTGGTAGCCCGCTTCGATCATGGCGGCGGGCGCGGGCGGGAACATGGCGACGGTGTGCCAGATCGACGAGCCGGTGAATCCGACCACGGTGTCGACGCCCAGCAGTGCGGCGGCGCGGGCGGTGTCCTTCAACTCCTGCGCCGCACGGCGGCGTACCCCTTCGCCGTCGCCGTCGGCCCAGATCCGGGCCGGGAGGATGTCCTGGTGGCGCTGGTCGATGGGGTGGTCGCAGACGGCCTGGCCGACGAGGTGCGTGGAGATCGCCCACACCTTGAGGTGGTGCTTCTCCAGAATCTCCAGCCGCCGCGGTACGTAACTGCTGTCGGCGAGCGCGCGGTCGACCTCGAAGTGGTCGCCCCAGCAGGCGATCTCCAGGCCGTCGTATCCCCAGCCGGAGGCGAGCGCGCAGACCTCCTCGAAGGGCAGGTCCGCCCACTGGCCGGTGAAGAGGGTGACGGGACGGGGCATGGCGGTCCTCCGGCGGGAAGCGGGTCGGTCCGGTCGTCGGCTGTCGGACGGCCGGTGGAAAGCGGGGCGGCGGCGCCTGTCGGCGGCAGGAGCCACCACCCCGCGCTGAGGGGGGCGGTCGAACGAGGTCCTGGGTCAGCCGACCGGTGTCCACCGGCTGTCGTCGCGCGCGCTGGCCTCGACGGCGGCCAGCACCCGCTGCACCTGCAGTCCGTCGGCGAACGACGGTGCGGGATCGGAACCGTCCCCGATCGCCTGCACGAAGTCCCGGATCTCATGGGTGAAGCTGTGCTCGTAGCCCAGGAGATGGCCGGGCGGCCACCAGGCGCCGGCGTAGGGGTGGTCGGGTTCGGTGACGAGGATGCGGCGGAAACCGGCGGTCCGCGCGTTCTCGGTGTGGTCGTGGAACCAGAGGTCGTTCATCGACTCGAAGTCGAAGGCCAGTGACCCATCGGATCCGTTGAGTTCGATCCGCAGGGCGTTCTTACGGCCCGCGGCGAACCGGGTGGCCTCGAACGAGGCGAGCGCGCCGGCCGCGGTGCGCGCGGTGAACAGGGCGGCATCGTCCACGGTGACCGGACCCGTCCCGCCGGCCGCCGCTCCCGGGGCGAGCCCGTCCGAGGTGCCGGCCAGCGGGCGTTCCTTGACGAAGGTCTCGGTCACCGCCGAGACGCCGGTGATCCGGGAGCCGCCGACGAACTGCGCCAGGTCGATGATGTGCGCGCCGATGTCGCCGAGGGCGCCGGAGCCCGCCCGTTCCTTCTGCAGCCGCCACACCAGCGGGAACAGCGGATCGGTGATCCAGTCCTGGAGGTACTGGGCGCGGATGTGCCGGATCCGCCCCAGTCTGCCGTCGGCCACCAGCTGGCGGGCGAGCGCGATGGCCGGCACCCGCCGGTAGTTGAAGCCGACCATGGAGCGGACACCGCGGGCGGCGGCCCGTTCGGCGGCCGCCGTCATCGCCTCGGCCTCGGCGACGGTGTTGGCGAGCGGCTTCTCGCACAGCACGTGCTTGCCGGCCTCCAGCGCGGCGACGGCCAGCTCGGCATGACTGTCGCCGGGAGTGCAGATGTCCAGGACGTGGATGTCGTCGCGGACCAGCAGCTCCTTCACATCGGTGACGGCCTCGGCCCAGCCGAGCTGTTCCGCTGCGCGCGCCACATCGGGACCCGACCGGCCGGCGACGGCCACCATCGCGGGGCGGCGCGGCAGCTCGAAGAACGCGCCCACGGACCGCCAGGCCTGGGAGTGGGCGCGCCCCATGAAGGAGTACCCGACCAGGCCGACGCCGAGGGCCGGTGGCTGTGCTGGGGACATCGTCGTCGATCCCTTTCCGTCGTTCGTTTCCGGATTTCGTTTCCGTCGTTCGTTTCCGGAACGGCCGCGCCGCCGTCCGGCCGGGTGGTTACGAGAAGCCGACGGCCATGTACTGGTCGACGTTCTCCTTCGTCACCACCGCCGAGAAGGTGGTGACCGAGGCCGGTACCTCGTGCTCGACGAGGTCGGCCATGCCATGGCCCTGGGCGATGAGCCGGGCCACGGTGATCGAGGACGACGCCATGCTCGGGCTGTAGAGCACGGTGGCCTTCACCGGGCTGTCGTCGGCCTTGATCGACTCCATGGCCTTGCGGGATCCGGCGCCCCCGACCACGACGAACTCCTTGTCACGCTGCGCCTGCTTGATCGCCGCGAGCACGCCGATCCCCTGGTCGTCGTCGTGGTTCCACATCGCGTCGATCTTCGGAGTGGCCTGCAGCAGCTGCGCGGTGACCCGCTGGCCGGTGGCGGCGGTGAAGTCGGCGGCCTGCCGGGCCGCCAGCCGCAGCCCGTTGGCGGCCAGCGCGTCCTTGAAGCCCTTGCTGCGCTGCTGGGTGAGTTCGAGGTTGTCGATCCCGGCGACCTCGACAATGACCGGATCGCTCTTGCCCGCCGCCTTCATCCGGCGGGCGATGAAGTTGCCGGCGTTCACGCCCATGCCGTAGTTGTCGCCGCCGATCCAGGTCCGGTAGGCCAGTCCGCTGGCGAAGATCCGGTCCAGGTTGATCACCGGAATGCCGGACGCCATCGCCTTCTTGGCGATCTCGGTGAGGGCCTTGCCGTCGAAGGGCAGGATGACGAGCGCGTCCACCTTGGCGTCGATCAGCGACTGCACCTGCTGGATCTGAGCCGCGACGTCATTGGTGCCCTCGGTCGCCTTGAGGGTGACGTCGGAGTACTGCTGGGCCTGTGCCTTGGCGTTGATGGTGATCGCGGCGGTCCAGCCGTGGTCGGCGGCCGGGGCCGAGAACCCGATGGTGACCGCCTTGCCCGCGGTCGCTCCCGACGAGGACGCGCCGGCCTTCACCTGCGGGGCGCTCTTGTCGTTGTCGCTGCTGTTGGTGCATCCGGTGAGGAGGGCGCCCGCGCCGATCGCCGCCCCGCCGAAGAGGACGTGTCTGCGGTCCAAGCTGGTGCTCATATCGGTCTCCGAATCAGGTGGTGACGGACCGGCCACGGCCCCAGCGCTGGATGAGCAGGACGGCGATGATGATCGCGCCCTGGGCGATCTCCTGGATGGGGGTGGTGAGGTTGTTGAGGATGAACAGGTCGGTGATGGTCGTGAAGACCAGGACGCCGAGGATCGAGCCGAGCACGGAGCCGAAGCCGCCGGTCAGCAGCGTCCCGCCGACGACGACCGCGGCGATGGCGTTGAGTTCGTAGAGCATGCCGTGGGTGCTCGCACCGGTGTTGGCCTGCGCGGTGAGCATCACGGCGGCGATTCCGCAGCAGAAACCGGAGACCACGTAGAGCAGACAGGTGTGCAGCCGGACGTTGATGCCCGCCAGCCGGGCGGCCTCCGGGTTGCCGCCGACGGCGAAGGTGCGGCGGCCGAACGTGGTGCGGTTCAGCACCAGCCAGCCCAGCACGACGACCGCGGCGAAGATGTAGACCAGCAGCGGCATGCCCAGCCAGCGGGTCTCGGCGATGGACAGGAACGTGTCCGCGGTGACGATCTGCGACTTGCGGTCGGAGAGCTGTTCGGCCAGACCGCGGGTGGCGACCATCGTCGCCAGCGTCACGATGAACGCGACCAGCCGCCCGTAGGCGATCAGCAGACCGTTCAGCAACCCGCAGAGCGTGCCGACCAGTACGGAGGTGAAGATCATGACGGCCGGGCCCTGGGCCTGGCTGCCGGTGGTGGTCGACCACACCGACGCGAGCGCGATCAGCGCGCCGACCGACAGGTCGATGCCGCCGCCGATGATGACGAACGTCATCCCGACGGTGACCACCCCGATCACCGCGGCGAGGCTGAGGATCAGCACCATGTTGCTGGTGGTCGCGAAGCTGCTGCCCTTGGTGACGGCCCCGATGCCGCACAGGATGCCGAGGGCGATCACCAGCGCCAGATGCCGCAGCGCGCCGGCGCCCCGGCCGCCGCCGGATCCCCGCCGCGTCCCCGAGCCCGCCGATCCCGCCCAGGGGAGGCGAACGGCCCGGTGCGTACGCCCTCCTTGGCGGCGTGCGCGGCGAGCTCCTCCACCCGGCGGTGCTCGTCCGCCTCGGGAACGGCGGTGGGGATGTCGGCGGGAGCGGAGAGGCCCGGGGCGGGGGCGTGTGGTGTGTCGCTCATAGCGCGCTTCCTTCCATCACCAGGTCGAGGACCCCGTGTTCGTCGATGTCCACCGCGTCACAGGCGTGGATCACCCGGCCTTCGCGGAGCACGAGGATCCGGTCGGCCAGACCGAGTACCTCCGGCACCTCGCTGGACACCAGCACGATCGCGAGACCCGCGTCGGCCAGCGCTCTCATCTGCGCGTACAGCTCGCTGCGAGCGCCGACGTCGACGCCCCGGGTCGGTTCGTCCAGCAGCAGCACCTTGCAGCGGCGCAGCAGCCAGCGGGCCAGCACCGCCTTCTGCTGGTTGCCGCCCGACAGGGTGCGTACCGGCCGCTCCGGATCGTCGGGGCGCAGCTGTACGGCGGCGATCTGCTGGGCCGCGTCGGCCGATTCGCGGCGGCGGTCGAACCAGCCGTAGCGGGTGTAGCGGCTGAGCGAGGCGACGGTGATGTTGCGTCCGACGCTCTCCAACATGAGGAGCGCCTGCGACTTGCGTTCTTCCGGGGCGAAGCCCATGCCCCGGCGGACGGCCGCCGTGGTGCTGCCGGGGCGCAGGGGCGCACCGCCGAGCAGGACGCGGCCGGCCAGCGGGGTACGGGCGCCGTAGATCCCCTCCAGGATCTCGGAGCGGCCGGAGCCCACCAGCCCCGCGATCCCGACGATCTCGCCGGCCCGGACGCTGAACGAGACGTCGTGGACGCGGCCCGCCACCGACAGCCCCTCGACGCGCAGCACTTCGGGACCGCCCTTGCGCATTCCCGGCGCGGGCCGGCGCGGGAAGGTGTGCTCCACGGCGCGGCCGGTCATCAGGGCGACCACGTCGGCGGTCGGGGTGGTGCGGGCGGGCAGTCCGACGGCCCGGGTGCGGCCGTCCTTGAGGACGGTGATGCGGTCGCCGATCTCGCGGATCTCCTCCAGCCGGTGCGAGATGTAGACGACGGCCACCCCGGTGGCGGCGAGCTCGCGGATGATCCGGAAGAGGTTGGTGATCTCGTCGTGCGCGAGGGCGGCGGAGGGTTCGTCCATCACGATCAGCCGGGCGTCGTGCGACAGCGCGCGGGCCATGCTGACGACCTGCTGCGCCGCCGCGGGCAGTTGGCCGACCGGCTTCCACGGCGGGATCTCGGCGTGGCCGAGGCGTCCGAGCAGTTCACGGGCGTTGCGGTGCATCTCGCCGCGCCGGGTGACACCGAAGGAAGCCGGTTCATGGCCGAGGAAGATGTTCTCGGCCACGCTGAGGCCGGGCACGAGGTCGAGTTCCTGATAGATGGTGGCGACGCCGAGCCGCATGGCGGCGGTGGGGTGGGAGAGCCGTACCGGCTCGCCCTGCCACAGCAGTTCGCCCGCGTCGGGGTGGTGAGCGCCGGACAGCACCTTGATCAGCGTGGACTTGCCGGCCCCGTTCTGCCCCAGCAGACAGTGCACTTCGCCGGCGCGGACCTCGAGGTCCACCCCGTCCAGGGCGCGGACGCCCGGGAACTCCTTGACGATTCCCCGCATCGCGAGCAGGGGTGGATCTGCGGTGGCGGTCACGGGGACCTCCTCGGTGGCGCCAGAAAGCGGCGGTACGTAAGCGGCTGTGGTGCTGAGCGGCGGTACGTGTGCGGCTGTGCGGCGGAGCGGCACCGGTCCTGGCGCACCTCTGTGACCTGCGATTACCGGTCGATTAAGGTGACGTGAGGGGCAGTCGGAACCTTGACGCCCCGGTGCGGTGCGACTTAGTTTGTGGTCGCGACTAACGACTGTCAATGCTTCGCACAAAGGGGTGTGCCATGCGGCCCGTCAGCAGCGGAGCTGTCGACTTCATCGATGTCCGGGAGACCAATCTCGCCGTCGTCCTGCGCTTCATCCGCCGCGAAGCACCGTGTTCGCGGGCCGAAGTGGCCGCCGGTACCGGGCTGAACAAGGCCACCATCTCCAACATCGTCGCCGAGCTGATCACCCGTGGCATCGTCGTCGAAGTGGGGGCGAGCGAGGAGCGGCGGATCGGCCGGCCCGCCGTCATGCTCACCCTCGACGGCCGGCGTTTCACCGCGCTCGGCCTGGAGGTGAACGTCGACTATCTGTCGGCGGTCATGGTCGACCTGGCCGAACGCGACGTCCTGACCTGGCACGAGCCGGTCCAGGCAGCCGAGTTGGGCGCCGAGGGCTGTGCCGTCCGACTGGCCGACCTGGCCCGCCGGGCGATGGGCGAGATGGCACGCCAGCACCGCGAGGTGCTCGGCATCACCATCGCGGTCCCCGGTCTGATCGGCACCTCCGACGGCGAGGTGGCCGAGGCGCCGAACCTCGGCTGGCACGAGTTCCCGCTCGTCGACCGCTTCCGGGAGCAGCTCGACGACAGCAGCGTCGCCCTGTCGCTGGACAACGACGCCAACCTCGGGGCGGTCGGCGAGTACCGGCGCGGTGCGCTGGCGCACACCCAGAACCTCGTCTATCTGACCGGCGAGGTCGGCGTGGGCGGCGGCGTGATCATCAACGGCGCACTGATGCGCGGCTCTTCGGGGTACGGCGGCGAGGTCGGGCACATCACGCTGATGCAGGACGGTCCGCTGTGCGGTTGCGGCCGCAGAGGCTGCTTCGAAGCGCTGGTCGGCATCGGCTCGATCATCCAGCAGGCGGCTCCGGACCTGGCCGGCAGTACGGCGCAGCCGCTGACCGACCTGGCCGCGAAGGTCGCCGAGGTGGCCCGCCGGGCCGAGGCCGGCGACCCGCGGACGACCGCCGCGCTGGTCCGGGTCGGCGAGTGGCTGGGCCGCGGATCGGCGATCCTGCTCAATCTGTTCAACCCTCAGGCCCTCATCCTCGGGGGCTACTTCGTGACGCTGGCGCCCTGGATCATGCCGCCCGCCCGGCGGACGCTCGCCGCGCACACCATCGCGCCCCACCTCGGCGGCTGCCAGGTCGCGCTGTCCACCCTCGGCTTCACCGCGGCGGCCAGGGGCGGAGCGTCGTCGATCATCGACGCCATCGACACCGCGCGGCTCCCGCTGCCGCGCAGCGGCTCCGCGGCGCACCGATAACCGGTGCGGGACCTCTTGACGACTGCTCCCGGCCCACTTACTTTCTCCCCTCAACTAACGAACACCTCCTGAGAGTTCAGGAGGACCGGTCACCGGACGCCTCGGCGGGGCGTCCTTTCCGCAAGGCGGCTTCGCGCTGCCCTGGAAGGGGAACCCCGTGCGTTCAGTCCTGCCCGCAAGGCCCGCGAGACGTCCACGTCCACGCCGCGTCCGGTTCCGCACCCTGTTCACCGCTCTCCTCGCCTCGGCGCTGCTCCTGCTGGGCGCCACCGGAGCCATCACCCCGGCGGCCGCGCACGACGGCCCGCACCCGGACGCCGCAGCCGCCGCGGCCGCCTTCCAGCAGGTCCAGCTCGCGCGGGGCACCGCGCAGACCGGCGAGCCGATGAGCCTGGCGGTGCTCCCCGACCGCACGGTCCTGCACACCGACCGGCGCGGCACCATCTTCAAGACCGACGCCGGCGGCACCACGTCCGTCGCGGGCACGCTGCCCGTCTACACCCATGACGAGGAGGGCATCCAGGGCATCACCACCGACCCGGCCGTCGCCACCAACCACTGGATCTACGTCTACTACTCCCCCGTCCTGAACACCCCGGCGGCCGACGCCCCCTCCGACGGGACCGCCGCCGACTTCGCACCCTTCGCCGGGCACAACCAGCTCTCCCGCTTCACCCTGCGGGCCGACAACACCATCGACCCGGCCAGCGAGAAGCAGCTCCTGCAGATCGCCACCAACCGCGGCATGTGCTGCCACGTCGGCGGCGACCTGGACTTCGACGCCGCGGGCAACCTCTTCATGACCACCGGCGACGACTCCAACCCCTTCTCCTCCGACGGCTACAGCCCGCTGGACACCCGCGCGTCACGCAATCCCGCCTACGACGCCCAGCGCTCCGCCGCCAACAGCAACGACCTGCGCGGCAAGCTGCTGCGCATCCACCCCGAGGCCAACGGGACCTACACCGTCCCGGCCGGGAACCTGTTCGCGCCGGGCACGGCGAAGACCCGGCCCGAGATCTACGCGATGGGCTTCCGCAACCCGTTCCGTATGAGCGTCGACCGCCCCACCGGCACCGTCTACATCGGCGACTACGGGCCCGACGCCGGCGCGCTGAACGCCACCCGGGGACCGGGCGGCCAGGTCGAGTTCGACCGGGTGACCTCGCCCGGCTTCTACGGATGGCCGTACTGCACCGGCACCAACACCACCAACGAGACGTACAACGCCTTCGACTTCGGCACCAGCACCTCGGGCGCGAAGTTCGACTGCGCGGGCGGCCCCGTCAACAGCTCGCCCAACAACACCGGCATCAGCAAGCTGCCGGCCGCCCGGTCGTCCTGGATCAAGTACGACGACTGCAGCGTCGCCCAGTTCGGCTGCGGCAGCGAGTCACCCATGGGCGGCCCGGTCTACCACTACGACCCGAACCTCTCCTCCTCGGTGAAGTTCCCGCAGTCCTACGACGGGCATGCCTTCATCGGCGAGTTCGGCCGCCGCTGGATCAAGGACGTGCAGGTCAACGCGGACGGCAGCGCGGGCACCATCACCGACTTCCCCTGGACCGGCACCCAGGTGATGGACATGGCCTTCGGCCCGGACGGCGCCCTGTACGTCCTGGACTACGGCACCGGCTTCGGTGACGGCGACTCCTTCTCCGGGCTGTACCGCATCGAGGCGATCGGCGCCGGCGGCCGCGCACCCGTCGCCCAGGCCGCCGCCACCCCGTCCTCGGGCCGGGCGCCACTCGCGGTCACCTTCTCCTCCGCCGGCACCACCGACCCCGACGGCGACGCGCTCACCTACGCCTGGGACTTCGACGGCAACGGCAGCACCGACTCCACCGCCGCGGACCCGTCGCACACCTACGCCGCCAACGGCCAGTACCCGGCGAAGCTCACCGTCACCGACACCCACGGGCTGACCGGCACCGCGAGCGTCACGGTCACCGTCGGCAACACCGCGCCGGTGCTGACCGTCACCGCGCCCGCCAACGGCCAGATCTTCCACTTCGGCGACGCCGTCCCCTTCCGGGTCACCGTCACCGACGCCGAGGACAGCGCCGTCGACTGCTCCCGGGTGCAGGTCCAGTACCTGCTCGGGCACGACAGCCACGCGCATGCCATGACCGACGCGACCGGCTGCTCGGGCACCATCCAGACCGTCGTCGACGGTGAACACGCAGGCTCCGCCAACCTGTTCGGCGTCTGGCGCGCCTCGTACACCGACAACGGCGCGAACGGCCAGCCCGCGCTGACCGGCACCGCCACCAACGTCACACCCACCGCGACCAAGCAGGCCGAGTACTACACCGGCTCCAGCGGCGTCCAGCCCGCCGGCCATGACGCGGCCGGGGGCGGCACGACCGTCGGCTACATCGAGAACGGCGACTGGATCTCGTTCACCCCCTACAACCTGGCCGGCATCACCACCTTCACCGCCCGCGCCTCCTCGGCCGGCTCCGGCGGCACCCTCGAACTGCGGGCCGACTCCCCCACCGGCACGCTCATCGGATCCGCCACGGTCCCGGTCACCGGCGACTGGAACACCTTCACCGACGTCACCGGAACCGTCACCGCCCCGACCGGCACCCACACCCTGTACTGGGTGTTCAAGGGCGGTACGGGGAACCTCTACGACCTCGACCAGTTCACGTTCGGCGGGTCCGGCACGGTGCCGGGCGCCGTCCAGGGTGAGGCGTTCACCAGTTCCGCCGGCGTGCAGATCGCCCCGCACGCCACCGCGCACGGCGGCCAGACCCTCGGCTACATCGACAACAACGACTGGGCAGGATACGGCGGAACCGACCTCACACATGCCAACGGGCTGACCGTACGGGTCGCCTCCGGCGGCATCGGCGGCACCCTCGAAGCCCGTGCCGGATCGGCCACCGGACCGCTGCTCGGCAGTGTCACCGTCCCCGTCACCGGCGGCTGGGAGAACTACACCAGCCTGACGTTCCCACTGACCCCCTCCACGACGAGCGGGCTCTTCCTGGTCTTCCACGGCGGCACCGGCGGTTCGCTCTTCGATGTCGACGACTTCACCGTCACCAACGGTGCCGCCCTCACCACCGTCACCCAGGCGGAGAGCTGGACCGCCACCGGCGGACTGCAGCCCGCCGACCACGCGGCCGCGCACGGCGGGAAGACCGCCGGCTACATCAACAGCGGCGACTGGGCAACGTACGCCGGCACCGACCTGTCCAAGGTCACCGGTTTCAGCGCCCGGGTCGCCTCCGCCGGAGCCGGCGGCACCCTCCAGATCCGGGCCGGATCGGCCACCGGAACGGTCCTGGGCACCGTGGCCGTCACCGGCACCGGCGGCTGGGAGACCTTCGCCGACGTCTCCACGACGCTCACCGCCAACCCCGCCACGACGCTCTGCCTGACCTTCACCGGCGGCAGCGACTACCTCTTCGACGTGGACGACTTCACCCTCACCCGCAGCGCCTGACTCACCTATCTTGCGGAAAGGCACTCCATGTACCCATCCATCCGGTTCCGCCGCACGCACGGCGCGCCCCGCCGGCCGCTGCTGCCGGCCCTGGCCGCCGCGCTGCTCGGCCTGCTCGCCCCCTTCGCCCTGACCTGCTCCGCCCAGGCCGCTCCGGCCTTCAAGGTGCTGGTCTTCTCCAAGACCGCCGGCTTCCGGCACGACTCCATACCGGCCGGGATCGCCGCCATCCAGAAACTCGGCCAGGACAACGGCTTCGGTGTCGACGCCACCGAGGACAGCGCCGCCTTCACCACCGCCAACCTCGGCCAGTACCAGGCGGTGATCTGGCTCAGCACCACCGGGGACGTCCTCGACGCCGCCCAGCAGTCCGCGTTCGAGCAGTACATCCGCTCGGGCGGCGGCTACGCGGGAGTGCACGCCGCGGCCGACACCGAGTACGACTGGCCCTGGTACGGAAGCCTGGTCGGGGCGTACTTCGACTCGCATCCCGCCATCCAGCAGGCCGCCGTCGCCGTCGAGGACCGCACCGACCCGGCCACCGCGCACCTTCCGGCCCGCTGGACCCGCACCGACGAGTGGTACAACTACCGCGCCAACCCCCGGGCGCAGGTGCACGTCCTGACCGCGCTCGACGAGAGCAGCTACTCCGGCGGCACCATGGGCGGCGACCATCCCAACACCTGGTGCCACCCCTACGACGGCGGACGCGCCTGGTACACCGGCATGGGCCACACCCAGGAGAGCTGGGCCGATCCCGCGTTCACCACGCTGGTCCTGGGCGGCATCCGCACCGTCGCGGGAGCCGTCAGCTCCGCCTGCGACAACCCCATCGGCACCCCCGTCGGCACCACCGTGCAAGGGGAGGCCTGGAGCAGCCAGAGCGGGGTCCAGGCCGCCGCGCACGCGGCGGCGCACGGCGGAGCGACCGCCGGCTACATCGACAACGGTGACTGGAGCGGCTACGCCGCCCTCGACCCGCGGACCGCTTCGACGGTGACGGTGCGGGTCGCCTCCGCGGGCGCGGGCGGCACCATCGGATTCCACTCCGGTTCCGCCACGGGTCCGCTCCTCGGTTCCGTCGCCGTGCCGGTGACCGGGAGTTGGGAGACGTTCACGAACGTGTCGACGCCCCTGACGTCCGGCACCGCACCGGGCCTGTACCTGACCTACTCCGGAGGCCAGGGCGCGCTGTTCGACGTCGACGACATCACCCTCACCCCCGGCTCGACGGCCCCCACCACGACCACGCTCCAGGCCGAGAACTGGACCAGCCAGAACGGAGTCCAGGCCGCCGACCACGCGGGAGCCCACGGCGCTCGCACCGCCGGCTACATCGAGGCCGGCGACTGGATCGGCTTCGCCGCCGAGGACACCTCCCACCTCACCCGGATCTCCCTGCGGGTCGCCTCGGCGGGCTCCGGCGGCACCACCGCCGTCCACGCCGGATCCCCCACCGGACCGCTGCTCGGCACCGTCACCGTCCCGGTCACCGGCAGCTGGGACACCTTCACCGATACCGCCGCGTCTCTCACCCCGAGGGCGGGCACCGGCCTGTTCCTCGTCTTCAACGGCGGCGGCGGATTCCTGTTCGACGTCGACGACCTCACGCTGACCCGGACCGGCTGACCGGCCGACCGGGTGGCCGACTGCCCGGACCGGCTGACCGGTTCGGGCGGGCGGGAGTGCGCACGCACCGGCCCCGCAAGGTCCTGGCACTCACCTACGCCCGGCTCCCGCTGGAGCGCGCGGACCTCGCCGCGCTCACCGAACGCCCGCACCCCGGCTGCCGGCTGGTCTCCTGGGCCGGAACCGTCCCCGACGACCTCGCCGGGACGTTCGCCGCGTCGCGCCGCGCCATGGACGACGGACTGGGCTACGTGCCGACCCACCGGTCCGCCGAATACCAGCTCGACCTCCAGGGTTTTGGTGACACGGCGGAGAAAGTGATATGTACTCAGTCGATCACCGAACCGCCGGTCCTGATCCGGGCCGTCCCGCCCACCTGTTGAGGACTCCGTGCCGAACCGTCGCCAGCCCAAGCAGCGCCGCTACATAGCGCTGTCCGTCGCCAGCCTGATCCTGCTCGCGGGCGGCGGCGCCGTTGCGGCCGAGGCCGTGTCCTCGCGGGGGCACGACGGCACGCAGCAGTCCAAGAACCTCGCCGACGGGACGGCGCCGGACGGCGCCACCGGCACCGGCTCCACCGCCGGAACCGCCAAGCCGTCCGCCTCAGGAGCGGCCGAGCCGGCAGCGGGTGCCTCCTCCCCCGGAGGCACCACGCCGCCGGCCGGAGCCCCGGGCGGCCCGTCCGCCCACGCCACCCCGGCCGCCACCACGGCCGCGGGCACGCACTCCGGTGTCAAGCAGCCGCCGGGGCAGTCCAACAGCCTGGTGCAGCTGCCGGCGTCGCGGGTGTTCACCGGTCAGGCCTTCGACACCTGCACCGCCCCGAACCTGACCACCATGAACGCCTGGCGCAAGAGCTCGCCGTACGGCGCCGCCGCCGTCTACATCGGCGGGAAGAACCGCGGCTGTGCGCAGCCGCAGCTCACCAACTCCTGGGTACGGTCCGTGCACGCGGCCGGCTGGCAGCTGATCCCGCTGTACGTCGGGGCGCAGCCGCCGTGCCAGACGAGCAACAACCCCGAGCGGATCACCGCCGCCAACGCCGCCTCGCTGGGCACGTCGGACGGCGCGGACGCCGTCGCGAAGGCGTCCGCGCTGGGGATGCGCTCCGGCAGTGCGATCTATCTGGACATGGAGGCGTACGACATCAGCAACGCCTCGTGCGTCCAGTCCGTGCTGACCTATGTGCAGGCCTGGGACCGGGCGGCGCACGCGAAGGGCTACTGGGCCGGTTTCTACGGGTTCAGCCAGTCCAGTGCCGCCGCGATCGCCACCGCCGCCGGCAACCACACGGCGGACCTCCCGAACGCCCTCTGGTACGCCCGCTACGACAACAACGCCGACACCACGACCGGCTTCCCCTTCGCCTCCACCCTGTGGACCGGCCACCGCCGCGGCCACCAGTACGCGGTGAACAAGAAGGAGACCTTCGGCGGGGCCACGGTCACCGTCGACCACAACGCCTGGGACGCCCCCGTCGCCGTGGTCGGCTGACCGGCCGCAACCAGGGTGCCCGCTCCCAGGTCCCCGACGACCGGACGCTCCCTCCGAAGAACTCCGCCCGAAAACCTCCGCTGCCGTGACGGCGCGGGGGTTTTCGCGTTTTGAGCGGGAAGGCTTCGCCTGCGCTCCTTGTGAACCATGAACCGATGCATAGGTTCATATCCACTAGTTGACTTGCAACTAGTGGATATGCGATGCTTGCGGTGTCCGCACAAACCCGCTGGGAAAGGACCACGTCATGCGCTCCACCATCCGAACCGCCCTCGTCATCGGCGGCGGCATCGGCGGCCCGGTTGCCGCGATCGCCCTGCACCAAGCCGGTATCGAAGCCACCGTGTACGAGGCCTACGACAGCAGGGCGGACGGTGTGGGAGGCGGGCTGGGCCTGGCGCCCAACGGTCTGGGCGCCCTCGACGTCATCGGAGTCGGCGACCTCGTACGCGCCATCGGCACGCCCACCACGCACATCGTGCTGCAGAGCTGGAACGGCAAGCGGCTCGGCGAGTTCGGCAGCCCGCCCGGCGTCGAGTCGTCGCAGTTCGTCTGGCGCGCCGATCTGTACCGGGTGCTCTACGACGAGGCGGCCCGCCGCGGTGTCCGCACCGTGCACGGCAAGCGGCTGGTCTCCGCGCAGGAGAGCGACGACGGTGTGACCGCGCACTTCGCGGACGGGACGACGGCCACGGCCGATGTGCTGATCGGGGCGGACGGCATCCGCTCCACGGTGCGCTCGCTGATCGACTCGGACGCGCCCCAACCCAACTACGGCGGCCTGGTCAGCTTCGGCGCCCCGGTGAGGAACACCGGACTGCCCCCGACCGGCGGCAAGATGTACATGATGTTCGGCAAGCGCGCCTTCCTCGGCTACCAGGTGCACGAGGACTCGTCGGGTGTGTGGTTCGTGAACCTGCCGCACCCCGAGCCGATGACCGTGGCCGAAGCCGGGCGGACCGGCGCCGAGGAGTGGCTGCGCGTGCTGGCCGGATCGTTCACCGGCGATCGCGTCCCCGCTGCGGACCTGCTGCTGAAGACCGACCCCGCCGACCTGCTGATCGCCGGCCCCATGGAGAACATGCCGAGGGTCCCGGCCTGGAGCCGGGGGCGGATGGTGCTGATCGGCGACGCGGCGCACGCGGCCTCGTCCAGTTCGGGACAGGGCGCCTCGCTCGCCATGGAAAGCGCCGTCCAGCTGGCCCGCTGCCTGCGTGACCTGCCGCACGAGGAGGCGTTCGCGGCCTACGAGGACCTGCGCAGGCCCCGCGTCGAGCGGATCATCAAGGAAGCCAACCGCACCAACAGCAACAAGGCCGCAGGACCGGTCGGCCGGGTGCTGCGGGATCTGCTCCTCCCCCTGGTCATGAAGTTGAACAAGCCGGAGAAGTCGGCCTGGCAGGCCGGCTACCGCATCGACTGGGACGCCCCGGTCACCGCCGTCCCGCACCCGGACGGAGCCGCGGCGTAACCGGCGCCGGCCCACCACCGCCCGTCCCCCGCCGTGGCACCGCCACGGCGGGGGAAATCGGCGTGACCGATTCCGGGTACCGTGGAGGACGGCAGCCGCGTCTGCCTGTTCCGAGCCTGGGCCCGCGCTGGTGGGTCACGAGGGCGAGGACAAGGGTCATCGACTCACGCCATCGCCTCAGTCCGGTCTTCCCGGCCTTCTGCGGGACCGCGTGGAAAACCGCTGGAGGACTGTATGACGACGAACCGTGCCCGCAAGGACGTCATCCGCGACCGGATGACCGCGACGGGCGAGACGTACAACGTCGCCGCCCGCAACATCCTGGCGATGCGCCACACCTCGCAGACGGCGGAGGCGTGCCGCGTCCAGCGTTGGCAGCCCCCCGTCCGGCTCGACCTCCCGTGCCCGTGCGGCAGCACCTGCGAGCCCGGCGAGAAGTGCGGCCGCTGCCACGCCCTGCACAAGCACGTCGCGCGCAACCCCGGCAGCCTGGTCGACGTGGAGGTCTGGGAGGACCAGTACGACTGCGTCGGCTGCTCGGCCTCGTACGTGATCCCGGTGCTCCTGCCGGACAGCCCCTGGGGCGTCGTCGAGATGGTGCCGCAGGGCGGCGTCGCCGAGCCGGTGGCCAAGGCCCGGCTCTACCCCGGCGTGCTCCACCCGCGGATGGCCTCCGAGGTCAACCACGACCCGTCCTGATCCAGGCCGCCTCGTCACCGGCCCTTCTGGCTCCCCGTCGGGAATGCGGGGAGAGGCCCGGGTTGATTCACGGAGCCCCACCCCTCAACCCTTGATATCCCTCAGGGTTGACGTTCACTTTGAACGCCTTTCCGACCCTTTACGCGACGTGGAGGGTGAGCTTGCCCCGCGTGCGGCCCTGCTCGCCGCGACGGTGCGCCTCGGCGGCCTCCGCCAGCGGCAGGACGTCCTCGACCTCGACGGTGACGCCGCCCTTGTCGATCAGTTCGGCGATCGTGGCCAGCGAGGCCCCGTCGGGCTCCACGAGATACGCCGCGGCCCGCACTCCGCGATCCCGCGCCGCCTCCATGAGCGCGGGTGAGACACCCGACGGGACGGCGACGACGATCCCGCCGGGGTGCAGCCTGTCCAGCGAGCGGGTACTCGTACGGTCGTGCTCGTCGCCGATCAGGTCGAGGACGACGTCGATGTCGCGCACCACGTCCTCGAAGCGGACCGCGGTGTAGTCGACCAGTTCGTCGGCGCCCAGTTCGCGCAGCCAGGCGTGCTTCGGCGCGCGGGCGGTCCCGGTGACGTGCGCTCCCAGATGCTTGGCGAACTGCACGGCGAAGTGCCCGACCCCGCCCGCCGCGCCATGGATCAGTACCCGCTGACCTGCGGTGACTCCGGCGGTGACGGTCAGGGCCTGCCAGGCGGTCAGCGCGGCGAGCGGTACCGCGGCGGCGTGGTCGTGGTCGAGCGTGGCGGGCTTGCGGGCGAAGTGCCGGGCCGGGGCGGTCACGTACTCGGCGTACGCGCCGGCCTCCCGGGGGAACGACGGCATCCCGTACACCTCGTCACCGACCTCCAGGGTGTGCACGCCGAACCCCACCTGCTCCACGACGCCGGAGACGTCCCAGCCGAGCACGAACGGCGGCGCGCCCAGCGCACCGGCCATGCCGCCGCCCTCCCGGGTCTTCCAGTCGACCGGGTTGACCCCGGCGGCACGCACCCGCACCAGCACCTCGTGCGGTACCGGCTCCGGGCGCGGCAGCTCGGTGAGATGCAGCACCTCCGGGCCGCCGAAGGTGTCCTGGGTGATCGCGCGCATGGTCGGCTTCTCGTTCATCTGATGGCTCCCGGTGGGGGGGGTGGGGCCGGCGCGCACACAGCGCGCCGACCGGTTATCGTCAACACCGTGGACGCTACCCATGGGGTAGTGGTTACCTGCAAGGGCTACTACTATCTTTTGGAAAGCATCACAGGTGGGAGCCGTGAGCGGCAACGCAACCGGCGTGTCGCCCACCCTCCACGACCGGGAAAGGCAGTGGCCATGACCATCGCGTGCACGACAGGAAACCACGCACAGCACGACGTCTACGCCGCGCTGTGCCCGTGCCGCGACGTGCTGGACCTGCTGGCCAACAAGTGGACGGCGCTGGCGATCGGAGCGATGGAGGAAGGGCCGCAGCGCTTCGGCGCACTGCAGCGCCGCCTCCAGGGCATCAGCCCCAAGGTCCTGACGAGCACCCTGCGCCGGCTCGAGGACAGCGGGTTCGTCGACCGCACCGTCTACCCGGCCGTCCCGCTGCATGTGGAGTACGAACTGACGGAGCTGGGGCGCGGTGTGGCCGTGCCGCTCGGCGTGCTGCGCGCGTGGGTGGAGACCCACCTCGACACCGTCAAGCCGGACGCACCGGCCGGGTGTGTCTGACCACCGGACGGGCCGGTCTACCCGGACGGGATCCTGTCCCCCGCCCGGGCACACATCAGCGGCGCGGGAGGGGACATACGTACAGGTATGAGGTTTCCCAGCGCAGAGCCGCACAAGGAACAGACCGTCGGCACCAGGTCACTGGCCGAGGTCGAGGAGGCATTTCACGCCCTGGAGGCCGTCGGGGCGGGGCCGGCCCAGCAGACGCAGCTCTCCCGGGGCGCCCTGACGGGCTACCTGTGGGCGCTGGGCCGCGGCGACCCGGCGCCGGTCACGGGCGCCTCGTGCGAGGGGGCACCGGATCTGCCCCTGCTGACGGCCGAGGCGGACGCCGCGGTCGTGCAGCTGGCGGACGCCACCCAGCGCACGATCCCGCGCGACTACATCCAGGGGGTGCACGACGCGCTGGCCTGGGTCTGCGGGCACAGCGACCTGCGGCCCTGACCCGGGTCAGGGCAGGGTGAGGACGCGGGGGCCCTCCGCGGTGACGGCGACGGTGTGCTCGATGTGGGCGGCCCGGCTGCCGTCGACGGTGCGCAGCGTCCAACCGTCGGGATCGGTACGGTAGTCGTCACGTCCGCCCGCCATCAGCATCGGTTCGATGGCGAGCGCGAGACCGTGCCGCAGCGGGAAGCCGCGGCCGGGACGGCCGCGGTTGGGTACCCCCGGATCCTCGTGCATCCGGCGGCCGATGCCGTGGCCGCCGAAGTCCGCGGGCATCCCGCAGCCGGCCGCCTTGGCGACGGTGCCGACGGCGTGCGAGATGTCCCCGATCCGGTTGCCCGGGACGGCGGCCGCTATGGCGGCGTCCAGCGCCCGCTGGGTGGCGTCGATGAGCCGCAGGTCGGCGGGACGCGGCGTGCCGACGATGAAGCTGATGGCGGCGTCGCCGGTCCAGCCGTCGAGCTCGGCTCCGCAGTCGATGCTGACCAGATCGCCGTCGCGCAGCCGGTGGTCGCCGGGGATGCCGTGCACGATCGCGTCGTTGACCGAGGCGCAGATCACCGCGGGGAACGGCACCGGGGCGAATTCCGGCCGATAGCCGAGGAACGGCGAACGCGCCCCGGCCGCGCGCAGAACGCCACGGGCCACGACGTCCAGCTCCCGCAGCCGGACCCCTACGGCCGCCGCCGCGCGGACGGCGCCGAGCGCCTGGGCCACGACGCGCCCGGCTTCGCGCATCGCCTCCAGCGCCGCGTCGGTCTTGATCTCCACCATGTTGCTGACCCCTGACTGATGACCTCGATGATGCCCAATACTTATACCGGTATTAGTATCACGGTCATGGTGAGAACTCCTTTGACCCCCTGGGAACGTGAACGCGGTGAGCGCTTCGGCGCGCTGCTGCGCCGGGCCCGCGGCGACCGCAGCATGGTGGAGGTCGCCGCCGCGGCGGGACTGTCCGCGGAGACCCTCCGCAAGATCGAGACCGGCCGGGCACCGACCCCGGCCTTCTTCACCGTGGCGGCGCTGGCCGCCGCGCTGGACGTTTCCCTGGACGAGCTGGTCACCGCGTGCGCGGAGAGCGCAGAGGACGCCCCCGAGGCGCTGACGGCCTAGGCCGGGGCCGGCCGGGTCGACGGGAGCCGCCGCGGGTCGGCGCGGCGGCGCGGCGGCGCGGCGCGGCAGCGGGTCGCGGCGGCGGGTCGGCGCGGCGGCGCCCTCAGGCATGCCCTGCCGGAGGCGCCGGGAAGCGGGCGGGGATCATGGACGGCGGCAAACCGCCGACCCGCGGCCCCTTCGGGCCGCGCCCGTGACCCACCGGACCCGAGGATTCATGCCCTCCCTGCTCTCCAGCTTCGCCCCGATCTGGATACTCACCGCGGCCGGCTACCTGGTCAGCCGCACGGGTCTGCTGGGCGAGCAGGCGGAACCCGTCCTCGGCCGGTTCGTCTTCCATGTGGCCATGCCGGCCGCGCTGTTCGTCATGATCTCCAAGGCGCGCCTCGACACCTTCGCGAACACCTCGATGATCGCCTTCGCCGCAGGCACCGTCGTGGTCTGCGCCCTCGGCCTCCTGGCCGCTCGCCGGCTCTTCCACCACAAGCTCGCCGACCAGGCGATCAGCAGCATGGCGGCCGGCTACGTCAACTCGGCCAACCTCGGGATCCCGGTGGCCCTGCAGGTACTCGGAGACGCCTCGTTCGTCGCCCAGATCCTGCTCTTCCAGGTGCTGCTGATATCCCCCCTCATCCTGACCCTGCTCGACGCCGGCACCGGCGCCGGCTGGAGGAGCGGCGGCCTCACCCGGATGCTGAGGATGCCGGTGCGCAACCCGATCATCATGGCCTCCGCCCTCGGCGCCGTCGTCTCCGCCGCGGGCTGGCAGCTTCCGACGGCCCTCGGCCATTCCTGCGAACTGCTCGGCGCGGCCGCCGTTCCCACCGCCCTCGTCACCCTCGGCATGTCGCTGCACGGCCGCCCGGCCGCGACCGGCACGGGCCGGCTCACCGAGGTCGGCGTGACGGTCGTGCTCAAGACCCTCGTTCAGCCCCTCATCGCCCTGGCGGTCGGCGGCCTCCTTCTGCACCTGCCGCAGCACCAGTTGCTCGCCGTGGTCCTCTGCTCCGCGCTGCCCACCGCCCAGAACGCGTTCATCTACGCGCGCCAGTACGACCTGGACACCGATCTCGCCCGCGACTCCGTGATGGTCTCCACCCTCGTCTCGATGGCCACCCTGTCCGTCGTCTACTGGACCCTGGGCCCGACCCACCCGTAGAAACCGTTGGCGCCCCCGCGGCCGGTGGCCGCACCCTGTATCCCGTGGAAGAACCGAAACACCTCCTGGCCGAACCGAAACACCGGATCCGCGCACTGCACACGGAGACGACCGTCACCGTCTACCAGGCGTACTCGCCGCACATCGGACTCCCGGCGGCGAGCACCGGCCGGTTCCCGGCGGCCTGGCAACGGGACCGGATGACGTGGATCAAGCCGCGCTCATAGTCTTTTTCCATGACGCCCGACACCAACAACCAGCAGTCCGAAGCACGATTGCGGCGCGCGCTGCGTGCCAACCAGGCAGCCGGACCACAGCGGACGAAGAAGAGCCGCACCGACTGGGAAGGGGAGCCGGCCGCGATCTACTGCCGGATCTCCCATGTGAACGACGACGACCAGACCGGCGTGGAGCGCCAGGAGAGCATCTGCCGGGAGGCCTCCGGCGCCACCGCGCACCGCAGTACGCCGAGCCGGGATGTGTCCACAGGTATGGCCTGCATGGGGTGTTGGTCTCCTTGACCACTCAGACGCGGCGCATACCATCGTCGGCCCTGTGGTTGTCAGCCGTCCACGGGCACTCCTCTCGGAGTTCCATGGTGGACATTGAAGCGGAGGTGCGTACAAACCCGCCGCCGAACGAGCTGATCCACCCGGGCCGTCTCCGAGCCGTCAAGGGGTGGCCCGGCACCACCGGCCGAACTCATATGATCCGCACCTCGGCGCTCCCCCACAGCGGATGTGCCTCAGACAACCGGGGGCAATATGAACGAGCACTGGCAAACGTCGGACTGGGATCTCATGGACGGCGAGACGCTACTCGGCCGGCTCACCGGATATGACGTCGACCAGCCGAGGTTTCTCCTGCGCTTCGCTCCCACGCCGGCCTGGGAGCCGATCAGGCCGCTATTTGATGCCTTCGCGGCTCTACGCGGGCCCGATCCTGAGGGGACCGCCATGATGCGCGTCCTGAGGCCCATCCGTGATCTTGGGCTCACGCTCGTTCCAGCCGGGGGCGGCACCCCGCTCACCGAGTACATCCTCACCATCGACGGAGATGAAGCTCGCTTGCGCTACTAGCAAGCAACCCCCTGCCCGATCCGTGCCCGGTCCGGCGGGAAGCGGCGGAGATTCGCGGGGAATCCCGGCGACGCTTCCGCTCTGGGGCAGGTCAGACGCTTCCCAGGTCGGCCAGCATCCGCATCCCTGGTCTTCCAAACTAGGGCTCTACAGGCCAGCCTCGCACTGGCATGATCGGCCCATGTCTGAGTACGCGTGGCCGGCGGGGCCCGGAATCCCGGCCGAAGAGGACGTTCGCCGAGATTGGCCGGCGACCGTGTTCGCACTCCCGGTAGGAGCAACGATCAGCTGCCAGGTCATCGGTCGCCAACGCTTCGGCGTGTTTGTCCGGATAGATGGCGTGCCAAACGCAGTGGGGTTGGCGGAGGTCACACTCATGCCACCCGAGATGGATCTACCCCGCATGGGCGCTGTAGTCACCGGTCAGGTGATCTGGCATGCCGACCACAATCACCAGGTGAAGCTCAGGCTGGACGAATGGGTGAGTCCGTAGAGGATTGTCTCGCGGGCCGTCTCAGGACCGTGCGAAGCTGACCGACGTCGCTGCGCTCGATCTGACGCCGGGTCGCGCGCGTCAATCGGGTTCGATCATGTTCCTCAAGATGCCACAGCGGATACGACAAAGCGGGACGACGGCAGACGGGATGGCAGCCAAGAGCAGCGTGGCGGGCACCGCATGATCAGGCCGAGGGCGCCGTTAGGCTCGGTGCATGGCAATAGATGAACCGTCCGTCGTCTGGTCCTTGGACGGCTTCAGCAAGGACGACGAGTTCTTGCGAACTGAGCGCCCGATCAGCCGCGAGCAGATCATCCAACTCCGAGAAGTGATCACTCCGGACCCGGACGATCCTTGGATGCTCTACTGCTACGACGTGCCTCTCAGCGACTGGGCCGCAGTCGACGCGATCTTGCATTGTGGCCCCCCTGACGCGACCCTCGACTACCAGACCTCGGCCAGCGCCCAGCGTTGATCCCCGTGCCCCTTCCGTGCCCGATCTGCCGGGAAGCCACGGGGAACCACGGGGAACCACGGTCGCCCGCAGGCAACACGCATGAGAACGGCCCCCGACCGATGTCCCTGGTCGGGGGCCGACTTGGTGTCTCTGGCTGCGGAGGATGTGAGATTCGAACTCACGGTGACATCGCTGCGCCAGGGAAGGTCAAGAACGGAAGCCGCCGGACCTTCCCGGAACGACGACCCCGGCCCGACCTATGGGGGCAGGGAGCGACCCTCCCGCGCTTCGGCCGCACCAGCTCTGCGAACCCGCCCGGCAACCTCCGCAGACCCTCCTGCGCGCGGGCATCGGACATCCCGGCAGCGATCCGGGCACGCTCCCCATCCAGCAAGCGGAACAACCTGCGATCCGTCACGTGGCGCCACCACCAGACCTCCAGCACGAACGCGGCTGACGCCACCCGCTCGCGCGCACCCACGCCCCTCACCGTGGACCTTCCACCAGCGAGGCCCGGAAGAAGCTCGTGATCACGCCACGGAATCCCGTGTGCCCGGTGAGCCCGGCATGGCGCAAGCACCACACCTCCGGACCCTCTTGCTCATCCGCTGCCGCCGACGCCTCGCCGCACGAAGTGCACTCCGCCGCATAGATCGGGCCGCTAGCCGTTGTGTCCGTGGCCAGCGACCAATCCGTGTACCGATAGACCGCCCTGCCCACCATCACCGCAGCCCCCGGCCACCACGTTCGACCGCCAGGCCGTCCGCCGCATTGAGCCGCAGGGCCAGACCAGAGGTGAAGACCAGCACGACTACCAGGCCACCCGAGGCAAACCGGTCCGAACGAACCGCCTTCACCTCTCGCCACTGACCGCGCACACTGACCCGGTCCCCGCGCTGTACCCTCAGCGCCGCAACGCGGGCCATCACGACCACCGGTCCTCAACGCTGCTCGCGTCGTCGACCCGCGTACCAGTCTGACCGTCAGTCCCGGCAGGCTTGACGTCCTCCGGGCAGGCGCCCCATTCCGTTCCACCGCCGACTGGCCGCAGTTGGATGTACGGGCCTACGCGGCCCATGACGTGGCCCGTGCGCCGCTTGGCTGTATCCACTGCCAGCGCGCCGACTTCAGGAATCCCGTCATTGCTCATGCCGGGATCATCACGCGCATCACCAGGACGTTGGAACCTCCCCCAAAACCCACTTCGGGACGTCCCACACCGGGTAGAACGTCCCTAGTGCCGTCCCGTCAGGTGGGGAGAGACTCAGATGCCGAACGAGAGATTACGTGCCGCCATGGCAGCCGGAGGCTGGACATACGCCGCCCTCGCGGTAAAGGCCGAGGTGGACCCGAAGTCCGTTGAGCGATGGGTCAATCTCGGCCGCACACCACGCCGCGTCACAGCCATGCTGGCGGCAGAGACCTTAGGAGAAGACGTGCACGCTCTGTGGCCAGCGCTCAGGCAGGCCCGTGCTGCCCGAGCAGTCAGTCCCGAACTGGTAGCGCTCTATGACCAGCGCGCTGACATTCCCGCGTCGACGTTCGTCGACATGCTGTCGCAGGCACACGAGCAGATCGACGTGTTGGTGTACGCCGCCATCTTTCTGCACGAGGCGTATCCCCGCCTCAATGAGCTTCTGCGGGAGCGAGCCGCCGATGGCTGCGCGGTTCGCATCGCCATTGGGGATCCGGACGATCCCAACGTCCGGCAGCGCGGCCAGGAGGAACGCTTCGGGCACGGCATCGAATCACGCTGCCGACTCGCCCTCATGCACTACACGCCACTCGTCGGCGTGCCCGGGATCGAGGTCCGGACGCACGGGACCACCCTGTACAACTCGCTGTATCGCGCCGATGACCAGGCCCTGATCAATGCCCATGTCTGGGGAGTGAACGCATACGGCGCACCCGTCTGGCACCTCCGCCGGCACGGCGATGGTGGAATGTTCGACACCTACGCGGGAAGCTTCGATGCGGTGTGGGCGACAGCGACGCAGGTACAGGAGACGTGACCGCGAGCCGGACTGAGTACTACGACGACCCCAAAGCGCCCAAGCCCAACAGCTTGGTCGTGGCAGCGTCCGCTGTCGTCACCGACGAGGAGGGCCGTATCCTGCTTCAGCGGCGGACGGACAACGACCTCTGGGCCTTGCCGGGCGGCGGTATGGACATGACGGACTCGCTTCCAGGTACCGCAGTCCGTGAAGTCAAGGAAGAGACCGGCCTGGACGTGGAGATCACCGGGCTTGTCGGCACGTACACCGACCCGCGGCACGTCATCGCCTACTCGGACGGCGAAGTACGACGGCAGTTCAACATCTGCTTCACCGCCCGAGTCGTTGGTGGTCGACTCGCCATGTCGGATGAGTCGACGGAGCTCCGATTCATCGCCCAGGCTGAGATTGCCGAGCTTCCGATGCATCACACTCAGCAGCTCCGAATCCGCCACTTCATGGAGCACCGCGCTGAGCCCTACCTGGGCTGATGTCGCACGACGTTTCCCTTGGCAGGCGCATCCAGCACGAGGACATCCTCTCGGTCCAAGTCCGAAAGGGACTATGAACGCGGCTTGACGTGGATCAAGCCCTCGTTCCTCTGGATGATGTACCGCTGCGGCTGGGGCATGAAGGAGGACCAGGAGACGGTACTCGCCGTCGAAATCTCCCGTGAAGGCTTCGAGTGGGCGCTGCGCCATGCCTGCCTCTCCCACTACGAGCGTGGGCTCCAACCCAACCTGGCCACCTGGAAGCGCGACCTCAAACGCTCCCCCGCCCGCGTCCAATGGGACCCGGAACGCGATCTCCACCTCCAGCCGCTGCCGTACCGCTCCCTCCAACTCGGCCTCACCGGCGACGCCGCCCGCCGATACGCGGACGAGTGGACGGTCACCATCACCGACGTGACGCCGCTCGCCCAGGAGATCCACACCCTCGTACGCGCCGGAGACCTGCACACCGCGGACCGGCTCCTGCCCGCCGAACTCCCCTACCCCGCCGGCGAAGAACTCCTGGCGCCGCTGCTGCCGTAGAGCCAGGGGCAGCGGTTCAGTGCCGCCGGCGCGCTCCTCGTGGTGCCCGCGGCACCGCTCAGTCGGTGATCTGAGGTGACCGGGCAACCATTTGCGGTGTCGCGTGACTCTAAGGGGGTCATGAGCATCTTCAACGTGAAAGCGCGTGGCACGGCGCCCCCCGGAGTTGCTGCGGAACCGGTCGAGGAGGGTGAGGGGATACCGGATTTCGACCTGCTGGCGGCGAGGCGGTGGCCATCGCTCGTCAGGACCGGTTATCTGCTGACCGGTGATGTCGGCGCCGGGCAGGATCTGGCCCAGACCGCTCTGGCGTCCTGCTATGCCCATTGGGACAAGGTGTCGCGGGCGCGGGACGTGGACGCCTATCTGCATCGGGTCCTGGTCAATGCGCACCGCACCCGGATGCGTCGGCGTCGGGTGCGGGAAGTGGCGTGGGACCGCCGGACCGAGGCGAGCGCGGCCGCCTCGGTGGACTTCGCACCCGCCGCCGCGTGGCGGGTGACGGTCAACCGGGCGCTGGCGGCGCTTCCGCCGCGGCAGCGCGCGGTTCTGGTGCTGCGTTTCTGGTCGGACCTGACCGAAGCGCAGGTCGCTGCGGCGATGGGCTGCTCGGTGGGCACCGTGAAGAGCCAGACCTCCAAGGCACTGGCCAAGCTTCGGCTCGATCCCGCGCTGCGGCTCGACCCTTCGGAAGGACAGTCATGAACGACCCCACGAGCCCTACCGAGGACGGTCTGAAAGCGGTGTTCGAGCGGCTGTCGCAGGACAGTGAGGTGGGCCGGGTGCCGCTGGGAGCCATCGTGACCTCCGGCCGGCGGCAACGTCGGACGCGGCGGGCCCTGCTGGGGCTTTCGGCGGTAGCTGTCGCGACGGTGCTGGGGGGAGGCGGCTGGCTGGCGGCGCAGGCGAACTCCGCGGGCACCACGGCCACCCCGATGTCCCCACCGGCCGCTACGACCCCGAAGGCCCCGGCGATCCCCCGGCCAAGCATCACGACAACGAAGGCCCCGCGCACGCCGCAGGATCCGCCCTTCCCGATCTACCGAACCTTCCCCGAACATTCGGGAAAGATCGCGGGCGTCCCCTGGAAGCTGGGGCTGGTGCACGCCGGCGGCGGCACCTCCTGCACCGCGGTCGTGGCAGCGACCGGCCCGGACACCGGCACAGCCGGCATGTTCGGCTGCGACCAGCAGCCGGCCAATTCGGACGGCGGCGTCAGCACCACCGGCTACACGATCGACGCTCCGTCAGGCCACGGCTCCGTGGGGTGGGTGACCATCGGGCAGGTCAGTCCCAGCGTGAAGTCGGTGGACTGTGTCTGGAAGGGCGTGCACTACAGCACCCCGACCTTCCGGCTCCCGGGCCTGACCCAGACCTACTTCGCCCTGGGACTGCCGGGTACCCAGGGCACCGACCACTCCTCCGAGATCAAACTGCGGGACGCCCAGGGCAAGGAGATCGGCACTGCTCCCTTCTGATCCGGCCACGTCCGTGGACCGTCCGTGGACGCAAGGATCACGGCAACAGCCCCGGTCCTGCTCAGCGGATTCCTCACCGGACCGTCCCAGCCCCGCGATGGCCCCGCACTCGGTCTCAACCCGCCGTCGAGGTCGCCCGCTACGGCTCCGTCGAACGGGGCTGGGTCGTCGGGATCCGTGAGGTGAAGAACATCGCCAGGAGAGCGCTGAAGGCGAGGATGGCGAGTGCGGCGCGCAGGCCGTCGATCCTGGCGTCGGCGTTCGCGTCGAGTGCCGCCTGAGTCACCTTCGCGCTCGTGCCGGCGTCGCCGAGGGCGGACTTGAGCTGGGCGTCCGACAAGAACGGTACGCCGCTCTGGAGCTCGACAGCCGCCTGGCTCTTGACGTCGGCCGGGACCGCCGGATTCTGCTCCACGCTGGTCAGGAACGACGTCGACAGCGCGGCGATCATGATCGACCCGGCGAGCGCCGTACCGATCGAGGCGCCCAGGTTGGTGACGGCGTTCTGAACGCCGCCGACTTCCGAGCTCTGGGCTTCGGGCACGGCGGACACGGTGACCGACCCGAGCTGGGAGGCCAGCGCGCCCATGCCGAGTCCGATCAACAGGAGGGGAATGGTGACGACTTCCGCGCCGGCGTCCGCGTCGAGCGCGGCCATCAGGATCACCGCGCCCGCGAGCAACGCGAGGGTCCCGAGCCGCACCACCCGCCGCGGCGAGACATCCGGGAAGAGGCGCGGAATCAGGATCGCGGCCGCCAGCAGCGTCACGGAGAGCGGCAGGATGCGGGCGCCGGTCTTGAGCGCGGACAGGCCCAGGGCGACGGACAGATAGAGCGGTACGACGAAGAAGACGCCCATCTGAACGAGGTACTGGAAGAAGAACATGGTCAGTCCGCCGGTGAGCTGCCTGTTGTGCAGCATGGCCGGGTCGACGAGAGGTTCCCTGTGCCGCTCCACCATGCGGGCCTCCCAGCGAAGGAAGAGCCAGATCAGCAGTAGGCCGGCCAGCATCAGCCACACGACCAGCGAAACCCCGAGCCACGAGGGCGCGTCGGGTTTCGGCTGGAACCAGCCCCATTCGTCCGAGCGGAGTACGCCGTAGACGAAGATCCCGAGCCCGAGCGCGGAGAGCACGGCGCCCACGAGATCAATGCGCGGCCGCTCGCTGATCGGCGTGTCGACGATGCGGGCGGCAAGCACCAGGATGCCGAGCACCACCACGACCTCACCGGCGAAGACCCATCGCCAGGAGAAGTACGTCGTCGCGACACCCCCGATGAGCGGCCCGACCGCGATCGCCACGGCCCCTGCGGCCGCGACGAGACCGTAAGCGGCGGGACGGCGCTCGGCGACGAAGTTGCTCGCCACGAGTGCCACGATGGCGGGCAGGATCAGTGCCGCCCCGATCCCCTCGAGGAACGCCCAGCCGAACAGCAGCACGGGCAGGTTCGGTGCGATCGCCGTGGTCAGGGAGCCACAGCCGTAGATGACGCAGCCGATCATGAACGCGCGTTTGCGGCCGATCAGCGCCCCCACCTTGCCGCCGAGGATCATGAACATCGCCATCACGAGGGTGTAGGCCGTGATGGCACCCTGGATTCCCGTCACCGTCGTGCCCACGTCCTCGGCCACCGTCGCGATGGAGACGTTCATGACCGAGCTGTCGAGCGCCATCAGGAACTGGCCGGCAGCGAGTGCCAGCAGGACGATTCGCGCCGTTGCCGAACTCGCGGCGGTTCCTGCCTTGGATGCCATGGGCCGAATCGTCCCAGCTGTCCCGGAGCGCGGACCCGCGACCCACCACGGAGGTCAACCGGTTGGTGGACCGGTTGGTGGACTCAGGTCGGCGGAGTGACTTCGGACATCGACTGCTGCTGCGGCGGGACGAGCGGACGGAGATTCAGCCCTGGGCGTCCATCTCGGCATCGGCGACGGCGATGGCGATGCCGAGCGCCGTGGCGATGTTGCCTGCTGCCGTCATGACACGGGCGGTGCCGACGATGGGTGCAATGGCGACCAGGATGTCCTGCACCTGTTCGGCGGTCAGACCGGCTTGGAGTGCGGGGTCGATATGCGCCACGTAAGAGATGGGCGGGGCATCCGAGGCGGCGAGTGCCGCGATACGCGTGACGATGAACATGTCGGGTGCCATCCCGCATCGCTCGATCGAGTCGACCGTCATGGCAGCAAGGGTGTCCAGGACAGGGGTTTCCAACGCAGTGGACATGTCGCATGGCCTCCTGGTGAGTTTCGAGCTTCAGGGAGATATCTCGAGGGAGAGAGGGAGATATGAGGCGGAGAGAACCGCGTTCCGCGAGCGTGAAGCTTCCCCAATCGTAGAACCCATCGTGGGCTCCCGCATGGGGGCGCATGGTCCGCCGGGCCATGGGTGCAGGCGTCCGACCAGGTGCGGGCCCGGATGGGGAGAGCCCGTTTGTCGTGATCGGTCACGTCGTCGCCGTATGCGTTACGACACCGCTCCGACCTGCACAGATGGGCTGCGAGTTGCTCATCGAGCGCTGTCGGTCAGGCACCCCGAGGTGCGGAGTGATCCCGGTGGGTCGACATTGGAAGTAGGCCGGGCGGCCGAGCGCGGACGCGCGGTAATGATCTTCGTGGGCATCGCCGCCATCGCTGAGGACGACGTGTTCCCTACGCGCCCGCGCATGGCCCTGATACGACGCCCGACGCCCATCCCGTTTCCGGATCGGAGACACCCATGAAAGACCTCAAGTTCGAGCAGAAGCGCTCACTGACACGCCTTGAGGCGGCTGACCAGCTCACAGCACTCGCAGCCGCGCTGAGGAAAGGTGAGGATGCCGAACTTGAACTCAGCCCGGGAACGCTGAGCCTGCGGATCGCCGACGACCTTCGCAGCGAGATCGAGGTCGAGATCGGCGATGGGGAGATCGAGCTCGAGATCGAGTTCACCTGGTCGACCAGGTCGAGCAGGAAAGAGCCGGCACGGAAGGCCGCGGGCACGGCGAAGGCCGTAGGCACGGCGAAGGCCGCGGGCACAGCGAAGGCCGCGGGCACAGCGAAGGCCGCGACGCGAAAGAAGGCCCGCCGGGCCTGACAAACCGTCATGAGGTTGATGACGGGCGATACGGATCTTCACCCACAGGGCTCATCTCGTCGGGGCGCCGCGTCGCATAGCGCGCTCCGAAGCGGGTGTTGGGGAACGGGAACCCGTGGCGCCCCGCGCGTTCGAGGGTCTCCAGCAGGTCGGACGGCGGTACGGCGATCACCGGGCACTTGGCGTGGGCCAGGCAGTAGCGGGCCACCGAGCCGTGGAACATCCGGGTCAGCGGGCCGCGGCGGCCCGCACTCACCACGAGCAGGTCGTCCGGCCGGTCGGCGATCCGCACCAGCGCCTGACCGGCCCCGGCACGCACGATCAGCGGCCGGATACGCAGGCCGTTGGGGTAGCCGCCGAGGGCCTGCTCGAAGGCGGTGTCCAGGCGCTTGCCGGCCGCGCGCTCCCATTCCTTGAGCAGCGGCGGGCAGGGCGTCCTGCGGTAGGCGATCTCGCCGCCCACCGGCACCCAGGCGAGCACCGGCACGAGGAGGGCGTCGGAGCGGCGCGCCTCGGCGACGCCGCGATGCAGGGCGGCCAGGCTGCTCAGCGATCCGCTGACGCCGACGATGATCCGCGTGGCCTCGGCCATGGTGGTTTCGCTTCCTTCTCTACTGAGACCGGTGAACCGTGGACCCTGCGCCCCGGTTCCTTGTCCTTCCAGTGGATCCCCGCGAAGCGCGGGCAGCGGCATCCCTTGACGGACCCGATATACGGCCGGCGGGATCCTTGACGGCCCTCTGACAGCCTCACGCCCGGACGCGGCAGGACGACGGGTCCTGACGGAATGGTCCAGACGGACGGCTCCTGGCTGACGGGTCCTGGCTGACGCGTCCTACAGACCGATGTCGCGCAGGCTCATGTCCGTCAGCGTCTCGCGGCGTACCAGGAGCCGGGCGGTGCCGTCGTGGACGGCGACGACGGGCGGGCGGCCCACCAGGTTGTAGCCGGAGGCCATGGACAGGTGGTAGGCGCCCGCGACGGGGACGGCCAGCAGGTCGCCGGGACGGACGTCGTCCGGCAGTGCCGCACCGGCCGCGAGGACGTCACCGGCCTCGCAGTGCCGGCCGACGACGGTGACCGGGCGCACCGGGGCGGTGGAGCCGCGGCCGATGAGCCGGGGCGCGTAGCGCACCCCGTACAGGGCGGGCCGCGGGTTGTCGCTCATGCCGCCGTCCACGGCGACGAAGCGCTGCCCGCCGGTGTCCTTGACCGACAGCACGCGGTAGAGCGCGACGCCCGCCGGGCCGGCGATCGCCCGTCCCGGCTCGATGGTGAGCCGTGGCACCGGCAGCCCGGCGCGGGCGCAGCCCTCCGCGAGTTCGGCGCGGACCCGGGCGGCGAGCGCGGCCACGTCGAGGACGTCCTCGCCGGGCCGGTAGGCCACCGCGTGCCCGCCGCCGAGATCGAGTTGCGGCAGGGCGACGCCGTGGTCGTCCCGGATCCGCGCCATCAGGCCGATCAGCCGGCGCAACGCCGTGATGTACGGCTCGACGTCGGCTATCTGGGATCCGATGTGGCAGTGCAGGCCGACCAGTTCCAGCTCGGGCCGGCCGAGGATCCGGTCGACGGCCTCCTCGGCGGAGCCGTCGGTGATCGACAGGCCGAACTTCTGCCCGTCGGTGCCGGTTCTGACGGCCGTGTGGCCGCCCGCCGAGACGTCCGGCACCACGCGCACCATGACCTGCTGCCGGGTGCCCCTCGGCACCAGCACGGCCAGGTGGTTGATCTCCGAGGCGCTGTCGACCACGATCCGCGCGACGCCGAGCCGTACGGCAGCGCTCAGGTCCTTGGGGCTCTTGGCGTTGCCGTGCAGGACGATCCGCTCGGGCGGGAATCCCGTGGTGACGGCGAGCTCCAACTCGCCCGCCGAGCAGACGTCCAGGCCCAGGCCTTCCTCCTCCACCCAGTGCAGCAGGGCACGGCAGAGGAACGCCTTGGCCGCGTAGATCACATCGGCCTCGGGAAAGGCGGCGCGGTAGGTGCGGCAGCGGTCGCGGATCTCACCCTCGTCCAGGACGTAGAGCGGGGTGCCGAAGCGGTCGGCCGCCTCCGCAAGCGAGACGCACGCGACGGTGACATCGCCGTGGGCGGCGGGCCGGGCGGAGGCGGGCCAGACGACGAGCGACGACGGGTCCACCGCCGGCGCCGTGGCCAGGGCCGGTACGAGCGAGGTGGCGGTCATGCGCAGCGCGCCGGCGTCGTGCGGTCCGCGTGGCGCCAGTTGTCCGGCGCCAGGGTCTTGACGGGAGCGGGAGCGACGACGTCAGGGCCGGCGGCGGGGTACGCCGGGGCCGACCGGGCGCAGAGGGTGGTGCGGACGTACGGAGCCGGCTGGTCCGACGGCGCCGGGACGACAAAGGAACCGGCCGCGATCCGTTCGGTCGGCTCGGGTTCGTCCTCGTCCTGGTACTGGCACAGGCACATGGCGGTCCTCCGGAAGGGAGACGAAATGCTCTCCGGCGTGATCGCCGGGAGCACTGCCATCACGCTATGCCCGCAGGTCCGGGCCCCGCCTCCCTCCCTGACGCGTGCTTGACGCGCAGGCCGGAGCTTTGATGCACCCCTGACGGCGCAGGCCTCAGGACGCCGCTCCGCGCCCCGTCAGCTGCCCGTCAGGAGCGCGTCAAAGGGGCCGGTGCCGCATCAAGCCCCCGTAAGGAGCGTGATCGACGACCCCCCGCGCGGGGATACCTTCATCGGAGCGGCGCCGGCGATCACGCCGGAGTACGCTTCGCCTCTTTCAAGGAGCACTGTGATGGTCGAGCACCAGTACGCGGAGGATCCCGAACCTTCCGAACGCATCCCGGCCGGACCACTTCTCGTCCCTGTCCGGCCGGGTTCCGCGGGCTGCAGCGCCCGCTTCTTCCGCACCCCGCTCGGCGGCCGCACCGCCGTCGCCTTCACCACCGAGCGGCGGCTCGTCGCGGCGCTGGGCGCCGGCCAGGAGTGGATCAGACTGTCCGCGTCCGCGCTGCACGAGCTCGGGGCGCCGCTGGGCGTCACCGCCCTCACCGTCGACCCGGCGCTGGTCGCCCCCGCTCCCAGGCCCGTCGGAACCACCGCGCACCTCGGAACCACCGCGCCCGTCAGAACGGCCGGACCCGTCAAGGCCGCTGGACCCGTCAGAAGCGTCGCGACCCCGGCGACCGTCGCGGCCGCCGGGACCTTCCGCTGAGGCGGGGAACGCCCTTCCGGCCGCCGGCCGTCAGGAACGCTCCTCACGCCGCCCGCGCGGAACCACGAAGTCGGTCAGCAGGGCGGACCCCGGCTCGAGGGCCGACCACGGTCCGCTCCAGGTGAGCACGGCGGTGCCGGACGTGGGGAACTTGGTCCGCGCGCGCTCCAGGGTGTCGCCGGCCGCCTCGCCGGCGAGCAGCAGGGCCAGTTCCTGGAGGCCGGGGTTGTGGCCGACCAGCAGCAACGTCCCGACATCGGGGGCCACTTCGCGGACGACGTCGAGCAGATCGTCGTCGTCCGCCGCGTAGAGGCGCGGTTCGTAGCGGACCGGTGGAGCGCCGTCGAGCTCGGCGGCGGCCAGTTCCCAGGTCTGGCGGGTCCGGCGGGCGGAGGAGCACAGGACGAGGTCGGGCAGCCGGCCCGCCTCGTCCAACCACCGGCCGGCGGCGGGGGCATCGCGCAGGCCGCGCCGGTTCAGCGGTCTGTCGTGGTCGGGAACGCCGTCGGGCCAGGCGGACTTGGCGTGCCGCAGGATCACCAGTCGCCGCGTCCCGCTCATGCCGGTGCCCCGGCGGAGCGCGGGCGGCCGATCTCGCGGACGACTTCCAGGCCGAGAACCCGGTCGAGATGCGCGAAGGTCTCGAACTTGGCGCCGGACGGTACCTCACCGGCCGTCTCCAGCCCGCGCAGCAGCCGCAGCACCTCGGAGGTGTCGAGGGTGTCCTCCAGCGTGGCCCGGGCCGTTCGCACCAGGTCGGCGGCCATCGGCTTGGACGGCTCCTCGGCCCAGTCGGCCACCGCTCGCCGCCAGCGGGCCAGCAGGCGGCCGGCCACGGCGATCTCCTCGGACGTGACGGCGATCGGTTCGTGGTGCGGGTGGCCGAGGAGCAGCACGCGCACGGCGAGCATGTCCCCGTTCACCGGGTCCGGACCCGTGGCGCTCGCCTCGCCGACGCGGAGGCTGGCGCCGCCCGCGCCCTCGTAGGCGCGATGGGTGATGTGCACGACCGGTGGGCCGCCCAGTGTCTCGGTGATCTCCTCGAGGGTGCCGGTGGCGTCGGCCGGACGGATGCCCGCCCCGTCGGCGGAGGGCACCTGCGGTCCGGTCCACCCCATGAGCACCGCCCTGCCGCGCAGCTCGACGACGCGCGCCAGCACGTCGGCGACGAGGAGCACCCGCAGTCCGGTCAGATCGCCCGGATCGCCGTCCTGCGGGGCATGGGCGCAGATCCGCAGCGGACCAGGGCCGGTCAGTTCATCCACGATGCTCAGCACAGCACCGACCCTAGGCGCTCCGGCGCCGTCGTGGCACGGGCCCGCACCGCCCCGTCCGGCCCGGATGCGCCGCCCGGACGGTCAGTCGTCCCCGGGCGGCGGGCCGCCGGCCCCGCGGCGCAGCTCCTCGTTGAGGCGCAGGGCCTCCTCGAGCTGGTCCTCCAGGATGACGATGCGGCAGGCCGTGTCGATGGCCGTGCCCTGGTCGACGAGTTCGCGCGCGCGGGCGGCGACGCGCAGCTGGTAGCGCGAGTAGCGGCGGTGGCCGCCCTCCGAACGCAGCGGGGTGATCAGCCGCGCGTCACCCAGCGCCCGCAGGAAGGCGGGCGTGCTGCCGATCATCTCCGCGGCCCGGCCCATGGTGTAGGCGGGGTAGTCGTCGTCGTCGAACCTGTCGGTCGTGTTCGTACGGGTTCTGGGGGTCATTGCACCTCTGCGGCGGACAGCCCACTCGGGGGAGGCGACAGCCGGAGATCACCGACGTCCTGCATTACGTCAGAAAACCTAACAACCCGATCGGGAAATGTCTATCGTGGCCGAGGCAGATTTACGCACGCCGGGAAGCCAGGTACGCTTCCCTCGCGCTACCTCGCCACGGAGTCGGCCGACCCGTGGCAAGGCGGGGTGGGGGCGACGTGAGCACACCCAGATTTCCTCGATCTTGATCTTCGGGAGACGACCATGACTCGGCTGCAGGTGCGGCCCGTACGCCACGGCCAGGGGGATGTCGACGTACTCGCGCTGGCGGGCGAGCTCGACCTCGACAGCGAGGACGTCCTGGCGACCGCCGTGGCCGAGCTGCTCCGGGCCCGGCAGGACGGCCGGGCCGGGAACGGCGAGCTGCCGGCCCAGCAGGACGGCGACACCCGCCGGTCCCGCCTGGTACTGGACTGCGCCGGCCTCACCTTCTGCGACTCCCGCGGGCTGGGCCTGCTGCTCACCATCCGGCAGACGCTGCAGGACCGCGGGGACGTCCTGGTCCTCGCCGACGTCAGCCCGCAACTGCTGCGCACGCTCGAACTGACCGGTGCGGACCAGGTCCTGACGCTCGCCGACGGGGTGGGCGAAGCCCTGCTCCCGGTCGCTCCGCCCGAGCCGCGCACCGGCGACGCGTCCGCCTGACGACGCCTCCGCCTGACGGCCCTTCCGCCTGACAGCGACAACGAAAAGCCGGGCCCCACTCGTCAGTGGGGCCCGGCGGTATTCGGGGTGCTGCCGGCCGTTGGCCGGCAACGGTCAGACGGCGGTCGTACGGGGCCTGGAGGAACGATCCGGCGCACCGGCGCGACGAGCCTGGGCCGTACGGCTGCGGCGCCCGCGGGTCGAGGCGGCACTGCGCTTCGCGGTCTCGGACACCGGGGAGGTGATGACGACCGGAACACCGGACGGGGCCTGGGCACCGGTGATCCGGGTCAGCTCGGCCTCGCCGGAACGGACCTGGGTCGTCTTCGGCGTGATGCCGGCGTCGGCCATCAGACGCGTCATGTCGCGGCGCTGGTTCGGCAGCACCAGCGTGACGACCACACCGGACTCCCCCGCGCGGGCGGTACGGCCGCCGCGGTGCAGGTAGTCCTTGTGGTCGCTCGGCGGGTCGACGTTGACGACGAGGTCCAGGTTGTCGACGTGGATACCGCGGGCGGCGACGTTGGTCGCCACCAGCACGGTCACGTGGCCGGTCTTGAACTGCTCCAGCGTCCGGTTGCGCTGCGGCTGCGACTTGCCGCCGTGCAGCGCGGCCGCGCGCACACCGCTGGCCAGCAGCTCGCGGGTCAGCAGGTCGACGGCGTGCTTGGTGTCCAGGAACATCAGCACCCGGCCGTCACGGGCGGCGATCTCCGTGGTGGTGGCGCGCTTGTCGGCGCCGTGCACGTGCAGCACGTGGTGCTCCATCGTGGTGACCGCACCGGCCGACGGGTCCACCGAGTGGACCACCGGGTCGTGCAGGTACTGGCGCACCAGCTGGTCGACGTTGCGGTCCAGGGTGGCCGAGAACAGCATCCGCTGGCCGTCGGTGCGCACCTGGTCGAGCAGCGCGGTGACCTGCGGCATGAAGCCCATGTCCGCCATCTGGTCGGCCTCGTCGAGCACCGTGATGGCCACCCGGTCCAGCCGGCAGTCACCCCGGTCGATCAGGTCCTTGAGCCGGCCCGGCGTCGCCACGACGACCTCGGCGCCGCCGCGCAGCACGCTGGCCTGGCGGCCGATCGACATACCGCCGACGACCGTGGCCAGCCGCAGGTGCAGCGAGCGGGCGTACGGGGTCAGGGCGTCGGTGACCTGCTGGGCCAGCTCACGGGTCGGCACCAGCACCAGGGCGAGCGGCTGGCGGGGCTGGGCACGCTGTCCGGCGGTGCGGCAGAGCAGCGCCAGACCGAACGCGAGGGTCTTGCCGGAGCCGGTACGCCCCCGGCCGAGGACGTCACGGCCGGCCAGCGAGTTCGGCAGCGTCGCGCCCTGGATCGGGAACGGCTCGTTCATGCCCAGGCTGGTGAGCATCTTGAGCACCTCGACGGGCATGTCCAGCGCGCCGAAGGTGGTGACGGCGGGAAGCGCCGGGGTGATGGTGACGGGCAGGGCGAACTCGCCCTGCAGCGCGGCCGGCCGGCGTCCGGAACCGCCGGAGCGGTTCGGGGACTGCGAGCGGGAGCGGCCGGTGAAACCGGCGGTGTTGTTGCCCGAGCCGGCGGAGCGGCTGCTGTAGCTGCCGCCACTGCCCGAGCCGCCGGTGCGGCTGCTGCGGGAGTAGGGGCTGTTCGAGCGCGTGGTGCGGTTCATGCGGAACCTTCCTCGAGGCGGCGCGTGTCGAGGAAGTCCCGGCGGCCGGCAGCCGCGCAAGGAATCGCAAGAAACGAACCGAAGCAAATGACGAATGCGGAGTTCGGCGGAAATATCCGCGCGGTGAACTCCGATGAAAACGGCGCCTACTGAGAAGTGGCGGCCGGAATACCGGACCGATGAGGTCCGTGTGGTGAATGGTGCCCGGGAGGTCCTACGGAGTCCGGGCAACGGCCAGGGCCCGCACCGTGAGGTGCGGGCCCTGGCTCAGCTCTTGTCAGCGTCAGGCGGGAACGATGTTCTCGGCCTGCGGGCCCTTCTGGCCCTGCGTGACGTCGAAGGAGACCTTCTGGCCTTCCTGGAGCTCACGGAAGCCCTGGGCGGCGATGTTCGAGTAGTGGGCGAAGACGTCAGCGCCGCCGCCGTCCTGCTCGATGAAGCCGAAGCCCTTTTCCGCGTTGAACCACTTCACGGTGCCAGTAGCCATGTCAAATCTCCTCTGATAGGGGGCACAGCCGGAACACGCACTTCACGTGTTCCGCGTCGCCGCAATGAGCCCATCCGGAGATGACCGGAAAAACAAAATGCACCTGAGGGATGTAACCGTCAGGTGCACACAAAGTTTCATGGGTACCACAACTGCAACTGAGATCTACGATAGCACGTGGCCCGCATCCATGGCGGATGCGGGCCTTCCGGCGGCGACCCGGGTGCGCGGCGCCCTTGTGGCACACCGCCGGAATGGGGTGTGAGACCCGCGTCACGTCCGCCGTGTGCCGCTCAGGAACAGGGCCGCGAGGACCGCTCCGGCCAGCGCGAGGGCCGCGTTCACCAGGACCGCGTTCCCGATGCCGTCCAGCACCGCGCCCGTGCCGGACGAGACGGTGATCCCGGCGGTGGCGATGGCGCTCATGACCGGGGCGCCCATGGTGATGCCGACCTGCTGGGTCATGGTGGCCAGCCCGGTCGCCATGCCCTGCTCGGCGTCGGGGTTGCCGGAGGTGGCGGTGACCATGAAGCCGACGATCACCAGCATGTTGCCGATCCCGCCGAGGAAGGTGCCCGCCAGCAGCAGCGCCATCCAGCCGCGGTCGTCGCCCAGCGCGACCAGCGCCACCGTCGCCACGGCCTGGACGACACCACCGGTCACGAGGGTGGCCCTGGTGCCGATCCGGCCGATCACCCGGGCCGCGACCAGACCGCCGGCGACGGTGCCCAGGCCCAGCACACCGAAGGAGAGACCCGCCGCCAGCGGGGAGAAGCCGAGCACTTTCTGCAGATAGAGGGTCATGAGGAAGACCAGCGAGGTCTCGGTGACGAAGGCGATGAGGCCCGCGACGTTGCCCCAGATCACGGTGCGGCGCCGCAGCATCGCCACCGGCACCAGAGGAGCGGACGCGCCCTTCTCGACGAGGTAGAACACGCCGAGCAGTACGGCGCCGGTCGCCAGGGAGACCAGAGCCACCGGGTCACCCCACCCCTTCTCCCCCGCGGTGGTCAGCCCGAGGACCAGGGCGAGCAGGCCGAGGGTGACCGCGATCGCGCCGGGTACGTCCAGCCGCGGGCGGACCGCCGGGCGGGTCTCCTTGATCACCAGCGGGGCCACGATCAGCACCGCGACGGCGACCGGCACGTTGACGAAGAACGCCCAGCGCCAGGAGAGCAGGTCGGTCAGTACACCGCCGAGGACCGCGCCGGCGGTGAAGCCGGCCGACATCAGGGCGCCGTTGAGACCGAGCGCCTTGTCGCGGAGCGGGCCCTCGGGAAAGGAAGAGGTCAGCAGCGACAGCCCGGCCGGGGTGACGGCCGCGGTCGCCAGCCCCTGGGCGACCCGGGCGGCCAGCAGCATGCCAGGGCTGACCGCCAGCCCGCCGACCAGCGAGGAGACCCCCAGCACCGCCAGCCCGGCGAGGAACAGCCGGCGGCGGCCGACGATGTCGGCGATCCGGCCGAACAACAGCGTGAACCCCGCGGCGGCCAGCGCGAACGACGTACCGATCCACTGCAGGTCCGTCAGCGGGAACCCGAGCCCCTGGCCGACCACCGGCAGCGCCACATTGAGAATCGAGAAGTCCACGGCCAGCATGAACTGCGCGACCAGCAGCACCACCAGGACCAGCCGCAGCCGGCCCGTCATCCGGTCGGGCACGGACTCCCGTACGGACCCGCCGGCCGGCGCCTCCACGCCGGCCGGCACCCCTTCGACAATCGCCATCGTCCCGTTCCCTCCGGATACCGGGCCCGCCGCACCGATCGTGCCGCGGGCTCCCGGAAGGAATACTTCGCCGCCCGGCGCGGCCGACCCAGCCCCCTGTACCGCGTACGCACGCGGCACGTACCAGCGCGGTTCCTACCACTGGCAGGGTCTGGACCGGCCGCCCCGGAGGCACGGCGAAGGGCCGGAACGGATCAGGAGACGGGCACCAGCTGCCACTGCTGGTTGCTGCCGCCGTTGGCCGGCCACTGGACGACCGGCGCCTGGTCGGCGGTGGACGCACCGCTGACGTCGGCGAGCTGGCCGCTGTCGCGGCCCTCCAGCGTGTAGTAGCCGCCACCGCTGGGGACGATCAGCCATTGCTGGTGGGCGCCCCCGTTGGACGTCCACAGGTCGAGTTGCGTCCCGGCGACCTTGGCGGCGCCCGGTACGTCGAGCGCTTTGCCGCTGGCCACTCCGGTGACGGTGTAGTAGCCGCCCGCGGCCGGAGTGATCTTCCACTGCTGGTTGCCGCCGCCGTTGCGGGTCCACTGGATGATGGGCGTGCCGTCGGCAGTGCCCTGCTCGGCCGCGTCGAGCGCCTTGCCACTGTTGCGGTTGACCAGCGTGTACGTACCCGACACGGCGGCCGGGGAGCCGGGCGTCACGCTGAGGTTGTCGAACTGGGCGGCCACGTACCCGGCGGTGCCGATACCGACCTGACCCGCCCCGTAGGAGTCGTCGGTGACGGAGCCGGCCTTCGTGCCGTCGATGGTCGCGGCGATGGTGCGGCCGGCGAAGGTGAGCGCGAGCCGGTGCCAGCTGCCGGTGCCGGGCGCGGCGACGGTGCCGGAGGCGAGGGTGGTGACCGCTCCGGTGGCGCTGTTGCGCAGGATGGACCAGGCCCCGGTGTTGGTGAGTTTGAGGTAGTAGGCGTTGATGCTGCCCGGGGAGAAGCCCTTCTGGGTGCCGACCCGGCCCATCAGCTGGACCGCGCCCGCCTGTTCGAGCATCGCGTCGGCCGACACGGTGTAGTCGGACCAGCTCAGGTCGCCGAGGGTCGCGTACGGGTCACTGCCGCTGTCCCAGGTGATGGGGGTCGTCGTGGCCATCTGCCGTACGCAGGTGCCCGTGCGGCCCGCGCCGCAGGCCGCGCCCTCGAAGGAGCCGTTCATGTCGGCCAGGTACCGGGCCTCGCCGCCGTGCCGGGTGGACTGGAAGTCGTCGGAGTAGGGCAGTGCGAGCAGCCCGCGGGTGGGTGAGGCGGCTGTTCCGGCGCCCTGTCCTGCAGTGGTGGTCACCGAGTACACCCGGCCCGGCTGCAGGGTCAGCTGGTAGGCGCCGTTGACGGGTGTGAGGTCGGCGGTGTGCACGAGGTAGTCGCTCTGCCGGCCGGAGGCGAAGTCGCTGGACCAGACGTGCACCGTGCCGCCGGGCAGTCCTCCGGCGGTCTTGAGGCTGACGGTCTGCGCGGCCGTGGCGTCGAGGGTCTCTATGACGGTGCTCCAGGCGGTCTTTCCCGGTGACTTGTAGCTGACATAGCTGCCGTTGGCCCGGTCGCCGCCCAGGTAGCCACTGCCGGAATCCAGGTACTGCCACCCCGGCTGGGTGAACTGGGTGGTGTGCGCGGTGGCCCAGGTGCTCTTTCCGACGCTGTACGTACCCGACCAGGGCTGGGTGGCGGTCAGCATTCCGTCGGTGTTGTACGGGAGGTTCTGGTAGAGCGCGGCGGCCAGCGGCCAGTTGATGAACGCGGAGAACTTGGCGTCCAGATAACCCCTGTTGATGGCACGGGCGATGGGCGCGCCACCGGTGTTGTAGTCCTCCGAACCGTTCTCGCTCGCCCACAGCTGCTTTCCGGTCGCCAGGGCGTCTGAGGTGGTGGAGCAGGACGTCATGGCGGACATGTAGCCGCAGGGGTAGTGCGCGCCGACGATGTCCACGGAGGCGGCGAAGGCCGCGTCGCCGCGGATGTCCCCGGCGACCGACCAGTCGGAGTCCGCGCCGACGATCTTCGTCGATCCGTATCCCTTCGCGGCGAGGGTCGCGTGCAGATTCTCGTACCAGGCCTTGTTGTAGCCGCGCTCGTTCCAGCCGCCCAGGTAGTCGATCCGGAGTCCGTGCTGGGTGGCGCAGCCCATCCAGGCGATCAGGTAGTCGATCATGTCCTGGGACCAGAAGTTGCCGTTGCCGATCCAGCCGGGCGCGCCCCAGGCGAGGCCGTACAGCTTCACCGCGGGGTTGCGGGCCTTGGCCTGTTCCATCAGCCACCACTCGTACCCGGTACCGCAGTCGACGGTGCCGCGGGTGTGCTCATGGCTGGGCTCGGCGCCGTCGGTGGAGTTGGTGTCGCCGCCGATCTCGACCTTGAAGATCTGCAGCGCCGCGCCGTAGCCGGGCTTGAACAGGTAGTCCAGGATCTGGCCGCGCTGCGGCTCCGGATAGTCCGCCAGCAGCCGCGAGTTGCCTCCGCCGCCGCTGATCGCTCCGACTCCGTCGAAGATCCGGCCGGCGGAGTTCCCGTCGACGGCGATCGCGGTGTTCACCGCCGCGTGGGCGGGCGGGGCCTGCAGGACGGCGAAGGCCGCCATGACGAGCACGAGCAGTACGGTCAGGGGCGTTCGCAGGGTTTGTAAGGTGCGCGGGTGCGCTACGGCGCGCTGTTGCGGTACGGCGTGCGGGCTTCGCATACGCGGGGCTCCTTCTTCGCGGCCGGACAGAGACGGCCGTTGGGGTTTGTGGAGAAGGGTTGCGAAAAGCGAACAGAAGACAACTCAGTCCACCGCCATCGGACGGTAAGACCGTGACCGTGTCCCGTCAACAGTTCGGACAACAGCGGATGCGTCCCCCGAACGGGGGTATACGGCCCGGAGAGACGCCAGTACCGCACACCCGGCGGTTAACCTGGCGCCTTCCTGATGTACAGCGCCACCGACACCGACAGGGAGGACGAAGATCATGCCCGGCACCACCAGCGGCCCGAGCCAGTCCACCGACAGTCCGCAGCAGAAGCCCTCGCCCGTGCCCGTCCAGCGCTCCGACTCCGCCCAGTCGGCGCACCGCCGCTTCATGCAGCGCTCGAAGTGGTAGGACGCGGCGCTCCGCGCTGACCCGCGCCCCGCACCCTCGGCCGCGCCCCTGGCCGCGCCCCGGCGAACGGTCAGATGTGATCAGGCAATGACCAATCGCGACCCTTCCTGAAAACGGAAGGGCAACTTCCTTACGCCATCGTTCACTTCCGCCGGCGCATGTCGCGTCCGGAAGCAGACTCGCTAGCTTTGCCACGACTCCGGTCCGCGGAAACAGCGGTACGGGTCGCAGAAAGCGAGGGGCGATGCCTGTCTGGGATGAGGTCCATCCCGCCACGATCTCCGTGCAACGCATGCGAGCCGGCGACCACTGCTTCGTCAGCTACGGCGACGACGAGTCGAACTGGGATGTGCTGACCACCTTCGCCTGGACGGGGCTGGCCCGCGGCGAGAAGGTGATGGTCTTCGCCGCTCCCCAGGTGAGCGATGACGAGGTGTGGTCCCGGCTGGAGGCCGACAGCCCTTCGATGGCCCGGGTCAGAGCCCGCGGCCAGCTGGTGCTCACCAGCATGCGGTCGCTGATCCGCCCCGACGTCGGCTTCACCCCCGAGCGGCAGTGGCAGCGGATCCGCGAGGAGACCGCCCTCTCGGGCCGGCAGGGGTACACCGGGCTGCGCACCTTCATCGACATGCACTGGGTGCCGGACCTGGACGCCGACATCGACGTGATGATGCATCGCGAGTCCCACGCCGGGCACCTGTTCACCGACGGCTCCTACAGCGAGATCTGCGCGTACGACCGCCGCTGGTTCGACGAGGACGTCCTGGCGCGGATGTGCCGGGCACACCCCGTCAATCTGCTCACCCGGCTCGGCGAACTGCGAGCGGTGCACGGGGACGGCTCGCTGCGGCTGATCGGCGAGGCGGACCTCGCCACCGGCGAGCAGTTCGGTGCCGCCGTCGGCGAGGCGCTCACGCGCACCGCGGACGCCCGCAAACTCGTCGTGGATCTGACGCAGTTGAGCTTCCTCAGCGTCCGGTGCGCCGACGACCTCCTCCGGCTGGTTCGCGCCGCCGACGGCCACGACCGCGTCGAGGTCCGCTGCGAGAGCGGCCAGCTCCGCGTACTGCGCGCGCTGGGCGAGCACGGCTCGGCCCGGCTGGTGCTGACCGGGATGGGGCGCCGATGCTGACCGACCCGGCCGGCGGCCGTGCCGGCGAACCGGCGGAGTGCCTGCTGAAGGTGGCGTTCACCGGGGAGGACCTGCCACGGCTGCGGGTCCTCATCGAGCAGCGCGCGTCCCTGGCGGGGCTGTCGGAACCGCGCCGCGGCGAGTTCGTCCTCGCCATGGACGCGCTCGCCTCGAACGTGGTGGAGCACGCCGGCGGGGACGGCGCCCTGGCGCTGACCAGGGTCGGCGACGAACTGGAGTGCCGCATCAGCGATTCCGGTCCCGGCTTCTCCGAGGACGTCATCCCCGAGCTGGCGCCCGGGATCAACGGCGGCCCGGCCGGCCGCGGGCTGTGGCTCACCCGCCTGCTCGCCGACCGGCTGGTGATCGCCGCGGCCTCCCCCGGCGCTGTCGTGACCTTCGCGATGCGACTGGCCTGAGCAAGAACCGGCTGTCGCATCGCGGCACGGCCGGCGGTGGCTACAGGGCCGCTGCGGCCGGCTCCAGCGCCAGCTCGCGGACCACGCCCATGTCGCTGAACGGAAGCAGCTCGTCACCGATGATCTGGAACGGCTCGCTGCCCTTGCCCGCGACGAGCACGACGTCGTCGGGACCGGCGACGGACAGCGCGTAGCGGATCGCGTCCCGGCGGTCGGTGATCCGCTGGAACGGGATCCCGGTGTGGACCAGGCCGGGGGCGATCTGGTCAAGGATCCCCTCGGGGTCCTCGTAGCGCGGGTTGTCCGAGGTGAGGACGCACAGGTCGGAGAGCTCGCCGGCGATGGTGCCCATGGCGACGCGCTTGGTGATGTCCCGGTCGCCGCCGCAGCCGAAGACGGTGATGACCCGGCCGGCCGCGAAGCTGCGGATGGTGGTGAGGACCTTCTCCAGCGAGTCCGGGGAGTGCGCGTAGTCCACGATCACGCAGGAGCCCTGCGGGGTGGTGTAGCGCTCGAAGCGGCCGGGGGTGGGCGGCATCCGGTCGAGAGCGCTGACGAGGCCCTGCAGGTCGTGGCCGAGCAGATGGCACGCCGCCAGGGTGGCCAGCGCGTTCGCCACCGAGAAGCGGCCGGGGACCGGGATCGCGGCCGGGTACTTGCGGCCGGCGTGGTGCAGCGTGAAGCGGCTGCCCGCCGCGTCCACGACCAGGTCGGTGGCACGGTAGTCCGCCGGGGCGTCCAGGGCGTACGTGGTCACCGTGTCCGGCATCAGCGCGATGATCTCGGCGCTGACCGGGTCGTCGGCGTTGACCACCGCACGCCGGCACAGCCCCTGGAACAGCCGCATCTTGGCGTTCTTGTAGTGCTCCATCGTGCCGTGGTCGTCCAGGTGGTCCTGGGTCAGGTTGGTGAAGACGCCGACGTCGATGAACACGCCCTCGACCCGGCGCTGCAGCAGCCCCATCGAGGTCGCCTCCAGCACCACGCTGGGCGTCCGGCGGTCACGCATGTGGCCGAGCAGGTACTGCAGGTCCGGTGCCTCCGGGGTGGTCAGCACCGACCTCGGCATCGGGATCGACTCGTCGCCGATCCGGCTGCCCGAGGTGCCGATGACGCCGACCTTCACGCCCTCGGCGATCCGCAGGACCGCCTCGACCATGTACGAGACCGAGGTCTTGCCGTTGGTGCCGGTGATCGCCACGACGTCCATCGCGCGGCCGGGCTCACCGTAGTAGCGCGACGCGACGACCGCGGCCAGCGCGCGGATGTCGGTCACCCGGACCACGCAGACCGCCGCGGGCAGGCCCGCGAGGTGCGGGGCGTCGCCCTCGGCCAGTACCGCGACCGCGCCCAGCTCCAGCGCCCGCCCGATCAGCTCGGGGCCGCCGTCCTCGTGGCCCGGTACGGCGATGTACAGCGAGCCGGCCGTCACCCGGTGGGCGTCGAAGCTCATTCCCGCGGTGATCGGCGTCGCCGGGTCGCCCTGGAGTACGTGGTGGTCGTGACCGTCGAGCAGTGCACTGAGTTTCACAACTATCCCCTCGGAAGCGGCCGGTGGTGCACTGCGGGTGGCCCGGCCTGTCGGCAGGGGTGAGGGCAAACCGGATACCGCGATGATGACCATGACCCGGCGTCCCGGCACCGGTCGTCCGGTACCCGGCTGCCGGGGATCGTGCTGTCGGCCGGGTGCGGACCCGCTCCGGCGCAGTGCGGTGCACATGCGACGCGGAAGCCGGGGCACCGGCGGTGGTACGCGTGAAGGCGAGCGGTCCCCACAGGGGGGCGATCTGCGTGCGGACCGAAGGGCCGGATCGGCCGAGGACCGCTACCTGTCACTGCGCAACAACTGCGGCGTGCGTCCGGACCGGCTCAGGACCCGTTCCGGGGTCGGCCGAGTTCCGGGCGGCAGCACTCTCTGGTCTGGCCGCAGACGGTTGGATACAGGTGGTGCATACAGGTGGCCGGGCGGAGCAGGGGCCTGCCCGACACCTCTTCAGTGTACGTCCGACCCTGCCACCTGCGGCCATGGTGCCAAATGCTGACATTTCGCCATGTCGAAACTCCCTGGCCGCGTTGCGGCGGGACCGTCCTCCACCGGCCCTCAGCGGCCGACCGCGGTCAGGTCCACACACCAGTCGTTGCACCGGATCGGGTTCCCGGGCGGGTACTCGAAGTCGCAGACGGAGACCAGGGTGAACCCGGCCTTGCGGCAGATCGCGTTCGAGGCGGGGTGGTCGACGGACGGGTACGCGTGCAGGGACCCGTGCGTGCGCCGGGCCGCGGCGTCGGCGATGGCCGCGGTCGCAGCCGCCACCGCGATCCCCCGGCCCTGGTACCCCGGCAGCACACCCCAGCCGGTCTCGTACACCGTCTCGCCCTGCCAGACCCGGTCCCAGTACCCGATGGTGCCGACCGTCACGCCCTCCGGGAGCAGGACGACGCTGAACATCCGTCCCGTTCCGGCGCCTTCGATGTCCAGGTAGCGCTGATGGCGTACGAGCAGCTTCTCCTCGGGTTCCGGGCCGCCCAGGTGCTCCGTCATCTCCGGGGAGTTCGTCAGCCGCAGCAGCTCCAGATCCCGCTCCGCCCAGGTCTCGAGCCGCACCTGCGCCGTGCCGGCCGCGTCGCGCCGTTCGGACATCGCGCCGTTTCCTCTCCTTGGATCCTGGGCCGTCACACGCCCGCCCGGTGCTCCTGCGGCCGGATGCCGCGGACCCGCTTGAAGGCGGTGCTCAGGGCGAACGCGCTTCCGTAGCCTACTTTTCTGGCCACCGAGCCGACCGTGGCATCGGGCTCCCGCAGCAGGTCGGCGGCGAGCGACAGCCGCCATCCGGTGAGGTACGCCATCGGCGGCTCGCCGACGAGTTCGGTGAACCGCCGGGCGAGCGCGGCACGCGACACCCCGGTCTTCGCCGCGAGCGTGGCCACCGACCAAGGGTGCGCCGGGTGGTCGTGGAGCAGCCGCAGCGCCTGGCCCACCACCGCATCGGCCAACGCCACGTACCAGGTGGGCGCTTCGGCCTCCGGCCGGGCGAACCACGCTCTGACGAGGGCGATCAGCAACAGGTCCAGCAGCCGGTCGAGGAAGACCTCCTGACCCGGCTCGTCGCGGACGATCTCCTCGCCGAGCAGCGCGACGAGCGGGCAGTCCCAGGAGTCGGCGGGCATCACGAGGAGCGTGGGCAGCGCTTCCAGCAGCCGCCGGCTGATCTCGCCGTCCATCGCATAGGTGCCGGTGAACATCATCGTCGCGCCGTCCGGGCGGTTGCCCCAGGTACGAACCCCCAAGTCCATGGTCTCGCACAGCTCGTCGCCCTCCGTGGAGGTGGAGAGCTGCCCGGGGTGGATCACGATCCGCGGCGGCGTGTCCGGAGTATCGGCGACGGTGTACGGGGCGGGGCCGCGGACAACGGCGATGTCGCCGGGGCGCAGGCACACCGCGGCACCGTGCTCGGGCAGCACCCACGCCTCGCCGCGCACCAGGGAGATCAGGGTCAGCGGAGCGCGGTCCTCGATCCGCAGCGACCACGGCGGGTCGAGGACCGACCGCATCAGGAATGCGCCACGGGCCCGGGGCCCGTCCAGGAGACCGGCGAGTGCGTCCATGTCTTTCAGCCTAGACGTCCGGGTGGACGCACGCGTATGGAGTTGAGGCTCTGCATCATGGCCGGTCCTGGCTGTTACGGCTTGACTGTCCTCATGACCGATCAGCCGCACGGCGGCCCGGCGGTCCGCTGAGGGAGGTTTCGACGATGGACGAGTTCCGCACGGTCGCACTGGTGGGCGCCACGATCACCACCGGGTTGATCGCGGGCCTGTACTACGGCTTCGCCTGCGCCGTCATGCCCGGTCTGCGCAGGGCCGACGACCGGACGTTCGTCGACGGCATGCAGTGGATCAACGTCCGTATCCTCAACGGCTGGTTCGCCCTCGGCTTCGGCGGGTCACTGGTGCTCACCCTGCTGGCCGGGGCGCTGCACCTGCCGGGGGACGCCCCGGACGGTCCGCTGCCCTGGATCGGCGCCGCTGCCGTCCTGTACGTGCTGACGCTGGTCTCCACGTTCGCGGTCAACATCCCGCTCAACGACGAGCTCGCCGCGGCCGGCGACCCGGGGTCGGCAGGCGCCTCCGCTCTCGCCGCGGTCCGTGAGCGCTTCGAGACGCGGTGGGTCCGCTGGAACCTCTTCCGCGCGGTGGCCGCCACGGGCGCGCTCGGCTGTCTGATCTGGGCGCTGGTGCTCTACGGGCGGGCCACGCCGTAGGTCCTGTCGCACCGACGGGCCCGGCGGAAGGCTCTCCACCGGGCCCTCCCCCAGCTACCGCTGGGAGGTGCCCCAGTCGTTCCCGTCAGGGAATCCAGTAGTTGCCGGAGACGACGATCATCGACTGGAGCTGCACACTGCCGCCGTAGTAGAGCGAGGCGTCAAGGGGCGTGCCGGCCAGCTTGTTCCACAGGGCGTCGAGCCAGGCCTGGGAACCGGGGTCGGTCAGGGCGGCGACCGCGAACGGTGCGGTGAAGGCCATGTCGTGGCCGCTGTCGAACGTCGATCCGTTCAGGTGGTAGCCGGTCACGATGCTGGCGGGGTTGCCGCCGGTCCTGGTCTTGATCCAGGCGTTGAGCTTGCGGGCCGAGGCGAGGGACGCCGGGTCACCGCTGGTGACGGCGTCGGTCGCCACCCGCCAGGGGTCACGGCAGGCGTTCCATCCGAAGTCCCCGTCGTTGGGGCTTTCGAGCACCTCTCCCGCGGCGGGCTTGGGGGTGGTGTTGGTGTTGACGACGAAGTCGGCGAGCAGTCCGGTACTGGGCGCGTAGCTCGCCTGCTGCTGGGTGATCAGGTTCTGGTGGGCGGTGCGGATGGTGTCCCAGGCGCTGTCGCCGGTCGCGGTCCTGAAGGCGCGGAAGTGGTCGATCAGCCAGTCGGAGGACCGGGTGATCCAGTGGTGGGACTCCCCGGAGCCGCTCCAGTCGCCGAGCAGCATCAGGTGAGTGGTGGAGTTGACCTCACTGGCCTTGATGGCGTTGATGTGCTGGACCGCGAGGTTCTTGTAGTTGTAGGTGCCGGTGCTTCCCCACTGCCGGTCGGCGAGCAGCAGGCCGTACGCGACGTCGAGATCGCCGTCGGTCGCGGAGTCCGAGCCGTCGACGCTCTTGCAGGAGCTGTCCTGTTCGGCGGCGAGCAGGTTGGGGTTGTTCACCGACGGGTGCGCGAGCATGAACTTCACCAGGCCGTCGAAGACGGTCTTGGCATTGGTGTCGGCGCCCGCCATCAGCGCGGTGACGACCATGCCGTAGCCCTGGCCCTCGGCGACGTACGGGTGGTCGGCGTCGGGCGAGATGACCTCGTACCAGCCGTTGCCGCAGTTGTGCTTGACGAAGGCGGCCTTCCACTGGTTGTAGGTGGTGACGACCGCCTGGTCGATGGTGCTCTGCGCGCCCGAGGGCTTGAGGGTGCCCGCGGTGTACGGGAACTGGTGGCTGCCGAACGGCACGGTGGGTCCACCGCCGCCGCCTCCGCCCTGGGGGTTCGCGTCGAGGTAGTCGAGGTTGGGCCCGCCGTTGGCGGTGGTCGCGGTGGCGCGGATCTTGTTGCTGCCGGCCAGCAGCGTCGCTGTGAGGGTCCTGGTCTGCCAGGTGTCCCAGGAGCCGGTGCCCGCGAAGGAGACCCCGGACGCGACGGTCGTGCCGTTCACCGCGATGTCCATGGGGCGGTTGACCGTGGTGCCGTTGGCGAAGCCGAGGACGAGGGTGCCGCTGCCCGCGGCGGCCGCGGTCACGGTGAACTCCACGGAGGAGCCGGCGATGTTGGTGTAGTCGACGAAGCCGGTGCCGGAGAACCCGGTGTGGTTGGTGGCGACGGAGGACTGCGACAGTGTCGCGTTCTCGGCCTCGTAGCGGGTGGTGGCCGCCTGGGCTTGCGGTACCTCGGCGGCCAGCGGCAACAGCAGGCCGAGCGATGCGGTCAGGGTCAGACCGAGGAGTCTTCGGGGGATGGGGATGCGCACGTGGGGACCTTCCCTCAGGACAGCGGGACGGGACGCGGGACACGGTTAGGAAAGTTTCCTAACCAAGAATGCATGGGAGCGCCACGCGGGCCTTCTGTCAAGGGGCCCCGGGAGAACCGTTAGCCGATCGCGGCGAACGGCCCTCCCGGGGCGATCCCGCTACCCCACGTCCAGATGGTCGAGATTGGGCGCGCCGGTCGCCGTGGTCGCGGTCACCCGGACGGTGTTGGCCCCGGCGTGCAGCGCCGCCGTCAGCGTCGAGTCGGCCCAGGTGTTCCAGTCGCCGGTGCCGTTGAACGCCCTTGCGGACATCACGGTCGTGCCGTTGACCGCGATGTCCATCGGACGGTTGACCGTGGTGCCGTTGGCGTACCGGACGGCCAGCGGTACGTTTCCGGCGGCCGCCGCGTCGACCGTCCATTCCACGTACGCGCCGGACGCGTTGCCGGTGTTGACGAAGCCGGTCCCGGTGTACCCGGTGTGGTCGGAGTCGACGGAGCTGCCCGCGGAGAAGGCGGCGGCCTCCGCCTCGTAGCGGGCCGGGGACGGACCGGTGCTCCCGGTCGCGTACCCGGACCCGATCCAGGTCTCGTCGATGCGCAGCCGCTTGTAGCGCGCGGTGTCGGTGGAGGCGGCGTAGGTGCTGGTCACTTGGAGGCGGACATGACGGGTGGTGACCGCCGGGATGTCGATGGTCGCGACCCCGCGGGCGCTGGGCAGGGTGCCGGACTTCACCGGGCTCCCCCACGTGCTGCCGTCGCTGCTGACGTACACGTTGTAGCCCTTGATGCGTGCCGACTGCTCGGTGGCGGAGCGGGCGTAACTGACCGAGTCCTCCCGCTGGTTGATGCCGACGTACCGCACCGGCTTCGACGATCCGAGGTCGAAGTCGAGCCGCACGGGCAGCGTCTGATTGCTGTCCCAGTACGTCAGATAACTGCCGTCGGCCGCCGCCGGGGCGCCGTGGCCGCTCGCCGAGGCACTGGCGCTCATCGTGTACGAGGAGGCCGGATAGATCCCCGTACGGCCGTCGGCGGTCACCTTGAAGACCGTGTCGTACGGATCCCAGCCGCCCAGCCCGGTCAGGGTGAGACTGCCGCCGGACTGGCTGAAGGCGATGGGCGCGCCGGTGCGCAGATCGGTGACGGCGGAGATCCGGTACCCGTTGTCGCGCAGGCGCAGCGTGCTCGTCGACGGCGGGGTGACGACATGGATGTACTGCCGGTCGGGGTCGGACGTGCTGATGGTCGTGACGCCGCGGGCGCCGTCGTTCCAGGCTCCGGGTTGCAGGCCGCCGTACAGATAGCCGCCGCCCTCGGTGCCGTGCAGCGATTCCCAGATCGGGTTCAGATAGCTGTTGGCGAAGGTGTTGAAGGCCTCCTGGTTCGACGGGAACCTGCCGTTGACCTGGGCGGTCTCGGCCATCAGCGCCTTCACGGACGATCCGGCGTTGGTGATGAGCCGGCCGAGGGTGAGGGCCCGGTCGACGGCGGGGTTGGAGCCGTCGTACCACCAGGCCCCGGTGGAAGGCAGTTTGAAGTCGGCCTCGGTCAGCCGGGGGCCGGCGGTGTAGAGCGCCTGCGGGTAGTCGTACGCCGGGGACATGCCGGTCTTCTGCTCGTTGCTGATCATGTCCATGATGGGGGTGTCTTCGTTGTTGTTGCTGATCGTGTAGTTGGGGCGCTTCTGGTAGATCTGGGCGTAGAGGTTGTGGCTCTCCCAGTACGCGTTGTCGTTGTCGATCCAGAACCCGCCCAGGGTGGGATAGCGGTTCATGACCTCGAAGAAGTTGTCGTAGGAGAACTCCCCGAAGCCATCACGGGTGGTGAGGTCGACGGTCTTGCCCTTGTACGACGAGTAGGCACCCGAGTTGAGCCACTCATGGCCGCCCTCGGCATGCCACTGCGGGTCGTCGGTCATATAGAGGATGACCTTCAGGCCCTTCGCGCTCGCGGCGGTGATCAGTTCGCCGAGGAAGTCGCGGTGGGTACTGCAGCTGCCGGGGATCGCCGACGGCCACGGCCGGGCGTAGCCGAGCCGGCTGTGGAACGTGGCGAGCACCAGGTACTGCGCATGCAGCTTCTGGGCCTCGTTGACCCAGTACGCCGGGGTCCAGCCGCCGTTGGTGACATCGGACTCCCACTGGGCGCAGTCGGTGTGCGCCGGGGCGGTGCGTTCGCCCCAGTGCAGGAACAGCCCGCTGGTGGAGCCGCGCAGGAAGTCCTGCCGCGGGTTCTGCAGATCGGCGCGCGCCGCGGTGCCGGGCAGCAGCAGGGCACCGAGGATCAGCGCGACCACGGCCAGCAGCCGCACGAACGTCCTCCGGTCCGCCCTCCTGTCCATCGCGTTCATACCGGACCGTCCAGGTAGTCGAGGTTGGGGCAGCCCGCCGCGGTCGGCGCGGTGGCGCGGATGGTGTTGGCTCCCGCGCGGAGCGGGACGGTGACGACGGCGGTGTGCCAGGTGTTCCAGCTGCCGGTGCCGCCGAAGGCCGTGCCGGCCGGGACCGCGGCGCCGTTGACGGTGATGTCCATCGGGCGGTCGGCCGTGGTGCCGTTGGCGTAGCCGAGGGTGATGTCCGCGGTGCCGGCCTGCGCGGCGTTCACCGTCCACTGGACGTAGGCGCCGGCCGCGTTCGCGGAGTTCACGAACACGGTCCCGCTGTAGCCGGTGTGATCGGTGTCGACCGTGCCACCCGCGGAGTACGAGCCGTCCTCCGCCTCGTACCGCGCGGCGGACGGCGGCGCGCAACCGGCGGTCGAGCCGGTGGCGTTGACGCGCAGCGCCCCGCCGGTGGTGTTGGCACTGTTGGCGACGCAGTAGCCGGTGACGCCCTGGAAGCCGAGGTCGTACGGGCTGTTGGTGCCGCGCTGGGCGGTGAAGTGGTCGAACTTCACCGTGCTGCCGGTGTTGGCCAGGACGGCGGGCCGGCCGTCGTTGGCGGCGAAGCGCACCGAGCTGTCGGTGAAGGTGATGTTGTTGGCGTTGTGCAGGTACCAGCCGTAGGCGGGGCGGGTGCCGATGCTGTTCGGGTTGTAGTCGGTGGGGTTGTTGGACGGGACGGTGACCGCCGTGGTGCCGCTGCCGCCCGGGACGGTGATGTTGACGTTCCGGAACGTCACACCGTCGATGTGGTTGCCGCCGGACTCGCCCCACAGGGTCGGGCTGAACGCGGGCGAGGCGCCGGTCGCGGTGATGTTGTCGTAGGTGATGTCACTGATGTGACCGACGCCCGGGCTGTTGCCGCAGCGTTTTCTCGTGCCGATCTTCTGCATGATGGGTGAGCGCACACCGGTCATGGTGATGTCGCGGTAGTGGACGTCGGAGATGTCGGCGCCGTCCATGGAGACCATGCCGAGGCCCGACTTGTCGGCGCCGGTGATCGTGATCGCCTGGAACTGGTAGTCGGTGAAGTCCCCGCAGGTCTCGGAGCCGAACATCAGGGCGTTGCAGCAGCGCGCCGACAGATGTGAGTCATGCACGACGACATGGCCGTTGGGGAGTTTCGCGCCGAGCGCGTAGTCGCTCTTGAAGACGAGCGCGTCGTCGTTGGCGGCGATGTCGGCATGCGTGATGACGGCGTTGGTGGTGCTGATGATGTTCCAGCCGTCCCGGTCGCTCGCGGTGTCGATCGTCAGACGGTCCGAGGTCACGTTGGAACAGCCGTTGATGAGCGCGGCGAAGTGGCCGCCGCGCCGCAGGGTGATCCCGCTGAGCGTCAGGCCGTTGCAGCGCGTCAGCGAGATGATCTTGTCCGCCTCGCCGGCCTTCGGGTTGCCGGTGATGAGGTTGCCGCCGCCGTCGATCGTCCCGGATCCGGTGAACCCGATGTTGGTGAGCCGGTCGCCCCAGATCATGGCGTCGTGGAAATGGCTGTGCCCGTAGTCCTGGTACGCGTCGTACGGGTTGGACTCCGCCGCGTCGTAGGTGTCGGCGCTGGAACCGGTGAGCGTGGCGCCCGAGTCCAGCTGGAGGGTCACATTGCTCTTCAGGCGGATCGAGTTGGCGGACTTGTAACTGCCGGACGGGAAGCGGACGGTGCCTCCGCCGGCGGCATTGGCGGCGGTGATCGCCTTGTTGACGGCGGCCGTGTCGTTCGTCGAGCCGTTGCCCGTCGCACCGTAGTCCCGGACGTTGAACTCGGCGGCCGCCCGGGCCGCCGCGCCGGGTGCGGAACCGGGTGCGGAGCCGGCCGTGCTTCCCATGGCGGGTGCCTGCGCCAGTCCGAGAAAGACGAACAGGGCGAGACCCACGAGAACTGCGATTCGCTTCATCACGTCACTCCCCGGCCTTCGGCGAGCTGCTGCCGGTGGTCCCCCGGAGCTGCTCGTTCATGATCAGGAAGGCGCCGAGGCCGTGGAAGTCGTTCGTGGCCCGGGTGCGCCCGATGTAGTAGGCGTAGGTGCCGACGTTGGTCCCGATGGAGATGTCGGAGAGGTTGGTCCGGCCGTCGGTGCCGAGCGCGACCTTGGCCAGCACACCCTGGTAGCCGCGCCGCGCCACCGCCGCGTAGTGCGGGTCGATGTAGCCCTGCTCCGCCGCGCGCGACAGGGTGAAGGTGAACATGCTGGAGCAGGACGTCTCGGTCCAGTCGTCCGAGTGGGTGCCCTTGTCGGCGACCTGGAACCAGCGCCCGGTGGCCGGGTCCTGGTAGTGCTCGATACCGGCCGCCAGGTTGCGCAGGATGGCCAGCAGCCGGTCCCGGCGCGGCTGGTTCGCCGGGATGTTGTCGAGGACGTCGATGGCCGCCATTCCGTACCAGCCGACCGCCCGGCACCAGTACTCCGGGGCCAGCCCGGTGGACGGGTTCGCCCAGCTCGCGGTCCTCGACTCGTCGTAGGCGTGCTTGAGCAGGCCGTTCGGCTGCTGGAGATGGGTGCCGTAGACCACCAGCTGCTTGGTCGTCTCGTCGTCGGCGTACGCGGTGTCGTTGAACTCCCGCCCGTACTCGACGAGGAACGGGTTGACCATGAACGTGCCGTCGGCCCAGAGCTGGTGGGCGCGGCTGTCCGAGGTGGAGTGCCAGAATCCGCCGTCGGAGGTCCTGGGGTACGTGGCCAGCCGATTGCGGATCTTGGTGGCGGCCGTCCCGTACTTCGCCTGGCCGGTCTCGTGGCGCATGATCACCAGCAGCCGGCCGGCGAGCATGCTGTCCAGGTTGTTGAAGCTCTGGCCGATGGCGCCCTTGCTGTCGACGAACCGGTCCACCCAGCTCTTGATGTACGCCAGGTCCTTGGGGTTGTGGGTGCGCTGGTAGACGAGGTACTGGCCGTAGAGGTAGAGGCCTACGGGGTACGACCAGCCGCCGATCTGGCTGGGAGTGAAGCGCGCCATCGTCGAGTCGGTCATCGCGACCGACCAGTCGGTACCGGCGGCGGCGACGCCGGGAGCGGACACCGGAACCGGGGCTGGAACCGTGACCGAGGCTTTCTCGGGTACAGCCGCCGCCGGTGGACCGTTCAGCGCGACAAGCGCGGCGCAGGCCGCGAGCGCGGCCGTCAGAGCACGTAATCCGTTCATGATCCCCTCACCCTGAATCCCCTGCATCGGGGGCTGATCGGGTAGCAAAGGTTGGACCTTTAAACGGAATCTAGCAGCGCTGAAACATCTGTCAATAACCCTAACAATTATCGTCGAACCAACAACTGGCTGGATCTATGGCTCCCAGAGTGACCCCTGGGACGAACCAGAGCCTCGATGATTCGGACATGCCAGACATCAGATATCGGATGTATTACCAAGAACCATAAGTCGCCAGAAATGCGGCGTGCAGGGACGATGAGTTCTGCGGCGGCGGATCGTCTACCTCACAGACAGCCGCGCCCGAACCCCGCGCCGGGCAGGCACCGCGAGAACAGCTGGAAGGAACCCCTCATGCTCTCCACCGACTACGTCCCGGGCGCGCCGAACTGGCTCGACCTCGCGAGCCGCGACATTCCGGCGTCCGCCGCGTTCTACAACGCGGTCTTCGGCTGGGACTTCCAGTCCGCCGGCCCCGACGCGGGCGGCTACGGAATGTTCGTCCTCGACGGGAAGACCGTCGCCGGTGTCGGACCGATCATGGTCGAGGGCGTGGAACCGCGCTGGACGCCGTACTTCATGACGCCCGACGCGGACGCCACCGCCAAGACCGTGGAGCAGGCGGGCGGCACCGTGCCGTTCCCGGCGATGGACGTCTTCACGATGGGCCGTATGGCCGTCTTCACCGACCCGGCCGGCGCCGGGTTCAACGTCTGGCAGCCCGCCGACAACAAGGGTCTGGACCTGGTGACCGCCGACAACGCGCTGTGTTGGGTCGAACTCCACACCACCGACGCGGCCGCCGCGAAGGCCTTCTACCACCAGGTCCTCGGCTGGGACTTCAACGACGCCCCGATGCCCGGCATGACCTACACGCTCATCCGCCCGGCGGGCACCGACGCCGAGGCGGAGCACGGCGGCCTCATGGAACTGCCCCCGGGCGGCACCGGGCCCGGCAGCACCCCGAACTGGCACCCGTACTTCGGGACGGCCGACTGCGACGCCACCTTCGCCACGGCCGTCGCGCACGGAGCCACCGCCATCATGCCGCCGGACGACGCGCCCGGGGTCGGCCGGCTGGCCATGCTCCTGGACCCGGCGGGCGCCCAGTTCGCCCTGCTCACCGGGGCGGCGCCGGACGCCGGCTGACCGCACGCACCGACGGCCGTCCCACGGCTCGAACGCTCACCGGCACCCGCTCCCACGGGGGGAGGGGGTTCCGGTGAGCGCGTTCACGGGCCACGCCGACCCCGTCGGCCGTAGGTCCCGTCAGCCGATCGGCAGGCCGGTGTAGTTCTCGGCGAAGTCGGTGGCGGCGGCCGTGGACCCGGTGATCCGGTCGAGCTGGGCGGTCTGCAGCCGGGTGGCGAACGGCGACTGCCCGGGCTCGTTGTGCAGCGTGGTCGTCAAGAAGTACGAGAAGTGCTCCGCGCGCCACACCCGGCGCAGACACGTCCGGGAGTAGGCGTCGAGCAGCTCCGCCGATCCGGTGTCCCGCAGCTCCGCCAGCGCCCGCGCCAGGACGATGACATCGGCGGCGGCCAGGTTCAGGCCCTTCGCACCCGCCGGGGGCACGATGTGCGCGGCGTCCCCGGCCAGCAGCACCCGCCCGTACCGCATCGGCTCGGTGACCGAACTGCGCATCGGCAGCACGGACTTGGCGGTGATCGGCCCCCGGTCCAGCTTCCAGTCGCCGTCGATCGCGAAACGGGCGTCGAGCTCGTCCCAGATCCGCCCGTCCGGCCAGTCGGCGGGATCCTCGCCGTTGGGCACCTGCAGATACAGCCGGCTCACCAAAGGCGAACGCATGCTGTGCAGCGCGAACCCGCGCGGGGAGTGCGCGTAGATCAGCTCGTCGCACGACGGCGCCACATCGGCCAGGATCCCCAGCCACGAGTACGGGTACACCCGCTCGAAGGTCTGCCGCACGCCTTCGGGGATCGCGTCGCGGGCGACGCCGTGGAAGCCGTCGCAGCCCACCACGTAGTCGCACTCCAGGGTCCGCTCGCGGCCCTCGTGCGTGAACCGTATGACGGGCGTGTCGGTGTCCGCGCCCTCGACGGCAGTGGCCCTCGCCTCGAACAACAGCGGCCCGCCACCGTCCAGTTGCAGGGCTATGAGGTCCTTGACCACCTCGGTCTGGGCGTAGACCATCACCCGGCGCCCGCCGGTGAGGGACGGAAAGTCGATACGGTGCGCCCGTCGGTCGAACCGCAGCTCGACACCGTCATGGACCAGCCCCTGCCGGTCCATCCGCTCCCCCGCCCCGCACGCGCGCAGCGCGTCCACGGTGGCCTGCTCCAGGATTCCCGCGCGCTGCCGCTGCTCGACGTAGGCACGGTCGCGGGACTCCAGGACGACGCTGTCGACGCCCGCCAGATGCAGCAGCCGCGCCAGCAGCAGTCCGGCGGGACCGCCGCCGATGATCCCGACCGTGGTGCGCATCAGCGCTCCAGGACCAGGGCGAGCCCTTGCCCCACCCCGATGCACAGCGCGGCGAGCCCGGTACCGCTGCCCGCGGCCTTCAGCTGGTGCGCGACGGCACCGGCGATACGGGCGCCGGACGCGCCGAGCGGGTGGCCGATGGCGATGGCGCCACCGCGCGGGTTGACGACCGCCGGATCGAGGCCGGGCCACTCCGCGAAACAGCCGAGGGCCTGCGCGGCGAACGCCTCGTTGAGTTCGAAGGTGCGCAGGTCGCCGAAGCCCCGGCCGGCCCGCGTCAGCGCGCGGTTGACGGCTTCCACCGGGCCGAGCCCGAAGTACTGCGGTTCGATGCCGGACACGGCGCTCGCCCGGATGCGGGCCAGCGGTTCACGGCCGGTGGCCGCCAGACCCTCCTCGTCGGTGATCAGCAGGGCGGCGGCGCCGTCGTTCAGCGGCGAGGCGTTGCCCGCAGTGACGGTGCCGCCCGCACGGAAGACCGTCTTGAGCTTGGCCAGCGACTCCACCGAGGTGTTGTCGCGGATCGTCTCGTCCCGTACGAGGGTGGTGCCCTCGACGGCGACGACCTCGTCGTCGTAAAGACCGTCCTTCCAGGCGCGCGCCGCCTTCTCATGGCTCGCGACGGCGAAGGCGTCCTGCTGCTCACGGGTGATGCCGTGCTTGTCGGCGATCAGTTCCGCGCCCTCGCCGAGCGGAATCGTCCACGCCGGTTCATGGCGCCGGTTGACCATGCGCCAGCCGATGGTCGTGGAGTACATCTCCTGATGGCCGGCCGGGAAGGCGCGGTCGGGCTTGGGCAGCACCCAGGGGGCGCGGCTCATCGACTCGACGCCGCCGGCGACGGCGATCGACACGTCCCCGAGGGCGACCGCCCGGTACGCCTGGACCACCGCCTCCAGCCCGGACGCGCACAGCCGGTTGACGGTCACGCCCGGCACCGAAACCGGCAGGCCCGCGAGCAGCACGGCCATCCGCGCGACATCGCGGTTCTCCTCGCCCGCGCCGTTGGCGTTGCCGAAGAAGACATCGCCGATCCTGGCCGGGTCCAGTTCCGGTGTGCGGTCCACCAGGGCCTTGAGGACGTGTGCGGCCAGGTCGTCGGGGCGGACGCCGGACAGCGCGCCACCGTACTTCCCGACGGGGGTGCGGACGGCGTCGACGATGTAGACGTCACGGGTGTTCGGCACGTTCGGCACGCTGGCCATATGGGTCACCGGTCCCTTCCTGCGGCCTTCGGGGCGCGGCGCGGAGAGTTCTTCGCCGGCGTCGGGTGCAGGATACCGAGCCGGGTGATCACGGTGACCGGGGGCCGGGGTGGCACCGGTCGCCCGCGGTGGCACTGATGCCACCGCGGGAGTGGCACCAGCGGGATCGGTCTTCGTCCCGGTACGCCGGAACAGCGGGAGTGCGACGGCAACACCCTCCAGGAGGAACGCTGTTCAGGTTCGGCATGTCACGGTGGAGGATCTCCGCGGAGTCCGGCGCGGTGGTGGCGGCCATGGTGGCCGCGGCGCTGCCCGCGGCGGCGGTGACGGTCACCGGCGGCGGTGACCACGGCCAGTATCTGAACGGCAACGCGTGCGTCGACGGCATCGTCACCGGCTACCTGCTCACCGGAGCCGCTCCGGCCCACGACACCAGCTGCGCGGCGAACCCGCTGCCGGTGCCGGACCCGGCGAGAACGGGCCCCTACGCACTCAGCTGAGTGGCCGCAGCACCTCGGCGACCTGCTGGATCCCGGTCCTGTGGGTTTTGACGCGGTCCACCAGATCGCCGAGGGCGACCGTGTCCGGCAGCGTCTTCCAGCCCGCCGCGGCGCAGTACGAACGGGTCATGGCCATGGCGTAGAACTCGTTCATCGGCGATTCGAGCGGCGGGCACACGGTCAGGGTGTGCAGCAGCGCGGCGGCCCGCCAGGCCGTGTCGTGGCCGGGGCTGTCGGGCGCCATGACGAGGTCGGACGCATGACGCGCTATGGCGGCCTCGATACCCGAAGGGTCCCAGACCGTGGGGTCGGACGGCAGGTGATGGGCCAGGACGTTCCAGGCCCAGGTCAGGTCGATCTTCACGACTTGGGGCCGAACCTCTCCTGGACGTACGCCCAGTTTTCCTCGTTGTTGAAGTCCGCCGCCGCGGCCAGGAACCGGTCACGGTTCTCGTCCAGCTCGCGCCTGGCGGCCTCGGTGATCAGAGCGGTGACCGTGGTGCCCTGCTCAGCGGCGCGGACCTTGAGTCGCTCGAGGAATTCCTCGTCAAGGCGGATCGTCACATGCTTCGACATTGCACCAGCGTACAGCGATAGTGCTGTACGCGGCGAGAGGATCGTCACGCGCGACGCGGCGAGGCCAGCAGGAAGCGCCCGCCCGCGCCGTCCGGATGCTCGGTGACCTGCCAGCCGGCGCGCTCCAGCGCGGCCGCGCAGGCGGCCGTTCCGACCGCGGCGGGCTCGGCGCCGCCGCCGGTCCACTCCACGCTCACGGCCTCGGGCTGTTGCGCGGGGCCGACCCGATATCCGCCCTCGCCTGCCACCGCCGGGGAGCAGCCGGCCGCCTCCAGCGCCAGGGCGGCGCCCGAGACGAGGTGGGCGCGTTCCCACGGGCAGGGCTGGTCGGTGATCCCTCGGTTGGTGACGCGGCGCAGCTCCAGGAGCCCTTCCCAGGCGACGGCGACCTCCCGGGCCCGGCGCGGATCGTCGGCCGTCGCCGGCTCGTCGCCGGTGCGCGCGGCGAAGGTCTCCACCTCGGGCGGCGGGTCGGCGGTGGGCTCGGGCGGGGGCGTGAGCAGTTCGGTGCGCAATGCGAGTCCGGCCGGGGTCAGATAGCAGCGGTGGGGCGCGCGTGGGTGCTTCACGGCGAGCCCTTGGCCGCAGAGCGCGTCGAGCAGCGCCTGCGAGCCGCGGAGCAGCCCGGTGTTCGGGTCGGCGGCGGTGATCAGGCGGCGCTGGGCCACGGTCGGCTGCTTGGTCATGTCCACCCCCGTCCGGTGTCGGTCGTGCGGCGGGGCGTGGTCTGCCGCCCCCTGTGGGACGACAGTACCGACCGGTCGGCCGGGAGCCTGTCCCGGCCGACTGTCCGAGGGGCGGAGCACACTGGAGTCATGTGCCGAAGCATCAAGACTCTCCGACCCCCGATGACCCCCGACGTCGATGACGACGACATCAGGGCGGCGGCGTTGCAGTACGTCCGTAAGGTCTCCGGATTCCGCGCCCCGGCCGCTCACAACCGCGAGGTCTTCGACCACGCGGTGGACGCGGTGGCCGAGGCCACCCGGCAGCTCCTCGCCGAGCTGACCGTGCGCGGCGCCCCGACGACGTAAACCCGCCCGCCGCCGCGGCCGCATTGCGGACAGCACCTGACCGCGATGACTCCTAACGTCAGACCCACAGGTTCCGACGAAGGGTCGTGCGATGAGCTACGTCACCAGCAATCCACCGGACGGTACGCCGACGTGGATCGATCTCGTCGTCCCCGACCGCGAGCGCGCGATGGAGTTCTACCGCGCGCTGTTCGGCTGGGAGTACGCCGTGGGGTCGGCGGAGAGCGGTCATTGCACGATGTGTCTGCTGCGCGGAAAGCCGGTCGCGGCGCTCGTGCAGGACCCGGAGCGGGAACCGGCCGGGGCGTCCCCGCGCTGGACCATGTACATCGCCACCGACGACTGCGACGCGACGGCCAAGCGCGTGACCGAGGCCGGCGGCACCCTGATCACGGCCCCTGGCGATGTCATGGACCAGGGCCGCATGGCTCTTGCCGAGGACCCGGTCGGCTCGCGGTTCGGTCTCTGGCAGGGCCGGGCGCACGTCGGCTGCGAGATCGTGAACGAGCCCGGGTCCCTGGTCCGCAACGACCTGGTCACCCCGGATCCCGGCCCGGCCCGTGCCTTCTACACAGCGGTGTTCGGCTACACGCTCGACTCCAACAAGGATCTCCCGGACGTCGACTTCACCTTCCTGCGCCGTCCGGACGGCTACGAGATCGGCGGCATCTTCGGCCTGCCGGACGCTCCGTCGTCCGCCTGGGCCACCACCTTCGAGGTCGACGGCACCGACGCCGCGGTGGAGCGGGCCACGGCGGCCGGCGGCACGGCCGGTGTCCCCGAGGACATGACCTACGGCAGGATCGCGACCGTCACCGATCCGTTCGGCACGGAGTTCTCCGTCATCACCAGAGCGTGAATCCGCCGTCCGCCCGCGGTACGGGCGGACGGACGGCGGACAGCGGAGCACCGGCGGGCAGGACGTCAGCCGATGGTGAGCCCGTGCCCGAAGGGGAAGAGCGGGTCGCCGGAGTCGTTGGGCATGTCCTCGTGGCCCGCTTCGACCTGGGCCATGGACCGGGGCAGTTCGAAGGGCAGCCGCCCCTCGGGCGCGGCCCTGCCGAAGAGCACGTCCAGCACCGCGGCGTCGGAGGCCCCGAAGGTGCCCACCAGGGCCGCCGCCTGCTCGGCAATGCCCGGGATCACCGCCGGCCGGTCGAGGAAGATGTCGACGACCGTGGGCACCGCTGAGACGACATCGAGGATCGGACGGAGTTCGTCCTCGGTGAAGTCCAGCCGGCCGGCGCGGAAGAAGGATTCGAAGCCTTCGGTGCGCCGGTCGAACGGGGTGGCGATCCGCAGCACCGCGACGTCCGCCTCCTGCGGCGTGGCGACCACGGTGCCGTAGCGCGCGGCGACCTCGGGGTCGACGCCCTCGGTGTACAGCCGCAGTCCGGCGGCGAGGGGCAGCAGCGGCGCGGCGGATGCGGCCGGGCGGTCGGTGAGGACGGTGACCGAGCGGCTCTGCGCCGCGGTGCCCGCGTCGCTGAACTCCTGGCTGCCGCAGATCCGGGCGGCCTCGTCGGGATCCACGAACGGATCGTCGAACAGGCCCAGGACGAACTTCTCCCGCAGCAGCCGGCCCACCGACTCGTCGATGCGCTCCTCACTGATCCTGCCGCCGCGCACCAGCTCGACCACGAGTTCGGGGCAGGCCTCGCCGCCGAGCTGGTCGGCGCCGGCGTCCAGGATGCGCTCGACGCGGGTCAGCCGGTCCAGGTGCTCCGCGCCCCAGGCCCGGGCGGGGAAGGGCGCGCCGAAGATCTCGGAGTCGGTGACCAGCCCCCAGTCGGTGCAGACGATGCCGTCGAAGCCGTAGGTGCCGCGCAACAGCCCGGTGATGACGCCCTTGTTGAAGCCGAAGCCGATCTCCTCGTACTCGGTGCCGACGGGCATCGCGTAGTACGGCATGATCTGCGAGGTCCCCGCCTCGAACGCGGCCTCGAAGGGGATCAGGTGGTGCTTGAAGTTGTCACCGGGGTAGACCTGCTCACGGCCGTAGGCGAAGTGCGCGTCCTCGCCGTTGAGCTGGGGCCCGGCGCCGGGGAAGTGCTTGGTCATCGCCGCGACGCTGGTGGTGCCGAGGGTCTCGCCCTGCAGCCCGCGGATGTAGGCGGCGACCATGCGGGCGGCCAGGCCCGCGTCGGATCCGAAGGTGCCGACGACGCGCGCCCAGCGCGGTTCGGTCGCCAGGTCGGCCATGGGGTGCAGGGCGAGCCGGATGCCGACGGCGAGGTACTCACGGCGGACGATGTCCCCGTGCTGCCGCACGAGTTCCTCGTCACCGATGGCGGCCAGGCCCGGCGGCTCCGGCCACAGCGAGAAGCCTTCGGTGTGCACGCTGGCGGCCGGGTTGTCCATGAACCCGTTGCGCGGGTCGGTGGAGATCGTCACCGGGATACCGAGCCGGGTGGTCGCGGCGAGCGCCTGCAGGCGGTTGTTCCACTCGGCCATCCGGCGCGGGGCGGCGGCGCCGAACAGGTTGAAGTGGTTCATCAGCTTGCCGGTCACCATGCGGGAGGTGGAGGCGCGCATCGGGTCGTCGTCTGCGGCGCCGGTCTCGGGCTCGACGAGGGTGCCGTCGGCGTTGATCCCGACCATCGTCTGGAAGAGCAGACCCGCCTTCTCCTCCAGCGTCATGCGCCCGACGAGGTCGGCCGCCCGTTCGCCGGCCGGCAGCCGGGGGTCCTCGTACGGTTCCATGACGCCGTTGCCGTTCAGGTCCCGGAAGGGTGTGCCGTCGGGTGCCTGGAGCAGGGGTGCGCGGGTCGGTGGGCGGGTCGTCGGATGCTGGGACACAGGGGTTGGTTCCGTTCTGTCGGCTCTGTGGGCTCACCGCCGCGCACGGGCGCCGCCACCGTGAAAAAGGTCGGCCGGGTCGGCGGTGGTGCGCAGTGGTTTCGGCCCGCGCTGGGCGGTGGTGCGGTGCGAGGGCCACCGGCACCGGCACTTCCCCTCCGGAGTGCCGGGGCCGGTGTCCTCGTCCGGCCGCTGAGGTCAAGTCAGCGGCCGGTCCTGACGAAGCGTTCGAGCCGCCCGGCCTCGCGGCCCTCGAACGTCCGGTCAGGAGTGATGGGGGTGACGGTGACGTTCCCCTGCTGCAGCAGCCGGTAGTCGGCGTCGCGCTTGGTCGCGGGACGGCACTTGGGGTTGTCGGCGGCGCAGAGGGCGTCGCCCACGGTGAACGTGTCGCCGTTCGCGGCGGTCTGTGCGTAGCTGGGCTGGATCAGTTTCTGGCTGCCCACCGACGACCGGACGGTGCTCCGGGGCTGCTGCCCTTCGGCGAGGTACGGGTAGTTGACGTTGACGACGAAGTCGGTGGTCAGCAGCCCGCGATGGCGGAGGGAGCCGATGAAGGCGGCACCGAAGTCGGCCGTCTGCCGGTAGGTGCGGTCGGCGACCTCCAGGGAGGTGGTGACCGTCGGGTCGTAGGAGCTGTTGAGGGCGACGGCGGGCGTGCCCTCCTCGATCGCGGCGAGAGCCGCGCTGACCGTGCCGGAATCGTTCACCACCGAGGCGACGTTGGGCCCGGAGTTGCTGCCCGTGACCACGAGGTCGGGGGCTGTCGTCCAGCCCGCCTTGGCGGCGAGGCCGCCGTTCAGCGCGAGCCGGACGGTGTCGACCGGGGTGGCGCTGACGCTCGCGGCGTCGCAGGCGGTGGCGCCCTTGCACACTCCGAAGACGGCGCCGGCGGCGGGCGCACCAGCGCAGTCCTGGCCGTAGCCGGCGGGCAGGACCGTACGCCGCTGCACGGTGAGCGAGCCGCTGCCGGCCGCGCCCGTACCGGCGCCGCTCTGGTTGGCCCAGGGCGCCATGACGACGACGTCGGCTCCGGCGGAGCACAGCGCGCGCCGCACCTCGTAAAGGCCCTTGCCGTCGGAGGCGTTGGGGCGGGCCATCTGCATGGAGTCGTCGTTGCTCATCAGGATCCGCATCCCGGCGAGCGGCTCGCTGTCATGGTGGTTGCCGGTTCCGGCGTTCGCGCTGCCGCTCAGCGGCAGGACGAGCGTTCCGGCGGCGAGCAGCGTCGTGACGGTGCCGCGGTGGTCACGGATTCTCATCGCACACCCCGCACGCGCAGCACGAGGACGGCTCCCGCGAGGGAGACGGCGGCGGCCACCGGGAACAGCGCCTCGTACCCGGCGGCGCTGACGATCCAGCCGGCGACGGTCGGGGCGAGGATCTGCGGGCCCGCGTTGGCGATGTTGATCAGACCCATGTCCTTGCCCGCGTCCGCGGTGGCCGGCAGGACCTTGGTGATCAGGGCCATGTCGACGGCCATGTAGACGCCGAAGGCGACTCCGCCCGCGACGTTGTAGGCGACCATGCCGCCCTCGGTCGGCGAGATCATCGGAAGGGTCAGCGCCAGCGCAGCCCCGATGCCGGAGGCCAGGACGAACGGCTTCATCCTGCCGACACGGTCGACGAGCGGGCCGATCAGGATCACGGCGGCGATCGTGCAGACCGCGTTGACGATCATCAGGAACCCGACGGTCGGGAGCAGGTCCTGCGGTGGGATCTTGATGTAGTCGGCCAGCAGATACATGTTGTAGGTCAGGACGACGAAGTAGCCGAGCATGACCCCCAGCCGGGACAGGAAGGCCCAGATGAAGTCGGGGTGTTCCTTCGGGTTGACCCAGAAGTTGGACAGGAACGCCCGCGGGTCGAACTTCTGCCGCGGCAGGTCCCGGGCGGACGTGTCGGGCGACACGACGGTGAAGATCAGCGCGGCCACGACGACACAGGCCGCGATCAGGTAGTAGCCCTTCTCCCCCGCGAACCGGCCGCCGAAGCCGCCGATGACACCGTCGAGTCCGAACTTGCTGCCCGGCACACCACCGATGACCAGCGCCGCGACGATGGTGCCGAGCGGCACACCGAGTCCGACGAGGGCGGAGAACGTGCCGTACTTGGACTGCGGGACCCGGTCCGGCATACAGGCGGTGAGCGCCGCCTGGTAGCCGTTCATGATGAACTGCACGACGCCCCAACTCAGTCCGAGCATGGCGATCGAGTTCGCGTGCGCCTGGCCGATCAGTGCCAGCGCGCCCATCCCGGCGCAGAGCAGGATCCACGGGGCGCGGCGGCCGAAGCGCGATCGGGTGCGGTCCGAGAGCTGGCCGAATATCGGGTTGCCGACGGTCGCCAGGATGGCGCCCGTGGTGCTCGCCGTGGACAGCGCCCCCGTGTCGTTCGTGCCGGTGATCTGCGCGACCTGGATCGGCAGCAGAAAGCTGCCCACGCCCAGCCACAGCAGGTACAGGGCGATGTTCGCGAGCGGGAGCGTGACGTACAGCGGGCCCAGGCGGTAGCGGTTGACGGGGCGCATGACCTCGTCCGGACCTCCGGGCGCGAGGACCGAAGACCCTTCTTCGGGAAGCAGTGTGCTCATCGGTGGACCCTTCAACGGAAGAGACGGCGGAACGGGGGCAGAGCGAGGGGAACGCGCGCCAGTAGTCGAACCGACCGGCTCCGGAGGCCGCGGCGGGGCGTTGTCGGTGAGCGTAGATGACACGTGTCAGCAATGTAAGAGGTCGGTTCGCGAAGCAATGGATCCGTGATGCACGACTGTGTGTTCAAGAAGTGAACACATCATTGCGACAGCGCCCGTTCCCGGCCCTGCTGTCCCCGGTCCTGTCCGGGTCCCTTCCAGGGTTCGGGCTACCCGATCGGAGCCGCATCCACCGGCGGCGCGGCGGCCAGCCGCCGCAGGGTCCGGCCGCAGTGTCGGGCGTAGAGGCGCTGGCAGAGCGGTACGAGCGGCCCGGCCAGGCGGGTGTACCAGCGGCCCGGGCGGCTGAACGCGGTGACGGTGAACCGTACGGAGTCGTCGGGCAGGAGCTCCACGACAAAGGACTCCTCACCGCACTCCGGATGCCCGGTCAGCGTTCCGTAGGCGAAGCCGATCCGCTGGGCCTCGTCAGCGGTCCACACCACGCGGCAGGGGGCGGCGATCCGGAACGGCCCGACGCCGATCGCGCATTCCACCGCGATCCCGGGCTCCGCGCGCGGCGCTCCGGCCCGGATCCGGACACCGGCCGCGCGGTGCATCTGCCAGGTGGTGACGGCGGCGCCCGCCCTCTCGAAGACCTCCCGGCCCCGTCCGATCACGACTTCGTGGTGCAGGTGGTGGTATCCGTCGGGCAGTTCCCCGTGCCGGGTGGCGCCGAACTCGGGATAGCTCGGGACCGGATCCCGGCGGGGACCGGCGTTCGCGACGGGCTTCCGCCCGGGGTTCGGCGTCATGCGGGGGTACCCGCCGTCAGGACGCCCTTCTCGGCACCGTCGCGGACCGGTTCCGGCCCTTCGTCCGGCTCCGGTCGTCCGCCAGGTTCCAGTCGTCCACCGGGTTCCAGCCGTCCATCGGGTTCCAGCCGTACGTCCGGCTGAGCGGCCGTCCGCTCGACCGGCCGTTCAACTCGCTGTTCATCCCGCCGTTCGTATGGCTGTTCATCCGACGGCCGCAGTCGGCGCCAGGCGAGCACCGAGCACAGCGCGAAGCCGAGGGCGTTGCCGAGACCGTGGGTCGCCGCCATCCAGGCCGGCGTGGGGTGCGGAATGCCGGTGGCCTCCCCCAGGGCCCAGCTCAGGGCGAGCAGCATCGTCGCCAGGAGGACGGCCGCCGATGTGCCGAGCAGACCGCGGGTGAGCCGGTCGGGGGCGCCGGTGCGGATCTCGCGCCAGGTGAGCAGGCCCACCAGCCACATTCCGGCGGTGAGGACGACGGCTCCGGCGAGCTCGGCCCAGTCGTCGATGAAGTAGCCGGCCAGGACGAGCAGCGTTCCCACCGGCACGCTCAACGCGGCGAGCCGGCCCGCGACCCGGCCTGGGGTGGCGCGGCAGACCAGCCCGGCCATGAGCGCGGCGGTGAAGCCGGCGAAGTGGAAGTGCGGCACCGTGAGCTCGAGGATCTTCAGATCGAAGCCGAGGAGCCGGTGGCCCGACCGCTCGGCGACCAGCGCCAGTCCCGCCACCGACGGGGTGACGAGCGCGGTCAGGACCGCGATCTCGCGGGGCGCGAGCGGCCGGGTGCGGGCCAGCCGCAACGGAGCGGTGGCGGCGAGGACCACGGTGGCGGCGGCGTAGACGGCGGCGAGCCCGGTCGCCGGACCGCCGCGCGGCAGCCACAGCGCCACGCTCCCCGGCACGGCGCCGACCAGCCAGAACACACGGACCGCGGCGATACCCGGCCCGTGGATCAGCGTGAGTCCGCACGGGACCACGACGAGCATGCCCAGCATGACGATCAGGTTCACCAGAGCCGTCACGGCGCCCCACCCCTACGTTGAACGCGTTCAATTCTCCCGTACGACGCCGACTGTACGCCGAGAACTGAACGCGTTCAACATGAAATGGACGACGCAGCCGAACACCGCTCCGACGGCGTACCAGAACAGGTCGGGCGCGTTGAAGGTGGACCCGAGGACCAGGCGCGCGAGTGTGCTGCGCGCGGACAGTTCGCCGGGTACCGGGCTGAGCTGAGCGAACTCGACGGCCCAGCTGACGCCGAGGGCGACCGCGACCGCCACCAGGGGCTTCACCCGAGGCGCGGCGAGGACGACCAGCGCGTGGAGCAGCACGGTGTACAGCGCGTCCCCGGCGTACTTGCCGACCGCTTCCGTCGCACCTGTGGCGCCCGCCCTGACGCCCAGCGCCACCGCGACCGTCAGCACGGCGGCGCCGACGGCGAACAGCCGTGTCGACAATGGTCCGCCGCGCCTCAAGGAGTCGTTCATGCCGGAGACCCTATGCGGCGCGGAGGCGACGGGCGCCGGACGGCCGCCCCGCAGGCCGGCGCCCGGCCGGGGCGGCGCCGGACCGGATCCCCCAGGGTCGCCCCGAGTCGGAGTTGGCCAGTTGGGCGGCGATGAGTGACTTCGGGTGGTCCCGGCCGCGTTCGATGCTCTTCTTGACGGCAGTGGCGTCGAGCGGGGTGCCGTCGCTGAACGTCGTCCCCTTGCGCAGCGTGAAGGTGACCGAGGTGCCGTCGGCGTTGTACTCCCAGGACTCGGCGAGGGCGGGAACCGGGTCGCCCTTCTCGTTCTCCTTGGTGAGGCCCGCGTAGACGAGCGACAGGACGTGCACGTCCCAGCCCGCCGAGGACATCACCGGGTCCCATGAAGTGGGCAGCGCCCAGCCTCACTTGAGGGTTCCTCCGGTGCCGCCGGCGGTGGCCGGGGGGCGTCCGAGCCGCAGGCGGCCAGGGTGAGGACGGCGCCGGCGCCGAGGGCGAGCCCGAGGAACGAGCGTCTGCCGAGGCCCGCGGGGAGCGTGGCGGGTAGGTCGGCGTCCGCGGTGGTGGAGGGGGTGCGGAAGAACTGCATGGGCGTGCGCCACCCTTTTCGGCCGTGCGGAACATGCGCGGGCGGGGGCATGGGGGCAGCGCCGTACGGCGCCTCGTCGGGTACCGAGGGCGCGGAAGGATTCGGAGTGAGGGTGTGCGGAACGTGCGGGCGTGCGGTGTCGGCGGGGGAACGGCGCGCGGGTGCACGTGCAGCGGTACGGCGACGAGGAGGGGCCTGGAGCAGGCGGCAGCGGCACCGCCGTCAACAGGGGGAACGGGGACGCCACAGGACTCGCACGGACGGCCGTCCGGCGACCGGTAGGCGGCCGGCCCGCGGTCGGCTCCGAGCGCATCTGGATGGGCCAGACGCACGTCGCGCCGGCCACCGCGTCCTCCGACCACCATCACGGCGCGTCCGAGACCGCGATCCATGTCGTCAGCGGCCACCCCGAGTTCGTCTTCCTCGACGAGTCGAACGGTGTCAGGGAAGAGGTCAGGCTGCGCACCTCGCCCGGCGACTACATCTTCGTGCCGCCCTTCGTCCCGCACCGCGAGGAGAACCCGAGCGACGACGAGGAGGCCGTCGTCGTGATCGCGCGCAGCACCCAGGAGGCGGTCGTCGTCAACCTCCCGGGGCTGTACGTCCTGGGCGACCCCGGCACCGAAGCGCCTTGAGCCGCGGCGCACCCGGCCGCCGGATCAGACCGGGAGCATCTGCTGGGGCAGGAACTTCGCCTCGGTGAGGTACTTGCGGGCACCGAGGATCGCCGAGGACATCGGATCGGCCGCCGGGATGACGGGCATGCCGACCACTTCGGCGAGCAGTTCGCGCAGGCCGCCCATGAGCGAGCCGCCGCCGGTCAGCACCAGCCCCTGCCGGGCGATGTCGTCGGCGACGCTGGCCGGGCTCTGTTCGAGTACCGCGCCGACCGTCTCGGCGATCATCCGTACGTAGGGCGCGACGACCTCGGTCAGCTCGGCCATGGTCACCTGCACCGTACGGGGCCGGCCGGTGTCGCCGTCGAGGCCGGTCACCGACAGCGCGGCCGGGCCCCGTGCGCCGGGCGTACCGCTCAGGCCGGTCTTGATGTCCTGCGCCCGGCGGACGCCCAGTGCCAGCCCGTGCCGGCTCTCCAGGTGGGCGGCGATCACCTCGTCGAAGGTGTCCCCGGCCGCGGCGGTGGACGAGGACGCGACCATGCTGCCGAAGGCGAACCCGGCCACGTCGGTGGTGCCCGCTCCGACATCGACGACCATGCACCCGTCGCCGTCCCACACCGGCAGCCCGGCGCCGAGCGCGGCGGCCATCGGCTTGGGCAGCATCCGCACCTGGCGGGCGCCGGCCGCGTGCAGCGCGTCCTGCAGGGCCCGGCGCTCCACCGAAGTGGCCAGGACCGGGACGGTGACCATCACCCGGGGCGGCGCCCACGCCGTCCACTGCCGTCTGCGTCCCAGCACGTGCCACAGCAGCCGTGACGCCGCCTCGAACTCGGTGATCGCCCCGTGGCGCAGCGGGGAGGTGGCGACGATGCCGGGCGGGGTGCGGCCGAGCATCTTCCGGGCGTCCTCGCCGATCGCCAGCACCTTGTTGGTCCCGGTACGCACGGCCACCACCGAGGCGCCCTCGCTCACCGGGCCGTTCCGGCTGTGCACCCGGGTGGTCGCCGTTCCCAGGTCCACCACGAGGTCGAGGGCGCTGGACGCCCCGTGCGGGACGGGCGAGTCGGTCTGCTGCCGGCTGGTGAAGACGTTCAGCAGCTGAGGGAGCGTCATGGTGACTCCTCGGAGGGATACCTGGGCCGGGCCTGACCTGTCGTCATGAAGGCATGCCCGCCTTCACGCGCGCGGTGGTGCCCGCTGCGCGTTGTCCCTCGAAAGAGTGAATTCCCTCGCCCCGGCGGCCGACGGGTGTGCCGGGGCGGCCCGGCGCCGGGTACCGGCGGTCCCGCCGGCGTCAGATGCTGACGCCGTGTGCCCGCAGGTAGGTGAGGGGGTTGATGTCCGAGCCGTACTCGGGCCCGGTGCGGATCTCGAAGTGCAGATGCGGTCCGGTGGCGTTGCCGGTGGAGCCGGAACGCCCGATCTGCTGACCGCGGTTGACGGGCTGCCCGGACCGTACGGACAGTTGCGACAGATGCCCGTACTGGCTGTACCTGCCGTCGGTGTGGCGGATGACGACCTGGTAGCCGTACGCGCCGCCCCAGCCCGCGGAGACGACCGTCCCGTTGCCGACGGCCTTCACCGAGGTGCCCGTGGAGACCGGGAAGTCGACGCCGGTGTGGTACCCGCTCGACCAGCTGGCGCCGGACGCGTGGTACGGGGTGCTCGGGCTGACCCCGCTGACCGGTGCCATGAAGGTCGATCCGGACTGCGCCGGCTTCTGGGCCGGTTTCTGCGCCGCCTTGTGGGTCGCCGCCGGCTTGGCGGGGGCCTTGGCGGGCGCCGCCTTCTCGTGCTGCTGCGGCTTCACGGCGGGCGCCTGGGTCCTGGCCACGGGACGCTCGGTACCGGTGAGGCTGAGATGCTGGCCGGGGAAGATCAGGTCGGGATCGCCGCCGACGATCTGCCGGTTGGCCGAGTACAGCTGGGGCCAACCGCCCTTGGTGTGATGGTCCGCCGCGATACCGGACAGCGTGTCGCCGCTGACGACGACATACGCGTCGGCCGTGGTCCTGCCGGGTGTCGAGGGCGAGGAGGGCTTGGCGGCCGGTGCCGACTTGGCGGGCGCGGCCTTCGTGGAGACCTTCACCGGTGTCTTCACGGGAGTGGTCTTCTTCGGGTGCGCCGGGGCCTGTTGCGGAGCCGCGCTGTCGCGGGTGAGCCCGGCCCGGGGGCCGCACACCGGCCATGCTCCCGGTCCCTGGCCGCGCAGTACCTTCTCCGCGACGGCGATCTGCTCGGACTTCGACGCGAGGTCGGCGCGGGAGGCGTACGCGGTGCCGCCGTAGGCCTTCCAGGTGCTCGACGCGAACTGCAGCCCGCCGTAGTACCCGTTACCGGTGTTGATGTTCCAGTCCCCGGTGCTCTCGCACTGAGCGACCTTGTCCCAGGTGTTGAGCGGCGCTGCCGCCGCGCCGCTGACGCTGATCAGCGGCAGGGCGAGACCCGCTCCGCCGGCGGTGACGGTCAGGGAGGCCTGCGAGACCCGGCTGGGCCGGTAGCGGCGGTGACGACCACGTAAGGGCATAGACCTCGTCCTCTTCCACGACCGGGGGCCGGACTGGCGCCCCACAGGGTAGACGCAACGATTTGGCCACCACAAGGGGCGCACGTGGAGCGGCTGTTGGGGCGGGCCGCACCGGATGGCTTCCGGTGCGGCCCGCCCCGCCGGCGATCAGTTGGCGATGTTGTAGCTGTCGCCGTAGACCTTCCAGCTCAGCGGCGGGTTGAGGTCGAAGTTGCCCTTCTGGAGGAAGACGCGCTGCTCGGTGTCGACACGGCTGGTGTCGCTGTGCGCCTCCTCGGTCTTCATCGCGGCCTTGCGGGCGTCGAGGAAGGCATTGAGGTACGTTGTCTCGTTTCCGCCCTGGGCGGGGGTCTTGGCCTTCTTCATGGCGGTCTTGCGGATTCCGCCGAAGCTGGTGCTGTCGGTGCCCGGTCCGTGCATCACGATCGCGTCGTAGTAGGCGAACTGGCCGAGCGCGCGCAGGCCGTCGGACTTGGCCTGGTTGACAGCCGGGTTGAAGTAGACCCGGTCGCGCTCGTCGTTCTGCGCGGTCTGGAACGCGGCGTCCTTGGCGGCGGTCTTCCAGGCGCTCTCGAACGCGGAGCCGAGGCCCGAGTGCGATTCGGTGCCGTTGACCTTGCGCAGCGCGGGGAGGTACTTGGCAAGGGCGTTGCCGGGCTTGCGGTCCGTGTACAGCTGGACGAGGTCCAGCATGTCACCGGTGCCCGAACAGAAGCCGATGATGCCGGCGGTGTAGCCGCGGCCGTCACCGATGTCCTCGATGTACTTGTACTGCGACTTCCAGTCCAGCGAGGAGTTCTCTGCGCTGGAGACCAGCTGCATCGCGATGTCCTTCTTGTGGGCGTCGTCGAGACCGACGCCCGCCGCAGCCTTGACACCGGCGCTGTGCGCGGCCACCGGCGTCGCGGCGTTGCCGTTGGCCGCGATCACCAGGGGGGTGGCGCCTGCTGCCAGCAGTCCGGTAGCTATGAGAAGGGTCAGGCGCTTACGGGATCGTCCTGCGCGGTGGTCGTTCACGTGCTCTCCGCTTCCGGCCGGGGGGCGGCCACTTCGGGGCTCAGGAGGTTGCTCACGCCTTAGTTAGGAAACTTTCCTAACCGGGCGGGTGTATTCAAGCACCGCAACGAAGGAACGCCAAGAGGCAGTTCAATGATCAGTTCCGGATCCGTTCGGGTTCGGCCCGAAATCGGCTCCGGATCGGCCCCGAATACGATCGGGGCCGACTCCGGTTCAGCCCCGGCGCAGTTCCTCGAACCAGCTCAGGATCTGCGGGTAGGCCACGAACGGCGACGACATGTGCCCCGCCTCGCCCGCGTGGAGGAGGGGCGCGTGCACCCCGTTCGCCCGCAGTTGCGCCTGGCAGTGCTCGCTGTTGGCGATCGCCACGTCCCGGTCGGTTTCGGTGGCGAAGATCCGTACCGGCACCCGCGGCGTCCAGTCCGAGCAGGTGGAGTCCCCGACGCGCAGCGCCTCGGCGAACGCGCCCGTGGGGTGCTGCAGTGTGTCGATGAAGGCCGGGGTGAACAGCTTGCGCGGGTCGCCCGGCAGCGCGCCGAGGATCTCCTCGTCATTGTGGCTGCCGTCGAAGAGCTGCTCCACGGTCCGGTCGTAAGGCGGCAGGAACGCCTCGGAGGTCGAACCGTAGAGCGGGTACAGGCGGTTCCAGGACGTCGTGAAGTAGCCGAGGTAGTAGGCGGCGATGGCCGGGTCGAGCCGGCCGTCGAACGCGGCCGGAAGCTCCGCGCCGCGCGCGTCGAACGGGCCGCTGACCGGCGCGAGCGCCTGCAGCCTGAAGTACGGGTCGGCTCCGCCCTGCAGCGCCCGGCCGAGCCCCATCGAGGCCACCCCGCCCTGGGAGAATCCGGTGACCAGCACCTGCCGCTGCAGCGTCCGGCCGTGGCCGGCCGCGAACGTACGGGCCGCGCGCAGCATGTCCAGCGAGGCGCTGGTCTCCGTGCCGATGTCCATGTACGGGTGATGTCCGGGGCCGGTGCCCAGCCCGAGGTAGTCGGGGGCCACGGCGGCGAACCCGGCGCCCGCGAACATCACCGCGACCGCGCGGTCCGCGGTGTCCGGGTCCGTGGAGGCCACGCCCTTCTTCTCGGCGCGCGTGCCGTGCTCATAGGAGACGGTCCGCAGCTCGCGGGGCCCGCCGACCGGCAGGGAGACCAGGCCGCTGGCGGTGGTCGGCCGGCCGTCGGTGCCGATCGTGCGGTACGTGATGCGGTACGAGGCGGTCGCGTACCGCGCGCCGGGCACGTCGAATCCCTGGCTCTCGACGTAGGCGTCCGTCTTCGTACGGTTCAGCAGGGCGACGGGCACGGCGGAGAGCAACGTGCCGCGGCCGTCCGCGTGGTGAGCGGCCGATCCCGCGGCGGCGGGGCGGCCGTCGGCCGCGAGTGCGGCGGCCGGCACACCGGCGACGAGGGCGAGGACGAGCGCGGTGGCCGCGGCCCGGGCGATGTGGGTGCTGCGGGCGGTACGAGCGGATCGGGACATGGGCTTCCCCTGCGGTGAAGGTGCGGTGAGCACTGGGTTTCTGCTCCCCTCAGCCTTCCGTCCCGCGCTACGCCGCTCCATGGCCCCACACACCCGACGGGGGTGGGGCCGGCAACACCCCTGCTCCGGGGGGAATCCGGCGTGCCGGTTACCTGACCGCCACGCTCTGCCGCGCCGGAAGGATCCGCCCTTCCATCATCGCGCCCATTCCCCGCGCCACACACCCGTCCGGATGCTCCGCGATCTGCACCCGTAGCCCGGTGGCGGACCGGAGCAGGGAGTCCAGGCCCGGCATCCGGGAGATGGAGCCGCCGAGCGTGAGTCCGCTGTCCGCGATGTCGACCACCAGGTCCGGCGGGCAGCGCCGCAGGACCATGCTGACCCCGTCGAGGATCGGCCGCAGCGGGCCACGCATCGCGTCCCGCGCCGCGTGGGCGTCGGCCGTCACCGAGCGGGCCAGGCCGCTGACGATGTCCCGGCCGTTCAGCTCGACGTCCGCCTCGGCCGCGGGCGCGGTCCCGCCGATCGCCTCGCGCAGCGACTTCACGGTCTGGAAGGACGGCGCCAGTTCGTGGTGGCCGCGGAAGTACTCCACGACGGCCCGGTCGATGGTGTCGCTTCCCACCGGCACGGTCTCGGCGGCCACCACCGTGCCCATCGAGAGCACCGCCACCTGCGTACTGTCGGCGTTCGCCAGCACGATCATGGCCGCTTCCGGGTACTCCACGGGCAGTCCGCAGCCGACGGCCGCCGCGAGCAGCGAGTCCACCAGCTCGACACGGCGCAGTCCGAGGCCCGCCAGCGTCTCGAGCGCGGTGCGCCGCGCGACCGGCGGGGCGTCGTACGGAAGGCTCAGGGCTGCCCTGAGCACCGGGGTGCGCAGCCTGGCCCGGCGCAGTCTGGACCCCGCCACATGCCGGAGCAGACGCCGCGCCATCTCGACGTCGACCACCATTCCGCCCGCCACCGGCTTGATGACGAGGAGGTGCTCCGGCGCGCGGCCGGTCAGCTGTTCCGCGGTGGTGCCGATCGCGACCACCTCGCCGCGCTCGGTGTCGAACGCGACGACGCTGGGCTCGTCGGCGATCAGGCCGTGGCCCCTGAGGTAGACCCGGGTCCTGTCGGCTCCCAGGTCCACGGCGACGGTGCACCGTCGCAAGCGCTCCAGAACCGGTGCCAGGGTCATCACGCGCTCCCGACCCCGGGGAGTTCCCCGGAAGATATGGACGTGGCCGGCCCGTACGACCGGGTGGTCATGCGAGTTCCTGGCTCGCCGCCCGCACAGCGCTCTCCGGCCGGACCTCCGCCACCTCTTCTTCGACGGCGGGTTCGGTGGCCTCGGCAGATTCGATCATCATGCCCAGACCCAGCACGGTGGAGAGCGCGGGGTCCTTCGTGATGTGCACCGGCATGCCGGTCGCGGTCCCCAGCATGGTGTCGAGACCGGGCAGGACGGCGCTGCCGCCGGTGAGGATGATGCCGCGGTCGGCGATGTCGACCACCAGGTCCGGCGGGCAGCGCCGCAGCACCCGGCCGATACCGCTCACCAGCGCGGACAGCGGATCGCGCATCGCCTCCCGCACCCCGCCGGTCTCCAGGTTCAGGGAGCGGGCGAGTCCGCTGGACACGTCCTTGCCGTGCACCTCGGTGTTCGACTGCGGCTCCGCCACCGCCTCGGACAGCACCTGGTGCAGCGGCAGCAGCCCTTGGTGCGGGAGTATCAGATCGTGGTGGATCCGCAGGTGTTCGAGCACCGCGTCGTCCATGGCGTTCCCCCCGACCGGGAGGACCTCGCCCGCGATGATCCCGCCGAAGGAGAGCACCGCGACCTGGGTCTCGGACGCACCGCAGATCACGATCATGCTGCCTTCGGGCTGTCCGACCGGGATCGCGGAACCCACCGCGGCGGCGAGCGGGGCGTGGACCAGTTCCACCTGCCGGGCGCCCAGGTCCGTCAGCGTCTCGGACAGGATCCGGCGTGCCTGCGGTCCTGCGCCGTACGGGACGGCCGCCGCTATCCGCGGTTTGGACTGACGGAGCCAGGCCCTGCGCGCCTTGTCGCCGAGGAGGTGGCGCAGCATCAGGATGCCCATGTCCACATCGACGACGGTTCCGCCGGAGAACGGACGGACCACGCGCACGTATTCGGCGGTACGGCCGGCCATGCGCTCGGCCAGGCCGCCTATCGCGACAAGGCGCCCGTTACGGATGTCGACGGCCACCAGGCTCGGTTCGTCGACGATCAGTCCGGCGCGCTTGGCATAGACGCGGGTCCGTGCAGCCCCCAGATCGATCGCCAAGGTACAGCGGCGCAGATCGTGCAAGCTGTCGGTCACGGTGGTGCCTCTCGAACGGTGGATCCGGCCGCTCGTGCGGCGGCCTTCCCTTCACCATGAGGGCGGCCCCCGGTGATCGCCCGCTGGAATGCGCCGACTGGGGACACGTCAGGTCGGGGCGTGTCAGGACCGTTCGTCGCGAGCGGACGGCGGCCGGAGGCGCGTCCGGCTGTCCGCACCGGGCAAGCACGCCGACGCCGTCCCCGACGACTCGCCCCGCGCAGACGCCGCGCGTTTCACACGTTCGAGTGAAGACCCCGTACGGAGGATTGCCGCCCGCGGCGACCGGCGAGCGGATGGCTCCCGGTCCGTCAGGTCCGCAGGTAGGAGGCGCCGTTGACGTCCAGGACGGTCCCGGAGGCCCACAGGGCGGCGGGCGACGCGAGCCACAGGGCGGCGGCCGCGATCTCGGCGGGCGCGGCGACCCGGCCGAACGGGCTCTGCGCGCGGATCGCCTCGCCGCCGGCGCCGGCCAGCCGGTGGGCGACCCGGTCGGTCTCGATGAAGCCGGGCGCGACGGACGCCACCGCGATGCCGTGCGGTGCCAGTGCGACGGCCAGGGACTGGCCCAGTGCGTGGACCGCCGCCTTCGTCGCGCCGTAGGCGGGATGGTCCGGCTCACCGCGGAAGGCACCGCGCGAGCCGATGTTGACGATGCGGCCGCCGGTGCCCGCGGCGATCATCCGGTTCGCGGCGAGATGACTGAGGTTGGCCGTGCCGAGCAGGTTGACGGCGACATGCCGCTGCCAGGTGTCGGTCCACTCCTCGTAGCCGGTGGTCGCGGGCGGGTGCGGGGTGTTGACGGCCGCGTTGTTCACCAGGACGTCGATGCCGCCGAGAGCGTCGGCCGCATCGGCCGCCAGCCGGGCCGTGGCCGCCGGGTCCGCGAGATCGGCGCCCAGCAGGACATGGCCGGTGCCCGGCAGCTCCGCCAGGGTCTCCTCGGCCTCCTCACGGCGCGAGCCGTAGTGCACTGCCACCCGGTCGCCGTTGGCCGCGAATGCCTGGGCAAGCGCCCTGCCCAGGCCGCGCGAGGCACCGCTGACCAGTACTCGGCGGCCGGTGGCGGGGAACGGTGGGACATCGGTGGCATCGGGTACCGGGCCGGGCTGGTGCATCGCGCGCTGCTTCCTGGAGGGGTGATCGAACCCCCCAGCGTAGGAGAGCCTCGGCGCCCTACCGGCCCGGCCCCGTATCTGTCGCCCCGGTGGTCAGCCGGCGTTGGCGGCGTGGGTCAGGGTCTCCCAGGCCACGAAGAGGTTGTTCGAGCCCGCGGGACGCTGCTGCTCGGTGAGCCGCTGGGTGTTGGCCATCGCGATGCCGAGCCGGTTGTGCAGCGCGTTGAAGCCGACCTCGGTGACCGGGCCGAGGCCCAGGTTGAGGTGTCCGCCGCACAGCGAGGACGGTACGGCCGCGCCGAGCTGGTACTTGGCCTGGAAGCCCAGCGCCTGGCGCAGTCGCTCACCGACCTCGGGATAGAGGTCCTGGCCCTGGATGCGGGTGGTCTCCGCGATGTGCGAGATCGCCGAGATGCCGTAACCGGTGTGGGTGAAGTCGCGGCAGGTCTCCTGGGTCAGGCCCGCGGTGAACGTGCGCTGGCCCTGCCAGTAGCTGATGATCTCCGCGCTGGTGTCGATGCTGCCGCCGGGCGGTGCCTTGGGGAGGGCGCCGTCGGAGGGCAGGTAGATGTAGGCGGGCACCCGGCCGCGGAACTTGGCTATGGCCTTGTCGTAGCTGGCGCGGTCCTCCAGGAAGACCGAGATGCCGACGGCCGCCTCCATCATGCTCAGTTCCCAGTTCCCGTTGCTCTGGGAGCCGTTGATGACCTTCGGAAGGTAGACGTTGCGCAGCATGGTCGCGAAGCGGGTGACACCGGCCGAGGACCAGCCGGCCCCGGTGTAGCGGATGATCTCGGCGGCGCGGGGCCAGGTCGAGCCGGCCCAGCCGGTCTGCAGCGGTGCGTTGCTGTTGGTGTGGTTGGTGATGACCGCGGACCAGGCGTCCATGAGCTGGACGGCCTTGTCGGCGTAGCGGTGGTCCTGGCCGATGTACCAGGCCAGCGCGTCGGTGTACGCGGCGATGGCGTCCTCGCGCTCATCCGTACAGCCGTAGTTGGGGTTGGAGTACGAGCCGCATTCGACGACGGAGCGCGGCTTCGGGGTGCGCGACAGGGATGCGTACGGGCTCGCGAGCATCTTGTCGTAGGCGGCCTTCCAGGGCTGGGCACCCGCCCGGACCTGGGCACGGACGAAGTCGAGCTGACCGCGGCTCACCAGCACACCGGGATGGGCGAACGTGGCGGGGGCGCCGGCGACCGCAGGGCTCTTCGGTGCGGCGGCGACGGTTCGGCTCTGCGGTGCGGCGGATGCCGTCCTGGCGGCGAGGGCAGGGCCCGCGACCAGGCCTGCCGAGAGCAGGCCCGCGACGGCGGCGAAGGCGATGACCAGGGTTCTCCGCCTGCGTGGGGGGCGCGGAGTGGTTCCGGTGCGCATGGGGGGTGCCTTCCGGTGGGGGTGGCGTCAACTCCCCGAGATTCACACCTGTGAACTATGTGCATTGGTATGAACCATCGTGGTGAGAGGCGAAGTTAGAAGAAACCCGTGAACACGTCAAGGATTCGCGTCGACCCGGCCTTCGATTGGCCGGGTTTCGGGCGAAGGATTCCCTTTGACCCGCGGAACGGCGTTCAGAAGATGGAATCGGGGCTCCCGAGGCCCGCCCGGCACCCCGCGAGTGGTGCTCTGCGAGTCGCGCTCCGCCCGTAAGCCTGTTCCCCTGGTAGGACGGATCCGCCCGCTCCCGCGGCGGGCATGTGGAGAGGGCGAGCATGCACACCAGTGAACTGACCCCCGCGATCCTCGAAGGTCTGCGCCGGCCGCGGCCCTATCCGGCGGTCTCGCTGCTGATGCCCACCCACCGGCACCGGCCGGACAACGCCCAGGACCCCATCCGGCTGCGCAACCTGCTCGAGGAAGCGCGCAAGCGCCTCACGGACGACCCGCAGGTCTCGCGCGCGGACCGGCTCGACCTGGAGGGGCAGCTGGACCTGGTGGCTCAGGACGTCGACTTCCTGCACGCGGAGGACGGGCTGCTGGTCCTGCTCGCCCCCGGGGAACGGCACATCTGGCAACTGTCCTCCCCCGTGGAGATCCAGGAACGCCTCGTCTTCGCCAACACCTTCCTCACCCGCAACCTCGTCGCCGCGCGGCTGTACGCCCGCCCGTACTGGGTGCTCGTGGTGTCCGAGGAGGCGACGCTGCTCTGGGAGGGATCCGGCGAACGGCTGGTGCCCGTCGAGCGCCACGGCTTCCCGCTGAAGCCCGGGATCCCGGACCCGGAGGACGCCGTCCCCGGGCCGAACATCGGCTCCGTCCCCGGCCACCAGCGCGAAGAGCGGATGCGCCAGTACCTGCGGTCCGTCGACGCCGCCCTGGACAAGGCACTGAACCAGGAGCGCCGGCCGGTCTTCCTGGTCGGTACGGCCAGCACCGTCACCCTCCTGGCGGAGCTGTCCCAGCACCCGCAGGATCTGGTGGGCCGCCTCGACCGCGCCGGGCTCGACAAGGCGCCCGCGCACGAGCTCTCGGAACGGCTGCGGCCGGTGTTCGAGGAGTACACGGCCAAGCGGAACGCCGATGGGCTGGAGGAGCTCGACTCCGCGCGCGGCCGGCGCCGCTTCGCCGGCGGCCTCGACGAGGCCTGGCGGGCGGTCACCGAGGGCCGCGGATCGCTGCTGCTGGTCGAGGAGCACTTCCAGGCCGCGGCCCGCATCCAGGACGGCCACCTGGTGCCGGTCGAGGGCGGCACGGCGGCCGACGGCGTCGAGGAGGACGTCGTCGACCAGCTCATCGAGGCCGCCCTGGACAAGGAGACCGAGGTCCGCTTCGTCCCGGACGACTCGCTCAGCGACGACGGCCGGGTCGCCCTCGTCCTGCGCTACTGACCGTCCGGTGCCCGCACGGGTGACCGCGCGGCACTGGTGGGCCGATCGCCCGCCCGCCGCCGGAGGGGCCGCGATGGCGACCGCGATCATCTCGGTCGGCCTGCGGCTGACCGGGTACGACGCGGCCTCCGCGGTCTTCCTCGTGGTGGCGGTCGCGGCGTGGCTGCTGCTCGCCGTGCTCTTCGCCGACCGGCTGCTGCTGGACCGCGGCACCTGGAAGGCACAGGCCGGGACCCCGGCCGCGCTCACCTCGATCGCCGCGACGACCGTGCTGGGCACCCGGCTGTCGCTCCAGGGCCGCCAGGGCGTGGCGGCGGCCCTGCTGATCGTGGCCGCCGCGCTGTGGCCGGTGCTGCTGCCGTCCGTCGTCCGGCACTGGAAGCCACGGCTGCCGGGGGCGGGCTTCCTCGTCTGCGTCGCCACCGAGGGCCTGGCCGTACTGGCCGGGAGCCTCGCTCTCGCCGAGCGGCAGACCTGGCTGATGTGGGCGGCGCTGGCGTGTTTCGTGCTGGGCCTGCTGCTCTACGCCGCTGTGCTGCCGCGCTTCGACGTCCGCCAGCTGCGGACCGGCAGCGGCGATCAGTGGGTGGCCGGCGGCGCGCTGGCCATCTCCGCGCTCGCCGGCTCCGAACTCGTCACCGCGTCGGCCGCGAACGGACCCCTGCGCTGGGCCCCTTCGGCGCACGGAACACTGCGCGTGGTCACCGTCGTGCTGCTGGTGCTGGACCTGTGCTGGTTCGCCGTGCTGCTGGTGTGCGAGGTGCGGTGGCCGCGCCCGCACTACGACGTCCGCCGCTGGTCGACGGTCTTCCCGTTCGGGATGACGGCGGTGGCCTGCCTCGCCGTCGCCGCCGCGGCGGACGTCCCGGCGGCGGAGACCGCCGGGCGCGCGCTGCTGTGGCCGACCCTCGCGCTGTGGGTCCTCGCCCTCGCGGGTGCGGTCCGCTCGGCGCGGGCCGGCCAGGGGCCGCCTCCCTAGAACTCCGGGTCGGGCTCCCCCGCCGGATCCTCCGCGTCCTCCGGCTCCGGCAGGTCGCCGAACCCCTCCGGCTCGTCCGCCGCTTCCGGCTCGCGCTCGGTGCCGGAGAGCGTGTCCAGGATCTGCTGCCCGTACTTCGCCAGCTTGTTCTCGCCGACGCCGCTGATCGTGCCGAGCGCCGCCAGGTCCGCGGGAGCGGCCGTGGCGATCTCGCGCAGGGTCGCGTCGTGGAAGATCACATACGCGGGGACGCCCTGCTCCTTCGCGCTGGCGGCACGCCAGGCGCGCAGCTTCTCGAACACCGGCAGCAGTGCCTCGGGCAGGTCGACGGGAGCGGCCCGGCGGGACTTGGCCGACTTCTCCGCACGGGCGGCCTTCTCCGGCTCGCGCCGCAGCAGCACCTCGCGCTTGCGGCCCAGCACCTCGGCGCTCGCGTCGGTGAGCACCAGCGTGCCGTAGTCGCCCTCGACGGCGAGCAGCCCCTGGGCCAGTAGCTGGCGGACGACACCGCGCCAGCCGGACACCCCGAGCTCGGTGCCGATGCCGAACACCGACAGTGTGTCGTGGTCGAACTGGATGACCTTGGCCGTCTTCTTGCCGAGCAGGATGTCGATGATCTGGCCGGCGCCGAACTTCTGGTGGCGCTCGCGCTCCAGCCGCAGCACGGTCGAGAGCAGCTTCTGCGCGGGGATGGTGCCGTCCCACGACTCCGGCGGGGTCAGACAGGTGTCGCAGTTCCCGCACGCGGTGCTCTGCTGGCCGAAGTAGGCCAGCAGCCGCACCCTGCGGCACTCCACGGTCTCGCACAGCGCCAGCATGGCTTCGAGGTGCGTGCCCAGCCGACGGCGGTGGGCCTCGTCGCCCTCGGACGTCTCGATCATCTTGCGCTGCTGCACGACGTCCTGGAGGCCGTACGCGAGCCAGGCCGTGGACGGCAGGCCGTCACGCCCGGCCCTGCCGGTCTCCTGGTAGTAGCCCTCGACGGACTTGGGCAGGTCCAGGTGGGCGACGAAGCGCACGTCCGGTTTGTCGATGCCCATGCCGAACGCGATGGTCGCGACGACCACCACCCCGTCCTCGCGCAGGAACCGCGACTGGTTCGCCGCCCGGACCCGCGAGTCGAGACCGGCGTGGTACGGCACCGCGTCGATGCCCTTGCCCACCAGGAACTCGGCGGTCTTCTCCACCGAGGCACGCGAGAGGCAGTAGACGACGCCCGCGTCACCGGGGTGCTCGGTGCGCAGCAGTTCCAGCAGCTGCTTCTTCGGGTCGTCCTTCGGGGCGATCCGGTACTGGATGTTCGGGCGGTCGAAGCTCGCCACGAAGTGCCGGGCGTCCTTGAGGTTCAGCCGGGACGCGATCTCGCCGTGGGTGGCCTCGGTGGCCGTCGCGGTCAGCGCGATGCGGGGCACCTTGGGCCAGCGCTCGTGCAGCGCCGACAGCATGAGGTAGTCGGGCCGGAAGTCGTGGCCCCACTGGGCGACGCAGTGCGCCTCGTCGATCGCGAACAGCGAGATCGTGCCGCGGTCCAGCAGCCGCAGCGTCGCCTCGGAGCGCAGCCGCTCGGGCGCCAGGTAGAGCAGGTCCAGCTCGCCGGAGAGGAAGGCCGCCTCGACCGACCGGCGCTCGTCCATGTCCTGCGTGGAGTTCAGGAATCCGGCCCGCACACCGAGCGCGGTGAGCGCGTCGACCTGGTCCTGCATAAGGGCGATCAGCGGCGAGATGACCACACCGACGCCGTCCCTGACCAGGGCGGGGATCTGGTAGCAGAGCGATTTGCCGCCGCCGGTCGGCATGAGGACGAGGGCGTCACCGCCCGCGACCACATGATCGATGATCTCCTGTTGCGCCCCTCTGAACGACCCGTAGCCGAACACACGGTGCAGGACGCGCAGCGCGTCGCTCGTCTCGGACGTCTCGTCGAGGGCAGCAGCAGTCATCCGGGCAGTCTACGAGGAGCACGGTGCCCGCCATGACACGATTCCCCGTCCCGGCCGGGTCCGGCCGGGACGGGGACCGTTCGGTGTCAGCGCAGCCGCGCCGCCGCCGGGAGCCCGTCGAACGCCGGGCGCGGGACGGCCGGCGCGCGCAGCCCGCGGGCCTGCGGGGTCACCGCCGCGGTGGAGGTGCGCAGAGCGCCGTAGCCGCCGACGAGCGGCAGGTTCACACCCGAACGGGCCAGGTCGACGGTGATCTTCGGGGTGGTGTCGGCGGGCAGGATCAGCCCGCCGTCGGTACCCGCGACGATGACGGCGAGGCGGTGGCCGGCCGGGATCACATGGTCGGTGGCGGCCAGCTTCAGAGTGATCGTGTACGGCTTGCCCGGGGTCAGCGGCACTCCGTGGTCGAGGGACGCGTAGTGGCCGAGGTCGGCCCAGCCCCGGCTGAACACGGTGTGGTCGACGGTGGTGGTGTCCGCCGCCGTGTCGAGGAAGCACGAGCTGTCACCGGCCGTGCTGTCACCGAAGCAGGAACGGGTGGCCAGGGTCTTGATGCCCTCGCCCGCCCCCAGATAGTTCCGGATGGTCGCCGGGCCGAGGTCGACCAGCACCGCCGACAGGTGCGCGCTGGTGGTGGAGGACGTCGCGGTGACGGTGACCGTGCCGTTGCCGGACAGCCGCAGGTCCTTGGTGAGGACCCCGGTGGTGAACGCCGTCCTGGCGGGGTTGGCGGCGTCGGGCTGGGCGGCCCAGTCCTCCTCCCACAGCGCCGGGTCGTCGGTGAACGACGCGGTGCTGCCGTGGGCGGCGGGCTTCGTGCCGAGGGTGCCGACGCCGGGCGTGGTGCCGGCGCGCAGGTTCAGCCGGGTGCCGGTGGTCGCGGCCGGCCGCCAGACACGGTCGGTGGTCCAGTGGTCGGGGGTGCGCTCGATGTCGGCCATCGGCTCGCGCTCGATGCCGTTGCGCACGCCCAGCAGGTAGTGGTCGAACCAGCGCTGCAGGGTCGGCACCCAGGTGGTGCGGCGGGTGTCGAACGGGTCGACGTGTCCGGTCTGCGACAGCCAGACCTTGCGCTCGACGCCGTTGGCGGCGATGGCGTCCCACCACTGACCGAAGTTCTTCGTGCGGACGTTGAGGTCCTGCATGCCCTGGACGGCGAAGACGCTGGCGCGCACGTTGTCCGCGTCCTTGACGTAGTCGCGCTCGGTCCAGAACGGGGTCCAGTCACCGGTGCGCGGCGAACCGGCGATGATCTTCTGCTGCTGGGCGGCGCAGTGGGCCTGGGCGTCCGGGCTCTCGACGGCGTCCGACAGCCACTCGGGGCCGTCCTGGAGCGGCGCGCCCTGGTGGAAGTAGTAGTCGTACCAGGAGCTGATCGCGCTGATCGGCACGATGGTCCTCAGACCGGCGACCCCCGTGGCGGCGACGCCGTTGGCGATGGTGCCGTCCCAGCTCTTGCCGATCATCCCGACGGCGCCGGTGGTCCAGCTCGCCTTGACGGACTGGCCGCCGGCACGGGCGCTGTAGCCCTTGGCGCGGCCGTTCAGCCAGTCGACGACGGCCTTGGCGGACTGGATGTCGGACCGGCCGCCGACGTCGACACAGCCGTCGGAGCGGTTGGTGCCCGCCAGGTCGACCAGGACGGCGGCGTAGCCGCGCGGTACGAAGTAGTTGTCGTAGAAGAGCGGCGCCTGGACGATGTGGCCGTTGGCGTCGTACGTCTTCAGCTGACCCTCGTTGCCGCGTCCGCAGCAGGAGTAGTAGGGGCTGGCATCCATGATCACCGGGATCTTCCGGCCGGCCTTGGCGGGTTCACTGGGCCGGACGATGTCGACGGCGACGCGGTCGGCCTTGCCGTCCGCGTCGCCGTCGAGTCCGGTGTCCACCCATACCGATTCGCGGATGGCGTCGGCATAGGAGTAGTCGGGTTGGCTCAGTCCTTGCCGTACCGTCCCCGCGTCCCGGGTGTTCGCGTGTGCGGCGGTCGGTGCGGTGAGTACGGCGGCCAGGGCGGCGAGTACTGCCACCACGGCGGATATCCAATGGGTGCGGGTTCCCCGCGCATGTATGAGCACGGGCGGACCGTAGCGGTTGTACCCGCCATGACAGAAGGGGGATACGAGACAACTTCTGGTTCAGCCGGGGCGGTTGTGCCCGGCCCGGTCGTGCGGCACCGGACAGCCGCCCGGCCCGAAGGTGCCCAGTTCCGCGATGTCGAAGCCGTTCCGGTATCCCTTGATCTCCGGGTTCTGGCGGGCGTAGTGCGGAGTGCGGCGCGGCGGCAGCAGCCGGACCGCGCGGGCCCGCAGCCGCAGCGCTCCGCGCACCGCGGCCCGGCCCGCCGGGGACGGCGCCGGGTAGCGGAAGGCGCGCAGCAGCGAGTCGTCGAGCAGCGCGCGGGCACCGGCACGGGCCAGCGGGGCGAGCGGGGCCGGGTACCAGGACGCCATCAGGTCCAGGGTCGCGTCGGAAACCTTGCGGCCGCCCTCGTCCCAGCCGAAGTGCGCCACCTCGTAGGCGTCGAGGAGCGACTCGAACTCCTCGAAGGTCCGCGGGAGTTCCGTGATGCCCAGGTGTGCGCCGAGGGTGCGGTAGTACGCGGCCGTGGCGCGCAGCTCGTGCGGCGACAGCCGCCGCCAGCCGTACACGTCGAGCCAGCGCTTCGGCATGACGACGAACGTGCACAGCACGTACCGCAGATCGTCGTTGCTGATGTCGTAGCGCCCGTGCATCTGGTTGATGCGGCGGATCGCGGTGCGGCCGCTCCCGCTCGCGAAGCCGTGCTCGACGACGGCGTCGAGCAGCAGCGCGGTGTCGTCGTAGCGCTTCTGCGAACGGTCCGTCAGCTCCGCGGTCTCCGCGAGCAGCCGCCCGATGCTGGGGACGGCGTAGGTGCGGTAGAGGGCGAGCTCAAGGGCCCGTGCGAAGTCCCAGGGGAATTCGAGGGTCGCGCTGATCCGGTAGATCCGCAGGAAGTCCCGCTCAGGATCGAGCCGGCGGATCTCGCGTAAGTGGTCGTAGCGTCCCACGGCATACCCCCTGGTTCCCGGCACCGGCGGTAACCCACTCTACGGCCGGCGCGCCCGCGCCGGCCGTAGAAAGTGACGACGGGTCAGCGGCCGCCCTTTCCCTGGTCCAGGCCCGCGCGGCGCAGCGCGTCGGCCATGGCGCCGCCGGGCGCCGGAGCCGCGGAACCGCCGCCGCGCCGGTCACCGCGGTCGTCGCGGGCGCCCCGGCCGCCGCCCTGGCCGCCCGGGCCTGGCCTCCCCGGGCCTGACGGGGCGGGCCGCCCCGGCGCTCGCCGCCACCGCCGCCGCCCTGACGCTGGTCGTCCCGCGGACCGCGCGGCGTGGCCTCGTCCTCCAGCCGCAGCGTCAGCGAGATGCGCTTGCGGGGGATGTCGACCTCGAGGACCTTCACCCGCACGATGTCACCGGGCTTGACGACCTCGCGCGGGTCCGAGACGAACTTCTGGGACATCGCCGAGACGTGCACCAGGCCGTCCTGGTGAACGCCGACGTCGACGAAGGCACCGAAGGCGGCGACGTTGGTGACCACGCCCTCCAGCAGCATGCCGGGCTGCAGGTCCTTCATCTCCTCGACGCCGTCCTTGAAGGTGGCGGTCTTGAAGGCGGGTCGCGGGTCGCGGCCGGGCTTCTCCAGCTCGGCGAGGATGTCGGTGACGGTCGGCAGCCCGAAGGAGTCGTCGACGAAGTCCTGCGGCTTCAGGGCCCGGAGCACGGTGCCGTTGCCGATCAGCGACGGGATGTCCGTCTTGGCCGTGGCGCTGATCCTGCGCACCACCGGGTACGCCTCGGGGTGCACGCTGGAGGAGTCCAACGGGTCGTCGCCGCCGGGGATCCGCAGGAAGCCCGCGCACTGCTCGTACGCCTTCGGGCCGAGCCGGGCGACGTCCTTGAGCGCCTTGCGGGACCGGAAGGGCCCGTTGGCGTCACGGTGGGCGACGATGTTGCCCGCCAGGCCCTCGGTGATGCCCGAGACCCGACGCAACAGCGGCGCGGAGGCGGTGTTGACGTCGACGCCGACACCGTTCACACAGTCCTCGACGACCGCGTCCAGCGAGCGCGACAGCTTCAGCTCGGACAGGTCGTGCTGGTACTGGCCGACACCGATCGACTTGGGATCGATCTTGACGAGTTCGGCCAGCGGGTCCTGCAGGCGCCGGGCGATGGAGACTGCGCCGCGGATGGAGACGTCCAGCTCCGGGAGTTCCGCGGAGGCGTAGGCGGACGCGGAGTAGACCGAGGCGCCGGCCTCGGAGACCACGGCCTTGGTCAGCTTCAGGTCCGGGTGCAGCCGGATCAGGTCGGCGGCGAGCTTGTCGGTCTCGCGTGACGCCGTGCCGTTGCCGATCGCGATCAGGTCCACGGAGTGCTCGCGGGCGAGCTGGGCGAGGGTGGCGACCGACTCGTCCCACTTGTTGCGCGGCACATGCGGGTAGATCGTCTCGAAGGCGGTGACCTTGCCGGTGGCGTCGACGACGGCGACCTTCACACCGGTGCGGAACCCGGGGTCGAGGCCCATGGTGGCGCGGGTGCCGGCAGGTGCGGCGAGCAGCAGGTCGCGCAGGTTGGAGGCGAAGACCCGGACCGCCTCGTCCTCGGCGCCCTGGCGCAGCTGTCCGCGCAGGTCGATGCCGAGCCGGACCAGGAAGCGGGTGCGCCAGGCCCAGCGCACGGTGTCCGCCAGCCAGCGGTCGGCCGGCCGTCCCCGGTCGGCGATGCCGAAGTGGTGCGAGATGCTGCGCTCGTAGCTGCTGGGGCCCTCGCTGGGCTCCTCGGGCTCCAGGGTGAGGTCGAGGACGTCCTCCTTCTCGCCTCGCAGCATGGCCAGCACGCGGTGCGAGGGGAGCTTGGCGAACGGCTCGGTGAAGTCGAAGTAGTCGGAGAACTTGGCGCCGGCCTCCTCCCGTCCCTCGCGCACCTTCGCCACTAGGCGGCCCCTGGACCACATCCGGGTGCGCAGTTCGCCGACCAGGTCGGCGTCCTCGGAGAACCGCTCGGTGAGGATGGAGCGGGCCCCTTCCAGCGCGGCGGCCGCGTCCTCGACGCCCTTTTCCGCGTCGGCGTAACCGGCGGCCACCGTCTGCGGGTCGAGCCCCGGGTCGGCCAGCAGCGCGTCCGCCAGCGGCTCCAGACCGGCCTCACGGGCGATCTGCGCCTTGGTGCGCCGCTTGGACTTGAAGGGCAGGTAGATGTCCTCCAGCCGCGCCTTGGAGTCGGCGGCCAGGATCTGCGCCTTCAGCGCGTCGTCCAGCTTGCCCTGCGACTCCACGGACTCCAGGATCGCGGCCCGCCGCTCGTCCAGCTCCCGCAGGTAGCGCAGCCGCTCCTCCAGGGTGCGCAGCTGCGCGTCGTCGAGGGTGCCGGTGGCTTCCTTGCGGTAGCGGGCGATGAACGGCACGGTGGCGCCGCCGTCGAGCAGATCGACGGCCGCCTGCACCTGTGCCTGCCGTACCCCGAGTTCCTCGGCGATCCTGCGCTCGACCGACGGCCCGACCGACCCTGCAACAGACATCGTCACGATGCTGAACCTGCTCTCTCCGCTGGACTTCTGCGTGCATTATGCCCGCGCGGGCCGGGACGGCGCGGACGGCCCGCAGCCGTACCGCGCCCCCGGCGGAGTCAGACCAGCGTCTTCTCGAACCAGTGGTCGGCGTACTGGCTGTCGTTGTAGGCGGGGATCTCGCGGTATCCGTGCTTGGCGTACAGCGCGCGGGCCTCCACCAGGTCCTTGCGGGTGTCGAGCCGCAGCACGGCCACGCCCAGGATGTCGCGCGCGGCGAGTTCCGCGGCGGCGATCAGTCGGCTCGCGACGCCCTGGCCCCGGGCTTCGGAGCGAACGAACATCCGGGTCAGTTCACCGGTGTCCCGGTCCAGCACCCGCACGCCCAGGCATCCCATCGGCACGCCGTCACGGCGTACGACCAGAAAGTGACCGGTGGGAACGACCAAGTCGTCGCTGAGCTCGTCCAGCAGGACCTGGTCCACCTCCGCGTCGGTCGCCGGCCGGTCGTAGTACCGGGCGACCAGTTCGACGTAGTACTGCCGCAGCAGCGCGGATGCCTCGGGATGCCCCGGCGCCAGGGGGACGGTCTCCCACCGGGCAGCGTGGTCTGTTGTTGCCGTCACGCAGCCCATACTTGCAGGACCGTGCGGGGGTTAGCCCCCGAATATCCGGGGGCTTGGCACCCCAGCGGTTGGGGTGATGCCGTCATGGCTGCTCCGGGCCGCTGATCCGTAGGTTCGACATACGGATTCCGCACGCCAGCATCGAGGAGCACCCATGCCCCCCGTCAGCATTCTCGCAGCCCCTGTCACCGACGCCGCCGACGGCGCCGACTGTCCGGCGGGCAGCGACTTCGCCCCCTTGCTGCGGGTCGTCAAGGAGCACGGGCTCTTCAAACGCAGGCCCGGGTACTACGCCGCCGCGATCGCCCTGAACCTGGTCGCGCTGGGCGCGATATGGAGCGGGGTGCTGCTGCTCGGCGGCTCCTGGCTGGTGCTGCTCCTCGCCCTGCCGGCCGCGGTCTTCGGTGCCCGTACGGCCTTCTTCGGCCATGACGCCGGACATCAGCAGATCGCCCGCAGCCGGGACCGCAACCGGCTCATCGGCCTGGTGCACGCGAATCTGCTGCTCGGTATGAGCTACGGCTGGTGGAACGACAAGCACAACCGGCACCACGCCAACCCCAACCACATCGAGAAGGACCCGGACGTCGAGGTGGGCGCACTGGTCTGGACGCGGGCCCAGGCCGTCGAACGGCAGGGCTTCGCACGCTTCCTCACCCGGCACCAGGCACGGCTGTTCTTCCCGATGCTGCTGCTGGAGGGCATCGCGCTGAAGGTGTCCAGCTTCCAGAGCCTCAAGAGCCGCCCCGCACGCGAGCGCGGCGTCGAGGGCGCCCTGCTGTCCACCCATCTCCTCGGCTACATCTCCCTGTTGCTGATCGCGATGCCGGTCGGCCAGGCCATCGCCTTCGCGCTGCTGCACCACGCGCTGTTCGGTCTGCACCTGGGCTCCGCCTTCGCCCCGAACCACAAGGGCATGGAGATGCCGGAGCCGGGGTCGCGCTGGGGCCATCTGCGCCGTCAGGTCCTCACCTCGCGCAACGTACGCGGCGGGCTGGTCACCGACTGGTTCCTCGGCGGGCTCAACTACCAGATAGAGCACCACCTCTTCCCGAACATGCCCCGCCCGCATCTGCGCCTCACCCAGCCGCTGGTCCGCGAGCACTGCGACCGGCTGGACGTCCGCTACACCGAGACCGGGCTGCTCGACTCGTACGCCCAGGCGCTCAGCCACATGCACGAGGTCGGCGCCCCGCTGCGCGAAGCGGCCCCCACCTCTTAGGGCGAACGCCTGCTGCTCCTAAGGCGTTCCGGGGCGGCCGTCGCCGTACAGCCAGACGGCGAACAGGCCGCTGAGGTCCTTGCCGGACTGCTTTTCGCACCAGGCCGTGAACTCGGCGGAGTCGACGTTCCCGCCCCGGTGCCCGGTGGCCCAGCCGCGCAGGATGGCGAAGAACCGCTCGTCCCCGACGGCCTGCCGCACCTTGTGCAGGACCATCGCGCCGCGTCCGTAGACCGGGGCGTCGGAGACGTTCTCCGGCTTGCCGGGGTCGGCCGGCGGGAACGCCCACTGGGCGTCGTCCCGGTAGGTGGCGTCGAAGTGCTTCTGAACGCTGTCACCGCCGTGCTGTTCGTCCCACAGCCACTCGGTGTAGGTGGCGAAGCCCTCGTTGAGCCACATGTCCTGCCAGGTGCGGGGGGTGACGGAGTCGCCGAACCACTGGTGCGCCAGTTCGTGCACCAGGGTCGGCTCGTCCAGGGTGGTGCCCTTCCGGTCGCCGGGGAACACCGGTTTCGTCTGGGTCTCCAGGGCGTAGCCGACGGTGTCGCCGTCGACACGGTCCACGATGGCGCCGGTGGACGAGAAGGGGTACGGGCCGAACAGCCCGCTCTCCCAGTCGACGATCTGCGGGATCCTGCGGAGCACACCGGACCGCTCCTCGCCCGCCTCGCGGGGGTCGACGGCGACGTAGACCGGCAGTCCCGAGGCTGTGGCCGACCGGGTCACCTGGAACTTCCCGATGGCGACGGTCGCCAGATAGCTCGCCATCGGCTCGGCGCTGTGCCACCGGAACGTGGACCGGCCGCCCGTGGTGCGGGTCTCGGTCAACTCCCCGTTGGACACCGCGGTCAGGCCTTCGGGCACGGTCACCGTGATGTCGTAGGCGGCCTTGTCCGAGGGGTGATTGTTGCCCGGGAACCAGGCCATCGAGCCGACCGGTTCGCCCAGGCCGACGGCGCCGTCGTCCGTACGGACCCACCCTTCGTGCGAGCCGTCGGCGTCCTTGATGGTGCCGGGGACCCCGGAGTACTCGACGACGGTGGTGAACTCCGCCCCCGAACCGATGGCGTGGGCCGGCCGTACGGTCAGTTCGGCCCCGGCGCGGGAGCTCACGGCCCCGGCCCCGTCGACGGTGACCTTGCCGACCTCCAGGCCCGACAGGTCGAGGTTGAAGGTCGGCAGACCCCGCGTGGCACGCGCGGTGATCCGCGCGGTGCCGCGCAGCACCCGGGTCGCGGGGTCGTAGTCCAGGTCGAGGCCGTAGTGCGAGACGTCGTACCCGCCGTTGCCCGCCAGCGGGAACAGCGGGTCGCCGACTCCGGAGGAGCTGTCCGCGGACGGCGGTGACGCGGAGGGGCGCCCTGCGGCGCACGCGGTCACGAGGAGCAGCCCGGAGAGCGCCGCGCGCAGGAGTCGGTGGTGCACAGGTCCTACCCCTCGTACAGGGAATCGATCTCCTCAGCGTACGTACTGCGGATCACCCGGCGCTTCAGCTTCAGCGAGGGGGTGAGCTCTCCGGTGGCCGGCCCCCACTCATCGGTGAGCAGGTGGTAGCGCTTGATCTGCTCGGGCCGGCTCAACCGGGCGTTGGCGGTGGCGACCGCGCGGGCGATCTCGGCGCGCAGCGCCTCCGGGCCCTCCCGGTCGGCCCAGGCGGGAGCCAGCTCGGGGTCGAGGACGAGCAGGGCGACGAGGTAGGGGCGGCCGTCGCCGTGCACCAGGGCCTGGCCGATCAGCGGGTGCTCCTTCAGGGCGTTCTCGACGGCGGCAGGGGCCACGTTCTTGCCCGAGGAGAGCACGATGATCTCCTTCTTGCGGTCGGTGATCCACAGATAGCCGTCCTCGTCGATCCGGCCGACGTCCCCGGTGGGGAACCACCCGTCGGCGTCGGTGGCGGGGAGCACCGTGCCGTCCGGCCGCAGATAGCCGGCGCAGACGATCGGCCCGCGCACGAGGATCTCGCCGTCCTCCGCGGTCCGTACCTCCACTCCGTCCAGCGGGCGTCCGACGGAGCCGAAGCGGAAGCCGCCGGGGCTGTTGGTGGTGGCAACGCCGGTCGTCTCCGTCAGGCCCCACGCGTCGACGATGACCAGGCCGAAGCCGGCCCAGAACTCCAGGATGTCGACGGGCATCGGCGCGGCGGCGCTCGCCGTCCAGGTCAGCCGCTCGAAGCCGGCCAGGGCCAGCACCGGGTCGAGCACCGCGGCCTTCGCCTCGGCGTAGGCCGCGGCCAGGGCCGGTGCGGGCTCCTCGCCGCGCTCGCGGCACTTCACCACGGCCCGCGCGGTCTCCGCGGCCGCCCCGACGGCCGCACGCCGCTCCTCGGGCAGCAGGCCGAGGGCGGCCCGTACCGAGGAGGTGAGCTTCTCCCAGACCCGGGGCACGCCGAAGAACTGCACGGGGCGCAGTTCCCTGGCGGTCGCCGCGACGGCCTGCGGATCGGCGCAGAGGTGGACGTGCCCGGCCCGGAAGACCGGCAGATAGATTCCGAGCATGCGCTCGGCTATGTGGGCGAACGGCAGATAGCAGATGCTCGCGGCGTGGCCGGGGAAGTCCGCGACGCGGTCCAGCGCGATGCCGTTGAGCAGCACATTGCGGTGCGAGATCACGACGCCCTTGGGGTCGCCGGTGGTCCCGGAGGTGTAGACGACGGTGAGCGGGTCGGCCGGGTCCACCGCGCGCCAGCCCTTCTCGAAGGCGTCGGCGTCGTACAGCCGGACGCCCTGCGCGGCGATCGAGGAGTACGCGACGTGCGGCCCCGCCTCGCCGGGTTCCACCACGACGATCCGCCGCAGCCGGGTCTGCGGGTCGTCGAGGAGCGGCTCCCACCGGGCGCCCTCGCGCGCCGATTCCACGACCACGAGCCGGGCCCTGCTGTGACGGGCGATATGGCCGATCTGTTCGGGCGCGGCGGTGCCGTAGACGGAGACCGGCACGGCGCCCAGGTGGACGAGGGCGAGGTCGGAGAGCCAGTGCTCGGGGCGGTTGCCCATCATCAGCAGGACGTGCTCGCCCCGCTCCACGCCGATCGCGGCGTAGCCGGAGGCGAGGACGGCCACCTTGCGGCGGACATCCGACCACGTGAGGGTGGTCCAGCCGGATCCGTCGGCGGTGCGCCAGGACAGCGCGGGGAGATCCCCGTGGTCCTCGGCATTGCGCAGCAGCAGCGCGGGGAGAGTGAGCTCGGACGGTTCGGCGGGGAGTCGCAGGATCGTGGGCATGACGGCCTCCTGGCCGGCCTGGCGGCCGGTCTCCTGGAACCTGGTGGAGTACGGGAACCGCAAGCTTTCACACCATCGCTGAGACAGCAATACTGTTGAGCACGATCCGCCGCATCGACCGGGGCGGCACCGGGGTACCGACGGAAGCGAGGCGCAGCGCATGGCGCAGTCCCTGATCCAGCCGGCCGGCCTCACCGTCGACGAGCTGGCGGCGCGGGCCGGAGTCACCGTCCGTACGCTTCGTTTCTACAGCAGCAAGGGCTTGCTCCCGCCGCCCGTGCTGGGTCCGCGACGGGTGGGGCTCTACGGGCCCGAGCACCTGGCGCGGCTGTCGCTGATCGAGGAACTGCAGCACCAGGGGCTGACGTTGGCGGCGATCGAGCGCTACCTCCTCCAGCTGCCGGCCGACATCACCGCGGAGGATCTGGCGATGCACCGGGCGCTGGTCGCCGCCTGGGTGCCGGACTCCGCCGAGGAGACGCCGCGCGCGCAGCTGGAGCGGCGGGCGGGCCGGGCGCTGACCGACCACGATGTGGACCGGCTGTCGGCGATGGGTGTGCTCGACCGCACCGACCGCCCCGAGGTCTTCCTGGTCAATCCGGCGATGCTGCACCTGGGGGTGCGGCTGCTGGACGTGCCGATCCCGCTGGAGACGGTGCTCGCCACCCGCGAGATCGTGCTGAAGCACACCCGGGCCGTCGCCCATGAGCTGCAGAAGCTCTTCCGCGAGCAGGTCTGGCAGCCGTATCTGGACGGTGACCCGAGCCCGGAGGAGACCGCCCGGATGCGCTCGCTCACCGAGTACATCCAGCCGGCCCTGGTCCAGGCCCTGGTGACCGCCTTCCAACGGTCGCTGGCGGAGGAGCTGCGGGCTTCGGCCTCGTCCGGCAGGGACTGAGACCGAAGCCCGTACGCCAAGGGCGGGGAAAGCCTCAGCTGTCCGTGAAGGTCTCGCCCTTCTCCGCCTTCGCGACCAGCAGCGCGGGTGGGGTGAAGCGCTCGCCGTACGCCGCCGTCAGCTCACCGGCGCGGGCCACGAAGCCGGGCAGTCCGCCCTCGTAGCCGTTGATGTACTGCAGGACGCCGCCGGTCCAGGCCGGGAAGCCGATGCCCATGATCGAGCCGATGTTGGCGTCGGCGACGGAGGTCAGCACGCCCTCCTCGAGCAGCCGGACGGTGTCCAGCGCCTCGGAGAACAGCATCCGTTCCTGCATGTCCCGGAACGGGATCCGCGCGTCGGGCTTGCTGAAGTGCTCGCGCAGACCGGGCCACAGCCGGGTCCGCCTGCCGTCCTCGTAGTCGTAGAACCCGGCGCCGCCGCTGCGGCCGGTGCGGCCGAACTCGTCGATCAGCCGGTCCAGGACCACTTCGGCGGGGTGGGTCTGCCAGCTGCCGCCCTCGGCCTCGATGGCGCGCTGCGACTCCGCGCGGATCTTGCGCGGCAGGGTGAGCGTCAGCTCGTCGAGCAGCGAGAGCACCTTGGCCGGGTAGCCGGCCTGGGCGGCGGCCTGCTCGACGGAGGACGGATCCAGTCCCTCGCCGACCATCGCGACGCCCTCGTTGATGAAGTGCCCGATGACGCGCGAGGTGAAGAAGCCGCGCGAGTCGTTGACGACGATCGGGGTCTTGCGGATCTGCCGCACCAGGTCGAAGGCGCGGGCCAGCGCCTCCGCACTGGTGTGCTCGCCCTTGATGATCTCCACCAGCGGCATCTTGTCGACGGGCGAGAAGAAGTGCAGTCCGATGAAGTCCTGGCGGCGCTTGACCCCTTCGGCCAGCAGCGAGATCGGCAGCGTCGAGGTGTTGGAGCAGAGCAGGGCGTCGGGGGCGATGACGTCCTCGATCTCCTGGAAGACCTTGTGCTTGAGCGACGGGTCCTCGAAGACCGCCTCGATGACGGCGTCGCAGCCCGCGAGGTCCCGCGGGTCGCCGGTCGCCCTGATGCGGCCCAGCAGCTCGTCCCGCTTGGCCTGCGTGGTGCGGCCACGGGCGAGCGCCTTGTCCAGGATCGCGGCCGAGTACGCCTTGCCGCGCTCGGCGGCCTCGGCGGACACGTCCTTCAGGACGACCTGCAGGCCCGCCTTGGCACAGGAGTAGGCGATGCCGGCGCCCATCATCCCGGCGCCGAGGACGGCGACCTTGGTGACCGGGCGCGGGTCGATGCCCTGCGGACGGTTGGCACCGGAGTTGACGGCCTGCAGGTCGAAGAAGAACGCCTGGATCATGTTCTTCGAGATGGGGCCGCAGGCCAGTTCGGTGAAGTAGCGGCCCTCGATCGCCAGAGCGGTGTCGATGTCGACCTGGGCGCCCTCGACGGCCGCGGCGAGGATGTTGCGCGGCGCCGGGTACGGGGCGCCGGCCAGTTGCTTGCGGAGATTGGACGGGAAGGCCGGCAGGTTCGCCGCGAACGCCGGGCTCTTGGGGGTCCCGCCGGGGATCCTGTAGCCCTTGACGTCCCAGGGCTGCTGCACCTGCGGGTTCGCGTCGATGAACGCGCGGGCCTTGGCCAGCATCTCCTCGCGGTCGGTGGCGACCTCATGGATGAGACCGGCCTCCAGCGCCTGCCGCGGGGCGTACTGCCGGCCCTGCAGCAGCACCTTGAGCAGCGCGTCGGCGATACCGAGCAGCCGGACGGTGCGCACGACGCCGCCACCGCCGGGCAGCAGCCCGAGGGTGACCTCGGGCAGACCGATCTTGGAGCCGGGGGCGTCCAGGGCGATCCGGTGGTGGCAGGCCAGCGCGATCTCGTACCCGCCGCCGAGCGCGGCGCCGTTGATGGCGGCGACGACCGGCTTGCCGAGGGTCTCCAGACGGCGCAGCCGGCCCTTGATGCGCATGGAGCCCGCGAAGACCTCGGCGGCGTTCTCCGGCGTGGCACGGATCAGGTCGCGCAGGTCGCCGCCGGCGAAGAAGGTCTTCTTCGCGGAGGTGATGATGACGCCGCGTACGGTGTCGGCCTCGGCCTCCAGCCGGTCCAGGACGGCGTCCAGGGAGTCGGCGAAGGCCGCGTTCATGGTGTTGGCGGACTGGTTGGGGTCATCGAGGATCAGGGTGACGATTCCGTCGCCGTTCCCGTCCTGCTCCCAGCGGATGGTGGTGGACTCGCTCATCTCAGGCTCTCCGTAAGGGGGTTGGACGCGGCGTCAGACGCGCTCGATGACGGTGGCGATGCCCATGCCGCCGCCGACGCACAGCGTCAGCAGGCCGTAGCGCAGATCGCGCCGTTCCAGTTCGTCGATGAGGGTGCCGAGGATCATCGCGCCGGTCGCGCCGAGCGGGTGGCCCATGGCGATGGCGCCGCCGTTGACGTTGACCTTGTCCAGGCTCAGGCCCATCTCGCGGACGAAGCGCAGCACGACGGCGGCGAACGCCTCGTTGATCTCCACCAGGTCGATGTCACCGATGCTGAGGCCCGCCTTGGCGAGCGCCTTGCGGGCGGCGGGCGCGGGGCCTGTCAGCATGATCGTCGGGTCGGCGCCGGAGACGGCGGCGGAGACGATACGGGCGCGCGGGGTGAGGCCGTAGCGCTCACCGGTCTCGCGGTTGCCGATCGCGACGAGCGCCGCGCCGTCCACGATGCCCGAGGAGTTGCCCGCGTGGTGGACGTGGTCGATCTTCTCGACCCAGTGGTACTTCTGCAGCGCCACGGCGTCGAAGCCGCCCGCCTCGCCGACCGTCGCGAACGACGGCTTGAGGGCGGCGAGGGTCTCGGCGGTGGTGCCGGGGCGGATGAACTCGTCGTGGTCCAGGACGGTCAGTCCGTTGCGGTCCAGGACCGGGACGACGGACCGGGCGAAGCGGCCGTCCTTCCACGCCTCGGCCGCCCGCTCCTGCGACAGGGCCGCGAAGGAGTCGACGTCATGGCGGGAGAAGCCCTCGATGGTGGCGATGAGGTCGGCGCCGACGCCCTGCGGGACGAAGCCGGTCTCGAAGTTGGTCATCGGGTCCATCGCCCAGGCGCCGCCGTCGGTGCCGAGCGGGACGCGTGACATGGACTCCACGCCGCCGGCCAGCACCAGGTCCTCCCAGCCGGAGCGCACCTTGGCCGCCGCCAGGTTGACCGCTTCCAGGCCCGAGGCGCAGAAGCGGTTCTCCTGCAGGCCGGCGACGGTGTCGGGCAGCCCGGCGGCGATCGCCGCGATCTTGGCGATGTCGGAACCCTGGTCGCCGATCGGGCCGACGACGCCCAGCACGATGTCGTCGATCGCGGCCGGGTCCAGGCCGGGGAACCGGCGGCGGATCTCGTGGATGAGGCCGACCACCAGGTCGATCGGCTTGGTGCCGTGCAGTGCGCCATTGGCCTTGCCGCGGCCGCGCGGGGTGCGGATGGCGTCGAATACGTACGCTTCGGGACTCACGTCGGGTGCCTTTCGGGAATGAGGGGTCCGGAGACCGGTCGGGGGATCAGGCGAGCAGGGAACGGCCGATGATCTCCTTCATGATCTCCGTGGTGCCGCCGTAGATGGTCTGGATACGGCCGTCGGTGAACGCCCTCGCGACCCGGTATTCGGCCATGTAGCCGTATCCGCCGTGCAGTTGCAGACAGCGGTCGGCGACGCGCTTCTGCAGTTCCGTCGCCCACCACTTGGCCATCGAGGCATGGACGGCGTCGAGGCCGCCGGCGCTGTGCTCGGTGATGCAACGGTCGATGAAGGACCGGGTGACGGCGCATTCGGTGGCCATCTCCGCGATCTCGAACCGGATGTGCTGGAGCTTGGCCAGCGGACGGCCGAACGCCTCGCGCTGCTTGACGTACTCGGTGGTCAGCTCCAGGACGGATTCGGCGGCGGCGATCCCGGAGACGGCGATGGCCAGCCGCTCCTGGGCGAGATTGGTCATCAGGTGCAGGAACGCCTGGTTCTCGCCGCCCAGCAGATTGGTCTTCGGCACCCGCACATCGCTGAACGACAGTTCCGCGGTGTCCTGCGCGTGCTGGCCGATCTTGTCCAGGTTTCGGCCACGCTCGAAGCCCGGCATACCGCGTTCGACGACCAGCAGGCTCAGGCCCTTGGCGCCTTCCTGGCCCGGCTCGTGGCCGGTGCGGGCCACGACGATGACGAGGTCGGCGAGGATGCCGTTGGAGATGAAGGTCTTGGAGCCGTTCAGGATCCAGTGGTCGCCGTGGTCGGCCGCGGTGGTGCGGATGCCCTGCAGGTCGGAGCCGGCGCCCGGCTCGGTCATGGCGATCGCGGTGATGATCTCGCCGGAGCAGAAGCCGGGCAGCCAGCGGCGCTTCTGCTCGTCGGTGGCCAGCGAGGTGAGGTACGGGCCGATGATGTCGTTGTGCAGGCCGATGGCCAGCCCCGAGACGCCCGCCCTGGTGAACTCCTCGCCCAGCACGACCCCGTAGCGGAAGTCCGGCTCTCCCCCGCCGCCGAACTCCTCGGGTACCGCGACGCCGAGCAGACCCTGGCGGCCCGCGGCCAGCCATGCCTCCCGGTCGACGATGCCCGCCTTCTCCCAGCGCTCGTGGTGCGGCAGCGCCTCCTTGGCGAGGAACGTCCGCACGGTCTCACGGAAGGCGTCGTGGTCGGAGGTGAAGATCTCACGCTTCATACGGATGTGTCTCCTCGAAGGCTTTCGGACGCGTCGGACGCGGGGCCGTGGCCGGGCTCGGCGCCCTGGCCGAGCGCGGGCACCTGCCAGTCCCGGGCGACCTCCGCCGTGTGCGCGCCCGGCTGGGCGGGCGGGAGGCGTACGGCGCCGGGGGTGGCGGAGAACCGGGGCGCGGGGCGGGCTGGACGATGCCGCGTCCTCGGTGAAGGTGCCGCGGGCGGCGAGATGCGGGTGGCCGGGGGCCTCGCGCAGCGACAGGACCGGGGCGACGCAGGCGTCGGACTGCTCGAAGACGGCCGTCCACTCGTCGCGGGTGCGGGTCTTGAAGCGGGCGGCGACGGCGGCGCGCAGATCGCCCCAGCGGGCGAGGTCGCCGCGGTCCGGGGCGTCCTCGCCGAGCTCCAGCAGAGCGGTGAACTCGGCGTAGAAGCGCTTCTCCAGGGCTCCGACCGCCATGTAGCCGCCGTCCGCAGTCTCGTAGACGCCGTAGAACGGGCAGCCGCCGTCGAGCAGGTTGGCGCCGCGCCGGTCCTGCCAGCCGCCGGCCGCGACCATGCCGTGGATCATCGAGGTCAGATGCGCGGTGCCGTCCACGATCGCGGCGTCGACGACCTGTCCGGTACCGGTGGTGCGGGCGTGCTGCAGAGCCGCGAGAACGCCGATGACGAGGTAGAGCGAGCCGCCCGCGTAGTCGCCGACGAGGTTGGCGGGGATGGCCGGCGGGCCGTCGGCCGGGCCGATCATGCCGAGCGTGCCGGTGATGGCGATGTAGCCGATGTCATGGCCCGCGGTGTGCGCGAGCGGGCCGTCCTGGCCCCACCCGGTCATCCGCCCGTACACCAGCCGGGGGTTGCGGGCCAGCGCCTGTTCGGGGCCGACGCCCAGCCGTTCCGCGACGCCCGGCCGGTAGCCCTCGACCAGGATGTCGGCGCGTTCGACGAGGTCCAGGACGGCGGCGGGGCCCCGCGGGGACTTCAGGTCCAGCAGCACCGACCGCTTGTTGCGGTTGGTGATGTCGTACGTCGGGTTGATGGCCAGCCCGGAACCGCCGGGCCGGTCGACCCGTACGACATCGGCGCCCAGGTCGGCCAGCACCATCGCGGCGAACGGCCCGGGGCCGATGCCGGCCAGCTCCACGACCCTGACGCCGGCCAGTGGGCCGGGACCTGCCTGCACGTCCATCGGCTCCCCGATCACTTTGACAGTAGTGATGTCACATCAGTGATGTTAGGAACGTGTTCCAGTCCTGGCAAGGGCCGGACGGGCGGGGCCCGGAAACGACACCGGCCCGCCGCGCCTCCAGGGCGTGGCGGGCCGGTGCGAGCGGTCAGGCGGAGGTCTCGGAGACCGCGGCCTTCTCCAGCTGGAACGCCTCGTTGCCGAGGCCCACGCGGGCGTGCACCTCGGGCTTCCGTGCCTTCAGCACCAGGCCCAGCACGATGCCGACGACGCCGGAGATCCCCACGATGCCCGGCAGGATCCAGGCCAGCGCCGCGTCCTGGTCGGGACCGATCAGCACGTCGAAGTCCTTGACCGCGTAGACGAGTACGAAGAGCAGGGCGGCCCCGGCCACCCCGGCGCTCAGCAGCCGCCAGATCTGGGCGCGGCCGGCTCCGCGGCGGACGAAGAAGGCGATGACGGAGGCCGAGGCGACCGCCATGAGGAGGATGACGCCGACCGCGCCGACGTTGCCGCCCCAGGTGAACAGCCGCAGCACCGGCACCGTCGGGTCGCCGGCCGGCTTGTCGTCGGTGACCGCGAAGGCGACCACGACGAGGAGGGAGATCACGGTCTGCAGCATCGAGCCGATCGCGGGGGCGCCGCTCGACTTGGAGGTGCGGCCCACGGCGGAGGGCAGCAGGCCCTCGCGGCCCATCGCGAAGGCGTAGCGGGCGACGACGTTGTGGAAGCTGAGCATCGAGGCGAAGATGCCGGTCAGGAAGAACACGTGCAGCAGGTCGGTGAAGGTGCCGCCGAGCCGGGACTCGGTGAGACCGAACAGCAGGCCCGCGCTCTGCTCCTGCGCGGCGCCCACGACCTGCGAAGGACCGGCGGCCACGCCGATCAGCCATGAGGTGAGGGCGAAGAAGACACTCGCGAAGGCGACGGCGAGGAACATCGCGCGCGCCACCGCGCGCCCCGGCTTGCTGGTCTCCTCCGCGTACACGGGGGCCTGTTCGAACCCGACGAAGCCGACGACAGCGAAGCAGAGGGCGATTCCGAGGCCGGCGCCCGTCAGCGTGCTGGGGTCGAAGCCGGTCAGGGTCAGGCCCTGTCTCTTGTCCGGATCCGCGACGAACGCGATGTCGCACACGATGACCAGGGCGCACTCGACGACCAGCAGCACGCCGAGCACCTTGGCGTTCAGGTCGATCTTCAGCGCGCCCAGCGCGCCGGTGAGCAGTACCGCGAAGAGCGCCGGTATCCACCAGTCGACGGATATGTCGAAGTGCTGGTCGAGCTGGCCGACGACCTCGAAGCCGAAGATGCCGTAGATGCCGACCTGCATGAGGCTGTACGAGACGAGGGCTACGAAGGACGCGCCGACACCGGCCGTGGCGCCGAGGCCGCGGGCGATGTAGGCGTAGAAGGCACCCGCGTTGTGCACATGGCGGCTCATCTCCGCGTAGCCGACGCTGAAGAGCGCCATCACCACACCGAGGATCACGAACAGCAGCGGCTGCCCGACGATGCCGGTCGCACCGTACGTCGTGGGCATGACGCCCGCGACGACCATGAGCGGCGCGCTGGCCGCCAGCACCGAGAGCAGGAGCCCGGTCGTACCGATCCGGTCGGCGCGCAGCGCCCGTTCCTGGCCCTTGAAGGTGCTGATCTCGGTCTTACTGCCCGTCAGCATGGCTGCGGTGTCCTTCCGGTGAGGTGAGCGTCGGGTCCTACGGAGAACCGAAACCGAGCGCGGAGCTGCGCGCGGCGCGGAATGCCTTCTTCGGATCGCGGCCGAAGTACGACCAGGGCCGCCGGGTGGCGTGCGGGCCGATCCGGTTGAACAGCGCGGCGGCCTCCACCGGACGGCCGCTGTGCACCATGGCGAAGGCGAGCAGGTTGAGATCCAGCTCCAGCCGGGGATGGTCGCCACCGTGCCATTCCAGCCACCAGTCGAACGCCGTGCGCAGGCTCTGCCGGCCGCGGCCGCTGGTCCAGTGCGGCAGGCCGGTGGGATCCTTCGGCTCGGCGCCGGTCCCGGCGAGCACCCGGTAGCGCTCGATGTGGGCGAGCAGCGGCAGTCCGGCGAGCGGCGAACCCTCGGGTGCCTCCCCCGCGGCCCACTCGGCGAACTCGTACACCTCATGGAACGGGTCGTTCCGGTCCGTCTTCTGACGCTCGGCCAGGCACGCGGTCATCAGATGGTGCGCGTGGTGGTGGCTACGGTGCCGGCCGCGCACCTGGTCGAAGGCGCGCACCTGGTCCTCGTCGGTACCGGTGCGGCGGGCCAGGATCAGCAGCGCCAGCCACGGGGAGGGGTCCGCCGGCGCCAGCCGGGCCACCGCGAGACAGGCCTCCCGCGCGACTTCCGGGTTCGCCTTGCCGGCCACGGCGCGGAACACCGTGGAGCACGCGAGCAGCATCGCCGCGTCCTGGCTGTCCGGTTCCGCGAGCTGCCATTCGCGGGTCCACGCGGCGGTGGCCGGGCCCTCGGCGAGCACGACCAGCCGGTGACCGCGGCGGTCCCAGTGGTCGCCGGTCTCGGCCAGCAAGGTGCGTACCTCGGACCAGTGGCCCTGTCCCAGGGCGCTGCGCGCCGCGACCAGCTCGACGTCGTCGAGGGCCGGATCGAAGCCGAAGTCGTCCTTGGCCCGGGAGAAGCCGAAGGGGGGCGGAGGTGGGCTCATCCGCGGGCTGCCTCCACGGGCGGGTTACGAACAGTGATCGTCCACAGCCAACCGGTAGGCACAGGTCCGCTTCAAGACCACGCCTGTTGTCTCCCTGTAGTCCCCTACGGGATTCCGGCCGGGGAGCAGCGGGCGGGCACGGGCGCCGGGCCGGGAGAAGACGCCTGCGATCCGCGATCCACGGCACAGCCATGCGGCTGCTGTGACCCCTGCGGGGCAGCCGCATGGCTGTGCAGCGGCGCCTGGGCCATGAGTCGATGGTGACGGCCCCGGATCACTGCGGGCATCTCCCGCCCGAGCTGGAGGCCTTCGGCCTGGCGGCTATCGAGGAGGTTTCGGCGGGCCGGAAGCCGGCGCTGCGCTGCGTAAGCCGACCGTGCCGTCGAGGGATGCGGTCGGCCTGATGAATCCGAACCTCTCCCGCGCCGCGCGAGTCATTCACGAGGGGCTGGCGCAGTTCACGACCGGTGACGTGGCGACGCGCATCGCGACGGCCATGGACGCGGCCGGGCTGATCACGTCCGCCGAGGGTCTTGGCCGCCCGGCTCGGGCGCCGATGGCCGAGGCCGAGGGCGAGGCCACCGAGCTCGAACTCACCGCCACGGCGTGGGACGAGCGGTGCGACCGAGCCATGCAGGTCACCGGGTGGCTTCTCTCGCAGTACGTCTCACACGCCGACGTGATCGAGATCGGCACCGACTACGACCGCGCTGTCGTCGCCGTCCGGGTCAGGTCCCTTGAGGACTGGGACCACTGGATGGCCGAGACCGGCGTCTCCCGTCACGACTCCGGGCGGTCCGTGGGCAACGCCCAGGTCACGTACGGCCGGCTGCAGGACACCGAAGTACGGCTGGTCGCACACGGTGTGCCCGAGCTGCTCGACGCTCTCGCCGCCGCCGCGATCGACCCGTACCGGCTGTACGGACGCGTCCACGACCTCGGCCGCCCGATGGTCGACCGGGACGGCTGCCGCTGGAAGTACCTGGTCCGGAGGGGTCCGGACGACATGCCGCTCCTCGTCGCCGCCGGGCAGAACGTTCCGTGCTCGTTGGCGAACGTGGTCCACCAAGTGGGCCCGCTCCGGCCCGCCGTGCCCTATCTGCCGGCACCCGCCCCTGCTCCCGTGGCCGCCGCTGCTCCCCCGGCCGGCGCCGTCATCTCGCTGACCGAGGGGCTCGCCGCGACCGGGCCCGGCACCCCTGCCCAGGGCACGGAGGCGGTGACCGCGGATGCCTGAGCCCATGACGCTGGAGCAGCTGCTGGCACGGTGGAACCAGGGCCCTCGCCTGGCCCGGATCGAAATCGTTCACGTACTCGCCGTCGAGTCGGGCGACCACGACCAGGCGGACCGGGCGGCCCTGGAACTGGCCGTGCCGCACGTCACTCCGCTGCAGTCGCTGGCGGCGAACGCCGAGCTCGTCCGCCGGCTGCTGGACGGCCGGTGGAAGGCAGTGCGTGACGCCCTTGAGGGCGCTGCCACCTGGGACGAGATCGCCGAGGCCCAGGGACTCACCCGCGACGAGGCCGTCGCGTACTACGTCCACGCCGACGAACACCGGGAGCGCCGCGCAGGCGAGCCCTTCGACCAGCGCAGCAGGAGGGATCCCGTGCTCGGACTCACCACCATCCGCCGGCGGGACGCCTGCCTCGAGCAGGCGCTCGCCGACCTGGCGGCCGCGAAGCGGCATTTGGCCGAAGCGAACGTCGCCCTGGTCGTGGCCGCCAGCAACGCCCTCACCACCGCAGCGCGGCACGAACGCGAGCGACGGGCGCTCCTCCGCCGTCTCGGCATCGCCCTCCGCGGCTGCCGGCGCTACCGCCGGGAGGCTCGCGCCGACGCCCGAATCATCCCGTACCGCGCTGCCGCCCCGAGCGCGGAGACGGCCGCCGATCCGCACCCAAGTACCTAACGATGACTGATTCCGCGTCCCTTCGATCTCCGTAACGTCTTGACCTGCAGGAACGCAGCACAGCAAACAACACGACAGCGCACGCCGCGCACCGACCCGCAGGGAGACCCCGGACATGAGCGACACCCAATACCTCGTCGAGCGCTACCTCGCCACCTGGAACGAGACCGACCCTGTTGCCCGCCGCGCGGCGATCGACGAACTGTGGGCCGACGACGCCGAGTACACCGACCCGCTGGTGGTCGCCGAGGGGCGTGACGCGATCGACGCGACCATCGGCGCCGTGCAGGCCCAGTTCCCCGGACTGGTGTTCACCCTGGGCGGGCCCGTCGACGCCCATCACAACATCGCCCGCTTCACCTGGGAACTGGGCCCGGCCGGCGGCGAGTCGCTGGTGATCGGGTTCGACGTCGCGGTGCTGACCGGGGACGGCCGGCTGCGCAGCGTCCTCGGCTTCCTCGACAAGGTTCCGGCGGCCTGAGCAACCGCCCCGGGGGCGGGCCCGTCCGGCCCGCCCCCGCCGCAGCCCTACGCCCCGTCGCCCTATCGTCCACAGGAGTTCCGCCATGGCATCGCCCCTCACCGACGAACGCACCATCCCCTCCGCCGCCGACCGTCAGCGGCCGCCCGCCCGCCGGCCGGGGCTGGGCCTGCTGGTTCTCCTGATCGCGACCTTCATGACCGCCCTCGACTTCTTCATCGTCAATGTCGCGATCCCGTCCATGCAGGTGGACCTGCACGCCGGCACCGCGTCGATCCAGTGGGTGGTCGCCGGCTTCGGACTCGCCCTGGCCACCGGGCTGATCACCGCCGGAAGGCTGGGTGACATGTTCGGCCGCAGACGGATCTTCGCCGTCGGGCTGGCGCTGTTCACCCTGACCTCCGTGGCCTGCGGCATCGCCCCGACCGCCGGAATACTCGTGGCCTCCCGCGTCCTGCAGGGCCTGGCGGCCGCGCTGATGGGCCCGCAGGTGCTCTCCATCATCCAGACCGACTACGCCGGAAAGGCCCAGGCCCGCGCGTTCAGCATGTACGGGCTGACCATGGGTATCGGCGCGGTGTTCGGCCAGCTGATCGGCGGCCTGCTCATCAAGGCGGACTTCTTCGGACTCGACTGGCGCACCTGCTTCCTCATCAACCTGCCGGTCGGCGCCGTGACACTGCTGCTCGTCCCGCGCGCCCTGACCGAGTCCCGCGCCCCGCAGCGCCCCCGCCTCGACGTGACCGGTGTCGCTTTGTCGACCCTCGCCGTCGTCGCCCTCGTACTGCCGCTGATCCAGGGCCGCGAGCAGGGCTGGCCGCTGTGGACCTGGCTGTGCCTGGCGCTGTCCGCCCTGCTGTTCGCGGAGTTCGCCGTGCACCAGCACCGCCTGGGCCGCCGCGGCGCCGACCCGCTGGTCGACACCGCGCTGTTCCGGGAGCGGACGTTCACCGTCGGCGTCCTCGCCCAGCTGGTGTTCTGGATCGGCCAGGCGTCGTTCTTCCTGGTGCTCGCCCTCTATCTGCAGCAGGGCCGCGGTCTGGACGCACTCGCCTCCGGAGTGGTCTTCACCGCGATCGGCGCCGGCTACATGATCACGTCGACCACCGCCCACCACCTGTCCGCACGGCTCGGCCGGCACACCATCTCGGTCGGCGCCCTCGGCATGGTCCTCGGCCTGGCACTCCTCTGGGAGGCCTCGCACCGCATCGGCACCACCGGCGGCATCGGCTGGCTGGTCCCCGGGCTGTTCTTCGACGGACTGGGGATGGGCATGGTCATCGCACCGCTCACCACCATCGTGCTCCGGGGCGTCACGCCCCAGCTGGTCGGCTCCGCCTCCGGCGCCGTCGCCACCATCCAGCAGATCGGCGGAGCGCTGGGCGTCGCGCTGATCGGCATCATCTTCTACGACGCGGTCGGCAGCGGACAGCCGGAGTCCTTCCCGCACGCCTTCGGTCTCGGTCTCGGCTTCCTCATCGCCGTCGAAGTCGCCCTCGCCGCACTCGTCCTGCTGCTGCCCCGCAAGGCGGCCAGCACGGGATGAATCCACCCGGTCAGCATCCGCCGACCCCCTCGGTGCCGTCTGGACGGCATCGAGGGGGTCGGCTACGTTCCGCGGCATGAGTGCCATGGGGATACTGAGACGTACGGTGACGATCGGGTTGTGCGGGGCGGCACTGGTCGCGGTGGCCGCGCTTCCCGCGCAGGCCGGCCCGGAGCCGGGCGGCACGAAGCCGGCCGCGCCACAGGCGAACGGGGCGAAGGTGAGCCTGCCGAAGCTCGGCTGGGAGCTCAAGGCGACCGGAACGACGTCCCGGTTCCGCGGCCTGTCGGCGGTGAACAGCAGGACCGCCTGGGCGGCGGGCTCCGCCGGCACCGTCCTGCGGACCACCGACGGCGGCGCCAGCTGGGGCAATGTGTCCCCGCCGGGCGCTGCGGAGTTGGAGTTCCGCGACATCGAGGCGTTCGACGCGCGGCACGCGGTGGCCCTGGCGATCGGCGAGGGCGACACCTCCCGCGTCTACCGGACGCAGGACGGCGGCGCCAGCTGGACCGAGACCTTCCGCAACCCCGACCCGAAGGCGTTCTACGACTGCCTGACGTTCTTCGACGCGAAGAACGGACTGGCCGTCAGCGACCCGGTGGACGGCAAGTACCGGATCCTGTCCACGGGTGACGGCGGCCGCAGCTGGCGGGTGCTGCCCTCCGACGGCATGCCCGCCGCGCAGGACGGCGAGGCCTCCTTCGCGGCGAGCGGCCAGTGCCTGGTCACGTCGGGCAGCCGTGACGTGTGGCTGGCCACCGGCGGCGGCGCGGCCTCCCGCGTGCTGCACTCCGGTGACCGGGGTCTGACGTGGACGGCGGCGCCGACCGTGATCCCGGCCGGTGACCCCGCCAAGGGCGTCTTCGCCCTCGCCTTCCGTGACGCCCGGCACGGCCTGGCCGTCGGCGGCGACTACCGCGCCGACCAGGCCTCGCCCAGCGCCGGAGCGGTCAGCTGGGACGGCGGCGCCACCTGGACGGTGTCCGCGACGCCACCGCAGGCGTACCGCTCGGGTGTCGCGTGGCTCCCCTATCCGGGCTTCGCCGCGATCGCGGTCGGGCCCACCGGCAGCGATCTGTCCCTCGACTCGGGGCGCGGCTGGCGGCAGTTCGACTCCGGGTCCTTCGACACGGTCGACTGTGCCCCCGACCTCAGCTGCTGGGCGTCGGGCGAGAAGGGCCGGATCGCCCGTCTCACCCTGACCCTGTCGCCCTGACTGTCTCGCCCTGACGGTGGGGAGAAGGCGGTCCGACCTCCGACCGCCTTCTCCCGGCCGTTCAGTGCCTCGAGTACGCCTCGGCGTCCCGTGAACCGCTGGGCGGCCCCGCGTACCCCTGGGACGGCACCCGGGCCGAGGACCGGCGCGGTCCCCTGGTGAGGGTGTAGCCGCCGATCGCGGCGAGCGCGCCGAGCACACCTCCGCCCGCGGTCCACAGCCAGCGGTCGGACCACCAGCCGGAAGTCCACCCGCCCTCCGGGGCGGCCAGCGCGTCCGGCTGCGTCGCGGGGGTCAGCGGGACGGCCAGCTCGCCGCCCTCGGAGTGCGCTCCCCCGGCGTCCTTCGTCGTCGCGAGCACCTCCGCCTTGAACGGCTGCCCGAGATCGTCGGCGGGCAGATCGATGACGGTCAGCCGTACGTAGTACGCGCCCGGCAGCGGGTCGTTGGACCTGGTGTCGGCGATCGGCCGCACCGTGCGCAGGGTGCAGGTGAGGGTGACGGACGGACCCGAGTCCGGGCTCTTCACCGTCCGGTCGCCCGAGACGCACGGCTGGCGGCGGCGGAGACCGTCGTAGACGTCGATCTGCCAGGTCTGCGCACCGTGCCGGTTGGCCTGGTCGGGCAGTGTCACCGTCGCCTTGGCGGTGGCGGTCTGCCCCGCGGCGGCCGGGAACATCCAGTACAGGTAGTCGCCGGTCGAGGCGGCGGCCGTGGCGGCCTGTCCCTGCCGGATCGCGGTGGCGGTACGGAAGGCGGTGCCGGCCTCGGTGGGCGCGGCCTCCTCCTCGGTGCCGGAGCTCCCGCTGGGGCTCGCTGCGGGGTCCGTGCTCGGACTCGCGCCGGGGGTGTCGGCCAGCGCGGTCGCGGCGGGCCCGAGCAGGGCCGCCCCGGTGAGCAGTGCGGCGGTCACCAGACGTGTCGTACGCATCAGTTGCTCCTCCATACGGCGACGCGCCAGCGGGTCAGCCAGCCCCAGATCAGTCCGGCGAACAGTCCCGTGACCGCCAGGACGCCGAGCAGCACCCAGCCGCGGCCCAGGCCGAACGCGGCGACATCACCGGCTTCGTCGGGGGCGTCGACCAGGTCGAGCGTCAGCTCGACGGGCAGGCCCGGGGTGCGCTTGACGGCGTCCGGCGCCGAGAAGGAGTTGCTGACCTCCAGGCACACGGTGTGTGGCGGCGGGGCGTCGTCCGAGTCGGTGTCCTTCTCCGGGTAGACGTAGCGCAGTCCGGAGGACATCACATCGGTCCGGCCGCTGCCGGCGTCCGAGCCGCGGACCAGTTCCTGGCCCTCACCGCTCACCGCGCGCAGCAGTACGCCGTAGTCCGCGTTCACCGCCCGGTCGGCGCCGACGCTGACCGTGGCCCGCAGTTCCTGGCCGTCGGTCACCGCGACCTTGTAGTAGCGGTGCTGCCCGAACTCCTCGCGGTCGGTGTACACGCCCGGGGTGATGCCGGCCGCGTTCCCGCACTGTGCCGATCCCTGGACCGCCTTCGAAACGACCGGCGGAGTCTGCGCCGAGCGCCGTACCAGCTGCTTGATGCGCGAAGAGAGCTGGTCGGTGTGCTGGACGGAGGTGTACGTGCCGCCGGTGGCCTCGGCGATGCAGCTCAGCTGCTTGCGGATCTTGTCGTTCGCCACCAGGCCGAGGGTGTCCACCACCAGGTGGGTGCCCTGCGCGGCGAGTTCACGGGCGACGTCGCAGGGGTCCGGCTGGCCGCAGGAGTCCTCGCCGTCGGTGATGAGCACGATCCTGCGGGTGGCGTCACCGCCCGCCAGGTCCTGGGCTGCGCCGCGCAGCGCCAGCCCGATGGGGGTCCAGCCGGTGGGGCGCAGCGTCGCGACGGCCGCTTTCGCCTCGGTCCTGTTGACCGGGCCCACGGGGTACAGCTGCTTGCTGTCCTGGCAGCCGGTCTTCATGTCCTTGCCGGGATAGGTGGCCCCCAACGTCCTTATGCCGAGCCGGACATCGTCCGGCACCGCGTCCAGCACGTCGTTGAACGCCTGCTGCGCCGCGGACATCCGCGACTTCCCGTCCACGTCCCGCGCGCTCATCGACCCGCTGACGTCCAGGACCAGGTCGATCTTGGGTGGTTCCTGCGCTGTGGGCTCGTCCGCGGCGGCGGACGCCGGGAACAGTCCGGCGGCGAGAGTTGCGGCAAGGCCGCACAGGCCGGCCGCCAGCCGTCTTTTGGTGATCATCCGGGGAGCTTAGTGACCGCCAACTCCACGGGGAAATCCGGGACCATGAGCGGCCGTGCGCCCGGCCGCGGAACCTACAGGGCGAGCTTGAAACCGTCGTGGCTGCGGACGAAGCCGAGCGAGTCGTAGAAGCGGTGCGCGTCGGTGCGCCGCTTGTTGCTGGTGAGCTGGACCAGGGCGCAGCCGCGGCCGCGGGCGCGTTCGACGGCGTGGGTGAGCAGTGCGCGGCCCAGTCCGGCGCCGCGCCGGTCGGACCGCACCCGGACGCCTTCGATGAGCGCCCGTTCCGCGCCGCGCCGGCCGAGACCGGGGATGTAGGTGAGCTGGAGGCAGCCGAGCACCGTGCCGGCGCCGTCGTCCAGCACGACGATTTCGTTGCGCGCGTCGCTGTCCACCGCGTCGAAGGCGCGGCTGTAGGCCTCGTCGACCGCGGCCGCGTCCTGGGCGGGCACCGGCTGGCCGACCGTGTCCTCGGAGAGCAGGGCGATGAGGGCGGGCAGGTCGTCGCGGGTGGCGGTGCGGAAGATCATGCGCCGATCCTCTCATCGCGCGCCGGGCGTCAGGCGGTCCCGGCGTCCGGTGCGAAGCGGTCGCGCAGCTCGCGTTTGAGGATCTTGCCGCTCGCGTTGCGCGGCAGTTCGTCGACGAGCAGCACCCGCTTGGGCGCCTTGAAGTGGACGAGCTGTCCGCGGGCGTACTCCAGCAGTTCGTCCTCGGTGACGTCGCCGCGCGCCACGACCACCGCGGTGACGGCCTCGATCCAGCGTTCGTCGGGCAGTCCCACGACGGCGACCTCGGCGACCGCCGGATGCCCGTAGAGCGCGTCCTCGACCTGCCGGGAAGCGACCAGCACGCCGCCGGAGTTGATGACGTCCTTCACCCGGTCGACGACGGTGAGATAGCCCTCGGCGTCGCGCACGGCGAGGTCGCCGGAGTGGAACCAGCCGTCGCGGAAGGCCTCCGCCGTCTCCTGGGGCTTGTCCCAGTAGCCCTCGCAGAGCTGCGGTGAGCGGTAGACGACCTCGCCCGGTGTGCCGTCCGGTACGTCCTTGCCGGCCTCGTCGACCACCCGGGCCTCGACGAACAGCACCGGACGGCCGCAGGAGTCCATCCGGCCCTCGTGCTCGTCCGGGCCGAGGACGGTGGCGAGCGGGCCGATCTCGCTCTGCCCGAAGCAGTTGTAGAAGGCGAGGTGCGGCAGCCGGGCGCGCAGCCGTTCCAGAACCGGAACGGGCATGATCGAGGCACCGTAGAAGGCCTTGCGCAGTCCGCTCAGGTCGCGCTCGGCGAACTGCGGGTGGTTGGCGAGGGCGATCCATACGGTGGGCGGCGCGAAGAGACTGTCCGCCCGGCCCTCCTCGACGAGGTCGAAGACCGTCTGCGGATCCGGTCCCGCGATGATCGTGTTCTCCGCGCCGACCATCAGGTACGGCAGCAGGAAGACATGCATCTGCGCCGAGTGGTAGAGCGGCAGCGAGTGCACCGGCCGGTCGCCCTCCCGCAGGCCGAGCGCGGTGACGGCGCTGACGTACTCGTGGACGAGCGCGCGGTGCGTCATCATCGCGCCCTTGGGCAGCGCGGTGGTCCCTGAGGTGTAGAGCAGCTGCGCGAGATCCTCGGCCCCGGCCTCCGCCGCACCGGTCGCCGGCCCGGCGGCGGGCAGCAGGGCGAGCAGCGACGTGTCGTCGTCCCGGAGCGCCAGGACGGGGACGCCGGCGGGGAGCCGGTCGCGCAGCTGCGGGTCGCTGAGCACCAGCACGCTGCCGGACTGCCCGAGCTGGTAGGCGAGGTCCTCGCCCTCCAGATGGTGGTTGACGGGCACGTGCACCAGGCCGGCGCGCGCACAGCCGAGGAAGCCGATCAGATAGGCGTCGGAGTTGTGCCCGTAGGCCGCGACCCGTTCGCCCGGCCGCAGCCCGCGCTCCAGGAGGACGGCCGCCGCCGCGGACACCGCCTCGTCGAGTTCCCGATAGGTCCACGTCCGGTCCCCGAACCGCACCGCCACCCGGTCGGGTACCCGCCGGGCGCTGCGCCGCAACACCCCGTCGACCGTATTGCTGTGCACCGCGACCATGACGCCTCCCCGCTGCCGGACCTGCCCCGGGCCACCTTCGGACGGCACGGGTGCCCGGGTCAAGCACTACCGCACGGTGCGCCGGTCCGGCCGCACGGAAGTCTGTGGATCATCGCGCGTCTCTTGACCTGCGATGCGGATCCTGATTACTTGAGCCCGTGACGACAGTACCGAACGATCGGTCGGGAGCGGGCGGCGCCCTCCTCGACGCCGGTGAGCAGCTGAGCGGCGCGGAGCTGCGGGATCTTCAGCTGCGGCGATTGCGGGCCACCCTGCGGCACGCGTACGACAACGTCGCCTTCTACCGGAACTCGTTCGACGCGGCCGGGGTGTCGCCGGAGGACTGCCGCACTCTCGAGGATCTCGCCCGGTTCCCCTTCACCACCAAGGCCGATCTGCGCGACAACTACCCGTTCGGCATGTTCGCCGTGCCCGAGGCGGACATCCGGCGGATTCACGCGTCCAGCGGCACCACCGGCGCCCCGACCGTCGTGGGCTACACGCGCAACGACCTGGACATGTGGGCGGACATGGTCGCCCGGTCGATCCGCGCGGCGGGCGGGCGGCCCGGACAGAGGATCCATATCGCCTACGGGTACGGCCTGTTCACCGGCGGCCTCGGCGCCCACTACGGTGCCGAGCGGCTGGGCTGTGCGGTCATCCCGGCCTCGGGCGGTATGACGGCGCGCCAGGTCCGGATCATCCAGGACTTCAAGCCCGACATCATCATGGTCACTCCCTCGTACATGCTCACGCTGCTGGACGAGTTCCAGCGGCAGGGCATCGACCCGCGCTCGACGTCCCTGCGGACCGGCATCTTCGGGGCCGAGCCGTGGACCGAGGAGATGCGGCGGGAGATCGAGCAGCGGATGGACATCGACGCGGTCGACATCTACGGGCTCAGCGAGGTCATCGGCCCCGGGGTGGCGCAGGAGTGCGTCGAGACCAAGGACGGGCTGCACATCTGGGAGGACCACTTCTTCCCCGAGGTCGTCGACCCGCTCACCGACGAGGTGATGGCGCAGGGCGAGAGCGGAGAGCTGGTCTTCACCTCCCTCACCAAGGAGGCGATGCCGGTCATCCGCTACCGCACCCGCGATCTGACCCGGCTGCTGCCCGGCACGGCGCGGCGCCCCTTCCGCCGGATGGAGAAGGTGACCGGCCGCTGCGACGACATGATCATCCTGCGCGGGGTGAACCTCTTCCCCACCGCGATCGAGGAAATCGTGCTCCGCACCCCCGGCGTGGCACCGCACTTCCAGCTGCGGCTCACCCGCGAGGGCCGTCTCGACCGGCTCACCGTACGCGCCGAGGCACGCCCGGGCGCGAGCCCCGAGCAGCGGACCGCGGCGGCGGCCGCCATCGCGCAGGGAGTCAAGGACGGAGTGGGCGTGACGGTGGAGGTGGCCGTCGTCGATCCGGAGACCCTGGAGCGCTCGGTCGGAAAGATCAAGCGCGTCATCGACGAACGGGAGCCACGGCCGAGCGCGTAGCCGCCGCCCGCCACCGCCCGGGCCGCGGCGGAGCCCGCCGGTGCATGAAGCACCGGAGCGGAACATGCGCGGCCGCCCGGGATTTCACTCCATCGGTTATGCCTTCATCGAGCTGTCCTACGACTCGGCGGACCGGCCGATCCTCGGCGGCCGCTACATCATCGACGTCGCCGCCCAGGACGCCGCCCCGCAGACGGACGCCTTCTGGGTCGGCCGCTGGCAGATGGACCACGACGGCTGGCGCGGCACCCTGGACATCACCTCGGCCGTTCCCTTCGCGGTTTCGTACACGGCGGCGGACGGCCAGGGGCTCGCCGTCGACGGCGGTCCTGACCCCGGTCTGCCGCACGTCCTGCGCATCAGCATCCCGTTCTCGCCCGACAACATCCAGCAGTTCCAACTGTTCGCGCACACCTGGGAGAAGGACGTCTTCTCCGGGCTCACCCAGTGGGGTCCATGCAACTTCGGAGTACAGGGCAACCGCGGCTGACAGCCGTACGTCCGCCACCGCTCGGACGGCCGGGCGGCAGCGACGGCGGTAGTAGCCGTAGGCCAAGGCCAGCACCAGGGGCTCCCACAGGGTCAGCAGACCGTGTTGGTTGACATGCCATCAGTGTTCCGTCGGCCTCACCTGCCGGGGATCGACCTGCGGGCTGACGTCGCTACCCCGCCCGCTTGACGGCCGCGGGGCCGAAGATCCTCCGCACGTCGCACGACCGGCCGGGCACTCGGCCGCCGGGCCCGCCTACGAGACCCCGCCTCCGGGGGCGGCGAAGGAGCGGCGGCGCAGACCATCAGCGCCTCCGCCTCCCCCGGCCGATGTCACATCAGACCCGGCGCAGCCGCACGACGGGGATGTCCCGTTCGGTCTTCTGCTGGTAGTCCGCGTACGGGCCGTAGACGTCGACCAGGTGGGGCCAGACGCGGGCCTTCTCGTCGGGCGACAGGGTCTCGGCGGTGGCGGCGAACCGCTCGGTGTCCACGCGGAGATGGACCTCGGCGTTGTCCTGCAGGCTCAGGTACCAGAGTGGGTGGTTGTCGTCGCCGCCCTTCGAGGCGACGATCAGGTAGTCGGCGCCGTCCCGGCCGTAGATGAGCACCGTCCGGTGCCACTTGCCGCTGCGCCGGCCCAGGTAGTCCAGGAGCAGGCAGGGCGAGCCGTTCATGTCGGTACCCTTGGTGCCACCGGACTCCTCGTAGGTCCGCGCCTGCGTGGCCACCCACTCCGTCGGGCTGATCTGTACTTCCTTCTCGTTGTACGCCGTCACGCCACTGCCTCCAGGTCGTTCTCGGATGTGATCTCCACCCTAGGCCGCTCGGGGCGGAACAAAGGGATCAAAACCGGCCGGGAATCAGGGATTCCGTTCCGCGCTTCACGGCGCGTCGGCTCACAGGCCCAACGCTCCCCAGACCGGGAACCGGCGGGAGAGATGTACTCCGTTGTCCATGGTGCATCTTGGACAACGAACACGACGGGCCACGGGTTTCCGGATCAGCGGGTCATTCGGCGCCGGCCGGCCCTGCGGGCAGTTGCCGCCGGCGGCGGCTCAGCGCGTCACGTCCAGGATCAGCTTGCCGTGGGTGCGCCGCGCGCGGATGTCCTCGTGGGCGCGGGCGGCGTCGGCGAGCGGGTAGACGCCGCCGACCTGGGGCTTGAGGCGTCCGTCGGCCGTCATCGCCAGGAGCTCGGCCATCGGCTCGCGGTACATGCCGGGGCGGCCGAGGCAGTGCATCAGCCAGAAGCCGACGACCGCGCGGGAGCGGCCCATCAACTGGGCGGCCTGGACCGGCGTCGGGGGGACGCGGGAGGCCATGCCGTACGTCACCAGCCGGCCGAAGGGCGCGAGGGCGGCGAGTGACGCGTCGAAGACCGGACCGCCGGTCATCTCCAGGACGATGTCGACCTTCTTGCCGTCGTTGGCCTCGACGAGCCGCTCCTTCATCCCCTCGGCGTCGGCGTCGACCGCGATGTCGGCGCCCAGTTCCAGCGCGAGATCCCGCTTCTCCTTGGTGGAGGCGGTGGCGATGACCCGGCCCGCGCCGAAGGACTTGGCGAGCTGCACGGCCAGCGACCCGGTGCCGCCCGCGGCCGCGTGCACCACGACGCTCTCGCCCGCGGCGATCCGCGCGGAGGTGCGCAGCAGGTGCCAGGCGGTGAGCCCCTGGACGATGAGCGCGAGTGCCTGGCCGTCGCTGACGCCTTCGGGGACGTCGTGCGCCAGGTACTCGCGGACGGCGGCGATCTCCGCGTACCCGCCGTTGTCGGCGAGGGCGACGACGCGGCGGCCGTCGGAGGTGCGGCCGACGACCTCGGCGCCGGGGACCATCGGCAGGGTGGAGCGCGAGAGGTAGCTGTCCTCGACGGTGTGGGTGTCGGCGAAGTTGATCCCCGCGGACGACACCTCCACGAGCAGGTGTCCCGGCTGTGCCTCGGGCGCCGGCAGTTCCACCTGCCGCAGTACCTCGGGTCCGCCGAACTCCGTGATCTGGATCGCGCGCAACGCGACTCCTTCCGCTGTTCCTCGTCGTTCCTGGTCGTTCCCGGTCCGTCATGGGCCGTGTTCCCGCAGGTTTCACGGTAGAGCGTGCGCGGCGCCAGGGGAATGGGTGACCGACCAGTCGGTATGTGATCTGTGCCGCGCGTGCCCCGGCCGGTTCCGGTGCGGCCGCGCTTACGCTTTCCCGCGAAGCGAGTCGATCTTCCGGCCCGCTCCGACCTGGAAGGACACCGTGTTGCGCGCACTGCTGGGCGTTGTGGGTACCGCCATCGTGCTCGGCATCTACTCCTCCGTGCTGCGGACGCTGGTGATACCGCGGGCGAGCCGTTCGGGATTCACCCAGATCGTCCAACGGCTGGTGCACGCGCCCTTCCAACTGGTGGCGGACCACTGCGACAGCATCGAGAGCAAGGACCGGGTACTCGCGCCCGCGGCCCCGCTGGCGATCGTGATCACGCTGATGAGCTGGCTGGCGTGCTTCATGGGCGGCTACGCCCTGCTGGAGGCCGCGGTCAGCGGGCTCGGCCCCCAGACGTCGCTGTTCGAGGCCGGCTCCTCGCTGTTCACCCTCGGCTTCGCCAGCAGCAGCCGCCCGACGCTGACGGCCATCGACTTCTGCGCGGCGGCCACCGGCCCGATCGTCATCGGTCTGCAGATCGGCTATCTGCCGACGCTCTACGGGGCGTACGCGCGCCGCGAGACCGAGGTGACGATGCTGCAGGCCCGCGCCGGGAGCCCGCCGTGGGGGCCGGAGATCCTGGCGCGGTACGCCCAGGTGGAGCTGCTGGACAGCCTCACCGAGCTGTTCCGCAACTGGGAGCGGTGGGCGGCCGAGGTGAGCGAGAGCCATACGACCTACCCGGTGCTCATCATGTTCCGCTCGCCCCGGGCCACCCGGAACTGGCTGATCAGCCTGCTGTCGGTGATGGACGCGGCCGCCCTGCGGCTGGCGCTCAACCCCTCCCGGCCGCAGGCCGAGGTGCGGATGGCGCTGCGCGGCGGCTTCGTCTGCCTGCGCGACATCGCCGACATGCGCGGTGTCGCGTACAACCACGATCCGCTGCCGGACGACCCGTTGATCCTGGAGTACGCGGAGTACCTGCGCGGCGTGCAGCGCATGGCGGACCAGGGCTATCCGATGGAGCGCACCCCGCAGGAGGCCTGGCCGCACTTCAGGGGGTGGCGGGTGAACTACGAGGCGCTGGCCTACCGGCTGGCGCGGGACATCGACGCCGTTCCGGCTCCGTGGTCGGGTCCGCGCCGCACCTCGGTGACCATCCGCAATCCGGTGACGCCGGTGGACCGCCGGCCCGTCGGCTGACCCGCCGCACGGGCCGCACGGGCCACCACCGGCGCCCGGCCGGACCGCGGTTCGCCGGTCAGATCGCCGGGACCGGCTGCGGCGGCGGGGGCCCGGTGTAGCGCGCCGCCGGACGGATGATCTTGCTGTCCTCGGCCTGCTCCAGGATGTTGGCGCACCAGCCGACGACCCGGGCCGAGGCGAAGGTCGGGGTGAACATCTCGCGGGGCAGCCCGCACAGCTCCATGACCACGCCCGCGTAGAACTCGACGTTGGTGTGCAGTTCCCGGCCGGGCTTCAGCTCGGCGAGGATCGCCTCGACGCGCTCCTCGACCTGGACGGCGAAGTCCACCAGCGGCCCGCCGAAGCCCCGGGCGATCTCCTTCAGCATCCGCGAGCGCGGGTCCTCCGTGCGGTAGACCGGGTGCCCGAAGCCCATGATCCGGTCGCCCGCCAGAACGCGTTCGCGGATCCACGGGTCGATGCGCTCCGGCGTGCCGATGGCGTCCAGGGTGTCCAGCGCGCGGCTCGGCGCGCCGCCGTGCAGCGGCCCGGAGAGCGCGCCGATCGCGCCGACCAGACAGGCGGCCAGGTCCGCGCCGGTGGAGGTGATGACCCGGGCGGTGAAGGTGGACGCGTTGAAGCCGTGGTCGATCGTGGAGATCAGATACCGCTCGATCGCCCGGGCCCGGGCGGGCTCGGGCTCCTGCCCGGTCAGCATGTACAGGTAGTTGGCCGCGTACGGCAGGTCCGCGCGCGGTTCGACGGGGGCCAGTCCCTGGCCGAGCCGGTGCAGCGCGGTCAGCAGCGTCGGCACGAGGGCGCTCGCCGCGAGCGCGTCCGCGCGGCGGCGGTCGGCGTCGATGTCGTACAGCGGCCGGAAGCCGGCCGAGGCGCCGGCCAGCGACAGGGCGGTGCGCAGTCCGGCGAGGGGTCCGGCGAGCGCGCACGAGCGGGCTATGGCGGGCAGGGCGTCCCGGACGTCGGCGGGCAGCCGGCGCAGCTCGGCGGTCCGCGCGGTGAAGGCGGCGCGCCCCGCCGCGTCGGGCAGCGTGCCGTGGAACATCAGATGCCAGACGTCCTCGAAGGTGCGGGTCTCCGCCAGCTCCACGGCCGAGTACTGGCGATAGTGATAGAAGCCCTCAAGGCCCCGGACGTCGCCGAGCGCGGTGTCGGTGACGACCACTCCCTTCAGTCCGCGGGGTACATCGATCGGGGCGTTCCGCTCGGTGGTGGCCATGGTTTTCCTCCCTGGATGTTGATTCGACTGTCTATGATTGATTCAATGCTTGTCAACGTTGATTGAATCAATATGGACACGACTGGATACGGTGTGGCTCATGACGGACGACACGGGCGGCGGAACGAGCGGGAGCGGAAAGCGGCTGAGTACCCGGGAGACGGCCGACCGGCTCGGGGTCAAGCCCGAGACGGTCTACGCGTACGTCAGCCGCGGGCTGCTCACCAGCCGGCGCGCGCCCGGCGGCCGCGGCAGCACCTTCGATGCCGCCGAGGTGGACGCGCTCGCCCGCCGGTCCGGACGCGGCCGGCCGGCCGGCGACGGTACGGCGGCGGACCGGGCCGCGGGCTCCGGCGGTGACGGGCTGTCGGACGGAGCCCTGACCGCCAGGACCGGCATCACCCTCATCGGCACCGACCGCTACTACTTCCGGGGCGTCGACGCCTGCGCCCTCGCCGCCCGTTACGGCTACGAGGAGACCGCCGCGTGGCTGTGGACCGGTGAACTGACGCCGGGCATCCGCTTCACCGCGCCGCCCGAGAGCCTCGCCGCCGCGCGCCGGGCCGTCGAGGCACTGCCCGGACACAGCGGGCTGGTGGACCGGCTCCGGGCGGCGACGATCGCGGCGGCCGTCACCGATCCGCTGCGGTTCGACCTGTCGGCGCCCACCGTGCTGGCCGCCGCCCCCGCCCTCATCGCCACCCTGGTCAGCGCCCTGCCCGTACGGGAGGCCGACGCGGCGGACGGACCGGAGAGCGCGCTGGCCGAGCGGCTCTGGCCCCGGCTCACCCGGCACCCCGCCGACCAGGCGTCGGTGCGGGTGCTCGACGCCGCGCTCACCCTGCTCATCGACCACGACCTGGCCGCCTCCACCCTCGCCGCCCGGGTCGCGGCCTCCGCGCGCGCCCACCCGTACGCCGTCGTCTCCGCCGGCCTCGGCGCGGTCGACGGACCGCTCCACGGAGCCGCCAGCGGCCTCGCGCACCGGCTGCTGACCGAGGTGCTGGAACGCGGCAGCGCGGCGGCGGTCGTCGCCGACCACCTACGCGAAGGGCGCCGGATCCCGGGGCTCGGCCACCGCCTGTACCCGGGCGAGGACCCGCGTGCCCGGATGCTGTTCGGTCTCCTCGAGGACCTGCCGCAGGCGGCCCCCGCACTCACCGCCGCCCGCGAAGTGGTGGAGACGACCGCGCGGTACACCCCGCTGCACGCCAACGTCGATCTCGCGCTCGCCGTGCTGTCGGTCTCGGCCGGCATGCCCGCGGAGGCGGGTGAGGCGGTCTTCGCGGTGGCCCGCACCGCCGGCTGGATCGCCCACGCGCTGGAGGAGTACCAGGAGCGCCCGCTGCGACTGCGTCCCAGTGGCCACTACACCGGACCCACGCCGCCCCAGCCGCTGCCGTGACCCACCTGCACGTCCAGCACCTCCCGACCCCGGCTCGAGAGCCGTTCGCCACCTTCCCTTCACCTACCCGTCCCACGGATCGAGGAGGAGGTGAATCTCATGTCGGAGAAGAAGATGTCGTCCCCCTCCAGCAAGCCGGAAGAGCTGGAGGAGTCGGAGCAGAACGAGGAGTCGGTGGAGCCCTCCTGGGTGGCCACCTGAGCAGCGGCACAACGAGGGGCGTGCCCGTACGCCATGGGCGGGCACGCCCGCGCCACACCCCTTCCGGCACCGGCCGGAGGTGGCAGCGCGGCACCACGCAGAGCGAGCGGAAGCCGGACGGTAGGGAAGGGAAGGCCGCCACATGCCGATCGACCTGGCGCCGGACACCCGGATCGGGGTCTCCGACCATCTCCAGCTCGAAGCCGGCGACGGCGTAGCCACGGGGAAGACACTGGTGGTCGCGCCCGGCACCGGTGGCTGGACGGTCACCGAGGACGCCGGCGCACTGGCCCTGCTCGCACATCTCGACGCGAACGGCCCCGCCTCCCTCAGCGACCTGTATGCGCTGGGTGACCCGATCGCCCGCGTCACCCACGACACCGTCCGCGAGCTCTTCGACCGGGGCCTGCTGGAGCTGGACCAGCGGGTGCGCGGCACCTCCGCCACCCGCCCAGCCCCTGGCCTGGAACTGATCTCCCCGAAGGCCGCTCACAACAGCTATCCGGTGCTGGGCATCTTCCATGTGCACAACTGGTGCAATCTGGCGTGCACCTACTGCTACACCATCGAGGAGGGCATCCCCCGGGAGCAGCTCTCCGCCGAGGTGATGTGCAAGGCCGTCGACGAACTCGTCGAGATGCCCACCCGGTTCACCAGTTTCGAGTTCCACGGCGGCGAACCCACCATGGCCATGCCGGCCATCCGCGAGGTCACCGCGCACGCCCAGCGGGTCTACGCCCGCGCGGGGAAGGAGGTCCGGTTCTCCATCCAGACCAATGCCTACAACCTGTCCCCGCAGGTGTGCCGGTTCCTGGCCGACAACGACTTCTCGGTCCGGGTCTCGCTGGACGGCACTCCCGGGACGCACGACGAGTTCCGGGTGGACCACGCGGGCAAGGGCTCGTACCGGGGTGTGGTGCGCGGGATCCGCAGGCTCCAGGAGCTGGGGATCGCGGTGCACGCGGTGTGTGTCGTGCACGCCGGCACCGCGGACCGCATCGTCGAGATGTACGACTCGATGGCCGCGCTGGACGTCGCCAGCGTACGGTTCCTGCCGGTGTTCACCACCGGGAAGGCCGGCCTCGAACAGTGGCTCACCGGCGACCGGTACCTGGCCGCGTACCTCGGCGTCGTCCGGCATGTGGCCCGCCTCGGGCGGTCCGGCGCCCCCAGCGTCCCGCTGGCCAACCTCACCGCGGGCGAGCTGGGTTCGCTGCGCTCCTTCAAGCGCGAGTACATGTGCATGCGCAACCCGTGCGGCGCCGGGGTCAACATGATCACCGTCGACACCAACGGCGACCTCTACCCGTGCGAGGAGATGGTCGGCAAGCCGGAGTTCGTCATCGGGAACCTGCGCAGCGAGACGATCCGCGACGTCCTCGACACCAGCCCCGTGGTGCGGCAGCTCCGCGAGCGACATGTCGAGGAGATCGACGAGTGCGCGAAGTGCACCTGGAAGCAGATGTGCCACGGCGGCTGCGTGCACAAGAGCTACACGCACTTCAAGCGGCTCGACCGTGAGTCGGAGCACTGCTCGTACTACAAGGGCGTCTACCGGGAGCTGATCTGGCTCGATGTGAAGGAGCCCGGCAGCTGGGAGGCGCTGAGCCCGTCCGGAGCCCGCCGGTGAACCGCCCCTGGCCCACCGCGTACGGACGCCTGCTGGGCGCGCGGCTGTTGCTGCGCAGCTACTTCTTCCTCCCCTACATCGTGCTGTACGCCCGCCAGGTCGGGGTGTCGCTGGGCACTCTCCTCGTCATCGAGGCCGTCTTCGCACTGCTGATCGTGCTGGTGGACCTGCCGGCCGGGCTGCTCGCCGACCGGATCGGTCCGCGCCAGGCGCTGGCCATCGGGGCCGGCATGGAGGGCGCCGCCGCGCTGCTGCTGGGCTGCTGGCCGCACGCGCTGGTCTTCTGGCTGATGCAGCCGCTGTTCGCGGCGGCCACCGCGCTCACCCAGGGCAGTGACGCGGGCCTGGCCGGCGCCCTGCTGCGGCGTGCCGGACGCGACGCGGAATTCGAGTCCGGGGAGCGGCTGTTCCAGGCCGGGGCGCTGGGCTGGAACGCGGTGGTCTTCGCCGCCGCCAGCGCGTTCTCGCTGATCTCCCTGCGGGCCACCTTCGTGGCGAGCGGCATCGTGCTCTGCCTGACCGTCGGCCTGGTCCTGACGGTCCCCGACGTACGCGGCGCCGCCCCGGACGGCGAACGTCCCGGTCTGGCCGCCCAGTTGACCGGCGTCGTGCGCGCCGTGCGCGAGACGGCCGGACTGCGCTGGGACCTGACCGCGATGGTGCTGACCGGGACGGCCTTCTCGATCCTGCTGTATCTGATGCCCGTGTACGTGGTGGCCGCCGGGATCGACGAGCGGCTGGTCGGCCTGGTCGCCGCCGCCGTGGCGCTGGGGGCCGCTCTGCTGCTGCACCTGGCACCCGGCGGGCTCGGCACCGGCACGGTGGTACTGGCCGCCGTCGCCGCGTCCGCCGCCCTGGCCTCGACATCCGTCACCCTCGTCCTGGCCGGGATCCTCGTCGTGCAGTGCGCCCAGGGGCGGCTGCTGCCTTCGTACCGGGCCCTGGTGCTGCGGGATCTCGCGGACCGCGGCGACGCCACCGCGATGAGCGTGGTCACCACGGCGTCGAGCCTGGGATTCGCCGTCCTGGCCCCGTTCCTCGGCATTCTCGTCGCCCGGCTGCAACCGGACGGGCTGGCGCTGGTCAGCGCGCTGCTCTTCTCCTGCGCCGGGGCGACGCTGGTGATCCGGTCCGGAGCCGCACGGAGCCGACGGGCCCCCGCACCGGCCGGGGAGAAGGAGGGCGCCGTATGACCGGGCCGGATCTCTGGTTGCTGGCCGGCCGCCGGGTGGTGCTCACCGGCGCCGCGGGAGCGGTGGGCCGGGAAGCTGCCGCCGCCTTCTCCGCCGCGGGCGCCGCGGTCGTCGGCATCGACCGCAACGAGGAACCGCTGCGCGAGATGCGCAAGGCCGGGATCCTCGCCGACCACCTCTGCGGCGACCTGTGCGACCAGGCCGTCCAGGACGCGGCCGCCGACTGCTGCGATGCCGATGTGCTGGTCAACAACGTCGGCGCGGGCGACGCCCGGCCGCTGGCCGACACCGACGACGAACTGATCGACCGGATGCTCGACATCAACCTCAAGACGGCCGCGGGGCTGTGCCGCCGCTTCGCGCCGCGGATGGCCGCCCGTGGCCGGGGAAAGATCATCAACGTCTCCTCGGTCCTGGCCCTGCACCCCGTCCCCACCGTCCCGGCCTACGCGGCGGCCAAGGCCGCCCTGATCGGCTTCACGCGCAGCGCCGCACTCGAATACGCGGCGTCCGGCGTGCAGATCAACGTGCTCGCCCCCGGCTACCTCGAAGGCCCCAAGAACGCCGCCTACTTCGCCTCCGCGGCGGGCCGGCGCTTCCAGGAGCGCTTCATGCCGGACGGCAAAGTCGGCCCCGCCGACGCGCTCAACGGACCGCTGCTCTTCCTCGCCTCCGCCATGTCCGACCACGTCACCGGCCACGTACTCGTCGTGGACGGCGGCTACAGCATCTGGTGAGTGCCTTCATGGAATGGATCTCCCGGCCCCGCTACCGGCTTCCGCTCGACGACGCCGAGTACGCCTGGCCCGGCCGCCCGCAGATGACCATCGAGTGGTTCGGCTCGGGCGATCCCGTGATCGCCCTGGCGCTGATGCCGCACGCCAACGAACCGTTGGGGTACGCCCTGCACCGGCCGCTGGAGAAGCTGGCCGACGGGTGCGGGCAGGTGGCGGTGGTCTGGCCGGTGGATCCGCCGCCCGCCGACCGGTGCTTCCCGTTGCCGTGCGACTTCCGGGAGTTCCTGCGGACCGGCTATCTGCAGCCGCTGGAGGAGCAGACGGAGTTCGCGCACACCGCCGTTCCGGTCACACCCGCCCAGCACCATGCCGCCGACTTCCGCCGGCTGGTCCGGCTGGCCGCCCCCGCGGCACTGATCCTCGTCCACAACGACGCGTTCTCCCGGATCCCCTACATGTACGGCAATCGCCGGTGGCCCGAGGCCGAGCGGCTGCTCGCCTCCGCGCCGGCCGGTGCGTTCCCGGACGCCCCGCTCGACGAGGTGGAGTGGACGCACCATCTCGGCCCGCGCACCTATTCCTACTTCGCAGCAGCACAGATCGGCATCACGGACAGCGAGGCGGCCGGCCTCTACATCGAGCGGACACTGCGCATTCCGGTCCTCACCGCAGAACTGCCGATGTTCGACTGGACCGGGATCAGCGACGAACTGCGGATCGCCGTACGCATGCGCATGGAGCAGTGGATCGAGGACGGCTGCGGCGACGTCACGTCGATGGTCGCCGACAGCGAGGCCCTGCTCGCCGGGCGGTCGGTGCCGATGATCGCACCCGAGGTCAACGCCCGGGCCCTGCACGCGGTCCTGGAAGGCGTTCGCGCCGAACTCGACGGGTAGTACCCGGCACACGGGTACGCCCCGCCGGGTCCGTGTCACCGGCGGGGCGCGATTCGCGTGCGGGACCCTCTTCTCAGTACTGCCAGGACGCCCCGGCGACCGTCCCCCGGGAACCGTGCTCCGACCAACCGGCGAGCCCGGTCCGGCGCCGATGTGCGGGACCGCGGTGCCCGCCGTCCGGCTCCCCCCACTCCGTCGCCTACTGTGCGGCCTGCACCATGCCCCAGAGCACTCCCGGGTTGGCAAACGCGGAGGAGGGCATCGTGCCGGGCGGAAACGTCACCCGGTGCGAGGTCTCCAGCCGGGCGATGAGCTGCATCATCCCCATCGAGTCCAGACCGTACTCGGACAGCGGCGTGCTCGGCAGCAGCGCCTCGTCCTGCTTCAGCAGGGGAAGGCTGGATCTCAGTATTTCGTCGAACGCCTTGTCCCAGGGCACCTTCGTCATCCTTGCCGTCCTCTCCGCTCCTGAAGTCCGACGCGCGGGAGTGCCAGGGTCGGCATTCCCGCTCGAACAGCCATGGAGGGCGGCTGCATCCCGCGCGCCCTCCACCGCGCCGCGGCCGGCGGGCCCGGCGTCATCGTCCGGCCGCCCGCCAGGAGCCCGCGCTCTGGTACCCGTAGCCCTGGCGCCATGCGGCGCGGGAGGGTTCGGTCTCGGGCCCGGGTACCTGGGCGCGCGTCGAAAGACTCGCCAGGACCACCGCCAGGGCCGCCAACTCCTCCTGGCCGACGTCGCCGCGCTCCACCGCCCATCGCTCGCTCATACCGGGGGGTTCCCGTGCTTGCGGGCCGGCAGGACCTGCTGCTTGGACCGCAGCATCTCCAGGGAGCGGGTCAGTGTGCGCCGGGTCCAGCGGGGGTCGATCACATCGTCGACCAGCCCGCGCTCCGCCGCGTAGTAGGGGTGCACCAACTCCTGTCGGTACTCCTCGACCAGCAGCTGCCGGGTGGCCTCCGGATCCTCCGACGCCGCGATCTGACGGCGGAACACCACATTCGCGGCGCCCTCGGCCCCCATCACCGCGATCTCGTTGCTCGGCCAGGCGAAGGAGAGGTCGGCGCCGATGGAGCGCGAATCCATGACGATGTACGCGCCCCCGTACGCCTTGCGCACGATCACCTGTATGCGCGGGACGGTCGCGTTGCAGTACGCGTACAGCAACTTGGCACCGTGCCGGATGATGCCGTTGTGCTCCTGGTCCCTGCCGGGCAGGAAGCCTGGCACGTCGACCAAGGTGATCAGCGGGATGTTGAACGCGTCGCAGGTCTGCACGAACCTGGCCGCCTTCTCCGAAGCCTGGATGTCCAGTGCTCCGGCCATCGAGGCCGGCTGGTTGGCGACGATACCGACGACATTGCCGCCGATACGGGCCAGTGCGCACACCACGTTGGTGGCCCAGCGCTCATGGACCTCGAACAGGTCGCCCTCGTCGACGATCTCCTCGATGACGGCCCGCATGTCGTACGACTGCGTCGGATCGGCCGGCACCAGATCCACCAACACGTCGTTGGGCCGGTCGACCGGGTCGTCACAGGGCCAGACCGGCGGCAGCTCGCGGTTGTTGGCCGGCAACAACGAGAGCAGGAACCTGACCTCCTCCAGGCACTCGTCCTCGTTGTCGTAGGCGAACGCCGCGACACCCGAGGTCGCCGCGTGGGTGTCGGCGCCGCCGAGTACCTCCTGCGTGACCTCCTCGCCGGTGACCGCGTGCACCACATCGGGCCCCGTGATGAACATCTGTGATGTCCCGCGCACCATGAACACGAAATCGGTGAGCGCCGGCGAGTACGCGGCGCCGCCCGCGCACGGGCCGAGCATCACACTGATCTGCGGGATCACTCCGGAGGACCGGGTGTTGCGGGAGAAGATCCCGCCGTATCCGGCCAACGCGGTGACGCCCTCCTGGATCCGGGCGCCCGCGCCGTCGTTGAGACTGACCAGCGGGGCGCCGGAGGACTCGGCGAGATCCATCAACTTGTGGATCTTCTCGGCGTGCGCCTCGCCGAGCGCACCGCCGAAGATCCGGAAGTCATGCGCGTAGGCGAAGACGATACGGCCGTGCACCTTTCCCCAGCCCGTCACCACTCCGTCGGTGTAGGGCCTGCGGGTTTCCAGGCCGAACCCTGTCGCGCGGTGCCTGCGGAAGGGCTCGACCTCGTTGAACGTGCCCTCGTCGAAGAGCAGTTCCAGCCGCTCGCGGGCGGTGAACTTCCCGCGGTCGTGCTGGTTGCGGGTGGCCTGCTCGCTCGGCCCCGCTTCCGCCTCCGCCTTGCGGCCTTCCAGTTCGGCGATCCGGCCGAGCATGTCCGCGGGCGCCGGAGCGGTCGCGGTCCCGGCTGGCAGGTCGACGGAGTCCGGGTCCAGGTTCGGTGACGCGGGCGGCACGATTTCCGGTGGAGCACCGGTCATCTGTCGTTCCAGCTCGAAGATGCTCATGGTTTCCTTGTCGGTTTGCCGGACTGCGCCGATGGTTCAGTAGCGGTAGTGGTCCGCCTTGTAGGGGCCCTCGACCGGGACGCCGATGTAGGCGGCCTGCTCCGGGCGGAGCGTGGTCAGCCGGACGCCGAGGGCGTCCAGGTGCAGACGGGCGACCTTCTCGTCCAGGTGCTTGGGGAGCACGTAGACGCCGGTGGGGTACTCGCTCTGCTTGGTGAACAGCTCGATCTGGGCCAGGGTCTGGTCCGCGAAGGAGTTGGACATCACGAACGAGGGGTGACCGGTGGCGTTGCCGAGGTTCAGCAGACGGCCCTCGGAGAGGACGATCAGGACCTTGCCGTCGGTGAACTTCCAGGTGTGGACCTGCGGCTTGACCTCATCCCGGACGATGCCCGGGATCTTGGCCAGGCCGGCCATGTCGATCTCGTTGTCGAAGTGGCCGATGTTGCCCACGATGGCCTGGTGCTTCATCTTGGCCATGTCGGCGGCCATGATGATGTCCTTGTTGCCGGTCGTGGTGATGAAGATGTCGGCGGTCTCGACGACGTCGTCGAGGGTGGCGACCTGGTAGCCGTCCATCGCCGCCTGCAGGGCGCAGATCGGGTCGATCTCGGTGATCACCACGCGGGCGCCCTGGCCGCGCAGCGACTCCGCACAGCCCTTGCCCACGTCGCCGTAGCCGAGAACGACGGCGACCTTGCCGCCGATGAGGACGTCGGTGGCACGGTTGATGCCGTCGATCAGGGAGTGGCGGCAGCCGTACTTGTTGTCGAACTTCGACTTGGTGACCGCGTCATTGACGTTGATGGCCGGGAAGAGCAGCGAGCCCTCCTGCATCATCTCGTACAGGCGGTGAACACCGGTGGTGGTCTCCTCCGTGACGCCGCGGATCTCCGACGCCAGCTGCGTCCATTTCTGGGAGTTCTCACCGATGGTGCGGCGGAGGAGCTGGAGGATGTGGCCGTACTCCTCGGAGTCGTCGGCGGCGGTGGCCGGGACCTCGCCGGCCTTCTCGAACTCGACGCCCTTGTGGATCAGGAGGGTGGCGTCGCCGCCGTCGTCCAGGATCATGTTCGGGCCGCCGGTGGGGGTGTTCGGCCAGGTCAGCGCCTGCTCCGTGCACCACCAGTACTCCTCCAGGCTCTCGCCCTTCCAGGCGAAGACCGGCACACCCTGCGGGTTCTCGGGGGTGCCGTTCGGGCCGACCGCGATGGCGGCGGCCGCGTGGTCCTGGGTGGAGAAGATGTTGCACGACGCCCAGCGGACCTCGGCACCCAGCGCGACCAGCGTCTCGATGAGGACGGCGGTCTGGATCGTCATGTGCAGTGAACCGGTGACCCGCGCGCCGGCCAGCGCCTTGGAGGCCGCGTATTCGGCACGGATCGACATCAGGCCGGGCATCTCGTGCTCGGCCAGCGTGATCTCCTTGCGGCCGTAAGCGGCCTGGGAGATGTCCGCGACCTTGAAATCAGCGGCGGTGAGGAACGGCATCTGCACTCCTAATGTTTCGGTGAATGTCCAAGGCGGCCGTGGACCGATTGAGGGTGATGTAGTGGAGCCCCGGAGCGCCGGCGTCGAGCAGGCGCTGGGCCAGCCGCGTAGCGTGGTCCACCCCGATCCGGTGGGCGACGTCCGGGTCGTGCTCGGCCGCCGCCAACTGGGCTGCCAGATCGTCCGGGAACGTCGCATTGCTCAGTTCGGCGAAGCGCCGGATCTGCCGGACGTCGGTGGCGGGCATGATCTCCGGGATGATCGGCAGATCGCATCCCGCGGCGGCCACCCGGTCCCGGAGCCTGAAGTAGTCCTCGGCCCGGAAGAACATCTGGGTGATGGCGTAGTCGGCCCCGGCCCGCGCCTTGGCGACGAAGTGCCGGACCTCGGTCTCCCAGTCGGGTGAACGCGGGTGGCGCTCGGGGAAGGCCGCGACGCCGATGCTGAAGTTCCCCGACCCCTTGACCAGCGTGACCAGTTCCCGGGCGTGGTTCAGCCCGTCCGGGTGCGGCACCCACGCACCGCGCGGATCGCCCGGCGGGTCGCCGCGCAGCACCAGGACGTCCCGGACGCCCGCGTCGGCGTACTGCCCGATGATGCGCCGCAGTTCACCGACCGAGTGCCCGACCGCCGTGAGATGGGCCACCGGGCGCAGACTCGTCTGGGCGGCGATCCGCTGGGTGACCGCGATGGTGCGGGAGCGGGACGAGCCGCCGGCGCCGTAGGTGACCGAGACGAAGGTGGGGGCGACGGCCTCGATCCGCCGGATGCTCTCCCACAGCGAGCGCTCGCCCGCGTCCGTCTTCGGCGGGAAGAACTCGAAGGAGAAGGACCGGGTTCCCGAGGCCAGAATCTCGCGCAGCGTGCTCATGAGGGGCCTCCATGAGCGTTGAAGTAGCTGGCTTCCGGGTGGTGGATGACGATCGCGTCGGTGGACTGCTCGGGGTGCAGCTGGAACTCCTCGGAGAGGTTGACCCCGATGCGTTCCGGCTGGAGCAGGTCCATGATCTTGGCGCGGTCCTCCAGGTTGGGGCAGGCCGGGTAGCCGAGGGAGTAGCGGCAGCCCTGGTACTCGGTGCGGAACATCGCGTCCAGGTTGTCCGGGTCCGCTGAGGCGATGCCCAGCTCGGACCTGACCCGTCCGTGCCAGTACTCCGCCAGTGCCTCGGTCAGCTGCACCGACAGCCCGTGCAGTTCCATGTAGTCGCGATACGCGTTCGCCGCGAAGATCTCGTTGGCCGCGACCGAGACCCGGTTCCCGACGGTGACGACCTGCATCTCGATGACGTCGGTCTCGCCGGAGTCCTCCGGGCGGAAGAAGTCCGCCAGGCACAGCCGGCGCCCGCGGCGCTGCCGGGGGAAGGTGAAGCGGGTCCGTTCGCCGCCGTCCTCGCCCAGGATGATCAGATCGTCGCCCTTGGACACGCAGGGGAAGTAGCCGTAGACGATGGCCGCTTCGAGCATGTTCTCGGTGTGCAGCCGGTCGAGCCACATCCGCAGCCGCGGCCGGCCTTCGGTTTCCACCAGCTCCTCGTACGAAGGACCGCTGCCGCGAGCCGACTTCAGGCCCCACTGGCCCTTGAAGAGCGCGGCCTCGTCCACCCAGGCCGCGTACTCCTTCAGCGGCGTGCCCTTGATGATGCGGCTGCCCCAGAACGGCGGGGTGGGGACCGGGTTGTCGGTGGCCACGTTCGACCGGACCGAGCCGCGCTCCTCGTCCGGCTCCTCGATGACGATGGCCGGACGTACCGGTACCCGCCGCTGCTTAAGCTCCGGCAACGTCGCTCCCGGCACACCGCGCTTGACGGCGATCAGCGCGTCCATCAGCCGCAGGCCCTCGAACGCGTCGCGGGCGTAGCGGACCTCGCCCTCGTAGATCTCGTGCAGGTCCTGCTCGACATAGGCGCGGGTCAATGCTGCGCCACCCAGAATGACGGGGTAGTCGGCGGCCATCTTGCGCTGGTTGAGCTCCTGCAGGTTCTCCTTCATGATCACGGTGGACTTCACCAGGAGTCCCGACATGCCGATCACGTCGGCCTTGTGCTCGGTCGCCGCGTCCAGGATCGCCGCCACCGGCTGCTTGATCCCCAAATTCACGACGTTGTAGCCGTTGTTGGACAGGATGATGTCGACGAGGTTCTTACCGATGTCATGAACGTCGCCACGGACCGTGGCCAGCACGATCGTGCCCTTGCCCTCCGCGTCGGACTTCTCCATGTGCGGTTCGAGGTAGGCGACCGCGGTCTTCATGACCTCCGCGGACTGCAGCACGAACGGCAACTGCATCTGACCCGAACCGAACAGCTCGCCCACGACCTTCATGCCCTCCAGCAGGGTGTCGTTGACGATCGCCAGCGCGGGACGGGTCGCGAGCGCCTCGTCCAGGTCGCGGTCCAGGCCGTTCTTCTCACCGTCGATGATCCGCCGCTGCAGCCGCTCGTCCAGTGGCAGGGCGGCGAGCTCCTCGGCCCGGCCGGCCTTCACCGACTTCATGTCGACGCCCTCGAAGGCCTCCAAGAAGGCCTGCAGCGGGTCGTAGCCCTCACGGCGCCGGTCATAGACCAGATCAAGGGCGATCTCCCGCTGCTCCTCGGGGATACGAGCGATCGGCACGATCTTCGCGGCGTGCACGATCGCGGAGTCCAGACCTGCCGCAACGCATTCGTTGAGGAACACGGAGTTCAGTACGACGCGGGCGGCCGGGTTGAGCCCGAAGGAGATGTTCGACAGGCCGAGGGTCGTCTGCACCAGGGGGTGGCGGCGCTTCAACTCCCTGATCGCCTCGATGGTGGCGATGCCGTCCTTGCGGGACTCCTCCTGGCCGGTGGCGATCGTGAAGGTCAGGCAGTCCACCAGGATGTCGGACTCATGGATGCCCCAGTTGGTGGTCAGATCCGTGATGAGGCGCTCAGCGATGGCGACCTTGTGCTCGGGGGTGCGGGCCTGGCCCTGCTCGTCGATCGTCAGCGCGATCAACGCGGCACCGTGCTCCGAGGCCAGTGCGGTGACTTGCGCGAAACGTGACTCAGGTCCGTCACCGTCCTCGTAGTTGACGGAGTTGATGACGGCGCGACCACCGAGCTTCTCCAACCCGGCCTTCAGTACAGGAACTTCGGTGGAGTCCAGCACGATGGGCAACGTCGACGCGGTCGCGAAACGGCCCGCGATCTCACTCATGTCGAGGGCGCCGTCGCGGCCGACGTAGTCCACGCACAGGTCCAGCAGGTGCGCGCCTTCGCGGATCTGGTCGCGGGCCATCTCGACGCAGTCGTCCCAACGGCCTTCGAGCATGGCCTCACGGAACTTCTTCGACCCGTTGGCGTTCGTCCGCTCACCGATCGCCAGATACGACGCGTCCTGCTTGAACGGCACCGTCTGGTAGAGCGACGCGGCACCTGGTTCGGGGCGCGGGTTGCGCGGCGACAGGTCCAGGCCCCGCACCCGCTCCACGACCCGCCGCAAGTGCTCGGGGGTGGTGCCGCAGCAGCCGCCGACCAACGACAGCCCGTACTCCCGCACGAAGGTCTCGTGCGCGTCAGCGAGCTCCTCCGGCGACAGCGGGTAGTGCGCGCCGTCCTTGCCCAGCACCGGCAGGCCGGCATTGGGCATGCACGAGACGGCGATACGGGCATGCTGCGACAGATAGCGCAGGTGCTCGCCCATCTCGGCCGGCCCGGTAGCGCAGTTCAGACCGATCATGTCGATACCGAGCGGTTCCAGCGCCGTCAGCGCCGCACCGATCTCGGAACCCAGCAGCATCGTGCCCGTCGTCTCGACGGTCACATGCGTGATGATGGGCAGGTTGATTCCGAGTTTCCGCAGAGCGCGATGCGCGCCGAGGATGGCGGCCTTGGTCTGCAGGAGGTCCTGAGTGGTCTCCACCAGGATCGCGTCCGCGCCGCCCTCGACGAGCCCGGCCACATTCGCCTCGTAGCCGTCCCGCAGCGCCACGTAGGGTGCGTGGCCGAGCGTGGGCAGCTTGGTGCCGGGGCCGACGGAGCCGAGCACCCAGCGCGGCCGGTCGGGCGTGGCGAAGCCGTCCGCCACCTCACGGGCCAACCGGGCGCCCGTCAGGGACAGTTCGTGGATCCGTTCGGGGATGTCGTACTCCCCCAGTGCCGCCAGGTTGGCGCCGAAGGTGTTGGTCTCGACGCAGTCGACACCCGCCGCGAAGTACTCCTCGTGCACCGACCGCACGATGTCCGGCCGGGTGACGTTCAGAACCTCGTTGCACCCTTCCAGGTTCTCGAAGTCGTCCATCGAGGGGTCCTGGGCCTGCAGCATCGTGCCCATCGCGCCGTCGGCCACCACCACCCGGGTGGCGAATGCCCGACGCAGCGCGTCCGACCGGGCGGCCGCGCTCATGACACGCCCACCAGTTGGGGCTCGATCGCATCGGCCGCCTCGTCGCCGTGGGCGATCTGGATACGGGCGGTGAGCTCGGCAGGTGAGATCTCGTACTCCTGGGTCCCGATGGATTCCAGCACCACTGAGGCCAGCGCGCAGCCGAGCTGGGCGGAGCGGATGTCGGACCACTTCCAGGCGACGCCTGCCAGGAAGCCCGACCGGAAGGCGTCACCGACTCCCGTCGGATCCACCACCGTGGCGTCCGGCACCGCGGACACGGAGAGGGTCGGCTCGCCGGCCCGCGCGATGTCCACACCGTCGGCGCCGCGGGTGGTCACCCAGGTGCCGACCTGGTCGAGCAGCTGGGAGTGGGTCCATCCCGTGCGCTCCTGGAGCAGCGAGGCCTCGTAGTCGTTGGTGAACAGGTAGGTCGCACCGGTCACCAACTGCCGGGCCGATGGTCCGTCGAGACGCGCGAGCTGCTGCGAGGGATCGGCGGCGAACGAGATGCCCAACTCACGGCACTCCGCGGTGTGCCGGAGCATCGCGTCCGGGTCGTTGGGCGAGACCACGACCAGATCGAGACCACCGGCCCGCTCCACGACCGGGGCGAGGGCGATCTCCCGGGCCTCGGACATCGCACCCGCGTAGAAGGTCGCGATCTGGTTCTGGTCCGCGTCGGTGGTGCAGACGAAGCGCGCGGTGTGCCGGGTCTCGCTCACCCGTACCGAGGCGGTGTCGACGTCGTTGCCCTCGAGCCACTGCCTGTACTCCGCGAAGTCGACGCCCGCCGCCCCGACCAGCAGGGGCCGGATTCCCAGCCGTCCCAGGCCGATGGCGATATTGGCCGCCACCCCGCCCCGCCGGACCTCCAGGTCGTCGGCGAGGAAGGAAAGAGATACCTTGTCGAGCCGGTCGGCGAGCAACTGCTCGGTGAAGCGGCCGGGGTAGAACATCAGATGGTCGGTCGCAATGGATCCGGTGACGGCGATCTTCACAACTGTTTCTCTCCTTTGGCTGAGGTCAGCCCCGCACTGCGGCGACCAGCTTTTCGGTGCGGTCGGTCCGCTCCCAGGTGAAGTCGGGCAGCTCCCGGCCGAAGTGCCCGTAGGCGGCGGTCTGGGCGTAGATCGGCCGCAGCAGGTCGAGGTCCCGGATGATCGCGGCGGGACGCAGGTCGAAGACGCTTCCGACGGCCTCCTGGATCTGCTCGACCGGTACGGTCTCGGTTCCGAAGGTCTCCACGAACAGCCCGACCGGAGCGGCCTTGCCGATCGCGTAGGCGACCTGTACCTCGCAGCGGCGGGCCAGGCCGGCGGCGACGACGTTCTTGGCGACCCAGCGCATCGCGTAGGCGGCGGAACGGTCCACCTTGGACGGGTCCTTGCCGGAGAATGCGCCACCACCGTGCCGCGCCATACCCCCGTAGGTGTCGACGATGATCTTCCGGCCGGTCAGCCCCGCGTCACCCATCGGACCGCCGACCTCGAACCGGCCGGTCGGGTTGACCAGCAGCCGGTAGCCGTCGGTGTCCAGGCCGATGCCGGCCTCGGCAAGTGCCCTGAGCTCCGGCTCCACGACGTATTCGCGCACGTCGGGTGCGAGCAGACCGTCAAGGTCGATGTCGGAGGCGTGCTGGGAGGAGACCACCAGGGTGTCCAGCCGCGCCGCCTTGTCGCCGTCGTACTCGACGGTGACCTGGGTCTTGCCGTCGGGCCGGAGATAGGCGATGGTGCCGTCCTTGCGCACATCGGTGAGCCGTCGGGCCAGCCGGTGGGCGAGGGCGATCGGGAGCGGCATCAGTTCCGGGGTGTCGTCGCAGGCATAGCCGAACATCAGGCCCTGGTCGCCGGCGCCCTGGCGGTCGAGGTCGTCCTCGCCACCCTCGATGCGGGATTCGTAGGCGGTGTCAACGCCCTGGGCGATGTCCGGGGACTGCGCTCCGATGGAGACCGAGACACCGCACGAGGCGCCGTCGAAGCCCTTGGCGGACGAGTCGTAGCCGATGTCGAGCACGGCTTCCCGGACGAGGGTGGCGATGTCGGCGTAGGCGTTGGTCGTCACCTCTCCGGCGATGTGCACCTGCCCGGTGGTGATCAGGGTTTCCACGGCGACCCGGGATGTCGGGTCCTGCCGGAGCAGCGCGTCCAGGATGGTGTCGCTGATCCGGTCGGCGATCTTGTCGGGGTGACCTTCGGTCACGGACTCCGATGTGAACAGGCGGCGGGACACGGTTCCTCCAGATGGTCGGCAACCTCAGGCCATGTTGCGTGCAGTGCCTGCAAGGCCGCTCAAGACGGGGTTGACGCGGTTACGGCGTCGGGGGGCGGCTCTCAGGAGCCGAACGCGGACTGGTCACGCTTGGTGTGCTCGACGAGGACGGACGCGTCCTTGTCGCCGTCCCCGGCCTCGATGACCTCGGCGAACCGGGCGCGGACCATGTCGAGTACCGGCAGCGTGACACCTGCCTCCTGTGCGGCCTGGTTGGCCAGCCGGAGGTCCTTCTCCATCAACTCGGCGCGGAAGAAGGCTGGTTCGTAGGTTCCGTTGAGCATCAGATTCGCCCGGAAGCGCATCACGACCGAGCTGAACCCGCTGCCGACGATGGAGGAGATGAGCATGTCGCGGTCGAGTCCGGCGCTCACCCCGTAGGCGACGCTCTCGGCGAGTGCGGCTACCTGGGCGCCGAGCAGCAGGTTGAAGATGAGCTTGATGGTGGTGGCCATGCCGGGTGCCCCGGCCGGCACCACTTCGGAGCCGATGGTGTCGAGGATGTCCCGCACGTCGGCGATGTCATCGTCCCGGCCCGAGGCGAACACCCGAAGCTCACCCTTGCGGGCCTGGAAGGGATTGCCCACCACGCACGCCTCCACCCGGCGTACGCCCAGCTGCGCGAGGCGCTCCGCGGACTCCCTGGCGTAGCGGGGCGAGACGGTGGAGGTGTCGATCACCACGGTGCCGGGCTCCAGCACCGGCGCGAGCAGGCCGAACAGGATCTGCTCCACGGCGTGCTCGTCGCTCAGGCTGAGTATCACCACCCCATGGCCGGTCGCCGCCTCGACGGGGGTGGCGGCGGCCCGGGCTCCTGCGGCGACCAGCGGCTCGGCCTTGCTTGCCGTGCGGTTGTACACCGTGAGCGGGTAACCGGCGTCGAGCAGGGTGTGCGCCATTCCGCCACCCATGTTTCCCAGTCCGATGAAGGCGAGCTGCTTCGCGTCCATGTCACTCCTCGCTGAGGTCAGGCGGTCGCTGCGGCGGCGCCCAGACCGCCGAGGTCGTACACGATCTGGCTGAGGATCATCTGACCCCCGACCCGGAAGGGCTTCAGTCGGCGACGGTGCTCGACATGCGCCTCACTGCGCTCGAACGCCCGGAAGCTGGGTTCGTCGATCCAGTCGGTGAAGACGTAGTAGACGAACTCCTCCTCGGCGCTGCGCACCAGCACCTGGCCGAGGTTGGCGGGATCGAGGGCGATCACCCTTGCGACCTCCAGCCACGCGTGCTCGAAGTTGACCGCCGCCCCCGGGCGGATCTCCATCCGCAGAATCACCCGGAAGGGCGGGGCATCGGTGCCGCCACTGCTCGTTTTGCCGTTCACGTCTCACCGCCGGTCTCTTGGACGCCGCCGGAGCACCTCCGGTGGTCGGCGGAACGCTGGCAGGACCCGATCGAGACCGGCTCAAGGGGCACCCCTGTCGCGATGTGACGGCCGGCGGTCAGGACGCTGGACGGCCCTCGGGCACGCACCCCGCCGCGCGGAGGTGTGCATGCCCGAGGGCCGTTTCTGTGAAGTCAACTCCGCTCAGCTGTAATCCTCCTGATGGTCCTTCAGCCAGCTGTCGAAGGTGCGGGGAGGAAGACCGGTGACGGACTCCACGGTCGGCAGCGGGATACCACCGCGCGCCGGATCAGGATCGCTCTGCACGGCCAGCAGCCCTTCGGTGAACTCGGCGGACAGACCCGCGCCGACCATGGCCTGCTGGGCCTTCTCCACCGGCATCTCCACGTAGCTCAGAGGCCGCCCGAGCAGCTTGGCGATCCGCTGGACCGCGTCGTCGGTGGTGAGCGCCTCCGGGCCGGTGACCGTGTAGTTACGGCCCTCGTGGCCCGGGGTGACGAGGGCGGTGGCGGCCACCGCGGCGACGTCCGCCGGATGCACCAGGGCGCGGGCGATCGTCCCGTACACCCCGTAGACGGTGTCGTGGGACCTGATCGACGCCCGCCACTGCAGCGCGTTGGTCATGAAGGTCGCACCGCGCAGCATCGTGCACGCCGCGCCCGAGTCCTGGAACGCGCGGTCCGCCTCGGCGTGCGCGCGGCCGTACGAAGTCTCGACCGGCGGCAGCGCGGCCACCGAGGACATCCGCACCACCCGCGCCGTACCCGCGCGCCGCACCTCTTCGGCCACGGCGAGGTCGTAGGACAGGGCGTCGGGGCCCGCGGAGAGCATGAACACCGCGTCCACCCCCTCCAGCGCGGCCCGGATGCTCCGGCTGTCGTCGAGGTCTCCCGTGCGGACCTCCACCTCGCTGTCGAAGACGGCCCGGGACGGGTTCCGGGTGAAGGCCCGGACCTGCTTCCCGCGCTCGACCAGCCCGTTGACCACCTCTTTGCCGACATTGCCGGTGGCTCCGAAGACCAGGATCATCGTTCGTCCTCCTCAAGGACGCCGGGTGGAAACCGGCCCGGCAGGTTCCGGAACCGGGACCGGTTCCGGCAGCGCCGGGGGGTGCCAGTCGCCAACACCGGCCACCCCTTTCTGTCCGGCACGCGGTGGCGCGATTCTCAGCTTCACGTTGCGCACCAGTAGCTCCAGGCGCCGCTCGTTCAGCTTCAGCTCTCCCATCCGGCGGGAGGCCTCGACGATCGCCTGTGACCGGGGCCGCCGCAGTTCGTCGTAGCCGGCGAGCGCGCGGGGGATGTCGGCCTCGGCCGCCAGCACGGAGCAGAGCACGGCCGAGTCCTCCAGCGCCTGGCAGGCACCCTGTCCGAGGTCCGAGGTCATGGCGTGGGCGGCGTCGCCGAGCATCACCACACGGCCCGAGACATAGCTGGGCAGCGGCTGTGCCAGCTCGAAGACGTCGTGGCGCAGCACCCGGTCGGGCGGCGTGGCGGCGATCAGCGCGGGGATCGGGTCATGCCAGGAGCCGAACCGCTCTCGCACCTGCGCGTGTTCGTCGGGGTATCGGACACCTTCGGGAAGATTGGCCACGGCGAACCAGTAGACGCGGTCCGCGGCCAGTGGCATCCGCCCGAACTCCCGGCCCCGGCCCCAGGTGCTGCCGCCGGGCTCGGCGCTGCCGTCGCACCCCTCGGCGATACCCCGCCAGACGCTGTGGCCGCTGTAGACCGGCGGTGGCACCTGCGGCCAGCGGGCGCTCCTGATCCGGCTGAACGTGCCGTCCGCGGCGACCACCATGTCGCCGTGCACGGTCCGCTCGCCGCCCTCGGTCCGGTAGCTGACGCGGGCGCCGTCGGTCACGTCGGTGACCTCGGTGACGTCGGCGCCGGTGTGCAGCGATGCCTCCGGCAGGGCTGCGCGCAGCGTGCCGTGCAGGTCCGGCCGGGGCAGGACGATGATCGACAGTCCGCGCTCGCGCAGGAAGGCCGGATCGGCCGGCCGTTGCAGCCGCCGCCCGGACGCCGCCCGCAGGCCCTCGCCGCCGGGATCCATGGTCGCCGAGAGGGCGCGTACCGCATCGCCGACCCCGAGCCGGTCGAGCGCGCGCTGGGCGTTCGTCAGCAGCGAGATACCCGCCCCCGACTCACGCATCCGATCGGCGCGCTCCAGTACGGTGACGCGCCAGCCGAGCCGGTGCAGCCCGACAGCCGCGGACAGGCCGCCGATGCCGCCGCCCACCACCACGGCATGGCGGCCGGCACCGGCCGAACCGTTCCGATCAGACACTGGACACGCTCGAAGGTGTCTGTCCCCCGTCGACATCAATCTGGATGGACCACTTGGCGATCTTCAACGACATGTCGACGGCCTCGGTCGCGTACTTGACCATCTCCGTCTGGTACTCCGTCACGGCATCGGTCAGTGACTGCTCACCGCGGCTCACCCGGGTCAGTGCCCGGGTGAGTGCGGCCCCGTCGCGCAGCGCGGTGTTGGCACCGACCCCACCGGTGGGAGGCATGGTGTGCACCGCGTCCCCGAGCGGGACCACATTGCCGGGCTCCCAGGGCTCGACCGGCGACGTCGCCCGCAGCGCGACCGGGTGGGTCTCCTCGGGTTCCGCGTGGGCGAACACGGCCCGCAGGTCCGGGTGCCAGTTGGTGGTCCGTTCCAGCACCAGCTGCTTGAGCTCCTCGCCGCTCATCGCGAAGAACGTGTCGTCGGACAGCCCCAGGGAGTCCTGGTGCACGCTGAAGACCGACATGTAGTAGTCGTCGGTCTTCTCGAATTCCAGTCCTGGCCACAGCCGGGCCGAGGCGTCGTCCGGCTGCTCGCGGAAGACCATGGGCATCAGTCCGAGGTGGTATCCGTCCGAACCGATCACATAGACGAAGCGGTCCTTGAAGGCATCCGGCAACCCGGCAGCGACGGCCTGGGCCCTCGGGGTGCGCGACAGGACACCCCGCACGCCCAGGTCGAGCGCGCGGTCAGCCGGCCGCAACTGGGTGCGCACCGTGGAGTTCACCCCGTCGGCGGCGACCAGCACATCGCCCACGTCCGAGTCGCCGTCGTCGAAGTGCGCCACCACGCGGCCGCCCACCTGCTCGCAGTGGGTGAACCGCTTGCCGAAGCGCACTGTGTCGTCCAGGCCGGCGAGCAGGATCCGGCGCAGCGTCGCCCGGTCCACGGCGTCCACCTTGTCCGGTGAATCTCCGCGCGGATCGCTGAACGTGGGCGCCCACTTCGGTTCGAGGTGCTCGTCGTACGCCGCCAGGCCCTCCTCGCCGCGCTGGTTCGAGGTGGCGCTGAGGAGCTCCTGCAACCGGGGAGGCAGGACCTCTCGCAGCGCCTGCTCCCCGTCGGGGCTGATCCTCAGCCGGTACCCCTGCATCCGGCCCCGGGCGGACTGATCGCGTTCATAGACGGCGACGTCCTCAATACCGGCCTGCTTCAGCCCCTGGGCGAGGCACAGTCCGCCGATGCCACCACCGATGATGATGATCCGAAGCGGCCGGCCCGAATCGCGGGCAGTGTCCATCAACTACTCCTGTTACGAGGTCGGGGCCGGATGCGGGTGTGATGCGGAGGCGCTGGTTGTCAGCGCAGCACCACGTCGGCTATCCGGTCCAGGTGATCGGGATCGGCCGTGACCGACAGCAGCAGCAGCTCGTCACAGCCGTTCGCCGCGTAGGCGTCCACCACTTGGCGCAGCCGGTCTTCCTCAGTGATCGCGCCCGCCGCGAGGTGCTCCGCCACCTTGCCCATGTAGGCGTAGTAGCTGAGCATGTGCTCGGTGGCGAGTTCCTTGCCGCCGGGACCGAGCGACACATAGCAGTTGGCGGCCATTCTCGGCGTACCGGTGCGGCCCTCCTCGGCCCACAACTTCGCGAAGTTCGCGACCAGTTCGCCGAACTTGTGCGGCGGTCCACCGGGTGAGATCCAGCCGATGCCGTACTTCGCGGAACGGCGCAGGCCGCCCGGCGAGTGGCCGCCACCCCAGAACGGGATGTCACCGTTGGTGGGGCGGGGACCGACACCGGGAACCGGGCCCCTGCCCTGCCAGACTTCGCGCATCTCTTCGATCATGGCGTCCAGGCGGCGCCCGCGCGTCGCGTAGTCGGTTCCGGTCGCCACGTAGTCGTCCTCGCGCATCCCCGCGGAGAGCCCGAGTATGAGCCGCCCGTCGGAGAGCCGGTCCAGACTGGCGAGCTGCTTGGCCAGCTCCACCGGGCTGGGCCTGGTGGCGGCCAGCAGAATCGCTGTCACCAGGTTGATCCGCTCGGTGACCGCCGCTGCTGCGGCGAGCGTCACAATGCCCTCGTAGTTGTCGTAGACGACCCGGTCCGTCACCGTCAGGCTGTGAAATCCGAGACGGTCGGCGCGGCGCGCGAACTCGATCAACTGACTACTGTCGGCGCCGTGCACGGCGGTCGGCAGGCAGACCCCGATATCCATGGCGTTCCTCCTCGAGCTCGTGTCCCGTGATTGTGTGAGTGACGGCTGGGGAGCCGGTCGAGCCGCGGTTGACGGCCCTGCGCCGTGTCCTAGACGTGGACGCAGGGTGACTGGTGCGGCCCGATGTTCGGCGGCGCGTCGTGCGGCACCGGGAATCCCAGGAAGTCGTGTCCGGTGTCACCGGCGATGAGGACACCCGCACCGATGGCGGGCGATCCGCACTTCAGCAGGTACCCCAGGGGGCCGGCGCCGGGCCGGACGAACGCCGGGTCCGCGGCGACGGCGTGTGCGTCGACCGTCGGTGCGGAGGTGACGTTGAAGTACAGGTTGTGGTCGAAGGACGCCATCGGGTCGCCGATCGTCGAACCGCCCGGCTTTCCGGAGAAGATGTTGTTGCTGTACGCGACAGCCGTCTCCCCGAAGTTCCCGATCAGCCCACTCGCGTACTTGGTGTGGATCACATTGTTGTAGAAGCGGACATCCGGCTGCACGCTGCCGCAGCCATTGGTGACCAGCGGGAGTTCGGTGGTACCGAACAGTGCGCCCCGGTCGTTCTCGCTGACGTTGTAGCGGATGGTCGCCCCGGCGCTCTTCTCGCCCGGATTCGTGCACAGCAGCATGAACCCGGCATTTTCGTGGCTGTAGTTGTACTGGTAGAGAACACCGGCAGCCGCGATGTCGACGTCGAAGGCGAAGGCAGGCGGAGAGGAGGAGCCGTGCGACACGTCGTTGTACTGCATCACCGGACGGTCGGAGTTCCACGACCAGATTCCGGCGTGGAAGGCCGTGGCGCGCTTCCCGAATCCGTCGATCACATTGCCTTCGACCAGCGGGTCGATGCCGTTCTGTACGACGATCCCGTCACCGCCGAGATCGGACAGCCGGTTTCCGGCGATCCGCACATGGGAGATCGGCACGAAGGTGTTCGTTCCGGAGGTGAGCAGCGGGCGGAGCGACCATTGGGACGATGTCGCTATTCCGTAGCCGTCGACGCCGGAGACGGTGTTTCCCGTGACCTGGATCCCGTCGAACCCGGTGGCCACGGTGGATCCGGTGGCCTTGAACAGGATGCCCGCACTGTCCTCGTTCGCCGGCCCCGTGGCGTCGATGCCCACCACGTGATGGACGTTCACGCCGTCGATCACGTAGTGATGGCCGGTGCCGTAATCCTCCAGCAGCACGTAGATCCCGGTGCGCGAGGTACCGTTGCCGGCTGCCCGGTCGGAGATGTCGAGGTTCCGGAGCTCCCAGTACTGCACGTTGTGCAGGAAGACCACCGCGCGGGCGCCGTCGGCGACGATGACCGGACGCGCTCCCGAACCGTAGGAACCGGCGACGATCGGCCGGTCCTCGGTACCGGAACCCTTTGGCGAAAAGGTGCCTTGGCAGGTGGTGCCGCTGCGTAGCAGAATGGAATCACCAGGGTGGAAGACCAGCGCGTTGACGTGGTCCAGAGTCCGCCATGCCGACCCCTGCGCCGTACCGGCCGCCGCGTCGTTCCCGGCCGCGCAGTCGAGGTAGTACCGCTGGCCGCCCTGTGAATCGGCGGCGGCCGAGGTGCCTGACACACCGAGGGTCATTCCGGCCATCAGGCCGAGAACGAGAGCGAGTACTCTCCGGGCCGGTCTTCTGTCCTGACCCCCGCGACGCGCTCTGTTCGAGCGCCAGGTGATAACCATGCCGTTGCTCCTCGCGGTAACTTTGGCCGAAAATCGTTGTCTCGGCGAGTCTGCGACGGCGTGGTCAACCCTTGCTCAAGAATTGCGTGAACCGGGCGGAAGGTCAGACGCTCCAGGCTTGCAGCCGGAAAGCAGAATCGGCGAAAGCCAGTTCATGCCGTGCGCCGAACAGGAAGTGTTCGGCCAGCGTGGCACGGTCGGTGGGCGAGCACTGCTCGCCGAATTCATCGATCATGCTCAGATAGGCTTCCACGTAGTCGTGGAAACCGCTTTCCGGGCAGTACTGATCGATCCACGCCTCGTACCGCGACCCGGGCACGCACCGTTCCCGCAGATCGCGCGAGACGGCCTGGTGGAACCAGGTCATGGGCAGCAGCCCGCCGAACGCGGCGCCGAACGAGACCGCCGGGGCCGCCAGCATGAAGCAGGTGTGTGCATGGGTCGCGGGACTCACCGCCACGGTCCGCACCGTCCTGCCGAGCTCCGCCGCCAGGGCGGCCAGTTCGCCGTCCATCCTGCCGACCGCGTCCAGGGTGACGCTCGCCGCTCCGCTCATCAGGGCGCTGTGCGCGTCCTGGTCGGCGATCGCGGCCGTGCGGGCCAGCGCCCGCGCATAGGCCGGCACGGCATAGCGCGCGTCCTGCTCCGCGAAGTACCACAGCGAGTCCGCAGGCAGCGTGCCCTTGCGCAGACCGTCCCAGAAGGGATGCTCCAACACTGCGGCCAGCACCGGTTTCGCGATCGCCGACAGCTCGTCCCGCAGCATCTCAGCGCCCGCCGGCGGGATGGATGACCTGCCCGTTGACATTGCCGTTCGCCTCGGACGACAGGAAGACGATGAGCCGGGCCACATCGTCCGCGGTGCTCAGACGGCCGCTGGGCGTCTCCCGTACGGCGACCTCCAGCAGCGCCGGGTCCACCGCCTCCAGGCTCTCGGTCAGGGTGCCGCCGGGCGCCACCACATTCGCCAGCACGCCGTCGCCGGTCCACATGAGTCCGCGGACAAATCCGTGCAGGGCCGCCTTGGCCGCGCTGTAGATCTCAGAACCGGGGTTTCCGTGGGTCGCGGTGACCGAGGACAGCAGGACGACCCGGCCCCAGCCGCGTTCCCGCATCCCGCCCAGGGCCTGACGCACCGTCCACAGATGGCCTTCGACGTTCTCCCGGTACTTGGACAGCCAGAAGTCCATCGGGAAGTCCTGGTACTGGGGCATCTCCTGGGGGTTGATCCACTCCCAGGTCTGGGCGTTGGCCACCACCACGTCGACGCCGCCCCACCGGTCCTCGATCGAGCGCACAGCCTGCTCGATCGACTCGGGTACCGCGAGGTCGTAGGGGACCGCGCAGGCCCGGTCCGCTCCGCCGAGTTCCTGGACGAGCTCCTTCGCCGCCACCTCGTTGCTGTGGTAGGTGACCGCGACCCGTGCGCCCTCCGCGGCGAACACCCGGGCAGTGGCCCGGCCGATGCCCCGCGTGGCGCCGGTGACCAGCACCCGCTTGTCCGTCAAACCCAGATCCATCTCGAACTCCTGAGGCCGTTACCACAACTCCGCCGTACGGTCCCGCCCGCCGCCCCTGCCGGTCCGGCGCCACGGGCTCCCCGTACTGGAGCCTGGCACGGATTCCCGGCGCGCGCTCCTAGACCGGCCGGTACTCCAGCAGGGCGATGTCACCCGGGACCGGCTCGTTGGCCGGCGCGAAACCGGCTGCGGCGGTGAGGTGGTTCCATTCCTCGCGACTGCGCTCACGGCCGCCCAGCACGGCGAGGGACTCGACGTCGATCAGCTTGCCGATGTCCCACTCGCCGGGACCGCGCAGCAGGTTCTCCACGATGAGCAGCCGCGCCTCGCCGTTGCCGCCGATGGCCTCCCTGATCCGGCGCAGGATCAGCTCGGCCTTGTCGTCGGCCCAGTTGTGCAGCGTGTGCTTGATGAAGTATGCGTCGCAGCCGGCGGGCACCTCGACGAAGAAGTCGGTCGGGACGATCTCGACCCGGTCCGCCAGCCCGTCGTCCGCGAAGGTCTCCTTGGCGTCGGCGACCGTGTGGGCCTGGTCGGCCAGTACGCCGGTGACTCCGGCGTGGCGGCGCAGCACCTCGGCCAGGAACTGGCCCCTGCCGCCGCCGACATCCGCGATCCGGGGAAAGCGCCCGAAGTCGAATTCGGCGAAGATCCGGTCGGTACCGGGATAGTGGTTCTGCTTCATCGCCCGGTCCAGCACCGCGCCGCTGGCCGGATTGGCCTTGGTGTACTCGTAGTACGACATCCCGAAGACGTTGTTGAAGGCCGCTTCGCCGGTGCGGACGCTGTGCGCCACATTCTCGTACGGCCGCCAGAGGGTGGGGTCGGAGGCGAACAGGAACATGTCCCGGATGCCGTCGGTGGCGTCCGAAACCAGACCCGCCGAGACGGGCGTCAGTACGAAGCTGCCGTCGGTCCGCTCCTCCAACACGCCGGCCGCGGCGACCGCACGCAGCACCCGGTAGAGGGCGTCGGCATCCGTGCCCGTCGTCTCGCTGATCTGCGCGACGGTCCGCGGTCCGTCGGCCAGCGCGTCGGGCACTTTCAGCTCCACCAGCGCCCGCAGCGCCCCGATGACCCACTTGGCGTAGAGGAATCCGAGCACCTGCTGCTGTGGGGGGAGGCTCGCGTCGAACCATCCGGCTGTGCCCTGGGCCCCGGAAGCGCTGTCCTGCGCGGTCATCGACGTCCACCTCTCGTCCGGATCAACGTCCGCACAGGTTCGGGGCACCGCCTCGAACCTCACTTGAACCACGGTGGAGGCCTGGTGGAACGGCGGGATCTAGCAGGCGTCAAGGTCCCTTCGAACCGGCACCCGCATGCTGCCGACGACTTTTGGAAGACAGACGGCTTTCAGAACACAACTGAGGGAGACACAGATGTGCGGCATCGCCGGCTGGGTGGACTTCGGGCAGGACCTGTCGCAGAAGCGGTCGGTGCTGCAAGCGATGACCGACGCGGTCGCCAAGCGAGGTGTGGACGACCAGGGGCTGTGGGTCAGCAGGCACGCCGCGCTCGGGCACACCCGTACCGCGATCATCGATCTGGCCGACGGCGTGCAGCCGCTCACGGTGGAGGAGGACGGGCGCCCCGTCGCCGTCATCGTCTACAACGGTGAGGTCTACAACTACAAGCAGCTGCGTACCGAGTTGCAGGGGCGCGGCCACCAGTTCCGCACCCGCAGCGACACCGAGGTGGTGCTCCGCTCCTACCTGGAGTGGGGCCCGGACTGCGCCAAGCGGCTGGAGGGGATCTTCGCCTTCGCCATCTGGGACCTGCGCCGCGAGGAACTGCTCCTGGTCCGCGACCGGTTCGGCGTCAAACCGCTCTTCTACCACCGGCTGCCCGAAGGCGTCCTGTTCGGCTCCGAGCCGAAATCCCTGCTGGCCAACCCGCTGATCCGCCCGGTCGTCGACGCCGACGGCCTGCGGGAGATGTTCGCCGTCGCCAAGAAGCCCGGGCAGGCGGTCTTCCGCGACATGCGCGAGCTGCTGCCCGGCCACACCCTGACCATCGGCAGCGCGGGCGTCGTCGACCGTACCTACTGGGAGCTCGAGGCCCGGCCGCACACCGACACCCTGCAGGAGACCATCACCAACGTCCGCTCGCTGCTGGAGGACATCGTGCTGCGCGAGCTGGTGGCCGACGTGCCGCTGTGCACCGCGCTCTCCGGCGGCCTGGACTCCAGCTCGCTCACCGCGATCGCCGCCCAGTGGCGCTGGAAGCTGGACGGCGCGCGGCTGCGCACCTTCGTGACCACATTCGACGACTACGCCGAGAAGTTCCAGGCGGACGACGTCCGCTTCTCGCCGGACGAGCCCTTCGCGATCGAGGTCGCGGAGCACCTCTCCTCCGACCACGTCAACATCCGGCTGAGCAGCCACGACCTGATGGACCCGAAGACCCGTCTGATGGCGCTGCTCGCGCAGGACGCGCCCTCGACGCTCGGCGACATGGACACCTCGAACTACCTCACTTCACGCGAGATCAGGACGCACTCCACGGTGGCGCTGGTCGGCGAGGTCGCGGACGAGATATTCGGCGGATACAACTGGATGTTCAATCCGGAGACCGTGGGCGCCGACGCCTTCCCCTGGGTGGCGCATGAGGCGCTGCAGCCGAGCTCCATGAAGGGACAGGGCCGGGGGCTCTTCGACGACGGGCTGCTGCAGAAGCTGGACATGCGCCGCTACTACACGGACTCCTTCCACGAGGCCGCCGCGGAGGCGCCGCACCAGGAGGGCGAGAGCCCCGAGGAGTACCGGATGCGGGAGATCGGCTATCTCACGCTCACCCGGTGGATGCCGATGCTGCTGGACCGCAGCGACCGGCTCTCCATGGCCCACGGCCTCGAACTGCGGGTGCCCTACTGCGACCACCGGCTCGTCGAGTACCTGTACAACACTCCGTGGAGCTTCAAGACCTTCGACGGCCGGGAGAAGTCCATCCTCCGGGCAGCCGTGCGCGATCTGCTGCCGGCGTCCGTGCTGGAGCGCAAGAAGAGCCCGTGGCCGGTCACCCAGGATCCCGCCTACACGGCGATGCTGCACGAGGAACTGACCGCGCTGATCAGCGATCCGAACTCACCGATCCTGCCGTACCTGGACAACAAGGCGGTGGAACACACGTTGCGCAACCCGGGCGCCGCCAATGACTGGCCGAGCCGGATGCACATCGAGACGGCGCTGCAGTTCAACTCCTGGCTGTCGCACTACAACGTGGAACTGGTGGTCTGACGGACAGCCGATCGCGTGTCGTGCCGCCGTGCCGCCGATCAAGTCCCGCTCCAGTGGCACTCCGGTGCCGTTTTACACCATGGGCCGGAGGCCATGCCCTCACACGGATGCGAAGCAAACGAGGTGAAATCTTGTGGCGCTGACGATTGAAGCTCGGGGACTGGTCAAGCGTTTCGGAAAGAAGACCGCCCTCAACGGACTCGACCTGGAGGTCGAGTCCGGGAGGGTGGTGGCGGTGCTGGGCCCCAACGGGGCCGGGAAGACGACCTTCGTGCGGGCGGTGGCGACCCTCCTCTACCCGGACGAGGGTGAGCTGCGCGTCGTCGGCCACGACACCCGGCGAGAGCCGGAAGCGGTCCGCCGGGCGATCGGCCTCGCCGGCCAGTTCGCCGCCGTGGACCAGGCCATGACCGGCCGGGAGAACCTGGAGTTGGTGGCCCGGCTGTTCGGCCAGCGGGCCAAGCAGGCCCGCGCCAATGCCACCGCCATCCTGGAGCTGTTCGACCTGACCGACGACGCCGACCGGCTGGTGCGCACCTACTCCGGCGGTATGCGGCGCAAACTGGACCTGGGCGCCAGCCTGGTGAGCGCCCCGCGCCTGCTGCTCTTGGACGAGCCGACGACCGGGCTGGACCCGCGCAGCCGGCTCGATCTGTGGGACGCGATCGACGCCCTCCTCGAACAGGGCACCGATGTCCTGCTGACCACGCAGTACCTGGACGAGGCCGATCGCCTTGCCAGCCACATCGTGATCATCGATGAGGGGCGCACGGTCGCCTCCGGGACCCCTGCCGAGCTCAAGAGCAGGATCGGTGGCAAGGTCTTCGAGGTCCATGTGCACGACCGCGCGGACCTGCCCAAGGTCGCCGCCGCGCTGGCCCGCGAGAACGGCGCCGAGCCGCAGGTGGACGAGGCGACGCGGTGCGTCAGCGTGGCCGCGGGACCCGGCAACGACGACACGGCCCAGTGGCTGATCGCGGGACTGCGGTCGATCGAGGGAACGGCCGTGGATCTCGCCGACATCAGCGTGCGCGAGCCCAGCCTCGACGAGGTGTTCCTCGCGCTGACCGATCAGCGGCCGGAGGAAGAGGTCGGAGCCAACAAGCAGCACGCCCTGTCCGCCGCCGAATCGGTGTGACCGGATCCGGAAGGATGGAATGCCCATGACGACCGCGGTCGCCACATCACAGAGCAGGGCCGGCCTGCTGACGAGTACGGGGCTCCTGGCGAAACGGACCACGCTGACGTTCTGGCGAAGGACCGAACTCATCGTGCTGAGCGTCCTGCAGATGACGTCGATCATGCTGACCTTCCGCTACATCTTCGGCGGCGCCATCGGCACGAGTCAGGGCCTGGACTACGTCGACTTCTCCGTCCCGGGCTTCATCACCGCCGGTGTGCTCTTCCAGACGCTGGGCACCGCCATCGGGATGGCCGAGGACGTCGAGGGCGGCTTCATCGACCGGCTGCGGTCGATGCCCTTTCCGTCCTCGGCCGTGCTGACCGGCCGGGTACTGGCGGACACCGGGATCCTGGCGTTCGTCCTGGCGATCACCACAGGGGTCGGTTTCGCCGTGGGCTTCCGGCTGCACGCATCCGTCCTGAGCGGGTTGGCGGCGTTCGCGCTGTGCCTGCTGTTCGGGGTCGCCTTCAGCTGGGTCTTCATCGCCGTCGGGCTGTTCACCGGCAACGTCAAGTCCGCACAGGGCGTGTCGATGGTCGTCTTCATCGTGACCTTCGCATCGAGCGCCTACGTGCCGGTCGGGACCATGCCGGGATGGCTCCAGGCATTCGCCGAGAACCAGCCGGTCACCGTGATGGCCGACGCGGTGCGGGCGCTCACCTTGGGCAGCCACGCCCATGCTCTGCTCGGTCATGACGCCGGGTACTTCGTCTCACGTTCGCTGATCTGGACCGCCGGGATCACGGTTGTCTTCGCTGCCCTGGGCAGCGCCCGTTTCCGGCGCCGCTGAGAACACTGGAGAGCCATATGACGAGCGACACTCCCGCCTCCGCTCCCGAGTCCGCGGAGCTGGACCCACGGATCGTTCATGCGCAACAGGTGTACAGCCGCAGCAGGCTGGGGATCTACGACAAATGGGTGCTGGGGGTGTTCTGCCGTGTGGTGTGGCGCTGCCCGGCCGGAGTCATGCGGCGGCTCTACAACTCCTCCGCCGGCAACCGTCACCTGGACATCGGCCCCGGCACCGGTTACTTCGTGGACAAGTGCCGGTTCCCGACCAAGACGCCGGAACTCACCCTGCTCGACCTCAACTCCGAATGCCTTGACATGTCCGCGGGCCGACTGGCCCGCTACCGGCCGGCGATCTGCCAGGCCAATCTGATGGAACCGCTGCCACTGCCGAGCCGGCACTTCGACTCGGCCGCCATGAACCTCGTGTTCCACACCATCCCCGGCGGCTGGGACACCAAGGGCATCATCCTCAAGCATGTCGCGGAGACCCTCCGGCCCGGTGGTGTGCTGTTCGGCACCACCGTGCTCGCCGAGGGCGTTCCGATGAACAGGCTGACCAGCAAAATGGTGCTGGAGCAGCACCGGCGCGGCAACTTCCAGAACCAGGGGGACGACCCGGCGGGCCTCGAACGGCAGCTGGCGAAGTACTTCCCCGAGTACCGTGTGACGATTCGCGGTGCGGTCGCCATCTTCACCGCGACCGCCGGCTGACGTAAACAACAAGGAGTCGGCCCCAGCCTGATGGCTGGGGCCGACTCCTTGTTGTTCCCGCTCGCGGGTGACCCGGTCAGCGCACGGCGGCCCGACTCATGCCGCCGTCGATGAAGTAGTCGGAGCCGGTGATGCTCGGCACCTTGCCGGAGGCCAGCAACAGCACCAGCGCCCCGATCTCATCGGGCTCGATCATCTTGCCGGTGGAGAGACCGGCCATCTTGGGGACGGTCTCCAGGAACTCCTCGGTCGTGATCCCGAGCCGGCGCGCGATCTCCGGATTGGTCCACAGCCGCGTCCGCACCGGTCCCGGGGAGATGGTGTTGACGGTGACGCCCTGCGAACTGAATTCCAGGGAGAGCGATTTGCTGATGTTGGCCAGTGCGGCCTTGGCAGCCGAATAGTGGCCGAGTGCCGGGTCCGCCATGCTCGCGTTCATCGAGCCGATATTGATGATCGCGCCCCTTCGCTCGACCAGACTGGGCAGCGCCGCTCTGGTCGTCCTGATCATGCTGAAGACATTCAGCTCGAAGGTGTGGCGCCAGGTCTCGTCCTCGATGTCGAGGAACCCGGTCGCCAGCTTCACCCCGCCACCGACGTTGTTGACGAGAATGTCGACGCCCCCGAATGTGCCGAGCGCGTGTTCCAGCAGCGCCGTCGGTCCCGCCTCGGTGAGCAGATCGACCTCGAACACGTGCGGCGTGGCGTCCAGCAGCTCCGGGCTGATGGTCCGGGAACCGCCGAGCACCTGGGCGCCCGCCGAGGCGAGTGCCTGGACGGACGCCAGCCCGATCCCGCTGCCGGCCCCGGTGACCACGGCCGTTTTGCCGGTCAAGTCGAATTGCATCGGATCTCCTGTTCCTGGGACGCCGCGGGCTCAGCCCGATCCGCGTTTCTCGGTGAGGAAGTGCCCGGTCGGTCCGTCGTCCGGAAGGGTCGCCACCTCGGCGATGAACCGGGCGGCAGCTTCAGGGAGTTGCTCCTGGGTCGGCATCATCCGGGTGCGCACCCGGCCCGGGTTCACGGCGTTCACCAGGACACCGGTCCCGGCGGTCTGGGCCGCCAGCATGGTCGTCAACCCGTTGAGCGCGCTCTTCGAAAGGGAGTAGCCGGGAGTACCGGCGAAGAGCCGGCCCCCGAAGTCTGCGGTGGTGCCGCTGGAGATGATCACCACCCGGCCCCATCCCCGCTGGACCATGGGCGGAACGAACTCCTGCAGAACGCGCCAGGTGCCGAGCAGGTTCACCCGCAAGGTCCGTTCGACGAGTTCCAACGGCACGGAGAGCGGATCGGTGCGGGCGTCCAGCAGTACGCCGGCGTTGCACACCAGCACATCGACGGGCCCGGCCTCCGATCCGGCCAGCTTCACGCTGTCCGGATCGGTGACATCCAGTACGCACGACCGCACTCCGGGACCGATCCCGGCAGCCGCGCCGCGGCCCTCGCCGGCCAGCCGCGCGGCCACCACAACCTGGAGCTCCCGGTGGTGGAGCTCGGCGGCGACCGCGCGGCCGATGCCGCGGTTGGCTCCGGTGATCAGGGCGGTACGCGGCGGGGTCGCCGCGTTCTCACTGGTCATTCGTCACATCCACCCGGGTCAGCGAAATCGCATGGGCAGGTACTTGATGCTGTTCATGAAGTTGGTCTCGGGGCGCACCGGCGTACCGGCGATCTCCAGCCGCGACAGCAGGTCGACGATGCCTTCGAGGAACTGGCGCAGCTCCATGGTGGCCAGCGCGTTGCCGATGCACACATGCGGACCGCCGCCGCCGAAGGCGAGGTGCGGGTTGGGAGTGCGGGCGATGTCGAACCGGTCCGGGTCCGTGAACACCTCTTCGTCCCGGTTGGCCGACGTGTACCACATCACCACCCGCTCGCCCGCGCCGATCGGCTGGCCGGCGATCTCGGTGTCGACGAGGGCCCTGCGGGCGAAGTGGGTCACCGGAGTTACCCAGCGCAGCACCTCGTTCGCGGCGCCGGGCATCAGGGTGCGGTCGCCCCGTAACGCGGTCAGCTGGTCGGGGTTCTCCATCAGGGCGAGGACGCCGCCCGTGACGGAGCAGTATGTGGTCTCGCTGCCGGCCGTGATCAGCGTGGAGGCGAACAGCCCGACCTCGTCCGGGGTGAGCCGGTCAGGGAGCCCCAGCCGCTCACCGTTGAAGCGGGCGGACAGCAGGACGGAGAAGCAGTCGTCGGTGAGGTTCTTGGCGCGGTAACGGGCGAAGTCCAGCAGGTACTCGTAGATCTTCTGGAAGGAGTCCAGGCCGCCCTCGGCGGCGGCCGCCTCGTACTCCGCGTCACCCAGGTTCACCGTCTGGCCGGCCCAGCCGAGCATCATGGCCCGGTCGCCGGCCGGGATGTCGAGCAGCTCGAGCAGGACCTCGAAGGGGAGACGCAGCGCGATGTCCTCCGCCAGGTCGAACTCGCCCTTCTCGGCCACCTCGGCGAGCAGCGAGTCGACGATGCGGCGGATCGGCCCCTCCAGAGCGGCGAGTCGTGCCGGGGCGAACGCCTTGAAGGTCAGTTTGCGCAGTCTGGTGTGGTCGGGGCTGTCCAGGAAGGTGATGATCGGCGGGCTGGGGTCCACCTTGCGGATGGAGGTCATGGTGGTCGGGCTGGACGAGAACCGCTTGGTGTCCCGGGAGACCTCGGACACGTCCCGATGGCGCGTCAGGTACCAGAACCGCTCGCCGTCGGTGTCCTTGCCCAGCGGCAGCCCTTCGGAATGGCGCAGTTGGCGGAAGTAGTCGTAGGGGATCCCGTTGTTGAACACCTTGGGATCCATCAGGTCGAGATCGTTGGTGGCCATTGCTCGCCTTTCTCGTCGGCCCGCCGGTGCGGTGGCCGCTCGTCTCAGACCGGCCACGAGGGCTGTCCCGCGCAGCATTCGGCGAATGCCCACTCGTACCGGATGCTGAGGGAGAACTGGTCGATGATCACCCGGCGCTGGGCGGCCGAGGAGCTCTCGCCGACCCGGTCGGCCATGTCGCGGAAGGCCTGCACCGCGTACTGGTACGACTCACCGGGGTGGTAACTGCGAATCCAGGGCACGTAGCGCGTGCCGGGTACGGCGTTCCGCAGGAGGTTGTCGGACACCTCGGCGTTGAACCACACCATGGGCAGCAGCGCGCCGACGCCCGCATGGAAGGAAGAGGCGCTGGCAGCCGTGAAGAACGAGGTGTGCGCGTGGGTGGCCGCGTGGATCGCCGGCCGGGCGTCGAGTTCCGGCAGGCCGAGTTCGCCAGCCAGCGACAGGTACGACGAGCGCAACTCGTCCCTGGCGTCCAGCGTGCCGGTGACCGACTGCCCGAACAGAAAGGTGTCCGCCTCGTCGGGCGCGACGGCCGCGCAGCGGGCCAGCGCGCGGGCGTAGGCCGGCAGCAGGAATCCGGCGTCCTGCTCGACGAAGCGTGCCAGTGACCCGACCGGCAGCGAGCCGTCCCGCAGGCCGGCCCAGAAGGGATGGTCCAGCACTTTCCGCAGCACCGGGCCGCAGATCTCGGCGAGTTCCTCGTACAGCATCTGTTCCCTCCCGCGCGCCGTGTTCTCCCGATGAGGGACCGTATCGACCACTGCTCGAATGAGCCTGGTGGCGTCCTGGACGGTTGACCGGCCGAACCGTCCTAGTCCTCCCGGCCGTGCCCGCGGTAGGACCGGTCGGAGTCGGCCAGTCGGCGCTTGAGGGCAGGCAGGTGATTGACGACGCGCATCGTGGTACGCAGCGCGGCCAGCAGGATCCGGCCGACGAACGGCTGGTCGGGCCCGGTGCCGCCGCCCGATTTACGGGACTCCTTGACGGCGTCGAACCCGTACTCGATCATCTTCGTCTCGTAGTCGCGGATGGCCGCCAGCAGCGGTTCCCGCCCTTCGTGGGCGGCGACGAGCATCCGGCACAGCAGCCGGGCGTCGCGCAGTGCCGTGTTGGCGCCGACCCCCCGGCCGGGGGTCATGGTGTGGATCGCGTCGCCGATCAGCGTGACGTGGGTGGTCTCCCACTGCGGAATGGGGACCGCGGTACGGATCTTGATCGGGAAGCAGCTGTTGGGGTCGGCGAGCTCGAAGAGCTTGCGCAGGTCTGGGTGCCAGTCCGTGGTGCGCTCATTGACCAGCCGGTACAGGTCGGGGCCCTTCATCTTCAAGGTGTCGTCCGGCAGCCGCTTGGCACGGGTGACATAGCCCCAGTTGATGTAGTCACGGGTATTGTCGAAGGTCAGCCCGGGCCACTGCCCGAGGAGCTCGGCGTCGCTGGAACCGATGCCGTCCTTGGGGGCGCCATCGGCGTCCCAGGGGAACTCCATCGCGTGGTAGATGCAGAAGACGCCCTTGGGTGCGTAGATCATCGAGATGCCGCGCCGCATCTTCGGGGTGAGCAGCGCCACGGTCTCATCGGTGACCGGTACCTTGCCGGTGATGCCGATCGGCCCGCAGTCCTCCAGCCGGGCGTGCGGCAGGTACTGCCGCCGGACCCGCGAGTTGCTGCCGTCCGCCGCCACCAGCACGGTGCCGTCCACCGAGCTGCCGTCCTCGAAGAACGCCGTGACGGAACCGTCGTCATTGGTCCGGTAGCGCTTGAAGGTCTTCCCGAAGTGGACGATGTCCTGCAGGCCGGTCAGCAGTACCTGACGTAGCGTCATCCGGGACACGGACTTCTCGCTGTCGACCGCGTCGTCGGACTTGAAGCCGTCCAGCGACAGGACCTCCTTGCGCCCCTCGGTCAGGAAGTTCACGTACTCCGGCGGCCGCGCGCAGGTGGCCAGGAACGTGGCGTACAGATCGGGGGGCAGGCAGTCGCGCAGGGCGCGGGTGCCGTCCGGGTTGATCCCGACCCGGTATCCCTGCAGCCCGTCGGCCCGTGTGGCGTCCCTTTCGTAGACCGCGACACTGACTCCGGCGCGCTTGAGGCCGTGCGCCAGGCACAGCCCGCCCGTTCCCGCGCCGATGATGACGACATGCAGAGTGGAGGTGGGCGCCGACATGAGGAACTCCTCATCCAGGGGTGATCGACCGGACAGGGCCTGGGCCCTGGCCGGCCGGAAGTCCTGCGAGGCTCGCACCGGGGCACTGAGAGCCGGTCGAAGAATCCTGGACACGGAGTCGGGGGGCGGCCGGCCGCGACCGTCACGTCGCGGGTGCGCCCGCAGCGATGCTCTCCAGCTCTCCGACGACCTGCGCCGGTGCGGGCTGCCGGCGCATCTCCTCCTGCAGCCGTTGGGCGCTCTCCCGGTATCCGGGCCCGGCCAGCAACTCGGCGAGCCGCTCGCGGATCGGCTCCGGTCCGTCCACCGGCGCCGGGAGGACGACTCCGGCGCCCGCCTCGGCGAGCCGGCCCGAGTGCCGCACATGGTCGGGCAGCCGGGGAACGAGGAGTTGAGGCAGACCCTGGGACAGGGCGGTCAGCAGCGTCCCCGCGCCGCCGTGGGCGACCATCAGGTCGCACTGGGGCAGCAGCAGGTGCAATGGTGCGGACTCCACCACGTCGACGCCGTCCGGCAGCGTGCCGAGCAGCTCCCGCTGGCCGCGCGTGCTCGCGACCACCACATCCACGTCGAGGCCGTCGATCGCCCGGGCCACGTCGCCGGCGAGGAAGAGCCCGGGATCCAGCCGGCCCATGGTGGTACCCCAGCTGATGCAGACACGGGGCCGGCCCGACCGTTCGGGCAACCGAGGCGGCGCCAGCCCCGGGCCGTTGTACGGGATGTACCGCATCGGCAGGCGCCGCGAGGCGGTGGGGACCTGCAGTCCCCCGGGGCACGGGTCCACGGTCCCCACCCCGAACGGGTCCACGCCGTCCAGGCCGAGCTTCTCGCTCAGCGGACCGAGCGCACCGGTCACGAACCGCCCGACGACGCTCATCAGATCGGTGCCGTAGAGATGGCGCACGGCCGGGATGCCCAGCTTGGCGGCGGCCAGCGGCCCCGCGAAGGCCGTGGGATCGAAGACGACCAGGTCGGCGCGCCATTCCCTTCCGAGCTCGACGAGGTCGTCGACCATGGCCTGGGCCAGGTTGCTCAGCAGGTCGAGGACGCGCGGACCGCCGCCGGATCCCGGCTGCGCGGAAGGCGGCGTCAGCACGATGTTCCGGAAGACCGCCTCCGCGTCCACATTCTGCCCGACCGGTGCGGCGGGCAGGCCGGTACGCAGAACGGCGTATGTGAGGGCCGGCTGACTGGCCATCAGCACATCATGACCGGCGACCCGGCAGGCCCACGCGAGAGGCACCATCGCGTAGAGGTGTGACGGCCACGCCCAGGAAGTGAAGACGATACGCATACCGCCATGGCAGCACGCGGCGCTTGCCGCTGCCTCCATTGCCGCTTGAGGGCTCGCCGCACCCCGGCCCCGGGTACGGAGTGCGGCGGCCCGGCGGACACGGCCGGGCCCCGCCGCTCCCAGGAGGGGAACGGCGGGGCCCGGCCGGAACTCTGCCCGGTGCTCAACCGGTCGCGGCCTGCCCTGAACCGCTGTCGGCGCCGTCGGCGCCGGCGCCGACCGCCGGTTCCTCGATCCGGATCGACCGGGTCGGACAGCTCCGCTGGGCGTGCAGCAAATCCTCACGCAGCTCCTGCGGCGGCTCCGCGTTCACGACGAGTACCAGGCCGTCCTCGTCCTGGTCGAACACCTGGGGCACCCGGTAGACGCACAGGCTGCTCGTCACACACGTGTCCTGGTTGGCGGAGACTCTCAGGCTGCCCACCGCCGTCACCAGGTCACAGGGACGTTGGTGTACCCGGCGAGGAAGCCGCCCTCGGGACGCACCAACTCGTCACCCGGGATGGCCAGTTTCAGTCCGGGGAAGCGCTGCAGCAGGCCCTCGGTCGCCTCCTGCAGCTCCATGCGGGCCAGTGCCGCGCCGGCGCAGAAGTGGATGCCGGCACCGAAGGTCAGGTGGTGGTTGTCCTCGCGCCGGATGTCCAGCGTCAGCGGGTCCTCGAAGACCTCCTCGTCGTGGTTGGACTCCTGGGAGAGCAGGACCGAGGAGCCCTTCGGGACGACGGCGCCGTCGGACAGTTCGATGTCCTCGACCGCGTACCGCAGCGTGCCCAGCGAGGTGCCCATGATTTGGTAGCGCAGCAGCTCCTCCACCGCCGACGGCACCAGCGACAGGTCGGCCTTCAGATCGTCGGCGACCTCCGGGCGGTGCAACAGGACGGCCATGCTGGTACCGAGCTGCGAGGCCGTGGTCACATAGCCCGCGATCAGCAGGGTCTTGACCCAGTTCTGCAGCTGGTAGTCGGTCAGCTTGCCCGGGTCCTCCCGGCTGATCTCGATCAGCTCGCTGATCAGGTCGTCACCGGGCTGGGCCCGCTTGGAGTCGATCAGTTCGGTGAGGTAGTCCCAGTACTGCTTGCGGCACTCCTCGACCTCGTCCTCCGGCAGCCGGGTCACCGACAGATAGCCGTCGATCAGTCGGCGGAACTTCGTGCGGTCCTCCGCGGGCACTCCCAGCATCTGGCAGATCACCAGGATGGGGAGCGGATATGCGAACGCCTCCATCAGCTCGGCGGGCTGCGGTCCCGCCTCCATCTCGTCCAGCAGGTCGATGACGACCTTCTTGACGAACACGCGCAGCGCCTCGATGCGGCGGGCGCTGAACGCCCGCATCACCACGGAGCGCTCCTCCAGATAGCGCGGTGGATCGTTGTCGACATTCGGGTCGCCGAACAGGTCGTTGCTGGCGGACACCCTCGACGCCCGGCCGAACGTGTTGCGGCTCAGCCGCTCGTCTGCGAACAACCGCCGTACGTCCTTGTACCTGGTGACCAGCACGGCGGGTTCGCCGCTGGGCAGAGTGATCTCCACGAGCGACCGCTCGCGCAGTGCCTTCCACTCCTCAGGGATGTCCGGGGTCGGGGCCCAGGGGATGGGGTAGCCGACGGGGCACGACTCACTCATACGGGAACCGCCCTCTCAATACACTCACCGCTTGTATCGCGCACAGCTTGGGCGCTCGGTCTGGTGACCGGCTCGAAGCCCGGTCGATACCCGCCCCACCGCACCCGCCCGAGGCGGGGACCACCTCCCAGCGGTAGCTATGAGGTGCCCTTCATGTCCGCCCCATGTCCGGCCGGACAGGCCCTAGCGCCAGTCGAGCAATCCTCGGTCCGCCGCTGCGAGATTGCCGCCGGTGAAAGGAGAACCGCCCATGACATCGACCGGAGCGGACCCTGGGACCGCAGCGGGGATCATCCGGCTCGGCACCGCGTTCTGCGACGCCAAGGCCCTGCTCACCGCCGTCCGTCTGGATCTGTTCACGGTCCTCGCCCAGAACCCGGCGACCGCCGGTGAACTGCGCACGCTCCTACGCCTGCACGGCCGCGGGCTGCCGGAGTTCCTTGCCCTGCTGGCCGCCCGCGGCCTGCTGCGCCGGGACGTGGACGGCCGCTACCACAACGCCGAGGGCGCCGATCGCCATCTGGTCGCCGGCCGTCCGGGCGCCGTCACCGGCTTCCTGATCGGCGCGGACATCAATCTGTACGACGTCTACGGGCGGCTGGGAGAGGCACTGCGCACCGGCAAGCCGCAGGCCGACGGCGACTTCGCCGGAATGCTGCAGGACCCGGTGGCGGTCGACCGCTTCGCGCGGATGATGGACGGCCTCACCGAGGGGTTCGGCGCCAAGCTTCTGGACGCCCTGGACGGCACCAGGTTCCGCACCGTCCTCGACGTCGGCGGCTGCCGGGGCCATCTGACCGGGCAGCTGCTCGCCGCCCGTGACGACCTGGTCGGGCATGTCTTCGACCTGCCCCAGATGGAGCCGGTCTTCGACGAGCACATGGCCGAACTCGGCCTCACGGAACGGGCGCACTTTCACGCGGGAGACTTCTTCAGAGATCCGCTGCCGCCGGCAGACGTGATCATCTTCGGCCACAACCTGAGTGACTGGGACCCGGACCAACGCCGGCTGCTGCTGACCAAGGCATACACGGCCCTGAGCCCCGGCGGCACAGTGCTGGTCTACGACCGGATGCTCGGCGAACGCCGGGACGACACCGAGAACCTGGTGGCCAGCCTGAACATGCTGCTGGTCACCGAAGGCGGCAGGGAGTACACCGTCGCCGAGCTGGGAGCACAGGCCCGAGCCACCGGCTTCAGCTCCATCACCCACCGGCCACTGGCCGACCACGACACGCTGGTGTCGTGCCGGAAGGACTGACCGCCGCCGCGCCGCGCGGCGGGCCGAACTAAGGAACCATGGGGAGTGCAATGAGCAGTCAGATCTCTGGACAGCCGGCGACCGCGGCGGAATACCTTCCGCTTTCCTTCGGCTTCGCCCTGCACCAGATAGGCGCCGCCGTGTCATCGCTCGGCGTCCTCGACGCCCTGGCCGACGGGCCGCGTACCGCCGCACAGTTGGTCGAGGTCACCGACGCACATGCCGGCAGCCTGCGTCGCCTGCTGTACGCCGCCACGAAGGCCAAGCTGCTCACCGTCGACAGCGAGGGCTACCACCTCGCTCCGCTGTCGGCCTTCTTCGGCCCGCTGTCCGACTACCACGCCGCGCCCGAGATCTGGGCGGCCTGGGGAGCTTTCGAGGAGTCGATCCGTACCGGTGTGGACGCGTTCCAGATCGCCAACGGCGCACCGCTGTTCGACTACATCAAGACCAATCCCAAGCTCGCGGCCACCTTCCACGCCGCGATGTCCGCAGGCAGCGACGCCCAGGTGCCGGCGATCGTCGAGCACTTCGACTTCAGCCGGTTCAAGACCATCGTGGACTGCGGTGGCGGCAAGGGCACCCACCTGACCGCCATTCTGGCCGCCAATCCACACCTTCAGGGCACCATCTTCGACACCGCCAACGGTGTGGTCGAGGCCGCTGCCGTGATCGAGGACGCCGGGGTCGGTGACCGCTGCGAGGTCGTCGTGGGCTCGTTCTTCGACTCGGTTCCCGAGGGCGCCGACCTGTACGTGCTGAAGAACATCCTCCACGACTGGAACGACGAGGAGAGCGTCCAGATCCTCTCCAACATCCGCAAGGCGATGGCACCGGGCGGGCGGGTGGTCGTGCTGTCCTCAGTGCTCTCCGAGGGCGAGGACGAGGACCCGGGCGACGCGCTGGGCGGTGCCATCTCCGACATCGAGATGCTGGTGATGACCACCGGTCTGGAGCGCAGCCAGAGCGAGTATGCCCAGCTGTTCACCGACGCGGGTCTGAAGCTCTCGACCGCGACCGCGCTTCCCTGCCCCTGGCTCTACTACGCGCTGGAGGCCACCGCCTCCTGAATCCGCAGCAGGGCAGTCGGTCGGGCGGGCCCGGAGCAAGCAGCTCCGGGCCCGCTCGGCGCTGCCCTGGCGAAGCCGATGCGACGGAGCGGCCCAGTGGCGCAGCGAGAAGCCGGCCCCGGCTTTCGACCGGGACCGGCTTCGTTTCGCGCTGTCACTTCCCGCGGTGGATCAGGTGTCCCAGGTCACCGGGAGCGAGTGGACTCCGTAGAAGACCTTGTCCACACCGGTGGGCACTTCCTCGGCCGGCACCGCGAGCCGCAGCCCGGGCAGTCTGCGCAGCAGGGCCTCGAAGGCAATCTTCATCTCCACCCGCGCGAGATGGGCGCCGAGGCACTGGTGCACACCGAAGCCGAACGCCATGTGCGGCGCCCCCTGGCGGCTCACGTCCAGCTGGTCCGGATCGGGGTACACACCGGGGTCACGGTTGCCCGCGGCCAGTGAGGTGACGACGGTCTCGCCGGCCCTGATCAGCTGCCCGGCGATCTCGGTGTCCTCACGCGCCGTGCGGGTGAGGCCGAACTGCACGATGGTCAGGTATCGCAGCAGCTCCTCGACAGCCGTGTCGAGCAGATCCTCGTTGGCCCGCAGTTTCGCGGCCTGGTCAGGGTTCTGCAGCAGGGCGAACGTGCCGAGGCCGAGCATGTTGGCGGTGGTCTCCAGCCCGGCGATCAGCAGCAGCGCGCTGATGCCGACGACTTCGTCGTCGTTGAGCGGACTGGTGCCGTGGTGCAGCAGGTCGCTGACGATGTCGTCCCCGGGCGCCGTGCGCTTGGCACGGACGAGTTCGCCCAGGCTTCCGTAGAGGCCGTCGCTGGCCTCGCGCAGTTGGTCGGCGTCGGTCTTCAGGGAGAGCATCGCCAGGATCCAGCGCTGGTACTCGGCCCGGTGCGGCTCGGGGATGCCGAGCATCTCGGTGATGACGCGGGTCGGGATGGGCTGGGAGAACCAGCTGACCAGATCGACGGGCGGGCCGTGGTCGATCATGGCGGTCAGCTGGTCGTTGATGATCTGTGTGAGTCGGGGAGTGATCTCACGGGTGCGCTTGCGGGTGAAGTACCGGCTGACCTGCCGGCGGTACCGGCTCTGCTCGGGAGGGTCCATCGCGGAGAACACCCCGGGCGGTACCTGGAGCTCCTCCTCGGGCAGCGGCAGGTCCGTCGCGGGGGTCACCTGGATGAGGGGCGGGCTGAAGCGCTGGTCCGCCAGCGTCGCGCGCACGTCCTCGTAGCGGGTGACGAGCCAGCCGATCCGCCCGCCCGGAAGCCGCAGACGGCTCAGCGGCCGTTCGGCACGCAACTGCGCGTATTCTTCCGGCGGATCGAGCGGGCAGCGTCGCTCGGCCGGCAGGTTCATCGGGTCGGGCAGCGGGATGGGCATCCACACACCTTCTTGCTGTGTCGTCGGGTCCGTACCGGGGCCGGGTAGGGCCTGTCCAGCCGGACAGACCCTGGCACCGGTCGGTACTCCAGCAGGGCGATGTCGCCCCGGACCGGTTCGTCGGCCGGCTCGGGGCCGGCCATCGGCGGTGGGACGGTTCCATTCCTCCAGGCTTCCGCGCACAGGTTCCCGGCTCCCGCTCGAACTCCGATGGGGCTGCGGTCGACCGGTGCCGCCCGGGCGGGCGCGGCGGCCCCGTGGCGGCGGGTCCTGACTCGTCTGCCAGGCGTCCTTGAGGCAGGCCCGGTACTCATCGGAGGCATGTCAGTCAGGTGACGCGACATCCAGTGGTGTGGGAGCCCGGTACCGACCGACGGGCGGGGCCCCGACGGGTCCCGGTCACCCGCTCCCCGCGGGGCATGACATGACACTGTCCGCCACATACGAGGAGTAGACGCCATGACAGGAAGTCAGGCTGCCACACTGTTCTTGGGAATCGCCGTAATCCTGCTATTAGCCCGACTGTTGGGCGCCGGCGCGAAGGCCATCGGCCAACCTCCCGTGCTGGGTGAGATCCTGGGCGGGATACTGCTCGGCCCCACGCTCTTCAACGGCGCTGTCGCCCGGCACCTCTTCCCTGCCTCGGTCGGTCCGTTCCTCTCGGCACTGGCCAACCTCGGGCTGATCCTCTTCATGTTCGTCATCGGCTTCGAGCTCGAACACTCCCTGGTGCGCGGCCGCGGCCGGATCGCCGCCGCGGTGTCACTCAGCTCGATCCTGCTGCCGTTCGGCCTCGGGGTGGTACTGGCACTGCACCTGAGCCACCGTCACCCGGCCCACAGCACCGCCGGTTTCGTCCTCTTCTTCGGAGCGGCGATGTCGGTGACCGCCTTTCCGGTGCTCGCACGGATCCTGACGGACCGCGGAATGCAGCGCACACCCGTCGGCAGCCTGGCGCTGGCCTGCGCGGCCGTCGACGACCTGCTGGCCTGGTCGCTGCTGGCGGTGGTGACCACCATCGCCAGCGGTACCGGGCAGTGGCACACCCTGCTCGCACCGGTCTATCTGGCCCTGATGATCGGCGTGGTCCGACCACTGTTCCGGCGGCTGTTCGCCACGCACTCGACGTCCGGCCGGCTCTCGCCGCAGGTGCTGACCCCGGTGCTGATCGGGCTGATGCTGTCCTGCTGGGCCACCGAGTGGATGGGCGTGCACTTCATCTTCGGCGCCTTCCTCTTCGGACTCGTCATGCCGCGCGGCGGCCCGCAGGTCGTCCGCGAAGGACTGTTGAACAGCTTCGAGAACGTCGGCATGGTCTTCCTGCTCCCGGTCTTCTTCGTCACCGCCGGGCTGAAGGTCGACCTGTCGCACCTGAGCACGCGCGATCTGGGCGAGCTCGGACTGATCCTGCTGGTGGCCATCTCCGGCAAGTTCATCGGAGCCTTCACCGGGGCGAAGCTGCAGGGCGTCTCCACCCGGCACTCCGGCGTACTGGCCACCTTGATGAACACCCGCGGGCTGACGGAGCTGGTCATCCTCACCGTGGGCGTGCAGCTCGGCGTCCTCGACAAGGGGCTGTACTCGCTGATGGTCGTGATGGCCATGGTCACTACCTTCATGGCAGGACCGATCCTGCGGCTGATCTACCCGACCGAGCAGATCGAACGCGACACCCTGCCGGCATCACTGGTGGTGGTGGAACCGAACCTGGAATCCGAGCGGGAAGCCGAGCGCGTCGCGCACTCGGCCTAGAAGTCGGGCCACACGGCAGCGGGCGGAGGGGGAACTCCCCTTCCGCCCGCTGCCGTGCTGTGCCGTGCCGTGCCGTGCCGTGCCGTGCCGTGCTGCCGAGTGTGCACGGCGAACGGCTGTGGGCGGGAGCCTCGGCTCCCGCCCCCGGCCGCTGGGCCGTTCCCGGGTCCTTCACGGACAACCAGTGTCAGGACGCCGCCCACACCGCGCTCACTCGCCGGCCCGCCGCAGACCGAGCTTGGGGAAGAAGGAGAGATACAGCCCCCTCACTGCGCTCTCCTCGGTCATCGGCGCCGCCTTCTGCTCGTGCACCCGGTTGAGGTTGTTCAACGGGATGGGGTCGCCGCTCTCCGCGCCGGTGAGGTGCTGCTGCACCTTGGCGTAGACGTCCTGGGCGTCCTCAAGGTCGGCGATGCCGGTGATGATCCGGTCGAAGGCATCCTGGATGTTGAGCCCGTCGCGCTGCTGCTCGGTGAGCCGCTGCGCGTTGTAGAAGTGGTAGTCCTTGCCGCGGTAGCTCTCGTAGAAGACGGACACCAGGACCAGCAGTCGCTCGTAGGCGTGGCGGTAGACCGTCCCGTAGAACTCCCAGGCCTGCTCCTCCGTCACCTCTCCGCGCAGCACGCTGGAGATGGAGGCGGCGGCCAGCATGGCGCTGTAGGTGGCGAGGTGGACGCCGGTGGACAGCAGCGGGTCCAGGAAGCAGGCGGCGTCGCCGCTGAGCAGGAAGCCGGGGCCGCCGAAGGACTCCGCGGCGTAGGAGTAGTCCTGCTCGACCTTGAAGTCGGCGACCCGCTCCGCGCCGGCGATCAGCTCCTGAATGATGGCCGACTGCTCGACCGACTGGTCGTAGACGGCCTGGATGCTGCCCAGTTCGGCGCGCTGCGCGTTGAACCTGTCCCTGCCGGTGACCAGCCCGATGCTGGTGGTGCCGTCGTGCAGCGGGATCACCCAGAACCAGCCCTCGGCCGTCGAGGCCACCCCGATGGCGCCCGCGGGGCCCTTGGGCAGCGGCTTGGCGCCCTTCCAGTACGTCCAGGCCGCGACGTTGCGGAAGACCTCGTGGAGCTTGCGGTTCTTCAGGTGCTTGGTGGCGATGACACCGTTGCGGCCGGAGGCGTCGACGATGTAGTCGAAGGCGATGCGGCCCTTACTGGCGGCGTCCTTGGTCTCGGCCCACAGCGCGGCCACCGGACGGTCCCCGTCGAATTCCAGCTCCTTGACGGAGATGCCCTCGACGACCTCGACGCCCAGCTCGCGGGCATGGTCCAGGAGGATCTCGTCGAACTCGGACCTGACGACCTGCCAGGCACTGGGGTTGTCATCGCCCATGGCGCTGAAGCGGACCTCCCACTCCTCGTCCCCCCAGAAGAAGTAGGCGCCTCCCTTGGGCTGGAAGCCGTGGCGTTCCACCTTGTCCCATACGCCGAGCAGCTCCAGGATCGGCCGGCAGGACGGCAGGATCGACTCGCCGATGTGATAGCGCGGGAAGCGCTCCCGCTCCAGCAGCGTGACTTCGAATCCCTCCTTCGCCAACAGGCCGGCCGCGGTGGCTCCCGCGGGTCCGCCTCCCACTACGAGGATCTGGGTCGACTCACGCATGGACATCTCCATCCTCCGACGAATGCAACTTCAGGTAGTGAGGGCACGCGATCGGCACACCGTGTCCCCACCGGGTGGAGGTCCGCTGGACGGGTGCTCGAAAGGGCCGGTCACCGGCCGGGCCAGCGGGCGGGACTCCCCCGATACAGGCCCGCTTCAGGCCAACAGGGGCCGAAATTGTACGCGCCGGTCGCTCGACCTGCGCTCAAGCCCCGAGCGGGACCATGAGCACCCCCGCATCACGCGATGTGTCACCGAATGTACGGAGGAACCCCACCATGACCCCTAGGCGCACGGAGGCGTCAGGTCGCCGGCTGCGGTGGCTGGTGCCGCTGTTGCTCATCCTCGGATGGCTCCTGGTGAGCGGTGCGACCGGCTCGTTCAGTCAGAAACTGGGCGATGTGGCCACGAACGACGGCGCGGCGTACCTGCCCGCCAAGGCCGAGTCAGTACACGCCGACCAGTTGCAGTCCACGTTCTCCGACAACAAGACCTACCCCGCCGTAGTGGTCTACGAACGGGCGTCCGGTGTCACCTCCGCCGACCAGGCCGCCGTACGGTCCGACGCCGCCGCCGCGGGAAAGCTGGCCGGCCTGCGCGGCCCCGTGAGCCCGGTGAGCGTGTCGAAGGACGGCCGCGCCCTGCAGTTCACCGTTCCGCTCGTCAACCAGGCCAAGCCGGTCAGCGACGCGGTCAAGGTGCTGCGGGCGAACGCGTCGCAGCACCCGGGGCTGGCCGGGCATGTCACCGGACTCGGCGGGATGTTCGCCGACTTCGCCGGGGCGTTCAGCAATATCGACGGGCAGCTGCTGCTGGTCGCCGTCGGACTGGTGATCCTGGTCCTGCTGCTGGTCTACCGCAGTCCCACGCTGCCGTTCCTGGTCCTGCTCGGAGTCATGTGCGCCAGCGGCGTGGCCGGGGCCGTGGTCTACGGGCTCGCCAAGCACGGCTCGATCACCTTCACCGGCCAGAGCCAGGGCGTGCTGTCAGTGCTGGTGGTCGGCGCGACCACCGACTACTCGCTGCTGCTCATCGCCCGCTACCAGGAGGAACTGCGCCGCACCCAGAACAAGTACGAGGCCCTGGGCACCGCCTGGCGAGCGATCCTCAAGCCGGTGCTCGCCTCGGGCGGTACCGTCATCCTGGGCACCCTGTGCCTGCTCTTCAGCAACCTCAACAGCAACCGCAGCATGGGACCGGTCGCCGCGATCGGCGTCGCGGCCTCCATGCTGGCCGCACTGACCTTCATCCCCGCCGTCCTGGCCCTCGCCGGCCGTGGCGTCTTCTGGCCGTTCCGGCCCGCCTTCGGTACCGCCGAGCGCACCGGTAGTGGTCTGTGGGGCCGGGTCGCGGGCCTGGTCGGCCGCAAGCCCAGGAGGGTCTGGCTCACCGCGGGCGTCGTGCTGCTGCTCGCTGCCTGCTTCGTCCCGCAGTTCAAGGCGTCCGGGATCGCCATCACCGACAGCTTCACCAAGACGACCGACTCCTCGACCGGCCAGAAGATCCTCGGCGCCCACTTCGCGGGCGGCTCGGGCACGCCGGTGTCCATCATCACCAAGGCCGCCACGGCGGACCAGGTCGTCGCGGCCACGAGCAAGGTGAGCGGTGTCACCTCCGTCACCCGGCTGAACAAGGTGGTCAACGGGCTGGCCGAGGTCGACGCGGTGCTCGCCGCCACACCCGACGGACCGGCGGCCGTGGACACCGTCAAGCAGATCCGGGTCGCGGTGCACGCGGTTCCGGACGCGGATGCCAAGGTCGGCGGCTTCACCGCCATCTCCATCGACACCCGGGCCGGTGGAATCCGGGACCTCAAGGTCGTGGTTCCGCTGGTGCTGGTGGCGATTCTGATCGTGCTGGCGCTGCTACTGCGGGCGCTGGTGGCGCCGCTGCTGCTCATCGGCACCGTGGTGCTGTCGTACGCGGCCACCATGGGAATCTCCGCACTGGTGTTCAATCACGTCTTCCACTTCGCCAACGCCGACCCGTCGGTCCCGTTGATGGGCTTCGTGTTCCTGGTGGCATTCGGCGTGGACTACAACATCTTCCTCATGCACCGGGTGAGGGAGGAGTCGCTGGCGCACGGCACCAGGGCCGGCACGCTCACCGCGCTGCAGCGCACCGGCGGGGTCATCACCTCGGCCGGCGTGGTGCTGGCCGCGACCTTCGCGGCGCTGGCGGTCCTGCCGATGGTGTCGATGGCCGAGCAGGCGTTCATCGTCGCGTTCGGCGTGCTGCTCGACACCATCGTGGTCCGGTCCCTGCTGGTTCCGGCGCTCGCGCTGCAGCTGGACGACCGCACCTGGTGGCCGTCCCGCCGCGTGTTCGGCACGCAGATCCCGCGGTCCCGCGCCGGGGTCGCGGACAAGCAGCCGGAGCCCGAGCCGGCGAGCTGACACAGCCCCGTACACAGCACTCCGCCCCCGGTCCTCTTCCAGGACCGGGGGCGGAGTGCTGTGTACGGCAGTGGCGGTGCTCAGGCGGCCTTACGGGCGACAACGAGCGTGTCGTAGTCGCCGAGCAGCTTGACCTCGGTGCCGGCGAAGCCGGCGTGCTCCGCGTATCCGACGATCTCCGCGGCCGGGTATTCGGAACCGCCGTCGGTGACCAGCAGCATGTCGAGGCTGATCACCAGGTTCTCGGCGTGCTCCGGCTCGTCGTCGAGCATCCGGTCGTAGACGAGCAGCGTTCCACCGGGCAGTACAGCGTCGTACGCCTTGTGGATGAGGTAGCTGCGCTGGCTGGGGTCCCAGTCGTGCAGGACATGGCCCATGACCACGATCTCAGCCTGCGGCAGCGGGTCGCTGAAGAAGCTGCCGCCGTGGAACTCCACCTTGCCGGGGATGCCGAGTTCCTCCGCGAGTTCCTTCGCGAAGGGCGCCATCTCCGGAAGATCGAAGACATGCCCGGCCAGATGCGGCTGGGCCTTGACGATCTGGGAGCACAGATTGCCCCGGGCGCCACCGACGTCCAGTACGGACGTGAATCCGGACCAGTCGAACGCCTCGATCAGCTGGGCACCGAGAACGTTGGTGAAGGCATCCATGCTGCCGATGAACTGGCGCAGGATCGCGGGGTTTTGCGTGACTTCGTCGTAGTGGCTGCCCGACTGCTGCTTGCCGGTGCGCAGCGCCTCCTCCAGCCGACCCCAGGCCGGGTAGAGGTTGCGGCTGGACCGCAGCAGGAAGCCACCCACATAGGCGTCCCCGGTGCGGACCAGGTGCTTGGCCGTACCCGGCGCGTTGCGGTAGACGCCGTCGGTGCGCTGCAGCACCTTCAGGGCCACCAGCAGATCGAGAAAGTCGCTGAGGCCCCGGCCGTGCAGTGACAGCAGCCCCTTGATCTCCTCGGCGGTCGCCCCGCCGGACGGGGCCTCCTGCAGTTGCGTGAACAGATCGAGTTCCACGGCGGTCAGCAGGGCCTTGGCATCGCAGAACGCGTTGCCGAGCCGGAGGATCCCGGCGGCCGTACTGACGTCCGGGGGGGTGGTCGTCATCGGGCGGACTCCTTCCTGGACGCCTGGCCACCAGGCGCCGGTGTCATCGTCGTGACGCTCGCAGCCGGCCGTGGAGCTGACCTCGAACACGCCTCGAACCGCAGGCGGGCCAACGGACCCGACCGGGAGGCCAGGCATCCTTGAGCACCGGTCAGTACCCCTTACCTGTGCCGCGGACAGTCCGCATGGCAGTGTTCCTGAGGGGATACGCATGTATGACGTGAACATCCCTGTACTGATCGTCGGTGCCGGACCGGTCGGGCTGTCCACCGCCCTGTTCAGCGGGCGCCACGGGATCAGTACTCTTCTGCTGGAAAAGCGCACGGCGACCTCCACGCTGCCGCGGGCCCCCGGCCTGCAGTCGCGCACCCTGGAGTTGTTCCGTGCCGCCGGAATCGGCAAGGACATCCGGGCCCTGGAGATGGGAGACTCGCACCCCTTCTTCGAGGGCGGGATCATCCAGGTCGACACCTTCGCCGACATCGACAACGCCGTCGTCCTCGAGTCGCCCTCACTGGACGGACCCACCGTCAGCCCCGAACGCGTGATGGGCTGCGGCCAGGACCGCTACGAGCGGGTCCTGGTCGACAAGGCCCGGGAGTTCGGTGCCGACATCAGGTTCGGAACCAAGCTGATCGAGTTCACCCAGGACGACGAGGGCGTGACGGCCGTCGCCGAGGAGCTGGAGACCGGTCGGCGCTACACCATCAGGGCCGGCTACCTGGTCGGCGCGGACGGCGCCAACAGCCATGTGCGGACCGAGCTGGGCGTGGAACGCAGCGGCCGCGGAACGGTGTTCGACGCTCTGAGCATCTACTTCAAGGCTCCGGAGCTGGAATCACTGATCAAGCACCGCCCGTTCATCCTGTGCTACGCCAATGTCAACGGGACTCTGATGGGCCTGTCCCGGCTGCACGGCTGCGACCCCTTCCTGGCCGCCCCGATCTACTTCCCGGACAAGGGCGAGAAGCCCGAGGACTTCACCGACGAGCGCTGCATCGACATCGTCAGGACCGGTTCCGGCCGTCCCGACATGGACGTGGAGATCGTCGCCAAGGTTCCCTGGCAGGGCGCCCAGCTGGTCGCCGAGCGGTTCAGGACCGGACGGATCTTCCTGGCCGGGGACGCCGCCCATCTGCACCCGCCTGCCGGCGGGTTCGGAGCCAACACCGGCATCCACGACGCGCACAACCTGTCGTGGAAACTGGCCGCCGTCATCAAGGGCTGGGCCGGGGACGTCCTGCTGGACAGCTACCACGAGGAGCGGCACGCGGTCGGCTCCGCCATGGCCGAGCAGGCCATGGTGCGCAACCGCATCCGGCACGGCTACGCCACCGACGAGGACCGGGCGACGATGGTGGACGACATCATCATCACCCTCGGGTACCGGTACAAGTCGGAGGCCATCACTCACGACCAGACCGGTCCGGTGCTCACTCCGCACCTGGAACTGAAGGGCGAGCCCGGCACCAGGGCGCCGCACCTATGGGTGGAGCGGAACGGTTCGAAGCTCTCCACCATCGACCTGTTCTGGGACTCCTACGTGCTCCTCACGGACGCCTCCGGCGCCGCGTGGGCCGAGTCCGCGGTGAAGGCCGCCGCAGAGCTCGGTGTGCCGCTCAGGGCCCACCTGGTGGGCCCTGGCGCCGAGCTGACACCGGGCGAGGAGCGCGACTGGGGTTCGGTGTACGGCGTGGGCCCGGGTGGCGCGGTACTGGTCCGCCCGGACGCGTTCGTCGCATGGCGCTCGCAGGGGCCGGTGGCGGACCCGCAGCAGGTGCTGACCGAGGTCCTCTCCCGGGCCGCCGGCCTCGGGTAACACAGCTCCGTCCCACAGCCGCCGGAGGCGCCCGTCACACCTGACGTGACGGGCGCCTCCGGCACTCCACCGCCCCGCGGCCCCACCCGCAGGCCAACACGCACACAAGATCCCGGCCCGGACTCATGGTACGAGTCCGGGCCGGAATCTTGTGTGCGAAGTCCCTGAAAAGGGGCTACAGGGCCGCCTTCGCGAGCAGACTCACCTGCTGGGAGTCCGCGGTGCACGGCAGCAGGATCAGCTCGTCACAACCGGCCTCCGCGTACGCCTGGGCCGCGTCACGGATCTGCGCCGCGTCCACGAGCACGCCGCTGGCGGCCCGTTCGGCCTTCACGCCGATGAACGAGTAGTAGTCGCGCAGATAGCGGCCCGCCGTCGATCCGGCGTCCGGGCCGAGGCACGCATACACCAGCGAGACCATCCTGGGCCGTTCGGTGCGCCCGGCCAGCGTCCATTCGTGCTGTGCCTGGCGGACCAGTTCCCCGTAGGCCGTGGCCGAGCTGCCGCCCGCGATCCAGCCGGTGCCGAATCTCGCCGAACGCCTCATCGCGGTCCGGGAATGGCCTCCGACCAGCAGCGGGATACCGCCCTGCCCGGCGGGGAGCGGACCGATGACGGGCCCCGGACCCTCCCCGCTCCAGATGTCGCGGAGTTCACCGAGGAGTTCGTCCAGCCGCGCCCCCCGACCGGCGTAGTCGGCGCCGGTGGCCTTGTAGTCGTCGTCACGGCCTCCGGCGGCGACACCGAGCGTGAACCGCCCCCCGGAGACCGCGTCGAGGGTCGCCGTCTGCTTGGCGAGCAGCGCCGCCCCACCGCGATAGCCGGCTATGAGAATGGTGCTGGCCAGCTTGATGCGGGTGGTGACCGCGGCCGCCACCGCCAGCGACATCAACGGTTCGAAGTTGTCATACACCAGCCGGTCCAGCACGCCCAGAGTGGTGAAACCTGAGTCCTCGGCCGCACGCGCCCAGGCGGCCAGTCCAGGCCCGGACTTGTCGGGAACGGTGGTGGGCAGCCCGAGTCCGATGTCCACGGTCAGACCCCGCCGTCGACATTGAGCGTGGCGCCCGAGATGTAGCGGGAGGTGTCGCCGGCCAGAAAGAGCACGGCGCCCGCCACGTCCTGCGGAGTGCAGATCCGGCCGAGCGCGGTCATCCCGACGATCCGCTCCACGGCCTCCGGCGGCAGACCGGCGCCCGGTTCGGTCTCGGTGAGACCCGGCGCGATGGTGTTCACGCGGATCGAACGAGGCCCGAGTTCCTTGCACAGCGCGCGGGTGAGCCCGATCAGCGCGGCTTTGGAGGCGGTGTAGTGCACTCCGCGGACCCGGCCGCGCAGCGCCACCGAGGATCCGATGTTCACCACCGAGGCACCGTCGACGAGCAGGTCGAGCGCGGCCTGGGTCATCAGGTAGGCCGAGGTGACGTTGTGGTCGAAAACCCGGTGCCATTCGGACTCGGGCAGCTCCGCGAACCAGACCTGGCCGTCCACTCCGACATTGTTCACGAGAACGTCGAGCCCCCCGACGGCCTCCCTCACCTGTGCGGCCACCGTACGGACGTCGGCGGCGTCGGTCACGTCCGCGCGCAGCAGCAGATGTCCGTCACCGGTCTCCTTCAACTCGCGGGCGAGTGACTCGCCGTCCTCCCCCGCGCTGCGCGACACCACCACGACGCGAGCGCCGGCGCGCGCGAAGGCCAGTGCCGCCGCCCTTCCGATGCCGCGCGTACCGCCGGTGATCAGTACGCGTTTGCCGGCCAGTCCCTGCTCCATCTGCTCCTCCTTCAGTACGCCGCGTCGACCCGGTAGATACCGAACGGAGCGGAGAGTCGTGTGTCGCGGTACGGCCGCAGCGGAGCGGTGTCCGCGCGGTGCCCGGCGCCCTCTTCCCATGACTGGAAGGCCGCGAGATCCGCCCACCGGCTCACCACGGTCAGGGCCGAGGGGTCGAGGGCGGACTGCAGCAACTCATTGGCGAGCATTCCCGGCACGTCGGCGAGCCGCCGGCTGACCACGTGGTACGCCTCGCGCACCGCGGCCAGCTCGGCCTCGTCCCGGGCCTGGTGATGGATCATCACCAGGACCTCGCCCGCCTCAGGCGGCATGGGCGGCTCCCTGGATGTGCTCGACCACCCGCATGGTGTCGAAGGTCGCCGAGGCGCGGTAGGCGTGCAGTCGCTCGCGATGGGCGACGTGCGCCTTGCCGTCCTCGAACGCCCGGAAGCCCGTCTCGTCGACCCAGTCGCTGACGATGTAGTAGGTGTCCTCGTCGGCGGTGCTGCGAGCCAGCCACTGGCCGATGTTCGCGGGGTGGCCGGTGACCGCGTCGGTACCACTGCGCCACTCCTGCTCGAACTCCGCCGACAGACCGGGCTTGATCGTCATTTCCAGCATCACCCGGAAGGCTCCGCCGGCCATCAGGAGATTCCCCCGTCGACCGAGATGGTGGCACCGGTGACGTAGCGGGACAGGTCACTGGCGAGCCACAGGATGGCGCCGGCGACCTCGTCGGTCCGGCCGAGCCGGCCGAGCGCGGTCTTGCTGCTGTAGCGCTGGACCATCAGGTCCTGCTGCTCCTGCGGCAGGTCGTAGAGCGCCTCGGTCTCGATGACGCCGAGGGCGACCACGTTGATCCGGATACCCTGGGAGCCCAGCTCCTTGGCGAGCGAGCGGGTGAGCCCGACCAGTGCCGACTTCGTCGCCGTGTAGTGCGCCCGCAGCGGGATCCCCGCCTCCGCGCCCTTGGATCCGATGCTCACGACGGAGGAGCCCTCGCCCAGTAGCGGCAGGGCGTTCTGCGTCACCAGGTGGGTGGCGGTGAGGTTGGTGGCGACGATGCGCTGCCATTCCTCGAACGGGAGCTTCGCGTAGGGGATGTGGCTGATGGTGCCCGCGTTGTTGACCACCAGGTCGAGGTGGCCGTACAGGCTGCCCGCCTGCTCCAGCAGGCTCGCGACCTGCGCGGGGTCACTCAGGTCGGCGCGCAGCACGTGGTGGTCGCCGCCGATCTCCTTGAGCTCGCGCTCCAGGGTGGCGACCCGCTCCCCTTCCTGTAGGTAGCAGGTGATGACATCGACGCCGGCGCGGGCCAGTGCGAGCACTATGCCGCGTCCGACACCACGGGTGCCGCCGGTGACCAGCGCCTTCTTTCCTTGCAGTTCGAGATCCATCTGTTCCTCCTCAAAGAAGCGTGGCCAGCGCCGCGCAGTTGGACAGCAGGGCGAGCATGGTGATCACGCTGCGCCGCTTGTTCCACAGGCCCCACTGGCTGCGGCGCTCCGTGGCGTCGAAGCCGGTAGGCAGGTTGTCCGGGTCCACGGTGCGGATCCACCGGTTGACGGGGACGTTCTTGGCGAAGGAGATGACCACGGTGCAGAGCGCGAGCAGTGCCGCGGCGGTGAAGCAGGCCCTGGCCCAGCCGTCACCCACACCGGCGGCGAGAACGCTGTCGCCCAGCAGGGTGCCCAGCGTGCAGATGGGCATGTACGGGTCGTAGCGGCCGGAGAAGAACGCGTGGGTCCGGACGTAGCCGTCGTCGGGCAGACCCGCGAGCAGTGGCCAGCCGCCGAGCAGCGTACCGAGCATGCATCCGGCCGCGAGCCCGTTCATCAGCAGCACGAGAGGGATGAGGAGAGCGGGCACCGGTGACCTCCGGGGGTACGTCCGCGGCTACTTCCGGAGGGAAGCGGCCTCGACCTTGTCCTTGATGAGCTTCATCTGGATGGCAGTGTTCCGATTCAGGTGTTCGGTCATGCCGGCATCGTCCGCGGGTGCCTGCGGCTTCATGTGGAAGTCCTGCACCCAGCGCATCCGCACGCCTTCGGGTGTCTCGGTGTACTCCCAGTAGATGTTCATGAACTCGAACGGCCCGGTCTCCACCCGGTGCGCGCGCACCGTGCGGGTCACCGGGTCGGGGGTGCGCTCCGACACCCAGCTCCACACCCGGCCTTCGTCGTCCGGGTGCATGGTCAGCCGGAACGTCACGGTCTGCCCGTCCTGTTCCAGGATCTCGGCCTTGGCGTACTCGCTGAACAGATCCGGCCAGTTGACCACGTCGTTGGTGGTCTCCCAGACCTCGTCGATCGGTGCGTTGATCACTATCTCGTTGTCGGTGTGCCCGGCCATCGCCACTCTCCCTTGTCTCTCGCCTTCGTCCCGCTCCGCTGTCAGGAAGCCGGACGTCCCAGTACCAAGGCCGCGTTGAAACCGCCGTGTCCCCGGGCCAGGACCAGTACGGTGCGCAGCGCGGCGGCCCGTGGTTCGCCGAGCACCAGATCCAGGCCGTACCCGGGAACCGGTGACTCGGGTCCGACGGTGTGCGGGATCACCTGGTCACGCAGGGCCAGCGCGGCGGTCGCCACGTCGAGGGCCGCACCACCGCCGTAGAGCCGTCCGGTCAGCGTCTTGGGAGCCGTGACCGGCACGCTGCCCGGCCCGAAAACGGCCCGGATCGCCGCGGCTTCCGCCGCGTCCTGTGCGGGAACACCCGACGCGTCCGCGAAGACCACGTCGACCCCGGCGGGTGTCACTCCGGCGTCCGCGAGGGCCGCCTCCAGAGTGCGGCGCAGCGCCGGCGGGCGCTCGGATCCGGGCGCCGGGTCGAACCCCGCCGCGTAACCGAGCACCCGGGCGTAGCCGCCGGCGCCGCGAGCCTCCGCGTCCGCGGCCCGTTCCAGGATCAGCATCGCGCCACCCTCACCGGGCACATAGCCGCTGGCCGCGGTGTCGAACGGCAGGTAGGCCCGTCCCGGGTCGCTGACGGTGGACAGGTTCCCGGTGCTCAACTGGGCGGTCAGACCGTACGGACACAGCGAGGCGTCCGTTCCGCCGGTCACGACCAGCCGGGAGCTGCCACGCAGCAGCCGACGGCTCTGCCCGATCGCGTCCAGCCCGCCGGCCTGCTCGCAGCAGAGCACACCGCAGGGTCCGCGCATGCCGTGCCGGATGGAGATCTGACCGGTGGACGCCGCGTAGAACCAGGCGATCGACTGGTAGGCACCGACCCAGGACGGGTCGTGCTGGTACAGGTTCTCCATCTCGTGCTGGCCGAACTCGGTGCCGCCGGAGGAAGCCGCGGTGACCACGGCCATCTCGAACTCGGGCAGTTCGGCCGGCACCACCTCGGCATCCTCCAGCGCCTCGGCGGCGGCGGACAGACCCAGGTGGGTCCAGCGGTCCGTCTGGTGGATCAGCCGGCTGGGCACCCTGGCCTTGGTGTCGAAGTCCGCTACCTCTCCGGCGAGTTGGACCGGATAGCTGGACGGGTCGAAACGGGTGATCCGGCCGATGGCCGGCTTCCCGGCCAGGACCGCCGCCCAGTGCTCGTCCGCCGTCAGACCCGTCGGCGCGGTGACTCCCAGACCGGTGATCACCGGGGCGGCCGACGATCCGTTCGTCGCGCTGCTCACCGTCAGCTCCTCTCATACGGGACAGCGCCGGGCCTGGCCAGCACCATCGCGCTCTGGAAGCCGCCGAATCCGCTGCCCACGCTGAGCACCACATCCATGGCGTGGTCCCGGGCGGTGACCGGCACGTAGTCCAGGTCGCACTCGGCGTCGGGGTTCTTCAGGTTGGCGGTGGGCGGGACCACCTGGCGGTCCAGGGCCAGCGCGCAGGCCGCGACCTCGATGGAACCGATCGCTCCCAGCGAGTGGCCGACCATGGACTTGATGGAGCTGACCGGCACGTGGTAGGCGTGGTCGCCCAGGCTCCGCTTGAACGCGGCGGTCTCGTGCCGGTCGTTCTGTTTGGTGCCCGAGCCGTGGGCGTTGATGTAGCCGACGGCGGTCGGGTCGAGTTTCGCCTGGTCGAGGGCGGCCCTGATGGCCTCCGCCATCTCCCGGCCCTCGGCCTTGAGACCGGTCATGTGGAAGGCGTTGCTGCGTCCGGCGAACCCGACGAACTCCCCGTAGATGCGGGCGCCGCGAGCTTCCGCGGCCGACTTCTCCTCCAGGATGAGGACCGCCGAGCCCTCGGCCAGGACGAAGCCGTCGCGGTCCCGGTCGAACGGCCGCGAGGCGTGTTCCGGGTCGGCGTTGTTCGGCGTGGTCGCCTTGATCGCGTCGAAGCAGGCGGCGGTGATCGGGGAGAGCGGGGCGTCGGTGGCGCCCGCCAGTACGATGTCGGCGGAACCCTCCTCGATCAGCTGCACTCCATGTCCGATGGAGTCCAGACCCGAGGTGCAGCCGGTGGAGACCAGGGACACGGGGCCCTCGGCTCCCACCGCGTGGGCGACCTCCACCGCCAGGGTGCTGGGCACCATGTAGCCGTAGAGGTGCGGTACCCCGTAACTGCTGTCGACGAGCCAGTTCTTGCCGCCGTCGCTGAGGGTGACGTACTCCTCCTCCAGGCCCATGGTGCAGCCGACCGCGCTGCCGATGGACACCGCGATCCGCTCCGGCGGGAGCGCGGCGAGTTCGGCTCCGCTGTCCGCGAGCGCCTCGCGTGCGCACACCACGGCGAACTGCGCGGCACGGTCCATCCGGCGGATCTGCTGGGGAGTCAGACCGGCGGCGGCCGGATCGAAGTCGACTTCCGCGGCCACCTGGGAGCGGAACGGCGCGGGATCGAAGAGGGTGATGCGCCGGGTGGCGGTGCGGCCGGCGGAGAGCTGATCCCAGAAGCCCTCTCGGCCCAGGCTTCCTGGTGCCAGGACACCGATCCCGGTGACCACCGCGCGACGGCTCACGGGGCCCCGCCCACGTTCGGGTTGGGCGCCTGGGGGTTGGTCGGCTTCTCGGTGTCCACATGGCCGAGGTCGGGCCGGGGTGCCAACGGGGAGAGGTGGAAGGCACAGTGCGCCTGGACCTCACCGATGTTGACCAGCCGGTGGCGTACACCGATCGGCACCAGCAGGGAGTCCCCCGGGCCGAGTTTGAGCGGTTCACCGTCGAGCGTCATCTCCAGTTCTCCGGCGATGACGTGGATGAACTCCTCGGAGTACGGGTGGTAGTGCTCGGTCACGAACTCCGACGGGTCCAGGTACATCACTCCGCCGAAGCCCGAGGTCGAGCCCGCAGTCACCGGACTGAGCGTTACCCGGATGTCGCCACCGCGCTTGCGGTTGGACGCGACCTCGTTCGCCGAGATGCGCACAGGCTGCTGCGTGGTCATTGGATCCTCCCCTGCTCCGGAGTCCACACGTAGAAGGGCACGGCCATGGCGTCCTTGGGCTCTTTCCAGTTCGGGTCGTACGGTGACACGCACTCCGCGAGCTTGCGGTTGATGTCGTCGTAGAGCGGGTGGCTGCGCGCCCGGTAGAGGCCGTCGGTGATGTCCTCGTCCGCCTCGACCAGGTGAAAGTACAGATCGTGGAAAGCGAAGAGGGTCCGTCGCGACACGCCGATCATGTGCGGCAGATCCGACGCATCCGACTCAGCGAAGATCTTCGCGATGTCGTCTGCCTTACCCGGCTGCATCTTCGCCACGATTAATGTCCGGTGCACCGTCGACCTCCTTCATACGAGTTCCTCGAACCATCAGCCGGAACCGTCACAGCTGGCTCTAAAGACCTGCTCGAATCGGACTGCATCGCGCATCGGAGCGCGTCGGAGCCGGTGGGCCGGGCGGCCGGCCGGGGACGCGCCGGAGCTCCGTGCGATCGGCCCGATCGCACGGAGCTCCGGGAGACGACCCCGTCAGGGTGCGGTCACGCCTTGGTCTCCAGCGTTTCCACGTCGAGTTGGAGGAGGCTGCGCATGGAGGCATTCCGGAAGTACTCGCCGAACGCCCGCGGGGACGATGTGTCCCGCTCCTCCTGCAGATAGGGAGCCAACCGGGCCTCGGCCGCATGCACGCCCGGTTGGGTGGCCATGTGCTTGCCCACGGCAGCCAGATCACCCTCGTAGTGGATGACCCGGACCATCACATCGTCCTTGATGAAGAGTCCGGTCCCGAGAATGCGACCGGTCTGCTGACCGTCGTCGGACCGCAGGTCCGCGGTGTCCACCCGGTTGAAATTCTCGAAGATCTTGGCGATCTCATCCTCGTGACCGGGCTTCACCCGGTACATGATCGCTCCGTACGGCATCCGATTCCTCCCACAGAATTCGATCTCGACAGCGACCGGTCGCCCGGCGGGACGGCCGTGCTGTGCTGGTCAGCTGGGTTGCGCCAGGCTGGTATTGATCATCTTCAGCAGGATGCGCGGTGTTTCCGCCTCGACCACGGCGTCGTCCGAAAGGTCGATCCTGCGCTCCCGCTTGATGACACCGGTCACCTGGAGCAGCGCGAGCGAGTCGTATCCGAGTTCCATGAAGGGGGTGTCCTGGACGTCTCCGTCGAGGTCGACACCGTCGGGCTCGCCCGCGCACTCGCGCAGCTTCGCGGTCAGCTCCTGCAGAGTGAAATCACTCATCCGGTTTCCTCTCCTCACTGTCGTGAGCCCGCTGAAGGACCCGGACGGCAGCGTGACCACCCTTCCTCCAGAAGGACTTGAGCCGGAGTGGGCCGGGGCGGTCGCGAGCGCTCCCCCGGCGCCGTGGTGCTGCGGAGCCCGGCCCGCGGCCGCGTCCCGGATTCGACCGGTCTTCCAGTACCCGCCGAGAGATCCCTGCGACGTTGCCGCGAACTGACCGTGGACCCACAGTCGAGAGAGGGATGAGCATGGTGTTGCTGCAAGTGCTGAGCGTCGCCGTGATCCTGGGCACCGGCATCGTCGCCGGAGTGCTGTTCGCCGTGGCGATCAGTGTCATGCCCGCGTTGATCGCGATGCCTGCGGACCGGTACATCACGACGCACAGGCTTCTCGGCCGCCGCTACGACCACATCATGCCGTACCTCGTCATGACCTCCGTGGTCGTCGACGTCTTCGCGGCCTTCCGGACCGAGTCCACCGCGAGCCGGCCGCTGTTCGCCGTGGCGGGCGCTTTCATGGTGGGTGTCGCCGTTGTCTCCCAGACCCGGAACGTGCCGATCAACAACCGGGTGAAGAGCCAGGACGAGAACAACCTCAGCCCCGACTGGCAGGACCCGCGCCAGCAGTGGCGCAACTGGCATGCGTTGCGTACCGCGTTCGCGATCGTGGCCCTGATCCTGACCGCCTCGGCCGTGGCAGTGCTCCGATGAGCCCCACCGCGCGGCCCCTGATCGAACTGGGACGGCCTGGCGACGAGGGCCTGCCTGACAACGCGGCCGTGATCGCCGCGCTGTCCGCGCCTGCTCCGGGACCCATGGCGCAGCGGTTGCTGCTGCTGCACTTCACCGGCCGGCGCACGGGGCGGGCGTTCACCATCCCGGTGGGCGCGCACACCCTCGACGAGGATCTGGTGCTGGCCACTTCGGGCAACTGGCGGCACAACTTCGCGGGGGGTGGGGATGCCGAGATCACCTGGCAGGGGGACCGCCGGCCCGCCCGCCTGGATCTGGTGACGGACCCGGTCCGGATCGCGAACGGCTATCTCCGGCTGATCCGCCTCTACGGTCCCGCCGCGCAGCGCCGGCTCGACCTCACGATCCACCCGGACCGCCCGCCGACCACCGCGGATCTGCGGGACGCGGTCGAACGGTACGGGCTCAGTCTCATCGACGTACGACTGTCCGCCCCCCGGCCTCCTGCCCCCTCGCATCCCGGGGCGCAGGACGCAGCCGGCACATAGCCACGATCACCCAAGTCGGCCCGGCCCTCGCGCGAACGTCTCGTGCGGGGGCCGAGCAGCGCTCCAGTGCCGCGAGAGCGCGAGGGTGACGATAGGTGCCGGGGCCGTTCCCGGCCCGCATCGGCGGGACCGAGCAGGTCCGCCGACCCCCTTGCCGCCTTCGGAGGCCGCCCATGCCGTTCGCCGCCATCACCTACGACATCAAGGCCGGTTATGAGAAGGAGATCGGGGAGATCTTCGGCGGATTCCGTCGGGTGGGCTCCCCCGTCGTCGAGGGCGCCGACGGCGCGGAGACGACCCGGATCCTCGCCACCGCTGTCTTCATCAGGGACGCCACGATGGTCCGGGTCATCGAGTACGAAGGCGACCTCCAGGACGTGGCCCGCTTCATGGCCTCCCAGCCCGGCGTCCAGGAGGTGGAGCGCAAGCTCGCCCCGTATCTCTCACGGCCCCGCGACACCGGTACGCCGGAGGGTTTCATCGCCACCTTCAACCGGAGCCTGCTCACCTGCCTGACCCAGATCTCGGCCCGCGAATCCTGATCCACGCGCCGGCCCGCCCTGTCACTGTGCCGGTCAGCCGGCGCGCACCACTCGCAGCGGTCCCCCGCCGGTCAGCGAACCGACCGGGTCGCATTCGAGTCCCGGGTCCGACGCGAGCATCGCCTGCTGCAGTTCCTGCAACGCCGCGGACGGGTCGAGTCCCAGCTCCCTGCCGAGCACCACGCGCATGCGGTGGTAGGCCTCAAGGGCGCCGCCCCGGCGGCCGGCCCGGTACAGGGCGAGCATCAGCTGGCCCTGCAACCTCTCGTGCGTGGGGTGCTGGGCAGCCAGCCCGGCCAGTTCGCCCAGAATCTCGTGGTGCCGGCCGAGCTGCAGATCGGCCTCGATGCGCTGGCTGAGGATGCTCATCCGCGATTCCTCCAGCCGAGTCACCTCCGCCTCCAGCAACGGGCCGACCTGCACGTCCACGAGCGCCGGGCCGCGCCACAGTGCGAGCGCCTGCTGGAACAGCAGCGCTGCCCCGGAGTGGTCGCCGGACTCCAGGGCCCGGTGGCCGGCACCCGCCAGCCGCTCGTACTCCACGGAGTCCACCACACCGCCCTGGGTGTCTAGCAGGTAGCCTCCCGCCTCGGTGACCAGGACGCTCTTGGCTCCCAGCGGCAGATCGCGCTGGTCCTCACCGGCCAGTGACCTGGTGATCAGGTTCCGGATCTGCAGGATGTACGTCTGCAGGGTGGTCTGCACGCTGCGCGGCGGATTGCCGCCCCACAACTCCTCGATCAGCGAACTCACCGAGACCACCCGGTCCGGCTGCAGGGCGAGCAGGGCGAGCACCTTGCGGGGCTTGATCGCAGTCGGGACGACTGATTGTCCCGCCTGCGTCACCCGGCAGGGGCCAAGCACACCAATGTCCATCTTCTCGGCTCCTCTCGAGGGTCAGATGGCCGGTTCCAGCGGACGCCGCTCTTCGAGCTCGGCGCGCAGCAGATCGGCCAGGTCGGCGTCCCTTACGAACAAGTGGTCCCCGGGCACCGAGCCCGTCCGGAAACCCTCGGGCGCGTAGCGGGACCAGGCATGTACCGCACCCGGCGGTACCAGCAGGTCGTCCTGGCCGGACACGGCCAGCACCGGGCACGGGAGCGGGTCTCCCGCCGCGGCCCGCAGGCCGGCGGCGAGCAGCAGATCGTCCCGCATGATCGCCATCGTGAGTTGCAGCCACTGCGGCCGGTCCAGCAGCTGGCTGGTGATGCCGCCGGACGCCCTCATCACCGAGAGCACCCGTTCGTCGGACCCTTCCGCACCCTCCAGGTCCGGCATCCCCAAGTGCGGTGCGGAGCAGGCTCCGACCGTCAGCACCTCGGGCGGACGTCCTCCCGACCTGTGGTGGTGGAGGGCGAAGGAGTAGGCGACCAGGGCGCCGAGACTGTGCCCGTAGAGGGCGTACGGTCGGTCGAGAAAGGGCCCCAGCTCGGCTTCCAGTTCGCGCGACAACTGTTCTCCATCGGTGACGCGCTCTTCACGCAATCGCGTCTCACGTCCGGGGAGCCGTACCGGGATAACGGAAATGTCAGAGCCGAAACGATTCTGCCATCGAGCGAACGACATTGCGCCGCCACCCGCGTGGTGAAAGCAGAAAAGCCGAAGCCTGGCGGCCATTTTTGGTCTCACCGCCAGATATCCACCCACAGCCGACCGCCTCCTGGACTTGTTCCGCCCGCATCCGGACGGATGCCGCGATCGTCCACAGGCCGCCTGGAAGGTCACTGGACGCAGGCTGGAGCAGCCGGCCGGGCCTCAGCCGATACTCGCCACTCCGACCACCGCGCCGGGGTGAACCCCGTCGAGTACCGGGTCCGCGGAGAGAATCGCCCGTTGCAGGCGCTGCACCCGGGCGGAAGGCTCGAGCCCCAGCTCGTCCACGAGACCGGACCGCAGCCGGCGAAATGCCTCGAGCGCCTGCGAAGGGCGGCCGCACCGGTAGAGCGCCAGCATGAATTGTGCGTGCAGGTTCTCGTGCAGCGGGAATTCCGCGGTCAGACCGGCCAGTTCGCCGAGCAACTCATGATGCCGGCGCATGGCCAGGTCGGCGTCGAGCCGGCGCTCCAGCGCCGCGAGGCGGCTTTCCCTCAGCCGCATGACCTCGACCTCGAGCAGCGTTCCGTGCTGCAGGTCGACCAGCGCCGGCCCCCGCCACAGGTTCAGCGCATCGCTCAGCCGGCGGGAGGCCCGGGCGACGTCCCCGGCCTCGTAGGCCGCGTATCCCGCCACCGTCAGCTGGTCGAACTGCCAGGCGTCGATGGCCGCGGAGTCCATGCTCAGCTGATAGCCGCTGTGCCGGGTGGCCAGCACGTCCTTCGCTCCGGTGACCGACCCCAGCGCCGCGCTCAGTTTCCGGCGGAGCTGCAGAATGTACGTCTGCAGCGTCGTCGGAGCACTGCGCGGCAGATCGGAACCCCACAGCTCCTCCATCAACCTGGCGACAGTCACGACATGGTTGGCGTTCAGAGCGAGAACGGCCAGGATCTGCCGCGGCTTGGCGGCGCTCGGCACAATCGAAGTGCCGGCTTCGCTCGCCGTCAATGGTCCCAAGACGTTGATCTCCATCGGTGCCGTCCTCTCCCCGTTCCACGCCGCCGTTGTGTCGTCTCGACCCGGCGATCGCTGCGCACATAGGAGCACGAGCAAAGGTTCCCATCGAGGGCATTGACCTGAACAGTGAGATCTTCACGGGTTTCAGGGGAGGGCGGGATTCCGAGATCATGAAATCTTCACATGAGTTCCATGACCGACCCACTGTTCGCTGCCCGATTTTCAGCCGCACACTCCTCGGTGTACCGCCAGGAACGCATCAACCGGCCATGAACAGGTCACAGAACTGGAGAACGAGAATGGACGCAATAGAGCAGGACTGGCGCTTCGCGGAGCTGGTGGCGCTCAGTTGGATCGAGCCGGCCTTAAGCCTCCGGTACGCACAGAACCCCTCCCAGGTACTCGCCGAGTTCGGCTTGCACGTCGCCGGCGACGTCAGCACCCCCGCCCTCCCGCCGGCACCGCAACTGGCGCTGGTGATCGAGGACTTCACGGGAGAGATGAAGGCACGCGGCTCCGTCAGTTGTTTCTGCGCCAAGGGATGATCCACTAAAACCGTGCCGGCACAGGGGGATGCTGCTATGACGGAGTTCAAGGCTCATCTGCGCGCTGAGGTAATACCGGGCGAGGGGACATATCTCTTCTCCGAGCGGGACGTGAAGATGATCGACTGTCCGCAGTTGGAGCTCATGGCTCCGCTCATGGACGGCCGCCGGGGAATCAACGAGATAATCCGGGACGCCGGACGGGAACTCGCCCCGGAGCAAATCGGATACGTACTGGCCCAACTCGCCAATGCCGCACTGGTCGACTTCCGGCGTACCGCACGCACGTTGGAGAACCCGGCCAGGACGGGGCTCGCGTTCTGGGAACTGGCCGGGCTCGACGGCGCGCAGACCGCGGCCCGGCTGGCGGACGGATCGGTTCGCATTCTCACGGTCGGCGCGGTCGACGGCAGCGCGGTAAGGGCCGCGCTGCAGGCCACCGGGGTGTCGGTCCACGCCACCTCCGCGGTGACGGGGTCCAGCTGCGGAATCCCGGGCGCCGACCTGTCCGTCGTGGTCTGCGACGACTACCTGGCCAGCGAACTGGCCGCGGTCGACGCATCGCATCGCGCGGCCGGACGGCCGTGGCTGCTGGCGAAGCCGCACGGGGCCGACATCTGGCTCGGCCCCGTGTTCCAGCCGGGTGAGGGCCCGTGCTGGAACTGCCTCGCCCACCGACTGCGCGGTCACCGGGAAGTGGAGAATCACGTCCAGCGCACGTTGGGGCGTTCCGGTCCACTGCTGATTCCGCAGGCCTCCATACCCCCGAGCCAGGGGGTGGGACTGCACATGGTGGCTCTCGAAGCGGCGAAATGGATGGCCGGGCACCGCTACCACGGGCAGCAGTCCGTACTGACCCTGGACAACTTCACGATGACGGCCCGTCATCACGCGGTACAGCGCCGCCCGCAGTGCGCCTTCTGCGGGGATCCCTCTCTCAGTACCGAACGGATCGGACGTCCGCTGCCGTTGCGTTCGCGTTCCAAGGCGTACGCGAACGGCAGCGGCGACCGGTCCGCCTCTCCCGAGAACGTCCTGGCCCGCTACCGGACGCAGGTCAGCCCGCTGACCGGGGTGGTGAGCCGGCTCGACCCCGACCCGGCCGCGCCACCCGGACTCCAGGTGTACCGGGCGGGCCACAACATGGCGCTGGGGACGCCGGGGCTGCGCTCCTTGCGGCACGGCTTCCGCGGTATGAGCGCCGGCAAAGGTGTGACCTCGGTGGAGGCCGAGGTCGGGGCGCTGTGCGAGGCGCTCGAGAGGTTCTCCGGTGTGTTCACCGGCGAGGAACTGCGCGTACGCGATTCGCTGCGGAACCTCGGCGAGCCGGCCATCCACCCGAACCGCTGCCAGCTCTTCGACGAGCGCCAGTACGCGGACCGGGACCGCTGGAACGCTGCGCACGGGGACTTCCAACAGGTGAACGAGGAGTTCGACGTCACCGCCGACGTGGACTGGACACCGGTCTGGTCGCTCACCGAGCAGCGGCAGCGGCTGCTGCCGACCAGCATGCTGTACTACAACACCCCCGAATCCTCCGGCGGCTTCTGCTCGGCCGACTCCAACGGGTGTGCGGCCGGAAGCAGCCTGGAGGACGCCATCGTGCAGGGCTTCCTCGAACTCGTGGAGCGCGATTCGACGGCCCTGTGGTGGTACAACCGCACCCGCCATCCGGGGCTCAGTCTCAGCGCGTTCGAGGAGCCCTGGATCGCCGAGCGGCGCTCCCTGTACGCGGGCCGGAACCGCGAGCTGTGGGCCCTGGACCTGACCGCCGACTTCGGCATCCCCGCGGTTGCGGCCCTGTCCCGGCGTACGGACAAGGAGGACGAGGACATCGTGATCGGGCTCGGCGCCCACTTCGACATGCGTGTCGCGCTGCGCCGGGCACTCACCGAGCTCGACCAGATGCTGCCCTTTGTCATGAACGCCCGACCGGACGGCGGGGGTTACGAGTGTTCGGGCAACGACATCCTGGATTGGTGCCGTACCGCCACCGTCGCCAACCAACCGTATCTGCTGCCTGATCCGCTGGCTCCGATGTCCACCCCGGACGACTACCCGTACACCGCCCATCCGGACCTGCTCGACGACGTCATGGGAATCCAGCGTCTGGTGGAGGCCAAGGGAATGGAACTGCTCGTCCTCGATCAGACGCGGCCCGACATCGGCCTGCCGGTCGTCAAGGTCATCGTGCCGGGGCTGCGCCACTTCTGGGCCCGCTTCGCACCGGGCCGCCTGTTCGACGTTCCGGTCCTGCTCGGCCGTCGCACGACGCCGCTGGGGTACGAGAACCTCAATCCGGTTCCTCTCTTCCTCTGACATCGCGTCCGCAACACCGCATCCGAAGGAGACCTCCTGTGCATTCAGAACCACGCCCGGACGTAGGCACCGACCTGCGCAGGGTCTCCTTGTGGTCGCTACGGGAGGACGTCCATCTGGAACGGGCATCCTCCGCCGGCGGGGCGGTGCTGCACAGCCGGTGGGGGGACGTGCTCCTGACCGGTCCCGATGAGCTGGTCTACGAATCGCTGCGCAGGATGAGCTTCGGGCCGGTGGACCTGGAGAACATCCTGCGCGCCACCCCCCGGCCGCACGGCGAGATCACCGCGAGCGACCGGGCCCGCCTGCTCACACTCCTCGACAGCGTCTCCTACCTCGTCGTCCGCTCGCTGGGCCTGGACGACACCGAACCGCAACTCCTGGACATGGTCCCGATCGCCCGCGGCGCCCGGCTGGACATCCGGGCGGTGCCGCCCGACCAGCCGATCAGACTCTCCCGGTTCGCCGTACTGCAGACCAAGGACGAGCTGCTGGTCCTGGACTCGGCGCTGTCCCTGCACCGGGCGCAGTTCCGCCGGCCCGAGGCGGCCTGGGTGATCGGGGTGCTCGGCAAGGCGACCACTCTGAAAGCGGCAACGGCCGCGCTGCCGGTGGCGGAGGGCGTGGTGGCGGACATCATCGCCTACCTCGCCGCCGCCGGCATGGTCACGCTCGGCGAACAGGACGGGAACGGGGTGGTGGTCTTCGCCGAGGACCACGATCCCTCGCTCATCACCTGGACCCCGAACGAACTGCTCTTCCACACCCGCACCCGGCTCGGCCGCCATGACGGCGACTTCGGGGCCACTTTCCCCTATCTCGGACAGCTGTCCCCGGAACCGGCGGTCAAGAGCGCGCCCGACGGCGTACGCATCCCGCTGTACCGGCCCGATCTCGACACGGTGCTGGCGGCGGACCCGCCGCTGACCGCGGTACTGGAGACCCGCCGGTCCACCCGCACCTATGCGGAGGAGCCGCTCAGTGATCGGCAACTGGGTGAGTTCCTCTACCGGATAGCGCGCATCCGTTCCCTCTACAGCAGCATCGGTCTGGAGCCCGCCTCCTATCCCGCCAGTAGCCGTCCTTATCCGAGTGGCGGATCGGCCTATGAGCTGGAGTGCTACATCACTCTCAGCCGCTGCGTGGGACTGGCGGCCGGCAATTACTATTACGACCCCTACGGCCACTGTCTGGTACGGCTGGACGACCCGTCGAACTCCGCTGCCGAACTGCTCGCACAGGCGAGCGCCGCCGCGGGTATGACCACGACGCCACAGGTCCTGATCACCATCACCGCCCGCTTCCGCAGGTTGTCATGGAAGTACAGCGGTATGTGGTACGCCCTCGCGCTCAAGCATGTGGGCGTGGTCCAGCAGACGATGTGCTTGGTCGCCACGGCGATGCGGCTCGCTCCCCTGCCGCTGGGCAGCGGAGACATCGAAACGTCGGCGCAGGCCTTCGGACTGGACTGGCGCGAGGAATCCAGTATCGGCGAGCTCCTTCTCGGCCCGCTGGCACCGGACGACACCTCCGCGGAGGCAGAAAGTGCCATGGGATACCCCGTCAATGACAGTGATTGGGGCGAACGATGCGCGGCAACAGCAGGTCATGTTCAGCCTGTAGCGAGTAGTCTTCCGGCACGGCCTGGTGCTCAGCACGATGACCGCTGATCCATTGCTGCAGGGGAGACAGGTAATGGTCGGTGTACGGGGGCAGGTAGAACACGATTTTCCAGGGGGCGACATTCCTGTGCCCCGGCTCGGCCGGGCGATCGTGGCCTTGACCATGCTGGGGTATCTGCTGCTGGGAATCGTCAGCATGCTGGCCCGCCAGGTGCCGACTTCGGAGATGGCATGGGGCGCCGGCATACTCGTTGCGCTATTCCTGCTGCAGAACCTCCATTCCCTCCCCAATCGGGGCGGTGACAGACCTCGTTACTGGATCTGGACGCTGTCGATGCAGGGGCTGCTCACCTATATCCCCTTCTTGATCCTGAAGGACAGCTGGGTGGGGATGCCGGGCTACTTCGCCGGATCACTCCTGTTGTTCCTTCGTGGCAAAGTCTCCTGGCTCAGCGCGTCGGCCGTGGCGATCAGCATGTTCTTCATCGAACAGCACCTCGGGTCCGACGGGTTCAGCGCCTTCTACTACGCGTGTGGTGTCGGCACCATCGGCCTCTCCGTCTTCGGCCTCACCCGGCTGGGAGACCTGCTGGTGGAGGTACAGGCCGCCCGCGCCGAACTCGCCCGGCTGGCGGTGGCCCGGGAGCGGGACCGGGTCGCCAGGGATCTGCACGATCTGCTCGGCTACAGCCTCTCCGCGATCACCCTCAAGGGGGAGCTCGTCTACCGGCTGGTCAACAGCCACCCGGAACGCGCCTGTGAGGAGATCTCGACGATGCTGGCCATCTCCCGCCAGGCACTGTCCGACGTCCGCATGGTGGCGAGCAGTTACCGCGACATGTCGCTGGCCGCCGAGATAGCCGCCACCCGGGCCGTGCTGGTCTCGGCCGACATAGCCACCGTCGTGACCGTCGACTGCGGCCCGCTCGAGGACCGGGTCAACACCGTGCTCTCCACCGTGCTGCGTGAGGGGGTGTCGAATCTGCTGCGGCACAGCAAGGCGCAGAACTGCGTCATAGAAGCGATCCTGGACAAGGGCGTGGTGCGCCTGCGGGTGGAGAACGACGGGCTCAACACCTCCCCGTCCGTCACCGCCCGGCGCGACGGCAGGGGCCTCGACAACCTCTGTACGAGACTCGGCGAGCTGGGCGGCACGCTCAACGCCGCGGCCGCCGAGGACGGCTGGTTCCGGCTGACCGCCCTGGTACCGCTGAGTGGCGCGGCGGCGTAGAGCTCACGCCGGGCCGTTACAGCCAACCGGCGTCGCGGGCGATCCTGATGGCGTCGACCTTGTTACGCGCGTTGAGCTTGGCGAGAATCGTCGTCAGATAGTTGCGGACCGTGCCGACCGACAGGAACAGCCGGGCGGCTATTTCCACCGCCTCCGCACCGTTGGCGGTGAGCCGGAGGACTTCGACCTCCCGCCGGGTGAGCGGGTTCTCGCCGGTGTCCCAGGCGGCCAGGGCCAGTTGGGAGTCGATCACCCGCTCTCCGGCGCGCACGCTGCGGATCGCCTGGGCCAGTTTGGCCGGCGGCGCGTCCTTGAGGATGAAACCGGAGACATGCGCGTCCAGGGCCCGGCGGAGGTTGCCGGGTCTGCCGAGGCTCGTGAGGATCAACGTCCGGCACGACGGCATCTGCTCATGCAGGTCCGCGGCGGCGGTCAGACCGTCGATGCCCGGCAGGTCGATGTCGATCACTGCCACATCGGGGCGTGTCCGAACGGAGGTGGGCACGATCTCGTCCCCGGACTCGACCTCCGCGATGACCTTGATGTCGACCTCGAGGTTCAGCAGGGCGACCAGCGCACCGCGGACCATGTGCATGTCCTCCGCGAGGAGAACGTGAATCATGCGTCGCGCCTCCCGGCTCCCAACTGCCAACTTCCGGGTCACAGGATCGCAGATTCAGCCACGTTAGGCATACGGATGAGCAGATTACGTGAACGGCCGATACCAATGGTCGCAGGAAACGACCTCCGGCCCGGTCCTGAGCCGGTCCTACCCGTGCCGCACCAGACGTTTGAGGTCCGGGTCGACGACCTCGTGCAGGGGGCGGAGCCGGTCGGTGAGGAACAGCTGGCGCATGGCGGCGCGTTGCAGCTTTCCGCTGGTGGTCCGGCGGACCGTCCCGGGCCGGACCAGCACCACGTTCCGCACCGGCATCGCGAACTCCCGCGACACGCTCTGCTGGACCGCCGACACCAGGCCGGGCAGATCCGCGTCGAAGGTGCGCCCTGACCTCACCTCCTGGACGACCACCACATGCTCGCGGTCGGAGTCGACGGCGAAGACCACCGTCGAGCTGAACAGGGCGCTCACCCGCTGCACGGTGCGCTCCACGTCCTGCGGGTACAGATTGCGCCCGGCGACGATCATGACGTCCTTCAGCCGGCCGGTGACGAACAGCTCGCCGTCCCGCACCACTCCGAGGTCTCCGGTGCGCAGGAAGCCGCTCTCACCGGTCGAGGTGACCGCCTGGAATGAGTACGCGGTCTCCGCCGGCCGGTTCCAGTACCCCTGGGCGACGCTGTCGCCACGGATCCAGATCTCGCCTATCGCCCCGGGCATCTTCACCCGGCCGCTCTCCGGGTCGACGATCCGCAGGTCGAAGTCCCGGACCAGACCGGAGCCGACGAGGGTGCGGACGGACCGGCCGGGCATGGGGTCCTCCAGCCGGTGCCGCTCCAGCGCGCCGGCGTCCACCGGCAGTTGGGGCGCCCGGCTGCCGGGGATGCCGCCGGACACCAGCAGCGTCGCCTCCGCCATGCCGTAGCAGGGGTAGAGCGCGGAAGGGTCGAGACCGGCGGGCTTGAACTTCTCGGCGAAGGCGCACAGCGTCTCCGCCCGCACCGGCTCGGCCCCGTTGACGGCGTTCTCCCAGCGGGAGAGGTCCAGTTCGGCGACCTGCTCGTCGGTGACGCGCTGTACGCACAGCTCATAGGCGAAGTTGGGGCCCCCGCCGGTGGTGATCCCGTACTCCGAGACCATCTGCAGCCAGCGCACCGGACGCCGTACGAAGCTCATCGCCGGCATGATCACGCCCTGCGCGCCCAGCCACAGCGGGTGCAGCAGATGGCCGACCAGGCCCATGTCGTGGTGGAAGGGCAGCCAGCCGCCGATCCTGGACCGGGCCCCGGTGCCCATCGCCCGCTGGATCGCCCGCTGGTTGGCGAGCAGATTGCGGTGCGAGATCATCACGCCCTTGGGCTCGCTGGTGGAGCCCGAGGTGTACTGCAGGAAGGCGAGGTCGTCCAGCGAGAGGTCCGGGCGCCGCCAGTCGTCCGGGTCGGCCGGCGCGATGGCGTCGGCGGGCAGCGCGTCGGTCGCCAGGCACACCACGTCGCCGTGGCCGGCCTCGGCCAGCAGCTGGGAGATGACCGGCGCGTGCCGGGAGTCGGTGAGGGCGAACGACGCGGCGGAGTCCTTCACGATGCCGGCCACGCGTTCGATGTGCCGGCGGGTGCCGCCGGGTGGCGGGGCGGGCACCGCGACCGCTCCGGCGTACAGACAGCCGAGGAAGCAGGCGATGAACAGCGGACCCTGGTCCTGGAGTATCAACACCCGCTTACCGGCCGCGTTGTGGTCCTGCAGCCAGGCGCCCAGCCGCCGGGCCTCCCGGTCGAGGCGGCCGTAGGTGATCCGGTCGACGGTCGCGGCCCCGTCGCGTCCCTCCCCGGTGAAGGCGAAGGCCTCTTGGCCGGTCCGCGCCTGCGCTTGCTGCCGCACTAATTCTGCGAAGTCCGCTTGTCCAGACAAGGCTGCTCCCCCGTTGGCGTCGCCGTACGGGGTCAGAATGAGCTCGTCGCCTCAAACCCGCCTTGAACCTGAGTGGTCAGGGGCGTTCGAACTCGTGGACAAGGCCCAGCTGGCGGGCGGCTTCCCGTTCGAAGGCACTCAGCGGGACGTCCGGACGGACCGTCTCCGGGTGCCCGTCGGCAGGGCCCGCGTAGCCGGCGATCGGGTCTGCGTAGTCGTGGCCCGGCTTACGCTGCTGCCGTCCCAGCCCCGCGGTCCGGCCCGACGGGTAGAGGTACGGGGTGATGGGCACGTAGAACGTCCCGTAGGTCACCAACGCCCGGTAGACCGGGCCCAGGAAGTAGGTGACAGACCACTTGGCGAGCTGGCTCATCTAAGGCCTCCGTGGGATTCCGCGCCTCCGTCCGGCGCTGCGTCCATGGTGTCCGCAGCCGCTCAAGGACGACTCCAGCACGAGTCATGGAAGTTCTGATCCGGTTCCACCGGATCTCCTTGACGGGACGTCGACCGGATCACGAGCCCGGCGGCGGACGCTCGGCCGGGGCGCGCTCCGGCGCTCCACCGCCCCCGAGGAGTGTCACTGTGACCACCTACCCGCCGCCCCGGCCGTCCGCGACGCAGGTGCCACCGGCCTACGAGGAACTCCGCGCGGGCTGCCCGGTCGCCCGGGTCACCCTGCCCAGTGGCGACCCGGGATATCTGGTGAGCCGCTACGAGGATGTCCGTGAAGTGCTCGGCGGCGCCGACTTCAGCCGAGCGGCCACCGTCCTCCCTGAGGCGCCGAAACTGACCGCGATGCCGTTCGACGCCGGCGGTCTGTTCACCCTGGACCCGCCCGAGCACACCCGTCTGCGGGCCCTGGTCACCGCCGAGTTCACCGCGGGCCGGGTGCGCGCGCTGCGGCCGCGGATCGAGCAGGCCGCCGAGCGGCTCGTCGACGAGATGATCACCGCGGGCGAGGGCGTCGACCTCATCGGCGCCTACGCGTTCCCGCTGCCCGCCTTCGTCATCTGCGAACTGCTGGGGGTGCCCTACGAGGACCGGGACCGCTTCCGCGGCTGGTCCGACGCGCTGCTGTCGCTCACCGCGCACTCCCCCGAGGTGATGCGGGCCAACCGCGACGAACTGGTGGGGTATCTCGCGGACCTGGTCGGCGCCAAGCGCCTCGAGCCCGGCGACGATCTGCTCAGCGCGCTGGTGCAGGCGCACGACGAGCACGGCAGCCTCAGTCATCTGGAACTCCTCACGATGGCGATGACGCTGCTGGTCGCGGGGCACGAGACGACCGCCGGAATGATCGGCACCTGCGCGTTCACCCTGCTGCGCGAGCCGGACGGCTTCGCGGCGCTGCTGCGCCGGCCCGCCTCCGTGGTGGAGGAACTGCTCCGCTACAACCCGATGGGCGACGGCGGCCCGCTGCGCGTGACGCTGCGGGACACCGAGGTCGCGGGCGTGCCGATCCCCGCCAACAGCGCCGTCATCGCGTCGATCTGCTCCGCCAACCGCGACGAGCGGGTCTTCCCGGACGCGGACAGCTTCCGCCCCGGCCGGCCCGGCCCGTCGCATCTGGCGTTCGGTCACGGTGTGCACCACTGCCTGGGCGCGCCGCTGGCCCGCGCCGAACTGGAGATCGCTCTGACGACGCTGGCGCGCGCGCTGCCGAAGCTGCGGCTGGCCGTTCCCGAGCAGGACATCACGATGCACACCGGACTGCTGGTGAACCGGCTGACGGCGCTGCCGGTCACCTGGTGACGTAGCCGGCCGCGTCCCGCGGTCCGTAACCGCAGGCGCGGTCCCAGCCGATGTGCCCGAGCCAGGCGAGGCCCGCGACGGCGAGGCGGCGGCGCCCGGTGAGCGCCGCCGCCGTCAGCAGGACGGCCGGGACCGCGGGCGAGTGCAGCACGTTGTACGGGCGCACCGCGTAGGACGGCATCCGGTGCCAGGTGGGCGCTCCGGCGATGCCGAGCAGCAGGGCGGTGTCCGGCGCCACCGCGCAGAACCACAGCACCTTGTCGTGTCTCCCGCCCAGCGCCACCGCGCCGCCCAGCGCGCCCAGGCCCACTGCCAGGCTCACCGCGCGCCCGACGGGGTGGCGGTGCGCCCAGGTGGCCGGAGCGCCGCTCCAGCGGGCCGTGGCGGGGGCCGACGGCGGGGTCGGGGGCCGGCCCCGCGAGGCGGTGTGCGTGACCGGCGGGGCGGTTGCGCCGCGGGGGTTCAGGGTCATCAGGCGGCTTCCGGTACCGCGCCGGGCGTCGCCGGCGCGGCGGCGGCGAGCGCGGCCCCCAGCAGCAGCCCGCGGGTGTGGTCGAGGTGGGCGGGCGCGCCGTGCACGTCGTCGAGGACCGTCACCTCGCCCGGGACGGCCGCTCTGCGGAGCACGGCGGCCTCGCCCAGCGGCACGATCTCGTCGCGCAGCGCGGCGATGTAGTGGACGGGGATCCGCAGCGCGCCGAGCTCCTCGTCGGTGAGGCCCCAGCCGCGGGTGTACCCGAAGACGAGGGACGGCGGGACGCCGGTGGTGTGGGCCAGCGCGGCGAGGGTGGTGCGGGGCACCTGGCGCTGCCAGGCCTCGTCCTCGAAGAAGAGCCGCAGCGGGGCGCCCACGGTGGCGACGCAGGCCAGCCGGGAGTCCACCAGGGCGCAGCGCAGCGCGAGATGGCCGCCGAAGCTAAGCGCGATGGCGGCGGTGCGGCTGACATCGGCCCGGCCCGAGAGCGCGTCAAGGATCGCGGAGAGCATCCGGGGCGAACGCGGCCCGTACGGCACGGTGTTCTCGCCCACGCCGGGCAGTTCGGTGACGGCGAGCGCGACACCGAACGCCTCGGCGTGCACCAGCAGCGGCGCCCACTGCTCCTTGACGCTGACGATGCCACCCATGACGACGATCAGCGGTTTCGGGTCGGTGGCCGACAGCCCGGCGGTCCAGCAGACGGCGGTGCCGTCCTCCAGCGGGACCTCCAACCGCTCGATGCCCGCGCCCTGTTCCGCCCGCCAGGTGTCGAACGCGGCGACGCAGCGGCGCTGGGCTTCCTGGCGGGGCGCGTCCCCGGGGTACGGGAAGCGGGCCATGGCGTAGTGGCGGGAGGCCTCCAGGTGCAGTCCCTGGCCGGTGAGCCGGTCGCCCTCCGCGCTCCAGACGCGTCCCCAGGAGCGCGGACGGTCGCCCCACGGCTCGGTGATCCGGGCCAGCAGCTCCTGGGCGGCGCCGGGTTCGATGCCCTGGGCCTGTGCGTGCAGCAGGGACAGCCCGCGCAGTTCCTCCAGGCCGATGGCGTCGTCGGCACCGAGCCGTGTGGTCATGTCCGCGCCTCCTGCTCGTGCTCGTCGTGGTCCTCACGCCGTGCGCCGCGGGCCCGCTCGGCCCGCTGGTCGGCGAAGTACGCCGGCTCCAGCATCCGGGCACGCAGCCGGGCGGAGCGGTCGAGCGCCCGGTAGACGCCGCGGCGCACCGCCACGGCGGCCGGGGCCGACCAGGTGAAGATCCGCTCCTGGCGCAGTTGCAGCCGCCGGGAGCGGGCCACCTCGCGGGACCGCTGTCGCTGGAACTGTCCCGTGGCGCGGTCGAGTCCGGCTGGTTCCCCGCTGTGGAGCGCCGCGGCGGCGAGCGGCGCGAGGGCCGTCGCGTCGGCGAGGGCGTGGTTGACGCCCTGCCCGAGGACCGGCGACAGGGTGTGCGCGGCGTCTCCGATCAGCACGATGCCCGGCGCCGACCAATGCGGCACGGTGGTGCTGAAGATGTCCAGCAGCGCGGTGTCGGACCAGTCCCGCAGCGTCTGCCGGGCGGGCTCCGCCAGTTCGGGGGCCAGCTCGCCGAGCCGTTCGTGCAACGCGTCCAGCCCTGATCTGCGCAGTTCGCGCAGGCCGCCCTTGGGGATGTTGAGGCCCACCCGGACAGTGCCGCCGGAGTCGGGGAGCAGCAGGGCGTGCCGGTCGCCGCGGATCCGGATCCGGTAGGCCGCGTCCGTCCACTCGACGGGGCGCGGCAGCCGCATCCAGATCACGTCCCGGTCCAGCGGCCGTACCCGGGCGTCGAGTTCGGCGAGTTTGCGGATCCTGCCGTAGCGGCCGTCCGCGCCGACGGTGAGCCGGGCGCGGATCTCGCACTCCACCCCGCCGGGCCCGGCGGCCCGCACACCGGTGATCCGTCCGTCCGCGGACAGCAGGCCCTTGGCGGTCCAGCCGCGCAGCATCCGGAAGCCGTCCTGGCACCGCGCCGCGGCCTCGATCTCCGCGAGCAGCAGGGACTGCGGGATCTCCAGCGGGAAACGGTACGGATAGGGGAAGGACTCGAAGCCGACGTCGAGTACGGTCCTGCCGCCGTCGGCGACCTCCAGCCGGCGCACCGGCAGGGCGATGGCGCGCAATTGTTCCAGGACGCCGCAGCGGTCCAGCAGCCGGACGCCGTCCGGGGACAGCGACTCGCCGCGGAAGTCGCGGCGGCCGCCGGCGGAGCGTTCCAGCACGGTCGTGCGCACCCCGAGCCGTACCAGTGCGAGGGCCAGCGCGAGTCCGGCCGGCCCGCCGCCGACCACGACCACGTCGGTCCCGGCGGGCGGCGGGGCGGCGGTCATGCCGCCACTCCGGCTCCGGTCAGCGGCACGTCGGTCGCGGCGGTGGCCTCGGCGGCCGGCTGCGGCGCCTCGGCCGGCTGGTGCAGCAGCGCGGTGACCAGGCCCTCGTCGAGCATGGTGCCGGCCCGGGTGTCGTCGGTGTCGCCGAAGCCCGCGTCGTACAGCGCCCAGCTGGCGGTGTAGCGGCCTTCGACGCGGCAGGTGCCGAACGCCCACTCCTCACCGGTGCCGGGCGAGCCGTCCGGTCTGAGCACTTGGACGGGATGCCCGCTGGGGCCGAAGCCGAACTCGTTGAACCGGAACCGCATGCCCTGGCCGATGGCCTTGCTGTACGCCTCCTTCAGCGTCCACAGCCGCACCATCTCCTGGTTGCGGTCGCTCTCCCTGACCTGGGACAGCATGGTGCGCTCGTACGGGGTGCACACCTGCCGTTCGATGCCGGAGACCAGCATGGAGCGGTCCTCCAGCTCGGCGTCCACGCCGATCCAGCCGCGCCGGGTGATGCCGACCAGCAGCAGTTCCTCGGTGTGGCTGAGGCTGATGTCGATCTGGTCGCAGCCGCGCAGGTACGGGCGGCCACCGGGCTTGTAGGCCAGCTCCACGGTGGCCGGCGGGGCCTGGATCGCCTGCGCCGCCACGTGTTTGAGCAGCAGCCGGGAGGCGGCGAAGCGCTCCCGCACATGGTGGTGGCGCATCGCCTGGTAGCGGTGCCAGTCCCGTCCGAGGACCGGGCGCAGCTCCGGGTCGTCGAGGTTCTCGGGCACCCAGTCCGACAGCAGGGCGTGGACCATGACGCTGCCACGCTCGTCCAGCGCCTCAACCACGCGGTGCCACGGGCCTTCCGGACTGGTCACCCTGATGGGCCGGCCGATCACCGGAACGGCGTTGGGGGGCGTCCCACCCCCCGGGAAGAGCGGCATCGCATGCCTCCAGGAGTAGTGCCAGGTCGTCCAGTACGTCGGCGGCCGCCGCGCCGTCGAGCACGCGGTGGTCGAAGGTCAGACCCAGGCGCAGCACCGGCGCCACGGCGACTCGCGTCGCACGGGCCACCGGAACCTCGGCGATCCGGCCCGCGGTCAGGGTGACCGCGGTACCACCGTAGGAGTGGAAGGTGTCCACCCTGCGGTGGCCGAGAGAGCTGACCGCCACGGTCCCGAGCAGTTCGGCCCGGCGGGCCCCGCTGCTCACGGCCGTCCGGAAGGCGAGGTGCCCGAGCGGCGGGGGCAGCCGGCCGAGCCGGCGCACCCCCTCCGCTCCCGGCAGGTCCTCGGCGGCTCCGTTCCGGTAGCGGTCGACGAGTTGCTGGATTCCGGCCAGGTCCAGCCGGTCCACGTCGGGCAGCACCGCCACGCGCACCGCGCGCCGGCCCTCGTCGGCGGTTCCGCTGTCGATGGCCAGCTTCGCGTGCACCCGTTCGTAGCGCAGGGTGCGCGGCACGATACCGCCGGCCGTCGTCGCGTTGGCCTCCGGGTGGTCGGCCAGTACCCGGCCGGCGGCGTACAGCAGATAGCTCACCACGGAGTACCTGCGGCCCTCGGCACGGGCCGCGGCCCGGTGTGCCTGGACGCCGGTCATGTCGATGTCGGCGCCCAGGTGCACGGGGGCCGCGGCACGGGCCCACCGCAGGAAGTACCGGGTGTGGCGGCGGGCCCGGTCGGACCGCGCGGTGTCCTGACGTGCCGTGGTCCGGCCTGTCCCGGCCTGACCCGACGCGGCCTGGGGCGTCACAGCCCCACCGCCAGCGCGTGGATCTCGGCGAGGGTGCCCGCCGTGACGACCTCGGCGACCGGCAGCGGCCGCCCGGCCTCCTCCTCCAGTACCGCGACGAGCCGGAACAGCAGTAGCGAGTCCCAGCCCGGGAGCGCGTCCAGGGGCGACCCGGCGTCCTCCGGGCGCAGGAACAGGCCCAGTTCCTGGTTGAGCAGGGTGATCATGTCCTCGACTCCTGTCACTGTGCCTCCTCCTTCATTCCGTTGTCCTGCACGGTCCTCATGACGCCTCCAGGGCGAAACCGGCCGAGATCCACCGACTGGACTCGACGCAGGCGCACAGCGCCCGCGCTCCTGGGGTCAGCAGGGGCAGCAGCTGTTCCAGCTGGCTCAGCACGAGGGCGTTACCGGTGTTTCCGGTGTCGGCCACGCAGGAGATCTCGACCGCCTTCTCCACCCCGAGCCCGGCGCGCAGCGCGGCGGTGATGCGCCGGGTCATCAGACCGCCGAGCTGCGGTGGCAGCAGGTAGCCCAGGTCGGGCGCCGACCAGCCGAGGGTGTCCAGCAGGTCGGCGCAGACCTGTTGGGCCAGTTCCGGGACCAGGAACTCGACGGCCTTGTAGTCCTCGGAGACCGGCGGCAGCGCGCTGTCGCGGTCGGCGGCGCCGTACCACTCGACGTGCTGGCCCGGTGGCTGGCCCGGCAGGGCCAGCCGGTTCCCGAGCCCGTGGAAGGCGGCGCTGCCGGGGGCCGGGGCGGCGCTCACCACGGCGGCGCCCGCGCCGTCGCCGAAGATCACGTAGTTGACGAGCTGGGCGGGCGGCATCCGGCGGAAGTCCTGCTCCAGGTCCAGGTGTTTGGCGCAGACGTCCCCGCCGAGGACCAGTCCGTACGGCCCGCCGGGCCCGGCGGGCTGCTGGGCGAGCAGCGCCTCGGCGAGGGTGAACGCCTGGACGGCGCCGGAGCAGCCCGACTGCAGCTGGTAGGCCGGGATGCCGGCGGCGCCCAGCCGGTCGGCGACGACGGCGGCCGTGGTGGGCATCAGGGAGTCCGGGGTCGCCGTGGCCAGCACCACGAAGGAGAGGTCGCGCACGGTCAGCCCGGCCCGCTCCAGGCTGCGGACGGCGGCCTGTTCGCACAGGTCGGCCAGCAGGCAGCCGACGCCGCCCGCGAGGTCCACGGCGAAGTGCCGGGTCCGGGTGCCGATGAACATCTCCACCCACTCGGCGGAGAGCCCGAGCCGCCCGGCCAGCACCTCGTTGCCGATCGCCGGGCCGGGCAGCGCGGTGGCAGCCGCGAGCAGGTGCATGCCGGGCTCCGAGGGCGGGCGCCGGGTCATCAGGCGGGGACCCTGGCGAGCTGCTCACGCAGGTAGCCGATGAGGGTCGTCACCGAGACCAGGCTCGACATCATCTCCGGGATCGACAGCTCGCCCAGCGCCGGTACCGCCTCCTCCAGCCGGTACTTGAGCTCCATGAACATCACCGAGTCGAAGCCCAGGTCGTCGTAGAACCGGTCGTCGTCGCGCAGGGTGCCCTCCTCGGCGCCGGTGATCCCGGCGACCGTCTCGCGCACCGCCTCGGCGAGCCCGCCGCCGTCGTGCTCGGGTGCCCGCGGGCCGGAGTCCGCGCGCACCAGCGACAGGACCGGGCTCCCCGGTTCGCCGGCCGGCGCCGCCGCGGGTCGGGGTGGCTCGTACCAGAACCGGGCCGAGGTATCGAAGCTCTGCGGCGCCAGCTGGGCGTGCACCTTGTCCTCGGGGCGGTAGAGAAGCTCCCAGCGGATGTCGACCCCGGCCGTGTAGAGCGCGGCCGCCGCCTCGGCCGCGGTCAGCGCGCCGCTGTGGGCGTCACGGACGACCGAGATCCCGGGCAGCCCGCTGCCTCCGGGCAGCCGCCGGGCAAGGGGCAGCAGGACGGGTTTGGGGCCGAGTTCGACGAGATGCGTGACGTCGGAGCCGAGCAGCGCGGCGGCGGCGTCGGCGAACCGGACGCTGCCGGTGATGTGTTCGCACCAGTAGTCGGCGTCGAGCGGGCGTCCGGCGAGCAGGCCGCCGCGGACGGTGGAGAAGAACGGAATGCGCGGCTCGCCCGCGGTGATCCCATCAGCCGTCGTGCGGAAGCCGGGCAGCACCGGCTCCATCAGGACCGAGTGGAAGGCGTGCGAGACCTTGAGCGGGGTGCAGCCGACGCCGCGCGCGGCGAGCTGTTCGCGGATCCTGGCGAGGCCCGCCAGATCGCCGGACAGCACGGACGCGGCAGCGCCGTTGGCGGCGCCCAGACCCACCAGCGGTTCGCCCGCGAGGACTTCGCGCAGGTCGTCGGGGTGCGCCCGCACGGCGAGCATCCCGCCGCCCTCGGGCAGCGCCTCCATGGCGGTGCCGCGGGCCGCGACGAGCGCCGCGGCGTCCTCCAGACCGAGCGCGCCCGCGGTGACGGCCGCCGCGAACTCGCCGATGCTGTGCCCGAGTACGGCGCCGGGCCGCACGCCCAGCTCCTCCAGGTAGCCGGCCAGCGCGTACTGCACGGCGAAGACGGCGGGCTGGGTCCAGCCGGTGCGGTGCACCCGCTCGTCACGGCCGAGCAGCAGCTCGGTGATCGAACCGCCGAGGTGCGGTTCCAGGGCCCGGGACGCCTCGTCGAGGTAGTGCCGGTAGAGCGGCGACTCGCGGTACAGCCGGCTCGTCATCCCGGGGTACTGGGCGCCCTGGCCGGTGAAGAGGAACGCCACCACCGGGGGTTCCGGCGGCTCCGGCACGCCCTCGCCCGCCTCCGCGGCGGCGTCCAGGGCGGCGGCGAGCCCGGCGGTGTCCTCGGCGGGGATCGCGATCCGGTACGCCATGCCGGTGCGGGTCAGGTTGCTGGTCCAGCACAGCGGAGTGACCGGCTCCTGGGCGCGGGCCGCGAGCGAGCGGGCCTGGACGACGAGATTGCGGCGCAGCGCCTCGGCCGTGGGCGCGGTCAGCGTGAACACCCCCGGGCTCTCACCGCTCTCACCGTTGTTGGTCTGCGGGGCGGCGATGGGGGCGGTCTGCCGGGGCGCGGAGGAGAGCACCACATGGGCGTTGCTGCCGCCCATGCCGAAGCTGGAGACGGCGGCGAGCATCTCGCCCTCGGGCAGCGGCAGCGGTTCGGTCAGCAGCCGCAGGCCGTGCGCCGCCAGGTCGAGTCCCGGGTGCTCGCCGCCCACGGTCCTGACCGGCGGGACCAGCCGGTGCTCCAGCGCCAGCACGGCCTTGATCAGGCCCGCGATACCCGCCGCGCCCTCGGCGTGGCCGATGTTGCCCTTCACCGAGCTGATCGCGCACGGCTCCGGCCGCAGCCCGCCGTACACGTCGCCGAGCGCGCGGGCCTCGATGAGGTCGCCGACCGGGGTGCCGGTGCCGTGCGCCTCGACCCAGCCGATCCGCTGCGGCTCGACCCCGGCCCGCTTGCAGGCGGCCTGGATGACCTCGCGCTGGGCGCGCCGGGACGGGGCCATGATGCCGTTGCTGCGGCCGTCCTGGTTGACGGCGCTGCCCAGCAGCAGCGCGCGGACCGGACGGCCCTCGTCGCGGGCGCCCTCCAGTCGCTGCAGGACGACGGCGCCGACGCCCTCGGCCCGGCCGATGCCGTTGGCCTGCGCGCCGAAGGGTTTGCAGCGGCCGTCCGGGGCGGCGAGCCCGGACTGGCCGTAGATCTCGTCCAGGACGTCGGACATCACCAGGTTGACCCCGCAGGCCAGGGCGATGTCGCATTCGCCGGACAGCAGCGCGCCCATCGCGAGGTGCACGGCGATCAGCGCGGACGAGCAGGCGGAGTCGACGGTGAGGCTCGGACCGCGCAGATCCAGCTGGTACGAGAGCCGGTTGGCGAGGATCGCCCGGCCGGCGCCCGTGCCGGTGCGCGGGGTGATCGCCGCGTCGTCGGCCAGCCGCAGCCGGGACCAGTCGTCGGCCATGGCGCCCACGTAGATCCCGGTGCCGCTGCCGGCCAGGTCCCTGGGGTTGATGCCGGCGTCCTCCAGGGCGCGCCAGGCGGTCTGCAGCAGCAGTCGCTGCTGCGGGTCCATGGCGGCGGCCTCGGCGCGGCCGATGCCGAAGAAGGCGTGGTCGAACGCGTCGGCGTCGTCGATGAATCCGCCGTCGGGCCGGGCCGCGGGCACACTCGCCCGCCGGGTGTCCCCGACCCGGCGGGAGGCGGGTCTCGGCCCGACCCCGTCGGCTCCGGCGGCGAGCAGGTCCCAGTACGCCCCCGGGTCGGGGGCCCCTGGGAAGCGGCAGTCCAGGCCGAGAACGGCGATCGGGTTCACCGCGGTCCACCTCCCGGGGTGTTCCGCGTCCAGCCCGCCGTCCCGGGGGTGTCGCGGGGGTCGCTCGGGTCGCCGCCCGCCTGGTTCCCGCCGATCGGTTCGCCGTAAGGGGCCTGCGTCAGCGGGCCGGTGGCGCTGCGGGCGGACTCGGAGGCCAGATAGCGGGCGAGGGACTGCACCGTGGGGTGGTCCCAGGCCACCGTCGGCTCCAGGTAGAGCCCGAATCCGTCCTCGATGTCACCGAAGATGCTCAGCGCGGCCACCGAGTCGATGCCGTACTCCGCGAAGGGCACGCTGATGTCGATGTCCGCCGGGGGGCGCCGCAGGTACTGGCCGAGCTTCTCCAGGAGCCACCCGCGAAACTCCCGCTCCTGGACAGCGCTGCCGGGAACCACCATGTCCGACTCCTCTTGTGTCTCGGTGCCGCTCAACCGGCCAGGGGGCTGTCGTAGAGGTCGTAGCTGCGTTCGCCGTGGTAGCGGTCGAGGACCTCGCCGAGCAGCCAGTCCACCTCGTCCCGGGTGCGTTCCGGGACGGGCAGCCCCAGCCGCCGGGCGATCCGGGCGAGCGCGGCCGTCGGCCAGGCCGGGTCGGCCAGGAACGGCGAGCCGCCCCCCAGTTGTTCGCGCCATACGTTGAGGACGGCGGATCCCGCGAGCACCAGGGCGTACCGGTCGGCGAGCGCGTAGGCGTGCGGGCTGGCCAGTACGGTGCGGTCCTCGGGCGGCATCTCCGTGCACTCGCCCTGCAGTTCGCGCAGTTCCTCGACGAGCGAGCGGACGAGTTCGATCAGTGCGGCCGCGTCGGTCCCCCCGCTGCCGGTGGCCCGCAGCCAGTCGTACCCGGTCACCAGGGAGGCGGCGAGCGCGTCACCGTCCGCCGCGAGCGACAGCCGGCTCGTGTCGAGCGGCGGCAGACCCTCCCAGCTGCGGAAGAGCGAGGCGGGGGCGGGTTCGCCGGCGAACCACGACTTGCGGGCCAGCCGCGGCAGTTGGGGAATGATCGTGGCCTGGCAGGCGGCGGTCCCGGCGTGTCCGAGGCTGGTCATCGGCAGGTCGCGTACGTGCTTCTGGAAGATGCCGTACTCGCCGTTGCGTACATAGAAGTTGGCGCCCAGCACGATCGAGAGGTCGTAGGTGGCGTCCTGCAGGAACTTGGGCACCAGGTACTTCACCACCGCCGCGTACACGCTGGTCTGGCCGGGCAGCAGATGGACCGCCCGGGTGGCGGCCAGCGCGAGGGAGTCGCAGATCAGCAGGTCGGTGAAGGCGCCCGCCACGGTGGACCGGGCGTGCGGGATCTCCAGTACCGAACGGCCGTACAGCTGCCGGTCGACGGCGAAGCCGACCACGGTGCGCAGCGCCGTGTCGGCGCCCGCCAGCACCATCGCGGGAATGGCGCTGCGGGTGATCTGGAAGGACCGCAGGGCGATCTCCACGCCTTCGCCGAGCCCGCCGACGAGCGCGTCGCCGGGCAGCGGGCAGTCACGGAAGTGGAAGCCGCCGATCTCGCAGCCCTTCACCCCGACCGTGCGGTAGCGCGGCAGATGCTCGAACCGGTCGGCGGGGAGCACGCTCTTGTCGACGAGCAGCACGGAGTGGCTGCGGGCGCCGGCCTCCTTCGCGGTGCGGCTGAACAGGACGAGGGCCTCGGCGCGCCCGGCGTTGTTGATCACTTCCTTGCGGCCGTCCAGCCGGAAGCCGGTGCCGTCGGGGAGCGCGGTGAACTCGTTGCGGACGAAGTCGTTGCCGTGTGCCAGCTCGTGGTAGGCGATGGCCAGCCGGCCGCCGCCCATCAGCAGGTCGGCGGTCCAGCGGCGCTGCTCGGGCGTACCGGCCGCCCACACCGCGACCGCGGCGAGGAAGGACGTCACTCCGTAGCCCAGCGCGAGTGAGGCGTCCCGGCGGAAGACCGGTCGCAGCACCCGGGCGAGGGTGTCCACCCGGGCGAGCCGCCCGCCGAGTTCCACCGGCACGAACTCGTGGTTGAGGCCGAAGCCGGTGAGCGCGTCCTCCGCGGAGGGGAGGAGTTCGCTGCGGTCGTCGGCGGCGAGCAACGCGTCGTGCCCGAAGGGGTTGTCCGGGTCGCGGGGGTCGCCGAGCAGTTGCTCCAGTTCGGCGACCCTGGCCTGGATGGCGACTTCCGCCGGGTCCACCGACCGGAGCCCGGCCGGCTGCGCCGGTCCGGCGTCCGGGACGGGGCCCGGCTGCGGGCGGGAGCTGTTGTCCTTCAGCATGATGGCGGTCCCTCGGCTATCGGGCAGGGCAGCAACGAGAAGAGACTGCCGTCCTGGTACTGCTGGGTCAGCTGTGTGTAGAGCCGCTCGAACAGCGGGTCCTCCGCGGCGCCCGCGGCCGGGCGCGCCTCCAGGCGGGCCAGCAGCCGGTTCAGTACGGCTTCGAGCCACAGACCGTCCTGCCAGAGCCCGCCGGTCCCGCCCGCCTCCGCCTCACGGTGGCTGTGCAGCCACAGTCCCAGGCAGGCGGCCCCGGCGAAGCAGAGCCCGTACTTGCGTGCGTCGGTAAAGCTCTCGGGTGACGCGGCCGCCACCGTTTCCATCCGGCGGGCGATCCTGCGGTGCAGCGCGTCGGCCGCCACCCGCAGTTCCGCGGCGCACCGGGCGGCGCCGCCGAGCGCGGGGTCGAGCAGCGCCGCGTCCGCCAGCCGGGTCACGGAGGCGGGCAGGGTGCCCAGGACGCTGCTGCCGTAGCGGGAGAGCAGGGTGAGCCGCTCGGGGTCGAACGGCGGCAGCGGCCGGCTCAGGTTGAACAGGGTGCCCAACCGCGGGCGGTGGTCCAGCGGCCCGAGGTAGTTGCGGGCCAGCGAACGGAACTGCGCCACCAACGAGTACTGGTTGACGAGGGTGTTGCCGTCGAAGATGCCGACGATGCGGTGGTCGCGGGCCACCTTCTGGAAGCTGCCGTGGGCGAACTCGCCCGACAGGAACGACCGTGCGCCCAGCAGGGATCCCAGCGAGGCGACCTGTCCGTCGATGATGGTCGGCACGAGGTACTTGGCGACGGCGGAGGTGACGCTCAGCTCGCTCGGCAGCGCGTGGATGCTGCGGGTCGCCACCGTGCTCAGCGCCTCGCAGACCAGCAGGTCGGCGTAAGCCTCGGCCAGGGTGCGCCGGGTGAGGGGGAGTTCGGTCAGCCGTCGGCCGTAGAGCACCCGCTCACTGGCGAACTCCATGGCCAGCCGCAGCGCGTGGTCGGCCGCGCCGAGCGACAGCGACGGGCAGAGCGTCCGGGTGAGCTGGAGCGACTTGAGGAGCAGCTCCGCACCGCCGCCGGCCCCGCCGACCACCGCCTCCGGGCCCACCACCGCGTCCTGGATGACGACGCCGCTGATGTCCGCCCCGCGGATGCCGTGGGTGGGCACCTTGGGCAGGCAGCGGTAGGTCTCCTCGGGCAGTTCCTCCTTGTCGAGGAGGAGCAGGGTGAAGCCGCGCGGGCCGCCGACGGGCGACGTTCGGGCGAGCAGGCTGAGCAGCCGGCCGCGGGTGGCGTTGTTGATCAGCCACTTCTCGCCGTTGACGCGGTAGCCGGGGCCGACCGGTTCCGCGGTGAGCTCGCCCGCCATGATGTCGCTGCCGTGGGTGCGCTCCGTCAGGCCGAGCGAGACGCGGGCACCCGCCTTGACCAGCGCACCGAGCCGGACCGCCGCCGCGTGGTCGCCTGAGACCCACACCGACACCGAGCCGAGGAAGGTCTTGCCGTGTCCGACGGCGACCGTCAGATCGCGCCGGGCCAGCATCCGGATGAGCTGCTGCAGGTCCTCGAAGCCGGTGAGCACCCCGCCGTAGTCGGCGGGCACGTAGTAGTCGGCGAGGCCCCAGGCGTCGAGGGCGGCGCACGCCTCGTCGGGGAACTCCTCGGCGTCGTCCAGCCGGACGGCTTCCTGGTAGGAGAAGACGGTGGCAGGGTCGCCCGGGTCCCCCAGCTCCCGGTCGAAGCGGGCCGCCAGCTCCCAGGACGAATGGCGCAGTTGCGGGACCGCCAGGGCGCCTTCCCCGGCACCGGCGCGCCGCAGGACCGTCACCATGGCCGCCGTCCCGGCTTGTGGAACGTCGCGCGTACGTTCACAGCAGGTTCCTTTCGGGTCACTCCGGGCGATGCGTCCGAGGATGTGTACCGGCCCTCGAATCCAGCTCAAGGGGGCGTCCACGCTGTGGGTTGATGAGAAGAATTCAGCCCGCCGTTACCGGCCGGTCCCCGGTGCCGCCGGGATTTCTGCGTCACGCTGGAGGGAAGGGAACCGCGCGGGACATCCACCGAGGATCCGCGGGCGGCCCGCGGCGGACAGCCGGCCGCGCCGACCGGGCGGATACGTGGACACGCTGAGGAGGCGTCGCCATGCCCATGCTCGTCATCGAGGGCACGTACCGGATCACCGGAGCCCGTCCCGACGGGGACTCCATCCGCTTCTACCCCACCGATCCGGCGCACTGGGACCTGGTGGAGGGCAAGCACCGGGTGCAGCGCAACGCGACGGGCGGCGCGCAGCTGCGGCTGGACGCGATCGACGCCCTGGAGACGCACTACATACCGGCGCACGGCCATGAACTGCACCAGCCGGCGCCGTACGCCGACCAGGCCGCCGGGGAGCTGCTGTCCTGGCTGGGCTTCACCGGGGTCACCCGCGACGGGCACGGCACCGTGAGCGCGGCGGAGCCGGCGCAGCTGCCCGGCTACCTCCTCAGCCGCGGCGCCGATCTGTACGGGCGGTGCGTGGCCCTGGTCGGCAAGGGCGCGGCGCCGGGCACCAGCGGGGAACGGATCCGGGTGGAGGCGGCGCTGCTGGAGGAGACGGCCAACTTCCACCAGCTCGCGGAGGGCCTGGCCTATCCGACGTACTACCGGAATCTGTACGTGGATCTGCGCCAGGCGCTGACCGCGGCGGTGGACGCGGCCCGGTCCAAGGGCGTCGGGCTGTGGTCGCTGGACGTCACCCAGTCAGGGGCGCGGATCGACGGCCTGGAGTCGATCACCTCGGAGGCCGTGATCATGCCGAAGCTGTTCCGTCGGCTGGCGGACTACCTGGCGCTGGGCGCGGGAGACCCGTCGCTGGCCGGGTTCGCCGCCTTCCTGGACCAGCGGGGCGACCGCGTGCTGATCGTGTCCCGCGGCCAGTACACCGGCTTCGAGACGGTGGTGGAGGTCTCGGGCCAGACGGTGCGGATGAACCGTCCGCCCGAGGACCTGGTCTTCGACGAGGGCTGAGGCGTCCCGGACCGCGGCAGGGCCGTTCGTGGCCGCTCTCCCGCCGTATCCCGACTGCGGCCGTCACATCCCGCTTCCGGTCGTCACACCCCCGTCAACCGCGGGATCCGTCCGACCAGCTCGGCCCACTCCGCGTCGATCTGCCCCGGTACCATCCGCCCGGCCGACCGCCACTGGTCGGCCAGGGCGGCGTACACCGGGACGTCCGAGCCGTGCGGAATCGTTCCACCCCGGGTGACGCGCCAGGCGGCTCCGTCGTTCGCACCGCCGCTGTCCCGGGCCCATTCCGTCGTTCCCATGACAGGACCAACGAGACCCACCCACTGATCGCCACTGCACCCGGTCACCCCATCACCCGGATGAGTGAAGTCGCCGGAATATCCGATCGGCACACCCCGTTATGCGCACCATGAGCACTGTCGAGCTGACCAAGGACAACTTCGACGAGGTCGTGACCAAGAACGATTTCGTCCTGATCGACTTCTGGGCCGCTTGGTGCGGCCCGTGCCGGATGTTCGCCCCGGTCTACGAGAAGGCCGCCGAGGCGAATCCGGACCTGGTCTTCGCGAAGGTGGACACCGAGGCGCAGCCGGAGCTGGCCGCCTCGTTCGACATCCAGTCGATCCCGACGCTGATGATCGTCCGCGACCGCGTCGCCGTCTTCGCCCAGCCCGGCGCGCTGCCGGCCGCGGCCCTGGACGATGTGATCGGCCAGGCGCGCGCGCTGGACATGGACGAGGTCCGCAAGTCCGTCGAGCAGGCTCAGCAGGGTTCCTGACGCAGCACCCCGACCGCTCGCACCGGCCCCCGCCGTCGATCGCCCCCTCCACATCTGACGACTAGTCAGTTATGGTGCCGCTTGCTGTCCAACGGACGGGAGGCGGCGATGGGGAGCACGCACACGGCGGGGGCCGCTCACACCCCGGACACCGGCTCCGCGGCCGGCACCACGGTCGCGGAGCTGGTGCGCGCGCGGTGGAAGGACCACCGGCCGGGCCTGAAGTACCGCGATCTGGTCCTCACCCACCACGAGACCGCCGCCGCGTCGGCGGCCCGCGCCGCGCTGCTGCGCGATCTGCTGCCGCCCGGAGCGCAGCCGCATGTCGGCGTCCTGCTGGACAACGTCCCCGAGTACCCCCTGTGGCTGGGCGCGGCCGCACTCGCCGGAGCCACCGTGGTCGGCGTCAACCCGACCCGGCGCGGCCCGGAACTGGCCCGCGACATCGCCCACACCGAATGCGCCCTGCTGGTCACCGAACGCGCCCACCTCCCGCTGCTCGACGGCCTCGACCTGGGACCGTCGCTCGCCCGCGACCGCGTCCTCGTCGTCGACGACCCCGCGTACGACGCGCTGCTCGCCCCGTACGCGGGCGCCGAGCCGGAACCCGCGCCGGAGGTCACGCCCGGGACCCGGATGCTGCTGTACTTCACCTCCGGCTCGACCGGCACCCCCAAAGCGGTGATCTGCTCCCAGGGCCGCCTCGCCCACGCCGGGCAGGCACTGGTCGACTTCCTGGGCGTGGTGCCCGAGGACGTCCACTACATCTGCATGCCGCTGTTCCACGGCAACGCCGTCATGGCCAACTGGGCCCCGGCACTGACCGGCGGGGCCGCAGTCGCCCTGACCCGGAAGTTCTCCGCCTCGGGGTTCCTGCCCGACATACGGGCCTACGGGGCCACGTACTTCACCTACGTCGGCCGCGCCGTGCAGTTCCTGCTCGCGACCCCCGAACGCCCCGACGACCGCGACCACCCACTGCGGCACGGCTTCGGCACCGAGGCCGGGGCCGTCGACGCCACCCGCTTCGCCGCCCGCTTCGGCGCCCCGCTCATCGAGGGGTACGGCTCCTCCGAGGGCGGCGCCGCCATCCAGCGCTCCCCCGGCACACCACCCGGCGCCATCGGCCGCGCCGCCCCGGGTGCGGATCTCGCCGTCGTGGACCCCGGCACCGGCCGGGAACGCCCGCCCGCGCGTTTCGACGCCGACGGCCGGCTGCTCAACGGCGACGAGGCGATCGGCGAGCTGGTCAACCGCGGCCGGAGCACGTTCGAGGGCTACTGGAAGAACGAGCAGGCCGTCGCCGACCGGCTGCGCGGCGACTGGTACTGGACCGGCGATCTGTTCTTCCGTGACGCCGAGGGCTTCTTCCACTTCGCCGGGCGCAGCGACGACCGGCTGCGCGTCGACAGCGAGAACCTGGCCGCCGCGGTCATCGAGAACATCCTGGCCCGCTTCCCGGACGCAGCCTCGGCCGCCGTCTACGCCGTCCCTGACCCGGTGGCGGGCGACCAGGTCATGGCGACCCTCGCCCTGCACGACGGCGCCGCCTTCGACCCGGCCGCGTTCGCCGCCTTCCTCGCCGCCCAGCCGGATCTGGGCACGAAGATGCCGCCGCGCTTCGTGCGCGTGACCGCGCGGATGCCGGTCACCGCCACCAACAAGGTCCACCGGGTCGGCCTGCGCCGCACCGGCTTCTCGTGCGCGGATCCGGTCTGGTGGTCCCCGCCGGACGCGGGCCCCTGCGGCGCGGCGTACCGGCCCTTCACCACGGCGGACCGGATGGCGCTGCTCGACGAGTACCGCGCCCAGCACCGCGACACGCTCCTGGACCGCTGACCGGCCGCCTTGCACACGGCCCGTTGTCAGTGCCCCGCTCTACGCTCGACCCGTGAGCACTCCTCTGCCCTCCGCGCCACGCGTCGCCGTCGCACCCGACCCCGTGGGGCACGGCGGGCGGCTGCTGGTGCTGGACGAGGAGGGCGTACCGACCGGGTCCGCCGAGCGGGTGGCCGATCTCGCCGCCGCCATCGCCGCCCGCGAGGCGTCCGGCGGGCCGCGCTGGGTGTGGGCGGCGACCGAGGACCTGTACCCCCGGCTGCTCGACCGGCTGCCGGTACGGCCGGCCCGCTGCCACGATCTGAAACTCGTCGAAACGCTGCTGCTCGGCCGGGACGGCCGGCACGGACAGCCGCGCTCGCTCGGCGCCGCGTGGGCGCGGCTGAAGGATCTGCCGGTCCCCGAGGACGCCCGGGAGGGCGCGGCCGACGACCAGCCGGTGCTCTTCGCGGCCGACCGGCACCACCTGCCGCAGGACGCCGATCCGCTGACGGCCGTCGTCGCCGTGCACGCCGAGCAGCAGCGCCGGCTCCAGGAGGGCGAGCACCCGGGCCGGATGCGGCTGCTGTGCGCCGCCGAGTCCGCCGGATCGCTGGCCGCCGCCGAGATGGGCCGCGGCGGACTGCCGTGGAGCGCCGCCGTGCACGACGAACTGCTGACCGGTCTGCTGGGCCCGCGCCCGTCGGGCGGCGCCCGCCCCAAGCTGCTGGGCGAACTCGCGACCCAGGTCCAGGAGGCGCTCGGCAGCCCGGTCAACCCGGACTCCCCCGCCCAGGTGCTGCCCGCCTTCGCCCGGGTCGGCGTCCAGCTGCCGTCGACCCGCTCGCATGTGCTGCGCGAGGTCGAGCACCCGGCGGCGGCGCTGCTGCTGCGCTACAAGGAACTGTCCAGGATCCACGCCGCCCACGGCTGGGCCTGGCGCGAGAGCTGGGTGCGCGGCGGCCGGTTCCGCGCCGAGTACGTCGTCGGCGGGGTGGTCTCCGGCCGCTGGGCGACCCGGGGCGGCGGCGCCCTGCAGATCCCCCGGCTGCTGCGGTCCGCCGTCGTCGCCGACCCCGGCCACCGGCTGGTCGTCGCCGACGCAGGCCAGCTGGAGCCCCGGGTGCTCGCGGCGATGTCGGCCGACACGGGCCTGGCCGCCGCGGCGGCGGAGGGCGATCTCTACGCGGGCATCGCGCGCACCGCGTTCGGCGGCGACCGCAGCCGCGCCAAGATCGGCCTGCTGGCCGCCATGTACGGGCAGACCAGCGGCGAGGCGGGTCAGCTGCTCGCGATTCTCCGCCGCCGCTTCCCCGACGCGATGGGCCTCGTCGAATCCGCCGCCCGCATCGGTGAAGGCGGCGGCGTGGTCCGCTCCCGGCTGGGCCGCACCTCCCCGACGCCGGCCTCCGGCTGGCTGGACACGGAGGACGCGGACCTGGGTTCCGGATCCGGTTCGGGATCGGGTTCCGACGACGGCTCCTCGCCCGACCGGCGGGCCGCCCGTTCCTGGGGGCGCTTCACCCGTAACTTCATCATCCAGGCCAGCGCCTCCGACTGGGCCCTGGCGATGCTCGCCGCCACCCGGCGCCGCCTCGCGGCGATCGGCCCCGAGCCGCAACTGGTCTTCTTCCAGCACGACGAGATCATCGTGCACACCCCGACCGGCCTCGCGGGCCCCGTCGAGGCCGCCGTCGCCGCGGCGGGCGAGGAGGCCCGCCGCCTGGTCTTCGGCGACACCCCGGTCCGCTTCCCGCTGGAGACGAACGTCGTGGAGTGCTACGCCGACGCCAAGTAGCTTCGCGGTCCGACGACCCGGCTCGTTCCGATCGGCTACCCGGCTACAGCGGCCGCACCGGCCGGGGCAGGCCGATCGGGTTCGGGAACGGCAGCACCTGGCCGGCCAGGACGCGGTCCACCACCGGGGCCAGGTCGCTGAACAGCGCCTGCGCGCGGTCGCCGGACAGCGGGCGCAGCAGACGGCCGGCCAGCCGGTCGGTGTCGTCCTCGATCGACCGGCGCTCGTCGCGTCCGCGTTCGGTGAGGGCACCGCCCGCCGCGAGCAGTCCGCGTTCGCGCAGCCGGGCACCGGCGCCCGCCCATTCCTCCGCCGTCCAGCCGCGGTCCTGCCGGATGGAGTCGGCGGGCACCCGGCCGTCGGCGGCCGCGAGGAGCAGTGCCTCGCAGCCGTCGAGGCCGCGGTCGGCGAGTACGGCCAGATGCGCGTCACCGCGGAACTCACGGAGTGAGGTGGTCAGTTGCCACACCTGCTCCACGGGGTCCGCCCGGTCGGGGAGGGCCCGGTTGGCGGCGAACACCGGCCGGGCGAGTGCGGGTGCGTCCGCCACCATCGCGCCCAGCGGACCGGTCAGCCGCTCCGCCCGGCGCTCCAGTTCCGGATCGAGCGCCCGCAGGGCGGCGGCCGAGCGTTCGACCCGCAGGTCGAGTGCCCGCTCGGGGGTGGTGATGTCCCAGGACGCGGGCAGCGCGCGGGCGACCGGTCCGGGGGCGAACACACCGAACGCGGCGGTCACCACCGACGGCTGTGCGCGGCCCAGTGGGGCGGACCGGGTGGCGAAGTACCCCATCCAGTAGCCCTTGAGACCCAGCGAGCGCCCCATCTCGCGGCACTGCGCGTCGAAGTAGACCACCGCGTGCAGTGGTTCCGTGCGCAGCCACAAAGTCCGTGCCATCGACTCCATGGCCGCACAGGTTACGTGAGCCGTCCGTCAGTTGTCGGACGCGGCGTCGGACGCGGCATCGGACTCCGCCGCGTTCGCCGCCGACTCCGCGTCGCCGACGACCTTGTCGAGGTGCGCGAGCTGCGAACCGGACGGCGTGGGAATGGTGGCGGACCCGTCGGCGCCACCGCCCTTGTCACCGCAGCCGGTGGCGAGCGCGGCGCAGAGCAGCACCGTCGCGGTGACCGCGGCCAGCCGTGATCCCGTGGTCACTTCGAGGTTCCGCTGTTGTTGGCCTGGCACCAGACGAGGACCGACTTGAGGTCCTTCTGGCGCTGCTGGAGCGTCGGCACGAGCGACTTGCGGAAGGTCAGCCGGTCGTTGAGATAGGTCTCGATCTCGCTGTGACCGGCCGACTTGGCGTTGGCGACGCGCTGGGTGAGCCGGGCGACGGATCCCTTCGTGGCGGCGTTCCCGTTGAGCCGGGCGAGCGCTTTGTCGATCCGCGCGTCGGCCTTGGGGGCGCGCTTGCAGACCGCCTTGGCGCCGTCCCCGGTCGGGGGCGCGGACGGCGCGGCGGCCGCGCTTCCCGCCGCGCCGAGCAGCGCGGCGACGGCCGCGCACGCGGCGATCGCCGTCCGGGTGGTGCGAGTGGTGCGCATGGTGTCCTCCTCGACGGACCGGGCACGGTGCCCGGCCGCGGAACGACGCTAGGAGCGGTCTTTGTGGAAACCTTGTGGGGCCTGACCGGGCGCCGTTCCCGTCACCGGTCCGTCACTGGTCCCGTCACTGGTCCCGTTCCCGTCGCCGTTTCCCCGCTCAACCAGTCCCTGCGCGATGGGAGTCCGGAGTCCGGCCGGCCGGTCACGGCCAGCGGGAGCCGTACCTCGAACCGGGCTCCCCGGGCGGCACGGCCCTCGCCGGCCGGCCGGTCCAGAATCCGGATCGTGCCCCGGTGCAGGGAGATCTGCTGCGCGACGAGCGTCAGACCGAGGCCGGAGCCGGAACTGTCGGAGCCGCGCCGGAACCGCTCGAAGACCCGCTGCCGGGACGCCGGCGGCACCCCGGGCCCGTCGTCGTCCACGGTGAGCACGACGAACGGACCGGCGACCTCACCCGGCCCGTGCCCGTCCTCCCCGGCGCTCAGCGTCACGTCGACCGCGCCGCCCCCGTGCGTCAGCGCGTTCACGATCAGGTTGTCGACGGCCGAGCGCAGCCCCGGTTCCCACCCGTGGACCAGGAGCCCGGGCCCGCTCCGCACGGTCAGTGCCGTGCCCGGCCGGCTGCCGCGCAGCGCGGCGGCGGCGGACTCCACGACCTCGGCGAGATCGACGGGCCCGAAGGCGTCGGCCTCCACGAGGTCGCCCTGCGCCAGCGCCCGCAGCATCACCAGCAGGCCGAGCAGCCGGGCGTGCTCCCGGCTCAGGTCCGCCACGATCTCGGCCCGTTCGGCGGGGTCAAGGCCGGGGTGGCCGCCCAGTACGTCCAGGTTGATCCGCATGCTCATCAGCGGGGTCCGCAGTTCGTGCGAGGCCGCGGCGGAGAAGGAGCGGGCCGTGGCGAGCGCCTCGGCGGTGCGCGCGGCCTGTTCGTCGTAGCGGGACAGCACCGTCCGCAGCGTCAGCGCCAGGTCGTCGACCTCCGCGATCCTGGACGGCTCGTGGTCGAGCCGGGCCGCGCTGGTGCCCGGGTCGAGGCCGGCGGCCCGCCGCTGGAGCCTGCGCAGCGGGCGTACGGCGGCGGTGGCGGCGAGCCAGGTGACGGCCGCGGCCAGCGGCGCGCCCAGCAGCGCCACCATCACCACCCGCCGCCGCACGAGCTGGATCTGCGACTGGCTCGCGGTGTCCGGCGAGAAGATCCACAGGGTGCCGGTCGCCGCCGGGCGCTTGGCGACCACCGGCACCGACAGCACCCGCCAGCTCCGCTGCCCGTCGCGGACGGTGACCGGCCGGCGGGCGTCGGCGGGCAGCGTGAAGGACGCGCCGGGCTGCGGCCCGCCGGTCACGGTGCCATCCGGGCCGATGAGCCGGATGCCGACGTCCAGCGCCGAGGTGAACAGCCGCTTCTCCTTGGCCTGCTCGGCGGCGGCCGACCGGTCCGCCGCGGTGACCCGCAGCAGGTTGCGGGCGTCCTGCGCCATCGCCGCCGCGCGTTCCCGCAGATGGGCGTCGGCCTGGGCGTGCAGATCGTTCGCGACCAGCCGCACCAGCAGCCAGCCCGACGCGAGCACGAGGAGGGGAACGAGCACGCCGACGGCGATCGCGATCCGCGTCGACAGCCGCATGGTCATCGCGCGCCCTCCGCCGGGCTGTCGCGCAGCACGAAGCCGACCCCGCGCACCGTGTGCACGATCCGCGACCGGCCACCGGCCTCCAGTTTGCGGCGCAGATAGCTCACGAAGGTGTCGACGGCATCGGTCCGCACGTCGAAGTCGTAGCCCCAGACCCGGTCGAGCAGCTGGTCGCGGGTGAGCACGATCCCCGCGTTGCGGGCCAGGGTCTCCAGCAGCTCGAACTCACGGCGGGTGAGGTGCAGCTCGGTGCCGTCGAGGTGTGCGGTGCGGGCCGCCGGGTCGAGCAGCAGGCCGCCGGCGCGCACGGTGTCCGTCCGCCGGGGCGGGCGGCGGCGCAGCAGCGCGTGCAGCCGCAGCACCAGCTCGTCGAGGGCGAACGGCTTGACGAGGTAGTCGTCGCCGCCCGCCTGCAGCCCGGCGACCCGGTCGGCGACCTCGTCCAGGGCCGACAGCATCAGCACCGGTATGTCGTTGCCGTCCTCGCGCAGCGTCCGGCACACCTCGATACCGCTGATGCCGGGCATGGAGATGTCCAGCACCACCACGTCCGGCGGGTCGTCGCGCAGCCCGGCGAGCGCCGCCCGCCCGCCGTCCGCCTCGGTGACGCGGAAGCCGTCCAGGCGCAGGCCGCGGCCCAGCGAGCGGCGGATCGCCGCGTCGTCGTCGACGACGAGGACCCGCCCCCGACCTGCCGGATCGACCCGTGGTTCCACCATGGGACCGCACCATACTCCCGGCCGCTGTGACCACCGGCCGCAGCTCGGGCCGGCGCGGAGCAGGCGCTCAGAGCACGCGGCGCCGCATCAGCGCGGCGAGCACCAGGACACCGGGGATCAGCGGCAGCCAGACCGTCACGAGCCGGTAGCCGAGGACGGCCGACGTGGCCACGACGGCCGAGGCGCCGGCGGTCACCAGGGTGAAGGCCAGGGCGGCGTCGAGCGAGCCGAGGCCGCCGGGGGCGGGCAGCCAGGCCGCGGCGGTGCTCGCGAAGAGGTACGCGAGGACGACTCCGCTGACCGGCACGGGAGCGTTCAGCGCCTGGATCACCGCCACCAGCACGGTCGCGTGCATCACCGGGAAGGCCAGCGATCCGCCCCACAGGGCCGCGACCCGTGCCGACTTGCAGTGCAGGGCCCGCACATCGACCACCATCGTGCCGAAGAAGGTGCGCACCCGGTCCCGGACCCGGCCGGCGAGGAGCAGCAGCAGCGCGCCGGCCACGGCGCAGCCCGCCACCACCGACACGATGACGACGGGGTGGGCGGGGCCGGCCGGGGTGACCCGGTCGACCTTGAGCGCGTGCGGGAAGACGGCGAGCAGTATCAGCAGCATGCCGACGCGTACCACCGCGGCGGCCACGGCACGTACCCCCAGGGCGGCGGCCGAGCGGCCCGGTGGCAGTCCGCGGCGCAGCAGGAACCGCAGGTTGACGGCGTTGCCGCCGACTCCGGCCGGCAGCAGGTGGTTGGCGGCGGACGCGGCGAACTGGGTGGCGAGCAGCCGTCCCGGCGGCAGCGACTCCACCACCGCGCCCTGCTGGGCGGTGGCCGAGCAGATCCAGGTCATGACGGCGGCGGCGGCCGCGACGGCCAGCCACTGGCGGTCGGCGGCGCCGAGCTGGTCGGCGCTGGAGTCGATCAGCGACCAACGGCGGCCCGCGAGCACCGCGAGGGCGAGTACGGGGATCAGGACGGCCATGGAGCGTACCGAGGTCCGCTGCCACCCGCCCTGCCACTTGACCCGTTCAGCCTGGGCAAGCGTCATGGCCCCTCCTCGGTACAGGTGGTCTCGATACAGCGACAATGCGGTTACGGCGATGCGGCGATCCGCCCAGCGTAAGCGTGTCCCGGCACCCGGACTCCCGCACGACCGGCTGCCGGGCGGGCTGTGCGCGTTCCCGCCACTGCGTCAATTCATGCCCCGCACACGGAAAGAGCGGGGGTCCGCGGGCCGAACACTCCGTGAAGGAGTACTCCCGCTCCCACCGCCAAAGGGGTGACGCACCTGCGGAAACGCACCCGCGGAAACGCAAAGCCGGGCGGGGCCCCCTGCTCCCCGCCCGGCGGTCTGCGACCGGTGGCCTCACGGCCCCGGTTCCGGTTCTGCTACTTCAGCTCGATCTGGAAGACCTTGTCCGCGCCGTCGGCGGCGTTGCCGTTGTTGTCGCAGTTGGTCGTGGAGAGCCACAGCGCGCTCTTGCCGGGGATCTTCTCGACGGTCCGCAGCCGGCCGTACTGGTTGACGTAGTACGCCGCCGGAGTGCCCGCGGTGGTCCCGCTGACCGGGATGCGCCACAGCCGCTGGCCCTTCAGCGCCGCCATGTAGATGGCGCCGTCGGAGTAGGCGATGTCACTGGGCGACGCCTGGGCGACCGCCCACTGCGCCTTCGGGTTGGTCATGCCGGAGGTGGAGCACTTGCCCTCGCAGGTGGGCCAGCCGTAGTTGGCGCCCGGCGTGATCAGATTCAGTTCGTCGTACTTGGAGTTGCCGAACTCGGCCTCCCACAGCCGGCCCTGCGGGTCCCAGGTGATGCCCTGCGGGTTGCGGTGGCCGTAGGAGTAGATGAGCGTCCCGAACGGGTTGCCCGGGGCGGCCTTGCCCGCGGTGGTCATCCGCAGGATCTTGCCGTTGAGGGAGTTCTTGTCCTGCGCGAGGTCGGGGGTCTGGGCCTCGCCCGTGGTGGCGTAGAGGTAGCCGTCGGGGCCGAACTTGAGGCGCCCGCCGTTGTGGTACTTGCTCTTCTTGATGCCGCCGACGAGCTGGGTGTAGCCGCTCAGCGTCGAGCCGTCGTAGGTCATCCGGACGATCCGGTTGCCCTCCGAGGCGGTGTGCATGATGTAGACGTAGTGGTCGCTGCTCCAGTTGGGCGAGACCGCGATACCGAGGAGGCCGCCCTCACCGTCGGTGGTGACCGCGTTCGGTACGGTGCCGATCTGGGTCCGCGCACCGGCCTGGGTGAGCTTGAAGACCTTGAACGAGTCGCGCTCGGTGATGAGCGCGGAGCCGTCGGGCAGCCAGCTCATGCCCCAGGGGATCGTCCAGCCGGTGGAGACGGTCTTGATGCTGGAGGGGGTCTTGTCGCTGCCGCTGTCGGGCAGGGTCTTCGCCGTGACCTGGTTGCTGGCCGGCGAGACGTTGCCCGCCGCGTCCTTGGCCTTGACGGTGAAGGTGTACGAGGTGTCGGCGGCGAGTCCGGAGACGGTGGCCGTGGTGCCGGTGACGTCGGGGAGGATGACGTCCGTGCCGTTGTAGACGTCGTACCCGGTCACGCCCGTGTCGTCGGTCGCGGCCGTCCACTTGAGCGAGGCGCTGCCGGAGGTCGTCCCGGTGACGGCCAGCCCGCCGGGCGCGGTGGGCGGCCGGGTGTCAGAGCTGGGCGGAGTGGTGACGGTGGCCAGGTTGCTGGCCGGGGAGACGTTGCCCGCCGCGTCCCGTGCGAAGACGGTGAAGCGGTACGCGGTGTTGGGGGTCAGCCCGGTGACGTTCTTGGTGGTGGCGGTGCCGGCCGCCTCCGCGATCTTGTTGCCGTCGTTGTAGATGTCGTACGCGGCGACGCCCGCGTCGTCCGTCGAGGCGTTCCAGGCGAGCGCGGCACTGGTCGGCGTCGAGCCGGTGGAGTGCAGGTTGCCCGGGGTGGTGGGGGGCTGGGTGTCGGCGCTGCCGCCGCCGAAGACCTGGAACTCCTGCAGCGAGTAGCCCATGGTGGGCCGGCAGCGGGCGGTGCCGGTGGTGCGGACGTAGCGGGCGGTTCCACTGACCGCGAGGTCGTCGGTGCCGCCGTCGCCCGTGGTGGTGGAGTAGACGCTCTTCCAGGTGCTGCCGTCGGTCGAGAACTCGACCTTGTACGCCGTGGCGCAGGACAGGTCCCAGACCAGCTTGACCGAGCTGATGGTGGCCGCTGTGCCCAGATCGACCCTGATCCACTGGGGGTCGACGTTTCTGACGCTCGCCCAGCGGGTCGCGGTGTCGCCGTCGAACGCGAGCTTCGCGGCGTATCCGGTGCCGCCGTCGGACGACGAGGTGGCGGGCTTGCCCTGGCTGAGCAGCACGGGAGCGGCACTGCCTGTTCCGGCGACGGCCACGAGCAGTCCGGCGGCGGTGGCCGTGACCGCCCCGGTGGCGATCAGGGCTCTCGGGGTGAATCGGCGAGGGGTGGGGGGCCTCGGCATTGCGCGTCCTCCTACGGAATCCGTGCTCGGCCCAGTACTTGATCAAGGCATGACAAGTCACAGTCGAACTGCGGCGGATGGGCCGAACCTCTACCGCACAGGACGGTAAAGAAACCTTCCAATTGCGTCAATAGATCGGACCAGTTGAGCCCGATTGTTCGATGAACCGAGGGGAGTTCGTTACGCGCATCGACAGCCCTGATGACACATCGGACGTTCAGGGAGAGCGCTCCCCAGCCGGCCGGGAAGCCCGGCCGGCTGGACGAAGCGCCACGCGCTACGCGGGCCGCGGGAGTTCCGCCGCGAAGAGCTCCTGGACGCGGATCCAGGCGTCGTCCGCGGCCTCCTTGCGGTACGAGTCACGGACGTCGCAGAAGAACCCGTGCGGGATCCCGGGGTAGACGATGATCTCGTGCCGCACGCCGGCCTCCGCCAGCCGGGCGCCGATCGCGGCACGGTCCGCGGCGGGGACGGCGTGGTCCTCGTCACCGACGAAGAAGGCCAGCCGGCCGCCGTGCTCGGCGATGCCCTCGGTGAGCGTGAGGGTCGGCCCCGGGCGGCCGAGTCCGATGTCGGAGCTGGCGAGCCAGCCGGCGTAGAAGACCGCGGTCGCCGCGAGATCGAACTGAGTGGCGGCCAGATAGGCGAGATGGCCGCCGAAGCTGAAGCCGATCATCCCGACGGACGGGGCAGCGAGCTCCGCGCCCCGCAGATGGTCCACGGCCGCGCGGATGTCCTCGACGGCCCCCTCGCGGGTGAGCCCGCCGCTGAGTTCGAGTCCCTTGACGCGGCCGTCCGGGTCGTCGGTGAAGTCGATGCCCGTTCCGGCCCGGTGGTAGAAGTCGGGAACGATGACGGTGTAGCCGAGACGGGCGATCCGCTCCGCGACGTCACGGATGTGCGCGGTCAGCCCGAAGATCTCGAAGCCGACGACCACACCCGGGTAACGGCCGGGGGCCTGCGGCCGGACCAGGTGGGCGCCCATGGAGCCGTCGCCGGACGGAATGGTGATGCTTTCCCTGACGATCTCGAATTCCATGATCCAAGCCTAGAACAGGCACTCGGATCCCGACCAATAGCCGCAGTCGCAGCGGGACATCGGAGATCCGATCCCGGCGGGCCGGTGGCGATGGCCCGCCTGCTCGACGTGCCTCAGGACCGGGTCACCAGCCGGTGAACGCCTCGTAGGCCGGCCCCAGCACCTCGGTCAGACCGCGGCCGCGGACGGTGATCGCCGGCCGGCCGAGCAGCAACAGCGCCGAGTCCGCCGGCTCGCGCCGCGGCACGGCGGGCGGCAGCTCCTTCAGCAGCTCCTCGCGGGTGCGCCCGCGCCAGGTCAGGACGAGATACGGATCGGCGTCGAACGCGTCGGCCAGGCTCCGCAGCACCGCGCTGAGATGGGCGCAGGGCAGCGCCCAGTCGGGGCACGAGCACTCCATCGCGAGATCCGGGGTGCGCGCCGGGAAGAGCCGCAGGCCGGCCCTGGCGAACAGGTCCTCCGCGTCGGGAGCCAGTTCGTTGTCGAGCAGCCGCGCCCGGCAGTCGGGGTCGGCGCCGACGGCCCGTACGGCGCGGGTCCACTGCGCCGGGGTGAACTCCGCCAGCCCGATCCGCACGTCGTAGCGCGCCTGCCCCTCCCTGACCCGGGCCGTCACGGCGCCGGCCTCGACCTCCAGCCCGGTCACCCCGGCGGCGGGCGGGCCCGGCGGCACGGTCGCGCCGATGGCCTCCAGCCGGTCGGCGAACCGCTGGGACCAAGAGCGCGCCCTGCCGGGCAGCCCCGGCCGCCCCGTCATTCGCTCACCGCGTCGGCGCCGAGACCGACCAGGTCGTACAGCGCGTCGGTCGACAGCTCCGTCAGCCAGTTCTCGCCGGATCCGACGGCAGCCCTGGCCACGGTCCGCTTCGCCTCGATCATCGCGTCGATGCGTTCCTCCACGGTGCCCACGCACACGAACTTACGGACCTGGACGTCACGGCGCTGTCCGATCCGGAACGCCCGGTCGGTGGCCTGCTCCTCGACCGCCGGGTTCCACCACCGGTCGACATGGATGACCTGATTGGCGGCGGTCAGATTGAGGCCGGTGCCGCCGGCCTTGAGGGAGAGCAGGAACACCGAGGGGCCGTCCGGGTCCTGGAAGCGCTCGATCATCTCGTCGCGGGCCCGCTGGGGCACCCCGCCGTGCAGGAACAGGACGTCGGTGTCCAGCCGCTGGGCCAGGTGCCCCTGCAGCAGCGAACCGAACTCGGCGAACTGCGTGAAGCACAGCGTCTTGTCGCCCTCGGCGAGCGCCTCCTCCAGCGTCTCCTCCAGCCGGGCGACCTTCCCCGAGCGCCCCGCCAGCGGCGAGCCGTCGTGCGCGAACTGCGCGGGGTGGTTGCACACCTGCTTGAGCTTGCCGAGCGACGCCAGCACCAGACCCTTGCGCTCGATGCCGCGGCTCTCCTTGATCTGCTCCAGGAGGTCGGTGACGACCGCCTGGTACAGCGCCGCCTGTTCGGCTGTGAGATTGCACAGCACCGTCATCTCCTGCTTGGCGGGCAGGTCCCGCGAGATGGCCGGATCGCCCTTCAGCCGCCGCAGGACGAACGGCCGGGTGCGCTGTTGCAGCGCCTGCGCGGCGGCCTCGCTGCCGTCGCGCTCGATGGGAACGGCGTACCGCTCCTTGAAGCGGATCGCCGAACCGAACAGGCCGGGGTTGGCGAAGTCCAGGATGGCGTGCAGTTCGGCCAGCCGGTTCTCGACGGGAGTGCCGGTGAGTGCGATGCGGTGGTCGGCGGTCAGTTCGCGGACCGCCCGGTACTGGCGGGTGGCGGAGTTCTTGATGTGCTGCGCCTCATCGATGATGACGCGCCGCCAGACGGTCTGCGTGAGCGCCTCGGTGTCGCGCTGCACCAGCCCGTACGTGGTGATCACCAGATCGGCGCCGGCGACCGCTTCCCGCAACTCGGCGCCGGACAGCCGGCCGGCCCCGTGGTGGACGTAGACCCGCAGCATCGGGGCGAACCTGGCGGTCTCGCGCCGCCAGTTGCCGACCAGCGACATCGGGCAGACCAGCAGCGTCGGCCGGATCTCAGCCGTGTGATCCGGGTGATCCGCGCGATCGGCGTGCTCCGCGTGCTCCACCGCGAGCAGCGCCAGTGCCTGGGCGGTCTTGCCGAGCCCCATGTCGTCGGCGAGGACGGCACCGAGCCCGAGCTCCGACAGGAACTTGAGCCAGGCCAGCCCCCGTTCCTGGTACGGGCGCAGCGTCGCGCCGAATCCGGCGGGCACCGCGACCGGGCGCAGCCGCTGGTCGGCGCGGCCGGAGAGCAGTTCGCCGAGCCGGCCGTCGGCGCTGACGGACGCGACCGGCAGCCCGCCCGCCGTGGCGTCCGGGTCGAGCGCGATCCGCAGGATCCGCCCGGAGTCCGTGGCGCCGCTGCCGTCGCGTTCCAGGAAGGCGAGAGCGGCGGCGATGGTGTCCGGGTCGACCTCGGTCCACTGGCCCCGGATCCGGATCAGCGGCTGCTTGGCGGCCGCCAGCTCGGCGAGTTCCGCGGGGGTCAGCGGCTGGTCGCCGAGCGCGGCCTGCCAGCGGAACGCGACGATGGCGTCCTGGTCGGCCAGGCTGCCGATGTCCACGGCGCCGGGCTGCGGGGTGCGCACGGTCAGGGTCATGCCGAGTTTCTGGGGGCGCTGCCACCATGTGGGGAGCAGTACGCCGAAACCCGCGTCGGCCAGTGCGGGAGCGGCGTCCCGGAGGAAGCCGAGGGCGCCGGCCCGGTCCAGTGGCAGCCCGGCGGGCCGGTTGCCGCGCAGCGCGCGCCGCACCTCGGGGTAGGCGCGGCCGGCCCGGTCGAGACCGGACAGCAGCGCCTCCTGGGGGCGGGCGGTCTTGCGTTCCAGGGCGCTGAGCGCGGGGCCCTCGCTCCAGACGTCGTCGGCGTGGACCATGAGGGACGGCTCGTCGGACGCCTGGAGCAGGAAGTCCAGCCGCCAGTTGTCGTCGGAGGGGTGGCCGCGCGGGTCGGCGGGGTCCGGGCCCACCGGTTCCACCAGCCGGAAGCAGACGCGCAGCGGGCCGTGGACGGGCGGCTCGGAGCGGTGCCAGGCCGTGAGCCGCTCCTCCAGTTCGGCCAGTTCGTCGGGGTCGGCGCCCTCGACGCGGCCGGTGGGCGAGGTGAGGGCCCGCAGCCACAGCTCGGTGGCGGTCGTGGCGGGGCGCCGGCCGCGCGCGGTGCGCAGCAGCTCGGGTTCGTCGTCGAGGACCGCGCGGGCCTCACGGTCGGTGAGGACGTCGAGCAGGTCGGTGAGGATCGTGGCGGCGGCACGGCCGTCGGGCCGGCCGTCGTGGTGCTCGGCGCGGCACTCCTGCGGCGCGGCGGCGGCGAGCTCGCCGGCCTCCTGCCAGCCGGCGTCGTCGCGGACCGGGCGCCAGCGGGCGTACGGCGCTCCGGCCTCGCTGACCAGCACGGGCAGCAGCCTGCCCCGTCCGACCGTGCGCCAGGCCAGGTCGTGGGCGGCGATCAGCCAGCGCAGCGCGGCACCGTAGGGCGCCTCGGGCAGTCCCGCGGTCGACAGCTCGCCCAGCAGCAGTGCGGCCTCCGCGGGCTCGAAGAGCAGCGAGGGGACGGTCCACGGTGCGACGGGCACGCCCCTGGCGGCGGTGGGACCGCCGAGCTCCGGCGAGGCCAGCGGCGCGCCGTCGCGGGTGGGGAGCAGCAGACCGGTCGGGCCTGCGTGGGCCCGGCCGGCGAGCCAGCCGAGCGCGGATCCGCCGTCGCCGAGCAACTCGGCGACGGCGGATCCGGGAACGGCGTACGGGTGGCCCGGCGCGGGGACCGGCGGCTGCCGGGAGCCCTCGGCCCACAGGGCGAGCCGCTGATCCGCTCTCCACAGCGCGTGCAGAGCGAACACGGTGCGGCCTCTTCCTGCTGGGCGTGTGATGACACCCGGAAGCCTACGTGCAGGTCAGCCGGTGGGAACGGTCCACTGCTGGTTGGCGCCGCCGGCGCAGTCCCAGATCTGCAGCCGGGTCCCGTTCGCGGAGCTCATCCCGGTGGCGTCCAGGCATCGGCCGGACACCGGATTGACCAGTGTTCCGCCGCTGCCGGGCTGCCACTGCTGGGCGCCCGTTCCGTTGCAGTCGTACAGCTGGGCCTTGGTGCCGTTCGCGGTGCCCCCGGCGGCCAGGTCCAGGCACTTGCCGAGCGCCTTGTAGGTGCCGGCGGAGGCGGTCCACTGCTGGGCCGCGCTGCCGTTGCAGTCGTAGAGCTGGACGGCGGTGCCGTTGGCGCTGCTGCCCGCGGCCACGTCGGCGCACTTGCCGCCGAAGCCGGTGATCGCTCCGGTGGAACCGCCGCCGTTGCCGGGGGTCCCGGTCCAGGTGAAGGTCGCCGAGGCGCCGGCGGGCAGGGTGTACGCGAAGGACTGGTTGCCCCAGTTGACGCGTACGGGCTGGGCGCTGCCGGTGTCGTTGTACGCGATGAGCGCCTTCGAGCCGTCCGGGTTGCGCCAGGCGACGTTGGGCACCGAGGTGTTGGCGGTGGAGGCGATCCGGTAGGCGCCGGGCTTCACGAACTTGGTGAGGTGGCCCATCGTGTAGTACTCGACGGTGTAGTCGACCTGTCCGCTGCGGCTGTCGCCGTTGTGCACGGTGACCAGGCCGGTGCAGGTGCCGCAGCCGCCGTTGTGCGGTCCCATGTTCTGGTCGACGGCCAGGCTCCACTTGACCCAGCTCTGGCCCCAGTTGCGGGTGTAGTCGATCAGGTTGTGCATGTCCTCCTTCTGCTGGTTGGCGATCCAGGTGCCGCCGGAGTGTTCGGTGTCGAAGGCCTTCACGGTGGGGTACCTGTTGTGGACGGTGGTCTGCTGGGCGACGTCGCCGCCGTAGCCGTGCCAGGCCATGCCGCCGAAGTTCGGGTCGTTGCGGATCGCCGCGTCGTCGAGGGTCGGGGCGGCGAAGGCGTCGTACTGGTCCCAGTTCCAGTCCAGGGCCAGGACCTTGGTGGACAGCCCGGCGGTGTGCAGCGCGGGCAGCAGGTTGTTCTTGGTGAAGGACGCCAGACCGGAGCCGTTCCACTGCATGGACGGATAGCCCCCGCAGCAGGTGGGCTCGTTCTGCGCCGAGATGTAGTCGACCGGTACGCCGGCCGCCTGGTAGGCCTGCAGGTACTTCGCGAAGTACTGGGCGTAAGCGCCGTAGTACTGCGCCTGCAGCCAGCCCAGGCTCATGCTGCCGTTGTCCTTCATCCAGGCCGGCGCGCTCCAGGGCACGCCCATCACCTTGACGGCGGGGTTGAGCTGGCGGGCCTGCTTGGTCAGCGGCAGGACGTCGGCCAGGTCGTGGGCTATGGAGAAGTGCGCGAGGCCCGGGTCGGTCTGCCCGCTGGGCATGTCGTCGAAGGTGTAGTTGTCGCGCGCCAGGTCGGAGGCGCCCATGGGGTTGCGCAGGAAGTCGATGCCGATGCCGTTGACCGGGTCGAAGAGCTTCTTCATCACCGCGTCGCGGGTGGCGGCGCTGAGCGCTCCGCTGGAGTTCATCAGCCAGGCGGCGGTGTCGGTGAACGACGCGCCCGCGCCCTCGAACTGCTGGTAGCGGGTGTTCTCGTCGACGGTGACGGACTGGCCGGAACCGCTGCCCGCGGTGAAGGCGATCGGCGCCTGCTGTTCGAGCCCCTTGACGACGTTGCGGCCGCCCGAGTCAGACGTGGTGGTCAGCCACACCTGGACGCTCTCGCCCGCCGCGTGCGCGGTGAGCGGCGTGGCCAGCATCGGGGTGACGACGGCGACCGCCGCCGCCAGCAGCCCGGTGACGGCGCGGCGGAGGCCGGTGCGGTGAAGCCTGGTACTGCCCGTGTGGGGACGGGTGAGTGAGCGCATGGGTCCGGTTGCCTTTCTACGGCACTTGCCCTGGTGCGTGACTTAATTCAGACCTTGATTTACTGCTTAGTTCGAGGCGTGAGTTAACTCGTGCGCTTTGAGCGCGTCAAGACTTCGTGCAGGAACGGCCGCTTCCATGGCGCTTCCGTGGCGCGGTCGACGCGCTGACGCGACGGGGAGGCGACGAGGAGACGACGGTGACGCCTTTCGAACTGACGTACCATCATGAGACGGTGCCCCATGACCACACCGGCGACAACTCCCCCGCTGCACGGCAGGACCGCCCTCGTCACCGGCGCCTCCCGGGGCATCGGCCTCGCCGTCGCGCACGCCCTGGCCGGGGCGGGCGCCGCGGTCCTGCTGACCGCCCGCGACCCGGATGGACTGCGGGCCGCCGTCATGGAGGTACGCGCGCTCGGCGGCCGGGCCACCGGCCTGGCCGGATCGGTGGGCGACCCCGCGCATCCGGAGGCGTGTGTCGCGCTCGCGGTCGAGGAGCTCGGCGGGGTGGACATCCTGGTCAACAACGCCGGTACCAACGCCCCGTTCGGCCCGCTCGTCGACGTCGACCCGGACGCCTGGCGGGACGCCTTCACCGTCAACGTGGACGGACCCCTGCGGCTGGTCCAGTGCGCGTGGCGGGCCTGGATGCGCGAGCACGGCGGCACGGTGGTGAACATCTGCACCGAGGGCGCGCACGGCGTCGGCCCCAACATCGGCGCCTACGGCACCAGCAAGGCCGCCCTCCTCCACCTCACCCGCCAACTCGCCGGCGAACTCGCCCCGACCGTCCGGGTCAACGCGGTCTCCCCCGGCCTGGTCCGCACGGAGATGGCCCGTTTCGTGTGGGAGGGCGCCGAGCCGCAGATCGCCGCCGGGCTGCCCATGGGCCGGATCGGAGAGCCGGAGGACGTCGCGCGCGCCGTCCTGTGGCTGGTCTCCGACGACGCCGGCTGGATCACCGGGACGGATCTGGTGGTCGACGGCGGCACCCGGGTGCGCGGCGCGCGCACCGGGACCGGCGCCGCGTACACCGTCCACGAGTGGCTGCGCGCGCACGGCGGCTGATCGAGGAGGACCGGTGGAGGCCGGCCCCGGTTCGGACTAGGGCGTGTTGCGAAAGGAGCGCCGTTCGCCCGGAGGGCGTGGCCCACGGCGTCCGGTGCGTGCGCTCGCAAGGCGGAGGGTCGTCCTCGTACCGGACGTACGTGGACGAGCCCGACAACGCAGCGAGGACGCGTGCCAGACGCCGTGGGCCAGGCGGGACTTTCGCAACACGCCCTAGAAGACCGGCGGCACGACGCAGTCGATCAGATGTGGACCGGGCTCGGCCAGCGCCCGCTCGAACTGGGAGGTGAACTCCTCCGCGGTGGTGGCCCGGGTCGCCGGCACGCCCATTCCCGTGGCCAGGGCGACGAAGTCCAGGGCCGGCCCGGACAGGTCGAGCAGCCGCCGGGCGCGCTCACCCGCCGCGGCGGCACCCACCTGCTCGAGTTCCAGGTTGAGGATCGCGTAGGAGCCGTTGTTGAACACGACGGTGGTCACGTCGAGCTCTTCGCGCGCCTGCGTCCAGAGCGCCGAGAGGGTGTACATCGCGCTGCCGTCCGCCTCCAGGCACACCACGGGCCGGCCGGGGCAGGCCACCGCCGCGCCGGTCGCCAGCGGCAGGCCCTGGCCGATCGCGCCGCCCGTGAGGGTGAGCCAGTCGTGCCGGGGAGCGCCGGCCGTCACGCCGGGCAGCCACAGCCCCGAGGTGTTCGCCTCGTCCACGACGACGGCGCCCGGCGGCAGCAGCGCCCCGATCGCCTGGGACGCGGACTCGGCGGTGAGCGGGCCGGTGGGACGCGCGGGCCGCGGACGGGCCGCCGGCGTCACGTCCGCCGCCTTCACATCCGCCGCCACCTCGTCGGCGAGCCGCTGGAGCGAGGCGGTGACGTCCTCGGCGGCGCCGGCCAGCTCCCGCGCCTCGCAGCCCTCCGGCACCAGGTCGCCCGGCTTGCCGGGATAGGCGAAGAACGAGACCGGCGAGCGGGCACCGGCCAGGATCAGGTGCTTCACGCCCTCGAGCTGGGCGGTGGCGAAGTCCGCGAGGTAGGCGAGCCGTTCGACCTCCGGCAGCCCCGCACCGCGCTCCAGCCGCGCGGGGAAGGTCTCGCAGAGCAGCTTCGCTCCGGTGGCGGCCGCGATCCGGGCCGCGGCCAGCAGCCCGGCCTCACGCGTCGCGCCGCCGCCGAGCAGGATCGCCGCGGGCTCACCGGACCGCAGCGCCTTGGCGGCGGCGGTCACGGCCTGCTCGGACACCGGACCGGGCTCATCGCTGCGCAGCCACGCGATGGCCGTGTGGGACGGTCCCGGCTCCGACCAGGACACGTCGGCGGGCAGGATGAGCGTGGCGACGGCGCCGTCGGACCCGCTCGACGCGGCGATGATCGCCTGGGTCGCGTCCAGATGCAGATCGGCGCCGTCCGTCGTCCGGCGCACCCAGCCCGAGACCGTGCCAGCGAGCGCGTCGATGTCGGACTCCAGCGGGGCGTCCAACGGCTTGTGGGGCAGGGCGTGGTCGCCGACGATGTTCACGACCGGGCTGTGTGCCCGGCGCGCGTTGTGCAGGTTCGCCAGACCGTTCGCGAGCCCGGGGCCCAGATGCAGCAGGGTGCAGGCCGGCAGGCCGGTCATCCGGCCGTAGCCGTCGGCCGCGCCGGTGGCGACCCCCTCGAACAGGCACAGCACGGCGCGCATCTCCGGCACGTCGTCCAATGCGGCGACGAAGTGCATCTCGGACGTACCGGGGTTGGCGAAGCACACCTCGACCCCACCCTTGACGAGCGTACGGATCAGGGTCTGCGCGCCGTTCGGCATGGGTGTCCCACCTCTGCTCAGGGTCTCAGGGCCGCATCATCAGCACGCCCGGTTCCGTGCGTAATCCTCCCCCGCGCCAGGGCCTCGCGACAGACCGCCCATCGCACCGGAAGATGACGCGTAATTACCCCGCTTCTCCCGATCGTTGAATTTCCAGAGATTTCGTGACTACTTCGCAGGCCAGCGGAATTCCTATCGGCGCACCGCGCCCGCCACCAGCGGGCCTTCCGGCCGCCCGCGGGGTCGCCCGAATGTGGAATTACACATTCCTGGGCCAGCATGATCCATTCCGGTGCAGGCGCATGCCGGCGGGCTTATTCCTGGAAGGCGTTGCGGCGATAGCCGACACCTGTCAGATTCCTTGGCAGGTTTCCACCAGGAGAGACGGGAAGACAGTATGCGCAGACATATCCGCTCGCCGATCATCGCCGGCCTTGGCATCGTCGTACTCGCCGTGGTCGTCCCCGGTGGCGTCGCCAGCGGCGCCACGGCCGATACAGAGGGCGCCGGGCATGGCCACGGCTCGTGCTACGCGGAAAAGGCCGCCCTCGCGGACGTACCGCAGCGAGTCAGCCGGGCGTGGGTCGCCCATGATTTAACAGCGTTCGGTGATGTGTTCACCGAGGACGCGAGCTTCATCGTGCCGGGTGAGGACACTTACCTGAAGAGCCGTGACGAGATCCGGGCGTACATGTCGGCCATCTTCACGGGCCCCTACAAGGACGTCCTTCCGGTCGCGAATGTCCTCAATGTCAAGTGCATCAGCAAGGATGTCGGAATCGTGGTCACCCAGGGCGGCCTGAAGCTTCCTGGCGAGATCGATGTCCCACCGGAGCGGGTCGGCCGTCAGACATGGACGATCGTGAAGCAGGGCCACGAGTGGCGGGACAGCGCCTACCAGAACAGCCGCATCATGCACTGACATACCGACGAAAGGCCGCGGCCCGCTCCCGCGTTCGGAGCGGGCAACCGGCCGTGCGGCAGAGCGTCGTGACATGGATTCGGTCATCCGCCCGCGACTTACAGGCGATGGCCGAATCCCGTGCGAGGTGCGGCCAGTGGGTGAGCGGACACACGTGGTCGCACGTGGTCGCACGCGATCACCGCAGGACGCAGTCGCCGCACAGGCCGCCGCCCGGGACCCGGTAGTACAGACAGCAACTGCGCCGCACGAAGCTGACATCCCCTGCGTCCAGAGTCCCGGTGCCGCTCAGCAGCGGCTCCTGGAAGAGCCGCGCGGTGAGGTCCAGGGCGCTGCGCGCCTCCGCCGTCCGGCCCCGTGCGACGCACCAGGTGTGGAGCACCCGCAGGGAACCGGCCAGCGCGGAGCCGGCGTTCCCCCACAGCAGCCCGCCGGAGACCGGGCAGGCTTCGCGGGTCGCGTGGTGCAGCGGGACCAGATGCCCGGCCAGCACCGTCCCGGCCAGTTGGCCGGCGAGGTCGTCGGAGTCGGGAAGGGCCGACGGGTGCGGCAGCCAGAGGTCGTTCGGGGCACTGAGAGCCGGGTTCCACCACACCCGGTCGGCGGCCATGTCGGGGACCCGGCCCGCCAGGACGGCAGCGCCCAGGGCCACCGACCACAGCCGGGCGGCCAGCCCCTGAAAGGCGAGGGAGGCGCCCACCCGGAGCTCCGGAGTGCCCAGCCGCCCGGCGACGTCGGCGGCCCGCTCGCGGACGGGGTGCACCGCGCGCCTCGGGTCCGTGGCGTAGAGCTCGGCGAGCGGCCGGTAGCCGTGCGCGCGGGGGCCGTGGTCCGCGCTGCCCCCGCCGTCCGCACCGGTCTCGCCGGGCCCGGTCCGGACGGCGAAGAACGGCCCCACTTCCGCGACATCCCGCAGCGTCCTGTCCATGAACCGATCATGACGTACCGGCCGAGCCGCGAACGGACCGGACATGAGGCCCTATTGCCGGGGCACCAGCCAATCCCGACAATGCTCATGACAATGCCGAAAGAACTTCGGTCTGGAGAGGACCCCCCACATGAAAAGACCTCTCGTCGGCGTCCTGGCTGCCCTGCTGCTCGGCGGCGCGGCTCTCACAGGCACCGGTGCGGCGTCCGCATCGGCCACAAGCCGGGATGCGGCGCCCGCACACACCGCGAAGGCGGCCGTCACGGTCAACTTCGCGGGCACCGTGGCGCTCAGCAACTGTTCGGGTTCCGTCGTGAAGATGCCGACCTCGGTGCCGACCGACCCCGCGATCGTCATGTCGAACGGGCACTGCCTGTCGGGCGGCTTCCTGGACCCGGGCGAGTCCATCGTCAACGTGGCGTCCAGCCGTACGTTCAGCCTGCTCAACTCGGCCGGGACCAAGGTCGCCACACTGCGGGCCACCAAGGTCGCCTACGCGACCATGACCGACACCGACATCTCGCTCTACCAGCTGAACACCACGTACGCGCAGATCCAGTCGAGCTACGGCATCGCGGCGCTCGAGCTCTCCGCGACCCACCCCGTCGCCGGGACCGCCATCAAGGTGGTGTCCGGCTACTGGAAGCGGATCTACAGCTGCAACATCGACGCCTTCGTCTACCGGCTGCACGAGGACAGCTGGATCTGGAAGGACTCGGTCCGCTACACCTCGTCGTGCAACACCATCGGTGGCACCTCGGGCTCCCCGGTGGTCGACGCCGCGACGGGCAAGGTCGTCGCCATCAACAACACGGGCAACGAGGACGGCGGACGCTGCACCCTCGACAACCCGTGCGAGGTCGACCAGAACGGCAACATCACCGTGCACCAGGGCATCAACTACGCCGAGGAGACGTATCTGATCACCCAGTGCGTCGGCGCGGGCAACAAGATCAACCTCAGTCTGCCGGGATGCACCCTGCCCAAGCCGTGAGCTGAGGCAGCCCCGGAAAAGAACGCCGCTCCCCGGACCTGGGATCCGGGGAGCGGCCGCCGGCCGCTCGTGACCGGCGGCCCGACGCTCGTGACCGGCCGCTCGTGGCCGGACGGCCGGGCCCTACGCGTCGAACCAGCTCAGCAGTTCGGCCCGGTCCGCGTCCGTGAGCGGGTCGGGCGACCAGCGCGGGTTCCGGTCCTTGTCGACCAGCGCGGCCCGCACGCCCTCGATGAAGTCATGGGCGCGGGCGGTACGGCAGGCCAGCAGCAGCTCCCGGTCCAGACAGGCGCCGAGGTCGGAACCGGCGCCGCGCCGCAGCAGCTCGAAGGTGACGAACAGACTCGTCGGCGACATGCGCCGCAGTCCGGCCAGCGTGTCGGCCGCCCAGTCGCCGTCCTCCGCCGCCAGCCGTTCGAGGACCTCCGGCAGCTCGGGTGCGGAGAAGCAACGGTCGATGGCGTCGAGGTGCGCACCGATTTCGGAGGCCGGTGCCGCCACCGCGAAGCGGTCCAGTACCGCGGCCGGCTCACCGCCGCCGGTCAGCGCCTCCTCCAGCGCGGGCAGTTCACTGGAATGCACATAGTGCGTGGCGAGCGAGCAGCCGACCGCCGCCGCGCCCGCGATCCGGGCGCCCGTCAACCCCAGATACCGGCCGACGGAGCCGGGCAGCCGGGGCAGGAAGTGGCTCGCCCCGATGTCGGGGAAGAAGCCGATCGCGGTCTCGGGCATCGCCAGCGCCGCCCGCTCCGTCACCACCCGCGCCGTGCCGTGCACGGAGATCCCGAGGCCGCCGCCGAGCGCGAAACCGTCGATGAGCGCGGTGTACGGCTTGGGAAAGGCCGCGATCAGCGCGTTGAGCCCGTACTCCGCGGCGAAGTACTCCCGTACCGCCGCATGGTCACCGCGCAGGCTCGCCGCCCGGATCGTGCGGATGTCGCCGCCCGCGCAGAACGCCTTCGGCGAGGTGCTGCGGACGACGACCGACCGGACGCCGTCGTCCTCCCGCCACTCTTCGAGGGCCTCGGTCATCGCCCGGACCATGGTCAGGTCGAGCGCGTTGAGCGCCTCGGGCCGGTCCAGGGCGATGACGCCGGTGCCGTGGGCGACGTGCGTCTGCACGGGGAGGTACATGGTGCCGGTGCTCCGTGGGTTCTCCGCAGCCGCGTCGCCGCGCCCGCTTCTGGCATTCGTCGGTGATCCTCAGTCCACCCCGACAATACGCAGCACCAGCGCACCGCCGAGCAGGGTCACCAGGGCGGTGGCCACGTACAGGCCCGGATAGCCGCCGAAGTGGGCGACGATCGGCGCGGCCACGGCGGGGGCCAGCACCTGCGGTCCGGAATTGGCGATGTTGATGACGCCGAGGTCCTTCGCCCGGTCGGCGGCGGACGGCAGCACCTGGGTGATCAGCGCCTGGTCGACGGCGAGGTAGATGCCGAACCCGGCGCCCAGGACCGCGGCGGCGATCATCACCGCCGTCCAGGTGTGGGCGACCGCCAGCAGCAGCGCGGCCACCGCCATGATCACGCTGCACACGACCACGAACACCTTGCGTCTGCCGATGCGGTCCGACGCGATGCCCGCGGGGATCGCGGTGAGGGTCGCGGAGACGGTGTAGATGACGGTCAGCACCAGCACTCCGGTGTCCGGGTCCGGGTGGTGCACCTCGTCGGTGAGGTAGAAGAGCAGATAGAGCGTGCCCAGCGCGTTGCCGAGGTTGATCAGGAACCGGGTGAGCCAGGCCCAGCCGAAGTCCGGGTGGGCGCGCGGATCGACCCACAGGCCGCTCAGCAGCGCCCGCGGACGGAAGGCGGGGCGCAATGCGCGCGGCAGGACGGGGTCCCGGAAGCAGAGCACGTACGGCAGGGCCAGGGCGACGGCCAGCAGTGCCGTGAGCAGATAGCCGGGCCCGACGCCGGAGACGGCCGTGGTCACCAGCAGCGCGCCCAGCACCAGGCCGAGTGACTGCATGATCCCCGTCCAGCCGGAGACCGCGGCGCGCTGCCCGACCGGCACCTGGTCGGCCACCGGCGCCGTGACCCCGGCGAGCATCGCGTTCAGACCGCTCTGCGCCAGGCACCAGCCGGCGACGATGCCGGGCAGGGTGTGCTGCGCCGAGGTGATCAGCAGCCCGGCGGCGCCCGCGAGGGCGCCGCCCACGATCCATGGCCGGCGGCGGCCCCAGCGCCCGGTCGTACGGTCCGACAGCGCGCCGGCCAGCGGATTGACGACGACGGCGACCAGCGCGCCGGCGCCGGTCACCCACGCGAGGTTCGCCGCCTTGTGCGCCTCGTCGAGATGCTCCAGCTGCAGGGGCAGCAGGATCTGGATCGGGGTGAAGAACGCCATGAACACCGCGAGGCTGGCCAGGCTCAGCGCGGCGGTCCAGCCGGGCCGCACCCGGACGGTGGGTTCGTCGAGCGCGGCCGGCGGACGTGCGGTCACGGCGCGCATGAGCTCTCCTCAGTCCAGGGCAGAACATGAGTACTGCTCATGTTGGCGCGAGTGTAGCCACCCCACCCCGCGCCGCCAAGACTTCTCACCCGGCGCTGGATCCGGATCCGCTTCCAACGGCGGGTCCGGCGTCCCGGTGAGCCGCGATCAGGGAGCGGTACCAGGCGTAGGAGTCCTTGGGAGTGCGGACCTGGGTCTCGAAGTCGACGTGGACCAGCCCGAATCGTTGATGGAACCCTTCCGCCCATTCGAAGTTGTCGAGCAGGGACCAGGTGAAGTACCCGCGTACGTCCACCCCGAGGGCCACCGCGTCGGCCACCGCTCTGATGTGGCCGTCCAGATAGCCGATCCGCGCGGTGTCCGTGATCCGGCCGTCCACGAGTTCGTCGGTCTGGGAGCAGCCGTTCTCGGTGATGTACACCGGTGGCAGGGCGGCTCCGTAGCGCTCCTTCAGTCCGGTGAGGAGCTCGGTGAGGCCGTCGGGTACGACCGGCCAGTCGAAGGCGGTCCGCTCGTAGCCCTCGACCCGGGCCTCGGCGAAGGGCAGGGCGGGGTCGTCGGCCGGGGCCTGGATCCAGGTGGGGTTGTAGTAGTTGACGCCGAGGCCGTCGAGCGGTGCGGCGATGATCTCCAGGTCGCCGTCCAGGACCGCGCCGCCGAGGTCGGGGCCGACGCCATAGGCCGACAGGTCGGGGTAGCGGCCCAGGAACAGCGGGTCGTTGAAGAGGCCGTTGTGCAGCGCGTCGTACGCGGCGGCCGCGGCCCGGTCGGCGGCGGAGTCCCCCACTACGCGCACCGGCGTGCAGTTGTTGGCGATGAGGACCTCGGCGGCGCCGCGCTCGCGCAGCGCCGCGACCGCCAGCCCGTGGCCGAGCAGCTGGTGGTGGGCGGCCGGCAGGGCGTCCAGCATCAGGGCGCGGCCGGGCGCGTGGACGCCCAAGGCGTAGCCGAACACCATGTGCACAAAGGGTTCGTTGAGGGTGATCCAGCGCCGGACGCGGTCACTGAGTCGGTCGGCCACCACTCCCGCATACTCGGCGAACCGTTCGGCGGTGGCGCGCTCGAGCCAGCCGCCCTCGTCCTCCAGGGCCTGCGGCAGGTCCCAGTGGAAGAGGGTGGGGGTGGGCGCGATGCCGGCGGCGAGCAGTTCGTCGACGAGCCGGTCGTAGAAGTCCAGCCCCGCCGCGCTCGCCGGACCCTTGCCCGACGGCTGGACGCGCGGCCAGGCGACGGAGAAGCGGTACGCGTCCAGCCCGAGGTCCTTCATCAGGGCAACGTCCTGCGGATAGCGGTGGTAGTGGTCGCAGGCCACCGCTCCGGTGTGGCCGTCGCGGACCGTGCCGGGGCGCGCGGTGAACGTGTCCCAGACGGACGGCCCCCTGCCGCCCTCGGCGACGGCCCCCTCGACCTGGTAGGAGGCGGTGGAGACGCCCCAGACGAACGATTCGGGAAGCTGCGGGCGCTGCGGTGTCGACGGGTCCGGCACTGGCTCACTCCTTGACGGGACGGGAACGGGCACGAGATGGCAGATGGCATGACCTGGCGCATGGCGCATGGCGCATGGCGCATGGCGCAGGACGAACGCAGAACATGAGCAATGCTCACGATAGCGGGTCGCCGATCGCGGACGGGATCCGGCAGAGTGGCCCCATGCAGGAACAGACACAGAACGCCGCCCCCGTCGCCGAACCGGCCGCCGGACCGGCCGCGGGCTCCACCACCGGACCCGCCTCCGCCGCCGTCCGCCGCAGTCCGGTGCAGCGGCGCAGCGCCGAGCGCGTCGAGCGCATCCTCAGCGCGTGCGCCGTCCTGCTGGACGAGGTCGGCTACACCGCGCTGACCACCAAGGAGGTGGCCCGCCGGGCGGAGGTGCCGATCGGCACCCTCTACCAGTTCTTCCCCGGCAAGGACGGGCTGCTCGGCGCGCTCGCCACTCGCAATCTGGAGCGCTACACCGACCGCCTGTCCCGGCGGATCGCGGCCGAGTCCCCCCACGACATCGCCACCCTGGTGGATCTCGCCGTCGAGGAGTTCGTCGCGATGCGGCGCGCGGTGCCGGGATTCGGGGTCGTCGACTTCGGCGCCGTGGGCCGCGAGGAACCCACCGCCCGGCATCTGCTCGACACCGAGATCGACAACAACACCGCGGTCGCCGACCGGCTGTGGGCCCTCACCGGCGGGCTGCTGGACCCCGCCGCCTCGCGGCTGGCCGGCCGCGTCGCCCTGGAGTGCGCCGACGCCGTCCTGCGGCTGGCCTTCCGTACCGACCCGGACGGCGACCCGGCGCTGATCGCCGAGTGCAAGCGGGTGCTGCGCCGCTATCTCGGCAGTCGGACGGATTGAGTCCGCACCGGGCACGTCGCAGGCCGCGCTGCTAGGGTCGGCGTGAGCCGTGACTGGCGCTTGGATGGGACCGACCATCGGGGAGCGGCTCCGTCTCCTGACGATGTGCTGCCGCGCGCCTGGGCCCTTCCCTTCTCGTTCCGGAGGCCCCGCATGGCCGCAGAACCGTCGTCCTTCAGCATCAAGCCCGGCGAATCGACCGAATCCACCGCCTTCCGCAGCGCGCTGGATGTCATCCGGGCCGTCGAGCCGCGCGTCGCGGACGCCATCGGCGCCGAGATCGAGGACCAGCGCGCCCAGCTCAAGCTCATCGCCAGCGAGAACTACGCCTCCCCGGCAGTCCTGCTGACCATGGGCAACTGGTTCAGCGACAAGTACGCCGAGGGCACGGTCGGCCGCCGCTTCTACGCCGGCTGCCGCAATGTCGACACCGTCGAGGCGCTCGCCGCCGAACACGCCCGCGAGTTGTTCGGCGCGACGCACGCCTACGTGCAGCCGCATTCCGGCATCGACGCCAACCTGGTCGCCTTCTGGTCCGTGCTCGCCCAGCGGGTGGAGAGCCCGGCACTGGAGCGGGCCCAGGTCAAGCACGTCAACGACCTGAGTGAGCAGGACTGGGCGGCGCTGCGCCGCGAGCTCGGGGACCAGCGGATGCTCGGCATGGCACTCGACGCGGGCGGCCACCTCACCCACGGCTTCCGCCCCAACATCTCGGGCAAGATGTTCGACCAGCGCAGCTACGGCACCGATCCGAAGACCGGCCTGCTGGACTACACCGCGCTGCGCGAGACCGCGCGCGAGTTCCGCCCGCTCATCCTGGTCGCCGGCTACTCCGCCTATCCGCGGCTGGTCAACTTCCGCATCATGCGGGAGATCGCCGAGGAGGTCGGCGCGACGCTGATGGTCGACATGGCGCACTTCGCCGGCCTGGTCGCGGGCAAGGTGCTCACCGGCGACTTCGACCCGGTGCCGCACGCCAACATCGTCACGACCACCACCCACAAGTCGCTGCGCGGGCCGCGCGGCGGCATGGTCCTGTGCGACGCCGAACTGGCCGAGCACGTCGACCGCGGCTGCCCCATGGTGCTCGGCGGTCCGCTGCCGCACGTGATGGCCGCCAAGGCGGTGGCGCTGGCCGAGGCGCGCCGGCCCGACTTCCGCGACTACGCCCGGCGCATCGTCGACAACGCGTCCGCGCTGGCCGAGGGGCTGCTGCGGCGCGGAGCCTCCCTCGTCACCGGCGGCACCGACAACCACCTGGTGCTCGCCGACGTCTCCGGCTACGGACTCACCGGCCGCCAGGCCGAGGCCGCGCTGCTGGACGCCGGCATCGTCACCAACCGCAACTCGGTCCCGCAGGACCGGAACGGCGCCTGGTACACGTCCGGGGTCCGCATCGGCACCCCGGCGCTCACCACCCGCGGGCTCGGTGTGCAGGAGATGGACGAGATCGCGGGCCTGATCGACACGGTGCTGGCCAACACCCGCCCCGGCACCACCGCGAGCGGCGCTCCGTCGAAGGCGAGTCATGTGCTCGACCCCTCCGTGGCGGACCAGGTCGCGGGGCGCTCCGCCGACCTGCTGGCCGGGTTCCCGCTCTACCCGGGCGTCGACCTGAGTCAGAGCTGAGTCAGAGCTGAACCCAGACCTGACGCACGGAGGCCCGCCCCCTGGAATCCGGGGGGCGGGCCTCCTCTTCAGCTCATTCACTTCACCGCGTTGCCGCCGTGATCACCGGAGCCGTCCCACCTGCCGTCGGGCTAGCGGAACTTCCGGCTGATCGCGTTGTAGACGCCCTGCGCCTCGGGTCCCAGATGCGGACCGGCCAGCCAGGTGTCGTTGGACGGGCCGATCGACGTGTTCGACACCAGGGCCGTCTTGCCGTTCGGCATGGTGGTGAACCAGCCGCCGCCCGAGGAACCACCGGTCATCGTGCAGCCGACCCGGTACTCGGTCGGCATGCTCGCGCCCATCGACAGCCGGCCGGGCTTGCCGATGCAGTCGAACATCCGCGCACCGTCGTACGGCGGCGCCTGCGGGTAGCCCCAGGCACCGATGCCGCTGAACAGCGTGGGCGACGGGGCGCCGAACCACACCGGCAGGGACGCGCCGACGGTCTCCTGCAGGGACTTGCCGCCGCCGTTCTCCGGCTTGACGTGCAGCACCGCGAAGTCGTACGGCGAACCGCCGCCGCCGGAGTGGGTGCCGGTGGCGATCCACTGCGAGGAGGTCTGCGCCCAGTCGGCCCACCATGCGCCGTACGGAGTGACGTTGCGCTGCGGGGAGCTGTCGACGCGGGAGGCGGACAGCCCGTTGTCGTTGTACGACGGGACGAAGATGAGGTTGCGGTACCAGCCGCCCCGGGAGCCGCTGTGAACGCAGTGGCCGGCGGTCCAGACGAGGTTCGACTTGCCCGGGTGCGCCGGGTCGTCGACGACGGTGCCGGAACAGACCTTGGGGCCGTCGGGGCTGTCGAAGAAGATCTTGCCGACCGGTGCCGCGTGCTGGTGGTACGGGCGGGCGACCTCCTTGGCCGCCACCGGGCGCGGAGCGGGGTCGGTGGTCCCCTGGTCCGAGCCGAAGTTCGACTGGACGGTGTTCTGGTTCTCCTTCGCCCCGGACATCCGGGCCGGCTTCCACAGGTCCTTGATGACCGGGTTGGCGAAGTCGGCCGCCTCACGCGCCCACTTGTCCCAGTTCTTCCAGTCGCCCTGCTTCCACTTCTCCAGGTCCTTGATGCTGGTGGGCAGACCGTTCGGAAGTTTGGCGTCGGAACCGGGGTCGGCCTTGGCCGAGGTACTGGCAGCCGCGGTCGGCTTCGCCGCCGCGTCGCTGTCGTCCGGGCCGCAGGCGGTGGCGGTGAGCGCGAGCAGCGCGGTCACCGCCGCCGCGGCTCGGGCGGACCGTCGAATGAATGGCATTGAGTTGTTCCCCCATGTACGTGCAGGTACGTGCTTTTTGTACGTTTCTTGTCATGCCCCCATCCGGGGCGGCCTCCACTATGCCGTTTCCCCGACGGAGTTGGATCACCGGCCCCTCGTTGTCGCAGAACCGTTTCATGGCACGGACGGGATCTTCACGCCCCATAGACCGGCTGCGGGGACTCGGCGTCGGCCAGCAGCTTCAGAGCGGTCTCGCCGGCCTCCGCCGGGGTCCACCGGGCGCCCTTGTCGGCCGTCGGTCCCGGCCGCCAGCCCTCCATGACGGTGATCCGGCCCGCTTCGGTCTCGAAGACCCGGCCGGTGACGGCGGCCGAGGCCACGGAGCCGAGCCAGACCACCAACGGGGAGACGTTCTCCGGCGCCATGGCGTCGAAGGCGTCATCCCCTGGCGCGGCCATGGTGTCGGCGAACGTCCGCTCGGTCATCCGGGTACGGGCGGCGGGCGCGATGGCGTTGACGCGGACGCCGTACCGGGCCATCTCGGCGGAGGCGACGAGCGTCAGGCCGATGATCCCGGCCTTGGCCGCCGAGTAGTTGCCCTGCCCGACGCTGCCCAGCAACCCTGCCCCGGAGCTGGTGTTGATCACCCGTGCATCGGGGGTGCGGCCGGCTTTGGCCTCGGCACGCCAGTGCGCGGCGGCATGCTTCAGCGGCAGGAAATGACCCTTGAGATGGACGCGCATCACCGCGTCCCAGTCGTCCTCGTCGAGATTGACGAGCATCCGGTCGCGCAGGAACCCCGCGTTGTTGACGAGGGTGTCGAGCCGGCCGAACGTGTCGAGCGCGGTGTCGACCAGGGCGGCGGCCCCGGCCGAGGTGGCGATGTCGTCGCCGTTGGCGACCGCCTCGCCGCCCAGCGCGCGGATCTCGTCGACGACCTGCTGGGCCGGACCCCCCGAGCCCCCGGCACCGTCCAGCCCGACCCCGAGGTCGTTGACGACGACTCGCGCGCCCTCGGCGGCGAAGGCGAGCGCATGCGCGCGGCCGAGACCGCGCCCCGCACCGGTGACGACGGCGACCCGGCCCTCGCAGATTCCGGCTTCGGTCATGTCAGCTCTCCTTGTTCGCGGTTGACGGGGATGGTGACGATGACGATGGCGGTGACGATGTCGCCATGTCCTGATCGCGGTTGACGGTGGCGGCGTCGAGGAAGGCCGGGCGCTCGCCGCCACCGTGCACGAGCAGGCTCGCCCCGGTGATGTACGCGGCGCGCTCCGAAGAGAGGAAGACACAGGCGTCGCCGACCTCACAGGGCTCGGCCAGCCGCCCGGCGGGCACGGTCCGGCCGACGGCCGCGATACCGGCGTCGTCCCCGTAGTGCAGATGGGACAACTCCGTGCGGACCATGCCGAGGACCAGGGTGTTGACGCGTACGGCCGGGGCCCATTCGACGGCCATGGAGCGCGCGAGGCTGTCCAGCCCCGCTTTGGCGGCGCCGTACGCGGCGGTCCCGGGTGACGGCCGGCCGCCGCTGACGCTGCCGATCATGAGGATCGAGCCGCCGGTCTCCTGATCGCGCATCACCTCGTAGGCGGCCAGTGACGCGGTCAGCGGGGTGGTGAGGTTGAGTTCGAGGACCCGGGCGTGCCGGGCGGCGCCGCCGTCGGCGAGCAGCCGGAACGGCGTCCCGCCGGCGTTGTTGACCAGGGTGTCGAGCCGCCCGCAGTCGTCCTTCACCCGCGCGAAGAACGCGTCGACGGAGCCGGGGTCCCGCAGGTCGAGGGGGACGAAGCGGGCCGTGCGGCCGTCCGCCGTGACGGGTTCGTCAGGGGGGCGGCGCGCGCAGACCACCACCTCGGCGCCCGCCTCCAGGAAGGCGCGGGCGATCCCCGCACCGACGCCTCTCGTGCCGCCGGTGACGACGACGACGCGTCCGGACAGATCGACGGTGACCGTCAACTGGCACCTCCCGCAGCGCTCGATCCGCTGCTACCTTCTACCTAACAAATGTTTGGTGGAAAGGTAGCTGATCCTCATCATGGGTGTCTCCACCTCGGCCCCGCAAGACGGAATCGCCGTCATCACCGTCGACTTCCCGCCCGTCAACGCCCTCCCCGTACAAGGGTGGTTCGACCTGGCCGACGCGCTGCGCGCGGCCGGCGCCGATCCGGCCGTCCGCTGTGTCGTGCTCACCGCCGCGGGCCGCGGCTTCAACGCGGGCGTCGACATCAAGGAGATGCAGCGCACCCCCGGACACCAGGCGCTGATCGGCGCCAACCGCGGCTGCGCCGACGCGTTCGGCGCCGTCTACGACTGCGAGGTACCGGTCATCGCCGCCGTGCACGGCTTCTGCCTGGGCGGCGGCATCGGCCTGGTGGGCAACGCCGACGCCATCGTGGCCAGCGACGACGCGACGTTCGGGCTGCCGGAGCTGGACCGCGGGGCGCTCGGAGCCGCCACCCACCTCTCCCGGCTCGTCCCCCAGCACCTCATGCGCGCCCTGTACTTCACCTCCCGCACCGCCACCGCCCAGGAGCTCCACCGGCACGGCTCGGTGTGGGAGGTCGTGCCCCGCGAGAAGGTGCTGGACGCCGCGCTCGCGCTGGCGCGCGAAATGGCGGCCAAGGACGGCGAGTTGCTGCGGCTGGCCAAGGCCGCGATCAACGGTATCGACCCGGTGGACGTCCGCCGCAGCTACCGCTTCGAGCAGGGCTTCACCTTCGAGGCCAACCTCAGCGGACTCGCCGACCGGCACCGGGACGCGTTCGTGTCGACGAAGTCGGCGAAGTCTGCTGAACCGGCGAAGTCTGCTGAACCGGCGAAGGCCACCACCCCCGGGCAACCGGTGAAGGAGGAGCGGTGAGTACGGACAAGACCATGACCGCCGACCAGGTCGTCGGCCGGCTGGGGAGCGGGATGACCCTCGGCATCGGCGGCTGGGGGTCACGCCGCAAGCCGATGGCCCTGATCCGGGCGCTGCTCCGCTCGGACGTCACGGACCTGACCGTGGTCTCCTACGGCGGCCCCGACGTCGGACTGCTGGCCGCGGCCGGCAAGATCCGCAAACTGGTCGCCGCCTTCACCACCCTGGACTCGATCCCGCTGGAACCGCACTTCCGGGCCGCCCGCGAGAGCGCCGCCTTCGAGATGACGGAGCTGGACGAGGCGATGTTCATGTGGGGGCTGACCGCCGCCGTCCACCGGCTGCCCTTCATGCCGATCCGGGCCGGGCTCGGCTCGGACCTGATGCGGGTCAACCCCGGCCTGCGGACCGTCGTCTCCCCGTACGAGGACGGCGAGGAACTGGTGGCCGTGCCCGCCCTCCGGCTCGACGCGGCGCTCGTCCACCTGAACCGGGCCGACGCGTTCGGCAACGGCCAGTACCTGGGCCCCGACCCGTACTTCGACGACCTGTTCTGCGAGGCGGCCGACACCGCGTACGTCAGCTGCGAACGCATCGTCGACAGCGCCGAGCTCCTGCAGGCAGGCGCGCCCCAGACACTGCTGGTGAAGCGGCACTCGGTCACCGGGGTCGTCGAGACCCCGAACGGCGCCCACTTCACGTCCTGCGCCCCGGACTACGACCGGGACGAGGCGTTCCAGAGCGCGTACGCCAAGGCCGCCGCCGACCCAGCGGCATGGCGGGAGTTCACCGACCGCTTCCTGTCCGGCGACGAGGACACCTACCAGGCCGCCGTGGCGGCGTTCGCGAAGGAGGGCGCATGAACGCGAAGGACACTTCAGGCGTGACCCGCGCCGAGTACTGCGTGGTGGCGTGTGCTGAAGCCTGGCGCGGGGACGGTGAGATCCTCGCCAGCCCGATGGGCACCGTGCCGGCGATCGGCGCCCGGCTGGCGAAGCTCACCTTCTCGCCCGATCTGCTGCTCACCGACGGCGAGGCGATGCTGATCGGCGACGTCCCGGCGATCGGGGGCGCGTCGGAGCTGATCGAGGGCTGGCTGCCGTACCGCCAGCACCTGGCGATGGTCACCGGTGGCAAACGGCACGTAATGATGGGCGCCAGCCAGGTGGACCGGTTCGGCAATCAGAACATCTCCTGCATCGGCGACTGGGAACAGCCCAAGCGCCAGCTGCTGGGCTCCCGGGGCGCACCCGTCAACACCCTCAACAATCCGACCAGTTACTGGGTGCCGAGGCATTCCTCCCGGGTCTTCGTCGCGCGGGTCGACATGGTCAGCGGCGTCGGCTACGACCGCGCGGCGACGGCCGGGAAGACCGCGACCCGGTTCCACGAGATCCGCCGGGTCGTCTCCGACCTCGCCGTCTTCGACTTCGACACCCCGGACCGGTCGATGCGGATCCGCTCCCTGCACCCGGGGGTAACGGCGGAACAGGTGCAGGACGCCACCGGCTTCCCGCTCGTGATCCCCGCCGACGTCCCGTTCACCCGTGAGCCGACGGACGCCGAACTGCGGCTGATCCGCGAGGTGATCGACCCCCGGGGCCTGCGGGACCGCGAGGTACGGGCATGAGCGGGCCGCCCGACGGGACCCCCGCGTCGTTCGACACCCCGGCCTCGTTCGAGACCCCGCTGACCAAGCTCGTCGGAGTGCGGTACCCGATCGTGCAGACCGGGATGGGCTGGGTGGCGGGCCCCCGGCTGGTGTCCGCCACCGCGAACGCGGGGGCGCTGGGCATTCTCGCCTCCGCCACCATGACGACGGAGCAACTGCGCGCTGCCGTGAAAGAGGTCCGGTCGCGGACCGACGCACCGTTCGGCGTCAATCTGCGGGCGGACGCGGGCGACGCCGCCGAGCGGGTCGGCATCCTCATCGAGGAGGGCGTGCGGGTCGCGTCCTTCGCCCTGGCGCCGTCCCGGGACCTGATCGCCCGCCTCAAGGACGCGGGCGTGGTCGTCATCCCGTCCATCGGCGCCCGCCGCCACGCGGAGAAGGTCGAGGCGTGGGGCGCCGACGCCGTTCTGGTGCAGGGCGGCGAGGGCGGTGGCCACACCGGCAACGTCGCGACGACGGTGCTGCTCCCGCAGGTCGTGGACGCCGTCGGCATCCCCGTCATCGCGGCCGGCGGCTTCTTCGACGGCCGCGGGCTGGTCGCCGCCCTGGCGTACGGGGCGGCCGGGATCGCGATGGGCACCCGCTTCCTGCTCACCTCCGACAGCACGGTCCCGGCCGCGGTCAAGGCCCGCTATCTGGCGGCGTCGGTCAAGGACGTCACCGTCACCACCAAGGTCGACGGCCTGCCGCACCGGATGCTGCGCTCGGAACTCGTCGACGCCCTGGAACGCTCGGGCCGGCCCGCCGCCCTGCTGCGCGCCCTGCGGCACGCGGCCGGGCTCAAGCACGATTCCGGGCTCGGCTGGCGGCAGATGGTCCGCGATGGTCTCGCGATGAAGCACGGCAAGGAGCTGACCTGGAGCCAGGTGCTGCTGGCCGCCAACACCCCGATGATGCTCAAGGCGTCGATGGTCGAGGGCCGCACTGACCTCGGGGTGATGGCCTCGGGCCAGGTCGCGGGCCTGATCGAGGACCTGCCGTCGTGCGCGGAGCTCGTCGGCCGGATCATGACGGAGGCCTGGGCGGCGCTCGGCGCGCTGCCCCGGGAGCCGGTGCGGTAAGCCCCCGCAGCCCGGTCGTCAGGCGCCCTGGGCCAGCCAGTCGTCGATCTCCGCCCGCAGCCGCGCCTTGGTCCCGTCCGGCGCGAAGGAGGCGTCCACTCCGGCGCGGGCCAGTTCGGCCAGCACCTCGTCGTCGTAGCCGAAGGCGTCACGGACGAGCTCGTACTCGCGCGCCAGTGACACGTTGATCATCGACGGGATGTCGGTGCTGAGCGTGACGAACAGCCCGGCCGCGCGCATCCGCTCCAGCGGGTGCGCGCGCAGCGACGCCGCGAAGCCGAGGGCGACGTTCGACGACGGGCACACCTCCAGCGGGATCCGCCGCTCCCGCACCTCGGCGACGAGTGCCTCGTCGTCCAGGATCCGGATGCCGTGTCCGATCCGCTCGGCTCCCCCGATGTCCAGGGCCGCACGGATGCTCTCCGGCCCACAGGCCTCTCCCGCGTGGTGCACGATGTGCAGCCCGGCCTTGCGGGCGGCGACGAAGACTTCCGCGAACGGTTCGACGGGGTGCGCCTCGTCCCCCGCGACCCCGATGCCCACCACGCCGGCCCCGGCGTGGCGCTCGGCGAGCTCCAGGGTGCGCCAGGCGCGCTCCACCGACCGGCGGCGGGAGTGGTCGAGCAGCACCCGGCACTCGATGCCGAACGTTTCCTGGCCCGCCGCCAGCCCTTCCAGCACGCTCACCAGCGGCATGTCGAGATCGCCGAGCCGTTCGCCGTGGCCGGCGGCGGTGAAGGACACCTCGGCGTAGCGGGTGCCGTTGGCCGCCTCGTCCTCGCAGAACTCGTAGGCGATCCGGTGGAAGTCCGCCGGCCGGCGGAGGCAGGACCGGACCAGGTCGTTCTGCGCGAAGAAGTCCGCGAAGCTCTCGAAGGCGTGTCCGCCGTCCACCAGATGCGCGGGGATCTCCACCCCGTTCGCGGCCCCGATCTCCGCCAGGGTCTGCCACCGCACGGTGCTTTCCAGGTGGACGTGCAGGTGGGCCTTGGGAAGCGCGCGCAGATCACGCGTCGTGGCGGGAGTCGACGTCATACCGGGAAGCCTGCCACCGGGTGTGGGAGCCGTCGAACGAATTGCCCCGCCGTTCCAGGACCGGCCCTACAACCGCTCAATGATGGTGACGTTGGCCTGGCCGCCGCCCTCGCACATGGTCTGCAGGCCGTACCGGCCGCCGGTGCGCTCCAGTTCGTGCAGCAGCGTCGTCATCAGCTTGGTGCCGGTGGCCCCGAGCGGGTGACCCAGCGCGATGGCGCCGCCGTTGACGTTGACCTTTCCGGGGTCGGTGCCGGTCTCCTTGAGCCAGGCGAGCACGACGGGGGCGAACGCCTCGTTGATCTCGACCAGGTCGATGTCGTCCATGGACAGCCCGGTCTTCTTCAGCGCGTACGCCGTCGCGGGGATCGGCGCGGACAGCATCCGGATCGGGTCCTCGCCGCGGCAGGACAGATGGTGGATCCGGGCCCGCGGCGTCAGGCCGTGCTCGGCGACCGCGCGCTCGGAGGCGATCAGCATCGCCGAGGCCCCGTCGGAGACCTGCGAGGAGACGGCGGCGGTGATCCTGCCGCCCTCCACCACCGGTTTGAGGGCGGCCATCTTCTCCAGGCTGGTGTCCCGGCGCGGTCCCTCGTCGGTGGTCACAGCGCCGTACGCGACGATCTCGCGGTCGAACCGTCCCTCGTCGATGGCGCGCAGCGCCCGCTGGTGGGAGCGCAGCGCGAGCTCCTCCATCGCCTCACGGGTGATGCCCCACTTGTCGGCGATCAGTTCGGCGCCGTGGAACTGGTTGACGGGCTGGTCGCCGTAGCGGGCCCGCCAGCCCTCCGAGCCGGCGAACGGGCCCTCGGTGAGGCCGAGCGGGTCGGCGGCCTGCCGGCTGGCGAAGGCGATGGGGATCATCGACATGTTCTGGGTACCGCCCGCGACCACCAGGTCGCTGGTGCCGGAGAGCACCGCCTGGGCGGCGAAGTGCACGGCCTGCTGGGAGGAGCCGCACTGCCGGTCGACGGTCACCCCGGGCACCTCCTCGGGAAGGCCCGCCGCCAGCCACGCCGTCCTGGCGATGTCGCCGGCCTGCGGGCCGACGGTGTCCAGGCAGCCGAACACCACGTCCTCGACCGCCGCCGGGTCGGCTCCCGAACGCTCCATGAGCGCCTTGAGGACATGTGCGCCGAGGTCGGCGGGGTGCACGGCGGACAGTCCGCCCTTGCGCCTGCCGATCGGGGTGCGGACCGCTTCGACGATGTAGGCCTCGGCCATGACTACTCCTCGGTGTCCTTCACGAATGTCGCTTCGTCCATGTCGGTTGTCGATGCCGGTCGTCCATGCCGGTTGTTCGGCTCAGCTCCGGACGGCCACGCCGTCCAGCACCATCGACAGGTACTGCCGGGCGATCTCCTCCGGGCTGTGCTGTCCGCCCGGCCGGTACCAGGAGGCCGCGACCCAGACGGTGTCGCGGACGAACCGGTAGGTGAGCCGGACGTCGAGGTCGGCGCGGAAGACTCCGGCGGCCACCCCGCGCTCCAGCGTCCCCAGCCAGGCCCGTTCGAACTTCACCTGCGAGTCGGCGAGATAGCCGAAGCGCGGCTGGGCGGCCAGGTGTCTGGCTTCCTTCTGGTAGATCGCCACCGCCGCCCGGTGCCGGTCGATCTCCTTGAAGGACTGCGTGACCAGGGCCTCGATGGTCTCCCTGGGCCCGAGGCCGGCGGCCAGCACCTCGTCGTACCCGGCCCACAGTTCGTTGAGGAAGGTCGAGAGGATCTCGTCGACCATCGATTCCTTGGAGTCGAAGTGGTAGTAGAGGCTGCCCGCGAGCATTCCCGCCTCGTCGGCGATGCGCCGGACGGTCGTCGCGTTGTAGCCCTGCGCGGCGAACACCTCGGCCGCGGTCGCCAGGAGTTCGCCGCGGCGCTCGGGGGCGGCGGTCATCGTCGTCTTCTTGCTGCTCTTGCTGCTCTTGCTGCTCTGGCTGCTTTTCGGCACCGGGTCATTCTCGCCTCACGCGTGCTGGCTGCTGGCCGACACGGTCTCGCCGGTCAGGTACGAGGAGTAGCCGCTGGCCAGGAAGACGATCACGTTGGCGATCTCCCACGGTTCTGCGTACCGCCCGTAGGCTTCCCGCTCGGTCAGTTCGGCGAGCAGCTCGGGGGTGGTGACCTTCGCCAGGTGCGGGTGCATGGCCAGGCTGGGCGAGACCGCGTTGACCCTGACCCCGTAGGCGGCCGCCTCGACGGCGGCGCAGCGGGTGAGCGCCATGACGCCCGCCTTGGCGGCGGCGTAGTGCGCCTGCCCCGCCTGGGCGCGCCAGCCGACCACGGAGGCGTTGTTGACGATGACGCCGCCGCTGCCGGCCCGCCGCATCCGGCGGAGTGCGGCACGGGTGCAGCGGAACGTGCCGCCGAGAGTGACGTCGAGGACCTTGGACCACTGCTCGTCCGTCATGTCGACGAGCTCGGTGGTCCCGCCGAGCCCCGCGTTGTTGACGAGGATGTCGAGCCGTCCGTGCCGCTCCTCGGCGAGGTCGAACAGCGCGGTGACGTCGTCCTCGCTGGTGACGTCGCAGGCCACGCCCGCCACCCGGTCCGCGCCGAACTCCGCCGCCAGCGCCTCGGCGGACTCCTTGATCCGGCGGGGGTGCGCGTCGCCGATGACGATGCTCGCGCCCTCCTCCAGCAGTCGGCGCGCGGTGGCGCCGCCGATACCGGCGCCCGCCGCCGCGGTGACGACGGCGGTGCGCCCGGCCAGGAGGTCGTGCCCCTGCGGATACGGGGGCGGGGTACCCAGGTTCGCGGTCATACGCGGAACTCCTCCTCGACGGCTGACGGGGCGTACGTTAATCTACCAAACACTTGTTAGGGAAGGCTCGTAGGGGAGGACGGAATCCGATGGACCTCGACTTCACGCCCGGGGAGGACACGTTCCGGGCCGAGGCCCGCGCCTGGCTCGCCGCGCACGTCCCCGCCACCGCGCTGCCCTCCCTGGAGACCGCCGAGGGCTTCGCCGCCCACCGCGATTGGGAGCGCGAGCTGTCCGGCGCCCGCTGGTCGGTGGTGTCCTGGCCCGAGGAGTACGGCGGCCGGGGCGCCTCGATCCTGCGCTGGCTGGTGTTCGAGGAGGAGTACTACGCCGCGAACGCGCCCGGCCGGGTCAGCCAGAACGGCATCAACCTGCTCGCCCCGACCCTCTTCGAGCACGGCACCGACGAGCAGCGCGCCCGCATCCTGCCCGCCATGGCGAGCGGCGCGACCATCTGGGCGCAGGCCTGGTCGGAACCGGAAGCGGGCAGCGACCTGGCCTCGCTGCGCTCCACCGCTACCCGCGCCGACGGCGGCTGGCTGCTGAACGGACAGAAGACCTGGTCGTCCCGCGCCGCCTTCGCCGACCGCGCGTTCGGCCTCTTCCGCAGCGACCCGGCGGCGGACCGGCCGCACCGCGGTCTGACGTACCTGATGTTCGCCCTGGACGCGCCGGGCGTGACGGTACGGCCCATCGGACGCCTCGACGGCAAGCCCGCCTTCGCCGAGCTCTTCCTGGACGACGTCTTCGTCCCCGACGAGGACATCATCGGCGCCCCCGGCCAGGGCTGGCGGGTCGCGATGAGCACGGCGGGCAACGAGCGCGGCCTCACCCTGCGCAGCCCCGGCCGCTTCCTGGCCGCCGCCGACCGTCTGACCGCGCTGTGGCGCGAGCGGGCGGACCCGCACGACACGGCGCTGCGCGACCGGGTCGCCGACGCGGTGATCGGCGCCCGCGCCTACCGGCTCTTCACCTTCACCAACGCCTCCCGTCTCGCGGAGGGCGGGGACATCGGCGCCGAGTCCAGCCTCAACAAGGTCTTCTGGTCGGAACTCGACATCAGGCTGCACGAAACCGCCCTCGACCTGCTCGGCTCCGACGGCGAACTCGCCGACGGGGACGACGGCGGCGGCTGGGCGGAGGGCTACGTCTTCTCGCTCGCCGGGCCGATCTACGCCGGAACCAACGAGATCCAGCGCGACATCATCGCCGAGCGGCTGCTCGGCCTCCCGAAGGGACGCCGGTGATGCGGTTCCTGCTCGACGCCGAACAGACCGCCTTCGTCCGCACCCTGGACCAGCTGCTGGCCGCGGCGGACACCCCGGCCGTCGTCCGCGCCTGGTCGGCGGGCGACCACGGCCCGGGCCGCGCCCTGTGGGAACGTCTCGCCGGGACCGGCGTCTTCGCCCTGGCGGTCCCCGAGGAGTACGACGGCCTCGGACCGCTCCCCGTCGAACTCGCCGCGGCATTCGTGGAGCTGGGCCGGCACGCGGTGCCGGGGCCGCTGGCCGAGACCATCGCCGTCTGCGCCCTCCTGCGGGGACTCGGGGACCGCGGTCCGGCGAAGGAATGGCTGCCGCGCATCGCCTCCGGCGAGGTGCTCGTGACGCTGGCGCCGGCCGGCTCGTACGCCCTGGACGCGGATGCCGCTGACGCGGTCTTCCATGTCGTGGCGGACGGCCTCGCGCTCGCGACCGGCCACGGGCCGGTCCGCGCCTCGCTCGACCCCGCCCGCCGGCTCGCCCGCCCCACGGGGGGCGAACCGCTCATGTCCGGCCCGGCCGTACGGGACGCCGTGCGCGAGGCGGCCGACTGGGCCTCCTTCGCGACCGCCGCCCAGTCCCTGGGCACCGGCCTCGCCCTGGTGGAACAGACGGTGGCCTACGTAAAGCAGCGCACCCAGTTCGGCACCGCCATCGGTGGCTTCCAGGCCGTCAAGCACCAGCTCGCGAACGCCCTCCTCGGTCTGGAGTTCGCCCGCCCGCTCCTTTACGGGGCGGCGGTGGCACTGGCCGGCGGCTCGCCGGGCGCGGGCCGCGACATCGCCGCCGCCAAGGTCGCCTGCGGCGAAGCCGCCTATGCGGCGGCCCGCACCGCGCTCCAGCTGCACGGGGCGATCGGCTACACGGCCGAGTACGACCTTTCGTTGTGGATCGGCAAGGCGACCGCGCTGCGCACGGCGTGGGGCACGCCGGCCGAGTGTCGGGCGCGGGTGCTTGCGGGGTAGCCGGGTGCGTCCTGGGTACCGGGGCCGGGCTCTCCGGCGCAGGGGTTCGAAATCGACTATTTACGGGCCTGGCGGCCCACAAATAGCTCGGCAGCATTTCGAACCCCTACGCCTCCGATCCCGGCCCCCTCGCCGCCGTTCGAACGCTTGGGCGCCATTGCCCGCCCCCCACTGCGTCTGCTGTGATCCTCCGGTTGCAACTCGTGACCAACCCGATTGACCAGGGGCTATATGAGGCTGCGTCAGCTGTTCGTTTCACTGGTGGCGGGAGCCTTACTGCTCTCCACCGCCGGTGCCGCCGCTGCCACCACCACCGAGCCGGCGAACGCCGGCACCGCACGGACCGAGTGCTCGGCGTCCCTCTTCGAAGGAGACCCACGGCTCGGCCCGGAGGTGCTGCCCACCAGGGGCGCCGTCGGGAACGAGCTGTTCCTGTACCAGCGCACGGGCGGGCTCTCCGAGCAGGCGTTCCTGTCGACGTACAACACCGGCACCAGTTGGATCTACCCGCCCCAGAACGGCTACGTCATCGGCCCCGACGGCCGGCCCGTCGAGTGGCAGCAGACCCTGCTCCCCGGCCAGGACATCGACCGGTTCGGCAGTGAGTACGGCTCCTTCCTCGCACCCGAGGGCCTGCCGTACGCCAACCGCTCCATCCCGCCGCAGAGCCTGGACGGCACTCCCGCGGCCGGTTGCAACTACCACGACTACCGCGTCCTCAAGCCCTTCACCGTGGACGCGGGACCGATCGCACCCTGGTTCGCACAGCCCGGCTACGGCCTCCAGTACCAGCTGGACGCGACCCTCGTGCCCGGCTCCCCGACCGCTCTCAACGTCATGTGGCTGGTGGCCAACGGCTATTTGCAGCGGCTTGTCTAGGGCCCACAAAAAGGACGATCGCCGAGAGTGATGATACGGAACCGACGGTAGTCGCAAGCACGCTGTACAGGAGCGTTCCGGCGTGGACAGATGTCGCGCAGGCGGAAATCGGAAGATCCAGTGGCGGCCTCCAAGGCCGTTACCGGTGATTCACGCTCAGTGACCGCTGCCGCGATGAACTCAGCAGATGGCCCCGCCGGGCACCATCAGCTGCCTACCGGGCGGTACTCCGCGACGGTGGTCCGGAAGAAAGCGATCCGGCTGGGAGGACCGTAGGGGCCTGAGAGGGGCCATACTGGGGGTAATGACGAAATCAGCCGTGACCCGCCGCCACCTGCCCGCCAGCCCCTTCCGGATTCCGGTCGCCCCTCCCGTCGAGAACTTCGAGGTGGGTGACCGGGTAACGCATGACGTCTATGGACTCGGCCGAATCATCGGTGTCGAGGACGAGGTCGCCGTGCTTGCCGACTTCGGATCCCGCCAGGTACGGATCATCAAGCCGTACTCGAAGGTAACGAAGCTCTGAGGTTCCTGGCCGCGCCCCCGCAAGGACGCGGCCAGGATTCTCCCCGCCCGCCGCCCTGAGCCCAAGGGACCTCAGGGCCGGCTCGAAACTCCGGCATGCCCGCGCCCGGCGCGAGACGCCGGCCAGTATCCCGGCTCCGGTCCACCGGGCCGCCGCACCATCTCTTCATGCTCCAACTCCCCACCGTTCAGACGTGTTCCCAGCCCGTGAAGTTCCCCGGCTCCGGCACGAATCTCATGACTTTCGCGGCCCGGGGGTCGGTTCAGCGCGCCAGTGAGGCCCCGTCGCCCATGGCGATCACCGGGTGGCTCCGCGGGTCGAGGGCGCGCAGCAGGTCGACCATGTGTGCTGCGGACAGGCTGACGCAGCCGTGCGTCGGGCCGCCGTGGTCGACGTGGATCCAGATGCCGCCGCCGCGGCTTTTGCCCAGCGGCTGTCTGCTGTCCAGCGGGGACGCACCCGGCACGCGGTTGTAGTCGATGGCGACGACGTAGTCGAAGGACCCGCCCAGCGCCTCGCCGCGGAATCCGGTGCCGCCCGCGGTGAAGCCCTGGGAGCGGTGGTACGGCAGTCCGCTGCCCGGGTCGGGCTTGAAGCCGCCGGCGTCGCTGAGCGTGAAGACCCCTACGGGGCTGTGCAGATCGCCCTCCTGGTGTGTGCCGGTCCAGCCGCGCAGGGCGTTGTGCGCGGGCCAGGCGGCTCCCGCCCGCCAGCGGCCGTCGGCGGCCCGGGTCCACAGGGTGACGGTGGAGTCGGAGGAGTCCTTCGCCCGGCCCGAGGCGAGCAGTACCTGGTGGGAGGCGGTGGGGATCGCCGCGAGGGTGGCGGGGCCAAGACCGGGGATCCGGTCGGTCGCGTGGCCGGCGGGCGCGTTGTCCTGGGCGGCGTCGGCCACGGTCGCCGACGGGGGCCCTGCGCCGGTCCTGACGACGGCGGGGACCGAGGCCGCCCGGTCCTGCGACCGCGGGCCGATGAGGGGGTCGATCGGGCCGATGGAACCGAACCCGAACCAGGCCGCTGCGGTGGCCAGCGACAACACCGTCGTCACCCCGGCCAGGGCGGCCGTCCGGCCGGAAGCGCGACGCCGGGACCGGTGCCGCGCGCGGTGGCGGCCATGGCTGGTTCGCGTTTCGGGCACTGTGACGGGCCTCATGGGCAGCGATACTCGCAAAGTCCGGGCCCGCTGGGGGCCTCCGGGCCGACATCCGTCCCAGATGTCCTGACCCGTCCCTCACACATCCGGGAGGGGAACTGATGAACAATCGCACGATGGACGAGACCTCCCCGTACGACAGTGCCCTGCCCGACGACCGCGACCGCGACCCGTCAGGGCGGGCCCGCAACGCCCGGCCACGCGACGGACTCGGCCGGCCCCTGCCGTACGGGGCGCCCGGCGTGGAGCGGCAGCCCGAGGGCGTGCCGCGCTCCCCCGGGCAGTCGCTGGCCGAGGCGCAGCGACTGCTCGACGCGGGGCTGCCGTTCCACGCCCATGAGGTGCTGGAGGACGCGTGGAAGGCGGCCGACGAGCCGCAGCGGGCGCTGTGGCGCGCCCTGGCACAGCTCGCCGTGGGGCTCACCCACGCGCTGCGGGGCAACGCGTCGGGCGCGGCGACCCTGTTGCGCAGGGGCGCTGACGGCATCGAGCCGTACCGGGACGCCGCGCCGTACGGGATCGACATCGCGGGCCTCGTCGGCTGGGCCCGCGAGCTGGCGGACCGTCCCGGTGCGGCGCAGGGCGCCCCGGCTCCGCGGCTGGTGGTGGAAGAAGGCGTGTAACGCGTTTGGACGCCCGGCCCAAGTACAGATGTAAGACATCGCTCATCTGTTCAAGGAGTCGCCCGTGCAAGCGAAGCATTCGATACCGCCACCTGGCCGCGCTGCCGGCTCTTCTCAGAACGCTCACACAGCGCTCTCACAGGACTCTCACACTGGCTCGGGATGATCAGGTCAACCGGGGCGACGAGAGAGGGCCCGCCGTATGAAAAAGCGTCTGCAGCCCATGCGCGGAACGGTTCATACCCTGTCCCGTCTGCTGGGCAGGACCGGTGTCCTGGTCGTGGCCTGGCTGACCGTCACGGTCGCGGGGACCGGAGTGGTCGTCGCGACGGGCGAGTCGCCGTTCGCGGCCTCCGAAGCGGTGAGTGGGCCCGCTGTGTTCGCCGGGCTTCCCGGGGTGTCGAACACCGTGCACGCGACGGCGAGCATCAAGCAGGTCGGCGCGCTCTTCGACGGCGGGCTGTCCGGCGGCCATTACTGCACGGCGAGCGTGGTGCAGAGCGCCGGCAAGAACGTCGTCGTGACCGCGGCGCACTGCCTGTCCGGGGGTACCGGCGACACGGTCTTCGTACCGGGTTACCACGACGGCGAAGCACCGTACGGTGTCTGGCCGCTGGAGAGCGTGACGCTCGCCCCGGGGTGGACGAGCGGCGCGGACCAGGACCTGGACGTGGCGTTCGCCGAGGTGGCGCCTGTGAACGGCCGTGAGATCCAGGACGTGGTCGGCGGCTACACGATCGGCACCAGCGGGAGCGGCGACAACGACGGGACGACGGCCACCACCGTACGGATCACCGGCTACCCGTCCACCGCGGACGCACCGCTCACCTGCTACAACGACGCCATGGCGTACACCGCCGACCAACTGCGGATCGCCTGCACCGACTACACGGGCGGGACCAGCGGTAGCCCCTGGGTCACCGGCCTGGACCCGGACACCGGTACCGGGACGGTCATCGGTGTCATCGGCGGCTACGAGGAGGGCGGCGACACTCCGGACGTCTCGTACAGCCCGGCCTTCGACAGCGTGATCGGTTCCCTCTACGAGAAGGCCGTCGCGGCCTCGCAGTAGATCGGTTCGATGGAAAAGATGCTGCGCGAAATCGAATCACCCCACCGGCGCCGGAGCGCAGGGTCCGCGCGTGTAGACGTCGGCCCCGGGACCCGGAGTTGGCCGCGGATCCCGGGGCCGACGCTGTCACACCCTCACCCGCCCCGACGGCGGGTGAAGGGCCCGACCCAGCAGGCGGCGCAACCTGGTGGGTCGGGCTGGTCGTTGGCCTGGTCCCATCTTCAATGCCCGGTCTTGAGCGGGGCTCGTGACGGGCTGTAGCACGGCCACGAGCGACGAGGCCCCTGCCGGTGCCCGGGGAAGGGCCGGCGGGGGCCTCGCGTTCGATGGGCCGCTGTCAGCCGCGCAGCAGGAAATCGTAGACCGCCTGGCGTCCGGCGTCGCTGGTGGCCCGGCTCTGCACGGAGTGCGCCGCTCCGGGCACGATCACGACCTGGCCGAGCGGGGCCATCTTCGCCTCCTGGCGGAGCCATTCCATCGGGGTGGACACGTCCCGGTCGCCGCCGAGCAGCAGCACCGGCACCCGGGGCAGTTTCCGGTGACGGGGCGGGGCCGCCGGCACGGGTTCGCGCGGCCAGTCCAGGCAGCTGAGGATGAAGCCGTTACGGGTGGCGGTGGCCGCGTCGAAGGGCCAGGTGCGGGCCGGTGCGAGCTTGCGCTCGACCCTGTCCAGCGCCGCGGCCCGGCCGTCGACCGGAGTGTCGGACGTGCCCCACGGGTAGTGGTAGTCGGCGCACAGCGTGCTGGCGTGCAGACCCTGGCTGAGTTGCTCGGCCGTGGCCGCCGACCCTTCCCGGGTGCCGTCGATGTACCCCTGCAAGGTCTGCGGCTGGCCGGCCGCCGCCAGGTGCAGCGCCTCGGGGACGCCCTTGAAGTCGGGGTCGACGAACTCGTAGGTGGTGATCATGTCCAGGACGGCGGGCCCGTTGTGGTAGGTCCGCACCACCTGGGCGAGGTCACGGGCCGGGTCGGTGGTGCACGCGGTGGCCGCGCAGGCGGCGCGCAGCACCCGGGCGGTGGCGGTGAGGGTGGTCAGGTCCGGCAGGTTGTCGCCCTGCTGCGGCACCACCGAGTCCAGCACCAGCCGGTTGACCCGGTCCGGGTGCGCCAGTGCGTACCGTTCGGCGACGAAGGTGCCGTAGGAGACGCCGTCCAGGGTGATCCTGCGGGCGCCCAGCGCCTGCCGCAGCAGGTCCAGGTCGCCGACGGTGTCGGCGGTGCTGAAGTAGCGCCGGTCGGGGCCGATGGCGGCCGCGCAGTCCTTGACGGCCTGGTGAGTGGGCGGCGTCAGGTCGGAGGATCCCATCTCCTTCTGGAGTTGCGGGCATTGGAGCGCGCCCGCGCCGGTGCCCCGCTGGTCGATCATGATCATCCGGTACTGGCCGAGTACGGGCGCCATGATGCCCGCGATCCTGGTCATGAGGGGCACGCCCGGCTGCCCCGGTCCTCCGGCGAGAAAGATCAGATCGCCCTTGGGTGCCCGGGTGTTGCCGGTCATGGCCACGCTGAGCGCCAGGGTGCCATGGGTGCGCCCGGAGTGGTCGAGCGGGACGGCGAGGGTGGCGCAGGTGAATTTCTCCTGCCCCGGGCACGGCGCCTGCCCGGTGAGGTGACCCGTGCGCTGGGGCGCGGTGGCCGGCGCCCCGGCGGGAACGGCCGTGGGGGCCGCCCCTGCTGTGAGCGCGCCGGCGGCCGCCAGGGCCACCAGCCCCGTCATCGTCCGTCTGCGGAACCGCACTGCGACCATGGACCCGTCCCCAATCCCCGTTGTTCCGCCGTTTTGTACGGCTGAACGGGGGCGCGCCGCCCGGACTCCCCCGTCCGTCCGACGGTGCGCCCCCGCACCGCACAGGCTGCTATGTGCCCCGCCGTACCGCGAGCGTTTGTGCCAGGATTCGATGAGGTTCAAAGGGTGAGCGGGCCGCGGGGCCCCGGGGGAGAGCATGATCCGACTGGCAGTGGACTCCACCGGGCTGGCCAGGTCCCGGTTCGCCGTCTCACCGCTGATCGAGGCGGCCGGCACCCTGATGCCGTGGGGAGTGCGGGGACCGCTGAGCGCGGACCCCTGGGTGTACCGGGCCCGGCGGCTGCTGCGCCGGGAGGACCTGCCGCTGCTGACCGCGCTCGCGGTGGACCGGGCCGGTTATCTGCCGGACTTCCTGACTCCGTATCCGAGTGTCCCCTCCCCCGATGTCGCCGACGAGTTGGAGCAGGTGCGCACCACCCCGCCGGAGCGGGTCGTCGCCGAAATGGAGGCGGTGCGGGTCGGCCGCCCCGCGAACGGGCTGGCGGGACGGGAACTGCCGGACGTGGTGCGCGAGACGCTGGACCGCGGCGGCCGGTATCTGGCCGAGCGCGCCGCGGACGAGCTGGGCCGCTACTGGGAGAGCGGCTTCGCGGCCCACTGGCCGCAGGCCCGGGCGGTGCTGGAGGCCGAGGTCGACCAGCGGGCCCTGACCCTGGCCCGCTACGGCGCCGCCCGCCTCTTCGACTCGCTGCATCCGTCGATCCGCTGGGACGGCGGAACCCTCCGCGTCGACAGCCGCTTCGAGGTGACCCTGCCCGTGCCGATGGTGCTGCTCGTGCCGTCCCTGGTGGCCTACGCGATCGGCGTCTCCATCGACCCGGTCCGGGGGGTGCCGCTCCGGCCACCGGCGCTGATCTACCCGGCGCGGCCGCCGGCGGCGGACAGGGCGCCGCCCAGCGCGGAACTGGCCCGGCTGCTGGGCCCGACCCGCGCCGATCTGCTCGCCTCGCTCGACCGGCCGGCGACCACCACGGCGCTGGCCGCCACCCGCTTCCTCAGTCCCGCGACGGTCTCGTACCACCTGGGTGTCCTGCGCAGGGCAGGGCTGGTCAGCAGCACGCGGTCGGGCCGGGAAGTGCTGTATCTGCGCACTCCGCAGGGCGGGCGGCTGCTGTCCTCCCCGCCGGGGTAGCCCTCAGCCCTGCTCGGCCGGTGCGGTCAGCAGGCCCAGCGCGGTCAGGTCGTCGACGGGCTCGTGGACGCTGCAGGAGCCGACGGACGTGAAGGCGGAGCGCACCCGCGCGACGCCTTCGGCGCCGAGCCGCTCGACGCGGTCACGGACCGTGCCGGCCGTCCGCTCGGCGAGCAGCGCCGCCACCGCGTCGCTGCCGGCCCCGTCCAGCGCCGCTTCGGTGGCCAGCAGGACGTTGAGGAACCCGTGGTGCTCGAAGCCGGTCGCGGGGTCGGTGTGCCGCAGGGCGTGGTGCAGTCCCGCGGTGCATTTGAAGGCCAGTCCGCGGCTCGCGCAGGTGATGATCGCCCCGGCCAGTTCCGCCTCGCCGGGGAACGCCGCGGCGGCGGTGCCGCCGGTGCGCAGTTTGGCGTGGTGCCGGCTCGCCGCGAGGGCGTCGGCCACGTCCGGGCCGAGGGCGCCGCGCGGTACCTCCACATGGGCGGTGACGTCCGCGGGCAGCTCGCGGTCGAGGACGGCGAGCGCCGCACCGATCGCGGCGCCGTCGGGCAGCGCGATCTCCACGGCCGCGAGACGGGCGCCGGACACCTTCGCGAGCAGGTCCAGCGCGGGCGGCAGGGCCGGGGTGCCGCCGGGCACGGTCAGGCCGATGCCGATGACGTCGTCGCCGGGGAGCGCCGCGATGGCGGCGGCGAGCTCGCCGAGCCGGGGGGCCGGGAAGACGAAGGGGCCGACGAGGTCCGCGAACCACGCCGTCCGGTGGCCGAGGTGCGCGGGCAGCGCCCGCGGCAGCGGTACGTCCCCGGGCGGGAACAGTGCGGCGTCGTCGATCAGTCCGGACCAGGCGGTGTTCATGAAGCGGCCTTCCCTTGGGGTGGCGCTGCCGCCACCCGCGTGGAGGGGACCGGTTCGCCCGGTCCCCTCCACGGATCTCAGCGGGTCAGCTCACCTTTCGTCAATCCTTCAGGAGATTGAAGTTACTGGTGGTGACCGCTCCCTTCTTGATCTTCACGGTGGTGGTGGTCGGCTGGTAGCCGTCCTTGGCGATGATCAGGGTGAGCGGGTTGTTGCGGACGTCGAGCCACAGGGCGTACGTACCATCCGTGCCCGTCTTGAGCGTGTAGTGCGTCGCCCAGGTGTTGATCTGGACGGTCGCACCCGCAAGCGGCGTGCCGGCGCCGGTCACCGTACCGGTGATCTTGGCCCAGGTGGCCGGGGGCTTGACGGTGAACGTGACACCGATCGGGTCCAGCCGGTAGGGGGTGTCACTGGTCAGCGCCAGCGAGGCGTGGAACGTGCCGGGCTGGGTGACCTCCGGGACCGACGCGTCCAGCGTGACGGTGAACGAGACCGTCGCGCCGGCCGCCACAGTCAGCTTGTCCGTGCTCTCGCTCAGCCAGCTGACGTCGGCGCTGTCCGACTGGTCGTAGCCGGGCAGCAGCTCAGCCGTCTTGACGGGCGTCTGGCCCGCCAGGCCGCCGATCGCGTAGAAGCCCGGTCCCGCGCCGCCGCGGTAGACTGACGCGTTGGCGTTGGGCAGTGCGCTCCAGGTGTTGTCGGCCGGGTTGTAGGCCCACGCCTGGTTGGTGATGGCCGCACCGCTGTTGATGGCGCCGCCGGCGATCAGCAGCAGGCCGTTGGCGGAGGTGTACGACGTGCCCCACTGGTCGGTGGGCTGGTCGGCGATCGGCGACCAGGCGTTCGTGGCCGGGTCGTAGCCGTAGCCGTGCTTGACGGTGCCCGCGTCGGTGGTCCCGCCGGAGCAGTACAGCTTGCCGCTGATGGCGCCGCACGCCTCCCAGGAGATGGCCTCCGGGTAGGCGGCCGCCGCGGACCAGCTGTTGGACGCCGCGTTGTAGACCGACACGTCGGTGGTGCCGCAGGCGGTCGCGGTGCAGCCGCCGACGACGTACAGCTTGTCGTTGACGACGGCGCTGCCCGAGCCGGCGTACGGCTTCGGGGTCGCCGCGCCGGTGGACCAGGTGTTGGCCGCGGTGTCGTAGATCTCCAGCTTGGCGTCCGGAGCGCCGGAGGCTCCCCAGCCGCCCGCGATGTAGAACTTGCCGCCGATGACTCCGTGGGCGGGTGCCTCACGGGTGTCGGCCGCGGCGGCCTTCTTGGTCCAGGTGCCCGCGGTCGTGTCGTAGGCGTACAGGTCGCTGGTGTCCGCGGCCCCGGTGAAGCCGAAGCCCGAGTAGACGGTGCCGTTGGCGACGCCCACGGCGTTGTCGCCCGTGGTCACCGGCAGGTCGGCGATCGTCTGCCAGGCGGTGCCGGCCGCACCCTGCGCCGCGGGGGTGACCCGGGGCGCCTTGTCCGACGTGAGCGCCAGCTTGGACGTGCTGGTCCTCACGAGGTTCAGCGGGGCTCCGCCGGTCTTCGCGATGACGAAGTCACCCGCGGTCTCGCCGACGTTCAGGGTGGCGGGAGCGGTGCCGGTGTTCTTCACCGTCACCTTCTGGGTGGCGGTGCCGCCCCAGGCGGCCGTCTTGCTGATGGCGCCGGGAGTGACCTGCAGCCGGCCCGCCTTGAGCGCGAGGTCGGCGCGGACGGTGCCGTCCGGCGGCACGTTCGCGGTGGCACTGGCCTTGGAGTAGCCGGCGGCCGCTGCCACGAAGGGGTGCTTTCCGGTCAGGTGCGAGAACACCCAGTAGAAGCCGTCACTGAGCGCCGCGTCGTCCGGGGTCGCCGCGGTCGTGGTCTTCTCCGCGGGGGCGTCGGCGCTGGTCACCGTCGCACCGTTGACACCGGTGTGGGTGTTGGCGTCCGTCACGTTGCCGACCACCAGGCCGCCGGGGACCGGGTCGTAGGAACGCTGGCCGACGAAGACGTTGTCCAGCTCCCACCAGTAGGCCCAGGTGCCGGAGTAGTGGAAGCGCAGCCGGACGTCGCTCTTGCCCGCGTAGGCGGTCAGCGGCAGGTCCACGTGCTGGGGGCCGAGGAGCGAGGTGGTCGTCTGGTGCCACAGCGTGGTCCAGGTGGTCCCGCCGTCGGCGCTGACGTCCACGTCGGCGGTCGAGTTGGAGTAGCCCTTGTACTCGGTGTCGAAGCCGACCACCGGGGTGGTCTTCCCGGTCAGGTCGAACGACGGGGAGAGCAGCTGGCTGTCCTGGTGCTTGCCGCTGCCGATGTGGTCGCTGTCGATGATGGCGAAGCCGCCGGTGCCACCGGTCTTGTTGGTGCGCTTGCCGGCGTCGTCGAAGCCCCAGCCGCCGGTCGTGCCGTCGGCGTTGGTCACGCTCCAGCCCGCGGGCGCGGTGGTGGTGGAGTCGAACGGTTCGGTCGCGCCGTTGAGGTGGACGGCGTAGCCGGGAGCCTGCGCGGCGATCGCGTCGACCGGGACGGCGACGTTCACGGTCTGGTCGGCGGTGCCGACGGCGACGACCTTGTCGACCGACTGGTAGCCGGTGTAGGCCGCGGTGACGTGCAGGGTGTAGGAGACACCCTGCGGGAGCGTCAGCTGGTACGCGCCGGTGGCCGGGTCGGTGAACACCGGGCCGCCCGGTACTCCGTTCACGGTGATCTTCGCGTAGAGCGGCCAGCCGTGCCCGGATCCGTCGGCGACCTTGCCGGAGACGGTCTGGCGCGGCACGGCGTCCAGGGCGAACGACTGGGTGACCGTACCGCCGTCGGCGAGGACGACCGAGGCGACGGTCTTCGTGGCGTAGCCGTAGGCGCTCGCCGAGACGTCGTAGCTGCCCGGCGGGATGTCGAGCTTGTAGCCGCCGGCGGCGTCGCTGACGGCGCTGTGGTCACCTGCCTTGACCTGCGCTCCGGCCAGTGGCGCGCCGGTGGCGTGGTCGGTGACCGTACCGGAGATCACGCCGTGCGGTCCGCTGCGGAAGGCGTCGAGGCCGTTCGGGGTGCCGAGGCCGGTCGGGCCGTCGTAGCCGGTGCCCGCGGTGCACAGGTAGGCCGGCGTGCAGGTGCCGTTGATGCCCGTGGTCACGTCGTTGAGCGAACCGGGCTTCGCGTACGGGTACGCGTTCGGGTAGGTGCCGGCGCCGGGGGTGCCGGCCGCGGCGTACACGCCCGCGATGATCGGCGAGGCGGCGCTGGTGCCGCCGTACACCGACCAGCCGGAGGCTCCGTAGGTCTGGTAGACCGCGACACCGGTCAGCGGGTCGGAGACCGCCGAGACGTCCGCCACCGCGCGCTTGGCGCAGGGCGTGTCCGTCTGGAAGGCCGGCTTGGGCTCGTAGAGCGAGCACCCGGAACCGGGCCCGCCGTACGAGTTGTGCCAGACCGACTCCGTCCAGCCACGGCCGCTGCCCGCGTCCCTGGCCAGCGCGGTTCCGCCGACGGAGGTCACGTACTGGGAGGCCGCCGGGTAGCTGACGCCGTAGTCGCTGTCACCCGAGGACGCCACGATGGCCACGCCCGGGTGGTTGTAGTACGGGTCCATCGCCGTGGTCTCCGACGGGTCCTCGCCGCTGCCGGGCGTGGAGTTGTAGCCCGTGCCGTACGAGTTGGAGACGTACTTGGCGCCGAGTGCGACCGCCTGGTCCACCGCCGCGCCGAGGTTCTCGAAGCTGGGGTCGTCCGCCTCAACCAGCAGGATGTGGGCGTTGGGGGCGGCCGCCGACACCATGTCGACGTCCAGCGAGATCTCACCCGCCCAGCCGGGGTCGGGCGCCGGGTAGTCGGTGCCGCCGCGCTGACTGACCTTCTTGAAGCAGCCGTTGGCGGTGGTGCAGGCCGGGAGTCCGTACTGCGCCCGGTAGACCGCGAGGTCGGCCTCCGCGGTCGGGTTGTCGTAGGCGTCGACGATGGCCACGGTCTGGCCGGCGCCGCCGTCGGCGGGGAGCGCGTAGGCGCTCTGCAGGTCCCCGGGGCCGAAGCCGTTCGGGGTCGCCGCGTTGATCCCGACGGTGCCGCGCAGGTCGGTGCGGCGCAGCGCGAAGCAGCTGAACTGACCGGGCTTGGCCGCGCCGCACTGGGCCGTGACATCGGGCCGGGCGGCGGAGGGGACGGCCGACGCCGTTGCAGCGGCAGGCAGTTGGAGGCCGAGCAGGGCCACGGTGGCAGAGGCGGCGGCGATGACCGACGCCACGCCTCTGCGTCTTCCGGGCCGCCGCTGTATGGGTATACGCAAAGCAGGACTCCTGGAATCTGACCGGAGCCGGCCGGTACAGGGGTCGACCGGCCGACGGCGGGTCCAATGGACCGCTTGCGTATACCTACGCCTCAGCCGTATCAGCGGAACGTGACAAGGTTGTCGGATACCTGACAGTCATCGACCCGGCATTCGGCGTCACGTTCCTGTCAATCGGACGCCGCGGCTCCGTCTGCGGCCTCGTTCGCGGCCCTGTTCGCCTGCCCACCGGCGGCACCGCCCACCCCGGCGCCCTTCGCCGCGCCCGGCTCGTCGAGCCAGCCGTGCCGGGCCGCGTGCCAGACGAGTTGGACGCGGTTCTCCACGCCCGCCGCACGCTCCATCACCGCGAGATGGCGCTGCACCGTACGGACGGCGACCCCGAGCGCGCGGGCCATCGCCTGGTCGGTGCTGCCGTTCACCAGCATCGCCAGGATCCGCAACTGGACGGCACTGCGCCCACTGGAACCCCGCTCCCGCAACGGCGTACTCGACGCCCACACCGCCTCGAAGAGCGCGACGAGAGCGTCCAGCAGACCACTGGGACGCACCAACAGCATGGCCGGGCCCGGCACTTCGACCTCGGGGGCCAGCGGCAGCAGGGCCAGCGACCGGTCGGCGATGCAGAGCCGCATCGGCAGGCTCTGCGCCACCCGGACCTCCTCGCAGGCCGCTCGCCTGCCGCCCGCGCCGCCCAGGGCGCCGGGGGTCTCCAACGCCGTCCGGTCGCGCACCACCCGGTGGCGGACGCCCTCGTCGAGCCGCTCCGCCACGTCCAGCGGGTCGTGCCACTCGCCGTCCGCGGGAAACGGGCCGCGGACGAACGAGGCGACCTCGGTCCGCGCGGAGCGCCGCAGTTGCTCGGCCCACAGGCCGGCCGCGCCGTAGCCCTCCACGACCTGGACGATCTCCTCGGACCGGTACCCCTCGTGCACCCGCTGGTACTCCACCGCCAGCCGGTCCAGCAACTGCCGCCCCTGCCGCAGCTGTTCCTGGGTCCTGGCCACCAGCGGCAGCAGTCCGACCCGCGGTGGCGCCGGATACCAGCGCCCGTCACCGCCGGACCTGGCCAGCCCGCGCGCCCCGAGCTCCGCGCAGACCGCCTCGGCCCGCGTCACCGGCACCCCGAGGTCCCGGGCCAGCCCGGCCGCCGCCACACCGCGCGTGGCCACCAGTAACCCGTAGGCCCGGTCCGCATCGGCGCTCAACCCCAGGGCCTCAAACGGACGTTCGGTCATGATCGGGCACACTAGCCGGAGTCGGCGCGCGGATCCCCCGGAATGCGGGTATGTCACACAGCCGATACGTAGCGTGACGTGCAGGGTCGCCCGCGCACTGCCACCACTTAAGGACCCGCGCGGCCCGACCGGCTACGCGGTGGAGCCCACGGCGTGCGGGCCACGTACGGTCGCACTGCCGGGAACCGGCTCGGACGGGTCCGCGCCCAGCGCGACGATCCGGTTGCCCTCGCCGACATGCACGATCTTCGGCTTCAGGGCGCGCGCCTCGGCGTCGTCGACCTGGGCGTAGCTGATCAGGATGACCAGATCGCCAGGGTGCACGAGATGCGCCGCGGCACCGTTGATCCCGATCACACCCGAACCGCGCTCGCCCTCGATGACGTACGTCTCCAGCCGGGCGCCGTTGTCGATGTCGACGATATGGACCAGCTCACCCGGCAGGAGGTCGGCCGCCTCCATGAGGTCGGCGTCGATCGTCACCGAGCCCACGTAGTGCAGGTCGGCCTCGGTCACCCGGGCACGGTGGATCTTGGACTTGAACATGGTGCGCTGCATGGCTGCGACTCCTGGCGGTGAAAGGTCGCGCCCCTGAAGGGTGCGCGCCGTCAGCGAACAGCGTAGGACATGCCCGGCGAAGCGCGGCGATGACCCCCGTCACGGTCTCGCCCGTGTTCAGAACCCGAAGACACCTACTTTCCGGGATACCCGCTGGTCATCGCTCCGCTTCAACATCTGTCGCAATTTCCGGGCCATTTACCGTTGTTCGCCGAGCTTCTCCCGGTCCCCGTTCGCACTGCGTGCACAACTCTTGACATGCAGGAAACACAGGGAGAACCATCGCGGTGTACCGGGAGAGCGCTCTCTCACGCGTGAGGACTCACCCGTGAGGACGCACCCGCATGTCGCTGCCCGCATCGCGTCGTCCGGCCACCGCACGGCCGGACGGCCACCGAGTCCTGCCCTCGCACGTGGAAACAGGAGAGTTGCTCATGCTCGCACCCCCCACCGGTCCACCTGCGCCGAGACCGACGGCGCCGGTGAACCTGCGCAACACGGCCGTGGCGGTCATCACGGCGCTGATCGCCTCGCTGCTCCTCTTCATCCCCTCGCACTCCGCGCACGCGGCGGGCACCCTCCTGTCGCAGGGCAAGACCGCGACGGCGTCGTCCACCGAGAACGGCGGCACCCCCGCCGCGGCCGCGGTCGACGGCAACACCGGCACCCGCTGGTCCAGCGCCGCCGCCGATCCCCAGTGGATCCAGGTCGACCTCGGCGCCACCGCCACCATCAGCCGGATAGCCCTCACCTGGGAGACTGCGTCCGCCAAGGCCTTCGCGATCCAGGTCTCCGACAACGGCACCACCTGGACCGACGCGTACTCCACCACGACGGGCCCCGGCGGTAGCCAGACGCTGGACGTCAACGCTTCCGGGCGCTACGTCCGTATGTACGGCACCGTCCGCGCCACCGGCTACGGCTACTCCCTCTGGGAGTTCCAGGTCTTCGGCACCCCGGGCGGCACCACGCCGCCCACCGGGGGCACGCTGCTCTCGCAGGGCAAGGCCGCCACGGCGTCGTCCACCGAGAACGCGGGCACGCCCGCCGCCTCCGCGGTCGACGGCAACACCGGCACCCGCTGGTCCAGCGCCGCGACCGACCCGCAGTGGCTCCAGGTCGACCTCGGCGCCACCGCGACCATCAGCTCCGTCACCCTCAACTGGGAAGCGGCGTACGCCAAAGCCTTCAAGGTCCAGACGTCCGACAACGCGTCGACGTGGACCGACGTCTACTCCACCAGCACGGGCACCGGCGGCAACCAGACGCTGAACGTGACCGGCACCGGGCGCTACGTCCGGGTCTACGGCACCACCCGCGCGACCGTATACGGCTACTCGCTGTGGGAGTTCCAGGTCTACGGCACCCCGGGCGGCACCACCGACCCCGGTGGCCCGATCGAGGGCGGCGGTGACCTCGGTCCCAACGTGAAGGTCTTCGACCCGTCCACCCCCAACATCCAGGGGACGCTGGACCAGATCTTCACGCAGCAGGAGTCGGCCCAGTTCGGCACCGGCCGGTACCAGCTGTTCTTCAAGCCGGGCACGTACAGCGGCCTGAACGCGCAGATCGGCTTCTACACCTCGATCTCGGGTCTCGGCCTCAACCCCGACGACACCCAGATCAACGGTGACATCACCGTCGACGCCGGCTGGATGGCGGGCAACGCCACCCAGAACTTCTGGCGCTCCGCGGAGAACCTGGCGATCACGCCGTCCAACGGCACCGACCGGTGGGCGGTCGCGCAGGCCGCGCCCTTCCGCCGGATCCACGTCAAGGGCGGGCTGAACCTGGCGCCCGCGAGCTACGGCTGGGCGAGCGGCGGCTACATCGCCGACAGCAAGATCGACGGCACCGTCGGCCCGTACTCGCAGCAGCAGTGGTACACCCGTGACAGCTCGGTCGGCGGCTGGACCAACGGCGTCTGGAACATGGTGTTCTCGGGTGTCCAGGGCGCTCCGGCGCAGGGCTTCCCGAACCCCGTGTACACGACGCTCGCCACCACCCCGGTGTCGCGCGAGAAGCCGTACATGTACCTGGACGGCAACGACTACAAGGTCTTCGTCCCGTCCAAGCGCGTCAACGCCGTCGGTACGTCCTGGCCGAACACGCCGGGCACCTCGCTTCCGCTGAGCCAGTTCTACGTGGCGAAGCCGGGGGTCTCCGCGGCGACCATCAACGCGGCGCTCGCCCAGGGTCTCAATCTGCTCTTCACTCCTGGCGTCTACCACGTCGACCAGGCGATCAACGTGACCCGCGCCGACACCGTCGTGCTCGGTCTCGGCCTGGCCACCATCGTTCCGGACAACGGCGTGACAGCGGTCAAGGTCGCCGACGTCAACGGCGTCAAGCTGGCCGGCTTCCTGATCGACGCCGGTACGGTCAACTCGCCGGTGCTGCTGCAGATCGGCCCGGCCGGATCCTCCGCCGGCCACGCCGCCGACCCCACGTCCATGCAGGACGTGTTCGTGCGGATCGGTGGCGCGGGCCCCGGCCAGGCGACCACCGCGGTCGAGGTGAACAGCAACGACACGATCATCGACCACACCTGGCTGTGGCGCGCCGACCACGGCGCGGGCGTCGGCTGGAACACCAACCCGTCCGACTACGGGCTGAAGGTCAACGGCGCCAATGTGCTGGCGACCGGACTCTTCGTCGAGCACTTCAAGAAGTACGACGTGGAGTGGAGCGGCGAGAACGGCAGGACGATCTTCTTCCAGAACGAGATCGCCTACGACCCGCCGAACCAGGCCGCCATCCAGAACGGCAGCATCAGGGGCTTCGCCGCCTACAAGGTCGACGACAACGTCACGACGCATGAGGGCTGGGGCCTCGGCAGTTACTGCAACTTCACCGCGGATCCGACGATCGTGCAGGACCACGGTTTCGAGGCACCGAACAAGCCGGGCGTGAGGTTCCACGACCTGCTGGTGGTGTCGCTCGGCGGCATGGGCCAGTACGCCCACGTCATCAACGACGTCGGGTCGCCGACGTCGGGTACCTCGACGGTGCCGTCCACGGTGACGTCGTACCCGTAACCCGCTGACGGCATGAGTACGGGGCGCGGGGCGGCACGGAAGTGGGCCGCCCCGTGTCACAGCAGGAGGAGAGCGCTCTCCCTCTGTATGCCTCAGCAGGTGTTCAGAGGGTCCGCAGCAGTTGTTCGGCGCCGGCGACCGCGAGGAGACCGGCGCCCAGCAGCCACATGGCCACCCGGGTCCGGCCCTTCCGGCTCAGCTCGATGACCACGCCGCACACGATCAGCGCCGCCCCGTACACGCCCACGACCAGGACCGACGGCTGGTCGCCGAGCCGCACCACCAGCACGGCCGCCGCGACGGCCATGAAGAACGCGGCGACGACGATGCGGATCCGGCGCGCCTGCCGGGGAGTCAGCGGCTGATGACGGAAGTCGCGGATCAGGGCGAGCCGCTCCCGCGGTGTCGCGTCCTGCCATCGCGGGCCGAGCTGCTGGCTGTCGAGTTCTTCATCGCCGGTTGTGGTCACGGGCTGAGCCTAGGGCCTGGGACGTGGCCCGCGGCCACTTCACCGACCAGTCCGTTCAGGACCCGGCGTGACGCCCGCATCAGATCGGCGACATCCCCGGCAGACAGGGAGTAGACCACGGTGTCCTTCTCACGGGTCGAGGTGACGATCCCCGACCGGCGCAGGATCGCCAGCTGCTGCGAGAGGTTGGAGCGCTCCACCTCGATCGCGGCCAGCAGCTCGCGGACCGGCATCGGCCCGTCCTGCAGCAGCTCCAGGACCCGGATGCGGACCGGGTGCCCCAGCATCCGGAAGAGCTCCGCCTTCGCCTGGTACAGCGGAACCGGCACGGTCCTCACGTCCTCTCGCCCCCGTCGGCCGCGGGGAGCTCGACACCATGGAGCCTGGCCAGCCCCAGCGATTCCTCCAGCGCGTCGAGGGCCCCGGAGATCGCCCCGTACTCGCCGCTGTCCACCGCTGCCGCCAGGGCGGCACGCGCTTCCGCCACCTGCCCACGGACCGCCTCGGGTGTCATCTCCGTCATCGCACCTCCCGCATGCCGCCCCCCTTGATGAGGACATGATGTACGGAAGTGAAGAATTCTTCAATTCACCCGGCCAGGCCGGTTCGCGCTCACCGCGGTGGAGCGCTCTCCCCCTTCTGACGTGATGGCGGCACCGCCGCACTCATCCCTGCGCAGAGAGCGCTTCCACCGATAGGAGATGCCATGACAGGCAGTCCCGGCACCATCCGGCCCCGCCGGAAGCCCCATCGACACCCCTGGCGGCCCCTCGTCCTGACCCTGGTCGCCGCACTGGTGGCAGCCCTTTCCCTGACTGCGGCCGGAGCCCCCGCGCAAGCGGCCGACGCGCTGCTGTCGCAGGGGAAGCCGGTGACGGCGTCGTCCACGGAGAACGCCGGCACTCCCGCTTCCGCGGCCGTCGACGGCAACGCCGGGACCCGTTGGTCCAGCGCCGCCGCCGATCCGCAGTGGCTGCGGGTCGATCTCGGCGCGACTGCCACGATCAGCAAGGTCGTGCTCAACTGGGAGACCGCGTACGGCTCCGCGTACCAGATCCAGACGTCGCCCGACGGCACCGACTGGACCACGGTGTACACGACCACCACCGGCGCGGGCGGCACCGAGACCCTCAACGTCACCGGCAGCGGCCGGTACGTGCGGATCAACGGGACCGTCCGGCACACCCAGTACGGCTACTCCCTGTGGGAGTTCCAGGTCTACGGCACCACCGGCCCCACCACTCCCGCCTGCGGCACCGCCGACGCCGCGCTGAACCAGCCGGCGACCGCGTCCTCCACCGAGAACGCCGGCACCCCCGCGACCGCGGCGGTGGACGGCAACGCCGGGACCCGCTGGTCCAGCGCCGCCGCCGACCCCCAGTGGCTCCAGGTCGACCTCGGCACCGGCCAGAGCATCTGCGGAGTGCAGCTGAGCTGGGAGACCGCCTACGCCAGGGCCTACCAGATCCAGACCTCGGCGGACGGCATCAACTGGACCACGATCCACTCCACCACCACGGGACCGGGCGCGACCGAACTGATCACGTTGTCGGGAACCGGCCGCTACATCCGCGTGTACGGCACCCAGCGCGCCACCGCGTACGGGTACTCGCTCTGGGAGTTCCAGGTCTTCACCACCGGCGGCGGCACGCAGCCGCCCCAGGACGGCTCGGCGCTGCTCTCGTACAACAAGCCGGCCACCGCCTCGACCTACCAGAACGCCAACAGCTGCACCGGCTGCACCCCGGCCAAGGCCCTCGACGAGGACCCGGCCACCCGGTGGGCGACCAGCGACACCAACGGCTGGGTCGACCCCGGCTGGATCGCCGTCGACCTGGGCGCGACCGCGCACGTCACCAAGGTCGTGCTCCAGTGGGACCCGGCCTACGCCACCGCCTACCAGATCCAGGTCTCGCCCGACGGCACCAACTGGGCGAGCATCTACTCCACCACCACCGGCAAGGGCTTCAAGGAGACCCTGACCGTCGACGGCAACGGCCGCTATGTGCGGATGTACGGCACCGCCCGCAGCAGCAGCTACGGCTACTCGCTGTGGACCTTCGACGTCTACGGCACCGGTGGCAGCCCCACGGCGCCGCCCGCCCTGCCGCCGAACCCCGGCAACCCCGAACACCTGGTGTGGAGCGACGAGTTCAACGGCGCCGCGGGCACCAGGCCGGACACCGGCAAGTGGACCCAGGACGTCGGCAACGGCCAGAACGGCGAGCTCGAGTACTACACCAACGGTGACAACACCGCCATGGACGGCGCGGGCAACCTCGTCATCGAAGCGCGCAAGGAGGCCAGCGGCCAGTACACCTCCGGCCGGATCAACACCTCGGACCACTTCAACTTCACCTACGGCCACGTCGAGGCGCGGATCAAGGTGAGCGGCACGCAGGGCCTGTGGCCCGCGTTCTGGATGCTCGGGTCCAACTTCAAGACCGGTACGCCGTGGCCGAACTCCGGTGAGATCGACATCATGGAGCATGTCGGCAAGGTCGCCGACTCGGTCTACTCCACGCTGCACGCCCCGGCCTACAACGGCGGAAACGGCTACGGCTCGCCGTACACCCTCGCGGGCAGCGACTTCGCCTCGGCCTTCCACATCTACGCCGTGGACTGGGACTCCACCCACATGACGTTCTCGGTGGACGGCCACGCCTTCTTCACCGCGGACAAGGCGGTGGTGGAGTCGACGAGGGGCCCGTGGGTGTACGACCACCCCTTCTACCTCATCCTCAACAACGCGGTCGGCGGTGACTGGCCCGGGGCGCCCGACGCCACGACCGTCCTCCCGCAGAAGATGCAGATCGACTACGTGCGCGTCTCCCAGTAGGACGCCGCCGCCACGCCCGCTCGGGCGCCGGCTGCCGGTCGGGCCCCGTCCACACCTGGACGGGGCCCGACCGGCATTTCGGCATGCATCGTTGGAAAGAAGGTCCACGCAGTCCACGCAGTCCACGCAGGACATCAACGATGGGTGCCGGATGGCGAGTTCCAGGCCGGACACATTTTGGAAATGCGGGAACCGAACGCTTGTCGGCGCCGCGCAGCGCGTATATAACGTTGTAAAGCCGAGTGGCGGGAGAGCCTCCTCAGCCGCCGGATCACCGGTATCGGCGCACGTCACCTCGCTGCCCGGGCACCGCGCTCCCCTCGCGCGGCGGTCCGCCGGCGTGCGCGCCCCGCAGAACTCCAGGACCGGACCACGTACTGCTCGGCGGCATCGCCGTCGTACCCAAGGAGTGTCGTGAGCATGACCATCCAGAGATCCCGCACCCTCGCCGCCGCCTGTGTACTCGTCGTGATGGCCGGGCTGGCGACCGCCGGCTGCTCGAAGCAGGAGACGACCGACAAGGCCACCGGCGACACCGGCGCGGAAGCGCAGACCGTCGCGCCCACCACCGGTGCCGCGGGCACGGGCTGCACGCTGCAGAGCTACGGCGCCACCAAGCTGGACCTCAAGAACGCGGTGGTCGGCTTCTCCCAGTCCGAGAAGGAGGCCAACCCCTTCCGGATCGCGGAGACCCAGTCGATCAAGGAGGAGGCCACCAAGCTCGGTGTGAAGAAGCTGCTCACCACCAACGCCCAGTCCCAGCTGCCCAAGCAGATCAGCGACATCCAGGACATGCTCTCCCAGGGAGCGCAGCTGCTCATCGTCGCGCCGCTCAACTCCGACGGGCTGGAGCCGGCGCTGCAGGCCGCCGCGGCCAAGCACGTCCCGGTCATCACCATCGACCGCAAGCTCAACGCCACCGCCTGCAAGGACTATGTGGCCTTTCTCGGCTCCAACTTCGTCGAGCAGGGCAAGCGCGCGGCCGACGCGATGATCAAGGCGACCGGCGGCAAGGGCAAGGTGGCGATCCTGCTCGGGGCGTCGGGCAACAACGTCACCACCGACCGCACCAAGGGCTTCGTGGACCAGCTCAAGGCCCAGGCGCCCGGACTGGAGATCGTCGCCCAGCAGACCGGCGAGTTCGCCCGTGACAAGGGCCAGCAGGTCATGGAGCAGCTCATCCAGTCCAAGCCGGACATCACCGCCGTCTACGCCGAGAACGACGAGATGGGCCTCGGCGCGGTCACCGCGCTCAAGGGCGCGAACAAGAAGCCGGGCAAGGACATCAAGATCGTGTCGGTCGACGGCACCCGCAACGCCGTCCAGGCGCTGGTCAACGGCGAGTACAACGCCGTCATCGAGTCCAACCCGCGCTTCGGGCCGCTGGCGTTCGCCACCGCCCAGAAGTTCTTCGGCGGCGAGGGCATCCCGGAGAACGTGATCATCTCCGACCGGGCGTACGACGACAGCAACGCCAAGGCGTCGCTGGGCGGGGCGTACTGACCCGGGCCCACAGCCCCGAGCCCGAGGCCGCAGGCCGCGCGACGGGCCGCCCCCGCACCGGCGCGGGCGGTCCGGACCCCCACCAGCTCTCCCCCGGAAGGCCACGACCATGGCACCATCCGAAGCCGTCGAGGCGGCGTCCGTGCCGGCCGGCACCGCGGAACCACCCGGCGCACCGGCCGTGTTGGAGGCCGTCCGCGTCAGCAAACGCTTCCCCGGCGTGGTGGCGCTCGACGAGGTGTCCTTCGCCCTGCGGGCCGGTGAGATCCACGCACTGGTCGGGGAGAACGGCGCCGGCAAGTCGACGCTGATCAAGCTGCTCACCGGCGTCCACCGCCCGGACGGCGGGGAGCTGCGGCTCGGCGACGCCCCGGTCTCGTTCCACCGCCCCTACGAGGCGCAGCAGGCGGGGATCTCGACCATCTACCAGGAGGTCAACCTCGTCCCCCTGATGAGCGTGGCCCGCAACATCTTCCTCGGCCGTGAGCCCAAGAACCGGTTCGGTCTGATCGACTTCCCCCGGATGCACCGCGAGGCCGCCGAGCTGCTGACCGGCTTCGGGGTCAGGGCCGATCCGCGCCGGCCGCTGCACACGCTCGGCGTCGGCACCCAGCAGATGGTGGCCCTGGCGCGGGCGGTGTCCGTGCGGGCCCGGGTGGTCGTGATGGACGAGCCCACGTCCTCGCTCGAACCCCGCGAGGTCGAGACGCTCTTCCGGGTGATCGGCGAGCTGCACGGCCGCGGCATCGCGATCGTCTACGTCAGCCACCGGCTGGACGAGCTGTACCGGATCTGCGACCGCGTCACGGTCCTGCGGGACGGCCGGCATGTGCACACCGGCGAGCTGCGCGAGCTCGACCGGATGCGGCTGGTGTCGATGATGCTCGGCCGCGAGATCGCGGAGGTCCGCCGGCACGGCACCACCGGTTTCGGCGACGGGCACCAGGCCGAACGTCGGCCCGTACTCACCGCGACCGGGCTGACCAGCGGGCAGGTACTGCGTGACGTCGGCCTGGAACTGCATCCGGGCGAAGTGCTCGGGCTGGGCGGGCTGCTGGGCTCCGGTCGCAGCGAGACCGCCAAGGCCGTGGCCGGGGCGCTGGCGCTGGACGGCGGCGAGATCAGCGTCGGCGGCCGCCCCCTGCGCCGGCTCACCCCCGCCGCGGCGATCAGGGCCGGGATCAGCCTGCTGCCCGAGGACCGCAAGGCCGAGGGCATCGTCCCCGGTCTGTCGGTCCGGGAGAACATCGTGCTCGCCGCGCTGCCCCGGCTCTCGCGCGCCGGGATCGTCTCGCGCGGGCGGCAGGACCGCATCGTCGACGTGTTCATGAAGCGGCTGCGGATCAAGACGTCCAGCCCGGAGCAGAAGGTCGGCGAACTGTCCGGCGGCAACCAGCAGAAGGTGCTGCTGGCCCGCTGGCTCTGCCTGGAGCCCAAGGTCCTGCTGCTCGACGAGCCCACCCGCGGCATCGACGTGGGCGCCAAGGCCGAGGTGCAGGCGCTGATCGACGACCTCGCGCAGGAGGGTCTGGCGGTGCTGCTGATCTCCTCCGACATCGAGGAGCTCATCGAGGGCTCCGACCGCATCCTCGTCCTGCGCGGCGGCGCGGTGGCGGGCGAACTGACCGGCGACCGGGTCGAGGAGAGCGAACTCCTCGCCGTCCTGGCCGACGAGACAGCTGATGAGACAGCTGATGCGACAGTCGGTGCGACGAAGGGATCCGCGGCCCCCGAAGAACCCGCTGCCCCCAAGGAGGACCGGCGATGACCGATGTCCCCATCACCCTCTCCGCCCGCGGCCTCGACAGGTCCCGGGTCACCGGACTGCTCCAGCGGTACGGCGTCTACGGCGCCGTCGCCGCGCTCCTGGTCTTCAACGCGGTCTTCACCGACCACTTCCTGACCGTCGGCAATCTGCGCACCCAGCTCGTCCAGGTCTCCCCCATCGTCATCGTCGCGCTCGGCATGGCGCTGGTCATCGGCACCGAGGGCGTCGATCTGTCGGTCGGGTCCACGATGGCGCTCGCCAGCGCGCTGCTGCCGCTCTACCTCGGCTACGGCCTGGCCCCGGCGCTGCTGCTCGCGCTGTTCGCCGGGGTCGTGGTCGGCCTGGTGAACGGCTCGCTGGTCGCCCTCGTGGGACTGCAGCCCATCGTCGCCACCCTCGCGCTGTTCGTCGGCGGCCGCGGTCTGGCGCTGGTCATCGCGGACGGACAGCTCAAACAGATTCAGAACCGCGACCTGTTGGGCCTGGGCACCGACAGCCTGCTGGGCATCCCGCTGGTCGTCCTGATCGCCGGAGTGCTCGCGATCGTCATCGCGTTCCTCGTCCAGCGCACCACCTTCGGGCGGCAGCTGGTCGCGGTCGGCGGCAACCGGGCCGCCGCCGCGCTGGCCGGTCTGCCCGTCAAGCGCGTGCTGATCGGCGTGTACGTGGTGTGCGGTGTCCTGGCGGCGCTGGCCGGTGTCCTCGCCACCGCGCGGCTGACCGCCAGCGATCCCTCCGCGCTCGGCAATCTGATGGAGCTGTCCGCCATCACCGCCGTGGTCGTCGGCGGCACCCCGCTGACCGGTGGCTCGGTACGGGTCCTGGGCACGGTGACGGGCGCCCTGCTGATGCAGCTGCTGCACGCCACCCTGGTCACCCACAACCTGCACGACTCCACCGCCCAGATGGCCCAGGCGGCCATCATCCTCGTCGCCGTCTATGTCGCCCGGGAGCGTCGATCCCGATGAAATCCCTCGTCAAAGCCACCTCCGCACCCACCGTCCCCCGACAGGCGGCCCCGGCGTACGCCGCCCGCCCCACCGGCCGGCGGCGCGCGGCCGAACTGCTGCAGCGCCAGGGCGTCCTCGTGGTCCTGCTGCTGGTGGTTCTCGTCTCCTCGTTCGTCTTCCCGTCCTTCGCGAGCCTGGACAACGCGCGCGGCGTGACGGTCCAGGCGTCCTTCCTGTCGATCGTCGCCCTCGGGATGACGCTGGTGATCATCACCGGCGGGATCGACCTGTCCGTCGGTTCCGTCTTCGCGCTCGGCGGCGTGCTCGCGGCCTGGGCCTCGCAGTGGGGCGTGCTGCCCGCGCTCCTGGTGCCGCTCGCCGTCTGCGGGGCGATCGGGGCGGTGAACGGCCTGCTCGTCGCGCGGGCCGGCATGGCGCCGTTCATCGTGACGCTGGCTTCGCTGCTCGGCGCCCGTGGACTGCTGCTCGCCCTCACCCACGAAGGCGCCACCACCTATCTCGTGCCGCGCGGCTCGGCCTTCGCCGAACTGGGCGGCGGCAGCCTCGGGGGCTTCGGGTACCCGGTGTTCATCGCGCTGGCGCTGTTCGCGGGCGGCGGTCTGGTGCTGCAACGCACCTCGTTCGGCCAGACCCTGTTCGCGGTCGGCGGCAGCAGCGACGCCGCCACCTTGATGGGTCTGCCGGTGGCCAGGACGAAGGTCCTGGTCTACGTGCTGAGCGGGCTGCTGGCCGGGCTCGCCGGCGCGCTCAACGCCGCCCGGCTCTCCTCGGGCGTCACCATCATCGGGGTAGGGATGGAACTCGACGCCATCGCCGCCGTGGTGATCGGCGGCACGCTGCTGGTCGGCGGCGCGGGGTCGGTCTCCGGCACGCTGTGGGGTGTCCTGCTGCTGGCGGTGATCCAGAATCTGATCAACCAGATCGGCTCGCTGAACTCCTCCTACCAGTCGGTCGTCAGCGGCGGCTTCCTGATCCTCGTGGTGGTCGCCCAGCGCTATCTGTCCACGGCCCGCCGCAGTACCTGAACCCGCCCGGCTCCGCCGCCGGTCGTGGACCGGGCGGAGCCGGACGCAGCACACTGGGGCCGGAAACCGCCGGGTCTCAACAGCCGGGCCCCAACAGCCCGGATCTCGACAGCTCGGCCGAAGGAAGGACATTCGTGGGCGCCAGCCTCAAGGACGTCGCGCAGCTGGCGGGCGTTTCCATCAAGACCGTCTCGAACGTGGTCAACAACTATCCGCACGTCACTCCCGGAATGCGCGCGAAGGTGCAACGGGCCATCGACGAGCTCGGCTACCGCCCCAACCTGACCGCCCGGCATCTGCGCAAGGGCCGCACCGGAATCATCGCGCTCGCCGTCCCCGAACTGGGCAACCCGTACTTCGCGGAACTCGCGGGCGCCGTCGTCGACGCCGCCGCCCGGCACGACTACACCGTCCTGCTCGACCACACGGCGGGCGAACGGCAGAAGGAGATCCTGGTCTCCCAGGGCTTCCGCGCCCATGTCATCGACGGCCTCATCCTCAGCCCCATCGAGCTGGAGGCCGCCGACCTGCTGGGCCGGACCGATGACGCCCCGCTGGTGCTGCTCGGTGAGCGCGAGTACGACGCGCCCTACGACCAGATCGCCATCGACAACGTCTCCGCCGCGCGCACCGCCGTACGCCATCTCACCGGGCTCGGGCACCGCCGGATCGCGTTCCTCGGCGCCCGCAGGGAGAGCGCCAGGCAACCCGCCCATCTGCGGCTGCGCGGCTGGCGGGAGGAGCTGACCGCCGCCGGACTGCCCTGCGACGACTCGCTGGTGGCCGCCACCGACGGCTACGGCCGGGTCGACGGCGCCGCCGCCATGAACGCCCTGCTGGACCGCGGGGAGCGGCCCGACGCCGTCTTCGCGTACAACGACCTGATCGCGATCGGCGCGATGCGCGCGCTGACCGACCGCGGGCTGCGGGTACCGGACGATGTCGCCGTGGTCGGCTTCGACGACATCGAGGAGGGGCGGTTCTCGACCATCGCCCTCACCACGGTCTCCCCCGACAAGCAGGCCATCGCCCGGCTCGCGGTCGAGCGGGTGGTGGCCCGGCTCGCGGGCGCCCCCCACCTGGTGCCGGAGCGGATCCAGCCCGGCTACACGCTGGTGGCCAGGGAGTCCACCGCCCGCCGGCCGGGCTGATCCGGGCCGCCCTCCATGGGCACCGACCGCCGCGTATCCGTCCAGCACCGCACCCTTCCCGAGGACTCACCATGCCCCGACCCGCAGCGCACCGTGAACCGTTCGGCGTCACCCCGGACGGCCGGGCCGTGGACCGCTGGACGCTGCGGTCGGCGACCGGAGTCACCGCCGAGGTCCTCACCTACGGGGGCATCCTGCACGCCCTCACGGTCCCGGACCGCGCGGGCCACAGCTGTTCCGTCGTCCTGGCGCTGCCGGACCTGGAGAGCTACGCCGCACCGAACCCGTATGTCGGAGCCCTGGTCGGGCGCTACGCCAACCGCATCGCGGGCGGCCGGTTCACCCTCGACGGGCAGGAACACCACATACCGGCCAACGACCACGGGCACGCCCTGCACGGCGGCCCCGAGGGTTTCAACAGCCGGGTGTGGCAGGCGGAACCGGTCGGCGACGGCGCCGACGTACGGCTGACGCTGCGCAGCCCCGACGGCGACATGGGATTCCCCGGTGAGCTGACGGTGACGGCGACGTACGCGCTCGACGACCGGGGCACGCTCTCCGTCACCTTCGAAGCCGTCACCGACCGGCCGACGGTCATCAACCTCACCCACCACGCCTACTTCAACCTGGCGGGAACGGGAGCGGGGGTGGGGGCAGGGGCTGGGTCGGGGCCGGGCGCTGTGCTGGACCACTGGCTGAGCGTCGGCGCGGACAGCTATCTCCCGGTGTCGGCGGACGCGATCCCGCTCGGCCCGGCCCGGGAAGTGGCCGGCACGCCCTTCGACTTCACCGCACCTCGGCGGCTGGGCGACGGCCTGGCGACGGACCATCCGCAGCTGAAGGACGCCAACGGATACGACCATTGCTGGGTCCTGCGCCCGCCGGAGGGTCCTGACGGTCTGCGGGCCGCCGCCCTGCTGCGCGATCCCGCGTCCGGCCGGGAACTCCAGGTCTGGACGACCGAGCCCGGCCTCCAGGTCTATACGTCCAACCACCTCGACGGCTCGCTCACCGACGCCGAAGGCAACCGCCATGAGCGGCACGGAGCCGTCTGCCTGGAGACCCAGCACTTCCCCGACTCACCGAACCGGCCTTCCTACCCCACGACCGTGCTGCGTCCCGGCTCCGCTTTCCGCAGCCGCACCGAATTCCGCTTCCCCCACCTGCTCTGAGCGTGCGTCGGTGGTCCCGTGGGGCGGCGGTGTGCCGCCCCACGGAAGCCGGTCAGGAGCGCTGAACCGGTCAGGACGCGGTACAGGTCAGCGTGGGCGACGTGTTGGTGCCGCTCCAGGTGCCCTGGATTCCGAAGGAGGTCGACGCGCCGGGAGCGATCACGCCGTTGTACGCGAGGTTCGCGGCACTCACCCCCGTACCGGACTGCTGGACGGCCGCGTTCCAGAAGCTGGACACGTGCTGCCCGTCGGGCCAGGTCCAGTTGACCGTCCAGGACCTACTCGGCGCTGTCCCCGAATTGGTGACGGTGACGGTGGCGTTGAAGCCCGGGGTCCACTGGCTGTCGACATGCCAGCCCGCCACGCACCCGGACCCCCCGCCACCTCCGCCGGAGGCCGTGGTGGCGGTGACGGCACCGGACGCGGGCGAGGCGTTCCCGGCCGCGTCATGGGCCTTGACGGTGTAGACGTACGCGGTCGACGGGGTCAGACCCGTGTCGGTGTAGGTGGTCCCGGTACTGCTGCCGGCCAGCGCGCCGCCACGGTAGACGTCGTAGCCGGTGACGCCCACGTTGTCGGTGGCCGCGCCCCAGGAGAGGGAAGCGGTGCTGCTGGTGGTTCCGGTGACCGCGACGTTCGCGGGAGCACTCGGCGGCTGGGTGTCGCCGCCTCCGCCGCCGGAGCCGAAGGAGGGCGCCTTGATGCTGCTCAGATAGGCGTCCTTGGCGGTGTTGACGCTGGTCCAGTCGTCGTTGAGGATCCCGCCGGTGTCACCGGAGTTGGGGTTCCAGGACCAGAACGTCCACTGGAAGGCGTCGCCCCCGTACTGGGCCGTGGGCCGCAGATACTGCACCAGCGTCCTGAGCCAGGTCTGGTCCACGGAGGACTGCAGGGTGGTGCCGAACTCCCCCAGCCAGACCGGGGCGGTGTTCTGCTGGAAGAGATAGCCCCAGTTCTTGTTCCAGATGCCCGCCATGTTGTTGGGGAAGGTGGGGTCGCTGAACCAGGTCTGGGCGAAGACGCTGGTCGCGTAGTCGTGCGCGGAGTACACGAGCCGGTTGGCGACGTTCAGCCGGACCGGGTTCTGGCCGGCGCCCTGCAGGTTGCCGCCCCACCAGTACGAGTCGCCGTTGTAGGTCTGGATGCCCTCGACGAAGACGAGGAGGGACGGGTTGGCCGCGAGCACCGCGTTCCCGCCGCGCTCGGCCGCCAGCCGCCAGTCGACGGAGGTGTCGCCGCAGCCCCAACAGGCCGGATCGTGCGGTTCGTTGTGCAGATCGATGCCTATGACGGCGGGGTTGCCCCGGTAGCGGGTCGCGAGGGCGGTGAGGTCGCCGATCCAGGTCGACTCGGGGACCGCGCCGGTGTACCAGAGCGCCGACTGGGCGCTGGAGTCGGGACGGTGCCGGTCCAGGATGACCTTGAGGCCGATCGTCCCGGCATAGTTGACGATCTTGTCCATCACCTGGAGCGACGTCAGACCCGGGAGATCCGCGTTCATGCCGCCGGAGGTGTTGATGCCGTTCGGGACGGTGCCTTTGAAGATGTCGTCGCTGTACGGCAGCCGGATCGTGTTGTAGCCCAGCGACTTCATCTGGTCGATCATGCTCTTGTAGTCGCGCGACCAGAGGCCGTGCGGCACGTAGTTGGCGGTCTCGAACCCGAACCAGTTCACTCCGGCGATCCGGACCGGCTGGTTGGCCGCGTCCAGGATCTGCCGTCCGCTGGTGTGCCAGTAGCCCGCTCCGACGGCGGCTGCGGGTGCGGCTGAGGGTGCGGCGGGCTCGGTACGGGTGGGTAAGGCGGTGTCGGCGGCCTGCGCGCCCTGGGTTCCGGCGAGCGGGATGAGCAGCGCGGCCATGACCGCGACGGCGGTGCCGGCCGTGCGCAGTCGGCGCAAGAGATGGAACACGTCCCTGGTCCTCTCTGACGATTCAGCTCTTCTGACAGTTCAGCTCTGACGGTTTCAGCTCGGGATGGTGCGGCCCTGGTGGTGCGGCTCTGATCATTCACGTGTGGGAGCGCTTCCACTTATCTCGGAACTTCACCTCCGCAATCCGCGTCAAGGGACTGGTCAGGAGAAGGGATCTGCGGCACGATTCCTTCAGTTTTCATAGCAACGAACGACCACAGTGGCCCCGCGCCATAGAAGCGACGCCTGCAGACGGCGTCAAGATGCCGAACAGCGTTCATTTCTTGAACGAACATTCCTGATGCGAATCGAAGAGAAGTGGGCACGATGAACCGAAAAAATGTGGGAGCGCTCCCATATATCCGTCGTTGGACCACGTTCCTCACCGCCACGGCGGCCGCCACAGCGACCGCGCTCTGTGTCCTGTCCACTCCGGCCTCAGGCGCCACCACCACGACCGCCGACCACTCGGTCCCGGCCGCCACCCGCTTCTACACCGACCTCGACAGCAAGGCGGCGCACCAGGCGGTGGCCGACCTCAGGGCGCACGACTACGCCGGCGCCCTGTCCATGGCGAAGCTGGCCTCCTGGCCGGTCGCGCAGTGGTTCAACGGCACGAGCACGCCCCAACAGACGACCGCCGACATGGCGAAGCTGCAGGCCAAGGCCGCGTTGCAGGGCCAGGTGCCGGTGGCGGTGGCCTACAACGTGCCGGGCCGCGACTGCTCGCAGTACTCGGCGGGCGGCGCGTCGAACTCCACCGAGTACGCCGCGTGGATCGACGCTCTCGCCCGCGGCATCGGCAGCCACCGCACCGTCGTCATCCTGGAACCGGACGGTCTGGCACTGAGCCCGGCTTATTGCGGCGGCACCGCCGCCCAGCAGACGGACCGCATCGCCGAGATCCGTGCCGCCGTCCAACGACTGGAGCGGCAGTCCGGCGCGGTCGTCTATCTCGACGCCGGGCACAGCGCCTGGCAGAACGTGGGGGTGATGGCCGGATTGCTGGTCGAAGGCGGTATCGCCCAGGCACAGGGCTTCTTCCTGAACGTCTCCAACTACCAGACCGACGCGGACCTGATCCGTTACGGCACCCAGGTCGCGCAGTGCACCTGGTACCTGCGCAACGTTCCCGGTGCGACGGGCGGCGACTGCGCGAACCAGTACTGGCCGGCCGCCGACGCGGACGCCTGGCACGCGAGCCATGTGCCCGCCGCGGCCGTGCTCCCGCACTTCGTGATCGACAGCAGCCGCAACGGCCAGGGCCCGTGGACCCCGACCGCCGACTACAGCGACCCGCAGACCTGGTGCAACCCTCCAGGACGCGGACTGGGCACCCGTCCGACCAGCAACACCGGCGTCCCGCTGCTCGACGCGTTCCTGTGGATCAAGGTCCCCGGGGAGTCCGACGGCAGTTGCACCCGCGGCACTTCGGGAACCACCGATCCGGAGTACGGCATCACCGACCCGGCCGCCGGCGTCTGGTGGGCGGACCAGGCCCACGGTCTGGCGGAACGGGCCCGTCCAGCCCTGACCTGGAACCTGGGTCGGCCGTAAACCGGTACGCGGTGCGGCACACCTGACCGGACCGCACCGCGTGCCTCCAGGCCCCCCCGGCGTTCTCAACGCATCTCCCCGCACCCGGCCACCACCAACGCCACCCCGTCCGACCGGACCCTCGCGGTTCCGGTCGGACGGGGTGGCGTTGCGCTTTACATCGTTAAATGACAACGACGGACCATCCCGCCCCTGTACCGACGGTAAAACTCCAGGCCGCGCCGGTGCCGCACCCTTGCCGGGTCCCCCACAACCCCCGTACCGCAGTGGCTGATTGCTGCCGGAGGTCTGGACAGTGACTTGGCGGCGTGCTGTCATTCCGCTGGACATGGCATTTCCAACGTTAGAAGAACTGCTTCCAACACCCCCTGCCACAGAAGGACTTGCACGGCACCGACGGACCCAGCACGGCCCACCCCCACGAAGGAGCCGCTCTGATGAAACGCCCACCCGGCACCGGGAACCCGCCCTGGCGGCGCCGGCTCGTCTCCGCGTTCGCGGTCCTGGCGCTCGCCACCGGCGCGCTGGCCGCGCTCGGTCCGGCGCCGGCCAGTGCCGCCACCTGGTCGCCGAAGCCCTCCCCCATGACCACCCCCTGGACGAACCAGGTTTCGGTCGACAACCCGCTGCCCGAGTACCCCCGCCCCCAGCTCACCCGGCCCGACTGGGCCAATCTCAACGGCATCTGGGATTTCGCCGTCACCGGCCGTGACGCCGGCCAGCCCGCAGTGTTCGGCGAGCAGATCCGCGTCCCGTTCGTCGCCGAGTCCGCACTTTCGGGCATCCAGCGCAAGATCACCCAGAACGACAAGCTCTGGTACAAGCGCACGTTCACCGTCCCCTCCACCTGGAACGGCCGCCGCGTACAGCTCAACTTCGGCGCCTCCGACTGGCAGACGACGGTGTGGGTCAACGGCCGTCAGGCCGGGGCGGTGCACAAGGGCGGCTACGACGCCTTCAGCTACGACATCACCTCGCTGCTGACCGGCGGTTCCAACACCGTCGTGGTCTCCGTCTACGACCCGACCCAGACCGGCGGCCAGGCCGTCGGCAAACAGCGGATCAACGATGTCGCCCCGCACCCGGGCGGCGGGATCTTCTACACCGCGGCCTCCGGAATCTGGCAGACCGTCTGGCTGGAGCCCGTCGCCGCCGCGCACATCACCCGCGTGGACATGACTCCGAACCTGGCGAACAACACGCTGCGCGTCACCGTCAGAGGCGACGGCATCAGCGGCCAGAGTGCCAGGGTCACCGTCTCCGCCGCGGGCGGCACGGTCGGCACCGCGACCGGACCCGTCGGCACCGAGTTCTCCGTCGCCGTTCCCAACGCGCATCGGTGGAGCCCGGACGATCCGTTCCTGTACGACGTGCGCGCCGATCTCACCAGCGGCGGCGCGACCGTCGACTCGGTCGGCAGTTACACCGGGATGCGCTCGATCGCGCTCGCCAAGGTCGACAACATCATGCGGCCCGTCCTGAACGGGAAGTTCGTCTTCCAGAGCGGCACCCTCGACCAGGGTTTCTGGCCCGACGGCATCTACACCGCGCCGACCGACGCCGCGCTCAGGTCCGATCTGCAGGCGCACAAGGACCTGGGCTTCAACATGGTCCGCAAGCACATCAAGGTCGAACCGCAGCGCTGGTTCTACTGGGCCGACCGGCTCGGGCTGCTGGTGTGGCAGGACATGCCCGCCATGGACACCGGCAAGTCACCGGACAGCGCGGCGCGTGCCCAGTGGGAGACCGAGTTCCACGCCGTCATCGACCAGCACCGCAGCTCCCCCGCGCTGATCCAGTGGGTGGACCAGAACGAGGGCTGGGGCCAGTACGACCAGGCCCGTATCGCCAATGACGTCAAGGCCTACGACCCGTCCCGCCTCGTCGACAACATGAGCGGCGTCAACTGCTGCGGCTCCGTCGACGGCGGCAACGGGGACGTCGTCGACAACCACAACTACGTCGGGCCGGGGAACACCGCTCCCAGCCCCACCCGTGCCGCCGTGCTGGGTGAGTACGGCGGGCTCGGCTTCAAGGTGGCGGGCCATGAGTGGTATCCGGGTGGCGGTTTCAGCTACGAGGACCAGCCGACCCTGACGGCCCTCAACGACCGGTTCACCGGGCTGCTGGACGCCATCCGCCTCAACCAGCTGCCCGCCGGCCTCTCCGCGTCGGTCTACACCGAGATCACCGATGTCGAGAACGAGGTCAACGGCCTGCTCACCTACGACCGCCAGGTGATGAAGGTCGACGCGGCCCGGGTGAAGGCCGCCAACCAGGCTCTGATCAACGCGTCCCTCAACCCGCCGCCACCGGTCGTCCTCCCCGTCGGCCAGTACAAGTCCCTGCGGGTCACCACACCGGGCTTCACCAACCGGTATCTGCGGCACACCAACGCACTGGCCTACACCGAGGTCGTCGACGGCAACAGCAGCGCGGTGCTGAAGAGCGACGCGACGTGGAAGATCGTCACCGGCCTCGCCAACAGCGCCTGCTACTCCTTCGAATCCCGCAACTTCCCCGGCGAGTTCCTCCGCCACCAGAACTTCCGGGTCCGGCGGGATCCCGACGACGGATCGGCGCTCTTCAAGGCCGACGCCACCTTCTGCGCCGTCCAGGGCAACGGCGGCGTCCGGTTCTCGGCCGCCAACTACCCGGGGAGCTATATCCGGCACATCAACGCCGAGGTCTGGCTGGCCACTCCGGGCGGCGGTCACACCTGGGACAACCCGGCCACCTTCACCGAGGACACCACCTGGGCCGTCGACCCGCCCTGGGCGCCGTGAGCTGACCACGACGCCGAACCACGGGACGCCCTGACCGGCGGCTGGAAGGGGTTCGCCTCCCTTCTCACCCCTCCAGCCGCCACCCGGCGCCCCGCGTGTGACCCACCGCACACGGAAATCCGGGCGGCCCGGGGATTGCACGGACCGCCGCCGCCCTCTCCACCGGCACAGGGACAAAGGCACAACACACGGAAGGCGGTCCCATGCCGGTCCAGAGGACACCCGGAGCCCGCACACCGCGGACGGCCGGAACAGCGACACCGCAGGAGACGGCCGGGGGGACGTCGTCTCCCCGGCCCTACCCTCCCGTTCCGGGAGTGCGCCATCACCACGTCACGGTCGACGGCGTCCGGTTGCACTACGCCGAGGCCGGCGACCCGGGCGCACCTCCGGTGCTGCTCGTCCATGGCTTCCCCCAGCACTGGTACACCTGGCGGCACCTCCTGCCGGGACTGGCCGGCGAGTACCGGCTGATCTGCCTGGACATGCCCGGCTTCGGCTGGTCGCAGGCGTCATCCGGCGGCTACGGCACGGACCGGCGGGCGGCGGACCTCGTCGCGGTGCTGGACGCGCTCGGGCTGGAGCGGGTGCGGCTGCTCGCCCATGACTGGGGCGCCTGGGCGGGGTTCCTCGCGTGCGCCCGGTCTCCCGAACGCTTCAGCCACTTCCTGGCGCTGAACATGGTCCACCCCTGGCCGACCCGCCGGAACACCCTCCGGCACGCCTGGCGCTTCTGGTACACCGTGCTGCTGGAGTGGCCACCGCTCGGCCGTCAGGTCCTGCGGCGCTGGCCCGCCTTCACCCGCTACTTGTTGCGGCGCGGGGTGGCCGACCGCGCGGCCTGGCGCGCGGGCGAGATCGAGGAGTTCGCCACCGCGGCCCGGCAACCGCACAGCGCGCGAGCCGGTGAGGGGATCCACCGCGCGTTCGTGGCGCACGACATCGCGGCCCTGCGCCGCAAGGAGTTCCATTCCCTGCGGCTGACGGTCCCGACCGTGATCCTGGCGGGAGAGCGCGACGTGGTCATCCCGCCGGGGCTGCTGGCGGGCGGTGAGCTCTTCGCCGACGCACTGGCCGTCGAGGTGCTCCCAGGGTGCGGGCACTGCCCGCAGCACGAGCGGCCCGAGCTGGTCGTGGCGGCGGCCAGGCGTTTGTTCGCGAGCTGAGTTGATGCGACGCTCTCCCGCAGACCGTGCGAAGGGGAGCCGATCCGATGGGCGATGCCCGATGAGCGACGACGCCGGCTGGCCGCAGGCCGGTCTGGATCCGCTGCGGCGTCTGAAGGTGGTCGCGGGGGCCTCGAAACACGCCTTTTACGTCGAGCACCACTTCGACGCCGCCCCGGACCAGGTGTGGGCGGTGGCAGCCGACCTCGAGGGCGAACTGCCGCACCTCATCCCTGGGCTGCGCTCGTTCACCGCCGAACGGGCAGCGGACCGGCGGACTGCGGATCGGCGGGCCGACGACGACCGACGGGCAGCCGACGACCGACCGTCCGACGACCGGCTGTCCTTCCGGGCGGTGAGCGTTCTGGGCCACCGGGAGCGGTTCGAGGTCGTGCTGCGGCCGGGCTGGTGTCTGATGCAGAGCCGGCTGCTGGCCGGTGGCATGGCCGCGGTGCCCGAGGGGACGGGCACCCGGTTCGCCTTCTTCAGCGCTTACCGCTCCCCAGCCGGCGCCGCACTCCAGTGGCTGCGCCGGCCCGGGGCGCGGGCGCGCGGCGCCGCCCTGATGGCCGCACTGCAGGGGCGGATCGACGCACGGTCACTTCCCGGCGCCGCCCCAGGCGCCCCGGAATGACCTTCTGGCACGGAACAGCCGGGATCTGACGGTCCCCAGCGGTACCGCGAGCACCCGCGCCACTTCCTGCTCGTCCAGCCCCTCGACGTGACGGAGCATCAGGACGGCGCGTTGCTCGGGCGAGAGTCTGCGCAGCACATCCCCGATGTCCTGGGCGAGTTCCGGGTCGCCCCGCGCGGGCAGTTCTGACAGTTCCGCCGGCACCGTCCGCTGCCGCTGTCCGGCGAGGCGGACGGCTTCACGGACGGCGATCACCCGTACCCAGCCGAAGAGCGCCGCGGGCTCCTTCAACTGCCGGATGTGACGGAAGACCGCGATCAGCGCCTCCTGCGCCGCGTCGTCCCCGTCCTCCAGGGCCACCGGGCCGCAGATCCGGCCGACGTACGGGGTGAGGACGGTGAGCAGTTCGTCCATCGCCAGCCGGTCGCCGCGCTGCGCGCCCGCCACCAGCAGGGCCAGTACAGCCGGATCCCGCTCCCCCGCACGGCTCTCGCCGGCTTCCTCCGCCACTGCGCCCCCATCGGCCGGGGCCGACTCTAACACCGGCTCCGGGCTGCCCTGCGAGGGCCGTTCCCGCGGTGTTCAGTGCCTCCGACGCACGTCAACCACCGTTCCGGCGGGCCGGGATCACGCCACCCGGGCTCACACGATGCCCGGGCCCGCGTCCGAACCCGACCGCGCTCCACGCCGGTGGACGGCCCAGCTCTGGATCTCCGCGGCCGAGACGGCCTCGATCGCCTCCACCAGCACCCGGCGGGCGTCGGCGTCCCGTTCGTCCTCCGGCAGCAGCCGGTACCGCTCGACGGCTGGGCGCAGCCGCGACCAGGACTCCGCGGCCAGCACGTAGCGCTCGGTGTGGTTGAAGACCTGGCGGAACCCGCCGATGAAGACGGCGATTCCCGCCACGGTCGCCGTGACGGCGGCGGGTGCCTGGATTCCGGCCGCGACCACCGTGGCGGAGCCCGCCGACAGCGCGCCCAGTTCGGTGGTCCAGTGCCATCTGCGGGCGCCGTCACGAGTGCGCGCGTACCAGTCCAAGTCCGTGAGGGCGTAGGCCAGTACGGGGTCGTCGGGAGCCGGTGGCGGGGCGGGCGTCCGTCTGCGTATCAACACTCGAACATGTTGCCCCGCGATCGGGGCAGGCGGAACGCATCAGGGAAGACCGTTGTCCGAAGTGGCACCCGGGAACCCCTCGCACCTGGGCTGCGTCCCTTTCAGTGCGGGGAGGGGAGTGGGTCGGCCCCGCGGAAGTGGTACGTCGAAAGGAAGGAACGCACCATGGGCATTCTCGCCTGGATCGTCCTCGGACTCATCGCCGGGGTCATCGCCAAGGTCCTGCTGCCCGGACGTGATCCCGGCGGCATCATCATCACCACGCTGATCGGTATCGCGGGCGCGTTCGTCGGTGGCTGGCTCTCCGCCCGCCTCCTCGACAAGCCCGTCGGGCACCAGTTCTTCGACCTGGCCACGTGGGGTGCGGCCATCGGTGGCTCGCTGGTCCTGCTGATCCTCTACCGGATCTTCTTCGGCGACTCGCGCGCACGCCGCTGACCTGCGCGGCACCCCAGCACCCCAGCACCCGCAGCACTCGCCGCCCCCCGGCCGCCGTCAGCCCGTCTCCTCGCGGTAGGCGGCGGCCTCCTCCAGGTCCAGTCGGCGCAGCAGCGTCCGGAGCATCTCGTCATCGATGCGCCGGGCGTCGCGCAGTTCCACGAACACCTCGCGTTCGGCCCCGATCATCTGCCGGGCGAGCCGCCGGTAGGTGTCGTCCGCGGACTCCCCGGTGGTCTCGTTGACCGCTCCCAGCCGCTCCCACACGGCGTTGCGCCGCCGGTCCATGACGGTGCGCAGCCGGTCGGCGAGCGGCTGCGGCAGGTCGTTCCGCCCCTCGGCGAGCAGTTCGTTGAGCAGGCGTTCCGCGGCGGCCGAGGCCTCGCTCTGGGCCTGCGCCTCGGCGAGCGTCTCGGCGCGTACGTCGGGGGACGGGATCTTCAGCCAGCGGATCAGCGGCGGCAGGGTGAGGCCCTGCACGACGAGGGTGGCGATCACGGTGGTGAACGTCAGGAAGAGCACCAGGTTGCGGGCGGGGAAGGCCTCGCCGTTGTCCATCGTCAGCGGGATCGAGAAGGCGATGGCGAGCGAGACGACGCCGCGCATCCCGGCCCAGCCGACGATGACGGGCCCGGTCCAGTTCGTGTCCGCTTCGCGCTCCCGGATGCGGGACGAGAGCTTGCGAGGCAGGAACGTCGCGGGGAAGACCCAGGCGAAGCGGGCGGCCACCACGACGACGAAGACCGCGAACGCGTACCAGATGGCCTCCCCCACCCCGTATTCGCCGAGCCCCCCGAGCACCACGCGCAACTGCAGCCCGATGAGGGCGAAGACCGTCGACTCCAGGATGAAGCCGACCATCTTCCACACCGCCGCCTCCTGGAGCCTCGTCGCGAAGTCGACCTGCCAGGAGCGGTGTCCCAGGTAGAGCCCGACGACCACGACGGCGAGCACCCCCGAAGCCCCGACGCGTTCGGCCGCCGCGTAGGCCACGAACGGGATGAGCAGCGACAGGGTGTTCTGGAGCAGCGGCTCCTTCAGATGGGTGCGCAGCCAGTGCAGCGGCACCATAAGGATGAGGCCGACGACGACACCGCCGGCCGCGGCGACGCCGAATTCCCTGATGCCCTCGCCCCAGGTGGCTCCCTCCCCCACGACGGCGGCCAGGGCGACCTTGTACGCGGTGATCGCGGTCGCGTCGTTCACCAGTGACTCGCCCTGCAGGATCGTGGTGATCCGGTTGGGCAGCTTGAGGCGCCGCGCGATGGCGGTGGCGGCGACCGCGTCGGGCGGGGCGATCACGGCGCCCAGCACCAGGGCGGCGGTCAGCGGCAGGTCGGGCACCACCAGATAGGCGACGTATCCGACGGCGATCGTCGCGAACAGCACATAGCCGACGGAGAGCAGCGCGACCGGCCGCGCGTTGGCCCGCAGATCGAGGTAGGAGCTGTCGAGGGCGGCCGTGTGCAGGAGCGGCGGCAGCAGCAGCGGCAGCACGATCTCCGGGTCGAGGGTGTAGTCGGGGATGCCCGGCACATAGGACGCGAGCAGCCCGGCGGCGACCAGCAGCAGCGGCGCGGGCACGGGCGTGCGGCGGGCCGCGGCCGCGATCACCGCACTGCACGCGATCAACATCAGCAGTGGCATGGCATCCATCAGCTTCGGCCCGTTCCCATCTCGTTCGCGTTCTTCGAATGCTCTTCACTCGCTCTAACCTGGCAATCATGAGCGAGTGCCCGCATGTTCCCGACCTGCCGCGCCTCGAGCCGGCTCCGCTGAGCGACACCTGCCTGGAGTGCCTGGCCGTGGGCAGCCATCCGGTGCAGCTCAGGCTATGTCTCGTCTGTGGCCATGTCGGCTGCTGCGACTCGTCGCCGTACCGGCATGCCACGGGGCATTTCGAGGAGACCGGGCATCCGGTGATGCGGAGCTTCGAGCCGGGCGAGAGCTGGAGCTGGTGCTTCGTCGATCTGCACCTGGTCTGATTCCCGGCATCCAGCGGCAGCGGCAGGGACCCGGGCCCGCTGTCCGGGCTGGTTCTCCGGGCCCGCACTCCCGGACCGTTCTCCGGGCCCGTTCTCCGAGCCTGTTCTCCGGGCCCGTTCTCCGAGCCTGTTCTCCGGGCTCGTCCGGCGCTGTGGGCGGTGCGCCCTGGGACAGCAGCAGGCCCGGCAGGTTCGCACGGGGGTGGCGGCCTGCCGGGCCTGTGGAACAACGGTAGCGAGGCGACACGCGTAATTTCGACGTCTGGCCCGTAACCCGTGCTGCGGATACACGTCACGGCGCAGGCACGCATTAATCCCGCGGATCGCGCGCCGAAATGTCCTCGCCAACCGGTTGGCCGAATCCTGCCGGTGACATTCGGGGTCTGTCAACGAGTGGAGCCATCGACGGCGTCCTGCCCCACGCGGCACACAAGCCGCGCACTGCAACTGATTCCGTACCGATGGAGAGGAACTCCATGTCGAAACTCCACTTCGGCCGGGGCGTACTGGGCCTGACGGCCGCGCTCGCGGCGGGCGCGACCCTGTTGGCCGGGCCCGCGACCGCCGCCACGGCCGCGCCCTCCCCCGCACCGCACTCGGCGCCGGGGCTCCATACCGGGCATGCCGCCACCCAGGCCGCCCTCGACGGCACCGTCGCGGCGGGCGCTCCCGGTGTACAGGCTCAGGCGCAGGTGGGCGGGGACACCTGGTTCGGTGCTGCGGGCACCGCGGATCTGTCGTCCGGGCGTCCGTTCCGCCCCGGTGACGAGTTCCGGATCGGCAGCATCACCAAATCGTTCGTCGCGACGGTGCTGCTGCAGCTGGAAGCCGAGAAGAAGCTGAGCCTGGACGACACGATGGACCGGCTGCTGCCGGGCGTGGTCCAGGGGAACGGCAACGACGGCCGGCACATCACGCTCCGTCAGGTGCTCAACCACACCAGCGGTCTCTTCAACTACACGGAAGACTCCGCGGTCCGGACCCGGATGGGCGGTCAGGGATTCCTCGACCACCGCTATGAGACATACCGGCCGCAGCAGATCGTCGCGATCGCCCTCGCCCATCCGCCGAACTTCGCACCGGGCACGTCCTGGAGCTACTCCAACACCAACTACATAGTCGCCGGCATGGTGGTGCAGAAGGTGACCGGCCATTCCTACGCCCAGGAGATCGAACGGCGGATCCTGCGGCCGCTGGGACTGCGCTCGACCAGCGTTCCCGGCACCTCGCCCACGATTCCCGGACGCCACGGCCGCGCCTACTCCGTGCTCTTCGCCCAGACACCCGACCGGCTCTACGACGTCACCGAGTTCAATCCGTCGCTGGCCGGCTCTGCGGGCGAGATGATCTCCACGACCGCGGACCTGAACCGCTTCTTCAGCGCTCTTCTGCGCGGCCGGCTGCTCCCCGCCCACCAGCTCGACGAGATGCTCACCACGGTGTCGACCGGCCCGGACACCCCCGATCTCCGGTACGGCCTGGCCATGATGTCCGTACGGCTGCCCTGCGGGGTGACCGTCTGGGGCCATGACGGCGGGATCTTCGGTTCCTCCTCGTCCGCAGCCACCACCCGCGACGGGCGGCACAGCCTGTCCTCCAACGTCAACGCGGACTGGGTCGAGAGCCCGGTCGCTCCCGTGGTGCCGGAGTTCTGCCCGTCCTCTTCCGCCACCTCCCCGACCACCGCATCACCCGCCACCGCTTTCCGGACCACCCTCGCCCGGACCACGGGCTTCTGACGGCACACCGGTCCTGGTCACGGTCACGGTCACGCGACGGCGTGACCGGGATCGGGACCGGGACCGGGACCGGGACCGGGACCGGGATCGGGATCGGGACCGGGCCGTTCCGGCGCGCCGGGGTGGCGCGGGCTCCGGCTGCGACCTGCGGATTCCGCCCCTAGGCTCGGTCCATGGACACGCCTGCGGCCCACCCAGGACGGCTCGGCTCCGTAGTCATGGACGGTGAGCTCCCGCGCCGCGAAGACCTCGGCATCGTCTTCGACGAGCTCGACCACCAGATGGCCACCCAGGCGTATCTGTGGGCGCTGCCCCTGGTCTCGTACGCGCAGTGGCAGCGGGTGCACACCGACGAGTTCGGGGCGGGACCCAGCGATCTGGTCCACTACGAGAGCTATCGCGACCGGCTGGGCCTGCTGACCGCCAACGCCACCACTCCCTACGTCCTCGGCTTCATCGACCTCGGCATCACCGGACCGCTCGTGGTGGACCTGCCGGCCGGGCCCACGGCGGGCGGCGTGTCCGACTTCTGGCAGCGCGAGATCGGCGCGATGGGTGAGATGGGCCCCGACCAGGGCGAGGGCGGGCGCTATCTCATCGTCCCCCCGGGCCAGGAGGTGCCCGACGACGCCGACGGCTACCACGTCCTCACCGCGACGGGCATGAACGTGATGTTCGGCTTCCGCACCCTGGGGACCGACGCCGCGCAGGCCCAGCAGCTGGTGGACGCCGTAGGGCTCTACCCCTACGCGCACCGCGACGCGCCCCCGCCGACCAGAGTGCTCTCGCCTGCCGGCCGGACGTGGTCCGGTGTCCAGCCGAGGAGGCTGGAGTACTGGGAGCGGCTGCACGAGATCTACCAGTCCGAGATCGTCGACGAACGCGACCGCTTCTTCCTCGCCATGCTCCGGCAGCTGGGCATCGAGCAGGACAAGCTCTTCACCCCGGACGAGCGGATGACACGCATTCTCACCGAGGCTGCGGCGGCCGGCGAGCTGATGGCGCAGGCGAACGCGTTCGCCAAGCGGTTCCCCGGCTCCCTCCATTGGCCCGACCGGCAGTGGGACCTCGTCCTCATGCTCGACCGCTCCGACCAACGCGCCGCCGGCTACGACCAGCTGCTGGAGCGGACGGCCTGGTTCTACGAGGCGGTCAGCTTCTCCGCGGCCATGAAGAGCCGGACCCCTGGGCTCGGCCAGGCCTACCTGGGCACCTACACCGACGCGAACGGCCGCTGGCTCGACGGCGCCCGCCGGTACACCCTCCGCGTGCCCGCCGACCCGCCCGCGAAGCTGTTCTGGTCGGCGACGGTCTACTCCGCCGACACCCGCTGTCTGATCGACAACCCACAGGAGCGCGGCGACCGCGGATCGCGCGACCCCGAGCTCGAGTACAACGAGGACGGATCGGTCGACCTGCACTTCGGACCGGAGGCCCCGGCCGGCCGCGAATCCAACTGGGTACAGACCGTCCCCGGCCGCCACTGGTTCTGCTACTTCCGCCTCTACGGCCCCCTGGAGCCGTACTTCGACCACACCTGGAAGCTCAACGACATCCGCGCCGATTGAGATCTCCGACCGGCATCCCTGGCTGAGGCCCATCAGGGCGTCAGAAGGAGGAGCTGGTCGTCAGGTAAGACCGGTAACTGATGACGGCGGGGATGGGCACATTGAGCTTCCCGGCCGTCGTGGTCAGGGTCTCCTCCTGCCCGAGCACCTGGCCGGTGCCGGCGCTGACGATGAAGGTGTATCGGCATCAGCCCGGATCATTACGGCCCGACCGGGCCGTGGTCGACGTCAGCCCTCGTCGACCTCGTCCGCGGTGTCCGGCCCACGGAACTCCGCCAGCGACTCGGTGAGCCACTCGATCCAGAACGTCTCCAGCCCGATCCCCGCGCGCAGCACCAGATGCCGCAATCGGTCCTCGCCGCTGGGGTCCCCGGCGGCGAAGTCACGTTCCTCGATCGCGGTGTACTCGGCCAACTGCCGTCGGTGGTCCGCGAGATGACGTTCCAGCTCGGGTTCGAGGCCGTCCCGGCCGACGACCGCCGCCGCGCGCAGGCGCAGCAGCAGGGCGTCGCGGATCGGCTTGGGATCCTGGCTGGTGGCCACCCAGGTGGTCAGTTCCGCACGGCCCGCGGGCAGCACCTCGTACTCGCGCTTCTGGCCACGGGACGGCGACTGGGCGAGTGCGTGGATGAGGCCGCCCTGCTCCAGCTTTCCCAGCTCGCGGTAGATCTGCTGGTGGGTGGCGGACCAGAAGAAGCCGATCGAGCGGTCGAACCGACGCGTCAGCTCCAGCCCCGAGGACGGCTTCTCCAGCAGAGCGGTGAGGATGGCGTGCGGCAGCGACATGGTCTTACGGCGCCTCTCTGGGACCCGGTCGTCCGGCCGGGGCATCCCGGCCGGACGATGGACGTACTGGGAGGCATCCTAGGATCGGCGCCGCCGGCGCGCCGTCAGAGCGCCGCCGCCAGCTCGGTGCCCTGGCGGATCGCGCGCTTCGCGTCGAGTTCGGCGGCGACGTCGGCGCCGCCGATGAGGTGCGCCGAGTGCCCCGCCTCGCGCAGCGCCTCGTACAGGTCGCGGCGCGGCTCCTGGCCGGTGCAGAGCACGACGGTGTCGACGCCGAGGACCTCGCTCCTGCCGTCGACCGTCACATGGAGGCCGGCGTCGTCGATGCGGTGGTAGGTGGCGCCGGCGACCATCGTGACGCCGCGGTGCCGCAGTTCGGTGCGGTGGATCCAGCCGGTGGTCTTGCCCAGCCCCGCGCCGACCTTGCTCTCCTTGCGCTGCAACAGGTGCAGGCTGCGCGGCGAGGTGGCCCGCTCGGGCTTGCGCACTCCGCCCCGCGTCTCGTAGCCGGGGTCGATCCCCCACTGGCGGAAGAAAGCCTCGGGGTCGAGGCTCGCCGCGTCGCCGCCGTCGCTGAGGAACTCCGCCACGTCGAAGCCGATACCGCCGGCGCCGAGGATCGCGACGGACTGCCCGACGTGGGCCCCGTCGCGCAGCACGTCCAGGTAGCTGAGGACGCTGGGGTGGCCGACTCCCTCGATGTCCGGGGTGCGGGGGACGACGCCGGTGGCGAGCACGATCTCGTCGAACCCTTCGGCGGTGAGGGTGTCGACGGTGACGGTGGTCTTCAGCCGGACGTCGACGCCGTGGAGCTCCAGCTGCTCGCGGTAGTAGCGCAGCGTCTCGTTGAACTCCTCCTTGCCCGGGACCTTGCGGGCGATGTTGAGCTGTCCGCCGATCTCGGTCGCGCCGTCGAAGAGGGTGACCGCGTGCCCGCGTTCGGCGGCCGAGACCGCGAAGGCGAGTCCGGCCGGCCCCGCGCCGACCACCCCGACGCTCTTGCGGCGCCTGGTCGGCTGCAGGATCAGCTCGGTCTCGTTGCAGGCGCGGGGGTTGACCAGGCAGGACGTGATCTTCCCGCTGAACGTGTGGTCCAGGCAGGCCTGGTTGCACCCGATGCAGGTGTTGATGGTGGCCGACTGCCCGCGCCGGGCCTTGGCGACGAAGTCGGGGTCGGCCAGCAGCGGGCGGGCCAGCGACACCATGTCCGCGCAGCCTTCGGCGAGCAACTGCTCTGCCAGTTCAGGGGTGTTGATCCGGTTGCTGGTCACCAGGGGGATGCCCACGGAGCCCATGACCTTCTTCGTCACCCAGGTGAAGGCGCCGCGCGGGACGGAGGTCGCGATCGTCGGGATACGTGCTTCGTGCCAACCGATGCCGGTGTTGATGATGGTCGCGCCGGCCGCCTCGATCTCCTGGGCGAGAGTGATCACTTCCGCGAGGGTGGATCCGCCCGGTATGAGGTCGAGCATCGAGAGCCGGTAGATGAGGATGAAGTCCGGGCCGACCCGCTCGCGGACCCGGCGTACGATCTCGACCGGGAAGCGGATCCGGTTCCGGTACTCGCCGCCCCAGCGGTCCTGCCGCTGGTTGGTGGGTGCCGCGATGAACTCGTTGAGCAGATATCCCTCGGACCCCATGATCTCGACGCCGTCGTAGCCGGCGAGCTGCGCGAGCGCGGCCGCCCGTACGAAGTCCTCGACGGTCTGCTCGACCTCGTCCTCGGTCAGCGCGTGGGGGGTGAAGCCGCTGATGGGCGCCTGGAGGGCGCTGGGCGCGACGAGATCGGCATGGTGCGCGTACCGGCCGAAGTGCAGGATCTGCATCGCGATCTTCGCGCCCTCGCGGTGCACGGCCGCGGTCACCGCGGTGTGCTGCTCCGCCTCGGCCTCCGTCGTCAGCTTCGCACCGCCCTCGTACGGGCGCCCCGCGTCGTTGGGGGCGATCCCGCCGGTGACCATGAGGCCGACGCCGCCACGGGCGCGGGTGGCGTAGAACTCGGCCATCCGCTCGAAGCCGCGGGGCGCCTCCTCCAGACCGACGTGCATCGAACCCATCAGCACCCGGTTGGGCAGGGTGGTGAAGCCCAGGTCCAGCGGGCTCAGCAGGTGGGGGTAGTCGCTCATCAGGGGGCCTCCTCGCGCGAACTCTTAGCGCAAGTTCTAGACGAGTCGAGCCGATTATGCAACAAGTTGCATAGAGGGGGGCGGCCACCTCGTGGGCCACGAGGTCGAGGCGGGAGCATCCTCCGCCGGCTCAGGCCGGAGCATCCTCCGTCCGCTCCGGCAGCGCGGCGCGGGCCTGCCGGACCAGGGCGCGGGCCGCCGGGCCCGACGGCCCCTCCGCGCGCCAGGCGAGCGCGAGGCGCCCGCGCAGCTTCGGCCGGACCAGGTTCACCGCGTGCAGTTCACCCGGGTAGGAACGGGCGAGCGACTCGGGCAGGATCGCCACGCCCAGCCCCCGGATGGCGAACTGCGCGAGGACGGTGGGATCCGCCGCCTCGAACGCGATCCGCGGCCGGAAGCCCGCCGCCGCACAGGCGAGGTCGACCACGGTGCGCAGCCCGGTGCCGCGCGGCAGGCACATCAGGGGACGGCCGGCGAGGGCGTCGAGCGTGATCGAGGTCCGGGCGGCCAGCGGATCGCCGGGGGCGACGGCGACGACGAACGGCTCGTCGACGACGACCTGCACCCCGATCCCCGGCGGGAGCTCGCCCGCCAGGCTGACGACCGCAACGTCCAGCCGCCCGGTGAGCAGCGCCTGGAGCAGGTTGTCCGAGGTGTCCTCGATGAGGCCGATCTCCACCGCGGGGTGGCTGTGATGGAAGTCGGCCAGCAGCCCGGCCAGGTCGACGGCCTGCCCGAGCGAGGTCACGGTGCCGACCGCGACATGCCCGCGGACCAGGCCGGCCAGTTCTTCGACGGCCTGCCGGGCGCCGGCGACGGCGGCGAGCGCCGCCCGCGCGTACGGCAGCACCGCGGCGCCCACGTCGGTGGGCCGGACCGTGCGGCCGGAACGGTCCAGCAGGTCCTGTCCCAACTCCCGTTCCAACTGCCGGATCTGGGCGCTCACCCCGGGCTGCGCCACATGGAGCTTGGCCGCGGCCTTGGTGAAACTCGCCTCTTCGGTGACCGTCACGAGGTATTCCAGCTGGCGCAGTTCCATAACCCGGAACGCTAGCAGTAGCACCGTCCAGACTCATGGCTTATGGACTCCTCCGACAAGAAGATACGTCTGGACAAAAATATTTGTCGGTGAGAGCCTGGAGCCATGTTGGACGTGACAGTGATCGAGGACCCGGCAGCCGCCGAGGTCTCGCTTGCGCCGATAAGGGCCCGGCTCCTCGCCGAGCTGATGGAGCCCGCCTCGGCGACCATGCTTGCGGCCCGGGTCGGCCTGCCCCGGCAGAAGGTGAACTACCACCTCAAGGCGCTGGAGCGGCACGGCCTGATCGAGCTGGTCGATGAGCGCAGGAAGGGCAATGTGACCGAGCGGATGATGCGCGCGACGGCGGCGTCGTACGTGATCTCGCCGCTCGCGCTGGCCGCGGTGCAGCCCGATCCGGCCCGCTCCCGTGACCAGTTCTCCGCCCGCTGGCTGCTCGCGGTCGCCGCGCGCCTGGTGCGTGACGTCGGCACGCTGCTCACGGGCGCGGCCAAGGCTCGCCGGCCGCTCGCGACCTTCGCGCTGGACGGCGAGGTGCGCTTCGCCTCCGCCGCCGACCGGGCGGCGTTCATCGAGGAACTGGCGGCCGGAGTCGGCGCGCTGGTTCTGAAGTATCACGACGCGTCGGCGGAGGGCGGCCGGGACCACCGTGTGGTCGTCGCCGTCCACCCGACCGTCAAGATGCCGGCGGTCGGCCCGGCCGAGTCGCTGCCCGCCGCGGACGAACGCACCACGGCCGCATCCCCCACCGACAAGCCCGTATAGCCCGCATAACCCGTACAAGGAGTCACCATGTCCAAGGAATTCGAGATCATCCGGGAGTTCGAGGTCCAGGCGACCCCCGAGCAGGTCTGGGAAGCGCTCACCGAAGGTACGGCCGGCTGGCTGTGGCCGATGGAGTACGAGCACCGCGAGGGCGGCGCGGCCCCGTTCGGCGGCACCGTGACCGCCTGGGATCCGCCGCACCGGCTCACCGGCCGGGTGGAGAGCCCGGAGGGCGTGGAGAACCAGACGTTCAATCAGCTGGACCACGTCATCGAACCGCGTGAGGGCGGCCGCGCCTGGGTGCGCTATGTGCACAGCGGCATCTTCGTCGACGACTGGGACAACCAGTACGACGGCGCCAGCAAGCACACGGACTTCTATCTGCACACGCTGCGGCAGTACCTCGAGCACTTCCCCGGACTGACCCCGGTCTACGCCGCGGTCGAGGGCCCGACGGCGTCCGGTGCGCCGGACGCGTTCACCGTGCTCGGCAGGGCGCTGGGGCTGCCCGACGACGCGGCGGCTGGCACCGCGGTACGGGTCGGGCTGCCCGGCCCCGACGCGGTCGACGCCGTGATCGACTACCGCAACCAGTACTTCATCGGCCTGCGCACCGCCGATTCGCTCTACCGCTTCTTCGGCAGGAACGCCTTCGGCGGAACGGTCGGTGTCGTGGTGCACCGGTTCGGCACCGGCCATGACGCCGACGCCGAACCGGGCGTGAAGGGGACCGAAGCCACCTGGCAGAACTGGATCGACGGAGTGTTCGCCTGACGGCCTCCGGTGAACGCGCCGGAATGAGCCGCCAGCCGCCCTCAGGACCCGTAGACCTGGAACCGGGATGAGCCGTCAGCCGGCCCTCAGGACCCGTAGACCTGGAATTCGGCGACCTGCCCGGCCGGCCACCCCGTGTTGGCGGTGAAGCTGAGCCGCAGATAGCGGACGGTCGCGGTGGCCGCGAAGGTGATGGTGGCCTTGTTGCCGGTGGCCGGGTCGAAGGTGTAGCCCGCCGGGCCGGCCACCGTGGCGAAGTTCGAACCGTCGGTGCTGCCCAGGACGGAGAGCGTCTGGGTCCTGGCTCCCCAGGCGGTGGCCGGCGGCACGGACAGAACGACGCGCTTGGCGCCGGTCGCGGCACCGAGATCGACCTGGAGCCACTGCGGGAACGCGTTGTTGGCGCTCTCCCAGTAGCTGTTGGCGTCACCGTCGACGGCGTTGCCCGAACCGTAGCCCTGCGTGTGGCTGCTCTCCGACGTCGGCCGGTGCAGCGCCAGGTTGGTGTCGACGGGAGGGGGCCCGCCGCTGGTGACCGGGGCGGTCGGGCGGACCGGGGTCAGCGCGAGCTGCCCCTTGAGCATTCTGCCGCCGTCGGCCGTGAGCCGCAGATAGTAGTCCGCCGAGCAGGCCGTCCCGTCCTCGTCCAGCCCCAGCAGGCCGGAGCCGACCGGGACGGTCGCCGACGTCTCGGCCGTCTTGGCGATCTGGTTGCCCTCGTTGTACTCGTCGAACATCGAAATGTAGATGCCCTGGGCGCCCGCCCGGACCACGTTGTAGAACTGCCGCCACATGAAGTCGCCGTGCGCCCGCTGCCGTCCGCCGACGTCGCCGGGGAGCACGCACGGTTGGTAGTCGATGCCGTGGGCGTTGCAGTCGGCCTGGTCGGGCACGGTGCACAGGTCGTAGAAGTGGTCGGAGTCGCCCGCGTTGCCGATCCGGCCCACCATCCACGGGGAGAGCATGTGGAAGGCGCGGTAGACGTCGAGGTACCCGGGCTTTGAGTCGTTGACCCCGGTCCGCCAGTACGTCGGGACGCCGCCCATGACGTAACAGCCCTGGCTCTTGAACCAGTTGACGACGTCGAGGCAGGCCGCCGGGGACCAGGGGTGGTTGTCGTCGGCGAAGCCGAAGCCCCAGATGCCCACGACCGGCTTGCCGTTCTGCCGCGCGTACGCGGCGGAGGACGTCAGCGCCGACATCTTGGCGGTCCAGTCGGCCTTGATCTCCGGCTGCATGTTCGCCCAGCCGCTGACGTCGTACATCACGTAGAACTTGCGGTCGTTGGCCTCCGCGGCAGCCCTGACCTTGACGGCCATCGCGTCGCGGGTGGCGCCCTCGCCGCCGTTCGGGTTGAACCGCTGCAGGGCCGCGGTGTCACAGCCGTTCTGCCGCATCGACAGGAAGTGGGCGTTGACCGTCTGCTGGTCGTAGGAGGAGAAGAGCGTCGCGGGCTGCCCGTTGCCGAGGTTGCCGTAGGCGGTCCGGTAGGCGCCCGTGTAGTCCCGCATGTCGGGCCATGCCCTGATCGCGTTGTTGGACGGGGACGGCGGCTGGGACCAGTTCTGGCTCCAGTGCCACCAGCCGTTGATGGGCGCTCCGTCACCGGGGGCGGCGAACCAGCCCTGATAGCCGACGGTGATCTTCCCGACCACGTCTCCTGGAGGGCTCGCGGCAACGGCCGCCGCCCCGAGCGTCCCGGTGGCCGGCAGGGCGCCGAGGGCGACTCCCGCCGTCACCGATCCGATGAACACCCGGCGTGAGATCCCCATGTGGACTCCTCCCGTTGTGCACGGTTGCGCGCCGTTGACCGGTCAGCGGCAGATCGTAGCCACGGCGAAACACTGCCGCAATAGAGCACGCAGGATGAGCAATATATGTGAAGAGATCTGCAAATTAGGCCCACTTGCAGCTCGCAACGGGTGGAGTGCAGCATTCCGTCCAGCGTTTACCCCTCGACCGCCCCACCGGTCCCTGCCGGACCACTCGGTTCCGGACACCCACAAGCCGATCTTGCGGGGGCGTAGACGTGGCTGTAGCACGTCTGTAACACTCTGCTAACCCAACGCAAATTCATTGCAGAGTGATGTTCATTCCTTACCATTCTCCGCAACTTCGACGGCGAGAGCGTGGCCGTGGCCTCACTCGCCCCCCATTCCTGACACTCCGGACGAGAGACAGAGGAACGCAGTGAGATCGAAGCGGATACCCAAGCTGGTCGCGGGCTCGCTCGCGGCCAGTCTGATGCTTCTCGGCGGGCCGGTGCTCCGGGCCGCGGCGGCCGAGGCCGCCCCCAATGTGGCGGCGGGGAAGACGGCCTCGGCCAGCGCCTCCAGCGGCGGCAGCACGGCCGGAAACCTCAACGACGGTGACCAGTCCACGTACTGGGAGGGCAACGGCAGCGCCCTCCCGCAGTGGGCGCAGGTCGACCTCGGGCGCAGCAGAACCATTGACCAGGTGACTCTTAAGGTCCCGGCCGGCTGGTCGAGTCGCACCCAGACGCTCGCCGTGCAGGGCAGCGCGGACGGCACGAGCTACGAGACGATCGTCAGTTCCGCCAAGTACGTCTTCGCTCCCAGCTCCGGCAACGCCGTGAAGATCACGTTCCCGGCGGCCAACACCCGTTTCGTCCGCGTCGCCGTCACGGCGAACACCGCCAAGCCGGCCGCTCAGATCTCCGAACTGCAGGTCTCGGAGGCGGCGGCCTCGACCGTCAACCTCGCCATCTCCAAGACCACCACGGCGAGCAGCTCCAACTCCCCCTACGTGGCGGGCAACGCCAACGACAGCAACCAGGCCAGCTACTGGGAGAGCAACAACAACGCCTTCCCGCAGTGGATCCAGGCCGACCTGGGCGCCACCGTCGGCGTGAACCAGCTGGTGCTGAAGCTGCCGGCCGGGTGGGAGACCAGGACCCAGACGCTGTCGGTCCAGGGCAGCACCAACGGCTCGTCCTTCACCGACATCGCCGCGTCCAAGGGCTATGTCTTCAATCCGTCCGCCGGTAACACCGTGACGGTCGACTTCAACACGATCAACACCCGGTACGTACGGCTGAACATCACCGCCAACACCGCCTGGCCCGCGGCCCAGCTGTCCGAGTTCGAGCTGTACGGACCGACGACGGGTGACACGCAGGCGCCGACCGCGCCGACGGGCCTGGCCTACACACAGCCGGCGTCCGGCCAGATCAAGCTGACCTGGAACGCCTCGACGGACAACGTCGGCGTCACCGGCTACGACGTGTACGCCAACAACGTGCTGCGCACCAGCGTGGCCGGAAACGTACTCACCTACACCGACAGCCAGCCCGACTCCGCGACCGTGGCCTACTACGTCAAGGCCAAGGACGCGGCCGGCAACGAGTCCGGCAACAGCAACACCGTCACCCGCACGGGGACCGGTGGCGGCGGCTCGAACCTGGCGGTCGGCAAGGACATCACCGCCTCGTCCACCATCCAGAACTTCGTCGCCACGAACGCGAACGACAACAACGTGGCGACCTACTGGGAGGCGAACGGCGGCAGCTACCCGAACACGCTGACCGTCGCACTGGGCTCCAACGCCGACGTCAACTCGGTCGTGGTGAAGCTCAACCCTGACGGCGCCTGGTCGACGCGCACCCAGACCATCCAGGTCCTCGGACGTGAGCAGAGCTCCTCGACCTTCACCAGCCTGACCTCACCGACCGTCTACACGTTCAACCCGGCCTCGGGCAACACGGTGACGATCCCGGTCGGCGGACGGGTCGCGGACGTCCAGCTCAAGATCACATCCAACTCCGGCGCGGGCGGCGGCCAGGTCGCCGAGTTCCAGGTGATCGGCACACCGGCTCCCAACCCGGACCTGACCGTGTCGGCACTCACCGCCTCGCCCGCCTCGCCGGTCGAGACGGACCCGATCACACTGTCCGCGACGGTCAAGAACATCGGCCCCGCGGCCGCCGGCGCGACCAACGTCAACCTCTACCTCGGCACCACGCTCGCCGGTACCGCGCCGGTGGCCGCACTCGCGGCCGGGGCGTCCGCCACCGTCTCCGCCAACATCGGCGTACGCAACGCGGGCTCCTACCCGCTGAGCGCCAAGGTCGACGAGGCCAACACGGTCATCGAGCAGAACGAGGCGAACAACAGCTTCAGCAGCCCGAGCCCGCTGGTCGTCACCCCGGTGGCCAGCTCCGACCTGATCGCGTCGCCCGTCAGCTGGACCCCGGGCAACCCGGCGGCCGGCAACACGGTGACCTTCTCCGTGGCCATCAAGAACCAGGGCACCGTGGCCTCCGCGAGCGGCGCCCACGGCATCACCCTGACGGTCACCGACACCACGTCCGGATCCGTCGTCAAGACGCTGACCGGGGCGTACAACGGGGCGATCGCGGCCGGCGCCACGGCGAGCCCGGTCAACCTGGGCACGTGGACGGCCGGCAACGGCAAGTACAGCGTCAAAACCGTCCTGGCCAACGACGCCAACGAGCTGCCGGTCAAGCAGGCCAACAACACCAGCACCCAGTCGCTGTTCGTCGGACGCGGCGCCAACATACCGTACGACATGTACGAGGCCGAGGACGGCGTCCTCGGTGGCGGCGCGGCAGTCGTCGGACCGAACCGGACCGTCGGCGACGTGGCCGGCGAGGCATCCGGCCGCAAGGCCGTCACCCTGAACTCGACCGGCTCATCCGTCGAGTTCACCACCAAGGCCAGCACCAACACCCTGGTCACCCGCTTCTCCATCCCGGACGCCGCGGGCGGCGACGGCATCAACTCCACCCTGGACATCTACGTCAACGGCAGCTTCCTCAAGGCCATCGACCTGACGTCCAAGTACGCCTGGCTGTACGGCAACGAGACAGGTCCCGGCAACTCGCCCGGCGCCGGCGGCCCGCGGCACATCTACGACGAGGCCAACATCATGCTCGGGACGACCGTCCCGGCCGGAGCGAAGATCAAGCTCCAGAAGGATGCCGCCAACACCAGCACCTACGCGATCGACTTCATCAACCTCGAGCAGGCCACCGCTATCGCCAACCCGGACCCCGCCAAGTACACGGTGCCGGCGGGCGTCACGCATCAGGACGTCCAGAACGCGCTCGACAAGGTCCGGATGGACACCACGGGCACCCTGGTCGGCGTCTACCTGCCCCCGGGCGAGTACCAGACGGCCAGCAAGTTCCAGGTGTACGGCAAGGCTGTGAAGGTGGTCGGCGCCGGTCCCTGGTTCACCCGGTTCAACGCGCCCTCGACCCAGGCCAACACCGACATCGGTTTCCGGGCGGAGGCCTCCGCGAACGGCTCCTCGTTCTCGGGCTTCGCCTACTTCGGGAACTACACGTCGCGGATCGACGGCCCGGGCAAGGTGTTCGACTTCTCCAACGTCGCCAACATCTCCATCGACAACGTCTGGAACGAGCACACGGTGTGCCTGTACTGGGGCGCCAACACCGACAACATCTCCATCACGAACAGCCGTATCCGTGACACGTTCGCCGACGGCATCAACATGACGAACGGCAGCACGGACAACCACCTCAACAACATCGAGGCCAGGTCGACGGGCGACGACAGCTTCGCGCTCTTCTCCGCCATCGACGCCGGCGGGGCGGACGAGAAGAACAACGTCTTCGAGAACCTGACGTCGATCCTGACCTGGCGCGCCGCCGGTGTCGCGGTCTACGGCGGCTTCGCCAACACCTTCAGGAACATCTATATCGCCGACACCCTGGTCTACTCGGGCATCACGATCAGCTCGCTGGACTTCGGCTACCCGATGAACGGCTTCGGCACCGACCCGACCAACCTGCAGAACATCTCGATCGTGCGGGCCGGCGGGCACTTCTGGGGCAGTCAGGTCTTCCCGGCCATCTGGGTCTTCTCGGCCTCGAAGATCTTCCAGGGCATCCGCGTCAGTGATGTGGACATCGTGGATCCGACCTACAGCGGCATCATGTTCCAGACGAACTATGTCGGCGGACAGCCGCAGTTCCCGGTGAAGGACACCATCTTCACCAACATCTCCATCACCGGCGCCCATAAGAGCGGCGACGCCTTCGACGCCAAGTCCGGCTACGGCATCTGGGCCAATGAACTGCCCGAGCCCGGCCAGGGCCCGGCCGTCGGCACCGTCACCTTCAACAACCTTCGGATGAGCGACAACTTCCAGAACATCAAGAACACCACCTCGACCTTCACCATCGTCCAGAACCCGTAAGGAGCAGAGAGCCAGTCAGCTGGACGCGAGTGCCGCCGGGAGACCTGACCGCTCCCGGCGGCACTCGTGTGTGCGGGTGGGGATGTTGCGGCGATCCGGCCCCGGAGCTGCGGACTCCGGGGTGACAATGCTGTGATCCACTCTCGAAGGAGCTGACCATGTCGTACCCGGAGCCCCGCTACCTCGGGGACAAGGGTGAGATCAACGCGGTGTTCCGGCCCTCGGACACCGAGGCGGAACTGACCTCCGCCTCGGGGAACCGCACCCACTACCTCGCGACGCACGCCACCACGGGGGGTGAGTTCGGGCTCTACAAGGTGGACATGGGCCCGAAGTCGCCCGGCCCGAAGACTCACTTCCACAAGTCGATCTCGGAGTCCTTCTTCGTGCTCTCCGGCGAAGTGGGCCTGTACAACGGCGAGAAATGGATCACGGCCGGCGCCGGTGACTTCCTGTACGTCCCGGTCGGCGGGCTGCACGCGTTCAAGAACGACTCCGACGAGCCCTCGTCCATGCTGCTGCTCTTCTCCCCCGGCGCTCCACGCGAGGAGTACTTCGAGCGGGTCGCGGAGATGGCGCAGCGCGGCGGCCAGGAGTTCGCGGACTTCCTGGTCCGGCACGACAGTTTCTTCGTCGACGAGGAGGAGCCCACCCGCTAGGGACTGTCCGGCCCTTCGGTGGGATCAGAGCGATTCGAGGCGCCGTTCCGCCGAGTCGCGGGCCGTGTCCCTGCGGTCGTAGACCTCGCAGACGGGGTGCCGGTCCGGCGTCATGGAGTGGTCCACCTCCCAGAGGCTGATCTCCTCGCCGCCCGGGAGCAGGAACGCGTGCTCGTACAGGGTCCAGCCGGCGCAGCGCTCTTCGATCATCCTGCTGTTGTTGCCCGCGAACGCTATGTCGTGGCCGACGGCGGAGAGCACCCGCAGGCGGACCGTTTCGCCGGGGAGGTCGGGGTTGACCGCCCGGCGCAGCAGCCGCACCGCGTGGTCGGCGGAGTCGGCCGCCTCGTACCTCCGCCGGCGGCGTGTGGCGGAGGGCGTGAAGTGCAGGTCGAACCGGCTCTCCGGCGGGTCCCCGAGAGCACGGCTGTGCTCCAGGTCGCCGAACCGGATGTCCACCGCCAGCTCGGCCGAGAGCAGTGCCGGCTCGTCCGCGAACACCTCGTGGACCAGGTGTTCGCGGGGGCCGGTGTCGTGCTCCAGCTCCCAGAGGACCGGCGTCGTGCCGTCCGGCAGCAGGAAGACATGCCGCAGGGTGCGGCGGCTGAGCAGCCGGCCGGGCTCCCTGCTGCAGCGGTTCGAGACCAGCTCGGTGCGGTGCACGATGGCGGTGCGCAGCCGTGCGAGCAGTGCCGCGGTGACCGGTGCCGGCCGGCCCGCGCGGGCCAGTAACCCGTCGAGGTGGTCGGACGGGGTCCGGTCGTTGAAGTCGTCTCGCGGCATGGTGGGTTCCGGGTAGGTCATGTGGCCCTCTTGATGATCACGTCCCTGCCGTTCAGGCGCTCAGAGTAGTGGTCCATACACACTCTGTGCCAGTGGTTGTGCGATGTTCGTACCCACTCCGGAGAAGGTCGCGGTCAGGGCGCGCGGTGCCCACCGCATGACGCCGGGTCAGCGCCCCTCGTTACTGGGCCGATCGTGGGCCGACGCAGGCGGGCGGGTGTTTCTCCCCGCCGTTGCGGTTAGGCCGACCAGCGAAAGGTTAAAGCGTATTAAATTACTCATAACGTGACCGTTCCGGCGTGACGCGATCCGCACGGAACGGCCGGGAGAAGGAGCGTCATGACGCAAGGGGCGGGCGGACAGATCACGGACCTTCACGAAACGACGGAGCACGGTGACATCGCCGGTGACGACGTGGCCGCGAACGGTGCCCGCCGACGGCGTCTGCTGCCGTGGAAGCACAAGCGGGATCTGACGCCCGCCCAGCTGCGCCGGAGACAGGCCGTCACCCGGGGCAGCCTCGCCGTCGGGCTGGTGTGTGTCGGCACGGTGGGCTGGTCGGTGGGGCAGGCCCTCACCTACCCGGGCAAGGACAGCGTGATGGCGCGGCTCGCCGAATGGAGCCGCGACCACCGGATGGGCGTGGTGGTCGACAAGCTGGAGGACCTCCAGTACCAGCTCGACCCGCCGGAGGTCGGCGGCACGCTGCCGCCCGACGCGCTGGCCCGTATGAAGGCGACCACTCCCGCGACCGCCCATCAACCAGGGCTGCCGCTGCGCGAGCCGATGGAGCCCGTCGTCAGCCCCGGGCTGCCGGGCGAGGGCGTCTGGCGCGCGGTGGCCAGCTCCCACGGGCTGCCGATCGTGCAGGCGACGTATGTCCGCCCCGACGACGCACACACCTCGTACCAGGCGGCGATCGCCTGGATCAGCGCGAAGCACGCGCGCTTCCAGCTCCACCCGGGCTTCCGCGAGCCGGGCGGGACCTTCTCCGTTCCGCCGACCATTCCCCCTGGCCAGCGCACCGGACTCCTCGCGACCTGGAACGGTGGTTTCCGGGTCACCGACGGCGGGTCGAACGGCGGCTTCTACCTCAACGGCCGGACCGCCGGCGAACTGCGGGACGGCGCCGCCTCCGAGGTCTTCTACCGCGACGGCTCCATCAGGATCGGTGTGTGGGGCCGCGACGTCTCCATGACTCCGGATGTCGTCGGCGTCCGGCAGTGCCTGGAGCTGATGGTCGACAGCGGCCAGGTCGTACCGGACATCGGCAACGACTCCAAGTGGGGCGTCACCGACCAGAGCAGGATGTACGTGGAGCGGTCCGGTGTGGGGGTCACCTCCTCGGGCGACATCATCATGGTCGTCGGACAGGCGCTGACCGCCCGCACGCTGGCGGATCTGATGCAGCGGGCCGGCGCGGTCCGTGCCATGCCGCTGGACATGAACCGCGCCTGGCCCTCCTTCATGGCCTACAACGGCAGCCGCAACCCGGCCAACCCCACCCCCACCAATCTCCTCGACTTCGAGAACCCGGCGGACCGCTACTACGTCAAGGCGACGCGCGACTTCGTGGCCGTCTACGGCAGGTAACTCACGCCGTCCCGCGCGCCCCGCGTCACCGGGCTGCCGGTGCCTCCTCGTCCCCGTCGGCCGGCAGCCCGCCGGCGCGGATGACCTCGGCATACCATCGCGCGCTGTCCTTCAGGGTGCGCTGCTGGCTGGCGAAGTCGACGTGAACCATGCCGAAACGCTTGCTGTATCCGTACGCCCATTCGAAGTTGTCCAGCAGCGACCAGAGGAAGAAGCCGCGGATGTCCGCGCCTTCGGCGATGGCCCGGTGGACAGCGGCGAGGTGGGCACGCAGGTAGGAGATGCGCTCCGGGTCGTGGACGTCGCCCGACGGGTCCCGGTAGTCGTCGTACGCGGCGCCGTTCTCCGTGATGAGGATGGGCACGTCGGGCAGTTCGGCGCGCAGCCGCGTGAGGATCTCGTGCAGCCCGCCCGCGTCCACCGGCCAGTCCATCGCGGTGCGCGGGCCGGGAGCGGCCACGAACCGGGCGTGCTTCTCGGCCCCCGGCCAGGCCGACGGGATGGCGCTGGTGCCGGCGGCGACGACGGTGGGGGTGTAGTAGTTCAGGCCGAGCGAGTCGAGCGGCCGGGAGATCGCGGCGAGGTCACCGTCGCGGACGAAGTGCCAGTCGGTGAGCGCGGCCGTGTCGTCGAGCAGGTCCTGGGGGTAGCTGCCGTGGAACACCGGGTCGAGGAAGACCCGGTTGGCGAGCGCGTCGATACGGCGCGCCGCGTCCAGGTCGGCCGCCGACCGGGTCAGCGGCCGGACCGCGGCGAGGTTGAGCGTGAGGGAGACCTCCGCCGTCGACGGCAGCAGGTCCCGCAGCACTCCGACGGCCCGGCCGTGCGCGAGGTTCAGGTGGTGCGCGGCGCGCAGCGCGGCGGTGGGCTCGGCGCGGCCGGGCGCGTGCACGCCCTCCGCGTACCCCAGGAAGGCGCTGCACCAGGGCTCGTTGAGGGTCGTCCAGGTCGGTACCCGGTCGCCGAGGGCGCCGGCGACGATCGCCGTGTAGTCGGCGAACCGCTCGGCGGTCTCGCGGACCGGCCAGCCGCCCGCGTCCTCCAGTTCCTGCGGCAGGTCCCAGTGGTAGAGCGTCAGGACGGGTCGGATGCCCTTGCCCAGCAGCTCGTCGACGAGGGAGCGGTAGAAGTCCAGGCCCTTCTGCAGGGCGGGGCCGCGCCCGGTGGGCTGGACGCGCGGCCAGGACACCGACAGCCGGTAGTCGGTCAGGCCGAGGCCGGACATCAGGGCGACGTCCTCCGGCATCCGGTGGAAGTGGTCGGCGGCGATGTCACCGGTGTCGCCGTTGCGGACCTTGCCGGGGGTGTGGCTGAAGGTGTCCCAGATGGACGGGGTACGGCCGTCCTCCCGAGCCGCGCCTTCGATCTGGTAGGCGGCGGTGGCCGCGCCCCATCGGAAACCCGGAGGGAAGGTGAGGGCGGTGGCGGCTTCCGGGCGCGCGTCGATGGCGGTCATCAGGAAAGACTCCCAACACGGTCGTAAGGATTCGGGGTGGTGGCACGGAGCGGAGGGCGGGGCGGCGGGCGGCTCACCCCTTGACGGCGCCGTGCATGATGCCGCCGACGATCTGCCGTCCCAGCAGCCCGAAGACCAGCAGTACGGGGAGGGTGCCGAGCAGCGTGCCGGCCATGATCACCGACTGGTCGTGCACATAGCCGCCGCCCAGCTGGCGCAGCGCGACCTGCACGGTGGGTTCCTGGGAGGTGAGGGCGATGACCGGCCAGAAGAACTCGTTCCAGGAGGCCATGAAGGTCAGCATGCCGAGCACCGCCATCCCGGGCCGGGCGATGGGCACGACGATGCTCCAGAAGATCCGCGCGGTGGACGCGCCGTCCACCCGGCCGGCCTCGATGAGCTCGTCCGGCAGCGCCTGCACCAGGTACTGCCGCATGAAGAACACCCCGAAGGCCGAGACGAGGCCGGGCAGGATCACCGCCTGCAGCTGGTTGATCCAGTGCAACTTGGCGATCAGCATGAACAGCGGGATGACGCCCAGCTGCGGCGGGATCATCATCGTGCCGACGGTGATGGCGAGCAGTGGGTTGCGGCCCCGGAAGCGCAGCTTGGCGAAGGCGAAACCGGCGAGCGTGGAGCACAGCACGGTCCCGATGGTCACCGAGCCGGACACGATGAAGGAGTTGAGCAGCGCCTTGCCGATGTCCGCCTGGTCCAGCACCTGCTGGAAGTTGTGCATGAGGTTCGGCCCCGGCAGCAACGAGGGCGGGCTCTGGGCCAGTTCGGCGTTGGAGCGGGTCGCCGCGACGATGGTCCAGTAGAACGGGAAGGCCGACAGCAGGGCGGCGACGATGAGGATCGCGTAGGCGAGCCGGCCCGCGTGGTGCTGGCGGCCGGCGCCGGTGGACCGGTGGCGCCGTGCGTGTCCGCGCCGTCCGGCGGCCGGGCGGTCCTTGTCGTCCTCGGGGCCCGGTCGGCGCGCGGGTGCGGCGAGTGAGGTCATCGGACGGCCTCCTTACGGGTGCGCCGGCGGGCGACGGCGGCGTTGACGCTGACCAGCAGCAGGATGAGGACGAACATGATCCAGGCGATGGCGGCGGCGCGGCCGAGGTGGAAGTAGCCCCAGCCCTGCTCGTACATGTAGAGGCCGAGCGTCTGGTACTGGTGCGAGATACCGCCGGAGATGCTGCCCTCGAACAGCAGCGGCTCGCCGAACAGCTGCGTCGCGCCGATCGTCGAGACGACGACGGTGAACAGGATGGTCGGACGCAGGCCGGGCAACGTCACATGCAGGAACTGCCGCCACCGCGACGCCCCGTCGATCTGCGCGGCCTCGTACAGCTCACCGGGGATGGACTGCATGCCCGCGAGATAGATGAGCGCGTTGTAGCCGGTCCAGCGCCAGGTGACGATGGTGGACACGGCGATCTGCGAGGCCACCGTGCCGGACTGCCAGTCGACCGGGGAGAGGCCGACCAGCCCGAGAACCCAGTTGATCAGGCCGAAGTCACGGCCGAAGAGCTGGGCGAAGACCAGGGTCGCCGCCGCGACGGAGGTCGCGTACGGCAGCAGCACCGCGACCCGCAGGAACGTCCTGCCGCGCAGCTTGTAGTTGAGGAGATGGGCCAGCCCGAGGGCCATCAGCAGCTGGGGCACGGTGGAGAGGACGCCGATGCTGAAGGTGTTGCGCAGCGCGGTCCAGAAGTAGCTGTCGCTCAGCAGCGCGGTGTAGTTGTCGAGGCCGCGCCACTCCATCTGGTCCGGGGTCTGCAGCTCGACCCGGTACAGCGAGACATACGCGGTGTAGATCAGCGGGAAGAGCCCGAAGGCGGCGAAGAGGGTGAAGAACGGGGCTATGCAGACATACGGCGACACCCGGCGCAGCAGCCGGGTGCGACGCTCGGCGCGGGGCCGTGGCGGGGGTGCCGTCCGGGCGGGCGGCGTATCGACGGACACGGTCATGTGCCAGGCCTTCGGATCGGGGAACGGTGCTGTCGTACGGGAGCGAGCGGGTGACGGCGACGGGGCGGTGGTGGTGCGCCGGGTCCGGGCGCGGGCGTGGGGAGGTGGATGCGTCCGGACCCGGCACGTCAGGCCGTCCGGGTCAGCCGAGGGCGTTCTTCACGCCCTTCTGCGCGTGGCTCCAGGCCTCGTCGGACGAGGTGCCCTTGCGCTCGACCTCACCCAGGGCGTTGGTGATCTGGGTGTTCACATCGTTGTCGCGCAGCCCCGGCACCTGCACCGGCGCCTGCTCGGCGGCCGCGCCGAAGACCGTGCCGATGGACGCGTTGCTGAAGTAGGGGTCCTTCACGTCCTTCACCAGGTCGATCGCACCGAGGTTGGAGGGGAAGCTGCCCTGCTTGGTGAAGAGCTTCGCCTGCTGCTCCTTGGCGGTGATCCACTTGATGAAGTCGAAGGCCTCCTTGGTGTGCTTGGCACCCTTGGGGATCGACAGGTACGAGCCGCCCCAGTTGCCCGCGCCGCCCGGCAGGGCCGCGACGTCCCACTTGCCCTTGCCCGCGTCGGCGGCCTGGCCCTTGATGTAGCCCAGCATCCAGGCGGGGCAGGCGATGGTGGCGAAGGAGCCGCTGCTGAAGGCCTGGTTCCACTCGGGGGCCCACTGGGCGAGCTTGGCGCTCAGACCGTCCTGCGCGGCCTTGACCGAGGCGTTCCAGGCCGTCTTCACGGCGGGGTTGGAGTCGTAGATCAGCTTGCCGGACGCGTCGTAGTAGCGCTCCTTCTGCTGTCCGACCATCACCGAGTAGAGGCTGGCGATGCTGTCCATCCAGTGGCTCTTGGCCGGTGCCTTGGCGGCGTACTGCTTGCCCAGCGCGAGATAGCCGTCCCAGGTCGCCCACTGCTTGGCGAGCTCGGCCCGGTCGGTGGGCAGCCCGGCCGCCTTGAACAGGTCGGAGCGGTAGCAGATCGCCTCGGGTCCGGTGTCGGTACCGAGGCCCAGCACCCGCCCGTCGGGCGCGGTCGCGGCCGACCACTTGGACTGCGAGAACTGAGCCTGCAGGTCCTTGGCGCCGAGAGCGCTCAGGTCCTCGAACTTGTCGGCCTGCTGCTGGGTCACCGAGGCGATCCTGCCGACCTCGACCCCCTGCACGTCGGCGAGGCCGCCACCGCCGGCGAGACGGGTCTGCAGCGCCTTCCAGTAGTCGGCCTCGTTCTCGGTGTCGCTCTCCTTGATCGTCACATTCGGGTGGAGCTTCTGGTACTCCGCGTAGAGGCCGGCCTCCTTGTAACCGAAGGTGCCGAAGAGATCGACGGTGAGCGTGACCTTGCCCCCGTCGGCACTGTCCGCGGAACTGCTCCCCGAGGAGCTGGATCCACAGGCGGCGAGCAGTGCCCCGGCCAGTGCGACCGCCCCGAATCGAATGGCGACGTGTCTGGCGGCTCGGGCAACGGGCATGGAAGCCTCCCATGGCTTCAGGACGGACGTGATGTCTTGAGAGCGCTCTCAAGCAATGGCCAGGAGAGTGCCCGGACATCGGGTCGGCGTCAAGTGTTGAAGCGGAAATGGCTCGCGGAGGCGAGGAGGGAATTCTTGACGGCCGTCAGCGCGGCCGGTCCGCATCGCCTGCCCGGGGTGCTCCGACGGGGTGGTCGGCAAGCGCCGGCGCGGCGTCGGCCCGTTCACGCTCAACAAGCCCACCTCGCCCGACGTGGTGGCGTGCGCCGGGGCGCCGGCCGCGGGCAGTGACACCGAGAAGCAGCTCGGCGCGGAGTTCTGCGCGGCGCTGAACCGTGGCGTCGCACTGGACGCCACCACCTGGTACACCCCGTCCGCCTACTACACCGGCGCCGTCAAGAACGACTACGCCGCCTTCTTCCACACCGTCGGCATCAACAAGCGGGCCTACGGGTTCCCGTACGACGACATCAACGACCAGTCGTCGGTCCAGACCCTCAACAACGCGAACCCGCCGACCGCCCTGACGCTCGGCATCGGCTGGTGATCCACCCCCGGCGGTGCCGGGCATGCCTCGAAGCCTGCCCGGCACCGCCGGTCGGACGTCGCCGGTCGGACGTCGCCGGTCGGACGGCTCCGGTCGAACGGCTCCGGTCAGGCGCCGTCGCTCTGGGTGGGGGTGGCGGCAGGGCGCTGGGGGCGTCGTGTGTGTCAGGGGCGGCGGGCTGCCGGGGCTCGGACTCCGGCGCGGCGGCGCGGGTGACCTCGGCGCGGGTGACTTCCGCGCGGGTGACCTCGGCGCGCAGCATGGCGTTCAGGGCCACGAAAGGGTCGATGGGCATGGGGGTCCTCCGGGACGAGAAGTGGGGGTGTGCCTGCGGAACGGAACGGGGCCGGGAAGGCCCCTGGACCGGTCAGCAGCGCAGAACCACACAGCTCAGCCCCAGGAGGCCGGCTCCCGGCCGTCCGTCGCCCGGCACGGGGTCGCGGTGCGACGGCGCGGCCAGGGCCGGACGGACACCGCCGCGGGTCGCGTCGCGCACCGCACGCGACGACTCGGCGGCCCGCTGGGCCCGGGCCGCCCGTACGGCGGTGGCGGCCTCGTCCGGGTGCTCGTCGCCCGCGGTGGACAGCGGCTCGGAGACCGCCGTCCTGGACTGCGCTCCCCGGTCGGCCATCAGCTCCGGTGACAGCGCCCCGCCCACCAGCAGGACCAGCGCGAGGAGGGCCAGCAGGGCGTCCAGGGCAGCGTCGCGCCCGCTGCGGCGCTGAGCGCGGCGGCACGGGAAGACGGCACCCATGGATCAGACCTCCTGGACACGGGTCCTATCCGCATTCGGTCCGTCGATCACCGGGAAGCGGTCTGCGTCCCCCGCTTGGCCTGCGGTTTCATTCGAATCGGTGAGCCATGGCACACACCGGGTGACGGGCCCGTGCCGCTGCGGATACCCACGCGGAACGCTCCACGTGGGATGCTGGTAGGAGACGGCCGCCATTTCAGGCCGCGATCGCCACCGTCTGGTCCGTTCCGGGTGGCCCCGTTTTGCGAAACCCGACGAAGGTGCCATGACCACGCTGTTCTCCAATCCTGATCCCTCCATGCCGGTCGCGGCCCACACCTCGCCCATCCCGTCGACCGACCCCTTCCAGCAGGCCGACCTGGGTGACGAGCCCGACGACCTGGACGAGGACGAGGAAGAGGCCGCTCCCCCGGCGCCGCCGGCCCAGGCGCGGCCCCGACGCACACCGAGGGCTGCCGCCAGGCGGTAGTCCGCTCGCATCACCGCTGGTCCGCCGGCCGCTCGGAGCGGGACACCGGTAGGCACGGTGTCCGGCGCGCCCGCAGAACCTACGGACTGTCAGACCCACACGGCAGACTGTGCACATGGACGCCGAAGACGACGAACTCGCCATCCTGCAAGCCCTGCACGCGCACGCCCGTGCCCAGGACGAGGATCCGGGCCTGGTCGAGGACCTGATCGCCCTCGTACGGGGTTTCGGCTCGCTCGATGCCGCCGCCGAGGCGTCGGAACAGGCCGAGCGCCGTACGGACACCCAGGCCCGGGAGCTGTCCGCGACGATCGACCTGTGGTGCAACCTGCCCGACGCCGACCGCAGCAGGCACCGATAGCGGTGTGACCCGACGGGCCTCCGACCGGGCCCGCTCGGGACATGCGTCGGCCCCGCACCCGGGGGGGTGAGTGCGGGGCCGACGGAGCCGGGGCAGCGCCCTCACAAACGCTGCCCGGCGGGGGCACGCCCGGGAACCAGTCTGGCGGTGCTGGTCTGCGCGCGGCCCGGCCGGTGGCTACGGCGGACGGGGGACGGCTGCCGAGATTCCGGTACGGGCCGCGCAGTTCCATGGTGGGGCCGGGGCGCCTCCTGCCCCACCCGCACTCTCCCCCTGACTGCTGCCCGCCCGACCCCTGATCATTCCCGTGGAGCGGCGGGGTCTCTGGCGTGTCCCGATCCTGATCGAAACTTCAGTCATCACGTCAGTCATGGTCTTCGGGTCGCCCATCCCAAGGCCGTTCGAGGCAGGCTCCCGAGCGCCACCCGGACCGCTCCGGCAAGCGAGAATACCGAGGCCCGCGGCACGGGCGGTCCGTACGGGCCGACCGGAGGTCGCTGAAGTTTCGGTCAGGAAAGAGGGCAGGTCACGGGCCTGGACCGGTTGGGTCGGCCTGTGGCTGACCGTCGAACAGCAATCCTGGAAGCCGCCACGCGCGTCATCGCGCGTCATCGCGCGGCGTGGCATGCGCGGCCTGCGCGTGGAAGAACTCGCGGCCGAAGCGGGGGGGTCGACCTCGCTGATCTACTACCACTTCACCGACCGCGCCGGAGTCCTCCGCCGGACGCTGGAGTTCATCAGCGAGCGCGCCGAGCGGTACACCACCGACCGGGCGGCCGACGCCCAACCCCTCGATCCGCGCGCGGAGTTGCGGCAGACCCTACTGCTGGAATTCCAGGACACCACCGCCGTACGGGAGAACAGCACCGCCTGGGGTGAGTTGCGGGCCAGCGCCGTCTTCGACCCCGAGCTGCGCGAGGACCTGGCCAGGGCCACGCTGGAGTGGGTGCAGGAGATCGCCGAGCTGCTCGGCCGCGCCCGCCCCCTCCGGCACCGCGACCGGCTACGCCGCGTCCGCCGAGCGGCTGACCGCACTCCTGGAAGGCCTCAGTGTCCGCTGGCTGAGCGGCTCGCTCCCGCTGGCACACGCACGCGAGCTCATGGCGTCCGCCATCGACGCGGAACTGCGCGATTGACGCGCATGAGCGGCGCTGACGGCCGGCCGCCGCGCGTCAGCCGCCGGGTACGAAACGGGCCGCGCCCGCCAGCACCCGGACCCTGGGCCGTGGCCGAAAGGGTCAGGAACGGGCAACCCGGTTCAGGTCGCGCTGCGTTCGCTCGCTTCCCTGATCTCCCGCCCGGTGAGGCGGTCGGCCGCGTTCCCCGCCGGACCGGTCGTCGCTTCCCCCCGGCGGCCGGCACGCAGCAGGTCCCGCCACTGCTCACTGCTCAGACTGCCCGGTTCTGTGGTCGCGATGAAGTTCTCGACGAGCGCCAGGAAGCGGATGGGATCGGTGTGGAAGGGGAAGTGGCCCGCCCCTTCGAATACCTCCAGCCGGCTGCCCGGCATCGCGCTGTGCGCGTCATGGGCGTGCCGTACCGGCAGCACGCTGTCCCGCGATCCCCACAGCAGCATGGTGGGCATGCCCCGCACCAGATAACAGCGGTCGAGCATGGTGACCACCTGGCCCCGCCAGTCGACCACCGCCCGCAGGGTCCTGATGAAGGCACTGCGGGAGGTCGCGTCGGGAAGGGCGTCGACCAGGTTGAGCAGATCGGGCGCGTCCTGGCCCAGATCGGTGTCCAGGAACTTCATCAACTGGACGAAGGCGCGGGTCTGCAGGCCCATGGTGGGCAGTTTGAGCAGCGAGAGCATCAGGTCCGCCCCCGGCAGCGAGACCGCGCGCAGCACGGGGTTGACCTCCCTGCCCACTCCACCGGTGCTGACCAGCACCAGCCGTTCCGTGCGCTCGGGGAACTGGTACGCGAACTGCATCGCCACACCGCCGCCGAGGGAGTGGCCGATCAGGGTGGCCCGTTCGATGCCGAGGACACCCAGCAGATCGCGCATGCCGTTCGCGTACGCGGCCACCGAGTAGTCGGCGCGGGGCTTGTCCGAGGCGCCGTGGCCGAGCAGATCCGGGGCGATGACGGTGTTGTGGCGAGCCAGCCCGGGGATGAGGTCCGCCCAGGTGGCGGAGGAGTCGCCGATGCCGTGGATGAGCAGGATGGCCGGGCCCTCCCCGGCGATCCGGTAAGCCCTGCGGTAGCCGTGCACGACATGGTGGCGCAGTTCGACGTCCGGGAGGGACACCGGGCGGAGCCGGTCCTCACGGTGACTCGCCCTGAAGGTTCCGCTCATGGGCCCGCCTCCCTGTTCACCGTGCCGATGTGCGTGCCGACCGGGCGTACCGCACCTGCACCGAGCGTAGGAACGCCCGCCGCGCGCGGGGTTTCCGGAAGGTTTCCCCGCCGCAACAGCGCCCGCTCCCCCGGAGATTCTCGTGGGAGAGCGGATCACCCGGCGGCGGCCCGTTCGACGAGTTGCAGTGCGAGCGGGTCGGCGGCGTAGACGATCCGCACGACCCCGTCGGCGTGCCGGTCCGCGCTCGCCGCGACGCCGAAGACGTCGCGGAGCACCGCCGGGGTGAGCACGTCCAGCACCGGGCCGGCCGCGACCACGGCGCCCTGCTGGAGGACGACGAGGTGGTCGCAGAGCCGGACGGCGAGATCCAGGTCGTGCAGGACGGCCAGCGTGGTGGTGCCGATGGCGCGGATCAGGAAGAGCAGTTCGAAGCGCGCGCGGATGTCGAGATGGTTGGTGAGCTCGTCGAGGACGAGCAGGTGCGGGCGCTGGGCCAGCGCGCGGGCCAGCAGCACCCGTTGCCGTTCGCCGCCGGAGAGCGAGGCGAAGTCACGGTCGGCCAGCGGTCGGGCGCCGCACTCGTCCAGCGCCCGGTCGACCGCCTCGTGGTCCTCGGGGCCGTCCCGGCCGAGCAGTCCGTGGTGCGGTGTGCGGCCCAGCGCCACGATCTCCCGGACGCACAGCCCCGTCGCATGGCCGACGTCCTGGAGGACCGCGGCGGTGCGGCGGGCGGCGGCGCGGGCGGGGATCGTCCAGATGTCGTCCCCGTCGACCCGTACCGCCCCGCCCTCCGGCCGCAGCGAGCGGTAGACGGCGCGCAGCAGCGTGGACTTGCCGCTGCCGTTGGGCCCGACGAGTCCGACGATCTCGCCCGGGCCCACCTCCAGGCACACGTCCCGGAGGATGGGCCGGCGGTCCAGGGTGATGTCGAGCTGGTCGACGCTGAGTCTCATACGGAATCCAAGCTCTTGTTCCGCCGCAGCAGCCATAGGAAGAACGGTGCGCCGAAGAGGGCGGTGAGGATGCCGAGCGGCAGTTCGTTGGGCCGGTCCAGGGTGCGGGACAGGAGATCGACGACGACGAGGTAGATCGCACCGGTCACCGCGGCGAGCGGGAGCAGCCTGCGGTGATCGGCGCCGACGGCGAGCCGCACCAGGTGCGGGATCATCAGGCCGACGAAGCCGATGCCGCCCGCGACCGCGATGATGGTGCCGGTCAGCAGGGAGGACAGCACCAGCAGCGCGGCCCGCAGCCGGTGCACCTCCACCCCGAGCGCCGTCGCGGACTCGTCCCCGGCCAGCAGCGCGTTCAGCTGCCGCCCGTACAGCGCGAGGACCACGGTCGTTCCGAGCACCGCGCCGCTCACCAGCGGCAGTTGGCCCCACTGCGCCCCGGCGACGCTGCCGAGCATCCAGAACATCACCGAGCGCAGCTCGTTGGGGGTGGCCCGCAGCTGCAGATAACTGGTGGCCGCGAGGAACAGATAGCCGATGGCGACACCGGACAGGACCAGCCGGGTGGGCGCCAGCCGGCCGCCGCGCTGTCCGAGGAGGAAGACGAGCGCGACGGCCGCCACGGCCCCGGCGAACGCCGCCGAGGAGACGCCGAGGCCGCCGAGGGCGCCGGTGGTCAGTGTCATGACCAGCACCGCGCCGAGCGACGCCCCGGAGGAGACCCCCAGGACATAGGGGTCGGCCAGTGGGTTGGCGACGACCGCCTGCAGCACGACTCCGGCGACGGCGAGGCCGCCGCCCGCGAGCGCGGCGAGGACCACCCGGGGGATGCGGAAGTTCCAGACGATCTGGTCCTGGACGGGATCGCCGGCGTAGCTGCCGCCGCCCAGGTGGGCGAGGACGATGTGCCAGATGTCCCCGAGCGGCACGTTCACGGCTCCGATGCCCACGGCCACCATCATCACCAGGACCAGCAGCGCGAGGAGGACGGGCAGGAGCACCAGGACGGACAGCGGGGATCGGGGGCTGAGCGCGCGTGGGGTCATCTGCGGCGCGTCAGAGGGCGTCGGGGTGCAGCATCCGGGCGATGCGCTCGACGGCGATGTCGTTGCTCGGTCCGAGATAGATGGAGTCGGACAGGACGGTGAATCTCTTGTCCCGGGCGGCGTTCCACTGCGGGAACTGCGCGAAGAGCTTGCGCGCGTAGGCGTCCGGATCCGGGTCGTGATAGCTGACGACGACGAGCGCGTCCACCTGCGCGGCGGCGACCTTCTCCTTGCTGAGGTCGGCGAAGGAGTTGCTGGTGACGGAGGCGAACGCGTTGGATCCCGCGGCCTTGGCGAGGATGTCGTTCCAGATGCCGACGCCCGCGATCGAGCTGAACTCGTTCGCGCCCATCGACATGTTGGAGAAGATCACCATCACCTTCGACGGCTGCGCGGTGCCGGCCGACGCCTTGAGCTTGGTGGTGACCTTCGCGCTGATGGCGGCGATGCGCGCGCGGGAGTCCGCGATCAGCTTCTCGGCGCGGGCGCTGACGCCGAAGATCGTGCCGAGGTCGCGCAGCATCGAGTAGCTGTCGTCGATGGACGGCGGGCCCTTGACGGAGCTGGCGTCGTCGCAGCCCTTGACCGGCATGTAGGTGTGCGCGCCGATCGACGCGAGGTCCTTGCGGGTGGCGTAGCCGTTCTTGGGGTCGAAGCCGAACCCGGTGGTGGACAGCACGAAGTCCGGGCGGAGGTTGAGCATCGCCTCGCGCGGGATGTCCTGGATGTCGTTGAGCTTCACTCCCCCGGTGGGCAGCTTCGCGATCGCCTGGACACGCCCAGGCACCTCCGACATGCCGTAGGACTGGGCGTTGGCGACGATGCGGTCACCGAGCCCGAGGGCGAGCATCGAGGACACCTCGGCGACGGACGCGCCGTTCATGACGACGACCCGGCTCGGCGCCTTGGTGTACGTGGTGGTCTGCCCGCAGTCGGTGACGGTCACCGGATAGCCGGGCCCCGGTGGTTCCGCTTTCCCCGCGCTCGCCGCCGTCCCTGACGAGGTGCCACAGGCGGCGGTGGCCAGACAGAGTGCTCCGACCGCGAATGCGGCGGTTGGCCGTTTCCATGACATGCGGGCTCCTCAGGGTGGTGCGGACTCCGCTTCAGTAGTCGGAGCGGAGTCCGCCCGGGTTCCCGGATGCCGTGCATCAGATCTTCCGGATCAGCGGCGGGTCTGGCGCGGGATACGGTTCCGCCACTGAACGGGCGGCGGCAGCGCGCCCGTGGCGACGCAGCGCTCCAGGTAGCGGAAGACCAGCGCCCGGTCGACGGGCGGGCAGGAGATCCCGCTGCCGTCGAGCCCGCTCAGCAGGTTGTCGGCGACGACCCGGCCCAGCCCCAACTCGGGTTCCGCGCTCTCGGCCACCGTGTCGTCGTCACCGTTCCAGGAGTCGAAGAACGCCAGGGTCGTGGTCGCCACGTCGGCGGCGCGGGGCAGTTCCGCCCGCCACCTCGCCAGGGGCATGCGCTCCACCGGATAGCCGAACTCCCGTGTCCAGGAGTAGATGTCGGCCAGCCGGACGGTCGGCACCGGGGCGTAGTTGTACACCGGCCGCTCGGCCGGAGCGGCCGCCTTCACCGCGGAGGACAGCCGGACGACGGCCCGGGCCACGTAGTCGACCGGCGTCCACACCTCGGCCTCGAACAGGTCGGGCACGATGCCGGCCGGGATGCCGGCGCGCAGCACGCTCCACAGGAAGTCGCGCTCGTTGACGTAGCCGGAGCCGGCCGCGCCGACGACCCGGCCGAGCCGGTGCACCGTGACGGGCAGCCCGCGTTCCGCGGCCTGTTCCACCAGCCGCTCCGAGGCCCACTTGGACTGCTGATAGCCGTGGACGAGGCCCGGGTGCGGGGGCAGGAACGTCTCCGCGACCTCGGGGCTCGCTCCGGCGGGCGGTGCGACGGACAGGGTGGAGACGAGATGGAACGGTGTCGAACGGGCCGCGGCCATCCGCAACAGCTGCCGGGTGGACTCCACATTGGGTCCACGCAGGCTGGCGTACTCGCGCATGATGCTGACGGTCGCCGCGTTGTGGTAGATCGCGTCGCAGCCGGCCGCCAGCTCCGCGAAACGTGCCTCGGTGAGCCCGAGCAGCGGCCGGGCGAGATCGCCCGGCTCGGCGATGACGCGGCGCTCGGATCCGGGCGGCAGGGTCAGTTCCTGCTCCTCGAGGGCCCGGCGGATCCGGTCCTCGGCCGCCGCCCGGTCCTCGGCCCGCACCAGGCAGACGACGTCCGCCTCGGTGGCCGTCAGCAGTTCGGTGAGCAGCTGGGCCCCCACGAAGCCGGTCGCCCCGGTGAGCAGCACCCGGCGCGGCGGCGCTACGGCCACGGCGGCGGGCCCTGCGGCGGACTCTGGGGTGGGCTCGTCGACGGGACGGACGGTGATGTCGTCGTCGAGGACGGAGTCGGCGAGGACGGAGTCGGCGAGGACGGCGTCCGGTAGCGATCCGCTCGACACGGTTTCGGTTCCGGTCGGGCCGCGCTGATCGTCCAGATGACGGGCGAGTTCGGCGGCCGTGGGGTACGTGAAGAGCCAGGCGACGCGTACATCGGTCTCCAGCTCCACACCGAGCCGGTTGGCGACCTGGATCGCCTGCAGGGACTGGGCGCCGAGGTCGAAGAAGTCGTCCTGCGGGGAGATGTCCGCGGTGCCCAGGATCCGCGCCCAGGCAGCGATGATGACCTGCTCCGTACGGTTGACGGTCACGTCGCCGACCCCGTCGGGGGCCGGCAGGGCGGGCTCCGCCACAACTGGCGCCGCGAGCGCGTTGCGGTCGATCTTGCCCGCGCCCGTGCGGGGCAGCCGGTCGGTGAAGACGACGGCGGACGGGATCATCGCGGCGGGCAGGGTCGCCCGCAGATGCTCACGCACCTCGGCGGCGGCCGGTGCCGGCGGGTCGGCGACCACATGCGCGACGAGCCGCCGCGTACCGTCGGGCAGCACCTGCCCGACGACGGCCGCCTCCCGTATCCGCTGATGTGTGAGCAGGACGGTCTCGACCTCGGCGGGCTGCACGCGGTGTCCACTGATCTTGAACTCGCCGTCGGCCCGCCCCACGAACCGGAGCTGTCCGTCCGCTCCGAGCCGTACGAGGTCGCCGGTCCGGTACGCACGCGGCCGGTCCGGCAGCTCCGGCAGCGGCTGGAACCGGGAGTCGTCGGCGCCCGCACCGCCCCGGTAGCCCCGGGCGAGGGACCCGCCGACGAGGTACAGCTCGCCGGTGTCGGAATCCACGCTGCCGTCGTTCGCGGGCGAGGTGACGACAACGGCCCTCGTGCCGGCCAGCGGGCGTCCGATCGGGACGTCCCCGCGCGCCAGTTCCGGCGCGTGCAGCTCCGCCACGGTGGCCACGACAGTCGCCTCCGTCGGCCCGTAGGTGTTGAACAGCCGCACCGAGGACCCGACGGCATCCCGCCAGCGGTCCACCCGCTCGGGTAGCGCCGCCTCGCCACCGATGATGACGGTCCGCAACCCTGACGGAAGTTCCGCGGCCCCGGTCGAGACCGCGTACGCCAGCTCGTGCCAGTACGCCGTCGGCAGGTCGAGAACGGTGATCCCCAGCCGCTCGCACGACCGCGACAGCACCGGAACGGACTCGGTCATCGCGTCGGTGCGCACCACGAGCGCGGCTCCGGCGCAGAGCGTCAGGAAGATCTCCTCCACGCTCGCGTCGAAGTGCAGCGGCGCGAACTGCAGGACGCGGTCGTCCGCGCCGATCCCGTACCGGTCGGTCGCCCCTGCCACGAAATGGGCCAGCGCGGCGTGGCTGATCTCCACGCCCTTGGGCCGGCCGGTGGAGCCGGAGGTGTGGATGACGTAGGCGAGCCGGTGCGGGTCGGGGTCCGGGTCGGATGCACGAGGCGGTGAATCCGCGATGTCCGCACCGTCCAGCAGCAGTTGCGGCAGGCCGCCGCCCGCGAGCCGGTCGGCGTACCGCGCCGTGGTGAGGACGGCCCGTGCCCCGGACTCGGCGCACAGCGCCTCGATCCGCGCGGCCGGAGCGCCGGGGTCCACCGGGCAGTAGGCGGCGCCCGCGAGGAGGACTCCGAGGATGGCGGTGACCGCCTCGATCCCACGCGGCAGCGCGACGATCACCAGGTCTCCGGGAGCGGTGCCCGCATCGGCGAGCCGGCCGGCCACGCCGTGCGCGGCGGCCAGCAGTCCGGCGTAGCTGAGCGTGGCGCCGTCGAACTCGACGGCGGTCGCGTCCCCGCGGGTGGCGGCGTGCTCGGCGATCAGGTCGAGGACGGGACGCGCGGGGCGGGGCAGCGGCCCTCCGTCCAGGGTCACCGCGGTCCTGGCGGGCCGGGTGGTCCGGCAGGTCCCCAGTTCGCCCAATGGGCGGTCCGGTGCGGCCGTCGCGTCGTTCAGCAGGGCCAGCACCGCGTACTGGTGCCGGGCGAGTTCGGTCTCGCTGTACAGCTCCGGGTGCGCGTCGAAGGCGAACCGCAGACCCGCGCCCTCGGCCCGGTCGTAGACGTTGACGGACAGGTCGTCGACCGGTCCCGCCGACACGTTGTGGACGGTGCTGCGGTGCCCCGCGAAACGCAGATCGTACTCGAACGGCATGATGTTGACGCCGGGTCCCGACAAGCGGCGCTTGCCGCCGACCAGCTTGAGTTCCCGGCGCAGGTGCTCGTACCGGTAGCGCTGGTGCGGCAGCCCGGCTCGCAGCTCCGCCGAGACGCGGGTGGCCAGGTCGCGCAGCGTGTCGCCGTCGCCGACCGCGATCCGCAGCGGCAGGACGTTGCGGACCATGCACGGTACGCGCAGCGACACCGAGCCGAGCCGGCCCATCGCGGGCAGGCTCAGCACCACTTCGGGCTCGCCCGACACGTGGCCGAGGTACCCGGCGGTGACCGCGAGCACCACATCGGACCAGGTGACGGAGAGCTCGCGGGCGACCGCGCGCAGCGCTTCGGTCTCCGCAGCGCCGAGGTCGGTCACCCGGCGCCGGAAGGTGCGGGCGGGCAGTGCGGAACGGTCGGCGAGGCTGGGGACCGCCGGGCGGTCCGCGAACCGCCCGGTCCAGTAGGCGCCGTCGGTCTCCCGCCGCTTCGACGCCAGATAGGCCCGGTCCTCCTCGAAGACCGACTCCAGGGTGCCGAAGCCGCTCTCCCCCAGCGGTGTGCCCTGGGCCAGCGCCGTGTAGACGTCCGCGACACGGCGGGCGACGAGCGACAGGCCGAAGCCGTCGAGCGCGATGTGGTGGACGCGGTGGTACCAGAGGAACTCCCCGGGTCCGGTCTGCAGCAGCGCGTGCCCGAAGACGGGGTGGTGGGCGAGATCCACCGGGCGGGCCAGATCGCGCTCCATCCAGGCGGTGGCGGCGGCCCGCGGGTCCGGCTCGGCGGTCAGGTCCGCGGTGTGCAGGCGCCAGTCCACGGCGGGCACCGCGATCTCCCACGGCCGGCCGTCCACCTCGACGAACCGTACGTTCAGCGCCTCGACCTCGCCGACGACATGGTGCAGGGCCTTGTCGAACGCCGCCACGTCCACCGGCCCGTGGATCTGCACGTATTCGGCGGTGTTGTACGCGGGGCTCTCCGCGTCGAGCTGATGGCCGGTCCAGATGCCCTCCTGCGCGGTGAGCAGGGCCCGGCGGCCCCCGGGCGCGGTGCGGTGGTCAGGCGTCGGCACGTTCGCCTCCGGACTGCCGGTCCGACAGCAGCTGCCACCACTGGGCGAACGAGGTGCGTTCCGCCAGTTCGACGAAGCTGACCTCGGACCCGGCCGCGCGCCAGCGCTCGGCAAGGGTGACGATGCGCAGCGAGTCCAGGCCGGCGTAGAGCGGGTTCTCCTCCAGGTCGACCTCGTCGGGCTGCTGGTGGAGGAACTCGGCCAGGTCGGCACGGAAGTCCGCGAGGGTGAGCGGCGTCAGGGGTGTCGGGGACGTTGAGGGCGTCAGGGGCTCAGGCACAGTCATGTGGTCTCTCTCGAAGTCACGCGGGGCGTCGCGGGCGCCGGGTCAGTTGACCTTGCGCCGGGCGTCGCCCCAGAAGCGGTCACGCAGCTCCCGGCGCAGGATCTTGCCGCTCGGATTGCGGGGCACGTGGTCGATGAACTCGTAGGTGGCGGGCAGCTTGAACGCGGCCAGCCGTTCCACCAGGAAGCGGTGCAGATCCCGGGGTTTCGGCGGCTCCTGGCCCGGGACGGGGACGACGAAGGCACGGACGCTCTCGCCCCAGCGCTCGTCCGGCGCCCCGACGATCACCGCTTCCGCGACACTCGGGTGTGCTTCCAGCGCCGACTCGATCTCGGCCGGGTAGACGTTCTCACCCGCCACGATGATGGCGTCCTTGATGCGGTCGCTGATGAAGACATAGCCCTCGTCGTCCAGGTACCCGGCGTCACCGGTGTGCACCCAGCCGTCGACGAGCGTCTCGCGGGTCTTGTCGGGCAGGCCCCAGTACTCCAGCATGCGGGCCGGAGTGGCCAGGCACACCTCGCCGACGGCACCGGGCGGCAGCGGTTCGCCCTTGTCGTCGATCACCTTGCAGCCGATGCCCGGGTAGGGCCGTCCGGCGGCCTTCATCCGTGCCCCGCCCGGCACATGGGCGGCGGGCGGCAGGCACACCGCCGTGTTGCCGGTCTCGGTCAGACCGTAGATCTGGGCGAAGTCGCTGCCGAACATCGCCAGGCTCTCCTCCAGCAGCGCCTCGGAGATCGGCGAACCGCCGTAGACGATCTTCCGCAGAGTGCCGAAGTCCCCGGGTGTCACTCCGGGTTCTGCGAGGATCATGCGCAGCATCGCGGGCACCACGCAGGCGGTGGTGATACCGAGGTCCCGGATGAGGGCGACGGCGTCGGGGGCGGAGAAGGCGCGCATCGCCACCACCGTGACCCCGGCGTTGAAGTTCTGGGTGGCCCACCACAGGCCGCCGACGTGGAAGCCGGGTATACCGACCAGGGCCATGTCACCGGTTCGCCAGTCGATCCAGTCCAGACCCTCGCCGGCCAGCGCGTCCCGGACGGCGAAGAAGCTGCGGTGCGCGAGGACGACTCCCTTGGGCAGTCCGGTGGTTCCGCTGGTGTAGAGCTGGGCGATGGCGTCGTCGGGGCCCGATCCGGGGTTCGGATCGGTGTCGGGCTGCACGTCCTTCCAGGACCGGTACTCCGGCCGGTCACCGTCGGGAGCACCGCCGAGCAGGACCACCGTTCCCGGCGGATCGGTCGGCATCCGGTCGACGACCGGGCCGAACTCACCCTCCAGGAAGAGAAGTTCACTCGCCGAGTCCTGGAGGATATGACTCACCTCGGGAGCGGTGAGCCGCCAGTTGACCGGCACCAGTACCGTCTCGCTCTTGGCACACGCGAAGAGGATCACGTAGTAGTGCTCGGACTCCCGGCCGAGGTAAGCGACCCGCGCGCCCGGCGCCAGGCCCGCGGCCCGGATCGCGTGGGCGACGCGGTTGCTCTCCCGGTGCAGTTCGCCGTAGGTGAGCGTGCGGTCCTCGCAGCGTACGGCCGGGGTCTCCGGCCGCTGGGCGGCGTGGAAGGCGGCGGTCTCCCACAGCGTCCGCAGGAACGGGTAGTACGGGTTCTCGTCGTCCTGCGGACGACCCACGGTGCTCACAGCCACTGTCCTTTCCGGGGCCGCGCGCCGCCGCTGGACAGGACGGCGGCGCGCGGCGGTTTCAGGGGGCCTTCAGGACGTGCCGACGGCGGCTTCGTCGAAGGCGTTGACGAAGGCGAGCTTCACCTCGCCGTCACAGCGGCCGCCCGCCGCGTCCCAGTACCGGTAGGAGGTGTCCGCGATGATCAGCGGAGCACCGCCGCCGGGTGAGCGCCGGTCCACCGCGAGGAATGCGAACTCCCCCGAGAAGGCATGGGCGTTGATGGGACGCCGGAAACTCCCGCCGAACCGGGCGATGAGGATGTCGGGCAGCTGGTGCCGCCAGTAGTCCTCCAGCGTCCAGGAGCTGAATTCCGCCAGCAGCCCCTCCTTGACGGATTTCGCGACCACGTAATACATCATCTGGTTGTAGCTGATGTTCACTTCGACCGCGTTGAGGTGCCCGGTGTCGTCGATGTAGCAGGACTCGTCGATGGAGAATTCACACACGGCCGACACCCGGCCGTTCTCCGCGGCGACCTCGGCGGACTGGAGATAACGGCAATTCGCCTTGTAAGGCCGCAGTACCTGCGACAGGAGTTCGGTGTCGGTGGCGAAGACGGTCATCGCGCTACGCCGCCGGAGACTCGGTGTCGTAGAGCTTGCGCTCGTCGTGCACCGTGACGCGGAAGGAGACCGTCGGCTCCGGAGTGGCGGTGTGCAGGGCCCGGTGGATCAGGCTGCGGTTGTCCCAGACCAGCAGGTCGCCCTGCTCGAAACTCTGCAGGTGGATGCCGGGATGGGTGAACTCGTCGTCGAGCTGGCCAGTGGCCTCGAACAGCCGGCGCAGCAGCGCCTCGTCGATCGGCACGCCGTTCGCGTCCTCCAGGCCGACGGTGAATCCCTCGCTGAGGTACAGCACCGTCTCACCGGTGAACGGGTGGGTGAAGGTGGTGGGCTTCACCACCGGCGGGGTCTTGGTCTCGACCTCCTCCAGGATTTCGGAGATGGGCCGGTACACGTCGTGCGGCCGAATCTTGAAGTACTTCCGTACGGAATGCCGTGCGTAGGTTCCTTCGATGTCCTGCTTCAGGTCCTCGGGCAGCGCCTCGTACGCCCGCCCCATGTCGATGAAATAGGTTCCGCGGCTCTTCTGCGGAATCACCTGCGGGTAGATGAGGGTGAGTCCGAACGGGTCCGGCATGAACATGTAGTCGGCGTGCCAGAACTTGCCGGTCTTCGGTACCCCGATCTGCTTTCCGTCCTTGGGGACGTTCGAGGAGACGAATATCTCCTCGACTTCGGGGTGCTGGTACATGGGCTCGTAGTACGTCTCCGGACGGCCCAGCCGCTTGCCGAGTTCGAGGAACTGTTTGGGCGACAGGTCCTGGCCCTTCAGCACCGCGATCTTGCGCGTGTAGACCGTCTGCTTGAGCGTGGCGATGTCGTCGTCGGAGGCGGCGGCGTGGTCGAAGCCCTCGATGCTCGCGCCGAGCGTCTTGCCGGCCTGCGGAGTGATCTTCATGGGGTCAGCCCTTCGTGTGGTGGGTGGCCGGGGTGCCGATCGGGCCGTCGAGTTTGGCGTCGATCAGCCGTACGGCCTCGTCGAGGGTGAGGTCGCCGCGGAGTTCGTTGTCCGCCACCTCGATGCCGAGGTCACGCTCCAGGCGCATGCTGATCTCGACCATCGTCAGCGAGTCGACGTCGAGTTCGGCGAACGACGCCTCGGGGCGGACCAGCTCCGGGTCCGCGTCGTGCAGCTTCGCGATGATCGCGACCAACTGCTCGTAGGTGGTACTCATGTGGGCTGTCTCCTCCGTTGTCCTTCGGGTACCGGAAGCGGTGAGGTCGGGCCACCGCAGCACGCAGGAGCCCCACGTGAGGCCGCCTCCGAACGCGGTGAGCAGGATGCGCTGGCCCGGCCGGACGGCCTGCCGGGCGGCGGCGTCGGCGAGGGCGAGCGGTATCGAGGCGGCGCCGGTGTTGCCGACGGACTCGATGTTGGACACACAGGCGGTCCTGGCGAGGCCGAGCTCGTCGGCCACCGAGTGCAGGATCCGCAGATTGGCCTGGTGGGGCACGAAGTGGTCGACGTCCTCGACCTTCCAGTCGGCGCGCTCCAGCACCGCGCGCGCCGAGCCGGCCATACGGGTCACGGCGTGCCGGTAGACCTCCCGGCCGCGCATCGCGAAGTGCTGGTCCGCGCGGGTGGCGCCGTCGGCGCGCTGCCGGGAGCCGCCGGCCGCGACCATGATGAGGTCCTCGTTGGCGCCGTCGCTGCCGAGGTCGAAGTGGGTCACGGCGCCGAGCTCGTCGGCGTGCCCGGCGCGCAGCACCACCGCTCCCGCACCGTCGCCGAAGATGATCGCGTTCGCCCGGTCGCCGGGGTCCACGATGGCGGAGTACGTGTCCGCGCCGATCAGCAGCACCCGGCGCGCGACACCGGCCGCGATGAGCCCGGCCGCGGACGCCAGCCCGTAGACGAATCCGGTGCAGACCGCGCTGACGTCGAACGCGGCCACACCGTTCAGACCGAGCCGGTCGGCGACGACGGGCGCGGTGGCCGGGCAGGAGCGGTCCGGGGTGGTGGTGGCGACGATCACCGCGTCCACCGACTCGATGCCGGCCGACTCCAGCGCCCGGCGGCCCGCCTCGACCGCCAGGTCGGAGGTGGCCTGCCCGGGGTCCACGAAGTGCCGCCGGCCGATGCCGGTACGGGTCCTGATCCACGCGTCGGTGGTGTCCAGACGCTGCGACAGTTCTTCATTGGTGACGGCCCGGGGCGGTAGCCACCCGGCGAGTCCGCAGACGACGGCGACGGGCCGTGACCTGTCGGGCCGGTGGGCCGGGTGGGTCGGATCGGTGACGGTGTTCGGCAGGGTCGGAGTGTTCGGGCTGAGCACGACGGTTCTCCTCGGTATGCGTGCACTTGCGCGGCCACGGAGGCCGGGAGGAAATCGGAAGCGGCAGGGACGGCGGGCGGCAGTCCGCAACGCCACGCGTGACCCGGGTCAGGGCGCCGGAGGGGCCGGAGTTAAGGGGCCCGGCGCTCTGCGGAAAGCCAGCAGCACCACCGTGCCCAGACAGATGCCGGCCGCGATCACGTACACGGCCGTGCGGATGTCGCCCAGCAGGGCGAGCCGCAGCGCCTCGCCGGTGAGTCCACCGTGCCGGCCGGTGTCGGCGACGGCCACCAGCACCGCGAGGCCGACCGCACCACCGACCTGGAGGGTCGTGGACGCGAGACCGGACGCGACGCCCTGGTCCCCGGGCGCGACCCCGGCGGCCGCCGCGATCCACATCGCGGTCCATCCGGCGCCCTGCCCAACACTCAGCAGCACGATCCCCGGCAGCACCCGCGCGTACGAGCCGTCGGTGGTCAGCCCCAGCGCCAGCAGCGCGGCACCGGCGGCGCCCAGCAGCAGTGATCCCAGCAGGGTCTTCGTCATCCCGATCGCGCCGACCGCCAGCTCGCCCGCCTTGGTGCCGGCCGCGACCACGAGCGCCGGCACGAGGAAGGCGAGCCCGGTCTCGAGGGCGCTGTAGCCACGGACCGTCTGGAAGTACAGCGTCAGGAAGTACGGCAGTGAGCTGAAGGTGGCGCTGAACACCGCGGTCAGTCCCATGGCGGCGACCAGGCTCCGGTGGGCGAACAGCCGGGCCGGGGTGAGCGGATCGCGGGTGCGGGTCTCGATGACCGCGAAGGCCGCGAGCAGGGCGACGGAAGCCACCGAGCAGCCGAGGACGGAGGCGCTGGTCCAGCCGGCTTCGGGCGCGTGCACCAGGACGAAGACCAGCAGCGTGATGCCGCCGGTCGCCGCGAGCGCGCCGGCCACGTCGAACTCCCGCCGCTGCCCCCGCACTTCGTCAGCGGGGAACAGCATCCACCCCGCCACGGCGATCGCCCCGGCCAGCGGCACGTTGACGTAGAAGACCGACGGCCAGCCGAACGCGTCGACGAGCACCCCGCCGAGCAGTGAGCCGAAGCAGAGTCCGCCCGCACCCGCGGCGCCCCAGACGGCGAGCGCCCGGTTGCGGGCCGGTCCCTCGCTGAACAGCGTAGTGATCAAAGAGAGAGTGGCGGGAAACAGCAGTGCCCCGCCGATGCCCTGGACGGCTCGGACGGCCACCAGGACGGTGGCGGATCCGGCCAGTCCGCCGACGAGCGAGGAGCCGGCGTACAGCAGCGCGGCGACGACGAAGATCCGGCGGCGGCCGACCAGGTCCGTGGTCCGGCCGCCCAGCAGCAGGAAGCCGGCGGTGGCGACGACGTAGGCGCTGACCACCCACTGGAGGTCCTGGGCCGAGAAGCCGAGACCGCTGCCGATGCTCGGGAGCGCGACATAGACGACGTTGAAGTCGAGAGCGATGACGAGTTGGGCGGTGGCCAGAACGAACAAGGACAGTCCGAGACGTTGGCGCGATGGAGCGGGTGGTGCCTTCAGTGCAGACATGCTCGGACGTTCCCCCTTGGAATCCGCCCCTGGTCGTATGCCCGTCATACGCCGGGAGCGGCGGCCCGTCCTGGATCCTGACCGAGGTCCCGGAACGCGGCAAACGCCGTGCATTCGTTTTGGACTGACCTGACGTCCTGTTGCGAATGCGGCTTCCTTATGATCCGGAGGAGCCGCCGTTTCGGAGCAAGGGGATGTGCCGCCGATATCTGGCCAAAATATTGGGCACTCTTGGAGACGATGTCAACCCGAGCAGCTGACCAAACCTGCTATTTTTGGCCATTCCTGCGGCCCTGCACGGCAGAGGAGATGGCGAATTCCGACCGTAACTCCCGCGACACCGCGTCGTTCTCACGACACCGGCCTTCAACAGGTCTTTTACAGTAGTCGGATGACGGAGCCGTTCAGTTCCCGGCCCCTTCGATATTTTTCCTCACACCTTACTGAGTTGCCGATCGGGCTACCAGCCCCGTACGGCATGCAAACATTAGGGAGTGGCATTGACTCCCGTGGCAGAAACCCGCACTCCCTCGCGTTCCGCCAGCTCCTGGCGTATATCCCGGGCCGCGCCACCACCGGCCCTGCTCGGATTCCTGGTGTTGTTGGCCGTGTTGATGGCGGGCTCGTTCGCGGTCGGCCGGGCGGCCGGTCCCGTCTCCCCCGGAATCCACCGGACGGGCAATGACGCACCACGTGTCCCGGGCGATCCGTCGCCGGATTCCGGGCCGGGATCCGGTCCCGGTGCGGAGCCGGGAGCACCGTCCGAACCGGACTCCGACGGCGGTGGGATGCCGGGCATGGGCGGCATGGGATCGCAGGGGCCCGAGCTCCCGGGGGCCGGAAGATGACGGCCACCGGTCCGGTCACCACGGACCTGGTCGTCGGTGGTATGACGTGCGCGGCCTGCGTCGGCCGGGTGGAGAAGAAGCTCGCGAGGCTCCCGGACGTGACCGCCAGCGTGAATCTGGCCACCGGACGGGCCCGGGTCACCCACCCGCCGGAGATGTCCGCCGAGCAGCTGATTTCGGCCGTGGAACAGGCCGGGTACACCGCCGAACTCCCGCGGCCGCCCGCACCGGCCGGCTCCGGAACCACCGCAACGGCCGACGGCGCCGGGACCGATGGCGCCCCGGCCCGTGACGCCGACCGTGACCGGCTGCTCGGCACCGCGGCGCTCGCGCTCCCCGTCATGCTGCTGTCCATGGTCCCGGCCTGGCAGTTCAACCACTGGCAGTGGCTGTGCTTCACCCTCGCCGCACCCGTCGCCGTATGGGGGGCCTGGCCCTTCCACCGGCTGGCTCTGCGGGGGCTGCGGCACTCGGCGGCCACCATGGACACGCTGGTGTCCGTGGGGGCGGCCGCGTCCTTCCTCTGGTCCGTGTACGCGCTGTTCCTCGGCGGCGCCGGCGAACAGAACATGCGGATGCCGTTCAACTGGCTGCCGACAGCGGGCGACGGGGTCGCCCATGTGTATCTGGAGGCGGCGGTCGGCGTCCCGCTGTTCGTACTGACCGGACGCTGGCTGGAGGCACACGCGCGGCGCGGCACCGGCTCGGCGCTCCGCGCGCTGGCCGAACTCGGCGCCAAGGACGTCGAGTTGCGGGACCGGAACGGACACGGCGGCCCGCGGATATCGATCGCGGAGCTGCGGGTGGGCCAGGAGTTCCTTGTCCGGCCCGGTGAGAGGGTCGCCACCGACGGTGTCGTGGTCGAGGGCAGTTCCGCGCTCGACCTCTCCCTGGTCACGGGTGAGAGCACTCCGGTGGAGGTCGGGCCCGGGACCACGGTCGTGGGCGCGGCGGTCAACTCCGGCGGGCTGCTGGTGGTACGGGCGACCGCCGTCGGCGCCGACACCCAACTCGACCGCATCACCCGCCTGGTGACCGACGCCCAGGCGGGCAAGGCCCGTATCCAGCGGCTCGCGGACTCCATCGCGGGTGTCTTCGTCCCCGCCATCGTGACGGTCGCCGCCACCGTGCTCAGCTTCTGGCTGGGAGCGGGTGCCGGCGCGGAAGCTGCCGTGACCGCGGCCGTAGCCGTACTGGTCGTCGCCTGCCCGTGCGCGCTCGGTCTCGCCACTCCGACCGCCTTTCTCGCCGCCACCGGACGCGGCGCCCAACTGGGCATCCTGATCCGCGAGCCCGAAGCACTGGAGCGGCTGCGCCGGGTGGACACCGTCGTGTTCGACAAGACCGGCACGCTCACCACCGGCCGGATGACACTCGTTGAGGCCACGACCGTCCCCGACGGGCCGGCCGCGGCCGAGGTGCTGCGGCTGGCGGGCGCGGTGGAGCACGGCTCTGAGCACCCCATCGGGCGGGCGGTGGCCGCCGCCGCGCGCCGCCGCGCGGGAGAAGGAAACGCGCTCCCCGCGGCCGAGGACTTCCGGGCGCTGCCCGGCGTCGGTGTGTCCGGCCGGGTCGAGAGCCATGAGATCCGGGTGACCGGCCCCCGCGGCCGATCGGCTCTCCCCGATGTCCTGCGGCAGGCGCTGGACCGGGCGGAGCGCGCCGCGCACACCGCCGTCGTCGTGGAGCTGGACGGCCGGGCGGTCGCCGTGCTGGCCGTCGGCGACACCGTACGTCCTTCCAGCTATCGCGCCGTACGCCATCTGCGGGAGCTGGGCATCGAATCCGTCCTGCTGACCGGCGACGGTCCCGCCGCGGCCGAGGCGGTCGCCGAGCAGGCCGGCATCACTCACGTGCACGCGGGTGTCCTCCCACAGGGCAAGGCGGAGATCATCACCGAACTGCAGGCCGCCGGGCGGCGGGTGGCGATGGTCGGTGACGGCGTCAACGATGCCGCGGCACTGGCCGTCGCCGATCTCGGGATGGCGATGGGAGCGGGAACCGACGTGGCGATCGGCGCGGCCGACATCACGCTCGTCCGCGAGGACATGGAGGCGGTCGTGGAAGCGGTCCGGCTCACCCGCCGCACCCTGCGCACGATCCGTGCCAACCTCGGCTGGGCGTTCGGGTACAACATCCTCACCGTGCCGCTCGCGGCGACCGGCTGGCTCGACCCGATGTTCGCGGCGCTGGCGATGTCGGCCAGCTCGGTGCTCGTCGTCGGCAACAGCCTGCGGCTGCTCGCTCCTTCGTCCGGCACCGGACCCACCCCGGGATCCGGGCCGGGAGGCGGCGGACGGTCCGGGCATACGCCGGGGCGGCGGCAGGGCGGCGAACGGTCCCTGGCGGGTGCGCGATGAGTACGCCGACCCACGACGACCACGACCGGCCCGCTTCCGCCTCGGACGGCATCGTCCTTGAGGTGCCGGGTGCGATGCGCGCCGCCCTGGTCCCGGTGGCCACCTGCGTGGCCGTGCTGGCGCTGCTCACCGCCTATACGACGACGGGCGCGGCCGGTGAACCCCCGGCCCGCATCACCGTCACCGACGCCCGGGTCTTCCGGCCCACCAACACCGAGGCGACCGCGGCCTTCTTCACCCTGCGCAACTCCGGCGGCACCGACGACATCCTGCTGTCGGTGGACTCCCCGGTCCTGGGGCCGGCGATGCTCACCCGCACGGTCGTCCGCGACGGAGCCGGGCGGATGGCGCCCGCAGGCCCGGTCGCCGTGCGCGCGCACAGCGCCGTGACCATGGATCCGGCCGGGCTCGACGTCATGATCCCGCGCCCGCCGCGGCTGCCGCTGGGCGAGCGGGTGCCGTTCGTCCTGCGCTTCCGGGACAGCGGGGAAGTACGGGTCGATGCCGTGGTCGTCCGTCCGGGAGCCTGACCCCGGACGGACGACGGCCCGTCAGCCCTCGGTCACCCCTCCCCCATCAGCTTCCGGATCTCGGTGATGAGGGCGACGAGCGCGGCCCGCTCCGGGATCGTGGTGTCGGGGTGCCAGAGGTCGATCAGGAGGGCGGTGCGCGGCCGGGTGCCGCGGTTCCACGCCTCGTGCTCGAAGGAGTAGTCGAACAGCAGGCACTTGCCCTCCTCCCAGCTCCTGGTCTCACCGGCGACGGTGATGCCGCAGCCCTCCGGGATGTCCACGGCGAGGTGCAGGTTGATGCTGAAGTTCCACAGGTCGTAGTGCGGGGCGATCGACGCGCCGGGCAGCAGTGTGGAGAAGTGGCTCTCCAGGAGCGGGCAGATCTTCCCGGTGTCGACCGCGTACTCCTCGAGCACGCCGAACGCCGTCGGCACGACGTCCGCCGACTCCCGCACCAGTTCTCCCCCGCGGTACAGATACAGCGCCTGCCAGTCCTCCTGGCGCGTCAGGTAGTGCTCGTAGTCGGAGAACGCGGCCCGGCGCTCGGACCAGGCCTGCGCCAACTCGTCCCTGACGGCGGTGTGCGCGGCTTCGAGAGCGTGCACCACGGGGGCCAGCTCCAGGTGTTCGTACGGGTCGTGCCATGGGCGCTGCGAGATCCCGGGCATGATCCACTTCGCGCCCTTCTGCAGCGGGTGCCGATCCTGCCGCCCCGGCTCCAGCATCTGCTCGACGCGCACGATGGCCCCCGCTCCGTACTGCTCCCGCAGCGCGGCGAAGGCCTTCTCTATCTCGGGGGTCATGCGTGGCTCCAGACGTGCTGCTGGGTGATGTGGCGTGAACGGACGGGGTATTCGGCGGTCTCGCGCCCACGGCTGGGGTGCTCCGCGGCGGGGTGCGCCGTGGCCTGGTGCTCCGTGCCGTGCTGCCGGTGCACGGCTCCCGGGTGTGGCGCCGTCTCCGCCGCCTTCAGCAGGACGACCAGGTCGTCGCGGGCGCGGGCGACGCGGGACCGTACGGTGCCGATCGGGCAGCCGGTCGTGGAGGCGGCCTCGGCGTAGGACAGACCGAGCAGCTGGGTGAGGACGAACGCCTCACGGCGTGGCGCCTGCAGCGTGTTGAGGAGTTCGAGCATCGCCACGCCCTCCTCGAAGCCCGGCACCCCGACGGGCTGGGTTCCCTCGGCGGCGCTGCGCCAGTCGACGGCGTCGGAGATACGGGGCCGGGCGGCGGCGTGCCGGTAGCGGTCGATGACGGCCCGGCGGGCGATCGACAGCAGCCAGGTCCGCGCGCCCGAGCGGCCGGCGAACCGCGGCAGGCCGCCCAGCGCCCGCAGGAACGTGTCCTGTGTCAGGTCGTCGGCGCTGTGCACATCGCCGCTGAGATGGGCGGTGAACCGCCAGACGTCGCTGTACGTGGCCTGTACGAAACGCTCGACCGCCGCTGGATCACCGCCGCGCGCGGCCAGCGCCCACTCGGTGACCTGTTCGTCGTCCTTGCGAGCCGACGCCCTCGGGGCGCCCCTCACCAGGGCATGAGTCATCACAAAAGGTCCTTCTCGTGCTGCACGGCCGCACCACGGCGTGAAGCGGCCGTCGGCGAACGGCATCTCAGGACCGGCGGTGTCCGTCCGGACGGGCCCGGTCCGTGTCCCCCGGCCGCGGTCGGCGGGCGGTGGGAGAGATCCGTATGGTCAGGGACCGGCCTGCGCGACGGCGCCCGCCGTGGGCGCGGCGGCGTACGGGCAGGCGGGTACTCCGCCCGTCACCCGGGCGCGCGGCTTTTGTCGGCCGGGCGCGCGGGGACGAGCGGTGTCAGCAGTACTGGGCGGCTGCTGGTGGGCCCCTGCGGGACAGGACGTGGTGCAGCAGTACGCCGCGCAGCGCGTGCGCGGGAGCGTCGTCGGCGGTACGGCGCGGGCACGGCCGGCCGTCGTCCTGGGCTGTGCGGAAGAAGCGGCACAGCACGCGCCAGACGCGTCGCAACGGGGCGGTCATCAGGGCCGACAGGGCCCGTCCGAGACGGAAGGCGCCCGCCTCACCGCGCCACAGCCACAGTCCGCAGACCATGGCGGCGAGCAGGTGGGCGAGGAACATCGTGGTGGAGTCGTGGCCGCCGGGCGCCATGCCCATGAGGTCGGAGGCGGCGGTCGGGCGGCTCTCGGAACCCGACATGCCCATGCCCATGCCCATGTTCATGCTCATGTCCATGTCGCCGATGCGCATGACCGCGGACATCGCGGCGGAGCCGCCGTGCATGCCCGGCATGTCGTGGGACATGAGGCCGGCCGTTCCGCGGCCGAGCGGCTGGGTCAGGCCGAACAGGGTGTGCAGGCCGAGTTGGGCCAGGACGGTGGATCCGGTGACGACCAGAACGCCGCGTTCCCGCCCGGCCAGCCACCAGGCGGCCGAGGCCGTACCGGAGAAGGCCGCGCAGAGCGACCACCACGGAACGGCGACGCCGGAGGCCCAGGAGTGCCCGAGCGCTGCCATCAGCACGCAGACGGCCGCGAACATCGCGGCTCGTGCGGTGCGGGACGCCGGCCCGGTGGTCATGCGGCCATCGTGCCACCCCGGCCCGCCCGGTGGGAGCGATATGGCCCCGGACCTGACCGTTTGTGATGTACGTGATGAGAATCCGGCGGGTTCGGCGGTCGCCGGGCCGGATGGTACGGGGCCGGGGCGTCCTCTTGGTTTCGGTGCCGGTGGCTGCGAGCATGTCGCTCGCCCACGAGTGATCGTGGTTGGCGGAGTATTCACCGTGGTTCCATCCATCGGTCACGGAGGGTTCTCCACCACCTGAGGAGACTGGCAGCGCATCCGCACTGCCACGGACGACCCTGGAGGCCGGCCTCTCATGACCGCCATCGACCGCCGACGATTCATGCAGCTGGCCGGTGGCACCGCCGCCGCCTCCCTGCTGTCGAACAGCATCGCCCGAGCGGCGGAGATCCCGGCGAACCGCCGCACCGGCTCCCTGCGCGACGTCGAGCACATCGTCGTCCTGATGCAGGAGAACCGGTCCTTCGACCACTACTTCGGCACCCTGCGCGGCACCCGCGGGTTCGGCGACCCCCGGCCGGTGGTGCTACCCAGCGGCAAGACGGTCTTCCACCAGTCCGACGGCACGAAGGACGTCCTGCCCTTCCACCCGGAGGCGGACAATCTCGGCCTGCAGTTCCTCCAGGACCTCAACCACGACTGGAACGGCGGCCACGCCGCCTTCAACCAGGGCAAGTACGACCGCTGGGTGCCGGCCAAGACCGCGACGACGATGGCCTACCTGACGCGCGAGGACATCCCCTTCCACTACGCGCTGGCCGACACGTTCACCATCTGCGACGCGTACCACTGCTCGCTGCTCGGCCCCACGGACCCCAACCGCTACTACATGTGGACCGGCTTCGTCGGCAACGACGGCACCGGCGGCGGACCCGTCATCACCAACGCCGAGGCCGGCTACTCCTGGACGACCTACCCCGAGCGCCTGGAGAAGGCCGGGGTGTCCTGGAAGATCTACCAGGACGTGGGCGACGGACTCGACGCCGCCGGCGGCTGGGGCTGGATCGAGGACGCCTACCGGGGCAACTACGGCGACAACTCGCTGCTCTACTTCAACCAGTACCGCAACGCGAAGCCGGGCGACCCGCTGTACGACAAGGCCCGCACCGGCACCGACGCCAAGGCGGGCGAGGGGTTCTTCGACATCCTCAAGGCCGATGTGGCGGCCGACCGGCTGCCCGCGGTCTCCTGGATCGCGGCCCCCGAGGCCTTCACCGAGCACCCGAACTGGCCGGTCAACTACGGCGCCTGGTACATCTCCCAGGTGCTGGACGCGCTGACGTCCAACCCCGAGGTGTGGAGCAAGACCGCGGTCTTCATCACCTACGACGAGAACGACGGCTTCTTCGACCACGCCGTGCCGCCGTACCCGCCGTCCTCCCCGGCGCAGGGCAAGTCGACCGTGGACATCACGGGCGAGCTGTTCACGCCCACCGGAACCGACCACAGCGTGCCCGGCGCCTACGGCCTGGGGCAGCGGGTCCCGATGTTCGTGGTGTCCCCGTGGAGCAAGGGCGGCTGGGTCAACTCCCAGGTCTTCGACCACACCTCGATCATCCGGTTCATCGAGCAGCGCTTCGGCGTCCACGAGCCGAACATCTCGCCCTGGCGCCGGGCGGTCTGCGGCGACCTCACCACCGCGTTCCAGTTCGGCAGGACCGACACCAGGGTCCCGTCGCTCCCCGACACCGCGGGCTACGTGCCGCCGGACCGGGACCGGCACCCCGACTACGTGCCGGCGCCCCCGGCCAACCCGGTGCTGCCGAAGCAGGAACCCGGTCTGCGCCCGGCCCGCGCGCTGCCGTACGACCTGGCCGCCGACGCCGGGGTCGACGTCAAGGGCCACCGGCTGAAGATCGACTTCGCCAACCACGGCAAGGCCGGCGCGAACCTGTACGTCACCTCCCCGACCAACACCGACGGCCCGTGGACGTACACCGTCGAGGCGGGACGACGGCTGTCCGACAGCCTGGCCATCGCTCCGGCGGGGCACAGCGCCTACGACTTCACCGTGCACGGCCCCAACGGCTTCCTGCGGCAGTTCGCGGGTCACGCCGGCAGCCGGGGCCCGGAGGTCACCGCGGCCCATGACGGCAGCAGCGGCCAGGTGCGGCTGGTGCTCAGCAATCCGGGCACGACGACCGTCAAGCTCACCGTCAAGGACGGGTACGGGCACGAGCGCCCGGCCACGTACCGGCTGCGGCCCGGCGCGCGCGCCGTCCACACCGCGCACCCGCGCCACAGCCACGACTGGTACGACCTGACGGTCTGCTCCGAGCAGGACGGCGGTTTCCTTCGCCGGCTGGCCGGCCATGTCGAGACCGGCAAGCCCGGTACGAGCGACCCGGCGATCGCCACGCGCTGACCGCTGCTCCCGCTGTTCCTTCGTCCCTCCTCTGCTAGACGGTCAGAGCCGGCCTGGCGAGCGCCGGGTCCTGGCGGAGGATCGACTGCTGGAGCCGGGCCAGTTCATGGCCCGGCTCCACCCCCAGCTCGTCGATGAGCATCGCCCGGGTCGTCCTGAACAGCGCGAGTGCCTCCGCCTGCCGGCCCGAGCGGTAGAGCGCCAGCATGAGGCCGGCGCGCGGCCCCTCCCGCAGCGGGCATTCGCGGATGACGCCCTTCAGCAGGGCGACGGCCTCCTCGTTCCGGCCGAGTGCCAGGGAGGCCGTCGCCAGGTACTCGGTCGCGGACGTCCGCAACTCCTCCAGCCTCGCGATCTCCGCGGCGAGCGGCTCATGATCGGCGAGACCGGCCATCGCGGGCCCGCGCCACAGCCGCAGCGCCCTGGTCAGACAGCGGTACGCCTCCATCGCTCGGCCCGCCTCGAGCAGCGACCTGCCGTCCGACACGAGCCGCGCGAACCGGACTCCGTCGACCTGTTCGTCCGGAGCGTGCAGTGAATACCCGCCGGGAACGCTGCGCACCAGGCGCACCGATCCGTCGGGCGGCCCCGGTTCCAGGAGTTTCCTGAATCGCGAGACATAACTCTGGAGACTGTTGACGGCGCTGGGCGGCGCCTCGTCCCCCCATACGTAGTCGATGAGCCGGGGCACCGGAACGAATGTGTTGCGGTGCATCAACAGAGCTGCCACGACAGCCTGTTGTCTACGCCCTCCCGGGCTGATCGAACGGTTTTCGTCGGCGATGGTGACAGGTCCGAGTAAGCGGAACTCCATGGTCTCCCCCCAGACCGATGGTGCGTCTTTCACGGTCATTGTTTAACACGCGCATCTCATGGATGAGAAGTAGGCCTGGTACGCACCTTGCACGCAAGTTGCACGAATTCTGCAAGGTCACCCGGGGACTGTGTCTTTACCGGCTCCAACGGTGGAGCCGACGGGGGTGATTCACATGTCCGCAGACCCATTATCGGCGCAAACGGTACAAGGAGATCCCGACGCGGTCATGCGGACCGCGGCCGGGCAGGTCGGCGTCCATGAGGGCCGCGATCACGGCGCCTGGAACAACATCCAGCGGTACAGCGACGAGGTCCCCGGCCTGGAGTGGTCGCAGGGGCAGCCCTGGTGCGCGACCTTCGTCTCCTGGGTGGCGCTGCGCGCCGGCGCGGCCGCCCTGTTCCCGCGTACCGCGTCGTGCGCCACGGGCGTCGCCTGGTTCAAGGAGCGCGGGCGGTTCTCGGAGTATCCGGCGGTAGGAGCCCAGGTCTTCTACGGTGTCGGCGGTTCTGAGCACACCGGCGTGGTGGAGCGGTTCGACGCCACGCGCATCTACACCATCGAGGGCAACACCAACGTGAACGGCTCCGCCGAGGGCGACGGGGTCTACCGGCGGGTGCGCGAACGCACCTCGCCCCGGGTGTACGGCTACGGCTACCCGAAGTACCCGGGCGGCATCGCCTCCGCCGATCCGGCCTGGCCCCGCCCGACACCCACCCCGCACCCGCCCGCCCTGGAACCGTTCCCCGGTGCGCAGTGGTTCCACACCGCTCCGCACAGCCCGGTCATCACGGCGATGGGCCGCCGGCTGGTGGCCGAAGGGGTGGCGTTGTACAGCCAGGGGCCCGGCCCGCAGTGGACGGATACCGACCGGCGTTCGTACGCGAAGTTCCAGCTGAAGATCGGTTACCGGGGTTCGGACGCCGACGGCTGGCCCGGTCCGGTTTCCTGGGCGAAGCTGCGCGTGCCTAATACCTGACCTTTCGCCCGGAATTCCCTCTTCGAATTCCCGTCCCACGTACATGAGTTCGCATTTCTGCGACGCGAGGGAATTCCACTCCGGAAGGTCGCCATGCCTCGATCCAGCACACCCAGGAATCCTGCGCCGACGCAGCCGGCCGCGCCCTCCGTCTCCCTGCCCAAGGGCGGCGGAGCGGTGCGCGGGATCGGTGAGAAATTCGCCGCGAATCCGGCAACCGGAACGGGTCGGATGACCGTGCCGATCGCGACGAGCCCCGGCCCGTCCGCGCTGGACCCCGACTACGGCGAGCACGGCACCGGGACTCCTCGCTCCGAGGAGGACGGCGCGTGGCTCTGCCGCCGACGCCGTCGACGAGATCTTCCTCGTCGTCAACTACACGATCACCTGAACGGGCACGGCGTCGGTCGGGGCCCTGCGGGAGGGTCCTAACCGACGTCGATGCCGTACTCCCGGACCAGCGCTTCCAGCCCGCCCTCGTATCCCTTGCCGCCGATGACGAACTCCCAGTCGCCGCTGGCCCGACGGCGGAAGGAGCCGAGGATCAGCGCGGTCTCCCCGGCCCGGCCGTCGGAGACCTCCAGCCGGTCGAGTTCGGCTCCCGAACCGTCGGACAGCCGGATGAAGGAGTCGGTGAAGCCGGCGAGGTCGGCGTGCGGATTGATCTCGGGGTCGATCGACACCGCCAGCACGAGCCGGTCGGCACTCGCGGGAAGGGCGTCGAAGGCGACCCGGACGGCCGCCTTGTCCCGGGCGGGCCGGGACACCGCCCGCACTGCCCCGTCGGGAGTCTGCGCGTTGTTGAAGAAGACGAAGTGGTCGTCGCTCAGCGCGCGGTTCCCCCGGCAGACGAGTGCGCACACATCCAGCGCGACGCCACCCGACCAGGACATTCCCAACAGGTTGTACTCGGTGTCAGGGACGGCCGCCGCGGCCGGTGGAGTCGTCCGCTGGGCGGGCACCGCGGGGCCGCCGCCGAGCCGGCCGCGCAGCCCGTGGCGGCCCAGCAGATCGACGAGCTCGGGGCCGGAGATCAGCGTCAGCGGTTTGCCGCTGGCGAAGGTGTAGGAGCCGGGGCCGTAGCCCGAGGTCGTCACCAGGACGCCCTTGATCGCCCCCGCCCCCTGCACCGTTCCGAACAGATCGCGTACGGCGGTGGGCGGCACGGTGTGGCGGTATCGCTTCACCTGCACGATGATCGTGCCGCCGCTGATGGGGTCCGGGTCCAGCGCCTCGACGTCGACACCGCCGTCGTTGGAGCGCTGCGTCATGACCGCCTGCATGCCGCGGGCCCGGAACAGCTCCGCCACCAGCGACTCGAACTCGATGGGGTCCATCTCGAAGAGGTCCGGGTCCTCCCCTCCCCCGTGCGAGACCGTGCCACGGCCCAGGTCCGCCGGAACCGCGCCCGGCCGCACCACGGTGCGCTGGTCGGGGCGCGCGGACAGCTTGCCGCCCAGGCCGTCGACGAGACAGTCCACCGCGCTGACCTGCACCAGGTTCAGCCGCTCGAAGACCTGGCGGTCCGCCGCGACCGTGGCGAGGAAGAGCTGGGCGCGCAGTCCGGTCGAGGGGTCGTGGTCGTCCACGAAACCGTTGAGCGTGACCGAGTCCAGCGTGCCGAACTCGTCCGCCGCGAACAGCTCGCGCAGCGCCAGCAGCACGCACTGCGCCACCACGTCCCGGTAGACGGCCCGGCGCTGCCCGACCGGCCTGGCCGTCTCCTTGTCCTGGTCCGCGCCCGGCATGTACCGCACCAGCTTGGCCTCCGGCACGATGTCGTAACCCGGGAGTTCCCAGTTCAGCACGAGGCGGCGGGCGGCCGCGTCGTAGGCGCACGACACCTGGCGCGGGAATCCCTCCGGCCAGGCCGTGGAGGCGTACAGCGCCGCGGAGAAGTACTCCACCACCGTCTCCGGGTCCCCCCGGCGCATCCCGCTCACGTTCTCCGCGATACCGGTGTTGTGCCGGCGGATCTCCGCCAGCTGGGTGGCGCGCCAGGCGTCGTACTGCCGCCCGTGCGACGTCAGTTGCTGCTGCCGCTGCGCCTCGGCGGTCCGCGCGGCCGCCAGGTCGTGCTCGTACCGGGCCTGGGCCTCCTCCTGGGCCCGCCGGCCCGAGCCGAAACCCCAGCCGGACTGCGGGCGGTAGGCGCTCTGCTGCGGCATCGGGACGGGGACGGCGAGCCTGCCGGGGGCGAACGGCTCCAGCTGCTCGGACCGGAGCAGGGCCGACGTGCGGAACGCCGGGGCCCGGCAGCCCGTCGCGAGCAGCCGGGTCAACGACTCGACCCGCGCGTCCAGTTCCTCGGTACGCCGCCTGGCGTCCGCCTCGCGGCGCTGCCGGTACGCGGCCTGCTGCTCCCGGTTGCTGCGGGCGAGTTCCCGTTCGGCGTAGCGCTGTTCCCGTTGATGCGCTTCCAACTGGCGCTGCCTCTGCCGCTGCGCCTCGGCCCACACGCCCATCGACCGGTTGGAGCGACTACTCATCCGGGCACACGCCCTCCCCCCGGGTCGCATCACGGACCCGGAACTGTGCACTGGCACACCCACCAGCAGTACGGCATTTCGCGGTGATCCGACTCTAGTCGGCGTCCGGCCGGTTGATACCTGTTCAGGTCGTTTCCGGGTCGGGACCGCGATGGAAACGGCCGTCGAGGAAGAGCAGCGGCGCGCCGGGCTCCGCGTGGTGGTCGAGCACCTCTCCGATGAGGACGAGATGGTCCCCGGCGGGGACGATACGGTCGCGGCGGCAGATCAGGGTGCCGATCGTGCCGTCGAGGAGCGGTACCCCGTAGGGTCCCGGCCGGGTGGTGAGGCGTTCGAAGCGGTCGCCGGGGCCGGCGAAGCGGGCCGCCAGTTCGCGCTGGTCGGCGGCGAGCAGATGCACCGCGAAGTGCGGGGCGGCGGTGAAGGCGGCCCGGTGGTTGGACGCGCGGTTGAGGCACCACAGGACCAGCGGCGGGTCGAGGGACAGGGAGGTGAAGGAGTTCACCGTCAGTCCGGCCGGGCGCCCCCGGCGGACGGTGGTGACGACCGCCACACCGGTGGCGAAGCGCCCGAGCACCGACCGCAGCGGCCGCTGCTGCTCGCGTACCGCTTCGTCCGTCGTCACCGCTCCGTCCGCGCTCATCGCGCGGCTGCCGCCTTGCGCCGGCAGGTGTCCAGTGCCTCGGTGATGTCGGAGTCGTCCGGTGCCAGCCCGGCGGCGATCTCCAGGTCGGCGAGGGCTTCCTCCCAGTGGCCGGTGTCCTGGTGGACGAAGGCACGGTTGTAGCGCAGCGCGGGGTCGTCCGGCTGCAAGTCCACGGCGTGGCCGAGGTCGAGGGCGGCGGTGTCCAGTTCGCCCATGTCGTAGGCGAGGGCGGCGCGTCCGGACAGTGCCGTGATCATGTCCGGATCAGCGGTGAGCGCGCGGTCGAACGCGGCCCGGGACTCCTCGAACTCCTCGCGTTCCGCGTGCACCTGGCCCAGGACCGCGTGCAGATACGGGTTGTCGGGCTCGTAGCCGAGGCCGGTGTTCGCGTCCTGCTCGGCCGCGTCCAGCTCGCCCGCCTCCAGCAGCAGACCGGCCCGGTTGACGTACGCGTCGACGAACTCCGGGACGAGTTCGAGTACATAGCTGAAGTCGGCGAGCGCGCCCTCGGTGTCACCCTCGTTGAGCCGGAGGTCGCCGCGGTTGTAGTAGATCTCCGGGAACGGCGGGGAGAGCCGCATGGCCCTCGCGTAGTCCTCGAACGCCTCCTCGGGGCGGCCCAGCCGGCGCAGGATGTTGCCGCGTTCCAGGTAGTGCTCGGCGTGGTTGGGGTCCTCCCGGATGACGATCGCGTAGTCCGCGAGGGCTTCCTGGATGCGGCCGAGACTGAGGTAGACCCGGGCCCTGTTGTTCTTCAGCACCGAGCGGTGCAGGACGTGCTCGTCCGGGCCGAGCAGCTCGTCGAGGCTGCTGATCGCCTCGTCGACCAGCCGCAGCGCCTCGGTCGGCTCGCCGAGATTGACCTCCACCAGGGCCAGGCCGTTCTTGTAGAAGGCGCTCTGGAAGGCCCGGTCGCTGCGGTTCTCGATCAGTGACGCGGTGGCGATGGCGGAGTTCAGCCAGGCCTTGGCCTTGAACTCGTCGCGGTCCTCGGGGTCGTTGTGCCGGGTGTAGAGCATGGCCGTGTTGTAGGCGGCGGCCATGTGGACGGCGGGCTTGACGGAGTTCAGCCGGGCCTGGTCGTCCAGCTTCTCGGCCTCGTAGGTGCGGCCGAGGATGGAGAGGGAGAGCGTCACGCCCTTGGTGAACGCCCACCAGCGGTCGTGTTCCGTCCGGGGGTCGACGAGCGCCAGTCCGCGCCGGCCGTAGTCGACGCACGCCTCGTAGAATCCGTTGCACAGGCTGTGGTCCATGGCGTGGAAGACCGCGGGAACGCCCGCGCCGCCGGGGTCGGAGCCGTGCTCCAGGTGGTAGGCGATGGCGCCGAGGCGGAGCGACTCCTCGTCCCGTTCGGCGAGTTCGGCGGCGCGCCGGTCGTGCAGCAGTGCCCGTGCCGCGGGGTCGAGTGCCTCGTAGGCCGCGCGCGGCGCCGGCTCGTCGGTGGTGCAGTCCGAGGCGACATAGGCCCACGCGTCGGCGGGCCCGCCCGCCGCGTCGGCCTGACGGACCTCGGTGACCCGGGCGCGGGCTGCGAGGACGGCGAGCAGGGCCTCGTCGGCGGGTCCGGTGCCGCCGCTGCGCACGACGACGGTCAGGTGCGCGGGGTCGATCCGGCGGACCAGTGCGGTGAGGAACTCCAGGTCGGTGGCCTCGGCCCGGTCGGCGTTCTCCACGACGAGGACGCGCGGCCCGTCGGCGGCCAGGCCGTCGCGGACGAACTCCACCAGGCCGTTGGAGATACGCGTGGTGCGCAGCCGGGCGTAGTAGCGGGTGCGCTCGGCCGGGAGCGCCATGGAGGTGAGCGTCTCGCGGGAGTTGGGGACGACGGAGCGGAGGTCCGGCGCGGCGGAGAGCAGTTCGATGTCGTACCGCTCGACCAGCTTCCGGTCGCGGAGCAGGACGTCGGGCACCATGGCGCGTACGAGGGTCCCGGCCGCGGTGTACGGTCCGCGCAGTCCGCGGTGCGCGTTCACGACCATGACCGGTCCGGCCGGCAGGCCGAGCCGTTCCATGGCGGCCTCGCGGTCCCGGACCAGCCCGCCGCGGACCCAGTGGTGAGTGGGGACAACCTCGTTCATGCGGACTGCTCCTCTGCGTCGCGTCGTACGGCGTTCCGGTGGGCTGCGGTCGGTGCGGGCCGTGGTCGGTGCCGGCCTCGGTTCAGCTGGCGGTGGCGGGGGTGCGGCGGCGGTAGCCGCGGACGGCGAGGATGCCAGCGAGGATCAGCTCGCCGAAGTTGAGGATCAGGAAGACCGTCACGTCCAGGACGTTCAGCGGCGAGATGTCGGAGAAGAGCTTTCTGACGGCCATCTCGGTGATCCGGATCGCGGCGGGGACGACGGCGGTGATCAGCAGGCCGGTGAGGACCGCGTAGCCCGTGACCATGAGCCAGACGTACCAGCGGGCGACCTCGCGGTCGCGCGGGGTCCAGGTCTCCGCGTCCACGATCTTGTCGCGCCGCCCGATCAGGCCGTAGAGCCGGTTCTGCAGCATGCCCTTGGCGACGGTCTGCAGATCGTTGCAGCCCAGCACCGTGGTGGCGAGGTAGTACAGGTCGGTGCGCAGGAAGAAGTAGAACTGCCAGGCGAAGCGGAGCAGGGTGCCGAAGGCCATCGCGAGCAGGAAGCGGCCCATGAATCCGGCGAAGCCGTCGGACGAGACCAGGGGCACCGCGGCGAGCGTCAGCCCGGTGACGACCAGGACGTCGACGAGCATGCCCGCGAGCATCGGCAGGTAGCGCTTGCGCCGGGGCACGGCGACGAGGCCGTCCAGCTTGGTCAGGAAGACGACGTAGTAGAAGCGCCGGCCGATGCTGAGGGAGGAGTTGAGGCCCAGTCTGCGTCCGGCCAGTGCGTGGTAGGACTCGTGCAGCAGGATCCACGGCGCCTGGCCGAGGACGTTGCCGAGGGCGAGCGCCACCAGGGACGAGCTGGTGAAGAAGATGTTGTGGTAGGTCGGGACCACGGCCGGTTCACGGAACATGGCGACGATGCCGGCGATGAACAGCAGTCCGTACAGCACCCAGGCCACGGGAGAGAAGAGCGCCCGGCCGAGCCGCTGCCAGCGCACCGCGCCCGCCTCGACGACCTCCTCGCCGTCCGGCACGAGCAGTTCGAAGGCCTCCAGGACTTCGAGGAATTCCACCATGTCCACGGTCTCGCCGTACTGGGTGTTGTACCAGCGGGCGGCGTCGTTCGGGGTCTCCCCGGTCTCCAGGCGGCGCAGCAGCGCCGCGCCGTCGGCGGGGAAGAGGCCGTAGGAATCGATGTCGGCCCGTCCCACGGTGACCTCGTCGCCTTCCTCGAGGAAGGTCAGCGGGTACAGCCTCAGGGGTCGGTCGAGGTCCACTGCCGCGGCGTCCATCACTACCTCACTGTCACTGGTCCGCAGAAGTGCCGGTCCGGGCCGCGGACACCGTGGCCCGGACCGGCTGGAGCTCCACGAGCCGCGGCGGACCGGTCTCGACCGGCTCGCCGCGGCCCGTAAGGGTTGGGTCAGGCGAGGACGGGCGTGCCACCGCAGTAGCAGGACGTCGCGGCGGAGGTCAGACGGACGGTGCCGGCCTTGCGGACAACGATCTTCTTCATGTTGTGCTCCTTTTCCGTGATGTGACGCATCGTCGGGCGCGGTCGCGCCCGACGCTCCCGGCAGCCGGGAGGGTCTGTGTGGCGCAAAGGAACAGAGACTGATGTGAATGAGATTTGCTCCCTCATTCATCTCCGCTGACAGGCTGGCACGCGTCCTCCCGGCCGTCAACAGTCGGACACGGCGTACATCTGACAGGACGACAGATCGGATGTCAGGCCAACAATCGCTCGTTTCAAGCCAGTTGGGGAGTCCCTCGGGACCCGGCGAACATGCACCCGGTCTCCACAGCCAAGGCGGTCAGAACCCGCGCGTCACCAACTAAGATGCGTGAGACGCAGAGCGGACCCCACCCGCGCTTACCACAGGCGATACGCAGGGCACTCGACCAAGGGAGGTATGCGGTGCCTGATCCGATGTCCGGCACCCCGACGCTCGCGGACAAGATCGACCGGCTGTTCGACGTCGTCCGCGGACCGGACCACACGCCGTACACCCACGAGGAAGTGGCGCGGGCGTGCCGCGAGGCCACCGGGGAGAGCTTTTCAGCCACTTATTTGTGGCAACTGCGCACGGGCCGAAGGGACAATCCGACCAAACGTCACCTCGAAGCACTGGCTCAATTCTTCCAGGTGCCGCCGATGTATTTCTTCGACGACCAACAGAGCGCCCAGATCGCGCAGGAGCTCCAGCTCCTCGGGGCGCTGCGGGACGCAGGAGTACGCGAGGTGGCGTTGCGCGCGGTCAACCTGTCGCCCGAGGGCCTCGGCACCATCAGCGACATGATCGAAGTCATTGCCCGCAGAGAGGCGGGATTGCGCCGCGCGGACTGATATCCACTGGTCCACCCCTGGGCATAGGATCGCTCATCGCTCATATCGCTCATGAGTGGTTGCTGATCGTTGTGCGGTGCCTTGCCCGGGGAGGGTCTTATGGGGGACTACGCGGAACAGCAGAACAAAATGTTGTGGCGGCGATGTCGGCGAACCGTGGCGGCGCTGCCACTGCCACGGCCGTTCGACGCCACCGGCTTCACCGACGCACTGGCGGAACAGCGGGGCCGGCCCCTGGTGCTGGTGCCGTTACCGCCCCACGCGTGCACACCCTGCGGCATGCTGGTGACCACCGACCGGGCCGACTACATCGGCTATCCGACCAGCACCAGCGCCCTGCATCAACAGCACATACTGCTGCACGAGGTGGGACACCTCGTCTGCGGCCACACCGGCGTCGCGCACCTCGGCTCGTCGGCGTCGCGGGTGCTGCTGCCGCATCTGTCGGGCGAGCTGGTCCGGCGGGTCCTGGGGCGCAGCGTCTACTCCGACGCCCAGGAGCAGGAGGCCGAGCTCATCGCCTCGCTCGCCCTGCACCGTCCGGCCCGCAAGGTCAGGCGCTCACGCGAGGCCTGGTTCCCCTTGGAGGGCAGCCTCGACATCGCCGAGGCGTTCGCCCGGCTCGGGCCGATCGTCGGACTCGCCGGCGCCGCCCCGATCCGGACCACCGCGGTCGTCGGACCCTTGCGCACGCTTCCCGGTCGGACGTTTCCCGGTCCGGGGACCGATAGGTGACCGACGCGGTCGCCTTGACCGGCTGCTTGATCGTCCTGGCGGGCGTCTGCTGGCGGCTTCTCACCACCCGGGGGACTCCGACCGGCACTCCCGTACGCCATCTGTTCGGCTGTGCGGTGTCCATGGGGAGCTCGCTCGCCGTCCTGGCCCCGGCGACGACCCGGCTGGCGGGCCGGGCCGGGCCGTTCGCGCTGTGGACCGCGCCCGCGGGACAGTGCTGCAATCTGGCGGCGATGGCGTTCCTCGCGCTGGTCGCGCGCTCGGCGGGGACCGAGCCGTACAGCCGCACAGCGGTCCGCCGGCAGCTCACCGGCACGTCGGTGGTCATGGTCGCCAGCCTGGTCGCGTATCTGTGTGCCGGGGTGACCCGCGACGGCCGGGACCTGGTCGCGGCCGACGGGCGCGAGGGGTTCCTGGCGGCGTACAACACCCTGCTCACGCTGCACACCGCCTGGTGCCTGATGGTGTTCATCGTGCTGATCCGGCGCTGCACCCGGTACATCCGGTCGCGGCTGCTGCGCGGCGGGCTCGGACTGATCACCGCGAGCGCGGCCCTGGGGCTGCTGTGGACGGTGTGGAGTCTGGGCGATGTGCTCTCCGCGCTGGGCACCGGCCGCGAGGACGGCTGCGAGAGCACGGTGTCGGCGCTGGCCGGCATGGTCTGCCTGGCACTGGGGCTGGGCGGGACGATGTCCTCCGCGTGGGGGCCACCCGTGGCGGCCCGCGTCCGGCGGGGGCTGGTCCGGCTGCGGGCCTGGCGCGGCTACCGCTGGATCGGCCCGCCCTGGAGCGCGGCGTACGACGCGGCCGCCGGGTTACGGGACCGGCTGCCGAACGGGCGGGCGCTGCCCACCCCGGCCGGCTGGCTGCGGGCCTGGCACGGCTACCGGCGGATCGGTCCGCTGTGGACCGCGATGCACGCCGCGCTGCCGGAGATCACCCTGGCCGGGCCCGCCCTGCGGCTCGGCCGCATCCTGCCGCTCGGCGCCCAGTTCGCGCTGTACCGCCGCATCATCGAGATCCGGGACGGGCATCTGGCGCTGCGCCCGTACTTCCATCCGGAGGTCGCGGCCTGGACCGCCGAGGCGGAGGGGTCGGGCCTGGACGCGGCCTCGGAACGGCTGGCGCCCATCGTGGAGGCGGCGACCATCGCCGCGGCCCTGGAGGCCGCCCGCTCGGGACGCCGCTCCACCCCGGGCGGTTGTGAGGGGTACGTACCGCCGAAGGTCCGGGCGAGTGTCGAGGCCGAGGCGGCCTGGCTCATGCAGGTCTCGGACGCCTTCATCGGCTCCCCCGCCGTCGAACGGGTCCGCTGCCGGGTCAGGGCCGGCCTGGTCGACGGCCGCACGGTCGACGGGTACCCGGTCACCGACGGCCCGGCAGCGGCCCGCGCGGCGTTACAGGACCGGGGTGTGTCCATGCCCCCGGACTGAGACGGCTCCCCTGGGCCCGCCGTTCAGCGCGGGCCACCGGGGCGCGGAGGTTCTTCCCGTCCGGCCTCCGGCTTCCCCGCGGCGGCGCCGACGCCCGCCCGGAGCACCGGGTCGGGTTCGCCGCGGCGGACGGAGCCGGGGGCACGGCGGGTCGGGCGGTGCGGCCTGAACTGAGATGAACTGAGCTGCCAGGGCACGCTGATGACCATGACCCCGGGGGTGAACAGCAGCCGGCTCTTGAGCCACAGCGCGGACTGGTTGTGCAGCCCGTTCTCCCACCAGTGCCCGACGACGTACTCGGGGATGAACACGCTGACGATGTCGCGCGGGCTGGCGCGGTTCAGCGACCGCACGTATCCCACGACCGGCCGGGTGATCTCCCGGTAGGGCGACGCCAGGGTCTTGAGCGGCACCTGCACGTCGAAGGTGTCCCACGCGGTATGCAGCGCCTTCGTCTCGTCGCGGTCGACGTCGACGGTGAGGGCTTCGAGGGTGTCGGGGCGGCAGGCGCGGGCGTAGGCCAGGGCTCGCAGCGTCGGTTTGTGGATCTTGGAGACCAGCACGATGGCGTGCACCCGGGCCGGCAGCGCCAGTTCCTCCGCCGGTTCGGTGACCGCCAGTTCGGCGGCGGTTCTGTCGTAGTGCCGCCGGATGGCGCGCATGTTCACCCACAGGACCACCGCGGCGATCACCGCCAGATACGCGCCCTCGGTGAACTTGGTGATGAGCACGATCACCAGCACCAGTCCGGTGACGAACGCCCCGACACCGTTGATCACCCGTGCCGTCCGGTGCCGGCGGCGCTGGGCCGGATCGGTCTCGGTGCGCAGCGCGCGGTTCCAGTGCCGGACCATCCCGGTCTGCGAGAGCGTGAACGAGGTGAAGACGCCCAGGATGTACAGGTGGATCAGATTGGTGACCGACGCGTGGAAGGCCCACAACAGGGCGCCTGCGACGACGGCCAGCGCGACGATGCCGTTGGAGAACGCGAGCCGGTCACCGCGGGTGTGCAGCTGACGGGGCAGGTAGCGGTGCTGCGCCAGGATCGACGACAGCAACGGGAAACCGTTGAAGGCGGTGTTGGCGGCCAGCACCAGCACCAGGGCGGTGGCGGCCTGGATGAAGAAGAAGCCGAAGCTGTGTTCACCGCCGAAGATCGCGGCGGCCAGCTGGGCGATGACGGTGCGCTGCGGAGTGGTCGCGCAGTCCCCGGAGAAGCCGGTCAGCCGGCAGGTGTCCTCGGTGATGTGGACGTCCGAGATCATCGCGATCGTGGTGATGCCGGAGAACATCACCACCGCGATCAGGCCCATCGCGGTCATGGTGGAGGCCGCGTTGCGGGACTTGGGCTTGCGGAACGCGGGCACGCCGTTCGAGATCGCCTCGACACCGGTCAGTGCGGTACAACCGCTGGAGAACGCGCGCAGCCCCAGCATCAGCAGCGCCAGACCCGCGAGGTTGGTGTCGCCCGGCTCCGGCGTGATGCCGTACGCGGCGGACTCCGCCACCGGCGCGTCGCCCACCAGCCAGCGGAACAGTCCGGTGGCGCACATGATCAGCACGCCCGCGATGAACAGATAGGTGGGAGCGGCGAACGCCCGCCCCGACTCCCTCGTCCCCCGCAGGTTGATCGCCGCCAGCAGCGCGACGAAGGCGACCGCCATCACGGTCCGGTACTCGTTGACGGACGGGATCGCCGAGATGATGTTGTCGACGCCGGAGGCGACGGACACCGCGACGGTCATCACGTAGTCGACGAGCAATGACGCGGCCACGACGAGCCCGGCGGACGGGCCGAGGTTCGTGGCGACCACCTCGTACGATCCGCCGCCGGACGGGTAGGCGTGCACGACCTGCCGGTAGGAGAGCACCACGACGGCCATCAGCCCGACGACCGCCATCGCCACCCAGGTCGTCAGGTGCAGATACGCCAGCCCGCCGAGGGTGAGGACCAGCAGGATCTCCTGCGTGGCGTACGCGACCGACGACAGCGGGTCCGACGCAAAGATCGGCAGCGCCAGCCGCTTGGGCAGCAGCGTCTCCTGCAACCCCTCGCTCGGCAACGCCCGCCCGATCACCAACCGTTTGACCGCATCCACGATTCTTGCCACGCGGGTGAGCGTAAGGGCAGGCCAGGACTCTTGATCAGCGCCGCGCGGCGGCTCCGGTCCCCGTGGTCCGGGCGGCCCAGTGCCCGCCGTGCCGCGGCGCTCGCGGCGGAAGGTCAGCGGCGCCGGCGCAGCGGGGTCGCGCGCCGTGGGCTGACGATCTGGAGGGCGAGGGAGGCGGGTGGTTCGGTCTCGCCGGGGCCGCCCGACGCCACCCAGGCGAGGATGTCGTCGGTGGAGCCGTCATCGGTGGCGAAGCCGATCCATACGGCCCGGCCGCCCTTGCGGCGTCCTTCGGCGGACGGCTGGACGACCACGATGTTCGCCTGGTCGCAGGGCCCCAGGCAGTCGGTGGTGCGCAGCGCGAGCCGGCCGCCGGAGTCCGCGGCCGCGGCGCTCAGCCGGTCCAACTGCCGCTGGTGGTCGGTGCCCGGGTGCTTGCTCGCATTGCCGCAGCAGCACCCCCGGCACACCACCAGGGTGCAGGGCCGGGCCGCGTACGGCGTGGGAAAGGGGGCGGTCACGCGGACTCCTTCGGCTCCGTGCCGGGTCCCGGCACAGCGCGGCGCGACCGACAGCCCGCCGGGGCGGGCCCCGGCGGGCTGTCGGTCGTGTCAGGTGGACGTCGGTCGGTGTCAGCCGGCGGAGGCGGCCGTCCGTGCCGCCGTGTTGCTCTCGCTGTTCGCCTCCGCGGCCTCGCTCTTGGCGGGCCGGGGGGTGAGTACGCGTTCGGCGAGATAGCCGAACGTCAGGGCGAAGGCGGTCCACAGGGTGAGTTGGATGGCCACGGCCGCAAGGCGGAACTGCCACAGGAGAGTGGCGGAGAAGTCCGCGGGCACTTCGTTGATCGCGGGCAGGAACGCGTAGGCCAGCCCGATGGCGACCAGATACGCGACACCGGCCACGACACTGGCGTACCAGGTGGTCAGCCGCGGTGCCAGCCGCTTGCCGAGGATGACGGCGGCCACCGCGAGCAGCACGCTCAGCGCGATCATGAGGAAGTACAGGGTGGTGCGTTTACCGATGGTCTCCGGGTCGCCGATCGACGGCGGGTTGGCCGGATACTTCAGGAACGGCACCACGTAGACGGTGAGCAGCGCCGCGCCCGAGATGAGCACGGCGGTGGCCCGCGGGGAGAAGCGGCCGACGCGGCCCAGGGCGAAGCAGAACGCGAGGGCCGCTATCCCGCCCAGCGAGACGCCGAAGATCAGAACGCCGGTCGCCAGTCCCGCGGTGGACTGCAGGGAGCGGCTGACGATCTCCATCTCGTGTTCGTGGGAGTGGGAGTCCTCGAAGGCGATGGCCGCGTCGACCCTCGGTTCGCCCATGAGATAGGCGACGACGAGGGCCAGCAGACCGGCGACGAGCCCGGCGAGCATCCCCCGGACCAGCAGGGAGCGCACAGTGGTGGAGTTCATTGGAGCGGCTTCCGATCAGTGGCAGGGGAAGCCGAGCAGATGGCGCCCGTCGTGGACCCACTCGTGAACGTCCGATCCGGCGACCAGGGACGTGGCGCCCTGCTCCGCACCGACGAAGTACAGCAGAACGAGCGCGAGCATGCCGAAGAACACTGCCCAGGGCAGGATCGCCTTCAGCGGCAGCGGGGTGATGGGTAGGGCTGGGCTGGCGGCCGCGGGTGCAGCGGACTGGGCCATGGCAGTGCCTCCTCGGGAACACGCGTCCCACTTGGTGGTGCTGTTGACGAAGGTGCCGGGTCTGACTTACCGGGGTGAGCCGGTTTCACAGTGGCGCGACCGTGCCGGATTTTCACCGTGCTTCCGTTCACACCGTCGTCGGGTCGGGCTGAACCGTACCGTGAAGCGACACCCGCGGCCAAGGGCGTGCGCGAAGGCGATACGCGCCAACCTGCGACGATGTGTTCCGCTGTGGGGCCGGTGCGACAAGGGAGGGGTAGCGGGGATGACGGTGCGTGTGTTCTTGGTCTCGTCGGCGGAGAGCCAGGCCTTCGCGGAGGCGCGGTTCGACGACGGAACCAGCCCGCTGACCGACGCCGGAGAGCGCCGGGCGCGCGCCGGCGCGCCCGGACTGCCGGGCGCGACCGCGTACTTGACCGCCTCGTCGGAGCGCTGCCGGCGGACCGCGGAGCTCCTCGGCATCACCGCAGGGGAGCAGCCGCCGTTGCGGGACTGGGACATGGGCCGCTGGCGGGGGCTCCGGCTGGACGAGGTCTCGGCCGCCGAGCCGGAGGCGGTGGCCGGCTGGCTGTCGGACCCCGCCGCGGCCCCGCACGGCGGCGAATCGCTGACGGAGCTCTGCGAACGGGTCGGCGGCTGGCTGGACGGCGGGGCGCCGGACGGCGGGCGGGTGCTCGCGGTCGCGGAGCCCGCGGTCGTGCGGGCCGCGGTCGTGCACGCCGTCGGCCTGCCGCCGCAGGCGTTCTGGCGGCTGGACGTCCTGCCGCTGACGGTCACCGAGCTGGTCGGCCGCGCAGGACGGTGGAACCTGCGGTGCGGGCGGCCGTTGGCGGGGTGACCGGGCACGCACGCACCGCGGGTCGCGGTCGTCAGGGCTTGAGTCGTCCTTGAGTCGTCAGGCGGCTTCCTGCTGAACCTGTCGTTCTGGCCGTTCTCGCTCGACCCCAACAGCTCGATCGCCTGTCTGCCGGGGCTGCCGCTCACCGAGCATTGGCACCGCTACCTGGCCTTCGACCTCGCCACGTCGCTGGGCCGGGACACCGGCCGGGCCGTCACCAACTTCATCTGCATCCTGGTCGCGGGGCCCGCCGTCCTCATCACGTTCCGGCGCACCGCCCGGCGGGCCAACTCCGAGGCGCCGGTCCGTTTCGATCCGGTGGCGGACGACGGGGAGCGCTGAGACGGCAGGGGCAGCGGAGACCGCCCGGGTAATGGCTCCGCAAAGTTATCGGCTCCCAGGTAAAGCCGTCGGCAGTAATCCGCCAACACGCTTGTCCTGCTCATGATGTACGGATGTGATCACGGCAGCCGCCCAGCGCGGCCCGACTCCATACAAGGAGGATCCATGCCCAGAGTTCGTCCGCGGCAGCGTGCCGTGGTCGCAGCGGCCGGGGCCACCGCCCTCACAGCCGCAGCGCTCATATCCGCCCCGCTGTCAGGGGCCGCCACCGCGGCGCCTGCCGCCAAGGCCCCGGTGGTCAGGGTGGTACCGGCCGTTGAAGGGCACCAACTGGTCCGCGCCGCCGACGGCCCGCTCAGCATCGAGCAGTGCCAGGCCAAGTGGGGGATCAACTGCTACACCCCGACCCAGTACCGGCAGGCGTACAACCTGAACCCGCTGTACCGGGCCGGCATCACCGGCAAGGGCCGCACGATCGTCATCGTGGACTCGTTCGGCTCGCCGACGATCCAGCACGACCTGGACGTGTACAGCGCGCAGTTCGGCATCAAGAGCGCGCCGGTGCAGGTGGTCAAGTGGGGCAACGTCCCGCCGTGGGACGCCACGAACCCGGACATGACCGGCTGGGCGGGTGAGTCCACGCTGGACGTGGAGATGGCGCACGCCGTGGCGCCGGACGCGAAGATCATCCTGGTGGAGACGGCGGTCGCCGAGACCGAGGGCGTCGTCGGCCTGCCGGAGATGATGGACGCCGAGAAGTCGCTGATCGACCGCGGCATCGGTGATGTCATCTCGCAGAGCTTCGGGGCGACCGAGAACACCTTCCCCGGCTTCGAGCAGGGCAACTTCTCGAGCATCGAGAAGCTGCGGTACGCGTTCAAGGACGCGGCCAGGCACGGGGTGACGGTGCTGGGGTCCTCCGGTGACAGCGGTGCCACGGACTACATCGAGGACGGCAGCGCCAACTACCCCTACCAGGTCAACTCCTGGCCGTCGTCGGACCCGCTGGTCACCTCGATCGGCGGCACCCAGCTGCACCTGAACGACGCGGGCAACCGCACCGCGCCGGACAGTGTCTACAACGACTACGGCGCCAGTGGCGGTGGCCAGTCCCACGTCTTCGGCCGTCCCGCGTACCAGAACGGCGTCAAGGGCATCGTCGGCAACCACCGCGGCACGCCGGACATCTCGATGGCCGCAGCGGTCGACGGGGGCGCCTGGGTGTACTCCAGCTACGACCCGACGTCGGTCGGCTGGGGCGTCAACGGCGGTACGAGCGAGTCGAGTCCGCTCTTCGCGGGCATCGTGGCGCTGGCCGACCAGCTCGCGGGGCACCGGGTGGGCGACATCCACAGCGCGCTGTACGCGCTGTCCCAGCAGGCCCCGCACAACCCGTTCACGGGCGTCGTGGACGTCGCGGACGGTACGAACAACACCTATGACGGTGTCACCGGCTATACCGCGGTGAAGGGCTATGACATGGCGACCGGCATCGGCACCCTCGACGCGGCCCGCTTCGTCCCGGCCCTGGCACTGCAGAGCTGGCTGCACCACTGACCGAACGGCACTTCCCGGCCGCCGTCGTACCTCCGGGTACGGCGGCGGCCGTCCGCATGCCGGGACCGCAGCGGGTGGCCGCCCGGTCGGGGAATGCCGTGGCGGGCGGACCCCCGAGCTGGGACGCTGGCCGGGGGCGTGCGGATCCGGGGCCCCGAGCACCGCGAGGAAGGCGGCACCGCATCATGTCCTCCACGCTGCGGGAGGTCCGGCTGGCCGATGCCTTCCTCGCTCTCTCCCAGGCCCTCGACGACAGCCAGGACTGCGTCGGGCTCCTGCAGCGGCTGGCCGACCACACCGTGGACCTGTTGGACCTCGACGCCGCCACCGTCCTCGCGCAGGGCCAGGGCCCGGCCGGTGACCACTCCCTGCACACCGCGGCGTCCGCCGCCGACCCGGCCGGCGCCGAGGCGGTGGGCCGGCTGGCCCGGATCCAGCTCGACAAGGGCCAGGGGCCCGGCCACGACGTCCTGCGGTCCGGGACACGGCTGGCCGAGACACCGCTGAGCCGGCCCGTGCACCGCATCCGCTGGCCGCACTTCACCGGGCAGGCGCTGGCCTGCGGGTTCACCACGGTGGCAGTGATCCCGCTGCGCCGCGCGGACCGCACCCAGGGCGCCGTGGCGCTGTTCCACCGGCGCGCCGGGACGCTGACGCCGTCCGTCCTGGATCTCGGCCAGTCGCTCGCCGAAGCGGCCGCCATCACCCTCCGGCACGGCAGAGCCCTGGCCGAACAGCAGGCGCGGATCGGCCAGTTGCACAACGCGCTCGACAGCCGCATCGTGATCGAGCAGGCGAAGGGCATCCTCGCCGAACGCCACCACTGCAGCCCCGACGACGCCTTCGCCCTCCTGCGCCGGCACGCCCGCAGCCATCAGCTGCGGCTCGCCGAACTCGCCGAACGGATCATCGACGAACCGGCGGGGCCGGACACCCGACAGTGAGCGACGCCGGCCGCGAACCCTCGACCGGAGCACGCGACGACCGGGCCGCACGCGCTCACCCCGCCGCGGTCACTCGACGGGCACCGCGTTGATGTCGACCCCGAGCGGGGCCGGTGTGCGGGCGCCGAGCCAGCCCATCGCGGCGATCTGCACACCGGCCTGGAAGCGGCTGCGCGCGTCCACCCGGGTCATGAGGTCGGCCATCATGCGACGGATCGTGCGCAGCGAGACGCCCAGCCGCTGCGCGGCACGTTCGTCGGTGAGACCGCACGCGAGCAGCCGCAGCAACTGCCGCTCCTGGACGGTGAGTCCGGCGGGATCACGGGTCGGCGTCTCACCGAGCGCCCGCGCCTGGTCCCACACCTGCTCGAACAGGGCCCGCAGTGCCGCGATGACCCCGGGGCTGTGCAGCAGCACCGCGCCCTTGCGCGGGTCTTCGGGATCGACGGGGACGACGGCGGTCCTGCCGTCGACGATGATCATGCGCAGCGGCAGGGTGGGCGTGGTGCGCACACTGCCGCCCAGCTCGCTGAGCCAGCGCGCGTACTGCACGGTGGCCGGGTCGTTGCGGACACTGTCGAGGTAGACGGTCCGCATCCGTACCCCGCGGTCCAGCGTCTCCTGGTCCAGGTCGCGGCTGGCCTCCATGACATGGGCCGGCTGCGGTCCGCCGGGGGCGAAGGAGAGCACCTCCCCCGCCGCGTCCGCCGCCAACTCCTCCAGCCGGAGCCGCACTTCACTCAGGTCGCAGAGGATCTCGACGCCGGAGGAGCTGCTGGCCGGCCGCGTGGTCGCGAACTCGGTGATCAGACTGGCCATCGCGTTGCGACTGCGGTCCATCTCGTTCTGCCGGCGCTGTGCCTCCGCTTCCTGACGGGCGAGCATGGCGGCGAGCCCCAGCTCCGGATTGACGGCACGCCAGCGCCCGGTCGGTCCTGCCGGGCGGACCAGCGCGAGGTCAGCGAGCTGGTCCAGCGAACCGCGTATGGCTTCCACCGACTGCTCCAACAGATCGGCCACGTCGGGGATGTCTAACTCGGGATGCATGAGCATCGTCCGATAGACCCCCTCGGCCACCGCGTCAAGAACTAGCCGTTCTCCCACCTGGTACCCCCCGAGCTCCCCTGGGTGGTCAGACTGCGACGCACCCGCCCGTGACAAAAACGCCGTCGAGGAACACCCCGCTGAAGGTGTTCGACGACCGACTCAGGGCGTCAGCGTAGCGGTGCAGCAACCTTAGGTGAGGGCTTCGGAAGCTCCGATTCTGCGGAAAACGCGTGGCCGGGCGGGGTGCGCGGACATATCGATCGCGAACCGCCCGCGGGCGCGCGGTAAAGACGCAGTTCAGAACGTTGCAATGGGAACCCTTTCTACCGGTCCCGCAACCCCTGTCCACCGTCGGTGTCACCTTCCTGCCATGCGCCATTGACGCCTTGCTGTAAGGAAGTCGCCGCAGGCCTCTGTGACAGCTGGTGTTCAAGGGGTGCCAGTGATGCCAGGGATGGTTGGGGCGTCGACGCTGTTCGAGTGGGCCGACCGGTGGCCGGAGCTGGCCCGAGGGTGCCAGTGCAGCTTGGTGACAGCTCCGGCTACTGACAGCCGGGGCCACCGCGGGCCACTCTCATGGTGTCGGAAGAACGGCACGGCAGCCGGACCATCCGAAGCGCAACACCAGCACCACCCACCGGTTTCACACCGGTTCGGCCATGACCCCGGCGGGAGTCCGGGATCCCCACGAACGGAAGGCTCGGGCATTCCTATGCGCAAGCTCGCGGTATCCATCGCCTCTGTCGCTGTCATCCTCGGTGCCTCCGTCTCCGTGGGGAGCTCACTGGGCGCCGCGTCCCCCGCCACCGCTCCCGCCCACTCCGTCAGCGTCGTGGCCGACGGCCCCACGCCGGCTCCGACGCCCACCCCGGCGCCCACCCACCCGCCGGTCGAGCCCGACCCGACGCACCCGGACACCTGGGGCTGGGGCTGAGCAGCGGTTCGTATCCGGGGACGAAGGGAGTACGGGGAACATGACCACGGCACTGGACCGACCGCAGGACCTCCCGCCCACCCTGACCATGGCGGCCGCGACGACCACCGTGACCACGACCACCAGCGTCCTGCTCGCCGACGGACACCACCTGTTCCGTTCCGGTCTGAGCGCCCTGCTCGACCGCGAACCGGACCTCACCGTCTGCTCCGAGGCGTGCGACGCGGAGAGCGCCGTGGCCCAGGCCACCGGGGACCGGCCCGACATCGCGGTCGTCGATCTCGACGTGCCGGGAGCCGGCGGACTGCGGACCGCCGAGCTGATCCGGTCGCTCTCCCCGCGGACGGCCGTTCTGCTGCTCGGTGCCGCACCCCGCGCCGACGAGGTGCAGCGCGCCTACGCCGACGGTGTGCACGGCATGCTCCGCAAGGACGTACGGCCCGAGCGGCTCATCAGCACCGTCCGTGAACTCGCGGCGGGACGACGGGTCTTCGACCCCGAGCTGGTGCTGGTGGCGATCCGGCCGGGGCCGGACACGCCGACCCGCCGGGAACTCGCGGTCCTGCGGCTGGTCGCCGCCGGCAGCACCATCGGCGAGGTCGCGAACCAGCTGTCGCTGTCCCCGGGGACGGTGCGCAACTACGTCTCGTCGGCCATCGCCAGGACCGGCGCCAGGAACCGCTGCGACGCCATAAGGATCGCCCGCGAGAACGACTGGCTGTAGCGGCCGGCGGAACGACGGACCCCCGTCCTCAGCCTTGCTCCCGCATCGTGTCGACGATGTCGCAGAAGCCCTGGGGCAGGCTGCCGGAACCCGATGCCGGGCGGCTGCCGATCAGGAACTCCCCCACCGAGGACTCCGACGTCCAGTCCAGACCCAGGGCGCGCGCCGCCGCGTCGGTGTCACCCGAACCGAGCCCGCACGGTGCCAGACCCATCGCCGTCGCCACCAGGTAGAGGGTCTGGTAGAGCACTCCCACGTGCTTGAGCGTCAGCGCGTACGCGATCTGGCTGTACTTCCACGACAGCCGGCCGAACCGCGAGGTCACCGTCAGCAGCACCTGCGGATCCACCGTGCAGTTGGTGGCCCGCCATGCCGCCGTCAGCAGTTCCCTGAACGCCGCTTCGTCAGCCGCGCCGTGCCAACGGCGCGGCTGCAGTCGGTGTGCGGCGGCGTCGTAGCGGTAGACCCCGGTGGGCAGCCCCTCGCAGGCGGCGACCGACAGATAGATCTCCAGCTCGCCCGTGGCGCCGCCGGCCGGGTAGGGGCGGTCGATCGCGTCGTACGAGTTCGGGGAGGACGGGTCGCGCGGGATCACCTGACGGACCCGGGCCGCCCGGTAGAGCAGTTCGGCGATCTGCTCCAGCGTCACCGGGGTCTCCGCGTAGGTGCGGATGGACCGGCGCCCCTCCAGCACCTCGGTCAGCCGCGGGTCCCGGGCCGTCACCTCGTCCCAGTCCGGCACCGGCAGGTCGATACCCGGCTCGTCCTCGTTGCTCCCGGCGCCCGGCAGGGCCGGCGGGTGCGGTACGTCCTGGTGGGCGAAGACGCCGCCGCTGGTGTAGTCGTGCCGGCCGGCCCTGCTGCGGGAGTGGAAGAGCAGGTCGTGGAAGTCCCACAGCGGCGGGTCCGCCGCCGGGAGCGCGGGGGCGGCGCCCACCGCGGCACCCGCGGCGGGCTCCATGAAGCCGGTCCCCGCCAGCAGGGCGGCCAGCGCGGCGCCCGACTGCTCCGGCAGCCCGGCCAGCGCGGCCGCCTCCGCCACGGTGCGCGGCGTGGTCAGCGCCGCGACGAACGCCGCCGCGGCCGACTGGTGCAGTGTCACCCGGTAGGGCGCCAGCGGGGATTCCATGACGCAGCCCTGGCCGATCGTTCCCCCGCCGCCGTCGGCGGGTCCGTCGGGCAGTCTGCGCAGATAGGCGAACCGGGACAGCACCACGGCCGTGGTGCCGAGGTCCGGCGCGCCGGGTGTGGCCGCCGAGCGGGCGATCGGCACGGCGGTGGCCAGCGGTCCGGTCAGCGGGTCGTCGAGGATGCTGGTCACCAGATAGGGGAACCGGCCCAGCAGGCTCAGCAGCCGGCCGGCCTCGCGGTCCCCGGCCAGCGCGTCGGCGTCGACCGGTCCGGCGCCCAGCGCCAGCAGCCGGCGCACGGTCGGCGCGCCGAGCGCGTGGACGCGCTGGCGGCCCCAGGGGTGGGTGAGTTCGACGTCGTCGCCCTCCGCCGCCACTTTTACGTCCTGGCGGAGCGTCAGCATCCGTCGTACCCGGGACAGTTCGGCGTCAGCGGTGGTCAGCGGCTGTTCTGTGATGGTCATGGCGCGCCTTCCGTCCTGCGGTCAGATGAAGATGGCGGTCGGGTTGAGGTCGGCCTCCGCGGTGGGCGCGGCCTTCCAGCCCAGCCGCACGGGAACGTCGTAGAGCCGGCCGGGCGCGAACCGGGCCCAGAAGTGCCGCATCCCGGGGACGATCACCTTGGCGACGGGCAGGCCCACATCGGGGCGGGTCTGGTCCAGGACGAGCATCTCCATGCCGTGGTCCGCCACCAGGCGCTGCACCGTCTCGAGGTCCGTGCGCAGATCGTCGGCGGCCAGCGGGTCCCAGCGGCCGGCCGCGGCGGGGGCGTGGCCGTCGAGGGGCCTGAGGTACGGCTGGTTGGCCAGCGTCGCGCTCTTCCACCAGGCCTTCTGCTCGTGGTCGGCGCCCGAGTACGTCGTCTCGCCGGGACCGGCGTCGGCCACCGGTGACAGGAACTGGTTCATCTCGGTGAGGGCCCGGGTCAGCGCGATGTGCGGATCGAGGTGGGCGCCGAACGCGATCAGGATGTCCTCGGCCGGCTTGTCGGTCCGCCGGGAGAACGCGCCCACCACCGGGATCCCGAAGTCGGCCGTCAGGTCCAGGGCCCACATCTCACGGTTCAGGCCCGCGTAGACCTCGCGCATCCGGTCGATGTACGGGTCGCCGAAGGAGTCCAGGTCGACGGCCGGTCGCTGGACGCGGTTGTACCACCACAGGGCGACCGCGTCACGTTCCACGAGCTCCAGGAAGCCCTGCAGCGTCGCGTCCTCGAACGAGGTGCCCGCGGCGGCCCCGTTGGAGTCGCCCATGGCGAAGAACGGGCCGTTGTGCCGGTAGCCGTAGTACAGCGACATCGTCGGCAGCCAGCGGGTGCGCTCCGACGTCAGCGACCAGGCGGGCGACCACTCGATGACCGCGTCCTCGCGGAACCGCTCGGGCACGGTGTTGAACATCGACTTCTTGGCGTTCCACAGCTCCCGCTCGCGGAACTGCCGGTCGCTGAAGAGCAGGCTGGTGGACGGGTGCACCGCCTGCTCGCCGAGCTCCTCGTAACGGGCGGTGCGGCGCGCCTCGTCGCCCTGGAACACCCCGGAGTAGCGCTCCATCGCCTCGCCCATCGCGCTCGCCCGCGCCTGCGAGTCCGTCCGCCCCTTGCCGCAGCTGATGCTGCGCAGACCGGTACGGAGCTGGCGCAGGTCGCCGACCTGGCGGGCGAGGTTCTGGCCCGCGACGTAGACCCGCAGGCCGCCGGGCGTCCGTTCGGCGGGCACCAGGGTGGTCACCACACCGGTGACCGGGCTGAGCTGGGGCCGGTACTTCAGCAGCATGTCCTCGGGCGAGGCGGACCGGTGGCCGCCGTCCGCGGTGAACGCCTTGGCCCGGCTCTCGAAGCGCACCGGTGCCAGCTGGCGGCGCTCCATGGTCGCGGCGTCGCCGCAGGACGGGCACTGCGGCCGGCGGACCAGCTCATGGCGTTCCGCCTCGGCAAGCACGGTGTCGAACGTCAGCACCTGGGCCTTCTCCGGGCGGACGCCCGCGGCCCACTTCGCCGCCTCCAGCGCGGCGAGCTGCACCCCGAGGGCGGCCGTGGGCGCCAGGTGCGCCCCGACGGTCGGTACCGGCTGGTCCCTGCCCAGCCGGTGCTGGAGGTAGCTGAGCGACTGCCGGTTGGCGGAGAGCCGGTGCGCGAGGCACTCCCAGCAGCCGGTTCCGGTGCCGGGCGCTCCGGCCGGGGTGTCCGCGGACGCCGGTGCGTCCGGGACGAAGACCGGTCCCGCCCAGACGATCGAACCGACCGGACGGGCGAGCATCCACGGGGTGCCGGAGGCGAGGGCGGCCGCGTTCCGGCCCGCAAGGCCGGGGTTGAGGTAGTCGTCGGTCAGCGCGACGACGAGGTCGGCACCCTCGGTGTCGGCGGGCGGCGCGTCCGCCGGTGCGAGCGCCACGTGCGCGGCGCCGGCCGCGAGCAGCGCCGCGACGAACGGCTCCGGTGTCACCTTCCCGTAGACCTCCACCCGCACCCGGGCGTCCCGCAGCGCGGCGACGGCCGTGTCGCCGTCGCGGCCCGCCATCTCGAAGAATCCGGCGGCGGCCGGGTCGGTCCCCGGGTCGGAGGCGGCGGCCCAGCCACCGGCCACGAGTTGGTCCAGGGCCACCGCTACCCGGTCGGCGGGCACCGCGGGCGCCAGCTCAGCACCGATCTCGTGGGCGCTCCTGGTGCCGTCCAGGAGCGGCGCCAGCCGTTCGGCCAGTGAGCCGTTGACGACGCAGACGCCGCGTTCGGACACCAGGTAGACGGCCTCGCCGTCGACGACGTAGGGGGTGTAGTGCCGCTTGAAGCCGATGCCGGGCGTCGGCCGGGTACTGGTCATGGTGACTCCGTAGTCCGAATTGGGGCGGGGCGGGCCGGGCTGCGACCCAGGGCGTTGGTGCCGGGCTCAGCGCAGGGTGGCGAGCGGGGCGGTGGCCGGGTCGATCAGCCGCAGCAGGAGGAGGCCGACGACCGCGTCAACCTCGGCGCGGTCCCCGAACCAGCTGCCGGTGGCGTGGTGCCGGCGCAGCAGTTCGGCGACGAGGACGCCGGCCGCTTCCCGGCCGTCGAAGAACGGTCCCGGCACCAGGGTCTCGGCGGTGCTGCCGGCGAGGTCGTCGTCCAGGGTGTGCAGCAGGCCGGCCTCGGCCGAGGTCAGTGCCTCGCCCGCTGCGGCGACCAGTTCGCGGGTGCCGAGCGCCGCGATCTCGGCGGCGGTGACGGGCGGGGTGAGCCAGGCGAGGTCGCCGGGGTGGACGGCGCCGGTGCCCAGCGAGACGGCGGTGTCCAGGCAGGCCAGCCGTCCGCCGCGGGCGGTCGTCGTGAACCGGTGCGCGCGCAGCAGCGCGCGGGCGGCGTCGGGATCGGCCAGCAGGCCGGGCGCCTCCGCGACGGTACGGGCGAGGGCCGCGGCAATGCTGTCGGCGCCGGTCGGCACCAGGTCGAGGAAGGTCGCCGGGGTGGTGAAGCGGCCGGCCGGGGCGTCGCCCGCCAGTTCCCGGCGAGCGGCCTCGGCGAGGTCGCGGATCGCCGCGTCGGCGTCGGTGGCGACGCCCGTCGTTCCGGCGCCTGTGGCGCGGCGCAGCCGCAGCAGGTTCAGCAGCAGCCCGGCCGCGCCCAACGGGCTGTCCTGGTACGGGAGCCGGTCGGCGTCGCGGGCCGAGGACCGGCCGGCGGGCGCCGCCGCGAGGGCCGCCGCTCCGGGGACCAGTGCCCGCGCCACGTCGAGGAAGGCGGGCTCGGCGAGGGTTTCGGCGCCGCGGGCCAGGGCGTGGATGAGGGAGCCGGGTCCGGCGAGACCGCCGGGCACCGGGACCCCCGAGGCCAGCCGGGTGTCGCGGGCGAAGCCGAAGGAGGCCGGGTGGCGCGGGTCGATGAGGGAAGCCGCGGCCCACAGCGTCTCGTGCGCCGCCTGCCGGAAGCGCGGCGACCCGGTCGCCGACCACAGTTCGGCAAGGAACAGCGCCACGCCGACACCGCTGGTGACGAGGTCGACGCCGCTGAGCACCTCGACCTGGCGCAGCCCGGTGGCCGGGTACCAGCTCAGCCCGATCCAGCCGCCGCCCGCGGCGGTGCGCTGCCGGTCGGCGAGCATCCGGTCGCCCAGCCGCACGGCGTGGTCGAGGAGTTCACCGGACGTCGGTACGGAGAGCGAGGCCGGTCCCCGGGAGGCGGTGGTGGCCGGCGGGAGCTGCGTCCCGGACCGTGCCGCGTCGATGCAGCCGGAGAGGACCGCGGTGTGCAGATCCAGGTCGAAGCGGTCGAGTTCGGTGATGCGGGCGTGCAGCCGGTCCCAGGCGGTGCTCTGGAAGTGACCGGGGATCTCGTGGCCCTGGGCGGTGAACACCGAGGACGACGTGGTCAGCGAGCGGAAGAACGGGATGTCCAGGACGCGGTAGGAGTCGAGTTCGCTGAGCACCACCTCCAGCAGGTCGCCGCGTGCGCTGTCGCCGGCGCGGGCGGCCACGGCGCCGCGCAGGGCGCCGGCGATCACGGTCTCGCGGGTGGCGCCGTCGGAGAGCGCGAGCGGGCTGGTCGAGGTGCGCAGGATCTTGTAGCCGTCCCAGGTGTGCCGCCAGATGTAGCGCACCCAGACGCCCTTGAAGCCGGCCAGCGGGCCGTCGGGGGACGCCAGCCGGTCCCGCATCCCGGCGAGTGTGCGGTGCATGTCGCGGTAGCCCGCGACGACCTCGTCCGCGTACTCCCACGGGTCGGCCTTCTCGCCGCCGTGCACCGGCCGGTACGGCGGCAGTGGCAGGGCGGGCTTGCCGGGTTCGATCTCCAGGTCATCGGCGCGGGAGAGGCAGCCGATGTCCACCACCGGGCGGTCCTTGGACGGCACCCACGGCTGCACGGCCATGGCCGTGCGCACGACGGTCGACTCCAGTACGTCCAGCAGTCCACCCTGGCCCGCGGGCAGCGCCGGCGGGGTCTGGACCCGCGGGTAGAGCAGGCACTCCAGATCGGTGATGACCGGATACTCGCCGCTGGCCAGCAGGTTGTCGGACCACAGGTCGCGGCCTTCGAGCAGCTGCACCAGCCGGACGGTCATCCCGAGCCGGCGGTAGAAGCGGGCGAAGCCCTCCCGGTCGGTGCAGGGCAGCGCGGGAACGAGCTCCTCCCAGCCGTAGGCGTCGCCGTGGTCGGGCTCGTGCTCGGTCGCCGGATCGGCGGCGGGGCCGGTCGCGGCGCCGTCGTCCGGTGCGCTGTGGTCGCTGCGCACCAGCACGGTGCGGACGTGGAGTTCGGGTGACAGGCCCGCGGCGTTGAGGTCACGGACCAGGTCCATGTAGGCCGTGGCGTGCCGCAGGTCCTTCGGCTTGTAGACGACGCCTTGGCCGTCCGCGAAGTGCAGCAGCGCGACGGACCGGCCGCCCGCGTGGCGGTCGCCCGCGTCACCGTGCACCGCGGCCAGCGCGCCCGGGTCGGCGCCGTCCCAGAGGCGGGTGCGCAGCAGTTCCCGGTCGGAGGCGAGCCGGGCGAACATCTCGGTGTAGACGTGCTGCCAGTGGCGGCAGGCGGTGCCGACGAGGAAGGCGAGCGCGGGCAGCCGTTCCAGCCGGGCCAGCCAGCCCTCCTGCGAGGCGTCGGGGCCGCCCTGCGCGTCCCAGTCACCACCGCCGGGGTGCGCGGACGACGACTGGACCTCGTAGCGCATCGGCAGGTCCAGCGCCTCGGTCAGCCGCCGCACCAGGGTCTCCGCCAGGTCGGCCCGCGCGGAGTCGAGCACCTGGACACCGAGCACGGACGCGGTGTCCGCGGCTCCCGTGAGGTCGTAGGGCAGCAGGGCTCCGGCGGCGGTGCGGAAGGACGCGGTGATCGCACCCGGTGCGACGGTCTCGGCGGTGGGGGCGGCGGGCTGGGCGCGCAGGAAGCCGATGAGGGCGTGCGCCCAGTCCGGGACGACGGACGGGTCGCGCAGCGCGACCGGCCGCAGCCCGTCGCCGAGTTCACGGCCGGTGGCCGCCAGGTGGTCGAGCAGCACCCCGGCCGACGCCGGGTCGCCCGCCGCCCGCCGCAGCCAGCCCGCGACGGCGGTGGAACGGCTGTGCTGTTCGTCCTCGGCGGCGGCGAAGACGGGTGGTCCGGCCCCGTCCGGTGTCCCGTCGGCGGTGGTCGAGGCCGCGGCGCGCTCCGGGAAGGAGGCGGCCAGGGCGATCACGGCACGCAGCCGGTCGTCACCGCGGGGGACGCCGGGCAGGAGCGTGCCGTCGCCCGCCGGGGACCCGGCGGCCGTTCCCGGCACGGCGGGGGTGGTGAGCCAGGCCTGCAGGTCGAGCGTCATCTCAGATCTCCTGGGGTCGGACGAGGCGGGTGAACAGGGGGTCGTGGTCGAGCAGTTCGTCGTAGGTCCCCGAGGCGGTGACCCGCCCGGCGTCCATGACGTGGATGCGGTCGGCCCGGCGGATGGTGCTGAGCCGGTGGGCGATGACGATGCGGGTGCGGTCGAGGGCGGCCACGGCGTCGGCGACGTGGGCCTGGGTGGCGTTGTCGAGGGCGGATGTCGCCTCGTCGAGCAGCAGCACGGCGGGGCGTCTGACCAGCGCGCGGGCGAGCAGGATGCGCTGGATCTGACCACCCGAGAAACCCTGCGCGTCCTCACCGATGCGAGTGCCCAGGCCGAGCGGCAGGGCCCGGAGTTCGGCGGCGATGCCGGCTTGTTCCGCGGCGGCCCAGACGTCGTCCTCGGTGACGTCGGGGTCGGTGCCCGCCAGGTTCTCCAGCAGGTTGCCGCGCAGCGTCCGCCCGTTCTGCAGGACGGTGCCCAACTGTCCGCGCACCAGGCGCAGATCGAGGGCGGCGAGGTCCTGTCCGTCATGCCGCACGGTTCCGGACTCGGGGATGTCGAACCCCAGGATCAGCCGGATCAGTGTGGACTTGCCGGCGCCGGACGCTCCGACGACGGCGACGAACTCGCCCTCCTCGGCCCGCAGGCTGACACGGTCCAGAGCCGGCACCGCAGCGCCCGGGTAGCGGAAGGTCACCTCTTCGAGGGCGACCGCGCCGCCCAGCACCCCGGGGTCGCGGCGGTGCGGTCCCGAGGCGGGGACGGCGGGCGCCGCGAGCACCGGCCGCAGCCGGTCCAGCACCGGCGCGATGCCGTACGCGGTGGCCGCCGCGTGGGTGAGCTGGCCGAGTGCCAGCGCCACCTGTCCGGCCGCGATACCGGCTGCCATCAGATGCCCTGCGGAGACGCCCCCGGCGCCCCCGGCGGCTGTCGCCGCCAGCAGCACGGCGAGCAGCAGCGGTTGCAGAGCGGCGGTGACGGCGCCCGATGCGGCGTCGGTGCGCATCGCGGCGGCGTCGGCGCGCTTCTGCCGGGCGAAGGGCCCGGCCCAGCGGGCGAAGGCCTGGATCTCGCGCCCCGCCGTCTGGAGCTTGTCGATGCCCAGCAGCAGCCCGTACAGCACTCCGTGCAGCCGGCCGTGCAGCGCGTACACCTCGGATTCGTACCGTTGCCTGCGCCGTCCCAGCAGGAGCAGGACGGTGACGGCGGCGACGGCGGCGGCCAGCAGCACACCGCCGAGCCGCAGATCCACGGTGAGCAGCAGCAGAAGTCCCGACAGCGAGAAGAACGCTCCCAGTACCGCGGAGACCAGCACTTCCGACAGTGCCTGCCGGGCCTCGGCGACGGCGTTGGCCCGGTGCACGAGGTCGCCGGTGGAGAAGTCCCGGAAGAACCGGGCGTCATGGGTGAGCAGCCGGTCCCAGACGGCCGGTTCCAGCGCCGCCTGGATGCGTCCGGTGAGCCGCACGGCGGCGGTGTTGCGGACCAGCAGGAGCAGGAGTCCCGCCGCCGAGGCCGCGCCGAGCAGCAGCGCCAGCCAGCGCAGCGGGTGGCGGTCGGCGGCCAGCAGCCGCGGCACGAGCAGTCCGGCGCTCAGTGGCACGAGCAGCGTCAGAACGGCGGTGAGCAGACCGGCGCCCGCGAGGACCACCAGGTCGCGCCGGGTGCCGGGGGCGCCGAGCGCGAAGCGCAGCAATGAACCGGGGGTCGGGGTGCCGGGCGGCAGCGGCCGGTAGAGCAGCAGCGCCTGGCGTGAGCAGGCGGGTCCCGCCGGCCGGCGCCGGGCACCGCCGGTGTCCCGGGCCGCCGGATCGTGCACCAGATGGCCCCGGCCGCGCGGCACGAGGGCGAGCGGGCGGCCGTCGTCGGAGGCGAACGCGATCATCGCACCGGCGGTGCCACCGGGATCACCGTGAACGTCGTCGCCGTCCGGACTCTTTGCGCCCTTGGGCGCCTTGGCGGCCGGGAGGGTGACCTGCCGCCAGCGCACGCCCAGCCGCCGCAGCAGGGCGATCAGCGGGTCGCGGGCAGTGCGCACCGAGGCGGGCAGTTGGGCCGGCACCTCGATCCCCAGGGCGGGGCCGAGGGCCGCGAGCACGGCGAGTGCGTGGGCGGCGGCGTCCGGCGGTGGGACGGCCACCGCGCGGGCCTCCCCGCTCGGGCGGCGGGCCGCCGGGCCGAGCCCGTCGAGCGCGGCCGCGAGGGTCGCGCGGTTGGCCGCCGCCGTCGCGTTCAGTGCGGCCGTCGCGTCGGCGGCGCGGCTGCGCTCCGCCTGCTGAGTGGGCGTCATGACTGCTCCTGAACAGGACGGTTCGGGGTCGATGCGACCGGGGCGGCGGCGGTGGCGTCCTGGCCACCGGCCTCGGACAGCAGCGTCCGGTAGCGGCCCGGCACCGCGGCCAGTTCCGCCGGGGTGCCCTGCTGGACGATGCGGCCGCCCTCCAGGACGACCACCCGGTCGGCGGAGCGGACGGTGCTCAGCCGGTGGGCGAGCACCAGGCAGCTGGTACCGCGCCGCCGGAGGTGCGTGTTGACCAAGGCCTCGGTGCGGGCGTCCAGCGCGGAGGTCGCCTCGTCCAGCACCAGCAGCGGCGGGTCGAGGGCCAGCGCACGGGCCAGCTCCAGTCGCTGCCGCTCTCCGCCGGAGAGGTTCCGTGCGTCCTCCTCGATCCGCCCGGCGTCCAGGCCACCACGGCCACGGACCAGGTCGGCGGCCTCGGCGTCGGCGAGCGCCCGGTGCAGGGCGGTCTCGTCGGCCGCCGGGTTCCACAGCGTGAGGTTGTCGCGCATGGTGCCCTCGAAGAGCCGCAACCGCTGCTCCACGTAAGCGACCTGGCTGGTCACCACGGCGCGCGGCAGTGATTCGCGCGGCACTCCGTCCAGCAGCACGTCGCCGGTCCAGGGCCGGAGCACTCCGGCGGCGAGCCGGGCCAGCGTGGACTTGCCGCTGCCGCTCGATCCGACGACCGCGACCCACTCCCCCGGCCGCACCGTCAGCGAGATGCCCTCCAGCGTCGCCGGCCGGTTGGGGTCGTAGCCGAAGGAGACGTCCCGCAGCTCCAGCAGGCCGCTGAGCGCGACGGGTCCGGCCGAGCCGTCCACCGGGTCCAGGACGGCCGTCAGATAGGGGTCGGGCTCGGAGAGTTCGACGTCGTCGAGGAGCGCGGACTGGGCTCGCGCCATCGTCAGCTCGGATCCCGTGCCGACGAGCTGGGTGACCGGCAGCAGGAACCCGTTGAGCAGCAGCAGGAAGGCGAGCAGCGTTCCTACGGTCACGCTGCCGCCGATCAGCAGCGCGGTCCCGGCCACCACGACGGCCGCGGTGCCCGCCGTAGTGAGCGCGGTCGGCAGTGAGAGCGGTACGAGGACGGCGGTGGCGACGTTCTGCGCGGTGTCCATGGCCCGCGCCTGCCAGCCCGACCAGGAGCGGAAGAACGAGTCCTCGGCCCCCTCCGCCTTCAGTGTCTCGATGGCGGAGATCCCGGCGAAGGCCACCCCGTCGCGCTTGTGCTGCTCGGAGTGGAGCTGGTGCAGCATGCCGCCGCGCCGCCGGTCGGCGAGTTTCAGGGCCGCGATGTCGATGACCGCCACCACCACCGGCACGATTGCCAGCCGGGGTTGCAGCCAGATCAGAGCCGCGAGATGCGCGGCGGCGGTGGCGGCCGAGGCGGCGGCGCCGGCGGCGCGGTACGAGAGCAGCGCCGAGAGCCCGTCGTTGATCTGGACCCTGGTCACCAGACCGCCGAGCTGCCTGCGGTGGAAGAACGAACCGGGCAGCCGCAGCATGCGCCACAGGAATCCGGTCGAGGTGCGGGCCGCCATGGAGGCCAGCACCCGGTTGACGACGCTCTGTTGCAGCCAGGTGCCGAGCAGCACCGCGGCGGCCGAACCGCCGGTGGCCAGGACCAGCGGGAGGGCCCAGGCGCCGGTTCCGCCGATCGTCACCGAGGTGAGGTAGGCCCGCAGCAGGAACGCCGCGGCCATCGCGGGAACGGTGAGCAGCACCGCGACCAGCACGGCGATCAGCAGCGCGAACCCGTACGGCCGGATCCTCGTCAACAGCCCCCGCAGGAACGGGAACCGGGCTCCGCCCCGTTCGAAGTCCGGCCCCGGTTCGAAGCCGACCGCGATGCCCGCGAAGGAGTCCCAGAACTCGGCCGGTGTCGCCGAATGGCTGCCCAGCGAGGGATCGTTGACGCGTACGCGGCCGCGCTTGATGCCTTCGAAGACCGCGAAGTGCGGACCGGTGACGAGCACCATCGACGGCACCGGCACGGCGTCCAGGCCCAGCAGCCGGTCCTCGCCGCGCACCACCCGGCGGCCCCGCGCCACCAGGCCGTAGCGGCCCGCGGCGCGGGCCACCGCGGCGGCGCTCACACCGTCGCGGGAGACACCGCAGGAGCGGGACGCCTCGTGCAGGGTCGTCCGGCGGCCGAACGCGCCGAGGACGATCGCGAGACAGGCGGCGCCGCAGTCCTGCTCCTCCATCTGCGGGACGACGGGCGTCCGCAGATAGCGGCGCCGGCGGCCCGCGCGGACAGCGCTGCTCTTCGGTGGCGGACCCGGGGCGGCCGCCGCCGGCTCCTGGCTCTTCCGCTCCTCGGCGGTCCGGGTGTCGAGGCTCATCGCCCGGCCCCCGTACCCAGGATGACCTGGTAGGGGCGGCGGGAGCCGAGGTCGACGGAGACGTCCACGGGCACCGGGCCGTACGTCGGGGGCAGCGCGCCGGACGCGGCATCCGGCACGGCGGTGATCGTCCAGACCGGGTCGGCCCCCGACCCCAGGTCGCTTTCGCCGAGCGGCAGTGCGCCGTCGAGCGAGTCGGCGCGGGCGGGATACGGGTCCACGGCCGTGATGCGGGCGCGCACCGTGCCGGACGGCAGGGGCAGCAGTACGGACTGGCCGGGTCGCAGGCGTGCCAGGTCCCGGGCGGAACCGGTGTAGAGCCGCAACGTGGCCGGTTCGCCGGCCGGGTCGAGCGCGAGCAGCGCGGCCCCGGCCGGCAGAGTGCCGCCGGGCGCGGTCAGCACACCGGCGACCGTGCCGTCCGCGGGAGAGCGGAGCTCGGCGGTGCCGCCCGGGCCGGGGGCCGTGGTGCGCAGCAGCGCGAGGAGCTGCCCGCGGGTGACCCGGTCCCCCGGGCGGACCCGCAGGTCGAGCACCGTACCGGCGACGTCGGCCCGGGCGAGGACCGGCGCGGGGCCGTGGGCCAGCACGCCGTGCAGGGACAGGGTGTTCGGGAGCGACCCCCAGCCCACCCAGGCACCGCCCGCCCCCAGGGCCAGGACCAGGGCGACGAGGGCGGAGCCGAGGCGGCTGCCGATGACACGGACCGGGCGGTCGAGGCCCGGTTCGAGCTGTGCGGCAGCCGCCGCGGCGGCGATCGTCACCGCTTGAGCGGACGGGCCCGTTCGCTCCGCTGACGCGGGCGGTTCTCCGTCGGGGACGGCCGGGACGGTCTTCATCGGGATCGTTGTCGTCATCGCCGTCACATCCCCGCGCCGAGGGAGGTGAGCTGCCTGACCTCGACGGGCAGTTCCCGCAGCCCGCCGAAGACGAACTGCTCGCTCCAGCGGGCGGTGCTCTCGTCGAGCGGGGTGCTCAACTCCCGCTCGGCGCCTGCCGCCGCGAGCAGGGCCAGGACCGTTCCGCCGGCCATCAGCGACAGCGGAGCGCCCAGGCAGTGGTGCGGCCCGTGTCCGAAGGCCAGATGTCGGCGCTCCGCCCGGGCCGGGTCGAATCGGTCGGGATCGGGGAAGCGGCGCGGATCGCGGTTGGCGGCCGCGTACAGCAGCAGCACCACCCGTCCGGCGGGCAGCAGTGTGTCCCCGGCCTGTACGTCGCCGCCCAGCCCGCGGGCGCTGGCCCGTACCGGGCTGCCCAGCCGCTGGCATTCGTCGAAGACGGCCTCGGCGGTGTGCGGTTCCGCGCGGATTCCGGCGGCCAGCGCGGGGTTCCGCAGCAACTGCCAGGCGGCGACCGCGAGTCCGGAGGTGAGTGTTTCGAGCCCGTTGGCGAACAGCATGACGACGAAGGCGAGCAGGTCCTCGTCGTCCAGCTGTCCCGCGTCCCTGGCCAGGACGAGGCGGCTGATGAGATCGCCGCCGGGACGCGCCGCGCGGGCGGCGCACAGCTCTTCGACCCAGTCGCGGAACCCCTCGAACTCGGCGTCCAGGGCGGCGGTCTGTTCGGCGCCGGCGAACGGGTCCAGGAGGGACCGGGCGACCAGTCCGGCCCAGCCGGTGACCCGCTCGCGCTCTTCGGGCGGCACGTCGAGGATCGCGCACGACACCGCCACCGGCAGCGGCACGGCGAGGTCGGCCACCAGGTCGAAGGAGCCGCCGGCCAGCAGGGGCGCGAGCAGTTCCTCGGTGGTGTTCTCGATCCTGGCGCGAATCTCGGCGAGCCGGCGGGCGCTGAACGCGGCGGTCGCGAGGCGCTTCAGCCGGGTGTGGTCGGCGCCGTCCCGCATCGGCAGCGTACGGGCGAGCACCTGGGCGAGTGCGGAGGAACCGGGGCGGTCGAGCCCGATCGCGGCGGGGTCCACCGCGGTTCCGGGGTGCATCAGGACGGTGACGATCTCCTCGTAGCCGGAGATGACGTGGACGCGTCCCAGGTCCAGTACCGGGGCCTCGGTCAGCAGCCGCCGGTAGAGCCCGGCGGGGTCGCGTCGCGCGGCCGGGTCCTGGATGAACCGCGTGAGCTGGTGGCGGAGGCTTTCCATGCCCGGTTCTCCTTGTCGGTCCGTGAGTTGGTCGATGTATCGATGTGTCGTTGTGTCGTCAGGGATGGAGCCGGGTGCCGGACGAGGGGCGCCCCGGTGGGACCGTTCAGGTCCCACCGAGGCGCGGATTCCCGCGGCCGTGGCGGGCCGGCGGAGCGATGACGCCCGCCGGCCCGGCCTCAGTCGGCCGCTACTGCGTCAGACTCGGAGGCCTTACCAACACGGACCGTGAGGTCAGTTGGAGACCGAGCTGAAGGACGAGACCGGGCAGGCCGCGGAGAGCAGCGAGCTGACGCTGATGCCGCCGGAGACGGTGTCCAGCTCCTCGACCTCGATGTCGAACTGCTCGGTCTCGGCGACAGCGGCGGTCTCGGTGATGTCCTTGTTGTCAGCCATGGCCGACTCCTCTCGTTTCACGGCGCCGGACCCTGGTGGGCCGGTCTGCCGATTCCCTCATCCCCTTCGGCTTCCGGTTTTCCCGGCCGCTTCCGGCGATGAGAGAAATATGCACCCGAGGGCCGTCCGCACATCAGTGGGAAAAGTCAGAAACACCGCCTGCAAAATGTCATACCGCTTTCTTATGACGTTTTACATGTTCGACGAACTCGCAGCTCAGGAAGGTAAAATGAATTCATTCCCTCTTGCAGACCCTCTCTGATACCGCGCACCATGTGCGCATGAAAGAGATTCCCGAAGTCATAGAAGTAGTGGAATTGCGGCAGTCCTACGGGGACTACGAAGCAGTACGCGGAGCGTCTTTCACCGTCCGGCGCGGAGAGCTGTTCGCGCTGCTGGGAACGAACGGCGCCGGCAAGACCACCACCCTCGAGGTCGTCGAGGGCTACCGTCCGCCCACCGCGGGTACGGTGCGGGTGCTGGGACTGGATCCCTACGCGGACGGGCCCGCGCTCCGCCGCAGGACGGGGGTGATGCTCCAGGAGGGCGGATTCTTCAAGGAGTTGACCGTCCGGGAGACGGTGGACGCCTGGCGCCGTTTCAGCGGGCGGGCCCGCGCCACCGCCGACGTCCTCGGCCAGGTACGGCTCGACACCAAGGCCGGCACCCGCGTCGGCCAGCTCTCCGGGGGTGAGCGCCGCCGGCTGGACCTCGCGCTCGCCGTGCTCAACGACCCCGAGCTGCTCTTCCTCGACGAGCCCACCACAGGCATGGACCCCGAGGCCCGCCGCAACACCTGGCAGCTCGTCAGGGAACTGCGGGCGGCCGGCACCACCGTGGTGCTGACCACGCACTACCTGGAAGAGGCCCAGCAACTCGCGGACCGGGTCGCCATCATGGACGCCGGCCGCATCACCGCCACCGGCACCGTCGCCGAGGTCCTCTCCGGGCAGCGCAGCCGGATCACCTTCCCGCTGCCGTTCGCCACCACCGCCTCGGACCTGCCGCGGCTTCCCGGCGCGGACCTGGCCGTACAGGGTGACGCGGTGTCCTACGCCGTCGCCCGGACGGCGCCCGCGCTGGCCGTCCTGCACGACTGGGCCGGCGCGCGCGGTGTCGAACTCGACGGCATCGAAGTACGGCACGCCTCGCTGGAGGACGTGTTCCTCGCCCTCGCCGGCGACCAACGGACGGCGTCCGACGACCACGGCACCGTCCGCCCGGACCACCACAGCAAGGCGGCCGCCCGATGACCTGGACCCGCTACGCCCACGGCCAACTCCTGCTGTCCTGGAAGGTCTTCTGGCGCAACCGCCGCTCCACCTTCATCGGGTTCCTGCTCCCCGTCCTGCTGGATCTGTTCGTCGCGGCGCCCTTGCGCGACAAGGAGATCGGCGGGGTGAGCGCGGCCGGCTATGTCACCGTCGGCTTCATCGGGCTGGCGCTCGTCACGTCCTTCGTCAATCTCCTCAACGCGGTCGTCGCCCGCCGCGACGATCTGGTGCTCAAGCGGCTGCGCGGTACGGAGGTGCCCCCCAGCGCCGTGTTCGCCGGCCAGATCGGCGCGAGCGGCATCGTCGTCCTGCTGCAGGCCGTGGTGCTGGGCACCCTCTCGGTGGGTCTGTTCCACGCGCCGCTGCCCGCCGACCCGGCGCTGCTGCTGCTCACCCTGGTCGCGGGCTATCTGCTGTTCGCCCTGCTCGCCGTGGCGCTGTCCGGGCTGACGCCGAGCGCCGAGACATCCCCGCTGGTCGCCACTCCGGTCCTCATGCTCTGCATGTTCGGCGCGGGCGTCGCGACGCCTCTGTCGTCGCTCCCCTCCTGGCTGCAGGGTCCGGCGCACGCCCTGCCCCTCACCCCGGTCGTGCAGGCCCTCCGAACCGCGTGGTTCGGCAAGAGCTTCGGCCAGGAGAGCTGGAACGGCGGCCCGTTGGCCGATCTCTCCTTCCTGCACACCTGGCAGTCCGCCGGCCCCGCCCTGCTGATCACCGCTCTGTGGACGGCCGGCGTGCTGCTGGCCGCCCGGCGCCTCTTCCGCTGGGAGCCCCGGCGCGCCTGACCGGGGTCACAGCGCGCCGGGCGTCAGTCGGTCACAGCCCCAGGGCCTGCGAGAGGAGCGGCCAGGACGTCTTGTACTCGTTGCGCCAGTAGGTCCAGCTGTGGGTGCCGCCGAGGTAGAAGTGGGTCTGGACGGGGATGCCGAGCTGCTGCAGCCGGGCGGCGAAGCTCTGGGACGCGGGCCACAGGGTGGTCTCCAGGGCCTCGGCGCTCAGCTCCCCGTTCCCGCCGACGACACCGGTGCCGGAGGACAGGTAGAGGCTGGTGCCGGTCAGCTTCGATGCCAGGGCGTAGGGGTTCTGGGCGTTCCACAGCGGGCTCTGGAAGATCGGGGAGCCCCACAGCGCCCAGGGCAGAAGGCCTTCACGGCCCACGATCGCCTCGACGATGATCGGCATACCGGGCATCGTCGTGTGGAGGACACCGCTGTACGAGGCCGCCGCCTTGAACGTTCCGGGGTGCCGGGCGGCGAACGCGATCGCGCCCCAACCGCCGGTGGACACCCCGCCGATGGCCCGCGTCGTCCCGGCCCGGTAGTTCTGCTGCAGCAGCTGCATCAACTCCGTGACCTGGAAGGTCTCGTAGTCCGGGGCGCCCGAGCCGAAGTTCCACCAGGTGCTGGGGATGCCGGTGGGCCCCGACGACGGCATGGCGACGATGACTTCCTTGTCCGCGGTGAACTGCTCGATATCCGTCTCGCGGGTCCACGAGGTGTAGTCGTCGTGCGCGCCCTGGAGCAGATAGAGCACCGGCCAGGTGCGGGTGGCCTGGGCCGACCAGTCGGCCGGCAGCAGCAGCCTGGTCCCGACGGTGCCGCGGATCGCCGGGGAGTTGATCTGCAGATCGACGGTACGGCTGTCGAGCCAGGTCTCGGAGACGATGCCGGCCCCGTCCAGGGCGGTACGCGCCGGGGCGGCCGCCGCCGTGGAGGCAGCGGCGGCGGGGGCGAGAGCGGTGGGGCCGAGGGTCAGCGCGGCGGTCGCCGCGAGCATGGCCGCTCCGGTGACGGCGGCGCGGGACGTACGGCGGCGGCGCTGTGTGTGCATCAGATCCCTCTTGTCGTGGGTGGGTTGAGATCGCGGGTGAGCAGCGCGGCGAGGTCGTCGACCGCGGGCGGATCGAGAAGGGAGAGGTGATCTCCCTCGATCGGCGCGACGGAGAGGTCGGTGCAGGACCCGTCCCAGCCGAGCGCCTCGTCGGTACGGGTGTAGCGCGCGTCCTGGACGGTGTGCGGCGCGCTCCGCGTGGCGCGGTAGAGCAGCGTGCGGCCGGTGTACGGGCGCGGGGTGTGCCGTTCCCCGCTACGCAGGTCCAGGTACGAGGTGCGCTGGTGTTCCAGCACGGCCGCGGGCAGATCCGCCGCCTGCTCCAGCGCCTTGACCACCAGCTCGATCTGCCCGGCGTCGTCGAGCGTCGCGAGTTCGTCGTAGGGCAGCGGCAGCGGACTGCCGTAGGTGCGCTCCACGTACGCGGCGAACTCCGCGAAGCGGCGGCGGGCTTCCTCGGCAGGCGACAACTCGGGGACGGGGAGCGGCAGCACGCTGTCGATCAGGATCAGCGCGGGCACGGTTCCGTCGCCGGCCAGCAGCCGTGCCGTCTCCTGCGCCACCACCCCGCCGTAGGACCAGCCACCGAGCAGCCACGGCCCGAGCGGGCGGGTCTCACGGACGATCCGCGCGTACGCCGCCGCCCGCTCGTGCACCGCGTCGGGGCCGGGCAGCCGTTCCAGTCCGTAGCAGGGCTGTTCGTCGCCGAGCCGCTGGACGAGGGCGCGGTAGACGGCGGTGGATCCGCCCGCGGGATGGATCAGGAACAGCGGCGGCCGGCTCCCGCCCGCCCGCAGGACGCGCAGTGGACCGCTGACGGGTGTCTCCAGGCGCGGGCGCAGCAGACCGGCGACGGCGGCGACGGTGGAGGGGCCGGTCAGCAGGTCATCGGCCGGTACCTCGCATCCGGCCCGCTCCGACAGTTCCCGGGCCAGCTCCGCCAGCCGCTCCCGGGGCAGTTCCCGCAGACCGAGGTCGTCCTCGGCGCCGGGCGGTTGGCCGCCGGCGACGCTCTGCCAGGCCCGGGAGACCAGCCGCTCGGCGGCGTCCCGGGGAAGCACACCCGTCAACGTATCCTCGGCCGCCTGCTCCGTACCGTCCCCCGCGCACGACGGCTCCAGCCACGCGGCGAGCGCGGCGACGGTGCCGTTACGCAGCAGCACGCGTGGTTCGACGACGGTGCCGAAGTCCCGCTGGACGGCGGCCAGGATGCGGGTGGCCATGAGGGAGTCGAGCCCGAGTTCCGTGAGCGGCGTCCCGGGGTCGATATGTTCCGGCGCGTACCCCATGACCTGGGCGACATGCTCGCGCAGCCGGTCGATGACGGTCCTGGGCCGGTCCGCCGGTTCGGCGGTTCGGGGGACCGGCAGCGGTACGGGATCGGGTTCCTGCCGTTGCGCCGCCAGCCGGCCCTTCACCCAGTAGGGACGGTGCCGCCAGCCGGCGCTCGGTACGTCGACGATCCGGCCGGTCCCGTGCAGCGCCCCGGGGTCGATCGCCACACCCCTGACCAGCTGCGCCGCCAGGCTGTGCCGGAACGAGAAGGCGTCGTCGGTGTTCCGGCGCAGGGTCGGGAACAGCGCGGCGTCCCCGGCTCCCGAAGCGGCATCCGAAGCGCGCAGCGTCTCGGCGAGCGGATGCAGTTGTGTGGGGTGCGGGGAGACCTCGACGAACAGCCGGTGCCCGTCCGCCGCCGCGGCGGCGACCGCCTGCGCGAAGCGCACGGGTCGGCGCAGCGCGGCCACCCAGTACCCGGCGTCGAAGACCGGCAGGTCGCGGGGCGAGTCCCGGACGGTGCTGTAGAAGGGAACGCCGGACGGCATGTGCGGCACCTCGCCGAGTTGTTCGGCCAGCGGGCCGAGCAGCGGGTCGACCTGCGGGGAGTGGCCCGCCGCGGTGACCCCCAGCGATCGGGCGAGCCCGCCCTCCCGCGCGACCTGCCGGATCAGTTCGCCGATGTCGTCCGCCGTGCCGGTGACGACGCTCTGGCCGGGCGAGGAGTGGACGGCGACCCGCAGACTGGACCATGTTCCGGCGTGTGCCCGTACCTGCGCGGCGGAGAGTTCCACCACGGCCATCGCCCCGCCCGTCAGCCCGTCGAGCAGCCGGGAGCGGGTCGCGATGACACGGGCGCCGGTTTCGGCGTCGAGCGCACCGGCGACCACGGCCGCGGCGACCTCGCCCATCGAGTGGCCGATGACGGCCGCCGGTTCGATCCCGTACGCCCGCCAGAGTCCGGCCAGGGCGACCTGGAGGCCGTACAGCACGGGCTGGACGACCGAAGGGGACGACAACTCCGCGCCGGGTTCGAGTCCCGCGCGCAGCGAGAGGCCCGCGTGCTCGAGCAACAGGGGTTCCAGCCGGTCCACCGCCTCGGCGAACGCTGGTTCCGCCGTGAGCAGCCGGCGGGCCATGCCCGGCCACTGTGAGCCGTAGCCGGAGAACACCCAGACGGGGCGGGCGGTTTCGGTGACCGGGCCGCCGGTGACGACCGCCGGATGGGGCCGGCCTGCGGAGAGGCAGGAGAGGGCCGCCGCGGCGTCCTCGATGCTGCCCGCGACCACGGCCGCGCGGTACCGGCCGCGACCGGTGCGGCCGTGCAGCGTACGGGCGACGTCCTCGATCCTGACCCCTCGGGCCGCGGGCGACGACAGCCAGCGGCTCAGCCGCGCCGCGTCCTCGCGCAGCCGTGCGGTGGAGAGGGCGTCGAGAACGGTGATCGCCGGCGCTCCCCCTGGCATGGGCGCCTTCCTCAGCGCGGGCCGGTACTCCTCCAGCACGACATGCGCGTTGGTGCCGCCGAACCCGAAGGCGGAGACGCCCGCGGTGGCCCGGCCCGAGTAACGGGGCCAGGGCTCCGGGGAGTCGACGACCCGCAGGCCCAGCGCGTCGAAGTCGATGAGCGGGTTGGGGGTGCCGAAGTTGAGGTGCGGCGGCAGTTCGTCGTGGTGCAGCGCCAGCACCGTCTTGACCAGCCCGGTGATTCCGGCCGCGGCCTCCAGATGGCCGACGTTGGTCTTCGCCGAGCCGATGAGCAGCGGTTGGTCCGGTTCGCGGCCCTGGCCGAGTACCGCCCCCAGGGCGTGAGCCTCGATCGGGTCGCCGAGCGCGGTGCCGGTGCCGTGCGCCTCGACGTAGTCCAGTTCGGAGCCCGCACCGGCGTGGGCCTGTTCCAACAGGGCCCGCTGGGCCTCGGGGTTGGGGGCCAGCAGCCCGTTGGAGCGGCCGTCGGAGTTCACGGCGGTCGACCGGATGACGGCGAGGACGCGGTTCCCGTCCCGCTCGGCGTCGGCCAGTCGTTTGAGGACGACGACCGCGCAGCCCTCGCCGCGCACCATGCCGTCGGCCGCGGCGTCGAAGGTCTTGCAGCGTCCGTCGGGCGCGAGCGCGCCCGCGCGCTGGAAGGCCAGGGTCAGCGCGGGCGACAGCAGCAGGTTCACCCCGCCGGCGAGAGCCGTGTCGGTCTCGCCGGACACCAGACTGCGGACGGCGTGCTGCACGGCGACCAGCGACGAGGAGCAGGCGGTGTCCAGGGCGAGGCTGGGTCCGCGCAGGTCCAGCGCGTACGAGAGGCGGTTCGCGGCGATGCTCAGGGCGACGCCCGGCGGGGTCCACGCGTCGACCGCGTCCAGGTCGGCGGTGGTGAGCTGGGCGTACTCGTTGCCGCTGATCCCCACGAACACGCCGGTGCGGGTACCGGCCAGTCCTGGCGCGGGGATCGCGGCGTGGTCCAGGCTCTCCCGTGCCACTTCCAGCAGCAGCCGCTGCTGCGGGTCCATGAGGGTGGCCTCGTGCGGCGAGATGCCGAAGAACTCGGCGTCGAACCCCGCGACATCGGACAGGAACGCGCCATGCCGGTTGATGCCCTCGGGCGGCACGCCGTCGGGAAGAAACGGAGCCCACCGCCCTTCGGGGAGCGTGCCCACCGCGTTGCCGCCGGCACTGAGCAGTTCCCAGAAGGCGGCCGGGGAGGTGATGCCGCCCGGGAGCCGGCAGCCGATACCGACGACGGCGACGGCACTCGACGCGCCGCCCGGTGGCTGTGCCGGGGCGGACCGGGGAGTCGGCGCCGGGAGGCCGGCCGTTTCCCCGACGCCGACCGCGGCCTCGACCACCGACAGCAGCCGGCCCAGCGTCGGCGCCTCCCACAGCAGGGTCGCGGGGAGTTGGACCGAGGTGAGGGCGCGCAGATCGGCGGTGAGGGCGATGGCGTCCCGTGAGGTGATGCCGAGCTCCGCGAACGGCCGGTCGTCGTCGATCTCTGCCGGGTCGAGCCCGTACCACTGGGAGAGCCGCGAGACGATCGTGCGGCGGAGTTCCCCGGCGATGCCGGACTCCCCCGCGCCCCCGGCGCCGTCACTCACCTGCCGCCGCCTCCCTCTCGTACTCGCCCGCGAGATACCGCTCGCGGCAGGCGGAACGGGAGACCTTGCCGCTGGACGTGCGCGGCACCGCGCCGGGCGGTACGAGGAGCAGCCGGGCCAGCCGTACCCCGTGCCGGGCGGAGATCCGGGCGCGGGCGGCCCGCTCCGCCGCCGCGCACAGCTCGGCGGTGACGTCGAGGTCCCGGGCGTGCTCGGCGACGGCGACCACCTCGTCGGGCCCGCCGTCGCCGGTGACGGTGAACAGGGCGAGCCGGCCGCGGCGTACGCAGTCCAGGGAGGACTGGACGGTCTCCTCCAGGTCCTGCGGGTAGTGGTTGCGGCCGTCCACGATCAGCAGGTCCTTCAGCCGTCCGGTGACCTGGAGCCGGCCCTCGTGCAGCGCCCCGAGATCGCCGGTGCGCAGCCAGTCGCCCAGCTCGCCGGGGATGCGGGAGGCGAAGGACGCCTGCGAACGGCCGGTCCGCTTCCAGTAGCCCAGGCCGATGTTGGGACCGCGCAGCCGGATCTCACCGATCCGGTCCTCGGGCAGCACCAGCCCCGTCACCGGGTCCGTGATGCGCAGCTCCTGCCCCACCGGGGTTCCGCAGCCGACGAGTACGGTCGCCAGGGCGTCGTCGTCCGCACACGGCCGGATGTGCCCCGCCGCCAGTGCCTCGCGGTCGCAGACCAGCTTCCGGGGCAGGTCGGCGGGCGGTTCGGTGGTGACGAAGACGGTCGCCTCGGCCAGGCCGTACGAGGGGCAGTGCGCCTCCGGCGGCAGTCCTGTGCGGGCGAAGGCCCGCTGGAAGCGTTCCACGGTGCCCTGCCGTACGGGTTCGCTGCCGTTGATCATGACGCGGACGCGGTCGAGCCGCAGTGCCGCGGTCTGTTCCTCGTCGATGCGGGTGGCGCAGTAGTCGTAGGCGAAGTTGGGGGCGGCGCTGATGGTGCCCGGGTACGCGCCGAGCAACCGCAGCCAGCGCACGGGCCGTTCCAGGAAGGAGACCGGGTCCATCAGCACCGACGACATGCCGGCCAGTACGGGTGCGGCGATGCTCAGCACCAGGCCCATGTCGTGGAAGAGCGGCAGCCAGCCGACGCTGGTGCTGCCGTCCGCCGTCACGCCGAACGCCCTGACGGCCTGCCGGGCGTTGGCGACGACGTTGCCGTGGCTGATCATCACCCCGGCGGGGACCCTGGTGGAGCCCGACGTGTACTGGAGGTAGGCGATGTCGTCCAGTTCGGGTACGGGTAACGGCCGGTCCGGATCGGGGAGCGCGTCGGTCAGCGGGCCCGCGCCGGCCGGCCGGTCGATGGGGACGACCGGGAGGTGCGGGATCCCGTGCTCGGCGGCGAAGGCCGCGATGGCGGGGGCGGTCGGGGTGTCGGTCAGGATGCAGGACGGTTCGCAGTCGTCGAGCACGGCGGCGAGCCGGCCCGCGTGCCCCGGCAGGTCGGGGCTGAACAGCGGGACGGCTATCACCCCCGCGTAGAGGCAGCCGAGGAAGGCCGCCACGTAGCCCAGGCCCTGGGGCAGCATCAGCGCGGCCCGCTCGCCGGGGCCCACATCGGCCCGCAGCCGCCAGGCGATCGTGCGGGCCTGCTGGTCGAGCCGTTTCCAGGTCAGGCTGCGGTGCCGGCCCGGCGAGTCCGGGGTGGGGAAGTCGACGAAGGTGAAGGCCCGCTGGGCGCCGCGCTCGGTGGACCAGCGGCGCAGGGACTCGGTCAGCGGGAACTCGGTCGGCGGGAGAGGGCGCGCGGGGGGCATGGGACTCCAGAGGGGTGGGGGCGCGAGGGGGGCCGCTCTCGGAGGAGGTGGTTCCGTGGGACCGGTGGGGGGGATCCGTGGGACCGGGGGACGGGTGGTTCAGACGGGTTCAGAGGGGTTCAGAGGGGGATGTTGCCGTGCTGGCGCTGCGGTGCGGGCCGGTGTTTTCCGTGCAGCGACCGCAGTCCACGGACGATCCGGCCGCGGGTCTCGTGCGGGAGGATGACGGCGTCGAGGTAGCCGCGCTCCGCGGCCAGGTACGGGGTGGCGTAATCGTTCTCGTACTCGGCGGTGAGCTGCTTGCGCAGCAGCTCCGGGTCCTCGGCGTCGCGCAGTTCCTTGCGGTGCAGGACGGCGACCGCGCCCTGTGCTCCCATGACGGCGATCTGCGCGGTCGGCCACGCCAGGTTGAGATCGGCGCCGAGGTGCTTGGACCCCATGACGGCGTAGCCGCCGCCGTAGGCCTTGCGGACGACGACGGTGATGGCGGGCACGGTGGCCTCGGCGTACGCGTACAGCAGCTTGGCGCCCCGGCGGACGATGCCCTCGTGCTCCAGCCGGACGCCGGAGAGGTAGCCGGGCACGTCGACGAACGAGAGGATCGGGATGCCGAAGGCGTCGCAGAACCGCACGAACCGGGCGGCCTTCTCGGAGGCGTTGATGTCCAGGGCGCCGGCGGAGTGCAGCGGCTGGTTGGCGACGATGCCCACCGACGAGCCCTCGACCCGGCCGAAGGCGCAGATGATGTTCGGCGCGAACAGTTCCTGGATCTCCAGCAGTTCGCCGTCGTCCACGACGCGCCGCAGGATCTCCCGCATGTCGTAGGCGTGACCGAGGTTGGCGGGCACGATCTCGTCGAGTTCCCGGTCCGTCGCGGTGATGCCGGGGTCGGAGCGCTGCCGGTAGCGCGGTGGCGCCTCACGGTTGTTGGCGGGCAGGTAGGAGAGCAGCCCGCGCACGAAGTCGAAGGCGTCCGCCTCGTCGTGGGCGAGGTAGTGGGCGGTGCCGTTGACGGCGGAGCTGGTGCGGGCGCCGCCCAGTTCCTCGGCCGTGGTCTCCTCCCCCGTCACCGAGTGGATGACGTCGGGGCCGGTGACAAACATGTGGGAGATGTCCTTCACCATGACCGTGAAGTCGGTGAGCGCCGGCGAGTACGCGGCGCCGCCCGCGCACGGGCCGAGGATCATGGACAGTTGGGGGATCACCCCGGAGACCATGACGTTGCGGTGGACGAGTTCCGCGTAGTGGGCGAGGGCGACGACCCCCTCCTGGATGCGCGCGCCGCCCGAGTCGTTGAGGCCGATCACGGGACAGCCGACCTTCAGCGCGTGGTCCATGACCTTGAGGACCTTCTCGCCGAACGCCTCCCCCATGCTTCCGCCGAAGACGGTGGCGTCCTGCGCGAAGACCGCGACCGGGCGGTCGTCGACGGTGCCGTGACCGGTGACGACCCCGTCGCCGTCGGGGCGGGAGGCGTCCATGCCGTAGGCGGTGCAGCGGTGCCGTACGAAGGCGTCGGTCTCGGTGAAGGAGCCGGGGTCGAGCAGCAGGTCGATGCGCTCCCGCGCGGTGAGCCGGCCTCGGGAGTGCTGGCGCTCCACGGCCGCTGGTGAGCCTCCTCGCAGAACCTGGGCGCGACGGGACTCGAACTCGGCGAAACGGGTCATGCGCGGCTCTCCTTCCCGGAGGGGGGATCCGGAATTCTGGAGCGTCATGGGGGCAACAGGTTCCGCTTCCGGGTGCCGGGCCACTAGAGCGGGGCGTGACAGCCGCCCGTCCGCCTTCTGTCACTCCGATGACAAGCCGAACGGCGGGTGCGGTGGTTAAGGTCGGACGGCCCCGAGCACATGACCCGCCAGGACCAGGGGCTCCTGACCCGGGAGAGGAGCCGCCGGTGGACCGGGTCAGGACGCTGCCGATCATGCTGGGGATCGCGGTGACCGGGTTCATCACGACGCTGGACAACACCGTCGTCAACGTCGCGCTGCCCTCCGTGCAACGGGCGTTGGGTCTCGACCTGCCGGATCTGGAGTGGGTGGGCACCAGTTACGTCCTGAGCTTCGGCGCGCTGCTGCTGGCCGGCGGCCGGCTCGCCGACCTGCTGTCCTGCCGCCCGGTGCTGATCGCGGGGCTGACGGTCTTCACGGCCGCCTCCGTGGCGGGCGGTCTCGCGGCGAACAGCCCGACGCTGATCGCGGCCAGGACCGTGCAGGGCGCTGGAGCCGCGCTGGTGATCCCCGCGACACTGGCGGTGATCACCGGCCAACTGCCCGCGGCGCGCCGCTCGCTCGCGGTCGGGCTGTGGACCGGGGCGCTGGCGGTCGCGCTGGCCCTGGGGCCGGTGCTCGGCGGTTTCATCACCGAGCGGTGGGGCTGGCGGTGGGTGTTCTTCCTGAACGTGCCCTTCGGCGTCCTCGGACTGCTGCTGGCCGGCGCGGTGCCCGCGGCGGTACGCCGCCCGGGTCTGTCCGCGCTGCGCCGACTCGACGTGCCCGGGGTCGTGTTGTCGAGTGCGGCGCTATGGCTGCTGGCCTACGGACTGCTGGAGGGCGGGGCGCACGGCTTCACCCGCTGGCCGGTGCCCCAGTGTCTGTTCGCGGCGGCGCTGGCGGGCCGGTTGTTCGTGGCTCTGGAGATCCGCAGGGCGGCGCCGCTGCTCGAACTGGGCCTCTTCCGTGACCGCCTCCTCAGCGGCGGAACGGCCGCGCAGGTGCTCTGGGGCATCGGCGTCAACGGCGTGTTCTTCTTCACCACGCTGTATCTGCAGCAGGTGCTCGGATTCTCCGCGACCAAGGCCGGTCTCGCCTTCCTGCCGCTGGCGCTCGCGCTGCTGGCGCTGACGCCGTTCGCGGAGCGGCTCTGCGCGGCCTGGGGCGCGCACCGGGTGATCGCGGCCGGGCTGGTGCTGGTGGCGTGGGGGCTGGTGCAGGTGTCCGCGACCGGTCTGCGGACGAGCTATCTCGGTCTGCAGCCGGGGCTGTTGCTGATCGGCGCGGGCTCCGCGCTCACCACGCCGCTGACGGTCCGTTCCCTCGCCTCGGTGCCGGCCTCCCGCAACGGCATGGCGTCCGGGGTGGTCAGCGCGGCCCGGGAGATCTCCGGGGTCTTCGGTATCGCCCTGGTCGGCGTCGTCCTGACGCACACCCGGAGCGCGGAACTCGCCGCCGGTTCCGATCCGCTTACCGCGTTCCTCGACGGCTATGCGGCCGGCCTGCGACTCGCGGCCGGTTGTGTCCTGTGCGGCGCCCTGGTGACGTTCCTCGCCCTCCGCCACCGGGCACCGGCTGTGCCGGAAGGCCGCACCGTCGGGGACTCGTTGTCACTCAAGTGACAACGCATCCTCATCTGATGCTCCGTCAGGCACCGTGGCGGGCAGCTGCTTCCGGGGAGTACCGTCGCAAGCAATCGAACCAATAAGCGGAAGGAACTCCGCCACGGTGCGACAGACCCAAGAACTGGCAGATGAGCCGTTCAGCCGGATCCCCCCGGAGCTCGCCCACCATCTCCGGCCCTTCCTCGACGCTATCCGGAAGGAGGTGGTCGCAGCCATCCAGGCCGAGATTCCCGAGTACGACCGCCCGACGAACGACACCTACACGAAAACCATCCACACCGGCGTGGAATTAGGTCTGAACCTCCTGCTGGACCGCCTCTCCGCCCCGGGCATCAGCGCGCAGGAGGTCATCGGCATCTACCGCGGTATCGGCCGCGGCGAAGCCCGGGAGGGCCGCAGCCTCGACTCCTTCCAGGGCGCGCTCCGCATCGGCGCCCGGATCTCCTGGCGCCGCATCGTCTCCCTCGCCGACGCCGACGTCCTGCCGCGTGAGGTCCTCGGCCTGCTGGGCGAGGCCGCGCTGGTCCATATCGACGAGATCGCCACGGCCACCTCCGCCGGGTACGCCGAGGCCCAGTTACATCTGGCGGGTGAGCTGCAACGCCGGCGGCTGCGGCTGTTCGACATGCTGATCGCCGAGCGGCCCCCCACCGAGGAGGCCATCCGCGATCTCGCCCACGCCGCCCACTGGCCGGTCCCCACCTCCCTCGCCGTGGTCGTCGTGGACCACCACTGGGAACGCGAGACCCTCTACCCGATCCTGCCGCCCGGCTTCCTGGCCCGCTTCGACCAGCGGCCCGGGTGCATCGTCGTCCCCGACCCGGGCGGACCGGGCAGGACCCGCGCCGTCGACTCGGCGCTGCAGGGCCACCGCGCCGCCCTCGGCCCCACCGTGCAACTGACCGAAGGCGCCCGGTCGCTGCGCTGGGCGATGGACGCGCTGACCCTCGCCCGGCGCGATGTGCTGCCGGGCGGCGAGGTCGTGCGCTGTTCCGAGAACCTCGCCACCATGCTGCTCTTCCAGGACGAGGCCCTGGTGGACGCCCTCGCCGAACGCCATCTCGGCCCGCTGGAACGGATGCGCCCGCCGTACCGGGCCCGCCTCGCCGACACGCTGCTCTGCTGGCTGCAGTGCAGCCGCAACGCCAACGAGGTGGCGGGCCGGCTCGGCATCCACCCGCAGACCGTCCGCTACCGGCTGCGCCAGCTCGACGAACTGTTCGGCGACCGGCTCCAGGACCCCGACGCCCGCTTCGAGATGGAACTGGCCCTGCGCGTCCAGCAGCTGCGCTGAGCGCTCCCTGTCGTCGGTCCGGTGCGGAGCAGCACCTGCCGGCGGACCCCGCGGCCCTGACCGACCCGGCCGGTGGCAGTCCGCTGGAACCGCGGCCCGCGTTCCGCGCGTGAACGCACAGAGATCGTCGCGCCGCCGCACGCAGAGAGTCGGGTACCCATGACCGCCATGCTGAATCGCCTGCCCCGCCACGCGGCTGTGATACTCGCCATCGCTGCCCTGAGCACCGGCGCCGTCGCGTGCCAGACCTCGGCGGACGGCGCGCGATCCAGCGGACGCCCCAACCACGCCCCGAGCACCCCGGCCCCCGCCCCCACCACGGGCGTTCCGAAGGCGACACCCACCGCCGGCAGCGGCGGCGTGACCGACGGTGCCAAGAGCAGCGGAAACGATACGACCGGCGGATCCGCGTCGTCCGATGACGGCCCGTCGAACGCCGATACGTCCACCTCCGGCACGTCCACAGTCGTCGATCTCGCGTCCATCGCCCGCTGCCACACCGGCGACCTCAAGGCGGGCTTCGCCGCCGGCGGCGGCGCGGCCCCGGACATGGCCTCGACCGGCCAGACCCGGGCCTCCGTCTTCTTCACCAACATCAGCCGCCACACCTGTTCGCTCATCGGCTTCCCCGGCGTCGACATCGTCGGCAACCGCGCGACGGACGGCACCTGGTCGCTGATCCGCGCCTCGACGACGCCCACCAAGATCCTGCTCAAGCCCTCGGACACCACGAACTTCTCCATCACTCTCCTCCCCACCACCGCCCCCGCCGCCGAGGCCTTCGAGCCCGCCCTGGTCCGCATCACGCCGCCGGACGAGAAGACCCAGTTCGCGCTGAAGTGGCCCTGGGGCGGCTCGATCGTCCGCCAGGACGGCGCCACCCACCCCGGCACCTTCGTGAACCCCGTGGGCTCCTGACCGACCCATGGCCGACGGCGGCGTCTCAGTGGATGTCCGCGCTGACGATCATGCCGTCACGGACCGTGTAGGTCCCGGAGAAGACGCGGTGGCTGCCGTCCGTCTGTGTGGCGTCGAGAACGACGCTCACGGTGTCGCCCTGGACATCCGTCACCGTCACCGTGTCGTGGGCGGTACCGGCGAAGCCGGCCACGAAGCCCTGCATGGACCCGTTGAGGTTCTTGCCGCCCAGGTTCCATGCCGTGAGATAGGCGTGGGCGTTGATGGCGGCGTAGTAGTTCTCGACGACCTGGCGGGGACTCGTCGCCCCGGCGGCGGACGTGGGCGCGGGTGCCGTGGAGACGGTCGGCTGGGGCACCGGGGCGGTGCCCGTGGACGGCGAGCCCTTCTCCACGCCCTGCACGGTCCATTGGCCGGTGTTGGCGGCGAAGCCGGAATTCAGGGTGAACTGCACTTTGGCGATCACGGAGGCCTTCGGCACTTCGAACGTGATGAAGCCCAGCGCCGTGTCCCCCGGGGTGATCCGGACACTGCCGGGGAAGCTGGGCCCCGCATTCGTGTCGGCGATCGTGGAGTTGAAGGCCTGGCCCTGGGTGTCGATCACCTGCGCCCCGTTGGAGGGGGAATCCGCGTACACGGCCGTCCCGGTGTCCCGACCCGCGTGACCGTGACGGCCATGCGCTCACCGTCACCGGTACCCACCAGATCCAGGGTGTCGCCGATCTGCGCCTCCTGCTGCCCCGCACCGGTCGGTGACGCGGTGGGACCCGGGACGGACGATCCGGACGTGGAAGGCTGCACGGACGCGGGGGACGTGGTGACCGTCGGGGAGGAGCAGCCGACGGCGACGGTGGCGAGCACCACGGCGAAGAGGGACGACGCACACAGCCATTGAGCGCGATGCATGGTCATCGCCTCCTGGGAAGCGTCTGCACATCGTCCGCTTTTGGTTCCCTATCCCACCATAGGTTCCTCGCCGTACCCCCGCGCGTCGGTGCTCCCGGTCAGCGGGCCAGGCGGCCCAGGAGGGACGAGGCCGCCGCGATGCCCAGGGCCGCGATGACGATCACCACGACCGCCTGGATCAGCGCCTTCACCCCGGCCGCGAACGCCTTGCCGGTGATCAGGGCCGGCCGACGCGGTTCGAAGAAGTCCTGTGGCATGGCACTCGTTTGAGGGAGGGCGGCCGGGTGGGCTGCCGCAGAGCTGATCCGTTGGGGGCGCCGTTGGGGGCGCCGTACGTGCGCCGCCCGTTCGCCCCGGCGTGTTCGTGAGGGCACCTGCTGTCACTGCCAGCAGGTTCGGATATCAGCACAGTTGGCCGTTGCTGGCAAGGGTTGTCGCCTACCTCTCGGTCACCGGACGGCCACGCTGCGCCGACCTGCGCACGGGAGCGGGAACTGATCAGGGACGATCAGGTGCGAGCCGCCCGCGGGCCCCATGGCGAAGCGCGCCTCCCGCCTCCCGCCGGCCGGAACGGGGCGGGCGGGAGACGGAAGGCGCGAGGCGGAAAGCGTGAGGCGGCAGGGACGGGTACTACTTCGGTGCGGTGGCCCAGGCGAGGTCGGGAAGGTAACTGGGTGCCACCGCGAACCCCTTCAGCTTGCGGCTGTTGAAGGCGTAGATCCCGTCGGTCCGCAGCACCGAGACGAACCACGCCTGGTCGACGACCCGGCGCATGACGTTCTGGTAGAGCGCCGGCTGCTTCTCCTGGGGGGCGGCCGCGGCGGTGGCCAGCATGGCGGTCAGTGCGGGGTCCTGCGAGGCGAACGGGTTGAACGCGGTCGGGTGCGGCAGCATCCAGTCCAGCGACAGCGTGTAGGTGGAGGCGCCGCCGTAGCCGAACCCGAGCGCGGGGAACTTCTTCGACGTGGCGTTGCCCAGCCACTGGCCGATGCTGGTGTCCGTGGTGACGGTGGTGGTGACGCCGATCTGCTTCCACTGCTGGACGACGGCCTGGGTGACCAGGTCGATGCCGAAGAAGTTCTGGGTCTCCATGTGCAGCGCGAACCCGTTCGGGTATCCCGCCGCGGCGAGCAACTGCTTGGCCTTCGCCGGATCGTAGGAGTAGTGGTTGTCGTAGTCGGCGGCGAAACCGTCCAGGCCGGGGAGGGATATCTGGTCGGTGGCGTGGCCGTACTGCTGGAAGAGAGCCTTGGTGATGCTCTCGCGGTCGACGCCGTAGTTGAGGGCTTGGCGGACCCGGACGTCCTTGAGGGGCTTGGACAGGACCCCGTCCCGGTCGACGAGGTCGATGCCGAGGAAGGCGTTGGGCGAGCGGATCACGCTCAGGCCGCCCGAGGTGGCGGTGTCGACCTGGTTGGCGGTGATGCCCAGGATGTCGGCCTGCCCGGTCTTCACGGCCTGGAGGGCCGAGTTGGGGTTGGCGACGATCTTGATGATCACCTTCTTCCAGTGGATCTTCGTCTTGTCCCAGTAGTTGGGGTTGGGGGTGTAGGTGTAGTGGTCGCCGGTGGCCGTGTGCGCCGTGTCCAGGACGTACGGGCCCGCGCCGAAGGACTGGGTGCCCATCTTCTTGGCGTCGGCCAGGCCCGCCGGGCTGATCACCGAGCCGACGAGCAGGATCTGGTTGAGCAGCTGCGGCACGTTGGGGTGCGGGCTGGAGCAGTGGATCCGCACGGTGAGCGGACCGGTGGCGGTGACGGAGTCGATCGCCGAGGTCCAGGAGACGTTGAGCCCGTTCTTGCGGGTGTAGTTCAGTGACGCCGCGACGGTCTGGGCGGTCATGGCCGTGCCGTCGGCGAACTTCACCCCGTCGCGCAGGGCGAACTCGAACTCCCGGTTGCCGGTGCCGACGTACCCCCACTTGGTGGCGAGCGCGGGACCGGTCTTCCCGTCCTGCCCCTGCCGCAGAACGGTGTCGTAGGCCAGGTTGACGAACCAGTTGTCGGAACCGACGTTGGCCTTCGCCGGGTCGAGGCTCGCCGGGGCGCTCGGGGAGATGACGGTCAGGGTGTCGCCCTGGCCGCCGGATTCCTTCGACGACCCGCCGCACGCGGTGGCCGCGGCGGCGAGCACCACCAAGGTCGCCAGCCCGCTGATCATTCGTTGCCTGAACACGGCACTTCCTCTCCTGTGATTCCTGAATGTGCTGGAACGGTCAGCGGATGCAGGTCCGCGGCGCGATGGCAGGCGGCGGTCCGCCCGCCGCCCGACGCTTCGCCGCCGGGGACGGGCAGCAGCTCGGGGCGCAGGCTGTGGCAGATGTCGATCGCGTGCGGGCAGCGGTGCGCGAAGGCACAGCCGGTGGCCGCGGGCGGCTGGGTGGACAGGACCGTGGCGCCGGCCGCCTCCTTGTCGGCCCTGCGGGCCCGTTGCACCCGGGGATCGGGTTCGGGGACCGCGGCGAGCAGCGCCTGGGTGTAGGGGTGCACGGGATCGGCGTAGACGTCGTCGGCGGGCCCGGACTCCATGACCTGGCCGCGGTACAGGACGACGATGCGGTGCGAGAGGTGCCGGACGACGGGGAGGTCGTGGGCGATGAACAGATAGCTGAGGGAGAGCTCGCTCTGCAGATCGGCCAGCAGGTTCATCACCTGGGCCTGGATGGACAGGTCGAGTGCGCTGACCGGTTCGTCGCAGATCACCAGGCGTGGTGAGAGCATCAGCGCGCGGGCGATGGCGATCCGCTGCCGCTGCCCGCCGGAGAACTGCCCGGGGTACCGGTTCGCGGTGTCGGCGGGCATCCCGACCCGCGCCAGCATCTCCGTGACCCGCTCGGCGGTCTCCGCCGCACCGATCTTCCGGTGCACCAGCAGCGGTTCGGCGAGCGTCCGGCCGATGGTGCGGGCCGGATTGAGCGATGAGTACGGGTCCTGGAAGACCACTTGCAGCCGGGCGCTGAGCTCCCGCCGGACACCCGGCCGGGCGCTGGTGATGTCGGCGCCCTCGAAGTGGATCCGGCCGGAGCGGACGGGGTTGAGACCGAGCACGGCCCGGCCGATGGTCGACTTGCCCGAGCCGGACTCGCCGACCAGGCCGACGGTCTCCCCCGCCGCGATGGTCAGGGACACCGAGTCCACGGCACGGAACGGCGCGGTACGCCGGCCCTGGCGGAACTCGACGGTCAGGTCCTGGATGTCGAGGATGGTCTGCGGAGTCATCTGGGGGTGCCCTCCACGAGGAGCTGCTGGGAATGGACGCACCGCGTGAGGCGGTCGGGTACGGGCCGGGTGAGGGCGACCGGTGCCGCCGCGCACGCGTCGGTGACGCGCGAGCACCGGGCGGCGAACCGGCAGCCCTGCGGCCAGTCGCGGGGGGCAGGCACCGTGCCGGGGATCGTCGGCAGCGGCTCTCCGCCGCCGGCCAGGTGCGGGTTGGCCGCCAGCAGGCCCGCGGTGTACGGATGCAGCGGCAGGGTGAACATCGACTCGACGTCCGCCTGCTCCACGACCTGCCCCGCGTACATCACGACCGACCGGTGGCAGAGGTCCGCCACCACCCCCCAGTCGTGGGTGACGATGAGCACGGCCATCCCCGTCTCTGCCTGCAGCCCGCGCAGCAGCGTCAGGATCTCGGCCTGGACGGTCACGTCCAGCGCGGTGGTCGGCTCGTCGGCGATCAGCAGCTTCGGGTCGCCCGCCAGGGCCAGCGCGATGGCGACACGCTGGGCCATCCCGCCGGACAGCTGGTGCGGGTAGCGGCCGGCCACCGCCTCCGGGTCGGGGATGTTCACCATGGTCAGCAGCTCGATCACCCGGCGGTGGGCCGCGGCGCGGGTCGTCCGCCGGTCGGCGCGGCTGTGCCGCCGTACGGCCTCGGCGAGTTGGCGGCCGACCGGGAAGGTCGGGTCGAGGGCCACCATCGGTTCCTGGGACACATAGGCGATCCCGGAGCCACGGACCCGGGCCAGCTCGGCCGGGGAGCCGGCCAGGTCGACCCCGTCGAACACCACCTGGCCGCCGGCGACCCGGCCGCCGCCGGGCACAAGGCCCAGGACGCCCAGCGCCGTCACCGACTTGCCGCACCCGGACTCACCGACGACGCCGAGTGTTTCGCCCGCCATGACGTCGAAGGACACTCCCTGGACGACGGGGATGCCGCCGATCTCGACCGACAGGTTCCGCACCGACAGCAGCGCCCGCGCGTCCGGTTCAATCGAGCCCTCCACCGGGGCCACGGCGTCCTCGGCGGACCTCGGCGCCGGCACCGTGCGGCCCGGCGGTGCCGCCATCTTGGAGACCGACCAGCCCTCGATGGCCGCGTCGCGGATCGCGTCGCCCAGCAGACCCAGCGCGATCACGGTGATGACCAGCGGAATGCCCGCGGGGACCAGCATCCAGGGATCACGGTCGATGTTCTGGGACGCGTCCGCGACCAGACCGCCCCACGACGGGTCGGGCGGCTGCGCCCCGAGGCCAAGAAACCCCAGCCCCGCCTGGATGGTGACGACGATCGCGGAGAACAGCGCCGCCTGGACGATGACCATGCTGGTCATCCGCGGCAGCACGTGCCGGCGCAGGATCTGGGAGCGCGTCAGCCCCGCGACCTTCGCCGCGGCGACGTACAACTCCTCGCGGATGCCGAGGGTCTGTGACCGCAGGATCCGGATCAGGCCCGGACTGCCGAGCACCCCGAAGGTGATCATCGCGGCGTGCAGATTGCCGGGGAACACCGACAGGACGACGAGCACGATGATGATGCCCGGGAGCGCGAACATCAGGTCCGCGGTACGGGTGACCAGCCAGTCCACCCAGCCGCCGAGATACCCCGAGGCCAGCCCCAGGACGGTGCCGATCACCAGGTAGACCAGCAGCGACTCGGCCACCGCCAGCAGCGTGGAGCGGCCGCCGAACAGCAGCCGGCTCAGCAGGTCCCGGCCCAGGTTGTCGGTGCCGAGCAGATGGCCGCCCGAGGGGCCGGCCAGCACGTGTCCGAGGTCCTGCTCCAGCGGCCCGCGCGGGGCGGTGAACGAGGCTCCGGCGGTGGCCGCGGTCAGCAGCACCAGCCAGCCGATGGCGGCCGCGCCCGACGGGCGGCGCACGACCCGGGCGAGCAGACCCGGTCTCTTCGCGGCGGTGCTCATGCGGCACGCACCCGCGGGTCGAGACGGCCGTACGCCAGGTCCACCAGCAGGTTGACCAGGACCACCAGCACCGTGATGTACAAGACGGCTCCTTGGATGAGGGGGATGTCGTGCTGGATGGTGGCCTGTTGCGTCAGGCTGCCGAGGCCGGGCATGGCGAACACCGTCTCGACGAAGACAGCGGCGGAGAGCAGGCTGACCAGCACCACGCCCAGGACGGTCACCACCGGCAGCGCCGCGTTGCGCAGCACGTGCCGGTAGAGGATCGAGCGCGGTGAGAAGCCGTTGGCCTGCATCACCCGGATGAAGTCGCGGGTGGAGGTGTCCAGCACCGAGTCACGGGTCTGCTTGGCGATGATCGCCACCGCGCCCACCGACAGCGACATGACCGGCAGCACCAGCGAACGCGCCCACTGCGCCGGGTCGTCGGCGAACGGTACGTAGCCCGTCACCGGGAACCAGCGCAACTGCACCGCCAGCACCGCGATCAGGACCAGCGCGAGCCAGAACGCCGGGACGGCCAGGCCGATCAGCGACAGCCCGTCCACGATCCTGACGAGGAAACCGCCGCGCCGCGCGCTCAGCAGGCCCAGCGCCACGCCCAGGATCCCGGACACCACGGTGCCCGCGACGATCAGCGATATCGATACCGGCAGCCGGTTGTTCAGCACCGACGTGACCGGCTCACCGCTGAACAGCGAGGAGGCGAGGTCGCCGTGGAACACCCGCACCAGCCAGTGCCAGTACTGCACCGGCAGCGGTTCGTCCAGGCCCAGTTGGCCGCGGACGGTCCGGTACTGCTCCTCGGTCGCGTGCTGCCCGACGATCGTCCGGGCCGGGTCCCCCGGCACCAGTGACACCAGCACGAACGTCAGGGCCGAGACCATGAACAGCAGCGGAGTCGACGACAGCAGCCGCCGGATCACCAGCCGGAATATTGCCATGCTCACCTCATCGGAAGTTGTACGAAGGGAGGATCTGGGGAGCGCTGAGGGCGCCTCGGCGGCGATGGCGAGAGAGATCCTGGATGCCGGGTCGCGGAACGGAGGGCGGTGGCGGGTTACGCCGAATCCCCCGGCCGGGCCACCGCCACAGGCGGTGCGACTACGCGGCGGGCATGGCCGCTTGCGCGGCTCCAGCGAAGATTATCGAGCTGATTTAGCTACAGCCAGAAGAAGAACATACGAAATTTACACGTGTCAATAGACTGCACCGCACTACTCAAGATGGCGGGTTACACGTGATACCTGAGGGTGGATTGACGGGGATTTCACCCCGGGGGAAGCCCGGTCTACGGAGCTTCGGAGCCCGTCACCTTGCGCACATGGCGAAGGCTCGGCTCGGCGAGCAGCTCGTGCAGCTGCTGGAAGACCCGGCGGGCCTCCACCGCGTTCCAGTCACCGGGAAGCAGCTCGGCGGGCAGGCCGGGGTCGAGGTACGGCAGCCGGCGCCACTGCGTCAGCATCGGCACATAGGCGCGGAAGGCCTCGGTGGGATCGATGGCGGACTGCTCCGCCAGCCGGGCCGCGATGGGCGCGTACATCCCGGTGAACGCCTCGTACTGCGCCTCGATGGCCGGGAAGTCCCACCAGGAGCTGACGGCGGTCCGCAGATCGCTGAACGCGGCGTAGTCGGCCGTGAAGAGATGGACGTAGTCGCTCAGCCCGAGGCGTTCGAGCGTGTTGCGCGCGTCCTCCAGCAGCCGGCCGGGCGCCAGCCACACGCCGGCCGCGGTGTTCCCGAAGCCCAGCCAGGTCAGCCGGGTGCGCAGCTGGTAACGGTGGGCGCGCTCGGACTCGGGCACGGAGAAGACGGCCATCACCCAGCCGTCGCTGAGGTTCGCCGGTTCCAGGCTGCCGAAGATCCGCCGGTCGCCCTCGTCGAAGATCGCGTGCACGGCGGGGCTGAGCCGGTACCCGGTCGCCCCCTGCCGCTCGGGTTCGAGAATGCCCCGCTTCTTGAGCCGGGAGATCGCCGACCGCACCGCGGGGCCGTCCACGTCCAGTTCCGCCATCAGGACGATCAGGTCGGCGATGGAGATCCATCCGCCGAGATGCCGGACGAAGGCCCCGTAGACCGTGTTGATCAGGGAGCTGGGCCGGGTCGAGCTGTCCGACATGATCGCCTTCCGTCGTGTGCGGAGGCGATCCTACCGAGACGTACGCCCTCGGCCCGTCCCCAGGGCACGTCGGGCCGGCCCGGCCGGTCCGGGAAGCGGGCCGGCGGGCACCCGGCGGTATCCCCCGGTGGTCACCCGGCGGCCACCTCCTGCCCGAGGATGGGCACCTCGGCGTAGCCGCCGGACAGCAGATGTCCCGCTCCGGGCGCGACCGCCGGCAGGTCCAGCGCGCGGAGCAGCTGGTGGGCGGTGCACACCGCCGCGGACACCACGGGCTTGCCGAGCAGCTGCTCGGCCTGGTCGATGGCGCCCAGCGAGGGCATCTGCACGCACGCGGAGAGCACGACGGCGTCGGCCTCCTCGTAGTCCAGCGCCCGCGCGATGTCCGGCAGCAGGGCCGGGTCGTGGGCCGCGACGTCGAGGTTGTCGGGGATCTCCAGCGCCTCGTAGTCGAGCACCTCGAAACCCTCATGGGTGAGGTAGTCGACGACGGTCTGCGTGAGCGGGCGCATATAGGGGGCGACGAGCGCGATCTTCTTGGCGCCGAGGGTGCGCAGCCCGTGCACGAGGGCGCCGGCGCTGGTGACCACCGGGGCCGCTCCGCCGTTCTCGGCGGTGCGCGCGTGCAGCCGGCTCTCGGAAACGCGGTGGTAGCCCAGACCCATGCTCATGATCGCCACCAGGCAGGCGTAACCGAGCACGTCCACCCGGGCGTCGGAGAGCTCCAGGGCGCACCGGTCGGAGTCGGCGTCCATGGCCCTGAGCTGTTCCGGCGTGACGTGGGTCATCCGCATCCGGCTGGAGTGGAAGGTGAACCGTTCCGGTGCGATGGTCTCCCGGGCGCGCAGGATGGCGGGCACTTCGGTTTCCATCGTGACGTTCGAACTCGGCACGATCTGGCCGATCCGGTAGCTGCGGTGGGACAAGGCGGTGCGCTCCTTCGGTGCGGGGGTTGGCTGATGACGGTGGGTCAGCGGGCGTCGATCACCGGGTTCGACAGCGTGCCGATGCCCTCGATCGTGGCTTCGACCAGGTCGCCGGGCTGCAGGAACTCCGGCGGGACCATGCCGGCGCCGACGCCCGACGGGGAGCCGGTCGCGATGACGTCACCGGGTTCCAGGGTCATGCCCGAGGTGATGTCCGCGATGAGCCGGGCGATCGGGAAGAGCATGTGCCGGGTGTTCGACTTCTGCTTGATCACGTCGTTGACCCGCAGCGACAGGTCCAGCGCCATCGGGTCCCCCACCGCGTCGGCGGTGACCACGGCCGGGCCGAACGGCGCGTAGGAGTCCTGGCCCTTGGAGAAGAACCACTGGCCGGAGCGGCGCTGGTCGCGGGCGCTGATGTCGTTGATGATGCTGTAGCCGAAGATGTGGTCCCAGGCGTCCGCCTCCGAGACACGGAAGGCCGTGCGGCCGATGACGACGGCGAGTTCGCACTCCCAGTCCAGCTGTGTCGTCAGATCCGCGTTGTGCAGGATCGGCCGGCCGGGGCCGGTGATCGCGGTGGCGGGCTTTCCGAACAGCACGGGCCGGTCGGGCAGTTCCTTCGCGGTGTCCAGCGTGCGGCTGGACTCCGCGACGTGCTCGACGTAGTTCAGACCGACGCCGACGACCTTGCCCGGCCGCAGCGGTGCGCGGAGTTCGACATCGGCGAGGCGGTGCACGACGCCGGCCGGCCAGCCGGCCGGGTCGCCGCTCAGCAGCTCGCGGGCCGCGTCCAGGGCGGCGGATCCCGACCGGATGAAGGAGAGCAGGTCGGCCGGAAGCTCGGTCCCGGCGTGCCCGGCCAGTGCGGCGAGGTCGACCACCCGGTCGTCGAGCTGGGCGCCCAGGCGGTCGGGCGCGTCGTTGTGGGTGTACGTGATCAGGCGCATGGCTGCTCCTTGCGAGGGTGGGACGGGGTACGTCGGGGTCGGGAGGGCCGGGGGGTGAACCGGCGGTGTCCCCATCAGGAGGACACCGCCGGTCCTGGCCGGGGACGGTGTCGGCGCGACAGGAGTGTCCCCGGAGACTCCGGCGCCGGAGCCGGTGTCAGGGCCGGCGGATCCGGCGGCGCGGGACGTCTTGGGTGGCGGGCCCGTCGGGTGACGGGCCCGACAAGCGACGGGTCGGTGCTCGCCTAGGTGACGGGCTGGTGCCCGTCGTTCGCGGTGTACGCCTCTTCACGGAAGAAGCCGAGCGAGCGCATCACCGGGAAGTCGTTGAACGAGAACAGGCAGGCGTCCTCGGACCGGTCGAGGTTCTCGTGCTCGTGCCAGGCCCAGGACGGCACGCAGAAGATGTCGCCCTGCTTCCACGCGAACCGCTGCCCGGCGATCACCGAGACACCGTGGCCCTTGGCGGCCGTGTAGATGACGGATCCGGTGTGCCGGTGGGCGCGGGTCGCCTGGCCGGGGCGCAGCAGCTGCATATGGGCGCTCATCGTGGGCATCACGGATCCGCCGGTGAGCGGGTTGGTGTACTCCATGATCACGCCGTCGTACGGGGAGCCGTCCGTGGTTTTCGCCAGGTCGCGCAGCGCCGCGTAGGTCGGCTCCCAGGGATAGGCCAGCAGCGGAGAGTACGGCCTCGTCCACTTCTCCACGCCGTACGGCAGGAGGTTGCCGCCGTAGGTGAGAACGGAGGAGTTGATCACCTTTCCGGGCGTCTGGTAGAGGTCGGGGTGGACCTCGTAGAAGCCCGCGTCCAGGGAGTTGACCAGGGGGATGTCCAGGCCGTCCTGCCAGATGACGGGGGCGTCGTCGGAGTCGTTGCCGTGCTCGTGCCAGGTGCCGTTGGGGGTGATGGCGAAGTCGCGGGCGCCGACCTTCAGCTTCTGCCCGTCCACGATCGTCCAGGCACCGGTGCCCTCCTGGACGAAGCGCAGTGCGGCGGCCTGGTGCCGGTGGGCGGTCATCGCCTCGCCGGGGCCCATGATCTGCAGTCCGGTGTAGAGCAGTCCCGCGGCGGCGCTGACGTCCTTGCGGCCGGGGTTGACGAGCATGACGACCCGCCTGCCGGCGTCGTCGGCCTTGACGAGGTCGAGCGCCTTGTGGACCAGCGGCCGCAGTTCCTCGTAACGCCACAGGACGGGCACGGACTTCGGCTGCGGGAACCAGGGTTCGATCTCGTTGGCGACGGTCCACAGGGCGCCGGCCTCGAGGCCGGCGAGCTCGCCGTAGTACGCCGTCAGCTCGGGGGTGTCGGACACGCGGGCGCGTCCCAGCATGGTGTCGTCGTTCTCGGCGGTCATATCTCCTCCTTGAGGTCCTTGAGGCCGTTGCGGTCCTGCAGTTCGGTGCTGTCCTTGGCGTCCGGGGCGGGAGCCGCCGGCGCGGGGTCGGTCGCGAAGGTCACCGGTTGGCGTGGACGGTTGTCGACGTGGAGCTGGAAGACGTCGAAGCGGTTGTAGTGGCCGGTGATGTCGTGCATCTGCTTGGGCTGGATGCACTTGCCGAGGTCGATCTCGGCGTAGACGATGCCCTCGTCGTCGATCAGCGGCTCGGTGACCGGGCGTCCGTCCGGGCCGAAGATCCCGGACAGCGCGCTGCGGGGGCGGGCGAGCATCCGGCGCACCTCCTGGTCGTCGCCGGCGATGGTGTCCACGATCTCCGGGGAGATCGTGGAGCAGGCCACGACCGAGAAGACCTTGCCCTCGAAGGAGTGCGCGGCGGTGCGGACCGCGATGGCGTCCGCCATGTCGTAGTCCTCGGGGGCCACCGGCAGGGCGATGTAGCTGGAGGCGTGGACGAGTTCGCCCTGTGCCAGCAGCGTGAAGCGGGCCAGCGTGTTGGTGTTCTCGCCGCAGGCCAGGACGCCGAGCGGGCCGATCGGGGTCCGGTGCACCTGCAGGGAGCTGCCGTCGCCGCCGGTCCAGGTCAGCTTCTCTGCCCACGTCGGCACCAATTTGCGGTGCACGCCCAGCAGTTCGCCCTCGGTACCGATCGTCAGCATCGTGTTGTAGAGGACGCCGAGGCTGTGCGCGCCGCGCTCGTTGACGCCGATGACGAGGACGACGCCGTACTGGCGGGCGGCGGCGCGCAGCGCGTCCACCTCCGGTCCCGGGATGTCGACCGACGAGCGGTAGAGGCGCTCGAACCACGGGGAGCCCTGGACCGGGTTCATCGTCCAGTTCCAGTACGGGTATCCGGGGATGAAGACCTCGGGGAAGACGATCAGCGAGGCGCCGTTGCCGGCCGCCTCCCCGATGAGGGCGATCGCTTTGTCGACGGTCGCGCCGGCGTCCAGGTACACCGGTGACGCCTGGACCGCGGCGGCGGTGAAGCGGGGCAGGTTCAGCATCCGGTCCTCCTTGCTTCTGCGGTGGTGAGCGCGGTCAACGGCGCCCGGTCGGTGGTCGGCACGATCAGCGGCCGCTCGTCGCGCCGGACAGGTCCGCGTCCGGCAGCCCGGCCGCCGGGTGCGGAAGCCAGCGCTGGTGCACGGGCACGGGCGGTTCGCGCAGCAGCTGGAGCCGGGGCGGCACCCGGTCGGTGCGGGCGCCGGGCGGCTTGCCGCTGCCCGCCTTCCACGAGTGCGGCCAGGTCGCTCCCGGCCCGGTGTAGTCCTGGGCCGCGGCGGCGTGCAGGGTCCACAGCGGGTCGTGGAGCTGGGCCCGGCCGACGGCGCACAGGTCGGCGCGGCCCGCCAGGATGATCGAGTTGACGTCGTCGTAGGTGGAGATGGCGCCCACGGCGATGGTCGGGATCCCGGTGGCGTTGCGCACCAGGTCGGCGAACGGCGTCTGGTAGCTGCGCCCGTAGCGCGGCCGCTCATGGGCGACGACCTCACCGGTGGAGACGTCGAGCGCGTCCGCCCCGGCGTCCGCGAGGGCGCGGCAGATCTCCACCACGTCGGCTTCGCTGGTGCCGCCCTCGGCCCAGTCCGCCGCGGAGATCCGGATGACCAGTGCCTTCCCCGCCGGCCATACGGCGCGCACCGCCCGCAGCACCTCCAGGGGGAAGCGCAGCCGTCCTTCCAGCGTGCCGCCGTAGGCGTCGGTGCGGAGGTTGGTCAGCGGGGAGAGGAAGCCGGACATCAGATGGCCGTGGCCGTACTGCAGCTCCAGGACGTCGAATCCGGCCCGGTGGGCGCGTTCCGCGGCGGCGGTGAAGTCCCGGGCGATCTCGTCCATGTCCGTGCGGGTGGCCTCGCGCGGCACCGGGTCCGCCTCGTTCCAGGGCAGGGCCGAGGCGGCGATGGTCGGCCAGCCGTCGTCGCCGAGCGGGCCGGAACTGCCGTCGGAGCGGGGCATGGTGGTCGCGGCGCGGCGTCCGGCGTGGGTGAGCTGAATGCCCAGGCAGGTGTCCGACTGCTGGTGGACGAAGTCGGTGATCCGCCGCCAGGCGGCCTCCTGCCCGTCGGTGTACAGCCCCGGGCAGCCGGGGGTGGCCCGCCCCTGCGGGCTGACGGCCGTCATCCCCGCGAAGACCAGCGCCGAGCCGCCGAGCGCCCGGGTGCTCAGGTGCACGAGGTCGAAGTCCCCCGGCACACCGTCGCGTGCGGTGTACAGCGCCGTGGGCGGCACGACCACCCGGTTGCGCAGGTGCAGGCCGCCGAGCCGGAACGGCCGGAACATCGGCGGCACGGACACCGCCGCCGGCCGCACCGCCGCGGTCAGCGGTTCCTCCGCCTCGGCGAGCCAGGAGTCGACCGCCGCGGTGAACTCCCCGTCCCGCACCCGGAGGTTGTCGTAGGTGACGCGGCGGCTGCGGGTGAGCAGGTTGAACGCGAACTGGTGCGGGTCCTGGCCGGTGTACCGGCCGACGTTCTCGAACCACTCCAGGCTGGCCTGGGCCGCGCGCTGGGTGGATTCGACCACCGGCCGGCGCTCCGCCTCGTAGGCGCTCAGCGCCGCGGGAACGTCCGGGTGCTCCTGCAGACAGGCGGCGAGGGCGAGCGCGTCCTCCATCGCCAGCTTGGTGCCGGAGCCGATCGAGAAGTGCGCGGTGTGCGCCGCGTCCCCCAGCAGCACGACGTTGCCGTGCTGCCAGGACCGGTTGCGCACGGTCGTGAACCGCAGCCACTTGGAGTTGTTGGGTATGAGCCGGTGCCCGTCGAGGTGGTCCGCGAGGAGTTCCTCGCAGAGCCGGATGCTCTCCTCGTCGCTGGTGCCGGGCGGCAGGTCACGGGCCGCGAACGTGTCGAAGCCCGCGCGCCGCCAGGCCGCCTCGTCGATCTCGACGATGAAGGTGCTGCGCTTCCCGTCGAAGGGATAGGCATGGACCTGCAGGGTGCCGAAGTCCGCCTCGGCGACGATGAAGGTGAACGCCTCGAAGACCCGGTCGGTGCCCAGCCACATGTAGCGGGACCCGCGCTCGTCGAGATCCGGCCCGAAGCGGTCGGCGAAGTGCTCCCGGGTCGCCGACCGCACCCCGTCGGAGGCCACCACGAGGTCGTACTCCGCGGCGAGTTCCGCCGCCGGCGGCGCCTGGGTGCTGTACCGGACGTCGACCCCCAGGGCGGCGCAGCGCTGCTGCAGGATCTGCAGCAGCCGCTTGCGTCCCAGGGCGGCGAAGCCGTGGCCGCCGGAGGTGAGGACCTGGCCGCCGTAACAGACGTCGATGTCGCTCCAGCGGGCGAACTCCTCCGACATGGCGGCGTAGACCTCGGGGTCGGCCTGCGCGATGCCGTCGAGCGTCTCGTCCGAGAACACGACCCCGAAGCCGAACGTGTCCTCAGCGGCGTTGCGCTCCCAGACGGTGACGTCCCATCGCGGTGAGAGCTGCTTGGCCAGGGCTGCGAAGTACAGCCCGCCGGGCCCTCCTCCGATGACTGCTACGCGCACGGGTCCTCCTCGTGGTTCTGCGACATAAGATATGCCGCATTTTCTGCGATCGTCAATATTGCAACATGGCGGGGCGGGACCGCGTGCGGTCCCGCCCGGCTCGCGCCGGTCAGGCGAACAGCTCGGGAGCCTGTGCGCCCGCCGTCGACAGCAGCCGGCGGACGTCGTCGGGCCAGGGCTCGGAGCCCTTGGCGCGCGCGGCGGAGTGGACGATCGTCATACGCCCGGTGGCGGCGACCCCGTCCCCGTCCGCCGCCCCGTCCTCGCTCTCACCGCGCACGGTGAAGGCGTAATGCAGCGAACTGGTGCCCACCTTGGTGATCCGCAGCTCGGTGCGGACGGCCTGCCCGAACCACAGCCGCTCCCGGTAGTCCGCCTCGAAGTGGACCCGGGGGATGCTGCCGAAGAGATGGCCGAGGCCGAGCCTGCGCAGCAGGACCGCTTCGGCCGCCTCGACCCAGCGCACCACCGTGGAGTGGTGGTAGTGCCCGGCCGCGTCCGTGTCCGGCCACTCGACCCGCCGTTCGACGGTCACGCTGGGCAGCGACGCCTCGCCGCCCGTCGCACCGTCCACCGCCATCCTGCGCAGTTCACCGCGGCGCAGCTTCCCGTTGCTGGTGCGCGGCAGCGCGGTGACGAACTCGATGGCGCGGGGGTACTTGTAGGGCGCGATGGTCCGCTTGACGTGGTCCTGCAGCGCCTTGACGGTGTCCGCGCCGGCCTCGACCCCGGCCCGCAGGACGACATAGGCCGTGACGACCATGCCGCGCCTGCCGTCCGGGGCTCCCACCACACCGCACTCCTCGACGTCGGGATGGACGACGAGCGCCTTCTCCACCTCGGGACCCGCGATGTTGTAGCCGGACGAGACGATCATGTCGTCGCTGCGGGCCACGTACCAGAAGTAGCCGTCGGCGTCCCGGACGTAGGTGTCGCCGGTGATGTTCCAGCCGTCCCTGACGTACTCCGACTGCCGTGGGTCCGACAGGTACCGGCAGCCGGTGGGGCCCTTGACGGCGAGCAGGCCCGGCTGCCCGTCGGGGACGGCCGCCCCCGTCTCGTCGACGACGGCCGCCCGGTAGCCCGGGACCGGCTTGCCCGTCGCGCCGGGGCGTATGTCGCCGTCGGCGGCGGAGATGAACACGTGCAGCATCTCGGTCGCACCGATGCCGTCGATGATGTGCAGTCCGGTGGTGGCGCGGAACTCCTCCCACACGCTCGCCGGCAGCGCCTCGCCGGCGGAGACGCACCGGCGGACGCCCGCCAGCCGGTCCGCGACACCGGCGGCCATGATCGCGCGATAGGCGGTGGGTGCGGTGAAGAGCACCGTGACACCGTGCTCGGCCACCAGGTCGGCGAGTTGGGTCGGTGTCGCCTGCTCGATCAGCAGGGTCGCCGCGCCGACGTGCAGCGGGAACACCACCAGCCCGCCCAGCCCGAAGGTGAACGCCAGCGGAGGCGTTCCGGTGAACACGTCGTCCTGCCGGGGCTGGAGGACATGCCGGGAGAACGTGTCGGCGTTGGCGAGCACGTCCCGGTGGAAGTGCATGGTCGCCTTGGGACGTCCCGTCGTGCCGGAGGTGAAGGCGATCAGCGCCACATCGTCCGCGGCGGTGTCGACGTTCACGAACGAGCCGCTCTTCGTCCCGCTGCGGGCCGCCAGGTCGTCCGGTCCGGTGCCGCCGTAGGGGACGACGGTCAGGCCGGCGGCACCGGCCGCGTCGAGCTCTTCGAGATAGCGGTGATCGCACAGGGCGGCGACCGGGCGGCTGATGTCGTGCAGTTCGGCGAGTTCCGCGGCGCGCAGCAGCGGCATGGTGGTGACGGCGACGCCGCCGGCCTTCAGGACGCCGAACCAGGACGCGACCAGCCACGGATTGTTCGGGCCGCGCAGCAGCACACGGTTGCCGGGCTGGAGGCCGAGGTCCTCGGTGAGCACCTGCGCCACCTGGTTGGCGCGCCGCAGGAGGTCCCCGTACGTCCATCGCCCGGTCGGGGTGAGCAGGCACGGCCGGTCGGGACCCCAGCGGGCGACGGCGTCGTCGAGCAGCGACTGCGCGCAGTTGAGCCGGGTCGGATACGCCAACTCCGGTAGATCGAAGCTGAGTTCGGGCCACTGGGCGAACGGTGGCAGCCGGTCGCGACAGAAGGTATCGGCATGCGCGGACGGAGAGAGCTCCATGGGGCGGCACCTCAATCTCGGGGCAGCGGGGAGAGTGGAGCCAGTATCTCGCCAAAATGACGGCAGTCAATGATTCGCTATAAAGGTTCTCGTTAAGAACAGGTTTCGTCACGGAAAGTGACGGAAGCGGAGGTCCGCAACGGGCCGGGGCGGTCACCTGGCGCCGCCGGGACGCCCGTCAGCGCGCGACGGGCACCCGCACCCGGATGGTTTTCCCGGCACCACCGCCCGCACCCCTACCGCCGTACGGGAGGACCTCCACCGAGCCGCACGCCTCGTCGACCAACAGGTTCACCATCAGCAGACCGCGCCCGCACTCCGCATCCGGATCGACGTCCGCCCCGGCCCGGGGCGGGCACGGGTCCCCGTCGCTCACGTCCAGCCACAGCTGACCGCCGCCGACGGCCGCGGTGACGCGCAGCTGCTCAGTGGCCGGCCCGGCGTGCTGCACGGAGTTGGCGGCCAGTTCGGTGACGGCCAGCAGGAGGGTGTCGATGACGTCGGCATGGATGTGCCAGTCCAGCAGGACACGGTGCAGCCGCCGGCGGATCCGCGGGACGGCCGCCACCTCGGGCGACAGCACCCAGTGGACGATCGCGCGGCCCGGAGGAGGCGGCGCGGACGGGCGGGACCGCGCCCGCCCGGCGCCGGCGGGCGCCGGCAGGACCGGCGGGGCCGACGACGTGGACGGCATCGGCGGGGTGGACGGAGCGGAGACGGTGAACGCGGTGACGGTGAGCATCGCGGGACTCCCGGGGCGGGACGGCGAGGCGAGGGGGGACGGACGCCTGTGTCGCTCGTGCAACCTCCGCCGGCTCCTGCGCCACCTCTCGGATCAACTGGACCGAAATTCTGGGGTCAGTGCCGGTACGGATCGTTGTTACACGTGTAACATGCTAGGCAGCCCTCCGCGCCAAGCGCAAGGCATTTCGGGCAAAAGTTGCCGAATGTCGGATTTCACCGACGCCGTGAACCACCGCGCACTCCCGTGCGCCTCATAGACCTCGTGGACCTCGTGGACCTCCACTGACGTGCGCGGCCGTCCGCGGTGGTCTCCGCCGAGCACACGGCCCGTGCGCCGCCGCGGACACACGTCGATCGACCTGGATGGAAAGGGACCGGAATGACGCAGTCACCGCCAGCCCAACTCGACCTGGGGTGGCCTCCGCCGCCCTTCCTGGCCCCCGTGCCGCCCGTGGTGGGCGACGACGGCGTGACCCGGTTCGAGGGCGTCACCTACGCGACCTCGCCGGGGTACCGGCCGCGGTTGCTCGACGTCCAGGTGCCCGCGAGCGCGACGCCCCCGCCGGTCGTCCTCTGGATCCACGGCGGAGGCTGGATGGAGGGCGACCGGCGCTACCCGCCGCCCACCGTGCCCGTCGAGCTGCTGCACGGCTCGGTCCTCGGCGCCGGCTTCGCCCTCGTCTCCATCGACTACCGGCACAGCCTCGAGGCGCCGTTCCCGGCGCAGCTGCACGACGTCAAGGCGGCGATCCGCTACATCCGCCGCTTCGCCGGCAGTTTCGGCATCGACACCGACCGGATCGCCGTGTGGGGCGAGTCGGCCGGCGGTCATCTGGCGGCACTGGCCGGGCTCACCACGGCCGACGGCCCCGGCGGCGCCGCGATGGAGGGCACCGAGGGCGTCCTCGGCGAGCCGACCGCGGTGCAGGCCGTCGTCGACTGGTACGGGGTCCACGAGATCGCCTCGCTGCTCGCCCACCCGATGCCGCCGTCACCGCCCGGCGCGCCCGAGTACCCCAACCCGTTCGCGGCGCTGCTCGGCGGCACCGAGGACGAGCGGACCGACCTGGCACGGGCCGCCAGCCCCGTCACCTATGTCGGCGCGGGCGCCCCGCCCTTCCTGCTGATCCACGGGACCAAGGACGGTCTGGTGCCCTACAGCCAGAGCGAGCTCCTGGCCGCGGAGCTGCGCACCGCGGGCGGCGAGGTCACCCTCACGCCGGTGGACGGCGCCGACCACATCTTCCTCGGCTCCCCGGACATCGTCTCGATCGTCTGCGACAGCGTCGCCTTCATCGCCGGCCGGTTGAACGGCCCGTCCCAGCCCTGACCCGGGCGGTTGCTTCCGCGAGCGGCGGCCGGACCTCCGGCCGCCGCTCTCGGCACGCCGCCCCCGTCCCTCGTCCAGCTCTTCCGTATCCGTATCCGTTCATCCGTTTCCCCGTCCGTCCGCCCCCGCGGACCGGGCCGCGAGAGGCACCACGTGACCGACACATCGACCGCCGTTCCCGAGCTCCCGACCGCCGCCGGGAACCACCGGCTGCCCGCCGCTCCCCCGCGACCACGCGTGCTCCCCCTCGCGCTGGTCTGCCTGCTGGCCACCGCGCTGATCGGGATCGCCACGCGCGCCGACGTCCGGCGCCCCTTCTTCCAGGGGCTGGACGAGCGGTGGCTCGGCTGGATGGGAGGACCGCACCGAGGTGTCTACGAGGCGGTCGCCACGGTCCTGAACTGGTTCGGCGGACCGCTCGGCGTGGTGGTCCCGCTGGCGCTCCTGGTGGCGCTGCTCGTCCTGAGGCGCTGGTGGTCGGTGCTGTATCTGCTCACCACCTACCTCGCGGCGAACATGCTCGTCGTCCAGGTCCTCAAGCAGGTGGTGGACCGGCCGCGGCCCGCCCACCCGCTGGTCAGGGTGGACCACGGCTCGTTCCCGTCCGGCCACGCCGCCGGCGCGGCGACCCTCGTGGTGATCGTCGGCGTCCTGCTGATCCCGCTCGCCCGGCGCCGGGCCTGGTGGCTGGGCGGCGGGTTGTTCGTCGCGCTGATGATGTGGAGCCGGACGTGGCTGCACGCGCACTGGCTCAGCGACACGGTCGCGGGCGCGCTGGCCGGGGCGGGTACTTCGCTGCTGCTCTGGTGGGCCTTCGCGCCGCTGCTCGCCCGGGAGCGCGCCGGCTGAGCCGGAAGTGAACTGACGCTACGAGGACGCCCGGTGGATGAGGGTGACGTCCACCGGGGCGGGCGCTGCAGCGAGGCCAGCATCAGATCGTCGGCGCCGACCACGGCCACGTCCTCCGGGAACCCGATGCCCACGTCCTGGAAGGCGTGCATCAGCAGCGCCGCGTACTCGTCGTTGTACGCGAAGACCGCGTCCAGACCCAGCCCCGGCCAGCGTTCCGCCAGTTGGGCCACCGAGTCCTGGGTGTACGCCACCTCGACGGCGGTCACCGTCGCCGTCTCCGCGAGGTCACCGGTGGCCGTGATCACGAAGTCGAAACGCATGGTGGTACGGGACTGCTCGTTGTAACGCTCCCAGACCGGCAGCGCCGCATGGTTCGGATCGTTAGGATGACACGTAAAGGGGTCGTACAGGCCAGGAGCGGTTCTTCGCGGGATGGTCATGGTCGCTGGAGGATGAGTCGGACACGACGGGGGCTCGCGTTGGATCGCCTGGCCGGAGCGGACCTGGAAGTCGGCCAAGACCAGTTCATCCTGCACGGGTTTGTCATCCTCCTCGGTCCAGCCGAGCAACCCGTACAGGCTGACGATCCCGGCCATGTCGGCGGGCGGCAGCGGGCGGTAAGCCGTGGCGTGCCCGGACTTCCGGGCACCGGAGTCGTTCGGAAACCACGCCCCGCCGGCGTGGGGCGCGGTCACCGGCTCCGCCAACGCGGTCAGCGTCTTGATGCGGTCCCGCGGCGCCGGCACGGCTGCGACGCAATCCCGCAACGCCCGACGCTGCGCACGGCAGAAAAGATGGTCACTACCGCAGGTCGACCGGACGCGGTGGGCGGGTGACCGGCCGGGCGGCGCCCGCGATGCTGCCCCCATCGCTGCGCGTGTGGCTCGGGCTGATTGCGGCCCTCGCCGCGCTGGCGGTCACGGTACTCGGGGTCCTGTATGCCGGCCACAGCCAGCCCGGCAGGGTGGACGGGTGGATCCAGCCGGCGGTGGAGGGTGTGCGGCCGCCGTGGCGGAACGTCGCTCTGACCATGGACTTCTTGGGGGAGCCCGTGGGAGCGGTGATGCTGGTCGTGGCCATCGTGACGGGGTGCCTGCTGCTTCGGAGTCCTCGCGCAGCGGTGCTCGTCGTTGCCGGTGTCGGCATGACCGTGGGAACGGCGACGCTGCTCAAGCATCTGGTGGGGCGCACCATCCACGGCGACGGCAACCTGTCCTACCCGAGCGGGCACACCGCCTTCGCCACCGCGCTCGCCCTCATGGTGGCGCTGCTCGCGACCGGCCGGCTCGGCCTCGGCCGGACGGGCCGCACGTTACTCGTGCTCGCCGCGGCGCTGGTTGCCGGCGCAGCCATGGGCTGGGCGCAGGTCGCTCTGGGCGCGCACTACCCGACCGACGCCCTCGGCGGCTGGTGCACCGCGCTGGCGGTGATCCCGGCGACCGCGTGGCTGGTCGACCGGATGGCCGACTGGCTGGTTGATCGGACGGCCGCGGCCGGTTGGCGGGAGCGTCGCTGACGTCACGTCACACCAAGCGGCGGAACACGGGCTTCACCGGCCGCCCGGCCAGCCAGGGGGTGGGGTCAGCGGCGTCCAGTGCCTTCCGGTACACCGCGCATGCCTGGGCCACCACGTCGATGGTTCGGTCGATGTCTGCGTCGTCAAGCGCGCTGCTCACCACGAACGACTGGGCCAGCACTCCGCCCGCGAGGAGCCGGCGCAGGAACAGGGTGCGGTACTGCTGCGACGGCTGCCCGTTCTCGTCCAGGGTGGCGAAGACCAGGTTGCTGGCCCGGCCTCGTACGACGACGTGGTCGCCGACGCCCATGCCGGCCGCGGCGGCGCGGACACCGGTGGCCAACCGCTCGCCGAGGGCGTGCAGTTGTGCGGTGATGCCCTCCTCGACATAGGTGGTCTGCACGGCCATCGCGGCGGCCAGGGAGTGCGTTTCCGCACCGTGCGTGGTGGACAGCAGGAACACCCGGTCGCCGGAGTGACGCAGCCCGCCCCACTCCATCAGGTCGCGGCGCCCGGCCAGCGCGGAGACGGCGAACCCGTTGCCCAGCGCCTTGCCGAACGTGGAGAGGTCGGGCACCACGCCGTACAGGCCCTGGGCGCCCGCCTCGGACCAGCGGAAGCCGGTGATCATCTCATCGAAGATCAGTACGCAGCCGTGCTGGTCGGCCAGCTCGCGCAGGCCGGCGAGGTATCCGGGCGGGGGCTCGGTGTGGCCGGCCGGTTCGAGGATCAGGCAGGCGACCTCATCCTGGTACCGGGTGAGCAATTCCTCCGTGGCGGCCAGGTCCCCGTAAGGGAACGCCACGGTGAGCCCGGTGGTCGCCGCCGGAATGCCTGCGGACATCGACGTGATGCCGATGAACCAGTCGTCGACGGAGAAGAACGGATGGTCGCCGCAGATGGCCACCCGCGGGCGCCCGGTGACGGCGCGGGCGAGGCGCACCGCGGCGGTGGTGACGTCGGAGCCGTTCTTCGCGAACTTCACCATCTCCGCGGTCGGCACCGTGGCCAGGAAGCGCTCCGCGGCCTCGACCTCCACGATGGACGGCCGGACGAAGTTGCTGCCGCGGTCGAGTTCCCGCCGCACCGCCTCGAGCACGCGTGGGTGGGCGTGGCCGAGGCTGACCGACCGCAGGCCGGAGCCGTACTCGATATAGCGGTTGCCGTCGATGTCCCACACGTGGGCACCGCGGCCGTGGCTGATGACCGGCGCCACGTTCTCGGGGTACTGGTCGTCGCCCTTGGCGTAGGTGTGCGCGCCCCCGGGGATCATGGCGTGCAACCGCTCGTTCGCCATCCGCGACCGGGGCAGGAGGAACTCTTCGGTGTCCACGGTGACTTCAGTCTCTTCGGTGTGTTGGGTGTCCACGCCGACCTCACTTCTCGCTGTGCTTCAGGACTTCGGCGAGGCTGGGCGCCTCCCGGTCCCGCTGGGACATCGATGTGGCCGGCAGCGGCCAGGGAATGGCGAGCTCCGGGTCGTCGAAGGCGATCGTCACGTCCTCGGCCGGATCGTGCGGGCGGTCGATCCGGTACGAGGTGTCAGCGGTTTCGGTCAGCGCCTGGAAGCCGTGCGCGCACCCCGCCGGGATGTACAGGGTCGTCTGCGTCTCGCCGGACAGCTCGAAGAAGGCTCGGTTGCGATAGGTCGGCGAGTCCGTCCGCAGGTCCACGACGACGTCGAAGATCCTCCCGTACGAGCACCGCACCAGCTTCGCCTCGCCGGCTCCGGAGCGCAGGTGCAGGCCGCGCAGCACGCCCCGGACCGAGCGGGACACGCTGTCCTGGACGAAGGCGTCCGGGTCGAGGCCCACCGAGCGGACCACGTCGGCGTCGAAGGTACGGCAGAAGAAGCCGCGCTCGTCGGCGTACCGCGTCGGCTCGAAGAGGTACGCGCCGGTGATCTCCGGGACTTCGGTCGCCTTCATGGAGCCTTCCTCGAGGTGTGGACGTGGTCGGCCGCAGGGAACAGGGCCGCGGTCAAGGAGTTGAACTGGTGCTCGAGTTGCCGGGCGGCGGCCAGGTTCCGCTCGGTGAGGGTCTGCCGCAGCTCGGCCGATCGCTTCTCCAGCGCCCAGAACTGCTCGAGCAGCCGGTCGGCGTCGACCTCGCGCGCCGGGTGGCAGTACGCGCCGAGACCCATCTCCGTCATGAGCGCGTCACTCTTCGCCGCATAGCAGAGGGCGAGCACCGGCGTGCTGGTCTTCAGCGCGCAGATCAGGTTGTGGTACCTGATCGCCACCACGGTGTCGGCAGCCGCCATCTCCTTCATCAGGTCGGCCAGTGAGGACGGCTCGGCAGCGGTGACCAGCGGCGAGTCCACCGCGTCGAGGATCGCGGCGACCACCGACGCATCGCACTCGTCGCCGGTGAGCAGCCGGACCGACCTGCCCTCCTGGACCAGCGCGCCGACGAACCGGATCGTCCCGTCGAGGTAGCGCCGGTATATCTCCTCGGCCTGGGCGCGGTCGTCGTTGCCGCCGTGGAAGTCCATGACACCGACGCAGACCGGTCCCGGCGGTGCCGACGGGTCCGAGGGCGCGCCGGCCCGCGGCGTCGGCAGGGCGAACGCGAGGTCCGGGTAGACCTCGTCGCGCGCGGTGTCCACGCCCATCGCCCGCATCGCGTCGCGGGACTGCGCGTCCCGGTACGACCGGTATGCGGCCAGCCGCGCCGACCAGCGGACCAGGAGCCGGGTCGGCCGGTTGCCGATCGTCGCGGCGCCGACGCTGACCAGCGCGACCCGGGTGCCGAACAGTCGGCCGCTCGCGCAGAGCAGGAACAGCGAGTACGGGAAGCCCCACGGCCGCAGCGGCAGCGTGGCCTCCAGGACGCCCATGCCCGGCACGATCACCACGTCGTGCCGGCGCACCCAGGCAGCGGTGCGGAAGACGTCGACGAGTTTGCCCAGACCCTTCGCCGCGACCGCGCCCGCGCGCGACGCGGTCCGGTACTCCCCGCGATACCAGTGCAGCCGCGTCGCGGGGATCCCGAACCGGGTCGTCACGGCCTCGGGTCCGCCGCACAGCGCGTCCACGACCGCCTCCGGGTGTTCGGTGCGGAGGTACCCGAGCACGGCTTCGAGCGATCCGTCGTTGCCGAGGTTGCCGGATCCGAGCAGGCCGAACACGCCGACACGCACCGGAGTTTCATCCGTGGACGTCATCTCTGCCTCCCCTCACGGCCGGCGACGACGGCGTCGACGGAGACCGTGAGCAGGGCCGGATCGACCGGAGCGCGGTCCTCGACCCGCTCGCCGGCGCCCGGCCGGACCCGGCTGGTCATCCATGCGGCCAGGTGGCGGTAGCACGAGCGCCGGTCGGCCGCGGACAACGGCGCCCGCCGGATCGCTGAGGCGAAGCCCCAGACGTACTCGGCGAGCAGCCGGGGCGTCGGGTGCAGCAGGCCCGCCCGGCGCGGGTCGAGATTGACGCACCGGGAGCGCTTGGACGGGTTCGCCCGCTCGGCGCGGGTGGGGTGGTCGCGGCGGAAGTACAGGAGTTCCGGCACCTGGTGGAAGCGCCCGTGCAGGGCGATCTCGGCGACGTACGTGCGGTCCGCGTGGTGGTAGCTGTCCATCGGCTTCACCCGGCGCAGCGCGTCGGCCCGGATCACCCCGTAGAAGTCGTCACCGCCGGGCTCGAACAGCATGCTGCGGAAGCGCTCCGGCGCGTGCGGCGAGTCAGTGGCGAGCGTGTACTCGTACGGGACTGTCACCTGACCGTCGCCGTCGATGACCGCCTGGCCGGTGTGCGCGAGGATCACGTCCGGCCGCTCGTCCAGCGCCTGGACGCAGCGCCGCAGCAGGTCGCGGGCGTAAAGGTCGTCGTGCGAGGCCCACTTGAACAGCTCGCCGCGGGACTCGGCGAGCACATGGTTGTGGTTCGGCGTGGCGCCGATGTTCCGCGGCAGCCGGAGGTACCGGATGCGCGAGTCCTGCTCGGTGTACTTGCGGCAGATGTCCTGAGTCCCGTCGGTCGAGGCGTTGTCGCAGATGACCAGCTCGAAGTCCTCGTAGGTCTGGCCGAGCAGGGCGTCGAGCGACTCGGCCAGGTACTCCTCGCCATTGTAGACGGGCAGGCCGATGCTCAGCCTGGGTTGGGCGGTCATGAGGTCCTCACTTCGGGGAGGGGGTGGTTGTGCTCGCGCAGGGCGGACCGCAGTTGCAGCCACCACACGGCCGAGCCGCTGACGGTCGCGGCGGCGACGCCCCAGGCCGAGCCGACCGTGCCGGCCACAGCCGCCCCGCCGAGTCCGCCGCTGACATAGCAGGCGGAGGCGAACAGTTGGCAGCGCAGGCTGCGCCGAGCCGCGCCGAACGCGCGCAGCCCGGCCGCCGCGCCGGTGCCGAGTCCCGCGCCCGCGACGCCGAGGGTGATGGGCACGATGAGCTGCGAGGCGGAGTGCCAGACGTCGCCGAGCACCAGCTCGCCGAACCGGCCAGGCATCAGCAGCAGCGCCGAGCCCCAGATCAGCGCGCCGGCGGCCTGCCCGCCGCCAAGGAGGAGGCAGAATCTGCCCAGTTGATGCGGGGCCCGCCGCAGCACCCGTGCCGCCTCCGGGACGGTGACCAGCGAAAGTCCCATGAGCACTGCCAGGAACGGGCCGAGCAGGAGCTCGGCGCCCCGCACCGCGCCCACCGCGCCGACCCCGACGATCGCGCCGAGCCCGTAGGCCCGCAACTGGCTCGCGCCACTGAGGCTGACGTTCTCGACCAGGTACCGGTAGCCGAGATCACGCTGCTCGCGAAGCCACCCGCGTGCCTCGGTCATCCGGGGCCCGATGCCGGACTGGATGCAGCCGTACCCCGCCGCCACCGTGGCGGACGCGCCCCAGGCGAACACGAAGGCGGCCACACTGCCCACCCGGGCCGCCACCACCAGGGCCGGGACGAGCGCGACACCCCACACGACGTCGTTGACGAACGCCTTCCGCCCGGCGCCGGCGGCGAAGAACGAGAACCGCCAGGCGTCCTGGAGCAGCAGCCCGGGCAACATGACACCAAGGGCGGCGAACGCGGGCCCCAGGCGGCCGCCGAGGCCGAGCCCGGCCACCAGACACACCGCGCCGATGGCCGTACCGACGCCGAGTGCGGTACCCGTCGACCGGGCCACCGCCCCGCGCCAGGACGTGTCCGGCGCGCCGCTGAAGCGCACCACCAGAGGGTCGGTGGCAAGGCCGCGGGAGACGTTGAGCACCACACCGTAGGTCACCCAGGCCAGGCTGAACACGCCGAACGCGGTCACCCCCAGCGAGCGGGCCACGTAGATGCCCACCGCGAAGTTGCTCACGCTGGAGGCCGCCTGGTCGGCCAGTCCCCAGGACAGCCGGCCGACCATGGCCCGCTTGGCGGTCTGCCGGGCGGGTCCGGCCGGGGCCGCCGGTGCCGTCGTCTTCTCCCCCTCGGTGGTCATCGGCTTCATGCCTTGATCAGTTCGGCGCCGCGCAGGGCGTCGGCGGCGGCGGCCACGGTGTCGAACGGAAGCCCGGACCGCTCGGCGACGTCCAGCAGACTGTGCTCGCCGTCGGAGAGGTTGAGCACCCAGAGCATGGCCATCTGGGCCTGCTTGGTGTCGCTGCGGCCGCCGAGCGCGTCGTACAACCCGCGTCGGCCCAGCTGTGGTTCGCCGTAGGGGCTGAGGTTGAGGTACCGCCGGTTGCGGTCGAGGACGGCGAATGCCTCGCGGCAGACCGCGAGGGTGTCCGCCATCGCGTCCGGGGAGACGAAGTCCAGGTTGTCCGCCGAGGTGTGGTACTCGGGGTAGCCGGCGTACGGGGTGCGGGTGAGCGAGCCAACGCCCAGGTTGAAACCGGGCGAGCAGTACTGCCGCTCGTCGTAGCCGTACGGGGTGAACTCGTTGACGTGGTGCGGGCGTTCGGATGCGGCCAGCACGTGCCGCATCACGCGGTCGATCTCCGCGTCGCCGCGCCTGCTCTGCTTGTACGTCAACTGTCCCGGGTCCCCGGCGCAGGCCAGCACTAGGCCGTGCTTGACCCGTTCCACCCGCTCCGCGTTGCGGGCCAGCCAGGTGATCGCCCCGACGGTGCCGGGCGCGTAGATGAACCGGTAGGTGTAGTACGGCGTCTCCTGCGCCAGCGCGCGGGCCAGGAACGTCGCCACGGCGATACCGGCGAGGTTGTCGTTGGCCAGCGACGGGTGACAGGTGTGGCAGGAGACGATGACCTCGTCGGCGACCTGTCCGGGGACCACGTGCTCGGCGTAGGTGAGGTGGCCGTCCGCGAGTGTGGAGTCGATGCGCACCTCGTAATCGCCGTCCGGCAGCGCGTCCAGGGTCTCCTGGGCCAGGCAGAACCCCCATTCCGGCTTGTAGTAGCTGGTGCGGTACGGCACCCAGGACGGTTGGTCCGGCAGGGTGTGCAGGTGTTCGCGCAGCTCGGCCAACGGCATGGTCGCCGACACCGGCACGCTGTAGCCGAGCACGTGCAGGCTGGACGCGGCGAAGTCGACGACACGGTTGCCGGCGGCGTCGGCGACGTACGCGTCCCGGATGTTCCACTCCTGCGGCACCGTCCAGTCGAGCACCTGCGTCCCGGTCGGCACCTCATGCACCTGCAAGGGGATGTACTCCCCGACGATGTCCAGGGTGGCGCGCACACCGTCGCCGGTGATGCTCCGGCACAGCGGGTACAGCCGCTCCACCAGCGTGTACATCTCTTCGGCGGTGTCGGTCATCGGCGCCACCGCAGGGTGTCGTCGACGGTGCCCGCGTCGGACGCCGCGCGCAGCACGGCAAGCCGGGTGAAACGCTGCTCGAAGTCCTCCCGGGTCAGGTCGAACTTCCGGTAGGCCGCGGCGAGTTCGAGTGCACCCCGCTTCACCGTCCACTCGCAGTCGAAGCCGGGTATCGCGGCGCGGAACCGGGAGAAGTCCACCCGGTACGACCGCGGATCGGCACCGTTCTCCCCGGTGATCACCACCTTCGCGCCGGACACCGCCTCGGCGACCTGGTCGGCGATCTCGGCGACCGTGACGTTGTTGATCTCGCTGCCGATGTTGAAGGCCCGGTCGTGCACGGCTTCGCGCGGCGCGGTCAGCGCGGCCGTGAAGGCGCGCGCGATGTCGGCGGCGTGCACCAGCGGGCGCCACGGGGTGCCGTCGGAGAGCACCAACACCTCGCCGGACAGGAGCGCGTGGCCCACCAGGTTGTTCAGCACGATGTCGGCGCGCAGCCGGGGCGAGTAGCCGAAGGCGGTGGCGTTGCGCATGAACACCGGGGTGAAGTCGCCGTCCGCCAGCGCGTGCAGGTCGTCCTCCACCCGCACCTTCGACTCCGCGTACGGCGTCACCGGGCGCAGCGGGGCGTCCTCGGCGACCAGGTCGTCGCCGCCGGAGGCGCCGTAGACCGAGCAGGTCGACGCGTACAGGAAGCGTCGCACTCCGGCGTCGCGGGCCAGCCGCGCGAGGCGGACGGACGCGTGGTGGTTGATGTCGTAGGTGAGTTCCGGCGCCAGCGATCCCAGCGGGTCGTTGGAGAGCGCGGCCAGGTGGATCACGGCGTCCACCCCGGCCACGTGGTCGGCCGTGACGTCGCGCAGGTCCACCCGGTGCCCCGGCGGGTCCGCGGGCGGCGGGCCGAGCACGCAGTCCGCGAACAGACCGGCGTCAAGCCCGACGACCTCGTGTCCGGCGGCGCTGAGGACCGGGGCCATCACGGTGCCCAGGTAGCCCTGGTGGCCGGTCAGTAGTACGCGCAAGGTTCATCCCTCCAGATTGAGCGTGAGTTTGGTGACGGCGAACGCCTCGGCGTAGCGCGCATGGCATTCGATGCCGCGGATCCGCGCAAGACCGATGAAGGCCTCCCGGTCGAACCAGGGCCGGTGCCGTTGCGAGGGGTAGTGCTCCTGCAACAGCCGCACCTTCTGTTCGGCGGTCTCCGGCGACAGCGGCTGGTACGCCGACGGACGGCCGAGATCGCCGTCCCATTTGACGATCTCGTAGCCGAGCACGAGGTGGTCGCGGAATGCGGTGGGTATCAGCTTCGCCAGGCCGCGGTGATCCTGGTGCGCGTCATCGGTACGCGGCGCGAGCACCAGATCCGGCTCGGTCCCCGCGCGCAGCTCCTCGACCGCGGCCTTGGCCTCGTCCCAGTGCACGGGCATTCGGCCGTCCGGCAGCTTGAGCACCGTCAGCCGCAGATCGGCGCCCGGGCAGAAGGCGGCGAGCGCGGCCCGCTCCTCCTGCTCCCGCGCGCCGCCACCGCCGGAGAGCACCAGCGCGTCGACGCGGATACCCGGCCGCGCGAGGCACAGCGTCAGCAGCGTGCCGCCGGCGCCGATGGCGATGTCGTCGCAGTGCGCGCCCACCGCGGCGATCCGGTCCAGGCGCCCGGCCCCGAGCCGGATCACGCCTTCGCTCCGGCGCCGTGCCTGCTGCCGGTCGTGCTCGCCCCGGCGCCGTCCCGTTCCCACACGGCCCACGGGCGGTCGCCCCGGGTGTAGGCGTCGTCGAGCGCGGCCCGCTCCTTCACGGTGTCGGTCGGCTTCCAGAAGCCGCGGTGCTGATGCGCCACCAACCGTCCGCGCTTGGCCAGTTGTCCACATCCGTCGGCGACCAGGTCCCCGTTCTCCGGTATGTGGTCGAAGACCTCCTGGCGGAGTACGAAGTAGCCACCGTTCTCCCACAGCGGCATGTCGCTCACCGCGGTGATGCCCCCCACCAGGCCGTCCTCGCCCAGTTCCACGCAGTGGAACGAGGACTGCGGCGGCACCACCATCATCGACGCACCGGCGTCGCGCCGGGCGAACTGGTCGATCATCTCCGGCAGCGGGGCGTCGGTGAGCACGTCGGCGTAGTTGGCGAGGAACATCTCGTCGCCGTCCAGGTGGCGCCGCACCCGGCGCAGCCGCTCCCCGATCGGCGACTCGATGCCGGTCTGCGCGAACGTGATCGTCCAGTCCGAGATGTCGGTGGACAGCAGCTCGGTCCGCCCGCCCCGCAGCACGAAGTCGTTGGACGTCGTCTCCTCGTAGTTGAGGAAGAAGTCCTTGATGTGGTGCGCCCCGTACCCGAGGCACAGAATGAACTCCGTGTGCCCGAAGTGCGCGTAGTAGCGCATGACGTGCCAGATCAGCGGTCGCGGTCCGACCATCGCCATCGGCTTGGGGACGTCGTCGGAGGTTCCGTTGCGCATGCGCATCCCGTAACCGCCACAGAACAGCACGACCTTCATGACTTGGCCTCGACAATGCTCAGTTCCGGGATGGGAAAGACCAGCCGGCCGCCCCAGTCGTGCACGAAGGAGAGCTGCTCGACCAGCTCGGCCCGCAGGTTCCACGGGAGGACGAGGACGTAGTCCGGTCTGTCGGCGGCTATCTGCTCGGGCGGCAGGATCGGGATGCGGGTGCCCGGGGTGAACCTGCCGTGCTTGTAGGGGTTGCGGTCGACCGTGTACGCGAGCAGGTCGGGCCGGATGCCGCAGTGGTTGAGCAGGGTGTTGCCCTTGCCCGGGGCGCCGTAGCCGACGACCGTCTCGCCGCGCTCGGCCGCCTCGATGAGGAACCGCAGAAGGTCCCGGCGCACCTTGGCCACCCGGGCGGAGAACTCGGCGTACCCGGACAGCTCCTGAAGCCCGGCGGCCTTCTCCCGGTCCAGTACATCGGCCACCTGCTGTGTCGGCTCGCCGGCCACCTCGATGGGCCGGGCCCACAGCCGGATGGAGCCGCCGTGCGTGGGCAGCAACTCGACGTCCACGAGCGCGAGTCCGCCACTCGCAAGGGCCCGGATCGCGGACGCGACCGTGTAGTACTGGAAGTGCTCGTGGTAGATCGTGTCGTACTGGTTGTCCTCGATCAGGGTCAACAGGTGCTGCACCTCGATGGAGACCCAGCCGTCGTCGGCGACCAGGGCGCGCAGCCCCTGGGTGAACCCGACCACGTCGGGTATGTGCGCGTACACGTTGTTGGCCACGACCAGGTCCGCCGGACCGTGTTCGGCGCGGACGGCGGCGCCGGTGTCCGGGCTCAGGAACTCCGTGAGCGTGGGCACACCCGCGTCCCGCGCCGCAGCCCCGACGTTGACCGACGGCTCGATGCCGAGGCAGCGGATCCCCCGGTCCACCACATGCCGCAGCAGGTACCCGTCGTTGCTCGCGACCTCGACCACGAAGGCTTCCTCTTCCGAGGACCCGATACCCACCCGCTGCACGGCATCCGCGACGAACGTGCGCGCGTGCTCAACCCAGGAGGTCGAGTACGAGGAGAAGTACGCGTACTCCTTGAACGTCTCCTCCGGCGTGATCAGCGGAGGGATCTGCGCGAGCCAGCAGTCGGTGCAGACCCGCAAATGCAGCGGGTACGCGGGCTCCGGCAGGTCCAGTTGGTCCGCGGCGAGAAAGCTCTCGCACGGCGGGGTCGCCCCCAGATCGACGACGCTCGCCAGCGACGCCGAGCCGCACAGTCGGCAACGTGTCATTTACTGCCCCCCATTGATTCCATCCCTATCGGCGGCGCGCTGTCCCCGCCGCCGGACCGCACCGCGATCGCGGTGCGGTACCCCTCCACCAGGCGCTCCAGGCCGACGGCCGGGCTGAAGCCCTGCTCGTAACGGCGCCGGGCCGCCTGGCCCATCTCCTGGTTGCGGGCCGGCTCGGCCGCGATCCGGCGTATGCAGGACGCGAGCGAGGCGGGCTCGCCCGGCCGGTGCAGCAGCCCGGTCACCCCGTCCTCGACGAGTTCGACGAAGGCGCCGTGACCGGCGGCGACGGCCGGGACCCCGGCCGCCATCGCCTCCACGACCACCAGGCCGAACGCTTCCAACCACGTCGAGGGAGCCACCACGGCGACCGAACGCGCGATGGCCTGCCGGCACTCCTCCGCGTCATACAGGCCGACGTACCGCACGTCGTCCCGGCCCGCCGCCCAGGCGGTCACCTCTGGCTCCAGCGGCCCCGTGCCGGCGACCACGAGCGGCACGCCCACACCGCCGCCGGCGGCGATCTCGTCCCACGCAGCCATGAGCAACCGCACGCCCTTGGCCTCCGCGAGCCGCCCGAGATAGAGCAGATGCTCGCCGTCGCCCGCTCGGCGGGCGTCCGGGTCCGGCACGAAGTTGTGCTTCACCGCCAGCCGTTCGGCCGGCATGCCGGCCCGCACCAGGACATCGCGCTGCGCAGCGGAGATGCAGAAGAACCGCTCCACGCCGGACCACCACCGCCGCCGGTTGACCGAGAGGCTGACCGCGAGCGGCACCGTCGCAAGCCGGGAGTTCCGGTAGCAGCCGTGCCGTACGGCGGGCAGCGGCGCCGACCCGACGCACTCGGTGCACGGCCGGCCGTCCCGCTGCAGCGTGCCGGGCGGGCAGACCTGGGTGTAGTTGTGCAGCGTGGCGACGACGGGCACACCGGCGTCGGCGCAGGCGGCAAGCACCGCGGGCGACAGGAGCGGGAAGACGTTGTGGACGTGCACCACGTCAGGGCGTGAGGTGCGAAGCCGGGCGGCGAGCTCCGAGCGGACCGCCGGGTTCCACGGCACGAGCAGCGGCAGCGCGACCTTGGCGAGCAGGGACAGGGTGGCGATGTCGTCGCTGCGCCGCTCGAACACCTCGACCCGGTGGCCGGCCTCGCGCAGCAGAGCCACCTCCTGGTCGACGACCTTGTTCTCCCCGCTCGGCTGCGCCGAGGCGTAGCGGTTGTGCAACACGAGGACATGCATGCTCAGATCACCTCCGATCTCTGGGCCCATCGCGGTATGTGCCGTCGAGGGACTTGGGGCGTGGAGCGGGGAGTGACCGCGGCAGGTGCCGCAAGCAGCGAGGCGGCCACGGCCAGATGCAGCAGATACGGCGAGGCGTCGCCAAGCCCGGCCTCGGTGTACGACGCGATCGCGCAGTAGCTGATCAGGAAGATCGCGCAGGCCCTCGACAGCGACGGTGGCCGCAGCAACGCGACGCCGCCGAGCACGATGATGATCGCCGCTACCAGGGTGACGCCGGTCAGACCCTGCTCGTTGTAAACGGCCAGCCAGCTGTTGTCGATCGGCAGGCCGCCGAACGACTTGTCGCCCAGGCCCATGCCGAACCACTGCTCCGAGCTCGTCCGGGGGGCTGCCAGCAGGGCGTCCCAGACCTTGGCCCGACCGGTGAGGTTGGAGAAGTTCTCCTTGTCCTGTCCGCGCAGGAACCACGCCTGCAGCGCGGAGCTGAACCCCACCGCGGTCACCGTGGCGATCACCACCGTCCAGCCGAAGAACCGGCGGGCGGCGGCGCTGGTCAGGACGAGCGAGCCGATCGCCAGCACCAGCCCGATGAGCAGGCCGAGCGTGGCCGTCCGGGTATGGGTCAGCGCGAGCAGGATGAGTGACGGCACGATGACTACCGCCGCGCTGCCCCTGTCGATCCGGTGCCCCAGTACGAGCAGCACGGTGAGCCCGATGATCACTGCGGCGTACTGTCCGATCTGCGGCGGGGTGAGCGGCCACAACGCGCCGACAAGCCGCCCGCCGTAGAGCCCGGGCATGGCCGCTCCCGGTGAGGCGACCAGGCCGACGGCCACCGACCCGAGCACCGCGAAGTAGATCCGGATGTGGTGCCGTACGAACGTCAGGCCGCCGTCCCACCAGCGGCTGAGCAGCCACAGCGTGCCGATGAACAGAGCAAGCCGGGCGCAGCGGAACAGCGCACCCGACCCGGACTCCAGGCTCGCGCTGGAGATCATGCTCGGCACAAGGAGCAGGGTGAGCAGGAACACGAAGGCGCTGGGCCGGATGCGCAGCTGGAGATTACCTGCGAGCGCCAGCGCGAACGCGGCGACCAGCGCGCCCATGGTGACCATCTGGATGAGGGAGCGGGGCAGCGGGATGATGGTCTTCGCTCCGGTGGAGCCGAGCGTGTTGAGGATCAGCAGCCCCCAGACCGTCCCGACGATCTTCGACGTGTGCTCTGTGTGGTCCGGGCTCATCTCAACCACCGCCCTGTGCGCGGAGGGTGCTGCCCGTGTCCTGCTGGTACGGCGTGCCCTGCCACTGCCCGAAGTCGAGCACCCGGCTCGGGTCGTGGGCGACGAACTTCCACGGTCCGATGTAGACGTTGTCGTGCCAGCGGTTGTTCTGCTTGCCGGTGATCGCCTCGGCGACCCGTTCGCCCTGGTACGGCGACCAGTCCGGATAGGTGCCGTAGTTGGCGAGGACCGCCATGCGGTCGCACTTCACCGTGCACTGGACGACGGACGTGTCCAGCACGAAGCGGTTCTCGTGGATGTCCACCCGCTGGGTCTTCCACCGGCAGTCGGCGTAGAGCGGTGCGGTGGCGATCGCCGGCCGTGCGCAGAGGTCGGTCTTCTTCACCAGCAACGTGCAGTCACCGGACGAGGTGTTGGCCGGGCTGTTGCAGAACCGGTCAGCGTTTTCCCACAGGGTGATCCCGGACCAGTTGTTCTCCAGCACGTTCCGGTAGATCTCGATCTTGTCCGTACGGGCTCGGATCCGTGGTTCGCCGCCGGACTCGGACACGTAGACGGTCGCGAACGGGAAGGTGTCGCCGCGGTCGGCGTACTTGCGGCCCTCGACCCAGTTGTTCCGCCGGATCGTGTTCTTCCGGATGACCGCGTTGTAGCTGGTCTCGTAGATCAGCGCGGCACCGTCGTTGGCCTCCAGCACGTTGTCCTCGATGCGGAAGTCGTTGTTGTTGGTGTCCGCCCACAACCCGGGTCCGCGGTTGTCGTGCACCCAGTTGCCGCGTATGTCGGCGCCGTTGACGGCCCAGAACTTGATGCCTCCGGTGCAGCCGCAGCCTTCCTTCCGCCGCTCCCAGTCGCCGGTGTTGTTGCCGACGATCTCGTTGCCCTCGACCACCAGGCCGCTGATGGAGCCACCGGACTTGTACGCGTTCATTCCGTACTGCCCGTTGTTGCGCAGGCAGTTGGCGCGGACCTGCTGGCGGGCACCGGCCATCAGCCCGGCGCCGGAGTTGTACTGGATGGTCGAGTGCTCGATCAGCCATCCGTCGGCCGAGTCGTGGTTGACCACGCCCTCATCCGGCGGCGCGACGAAATTCTGCACGGTCAGGTATTGAACGGTGACGTTGCCGGCGGTACCGCTGAACGCGTACTGGTTGGTCTTGCGGCCGTCGAGCACCGCGCCCGGCGCACCGAGGTAGCGGTTCCCCTGCTTGGGGACGACCTGGGCGTAGCGGTCCGGGTCGAGCTTGTGCGTCCCCGGCCGAAGCCAGAACGTGGTGTTCGGGGGGCTGCTCTTGGTCTTCGCAGCCAGGTCACCGACCACTGCGGGGTCGACCGCGACCGCGCCCGCCGGCGCCTCCGCCGGCCCGGCCGGGGGCTTGGCGCACACCTGGGTCACGGGTTGGGCCACGGACGTGGATGGCGCGGCGGCCGGCTCCGGCCGCGCGCCCGGCGTGCTCTCACAGCCCGTCGCCGCCAGCAGGACCAGTACCAGCGGTGCCGTCGACAGCGCCCGGTGCCGCCTCTTGATCACCACGCGTTCTCCCTCCCGCGGAACGTGAGTACGGTGGTGAACTCCCCCAACAGCGCGGGGCCGTCGGTGAAGCCGGTGCCGACCAGCGTGGTGCTGGGTTCCTTGCGCCCGAAGCCGGTGGAGTACCAGCCCAGCGGCGGGTCGCTCTCGCCGCGATGCGCCCGCCAACTCAGCTGCCCGGACAGGTCGAGCACCGCGGAGCGGTCCTCGCCGTCCCGGTTCCAGGTGAGCACGGCCCGGTTCCCCACCAGGTCCGCGGCGATCGCCGGGCCGAGGTGGAACGCCAGGCGCACGGCCCGGCGCGGGCCGCGCACCTCGTCAACCACCCGCAACTCCATGGTTGCGGCGGTCAGTTCCACCCGGCGGCGGTGCACGGAGCGCTGGTAACCGTCGTGCTCGGCGCTCCAGCGGGCCACACCGCTGGATGTGTCCGCGACCAGGACGCGGCTGCGGGCATGCCGGGTCCACAGGAACGGCCCGCCGGAGACGGACTGGTCACCGTCGTCCAGTTGCAGGGTGTTGTGGCCGAGGGTCGACCGGAAGTACTGCCGCCACTGGGGCTGTCCGTGGTAGCAGTACGTCCCCGGGTCGGCGAGCACGTCAACCCCGTCGTGCCGGACCTCCACGGACAGCGCGTCCGCGTGGCCATGCGCGGCGATGGACAGGAACCCGTGCGGACCGCCGTCGCAGCGGCACCAGATCTCCTCCGGACCGCGCAGGATGGTGAGCCCCGCGTCGGCGAAGTGGGCCGGTCGGCTTGGCGGGCGGGTCACGGCCGGTGTGGTTCCCATTTCCGCGTACGGCCGGATGAGCGCGGCAAGGAGCTGGGTGCGCACATCGGTGTCGGACACCGTCGGCCACCAGTCGAGTCGGCCGAACACGGCGTCCCCGGTGGCAAGGAGCGAGGCCCAGCGGTCGGTGCCCGCGCCGTCCACGACCAGACCGTACCCGTCGTCCGCGTCCCCCTGGCGCGGCGGCCGCAGCCGGCCGTCCACGACGGCCGCGAGCGCGTCGGTCATCCGCAGCAGCACCAGCCGGATCGACGCGGGGACGGGCACGTCGGCGGCATCCGCCTCGGCCACCGCGGCCATGCCGAGTTCAAGGACGAGTCCGTGATACTCGGTGGCCAACTCGCGGTTGAGGCCGGAGGGGAAGGTGTTGCTTCGCAGCTGCCGCTCCAGCGACCGCAGCGCGTCGGCTCGCCAGCGCGCCGATGAGGGGAACCACCCGAATGCGCAGGCCCCGGCGAACTGCCCGGCGGTCTCGGCGATGACGTGGTTGTTCGCCGAGGACCCCCGACTGGGGAAGGCGGCCAGCCAGCGCTGGTGGTGCCAGATCTGGTTCAGCGCAACCGGGTTGCGCTCGAAAAGACCGGCCGCGCCCGGCCAGCCGTCGAGCAGCCGGCGGATCCACACCCAGGACAACAGCCGGATCCCCAGCTCGATGCCGCTGATCCAGTGCACGCCACGCAGCGGTGGGTTGGCCGTCCACCAGGACCGCAGGTGCTCGGCCACTCGCTCGGCGTACCGCTCGTTCCCGGTGATCGCGTAGGCGGCGGCGAGCACGGTGAGGTACTGGTGCCGGGACAGCTCCCAGATCTGCTTGATGTCCCCGACCGCGTCCTCGTTCCGGTACGGCACGTCGAAGGCGTAACCGGACGGAGCCCGTCGCCCGGTCTTCGGGTCGTACGACCAGTCCGGGTCGGCCAGGTCGTCGCGGTCCACCCCGAAGTACTCGGCGTGCCCGTCCATCAGCCGGTCCGCCTCGGCGATGAGACGTTTCGCGGCGTCCGGTGGCACTGCGGCGATCGTCCCGGCGGGCAGTACCGCGGTGAACCGGGCGCCGGTCACGCTCGGGCAGTCCGGCAGCGCCGACCGCCACCGCCGCCTGCGCACCGCGTCGCCCGCCCGGCCGCCGACCTCTCGCGGTCCCATCCGGGACAACCGCCGCAGGTACCAGCCCGCGCTCATGGTCATCGGGCCCTCGCCAACGTCACCGGCGCGCCGCCGACCAGGCTGGCCCGCACGGCGAGGGTGGCCGCCGTGGTGGCGACCAGCGACTCCAGCGGCACCGGCATCGGCCCGCCGGTCCGCACGGCCTTGATGAACGCGGCCAGCTCGGCGGACTGGCCCTTGTCCCGGGCCTTGGGCAGCCGCGAACTGACCCACCGCTTACGGCCGTATACCGAGGCACGGACGAAGTCGTCGAGCCGCAGCACCTTGCCGTCCGCGATCAGGTCCAGCGTCTCCTTGGGGAAGCCGGGCGGGCCGGTGGTGATGTAGCTGATGGTGGCGGTGGACCCGTCCGGGTAGCGCAGCACGACCTGCAGGTCCTCGTTACCGGACGTGGCGACCGCGTACACCGAGACCGGGTCGGCCGCGAGCAGCCAGCTCGCCGTGTCGATGAAGTGCCCGCCCTCACCGGCGAACCGCGAGCCCTCGGCGCCCTGTTGGAGGTACCAGCTGCCGTGCTGCAGCCGACCTGCGTTGACCAGGTAGCGGAGGCTCGCAGGACCGGTCCTGGCGCCGAACCGATTGCTGGCCTCCTGCAGCAGCGGCGCGAACCGGCGGTTGAAGCCCACCTGCAGCCGGTCGTTGCCGGACTCCTCCACCGCCGCGAGCACGCCTGCCAGCTCGTCCTCGGTGAGGGCCAGGGGCTTCTCGACGAACACCGCCTTGCCTGCCAGCAGTGCCCTTCGGGTCAGTTCGGCGTGCGAGCTGTGCCGGGTGACCACGAAGACCGCGTCGATGGACGGGTCGCCGAGCACGGCGTCGAGATCGGTGGTCGCCTCGGCGAAGCCGAACTTCCGCTGCGCGTTGGCCGCGGACAGCGCCGTCGTGGTGACGACCGTGGACAACTCGACGCCGTCGCGCTGTGCCAGGTGCGGCAGCAGCATCGACGTCGCGTAGTTTCCCGCGCCGACGAACGCAAGGCGCACCTGCGCCTTGGGTGACCCGGCCGTGGTGGGCGCCTTGTCGCTGCGTCGCACCGCGGGCACGGTCACCGCCGGGGCCTGCGCTTCCTCCTTCTGTTCGGGGTACCGGAACAGCACGGCCACGGCCTTCAGGTCGCCGTCCTTCAGGCGCTGGTACGTCTCGACGGCGTCATCGAAGTCGGAGATGTGGGAGACCAGGGGCTCCACGTCGACGCGGCCGCGGGCGAGGAGATCGAGGAAGGACGCCAGGTTGCGGCGCTCGGTCCAGCGCACGTAGCCGATCGGGTAGTCGCGCCCCTCCAGCTCGTACTCCGGGTCGTAGCGCCCGGGGCCGTAACTGCGGGAGAACCGGACGTCGAGCTCTTTCTCGTAGTACGCGTTCCACGGAAGGTCAAGGCGGCACTTGCCGATGTCGACGACCCGGCCGCGGTCCCGGCTCAACCGGGCGGCCAACTCGACGGGTTGGTTGGTACCGCCGCCGGCGGCCAGGTACACCTGGTCCACGCCGTGCCCGTCGGTGAGCTCGACAACGGCGGCTTCCACGGCCGCGGACGAGGGATCGCCGCAGGCCGCGGCGCCCAGGCGCTCGGCGAGCTCGCAGCGCACCGGGTCGGGGTCGACGCCGACGACGCGGACTCCCGAGGCGGTGAGCAACTGCACCACCAACTGCCCGATCAGCCCGAGGCCGATGACCAGCGCCACGTCGCCGAGCTGTGGCTCGCCGCGGCGGACGCCCTGCATCGCGATAGACCCGACCGTGCCGAAGGCCGCGTGCCGTGGCGAGAGGCCGTCCGGCACCCGGGCGTAGAGGTTCTTCGGCACCCAGTTCAGCTCGGCGTGCAGCGCGTGTTCATTGCCTGCGCAGGCCACGAGGTCGCCGACCTTCACATCGTCGATCCCGGTGCCGACCTCCTCGACCACCCCGCACAGCGAGTAGCCCAACGGTGTGTAGGAGTCCAGCTTGCCCATCACCTTGCGGTAGGTGGCCGGCACCCCGTTGGTGGCCACGCTCTGCATCACCTTGGCCACCTGGTCGGGACGGGAGCGGGCCTTGCCCACCATCGACAGGCCGGCCTCGGACACCTTCATCAGCTCGGTCCCGGTGGATATCAGCGAGTACGCGCTGCGGACCAGCACACCGCCCGGCTTGCACCCCGGCACCGGTACGTCGAGCAGCGCCAACTCGCCGCTCTTGTAGTTCTGCACAACCTGCTTCACCCGAACTCCTTTTGTTTCTACGCCGTCAGGGGTGGGTCCGGCCGGAGCCGGAGGTCGCGCCGCGATACCAGTACTCGAGGGTCAGCACATGCCACAGATGCTTGGAGAAGTCCCGCTGCCCGGCGGCGTCCTCGGCGACCATCCGCGCCAGCGCGTCGCGGCGCAGGATCCCGGAATTGACGAGCACGCCGTCGTTCACCACCTCGCGCACCAGCGGTGCCAGATCCCGGCTCATCCAGGCCCGCAGCGGGGCGCTGAACAGGCCCTTGGGCCGGTATGCGATCTCCCGGGGCAGGATCGAGGTGGCCGCCTCCTTGAGGACGGCCTTGCCCTGCCGGCCGACGATCTTGCGATCGCCGGGCACGGCGAACGCCGCCTTGACCACCTCGACGTCCACGTACGGCACCCGCACCTCGGTCGACGCGGCCATGCTGGAGCGGTCCGTGTAGGCGAGGTTCAGGCCCGGCAGGAACATCCGGGCGTCGCCCAGGCACATGCGATTGACGAAGTCGTCGAGTTCGTTGTCCTGGTAGATGTCCGCGTGCTCGGTCAGCACGTCATCGACCGTCCCGGCCAGGTCCGGATTGACCAGGGCGAGCAGTTCGTCCTGGTCGTACATGGTGTAGCTGCGCCGGAACGCGGTCTCCTCCGGCAGATCGGCGAAGGAGAGGAACCGCTTCGCGAAGCGCACCGACCGGTACCCCCGGCGGGCCGTGGCGACCGGCAGCCGGTCCACGGCCCTGGACAGGCCGCGCCGCAGGGGCCGCGGGACGCGCTGGTAGCGCAGCGCGAGCAGGTTGGCCAGGTGCTTGCGGTACCCGGCGAACAGCTCGTCGGCACCCATCCCCGAGAGCATCACCTTGACCCCGGCCTCCCGGGCGGCCTCGCAGATCAGGAACGTGTTGATCGCGGCGGGGTCGCCGATCGGCTCGTCCAGGTGGTACGTCATCTGCGGCAGCAGGTCCAGCACGTTCGGAGCGATCTCGATCTCGTGCAGGTCGACGCCGAACCGCTCGGCCACCTGCCGGGCATAGCGAAGGTCGTCCGGCATCGCCTCGAACTTGGCGTCCTCGGCGCGGAACCCGATCGTGTAGGCGGAGATCCCGGGTTGGTCGCGGGCCGCCAGGGCGGTGAGGTAGCTGGAGTCGAGACCGCCGGAGAGGAAGGTCGCCACGGGTACGTCGGAGAGCAGGTGGCGTCGAGTCGACTCCTCGACGATGGCAGCGATATCCGGCCGCTCGCCGCTGCGGGCCCGCTCCTGGCCCTCGGCGGCGACGTCCCGCAGGTTCCAGTACTGGCCGCGCTCCACCCGGCCGTCGGGCCGGCACCGCAGCCAGCTCCCCGGCGGCAGCTTCTCCGCTTCGCGGAACGCGCAGCGTGAGTCCGGCACCCAGTAGTACAGCAGCGAGGCCACCAGCGCCGCATCGTCCACCTGCAGCGACCCGCCGGTGGCGGCGGCGAGCGCCTTGAGCTCGGAGGCGAACACCAGGCCCGCACCGCGCCGGAGCAGGAACAGCGGCTTGATGCCGAGTTGGTCGCGGGCGAGCACGAGGTCACCGGTTCGCTCGTCGAAGATCCCGAACGCGAACATGCCGCGCAGCCGGGGCAGGCAGTCCGTGCCCCAGCGCCGCCAGGCCTCCAGCAGCACCTCGGTGTCGGAGGTACCGCGGAAGCGCACCCCCGCGGCTGCCAGTTCGCCGCGCAGCTCGGGCGCGTTGTACAGCTCGCCGTTGTACGTCAGGACGAGGCCGTCCGAGACCATCGGCTGGGCGCCGGTCTCGGACAGGTCGATGATGGCCAGCCGGCGGTGCCCCAGGTGCACTTCGCCGTCACCGACGGGGTGGCCGTACCGGCCCGCCCCGTCAGGACCGCGGTGGGCGAGGGTATCGGTGAGCCGGTCGGTCACGACCTTCCCGTCCGGCCATCGGTACGTGCCTGCTATGCCGCACATGTATTACCGTGCCTCCTGATCGCTGTCCGGGACTCGTACGGCCCATGACGGCCGCTCCGTCAGCAGTCGGCCCGGCGCGTTCTGCCGGGCCAGCCGCTCGTTGTGACCGCGCAGCGCGGTGTGCAGCCCGTCCCACAGGGTGCCGTCGGTCCTGTCCCGCGGATCGGGGTCGATCAGCACCACACCGATCACCGGAATGAGCAGGTCCGCGAGTTGCCGCGCCACGGTGTGCAGCCATGCGGTGCTGCCGTGCCCGGCACGCACGACGAGCACGGTCTGGGTACCGAGGTCCGGGAGGCCGGTCCACGCCGTGCCGGGGGCCACCGAGCCGACACCGAGTCGGCGCTCCTGATGGGACACGGCCGCGGCACCCTCGCCGCTGACCACGGTCGGGTCTCCCGGCTTCGGGCGGCGGCCTGCGAGCTGCGAGCCGGGCAGACCATCGATGATGACCACTGGCCCCTCCGCCATCAGTGCCTCGGCGAGGTCCAGGGCGATCACGCTCGTGCTGCGCGCACAGCCCAGTTCCAGCAGCGACACCGGTTCCGCGGAGCCGCGCACGGTGCGGGCCAGGGTCGCGGTGAGCCGTTCGCGGGCCGCCCGGGTCCGTCGGCGCTGCCACCGCCTGCCCGACCGGCGGGGCAGCTCCGCGATGACCGAGGCGCCCAGGTTCGCCGCGATGTCCCGGCGCAGCACGGGGCGGTCCGCCACCACCGTGCCGACCGCGGCCACCGCGAGCCCGAGGACGAGCCCTAGGACGAGCCCGATCGCGGCGTTGGTGGCAGCGGCCCTGGGCAGGGAGTGCTGCACCGCGCGCGGGGCGTCCACGATCTGTGTGCCGGCGACGAGCTGGGGCGTGCCGATGCGCGCCTCCGCGGCGCGCTGGCCGAAATCGGTGATCCGCGAGGTGAGCTCGGCCCGGCGGGCGAAGAGCGACTCCAGGTCCGCCGACGCTGTCGGCCCACTCCCCGGCCGTCCGTTTCCGATCGACTTGTTGACCTTGGCGAGTTCGTCCCGCATGCGGTCACGCTGGTCGAGCAGAGCCTTGGACTCGGCGTTCGCGGCTTCCTGAATCCGTCTCACATGGTCCGAGACGAACGCGTCGGCCAGCGCCTTGGCGCGGGCCACCGCTTCCGCGTCGGTGTCACCTGTCACATTGATCTGCAGCAGGTTGTTGGTCAGGCCGACACCCGCGTAGTCCGGCATGAAGTCCTCTGGTTTTTCAGGGGAGCCGAGGGACTGCAGGGCCATACCGGCGATTCGCGTGGTTTGCAGCAGCGCGACGTCGGTGCGGATCAGCGTTCCGGGGTCGTTCGGCTGGTCCTGCTGATGCGCGACCAGCACCTTGGTCACCGCGGCCGGCGGCGGCGGCCGCAGGACCGCCACCGCCGCGCCGAGCAGCAGTCCCAGGAGCGCCAGGGAGCACCAGAGGCGGCGGCGCCTGCGCACCGCCACCACCAGTCCCTGCAGGTCAAGGAGCGGAGTGGCTGCCGACGACTCCGAAGTCGTGCTCGTCGTCACACCGAACCTCCCGTCGCGTGACTGTGAACCGCGAGCGCCGCAGTGGCGTTGTCCGGAGGATGGTCGGCGGATCGCGTCGGACTGGCCCGGACCGTGCCGGCGACGACGATGCCGACAACCTCATGCCTGCCGTCCGCACACGCCTCGGCGATGCCGGCGAGCTCCTCAGCGGTCCAGCTGCCCGCGCTGAGCACGACCAGGGCACCGGACTCGGTGTCGCGGTCCGGCACTGTCGGCCGGTCCACCGAGACCTCCACCACCCGCAGCTGCGGATCGTCCTGGGCCTCGGCGACGAGCTGCCCGGCGGCCCGGCGGGCGATCTCGTCGCCGTCCGGTACGACGACCAGCAGCCGCCGGGGGGCCGGCAGCTGGTCCCGGAGGCGAGCGCACACCCGCCGGTAGCGGATCCGCGAGCCGGCCTCGTCGCCGGACCTCGGCGGGGTCGGTATGTCCCACCGGGTGTCGACGCCGAGGAGTCGGCGGATCCGGGCTCGCGGGCCACGACCTGCTGGCTGGTGCGCGCGCCGTTCATCAGGCACGTCGACGGTGCCGAGGAGCGCCGAGCCCAGCGCCGCGGCGATCTGCGGTTCGGTGCGCAGTCGGCGATTCACCCGTGCGGCGACGAGATGGCCGATGACCGCGAGCAGGAAGAACAGCAGCGCCCCGCCGACGATGAGCTGCATCCTCGTCGGCGGCGCCTCACCGGTCGGCCGGGCCGCCGGCCCCATGACGACCATGCCGGCCTTGTTGGTCGCCGGGTCGGCCTGGTCCAGCTTCGTCATGGCCTCCTCCAGCGAAGTGCGCAACTTCTCGAGGTCGGTGCGGGCCTGCACGCTCTCCACGGTCTGCCCCGGATCTGCCGCATTGGCCAGGTCGGTGATGCGGCGGTTGGTCTCCACCACGTTCTGCCGCAGGGCCTCAGTCCCGGTAGCCGCGTCGGGGTCGGTGCTGCCGCCTGCGATCCGCGCGGCGAATTTGACGAATTGCTGGGCCATCCGGTCGGAGAGCTGCTGCGCGTGCTCCGGGGTGTCGGCCGTTCCCGAGATCTTGATGATGTTCCCGTCGGCGGCCTTGGCGCTCACTCGATCCCGCAGCTCGGTGCCGCTGACCTTGGTCCAGTCGAGAGCGGCGGCCGCGCGGTCGACCACCACCGAACTGGTCGCGATATCCACCTGAGTCAGGAGCTCGCGCTCTTCCCACTGCCCTGGCAGCAGTACCGATGCCGACGTCGTGTACCGCGGCGGGAACAGCACCGAGGTGCCGTAGCCGACGAGCGCGCCCACCAGGGCGAGGACGGCGAGAAGCCGCCACCGTCGACTGAGAATCCACCCGATCGTGACCAGGCGGATCGTGTCATCGCTCAACGGTGCTGCCTCTTCCCTGTGCGGACCGGGTCGCCCGCCGACACCGGGGTGTGGTCACGGCACGCAGCGGCGTAGGCGGCGAGCAGCGACGCTTGCGAGTTCCGCCAGGAAAGCTGTCCGCTGATCCGCTCCTGGCCGATCTTGCCCATCTGGGCCCGCTTCTCCGGATCGTCAAGGAGCAGCGCGATGAGCTTGGCGAATTCGGCCTCGTCATTGGCGGGCGCGTAGAGGGCGGCGTCGCCGGCGGAGACCCGCGCCTCCCGGAGGTCGAACGAGATGATCGGCCGGCCCATCGCCATGTACTCCAGGACCTTGTTCATGGTCGACACGTCGTTGAGCGGATTGCGCGGGTCGGGAGAGAGGCACACGTCCGCGGTGGACAGGTAGCGCACCAGGTCGGCGTCCGGAATGCGCCCGGTGAACTCCACCTGATCGGACAGCCCGAGCTGCCGGGACAGCTCCACCATCGCGTCGAAGGCGTCGCCGGAACCGACGAACACGGCGTGCCAGTCGGTCCGCCCGAGCTCGTCGCGCAGCTTCGCGAGGGCCCGCAAGGCGTAGTCGACGCCGTCCTGCGGGCCCATGACGCCGAGGTAGCACAGCAAATGGGGCTTGCCGTTCTTCAACTCCGGCTCGGGCGGCACCGGTTGGAACCGGTCGGTCTGGGGCGCGCTGCGCACCACGAAGACGTCCGCCGGTTGGCGGCCGCCACGGCGCAGTGCCACGTCCCGGTAGCTCTCGTTCGTGGCGAGCACGACGTCCGCGGCCCGGTAGGTCCGCCGTTCCAGCGCGCACACGGCGCGGTAGAGCAGATCCTCGCCGCGGTCGAACCGGGAAAGGTACAGCTCCGGTACCAGGTCGTGCTGGTCGAAGACGAACCGTGCCCCGCGCCGCTTCAGCCACAGTGCCGGCAGGAACAGCAGGTCGGGCGGGTTGCAGGCGTGGACCACGTCGACCGGGCCGACCTTGCGGGCCAGCCGGAACGTGTGCCACAACGCCGATCCGTACTCCCGCAGGTAGCCTGCCGGCCCTCCGGTGGCCGCGCGCAACGGGTAGCGGTGGATCCGCACCCCGTCGATCTCCGCCTCCGCCTCGGTGTCCCGCTTTGTCCCTTGGGGGCAGATGACGTGCACCGTCCAGCCCGCGTCGCGCAGCGTCGTGCACTCCTGCCACACCCGCCGGTCGAACGGCACCGACAGGTTCTCCACCAGGATCAGCGCGCGACCGGCCGTCCCGTCGCCGCTGACCGCGTCACCAAGCAAGGCCCACGTACCCCGGTTCGGCCCGGCGCACGTCGGCGTCGGGAAGGTGGATGAGGTCGATGAGCACCGGTCCTTCGCCATGGGGCAGCGCCGAAAGCACGTCCGGATCCCTGGTTCCGATCAGGCACACCTCGGCGTGCTCCATCACCTCGCCGACGGAGCCCGCGAGCAGCTGTGCGAGGTGCGGCAGCCGGGTCTCGATGTACTCGCGGTTCGCGCCGAGCAGCCGGGAGAGGTTCACGTTGGGGTCGTAGATCCGCAGGTCGTAACCCTTGCCGAAGAGTCTCTCCGCCAGCTCGACGAGCGGGCTCTCGCGGAGGTCGTCGGTGCCGGGTTTGAAGGAAAGACCGAACAGGCCCACCCGACGCTTGCCGGTGCGCTCGACGAGCTCCACCGCGCGCTGCAGATGGTCGGAGTTGGAGGGCAGTACGTGGGCGAGGATGGGCACCGAGACGTCGGCCCGCCGTGCGGCGTGGACCAGGCTGCGCAGGTCCTTGGGCAGGCAGGAGCCACCGAAGGCGAAGCCGGGTCGCAGGTAGGCGGGGCTGATGTTCAGCTTGCGGTCGGCCAGGAACACGTCTATCACCTGGTGCGAGTCCACCCCGAGCGCCTGGCACACCGCGCCCAGCTCGTTCGCGAAGCCGATCTTCAGTCCGTGGAACGCGTTGTCCGCGTACTTGATCGCCTCGGCCGTCGGGATCGGCACCCGGAACACCTCGCCGGGCACTCCGTCGTACAGCGCCGCCACCACGTCGCCACTTGCCGGGTCGAGTTCGCCGATGACGGTCTTGGGCGGGTCGAAGAAGTCCCGCACGCTCGTGCCCTCGCGCAGGAACTCCGGGTTGACCGCGACCCCGAAGTCCACCCCGGCCGTGCCGCCGACGTACTTCTCCAGGATCGGCACCAGCAGGTTCAGGCAGGTGCCCGGGAGCATGGTGCTGCGGAACACGACGGTCTGCCGCCCACCCCGCTCGGCCACCGCAGCACCGATCTGCTCGGTGACCCGCTCCAAGTACGTGGTGCACAGGCTGCCGTTGGGCTCCGACGGCGTGCCCACGCAGATCAGCGACACCTCGCTGCCCATGATCGCCTCGCGGACGTCGCCGGTGGCGTGTAAAGCTCCGGTCCGCACGGCCTCGGCGATGAGCTCGCCGATCCGCTCCTCGACCACCGGGGCCTTGCCGTCGTTGACCAGGTCGACCTTCACCTGGCTCACGTCCACCCCGATGACCTCGTGACCCAGGCTGGCCAGGCACGCGGCCGACACGCAGCCCACGTAGCCGAGCCCAAAGACGCTTACTCTCATGTCCCGTTCCTCCCCCCGGGCAGGCCCTTTCGGCCTGCTGTCCGTCCGCCGGCCATTCGGCCTGCGGTCCGTGCGCCGACCGGACGGCGCCCCCCGCGCATCAGAAGGCCCCCTGCCCCTGAAGCACCGCGCGCGGCGTCTTCCACAAATTCACCGTGGTGACGAGTTCGATCGCGGGGATCGCGACGAAGATCCAGAGCTTGATGTTGCGCGAGGTGCGGGCGATCCCGCCGAGCGCAGGCACGACGGTCGCCGTGAACAGTGAGCGTCCGAGCCGGCGGAATTCCTCGGCGCCCTGGCCGAGCACGGCCGGAGCCCACGACCGGCTCACCGCAAGCGCTCCCAGCACCAGCAGCTCGGTGCCGAATGTGAGAAGTTCCCCAGTTCTCATGCCAGTTGGCCGCGTCCCGGGCCCTGAAGAAGTTGCCGATCGCCGCCACCACGAAGGCGGTGGCCACCGTATCGCCGGTGACCACGGCACGGCGGTACCGCTGCTCCCATTCGAACGCGGGCTGTCTGATCGCTCCGTTCGCCAGACGCCCGCGCGCCGACGGAAACGGCCTGACTAGTCCCCCTTGCCGCACAGAACCCCCCAGGTCCCCAGTGGCTCGACGTGTTCGTCCAACACTGTTGCTCCCCTCGGGAGGCCCCCGCCCCCCGCACTGTTCCTCCTCTCGGGAGGCCCCCGCCCGCATGACAACCCGGGCTATTTCAGAGCTACTTGAACAACCCACCCCGACAACAGCGGACTCACGTGTCCTGCCGAACTCTCAAGGTGCGCGGGAACCCGTCGAAACCTCGGGTGCTCCCCGCACCCAAGCCCCCTTCGCGGGCTCCAGGAATTGATCACCCCCATATCCGGCGGCGGAGACGCAGCTGTTGGCTGCCCGCAACGCCTGACCTGGAGATCATGATTTGTCGCCTCGTATCCCACCATGTGAAGCACGGTCAGTCTAGACCCTCGGGGCCCGTCTGAAGAGGTGGATGTGTGGAATTTGTGCCCACCATTTGAAGCTGGATCCAGTGGATCCAGGGACCGGTGACCGTCTGCGGGTGCCTTGATGACGAAGACGCGCCTTGTGACCTGTGATGACGGAGTTCACCGGGTTGCCGGTAGCGGCAACCCGGAGGCGTCCTGGCGCTGCCAACTGGGCCGCACTCAGAGCCTGTCCGGCGGATCTTGTCGGTCAGCACGGGGCGGTGGATGCGGGTGTGGGCGATCGACGGCACGGAGGAACGGCATGGCCCGTTTGCGGGTGCACCGGCGAATCGGCAGCCCCCGCACGACGCCAGATGCGGGCGCCAGTTGGATCAGTGAATTCCCAAGTCAACGGCGTCGCGGGCGGAGCCGATCAAGTTGAACGGTCGCCGGACCCAATGATCGGACGCTAGGAGGACGCCCGGTGGATGAGGGTGACGTCCACCGGGTCGACGGGCTCCGCTGTTCCGTGCTCGATCAGCTGCTGGAGCGTCTCGGCGATGACGCCCGGCCCCGGCAGGTTGAGGCGGATGGAAGTGAGCGGGGGGCGCTGCAGCGAGGCCAGCACCAGATCGTCGGCGCCGACCACGGCCACGTCCTCCGGGACACCGATGCCCACGTCCTGGAAGGCGTGCATCAGCAGCGCCGCGTACTCGTCGTTGTAGGCGAACACCGCGTCGAAGCCCAGCTCCCGCCAGCGCTCCGCCAACTGGGCCGCGGAGTCCTGGGTGTACGCCACCTCCACGGCGGTCACGGTCGCCATGCGTGTGGCCGCGACGCCTTGCGCTCCGGCCAGCCGCGGTTCGGCGAAGGCGCTCAGGCCGCGCTCCTGCGGCATCAGCACGGCGATGTTGCGCCGCCCCCGCGCGACGAGGTGGTCGACGGCGGCGGCGCCGATGTCCGCGTGGTCGAACGCGATGGTGTGCGCACCGGCCAGCGGACGGGCGGCGAACGCCAGCAGCCCGCGGATTCCCGCGCGCTGCAGGAGATCGGCCGCTTCCGGGGTGAAGGAGTCGCCGGAGAGAGCGAACACCGCCGCCGGCCGCAGCTCGGCCCACGCGCGCGCGGCGGTGACGGCGTCGGGGAAGCGGCCGGCATGGAGCACAACCGTGTAACCGCGCCGGTCGAGCTCGCTGTGCAGATCGTCCACCCAATCGCTGACCAGCCTGCCGATCGCCGACACCGATGACGGCATCAGCACCAGATTGCTACGTCCGGCACGCAGCGAACGCGCGGCGGCGTGCGGGACGTAGCCCAGCTGGTCGGCGGCGGTCAGTACCCGGGCGCGGGTGCTCTCGCTGACCCGGTGCGCCTGGGTGTCGTTGAGCACGAAGGACACCGTGGCCCGGGACACCCCGGCCAGGCGCGCCACATCCGCGCTGGTGATGGTCCGTGGCGGCTGAGCGGGAGCGTCCTTGGCCATGACTTCCTTGATCAATTCCCCGGTGGTGCGCCCACGGGCACGTCAGCCCGGAGCACACAGGTTCAGAGATCAGGTTACACGCGTTATCACCGGCTCGCAGAACCGTGCAATCTCCGCGAGTCCCCCGCGAGGTCGGCGGTGGCCGTGATCACGGAGTCGAAACGCATGGTCGTACGGGACTGCTCGTCATAGCGCTCCCAGACTGGCAGCGCCGCATGGTTCGGATCGCCGGTGCGGATGAAGGAGATCCACGCCTGGTGCATGGACGCGGCGAGGCCGTCGCGCGCCGCGGGCCGGATCCCCTCCAGGAAGGGCGCGTGCGACCACTGGTCGAAGTTGTTGAAGGTGAAGGGCAGTTCCAGGCAGTGGGCGGCACCGAGCCGGCCGTCGTGCGCGGGGGTCGGGAAGTCGAATTGGTACACCCACACCGGTCGCCCCTGGGCGGCCCGGCGCTCGGCCAGATCCACGCTCGGCACGCGGAACAGCTCGTCCGAGATCAGATCCATCAGCACGTCCACCGGCCGCGCGCCCGGCCGGGTCGCCGCGTAGGCCGCGTACGCCTCCGCCGCCCCCTCACCGAAGGTGTCCGCCGCCCTGCTGATCACCTCGTCCCGGGTGGCGGCGGCGTACCTCTCGTCGAGCCCGAACCCGAAGTTGGCCTCTTCCCTGGTCCAGCCGATCAGCACGTCGATGTCCGACCCGGCGCCGTTGAGCAGCGTCTCGACGGGGTGCCGGTCCATCGTCGCCTCGTCGATGACGGGCAGGAACGGTGTGGGCCAGTAGCCCCAGCGCATCGTGCGCCCGAACAGTTCCCCGCCCGCCTCGATCAGCCGCGGCCAGGGCACGGCCCGCAGGTCCGCGATGCCCTTGGCGCCGAGGATCTCCTGGTAGACGGTGGTCCGCTCCAGGGCTTCGGCGCGGGTGGGAACGTGCAGGCCGAAGGGCGGGCTCTGCAGGATGGCGCGGTGGAACAGGGTTCTGCCCTCCGGGTGGCCGGCGAGCGCCGCCGTGGAGATGGCGCCGCCCGACTGGCCGGCAACGGTGATGTTGTCGGGGTCGCCGCCGAACTCCGCGATGTTCTCCCGCACCCAGCGCAGCGCGGCGACCTGGTCGGTGAGCCAGAAATTGGCGGGCTCCCCGTCCGCGTCCGAGCCGAACGAGAGGTAACCCAGCGGACCGATGCGGTAGTTGATGGACACCACCACAAGGTCGCCGTTGCGCGCGAAGGTCTCACCGGAGTAGTTGGGCAGCGAGCCGGACCCGGAGACGAAGCCGCCGCCGTGGATCCAGACCAGCACCGGCCGGCCGGAGGCGTCGGAGGACGGCGTCCAGACGTTGAGCGTCAGGCAGTCCTCGTCGAAGGGCGGGAAGCCGTGGCCGCCGAGTACCGGGTCACCGCCCTCCATGAACATCTGCGGGGCGCTGGGACCGTAGGCCGTCGCATCCCTCGTTCCGCTCCAGCCCGGGTGCGGCCGCGCCGGGCGCCACCGCAGGTCGCCGATGGGCGGCTCGGCGTACGGCACCCCCTTGAACACCGCGACCCCGCCCTCCGTGCGGCCGCGCAACGTGCCCGTGGACAACTCCACGACGGGCACATCCTGGTCTCCGGCACCAACCATCAGAGGCTTCCTTCCCTGGCGGCCGACGAGCGTCGGCAGAGGCTTGGCAGCTACGGCCGAGGTGCGAAGAGACACGTGTCACTGACATCGCGGCGCGCCACGCACACGCTCGACCTGCTCCCCCTGAGGCTATGCCGCCATTTCGACGACCGTCAACCATCCTGCATATCGTGGGTGGTCCCGCGGTCGTCCGCCGTGGTTACAGAGGCGCGGGGGAAGAAGCGCCGGGGATCAGCAGGCGGGGCGTTCCGGCGCCGTCGGCGGGAACGCTCCACAAGTCGGTGGTCCCGACCGCGCCCGACTGTGGCTGGTTCTTCTTGTATGCGCGGGAGGCGGCGTGCAGGACCAGTCCGATTCCCAGCCCCGCGAGGAGGAGCACCGCCGTGGCGAGTATGAGCAGGCGGCGCTTTGGCGTCATCGGGATCCTTGCGGATGCCGGGACAGGAGTGGCGGGGAGCTGCGAGGCGACAGAAAGCGTCGGTACACACGTCACCGCGGCGGGCGTCGGTACACGGTGCCGGATCATGCGCGGCCGCCCGGCGGCCGCAGCACCACACCCGCGACGGCCGCGCAGCAGAGCAGGCCCACCGCGGATCCCGCCAGCGCCGGACCGTCTCCCCAGACGGTCCAGGCCGCACCGAAGGCGATCGAGCAGCAGAACCGGGCCAGCGCCTGGCCGGTGCCGACCAGCGCGAGGCCGCTGGCCCGCAACTGCTCGGGCACGATGGCGGCGACCGCGGCCGGCAGCACACCATCGGTCGCGGCGTAGAACATGCCGTGCAGCGCGAGCACGAGATAGGGCAGGGCCGGCAGGTCGGGGGCCCAGAGCAGCAGCGTGTACGCGAGGAGCAGCAGGGCGTGCCCCACAAGGAACACGACGCGCCGCCCGACCCGGTCGGCCAACGTACCGACGGGCACGGCCAGCAGCAGGAACACCGCGGCGGTGCCGAGCGGCATCAGCGGGAACCAGTACTCGCTGATGCCGGTACGGCGTTGCAGCAGCAGATAGACGAAGGCGTCGCTGACGGTGGTGAGGCCGAGCAGGGCGGCGCAGCCGGCGAGCCCGCGCAGCCGCGGCATGCGCAAGAGGCGCAACGCCTCGCGAAGGTCGACGGGTTGCTTGTCCACGACCTCGGCCCCGGCCCGCTCCCCACTCCCGGCCTCGTCCGGTGTCACCGGTTCGGCCTGCCCGGCGCGCACTTTCCCGGGTACGAACAGCATCAGGACCAGCACGCCGAGTACGGCCACGCAGGCGCTGACGCCGAAGACGGCGTCGTAGCCGTCGGTCGCCGCGCGCAGGATCAGGAACGCGGCGACGGGTCCGAGCACCGCGCCGGTGGTGTCCATCGCCCGGTGCACGCCGAAGGCCCGGCCCTGGAACTCCGGTGGCGTGGACAGGGAGATCATCGCGTCGCGCGGGGCGGTGCGCAGCCCCTTGCCGGTGCGCTCCAGCGCGAGCACCACGCCCAGCGGACCCAGGCTGTGCACGAGGAGCAGCAGCGGTTTGCACACCGCGGACAGTCCGTAGCCGAGCCCGGCTATGAGTTTGTGGTTCCGCACCCGGTCGGCGAGGTGGCCGCCCGCCAGTTGGACCAGCGCGCTGACACCGTTGTAGACACCGTCGAGCGCGCCGAAGCCCAGCGGGCTGAGGCCGAGCCCCACGACGAGGTACAGCGGCAGGACGGCGGTGACCATCTCGGAGGAGATGTCGGTGATGAGGCTGACCGCGCCCAGCGCGAACACCACCGAGGAGACCCCGGGAAACCGGCGGCCGCGTGTACGGCCCGGCGTGGTGGTCGCCCCGCTGGGGGCGGAGCGGTCCGCGAGATACATGCTCAGGAGCTCCAGTTGCCGGTGGCGGCGGAATCGGCGGAGGAGTTGCCGGCGCAGCCGAGGCCGTCCATGTACTCGAACGTGCGAATGAGACCTTAATGGTTGTATGTGATGGCGGAGGTGCTTCCCGGAGAACGGGGCATTGAACAGCCGTTAACGGCCGGTCAGCCCTGTCGGCTGCTCTCGTCCCACAGCCACGTTCCGAAGTCCTGCGACCTGATGGCCTTCCTGGATCCCCGGCGGGCCGCGACGGCCGCCGCGATGAAGACGAGGACCCCGAGGATCAGCTTCGGCTCCGCCCGGAGCAGCGCACGGAGATCCGCCTTGCTCGTCGCGCCGAGGGCCGGGAGCGCGGGCCAGGTCACCTCGGTCACCCTGCACAGCGTGGGCGGCACCCGTACCACCGTCCGGGCCGGCGCGTGGAGCCAGGACATGACCCTGGCCTCCGGCGGGACCACCACCCTGACCCCCACCCCCATGCCGACCGTCTTCACGCTGGTCAACCGCCGCAGCGACAAGGCCATCCACGTACCCGGCGCCTCCACCTCCACCGGTACGGCGCTGATCCGGTACAGCCGCACGGCGGCACGAACCAGCAGTGGACGCTGGCCGACGCGGGCGGCGGCTACGTCAGGATCGTGAGCGGCCGCAGCGGCAAGGTCCTCGGCGTGGCCGGTGACTCCACCGCCGACCTCGCGGCCGTAGTGCAGCAGAGCGACACAGGAAGCACGAGCCAGCAGTGGCTGCGGACCGCCGGTGACCGACGGCGCGGCGCACGGGCGTGCGCCGGACCGACGGCGCGTAGCGTGACCCTCTGCGCTGCCTGACCGGCGGGTCCTGGTGGGCGTCACAATCCGGAGGAGTTGTCGTGTGGCATGACCTGATGTCAGTTCAGGTGCCGATCGCGGAGAAGATCATCCGCACCGTCCTGGTCTACGCCCTGATCCTGATCCTGTTCCGACTGGCCGGAAAACGGGGCCTGGCGAACCTGAACACCTTCGACTTCGTCGTGATCTTCCTGCTGTCCAACGTCGTGCAGAACGCGATCATCGGGGCGGACAACAGCCTGCTTGGCGGGGTGATCGGCGCGTTCACGCTGATCGCCATCAACTCCGCGGTGAACCGCTGGCTAGCCGGCGACGCCCGTGCGGAACGGCTGCTGGAAGGAACCCCGACCACCGTCATCGAGGACGGCAAGCTCGTGCCGCAGGCCATGCGCGACCTGGCGCTGCGGTCTGCCGAGATCGAGCACGCGGTCCGGATGCAGAACGGTGAGGCGATCGCGGATGTCGCCTCGGGCCGGCTGGAACCGGACGGCCATCTGATCATCACCCTCAAGCCCACCGAGCAGAACGCCACCCGCGGTGACGTCGAGGCCCTGCAGGCCCGCCTGACGACGATCGAGAACCTGCTGAAGGACCTCGCCACGGGCCGCCCCTCGTAGCGGTCGCCCCGCCAGGGCACCACGCCAGATCCTCGAATCCTGGTTCGCCGGTGCGCCCATCCGCGACGAGTACCTCATCGTCGGCAAGGGCGCGCTGGCCGGAACGGGCGCCCACTTCTACTCCACCACCACGCCGGCCGCGCGCTGAGGTCCGGGAAACACGAAGGCCCGCCGGCCCGGGATCGCTCCCGGGCCGTCGGGCCCCGCCGTGCGTCTCTCGTCAGCCGAGGGTCGCGATGGCGTCGTTGAACGTCTTCGACGGGCGCATCACGGCCGAGGCCTTGGCGTCGTCGGGACGGTAGTAGCTGCCGATGTCGGTCGGCGAACCCTGGACGGCGATGAGCTCGTCGACGATGGTCCGCTCCTGCTCGGCCAGCGTCGCGGCGAGACCCGCGAACGCGCCGGCCAGCTGCGCGTCCTCGGTCTGCTCGGCCAGCTCCTGCGCCCAGTACAGCGCCAGGTAGAAGTGGCTGCCGCGGTTGTCGATGCCACCGAGCTTGCGGCTCGGCGACTTGTCCTCGTTGAGGAACGTGCCGGTCGCCCGGTCGAGGGTGTCGGCGAGGACCTGGGCGCGCGCGTTGCCCGTGGTCTGCGCCAGGTGCTCGAAGCTGACCGCGAGGGCGAGGAACTCACCCAGGCTGTCCCAGCGGAGGTAGTTCTCCTTGAGCAGCTGCTGGACGTGCTTCGGGGCGGAGCCGCCGGCGCCCGTCTCGAACAGGCCGCCGCCGTTGATCAGCGGGACGACGGAGAGCATCTTGGCGCTCGTGCCGAGCTCCAGGATCGGGAAGAGGTCCGTCAGGTAGTCGCGCAGCACGTTGCCGGTGACCGAGATGGTGTCCTCGCCGCGGCGGATGCGCTCCAGGGAGAACGCGGTCGCCTGCTCCGGGGTCATGATCTCGATCTGCAGCCCGTCGGTGTCGTGCTCGGGCAGGTACGCCTTGACCTTGGCGATCAGGTTGGCGTCGTGCGCGCGGCCCTCGTCGAGCCAGAACACGGTCGGGTTGCCGGTGGCGCGGGCCCGCTTCACGGCGAGCTTGACCCAGTCGCGGATCGGCACGTCCTTGGTCTGGCACATGCGGAACACGTCGCCCGCGCCGACCGTCTGCTCGAGTACGGCGTTGCCGTCGGTGTCGATGACCCGGACGGTGCCGGTGGCCGGGATCTCGAAGGTCTTGTCGTGGCTGCCGTACTCCTCGGCCGCCTGCGCCATGAGGCCGACGTTCGGGACGGAGCCCATGGTCGCCGGGTCGTAGGCGCCGTGCGCGCGGCAGTCGTCGATGACGACCTGGTAGATGCCCGCGTAGCTGCTGTCGGGGATGACGGCGAGGGTGTCGGCCTCCGAACCGTCCGGGCCCCACATGTGGCCGGAGGTGCGGATCATGGCCGGCATCGAGGCGTCGACGATGACATCGCTCGGCACGTGCAGGTTGGTGATGCCCCGGTCGGAGTCCACCATGGCCAGCTCGGGGCCCTCGGCGATCTCGGCCTCGAAGGACGCCTTGATCTTCGCGCCCTCGGGCAGCGACTCCAGGCCCTTGAGGATGCCGCCGAGCCCGTCGTTCGGGCTCAGGCCGGCCGCGGCCAGCGTCCGGCCGTACTCGGCGAACGTCTTCGGGAAGAAGGCCCGCACGACGTGGCCGAAGATGATCGGGTCGGAGACCTTCATCATCGTGGCCTTGAGGTGCACCGAGAACAGCACGCCCTCGGCCTTGGCCCGGGCGACCTGCGCGGTGAAGAAACCACGCAGCGCGGCGACCCGCATGACGGACGCGTCCACGACCTCGCCGGCGAGCACAGGTACCGACTCGCGCAGCACCGTGGTGCTGCCGTCGTCACCCACGAGCTCGATGCGCAGCGAGCCGTCCGCGGCGATGACCGTGGACTTCTCGGTGGAGCGGAAGTCGTCGGCGGTCATGTGCGCGACGTTCGTCTTCGAGTCGGCCGTCCACGCGCCCATGCGGTGCGGGTGCGCCTTGGCGTAGTTCTTGACGGACGCGGGTGCGCGGCGGTCGGAGTTGCCCTCGCGGAGCACCGGGTTGACGGCGCTGCCCTTGACCTTGTCGTAGCGGGCGCGGACGTCCCGGTCCTCGTCGGTCTTCGGGTCGTCCGGGTAGTCCGGCAGCGCGTAGCCGATCGACTGCAGCTCGGCGATGGCCGCCTTGAGCTGCGGGATCGAGGCCGAGATGTTCGGCAGCTTGACGATGTTGGCTTCGGGGGTCTTGGCCAGCGTGCCGAGCTCGGCGAGCGCGTCGTCGACCCGCTGGTTCTCCGCGAGACGCTCGGGGAAGCTGGCGATGATGCGGCCGCTGAGCGAGATGTCGCGGGTCTCGACGCGGACGCCCGCGGTCGAGGCATAGGCCTGGATCACCGGCAGAAGCGAATACGTCGCCAAGGCCGGGGCCTCGTCAGTGTGCGTATAGATAATGGTCGAGTCAGTCACCAGTACTCCGCTTCACATCGACAAACGTCTCGACATCAAGATATCTCGTGAGCGCCGCTACCTGAAACCGACCCCCGGGGTCGGACGGCGACGCGCCGACCGTGCCGGCTTCCGGGAACGGACGTCCGTGGCCGAAAAGGCCCACTTGCCGCAGGGTTCGCTCCGCCAGCACACTCACACCGGCACTCTTGCGGCATCCCCCACCTGAACCGGAAGTCCGGCGGTGCCTTCCGGATTCAGAGTTGTCATGCACCTGCCGCCACGTGCCTTCCCCCACACGAGAGGAAGAACGTTGAAGAACTTCCTGAAGCCACTCGGTCTGCACCTCGGCCTGAAGCCACTCAAAAGGTACGCGGCGCTCGGCGCGATCACCCTCGCCGTCTTCAGCCTCCAGCCCCTCAGCGCCCAGGCGACCGCCCCCAGCCCGGAGCCCAGTCCGTCCGTCGTCGGCGGCACCCGCGCGGCGCAGGGCGAGTTCCCCTGGATGGTCCGGCTGTCCATGGGCTGCGGTGGCGCGCTGTACACCCAGCAGATCGTCCTCACCGCCGCGCACTGTGTGAACGGCAGCGGCGCGAACACGTCCATCACCGCGACGGCGGGCGTCGTCGACCTGCAGAGCGGCAGCGCCATCAAGGTCAAGTCCACGCGTGTGCTGCAGGCCCCCGGCTACAACGGCAGCGGAAAGGACTGGGCGCTGATCAAGCTCGCCAAGCCCATCAACCTGCCGACCCTGAACATCGCCGGCACGACCGCGTTCAACTCCGGCACGTTCGACATCGCGGGCTGGGGCGCCAGAAGCGAGGGCGGCGGCCAGCAGCGCTACCTGTACAAGGCCAAGGTCCCGTTCGTCAGCGACGCGTCCTGCAGCAGCTCCTACGGCGGCGACCTGATACCCGGCGAGGAGATCTGCGCCGGCTTCACCCAGGGCGGCGTCGACACGTGCCAGGGCGACTCCGGCGGTCCGATGTTCCGCAAGGACAACAACAACCAGTGGATCCAGGTCGGCATCGTCAGCTGGGGCGAAGGCTGCGCGCGAGCCGGGTACCCGGGCGTCTACACCGAGGTGAGCACCTTCGCCTCCGCAATCCAGAGCGCCGCCGCCGGCCTCTGAGCATCCCCCCACGTACGGTCCGCCGCCCGCGCGAAGCCACGCGCGGGCGGCACCTGCGGTCCCGGCCCGGTTCGGCGAGGCCGGCCGGGGTGTGTGCCCGCCGTATCCGGCCGATCGGGCCGCGCCGGGGCAGACTGAGGACATGCCCGAACTGCCGGAGGTCGAGTCCCTCACCCGCTTCCTGGCCGAACACGTCGTCGGCCGTTCCGTCGCGCGGGTGTGCCCGCTCGCCGTCCACGCGCTCAAGACCTACGACCCACCGCCGGGCGCACTCGAAGGCCTCGTCTTCGGGAGCGTGACCCGGCACGGGAAGTTCCTCGACCTCCAGGCAGGGGACCTGCACCTGGTCATCCATCTCGCCCGCGCCGGCTGGGTGCGCTGGAACGACGCCCTGCCGGCGGAGCCGCCGCGCCCCGGCAAGGGCCCGCTCGCCCTGCGGGTGCGACTCACCGAACCCGACGGCGCGGGTTTCGACGTCACCGAGGCCGGCACCAAGAAGCACCTCGCGGTCTACGTCGTACGGGATCCGCAGGACGTACCCGGTATCGCGCGGCTCGGGCCCGACCCCCTCTCCGCGGCCTTCACCCCAGCGGTCTTCGCCGGGCTGCTGAAGGACGACCGCCGCCAGATCAAGGGGCTCCTCCGCGACCAGAGCACGATCGCCGGAATCGGCAACGCCTACTCCGACGAGATCCTGCACACCGCCAAGCTGTCGCCGTTCAAACTCGCGGCCAACCTCTCCGAGGACGAGGTGGCCCGGATCCACGCGGCGATCGGCTCGACCCTCGCCGACGCGATCGAGCGGTCCAGCGGGCTGGCCCTGCGGGATCTCAAGAGCGAGAAGAAGAGCGGGCTCCGGGTCCATGGACGGAAGGGCGAACCCTGCCCGGTCTGCGGCGACACCATCCGCGAGGTGTCCTTCAGCGATTCCGCGCTGCAGTACTGCCCCACCTGCCAGACCGGCGGCAAACCCCTCGCGGACCGGCGGATGTCCCGGCTGCTGAAATAGCGGCCGCAGGGAACGCCGCTGAGGCACGGATGGTGGTCAGCCCACCGGCCAGCCGGCCAGCGCCGCCGCCACGCCGAGCGCTCCTGCTCCCAGCAGGGCGCTGACCACTCCACGCCGGGCAGCCAGCAGCCAGAGGGCTGCTGCCGCCAGCACGGCGTACTGCCAGCCGTTCCACAGGGCCAGGGAGAGCGGGATCGCGGAGCCGGCGATGGCCCCGATCACAGCGGGGCCGGCGCCGGTGAAGAACGCCTGCACCCGCTCGCTGGAGCGCAGGCCGTCGAAATGCCGCCCGCCGAGGATCACGAACAGGAACGACGGGGCGAACGCCACCGAGGCGGCCAGCAGACCACCCCACACTCCACCGGCCGCGTACCCGACCACGGCGACGGTCTGCACGACCGGGCCCGGGGTGATCTGGCCGAGGGCGACGGCGTTGAGGAACTGGCTGTCGGTCATCCAGTGGTAGTGGTCGACGGCGTCCGCCTGCATCAGCGGAATGATGACGAACCCTCCGCCGTACGACAGAGCTCCCACCTTGAGCGCCACCCAGGCCAGCGCCACCATTCCCCCGCCGAGCACCGGAGCAGCAGCCACTACCGGCCACGACGCGACGCGTCGGCCGAAGCGCCGGTCACCTCGCCGACCGTCTTGCCGGCCGCGGGCGCGTATCGCGACCTCCAGCAGTCCCGCCGCGAGCAGGACCAGCACGAGCCATGGCCCCGTCAGAGCGGCAGCGGCCGTGCCCGCCAGCGCGTACCCGAGCCAGCGGGCACGGGCGGAACGTGCCTTCCCCGCACGCTTCCAGCTGCCGGGAGCCAACGACCAGGCCGCGTGCACGGCAACGGCGGCGACGGCGGATCCGGCCCCGGCGGCCGCCCCGAGCACCCACAGCGGCGGGTTCCCGGACAGGAACAGCGCGGCAAGGGCCAGGATCAGCGCGAGGCCCGGCAGGATGAAACTCAGACCGCCGACCAGCGCGCCGGGCAGACCGCGCAGGCGCCAGGCGGTGAGGATCGCCAGCTGCGTGGAGGCAGGGCCCGGCAACAGGTTCGTCGCGGTGATGGAATCCTCGAACTCCTCCGCCGGGATCCAGTTGCGGCGCTCCACACACAACTGCCGCAGGAGAGAGATGTGGGTCGGTGGTCCGCCGAAGCCGATACAGCCGATCCGACCCCACTCCCGCCCGATCGTGACCAGCCCCACCCGGCCCGTACCCGTGCTCCGGTCCACGCTCCGGTCCGCCCTCACTCGTCGCTCGTTCCTTACGTCATCGGCTCGTACGGCGCCGTGACCCTATAGGACCCCGGTGACGTCGAGGTGCCGCACTTCCGTGCTGGGTCGGACCGGCGACGGGCAGGACGCGGCGAGCCGTATGGATTTCGTTAAGACTGGTGAGCGACAACCAGTGGCACTCGGGTCGGCCCGATGACCTCCGGAAGACGTATTCCCCTGCTCTGTACGGTAGTTGGCGGCACATCCCATCGGATCACGGGCTCTGCGGCGCCCTGTCCGCCGCCATCCGGACCGCCGGACGGCCCTTACGCTCCCCCGCGTGGCGAGAATCGTGGATGGAATCAAGCGGGTAGTCATCGGGCGGGCGTTGCCGAGCGAGGGGTTGCAGGAGACGCTGCTGCCGAAGCGGCTGGCGCTGCCGATCTTCGCGTCGGACCCGCTGTCGTCGGTCGCGTACGCCACGCAGGAGATCCTGCTGGTCCTCACCCTCGGTGGGCTGGCCTTTCTCCATCTGACGACCTGGGTGGCGATAGCCGTGGTCGGCCTGATGGCCGTCGTGGTGCTCTCCTACCGGCAGGTCGTGCACGCGTACCCGTCGGGCGGCGGATCGTACGAGGTGGTCGCCACCAACCTCGGCCCCTCCGCGGGGCTGGTCGTCGCCGCGTCATTGCTCGTCGACTACGTGATGACCGTCGCGGTGTCCGTCGCCTCCGGCGTCGACAACATCATCTCCGCGGTGCCCTCGCTCAACGACTACCGCACCGCCATGGCCGTGGGGTTCGTGGCTCTGCTGGCGGCCGTGAACCTGCGCGGCGTGCGCGAGTCCGGCCGGGCGTTCGCGGCGCCCACGTACCTGTTCGTCGCGGGCGTGCTGATCATGTGTGCCACCGGGCTGTTCCGCTGGCTGGTCGGCGACGCCCCGGTGGCGGAGTCCGCCGCCTACGGCGTCACCGCGGCCCCCGGTAACAGCAATCTGACCGGTCTGGCACTGCTGATGCTGGGGCTGCGGGCGTTCTCCAGCGGTTGTACCGCACTGACCGGTGTCGAGGCGATCTCGAACGGCGTGCCCGCGTTCCGCAAGCCCAAGTCCCGCAACGCGGCCTCCACCATGACCGCGATGGGCCTGATCGCCGTCGTGATGTTCTCCGGCATCACCGCCCTCGCGATGATCGCGAAGGTGCACATCACCGAGGACACCTGCCGTCTCACGGGCTTCGCCGGGGACTGCGCTACCACCCCGCAGCGCACCGTCATCGCCCAGCTGGCCGCCGCGATCTTCGGCGGCGATCACAGCTTCGGCTTCTTCTTCATCCAGGCCGCCACCGCCCTGGTGCTGGTGCTGGCCGCCAACACCGCCTTCAACGGTTTCCCGCTGCTCTCGTCGATCCTGGCGCAGCACCGCTACCTGCCCCGTCAGCTGCACACCCGCGGTGACCGGCTCGCGTTCTCCAACGGCATCGTCGCGCTGGCCGTCGTCGCCGGTGGCCTCCTCTGGGTGTTCGACGCGTCGGTCACCAACCTCATCCACCTGTACATCCTGGGCGTCTTCACCTCCTTCACGCTGTCGCAGACCGGGATGGTCCGGCACTGGAACCGTGCCCTGCGCGACGAGACCGACCCCGCGCAGCGGCGCCGGCACCAGACCGCCCGGCTGATCAACGGGCTCGGGGCGTTCGTCACGGGTCTGGTGCTGGTCATCGTGCTGCTGACGAAGTTCATGCAGGGCGCGTACCTGGCCGTGATCGCCGCGGTGGCGTTGTGGCTGATGATGCGCGGCATCCGGCGGCACTACGACAGAACCGCCGCCGAGCTGGCGGTCACCGACCCGACGGACGAGACGGTGCTGCCCGCGCGCGTGCATGCCGTCGTGCTGGTCTCGAAGGTCCACAAACCGACGCTGCGGGCCCTCGCCTACGCCCGCGCCTGCCGCCCCGACACTCTCGAAGCGCTCACCGTCTCGGTCGACCGCGACGAGGCCAAGGTCCTCCAGGACCAGTGGGACGCATTCGGGATCGAGGTGCCGCTGAAGACGTTGGCGTCGCCGTACCGGGAAGTGACCCGCCCGGTCGTGGAGTACGTACGGTCGCTCAACCGCACCAGCCCCCGCGATGTGATCAGTGTCTTCATCCCCGAGTACGTCGTCGGGCACTGGTGGGAGAACCTGCTGCACAACCAGTCCGCGCTGTGGCTCAAGAGCCGGCTGCTGTTCACCCCTGGAGTCATGGTCATCAGCGTGCCCTGGCAGCTGAGCTCGTCCGAACACCGGCCGCAGCGCCCGACCCGCCGCGCCCCCGGCTCCGTCCGCCGCGGCGAACCCGCCCTCACTCCCTGGGCGAACCACCCCGACCCCGCCGACGACCCCGCCGCCGAACCCGACCGGGCCCCGCACGTCGACACCCACTGACCGCCGGCCACGCGCCACTTGACCATCACGAGCTGCCCCGGGCCCACCGGATGGATCAACCGGCCCGGGGCAGCTCCGTGTTCCGTCGTCTCCGCGGCTCTCCAGCCACCAGGTGTCCTGTCAGGAGACCGTCAGGGTTCCGTCGTTCCCCTTGAGCCGGGCCTCGCCGTCTCCTTGGATGGAGACGTGAACAGCTGCCTGCGCCATGACGACCGGCCACCGCATACGGTGCCGCCGGCTGCGCCCTGTTCGCCTCCGGCGCGCTGACGCACTTCCCCCGTCACCGCCCATCGCTCGACGAGCCCGGTGGCGCGTTTCCCCGGCACCTCTGTGCCGTCCCGCTCTCCTGAGCCCTGTTCCGCAACCCGTAAACCCGCAATCCCGCATCCCGGAGTGGATCATGTCTGCACCCTCCTCACCCGCCCGCCGCACCGCGCTGGTCACCGGCGCCACCTCCGGTATCGGCTGGGAGACCGCCCGGCTGCTCGCCGAACAGGGCAGCACCGTCATCGTGCACGCGCCGGACCTCACCTCCGGGCAGCAGGCCGTCACCCGGCTGGTGGCCGCCGGCGTCGCGGCGTCCCAGCTGGACCTCGCGGTGGCGGACTTCTCCCGGCTGGAGGAGGTGCGGGCGATGGCCGCCAAGGTCGCCGACGCGCATCCCGTACTGGACGTGCTGGTGAACAACGCGGCGGTCGCCGCCCCCGAGCGCCACACGATGACCCCCGACGGCAACGAGATCGCCTTCCAGGTCAACTTCCTCGCCGCGTTCCTCCTCACCCGCGAACTGACCGGGCCGCTGACCGCCCGGCCCGGCAGCCGCGTCGTCAATGTGTCGTCGTCCATGCACCGCACGGCGTCCATCGCCTGGAACGACCTGAACCGGTCCCGCCGTTACTCCCGGCTGGCCGCCTACGCCCAGTCCCAGCTCGCGCTGACGATCTTCGCCAGGGCGGGCGCGGGATCGGACGCCGGCTGCACCTCCGTCAGCGTGCACCCGGGCATCTGCGATACCGCCCTGCTGCCGCTGTACGCGCACGAGGGCGACTCGTCCGCCGAGGGCGCCGCCCGCGTGGTCCGGCTGTGCGACCCCGCGACCGAGCTCGTACCCGGCGCCTACTACGACCGCACCGCGATCTCGCCCGCCGCGCCCGTCGCGATGGAGGACCGCACCGTCCGCCGGCTGTGCAAGGTCGCCGACCAGTTGGTCGGCCGGACCGGCTGAACCACCGAGCCCCCGAACCGAGGCGGTACATGTCCAAGCGCGCCCGTAAGAAGCAAGCCCGCCGCAAGAGGAAGGCCCATCACGGCAGGAAGCCCAACGGCCTTTGAGACGAGGGCGGTGCGGTTCCCGTGGGGGGATCCGCACCGCCCTTCCCGACCCTCCTGCGCACCTGTCGGCGCGTAGGAGGGGCACGGACCACCAGCTCTCGCCCACCACCACGTACCGTCGAACGGAACCCCGAACCCCGTGATAGAGCTGTCCTGCCATGCCCTCCTGGCCTCCGGGCCCTGGGTGGACTGGTTCCCTGGCGGTTCCCCCGGCACCGGAGCTCTCGCTCTGCCGGAACGCGGCGGGTCTGCGGCCCGAGAGAGATGTCTCGGGCCGCAGACCTCCGGCCGCGCCGGCCTTGCCCGGCGTATCCGCTGTAACGCGATCAATGCGCGATGAGCGCTTTGAGGGCGATGTTGAGCTTCAGGACGTTCACCCGCGGCTCACCGATGAAGCCGAGGATCCTGCCGTCGGTGTTGTCCGCCACCAGCTTCTCGACCTGCTGGGCGTCGAGCTTGTTGAGCGCGGCGACCCGGTGGACCTGGAGCTCGGCGTACTCGGGCGAGATCTGCGGGTCGAGGCCGGAGCCGGAGGAGGTGACGGCGTCGGCCGGCACGTCCGAGGGCTTGACCTTGAAGTCCGCCGTGGAGTTGTCCTTGACGACGGCGGCCTTGGCCTCCGTCACCCACTTGATCAGGTCCGCGTTGTCGCCGGAGCGGTTGGTGGCCCCGGAGAGGATGAGCGAGTACTGGGTGTTGACGGAGTTGGTGCCCAGTCCGTTGGACGGCCGCGGCTGGAACCACTTCAGGTCGGGCGCGGGAGTCTCCTCGCCGTTCTTCAGCGGCAGGTTGTAGGTCTGTCCGATGAGGCTGGAACCGACGACCTTGCCGCCGTCCTTGATCTCCGAACCGTTGGCCTTGTTGTGGAACAGGCCCTGGGCTATGCCGGTGATCAGGAGCGGGTAGAGCACGCCGCAGACCAGAGTCAGGACGAGCAGCGCGCGCACCCCGGCTCCGAACAACCGCACGGTGTTTCCAAATGAGTTGTTCACGACGTCACCCGATGCCAGGGATGAGGGAGATGAGCAGGTCAATGATCTTGATGCCGATGAACGGGGCGATCAGGCCGCCGAGTCCGTAGACGGCCAGGTTGCGGCGGAGCATCTTGTCGGCGCCCATCGGCTTGTACCGCACGCCCCGGAGGGCGAGGGGCACCAGCGCGATGATGATCAGCGCGTTGAAGATGACCGCGGACAGGATCGCGGACTGCGGGCTGTGCAGGCCCATGATGTTGAGCTTGTCCAGGCCGGGGTAGGCGACCGCGAACATGGCGGGGATGATCGCGAAGTACTTCGCGACGTCGTTGGCGATGGAGAACGTCGTCAGCGCGCCACGGGTGATCAGCAACTGCTTGCCGATCTCCACGATCTCGATGAGCTTGGTGGGGTTGGAGTCCAGGTCCACCATGTTCCCGGCCTCCTTGGCGGCCGAGGTACCGGTGTTCATCGCCACGCCCACGTCCGCCTGCGCCAGCGCGGGAGCGTCATTGGTGCCGTCACCGGTCATCGCGACGAGCTTGCCGCCCGCCTGCTCCCGCTTGATCAGCGCCATCTTGTCCTCAGGAGTCGCCTCCGCGAGGAAGTCGTCGACGCCGGCCTCCTCGGCGATCGCCTTGGCGGTCAGCGGGTTGTCACCGGTGATCATGATGGTCTTGATGCCCATCCGGCGCAGCTCGTCGAACCGCTCCCGCATGCCCTCCTTGACGACGTCCTTGAGGTGGATGACGCCCAGCACGCGGGCGCCCTCGGTGTCCTCGACAGCGACGAGCAGCGGCGTACCGCCGGCCTGGGAGATCGCGTCGGTGAGCGCCTGGGCGTCCTTGGCGACGACTCCGCCGCGCTCGTTGACCCAGGCGATGACCGAACCGGCCGCGCCCTTGCGGACCTTGCGGCCGTCCACGTCCACACCCGACATGCGGGTCTGGGCGGTGAACGCGACCCAGTCGGCGCCCTTCAGCTCACCCTGCTGCCGCTCGCGCAGCCCGTACTTCTCCTTCGCCAGCACGACGATGGAGCGGCCTTCCGGCGTCTCGTCGGAGAGCGAGGAGAGCTGAGCGGCGTCGGCGAGCTCGGCGTCCGTGGTGCCCTGGACGGGTACGAACTCCGATGCCTGGCGGTTGCCGAGGGTGATGGTGCCGGTCTTGTCGAGCAGCAGCGTGGAGACGTCACCGGCGGCCTCGACGGCACGGCCCGACATCGCCAGCACGTTGCGCTGCACCAGCCGGTCCATGCCCGCGATGCCGATCGCCGACAGCAGAGCGCCGATGGTGGTCGGGATGAGGCAGACGAGGAGCGCGACCAGCACGATCATGGACTGCTTCTGGCCGGCGTAGATCGCGAACGGCTGGAGCGTGACGACCGCGAGCAGGAAGACGATCGTGAGCGACGCCAGCAGGATGTTCAGCGCGATCTCGTTCGGCGTCTTCTGCCGGGAGGCACCTTCCACCAGGGCGATCATCCGGTCGATGAACGTCTCGCCCGGCTTCGTCGTGATCTTGATGACGACGCGGTCGGAGAGCACCTTCGTGCCACCGGTCACCGCGCAGCGGTCACCGCCGGACTCCCGGATGACCGGGGCCGATTCGCCGGTGATGGCCGACTCGTCGACGCTCGCGACGCCCTCGACGACGTCCCCGTCACCGGGGATGACGTCGCCGGCCTCGCAGACCACCAGGTCACCGATGCGCAGCTCGGCACCGGGAACGCTCTCCTCCACGCCGCCGTTGAGCCGCCGCGCGACGGTGTCGGTCTTGGCCTTGCGCAGGGTGTCGGCCTGCGCCTTGCCGCGGCCCTCGGCCACCGCCTCCGCCAGGTTGGCGAAGATCGTGGTGAGCCAGAGCCAGGCGGCGATGGCCCAGCCGAACCAGTCGCCCGGGTTGGTGAACGCGAAGATCGTGCTCAGCACGGAGCCGATCTCGACCACGAACATCACGGGGGACTTGACCATCACCCGCGGGTCGAGCTTGCGGACCGCGTCCGGGAAGGACCTGATCAGCTGCTTGGGGTCGAACAGGCCCCCACCGACGCGTGCGCCGTCGGGCTGGTGACCGGTGGGCACATCATGGTGCGGGGCACGGGTCGGAGTGACAGTGGACATCGAGTCCTCTTGCTTCAGACGAGTGGTCATGACCCCAGCCCCTCGGCGAGCGGCCCCAGCGCCAGCGCGGGGAAGTAGGTCAGGCCAGTGACGATGATGATCGTGCCGACCAGCAGCCCGGTGAAGAGCGGCTTGTGGGTGCCCAGGGTGCCCGCGGTGGCCGGGACCGGCTTCTGCTCGGCGAGCGAGCCGGCCAGCGCCAGCACGAACACCATCGGCAGGAACCGGCCGAGCAGCATCGCGAGCCCGATCGTGGTGTTGAACCACTGGGTGTCGGCGTTGAGCCCGGCGAAGGCCGAGCCGTTGTTGTTGGCGCCCGAGGTGTACGCGTACAGGATCTCGGAGAAGCCGTGCGCGCCCGAGTTCGTCATCGACGTCATCGGGGTCGGCAGCGCCATGGCGGCGGCGGTGAAGCACAGCGCCAGCGCCGGGGTGATGAGGATGTAGCACGCCGCGAACTTGATCTCGCGGGTGCCGATCTTCTTGCCCAGGTACTCGGGTGTGCGTCCCACCATCAGGCCCGCGATGAACACCGCGATGATGGCCATGATCAGCATGCCGTAGAGGCCGGAGCCGACACCACCGGGAGCGATCTCGCCGAGCTGCATGCCCAGCATGGTGATACCGCCGCCGAAGCCGGTGAACGAGGAGTGGAACGAGTTCACGGCGCCGGTCGAGGTCAGTGTGGTCGCCACCGCGAAGATCGACGAGCCGCCGACACCGAACCGGGTCTCCTTGCCCTCCATCGCACCACCGGCGATGTTGAAGGCCGGGCCGCCGTGGTGGAACTCGGTCCACATCATCAGCGCGGTGAAGCCGATCCAGATCGTCACCATCGTGGCGAGGATCGCGTAGCCCTGCTTGACGCTGCCGACCATCTTGCCGAAGGTGCGGGTGAGCGCGAAGGGGATGACGAGGATCAGGAAGATCTCGAAGAGGTTCGAGATGCCGTTCGGGTTCTCGAAGGGGTGCGCCGAGTTGGCGTTGAAGTAACCGCCACCGTTGGTGCCCAGCTCCTTGATGGCCTCCTGGGAAGCCACCGCGCCGCCGTTCCACTGCTGCGAGCCGCCCATGAACTGGCCGACACCGTGGATGCCGGAGAAGTTCTGGATCGCGCCGCAGGCGACCAGCACGATCGCACCGATCACCGCGATCGGGATCAGGATGCGTACGGTGCCGCGCACCAGGTCGGCCCAGAAGTTGCCGAGCTCACCGGTGCGGGAGCGGGCGAAGCCGCGTACCAGGGCCACCGCCACGGCGAGGCCGACGGCCGCCGAGACGAAGTTCTGCACCGCGAGGCCGCCGGTCTGTACGACGTGGCCCATGGCCTGCTCGCCGTAGTACGACTGCCAGTTGGTGTTCGACACGAAGGACGCGGCGGTGTTGAACGCCTGGTCCGGGTCGATCGCGGAGAAGCCGAGCGAACCGGGCAGGCTGCCCTGGATCCGCTGCATCACGTAGAGGAAGAGGACGCTCGCCGCGGAGAAGGCGAGGACACCGCGCAGGTACGCGGGCCAGCGCATCTCGGTGGACGGGTTGGCGCCGATGGCCTTGTAGATCCACTTCTCGACCCGCAGATGCTTGTCGGAGGAGTAGACGCCGGCCATGAAGTCGCCGAGCGGACGGTATGCCAGTGCGAGCGCGGCTATCAGCGCGAGCATCTGGAGCACACCGGCGAGGACGGGGCTCATATCTGGACTCAGAACCTCTCCGGGTAAAGAAGGGCGAGGACGAGGTAGCCCAGGAGGGCGACGGCCACGACGAGGCCGACGATGTTCTCGGCGGTCACAGCTTTGCCACCCCCTTGGCGATGAGAGCCACCAACGCGAACACCGCGATCGTGGTGACGACGAAGGCCATGTCGGCCATCGTGTGCTCCTAGAAGAGTCGGAATCTCTGACCCTCTGAGCAAACCTCCTGAACAGGCCGCTTCGTCTTTCGTTGATGCGTCCCTTACGGCCACTGGCACGCTTTTGACGCCTCTCTTACGCACCCGGCCTCACCTGCGGAAAAGCCGGTGCAGAGGGCTGCGCACGCCGGATTCCGGACGCCTGCTCCACCGCTGGGGCGCCCCGCTCCACTGCGCGATCCTGACGTGTCCCTGAGGCGCCGGCGGTGGCCGTCGGGCCGGGCCCTGGTCAAACGCACCGGTCCGGCCGCCACCGACACCGCGGTCCGGCCACTGCTGCAGTTCACGGTGGCGGACGGGCGGGTGGTGGAGATCTCCTCACCGGTTCCCGCGTGGTGGCTCACTGGTCGGACGGGGCCGCCAGGCGGAAGCGGAGCCGGCAGATGACGGCGTCCGTGTCACGGCGGACGGCGTGGGCAACGACCGCGCCGCGCTGGTTCTGCAGCAGGCGCTGCCACATGTGGGCGGGCTCGACCTCCGGGATGAGGACGGTGATCCGGGTGCCGGGCTGGTCGGCGGCCATCCGACGGACGAGGGCGGCGACGGGGCGGCCGACGGAACGCGTGGGGGACGGCAGGTCGCGCAGTTCGACGCCGGGCGACCACAGCGCCCAGTCGCGGTGCAGGGCCTCGGTGCGTTCGCGGTCGTCGGGGTCGGTGACGGTGACCGCGATGACCTCGTCGCCCAGGGAGACTGCGGCGGTCAGCGCCTCGCTGGTGAGACGGGACAGCGACGCCACCGGGACGATGATCACGGACCGGTCGCGGTGCGGGGCGTCGGGAATGAATCCCAGGCCCAGCCGGCCGGCGATGCGGACATACGCGCGGTGGACCGCCTCGAAGAGCAGGACGAGGAGCGGCAGCGCCAGCACGATCATCCAGGCGCCCTCGGTGAACTTGACCGACGTGGTGATCACCGCGGCGACACCGGTCAGCACGGCCCCGAAACCGTTCAGCGCGGCCTTCGCCCGCCACCCCGGCGATCGCTCCGCGCGCCAGTGGCGCACCATGCCGGTCTGGCAGAGGGTGAAGCCGACGAACACTCCGATCGCGAAGAGCGGCACGAGCGTGTTGGTGTCACCGCCCGAGAACACCAGCAGCAGCGCGGAGACGGCGGCGAGCGCCAGCACGCCGTGCCGGTGGACCTGACGGTCGGCCTTGAGGCCGAAGACGTGCGGGAGGAAGTTGTCCCGGGCCAGCAGGCCCATCAGCACGGGCAGCCCGCCGAACGAGGTGTTCGCGGCGAGCGCGAGCAGCACGACGGTCGCGAACTGGACGACGTAGAAGGCCCAGTTGTGGCCGAGCGAGGCGTCGGCGAGCTGGGCGAGTACGGTCACGCCCTCGACCGGCTGGAGGTGGAAGCGGCCGATGAGGACCGACAGGCCGATCAGCATGACGCCGAGCAGCCCGCCCAGCGCCACCTCGGTGCGCTGGGCGCGCTTGCGCGCCGGAGCACGGAAGGACGGGACGGCGTTGGCGACGGCCTCGACACCGGTCAGGGCGGAGCACCCCGCCGCGAACGCCTTCATCAGGAGCAGCGCGCCGACCGTGGTCGCGTTGGCGCCCAGCGCGGAGGCGTGGCCGGCCGCGGCCTCGGTGCTGGCGGGGGCGTCCCGGAACAGCCCGACGACGATGATCGTGAGGATGGAGCCGACGAAGACCGCGGTGGGGATGATGAACGCCCGGGCCGAGTCGACGATGCCGCGCAGGTTGACGGCGGTGACGAGCACCAGGACCGCCAGGCAGATCCACACCCGGTCGCCGTACAGGGCGGGGAACGCCGAGGTGAGTGCGGCCACTCCGGCGGTCACCGACACGGCCACGTTCAGGACGTAGTCCAGGATCAGGGAGGCCGCCGTCACCAGGCTGGTACGCCGCCCCAGGTGCCGCTTGGCGACCGCGTACGAGCCGCCGCCGTCCGGGAAGGCCGCGATCACCTGGCGGTAGGAGGCGACGAGGACGGCCAGCAGGCCGGCTATCGCGAGGGTGACGGGAAGGGCGAACCCGAGCCCGTACCCGCCCGCCGCGGCCAGCACCAGGACGATGGCCTCGGGGCCGTACGCCACCGACGCCATCGCGTCCAGCGACAGGGCGGCCAGCCCTTGCAGCGCGGTCAGCTTGTGCTGCTCCTGAGTTGGGTCCGGGGGTTCCCCGTCGGATGCCTCGAGAGTCGGCTCGCTGGTCAGAACGGACATCGTGGTCGTACCTCCATGGTGTGGATACCCAGCGTGGAGGCGGCTCCCGGAGCCGATGCGCGGTCCGTACGCGGTCCTGACGCCGAACGACGCCTTCTTGACGCTTTCCTGTCACCGTTCTTCACCCCCGCCATCAGAAGGCCGTCAAGAGCCCCGGGGCCCGCGTCAGCGATGTGTCAACGGCCGCTGTCGGCGCCGCGGCCGCTCCTACCGTCTGCCGCATGGGACGCGCAGACGAAGCCGAGGACGTACTGGCCCACGACCGGACCTGGGAGGGCGAGGCGTTCACCGCGCTGTCCTCCTCGGCGGCGGTCCTCGCGCTGCTGCTGGTCATGGACTGGGGGTCGGGCGGGCTCGACACGACCCGCGCCGTGCTGTGGACCGCGCTGGCGGCGCTGCTCTACGCCGTCCTCCATCCGCCCCGGGTGACCGCGGGCCACGGATGGCTGGCGGTCGGCGGACCGCTGCGCGAACAGCGCGTCCGCACCGACTGTCTGGTATCGGTGCGCCGCATCGACGGCGTCGCCACCCGCCTCGTGCTGCGCGACGTGTACGGCAACCGCGTGGAGTTCAACCCGAAGGTGCTCGCCTCGAACCCGGCCCTGTGGCTGCTGGTCAATGCGGGGGCGTGCCGCTCCTGGGAGAGCGGCACGCTGCTCTGTGGCTGGACCGAGGTGGAGGCCATGGCGGCGCGGTACGGAGTGGGCCCGTCGCTGAGTGCGTGAGTCCGGCCGAACCGGGGACGTGACCGAGGGTGCTTCCGTCCGGGCGATCGACGTTAAAAATCCATCAGCGATGCATCAAAGCACGGTGTTTCGACGTGCGGCGTGTCTAGCGTCGGCCGTATGGGACGGCGAACCGCACGCTCCGCTCCGCTGAGCGGGGCCTATTCCGCGGACTCAGGATGGACGAGCGCCCGCGACCGCTTCTGGGCCGGAGAGCTCCGGTCCGCGGCGGGCTGCGCTTGTGCGCTCTTCGCCGTGCTGACGCTGGCCGACGCCTGGAAGGGCCAGCTCACCGCGCCGCGCGCCGGGATCTGGGCGGCGCTGGCCGTCCTGCTGTTCGCCGTTCTCGCACCGGCGAGGGTGTCGGTGGACCAGGAGTGGCTGGTCTCGCGCGGACTGCTGCGCCGCCGCCGGGTCCGCACGGACCACCTGGCGAGCGTGCGCTGGCACCAGGGCACGGCTCCCCGGCTCGTCCTGCGGGACACGCTCGGTGGCGTCGTCGAGCTGAACGCACGGGTGCTCGTCGACAATCCGCTGCTGTGGATCGCGCTGGACGCCGGTGTCCGCAACTCCCTCGGCACCGGGACCCTGCAGAGCGGGTCAGGTGATCTGCTGCGGGCGGCGGAGCAGATCGACGGGGCCGCGGCGCGGGCCACCTTCCGCGCATCGGGGCTGGAGTAACGGGCTCCTTCGGCCGCTCACGTCAGCGGAACTCCGCGAGACGGGGGCGCATCCCGAGCGCTGAGGACGGCTCCTTCGCCCAGTTCCTGCGGTTCTTCCTCTTCGGACAGGGCGAGGTCGCACCCGTCACCCGCGACGTACTGCGCGAGGCCGAACCGGACCGCGACCGCCGACCCCGCGTCCACGTCGGCTGAACCCCGGCCGGCCCCTCGTCCGCCCTGCCCTCTCGTCCGCTCGGCCCGGGCGAGGAACGTGTCAACGTTGCGTCACCGGCCCATGGGCGGAGATCAACGTTGTGTCACGAGCAACCCCGCACAGACACCCACCGCCTAGGATCGAACGCAATCGAACTGTGAAACGGGGGAAACAGTCGGATGGAAGGGGCACGCCCGGAAGTGGCCGCAGTACTGGATGTCGGGTGCCACAGCGCGTTGCTGGCAGTGGTCCGGCGGCGGCCCGGTGGGGGATTGAAGCCGGTCTTCTCGTACAAGACGCGGCTGCGGTTGCACGAGTCGCTCGACCGAAGAGGCCGCATACGCGAGGCGGGAATCACCAGCGTGCAGCGCGCGGTGGCCGAGGCGACGGCCGCCGCCCGGTTCGGCTGCCCGTCGGCGGTGTTCCCCTTCGCGACCTCCGTCATCCGGGACGCGCCCAACCGGGAAGAGATCATCGCGCGGGTGGCCCGTGCCACCGGGACCCGGCTGCGGGTTCTGCCCGGCGAGGAGGAGGCCCGCCTGGCCTATGTGGCGGCCCGGCAGTGGGCGGGCTCCGGGACGGGCTCGCTGCTGATGCTGGACATCGGCGGTGGCACCGTGGAGATCGCCTCGGGCCGCGGAGAGCAGCCCCGCAGCACACTTTCGCTGCCGCTGGGCGCCCGCCGGATCACCCGGGACTGGTTCCCGGCCGGCACCCTCCCGTCGGCGGGGCGTCTGCAGGAGATCCGGGAGTACCTCAGCCATACCCTGGGGGCAGTGCCCGACCTGCCGGTGGCCTCCCGGAACGGGCGCGTCGTCGCCTGCTCCAAGACCTTCGAGCAGCTCGCCGAACTGGCCGGATCCCCATCCCCGGACATGAAGCCTCATGCCGGGCAGCAGCTGACGCTGCCCCAGTTGCGCGGATGGATCCCGGTGCTGGCCGCAGCGGACCCCGCCCTGCTCACCCACCTGCCGGGCATCTCCCGGCACCGCGCGGGACAGTCCCTGGCCGGAGCTCTGGTCGCCGAGGCCCTCCTCTCCGCGTGCGAGGCCAAGAGCGTCGACATCTGCCCCTGGTCCACCCGGGAGGGACTACTGCTGGAACGTCTCGGCACGGCCTCCGCGGCACCCCGGCACGACCTCCCTCTCGTCGGCTGAACTGCGGCTTACCCTCCCCGACGTTGTCGGGGTCTTCCGCGACCCCGCGAGGAGAACCGTCAAGAGTGTGCCTGTGGCTGTGGTGCCGGGCACCGACCCTGGTCGTCCCGGCCCGCCACGGTCCCGGCCCGTGGATGCACCATCGACCTGCTCACAGGGTCGGGGCACCTGTGCCCGCTTGTCATCGACCTGATGGCCGCGGGCTGTGCGTACGCTTCAATCGCCGGCTTCAATCTCCGGCTTCCCTCGCTGGAACCGGCCGCGAGGAGAAGGAATGCCGCCATGCGCAAGTACGCGCCCTACTTGATCATCGCAGCGCTCCTCAGCTGGGTCACCGCCATCGTCCTGCTCATCGCGCTCGACCCGAACCACGGCGCCGGCACACCCTGAACCGACCGCGTACGCGTCCTGACGGCTCCCGCCGCTTGGAGGATCCCGCCGTGCCCATCATCCACAAGCTCCGCAAGGCTGGGCGTCCCCTCACCGCCGAGCGGGTGCAGATCCTCAAGTCGAGGACTGCATGACGACCTGCTCACCCTCTCCGTTCGGTTCCTCAAAGTTGGCCAGGTAGCGGTTGAACAGCGCCGCACCAACGGTGACAGCGTTGGCGCCTTCCACACCGCTCCGTGCTTCGAGGCGGCGCTCCAGCGTCGTCCGGTGGGCCTTGAGGTGGCGAACCCATGACGTCAGAGCGCACTGGCTGCGCCTCGAAAGGCCTCGGCAGCTACGCCGAGCCCGCAGGGTCGCAGCGCTTCGCTGCCGCCCTCGCGCCACGAACGACGCCACCGCTCCAACGGCCGTGCAGACCGCATACCGAAGGGATCATCAACGGTCACGACGCCGAAAAGGTCAGTAGCTGACGGTCTGCAGCATGCCGGGGCCGTCACAGCAGCGTCCGCCCTGTCATCTCCCGCCGGCGACCGATCCAACCGTGGCCCCACACAGCCCTCCAGACCCACGTTCTCCACGCTCATCAGCGTCGGCGATTCGGCCAAGGCCGCGCCGGGCAGGGCCCCGGGCGCCCCAAGGGTGGATGCACTCCGCATCTTGTGCCGCGCGCGCGTTCGTACGGAATCCACTCCGGCTCAAACACGTGTGTTCGATATCGCGGCCTGCCTCGTTGACCCCGGTAGCGCCGAACCGATGACAACGACCGTGCAGGAGGACAGCAGTTGACCTCGATCGACACCCAGGACACACCCGCCGCCACGCCCCCGCCTCCCCCACCGGCCGAGATCACCTACACGGGGGAATACTCCGTGAACCCGCTCGGCGAAGTCTCCTTCCGCAAGCTGTGCGAACAGCTCCCGTCAGTCCTGCGACGCATCGTCGCCATGTCCTGGGACATGGACCGTCGGGCCGTCCTCCTGCTCCTGTCCTGTCAGCTCGTCACCGGAGTGGCCGCAGCGGTCCTCCTGACCGCGACCGCCAAGGCCATGCGCCCGATCCTCGGCAGCGGTGCTGTCGCTGACCGGCTGCACCAGGCCCTGCCGGCCCTGCTCGTGGTAGCTGCCGCCACCGCGCTCACCCGCGGGGCCGGCGCCCTGGCCACCTACGCGGAGCGGCGGATCACACCCAGGCTCACCACCGCGACGGACACCGCACTGGTCGAGGCGGTCTGCCGCGTAGAAGCGGCGGCGTATGCCGTGGACGGGTTCGCCGATCGTCAAGAGGCCGCTGAAATGGGGGTGATGCGCACGCATGTCATGGTCGCCGACGCCCAGCGGTTCCTGTCGGCCCTGGTCAGAATGATCAGCGCGAGCGCCGTCCTGTCGGTGCTGAACGTGCTGATGCTGCCCCTGCTCCTGCTCGCGGTGCTTCCCGCCGGCGTCGGCGCGGTGCTCGCCGCACGGGTGGACTACGAGATCCACTACGCGAACGTCGGGGACCGCAACGTGCGGGGCATGATGCGGTGGTGGTCCACCACCCCGAAGTACGGCGATGAAGTCCGCGCCAACGGAATGACCGACTACCTGTTGTTCTGGTACCGATCGCTGTCCGAGCGGGTCGACGAGCGCACCCTGGCCGCCGCTCCCCGCACGCTGCGGATCGCCCTGGTGTCCTCGCTCGTGGGCGGGGCATTCCTCATTGCCACTTGGGTCGCTCTCGCCTGGATGGCCGTGACGGGCCGGGTCGCGCTCGCCATCGCCGCCACAGCGGTCGTCGCCGTCCAGACGACCCTGGCCGCGCTCTCGCAGGTCATCCTCAACGGAGCCGCCGTTTTCCACACCAGCCTGTACCTCAGCGACATGCAGGCCTTCCTCGACGACGCGGCAAAGAAGGCCCCCAAGCGCGGCGAGCTGCCCATGCGCGCACCGGTGGACGAGATCCGGCTGGAAGAGGCCACCTACCAGTACCCCGGCAAGGACAAGCCGGCCGTCGACGGCGTGTCCCTGACCCTGCGACGCGGGGACATCCTCGCGATCGTCGGCGTGAACGGCTCAGGCAAGAGCACCCTGACCCGCCTGATCACCGGCATCTACCTCGCCGACAAAGGCCGCGTCACCTGGAACGGCTCGGACCTGGCCGCCGTCGATCCAGCAAGCGTCTGGGCCTGCACCGGACTGGTCCCGCAAATCTTCGCGCAATGGCCCCTACGGGTCCGCGAGAACGTGACACTGGGGCAGCCCCGCACCTTCGACGACTCGCCCGTATGGAAAGCAGTCGACGCGGTCGGCATGCGGGAAGCTGTCGAAGACCTGCCTCACGGACTCGACACGCTCCTCGCCAGGGAAGTCTTCGGCGGCGCCGAACTGTCCGGCGGCCAATGGCAACGACTTGCCTGCTCACGAGCGCTGTACCGACGACCCTCCCTGCTGATCCTCGACGAACCCACCTCCCAAATGGACCCACGAGGCGAGCACCAGATCTTCGAAGAGATCAAATCCATCTCAGGGGACCGCATCACGATCGTCGTCACTCACCGGCTGGAGAACACGAAGGTGGCCGACCACATCGTGGTCATGGAACACGGCCGCATCACCGAGCAGGGCCACTACGACGACCTCGTGCACGCCGGTGGCACCTTCGCCGAACTCCTCCGACTTGCCCAAGACCGGTAGCTGGTCGTCAGCCAATGCCTAGGATCCGCGACGGCGGACCAGGAGCCGTGCGCGGCCGTCGGGGACCGCGACCACGGGCGGGCGGCCGACCAGGTTGTATCCGGAGGCCATCGACACGTGGTAGGCGCCGGCGACCGGTACGGCGACGAACGTTCGCTGCGCGCTCCGCTTGACGGACACCACGTCGTAGAGCGCGACTCCGGCAGGTCCGACGACCGCTCGGCCGGGTTCGATGGTCAGCCGTGGCAGCGGCAGCCCCGATCGGGCGCAGCCGTCGGCCAGTTCATGGCGGATCCGGTCCGCGAGCGTGGTGATGTCGAGCGCGCTCTCCCCCGGCCCGTACGGAACCGCGTGTCCGCCACCGAGGTCCAGTTCGGGCAGCGCGACGCCGTGCAGACATGAAGGGCCTCCTCAGCCGATCAGCAGGTTCACGCAGGACACGACGGCCGCGATGCCGGCCACGCGCAGGACACCGACGCTCTGCGGATCCCAGGAGCTCCAGGACCCGGAGGTGCCGTCGGAGAGCGGAACGGTTCAGGTGCGGGTCAGTGCGGCGGTGATGAAGCGGGCGGCGCGGTCCAGGGCCGCGTCGGCCTCGTCCAGCAGGCCCTCGAAGGCCTGGAAGACGTGGGGGACGTCGGCGGTGATGTCGAGCTGGACGTCGACCCCGGCAGCGGCCGCCCGGACGGCGAACCGGGTGGAGTCGTCCAGCAGGACCTCGTTGGAGCCGGCCTGGAGCAGCAGCGGTGGCAGCCCGGTCAGGTCGGCGTGGAGGGCCGGGCTCAGCAGCGGCTGGTCGGGGTCCTGTCCGGCCAGGTAGTGGGCGAAGACGGTGGTCAGGTCCGCGCGGGTGAAGAGTGGGTCGGCGTCGTGCTTGGTGGTCATGCTCTCGCCCGAGCGAGTGGCGTCCAGGCCCGGGGAGAAGGCGACCGCGGCGGCCGGCATCGGCAGTCCGGCCTCGCGGGCGGTGAGCAGGGTGGTGATGCTGAGACCGCCGCCGGCCGACTCCCCGGCCAGGACGATCTGCTCGGCCGGAACGCCCTGGTCGAGCAGGTCGCGGTAGGCGGCGAGGCCGTCCTCGACGGCAGCGGGGAAGGGGTGCTCGGGGGCGAGCCGGTAGTCGACCGAGACGGCGCGGACGCCGGTGCGGCGCACCAGCGCGGCGGTAAGTTGCAGGGCCGTGGCGGGTGAGCCGAGGACCCAGCATCCGCCGTGGAAGTAGATGATCGTCCCGGTGGCGGGGCTGCCCTCGGGCTCGACGGTCAGGGCGGGACGGCCGCCGAGGACGGAGGGGGTGACGGTCACCCCGGCCGGGGCCGGGCCCGAGGTCATCTGGGTTTCGAAGTCCTTGCGCAGTTGCTCCGGCGGGAGGCTGCCGTCGAACGGGGCCTGCCGCATCAGGGTGTCGATTGTCGCGCGCTGTGCCTTGCTCATGCGATCCTCCAGATGAGTGCTGTTCTTCACTAGGAACTATATTCCTAGGAATATCATTCCCGAGAATCTGGAGCAGAGTGTGACCGACCTCACGCAGGTGTTCATGGATCTCGTCCGCTACGAGACCAGGCTCTACAACGCGCTGGGCGAACGACTGCGCGCCGAGCACGGTCTGACGATGGGCCAGTTCGAGTTCCTGCGCATCATCGACAGTCGGGACGCCTGCCGGGTCAACGACCTGGCCGAGGAGGCCGCCATCACCGTCGGGGCAACCAGCAAGGCGGTGGACCGCTTGGAGGCCGCCGGCTGGGTGGTCCGGCGACCCAATCCCAGCAACCGCCGCTCGTCACTGCTGGAACTGACCCCCGATGGCGGCACGCTGCTGGCCGCCGCCACGCCCACTTTCGAGGACGGGCTGCGCTCCTGGCTCGCCGAGCCGCTGACGTCCGGCTCGCTGGAGCGGTTGGCCTCCACCGTCGCCCTGCTACGCAGGACGCTGGAGGACGCCTCGGCGGGAATGCCTGCCGGCTAGCAGCGTGTCCCAGCAATGGGCTACCCGCCCGTGTTTCGCGATCATTCGTGCGGGAGATGGTGGTCTGCGTAGTGGGGACGGGTTGTTCGAGGTCGAGCCGGCCGAAAGAGTCGGTCGCAGGGCCGTGGGGCGGTGGTGGACAGGCGGTTCCGGGCGTTCGACCCGCACCACGCGGACGCATCCCGGCGAACGCCGCCCTCAAGGAACGGATGGGCCGCAAGCTGCGGACCACACCAGGCAAGGCCGCCTACTGCCGCCGCAAGCCCATCGTCGAACCGTCCTCGGACAGATCATGACCTGCCACAACGGCGCCTAGCTTTCCGGTGCGGGCGGTTCCCCGATCGGGAACAGGATCGGGGAGAGCAGATGCTGACTGCGGTCCGGTGACGGCTCGTTACGCAGCTGGGCCACGATCGCGGCACGCATCCCACCGATCATCTCGGCGAGTTCGTCCTGGCTGAGCCACAGCGCATGCTGCCGGTAGCCCACCGAGTCGGCGGCGGGGTCGGCGTGGTCACGCTCGAGATAGACGTTGAACTCGGCGTCCGCGACGTCCTCGACGCGGCGGGCAGCGGAGCGTAGAAACGCCCGGGCGGCGTACGCCGACGCGGTGTCGGGTACGCCGCCCTGGGGCGGGAGGAGTTGCGGGAAGGGGCCCGCGTCGTCATGGCGGTTACTTGGGGTCCTGGTTGAACTTCGAGGTCGACCAGAAGTATCCGAGTACGGTCAGGCCCAGGCTCCAGGCGATGGTGAGCCATCCGTTGTTGCCGATCCCGGTGCCGAGCAGCAGGCCGCGCAGCGTCTCGATGGCCGGGGTGAAGGGCTGGTATTCGGCGATCGGCTGGAACCAGCCCGGCATGGTGTCGATCGGGATGAAGGCGCTGGAGAAGAGCGGCAGCAGGATCATCGGCAGTGCGTTGTTGCTGGCGGCCTCGGCGTTCGGACTGATCAGGCCCATGCCGACGGCGATCCAGGTGAGCGCCATGGCGAAGAGCACGAGCAGCCCGAACGCCGCCAGCCACTCCAGGACGGTGGCGTCCGTGGACCGGAAGCCGATGGCCATGGCGACGGCGCCGACGAGGACCACACTCATGACCGACTGCAGCACGCTGCCGACGACGTGCCCGACGAGCACCGAGCCACGGTGGATCGCCATCGTGCGGAAGCGGGCGATGATGCCCTCGGTCATGTCGTTGGAGACCGACACCGCGGTCCCGACCACGGTTCCGCCGATGGTCATCAGCAGGATGCCCGGGACGATGTAGGCGATGTAGTCGGAGCGGTCGGCGCCGCCGCCACCGATGCCCGCGCTCATCACATCGCCGAAGATGTAGACGAAGAGCAGCAACAGCATGATCGGCGTGAGCAGCAGGTTCAGGGTGAGGGACGGGTAGCGCCGGGCGTGCAGGAGGTTGCGGCGCAGCATCGTGTTCGAGTCGCGGACGGCGAGGGAGAAGGCACTCATCGGACGGTCTCCTAGGACTGGTTGGGGACGTTGTTCCCGCCGGTCAGGGCGAAGAAGACGTCGTCGAGGTCGGGGGTGTGCACGGTCAGCTCGTCCGCCTCGATCTCGGCCGCGTCCAGCCAGTCGAGGATGACGCGCAGCTCGCGCTGACTGCCGTCGCAGAGGATCTGCAGCGCCAGCGCCTCGTCGTCCCGCGTGACCTCACGCAGGGCGACGGCGGCGGCCTGGTACACGGCCGGATCGGAGAACCGCAGCCGGACATGACCACCCGGAATGAGCCGCTTCAGCTCATCCGCGGTGCCCTCGGCGGCGATCTTCCCGTCGTTGAGCACCGCGATACGGTCGGCGAGCTCGTCGGCCTCGTCCAGGTACTGGGTGGTGAGGAAGACGGTGACGCCGTCGGAGACCAACTCGCGGATGATCCCCCACATGTTGTGCCGGCTGCGCGGGTCGAGACCGGTGGTCGGCTCGTCGAGGAAGATGATCCGCGGGTTCCCGACCAGCGTCATGGCGATGTCGAGGCGCCGCTTCATACCGCCCGAGTAGGTGGAGGCCGGCTTCTTCGCCGCCTCCACCAGATCGAAGCGCTCCAGCAGCTCGGCGGCGACCCGCCGCCCCTCCTGCTTCGGCAGGTGGTGCAGATCCGCCATCAGGAGCATGTTCTCCTCACCCGTGATCAGACCGTCAACGGCCGAGAACTGCCCGGTGACACCGATCGCGGCACGCACCGCCTGCGGATCGGCGGCCAGGTCGTGGCCCCCGACCTGGGCCTGACCGCCGTCGGCGGTGATGAGCGTGGAGAGGATCTTGACGGCGGTGGTCTTGCCGGCGCCGTTCGGGCCGAGCAGCGCGAAGACGGTACCCGCCGGGATGCGCAGGTCGATCCCGTCGAGCACGAGCTTGTCGCCGTAGGACTTGCGCAGGCCGACGGCGGAGACGGCGGCGGGCGGCTTCTGACCGTCGCCACTATTGGGCATGGGCATGACAGATGAAGGCATGGGCCTCTCCCGATCGAAGGCTGGAACGAAGCAACTGGATGAAGTGACTGGAAGGGAGTGCTGGAAGGAGCGCTGGAAGGAGTGCGGGGCGGACTGTCAGGCGCGGGCGCGGCGGATGTCGATGTTGCCCCAGCGGGTCCGGGCGCGGACCTCGACGGTGTCCTCGGTCTTCTCCGGAGCCTCGGAGGCGTCGAGCGCGTTGCGTACCTGCCCGCGGCCGGAGCTGACGTCGAGCCAAGCCGCGGTGCCCGCACGGATACCGATGTCGATGGCGCCGTAGTTGGTCTCCAACTGGACGTTCCCACGGGCGACTTCGGCGACGCGCAGGGTGCCGTTCGCGGTGGTGGCGGCGACCGAGCCCTCGGCGCGCTCGATGGTGATGTCGCCGTTGGAGCCGCTGACCCGGAGGTCGCCGGTCGCGGTGCCGACGGTCGTGGTGCCGTGCGAGTTCTTCAGGACGGCGGTGCCGTTGACGGTGCCGACGCGCAGGCTGCCGGAACTGGTGGTGACCTCGGCGGAGCCCTCGACGTGGTCCACGGTGATGGAGCCGTGGGACGCGGTCAGGTGCAGCGGCCCGGTCGTGTCGAGGCGGACGTCGCCGGACGAGGTCTTCACGCGGACCTCGCCGAGCCGGCCCTCGCCGAGCACCTGGGTCCAGGAGCCGGTCATTTCGACGCGTGAGCCGGTGGGCAGCTCGACCGTCACGTCGACGGCGCCGGTGGCCCCGACGAGATAGCGCGTCTTGGGTGTCCTGATGGTCAGGACACCGCCCGAGTAGGTGACCTCGGTCTGCTCGGCGGCCCGTACGTCCTTGTCCTTCTTCGGGTCGCGGGGAGTCACGTCCACGACGGTGTCGGCGCGGTCGGCCGCGGCGAACTGGATGGATCCCGCGTCCACGCGGGCGTTGACCGAGATCGGCTGGGGAGTGTCGAAAGCAGGCATGGCTGTCCCGTCCTCTTGGGTCGTCCTGGGTTTTCGTGGCGTCCCCGCTGGTGGGACGTGGTGTGAGTGGAAGTGTTCTGAAGGGCTGGTCAGTGCACCCAGCCCGTGAAGCTCTGGCCGATGGTCCTGGTCTTCCCGGGAGTACGGGGGGTGGTGGCGTCGCCCGTGTCGACCGCGGCCGACACGACCCGTACGAGCCATGCGTTGACAGAGAGGCCCTCGCGTGCCGCGGCGTCCTCGGCACGGTTCTTGAGATGGGCGGGCAGGCGCAGATTGACGCGGGCGGTGCCGCCCTCGTCCGTGTCGGCGGGGACCGGGGCCGGTGCGGGCGCCGGTGCGTCGAGGGGTTCGCTCCGGTCCTCGTGCTGCGGCAGCATCACGACGAAGTCGGGGTCGAGACCGCGCAGTCGTACGTCGACCGAGCCGGGGGCGAGTTCACGGGTGACCTCGGCCATGGCGGCGGACAGCACATTGAGCATGGTCAGGCGGGTGGCCGACTCCAGCGGCGCGGTCAGCCGCTCGGCGAGCTCGCGGGCTTCGTCACCCCCGGCTTCGGCGGCCACCGCCAGTTCCCTGCGGAGTGTTTCGACGTACGGCGTGAGGTCCATGACGCAATAGTGGCACCACTATGGCGCCATTGGCAAGCACAAAGGCGCCACCCGTGGCGCGTGGCATGGCCGAGGAACGACAGACAGGTACGTCATTGCAGGTCAAGGGCGTACGGGAGAGGGCGGGGGTTCATGGCGCCAGATTGTCGCGGAGTGGCGCCAAGCGGTGCCATCGCTCCTTGCCAGTCGGTGGTCACCGTTCCGGGAGTGAGCGCGGGCACGGCCACGGGCGTCCCGCCGCGGCGCAGGGCGACGGTGGTGTACAGACCGCGCCCTGCGGCCGACTTGCCGGCGGCCGGCTTCCGCGCCGCCGACTTTCCGGGAGGCCGGCAGGCCGCACCCGGATGGCGCCGAACGGAATGCCGTCGGCGGACGCCCGTGGTGTGCTGGCTCCGGCGCAGGCCGTCATCGGGGCGGCGGGGAGGAACCGGAAAAGCCACACGGAGGAGACCCCCATGGCGATTTTCATCCAGGCCGAATTGGCAGGCGTGACGACCGCACAGTACGACGCCCTGAACGCCAAGCTCCAGGCCTTGCCCGGTGACACGTTCAAGGGCTGTATGTCCCACGTCGCCATCCCGACCGGCTCGGGGATGCAGATCTTCGACGTCTGGGAGTCCGAGGAGAGCATGCGGACGTTCTCGGACCTCCTCATGCCGGCCGCGCAGGAGCTCGGACTCCCCATGGGCGAGATGCCGAAGGTCTCGCCGGTGCACGACTACTGGGTGCCCGAGGCGTAAGCGGGCATCACCCGAACGGCGGAGACCGTCGGGCCGGCGTCGTGGCCGCCCTTCCAGGCGCTTTGCCGGTCCGGAAGCCTGTGCCCAGGGCGTGCGCCCGGAAGCCCGCGCCCAGGACATGTACCCAGGACGGTCGGGGACCCATACTCAGGTGCACACCACAGCGGAAGGCGGACCCGGACGGGATCCGCCACCGATCACCTGCGGGACCATGGATCTTCTGCCTTTCGACCGGACGCACGCGGTCATGGTGGCCGGCTGGCCGCTCACCCCCGCAGAGGTGTCGATGTGGTGCGGCCTGCGGGAGTTCCCCCTGCCCGCGCGCACGGTCGAGGCCTGGCAGCAGGCCGACGACGTCCGGGCGCATCTGCTCGTCGACGGCGAAAGACCCATCGGCTACGGGGAGTTGTGGATCGACGCCGAGGAGCAGGAGATCGAGCTCGCCCGGATCATCGTCGCCCCCGACGCCCGCGGGAATGGTCACGGACGGACCCTGGTCCGCGAGCTGCTCACCCAGGCACTGCTGACGGGTCATACCGCCGTCTTCCTGCGCGTGCACCCCGACAACGACCGCGCCCTGCGGTGCTACCGGGCCGCCGGCTTCGCACCGGTCGACCCCCGCCTCGCCGAGAGCTGGAACGCCATCCAACCGGTTGCCTACGTATGGCTCCGGTACGACCACGCGACACCGTGACGCGCCGCACTCCCCCACCCACGCGGCTCATGGGCGAGACCAGCCATCGGTGCGCGACAATCGACGAGTGCCCGGCTACCCCTCCCTCACCGCACTCGACACGCTGCTCGCCGCGCTGCCCGGCGTAGGAGAAGCCCGCCGGCGGCAGCTGGGCATGGTGCGGCGGGAACTCGCGGCGGCGCTGGAGCGGGACGCGCTGCCGGTGACGGCCCGGCGCAACCTGCGACGGCTGCTGGAGACCGCAACGTTGGAGACCTACCTGCGCCTCGCCGAGTCCGGCGCGCTGCGCCACCGGCTCGTCGGCGGACGGCGCCCGCCGACCTCCCCGCCCACCAACCAGGCCCGCTACGACTGTCTGAACCTCGCCCGGCAGGCACTGGGCCTGCCCCGACTGCCGCTCGGCGGCGGCACCCCGATACTGCGGCCCACCCCCGAGTCAGGTCAGCTCGCCGCGCTGCGGCGGCAGCTCGGCCAGGACCTCGGCGGCCACCTCTCCCCCGGCCGGATCCGGCTGACCGCCGTACTCGCCCTGCTGCTCGACACCCGATCACGGTCCGGCGAACTGACCGTGCAGCGCGTCACGCATCTCACCGGCGACGACAGCCGCCCGCACACCGGAATCCATTCGCGGCGGCAGCCGCAGCACGGCACCGGCGTCGCGACCGAGAGCGAATGGCTGCCGCTGTCGGACCTGAGCCGGGCCGCACTCGACCGGTGGCTGCCGCTGCGCGCCGATCTGATGAGCCACGCGCACGGCACCACCCGCCTGTGGGTGAGCCTCCGCATGAACCACGCGGGCACCCTGGACGACGACGGCCGGGCCACCCTGCGGCCGGCCGGGATGCCGCTGGAGGAGAACGGACTGATCACCTCCTACCGCGCCGGGCGCTCCCGGTACGAGGAACTGCGACGGCTCCTGCCCCCGAAGATGGAGCAGCTGCGCCGGGCCGCCGAGGACCAACACGCCGCATCACAGGTGTAGTTCCGCGCTGCGGTTCTTCCTGGGCGTGACCTCGTGAGCCGCCTCGCTGTGAGCCTCGCCGTAAGCACTGCCGTAAGCCCCGCTCCCCCGCTGCTTGTTCGGTCCTTTCCTCAAGGACAATGGGGAAGCCAAAGGGCTTGTTATTACCATACTATTGCCACGGACTCATCGTTGACGGTGCCGGCCTCAGCCGAGGTAGTGGACGCAGACGTTGAGCGGATCGCCCCAGCCCGTGTGGATCCTGACGATCACCGCGCTGTTGAGCACGGTGACGCCTTCCGAGTAGACGTGTGCGTCGTTGGCGCCCTCTCCATGGAGAACGCCCTCGGAGGCGGAGGCGACGACGGGCTGTGACGCCGTGACCGGCGCACCGAACCAGGTCAGCGGCTGTTCGTCGCGGACCCCCGTCCAGCAGAGGGTCGCCGCCGGCGACCCCGCGGCCGAGATCTGCTTGCTGACCAGGACAGGAGCCTTCGGGGCGGCCGACGCCACGGTGCCCGCAGAGGCCGACGAGGCGAAGAACCCGCCGCCGGCCATGAGCCCCACGGTCGCCGACAACGTCATCAATCGGTGCGACTTCTTCATGATTCCCCTTCCATCGGAACTGAGCGCGGATGCGCTGAGGTGCGGATGCCTCGCAGGGGTGTCCCCTCATCCGGATCGGTGGGAGAACGCCTCGCGACGACCGTTCCGATAGTGATCCGACCGCGAAGATCCAGGTATCCCCAGCTTTAGGGGGTTGACGCGGCCGTGGCCGGACGACCCGGCAGCCACCGCCCCTGACCTCACCCCCTACGCTGGAGCCCGCCACGTCGCGGACACGGAAGACCGCCGGAAGACCGCCGGACGGCAGACGGACGACAGCCGGGCGACGCGCGACGGAATTGAACAGGATGGGACGGAGCAAGGGTGACGACGGGGGACACGAACGGCGGCGAACTGGTCGGCACGGTCATAGCCGGGCGTTACCGGGTGACCGCGCAGCTGGGCCGGGGCGGCATGGGCGTCGTCTGCCGCGCGGTGGACGAGGTGCTGGGCCGGGAGGTCGCGGTCAAGGTCCTGCGCGCGTACAACGACGCGTCAGGACCCGAACTGGCCGACCTCCGGGCCCGGATGCAGCGCGAGGCGCGGGCCGCCGCCCGTATCCGTCACAGCGGTGTCATCACCGTGCACGACGTGACCGAGGAGCAGGGACTGCCGGTCATCGTCATGGAGTTGATCCAGGGCCCCTCCCTCGACGACGTGCTGGCGGAGAACGGCGCGATGGATCCGCGCGAGGCCGCCGCGATCGGCGCCAAGGTGATGGACGCGCTCGACGCGGCGCACCGGGCCGGGGTGCTGCACCGGGACGTCAAGCCCGGCAATGTGCTCCTCGACCGCAGTGGGCGGGTGGTGCTCACCGACTTCGGCATCGCCAGTGTGGAAGCCCCCGACGAGGACGCGATGACCAAGCTGACCCAGGACGGGGTCATCGTCGGTTCGCTCGACTTCCTCGCGCCGGAGCGCGCCAAGGGCCAGGAGCCCGGCCCCGCTTCGGACATCTGGGCGCTCGGCATGACGCTCTACGCGGCGGTGGAGGGCGGTTCGGCGTTCCGCCGCACCTCCGTCTGGTCCACGCTCAACGCGATCGTCGGGGACCCGCTGCCGGAACCCCGGCAGTCCGGCCCGCTGGCGCCGGTGCTCCTCGCACTGATGTCCAAGGAACCGGCGGACCGCCCGTCCGCCGACCAGGCGCGCCGGATGCTGGAGACGGTCGCCGCCGGGAGCGGCACGAGTGTGCCGCCCGCGTCCGTGGCGGGAGCCGCTCCGCTGCGCCGGCCGGTGCCTCCGGCCGTCGCGGGAGCGGGCAACGCATCCGCCGGGCGGCCGCCCGCACCCGCCGCGTCTCCCGCGGAAGCGGCGCCGCCACCCGGAGCCGCCGGATACCGGCCGTCCGCCGGCCTGGGCGGCTCGGGCGGTCCTCTCGTCTCCCCCGCCGGTGGCAGGGAACGGCGCACCGAGCCGCTCCCCTCGCGCCGTCGTAACCGCGGCCGCATCACCGTCGCGGCGGCGGCCGCCGCCGTTGTACTGGCCGGCGGCGGACTGGCGTACGCCCTGGTGGGAACGGGTGATTCGGGCGGTGCCGGGCAGCAGAACCACGCGGCCGGCTCCAGTGGCACCCCGCAGGGCGAGGCCAACATCGCGGGCGAGAAGGCCGATGGAAAGACCGGCAAGAAGACCGGCTCGAAGTCCCCGGGAGCGTCCGCGTCCTCCTCTCGCACGTCCGGAAAGCCCACGAAGCCGTCCGGCGGCACGAGTCCGGGTGACGCCGGCAGCCCTTCCGCCTCCGGCAGCAAGGCCGGGGGTGCGCCGTCGTCGCCGGCGGCCCCCAGCACGTCGGCGAGCGCGGTGTCGAAGAGCTGCACCGGATGGACCCACCAGGACCCGCATCCAGGCACCTACGGCTACATGACCGGCAGCTTCCACCTCACGACCGGCCCGTACGCGGTATGCCCGGACGTGGCGATGGCCAAGTCGGGAGCGAAGGTCTTCTACCACTGCTTCATCCTCAACGCGTACGGCCACACCTGGACCTACGTGCGGATCGACGGCACCAAGACCGCAGGCTGGATGTCCAACGACAACCTCACCAAACAGAAGGGCCCCGCCTACCACTGCTGAGCCTCTGCCGGGGCCCGTCCCCGCTCCCCCACCGGGCCGGTCGTACTGTCCGACCGGGCCGGTAGGGTGCGCGAGTGATATTCGCACGAGCTACGTTCACCGACGCCGTCGCCGCCTTCGAGGCCGCGGTGCGCGCGCAGGACTCCCGGGCGTCGGGGAAGTCCTTCGGGAAGCTGCAGCAGTCCTTCCAGCGGGCGGACGACGCCGAACTCGCCGCGGCCGCACCGCGGCTCGCCGCGCTCCTGCCCGAGGTGCCGGCCGGCCCCCGTTCGGTGATCGCTGTCCTCGTGGGTGCCTGTGTGGAGCGCGGCGCCGATCCCGCCGGGTGCGCCCCGGCGATCTTCGCGGAGTTGGGGAAGGCACTCGCCGGCGCGGCGGAGTTCGTCGAGCGGTGGGCCGCCACCGGCGGCGGCGACCTGCCGCACGCCGACGGGAGCGGCCCGGAGGCCGCGGTGGTCGCCCGGGTCGGCGCGGACGCCGCCCAGGCTTGGTGGTCGCTGCCGCAGTGGGAGATGGCCACGGTCGCCATGCTCAGCCACCGGTCGGTACGGGCCCAGGTGGACGGACGCCAGGAGTTGGTCACGGCCGCCCGCCACCTCGCCGAGGTGAGCGGCGACGAGCTGAAGTGCCTCACCTACGCGCTGCTCGTCCTCGACGACGAACCGCTGGTGGTCCTGCACCGGGAGAGCCGGTCCGGCTACCGGATGCGGATGAGCGGGCTCGGTGACAACTTCCAGCTCCACACCCTGCTGGCCGCCGAACTGGTCGGCGCCGGGCACGTCCCCGGCGAGGCGCCCACCCCCGAGGCCGTCGCCGTGTGCCGGAACTCCCCGGGCCAGGTGCCCACGACCGGTGCGTTCAACCTGGCCGCACCCGACGGGACATGGATCTGGAACGAGGGCACACCGTCCGACATCCCGGTCGTGGACGACGTACGGCTCCTGGTGCTCGACCCGCCGCCGTACTCACGCGGGTGGCCCGCCGGCCGCTTCTTCCCCGGGATGCCCGGTAAGCTCGTGCTGGAAGGCGTGCTGGACGCGGCGGAGACCGAGAGCTGGTTCGCCAAGGTCGCCGACGCCAAAAGCTGACTCACCTCTGGTGGTCGAGCCTTTGGTGGTCGAGCACGGTGAACACAGCGGCCCGGCGCGTCAGCGCCGCCGCAGGACGCCACGGATGAAGGCGGCCTGGCCCGCGTGCTGCAGATCGTCGGAGATGACGCTCACGAGGCGTACGCCCTGCGTCACCGCCGGGGTCCAGGCTTCGTCGACGACGCGGTCGAGGTCGGCCTCGCTGAGCCCTCGCACGTAGCCGACGGTGTGCTCGTGAACGGCGTCGTAGTAGCCCAGGAGCAGCGCCGGGGTGTCGACGCGTACGGCGGCCACGTCGTCGGTGCGGTGGCCGTAGCCGGTGGCTCCGGTGGAGAAGGGCAGCTGGAAGCGGTCGAACCAGCCCTCGGCGGTCCAGATCTCCTCGGTGCCCGCCAGGTCGGCGACATGGTCGTCCTGAATGCGCGTCAAATGCCACACCAGCCAGCCGATCGAGTTGGCCTCACCGTCGAGACGCACGGACAGCTCGTCCGCGCCGAGCCCTTCGACGGCGCCGTGGACGGTTTCCTGGACCCGGCCGAAGGCATCGGCCAGTAGCTCCGCGCTGTTCATCCGTGACTCCTCAGAAAGTGGCGACGTTCCGACCCTTCCGATTGTGCACGCCGGCCGGCGGGGTGGGCGGGAGCACGGGCGGCGGGGCGCCGGCCGGACCGGCCGGGAAAAATCACCGGCGTCGCCGCTGCGCCGCAATTCGAACACGTGCTTGAATTAGCGGGTGATGTACTCCTTCCCCCACGACCTCCTGCAAGCACAGCGCGAGTGGTACGCCGTGTACGGCCAACTCGCCGACCGCACCAGTAGCAGCACCGCCGCACAGACCACGGCACTGCGCCGCCGTCTGCACCGGCTCTCCGTCCAGGTGTCCACACATCCGTACTGGGAGGCACATACCGGACGGGCACCGGCGGCGCGCATGGCGCTGCGTGAACTGGCCCGCTCCTGAGCGACGTTCGACGGGGCTCCCACCGTGACCGGTCCGCCCGTCAGTGGTATCAAGGGGCAGCCGTTCAACGGAGGAGGGGCCATGCAGGGTTACGCCCGTAGGTACGTCGGAAACTTCGTTCTCGCCGTCTTCATCAATCTCTCGGTGCCCGTGGTCCTCCTCATCGCCGTGGCCGCTGCCGGACCCGGAGTCGATGGGAGGTTGTCGGCGGCTTCCCTCGGCCTGGGGCTGCTCGGTGCCCTGTCCGTGCCCTTCTCGGCGAAGCGTCTCGCGCGGGCGGACTTCCCGCGGATCAGCCGCGGGGACGTCATCGAGGACGCGGGCCACCACGAGGACGATGCGTTCGCCCTGTGGTCTCCGCGCGCCGACGACCACATCCGGCAGGGCCGGTTGGCCAGGGCCGATGTTCTGGAAGCGACGTTCGTGTCGTACACCCCCGACTCGGAGGCGAGCTTCGTCCATTACGTCGGCGACTTCGACCCCACCGAGGTCAGGCCCCTGATCCGGCTGAAGCTCCTGGTGCGCGGTGACGGGATCGATTCCTTCGAGACCACCGACGAAGTACGGGTGCAACCGCTGTGTCTGGCCGCCGTCACCGCCGGACGCCTCGCCGTCTACGTCGATCCGGACAGCTCCACGGTGCTGGGCGTCGACTGGCCGCGCAGCGCCCTGCTGTCCGGTGCCAGAACCTGCAAGGTGCTCGGGCTCGACGGCCGGAGCGTCGAGCTGACCGGACATCCCGACCTCCTGATGGAACAGATGCAGATCTCGCGCGCCGCCGGCGACATCGCCCTGGTCGTCGACACGGTCGTTCTCGAGCGGCTCGAACCCGAGGTGGCAGCACGAATAGCGGGGCTGGCCGAGCGGGCCCGCACCGCCGTGGCGGACCGGGACCGCCCGGCGCCGCCGGGCGAGGGGCCGACCTGGGTGGTCGACGACCTCCCCGGCGAAAAGGGGGCGTTCGGCCGTGTCGGCAAGGGCTGGGCACGCAGAGGAGGGCGGCTGGCCCGCGCCCGGTTCCTCGAGATCCGGGGCACGACCACCTTCCAGGCCGACGGCCCGGTGGTGAAGACGATGCTGCGCATCCGCCCTGAGGACGGCGGCGCCCCCTTCGACGTGCGGCGCAAGCTGACGGTGCCGATGAACTACCTGGCGCTGCTGCACCGTACGAAGGAGGTCGTCGTCCGCGTCAGCCCGAACAGGAGGTCGTACGACATCGACTGGGAACGCACCAACCTTCTTGCCGGGGTCGGCCCGGCCGTGGTGATCGGTCCCGACGGGCAGCAGGTCACCCTGACGGGACAGGCCGATCCGCTCTGGGCCGTCATGAAGCTGCTCGTGGCCAACGCGGTCAGCAACCCCAGCGGCACTCTGGACCTCCGCGAGCACCGCCCCGAGGTGGCGGAGCAGGTCCTCGACGTCATCGGACGGACGGGCTAGTACTGCAACGGTCTTTGCTCTGATGTGTGTGCAGTTTCTGGTGGTGTGTGGCCGCGTCGTTTGTAGTGGCTGATGCGGGCTTGGAATTGTCGTCGTCGGCGCCAGTGTGACCAGTGCAGGACGTGGTCGGTGAGGTGGGCTCGGGGCCGTGTCAGGCGGGTGGTCAGTCGCCGGATTTCGGGCAGGGTCAGGGCGATGAGCTGGGAGGATCCGTTTCTGCTTTCTCCGTATCGAGGGCGCGGGCCCGCAGGACGGTCAGGCAGGCGTGGGCGGCCATAGCGAGGGTGATGTGGCGGTGCCAGCCGGGGTAGCGGCGGACCTGGTAGTCGTCCAGGCCGCATTCCTGCTTCGCGGTTTGGAAGCACTCCTCGACGGCCCACCGGCTGCCGGCGACGTGGATCAGCTCGTCGAGGGTGGTCTCGGCGGGGCAGTAGGCGATGTAGTAGGAGATCTCCTGTGGTCGGCTCACGCTGCGGCGGGCGATGACCCAGTGCCGGCGGTCTTCACGATGCCACGGGCGGACTTCCACTCTGGCCCAGTCGTAGACGCGGGGGCCGTGGGCGCCGTTGCCGCAGGAACGGCGTTTCCACTTCTGCCGGGACAGTCCGGGAAACAGGTCGTGAACCGGGTGGTCCATCGCCCATCGGGTCACGACGGTGTCGTGGCGGGTGGTGGCCATGACGTGGAAGACATCAGCCTGCTCGAGTTCGGTCCGCCAGCCTTTGGAGAAGCCGTAGGCGGCGTCCGCGGTCACCCACCGGAAGGGGATCTTCTCGGTGATCGCCCGGCGGACCATGGCCTTGGCGGTCACCACTTTCGTCTCGAAGGCGACCGTGTCCTCGATCCCCGCGGCCCGGCAGCGTTCCCGGTCATCGGTCCATGACGTGGGCAGATACAGGCGGCGGTCGATCAGCGTGCGACCGCGGGCGCCGGCATAGGCGAGGAAGACGCCCACCTGACAATTTTCTGTTCGGCCGGCGGTTCCGGAGTATTGGCGCTGGACTCCGGCCGAGCGGACGCCCTTTTTCAGGAACCCGGTGTCGTCCACGATCAGCACCGCTTCCGGGTCGCCGAGATGTTCCACGACGTAGTCGCGGACATCGTCGAGGACTTCGTCGGCGTCCCAGTCGCACCGGTTCAGCAGCCGGTGCATGCGATCGGGGGCCGCGTGGCCGGCCTCCTCCGCGAGCGTCCAGCCGTTCTTCCGCTCGAGCGGAGCGATCAGCCCCTGCATATACGCCAGTGCCGACTCCCGGGGCTCCGACCGGGCGAATCGGTGGACGAACCGCTCGTGCAACTCACCCAGACCCGCCGCCCACGACCTGACATCACCCAGTTCCCCACCCATAGTCAGATCAACGACTGTCCTGGCCACCAGTCACGCCAAACGCCGTTGCAGTACTAGTCCTCGTCCGCGTCCGCGTCGTCGTCCTCGATCAGGCGCCCCAGATCGCTCACCGCCTCGTCGGCGACCTCGCCGAGGAACCGCGGGCAGGCCGGCCCATGAACGCCGGGCAGAGCAGGGTCTCCAACGACGGCCCCCTGCCCGACGTTTCGCGGTCGAGTTCATGGAGACGGTGTCCGCCGGGGTGGCTCAGTCTGATGCCGAGTTCAGCGGCCGGCGGTCCGCTGCCCGGCAGGTGAGGATGGCCGTCCGGGCCGTGCTCGCAAGGGACTTGGCTCTCGTGGGCCAACGCCTTCGCCAGTGCCTCGATCAGATCGTCGAGGTGGGTTCGGAAGGGGTTCCGAAATCCGGTTCCCCACCCCCACCCCGGTTCACTACACTCGCAACGAATCGCGCGCCGCCACGTCTTCGTCATCGCGGCGCGCACCGTGACCAGTGAGGGGAGACCGGCCATGCGTTACCGCACCGCTGTCGTTGTTCCCCAGTCACGGTACGAGGTGATCCTGGTGTCTTCGTGCCCCCAGTGCCGGCTGCGCGGCTGCCACTGGATGTCCGTGACGAACGCCTGACCTCTGCTCCGACCCCCCTGTACCCGTCCCGTCCGGTGGTGAACCGCTGAGCGGGTACGGCCTGATGCGATGTGCCGCGTCGGATGTGCCGCGTCAGAGGGTTCCGTGCGGCCTGGTCGCAGGCCGTCTTCGTCCGGAATCGCGCCGACCCGTTCCCAGGATCACCCCGAAAGGCCATGGGCCGTGCGTACCGACCTGCATCGTCAACCCGTCAATCCACTGACCGCCGTCCGCAATCTGGGCATCCTCGCCCACGTCGACGCCGGAAAGACCACCGTCACCGAACGGATCCTGTACTTCACCGGCGCCACCCACAAGCGGGGCGAGGTGCACGACGGGACGACCGTCACCGACTTCGACTCCCAGGAGCGCGACCGTGGCATCACCATCTTCGCCGCCGCGGTGAGTTGCGCGTGGGACGGGCACCGGATCAACCTGATCGACACGCCCGGCCATGTGGACTTCGCCGACGAGGTGGAGCGCTCGCTCCGCGTCCTCGACGGCGCGGTCGCGGTGTTCGACGCCGTCGCCGGGGTCGAACCGCAGAGCGAGTCGGTGTGGCGGCAGGCCGACCGGCACGGCGTACCGCGGATCGCGTTCGTCAACAAGCTGGACCGTGTCGGCGCCGACCTCGACGCGGCCGTCGAGTCGATCCGGGAGCGGCTGCATCCGGCTCCGCTGGTGGTCCAGCTCCCGATCGGCAAGGAGGACGGGTTCACCGGCGTGGTGGATCTGCTCCGCATGCGCGCGCTGGTCTGGGCCGGCGACGGTGACACGTTCGAGGAAGGCCCGGTACCCGAGGCCCTGCTCGAAGAGGCGCACCGGCGCCGCCGGTTGCTCGAAGAGGCGGTGGCGGAACTCCATCCGCTCGCGTTGGAGGAGTTCTGTGCCGGGTCGACGATCTCCGCGCCGACGCTGGCCGCGGCACTGCGCGACCTGACCCGTACCGGTGAGGGCGTTGTGGTGCTGTGCGGTGCGGCCTACCGCAACCGTGGCATCGAGCCGCTGCTCGACGCCGTCGGGGCCTATCTGCCGTCGCCGCTGGACGTGCCGGCGGTACGCGGCACCCTGCGCGGCATGGAGGAGGAGCGGGCCGCCGATCCTTCGGCGCCGTTCGCGGCGCTGGTGTTCAAGGTGACGTCGACGTCCACCGGGCGGCTGACCTATCTGCGGGTGTACTCGGGAACGATCAGGAAGGGAGACACGGTGATGGACGTGGGCGCACGGCGCTCCGAGCGGATCAGCCGGATCCTCCGGGTACAGGCCGACCGGCACGCGGAGATGGACCAGGCGGTCGCCGGGGACATCGTCGCGGTGATCGGGCCGAAGGCCGCCCGCGCCGGAGCGACCTTGTGCGTACCCGAGACCCCGCTGGTCCTCGAACCGCCGACGACGGCCGATCCGGTCGTCTCCGTAGCGGTCGAGGCTCGCAGGAGCACCGATACGGACCGGTTGGTGTCGGCGTTGGTGCGGCTGGTCGAGGAGGATCCCTCGCTGGTGGTCAGGACCGACGCCGAGACGGGTCAGACGGTGCTGTCGGGCATGGGCGAACTGCATCTGGAGGTCGCGGTGGAGAAGATCCGCCGCGCCCACGGTCTGGAGATCGGCGTCGGCCGCCCGCAGGTGGCCTACCGGGAGACGGTCTCCCGCGGCGTCACCGGACTGCTGTACCGGCACGTCAAGCAGGACGGCGGCGCCGGCCAGTTCGCCCATGTCGTCCTCGACGTGGATCCGCTGGATGCCGCCGACGCCATCGGCGACGACAGCGGCGGCAGTGCGGTGGAGTTCGTGTTCCGGTCGGCCGTCGTCGGTGGACGGGTTCCGCAGGAGTACGTCCGGGCGGTGGAGGCCGGTTGCCGGGACGCTCTGATCGAAGGTCCCCTCGGCGGTCACCCGGTCACCGGACTGCGGGTCACGCTGACCGACGGAGCCACCCATCCCAAGGACTCCTCGGAGATGGCGTTCCGTACGGCCGGCCGGCTCGCGCTCCGGGAGGCACTGCGCGCCAGCGCGATGGTGCTGCTGGAGCCGGTGGTCGAGGTCACGGTCACGGTGCCGGACGACGCCGTGGGCGGAGTGCTCGGTGATCTGGCCGCACGGCGCGGCCGGGTCTCGGGCTCGACAGCGCGGGCGGGCACGGCGGTGATCACCGCGGCCGTGCCGCTGGCTGAGCTGTTCGGCTACGCGACCCGGCTGCGCAGCCGGACCCAGGGCCGGGGCACGTTCACCGCCCGGCCCACCGGCTACGCGCCGGCCCCGGCCTCGGTGGAAGCCCGCTGAGCCGGTAGCTCAGGGCCGGCCCCGCTCGCCTCCATGCGAGCGGGGCCGGCTCGCGGGACCCGCTACGCCTCGGCCTCGGGCGCGTCGAGGAGGGTCATCTCCTGCTCCGTGAGACGCAGCGCGCCCGCGGCGACATTGGCGGTGAGGTGGTCCGGATTGCCGGTCCCCGGAATGGCCAGCACGTGCGGACCCTGCTGGAGCGTCCAGGCGAGCCGGACCTGCGCGGACGACACACCGCGCGCGTCCGCGATGGCGCGTACCTGGGCGTTCTCCGCACCGGTCGCGCCCGACTCGCGCCCTTCACCGGCGATGGCGAAGAACGGCACGAACGCGATCCCCCGCTCCCCGCAGAGGTTCAGGAAGTCGTCGGCACCCGGGCGCCGCGCGTCGATGCCGTAGCGGTTCTGCACGCAGACGACGGGCGCGATGGCCTGGGCCTCGGCGAGATGTTCGGCGCGGACGTTCGACAGGCCCAGATGACGGATGAGACCGGCGTCCCGCAGTTCGGCCAGCGCCCCGAAGTGCTCGGCGATCGAGCCGGGTGCGTTCATCCGCAGATTCACCACGTCGAGGTGGTCCCGTCCGAGCTGCCGCAGGTTCTCCTCCACCTGCCCGCGCAACTGGTCCGGCGTGGGCCAGGGCAGCCACGCACCCGAAGCGCCCCGGCTCGGACCGACCTTCGTGACGATCACCAGATCGTCCGGGTACGGGGCCAGCGCCCGATTGATCAGCTCATTGGCGGAGCGCAGCGACGAGAAGTAGAACGCGGCGGTGTCGATGTGGTTCACACCGAGCTCGATCGCCCGGCGCAGCACCGTGATCGACCGCTCACGGTCGCTCGGCGTCCCGAGATCGAACGCGGCACTCCCGGTCAGGCGCATCGCGCCGAGTCCGATCCGGTTGACCGTCAGGTCACCGAGCTTCCAGGTACCTGCGGCCTCGGCGGTGATCGTCCGTGCGGGCAAGAGCGGTCCTCTCGATCGATCTTCGTCCGGTGGTCCCGGCAGCACTGCGGAGATCGGATTATGAGGCGCCGGTCGGCGTGCCGGGAAGCCGGGAGAGGTGCGGTGATCATCACATCCGGAGCGGGAATCCGCGGCCGGGGATTCAGGTTGAGATCGGCAACGACATCACACCGCCGGCGGGGACGCCCGCCGGCATGACGCTCTACCGTGCAGGGCCGCTCCTCGGCAGTGTCGACACTGCCGAGGAGCGGCCCTGAAATCGCTGCGGCGCCTCAGACGGCGCCGCGGCGGGCGCCGCGGTCGTGGGAGCGCTCTGCGGGTGAGGGCAAGAAGATGCGGGCGGCCGAGGTGCCCAGGCCGGCTGGGGTGGCCCAGGCGTGTCCTTCCGGGGAAGGCAGGGACGGCAGTGCCAGGGGCTCGGACGGGAGGGTGGTCCGAGAGGTGGGTGTGTGGGGGACGCCGCTGTAGGGCAGGGTGCTCGGCAGGTCGGCGTCGTAGTAGCGGCGCACGCCCCGGTGCCAGTTGAGGATGCCGACGAGCCAGTCCTGCAGTTCCTTCATGTACTCGTCCATGGTCGCCCGGCCCTCGGCGTCCAGGTCGAAGTCGTCGTAGAGCACGGGAAGTTCGTGCTCCATCGCGTGCTGGAACTGGGCGAGCCGGGACGACATCAGATCCGCGACGATCTTCAGGGCGGTCGGATAGTCGCAGTCGAAGAAGTTCTCGACGACGAGGATGAGGTTGTGGATCTCTCCCTCGTACTGGATCTCCTTCTGGTACGAGAAGACGTCGTTGATCAGGAATCCGTAGTCGGAGACCGCGTTCTCGATCGCGCGCAACGTGCCGCTCTCATAGATCCCCGGCGGCAGCTTCTTGCCGTGCCGCATCCGGCACAGGCTCATGGTGAGGTCGGAGCCGAAGGTGAACCGGCGCATCTCCAGGTAGTCGATGGGGTCGGGGATGCGGTTCTGGTGCTGGTTGTGGAGTTCCCACAGCCAGCTGTCCAGCATGACCTCGATGGTGCGCTGGAAGGCCCGGCGCTGGTCCATGTCCATGGGCACGATGGTGCGGCCCCACAGGTCCGCGAGGCCGCGTTCCATCGGGGTGACCGCCAGGGCGGCTCCGACGGCCGGGTCCTCGACGGTCATACAGGCCTTCAGACGATCGGTGCACAGCTTCGCGCCGGCGAGGTCGTGGGTGCGGCCGAAGGCGAGCGGGTACAGGTCGTCGCCGTAGGTCCCCCAGGTCAGCCACTCCGCGCTGAGCTCCAGTTCCTCACGCGTGGCGTCCGGATCGAGGCCGGCCGAGCAGAGGGCGAAGTCGTAGCCGGCGAGCTTGGCCTCGTCCCAGATGTCGGCGAGCAGGCCCATCCGTCCGGCCCAGGCGACGGATTCCTTCCGCGCGTGATCGAGGTGCGGACTGACCGTCAGAGTGAACGGCAGGTCGAAGTCCGGTAGTCGGGAGGGGCCGACGTGCCGGCGCGGCACGTTGCTGTGGCTCCGCAGCCGGGCCTTGGCCGGCCGGCCGAAGAGCGTCTTGATGTCCAGGACCGACGTGCCGACGGCTCCCCCGAACAGGGCGTTCGGGGTGGTGACCGCGCCTTCGTTCATGTAGCGGCTGGAGCGCAGATGCCACTCGTGGCCGCCGGACTGCCAGTCCTGGAGCCCCTTCACGTACGCGGCGACGGCGGCGCACTGCGCCGGATCCAGGCCCTTCTCCACGCAGAGCGCCGGGACTTCGGTCAGCGCGGTGTTCTCGAACTGCTGCAGCCGCGAGGTGAGCAGATCGTTGACGGCCTCGGCCGCCTCCTGGGTCGTACAGCCCAGGAAGGTCTCCAACACCAGGACACCGTTGCTGAGTTCGCCCTCCTCCTCCACCTCCCGCTGGTACGAGAAGAGGTCGTTCCGCAGGTGGACGCCGTCCGAGAAGGCGTCGGTGAGGACGCGCAGCGGACGGGTCCCCGCGACCGGGACCGGGAGCTCGGCGTTCGCCGCGAACTCGATGATCCCCGCGGACCAGGGCGCCCCGCCCACCTTCCGGCGCATCTCGATGTACTCGACGGGGTTGGCGATCCGCCCGGTGTCGATGTTGGCGAGTTCCCACAGGGACTCGTTGAGGAGGTTGCGGGTCGACTCCGCGAAGCGCTCGCGCCAGGCGTACGACATGCTCGGCACGGTGCGCGCCCACAGGTCGGCGAGCCCGGCCTCCACCGGGTTGCGCGGCTCCGGGAAGCCGTCCGCCAGATCCATCGGCATGAACGCCGGCAGCCGGTCCAGATACTCCTTGCCGCCCTCCCGGTCGGGAGTCCGTTTGTACAGCTCCAGGAAGTGGTCGTCGAAGAAGAACACCCACACGTACCAGTCGGTGACCAGCGACAACACGTCGGCGTCGCAGTCCGGGTGGGTGTACGAGCACAGCAGGGCGTAGTCGTGGGCGTCGAGGTCCTTCTGCTCCCAGATCCCTGAACCCTCCAACATGCCCATTCCCCGGGCCCAGACCCTGGACTGCTCACGGGCCGCTTCCAGATGCGGGTTGAGCCGGGCCGGGTACGGCATGTAGAACTCGGGCAGGTCAAACGGCTGAGTCACTGGGCCGCCCCTCCAATTTTGCGCGCCAGTTGGTCAGGCCCAGTCATGCCCAAGGAGCCGGTGGCCATACGGAGTACCGCGTCGTCTCACACGAAAGTATGACGTTCCGCCAAAACACCCCGAACGAGCGGCCGGTTCTGCAGACGGCTGACTCCGCAGAACCGGCGCGACGACGGATCCAGACCTCAGCCGACCGCGGTGGGCGTGCGGGGAGCGGTGGGAATCGGCCGGGTCTGCTCGCGGGCGGCGAGGAGCGCCGCCCCGATGTCCCGGGTGCCGGTGGAGACGCACAACGTGTACGCGGTGTCCTGGAGTTGGCGGTGGACGTACGGGTCGACGGCGTCGGAGCGGGCGAGTAACTGCAGGGCGTCGTAACGTTCCAGCAGGTTCCGCAGTACGGCGGGGTGGGCCATCAGCATCGTGGAACTCCCTCGGCTCGGCGGTTCGGTGCGGCGGTTTCGTGCGTCAGCCCTGCACGACGGTGGCGTGCGGCCGGTTTCAGCCGGTCCAGGTCCAGTCCGCGACCTCGGGCAGGTCCACCCCGTGTTCGCGGATCCAGGCGTGGTGGCGCAGCCGCACGTCCTCCATGTCCTGCCGGACGGAGGCGGCGCGGACGGCGAGGCCGGGAACGCGGTCGATGACGTCCATGACCAGGCGGTAGCGGTCGAGGTCGTTGCGGACCACCATGTCGAACGGCGTGGTGGTGGTGCCCTCCTCCTTGTAACCGCGCACATGCAGGTTCGCGTGGCCGGCACGGCGGTAGGCCAGCCGGTGGATGAGCCACGGGTAGCCGTGGTACGCGAAGACGACCGGCCGGTCGCGGGTGAACAGGGCGTCGTACTCGGCGTCGTGCATGCCGTGCGGGTGTTCCTCCTTCGGCAGCAGCCGGGCGAGGTCGACCACGTTCACGACCCGCACCCTCAGCTCCGGCAGATGGACGCGCAGCAGTTGCGCGGCGGCCAGGACTTCCATCGTGGGAACGTCCCCGGCGCACGCCAGCACCACATCGGGCTCGCCGGTGCCGTCCTCCGTGCCGGCCCACTCCCAGACCCCGGCGCCGCGGGCGCAGTGCGCTCGGGCCTGGTCCAGGGTGAGCCAGTCGAAGCAGGGCTGCTTGCCGGCGACGACGACATTGACGTAGTCGCGGCTGCGCAGCACGTGATCGGCCACCGCCAGCAGGGTGTTGGTGTCCGGGGGCAGATAGACCCGGACGACCTCGGGGCTCTTGTTCAGGACGTGGTCGATGAAGCCGGGGTCCTGGTGGGAGAAGCCGTTGTTGTCCTGCCGCCACACGTGCGAGGTGAGCAGGTAGTTCAGCGACGCGATGGGGCGGCGCCAGGGCAGCCGCCGGGAGACGCGCAGCCATTTGATGTGCTGGTTGACCATCGAGTCGACGATGTGGACGAACGCCTCGTAGCAGGAGAACAGACCGTGCCTGCCGGTCAGGAGATAGCCCTCCAGCCAGCCCTGGCAGGTGTGTTCCGAGAGGATCTCCATGACCCTGCCGTGCCGGTCCAGGTCCTCGTCGACCTCCAGGGTCTCGCCCTGCCATGCCTTGCCCGTGGCCCGGTAGACGCTCTGCAGGCGGTTGGACGCGGTCTCGTCCGGGCCGACCAGCCGGAAGTCGCGGCGCTCCGCGGTGTCCTCCATGATCGTCTCCACCAGGTCGCCCAGGACGCGCGTGGGCTCGTGGAGGGTCGCGCCGGGTTTGTCGACGGGAACGGCGTACCGCTCCAGCGCCGGGATCGGCAGGTCCCGCAGCAGCAGACCGCCGTTGGCGTGCGCACTCGCGCCGAGCCTTCGTTCGTCGTCCGGCAGGCATTCCAGCACCTGGTCGCGCGGGCGGCCGTGCTCGTCGAACAGCTCGGCCGGCCGGTAGGACTGCAGCCAGGCCTCCAACTGGCGCAGGTGCTCCGGGTTGTCGCGCACTCCGGACAGCGGGACCTGGTGGGCGCGCCAGGTGCCTTCGACGGGCAGCCCGTCGACCTCCGCGGGACCGGTCCAGCCCTTGGGGGTGCGCAGGACGATCATCGGCCAGCGGGCGCGTTCTCCAACGCCCTCCTCGCGGGCGGTGCGCTGGATGAGGGCGATGCGGTCCAGTGCCGTGTCCATCGCACGGGCCATGTCCTGGTGCACGCGCAGCGGGTCGTCCCCGGTGACGTGGATCGGTTCGTGGCCCAGCCCGCGCATCAGGTCGTCGAGTTCGGCCTCGGGGATCCGTGCCAGGACCGTCGGATTGGCGATCTTGTAGCCGTTCAGATGCAGGATCGGCAGGACCGCTCCGTCGTTCACCGGGTCGAGGAACTTGTTGGAGTGCCACGAGGCGGCCAGCGGTCCCGTCTCGGCCTCACCGTCGCCGATGACGCAGGCGACGAGCAGGCCGGGGTTGTCCAGTGCGGCGCCGTAGGCGTGCGAGAGCGAGTAGCCCAGCTCCCCGCCCTCGTGGATCGATCCGGGCGTCTCCGGTGCCACGTGGCTGGGGACCCCGCCCGGGAAGGAGAACTGCCGGAACAGCTTGCCCATGCCCGAGGCGTCCCGGCCGATGTCCGGGTACGTCCGGCTGTAGGTCCCCTCCAGCCAGGTGTTCGCCAGTACCGCCGGTCCTCCGTGCCCCGGCCCCCACACGCACAGCGTGTCCTGGTCGCGTGCCTTGATCACCCGGTTGAGGTGGGTGTGGACGAGGTTGAGACCGGGCGAGGTGCCCCAGTGGCCCAGCAGCCGGGGCTTGATGTGCTCCGGGAGCAGGGGTTCGGTGAGCAGCGGGTTGGCCATCAGGTAGATCTGGCCGACGGCCAGGTAGTTCGCCGCCCGCCAGTGCGCGTTCAGTGCCGCCAGTTCGGCGTCGTCAAGGTAGGTGTCGTTCTTTTGCGTCTCTGACCTGGTGCCAGGCATATCCATCTCCTCCGCAGGCGCCGGACCGGCGTCGCTCCTACTCTGCGACGCGGTGCGGCCCTGCCTCTTGGGCCGATGAGGGACATCCGGGGGGCCGAACGGCCCTCACTTCCAGCGGCGTGAACCGCGGTGTCAGAAGTCGTCCTCCGCGCCGCCCACCGATACCGAGCCGTCGCGATACACCCCGAACGGGCCGTACAGGTCGAGCAGCCGGGTGCGCGTGGAGTGCAGCCGGTCTCCGATGACCGCGGCGCAGAGCAGGACGAACTCATGTCCCAGAGCGGGATCGGCAACACACAGTTCACGGACCGCCGCCGCCGGGAACTCCCAGGCCTGCACGGCGGTGTGCGCCTGGGCGCCGAGTTGCCACCGGAACGGCGGGAACAGCCAGGACCAGCCGAGGAGTTCGCCCGCCGAGACGGTCTGCACCACGGCTGCCTGCCGTCCGGGGACGTGCAGGTCCAGGGTCACCTCGCCACGGTCCAGGACCCAGAAGCGTTCGGCGGTCCGGTCGGCGTCGAAGATCCGGGTGCCCAGGGGAAAGGCGACCGGTGTGGACAACGCCATGAGTCGGTCACGGTGTGCGGTGGTGAGCCTGTCGAGAAGGGAGTGTGTGGTGGACATCGCACTGTCCGTTTCCGCGGCTCCGCGGTCTTCGACGTGTGCAGGCGTGGTCGCGCTTCGCCGCTCTGGTTTGTCCGTGCTCCGGTTGTCCATCAATCCTGCCTGCCCTCCCATCCTCACCCAGGGGGCGCTGACGCGCAGGGGCCCGAACGTCCTCAGTTGCCGGCGGGGTGGCCCGCTTGCGCGGCGGCATCCGCCGACGAGCAACCGGGGACGGGGGCGAACGGTCAGTGTGCGCCGGTCACCGTCGGTGACCGGCGTCGTGCCGGCCTTCCTGGTTCAGCCGGTCCTGGGCCTGGGTCGCGATCACGGCGGCCTGGACGCGTCGCTCCACGCCCAGCTTGGCGAGCAGCCGTGAGATGTGGTTCTTGACGGTCTTCTCCGCGAGGTACAACCGCTGTCCGATCTGCCGGTTGGTCAGCCCTTCGCCGACCAGCGCCAGGATCTCCCGCTCCCGTTCGGTCAGGCTGGGCAGCGCGACCAGTTCCGGTGCCGGTTCCTCCGCGCCGCGCAGCTTGGACATCAGCCGGGCCGCCGCGCTGGGGTCGAGCGTCGACTGTCCGGAGGCGACGGTGCGGACGGCCGAGACGAGGTCGGAGCCGCGGATCTGTTTCAGCACGAACCCCGAGGCACCGGCCATGATCGCGTCGAGGAGCGCCTCCTCGTCGTCGAAGGACGTGAGCATCAGGCACGCGAGCTCGGGCATCTTGGAGCGGAGCTCCCGGCAGACCGTCACTCCGTCACCGTCCGGCAGCCGCACGTCCAGCACGGCGACCTGCGGGCGCAGCGCGGGAATGCGGATGAGGGCCTGCTCCACGGTGCCGGCCTCGCCGATCACCGTGATGTCCGGTTCGTCGTCCAGCAGGTCACGCACCCCCCGCCGCACCACTTCATGGTCGTCGAGGAGGAAGACCGTGATCCCGGCCGCGGGGGTGGGACGGTCGCTGTCCGACATCAAGAGCTCCTGAATCCTGCGCCGGGATTCGCCGTCCAGCGGACGGGTCCCGAACGGCGCTCACCGTTCAGTCTGCGGCTCCCCGCGCCGTGGTGACAGGGCCAGGTGGCCCTGATCCGTGGTGTCATCGCCACCGCACCCTCCCATTCTCCGCTCTTCGGGGCCCAGCCGCCGGAGGGCCGCCGCCCGCGGGCACGCCGTGGAGTGGACCGGGGCGAGTACGGTGGAGGGGGCTGTGACGATGGGCCTGCATTCCGTCACGAGCACCTGGAGGCATATCGGTGGGTAACGTCGACGAGGGCACCGGGCAGTCTCCTCAGCTGCGGATCGACGAGCTTCTCGAGGACCTGCAGGACCGGCTGGACGCGGCGCGCGGCACCCGGGACCAGGTCCGCGGCCTGCTGGAGGCGGTGCTCTCCGTCGGGCGTGAGCTGGATCTGGAGCAGGTGCTGCGCAATATCGTCGAGGCGGCGGCGGTACTGGTGAAGGCCGAGTACGCGGCGCTGGGCGTGATCGGGCCGGACGGCGAGCGGCTCGCCGAGTTCGTGACGGTCGGTTTCACGCCCGAGCAGATCACCGCGATCGGCGCGTACCCGTCGGGGCACGGAATCCTGGGCGTGCTGATCCGCGATCCGCACCCGTTGCGGCTGCCGCGGATCTCCGATCACCCCTCCTCGTACGGCTTTCCGCCGAACCACCCGCCGATGGACTCCTTCCTCGGGGTACCGATCCGGGTGCGCGACCACGTCTTCGGCAACCTGTATCTGACGGAGAAGCGCGGCGGCGGGCAGTTCGACGCCGAGGACGAGTCCGTCCTGGCCACGCTGGCCGTGGCCGCCGGGGTGGCGATCGACAACGCCCGGCTGTACGAGGAGTCCAGGCGGCGCGAGCGGTGGCTCCAGGCCAACGCGGAGATCACCCACACGCTCATGGCGGGCAGTCCGCGCAGTGCGGTCATCAGCCTCATCGCCGAACGCGCCCGCGAGATCACCGGTGCGGAACTCGCCCTTATCGCGCTGCCCGTCGACGACGCGGCGGCGCTCTCCGTCGAACTCGTCATCGGCCGGGACGCACCCGCGCTGCGCGGTCTGGTCGTGCCGGTCGAGGGCAGCCTCGTGGGTGCTGCCTTCTCCTCCGGGAAGCCCGTGACCAGCGAGAACATCAACCTGGACGAGTCGGTCCGCACGGACGTGCCGCGCAATGACCGGCTGGAGGCCGCGGTCGCGGTCCCCATCGGTACGGGTGACGGCCCGCGTGGCGTACTGCTGCTGGTCCGCGCGGCCGGCGGGACCTCCTTCATCGCGGACGAGATCGAGCCGCTGCTGGGCTTCGCCGGGCAGGCGGCGGTGGCGATGGAGCTGGCCGAACGGCGTACCGGCGCCGAGCAGATCGCGCTGCTGGAGGACCGGGACCGGATCGCCCGCGATCTGCACGACCTCGCGATCCAGCGCCTCTTCGCCACCGGGATGACGCTGCAGAGCGCGGGCCGCTTCATCGAGCACCCGGAGGCCTCGGAACGGGTCCGGCGCGCTGTCGACGACCTGGACGAGACCATCAAGATCATCCGGTCGACCATTTTCGGCCTGCGGTCCCGCGAGACCGGCGCGGAACACACCCTCAGGGCCCGTACGGTGCGGGCCGCCTCCGACGCCTCCGCGGTACTCGGCTTCACGCCGAGCGTGCGGATGGAAGGGCTGCTGGACACCCAGGTGCCACGGGAGGTCGCCGACCATGCGATGGCGGTGCTCGCGGAGTCGCTCAGCAACGTCGCCAAGCACGCCCACGCCACCCGCGTGCAGGTGGCCCTGGAGACCGACGGCCGGCAGGTCGTCCTCACCACCACCGACAACGGCGTCGGACTTCCGGCGCAACGGACCGGCAACGGCCTGCGGAACATGCGGGAGCGCGCCCTGCAGCTGGGCGGCGACATGGAGCTGATCTGCCCGCCGGACGGCGGGACCACCCTCGTCTGGCAGGTGCCGGTGAAGGCGGAATAGCGGATCCCCGACCGGCTCCCTGCGTGGCGTCCGCCTCCGTCAGGGCATGTCGGCCGGCGACAACTCGACCTGCTCCGCCGGGACATGACCGTTCCGGTCGACGACGCGCCCCGCCACGAGTTCGGGTTCGACATGGATGAAGATCCCGTCACCCGTCTCCAGCCACGGCCGCGGACCGCTCGACCTCAACCGCGCTTCCTTGACCGGGTTCGTGACCACGGAAGCGCGGCCGGTGACCACCACACTCCAACCGGTGTGGCCGGCCTCGTCGAAGTGGTCCGCCTCGAACGCGACCACCGCACCCCGCACCGCGCGCGCCATGTGCGAGGCGGCGGAGGCCTGGAACAGCACGGCACCGTCCGGGTCCAGGAGGAAGTGAACCGGCAGAATCGTGGGCAGGGCATCCTCGGTGTAGACGACCCGGCCGATCGTCACCAGAGACAGCAGACGCAGACTCTCCCGGCGATCCAGCTCCCGGAAACCGTTGTGTCGGTGCATCGTTCGATCCTCAATACCGTCCATGCCGTCATGACGATCCATTCGCCCACCGACCATGCTTCCTCACGACGCCCGCACGCGGTAGGGCCGCATGTCCCCCACCAGGGCCACATGGCCCTGGGCGCCACCGGGCGGACGTGCTCGGTCGTACTCAGTCGTGCGGGACGACGGCGACCGGAGCGGCGGCGTGGTGCATCACGGCGTGAGTGACCGAGCCGATGTGCGCGCCGATCGCCGAGGTGCGGGTGCGCCGGCCGATGACGACCAGGCCCGCGCCGCGGGCGGAGTCCACCAGATGGTGCGAGGCCCGGCCGATCACCGCCTGTGCGGTGACCCTCACGCCGGGGAACTTCTCCCGCCACGGACGCAGCGCGTCCGCCAGCGCGGTCCTCTTCTGCTCGGCCAGCTCCCCGCCGACGTCCTGGTTCACGGCGAGGTCCGCGGTCCCGAAGCTGTAGTAGGCCGGGAGGTACCAGCCGTGGACGACGCGCAGCGCCGACTGACGCACGGCGGCGGCCTCGAAGGCGAAGCCGATCACGGCATCACCCGGGCTGTTCAGGTCGAGACCCAGCACGACATGGCGGGGCGGAGCCGGGATGGTCGCCGTCTCAGTCCCAGTCGCTGTCGCGGTCGCGGTCGCGGTCGCGGTCCCAGTCGCGGTCGTGGTCGTGGAGGGGTCGGCCGGCTGCGCCGTCCCGTCCGGTTCCCCGGCCCGGACCAGTACGACGGGCCGAGTGGCCCGTCCCACGACCCCGAGCGCCACCGAGCCGACCAGGAAGCCGGCGACGGCGCTGAGTCCCCGTGAGCCGATGACCAGCATCTCCGAGCCGTTCGCGGCGCCCAGGAGGGCCGCCACGGGCTCGTTGGCGATCTGCTCGCCGACGATCCGCAGATCGGGGTGGCGCAGCCGCACCTGCGCCTCGGCGTCGCGCAGTACGCGATCCCCCCAGTGGCGCTGCGGGGGGCCGGGACCGCCCAGCGGCGTGTGCGGGGTGACGGTGTCGGGCTGCCATTCGCCTGCGTGGACGAGGCGCAGGGTCAGCCCGCGGCGGCGTGCTTCGCCGGCCGCCCAGTCCGCCGCGGCCATGCTCTCGGGGGAACCGTCCAGGCCGGCGGTGATGGTGGGGAACATGGTGTGGGCCTCTCTCGGGGATGTGGGGCCGGCTCCCGGCCGCCGGACGGCGGGAGGAGGGCCGCAGGATCACCTGACCGGGGCCGATCGGCCCCGGTCAGGTGACGACGGTGCACCCCACCTGACGGAACGGTGCTGGGCGGGTGCCGGGTGGGGGTCAGAGCAGCCAGCGGTGGTCGCGGACGACCGGCAGTCGCGCCCAGATCCGGCCGAGGCCCCAGACGGTGCCGGCGGAGGCGACGGCGAGCGCGATCATGACCGCCGCGTACAGCAGGTGGTAGTCGACGAGCGGGTTGCTGGACATGCTCAGCGTTCCGTCGGAGCCGTGCCGGGCCGGCGGCCATTCCGCCATCCACATCAGCGCCATCATGGCGGTGCCCGCGACGGCGGCGAACCGCAGTGCGACACCGGCCGTCAGGGCCACGCCGATGCTCAGCAAGCCGAGCATGAACAGCCAGTTCGCCCAGCCGGCACCCGCCCAGGAATGGAACGTGGACTCCATGGGACCGGCCGAGACCCCGCTGAGGAAGCCCTTCGTCGGCGAGCCGCCGTCGACCCAGCCCTTGCCGGACGCGGTCGCGTAACCCCAGCCGAACGCCTTGTCGAGGAAGGCCCACAGGAAGATGAACCCCGTCAAGACCCGGATCCCGGCGAGGACCCGTGCGCCGGTCGACGTGACCGCCAGAGCGGGCGCCGTGCCGGACACCGCCGCGGCACCGGCCCTGCGCCGTACCGGCAGGTGGAACCCGGTGTGCTGCTGCGGGTGCTCGTGGACTGCCATGATGGCCATCCCTTCCGGGATCTGGAGGACGGACGCGGCAACCGCGTCCGCTCTCAATGTGCCGTCGCGGCAGCCGGGAGCGCAGGGGCCCGCAGTCCCGACGACCGGGCCGAACGTCCCTACTCCGAGGGCCCGTTCGGCCGACCGGGAACGCGCCCGGGCCCGGGATCCGCAGGTCTGACACCATGCAGCGAGTTCACCCGGCGCCACGGCACCGGTCGACGACCCCAGAAGGCGGTAGATCCCGATGAGCAGGCCCGACGACCACGCGCGGCATCATCCGGTTGTCGTGGCGCACCGCGCCAGTCGTTCTTCCGACCTTCAGCTGCGCATCGCCGACGCGATCACCAAGTTCGCCGGCTCCATGATGTTCGTCTATCTCCACGCCGTCGCCTTCCTGGTCTGGATGCTGGTCGCCGAGTCGAACCCCTGGCCCACATTGACGCTCGTCGTATCGCTCGAGGCGATCTTCCTGTCGACGTTCGTCATGATCGGACAGAATCGGCAGGCCGTGTTCCAGCAGGCCAAGGCGGATCACGACTTCGTCGAGCAGGAGCTGGAGCTCAAGACCAACACCGAGCTGACGCGCGCCATCCACGCCATGACCACGGAAATCCACCGCCGACTGGCATCGGGCGACTCCGACGGCAACGCCTGACGTTCGGTGGTGCGGGTGCCTCAGAACTCCGAGTTGGCGAACCAGTGCGCGAGCAGTTCCTCGTCGCCCTCGATCCCGAAGAGGTCCGCGTCACGGTCGAGCCGGCCGTACAGGAGCAGCAGCAGATCCGCTGCGGCGCCCCGCACGGTGGCGTCGGCGGCAGGCGTCGCCGACCCGGGCGGGCGCGGGTCGAGCCCGAAGCCGTCGGGCCGCAGCCGGACCAGCCAGTCACCGTTGCTGTTGACGTCGCCGTCGCTGTCGCCGTTGACGTCCGTGCACTGGAACCGGATGGTCTTCCCGTCGCCGCGCAGGTTGGACACCTTGGGCGCGAAGGACGCGGCGAACGGCAGATTGGTCAGGAACTCGTCGACGCCGTCGGCCGCCAGGTCGCGGTCGATCACCGGTCGCAGGTCCAGGGCGCGTTCCGCGTCGGTGCGGTGCACCAGCGTCTCGAAGAGCATCCGCCGCACCCAGAACCGGGCATGGTGATCCGCGCCCCACACCCACATCGGGGCATCGGGCTCGGTGGCCGCGAAGGCGCTCGCGGCCTCGGCGGCGCTCGCCGTCAACCAGTCGGGGTAGCCGTCCTCGGCCGGAGGCAGCCGCAGCTCGACGTCGCGGCTCCTGGGCCGTTCCTGGACCTGCTGGCGCAGCAGGACGGAGAACCAGCGCTGCACGCTCCCGGTGTGCTTGACCAGGTCGGCAAGCGTCCAGCCCGGGCAGCTCGGCACCGAGGTCGTCAGGTCGGCGCCCTTGACCGCCGCCACGAAGCGATCGGTCTCGGTGGCGACGGCAGCGCGGTGATCGGCCGACGTCACTGTGCGTCGCGAATGATCCGACGATGTGCTCACCGTGGCGTACCTCCGTGATATCTCCGGGCCCGGGAGTCGACGGTCCGGGCAGCCGGATTTCTCCTCGCAGCCTGCCACAGCACCGGCCGGGGGCGGCCGACCGCACCCAGGCATCGCGGGCGGCACGTACCCGGGGCCGGGTCCGGTCCCACCGCCCGGGGACCCCCATGCCCAAAGATTTACCGCCAATGGTATAGACAACAACTACTTCTCCCGTCCACTATGGGCGGTATGTAGCGGGTCGTGGGACAGATCCCAGCCTGGACCCGGCCGCTCCGGCGATTCCGGTGAATCCGGCGCCCGGGTGAACGAGGAGGCGGTCATGTCCACGGCGGACACCTATCGGGGTCGTGCGCGGATCGCCGCCTATCTCCGCTGCTACCCGTACGACCAATGGCGGATGGCCGTCCATCTGCACGCCCTCGAGGAGCACGCCGACCGGCTCGGCCACCACGCCCCGGAGATCTTCCTGGACAACGGCGTCTCCTGTCGGGCCGTGCGGCCGGAGCTGAGCCTGCTGCTCGCCCGGGTCGCGGTGGGGACCATCGACACGGTGTTGATACCCGGTCGCTGGGTGTTCTCCCTCGACGACCGTACGGCCGACTCCGTGATGGACTTCGTCCGGGGATGCGGCGCCGAGGTCGTCGAACTTCCGCAGCGCCGGGAACTCTCCCCCTCGCCGTACCCCTCCCTCGCCGGCTAGGGCGGACAGCGAACGCTCTGAACGCAACAGAGCCGACCGCCGCCCCTCCGACCGGCTCCCGTGTCCCCTCGTCGGACAACCACTACAGTGTGGGCATGTCCGGTGAATTGGTACCCGATCACGGCGAACTGCGCGCGTCTCACGAAGACCGGGACCAGGTCGTGGAGCGGCTGCGGGTCGCCGCAGGAGACGGCCGGCTGACCGCCGAAGAGCTGGACGAACGGCTCGAGGTGGCGTTGACGGCGCGTACCTACCGAGAACTCGAAGCGGTGCTCACCGATCTGCCGGCGCCCGGACCGGCGTGGGCGGGTGGCGGTGTCCCCTCCCCCGCACCGAAGGACAGGTCGCGGATCGCGGTCGACAGCGCGAGCGCGAAGCGGGAGGGCACGTGGTCGGTGCCCCGGCAGATGGAGATCGAGTCCAACAGCGGCTCCGTCGTTCTCGACTTCACCCGTGCCGTCATCGGATCGCCCACCCTGGAGATCGAAGCGTCGGTGCGCAGCGGGTCGGTGACCCTGATAGTGCCGCCGGACGTTTTCGTGGACGTCGACGAGGTCGCGGTGAGCAGCGGCAGCGTGCGCCATCGGGCGCATGTCTCCGCCGGGACGCCGATCCGGCTGCGTATCCATGTGACGGGGAAGGTGCGCAGCGGCAGCATCACGGTGCGACCGCCCAAGCCGCCCCGCCGCGGTTTCCTGCAGTGGCTGCTGCGCCGGCCCGGGCCGATGAAGTCGATCGCCCGCTGACGTAGAGCGTGGCGGCGTCGACTGCGGCCTACGGGGCGGCCCGTTCCGCTACGCGTCGGCCCGTTCCGCGCTGCCCGCGGGCGGCAGGTCCTGTTCGGCCCAGATCGTCTTGCCCGTCGGCGTGTAGCGCGTTCCCCAGTGCTCGGTCATCTGGGCGATGAGGAAGAGGCCGCGGCCGCCTTCGTCGTCGCTCGCCGCATGGCGCATATGGGGTGAGGTGTGTCCGGAGTCGGAGACCTCGCAGATGAGGGTCTGATCGCGGATGAGCCGCAGCAGGATGGGGCCCTCGGCGTAGCGGATGGCATTGGTGACCAGCTCGCTGACGATCAGTTCGGTGGTGAACGAGACGTCGTCCAGGCCCCATTCGCCGAGCTGCCCGGTGGCAGCGGCGCGGGCGCGGCCGACCATGACCGGGTCGGCGGCCAGCTCCCACACGGCCACCCGGTACTTGTCGAGCCTCCGTGTGCGGACGAGGAGCAGGGCCGCGTCGTCGTCCGACGGCCCGGGGAGCAGCGTCGAGACGGTCCGGTCGGCGAGCTCTTCCAGGGGGCGCCGGTGCTCGGCGAGGATTTCGTCGAGCCGGTCGAGCCCGGCGTCGATGTCGCGGTCGGAGGACTGGACCAGACCATTGGTGAAGAGCGCGATGAGGCTGCCCGCGGGCAGCTGCAGGTCCGTGCCCTCGAAGGGCAGGCCGCCCAGTCCCAGGGGCGGGCCCGCGGGAAGCTCCGGATAGCTGACGAGGCCGCTCTCCGCGTCGACCACGGCCGGCACCGGGTGGCCCGCGCGCGCCATGCTGCACTGTCCGGTCACCGGGTCGTACACCGCGTACAGGCAGGTCGCGCCGACCGCTTCGTCGTCCTCCGGCCCGCCGCCCCGCACGCCCCTGACCGCGGCCCACTCCTTGGCGGACTGCCCGACCAGGTTGTCCAGCCGGGTCAGGAGTTCGTCCGGGGCGAGGTCCAGCTGGGCGAGCACCCGGACGCTGGTGCGCAGCCGCCCCATGGTGGCGGCGGCTCCCAGGCCGTGCCCGACCACGTCCCCGACCACCAGGCCGACACGTGTGCCCGACAGCGGAATGACGTCGAACCAGTCGCCGCCGACCCCGGCCCGGCTGTCGGCGGGCAGATACCGGTACGCCAGCTCGACGGCTGTCTGCGGCGGCAGGCTCTGCGGCAGCAGGCTCCGTTGCAGTCTGAGGGCGGCCGTGTGCTCACGGGTGAACCGGCGGGCGTTGTCGATACAGACCGCGGTACGCGCGACGAGCTCGTCGGCGAGGTCCAGCTCACCTTCGTCGAACGGGTTGGTGTCCCGGTCCCGGAAGAACGTGACGAGCCCGATCGGGCTGCGCCCGGCCCGTAGCGGCACGGCAAGACACGAGCGGAGCAGCGGTTCCCGCGTGTCCTTCACGTCGTGCGCTGTGCCCTGCGGTTTCGTGCCGGTCTCCAGGACCTTCCGGCCCAAGGTCAGGCTGCGGGCCTGGGCCGATGCCGGTGGGTAGTCGACCAACTGTCGCGCCGTACGTCGCCGGCCCCCCTCGGCCGTCGTCCCGCCGTCCTGCCCGGTCTCCCCCCACATTCGGACCAGCCGCCGTCCGGCCGTGGTCCCCGGCGTGGTCTGGTCCCCCTCCAGTACCGCCTCCAGCAGGTCCACGGTGACCGAGTCCGCGAACTGCGGGACGGCGACCTCGGCGAGCTCCCGGGCCGTGCGGCTCATGTCCAGGGTCGTACCGATGCGCGCTCCGGCGCGCACCAGCAGGGCCAGTCGCTGCTGGGCCCGGTAACGGTCGGTGATGTCCACCGACTCCTCGCACATGCCCAGCGAATTGCCCTGGGCGTCCTGAAGCCGGTAGTAGGAGCACGACCAGACGCGGTCGTGCTCCGGATCGACGGGCGCGCGGCCGCCGTAGTGCAGATCGATGACGGGCTCGCCGGTGGCGAACACCTTCCTCATGACCTGTTCCAGCGTGGACGGATACCCCTCGGACAGAATCTCGGCGTCCAGGATCATCTCGTCCGGGGACATGCCGACGTACTGGGTGGACCCCATTTCGCGGTTCAGCTCGGCGTTGATCCACATCACCCGCATGTCGGCGTTGTAGATGGCGAGGCCGACGGAGGAGCGGGTGATGAGCCCCTGCAGCATCGCCTGCCGGGCCTCCCACTGGGCCAGCTCCTCGGAATCGGCGGCTACGACGAGCCAGGCCGGCCCGGCCCCTTCGGAGGAGACCGGGACCATCGTCGTGGCGATCCGCAGCGAGCGGCCGTCCCGGTGCCGCAGATGGAGGACCACGCTGCGGGTACTCCGCTCCGCCCCTGGCGGGCCGGCGTGCTCGCCGGTGCCCGCACGGCGCCCCAGCAGGTCGTCAGCGGGGCGTCCGAGCACGTCGTGCGCCTCGTAGCCGAGCAGCTCCGCCGCCGCCGGGCTCCACCCGATGACCCTGCCACGGGCATCGACAACCGCTGTGGCTGCTCTCGTGACGTCGAGGGGTCCACGGGAGTCCACCCCGTCAGCTCCGTCCATCGCACAGTTCCGCCTTAATCCACTACCTCATGGTGGGCCCGGAGCCCTGGCGCCACAACCGCTCCGGTACGCCCGGGGCTCCCCCGTCGGGCACCGGCCGGGTCCGCCCCACCCACCGGTACACCCGAATGGCGCAACCACGAGCCCGGCCCCACCACCGGGCCGGCGGCGTACGGCCGCCGGGCAGCACCACCGTCAGCAGCCACCCGACGCGGTGCGTGCGGGGGCGGCCGTGCCGATCTGAAGGGTGGCCGGGGCCGAGCAGCAGCCGCCGCCGTCGGTGGGGGCCTCGGCTTCGTCGAAGAGCCCCGCTCCGCCGCACACTCCGGTCTCGGGCAGGGTCAACTCGACGCGTTCGGCGGACTCGTGATCGCCGGCGAGGGACGCGGCGATGGAGCGGACCTGCTCATAGCCGGTCATGGCCAGGAACGTCGGCGCGCGACCGTAGGACTTCATGCCGACCAGGTAGGCGCCGGCCTCGGGGTGGGAGAGCTCCTTGACGCCGTGCGGGTAGACGGTGCCGCACGAGTGGACGTTGGGGTCGATCAGCGGCGCGAGTGCGACGGGCGCCTGCAGGCGCTCGTCCAGGCCGAGGCGCAGTTCGCCGACGAACGACAGGTCCGGGCGCAAACCGGTCAGGCCGATGATCTCGTCGACCGGCTCCAGCCGGGTGCCGTCCTCCCCGACCAGCACGAGCCGCCCGCCGTCACGCTCCACAGCGGCCGTGCGGAATCCGGTCACGGCATTGGCGTGACCGGCCTCGACGGCCGCTTTCGCGCGCAGGCCGAGGGCGCCGCGGGCGGGCAGCTGATCGGCTTCGCCGCCGCCGAAGGTGCTGCCGCTGAGGCCACGGCGCAGAATCCACACCGCGTGCGTGCCGGGGGCATCCTTGGCGAGGTCGGCGAGGTAGGCCAACGCGGTGAACGCGGAGGCGCCGGAGCCCACGACAGCGGTGCGTCTGCCGGCGTACCGGGCGCGGACGGCCGGGTCTGCGAGGTCCGGGACGCGGTAGGCGATGCGGTCGGCGGCGGCGCGCTCGCCGAGCGCCGGCAGGCCGTCGCCGCCCAGCGGGGCGGGGGTCGACCAGGTGCCGGAGGCGTCGATGACGGCGCGGGCGGTGATCCGCTCCTCGGCCCCGCCGGAACCGGTGAGGTGAACGGTGAAGGGCTGCTCGGCACGGTCGGCGTCCACGACGCGATCCCGTCCGGCCCGTGACACACCGGTCACCCGGGCGTCGTACCGGACCCGGTCACCGAGAGCGTCCGCCAGCGGCTGCAGGTACTTCTCAGCCCAGTCCGCGCCTGAGGGGTAGGTGGTCCCGTCGGGGCGGAGCCAGCCGGTGGGGGCCAGCACCTTCTCCGCGGCCGGATCGACGACCTCGCTCCAGGTGGAGAAGAGCCGCACGTGCCCCCACTCGCGCACCGCGCTGCCCGCACCGGTCCCGGCTTCCAGGACCAAGGGTTCCAGTCCGCGGTCCAGGAGCTGGGCGGCGGCGGCCAGCCCGACGGGGCCGGCTCCGATGACGACGACGGGAAGGACGGTGGTCGTACTCATGGCGGTTGAGCCTTTCAGAGCGGCAGGACGGCGCTGTTTCGACATGCATCGATACAGTGAACCTTGCCACCGGCATCGATGGGTGTCAACATAGACGCATGTCGAATTCAGAGGTTGCCGAGTTGCCGGTTCTGCGGCCGGCCGTGCCGTGCTGCCCGCCGCTGACGCAGCGGCCGCTGACCGTCCTCGAGGCGGAACTGACCGCGGCGATGTTCAAGGCTCTCGGCGATCCGGTCCGGCTGCGGCTGTTCTCCCTGGTCGCCTCGCACGACGGCGGGGAGGCCTGCGTCTGCGACATCTCCGACGTCGGCGTCTCGCAGCCCACCGTCAGCCATCACCTCAAGAAGCTGCGCGAGGCCGGCCTCCTCACCTCCGAGCGGCGGGGCACCTGGGTCTACTACCGCGTGGTCCCCGCGGTGCTCGCCGCCATGGCCGGCGTACTGACCGCCTGAAACCGGGGTGTCAGCCGACCCGCTCCGCCAGGAAGTCCTCCCAGGTCCGCTCGCCCACGGCTGCCCCGTCGAGCGACAGGTTCTCGGCGGCCCGGTAGGCGCGGCCGGCCTTTCCGGGCATCCGCACCGGCATCATCAGGCGGTGCTTGCCGCGCGCCCGCAGATAGCCGCGGCTCAGGTCGGCCATCCCGTACACCTTCGGCCCCGCCAGGTCGGGCACCAGGCCGGCCGGTTCGCCGAGGGCCAGTTCCACCAGCCGGGCCGCGACCTCACGCGAGTCGACCGGCTGGAACCGCAGTCCGCCCGGGACCGGGATCACCGGCAGCTTCCCCATCTTCTCCACCACCGTCAGGACCAGGTCGTGGAACTGGGCCGCGCGCAGCGTCGTCCACGGGATGCCGGACTCGGCGACGGCCCGCTCCGCGCCCAACTTGGCCTGGAACCAGCCCAGCGGCATCTTGTCCGTGCCGATCACGGAGACGTACACCACGTGTCGCACTCCGGCGCGCGATGCGGCCCGCATCAGATTCCGGGTCGCCTCGTCATCGCCCTTGGGGCCGCCCGCGAGGTGCAGGATGACATCGATGCCGTCCACCGCCGCCTCGATTCCCCCGCCCTTGAGGAGATCGCCGCTCACGTACGCGACGCCGTCCACGGACTCACGGTGCTGCCGGCTGAGGACGCGAACCTCGCGCCCGGCCGCCCGCAGCAGGGGGACGACGTGGCCGCCCAGAGTGCCCGTACCACCGGTGACCAGGATCGTTGACGTCATGGCTGCTCCAAATTCGTTCGGTCCGGGAGTCGGCCTCCCGGTACCTTCAGCTCGGTTCTGTGGATCTACTGCTATGACCCCCGGCGACGAAGGAATGTGACCGATGGACGAGAACGCATCGCTGATCGAGCGTTTCGAGGAGGACCGGGTTCGCCTTCGGGCCGTGGCCTACCGGATGCTCGGCTCGGTGAGCGAGGCCGACGACGCCGTGCAGGAGACCTGGCTGCGCCTCAGTCGTACCGACGCCGGCAGCGTGGAGAACCTCGGCGGCTGGCTGACGACCGTCGTGTCACGCGTGTGTCTGAACATGCTGCGCTCGCGCGACCACCGCCGCGAGGAACCCCTCGCATTCCACGAGCCCGACCCGGCCCTCGGCCGGCCGGACGGGGTCGATCCCGAGCAGGAGGCGTTGATGGCCGACTCCGTCGGCCTGGCCCTGCTGGTGGTGCTCGACACGCTGACGCCGCCCGAGCGCCTCGCCTTCGTGCTGCACGACATGTTCACCGTGCCCTTCGACGAGATCGCCCCGCTGATCGAACGCTCCCCTGCCGCCACACGGCAGCTCGCGAGCCGGGCCCGCCGCCGGGTCAAGGGGGGAACGGCGGTCCCCGACACCGATCTGACCCGCCAACGCCGGGTCGTGGACGCCTTCCTGGCCGCCACCCGAGGCGGCGACTTCGACGCGCTCGTCGCCCTGCTGCACCCGGATGTCGTACTCCGGGCCGACAGGTCGGTCGTCCCCACCCCCGAGCCCATCCTCATCAGCGGCGCGCAGACCGTGGCCAAGGGCGCGATGGCCGCCATGGAACGCGCTCGGTCCACCGTGGCGGCGCTGGTCAACGGAACGGTCGGGCTCGCCATGGCCCCCTTCGGTCGGCTGTACCTGGTGCTCGACTTCACCATCACCGATGACCTGGTCACCGAGATCGAGATCATCGCCGACCCGGATGCCCTCCACCAGGTCGACCTCGCCGTCCTCGACAGCTGACCTGACTCAACACCCTCAGCACGGCCGGGAGCACGGATACGAAGTGCTCCCGGCATCAATGCATGCGGCGCATACCTGACGTGTCACGCACCGCAGAGACGCTGCCCGCCGTGGTCGCGCAGTCGGCGCAGGAAGGACAGCACTCCCGCGCTGCCCGTCGCCCAGGCGGCGTCGGAGCCGACGAGGGTGTTGTCAGGCAGCAACGGCTGCCGGGCGGTCCCGCCACTACGGGCCAGGATCAGCCCCGCCACGTCTTCCGCGTCCCGCCAGAAGCTGTCGTCGCCCGTGGCGACGGCCGCGTCGACGAGCAGTTCGCCGACGCCGGCCAGACCGCAGCACTGGGAGACCAGGCTCATCCGCGGTGCGAGCGCGCGGCACACCCGGGCGCAGCGCAGGCCGAGTTCGAGAAGCTCCCTGTCCTCGTCCCGGCTGCCCGCCGCGATCAGGACGGCGCCTATGCCCGCCATTCCGCGACACCACGATCCATAGCGCCGGGAGGCGCCAGGGCCGGCGGCGGCAGCGAGCAGGCCGGGGGTGTCCGCGGCGAGTTGAGTGAGGCCGGCCCGGGCCGCAGCACCGACGGCCCGGTCGGCGGTGGCCCGGTGGTAGACGTGCAGGAAGTGGACGATTCCCGCCCTGCCGTGAGCGAAGCCCTGGTCGTAGGCCGCGAGCGAGGGTGCCTGCGGCAGCCCCGATCCCTCTTCCTCGGGCTGCCCGGTCCGGTTCAACAGCTCCCGGGCGCATCGGCCCGCTGCGGCCAGGTGCGCGGCTGCCCTCTCCTGATGTCCCGCAACGCGGGCCCGGTGTGCCAGGAGCAGTTGGCCCGTTCCGGTGCCTGCCGCACCGCCGATCTGGTCGCCGCTGCCGTCGTAGTGCAGCAGGCCGGGCGGATCCGAGGGCGCCGGGCCACCGTGAGGAGACGGGAACGCGTCGGCGGCCGATGCCAGGAACAGCTCCACTCCGGTACGGCCGGTGTACAGGGCAGCGGACAGCGCGGCCGTCTCGGGGTGTTCCGCCGTTCGGCGGGCCAGGTCGGCGACGGCCTGCGGTACGCCTGGATGGTCAGTGTGGTGCAGGAGTTCCAGGCCCACCCCGGCCGAGCCCGCGTAGAGCGTCACGGTCGAGCCCGTGTGACGTCCGCCCGGCCCGGCGGGTGACCGGGAGGCGCGCACACAACCGGCGACGGTGTGCGCGATCACGTCGTCCAGCAGCCCGGCGGTGATCCGTGGCGGAGTCGGCGGACGGCGCCCGCCGACCGGTTCCGGCAGGCCGGCCCGTAACCGTCCCGCACAGGCCACTCGTTCCGCGGGATCGAGGCTGAGCAACCCGGCGACCAGCGCGCGGACCGGACGGTGGGCGGCGCCGGGCAGCGCGCCGTCCAAGCAGGCCAGTGTCCGGTCACGGTTGACGGCGTGGTCGGGGTCGACGACCACCGGGTCCATGCCGGTCAGCGCGAAGTGCAGGGTCGCGCCGAGTGCGTAGAGGTCGTCCGCCGGGTGGGGCGGGGCTCCGGCGCGGTACACGGGGAGGGTGTAGCCGGGTGTCGCACCGGCCGGGCGACGAGACCCCAGAGCACCGATGCCGAAGTCGACAAGACGACAGATGCCGTCCGAGCCGATGACCACGTTGCCCGGTTTCAGGTCGCACACCACCACCCCTCGGGCATGCACCGCGTCGAGCGAGGCCAGCAACTGACGTGCCAGCGTGGAGATCTGACGCCCGGTGCGATGGGGATCTGCACCATAAGGCCCGTGCTCCAGCACGTCGCGGCGCAGGTCACGGGGACCGCAGTCCGTGGTGACCAGGTACTCGTCCTCGCCGTGCCGCACGTGGTCGACGACGCGCGGCACGCCGTCGAGGCCGTCCAGCGCCGCCAGCACGGCACGTTCGTTGCGCAGCCGGCCACGGGCGTCCACTCCGTGCTCGTCCTCGCCGGCATACGCTCTGGCCTGCTTGACCACCACCCGGCCACCGGTCACCGTGTCCACAGCGCGGTAGACGTCCCCGTGCGGGGACCGCGCGATGCCCCCGGTGAGCCGGTATCTGCCGCCGACAAGGCGCGTGGCAGGTCGCCCCGGGCCGGGCGCGGCCGCCCCGAACGGATCCTTCGTCCAAGGAGGTTGGCGGTACCGGCTGCTCGCACGACCGGCGAAGCTCTGACCGTCAGGACCGGTCATGAGGAGCGCCGACGCGCCGGCTCCGATCGCCCCGGGCGCCCGGAAGGGGCCGTACCGGTAGTAGACCGGAGCGTCCGGCCGCACCCGGCGATCGCTGAGCACCCGCGGTCCGGCGCGCCCGGCCAGGACCTCGGCCAGTTCCCTGCCGAGCGCCGCCACATCCTGCCCGCGGGGATAGACGGTGACCGCCTTCCCGACGAGGGCCTGGTCCCGCACCCCTGCGTTCAACTCCCCCAGCACCGCGGCGCTCCGCGCGAACTTCGCTTCGCAGGTGTAGCGCAGCAGCACCGGGACGAGTAGCTCCATGGTCCCGGCGAGGTCGTCGGGCCGGGCGGAGACGTGCAGTTTCCAGCCGTGCTCCATCGCCGGCATACGCGGATCGAACAGATAGAGCCAGACATCATCCGCACTACGGCGACGCTCGTGACCGGCCACGAGCGCGTCGAGCCGCTCCCCCAGGTCCGGCGCGGACCCGCCCGGAACCGACCCCGACCCCGGAACCGACCCCGGAACCGAGCCCGGCACCGGAGCCGGCACCGGTGCCGGCTCCGGCCTCAAAGGATCGGTTCTGCCGACGGTGGACCGGCCGGGCTAGTCACATGCGAACCGCGTGGTCGCGGTGACCCAGGGATCAGCCAAGCACGCTTCGGCACCGCGGCCGGGATCCAGCTCGTCCTCGAACGTGATCCCCTCCGCTTCCACATCCAGCGGACCGGCGTCACGGATGTCCAGTTCCACAGGGCTCATATCGATCCTTTCGCGAAAGAGCGGGCATTCCATTTCACGAACCGAGCGTCCTCACGGCCGTCCACGCCGTCCCGCCGCGCCGGAGAGCACGCAGCCAGAGCGGCGAGTAGCGGGCTGTCGGACCGTCACAGTCTCCTGGACGCCCGCGAAGGAGGAACGTCGTAAACCAGCCGACTTGCGGGCCGGAAATCCGAACAAGATCATCCGCAGTGGAACCAAACGCCGCGCCGGTCTCTCTTCGACGGCGAGAAGGAGCGCGGCATACGCGGGAACAGAATCCGCAGCTGCGATGATCACCGGATCAGCCGAGTCAGGAACAAGGAGCGTCATGGTGCAAGGCAAGTTCGGTAGGCGCGCGGCGATGAGCGCTTCGGTGCTGGCTCTCGCCGTCGCCTCGGTCCCGGCCCTCGCTGCCCCGTCCGAAGCCCGGACCACGGCGGGGACCGAAGTGGGCATCACCGCTCGGCAGGACGACGCGCTGCCGAAGCCGGATCTCGATGCCCTGCACAAGGTCTTCGCGCAGGTGATGGCCGGCGGCGCGCCGGGCGTGATGACCCGTATCGACAACGGGAACACCGTCTACCGGGAGACCGCCGGGGTGGCCGACCGCGCCAACGGGCAGGCCATGAACACCGATGCGCGCTTCCGCATCGGCAGCATCACCAAGTCCTTCTCGACGGTGGTGCTGCTGCAGCTCGTCCAGGAGGGCAAGATCGCGCTGGACGCGCCGGTCAACCAGTACCTGCCGGGTCTGCTGCCCGACTCGACGATCACGGTGCGGCATCTGCTGACCCACCGCAGTGGTCTGTGGGACTACACCAACGACATGTTCGCCAACACGGTTCCCGGGTTCGAGGCGGTCCGGAACAAGGTGTTCACGTACCAGGAGCTGGTGAATCTCTCGCTCGCCCACCCGAGGACGGCCAAGCCGGGCGCCGCCTACCAGTACTCCAACACCAACTTCGTGGTCGTCGGCGCACTGATCGAGAAGGTCACCGGCAACCCGGTGGGCGCCGAGTACCAGCGGCGCATCATCACTCCGCTGCAGCTGAACAACACCTTCTACGTGCACCCGAGCGCCACCATCCCCGGCCGCCACATCAAGGGCTATCTGACCCCCGACGAGGCGGGCGCGCCGCTGGTCGACTCCACCGACCAGACGGTCTCCTGGGCCCAGTCGGCCGGTGCCATGGTCTCGAACCCGCGGGACCTCAACCGCTTCTTCTCGTCCCTGCTGGGCGGCCGGCTGCTGAGCTCGGGCATGCTCACCGAGATGCTCAAGATGACGCCCAGCGACGACACCGGAACCCGTTTCTACGGACTCGGCCTGCGTCAGCGCGACCTGTCCTGCGGGATCTCGGTCTACGGTCACACCGGCACCGTGCAGGGCTTCTACTCCTACGCCTTCACGACCCGTGACGGCCGCCGCAGCGTCAGCTCGATGGCCAACACCTCCAACAACGGCAACGTCAACACCATCCTCGGCAACACCCTCGAAGCGGCCTTCTGCGGCAAGGCCCCCGCCCCGAAGACTCCGGCCACCCAGGGCCCGTCCTCGAAGCGGTCGGCGGCCGCCACCCCGAAGGCGCCGTTCTACGAGGACATCGCGCCGAACGTCGCCCGGCACTGAGTACGTTCCGGCCGGTGGCCGTGCGACCCGGCGAGGGCGCGCGGCCACCGGCCGGGAGCACCCGACGCGGCAGGGCCGGATCAGACGCCCGTCACGGCCCGGCTGCCGACCGCGGCGTCATCCTCGTGCGGCGTCCGGTCACGGCGCGGGAGCAGGAACGGCGTCGCCAGCATGAGGAGTCCGGCGATCACGATCGCGGTGCGCGGGCTGGTGACGCCGGCGAGCAGACCCCACAGGGCGGTCAGCGCGGCGATGGTGGCGTTGCTGGAGACCGACCAGGCGGACAGGGTGCGGGCGACGCGGTCCGTCGGGGTCTGTTCGAGGCGGTAGGTGGCGAACACCGGGTTGAACACGCCCATGCAGGTGATCAACCCGAGTTCGACGGCGATGACGAGTACGAGCCCGGCGACGCCTGGGCGGATGAAGAACAGCCCGGGCAGCCAGCAGGCGCGCAGCGTCCCGGCGGCGAGCATGACCTTGTGCTGTCCGAACCGCGCGACGAGCGGACGGGCCAGCCGTGAGCCGATGAGACCGCCGACGCACGGTGCTCCGAACGCGAGACCGTACTGCCACGGTGCGAAGCCGAGGTGACTCAGCATCAGGACGGCGAGCACCGGCGAGGTCGCCATGATCAGGCCGCTGACCAGGATCGTGTTGAAGAACAAGGGGCGCAGCGCCGGGTGGCTCAGGATGTACCGCCACCCTTCGAGCAGGTCGCCGGCCCGGAAGCGGGGTGCGGCGGTTCGCTCGGGGCGCGGCTCCTTGCCGCCGATCGCGCGGATCCCGGCTGCCGAGAGCAAGTAGCTGACCGCGTCGGCCACCACGGTCGTCACCGGGCCGAACAGCCCGATCGCCGCCCCGCCGAGCGGCGGTCCGAGCGCGGTGGCGGTCCAGGTCGTGGATTCGAACCGCCCGTTCGCGACGAGCAGGTCCTCCGGCCGCACGAGTGCCTTCAAGCAGGCGCCGGCAGCCGATCGGAAGGTGATGTTGGCCGCGGCGACGACGACCGACACGACCAGCAGCTGGATGAAGGTGAGCCGCCCGAGCGCGTACGCGGCCGGGACGGTCAGCAGCGCGGCGAACCGGGTCAGGTCCATCGCCATCATCACCGGCCGCTTGCGGCGGAACTCCACCCAGGGGCCGAGCGGCACCGCGACCGCCGCCCCCACCGCCAGTCCCGCCGCCGCGAGCCCCGACACCGCGGCCGGTCCTGCGTGCAGCGCGAGGATCGCGATCAACGGGAACGCGTCGAGCGCGATCCAGCTGCCGAACGTGCTGACCGCGAACGACGCCCAGAGCCACTCGAACTGCCGCCCCAGTGATCTCCTGCCCAGCATCCAGCCCGCCCCTTGCCGTGTCGCCCGAACCACCTCGCGTTGGCCACTGCGATCCAAGCGGTCCGGGCACCGGCGGGTCAAACCACCGATCGTTCGGCCGCGAGGTGGCCGCGGAACCCCTGCGGCACCGGCGCGAAGCGGTACGCCATGGTGATCGATGCGGGGTCCTGCACGGTGAGGCGGTAGCGGGTGCACATCAGATAGCAGAGCGTCATCAGCTGGATCATGCCGATGTCGGCGCCGACGCAGTTCTTCGGCGCCCAGCCGAAGGGTACGTAGTGGTTCTTGTCGACCGGTCCGTGCGGCGCGCCGGGCAGGAAGCGGTCCGGGTCGAACGTGTCGGCCTGCTGCCAGCACCGGGGGTCGCGGTGGATCATGTGCGGGCTCAGCAGGTAGCCCTGGTCCTTCTCCAGCCGGGTGGTACCGAGGTCGAACGAGAACCGGGAGCGCCGCATGAGGAGCAGCGGCGGGCTCCACATCCGCAGCACCTCCTTGACGAACCGGTGGGTGACCGGCGCCGCCTTCGTCGGTGCGGCACAGAACCCGGCCGGGTCCACGGCCCGCAGCTCGGTGGTCAGCCGCCGCGCCCACTCCGGGTTCCTGGCCAGCTCGTACAGCACGCTCGCCGCCGCGGCACCGGGCGGACCGCCGATCGCGGTGAGCACGGCGGTGACCACGTCCAGCGCGCGGTCCATGCCGAGCTCCGGAAGCAGGTCGACGATCGGATCGGCGAGGTCCAGCTCACGGGGGCGGCGGCCGGCGGCCCGCTCACGCAGCACCCGCCGTACGACGACGCCGGCCCGGACCTGTACCGCGGCGAAACGCAGGTGATGCCATGGCCCGGTGCCCGGTTGGCGGGCGATCAGGCGGAGCAGTTTCTGGTCGAGGTCCTGGCTGATGTGGCCGGCCTCGCGAGGGGTGAGGCCCGACAGGGCGACCGGCAGCATGGACTGAACGGCCACTTCCTGCGCGAGCAGGACGAGGTCCACGTCGTCGCCGAGCCGCGCGTCGATGATCCGTTCCATCCGCGTGATCATGTCGGCGTTGTGCTCGCCGGTGGTGAGCTTGTGCAGCTGGGCGAGCCACGCGCCGCGTACCCGGGTCCACCGCACCTGCGGGCTGCGGCGCCGCCTGATCAGGTCGACGAGGCGGTCCGGCATGACGAGGTGGTGCCAGTTCGCACCGCTCACCTGGCGTGCCGCGTTCGGCTCGAAGACGGCGAGCAGGTCGTCGTCCATCCAGAAGAGGCCGCCTTCGGCCGCGCTGCGCTGGCGCAGATCGTGCAGGAAGTCGGTGGGATGGTGCGGAGTGGTCATCGCCTCGCCTCTCGCGGCGTGCGGGGAGCCGCCGTCGGCGGCTCCCCGCAGCTCTGCCGATCAGATGTGGTGGTAGAGGTACCAGTGGATGTTCGTGGAGTAGCCGGCCCGGATGTTGAGTGCCGACATCGCCGAGCGGTAGAGCTTCCTCATCGTGTTCACCTCCTCCCGGGGGGATCGACGCGGGCGTGCAGTTCCGCGGTGAAACGCGGAGGAGCCAGCGCGGGGCCCGGACGGGGCCTGTCGCCGCCGGCTGTGACCGATAGCCGCCAGTCGTGGGTGATGATGCGGATCAGGTCTTCCAGCAGCGTCATCGTCACGGTCGCGCCGGCACAGGTGTGCGGCCCGAACCCGAACGGCATGAAGGCCGGATCGACGAGGGACTGCGCCCAGCGACGTGGCGCGAACTCGTCGGGGCGGTCCCAGTGCCGCGGGTGGCGGTGCACGAGGTAGGAGCACACGTCCACGTCGTCCCGCGGGCCGACCGTGACTCCGGCCAGCTCGTGCACACGGCTCGGAGTACGGGCGAACAGCCACGCGACCGGCCGGAGCCGCATCGCCTCCCTGACGATCCACTCCGGCTCGTCGCCGTCGGTGCCGGGGTGGGTGCCGACGAGGAGGACCGCCCAGCCGAGGGCGAAGCCGATCGAGCCGACCGTGGCGAACAGGAACGACAGATAGACCTCGGCGAGTTGGCCGGGATCCGCCGGCGGTCCTGCTCCGGTGATGGTCACGTCGAGCAGGTCGCGCGGCGGACGGTCGTGAGGGCCCGCGCTCCGGCGGGCCCGGATCTCCCGGGTCAGGACGCGCATGGCCCGGCGGCGGAACGCGAGCCGCGACAGCGCGGAATGGCGCAGCGGCGCGCCGGACAGCACCGCGCGGGTGATGATGCCGTCGACGGTTTCGTGCAGCTCCGCGGGTGCTTCCGGGCACAGCAGGACGTCCCGCAGGTGTTCGCGGACCAGGAGATTTCCCGCGTCCGGCCAGTCGGCGGAGGGTGCGAGCCGCTCTTCGACCAGGAGCGGCAGCCGGTCCCGGCGGGCGTCGAGCCGGCCGCGCACCAGCGCGCGGGCCGCCCGGCCGATCTCGATCTGCGCGGATCTGGGGCCGAAGACGCCGTCGCGGGTGTGGAAGAAATCGGACGTCTCGACGAACAGGCCCCGGCGGTTGCCCATCACCGCGCGTGCGGCCTCCGGATCGGCCACGCACAGCCGGCCCGACGCGGAGCGCCACACGTCGTGGGTGGCGTCGAACTCCGTCTCCAGGAACGCCAAGGGGTCTCGGTGGTAGGCGGCCGCGTCATGGCGCGGCCCCGCCGCTCGACCGTTCGTTCCGCCGCCGGCCGCCGACGCCATGGCATCCTCCTCGAACGGACGGGAGGCCACGGGAAAGTCTGGGCCTGCGTCCGGCCGCGGTGGATCCCGCGCCCCCTGATACCGGACCGCCGTGAGACAGCGTGCTCCGCCGCCGGCGCCCTGTCACGACCTGATCCGGCCCAGTCGGTGCGATCCGTCGGTGCGGTCCGGTCAAGCGGCGCCTAGACGCAGGAGGGGCACAGTCCGCGGTAGGTGACCTCGACCTGGGACACGGCGAAGCCGAAGCGCTCCTCCGCCGGGAGGTCGGCCAGCGGATCGCCGGTGGGGTGGACGTCGCGGATGGTGCCGCAGGTGGAGCACACCAGGTGCTGGTGCGGGTGGTGGGCATTGGGGTCGTAGCGCTTGGCGCGGCCGTCGGTGGCGACCTCTATGACCTCGCCGAGGGACACCATCTCGCCCAGGGTGTTGTAGACGGTCGCCCGGGAGATCTCGGGCAGCCGCTGCGCCGCGCGGGCGTGCACCTCGTCGGCCGTGAGATGCACGTGGTCGCCGTCGAGGACCTCCGCAACGACACGTCGCTGGGAGGTCATCCGCCAGCCACGGCCACGCAGTCGTTCCAGCAGGTCACTCATATCGGTTCACCTATTCAGGTTCGGTGGGATGCCCGAAGTTTACCGATGGATGTCCGGGTTCCGATTGGATGTGGGCCTGGCGCGCTTCTTGACTTGGAATCTGTCCATCGTAGGATCGGTTCCGGCAATAGCCAAGAGACAGGAAGCCTCCAGTACGGCAGGAGACAGAGACGTACGGGACCACCGCCGAGGAGCTGCGCGGTGCCGGCCTGCGGGTGACGGCCGCCCACGTCGCGCTGCCCGGGACCGTCCGGGACGGTGACCACCACGGCGTCGACGCCGTGGTGGTCACCGTCCCGGACGGTCCCGGGGCCCGCGCCCCGGCCGTTCCCCCCGCCCGCAGTTACAGAGCACCGTGATCTCCCAGGTCCGGAAGGATTCCCATGACTGAGAACAACGACGCGATCGTCACAGACGCGAAGGCGGAGGGCGGGGGTGGCTGCCCGGTCGCGCACGGGCGCGCCGCGCACCCGACGCAGGGCGGCGGAAACCGCCAGTGGTGGCCGGAGCGGCTCAACCTGAAGATCCTCGCCAAGAACCCCGCCGTGGCCAACCCCCTCGGCGAGGAGTTCGACTACGCCGAGGCGTTCAAGGCCCTCGACCTGCCGGCCGTGAAGCGGGACATCGCGGAGGTGCTGACGACCTCGCAGGACTGGTGGCCCGCCGACTTCGGCCACTACGGCCCGCTCATGATCCGTATGGCGTGGCACAGCGCGGGTACCTACCGGATCAGCGACGGCCGCGGCGGCGCCGGGGCCGGTCAGCAGCGGTTCGCCCCCCTCAACAGCTGGCCGGACAACGTGAGCCTCGACAAGGCCCGCCGCCTGCTGTGGCCGGTCAAGAAGAAGTACGGCCAGAGCATCTCGTGGGCCGACCTCATGATCCTCACCGGCAACGTCGCCCTGGAGACGATGGGCTTCGAGACCTTCGGCTTCGGCGGCGGTCGTGCGGACGTCTGGGAGCCCGACGAGGACGTCTACTGGGGTCCTGAGACCACCTGGCTCGACGACGAGCGCTACACCGGCGACCGTGAGCTGGAGAACCCCCTCGGCGCGGTCCAGATGGGCCTCATCTACGTCAACCCGGAAGGCCCCAACGGCAACCCGGACCCGCTCGCCGCGGCACGCGACATCCGTGAGACGTTCCTGCGGATGGCGATGAACGACGAGGAGACGGTCGCCCTGATCGCGGGCGGTCACACCTTCGGCAAGACGCACGGCGCGGGCCCGGCGGACAGCGTCGGCGACGATCCCGAGGCCGCCCCGCTCGAGCAGCAGGGCCTCGGCTGGAAGAGCTCCTACCGCACCGGCAAGGGCGGCGACGCGATCACCAGCGGTCTCGAGGGTATCTGGACGAACACCCCGATCGCGTGGGACAACAGCTTCTTCGAGATCCTGTTCGGCAACGAGTGGGAGCTGTTCAAGAGCCCCGCCGGTGCGCACCAGTGGCGGCCGAAGAACGGCGCGGGTGCGGGCACCGTACCGGACGCCCACGACGCGTCGAAGAGCCACGCTCCGACGATGCTGACGACCGACCTCGCGCTCCGGTTCGACCCGGCCTACGAGCAGATCTCGCGGCGCTTCCTGGAGAACCCCGACCAGCTCGCGGACGCCTTCGCCCGCGCGTGGTTCAAGCTGACCCACCGCGACATGGGCCCGGTCGTGCGCTACCTCGGCCCGGAGGTCCCGACCGAGACGCTGCTGTGGCAGGACCCGCTTCCCGCGGTGACGCACGAGCTCGTCGACGCCGGGGACGTCGCGTCCCTCAAGGGGCAGATCCTCGCCTCGGGCCTGTCGGTGGCCCAGCTCGTGTCCGCCGCCTGGGCGTCGGCCTCCTCCTTCCGCGGCAGTGACAAGCGCGGCGGCGCCAACGGTGCGCGCGTCCGTCTCCAGCCGCAGAGCGGCTGGGAGGTCAACGAACCCGACGAGCTGGCGCAGGTGCTGCGCACGCTCGAAGGCGTCCAGCAGGCGTTCAACGCCACCCTGACCGGCGGCAAGGCGATCTCGTTCGCCGACCTGATCGTGCTCGCGGGCGGTGCCGCCGTGGAGAAGGCCGCCAAGGACGCGGGCTTCGACGTCGAGGTCCCGTTCACGCCGGGCCGCGCCGACGCGTCGCAGGAGCAGACGGACGTGGAGTCGTTCGCCGCGCTCGAGCCGGCCGCCGACGGGTTCCGCAACTACCTCGGGAAGGGCAACCGGCTGCCGGCCGAGTACCTGCTGATCGACCGGGCGAACCTGCTGACCCTGAGCGCCCCCGAGATGACGGCCCTCGTCGGTGGTCTCCGCGTCCTGGGCGCGAACCACCAGCAGTCGGCGCTCGGTGTCCTCACCACGACCCCGGGGACCCTGACGAACGACTTCTTCGTCAACCTGCTCGACCTGGGCACGACGTGGCAGCCGACGTCCGAGGACGCGAACACGTTCGAGGGCCGCGACGCCGCCACGGGCGAGGTCAAGTGGACCGGCAGCCGGGCCGACCTCGTCTTCGGGTCGAACTCCGAGCTGCGCGCGCTCGCGGAGGTCTACGCCAGCGATGACGCCAAGGAGAAGTTCGTGACGGACTTCGTCGCGGCGTGGCACAAGGTCATGAACCTCGACCGGTTCGACCTCGTCTGATCACGAGGACTGATCACAGCCGGTGATCACCGCGTCCGGGTCGGCCCGCAGGGGCCGGCCCGGACGTTTCCGTTCTGCCGGAACCTTCGGGGCTAGCGAAGGATCCCGGCGGAGCGGGCCGCCTTCAGCCAGGACGGGAACTCCTGCAGCAGACGGTCGTACAGCTCCTCGTCCGAGACCTTGTCGATGTCGTCCACGGCGAAGAAGCCGACGTTGTCGACCCGCCGGCCGGGCATGTTGTCGAACTTCTCCAGCACCCCGAAGTTGGCCCGGCCGAGACCGACGAACTGCCAGAACACCGGCTCCTCCACGGCCGCGCGCAGCTCCTGCTCGATCTCGGCATTGCGGTACACCCCGCCGTCGGAGAAGAACAGCACCAGGGTCGGCGCCTGCGCCGGGTTGTCGCGCACGAATCGGCGGACCTCGGCGATGACCTTCTGCTCCTCGTTCTGGATGCCGACTACGCGCATGTCGACTTGTCCCGGGCGCTGTCCCTTCGGCGGCTTCTTGCGGCCGAACAGGCTGATCTGGCCCACCCGTACATGGAGTTCGAGCCAGTCGGGCAGATCGCCGACGGTCAGGTCGGGCAGCCGGGCCGGGTGCGAGGCGAACGTCCAGGCTTGCATCTCGCCGTCGTCGTCGACCTGTGCGGCGACCGCGGCCATCCGCTCGACCACGCTGTGGACGGTGCCGCGCGAGTAGAGGCCGGCCATCGATCCCGAGGCGTCGAGGACCAGGATCACCCGGGCGACCACGCCTTCCGCACCGTGCTTGCGCAGGCTGACGGCGACCTGCTGCTTGCGCAGCGAGAGCCGCTTGCGCATGTCGACGGGCAGGTTCTCCTCGCCCTTGGTGAGCCGGGCGGGCATGGCCGGGGCGGCGGGCCCCGCCGGCGACGGCGGTGGCGGCGGCGGTACTACGGGCACGGGTGTCGGCGTCGCGGCCGCGGCCGCGGCCGGCGGCTCCTCGTCCACGCTGATCCCGAAGTCCTGCGCGAGGCCCGCGAGCCCCGACGCGTACCCCTGTCCCACCGCGCGGAACTTCCAGCCGTCCCCGCGCCGGTACAGCTCTCCGCCCAGGAAGGCGGTCTCGGTGGTGGCCGTCATGTCGAAGCGCGCCAGCTCGGCGTTGGTCGCCAGGTCGAGGAGCCGCAGTCGCAGCGCCGGGACCTGGCCGAACGTGCCACCGTCGGCGGACGCGCCCAGCAGGACGCGGTCGATGGCGGGCTCGATCCGGCCCAGGTCCACGTCGATCACGTCCTCGCCGGACGCCGCCGAGCCCACATGGCGCACCGCGCCCCTGGGGTGTTCCGGCTGGTTGTAGAAGACGAAGTCGGCGTCGGAACGCACCCGCCCCGCCTCCGTGAGCAGCAGCGCGGAAGCGTCGACGTCCGGCACGCCCGGGCCCGCGCCCCAGGTCAGCACGGCCCGGACGGCGGTGGCAGCAACGGGGACATTGGCGCCCTTACCGAGCGAAGGTGTCGAGGTCACGACGGCCAGTCTGCCGCACCGGCGGAAAAATTCACCGGAGCCCGTCGGCTCCCGGCGTAGCAGAGGGGGCGCCGCACCGGCGGCACCCCCTCGACCGATCGGTCCTACGGCTGCATCTCGTACGCGCCGGACAGTGCCTCGACCTGGGTCCAGACCCGGGCCGCGCGGCCGGCGTCCGAGACCGGGCGGCGGATGTGGGCCAGCGCCCAGGCGGCCTGCTCGTCGGTGGTGGAGCTCTTGCCGTGCAGATCGGTGGCGTGGGTGGAGAAGTCGCGCACCAGGACGTCGAAGATCTCGTCCAGCAGGTCGGCGTCCAGGCCGGTCAGCTCGGCCTGCTCCAGCACCAGCTGGCCGTAGACGACCAGGGCGAACAGCTGGCCGATCTCCAGCAGGAAGTCCAGGTCCTGCTGCTGCTCCTCGCTCGGCGCGTGGGTGCGGAGCAGGGTGCAGAGGCCGTCCGCCTGCTCGCGGAAGCGGGCCACGTTGGGCAGGTGCGCGTGCGCGTCGTACGCGGTGCGCCAGTCGTGGAAGCGGATCGCGCCCAGGCCCCGGGCCGGGCCCTGCTGGAACAAAAAGGTGTCGTCGGCCGGGTCGAGACGGCTCGGCACGGCGGGGTACTCGGCCGGGGCGAACAGGTAGTTCGCCATGAACTTGAGGATCAGGGCGAGGTTGACGTGCACCGTGCCCTCCAGCTTCGGCAGGCCGCGGATGTCGCGCGCGGCCTTGTCGAAGTAGGTGTCCGTCTCGAAGCCCTTGGCCGCGATGACGTCCCACATCAGGTCGATGACCTTCTCGCCCTCGGTGGTGACCTTCATCTTGGTCATCGGGTTGAAGAGCAGGTAGCGGCGGTCCTCGGGCGAGGCGGAGCGGAAGTAGTCGACGGCGCGGTCGCTGAACAGCTTCATCGCGGTGAGGCGGGTGTACGCGTCGGTCAGCTCGCGCCGCACGTGCGGGAAGTCGGTGACCTTCCGGCCGTACAGCACCCGGTTGTCCGCGTGCGTGACGGCCTCGTACATCGCGTGCTCGCAGATGCCGATGGACGCGGTGCAGAGGTTGAACTTGCCGACGTTGACGGTGTTCAGCGCGGCGTCGAAGGCGGCCTTGCCGGTGTGCAGCACGTCCTCGGCGCGCACCGGGTAGCTGTCGAGGCGGAACTCGCTGACGTACATCTGCGAGTTCACCACGTTCTTCACCAGGTGGTACGCCTCGTGCCGGCTGTCGGCGGCGAAGAAGACATAGCCCTCGGGACCCTCGATGTCCGAGCGGCGGCCGAAGACCGAGACCAGGCCGGCGACGTTGCCGTTGCCGATGTAGTACTTGGAGCCGCTCGCGGTGAAGCCGCCCGCACCGTCCGGGGTGAGGATCATGTCGGTCGAGTAGATGTCCGCGCCGTGCGTCCGCTCGGAGAGGCCGAAGGCCATGACGTGGCCCTCGGACAGGAGCTTCGCGGCGCGCTCCCGCACGGCCTCGTTCCCGCTCTGCCAGACCGGTCCCAGGCCCAGGATGGTGACCTGCCAGGTGTACCAGTAGCCCAGCCCGTAGAAGCCCAGGATCTCGTTCAGCTCGGCGATCCGCGCGGTGTCCCAGCGCTTCGAGTCGTCCGCGGAGGACGGGGTGAGGAACTCCGCGAAGAGCCCTTCCTTCGCCGCGAACTCCAGGAAGTCGCCGTACCAGGCGCGGTCGACGTAGGTGTCGATGAGTGCCTTCTTGCCGCGCGACTCGAACCAGTCGACGGTGGCGCGGAGCAGCTGTCGGGTGCGCTCGTCGAACTGTACGGGGTCGTAGGTACGCGGGTTGAAGAGCATGTGGACTCCAGGGGAATGAGGGTCAGTTGGCGATGCGGTGGAGCGTGGCGAGCACGTCGTCCAGCCAGGCGAGGGTCATCCGCTCGTACTCGATGCCGCCGCGCAGCACCACGTGCTGCAGTTCCTGCTGGGCGGAGGGCGAGGTCAGGTCGGGAAAGTCGCGCCGCTCGCCGGTGAGGTAGCGGGCCAGCAGCGCGGCATGGCTCTCGCGGTGCCGCTCGACCTCGGAGATGAGTGAGGTCAGTGCGGCCTGGTCGTCGAAGGCGGCGGCGCGGATCTTGACGGCGAGCTCGTGCCGGACGGTCTCCGGTTCGACGGGCTCGCGCAGCCAGGACGCCAGGGCGGCCCGGCCCGGCGCGGCGGCGGAGTACACCTTCTTGTCCGGGCGGCCGTCCTGGGCGACCTCCTCGACGGCGATCCAGCCGTCCGTCTCCATCCGCCGCAGCACCCGGTAGATCTGCTGGTGGGTGGCGGTCCAGAAACGGCCGATGGAACGGTCGAAGCGGCGCGCCAGCTCGTACCCGGAGCCGGGCTGCTCCAGCAGGGAGACGAGGATCGCGTGCTCTAGGGCCATACCCGCATCCTGCTATGCAACGAGTTGCATAGGCAATGAGGCCCGGCCGGGTTGAGACACGGATCACGCGCCGCGGCCGGGCCGTCCGAGCAGGTGGTGGGCGCCGTGCGGCTGCACGGTACCGCCGGCTGCGCGGTCCCGCGCCAGGATGTTCGACGAGTTCGCACCGCTGGTCGACCCGATGCTCCGCGCGGAGATCCTGTGAAGGCTTCGGCCATCCATGAGCGGCCGGCCACGGAGTACGGCTCAGCGGTCATCACCAGCGGGTCGAGCTCTACGTTCGAGAAGCCCGCCCGAAGGTCGCCACGGATCTCGGCATCACGCCGAGGGAACTGGCCGGAACGCGCCGCCGCTTCGAGCTGATTCCGGGCGCCCGGACCAGGCTGACTGGGGCGACGAGCCGAATCCGGGACGAATCATGTGGTCCGCCGCGTGGCCGGTTCGCTTCGCGCTCGCTGCGGCAGCCGGGTCCGCGGCTTCGGCAGTGGCCACATGTGCGATGCCAGAAACCAGTAAATGCCTTGTACCACAGGCGAGTTCACGTCGTATCAGTTGGACTGGATGTGCCTGGGGCATGCCGGCAGCGGATATGCTCCTTGGCGGCGCGGTGAGTTGATCACAATACTCTCCGTTGTCGCCCTGCTGCCTGCCGTCGCAGTGATGGTCACACGTATGGGTCAGGTCGGTTGTGTGTGGCCGCCGGCAGCGACTGGTCCGAGGTGTAATCGCTGGGCCATCCCCCCACTTTCGATACCTTGAGGTTGCAGATGGTTCGTGATCAATCGCCACCTGGGCAACGGCAATCCTCCGCCCTCGCGCTGCTGCTTCCCGCGGTGGTCACCGCAGTGGTCGGGACCGTCGCCGTGTGCGTCGTTCCGGCTGAGGCACGTGTGTCGGTCGTCTGGTGCGCTGTGACGGCCACGTTGGCCGTCGCCGTCCTGGCGGCTGTCGCGGTGCGGCGCGGGAAGGTCATCGCCGAGCTGCGCAGGGACCACGCCGCAGCCGGCGAAGGCCTCGGACGCCGGCTGGCCGAGCAGGAGATCCAGACGCTGCGCCTGGCCGAAGAGCTGCTGCCGGAGGCCGTGGGCCGGCTGCAGAAGGGTGCGACGGTCGACGAGGCGCTGGACCTCGCGGGGCCCGTCAGGACCGAGCACCTCGCGGTGATGCGCTGGGTGCTGGAAACCGTGGATGCCGAAGAGGGTCTGCGGGAGTCCGCGCAACGCGCGTTCGTCAATATCGCCCGTCGGGTTCAAGCCATTGTGCACCAACAGGCGCACGCCACCCGGGAGATGCAGGAACGGCACGGACAGGACCCCGAGGTCCTCGGCGATCTGATGCGTCTGGACCACGGCACCGCGCTGGTCGGACGCCTCGCCGACGGCATCGCCGTACTCGGCGGAGCGCGCTCCGGCCGGCAGTGGAGCAAGGCAGTCCCGTTGTACAACGTGCTGCGCGGGGCCATGTCGCGGATCCTGGACTATCAGCGGGTGGACCTGCAGGCGGTGACGCAGATTGCCCTCGTCGGTCCTGCGGTGGAGCCGGTCATCCACGCGTTGGCCGAGCTTCTCGACAACGCGACCCGGTATTCGCCACCGAACACGCGGGTGATTCTGACCGCATCGGAGGTGCAGTCCGGCATCGCCATCGAGATCGAGGACGGCGGTGTGAGCCTGAGCGAGGAGGCCCGGGAGCGCGCCGAGCGAATGCTGCGCGAGGCGCAGTCCGGGATCGACCTGAAGGACCTGGGTGAAACGCCGCGCCTCGGCCTGGCCGTGGTGGGACGCCTGGCGCAGGAGCACAACCTGCAGGTCTCGCTGCGTCCCTCCGCCTATGGCGGCGTCCGCGCGGTGGTGATCGTTCCCACCGACCTCACGACGACTGCCCCGGTCACCCGCCCGGAGCTCGGAACCAAAGTCCCCTCAGCAGGAGGCCGGCATGCCGCCGCCGTCCCCGCCCTCTCGGTACGGAGACCGGCGCTCCCCTCGGCCCGGCCCCCGGTGACCGGCCCGGTGAGGGCGACCGAAGCGGAGCCGGAATACGACCGGGCGCCGAACGGCCTGCCGCAGCGGCGCAGCCGCCGCACGGGCACCTCCGGGGGAGCGGCGTCCGCACGACACGCCCCGGCCGAGTCCGCACCGCCGCCTGCCGATCAGCCCGCGCCGCCCGGCCTGTGGCTGGCGGATTTCCAACGGGGTGTGTCCGGCGAGACGTCGGGCACCGGTTCTGATCATCACGTCAGTGACACGACGTCGTCGGATAGGGATGAATAGCCGTGATTCAGCAGCGGGCCAACTTCGACTGGTTGCTCAAGGACCTCGCGGAAGGCGTTCCGCAGACCCGCCACGTGGTGGTTCTGTCGTCCGACGGCTTGTGCATGGCGCAGCACGGCACCGAAAGGGACACCGCTGAGCGCCTCGCCGCGGCGTGCGCGGGTCTGCAGAGCCTTGCGGCCGCGGTCGCCGCGGAAGTCCCGCACAGTGACGGCCGGATGCGGATGGTCGTCATCGAGATCACCGGTGGCTTCTTCTACCTCATGGCCGCCGGCGAGCGGGCGTATCTGGCCGTGCTCGCCGACGAGGGAGTCGACGCGGGCTTGATGGGGCTTCGGATGCGTGACCTGGTGGCCCGCATCGGTGAGCACTTGAGCAGCCCGCCACGCAACGACGAGCAGCGCGCATGAGCGAATCAGACCAAGATTGGGATGAAGCAAGCCCCGAGCGGCTCTACGTCATCACCGGAGGGCGTAGTGGTCCGTCCGAGCACGTCGTCCTCGACCTGGTCACCCTGATCGTGTCGCGGTCACCGCCGCAGCCGACGATGCAGCCCGAACATGTCGCCATCGTGCGCATGTGCAGTTCCCCGCTCTCGGTCGCGGAGATCTCCGCCTATCTGGAGCTGCCCTTCAGCGTGGTCACCGTACTGCTCGCCGACCTGCTGGCCGATGAACGGGTGGAGGCACGAAAGCCTGTTCCACCCGCCCTTCTTCCCGATGTTGAACTCTTGGAGGCGGTAATGCGTGGACTTCAGAAGCTCTGACACGCTCCCAGGGCCGCGGAGCGAGGACATACTGCCGTCGACTGCCGCCGCTGCGGTGAAGGTCGTGATCGTCGGTGGCTTCGGGGTCGGCAAGACAACCCTGGTCGGATCGGTGAGTGAGATCCGACCGCTGTCGACCGAGGAGACGATGACGCAGGCGGGCGTCGGTGTGGACGATGTCCACGGTGTCGAACAGAAGGCCGCCACCACCGTGGCGATGGACTTCGGCCGGATCACCCTCAACGAGCAACTCGTGCTGTACCTCTTCGGAACGCCCGGCCAGCAACGCTTCTGGTTCCTGTGGAACGGCCTGTTCGACGGGGCGCTCGGAGCCGTCGTCATGGTCGACACCCGACGTCTCGAAGTCAGTTTCGATGTGATCGGGCGGCTCGAAGAGCGCGGCGTTCCCTTCGTGGTCGCCATAAACACCTTCCCGGAGGCGCCTTCCTACCCCACGGAGGAACTGCGGTCCGCCCTGGACCTGCCCGGCAACGTTCCGATCGTCAACTGCGACGCCCGCGCGCGCACGTCGAGCCGGGACGTCCTGATGACGCTCATGCGCTACCTGCACTCCCTCACCGCGACCCCGGAGCACACGTGACCTCCCCTCACGCCGACGACACACGCGCCAACAGCTTCGCCACCCCACCCCCCGAGTGCCCGGCCCACTCCACGGGAGCGGTTGCCGGCCGGCGACGGCTCTACGGGCCGGAAGCCGACGCGGACCCGATGGCCCTGTACGAACAGCTGCGCAGCGAACACGGCTCCGTCGCGCCCGTTCTGCTGCACGGCGACGTCCCCGCCTGGCTGGTCCTGGGCCATCGCGAGAACGAGGAGGTCGCTCGTACTCCCTCGCGGTTCTCCCGTGACTCCCGCCGGTGGCTGGAGCTGCAGAAGGGCAACGTCGCGCTGGACTCACCGCTGCTCCCGATCGTCGCCTGGCAGCCCATGTGCTCCTTCGTCGACGGCGAGGAGCACCAACGGCTGCGAGCCGCGGTCACCCAGAGCATGGAGCGCTTCGACGGCCGCGGAATCCGCCGCTATGTCAACCGCTTCGCCAACCAACTGGTCGACACCTTCTGCTCCGACGGCCATGCCGACCTGGTGACGCGGTTCGCCGGGCACCTGCCGATGCTGGTCATGACGCAGCTGCTCGGTATGTCCGACGACTACGGCCCGCGTCTGGTCGAGGCCGCTCAGGACATGATGAAGGGCTCGGAGACGGCCATCGCGAGCAACGACTACGTGGTGCGGACGCTCCAGGCACTCGTAGCCCGCAAACGCGCCACACCAGGCAAGGACTTCGCCTCCTGGCTCATCGGCAATCCCGCGTCGCTCACCGACGACGAGGCCGTGGAACACCTGCGCCTCGTCCTCATCGCCGGCTACTCGACCACGGCCAACCTGATCGTGAACACCCTGCGCATGGTGCTCACCGACCGCCGGTTCCGAGCGTCGCTGGCCGGCCTCCAGATGACCATTCCCGACGCCCTGGAACAGTCGCTGTGGGACTCACCGCCCTTCACGGCCGTCTACGGTCGCTGGGCCACCGGTGACACGGAACTCGGCGGACAGCGCATCAAGAGTGGGGACATGCTGGTGCTCTGCCTCGCCGCCGGCAACGTCGACCCCGCGGTTCGCCCCGATCCGACCGTGCCGATGTACGGCAACCGTTCCCACCTCGCATTCAGTCGCGGGCCGCACGAGTGCCCGGGCCAGGACCTCGGCCGCGCCATCGCGGACACGGGAATCGACGCACTGCTCACCCGGTTGCCCGACCTGGCATTGGCCGTCGACGAGGAGGAGTTGACGTGGACTCCTACCCTCCTGTCCCGAAACCTCGACGCGCTTCCGGTGACCTTCACCCCGCGCAGGCCCACTCAATCGGCGACGCCGGCGACGCCGTGGCCGACCACACCGCCCGCTCAGCGGACGCCGGCGACGGCCCAGGCTCCGACGAGGGCGGAGATGCTGCCCACCGCCCCGCCGATCCCCCTGCCGCCACAGCACGCGCCACAGCAGGGAACGCCCTGGTGGAGGGCGCTGACCCGCTGGCTTCGGAGTCGGTGACCTTCTCCGGGCGGTCTGCGCCGGACCGCATCTGAATCACTGCGGTCACATCAAGTGCCTTTCGATGTAGGTAGGAACGGCGCCTGCTTCGGTGGTCTCCACGTCTCTGTAGCGGGGGGACCACCGGTGCCAGCTCAAACTGCCGGCGATCCATTCGCCGAGGTCGGTCAGCGATTCATCCACCCGTGTCCAGGCGTCCTCGTCGAGGCCGTAAACGCCGCGAATGGCGCGAAGGTCAGCGGCGGCCTCGAGGAAATCCCGGGTGAGCGCCTCGACCAGGTCCGACGCGTGGGTGAGGGCCTCCTCCCAGGTACTACCGGTGTCGTGTCGGAGAACGGCCGCGAGGTGGTCCTGGTCGCCGCGGGCGTTCTCCTTGCGTATGGAGAACATGTCGTTGGTCCAGGAGATGACGTCATTGGCAGCCAATCGGACGGCTCGATAGGCGTCACTGCGCGCCACGGAGGCCGGAACCTCCCGGGCATTCGCTGTTTCGATGAGGTCGAAGCTCATCTCACACCCGGAGTTCAACCGGCGGCGCCGAATGAATGCCGTCATGTCGGAGGGGGATTCCTGTGACTTCTCCGGATCTGAGTGCGGCAGCAGGGTGAACGCCAGGAAGTCCACGTAGTGAGTGGCGAACCGCTCTCGCCACGCCCAGGAATGCTGGGACGCCGTCCGCTGCCAGAGGTCAGACAGCGCCGCCGTCAGCGGACCGGACGCGCGAGGGGCGCGAAGATCCAGCGGCAGCTGGGCGACCAGATCGCGGACGACCTCCTCGCGTTCCTGGTAGGTGCCTTCGAGGTACCCCTCATCGAGCCGGTCATCGACGATCCAGTTGAACGCCTGCCACTCCGCCACCAAGTGCAACTGGGTGGCTCGCGGATACACCCGAGCCGCGAACTCACCGAAGCCGGCCGAGTGGAAGCGCTCGGCAGCCGGCCGACTGCGTATGAGATCGGTGCGTTTGACCCAGTCCAGGAGATGATCATCGATACCGTCCGCCTGTGGATGCGTGCGAGCCGGAACCGGGCACCAGATCGGGGGGCACTCAAGGGTGAAGGGCGGCAGTTCAGGAGCGGTTCTCGTGGCCATGGGGGGTCTCCTCGGCTGGGGCTGCGCCCGGTCCGGTGCGGGCGCACGGTCGTTTCGTCCGATCGGTTGCGGCTGTCTGGATCGTGACTCCTCTGTGACCTCCGTCGATCGATGGGCGACGCGAAGCACCGTCCGAAGGAAGCAGCCGGGGCTGTCCGTCCTGGGCGCAGGCGACATTTAGTTCGCCTTTGGAATATGCCATCGAAGAACCGGAGCCAACCATGCCGTCGAGACTCGGGAGCACCGCCGTCGCGGGAGCCGCCGCCCCGTCCCAGCCGTGATCAAGGAGGTTCTACCAGAGGCGAGTTGATCACCGGAACCCCGTCCGGCGCGCGCATCCCCGCGGTCGCCGGCGGATGCCCGATATGCGCTGCCGGCAGGAGACCGACGCCCGGGTGGAGATCCGCCGCATCATCGACGAGCAGCCCTGATCCGGCTTCCCGCCGTGATCATGATCCACGCACGGGTGCCGCAATGAGCCGGGCCGTCAACCGGCTGCGGTGGCGGGATCCGTCCGGTGGCTCCAGGATCGAAGGGGTCGTGGTGTGCGCGGAAGCGCTCGGGAAGGTCGGTGTTCCCACCACCCGAGCGGGCGGTGCGACCCTGGAGCCGGTGCGCCCGGGCCGCCGCGAGCAGTACGACGGTGGAGCATCTCGACCGGGCGAGGCAGAAACGAGGATCCGATGTCCGACTCCCGGCCGTCCGCCCCTGCGGGCGGCAACAACCGGCCGGCCGGCTCCCCTGCCACCGGCCACTACGGCAGGGACCTCTTCCCGCCGGAGCGGCAGGGCGAGGCCGCGCGGATCGACTACGGCGCGCTGGCCTACGACGACGTGACGTTCCGGCGCCTCTCGGCGCTCGGGGCCGGGCCCGGATGGGCCTGTCTGGACGCGGGCGCCGGAACGGGGACCATCACGCGCTGGCTGGCCGGGACGGCGGGCGTCGACAGCGTTGTCGCCGTCGATCGCGACACCCGTTTCCTGGCGGTGCAGCCGGGAGGCCGCGTGCACACGGTCATCGCCGACCTCGCCGACCCGGAGCTGGCCGATCCGAACCTGGGACCGGGCCGGTTCGACCTCGTGCACTGCCGGTTCGTCCTCATGCACCTGCCCCGGCACGATGCCGTGCTGGCGCGGCTCGCGAACTGGGTGGCCCCCGGGGGATGGCTCGTCGTCAGCGACGCCGTCGATCTGACCACGGCCCGTTCCGCGCACCCGGCCTACCGGCGCACGATGGCAGCCATGTGGCACGCGCTGGGCGACACGATCGGCACCGACATCAGCTGGGTCACCGGCTATCCGGGGCTGCTGCGGTCCCACGGTCTGTCCGACGTCGGAGCGGAGATCTACGTGCCGCCGCTGACCCCCGACGCGCCGGTGACCGCCTTCTGGCGGGCCACCTGGGAACGGATGCGTCCCAGCCTGGAATCCAGCGGGCTGGTGGACGCGCGGACGGTGGACGAGGCGCTGGCCTATCTGGCATCCCCAGAACTCGCCGAGCTCTCCCCCGGCATGATCACCGCCTGGGGCCACCGCCCGGCCTGACGTCGGGTCTGCCCCATCTCGCTCGCACGCGCGCTCCCGAGGCTCCGTCGGGAGTTAATTCCAGGCCTGGAACAAACCTTGTCGCCCCTGACCGGGCCTGGTTAGTGTCGGCACATGAGATCGATTCGGCACCCTGGAGAGCAGGCGCGATGCGCCTGCCTCGGTGCGATGCGATGTAGTCGCCGCTGTCGGCTCATTTCCCGCTGAACTGGCTCCGCCAGTCGCATTTCCGGCAGATATCCCTGTGCCGCGATATTCCGTCATGCCGCCAGCAGGCTGGTGCGGCGCTCGCGCCCTGATCCTGAGACCCCCGCTTCCGTCGGCTGCCCGCCGGCTCGATGCGCCGGTCTCCGATCCAGGGCACAGAGGCCACACCGGGCGACCACCTCTGTGAGGACGGCGCAGCGCAGCGCCGCGTTCACTTCCCTCCCCGCCGCCCCGCACCCGGACCTTCTCCTTGGAGCCGACGCATCATGAGCAGCACCGACCGCAGCCTGCACTTCAATCTGTTCATCCATGACACCGGCCATCACGAGGCGTCGTGGCGGCTGCCCGAGTCCGAGCCGCTGGCACACATCGACGTCGCCTACCACCAGCGGCTCGCCCGGATCGCCGAGGACGCCGCGTTCGACTCGTTGTTCCTGGCGGACAGTCCCGCGCTGTGGGGCGACCCGGGCCGGCGGCCGAGCGGCCGGCTGGAGCCGACGGTGCTGCTGACCGCGCTGGCCGCCGTGACCAGCCGGATCGGGCTGATCGCCACCGCGTCGACCAGCTACAACGAGCCGTACAACCTGGCGCGGCGGTTCTCCTCGCTGGACCACATCTCGGGCGGCCGGGCCGGCTGGAACATCGTCACCACCGCAGGCGACGCCGCGGCGCGCAACTTCGGCCTCGAAGCCCAGCCCGCGCACGCCGACCGCTACGAGCGGGCGGCGGAGTTCATCGAGGTGTCCACCAAGCTCTGGGACAGCTGGGAGGACGGCGCCGTCGTGGCGGACAAGGACCGCGGGGTGCACGCCGAGTCGGACCGGGTGCACCGGTTCGGCCATGTCGGCAAGTACTTCCAGGTGGACGGTCCGCTGAACGTGCCGCGCTCACCGCAGGCCCATCCGCTGCTGGTACAGGCCGGGTCCAGCGAGGACGGCAAGGACTTCGCGGCCCGCTACGCCGAGGCGGTGTTCACCGCCCAGCCGACCTTCGAGGAGGGCCAGGCGTTCTACGCCGACGTCAAGCGGCGGGCCGCGGCGGCCGGCCGGGACCCGGACGGCGTGAAGATCCTGCCGGGCATCGTGCCGGTCATCGGCGACACCGAGGCCGAGGCGCTGGAGCTGGACGCGGAGCTGGGCCGGCTGATCCAGCCGGAGTACGCCAAACTCCAGCTCGCCACCCTGCTGGGGCTCGACCCCGACCGGTTCGCCCTCGACGAGGAACTGCCGGCGGACCTGCCCGACGAGGACGAGATCGAGGGCTCCAAGAGCCGCTACACCCTGGTCGTGGAGCTCGCCCGCCGGGAGCGGCTGACGGTGCGCCAGCTGATCGGCCGGCTCGGCGGCGGCCGCGGCCACCGGACCTTCGCGGGCACGCCGGTGCAGGTGGCGGACACCATCGAGCACTGGTTCAGGAACGGGGCGGCCGACGGGTTCAACATCATGCCCGCCGTTCTGCCCTCAGGACTTGAGGTGTTCGTGCGGCGGGTGGTGCCGATCCTGCGGGAGCGCGGTCTGTTCCGCACCGAGTACACCGGCCGCACCCTGCGCGAGCACTACGGCCTCCCCCGGCCCGCCAACCAGTTCTCCTCGGCCCTGGTGAACGCCTGACGGGCGGGACGGGCGGGACGGGCGGGACGGGCGGGACGGCCGCGCTGCCGGACGGTCAGCGGTAGTACCCCTCGACGACGGCCCGTACCTCGTCGAGCAGCGCGGGGCCGTCCTGCGGCACGGGCGGCTGCCCGCTGCCGGGCCTGATGTCCAGGAGCTGTTCGTTGGACAGCGCGAACACCACCCGCCGCAGCCCCGCCCGCTGGATGACCGCCTCGCACATCTCGCACGGCTGGCAGCTGGTGTACATCGTGGTCTGCGCCGCGGTGGCCGCGTCCAGTTCCTTCGCGGCCCACCGCGCCAGCTTCAGCTCCGGGTGGGCGGTGATGTCCTGGCCGGTGAGCGTCGTGTTGTGCTCCTCGGCCAGCACCGTCCCGTCCGGTGCTGCCAGCAGCGACCCGAACGGCGGGTCACCGCCCTCGCGTGCCTTGGCCGCGAGCGCGATGGCCCGCCGGAGGAGGGCGTGGTCGTCGGGTGTGGTCATGACGGCTCCGTTCTGGTGCGGGGCGGACAGAAGTGCGCGGCGACCGTGGCGAGTGCCTGCCAACTCCCCTGCGGTCGGCAGGTCTCACCGGGGTCGCCGCCGTAGGTGTCGAGAACTACGGAGTCGGCGCCGAGCAGCCGCAGTTGGTCGAGGTCGTCCATGATCTGGTCGATCGTGCCCTCACCGGCGAGTCGTTCCGGTCCGCCGACCCGTCCGGCGGTGATCTTCAGAGCGATCCGCGGGGCGAAGGCGGGCACCGGGAGCTGTTGCCCGGCCGCGGACGCCTGCAGCCTGTCGGCGGCTTCGCGCAGCCACGGCATGGTGCAGCGCAGCGGATGCCACGCGTCGCCGAGCCGCACGGCCCGGCGCAGTCCCGCGTCGCTGTTGCCGCCGACCCACACCGGGATCCGCCGCGTTCCGTAGGAGGCGGTGTCCGTCCAGGCCGCCCGGATGTCGCGCAGATGGTCGTCAGTGATGCGGCCACGCTGTTCGAACGGGATCCCGAGGGCCGCGAACTCCTGCCGCGCCCAGCCCACCCCCACGCCGAGGACCAGCCGGCCGCCGCTCAGTTCGTTCAGGTTGGCCGCCATCCGGGCGGTGAGCAGCGGGTGCCGGTACGGGGCGATGAGGACGGTCGTGCCGAGCCGGATCCGGGTGGTGAGGCCCGCCAGCCACGACAGGGTGGTGAAGGGCTCGTAGAAGGGTGCCGGGTAGCGCTCGGCGACGTCGGGAGTGATGGCGACGTGGTCCGAGAGCATCAGCAGATCGAAGCCCAGGCCTTCCACGGTCCGGGCCCAGCTCCGCAGGACTCCCGGGTCGGTGCCGGGGCCGAAATTGAGGATGTTGACGCCGATCTTCACAGACCTCAGCCTAGCCAGGCCGCCCGGGCGGCCAGAAGGGATTCCTCCCTGTTCAGAGGCGGTTCGCCCGTGGATTCGCCGGTAATCTGAGCGGATGACGGAGAGTCTTGACGAGACGGACTGGGCGATCCTCGCGGAGGTCCAGAAGGACGGCCGGATCGCCTTCACGGAGCTGGCACGGCGGGTGAACCTGAGCGCGTCGGCGACGACGGAACGGGTACGGCGGCTGGAGGCGGCCGAGGTGATCACCGGGTACCGGGCGGAGGTGGACCTGGAGCGGACCGGGTACGGGGTGCTGGCGGTGGTCCGGCTGAAATACCCGGGGACCCGGCACGAGCCGTTGCACCGGCTGATCGAGGAGCGCCCCGAGATCCTGGAGTGCCTGCGCACCACCGGCGACGACTGCTACGTCCTGAAGGTGGCCACCACATCGATGGCCGACCTGGAGGAGATCGTCGACGCCCTGGCCCAGTTCGGCAGCACGACCACCAACCTCGTGCTCAGCAGCACCCTGCCGTTCCGCGGCCCGCGAGTGCCCCGGACGCGTACCCGGCCGCGCTGAGGATCGTCCCGGCCGCCACGGGGCTTGCTGACCCGTGGGTGGTGGGCCACGATCAGGCGCGAAGAGATCGCCGTGTGGGAGGGGTACCCGTGTCCGATGTCAAGGCCGAACTCGACCAGTTGATGCGCGCTTTCCTCGGCGCGTTCACCAACACCGCCGGCAGCCGGCCGAACGTCGACGTCGTCCGTGAGGTGTTCATCCCTCAAGGAATGATCATCAAGAACGTCGGCGCCGAGCCGGTGGTCTACGACCTCGACGCGTTCATCGAGCCCCGGGAGAAGATCCTCACCGATGGGACGCTGACGGAGTTCTCCGAGTGGGAGGTCGCCGAGCGGACCGAGATCTTCGGGTCGATCGCGCACCGGTTCAGCGACTACCGCAAGTCCGGTTTCCTCAACGGCGACTGGTTCGAGGGCTCCGGCCACAAGACCACCCAGTTCATCCGGACGCCCGCCGGCTGGCGCATGAGCTCGATGGCCTGGGACGACGTGGAGTAGAGGACGTCCGGGGCTCGGGCCTTGCTCCAGAAGGGCCAGGCCCCCGGACCCACGGGTTTCCCTCAGCTCGCCGCTTGCTTCACGAGCGCGCCGATCCGCGCCTCGTCGGTGGCGCTCAGCTCCCTCAGGGCGTAGGACGTCGGCCACATGGCGCCTTCGTCGAGGTTGGCCTTGTCGCTGAAGCCGAACGTCGCGTACCTCGCGCTGAACTTCTGCGCGCTCTGGAAGAAGCAGACGACCTTGCCGTCCTTGGCGTACGCGGGCATCCCGTACCAGAGCTTCGGTGCGAGGTCCGGCGCACTCGCCTTGACGACCGCGTGGATCCGTTCGGCCATCACCCGGTCCGAGCCCTCCATTTCGGCGATCTTCGCGACCACGGCGGCTTCCTCCTCCGCCGCCTTCTCGGCGCGCGATCCGCGGCGCGCGGACGCCTTCAGCTCCTTGGCACGCTCCTTCATCGCATCGCGTTCCTCGGCGGTGAATCCCTCGAAGCTCTTGTCGGTCCCGGTGGTGCTCTTGGCGGTGGTGCTGGCGGGCTTCTGCGTGTCCTTCATGGTGGATTTCCTCCTGGTACGTGATGTTATGGATGGCATCGTCATGCTAAGGAGCCGCCGCGGTGGCGGCTCCTCCGAAACCGGCGTTCACGGGGCGATTCACCCCTGGGGCCCCGGGTCGGGCGGCCGGCGGGTCCGTGCCCGCCGGCCGGGGCCGGTGCCCGTCATCCCCACGCGCCGGCGATCTGACGGGTCGTGGCGTTGAGCCGGTTGAACATGTTGGTGACGCCGATCATCAGGACGATCGCGGCCAGCTGCTTCTCGTCGAAGTAGGTGGCGGCCGTGTCCCAGACCTCGTCGCTCACCGGGTCGGGAGTGTCGGCCAGCCGCGTCGCGGCCTCGGCCAGCGCGAGGGCCGCCCGCTCCTCGTCGGTGAAGTACGGGGCTTCCCTCCAGGCGACGACCGTGGCCAGCCGCTCGTCGCTCACTCCGGCCTTGCGGGCCGTCTTGGCGCCGCCGTCGACGCAGGCGCTGCAGCCGTTGATCTGGCTGACCCGCAGATGCACCAGCTCCAGCGTCTGACCGTCCACCCCGCCGGAGTGCACGGCCTTGAAGATCTGCTGGATGGGCTGCATCGCGTCGGACAGGACGACGGCGGGGTTCTGCATACGGGACTGCATCTCGGTCTGCTCCTCGTGTTGTTCGGTGCCCCGTTCTCCCCGGGGTGTGACTCCATAACAGCCGTTCCGGCCTTCTACGACGACGGCGATGGGACGCTCTGGGACAGCTGGAACAGCCTTGACCAGCGGAGAAACGGCCCGTAATACTTCGGCCGGGGCGGGACAGCGAAGCGGGGGAACGGTGGACATGGAACAGCGAACAGCGCGGACCGACCCACAGGACGAACTGGCCGCCCGACTGCGCCTGCTCCAGGAGCTGTCCGGGCTCGGCGTCCGGGCTCTCGCGAAGGACGCAGGCCTCAGCTCCTCGTCGCTGTCGCGCTACCTCAGCGGACAGACCGTGCCGCCCTGGCCTGCGGTGATCGCCCTCTGCCGGCTCGTCAAGCGCGACCCCCGCCCACTGCGGCCCCTGTGGGAACGGTCCTCGAACCCGTTGCCCGCGCCCCCGAAGGCCAGCCGGCTGGTCCCGCCGAAGCCCCGCAACGATCTGCCGCGCGACGTACCGGACTTCACCGGACGCGAGGCCCAACTCTCGGCCGTGCTCGCCGCGGTGGACAGCCATCAGGTAGTCGCCGTCGACGGTATGGCGGGCGTCGGCAAGACCTGTCTGGCGGTGCATGCCGCGCACCGGCTCACCGACCGGTACCCGGACGCCCAGCTCTATGTGGACCTGCACGGATTCACCGAGGGCCGGGAGCCGTTCGATCCCGGCTCGGTCCTGCGGATGCTGCTCGGCGCGCTCGGCGTCCCGTCCGAGAGGGTCCCGCAGGAGGGCGTGGAACAGCTGGCCGCCTGCTGGCGGTCGGAGCTCGCCGGCCGGCGGGCCGTCGTGATCCTCGACAACGCCGCCGACGCCGACCAGGTCCGCCCGCTGCTGCCAGGCGCCGGCCCCTCCGTGGCCCTGATCACGAGCCGCAACCGGCTGCTGGGCCTGGACGAGGTGCCCCCGGTGTCGCTGGACGTGCTGAGTCCGGAGGAGAGCGCGGAGCTGCTGGCCCGCGCCAGCGGTGACCCCAGCGGCCCCGACGGGCGGCTGGCCCGCGATCCGCAGTCCGCCGCCGAGGTGCTGCGGCTGTGCGGCCATCTGCCGCTGGCCCTGCGGCTGGCCGCGGCCCGGCTGCGGCACCGGCCCGGCTGGACGGTCGGCATCCTCGTCGAGCGGCTGTCGGAGGGCGCGACCGAGTTCGACACCGCGTTCGCCATGTCCGTACGGCAGTTGGACCGGGCCCAGGCCCGCCTGTTCCGGATGCTGGGCCTGCTGCCCGGGACCGCCTTCGACGAGTACGTGGCGGCGGCCCTGGCGGACGTGCCGCTGCACAGCGCCAGGGAGATGCTGGAGGACCTGCTCGACGCGCACCTGGTCCAGCAGCCGGCGACCGGCCGCTACCGGCTGCACGACCTGGTGCACCAGCACGCCCGCCGGGCCTGCGAACAGCAGGACTCGCCGGCCGAGCGGGAGCGGGCGCTGGGCCGCTTCCTCGACTACTACGTGCACGCGGCGGCCGCCGCCGACGCCGCGCTGCCGGTCCTGTCGCCCGGCCGCCCGGCCTCCGCGGGCCGGCCGCCGGCCGCCCTGCCGCAGTTCGCGGACAAGCACGCGGCCCTCGCCTGGCTCACCTCGGAGTACGAAACGCTGATCGCCGTCTTCGAAACAGCGGTCGCCATCGGAGCCGATGTGCATGTGAGCGAGCTGCCGCGCTTCCTGCGGGCGTACTTCGCGCGGCGCTGCGGCACGACGCACCTCAACTTCCTCTTCGAGCGGTCGCTGGCCGCCGCGCAGCGCCTGGGCGATCCGCTGCAACTGGCCGAGGCGCACAGCGACCTGGGCTTCGCGCGCTACAACGCGGGCCGGATGGCGGAGGCGGGCGCCGCGTACGAGGCGGCCGAACTGGGGCTGTCCAGGACCGGGGACGTACGGTCGGAGGCCGAACTGGCGATGCGCCGCGGCTATCTGAAGTCGGACGAGGGCCATGTCGACGAGCCGCTCGAACTCTTCAGGCTGGCGGGGAAGTTGTACGAGGAGGCGGGTTGCCCGACGGGGGCGGCCCACGCGGCCGCGTCGGAGGCCTGGGCGATGCTGCAGCTGGGACACCGCGACCAGGCGGCGCAGCGGGCCCGCGAAGTGCTCGACATTCCCCACGCGGACCCGTCCTGGCCGCCCACGCTGACGGCTCGGATCACCCTCGGCGTGGCCATCGCCGGCGAGGCACCCGACGAGGCGGCGGAGCACCTGCACCAGGCACTGGCCCTGGCCCGTGAGGACGGGCACATGAACAACGAGGCGTGGTGCCTCAACTGCCTGGGCGTCGCGCTGCGGCAGATGGGCCGCTACGAGGAGGCGCTGGCCAGCCACCGGGAGGCGTTCGCGCTGCTGGACGAGTTGTTCGAGGAACACTGGAAGATCCATTTCCTCAACGGCTACGGCGAGACCTGCCGGCTCGCAGGCCTCCCCGACGAGGCCCTGCGGCTGCACCGGCAGGCACTGGAGCTGGCCCCGAAACTGGGATACCGGTCCGAGGAGGCGCTGGCTCACGAGGGCATCGCGATCGTGCTGGACGCAACGGATCCGGCGGCGGCCGCCGAGCACCGCGCGGCGGGTGAGGCCGTCCTGCGGGAACTCAATCCCGGGGCTTACTGATCGTTCCCCCTACTGCGCCCGTGACGCTCACAGAGGTGGTCCGTCTCCCTCGTGTTCCTGGTGGGAGCAGCGGCGGTCCCGGTGCGGGACGACGGGACGCAGCGGAAAGCCGTGCTCGGCGGTGAGTGATTCACCGTTGCGGTGGGTCACGAGGATCGTGCGGTCGGAGGTGAAGTCGGCGAGCCGGAGATTGGCGCTGTACTCGCAGGATGCCTTGCAGATGGCAGACAGGTCGGCAGTCGGGCGGCCGATCAGTAGACGTCGCGGACGTACCGCTTGTCGGACGCCAACTGCCGGACGTACGCGGCGGCCGACTGCCCGTCCATGCCGCCGTGTGCCGCGACGATCTGCCGCAGCGTCCGGTCGACGTCCTTGGCCATGCGACCCGCGTCGCCGCAGACGGAGAAGTGGGCGCCGTCCTGGAGCCCTTCGTGCAGAGCCGCCCGAAGTTCGTCGGGTGCTTCCTGTCCCCGGAGACCTTCGCGACGGTTCGCCTGCCGGTGGAGGCGTCCCGCCCGATGTCGAGCACGACGCCGCAGCCGACCCTGACACCGGTACCGCTGCACCAGGCCGGGTCCCGGTCCCGGGAGTGCGGTCTCCCGCTACGGAGCCTTGTGGGAACCGTGCAGCTCCCACTCCCACAGCGCCTCGCACAGCAGGTCCAGTCCCTGGCGCAGGTGACGCCGGTAGGTTCCGTACGGCAGGCCGAGGCGGCGGGCGGCGGCCTCCTGGGTGGGCGCGCCGGAGAAGTAGCTCGCCGTCAGGGCTTCGCGGGCCCGCACTCCGCGCGGATCGCGGGCGAGGTCGTCGGTGGCCTGGCGCAGCAGGGCGCGCAGTTCCTCGACGGGGTCGGCGAAGTCGGCCGCCAGACGGGCGCGCATCAGGGCACAGGCCGCGAAGGCGCCAGGGTCGCGCCAGTGCGACAGGGCTTCGCGCACGGCCTGGTCGAACGCGCTCCGCGAGCCGTGCGGTGGTCCGGACTCGGCAGGCACGCCGGGGGCCGATATGAAGCGGCCGATCCAGGCCTCGACGGACACCTGTCGCCAGTCGACGCCGAACAGCCCGTAGGTGTGCTCACCGACCAGTGGTCGCGCACCGGTGTCGGCGAGGCTGCCCCTGACGCGCTCGGCCCAGGTGTCGGCGTCGCGCCAGACGGCGAAGCCGTAGGCGCGGCCGCGGGCGCGGGCGGCCTCCGCCTGGGCGCGGGAACTGCTCAGGTCGATGACGCGCGAGGGGATCTGGTACCGCTCGGGGTAGATCGAGAAGCGGCTCACGCCGATGTGATCGCCGGGGCTCACCGGCGCCGTGGCGTCGGTGTACGCCCAGGCGGCCGCGACCACGGGATCGGTGGCCAGGTCCTGGGGGTCGGGAGGGGCCGGCAGGGCGAGTCGGGCCGTGAACGCCACGATCCGGCCCGTGTTCACCAGACGGTAGACGCTGAACGCCTGCGGCTGACGCCGCGCCCAGTAGCGGACCAGCTCCGCGGATTCCGGGCCCTCGGTCTCCTCGGCCATGCGCAGTACGGTGTCGAGGTCGTCCGCGTGCAGCGGACGGTCGTGCACCTCGTCCTCGCGGGACCACGTGCGCAGCCGCGCCAGGAGCTCCACCTCACGGAAGAGGTAGAAGAGTTCGTCGGTGACCGTCCAGACCCGCTCCTCGGGTGCCTCGCGCAGCAGGCGCATGTACTCCTCCGCCAGCCGCAGGCGCATCGTCAGGAAGGCGTTGGGTGCCCGCCAGCGCAGGTCGGCGGCGAGGGTCTCGCGTGCGGCGTCGTGCGGGTGAACCCCCCGGTGCGTGGACTCCATGAAGGGCAGCTCCCGCAGCCAGCCGAACAGCAGATGGGCGTCCTCCTCGGGCAGCACCGCGGCCAGCAGCTCCTCGGAGGTCGAATGCGCCTGTGCCACCACCTCCCGGGCACGGCGGTGAGCCGCCGTCGGCACCTCTCCGATCAGCCCCGCCAACAGCGTGCGCAGGACGTCGCCCGAGGGCGACCACGTCTCCTCCCTGCTCCAGCCCGTCGAGTCCGCCGCCGCCGCGAGGGACAGGGCCAGCGGGTTGCCTCCGGCGAAGCGCAGCACCAGGTCCCGCAGTTCGGGCCGGATCCGCGCCGCGACCAGCACGCTCCGGGCCTGCTCCGCGGAGAACGGCTCCAGTTCGGCCACGTGCAGGAGCCCGGCCCAGGCGGGATCGGAGCTCCACTGCGGCTGCGGCGCGAGCCGGCCGCCCAGGACGACCAGGGCGCCGTCCGCGGCGCGCGGCAGGAAGTGGTGCCACAGCCAGCTCTCCAGCCATTGGCAGTGCTCGAAGGAGTCCACGAACAGGACCGTGCCGGCGACGTCCAGGAACGGGGCGGCCGCGCGCTCGAAGTCGGCCGGATCCCGGCCGACGAATCGGCCGTCCAGTTCGACGAGCAGCCGGCCCGCCTTACGGGCATGGTCCGCCAGCCGGCGCAGCAGCGTCGACTTCCCGATGCCACCCGGCCCGAACACGTAGAACGCGAACGGCGCCTGCGGATCGCAGGCCAAGGCCGCCGCGAAGCGCGCGAGTTCCTCGTCCCGGCCGATGAAGGCCTGTACTCGCGCGCTGCTCAGTCTCTCTCCGATGGAGACCATGGCGGTTCCCCTCCGCTCGTCTCAGCTCCGGACGACGCGGTCCGGAAGTCCCCTCCAGGCCTCGCGGTGACCAGCACCGGCACGAGGCACGTGCGTCGGCGGTCCGGCCCGCCCGTCACTTGATGACTCCCAGGTTCCGGTCGTCGTCGTGGCCGGTCACCAGGAGGGTGTCTCTTCGACACGCTGGAAACGCCCGTCGGGGGCGAACTGGGCGAAGAGGTACACCTCGGTGACCGAGGTGCGGCCGTTGTCCCGGGTGACGGTGACGGAGTGCCGGTCGGCGTAGCGCAGACCGTCGCGGACTTCGTCGTGGACCTCGATGTGCCCGCTGAGCACCACGGAACGGAGGCGCGTCATGTGCTGGGTGAAGGCGGCCCGGTCGCTCCACTCGCCGTTGGTGCGCTGCCGGTAGTCGGGCGTGAAGTGCCGGTCGATGGCCGCGTCGAGGTCGAGGCCCGGGGTGAACAGCAGGTCGTTGATGGCTCGGGTGATGTCGGTCGGAGTCATCGCTGTTCTCTCCCGGTGGGGGTGATGGTCGGGTGCACGGCGGGCCCTGACTCCTGGAACAGGGGAGGATGCGGCGCCGGCCGCCCTGGTAGAGGCCGGGACGAGGGGCCTGGTTCCACCACGGCCGGTGCGCTTTCGTGGACCGGTGTGAAGTCCAGCGGCAGGGAGACGGGACCGCGGGTGTACAGGCCGGTCTCCCGGTAGCGGAAGCCGGGGCTGTAGCGGACCTGGTCGAGCAGGGGGAGCAGCAGCGCGGCCACGGTCTCGATCTCGGCGCGGGCGAAGGCCGCACCGACGCACTGGTGGAGGCCGGTGCCGAAGGCCAAGTGCTGGGCGGCGGCGGCGGTGAAGGAGCGATCGGTGCCCAGGTCCGGGCGGTGGATGTCGAAGGTGTCGGGGGCGCTGAAGGCGGCGGGATCGCGGTTCGCCGCGCCGATCATGCAGAAGACGGTGGCGCCTGCCGGGACGACGGTGCCGGCGATCACGGCGTCCTTCTCCGCCTGGCGGGGAATGAGCTGGACGGGCGGGGTGTACCGCAGCGTCTCGGCGATCGCGGCCGGCAGCAGGGCCGGGTCCTGGCGGACCTGCGCCAGTTGCTCGGGGTGGTCGATCAGGTGCTTGAAGAGGAGCCCGAGGGTCTTGTCGGCGGGCTCGACGGCGGCGACCAGAACGTTGATGACCAGCGCGGTGACGTCGCGGTTGTTCATCGCGATGCCGTCGGACCCGGCCGTGCACAGCTTCGATATCAGGTCCTCGCCGGGGTGTCGGCGCCGCTGTTCGATGACCGGGACGAGGTACGCCTCCAACTGCTCGGCGCAGTCCAGACAGTGCCGACGGCGTTCCGGAGTGAGGCCCATGCTGGTGATGAACTCGCCGACCCCGTTGAGCCAGGCGGAGACCTGCCGCCAGTCCTGCTTGTCCAGGCCGAGGACGTCGAGCGTCACGTAGACGGCGAAGGGCTTGCCGAAGTCGTTGACGAGGTCCATCCGCCCCTGGGAAAGCAAGGGCGCGACGAGCTCGGCGGCGTCGGCGCGGATGGCGCGGGTCTGCTCCTGCAGGGCCTGTCCGGTGAAGGCCCGGACGACGATCTTCCGCTTGGCGGTGTGCTCGGCCCCGGTCATCTGGGCGAGGACCGGTCCGCGCATCACCGGCTCCGCGCGCACCTGCAGCGTCTCGGTGGTGAACGCCTCATGGTCGGTCAGCACCCGCTTCACGTCCTGATGGCGGGAGAGGAAGTAGCTGTCGATCGCCGGTTCGTAGTGCACCGGTGACCGGTCCCTCAGCCGGGCGAAGTGCCGGTAGGGATCGGCGGCGAAGTCCTCGGACAGGACGCTGAAGCGAGGATCGACCATGGGTACGGCGGCCTCTCAAGGGGAACGGACGAGGAGCGAACGCTACGGCGGCAGGCGCTGCGGTGACGGTGGGCAACCTGGTAAGCGCCGCGCGATGCGCCGACGCCCGGGACGGGGTCGGGGACCGGGACGGGGGTGGTCCTCCGCCGACCCGTGCACGATGCGCAGAAGGCCGAGCACCGTCTGCCGCCCCGCGGAGGGGCAGGCAACTCGCACTCCGGACAACGCTGTCGGCCCCTACGTCGGGACGGTCGACGAGGTCCACCGTCAGGATGACTCGACGCTGATTCACCCATGGAAATTGCTGGGTGGACCATAACCCGCACCCCGTAGGACCGCGTGGACAGGTGCGGACAGGAGTGGACAGTGCCCGTCCCCGCCGGGCCTGGAAAGTGGACAGCGCCCGGCACGAAGCTCAGCGTCATGAACCTCCGACGCATACAAAAGGGCCGGACGCCCCCCACCCCTCGGCCGGCGGCCGTGCTCGCGGCGCTCGCCGCGGCCCAGTTCACCGTCATGCTCGCCACCTCGATCGTGAACGTGGCGCTCCCCCAGATCCGGGCCGGGGTGGGCCTGTCGGACGGCGGCACCACGTGGGTGGTCAACGCCTACGGCCTGGCGTTCGGAGCGCTGCTCCTGGCCGGCGGGCGGACGGCCGACCTGCTCGGGCGCCGCCGGGTACTCATCGCCGGCCTCACGCTGTTCGCGGTGTCGTCGCTGGCCGCAGGAGTGGCCGCCTCCCCCGGCGTCCTGATCACCGCCCGCGCCGTTCAGGGCCTCGGCACCGCCGCCATCGCCCCGGCCGCGCTCGCTCTGACGATGGACCTGTACCCGTCCGGCCCCGGGCGTGGCCGGGCCCTGGGGGTGTGGGGCGCGGTCTCCGGTGCGGGAGGGGCGGGCGGCGTCCTGCTGGGCGGTGTGCTCACCCAGGCCTGGGGCTGGCCCTGGATCTTCTACGCCGTCGCACTCGGGTCGGTGCTGGTCCTGGTCGCCGTCGCGGCCCTCGTGCCACGGGCGGCGCCCGCCCGGACGGCCGGACGGTTCGACCTGCTGGGCACCACCACCGTCACACTCGCCCTGACCTGCCTGGTCTGGGGGCTGACCACCGCACGCGGCGCCGGCTGGACGGACGGCCGGCCGGGTGCTCGGCGCCCTCCTCGGCGCCGCCGCGTTGCTCGCGGCCTTCGTCGTGATCGAGCTCCGCCGGCCGAACGCGCTGATGCCGCCGCGACTGTTCACCACCGGCCGCGTCGCGGCGGGCAACCAGCTGATGGCGCTGCTGGGGTCCGTGTGGATCGCCCTGTTCTTCTTCCTGCCGCTCTACCAGCAACTGGTGCTCGGATCGAGTCCGTTGGCCACTGGTGCGGGCCAGCTTCCCCTGGCCGGGGCCAACATGCTCGGCGCCGCCATGGCGCCCCGCATATCCCGGCGCGTCGGCGGCACCGCGACCGTGACCGCGGCCCTGCTCACCGAGGCCGCCGGACTGCTGTGGCTGTCACGGATCAGCGCCGACGGGAGCTACCTCGCCGACGTCCTCGGTCCCAGCATCCTGATCGGCCTCGGTCTGAGCATCGCCTTCGTCCAGCTCACCGCGTTCGCCGTGGACGGCGTCCCGCAACAGGACGCGGGCCTGGCCGGCGGACTGGTGAACACCACCCGCCAGGTCGGCGGGGCGATCGGCCTCGCCGCCCTGACCACCCTGGCCGGCTCCGTCACCGCCCACGCGGCCACCCACCAACCCCATCTGGAAGCGCTCACCGCCGGCTACCGCGCCGTCTTCACCGTCGCCGCCGCGGTCCTGGCCGCAACAGCGCTCCTCGCGGTGCTCCTCACCCGCTGCATCCGCCCGCGGACCCCCACCGACGCCGCTGTCGCCGCTACCGCCACCAGCCCGGCTTCCGACCCACAACTCGCCTGAATCCCCTGAATCCGGCCGTACCGATGGATCAGCCGGTCCATGGATCAGCCGTGCCCCGCGCCGAACAGGCGGCCTGACACCGGACAACACACCCGACCCACCCCGCACCCCGCACCCCGCACCCCACATCCACGGAAAGAGATTCCTGCCATGACTGCTGCGAAGCCCTACCTGACCGGCCACTACACCCCCGTCGCCGACGAGATCACCGCCACCGACCTCACCGTCGAGGGCCACCTGCCCCCCGAGCTGACCGGCCGGCTGATCCGCAACAGCCACAACCCCAAGCCCGGCGTCACCCCGACCCACTGGTTCAAGGGCAGCGGCATGGTGCACGGGATCCGGCTCCGCGCGGGCCGCGCCGAGTGGTACCGCAACCGGTGGGTGCACACCCCCGCCCTCGACGGTGCCCCCTACATGACCGACAAGGGGCCCGACCTGACCGCGAGCACCGCCGGCACCCACGTCATCGAGCACGCCGGCCGTCTGCTGGCGCTCTGCGAGGCCAACCTCCCCTTCGAGCTCACCCGGGACCTGGAGACGGTCGGCGCCCATGACTTCAACGGTCGGCTGAACAACGCCATGACCGCGCACCCCAAGGTCGATCCGGTGACCGGAGAGCTCCACTTCTTCGCCTCCTCGCCCTTCCCGCCGTTCCTGACGTACTACGTCGCCGACGCCAAGGGCGAGATCGTCCACAGCGCCGAGATCCCGGGAGCGACCGCCTCCCTCAAGCACGACTTCGCCATCACCCGCCGCCACGTGGTCTTCATCGAGGGCAACGTCACCTTCGACCACACCGAGCACTCCGGCATCCCCTACAGCTGGAGCGACCAGCAGCCCTCCCGTATCGGCGTCATGCCCCGCGGCGGCGACGGCGCCCGGCAGATCCGCTGGTTCTCCGTCGAACCCGGCAACATGCTGCACGCGGGCAACGCCTACGAGGACGGCCAGGGACGCATCGTTCTGGAAGGCCCCACCGTGGACCGCGAGGGGTTCCAGCTCTCCTGGAACTGGTGGGTCGGCGCGCCGGGGCGCGGTACCGAGCCCAGCACCCGTTCCTACACCCGCCGCTGGGTGATCGACCCGGCGGCCGGCACCGTCGACGAGCAGATCATCGACGACCTCGCGGTGGAGTTCCCGACCCTCAACGAGGACTACCTGGGCGCCGAGCACCGCTACCAGTACGCGGTGTCCTTCCCGGACCAGGAAGGGTTCGGCGGCTACGGCGTCGTCAAGTACGACCGCACCACCGGCGCCCGCCGCATCCACCAGGTCGGCGACGCCCGGCTGCCCAGTGAGGCGGTGTTCGTCCCCGCGGCCGGCGCCACCAACGAGGACGACGGCTATCTGCTCACCGTCGTCTCCGACCTGAAGCAGGACGCCTCCCAGCTGCTGGTCCTGGACGCCTCCGGCCTCGACCGGATCGCCACCGTCCACCTGCCGCGCCGCGTGACCGCCGGCATCCACGGCTCCTGGATCCCCGACAGCGCCCTGGACGGAAGCGAAAGCTGACCCCGCTTCCTCCCGGAAACGCCCTGACCTGAGCACCCCGACCGGAACACCCCCACCGGAACATCCCGAACAACCCCTCGAGCCCGAACAGGCCGAGGCTCATGACCAAGGAAAGTCGACATGACAAGAATCCGGAAGAACGCGGGCTGGATCGCCGCGGCCCTCTCCGCGCTCGTGGCCACCATCGCCGTACCGGCGCTCGCGCAGACCGAGGACGCCGATCACCGGACCCCCGCCAACAGCATCGACTGGCACGCCTGCGCCGACACCGACTTCACGAACATGCAGTGCGGATCGATCCAGGTACCCGTCGACTGGTCCCGCCCCCGCGCCGGCAGCACCACCCTCGCCCTGGTCCGCCGCCCGGCGGACGACCGGGCCCACCGCCAGGGCACCGTGCTCCTGAACGACGGAGCCGGCGGCTCCTCCATCGAGCAGCTGCGGCTGGCGATGCACATCCACCTCCCGGCCTTCGCCGGCGCCATGACCCAGAACTTCGACCTGGTCGCCGTGGACCCGCGAGGTGTGGGGCACAGCACGCCGATCCTCTGCGCGGAACCGCTCAAGCCCGCCGGAGTCAGCCACTTCCCGCAGAACCAGGCCGCGTTCAACGCGCTCGTGTCCCACAACCGGGCCTTCGCCGAGGACTGCCAGCGCCGCAACGGCCCGCTCACCGACCACCTCGACCAGACCAGCACCGCACGGGACTTCGAGGCGGTCCGGATCGGGCTGGGCGAGAAGCAGCTGAACTGGTACGGCATCCACTACAGCACGCTCCTCGGACGCACCTACGCCAAGCTCTACCCGGGCAGGCTGCGCACCATGGTCCTCGACACCGCCCTGGACGACACCGGCTCGCCGCTCGCCCGGGTCACCCAGGAGGCGGCCACCGCGGAATCGGCCTTCAACCGCTTCGCCGCCTGGTGCGCCACGTCGAAGGACTGCGCCCTGCACGGCAAGGACGTCGCGGCCGAGTACGACGCCCTCGTCGCCCGCGCCGACCGCACCCCGATCCCGACCGGGGGCGCGTCCCACCAGCCGCTGACCGGTGAGGACATCCGCGAGGCCACCCAGGACTACCTGACCCTGTCCGGTCAGGCCTGGCCGGACTTCGCGAAAGCCATCGTCAAGGCCCAGGCGGGCGACCCGATGGACTTCACCCACGACCAGGACGACACCCTCGACCCGGTCCAGGTACAGGTGCCGGCCTGTCTCGACGACACCCGCCCGGTGCACTCCCTCGCCCAGCTCACCCAACTGGGGAAGGAACTCGCCCGGGTGTCCCCGCACCTCGGTGGCGCCGTGCGCTCCTACAAGGCCATCGCCGGCTGCCTCGGCTGGCCCACCCCGTCCCAGCCCGTCAAGGCGGGCGCGCCGGTCCACGGCGCACCGCCCGCACTGATCCTCCAGTCCACCCACCAGGCCCTCGCCCCCTTCCGTGCGGGCGCAGCCATGGCCGCCCAACTCCCGGGCAGCGTCGTCCTGGGCCATGAAGGCGACGACTACAGCATGTTCCTGGTCTCCAAGTGCGCCCTGGAAGCCACCAACCGCTACCTGACCACCCGAGCCCTGCCCGCCCCCGGCACCGTCTGCACCGACTGAGAACCACCCCCTCACCGAAGGTGACGTCCGGCGCCCACACGCCGGACGTCACCCATTTCCGCGGTCGTTGAAGGTTCAGCCCATGGGCGGTTGCGGCTCGGGCTGCGGCCCGGGCGCGGGCTGCTCGGGGTGTGGGGAGGACGGCTGTACGCGGAGGGGGCGGGCTGCCCATTCGGGCAGGTACCAGTTCCACTTGCCGAACAGGGAGACGAGGGACGGAACGAGCAGCATCCGCACGATGGTCGCGTCGATCAGGATGCCCAGGCCGAGGCCGGTCGCCAGGGTTTTGAGATCGGTGCCGGGGCCGGAGGCGAGCGCGGCGAAGGCGAGGAAGAGGATGAGTGCGGCGCTGGTGACGAGCCGGCCGGTGCGGCCGATGCCCTCGATGACCGCTTCGTCGGTCGAGTGGCCGGCGTCGTACTCCTCGCGGATGCGGGAGAGGATGAACACCTCGTAGTCCATGGACAGTCCGAACAGGAACGCGAAGATCATGATCGGGATCCAGAACGTGACGGCCCCTGTGGCGGCGATGCCGAAGATCGCGTTGGAGCCGTGACCGTTCTGCCAGAAGAGCACCATCAGACCCAGGGTCGCCGCCAGGGAGATCAGATTGAGCAGCACCGCCTTCAGCGGCAGCAACAGGGAGCGGAAGGCGCGCACGAGCAGGATGTACGTGAGCAGCGCGATGATGGTGAGCATCAGGGGGAAGTTGCCGTAGACGGCGTGCAGGAAGTCGATCTGCGCCGCACCGATCCCGGCGACGCCGGTGACCCCAGGAAAGGTCGCCGCGACGTTCTTGACCCGCTTGACGACGTCGATGCTCTTCGAGTTCACCGTCTCGTGGTCCGGGATGACCACGACGATGCTCTGTCCGTCCCGGTTGCCGGCCGGCCCGGAGGGCACGAACGCCCCACGCACACCGTCGACCTTGCCCAGTTCGGCGGCGACCGGTCCGGCCTGGTCGGTGCGGACCAGTACCTCCATCGGGGTCAGCGCGCCGGTCGGGACGCCGCCGCGCTCCAGGGTCTGCAGGGTGTCGTAGGCCGGGCCGTTCTTGGCCAGCGATTCCGAGGAGGCCAGGCCGATCTTGATACCGAAGAAAACGCCGATCAGGATCCCGAGCATGGCCAGGGCGGCGGCGGCCGCGATCCAGCGGCGCCGTACCACGGCGGCGGTCCAGCGGCTCCAGAACCGGCTCGCCCGGTTCTCGTGCCGGATCTTCGGCCAGTCGACCTTCGGCCCGATGCCGCCCAGGATCGCGGGGGTCAGGGTGAGAGTGGTCAACACGCTCGCGAGCGGGATGAGCGCGCCGCCGTAGCCCATGCTGCGCAGGAACGGGACCGGCAGGACGACGAGGGCGAGCAGGCCGATGGCCACCGTCACACCACTGAACACCACCGCATGACCGGCCCGTTCCATCGCGACCACGACCGCCTCGTGATTCTCCCGGCCGCGGTCGCGCTCCTCACGCCAGCGGGTGACGAACAGCAGCGAGTAGTCGATCGCCACACCCAGGCCGATGAGGGCGACCAGGAACTGCACGATGAACGACACATCGGTGGCGTAGGTGAGCGGCAGCAGCATCACGAAGGTCGCGAGGATCGACACCGCGGCCACCAGCAACGGCAGCAGGGCGAGGAACGAGGCGAAGACGAAGGCGAGCACGGCGAGGGCTCCGACGGCACCGAGGAGTGTCTCCCCGAGCACCCCCGGCCCGCCGCTGTCATTGCCCCCGGAGGCCAGGACGTCCTGACCCGTCACCCCGACCGTGGCGCCGGACGGCAAGGCCTTCGCCGCCGCCACTTGGATGGGATCGGTGAGCAGCTTCTGGCTCGGTGACGGGTTGAACCGGTAGAACACCATCGCGTAGGCGGTGCGGTCGTCCTTCGTCCTGAAGGCCTTGTCGCCGGTGTTCGCCTCGTCGATCACTCGCACGTTCGGAACCGCTGCGCCCACGGCCGCGAATGCGCGGCCGACCTCGGCCTCATGGCCGGTGATCGTCTGCCCTGCCGGGAGCGTGACCGCGACCAGATACGGACTCGTGTCGCCGCCGCTGCCGAAAGCGGCCTCGATCTTGTGCGCCGTCACGGTGCCGGGCTGACCCGGCAGCGAGAAGTCGATCGTCAGCCGATCCGTCGTCCGGCCCGCCAGCAGCACGCCGGCAACCAGCACGAGACCCCAGAACGCCACAACCGCCCTGCGATGCCGCAGAACGAACTCGGCCCACCGACGCATGTCCGGTCCTCCCGCACGCCGTAGGGTGCCGAGCTCAGCCCTCGGTCCCTTTCCTCTGTTATCCGACAGATTTGCATACTTTGCACCACACGGCAGAGCCAGCGGGCGGGGTCGACGCAGCGCTCGTGCAGGCGCCGGCCCGTACGGGGACGGGGACGGGGGCATCGAATGTCCGTTCCCGTGACGCGTCCCCCGGCGCTACGCCACACGGTCGGCGCGCCTTCGGGCGAATGTCGCGCCGACGGCGTGGCGGGAACGGGCTCCGGTGGTACGCGCTTGGAGATGTCCAGGCCATCGCATCCGCAGTCCGGCAAACCGGACCCCGTCGCGCCGTCCGCCGAGCGCGGGCACCGGATCCGGAAGGCGTCGCGTCAAGCGCTGCGCGGCATCACCCCACCTCCGGCCGGGCCCGGCGGCGAGCCGCGGGTGTTCCCCGCCCTGCGGACGGCCGCCGCGTACGCCTGGCGGATCCTCGTGGTGGGCGTCCTCGTGTACGCGGTCTTCTCCGTGCTGGGGCGGTTCCACGAGATCGCCGTGGCCGTCTTCCTCGGCCTGGTCATCACCGCGATGCTCCGACCGGTGACCGACCTCCTGGCGCGCTTCCTGCCACGACCGCTGGCTGTCGCGGTGACCCTGATCGGCAGCATTCTGCTCGCCCTCGGCGTCCTGGCCCTGGTCGGCGGGTCGGTGGCGGGAGAGAGCACCGGGCTGGCGCGGGAGTTCCGGGCAGGCATCAACAGGATCGAGCACTGGCTCCAGCAGCCGCCGTTCCGGCTCAACCCCGAGGCGCTCACCGACGTCCAGTCCCGGATCGGGCAGTTCCTGTCGAGCCACCGGTCCACTCTCATCAGTACGGCGGTCAGTGGCGCCGGCCGGCTGGTCGAAGTCCTGACCGTGTTCGCGCTGGCCCTGTTCTCCTCGGTCTTCTTCATCCACTCCGGCGACCGGCAGTGGGGCTGGTTCTGCGACCAGCTTCCGCCGGCCGCGCGGGAACGGGTGATGGTCGGGGGCCGCGCCGCCTGGCGGACCTTCACCGGCTACACCCACGGCATCGTGCTGGTGGCCGCGATCAACGCGACCCTGGTCGGCGTCGCTCTCTTCGCCCTCGGCGTGCCGCTCGCGGTCCCGCTGGCCCTGCTGGAGTTCTTCGCCGCGTTCATTCCGCTGATCGGCTCACCCATCGCCCTTGCCGTCGCCGCCGTGGTGGCGCTGGCGGCCAAAGGCCCGCTGATCGCGGCCATGGTCGTCGCCCTCATCGTGGTCATCGGGCAGATCGAGGGCCATCTGCTGCACCCGATCGTGATGAGCTGGGCCGTCCGGCTGCATCCGGTGGTGGTCGCGTTCACGGTCATCGGCGGCGCCATCGCGGCCGGAGTCATGGGCGCGGTGGTGGCCGTACCGCTGGTGTCCGTCCTGTGGTCGGTCCATCAGGCGCTGCGCCGGACGGACGAACCGGGTCCGCCGCAGAACCCGGCCCCCGACCGGGGCACGGGATCATGAGGACATGAGCGCGGTGCCCGACCCACCCGAAAACCTCGTCAGGCACCGCTCTCCGGTGTGCCGCGGTCCCGTTACGGCACCGGCTGCTGCTGGGTGACGCAGTGGATGCCGCCACCGCCGGTGCCGAGGCGGTCGATGTTGAGCTGTTCGATGACGTGGCCGGGGAAGAGGCGGGTCAGGGTGGCCTTGGCCGCGGTGTCCGCCGGGGTGTCGCCGAACTGGCCGCTGATGACCGCCCCGTTGCCCACGTAGTAGTTGGCGAAGGAGGCGAGGAACTCCGGGTTGGTGGAACAGCAGACCGTCACCGCATCCTGGCCGGACGGCGCCCACCACGGACCGGTCTCACTGCGCGCCGAGGCGTTCAACAGCCCCCGGACCGAGACCACCGCATGACGTAGCCCACTATGGGAGAGCTCTCTTCAGCGGCGGCTGCCGGCCGGCGGAATCCGGCCGCGAGGCCGGTTCCCGACGAGCGGTGCGAGCCCTGTTGTCTCGTTTCCACCGTCTCTGGTCCACGATCCTCCACTAGGGTGAAGATCCTTTTGAATTCTGGGAGTTGAACAGATGCTTGCTGCCGTCTACCACGGTCAACGCGATGTGCGTGTCCAGGAATGGCCTGATCCTCAGTTACCGGCGGCAGGAGAACTCCAACTGGAGATTCTGCGGGCCAGCATCTGCGGTACCGACGTGGATGAGTTCGCTTCGGGTCCCCACCTGATCCCCCTCACCAAGCCGCATCCGGCGAGCCGTCATGTCGGTCCGCTCGTGCTGGGGCACGAGATGGTCGGAAGGGTGGCGGCGGTGGGGGCGGAGGTCACCGGGTTCGCCGTCGGGGACGTGGTGGTCCCGGGTTCCGGCGTCTCCTGCGGGAACTGCCGGTGGTGTCATGCGGGCCGGACGAACCTCTGTTCAAGCTACTTCACCGTGGGACTGCACGTGGACGGCGGCCTTGCCGAGCGGGTGAACGTCCCTGCGCGCATCAGCCGCTCCGTCGGGAGCATGCCGGCCGACATCGCGATCATGGCTCAGCCGCTCGCCGTCGCACTGCACGCGGTGCGCGGCGCCGAGGCCAAGGCGGGTGCGCGCATCGCGGTGATCGGCCTGGGCGGGATCGGCTCGTTGGCGGTGGCTGCCTGCACGGCGCAGGGCATCGAGACGATAGCCGTCGACGTCTCGCCGGCCCGCTTGGACATCGCGAAGCGAAGTGGCGCCTCGGTGCTCATCGACGCGTCCCAGGAGGACGCCGCCGCCGCGATCAAGCGGGCCACCGGTGGCGACGGCGCCGACATCGTGTTGGAGACGTCGGGCGTGCCCAAGGGGCTGGAGACTGCCATGAACGCGGTGAGCCGTGGCGGCCACATCCGCCTGGTCGGCCTGCACCGTGACCCCTCGCCCCTGAACCTGACCCGGCTGGTCCTCGACGAGATCCGGATCTCGACATCGAAGGTACACATCTGCGATCAGGATCTGCCTGAGGCGCTGGCCCTGCTCAACGACCACCCGGAGATCGCCACCACGTCAATAGACGCGGTCATCGACCTCGAGGACGTCGTGACGGCCGGGCTGATGCGCATGGCCGCGGGCGAAGCAGACGGCAAGACCATCGTCAGGCTGCCTACCTCGGACCCGAGGTAGGCACGTTCGTCACGGGCAACCCCAGGGAAGCGGCAATGAGCTTGGAGGGTTGATCTCCCAGAACACGCCGGAGCGCGACGGGCCCGCACTCTCAGTCCATGGGCAGAGTGCGGGCCCCGCACAGTTGTGGTCACACGAGCACGGCCGCCTCGTGGCCATCAGCCCAGACGCTGCTTCACCGCCGCCACATCGGGCCCGGCGTCGGCCGCCGGAATCTTCCAGCGGTAGGAGGCCTTGGTGGAGTCGGTGTAGACGAGTGTGCCGCCCTTGGCCTGCTCCGGGGTGAGATCGAAGATCTCGGCGCGGTTCTGCCGAGCTCCCGGCTCGATCCGGCCGAGGCTGTCGTACCCCGCGATGCTGACCTTGAAGGCGTTGCCCTTGCCCTCGGAGACGGTCTGGCCGTTCGAGCCGATCCACTGCCAGCCGGCGCCCGTGCCGTCCGTGGTCTCCTCGTCGGCCGCGTTCGCGGAGAGCGACGTGTCCAGGGTCGTGATGACGACGAAGGTGCCGTACCGCGAGGTCTGTCCGCGACCTGCCGTGGCATGGACGACGGTCGTCGGCGTGATCTCCACGATGCCGACGAGCTTGGTCCCCACCGTCCGTGCCGGCGTTCCGAGCGCCAGCGCGGCGCTGCCCTTGCCGGTGTCGCCGCTGGGAGCGGTCGCGGTGCCGGTAGGACTGCCGGTGGCCGTCGGCAGCACGGTGGTCGGCTGCCCGGCGGACGGTGTGCCCGTCGGCGTCGTGTGCGCGTCGCTGCCGGTCGTGCCATTGCACGCCGTCAGCGCGAGGCAGGCGGTGGCCGCCGTCGCGAGCAGGATCTTACGCATGGTCCCCCCAAGGTGTTGATGCCTGCCCGAGAACGTACCGCGACCGCGGCACCGCACAGCGTGACGTCACGAACCTGGGTCCAACGGCGGACCGTTGTGACGAACCCCCGACATCCGCACCGGATCGGTGGGCCCGGTCAGTAGTCCTTGAGGCTCAGGCTGTCGGCCACCCGCGGCTGTCACAAGCGACCCGGGTCATGAGACTCGCCAGGGCCGAGCGTGAAGGTACGGAGGTCTTGCGATAGATCGTCGACAGGTGGGTCTCGACGGTCCGGCGGCTGAGGTGGAGTTTGGTGGCGATGTTCTGGTTGCTCAGTCCCTCGGCCACCAATGCGGCGACTTCCAGCTCGCGTGCCGTGAGCTGGGCCAGCTCCGCGGGGACGTGCGGCGGGTCTTCCATCTGTGACCGGATCAACTCGGCCAGGTCGGAGACCAACCGCGCCCCGCCTCCGGTGGCCACCCGCTCGGCGCGGCGAAGCATGGCGTCGGCACGAGGTCCGTGGCCGGTGACCTTCGCCGGCGAGGCCGCCCGCAACAAGGACACCACCTCCCAGAGAAGCCCATCGGTGTGAGCGTGTTCCTGGGCCGCCTCGTGGAACAGGCGCGAGGCAGCGCTGGTGTCGCCCCGCTGCTCGGCGATCGCGGCCCTGGCGCGCAACGCCGCCGCGCGTTGGCCCGCAAGCCCAATGTGGGCCGCCTCCTCCGCGGCCCGGGAGGCCCAGCTTGCCGCCTGGTCGAGGTCGCCTGTCGCGATGGCGGCATTGGTGAGGGTCTCCAGTTGGGCCGGGCGGAGCGAAGGTTGCAGCCGCAGAAGTCCGGGGCCGCCTCCCGCCCTCAGGATGGCTTCCGTCGAACGGTACGGATCGCCGGCCATGTACGCGGCCTGGCCGAGCATGCACCAGGCCAGTGACGCCCACCAGTTGCAGCCCATGCCGGCCGCCGCCACCGCTTCCTCGGCGGTCGCCAGCGCCCGGTGATCGCCAAGGGGGCTCCCCACGAGGACGATCAGCGTCTTGGTGGACAACGTGAACGCCAGCAGGTCGCCGCTGCCGATGGCTCGCGCGACGGATTCGGCCTCCTCGGCGGCCTCCAGTGCCGATGGCAGTCGGCAGGTGCTCAGGTGCACGTAGGCCTTGCTCATCAACAGATGCGGCAGGACGTGGAGTTGTCCGGCGCGACGGGCGATGTCCAGTCCCCGCTCCGCGTGCCGTTCCGCCTCGGCGTACCGCTCCAGCAGGGCTTCCGCCCAGGCGAGCCACACCAGCGACTCGCACAGGTCGGTGAGACCGGGGTCGGTCAGGCCGTCCACGAGGCCTGCGGCTGCGTCGGCGAACCGCTCCGCGTCCCCGGTCCGGCCCTCGTACGCCTCCCCCAGCGCCGCGAGCCCGAGGACCCCGGCCTCGCCGGTGGTGTCGCCCTGGGAGCGAGCGGCGGCAAGAGTCCGCTCGATGTCCGCGCGTACGTCGGGATAGGAAACGGTCAGCAGCGCGGACATGCCCAGCGCCAGCCCCAGGGGGACCACCTGGCCGGGCGGAGGGCCGGGAGTGCGGGACAGCTCGTTGCGGAGCAGCGCGGTGGCCTCCGCCGAGTGACCCAGATGCCGTTCCATCATGGCGCACAAGGCGATGGCATCGGCGCGCAGGGCAGGGGTGCCGTCCCCTGACACGCTGATCAGTGCGTGCAGCAGATCCCGGCTCTGCCGCAGATTGCCGCTGATCCCCAGCGCCTTGGCTCGCGACAGCGTCAGCTCACCGCGCTGTCCGTCGAACTCAGGGGCTTCCGGCAGCATCTGCAGGACCACGTCCAGCAAATGGGCTGCCGTTGCCGGCGCCGTATCGGCGAACTGGACGGCCGCTTCACTCAGCACGGCAGCGGACGCCGGATCCCAGCCGTTGAGTGACCTCTCGACGTGATGGGCGCGCTCGGCGGCGGAGGCACCGGTCCTGGCCAGCTCGTCCGCCGCTCGGCAGTGGATCTCGGTACGCAGCCGGGGGGCGGTGTTCTCATAGACCAGTGCCCGCAGCAGCGGGTGGCGCAGCGTCCACTTGTCGCCCGCTCCCCTCCGGAGCAGGTCGCGTCGGGCGAGTTCGGGGGTCGGGTCACCCGGCTCTTCGCGCCCGGAATGACCGATCGCCACACGCAGCATCGAAGAGGTCGCATGGTCGCCGAGCACGGCCACTGCCTCGATGACGAGGCGCTGCGGCCCCGTCAGCGCGGTCAGTTCATCCAGCAGTAAGGAGTCCAGCCCATTGGGTACTCCGGCCGCGTTGTCGTCCGGTACGTGGGGGTGGATCCGGGCGGTGACTCCCGGCAATGACGCCCCGTTCCGGTACGCGTGGAGGAGGGCGTGCAGGTACAGCGGGTTTCCCTCACTGGCGGCATGCAGTTGCCTCGCATCGTCCTCAGGCAGGTCGGGGGCCAGTGCCGTGATGGACTCCCGTTCACCCAGCGGCCCGAGCGCCATGGGCAGCACGGCGCCGCTGTCGATTCCACGGGTGAGAGCGGCGGTCAAGGGGGTCGGAGTCTGCCGTTTCCGGTGCGCCAGGAGGAGCAGCACCGGGCCGTGCACCGGATGCCGGATCAGATGCTCCACCAGCTCCAAGGACGCGGGATCCGCCCAGTGAAGGTCGTCGAGCGCCACCACCAGCCCGTTCTCCCCGAGCCGTGCCAGCGCCCCGGCGACGGCGCGATACACGGAGAAGCGGTTGGATAATCCCGCGTGTGACAGGGAGCCCCCCGCACCGCGGACACCCTGCAACAGCGGCGTCAGCGCCGCCACGAGTTCCTCGTCGAGCACCGTGGGATCGATGTCCGCGAACGCGTCCGTAAAGATCTGGAACGGTGTGTGTCGCTCGTACTCGGTGGCCCTGCCGCACAGCACGGTCAGCCCGCGCCGCCTGGCCCGCGCACACGCCTCGCCCAGGAGCCGACTCTTCCCGATACCGGCGTCCCCGGAGATGTCGACCACCCAGGGCCCCGCGTTCATCCCCAGGCCGTTGATGAGCGAGTCGAACTGCTCCACCTCCGCGGACCTGCCGACCACCGTCATCACGCTCTCGCCCCGCTCGTCAGGCCCTGATGTGAACAGGCTACCCAGCGTTTCGGGGTCGCGGAGATCCGGTGACGGGCGCTGACGCGATGTCGAGCCTTGGGCCCCCGTCCCCGGCCGGGTCGCGGGCCGGTCGCGGGCCGGCGCACGAGCCCATGGTTCCCGCCGCCCGGCGACACCACGTCCGGCCCCGCCGCTCACTACGTAGTTTCACGGATGCCACGGACCGCGCCACAGACCAGACTTGAGGCGGTCACCACCTGAGTGACGACCATCAACCGTGGTGGACGCTGAGTTTGAGGTTTTGGGGCGAACTCACCACCCTCATCGACGGTGACGTCTCCGACTCAGCTCCGCCCGCAGATCTGGAGACCCCGCATCATGCGTCCACGACGACCTTCTCGCCGCCCCTCCCCCTCCCTGGCCGGCCGTTCCGCGTTCGCGACTCTTGCGGGGGTGGGCGCTCTGCTGACGAGCTTCCTGGCCGTGCCGACCCCCAGCAGCGCCGTCGAACCCAGCAGCGCCGTCGCACCGAGCGACGTTGTCGCCAGCGACTGGATCGGCTTCGGTTACAACCAGGCCCCGCAGCCGCCGAACGGCACCACCTGGACCGCCGCCGACTGGAATCTGATGGTGTCCCGCACGGACTACATCAAGCCCGGCGTGGTGCGGGTGATGTTCAACCTGCCCTGGTTCTGGACGAGCACCGGCGGCTACGACTTCACCAACGACGCCTACCTGAGCGCCGAAAAGGTGATCAAACACTACGTCGATGAGGGCATCCCCGTCGTCAGCGGGCTGTTCGGCGTCGACCCGCTGAACTACACGGATCCGGGCACCGCCACCATCGAGGCGACGCTGGTGAAGCACCTTCAGGTCGACGGTGCCGCACCGAAGTACTGGGTGGGCCTCAACGAGCCCAACGTCTCGACCGGACCGAAGTCGTACTCCTACCCGGACTGGGTGACCGCGACCACCAACCTGACCACCGCCTTCACCATCGCGGGGGTGAGCACCTCGAAGACCGTCGTCTCCGGTGCGGACACCGCCGAGGCCGGCATCTCCGCCTACAGCGGCGACCTGGGCCACCAGACCGCGAAGAGCTGCAACCCGGGCTGCAGTTCCGCACTGGTCTGGAAGCCGGCCGCGCTCAAGTCCTTCACGGCGCAGGTGTACGCCGCCAGCGCGACCGACACCGCCGTCACCTTCCAGACCTCGTCCGACGGGACCACCTGGAAGAGCCTGTCCGTTGCCGCACCGACGCCGGTGGCCACCGTCACCGGCCAGAACAGCGGCGGTATGTGGCAGTACACCTACACGGCCTCGGGCATCGCCAACGCCACATACCTGCGTCTGTCGGTCGCGTCCTCGACCCTGGATCACACGGTCGGCGGCATGGCGATCGCCGGCGCCGGCAGTGCCCTCAACGATCCGCTCAACGACCTGACGCAGACGCAGACCGCTCTGAACTCGGGCTCCTGGACCAACAGCAACTCGTGGTGGCTGCGCTCCGCGCAGAGCGGCCTGCTCGGCGCCAGTGAGGCGCACTTCTACGACCAGGAGCTGTACGGTGCGGCACCCGCGTACGTCGAGCCGGTGATGACCCGGGCGGTCGCTCAGCTCCGCGCGGCCACGCCCACCGGCACCCCGGTGCTGCTCGGCGAGACAGGGATGAAGGCGGCCCAGAACCCGGACGGCAGCAAGAACTACGACTTCGCGCTGGACACGACGCAGCCGCTGCGCATGGCCGACCTGGCCGTGCAGGAGGCCCGAGCAGGGGTCGACGGCGCCGCCGCATGGTGCCTCGACGGCTACGCGGCCCAGACATACTGCGGCATGTGGGGACGCGGCACCGAAGACCCCAACACGGTCTCGGCGCACTCGACCGCGCTCCGGCCCTGGTTCTACACCTGGAGTCTGCTGAGCCGCTACCTTCCCACCGGATCCACCATCCACGCCCCCGCCCAGCCGACCGGCGTGCGCGTCCTGGCCGCCCAACTGCCCACCGGCGCCTGGACCTTCGTCCTGGTCAATCGCACCGCCGACACGCAGACCGTCTCGCTCAACGAACCGACCGGCACAGTCACCTTGGACAAGTACGTGTACACCAGCACTTCAGCGCCGACCGTCGACGCCAACGGCTTCCCCACCAAGGTCCGCACGCTGACCGCGGACTTCACGGGCGGTCACAACGTGACCGTCCCGGGCAACTCCGTCACCGTCTTCACCAACGGCTCCTGAGCCCACACGACCGCGGTCGGCCGGATGTCGTCCCGTCGTTGAGACAAGCAGTGGCCGTCCTCCACGCTTCGAGATGCCGGTAGCGAAGAGTGAGGGACGGCCACTGTGTCGGGGCTTCCGGTTGTCGGGTCCCTCGCACTTCGCACGTCCCTGGATCACGCCCGCACCGTGGTGATCGCTTGGTACCCCTCGGCCGTACACCGACCCGACTCCCGACCCCGAAGGGCTCACGCCACTGGCCTTCGCCGAGGACTACGGACATGACCTCGCGGTCCGACGACTCAAAGGGACGATCACACGGGGATGCCGTACCACTGCGCACCGATGCACGTGCCCTACTTGCCCGGGTCGTCCGCCCAGGCAATGAACCAGGAGGGCCCGTAGAGCAAGACCAGGACCAAGGCAGCGATCCCCGCCGTCAACACGATGATCGCGATCTTCCATCGTCGTGACACGTCCATCTCCACTCTCTGAGTGCCCATTGCGTGGTGGTGACTTCAGTCTATGAAACATCCCCGTTTCATCTCGGTGAGTTGGACCCGATGTGCAGCTGCGCAACTGCATCCGCAAGTCGAGGTCGGGGCAGTGCACGAACACTTCCAGCGATGCCCGCCATAACTCCGGCCGCAGGTCTGCCGCGAGGTCGACGCGCCGCTCAGCCGAGGACTTGCCGGGCGCCCAGGCCCGGACAGTAGCGAGCTCGCGGCCATGAGGCGGGCCGCCTGCTCATGGCGTACGGCGATCCCCGGATCGCTTACCGACCGGATCTGTTCTCTCGCCACGGAGACCGGCCTGTGGCTCATCCCTGGAAGCCTCTACGAGCGCGCCGAGGACGGCCACATCTACAACACCGCCCTCGCCGTCCCACCCGGCGGCGAGATCGTCGCCCGCTACCGCAAGGTCTTCCCCTGGCCGCCCTACGAAAGAGCAACGCCCGGACACGAGTTCACCGTCTTCGACATTCCCGGCACCGGCCGGGTGGGCCTGGCCATCTGCTACGACGGCTCCTTCCCGGAAACCATCCGCCAGCTCGCCTGGCTGGGAGCGGAGATCGCCATCCAGCCCACCCTGACCCCCACCCGCGACCGGGAGATGGAACTCGTCTGCGCCCGCGCCAACGCCTGGACCAACCAGGTCTACGTCATCAACGTCAACGTCTGCGACCCGGCCGGGGTCGGCACCAGCGCCGTCGTCGACCCGGAGGGCATCGTCCGCCAACAGGCCGGCTCCGGCGAGGAGATCCACGTCGACGTCCTCGACACTGTCACCGTCACCGTCACCGTCACCGTCACCAGGGTGCGCCGCTACGGCTCCGCCGGAATCAACCGACCCTGGAGCCGGCTCGCCCGATACGGAGAATCGATACATCTCCCGATGTACAGCGGCGGAACCTTCCGCACACCGGACAGGCTCAAGGGCGGGACCGCGTAACACCACGGTCGCGATGCCGATGCGTTCGGTCCTGCATCCCCCGCGCAGGACCGGACGCATCGGGGGCTGATGTGCTGAGTGGATGTGGTCTGTCGTAGCTTCGCCGCAGCCTGACGAGTGCGCGCGCTACGCCAAGAGGAACGTCCCCGTGACCACAGCCAGGGGCGGGCCTCCTCTCCCCCGGTTCGAGCCGGTGGTCCTTTCGGACGGATGCCGACCCGGCAGGCACCCGCACGTCCTGACGGGTACCGCGGCGCCTGCCGCTGCGCCCCCGTGGGACGGGACACAACGGCAGGCCGGGGCTCAGTCGGCGAGGGCAACAGCGTTCTCCGCGATGGCCTCGGTGCGGGGCTCCGCGATCCGTACGTAGTCGCGCACGTCCAGCGCCACGGACAGGTTCAGATCGGCTGCGTTGAAGAAGATCTCTTCGTGTTCCAGGAGGGCCGGGTCGACGACGAGTTCCAGCGCTGGATCGAAGGTGAAAGGCACGATGGCGCCGCTGACACAACCGGAAAGGCGTTCAGCGGTGGCGCGGTCGGCGAAGGACGCCTGCCGTGCCTCCCAGAGCTCCTGGATCCTGTCCAGATTGACCCGGCGGTCACCGGGCACCACGGCCAGGACGTAGTGAGAACTTTTCTTGGTCATCTTCACTCGGACGACGATGCACTTCGCTGCCTGCCCCACCGGGTGCCCGCGCAGGGCGCTCACCACGTCGGTTCTGCCTTCAGATGCGTGCTCGATCCGCCGGAAGCGGGCGCGGTGGTGGGTGAGATGGTCGAGGAGATGAGCACGCGCCGTGCGGTCGACGGGCGTGGCTTGAATCAGTGTGTCGCTCATCCCCGAACCATCGCGGAATCCGATTGGTTGTCGGCAAAGCCGAAGGTGCATGGGCGCAACGGCCGGATCGGGCAGACGGCTGCGGGGTCACGCGGTCCACGCCACCTGCGGCACACTCAGGCTCGCTCACGATGGCCCGCACCAGGGCCGCGCCCGCTGTCAACGCAAGGGGAACATCTGTAGCGGATGCCATCTCCCGTCCCCCCATTGCGACAGGTGGACCAGGCGGTGGTGGGCGTCGAGGTAGTACCGGCCACGCATTCCCACCTCGTACCCGTCCAGCCGTCGCACCGCCCGGACCGCTCCGGTCGCGCCGTCGAGCAGGTGCACACGGACGTGAGGGTCCGCTTGGCTCACCACCGCGACGTGACCGTCTGCCGCGAAGACATTGACGACCACCCCATGCGACCACCAGGTCCAGCGGGGCGCCCCGCCGTCCAGGGCGAACGCGGTCAGCTGATCGGCGCAGGCGTTCACCGGACGCACCACGGCAACCAGCAGTTCACCCACCGCGGCCACGCGCTGTCCGTCGGACAGTCCATCCACACGTCCGTACGCCGCGACACGCAGCTCGCCGTGCGCGGAGACCGGTATCCGCCCGGCCGTCCGCCCGTCCTCGGCGTCGAGGACCAGCACCTCCTCCGGCCCGCGGCGGCCCCGGCCACGACCTCGGCACAGGACGGCGAGCGGATCTTCCTGCAGGACGTGGACCGTGGCCACGGGCCCGTGCGTGGACGGAGCGGTCTCCCAGCGGACGGTCCCTTCGGCCGCGTCGAGACACCGGACGGTGAGGTGGCCGTCGTCCAGCCCGACCTGGATGATGCCGGTCCGGCAGACGGCGAGTTGGACGTTGCCCCTCAACGCTGCGGTCGGGGGCCAGACGGGACGTCCGCTGTTCAGTGCGTAGGCCTGGAGCCCGAGCCCGTCCGTCAGGAGGACGGCGCGGTTCGGGGCGACTGCGACGGCTCCGCGGACGTGCTGCTCGTGCAGGCTCCAGGATCCGCCGCTGAGGTCGAACGGAACGGACCACAGGGCAGTGCCGCCCTCGACCCCAACGGCGGTGACAGCGCAGTCGGCGACCTCGCCACCTGCGCTGTCGTCCGCGTGGACGGCCAGACCCACCCCGCTCACAGCCGTGCGGCTCATGGCGAGCAGCGCCGTGCGGCCGGGAACGGTCCACGACCAGACGGCTTCCCCGGTGCCCAGGTCGTAAGCGTGCAACCCGTCCGCGCGCCCGCGCACCACCGAACCGGCCGCGCACCAGCCCCCCACGGCACCCTGGCTGCCGAACGCACCTGAAACCCCCGGAACCCGCCAGGCGGGCCGCACCTGCCGCAGCCGTCTCTTGGCGATCCGTTCCATCCCCACCTCCGGCAGCCCTCACCGCTGTGACCAGCGCCTTACCGCTCCAGGTCCTCGGGCCGAGCGGCGTCGGCGGACAAGCCTCCGGGTGCGTGACCCGCTCGATCGCGCTGTGCGGCCGATGACCTTCCGGGTCTCGGCCGGACGGGCGGGTCAGCGCAATCCGGCGAAGAGATCGTTCTCGGGTACGGCCGCGCCGGTGGCGTCCTTGACCCGTACGAAGGTCTCCACGCCCATCAACTCGCCGAACTTCTCCTTGCCCATCTTGAGGAAGAAGATGTTCTCGCCCTGACTGGCGTGCGCGGCCAGCGCATCGAACTTCTGACCGCTGAAGGGCGTGGTGTCCACCCACGTGAAGATCTCATCGTCGGGCAGGCCGATCTCGGCCATCGCGGCGGCCTCGGCAGGATCCGGCTCCGGCATGTCCTCATTGAACTCGCGCATGATCTCCCCGAAGCGCTGCATCATCGAGCGGGGCATCGTCGTCCAGTACACCTTCGGTGTCAGCTCGGTCATCTCCAGCGCCGCCATCGTGATGCGGTGGGCCTGAATGTGGTCGGGGTGGCCGTAGAACCCGTTCTCGTCATAGGTGACGACCACATCAGGTTGGTAGTGCCGCATGAGTTCCGCGAGCCGGGCGGCGCCTTCCTCCACGGGGGTCTGCCAGAAGGCTCCCGGGGCCTTGTTGCTCGGCCAGCCCATCATCCCGGAGTCGGCATAGTCCAGCGTCTCCAGATCACTGACCTTCAGGACCTCACAGCTCGCCTCGAGTTCTTGACGGCGCATCAGGACGACGGCCGCCGGATCGTGCCCGGCATCGCCCGGCTTGACACCCCCCGGTCCGTCACCACAACCGCCGTCGGTACACGTCACAAGAACCGTGCGGATGCCTTCCGCCGCATACCGCGCGAGGACCCCTCCGGTTCCGGTGGCTTCGTCGTCGGGGTGGGCGTGTACTGCCATCAGCGTCAAGGGTCGGTCAGTCATTGAACAGTCCTCTGCAGAAATTGAGCTCGCGGCAGGCCTACCGCGATCCTGGGGCCCGGCTCCAGGTGGGATGACCTCGCGGTCTCCATATTCCCGCCCGTGCGGCGCCGGCCCCTCGCCCAATGCAACCGTGTCGGCCGGTCTGGATGTTCCCTGCGCAGCCGTATGGCTCCATCTCCCAGCATCCGGCCGAGCCGAGTGCTCACGAGACCCATGCCGAATTCCGCGGCAGCCCGCAGGTGACCAGGCCGGCCTCGTGCCGACGCCGGGCGGCCGTCCGCCCACAGGACCCTTGATCATCCGACGGCGGTCCATCGGTCCGGCCACCCTGTGGATTTCCGCAGCGGAGGACCCGCTGAGCCCCGTCTCATTGGATGCTCGCCCAAGGTATGCCGCGCCATGCTCGCGCTTCTGCTAACTCTGGATGACGGCTGCCGCGCGGCGGTACGCCTCGGCGCGATCCTGCTCTCGGGCGGCGCGAACTTCGGGATCGGCCGACCACAGTGCTTGTCGGCTGGGTGGTAGGTACGGATGACTTCGAACTGCCTGTTCCGCACGGCCGCAGGGCGCGTCACAGCCGCGCTTCACGGGGAAGATGGTCGCGCTGGAGCTGTCGTCTGGTTCATTTCACCGATCGTCTGCCACAGCCGCAGCGCCCGCCCTCGGTGTTGGCGCGCCATGTGGTGGCTGCCGGCCGCGGCGTCCAGGTCGCCGATCAGTTGCCAGCACGTGGCCTCGTCCTGGCGGTCGCCGTGCCGGTGGAAGAGGCCAGCCGCGCGCTCCAACGCCGGGCTCGCCTGGTCCCGGTCGTCCTGACCGGCGTACACGCGGCCGACTTCCAGCAGCGTGTACGCGGTGCACCGCTCGTCGGCCAGTCTCTCGAAGGTGGCCGACGCCTGCCACAGACAGCGCAGCGCCTCGTCCGGATCACCGCGCCGATCGTGCAGTCTGCTGAACCGCCGCAGCACGACGGCGACGCGATGCTCGTCGTCAAGCGCCCTGGACAGGTTCAAGGCTCCGGTGAACCAGGACTCCGCCTCTTCGAGTTGGCCCTGCATGAGTCGCATCACGGCCATGGAGCAGGACAGCTGCGCTTCGACGTCCCGGTCGCCTTCACCGACCGCGATGGCCAGCGCTTGCTCGACACGTTCGAGTGCTTCGTCGTCACGGCCCTGCACCCGGCTGACCGTACTGAGCATCGCCACCGACAGTGCCTCGCCGCGTTTGTCCCCGTTGTCCCGGCACAGCTCGATGGACATGTCGAGGGCGCGGGTGGCTCGGTCGAATTCGTCTTGGTAGATGTGCAGTTGACCAAGTCCGCGGAGCAGCACCGATGCGCCGCGCGCGTTGCCGGTGGCCTCGGCCGCGTCCAGCGCGAGTCGGTGCCCGTGCTGCCAGTCCTGATACAGACACCGGTGGTCGTAGTAGGTGGCCGTGCCGGCCGCCAGCTCCCAGGCCAACTCGTCCAGGCCCCGGTCCACGGCAAGTTTCACCGCACCGAGCAGGTTGTCGCGTTCCGCGTCGAACCAGCCGAACGGATCGGCCATGAGCCGGTCCATGACCGCGTCGGGCAGCGACCGGCGCGGTGCCGAACCAGGCGCGGCGGTCAGCAGCCCAGCCGGCAGCCGGTCGGTACCGCGCCTGACCAGATCGAGCCAGACGGACAGCACCCGGATGATCGCGTCCCGCTTGTCCGCGGTCGGCAGGGGAGCGGCGATCTCCACGGCGCAGGTCCTGATCAGGTCGTGCAGTCGGTAGCGCGGCTGGCCGATGGCGTCGGTGGCGGTCAGCCGCACCAGGCTGGCGTCGACGAGGGTGTCCAGCACTTCTTCGCCGTCCGGGCGGTCCAGCAACGGGCCGACCACCCAGCCGGGCAGGGTGTAGGGGCCGAGCAGACCCAGCAGACTCAGCGCGCGCACAGCGTCGGCCGGCAGCAGCCGTAGGCTCAGTTCGACGCTGGCCCGCACGTTGAGGTCCCCGATCCTCAGCTCGGCCAGCCGCCGGGACTCGTCCTCGATGCGTTCCCGCAGCACCCGCAGCGACCAGGCCGGGCGGCCCGCGAGTTTGCCGCCGGCGATTCGGATCGCCAGCGGCAGGTTGCCGCAGCAGTCGAGGATCGCGTCAGCTTCGCCCGGTTCCCGCTCGACCCGCCGCCGCCCGACAATTCCGGTGAACAACTCCCGCGCCTCTGCCGGGCTCAGCACGTCCAGGTCGATATGCCGGGCGCCGGGAAGTTGCGTCAGCAGAGTGCGGCTGGTGATCAACACGGCACAACCGTCGGCGCCTGGCAGTAGCGGCAGCACCTGATCGGCGTGACCGGCATCGTCCAGTACCACCAGCATGTGACGGTCGACCAGCAACGAACGGTAGAGCGCGGCGCGCTCGGACAGGCCGTTCGGGATCGCACTGCCGGCGATGGAGAGCGCGCGCAGTGCTTCGGCCAGCATCAGTCCCGGGTCCCGTGGCTCGTCCGATGTTGCCGCGAGGTTGAGGTAGAGCTGGCCGTCGGGGAAGTTGGCGCTCGCCAGCCGCGCAGCGTGCGTCACCAGGCTGGACTTGCCGACACCGGGACTGCCCACGATGACGGCCACCGGGGCCCGGTTCGACGCCGACACGTCGAGCAGTCCGGCGATCTCGGCCAGTGCTTCTGCCCGGCCCACGAAGTCGGTTACGTCGAGGGGCAATTGACGCACGGGCATCGCCATTGCCGGCCCGGGGGCCGCCGGGGCAGGACTCTCCGGTGGTGTGCCCGAGGGACCCTGTGCCGGGACCGGAGCGGCCAGGGCGGGATCTGCGGTCAGGATGCGCTGATGCAGCGCCTGGAGCGGCGGGGTGGGGTCGACGCCGAGTTCGTCGGCCAGTGTCCGGCGCAGCCGCTCGTACGCCTGCAGCGCCTCGCCTTGTCTTCCGCACCGGTAGAGGGCGACCATCAGGTGTTCGGCGACCTGCTCGTCGTAGGGGTGCTCGCGGAGCAGAACGGTCAGTTCATCGATGACCTCTCGGTGGCGCCCCAGGTCGAGTTCGATGGCGAGGCACTGTTTGTGCGTGGCCGCACGCTTCTCGTTCAGCCCCGCCGCATCGATTTCCAGGACTTGACTGGGAGTGTCGGCCAGGGCGCTTCCGCGCCAGCAGGCCAGCGCCCGCCGCAGCGCGAGGGCTGTCTCGAACGGGGCCGTGCGCTGTTCGGCGAGGTGTCGCTCGTGGTCGAACTCCAGCAGGTCGAGCTGATCCCGGGCCAGGTGGATCTCATAGCCGCCGCGCCGCGTGCTGATCAAGGAGCCGGGTGCTCCGCAGACGACGAGGTTGCGGCGCAGCCCGGAGACAGCATCCTGGACCTGGCGGACCGCGGTGGCGGGCGCGTTCCCGTCCCACATCACGGCGACGAGCCGCTCCATGGCGACGATGTTGTTGGCGTCGATCAGAAGCGCTGCCAGCATCTTGGTCTGCCGCGGCCCGTTCAACGGGACCGCGCGTCCGGCGATCTGGGCGTGCAACGGCCCCAGCAAGCCGAATCTCATGTTCCCCCCGGCACACGATGATGAGCGTCAATCCCCCGGCTGACCTCGCACTGGGACGAATCTAGGACGGCCGACGGATCCGTGTCCATAGCGTCCCTGTTGCACGGCTCACCGAAGGCGAGCGGGCCGGGCATTTCCCTGCTCGCAAGCCACCGATCGGACCTATGTTTCCTTGTTCCTCCAGTACCTGAACCGGAACAGTTGAGGGCGGCGGCGAGCGGAGCGAGTTGCCTTGATCTGGTGGAGAGAGTCCGTCCCCGCGGTCGCTGCGGCGTCAAAGATCACCGATGACGGGGGGACATCGCTCCCCGGCGTTCGTCCGAAATCCGCAGGACGCATGCCCTATCCGTGGCTCGACGGTGCGCGTCATCTCAAATCCCTCGAAGTACCGCGGTGGTTGGTCTGTCTGGTCGCTCACCACTCCGGGACAACCTTCGAGGCGGAACAGCGGGGACTGTCGGCAGAGCTGGCCCCGTACGGACGGGAGGACTCCCCCGCTGCTGGATGACTGATCTACGCGGACATGACCACGAAACCAGCGGGTGGGTCCTTCGATTTCGAAACCCTGGATGACCGGCACGCGGTGGAAGTGCCCCGACGCCAACGCCTGGCCAGGCGCCACGGGCAGCAGCGCATTGCCGAAGGCGGGCCGGTTGAAGGACTGCATCAGCTGCGCGGTGGCGAGGCGATCCGTGCTCTGCCCACGCAGGCACGCCAGTACCTCATCTCCGCCGCCCGCTGTACAGCCCAGTTGCCGGGCGGCTTCTGCACCGGCCGTCTGGACATCGCTCTCCGAGGCGAACGGCTCGTACGCCGGCATTCCGGGTCCAAGAGCACCACGGGGGAAGGACATGAGGCAGGAACCGCTCTGGAGCACCGCCCGCTGGAAGAGTCCGACGGCCGTCGGCGAGGTGAGGTGTGCACAGATACTGAGGGCACCGGCGGACTCACCGAACAAAGTGACACTGCCCGGATCACCGCCGAAGCGTTCCGCGTTCGCCCGCACCCAGCGCAGGGCGGCCTGCTGGTCCGCCAGGCCGAACGGTGGGGCGGAGCCCAACCCGGGGTGGCCGAAGTAACCGAAGATTCCCAACCGGTAGTTGACCGTGACGACGACCGTGTCACCCCGGACCGCCAGTTGTTCGGTGCTGTAGTCACTGCCGGAACCGCCCAGGAACGCACCGCCGTGCATCCACACCAGCACGGGCCGCTTCTGCCCGGCCGGCTTCGGCGTCGGCATCGTGACGTTGAGATAGAGGCAGTACTCCGACCAGAGGACCACGCCCGCACCTGGTACCGGCATCTGCACAAGCGAGAAGCGGCTCCGGCGTCTGGAGATCCTCTCGCGCGTGCAGCGGCTCCCACAGGCGCATCGCACCCGCACCGGTCACTGGTATCGCGAGCTGTCCGCGGCCATGCCCGAGCGCCGGCTCGACATCATGATCGCCATGCTGTCCCCCGACCCACCGTAGGACCCCGATCCCGCTTCAGCGCTGGCCTACGCCGAGCTTCATCTGCTCATCTCCACGCCCAGTTTCACCCGCTGGACACAGGACCACGACGAAGAGATGAGGGACGCCCCGGCCTTCTACGGGGAGATCGACGATGCCGTCGTCCTGACGGCCGCCGCTGTGACCCAGGGGCTGCCGCCCAGCGCCGGGGATGCGGTGAACGCCTTCGTCTCCGCCCACGCACGAGCCCGGCGCGAGTCGGACATCCCCGCCTTCCGCGCATACCTGCACGGGCTGGTGTCGAGGTCGTCCGGCTTCGACCCCCGCCTGGAACGCTATTGGGCCCTGGTCGGCACGGTCACCGGCGGACGCGTGCTGAACATGACGGTGGCTCATAGATGGCTCACCGACGGACTGTCGATCTCGATGGCCGGCACCGCACCTCCGACTTCAAGGTGACCGGCTGCCAGTGTTCACCCCACTGTGTTCAGGCCCGGCAGCGGGATGATCCGGGTCGATGCGGTGCCGGCTCCGGACGGCGGCAGCACCGCCGACGTCCGGCGGCGGCCCACCGGGCGGTCGGGGCCTACCGGGCGGTCTGGGCCGACCGGGAGGGCCGTCCGGCGACCGCCGCTCACGTCGTGAGGGTGTCGTCGAGCCAGTCGTAGATGCGGGCGAGGGACAGGCGCATGGCGCCGGGGTGGCAGTGCGCGCCGGCGCCTTCTTCGGCGGTGAAGACCATGAGGGTTTTGGGGCAGGTCAGGTGGTGGTAGAGCTGCTCGGGCTGGCCCTTGAAGAATTCGTCGTCGGCGGCGTCGCAGACCAGGGTGGGGCACTGGATCTGTTCGGCGATGCCGTGGTGAAGGGTGTAGTCGAGGTAGGAGGCGCTGAAGGCGCGGGGGGTGTCGACGCCCATGACGTACATGCCGTGGTTGATCGCCCAGCGGGCGGTGGCATCCTGGGCCATGAGCTGCTCGAAGCCCGCGTCGAGTTCAGGGGCCGAGTCCGCGCGCAGGAGACGTTCGGCCGCGGCGCGGTCGCCGGGGATGTTGCGGACGGAGATCTGGCCGAGGTCATAGACACCGTCCACAGCTATCAGCGCGGCCAGGCGGTGCTCGAAGGCCACCGCCCGGGGGGCGAGCACACCGCCCATGCTGGAGCCCAGCAGCGCGATACGGCTGGGGTCGACCTCGGGAAGGGTCTCGGCGAAGTCGATCACGGGGGTGATGACGTTCTCCCAGTCGGGGCGGAAGACCAGCCCTTCGCGGTGGCGCGGGCCGGGCTGCCCTGGGCCGTCGAAGGTCAGCACCGTATAACCGCGCTCCACGGCCGCCAGCGCGCCGCTGAAGTGGAGCTCCTCGGCGGTGCCGTCGAAACCGGAGTGCATGATCAGCGTCGGCCGGGGTGCGCCGGTGGTGTCGGCCCGGTAGAGGTAGCCGGGCAGCGTGGTGCCCTCGTACGGGATACGGACCGGCTCGATACGCGGGGTGGACAGCGCGGCGGCCGCCTGGAAACAGGCCACGCTGCGGTCGTAGGCATGGTCATGGCGCGGGTCGCACGGGTGCCCGTGCAGGAAGAACTCAGCCGACCGGTAATAGTTCGACGCCCGCAAGAACCCGTCCCGCGCACTGACCGGGTGACCGGCCTCCAGCGCCATCCGCGCCTCGCCGGCCACCCGGTCCGCCGTCGCGAGCCACTCCGTGTGCCAACTGTCGTAGTCACCCTCAACGATGCGCTCACACGTCGAGACGACCTCACCGAAATCAGCGCCGCCATAAGCGATGTGACTCATCGACCGCAGGGTCTCGTACCAGAACTGGGTGTTGTCCGGGAACAGCAGCTGCTTCATGACAGTGTCCTTGAAGGTGAGGGAATGAGCAGGGCCGGGCGGGGGCGGCGGCGGGGTTGCGGTCGGCGTCTGAGCCTTCCGACGCCGGGGATCGGCACGACGGGGATCGACACGACGGGGATCGGCACGAGGGGGGTCAGCGGGCGCTGCCGAGGTCGCGGTCGGCCTCGGAGCCTGCGAGCAGCAAGGTGGTCTCCTCGATCCGGCGGAAGCGGCCGTCGGGCGCGAACTCGCCGAACACGTAGACCTCCATGCGGACCGTGGAGCCGTCCGTCTTCACGACCTCCATGGTGTGGCGGTCGGCGTACCGGTCGCCGTCCGCGAGTTCGTCGTGGACCTCGACCGAGCCGCCGGCCACGACCGTGCGCAGGTGGGCGATATGGGCGAGGAATTCGGTGCGATCCGCCCAGCTGCCGTCGGTGCGCTGGCGGTAGTCGGGGGCGAAGTGCCGCTCGGCGGCCTCGTCCAGATCCAGGCCCGGGGTGAGGAGCAGGTCGGTGAGGGCGGCGCGGATGTCGGTGCGGTTCATGGGATTTCCTCCGGTGTGGTGGTAGTGGCCCGCAAGGCGAGCACAAGAGATGCACGAGAGATGCGTGCTTCGAGCACGCTTATGACTGTACGGGGAAAGCGTGCTTCGCGCACGCTATTCTGAAGCGGTGACGAACACGACCGGCGACGACATCGCCCAGACCCTCGGGCTGCTCCTGCGGCGCAGCACCCGCACCCGTCTCCATACCCGCCTCACCGACGGCCTGGAGGAGGCGGTTGACGACCTCACCTACCCGGTCCTCAGCGGCCTGGCCCGCACCGGCCCGTGCAGCGCCGCCGACCTCGGCCGCGAGGTCGGACTGGACCGCACCACCGTCAGCCGGCGCGCCGACCGCCTGGAGCGGTTCGGGCTCCTCGAGCGCCACCCGGACCCGGACGACAGCCGCGCCACCCTGCTCACCCTCACCGACGACGGCCGCGCCGTCGTGGCCGTCACCCGGCAGCGACTCGCGGACGCCATCGAGGACTCACTCGCCAGCTGGCCGCAGGCCGACGCCCGCACCTTCGCCCGCCTCCTGCGCCGCTTCGTCGACGAGGGACCCTTCGCCGGCGACCACGACTGACCGTCACGGGCGGTGCGATCGAGCGGTCGAGCGGGCCAGCAGGCGGGCAGGCGGGCAGGCGGGCAGGCGGGCAGGCGGGCAGGCGGGCAGGTCTACCAGTTCGCCCAGGGGAGGTTCCAGCCGCCGAGCCCGTTGTCGGGGGCGACCGCCTTCTCCTTCGAGTGCACGACCTTGACCACGTCGCCGATCAGCGAGCTGTTGAAGAACGCGCCCGCGGCGGAGTTGTCGCTGCCGCCCTCCACGTCCTTGAGCGAGACGCAGCCGTGGCTGGTGTTGGCCTTGCCGAACGGTCGCCCTTGTACCAGTAGTTGCCGTGGAGGTAGGTGCCGCTGCTGGTCAGCCGCATCGCGTGCGGGACGGCGGGGATGTCGTACTCGTCGCCGAGTCCGACGGTCCGGGAGTTCATGTGGGTGACCTTCTCCTTGGACATGATCACCATCGTGCCGCTCCACGACGGGTGCTTCTCGTCGCCGAGCGTGGCGGGCACGGTGGTGGCCTTGCCGTCCCGGACGATCGTGAGCTGGTGCGTGGCGGCGTTCGCGGTGGACACCTGCGACCGGCCGATGGTGAACGGCTCGTCCTTGTCCACGTCGCCGTAGACGCCCGGTGAGACCTCGACGTTCTTCAGTCGGTAGTGGATGGTGACCTTGGTGCCCGGCTTCCAGTACTCGGCCGGGCGGAAGTCCAGCCGGTCGTCGCCGAACCAGTGGCCCTTCACCTCGGTGCCGTTGTCGGTCGCGAAGGTGATGCCCTTGGCGACGGCGTCCTTGTTCACGATCTTCTTGCTGAACTCCACCTTGACGATCATGCCCACGCCGTAGGTCTGGCCGTCGCCGATGTTGTCGTTCGTGGAGACCTGCCTGCCGGGCGTGCGTGTGGTGAACGCGGTGGTGGCGGCGGCCACGAGGCCGTCGGCGTCCGTCGCCTGGGCGTTCACCGTGTACGCCGTGCCGGGTGCGAGCGCGGCGGCGGGCTTCCAGCCGGTGCCGTCCGGGGTGAGCGAGCCGGGCACGGGCTTGCCGTTCTTGTCGGTCACGTCCACGGTGGTGAGCCTCCCGTGGGAGACCGACACCCGAAGCGCGTTCGGGGCGACGCCCTGGGCGCCGTCCTTCGGCTCGACGTCCAGCACCGCGGCCGACGTCTTCGGCACAGCCCCGCCTGTGGTCGTGGCGGCCGGGCCGCCTGCTGCAGCGGTGTCCGTCGCACGGGAGGCCTCGGCGCCCTCGCCGTGGGGGTTGCCGCAGGCCGCGGTCATCAGCAGGATGCCGCCCATCGTCAGCGCCACCGCGCCGCGGTGGAATCGGTCGCCGGTACGTATCGCGCGCCGGGCCGCCTGAACAGTGCTCACTGTTGTTGCTCCTTCTCGGTGATCACCGAAAGCTTGTCGGCCGCTTCGTCCCAGCAGCAACGGCCGGCGTCCGATCTGGGACGCAGGGACGCCTTTACCTCCTTTGAGCTGGGAAGACGTAACCTTCCTGGGACGCGTGAATGGGACGCAGGAACGGCGTGCCCGGCGGCGGGAACCGCGGGAGCGTGAGCGGGCGTGCTTCTGCCCCGGAGATCGCTTCACGGTGGTCCGGCCGCGGGGGGACGCGACAGCGCCGAACCCGACCGCCGATGTCGGCCGGGGACGGCGGGGCGCGATCATTGCGGGACGCAAGAGCGGGGTGGAGGAACGGTGCCAGAGGGGTTCGGGGAGTTGAGGGAGCGGGACGAGATCGCGCTGCTGCTCGGGGAGCTGAAGAGCCGGTCGGGGCTCAGTTACGGCGCGCTGGCGAAGAAGCTGCATCTGAGCACCTCGACGCTCCACCGCTACTGCACCGGCGACGTGGTGCCGACGGAGTTCGCCCCGCTGGACCACCTCGCGCGGCTGTGCAGAGCGACGCCGCAAGAGCTCGTCGAGCTGTATCGGCTGTGGGTCGTCGTCCACGCGGCGCGAGGGACCAGGACGTCATCCGGGTCCGAACCGTCCAGTCCGACGGGTCCGACGGGGGCGACGGGGGCGACGGGTCCGACGGAGGCACAGGCGGAGGCACAGGCGGGGCCGGAGGCGCAGGCGACACCGGACGGGAGAGGTGATGAGGCCGGACCGGTCCCCGCCGCCCGCGCCGAACCGGACCCTGTCCCCCGGGCGGTGCCGCTGCGGTGGCGGGTCCGCCACCGGGGGATGCTGGCCGCGGCGGCGGTCGCCGTGGTGCTGGCCACCATCGGGGCGGTCGCTACGGGGCTGGAGTCGGCCACCGGCAGTGACACCGATCCTGGGCGGGCCACGGCCGGCGGGTCGTCCTCCGGATCTCCGGCCGCGGGCGGCCTCGACTCGTCGTCGTCCTCCCCCGCGCTCGCCTCCGCCGGCGCGGGCCCGGGCGCGGGCGCGGGCTCGCCGGGGCCGAGCGGCGGGACGGACACGAGCGCTCCGATCAAGGTTTCGGTCAAGCCTTCCGGGTGGGACACCCCGTGCGATCAGTACCTGGTCGACCGCCCGCCGTCCGAAGTCCCTCGACCGCCCCAGGTGCCGGACGTGGCGGGCTGGGTCTCCCGGCTCGGCGCGGTTCCCGGCCCCTACCTGTCGATCGAGATCGTCGTGCAGGGCACGAGCAGGGACACCGTGGTGCTGTCGGGCCTCAACGTCCGGGTCGCCCGGATCGCGGCTCCCCTCGCCTGGAACGCCTATTCCATGGGCGAGGGCTGCGGCGGCGGAGTCGACGTCCATTCCTACGACCTCGATCTCGACGCGGCCCGCCCGCGGCCGGTCGTGACCGAGGGCAGCACCGGCCTGCCGCTGAAGGTGAGCGAGGGCGACCCGGAGGTCATCGAGATCACCGCCCGGACCACCGCCCACGACGTGTCCTGGTACCTGGAGCTGGAGTGGTCCAGCGGCGACCGGAAGGGGACGCTCCCCGTCGACCTCGGCCACGGCACGCCGTTCCGCATCAGCGCGGTGAAGGGCCGGCCGCTGTGGTCCACCCGATCGGCGGACAAGCCTGGGAGCCGAGCCCGTTCCAGCGGTGACAGCGAGCCGGCCCCGGACGTCCCGGTACTCCGGGGCCGGCCCCGGAACGACCGCTGCTCACCCGGCCTCCCCCACCTCACCTTCACCGAATCCACCGGCATCAACGCGCTCCTCCGCGCCAACCGCACCCTTCAACAAGCCGGTGGTCGAGTCGATCGGCCATCTTGCCGAAGAAGAGCGAGAGTCGTGTTGGCGGCGTTGTCGACTAAATGGCCCGTGGTGTGGCCGGGCAGGCCCGACGATAGGGCCCGCGCACCCCCAGCCCGCGGGTTCGCAAGGGGTTGCTGCGGACCTCCCCCGCAAGGGTGCGGCTTCGCCTCGTCTGGGCCGAACGGGTGGCAATTGCACCGCGCGGATCCCGCACCTCGGGAACGGGGACAACCGCTGCTAGCTTCGCGAACCTTCGGAAGACCCGAGGAGCCCCGGGAGCAGGCGGGGCCCACCGCGACGAGCGGAGACCACGGTGACAGGTACAACGAGCGACCCGGACAAACCGGAGGCTTCCCCGTTCAAGCGCAGGAGTTTCGTGGCGGCGGCAGCCCTGGCGGCCGCGCCGGTCTCGCTGGCCGGGCCCGCCGCAGCCGCGCACGCGGCCGGGCCGCCGCAGGCCGCACCGTTCGGGTCTGTCGCGCGTCTGATGGCTGTTCCCGCCATCGGCCGCGACGTCGGCTGGCTCAGGCAGGCCCTTCAGGTTGCGGTGGAACTCGAACTCTCCACTATCCCGCCGTATCTGTGCGGCTGGTGGTCGGTCAAGGACCGCAGCAGCGAGGTCGCGCGTCTGATCCGGCGGATCGTCGGCGACGAGATGTACCACCTGGGAGTGGTCTGCAACCTCCTGGTGGCTGTGGGCGGGCGGCCCCGGATCAGCGACGCCGCCCCCACCTACCCCGGCCCGCTACCCGGCGGCGTGCGCGCCGGAGTGAACATCTATTTGTCGGGCCTGACCAAGTCCGTCGTCCACGACGTGATGATGGCGATTGAGGCCCCCGACGCTCCGCTCACCCGCAGCAGGGCCACCTCGCCGAGCGTTGCTGACTTCTACTCCACCCTGCAGCAGGCGTTCCGACAGGCGGCACCGGAACTGTCGGCGCGGGGGCAGCTGTCCGAACACATCGGCTCCGCCGTGCTGAAGCCGGTCGAGAACCTCGATGACGTCGAACGCTGCCTCGAAGTCATCAAGGAGCAGGGCGAGGGCACGATCACCTCCCCGGATGAGTCCTTCGGCGACGACCACCCGGCGCACTACTACGCCTTCGGTGAGATCTACCACGGACGGCGGCTGCTCAAGGTCGGCGCAAGCAGGCAGTTCACCGGCGCGCCCGTGCCCTTCCCCGACACCCGTCCCATGGCCACGGTCCCAGCCGGCGGCTGGCCCCACGCGTCAGTGCTGGTCCGGCGACTCCTCGACCACTTCGACACCACTTACCACGCCGTGCTCGACACCCTCGAAACAGCGTGGGATGGCGGCGACCCCAGCGCCCTGCGCGCGGCCGTCCACGCCATGCGGGGACTGGAGACCCCAGCCGTCGAATTGATGGAGATCGGTATCCCCGGTACCCCGGGGAATTACGGCCCCCAGTTCCGCCCGCCCCTCTCCTCCCGCCCCACCGGACAATGATCGCCGACATCCCGGCAACGGACATGCCCGCACAGGCCCAGCCGCTGGGCCGCCGCCACGCCGTAAAGGAGTGTGCGCGTCCGCAGTCGACGCGATGACCCGGAGCGCCACCGCGACGTTCCAGCCTTCGGCGCCTCACCGCGACACCGCAATGGCGAACGCCCCGACGGAACGCCGTGTCCGCGGGTGTGCCGGCGTCCTGAGCCCTGGTGGTGGCCCTGAAAACCGCGGGCGACCGGCCGTACATCGACGGGACCACGAACAACTCACCGGTGCGCTTGGTTGTGGGCTACCACTTCCTCAACCGCTTCCCCCGGCTGGGGCTGACCCCCGCCGACAACGGCAGCATCAACTCCGTACCCGGCGGTCCCACCGCGATCGGCTCCGTGGCCGGGCGTTCCGCCGGGAGAGGGCAGTTGAACCCCCATCCGATGGAACCGGCCGTCCGGGTCACAACGAACCCGCCCCGACGCGGCCCACGGCGGTGGCTCCCGTGGACGCTTGCCGCCCGCTCACACCGTCGGAAGCGTCGCGGCGTCCCGCCCTGCTCCGGGGACCGGGAGGCCCGGCGAAACGATCACGAACGCCGGTCAACTCTTCCGCGCGCGAAACGAATCGGCGGAGGGTAGGTGCTCACTGTGGCATGTGCCGGAATTCATCACAGTTTGAGTGGCCGTGAGGCCGACCCACACGCAGCGACGTACCACTGGGTGGCAAGCGTGCACAGGTGTTGAAGGAAACGCCAGGGCGGACGCCCGTGTGCTTCCCGCGTGATCCAGCTGGAGGTCCTTGAGTTGAGCCACCGACATGTGAACAAGCGGACCGGCGCCATCACCGGCGCCGTGGCGGCAGTTGTCGCCGGGGTGGCGATCCTGCTTCCCCACGCCAACGCGAGTACCAACACGCCACAACCCCCCGAGACGTTCTCCTCGCAGTCGGCCGCGATGCTCGCGGCATCCCTCGACACGGACCTCGGCGGCAGGACAGCGGGCTGGTACCTGGACACCCCCACCAGCCACCTGGTCGTGAACGTACTGAGCAACGACGACGCCCGGCGGGTCCAGTCCCAGGGGGCCATCGCCAAGGTCGTGCGGAACACCATGCCCGCACTGCGCGACGGCGTTCGCACCTTGAGCGACACCGCCTCGATACCCGGCACCGCCTGGTCCATCGACCCGAAGACCAACCAGATCGTGGTCCTCGCCGACCGGACGGTGACCGGCACGAAGATGGCCACCCTGACACGGGCCACGGACCGGCTGGCCGGTCTGGTGAGCGTCAAACGGACTTCGGGCGAGTTCACACTCTACGACGCGGGCGGCCGCCGCCAAGGCTCGGCCGGCGGCAACCCCCCAGCGGCCGGCGGTGGCTCCCCTGCGGCGGGAGGGGCGGGAGGCCAGGCGGGCGGCGCGAACACCGCGACGGGAGCTATCGGCGGCTCCGCCATCTTCGGTGGCCGAGCGCAGTGCTCACTGGGATTCAACGTCACCGTGCAGGGAGCGCCCGCCTTCATCACAGCAGGCCACTGCGGCAACGAATCGAAGACCTGGGCGGCCGATCAGGCAGGTAGTCAGCCGCTGGGCACCGTCGCGGACTCCCGGTTCCCCAAAACCGACTTCGCCCTGGTGACGTACGACGACCCGACCACGAAGCCGTCCAGCGCGGTCGACCTCCACAACGGCAGCACCCAGCAGATCACCCAGGCCGTGGACGCGGCCGTGGGCATGAAGGTGCAGCGATCCGGCAGCAGAACGGGTCTCAAGGACGGCACCGTCACCGGTCTCAACGCCACGGTCAACTACGGCAACGGCGACATCGTCAACGGACTCATCCAGACCGACGTGTGCGCGGAGCCCGGTGACAGCGGAGGCCCGATGTTCGCCGGCGACGCGGCCGTGGGGCTGACCTCGGGCGGCAGCGGTGACTGCCAGCAGGGCGGCGAGACCTTCTTCCAGCCGGTCACGGCCGCGCTCGCGGCCACCGGAGCCGTCATCGGAGCGGGCGACGCCGGTGGCAGCGGCAGCGCGGCCGGCGGTGGTGACGCGAACGGGAACGCCGCCGGTGGCGACAACGCGAACGGCAACGACGCCAGTGCGGGTTCAAGTGCGGGTGCGGGTACGGGTGACGCGAACGGCACTGATGCGGGTGCTGGCTCCGGTGACGCAAACGGCACTGATCCGGGTGCGGGTGCGGGTGCGGGTGACGCGAACGGTACTGATACGGGTGCTGGTTCCACCACCGGCGCCACAACCGGCGCGGATGGTGGCGACGGACAGCAGTAGGTCCGCGGGGACCACCGGCTCCGGTCACCGGTGACACCGGAGCTCCACCGAACTGACCGCACGATGGAGCTGCGGTGACCGGCCCCTCCTCCCCTGGGGCTGGCCACCGCAGCTGCACCGTCAGCGAGCGCGCCCCACTCCTCCAGTCGGGTCATGTCTCGTTCCACACGCGCCGCCATGATGACTACTTCAGCTCCATGACACCCCATCCGTGAGACACATGTGAGAGATGGGCGAAGAGGGCTGCACGGAAACACGGCCTTACAAACCCTTCCGGATGACGGTGCGGTCGCGAACCGCCCGGTCTACGTCGCGGTCGGGATCAATCTCGAAGGCGAGCGGGACGTACTGGGGATGTGGGTCGGCACCGGCGGCGAGGGCGCCAAAACCTGGATGACGTGGCTCGCCGAACTCCGCAACCGCGGCGTGCAGGACGTCCTGATCGCCTGCTGCGACGGGCTGAAGGGACTGCCGGAGTCGGTCACCACCATCTGGCCGCTCGCGGACGTGCAGCTGTGCGTGGTCCACATGGTCCGCGCCAGCCTGAAATACGCCTCCACCAGGCACTGGCAGCCCATCGCCAAAGAACTCCGGCAGGTCTGCACCGCCGTGACCGCGGATGCGGCCGAGGCCCGCTTCGCGGAGTTCGAGGCCGAATGGGGCACCAAATATCCGGCGCTGGTCGCGGGCTGGCGGCGCAACGGGGAACACTTCGTGTTCTTCCTGCGGTTCCCGTCCGAGATCCGCAAGGTCGTCTACACCACGAACATGAGCGACTCGCTGAACTCACGGTTCCGGCAGGCCACCCGACGTCGCGGGCACTTCCCCGACGAGAACGCTGCCCTGAAGGTCCTCTACCTCGTCATCCGCGACCGGCAGCCCAACCGGCCCAACGTCACCGGCAGAACCCGCAACTGGAAACAAGCCATCAACACCCTCGCCGGCTACTACGGCGACCGCATCATCAACCAGTAATCACAGCACCGGGCATGCACAAAGAAAAAGACACTCCCAAGCGGCAGGCTCGACGAACGCGACTTCCTTGGTCTCGCTGCTGGTGTGCAGCTCGCCGCCGACGATGCGGGAGGTGAAGCAGGTTGAGTACTGCTGGCGTACTTCGCCGTCGTCATAGGCGATCACGTGGACTGGGTTGGTGTAGATGCCGACCGGCCCAGCAGCTTGTCTCGTGCGTGCCGGGTGGCGCCTTCGGGGGCGCCACCCGGCATGTGGTGTGCTGCGGCTCTCCTAGATGTAGTAGCCGCTCCAGTTCTGCTCGCGGGGCAGATCCGGGGCGCAGGACCACAGGGTGAGCCACGTTCCGCTGGCCATGTTGCCACCGTAGTTGGTGATGCACTTGCCACCGAAGAGGGTGAAGGTGTGGTCCTTGGTGGAGGAGAACTCCTGCGGAGATCCGTAGGAGTAGTCGCAGGTCCACAGAGTCAGGACGGCACCATTGACACCGCTTCCATTGCCCGAGGGGGTGAGGCACTTGCCACTGACCTTGTGCACCAAGTGGTTACGGTCCCAGCCCCACTGCTGCAGGTTGCTGCCCGTGCAGTCCCAGGTGGTGATCTTGGTGCCGTTGGACGTCCCGTTGCCTTCCGGGGTCATGCAGTCGGTGATGACTGACCAGTCGTTGGAAACGACGCCCCAGTGGCTGACGGAGGCACTGGCGGGGGCGGCGGAAAGGGCGGAAAGACCGCACAGGGCCAGGGCTATGGTCAGAAGCGAAGCAATCTTGCGCATACGTTCCTCGTTCATGAGAAACCGGCACAGGAAGGCAGTGCCTGCGGTCTGTCCCCGCACGCCCGGCCCGGCTGCACCGGTACTGGAATGGTGTTCCCCTGCTTCGCGTCCCCGGCTCTGCAGGGGACGCGTGCAACCGCACGCGAGGGTGAGCTGGGCCAAGCTACAGTCGTGCTGCAGAATTTTGCAAGATCTTTTCCTGGGGAGCCGGCTCCCCACGGCCCGTACGCCGTGGTCCTGCCACGGATGGTGTCGGCACACCGCGAAGTCGCCCCCGCGGCCGACCATGAGCCCATGACCCAAAGGGAATGCGGGCACCACCACCCAACACCGCAACTCGCGAACCGGTCAGGGGGCTTAGCCGGTCCACGGTCGAAGGATGACGATCACAACTCCCGATACGCCCTAGCATGATCCACGACGCCGGATGTGCCGGCGTCAGGAAAGGCACGACAATGCGCATACGGAAGATCCTCGCCGCCGCCGCCCTGGCCGGCACCGTTCTGACCGCGGGCCTGGCGACCACCGGCATGGCCTCGGCCTCCACCCTGGCCGACTGCCAGGGGGGCCCTTACGTCTGCCTGTACTTCAACTCCAGCAGCAACGGCTACGGGGCCGTCTTCCACCAGTCGTCGAACATATCGAACTACGCGGGCTACCAGTTCGGCGAGAGCGCCTACGGAACCAATGGTGCCGGCGTCTCCGTCAAGAACCACGCCGCGTCGGTCGACAGCTGGTACGCCGGCGCCTTCACCGTTTATTACAGCAGCGGCGACCGCAACTGCAGCTATGCCTGCCAGACCATCCCGGACTACGGATTCAGGGACCTCAACGCGCAGATGAAGAACAACAACGCGGCCGGCTTCTTCGGCTGAGCCGGAGCTGCCCCCGTCTGAGAAGCGACAGTGATCTCCGACCATTCGCACTGGCCGGAGATCACTGCAGCCCAACCTGCTTCCGCCATCCACACCTGCCTGTCTCGCCGAACCGAGAGAGATCACGCCTGTGCTCAGCCGCCCGCGTCGCTCCACCGTCCTCCTTGTCGCCCTGCCGCTGCTGCTGGTCGGCTGCACGGGCGCCGTCGCGGACTCGGAGCGCGGCACCGACGCACCGACCCGGGTCGTGGTTCCGCCCCCGGTGTCCGCCACGCCCGTGCTGGATTCGGCAAACAATCTGCCGCTGCCCCTGGACTCCTATCTGTTCAATCCGGAGCAGATGTTCACGGTCGAGAAGGCGCAGGCACGGCTTGGCGCGAGGTGTATGGCACGCTTCGGATTCAGTTACCCGCACTCGGCACCGCTTCAGCCGAGGCGCGGTAGCGATGCCCCGACCACCCGAAGGGACGGCCGTTACGGGCCGCAGAACGCCACCGTGATGGCGAAGTGGGGCTATCACTTGGAGGGCGGCGACGTGGGCACGAGCTCGGCGCCCCCCAGGCCGCAGCTCAGCCAGCAGATGACGGCCGCTCTGCGGGGTTCGTCCGACATGACGCAGAAGTTCGGTCCCGGCGGGCAGGTCATCAACGGCCGGACCGTGCCGAACCACGGCTGCGTCGGGGAGACCGTCAAGGAACTGACCGGCGCCGTGGACGGCAGAGTGGGCGATGCGCAGCTCGCGGAGGACCTCAAGTTCGGCACGCTGCTGAACTCCCAGCACGACGTCCGGACCCGGACGGTTTTCGCTCAATGGTCGCAGTGCATGAAGGGAAGCGGCTTCAGCTACCCGGACCCCGTGGCCGCGATGGGCGACAAGAAGTGGTCGGACACCCCCATGCCCACGCCGCATGAGATCCAGGTGGCAACGGCCGACGCGAAGTGTCGGCACAAGGCGAACCTGGTCGGCGTCTGGTACATCGTCGACTTCGCCTACCAGAAGCAGGCGATCGCCGAGAACGCCGCCGCTATGGCACAGATCAAGACCGCCCTGCAGGCCCAGGTGAAGGCCGCCACCGCGGCGCTGAACGGAGATCCGTTGCGGCAGGAACGTTGAGAGCGATCACGAAAGGTTCGCTACTTCTTTCGCAGGTGCATGTTGCCGGTCGGGTGGTCGGCAGCATCGAACACTGCGCTCATCTGGGCAGCCACCGCAGTGACCGTTGGATGCTTCGTGGCGAAGCCGGTGCCTGAGGCTGGCGGTCATCGCACGAATCGTCTCGAGTGCGGGCGGAAGGGGTGCGTCTGGTGACGTTGACAAGGCCCAGGCCCAGGGCAGTTGGGGCCGTGGAAATTACTGCCGGGCTCGCGGCCGTTCAGCAGGCCGTTGAGGTGCGTCGCGCGGCGGACGAGGAGGCGCAGCGGGCCACCGGCCGGGTCGATCGCCTACTGGACGGCCGCGATCGGCCCTCGTGAGGCGGCCCCGACCCCGAAATCCGCCTTTTGGACCCTGGAACCCTCGCAAAGTGGGGTTCCAGGTACATCGACACAGGCTTGTCACAGCGCTCCCAGCGATACCGTCAAGTCGGCCAAGCGGAGTGGGTGGCCGCCGTGTTTGAAGCGGGTAACTCACTTAGCGGGTGGGACTGCTGGCGCTCCACGGCAAGCCATCATTTGACGCGTAGGCCTTGATCAGGCACCCTAGCCTCTGTCAAATCGAGAGCCGCCCGGCGCTTCATGCAATGGGGCGGCAGCACATCGGGGGATGTCACCAAACGGGGAAATGCTTCACGGTCTCTGCCGTGTTCAGCGGCTCGGGGTGGAGCCGGAGGCGGCTCTTCGGAGCGTCGGTGCCGAGTCACGCGAGTTAGGTCGGTGCGACCAGGACGGGCCCACGCCTGTCCTGCATTCGTATGCCTGCTACCTACCTGAGTGCGCCTTCTCCGCTTGCATCCTCTGTAGAAATCAAGACTTCGAAGGATTTTCAGTGAAGAACACGACCAAAACTCTCGCGACATTGGCCGCGATGCTTTTCGCATGCATGATGGTCAACGCGACCTCTGCGCAGGCGTACATATCTGCCACGGGCTATCTCATCAACTACCCAGGCGGCGGTGTCAAGTGCGCCACTCCAGAGGGCAATAGCACCGCTAATGGAACCGCTCTCACGTTCTGGGACTGCACGGGCAGCGACATCCAGAAGTGGTACGTCGAGGACGGGTTCATCAGGAACCTGTCCAGCGGCAAGTGCGTGACGCCCCGGGGCAATGCGTATGCCACGAATGGTGCCGTGCTGACCTTGTGGGATTGCGGCAGCTACCGCAACGCGGCTCAGACCTTCAGCGTTGGTGACAGGGTCGACCTGCGGACGAACACTTTTACCACCTACGGGAACAAGTGCATTACCGGATACGGCAATGGCACTTCCAACGGCACGTACATGACCCTTTGGTCTTGTGCCAGCAACGTGCCGGCCACGCAGAACTGGGGCATGTACTACTAGACCCCTGGTGCAGTTGACGATGTGGCCGCGCGCGATGCGGTGCGGCCACATCGATAGGCCCCACCGTGCCCTTAACTCACGTGGGACGCCACACGATTGGGTGATGCCGGGCCGTTTGTCTAACGGCCCGCTCCGGGCGCATGCGGTGCGGTGGGGCCACGAGCCGCGTCGGCGGGCGGCGTCCCATCTCGGTACCGCCCGCCGTCCAGTGCCCGGCCCGCCGCACGGTGACCTCTTTGTGATGCCCGAGCCGTCTGAGCTCCTGCAGACAGCGGAACCTACGGATAGGTCCTGCGCTCCAAGGGCTTCTTCTGGCTGGCCACCCGCCCTCACGTGACGGGCCCGTGGTCACAGGCTGGGTCAGTGGCCCGCTTTGAGCGCTCCGGCGCCCGCGACGCGGAGACCACCCAGGGCCAGGGGCTGGTCTTCATCGGCACCGGGCTGCGCGTCGAAGCCCTGCAAGCAGCCGTGGCCGACTGCCTGATGGCCGACGGAGAGACGCTGCCGCCGGGCGACCCGTTCCCTGCCTGGGACACCTTCGGTATTGAAGAGACCTGCGAGGACGAGCACCTGGAGCCGGTGCCGCAGACCTGAAGACTCCGGGCTGGGCAGTGGTCGCAGCCACGGCACTGCCCAGCCCGGTATCGATATCCGTCCTTCCCGGCCCGGCACTCTGCCGGGCCTTCGCCTTGTCGCTTTCGTCGCGGTCAATCCGAGGCGTACAGCAAGCCCGGACCGCGCGTGGCCCCACGCCCCACCGGGGACGTGGGGCCACGCGCGCTCGCCAAGGATTCAGGCCCTACCAGGACGACTTGGTGACTCCCGGGAGGTGACCATCGTGCGCCTGCTCACACATGCGGATCCGGGAGAGCCCGAACTTCCGTAGATGCCCACGCGGCCGGCCGTCCACGCTGTCCCGGTTCCGTACACGGGTCGCGCTGGCATTAGGGGGCTGGTTGCGCAGCTCTGCCGAAGCGGCATGGCGCTCGGCCTGTGTGGAGGACGGACGCCGCACGACCTCCTTCAGCTCGGCACGCCGGGCCGCGTACCGCTCGACGATCGCCTTGCGCTTCTCGTTCTGTGCGATCTTGCTCTTCTTCGCCATCAGACCTTCACCCCTCGGGCGCGGATCCGGGCAACGGCAGCCTCAACGCCGATCACGTCGACGGTCTTGATCGCCCTCGCGCTCAAGGTCAGGCGGACATACCGGCCCTCGCCGGGCAGCCAGTATCGCTTGCGCTGGATGTTGGGGTCGAAGCGGCGGGAGGTGCGCCGGTGCGAGTGGGAGATGGTGTTGCCGAAGCCCGGCTGGGCCCCGGTCAGTTGGCAGTGGGCGGACAAGGTGCGACCTGCCTCTCTCTGAACCGAATCGTTTATTGAAAACGATTCCCATTCCCGTATAGTAGCGGCATGGCACGCAACGAGGTACGCCCGATCATCAAGCTCCGCTCCACCGCCGACACCGGCTACACGTACGTCACCCGCAAGAACCGCCGGAACGACCCGGACCGCCTGGTGCTGCGCAAGTTCGATCCGGTGGTGCGCCGGCACGTCGACTTCCGCGAAGAACGCTGACCCACCACCGCCACCGCAGCTCGAAGGACACCTCCATGAAGCCCGGAATCCACCCCGCCTACGGCCCCGTCGTCTTCCGCGACAAGGCCGCGAATTTCGCCTTCCCCACCCGCTCCACCGCCACCAGGGACAAGACGGTCGACTGGGAGGACGGCAACACCTATCCCGTCGTCGACGTCGAGATCTCCTCGCGGAGTCACCCCTTCTACACCGGTACCGCCCGCGTCCTGGACACCGCCGGCCGCGTCGAGCGCTTCGAGCGCCGTTACGGGAGGACGTCATGACCCTGCCGGTCGTCATCGTCGGAGGGCTCCACGCCGACGCCCGCAGGCAGGTCGTGGACCGCCTGCTGCACACCGTGCCGGGCAGCGTCGCACTCCACCACGACCTGGCCACAGCGGCCACGGGCACGGTCCGGCGCCTGATGCGTGACGCTTCGGGCGAACTGTCCCGGGACGAGACCCCGCTGGTCAACGACTGCGCCTGCTGCGCGCTGCGCGAAGACCTGCTGCCCGAGCTGGAACGGCTGGCCGACAGCAGCATGACCCGGCTGGCCATCGTCGAGCTGTGGGACTCCGTCGAGCCCCAGGCCATGGCCGAGGTCGTCGCACACGGCAGTGACGTACTCGACCTCACCGGCGTGATCACCGCGGTCGACCCCGCGCTCGTGCTGTCCTACCTCGTCAACGGCGACGACCTGGCCGAGGTGGGCCTGGCCGCGGCCCCGACCGACCAGCGGACCGTCGGAGACACCTGGGCACGGCAGCTGGAGTACGCACCCGTCCTCGCCCTCGTCGACGGCGCAGCAGCAGACGACGAGGACCGCGCCGTCCTCGCCCAACTCCATCCGACCGCCCGCCAGGTGCCCGCCGGATCCGGGGAACTGGCCCAGCTGGCCTTCGCCGGCTTCGACGTGGAAACCGCGGCCGCCGCCCAACATCCCGCCTGCGCCCTACTGCCCCAGGAAGCGGAGGAGGCAGGAGTCAGCACCTTCGTCTGGCACCGCCGCCGGCCCTTCCACCCCGAACGGCTCCACCAGGCACTGGAGGACCTCTGCTGCGCCGCCGCCCGCAGCAGGGGCCGCTTCTGGCTCGCTGACCGCCCGAACACCCTGCTGGCCTGGGACGCCGCAGGCGGCGCACTATCCGTGGAAAGCGTCGGACCCTGGCTGGCCGCTCTCCCGGATGCCGCCTGGGAGATGGTGCCGCCGATGCGCAGAGCGGCCGCCTCACTCGACTGGCACCCGGAACACGGTGACTGCTGCCAGCACCTCGTCTTCACCTCCCCCGGCCTCGACCGGCACGGCCTGGAACAACTCCTGGAGTTCTGCCTGCTCACCGACGCCGAATACGCCTCAGGACCCGAGGCGTGGAAGACACTCCCCACCGCCTTCGACTCCCTCCTCGACCCCGCCTCCTGAACACCCGGCATCGACAACCCCGGACACCGACGACCTCCAAGGAATCCACATGGCCCGCCGCCAGGCCGCCCACAAGCCGCTGAAGACCAGCCCCAATCCACTGGACCGGAGCGGTCTGCGTTCTTGATGCCGTTGACCGGATTCCCGGCCCCGGGTCAACCGCCCTTGGCCAGTTCCAGCAATTCGTGCAGATCCTGGGCCGCCTCCAGCGTGCACAACGCCGTTGCCGCCAGCACCGCCACAACGCCCAGCAGCACCACAGCCCGATTGCGCGGGGCAGGGGCGAGCAGGGCGGCAACGCGGCGGGGCACCGGTCCAGCGGCGGTCCGCTTGCGGTCCCGGCCGAGCAGTCCCAGCGCCGCGCCCGGCAAGCGGCTGCGGCTCGCACCGCTCCGGGCTGCCAGGGCTGCCTTACCCACGGTGCGGGCGACGCGACGGCGGTCGCCGATCACCCTGGCGGCGTGTTCGTCGGCCCACCGCTCCACCGTGTAGGTCACAGCCGTGGCTGCCGGGCGCAGCAGTGGATTGGCTGCGGCTGCCAACTGAACGGCGGCGGTGAACAGGTAGTGGTGGCCGCGTAGATGGGCGCATTCGTGGGCGAGCAGGACTGCGCGCTCGCCGTCGTCCAAGGCGGTGAGCATGCCGGTGGAAACAACGATGCGGCCGGGCAGCCCGGGCATGGCGAAGGCGTCGGCGGCCGGTTCGTCGAGGACGACCAATCGGTTCGTGCCGGGAAAGCAGGCTGCTTCCAGGGCCGCGTTGAACAATGCCCGCACGCGCCGCCACACCATGCGGGTCGCAGCCGTCGCCGCGGCGCCGAGGAGTACGGCGGCGAGCAGCCCAACCGCCCGGGTGGTGGGATCGTGGCGTTGCATCACCTGGAGCGAGTACCCGCCCAAGGCGGCGACAGGCGGGATCCGGACCACTGCGGCCAGTACGAGCAGCCCGAGGACCGTGGTGCTGCCGAGGGCCAGGACGACCGCTCCGACGGCGAGGATCCAGGTGGCCAGTCTCGGTTCCAGCCGCTCCGTCAGCGGCCGGACAGCGAGTGCGGCCAAGGCAGGGAAGAGCAGCGGCAGATAGACGGCGAGGCGCATCCGGGGGCGGTCCCTACTGGCCGGGGTCGAGTTCGGCGCCGAGCAAGCGGCGCAGCAACTGCTCGTCGTCGGCGGACAGATCGTCGACGAACCGGGTCAGGACCTTCTCTCGATCCGGTTTGCTCCCCAGGACCTTGTGCATCTGGCGTGCGGCCAGGCCCGGTGCATCGGTCACGGGGGCGTAGGCGTAGGCCCGGCCGCGAGGGGCGCGCTCCAGGACGCCCTTGGCGTGCAGCCGGGAGAGGATCGTCACCACCGTGCTGTACGACAGTCCGCCGCCGAGGCGCTCAGCCGCCTGCGCGGGGGTCAGCGCCTCCTCGGCGGCCTGCAGGATCGCCAGCACCTCGGCCTCCAGAGCGCCGTTGGGGCGCCGTCCGGCTGCCGGGGTCGCCGCGCCGTCGTCATTCATGATTTGGCTACCTTCCGTTCATCATCTACAGTCGCGTAGAACGTCTACGTGACTGTAGAAGCTGCTGGCGCCCCCGAGTGTGCCATGCCCTCCCGCGCCTGGCGAGCAGCCCCGGCGCCCGCCTCCCCCTGCAAAGGCATCCTCGTGACCGCAACCTCGTTCCAGGCCCTGGACGGCGCAGCCATCGACGGCGGCTGGTACACCACCGTCACCGACTTCGCCCGCGACACCCACTGGCTCAACGCCCCGATGCTGGCCTTCACCAGCTACGGAGCGGCGCTGTTCGTCGTGGCCCTGCTCGCCGGTTGGTGGATGGCCCGCCGTGCCGATGCCGCCGCGATGGCCGCGTCGCTGGCGGGCGGCATCGCCGTCGTCCTCGCCTACGTCGTCAACTCCGGCATCAAGGAAGTCTTCGTCGAACCGCGCCCCTGCCGCGCCCTGCCGCACGACTTCCTCGTCGAAGCCTGCCCACCGCTGAACGACTACGCCTTCCCCAGCAACCACACCACCGTCGCCTTCGCCGCCGCCACCGCGCTGCTGCTCATCCACCGGCGCCTCGGCGCACTGGCTCTCGTCCTCGCCGTGCTGATGGCCGCTTCCCGCGTCTACGTCGGCGCCCACTACCCCCACGACGTCATCACCGCCGCCCTGGTCGGCACCGCCATTGCCGCCCCGACCGTCCTCCTCGGCCGCCGCTACGGCGCCCCGGTCGTCGAACGACTCCGCACCAGCCGGCTGCGCCCCGTACTAACCCGATAGGACCGACGCAAGGACGATGGAGGAGCCGACCGTGCCGTACCCGAGGCCGCCTTTGGATTCCAGCTCGCTCAGGTAGTCACCCGCAGTCGCACCGAGCGGACGGGTCAGGACGAACACTGTCCAGAACAGGCCGAAATCGTCGTGCCTGCAGGGCTGGTGGACAGGATCACGCATAGCCATCATCGGGCACAGAGGATCAACGTGCCGCCACGCGCGGGCCTGATCACGCAGTGGTGGGCGAAAGCCTCCAGGATGGCCTTCCCCCTGGTTCGGCGCAGTCGTCGACTCCGGCGCCAGTATGAGGAGGGGCAGTGCCCTGACACCCCTCGGCTGCCCCGAGCCGCACGCTATCCGGCGGGAAGTGAGACCACGAAGCGGGCGCCGGTATCGGCAGGAGACACCGTGATCTCACCACCTGCCGCTCGCGCCAGGCGGCGTGCGAGTGGCAGGCCCAAGCCGGCTCCATCGTGCCTGCTGGCGGGATCGGCCCTGAATCCCGGTTCGAAGACGGCCCCCCACAGGCCGGCCGGAATCCCGGGACCGTCGTCGGAGACCGTGACCTCCACGTTCCGTCCGGGAACGGCCGCATACTCGATCGCTACGCACCGCACCGCGTAGCGGCGGGCGTTGTCCAGCAGTGGCACCAGGATCCGTTCCAGGAGCGGAGCGGAGACGCCCACAGTGGGCTGCTCCCCGTCGATTCCGGTTCGTACCACCACGGGTGGATCCTGGGGGTGGGCTTCGGCGCTGTGGCGCGCAACTTCCTCGATCGTCTCCCGCAATGAACACCGTCCGGATGTCTCGGAGCCGCGGGTGCGCGCTTCAGTGAGCAGCGTTTCGACGATGCCGTGCATGCGGGCTGCCCCGGACGCGATGGCCCGGTGCGCGGTCTCCTGCTCCTCGACGCCGCGCGGCCTGGCTTGCAGCCATTCGACCTCGGCGGTGAGAGCGGCCAGCGGGGTGCGCAGCTCGTGTGACATCTCACCGGTCAACTGCTGCTCATGCCGGAGCACCGCGGCCAGCCGGTCCAGGAGTGCGTCGAGTGTCCCCGCCAGGTCGGCCAGTTCCGCCGGGCGTCGCTCTGCTCCGAAGCGGTGACCGGCGTCCTCCCCGCTCCACCGTGCCGCCTGCCGGCTCATGACGCCGACTGGGCGTAGTGCCCGGGCCACGACCGCACGGGTCACCGGGTAGACACCCCCGAGTAGCAGCACCGCCAGACCGATCGACCCAATGAGCGCGGTCTCGGCCGTATGCCGGTACGGAGTGACTTCCACCGCTGCGACAACCGTGCCCACCTGGCGACCCCGGTCCCGGATCGGCAGTGCGTACAGTCGGAACGGAGCGGAGCCGGACGACTCGTCCGCGAACCCTTCCCCGCCGGCGAGCCGGTCGGCCCAGGCCTGCGGGCCGCCGGGCGGCGGCGGTCCTTCCACGACGCGCCGGCCCTGGTAGATCCAGATTCCGGTGTCCAGGACATGGTCGTCGGACGGTTCATGGACGGTGAGTGAGCCGTTGGACCGCACTTCGACGGTGGCGGCGACGGCGGCCGCACGCGTGCGCAGCAGATCATCGGCCTGCGCGCGCAGCCGCGCGTCGAGCACCACATTGAACGCGGCTGTGAGCAGCGCCACCCATATGGCGGTGCTGGCCAGAGCAAGCAATGCGAGCCGGCCGCGCAAGGTGGCCGGGCGGCGCGTGAAGCGTCTCATGCGAACCGGTATCCGACTCCGCGGACGGTGTCGATGCCCTCGACCGCGTCCACTTCCCGCAATTTACGGCGCAGCCGCGCCAGGAACTGGTCGAGCGTGTTGTCGCTGACGCTGGCGCCGTCGGGCCATCCCGTGCGGATCAGGGTCCGCCGTCGCACCACCGCGCCGGGCTCGGCCATCAGGCAGGCCAGGAGACGGAATTCGGTGGGTGTCAGGGATGCGGTGCGGTCGCGCACCTCGAGCAGATGCCGTGCCGGGTCGAGTCGGACCCCGGCGCCGTGCACCACGCGTTCGCTTCCGGTGCGCCGCACGGCCGCCCGCAGTCGCGCGGCGAGCTCGCTCATGTGGAACGGCTTGGAGAGGTAGTCGTCGCCTCCCGCGGAGAAGCCCGACAGTCGGTCGGTCAGTCCGTCGCGCGCGGTCAGGAACAGCACCGGTGCGACCAGGCCGCGGGCCCGCATGGCCTGGCACACGTCGCGTCCGTCGGAGTCCGGCAGGCCGACATCCAGCACAACGGCGTCCGCGTGGCCGGTGGCGGCAAGGGTTCGCAGTGCGCTGCGGCCGTCGGCGGCGGTCACCACTTCGAAGTCCTCCTCGCGGAGGCCTCGGGCCAGCACGTCCCTCAGCGCGTGATCGTCCTCGACGACCAGCACCAGGGGCCGCGTCCTGCGCACGGCCGGGCCGGACCGCGCGCCGGGTTCTTCGGCCGGCTCGGCCCGGCGTTCGGACGGCGCGTCGCGGTGGGAAGGGGTGTGAACAGCCACGGGGTCAGTATCACCCGCCCTCGGAGGCACCCCGGACGAGGTCGCGCGCGACGGGTTCGGCGGCTCCGGGATCCGTCTGATCCTTACGGGTGAAGGACAGGAAGGCGACGAGAGCCGAGATCGTCACGAGGAAGAGCGCGCTGGTCCCGACCGTCCCCAGGCCGAGGCCGCCCTCGTCACCGGGCTGCGAGAGGTAGTCGCCCAGTGAGGCGCCGAGGGGGCGGGTCAGGATATAGGCGATCCAGAAGGCCACCACAGCGTTCAGCTTGATGCCGGTGTGCGCCAGTGCGACAAGAGCGATCAGCGCCCCGAACACGACCGTCGACACCCAGTAGCCCAGGCCCAGCTGCTCCGCGGTGAGATCGCCCGCGGCGGTACCCAGGGCGAACGTGAACAGGATGGCCGCCCAGTAGAAGGCCTCGCGCCGGACCGTGACGATGCTGTGGATGGACAGCGTCTTCTCACTCGCGAACCAGATCGCGAAGGTGGCGGCCAGCGCGATGGCGAACAGGACGGCGGTGGTCGCGAGGGGAACGCCGAAGTTGTCCGTGAGGTTGTCGGTGACCAGCGTGCCGACCACGCTGATCAGAACGACCGCCATCCAGTAGACCGCGGGCAGGTACTTCTTCGCCATGAACTGGAAGAACAGCGTGATGATCAGCAGGCCGGCCATGATGTAGGTCGTGTTGGTCAGGCCGAGGTCGAGATTGCTGTTCAGGAAGTCCGCTGCCGTTTCGCCCACGGTGGTGCAGAGCACTTTGATGACCCAGAAGTAGATCGTGACCTCCGGCACCTTGTTCAACATCTGGCGGCGCGTGGGCGCGGCCCCGGACCATTCCGTCGTGATCGTCATGGCGCGAGGCTGGCACGACGCACCTGAACAGAACCTGACTGTCCTTCCCAGCCGCCGTCGGCCGGGCGCTACAGGCTCTCCTCCGGTCTTTCGAGCCGGTAGCCGTGGCCTCGGAGCGTGGTGATCTCCAGCGGCCGTGTCGGGGCGGCGGCGGTGGCAGCGGCATGGTGCAGGCGACGTCGCAATGAGGCCATGGTGACGTCCAGGGTCTTCGTGGGGCCGAACCAGTTCTCGTCCCACACCTGCGCCATCAGGTCCTCCCGTGACACGGCCGCGCCCTGGTTGCGGCCCAGTACGGTCAGGAGTTCGAACTCCTTCGCGCGCAGCACGATTTCCACTCCGTTGAGCAGGCAGCGCCGTGCGGCGATGTCCAGGGTCAAAGGACCGATCACGAGGGACTCCGGGCCCTCCGGCGCTGTGGTGGGGCGTCGGCGCAGGTGTGCGCGGAGCCGGGCGAGCAGAACGGTCAGGCTGAAGGGCTTGACGAGGTAGTCATCAGCGCCCGCGTCCAGGCCGGCGATGACATCGATCTCGTCGGAGCGGGCGGTCAGGATGACGATGAGCAGATCGGGGTGGTCCGCGCGGAGGCTGCGGGCGACATCGATGCCGTCCATGTCGGGCAGGCCGAGGTCCAGGAGGACGACGTCGGGGAGAGCCTTGTGCGCTGCGCTCAGCCCGGAAGTCCCGGTGCGGCACCAGCTGGCGCTGTATCCGTTACCGAGCAGGCCGGTGTGCAGGTGGCGTCCGATGGTCTCGTCGTCCTCGATCACCAGAGCGGCGGGCCGGTCGGATGCGGTGGCCATGGGCATGCTCCGAAGCGTAGGGGTCGGGCAGGCAGGAGCAGGGCAGACACCAGGGAGAGCGTGGCGCCTGCCCCGCCGGCCGGGTGAGCCGTCAGAGTTCCCGCAGCTCCTCGACAGCCGGCCGGTGGGAGGCACGGGCCGCGGCCAGGGCAGCGGCTGCCAGCGCGGTCATGGTGATCAGCAGGGTCAGGCCCAGGTACTGCCAGGGCACGGCCACCGTGCTGGGCGGTGGGTCGAAGACCCCGGTCAGTACCTTGACGAGCATCTGCGACAACGCCCAGGCGATGACGGCGCCACCGAGCACTCCGCCGGTGAGTACGGCGGCGGCTTCGCTGAGCACCAACCCTCGCAGCTGTCGTCTGGAGGCCCCGAGCACCGTGGCGATGGCGAAGGTGCGGCGGCGTTCCGCCAGGCCCAGAGCCAGCACGATGCCGCCTGCCGCCGCGGCCAGCAGGATCGCGAAGGCGAGTTCGATCCGGGTCAGTCCGGCGAGGTCGACCGAGGTGAGGCTGGAGCCGACCGCGGTCCGTGCCTGGGTGACGTCTGTGACGCTCGCCCTGGTGCCGAGTTCGCTGCGCAGCTTCGCGGCCACGTCCCTCTGGTGGGTGCCGCCGGTGTCGACCAGGAAGGCGCCGACCGCGTCACTGCCGGTGGCCTTGGCGATGTAGTCGGCGTTCGCGACGAAGAAGCTGTCGCGGGGGGCGGTCGGGAATTCCTTCACGATGCCCGCGTAGTGGAACGCCACGGTGCGGAACTGCTGTGTGCGACTGTCCTGCAGGCGCAGATTCAGCAGGTCGCCGGGGGCGAGCTGGAAGTCCTTCACGGTTTCGTCGCTGACCAGAACGGAGTCGGGCCGGGCGGCAAGCCGCTGCATCAAGCTCTGCGCACTGCCGCCGGAGAAGTAGGCGTCCTGCAAGGAGGTGGCAGAGGCGATCGTGGACGACCGCACTCCGTAGAGGTCCTGCAGATCGGATCCGATGTACGCGAACCGGTGCTGCAACGGCTCCACATGCCGCACTCCGGCGACCGAGGCCAGAGCGCTCGCGCCGCCGGGTCCGGTGGTGGAACCCGGTGACTGTGTGACCGTGACGTCCGCGCCGTTGGTCAGCTGGGCATCGATCTCCGACTGCTGGCGGTATGTCGCGTTGAAGGTCGCGGTGGAGGCTGCGAACGAGACCGCCAGCGCCAGCAGCACCATGGACCGCGCCAGCGGACGGTGCCGGCGCGACATGCTCGCTGCGGCCGCCCCGGCCAGCGTTCCCGTCAGCGGCCTGACCAGCCGGACCAACGGCCGGCGGCCGTGGGCCAGAACCATCGTTGCCAGCCGCCACAGCAGGAGCGAGGAGCCCAGCCAGAGCAGGGCCGGGCCCAGGAAGGCCCAGTAGGACACCGAGATGGCGGCCACGCCTTCCGGAGCCAGTACCAGCGCGTAGTTGTTTCGGCTGGACGCCCGGAAAATCAGGAGGGAGACCACCAGCAATACGACGTCCAGACCCCACCGCATCCACAGTGCATTGCGGCCGTGCCTGACTGTGTGCCGTGCCTCGGCCACGGTGCCGGCCCGCAGATCCCGCAGAGCGGGCAGCAGCACGGCGCCCGCTGCGATGACGAGTCCCAGGATCAGGGCGAGGGCGGACCATGTGGCGGCCGAAGCGGTGGTGGCGCCGAACGACGCGGTGCCGAAGGCCAGCCGCCCGGTCAGCGCGGCAATTCCGATCCCAACCGCGCCGCCGGCCAGACCGACCACACCCGCTTCCACCGCGGCGAGCCTGGCCACCTGGCGGGGGCGCAGCCCCCTGGTGCGCAGCAGTGCCTGCTCCCGGCGACGGCGGTCGGCTCCCGCACCCGCCAGTGCCGCGGTCAGCAGGGCGGCCAGGACGGCTCCGGGGGCGCCCAGGAACAGGAAGAGGATCTGGGCGTAGACGGCGTCCTGGCGGGCCGCGCCGAGGGAGGCGCCTAGGTTGTCGCCCACGAGTACTCCGCCGGACAGGTGCGCTTCGAGGTTGTGCGCCGCACTGGTGACCGCCGAGTACGCGGCGGCGGGGTCCTGCGGCAGGCGCGCGTCGCGGGACACATGGATCTGGGTGGTGACAGCGGCCGGGTCCACGGCCTTCACCGGGGTCGTCAGGGTGCTGAACAGGGCGGCCGGAAGCAGGATGACGTTGTCGGGCGGCGCGGAGGGCTGCGTCTGGGGCGGGGCACCGACCTTCTGGAACAGCGAGTCCGCCTGCGGCAGGTCGACGACACCGGCCACCGTGACGGACACGGGGCTCGCGCCCGGCCGGCCGATGCGCACCGTGTCGCCCGGTGCCACATGCAGGTTCGCGGCCGTCTGCTGTGCCAGCAGCACGCCGTCGGCTGCTCCGGTCAACTGCCGTATCTCGCGCGGGAACGCGGACCGGTAGCCTTCCGGGAGACCGAGCAGGACCCCCGAGCCGGTGCTCTGTACCGAACCCGCGACCGTGGCCTGGAAGCCGGTGCTGCGGGCGAAGCCGACCGGCAGCGCGGTCCGTACACCCGCAGCGGCGCGGACCGTGCCGAGTACGGTGGCGGGATCGGCACCGGGCTGCACCTCCACCTGCCAGTCGACGGCGACCGAGTGGACCGCGCGGGCCGTCATGGTCGACTTCGACGCGGTGAGGAACGAACCCAGCGCGGACATGAGTGCCACGGCCAGCGCGATGCCCAGCGCCGTGACCAGCAATCTGCCGCCACGCCGCCGCAGCAGGCCGGCCGACCAGGTGACGATCATGGTGTGCCTCCCCGGCCGGTGTCGCCCGCGGTCGGCGGACCGGAGTCGAAGGGAACGGTCAGCCGGCCGTCGGACATGGTCCAGCGCGCCGGGAACCGCTCACCGACGCTGGGGTCGTGCGTGCTGACGACCAGTGCGGCGCCGATCCGGTCGGCCACGCCCAGCAGGACGTCGACGATGTGCCGGCCGGTGACGCGGTCCAGCTGACCGGTGGGTTCATCGGCCAGCACCAGTCGGGGCCGCAGCGCCAGCACACGGGCGATGGCGACCCGTTGGGCCTGGCCGCCGGAGAGTTCCTGGGGAAGCTTGCCCATCAGATCGCCGGCTCCCACGAGGTCGAGGGCTTCGAGTGCCCGCCGCCGGGCCTCGCCCTCGGGCCTGCCGGCCAGGACCAGCGGGAGACCGGCGTTCTCGGCCACGTCCAGGTTGTTGATCAGACTCGGGCTCTGGAAGACGACCCCGATGTCCCGTGCGCGCAGTCCACCGTCCATGGTGAGGCCGGGCCAGGTCACCGTGCCGCCGGTCGGCCGTTCCAGGCCGGCCATCAGATGGAGCAGCGTGGACTTCCCGGACCCGGAGGGGCCCATGACAGCGATCCGGTCGTGCGCGCGCACCAGGCAGTAGGTGCCGTGCACCGCGACCACGGCGCCCGCTCCCCTGCCGAAGGTCCGGGCGACGTTCTGGCAGCTCACCAGTACCGTGGCGGCCGGGGCTTGGGCCACGGTCGGGGCGTTCATGACTCGATCCTTCCGTCGCGCAGACCGATGACCCGGTCGGCGATCCTGACGACCTCGGGGCTGTGAGTGACCACGAGGACCCCGCGTCCGTCCTTCGCACGGTCCCTGAGCAGGGCCAGTACCCGCTGTTCGGTCTGTCCGTCGAGTTCACCGGTGGGCTCGTCGGCGAGCAGGATGTCCGGGTCGTTGGCCAGGGCGACCGCCAGTCCCGCACGCGCCAGTTCACCGCCGGCCAGTTCGTGCGGCAGTGCCCGTGCCCGGCTGCTGAGGCCCACCTGCTCGAGGAGGCGGTCGGCGTCCGGCGCCGGACCTCGGCTGCGTCCCGCTGCCATATGGACGAGGCGAATGTTGTCGCGGACACTGAGGTGCGCGATGAGGTTGCCGGACTGCAGCAGCACGCCGATGCGGCGGAGCCGCGCCCGGGCCCGCTCGGCTTCCGGACGGTGGCTGATGCGCTCACCGCCGACATGCACCACCCCGCCGGCGGGCTCGTCCAGCCCTGCCAGGCATGCCAGGAGGGTGGATTTTCCCGATCCGGAGGGGCCCACGACGGCGACCGTCTCCCCTCGGCCGACGTGCAGGCTGACCCCGCGCAAGGCGAGGGTCTCCTCCTCCCCGGAGCGGAAGAACCGGTAGAGGTCCCGTGCGTCGAGGACGTGGGGCTCGTCCTTGCCCTTTCCCTTGTCCTCGTCCTTGGCCGGGGCGGGCGCGGTTCCGCTCATCACTGCCACCGCAAGGAATCGGTGACCAGACGCCACGGGTCCACGTTGTCGGCATTGACGGGACCGGACAGCGTGATGACGATCTCGCGGCTGCCCTGGTGGAAGGCGTACCGCTCGAAGGCGTCCCGGCTGACCTTGCCGGTCACCGGGTCGGGAGCGGAGTTGCCCTGATAGGTGAGCAGCACGGCCTGACCGGCCTGCCGGGAGACCAGCGAGGCCGATCCCCGGGCGAACGCGGGGACCTCCCGGGCCAGCTGGGGCACGACCGCCGACTCGGCCGCCTGCACTGTGGGGGCGGTCGGGGCGGCGCTCTGCGACACCTCGATGCGGTTGAGTTTGTCGGTGAAGACCGTCACTGTGCCGGTCCGGGTGCGGGCCCAGCCCTCGGGCACCTTGACCTGGAAGCCGCCTCCAGCCGGGGCGTAGGCGACGTACGCCTGGTTGTCGGGGATGTCACCGGGCGGATTGGACTCCACCGGAGCCGGTGTCTGGCTGCCGGAGGAAGCGCCTGGGGCGGCGGGGCTGGAGGCGGTGGAAGGGCCGGCGGTCGTGGGTACGCTGGTCGTGCCCTTGGCGCCGCCGGAGCCGCCGCATCCGGCGATCGCCACCGCAGCCAACAGGGCAGCCGTGACGGTGAGGGAGCCTCGCAAGGTCATGATGGCCTCCACAGGGGGATGACTGCGATGACCACGACGCTAGGGACCAGGCGGCAAAACCCCGGCGCAATGAGGGTTAGACGACGGCAAAACCTCGCCCCCGCCCCCGCACAACCGGGCCGCAGCAGCCACCGGCGCCCATGATGGGCATATGAGAGCACATGTGGTCCGGGTGGCCGTCGCCGCGGTCCTGGTGGCCCTCGTCCTGCTCGCCGTCCCCCTGGCGGTAGTGATCCAGCGGTCCTTCTTCGACGACGAGCGCGGGGAACTGGAGAGGACAGCGCTGGCCGCCGCCGTCCGCGTCGGACCGCAGTTCGCGGCCGGTGACGAGGTGGAACTGCCCGCACCGGAAACGGAGGGCAAGCTGGGCGTGTACGACCTCACGATGCGGCTGCGCTCGGGCTCGGGTTCCGCGCAGGCCGATGACGTGACGCGGCGCGCGGCCCGTGGAGTGGTGGTGCGCGGGAGTTCCGGAGGTGACCTGGTCGTCGCCGTGCCTGTCTCGACCTCGGAACAGGTCATCGGCGTCGTCCGCGCCACGACCCCGACCTCGGAGGTATGGCACCGCATCCTGCTGACCTGGCTGGCGCTCCTGGGCGTGGTGCTTCTCGCCCTGTGCGCCGCGATCGCTGTCGCCCGGCGCCAGGCACGGGCACTCAGCCGACCGCTGGAGTCCTTGTCCACCACGGCGCGGGCCGTCGCCGACGGTGATCTCACCGCGCGCGCGGGGCGCTGCGGCATTGTGGAGATCGATCAGCTGGCCACGGCCCAGGACACCATGGTCGCGCGGCTGACCACGCTCTTGCAGCGCGAACGGCACTTCAGCGCCAACGCCTCTCACCAGTTGCGCAACCCACTGGCAGGACTGCAGCTCGGACTCGAAACCGCCCTGGACGCGACCCGGTCCCCCGACACGGACCTGCGGCAGGCACTCGAGGACGCCCTGGAACGATCGCAGCATCTTCAGCGAACCGTTGACGAAGTCCTTCGCCTGGCCGGCGCGCCTTCCGGCGAGCTGGTCCCCACGCCCGATGAAACCGCCGCCGAACTCAGCGCGCGGGCTGAACGCCGCTGGCACGGCGCGTTCGCCGACGCGGGGCGGCGCCTGGATGTCGCGGTCCACTCCGGGGCCGGCCCCCTTCGTCTCCCCGGCCGCACCACCGACCAGGTCCTCGACGTCCTGCTCGACAACGCACTGCGACACGGCCGGGGCACCGTGCTGATCACCGTGCGCGAAGCGACCGGGGCGATCGCCGTGGATGTCACGGACGAAGGGACTCTGCGCATCGCCCCGCGGGCCGCCTTCGAACGGGGCACCACCACCGGGTTCGGCAGCGGTATCGGCCTGGCGGTCGCGCGGGAGCTGGCCGAGGCGGCGGGCGGACGGCTCACCGTCAGTGCCACCGACCCCACGGCATTCACCCTCCTGCTACCGGGCCCGGATGCTTAGCGAAGGGTCATACCCCGGCGGCGGTGACCACGGCGTCGGTCGCGAATCCGAGGAGCAGGCCGAGCAGAATGCACCACGTCGTCAGTTCCTTCGACGCCGCCGCACGGCGGGCCACCGCGAGAAGTTCGATGACGACATAGAGGATGGATCCGGCGGCCAGGCCGAGGAACGCGATCGACAACGTGTCATTGACCAGGTGCTGGCCAAGAAGGGTGCCCAGGAACGTCGGCCCACCGCCGATCAGACCCAGCCAGAGCAACGTCGACCACGTCGGGCGTTCACCCTCAGCCGCCAGGGGAGCGACGATGCCGAACCCTTCGGTGGCGTTGTGCAGGCCAAAGCCGATGACCAGCAGCACCGCCAGGGAAATCTCGCCCTGCGCCGCGGAGTTGCCGATCGCCAGCCCCTCGGCGAAGTTGTGCAGACCGATACCGGTAGCGATCATCAAAGCGAGCTCACCGGCCTGCGACCGCTTGGCGGGGGCGAGTTCGGCGGTATCCGCGGCGCCGGGTCCGTGCGGGAGCCCGGACCTGGCTCGCCGTGCCGCCGCCCAGCGGTCGTAGTGCACCAATCCGGCGAGTCCGATCGCCAGCCCGGCCGCCAGCACTGTTCCGCCGACGAGCGCGGTACCCCAGTGCTTGTCGCTCAGCGCCGCGTCCGTGGGCTCCCATGCATGGGTCAGGATGTCCCAGACGAGGAACACCAGGACACCGATCGCAACGGCATTCAGTCCAGCCCTCAAGCGCGGCGCGGCGTTGCGCAACCTGCCCAGCGGAAGCCCGAGGTAGATCGTGAACCCCGCAACCGCGCCGAGCAAGGCAATCTGGGAACTGGACATACCTACTCCATGGCAACGGGCGGACGCGAAGGAACCTGCCCTCATGCTTAGGCAAGGCTCGGCTAACCATAGAGGTTGATCAGCCATCCGTCTACAAGGGTGTAGTCGAACGTGCCCCACCCCCCGTCGAACCGGGTTCGCTCGCGCAAAATGTGAGACTCCCAAGTGCTCGTCCGCTGTCAGGCGAAGGAGCGGACACCGTGGGCGACCGGAGAAACGCGGCGGCGGGGCGGCGTGCGCCGGGCGAGCTCGAGGGCGAGGTCCTGGCTACCCTGTGGGCGGTCGGGGAGCCGGTGGCCGCGGGAGTCGTGCGCGAGCAGGTAACCGGCGACCCCGCGTACACGACCGTGCTGACCATCCTGTCCCGGCCGCACGACAAGGGACTGGTCACCCACGAGAAGGCCGGCCGCGGCTATCTGTACGCACCCGTACGCGACGAGGCCGGGCACGCCGCCGCGGGGATGCGCGATCTGCTGGAGCATGGCGGCGACCGGGCGGCGGTCCTGGCCCGGTTCGTCTCCGAACTACCGGCCGAGGACGAGAAGTTGCTGGAGCAACTACTGCGCGGACACCCGGAGGCATAGACCGTGTGGATCGGCCTGCCGCTGCTGTTCGGCGCGATCCTGGCGCTGGCGGCGCCCTGGACGGGACGCAGACTGCCGCCCCGTTCCGCTGCGTGGTCGCTGGCCTCGGCCGCGGTCAGCGCCGCCGGCGCCTGGGTGACGGCGCTGGCCATGCTGGGCTTCACCCTGGTCGGCCAGGTTCCTTAGGTGGCCGCGGAGGGACGGTGGTCGGCGCGGGTACTGGCCGCAGACGCCCCGGTGGACCGGCCGGTGGCCGCCGCCTGCGCCGTCGGCGTCCTGTGCTGCGCCCTGGGTCGTCGGCCTTCCCCCAGCATGAATCCTCGCCACCCCCTGCACTTCGAGACTGTGGGCCGCAGGCTTGGTACTCACCGACCGCGCCACCACCGCTATCCTGCTCGTGCGCTGATCCTCCGCCTCCCTCACCGCTCGAACCGACGATCGTACAACCGTCGTGGCGGCCTGAACCGGACGGACACCTATCGCACGGACAGAACCACAGGGGGACCGAGGAAATTGGCCGCATACCCACAGGGTGAGTCAAGCAACCATGACGGGTGGGCCCGCTCCGTCGTGGCCGGCCTCGTCACGCCCCCCGAGACGATCGACCACACGCTCGTCTCGGTCCTCCACGGGACGGCGGTGCTCTCCGAGGAAAATGCCCTCCGCCGGGCCGATGCCATCCGAGCGGCAGCACTCGGTCTGCCCCCGGCGGCGTGTGCCGCAGCGGCAGGCATCTCCGAGGCCCTGCTCAGTGACTGGCGCGAACAGGATCCGTCCTTCCACGCCGCCATGGCCAGCGTCCAGGCAATGGCGCAGGCGCACGGCCGCCATGGCGACGAACCAGGATTCTCGGCGCCCGAACTACGCCTGGTTCTCAGCCAAGTCGCCTCCGGCTCCACCCTGGCGGCCGCCACAGCACTCGTGGGCTACTCCACCGCCGTACTCAGACGGCTGCGCTCACGCAACCCGCTGGTCAACGCCCTCGTCAACGCCTCCACCACGCATCGACAGCAGCATGCAACCGCCAAAAAGGGCACCACTCCAGGCAACCGTTACCGACTCGTCCAGCGCGAAGAACGCTGAGCACTGCGCTCCTCAGCGACGCACCGTATTCAGCCCTTGCGGAGCGGGCCACCCCGACCAGTAGGCCGTTGATCCGCTGGCGCTTAGAGTGCCGTCGCGGTCGACGAGCAACCGGCCCTGCGGCGACCCCGCCCCTCGGACGGTCGGGCTCCCGTCAGGCGAACTTCGGCATCTCGCCGACCGTCTTCGACATGTCAATCACGGCGAACGCCGCGCCCTGCGGGTCCGACACCGCCGCGAAGCGGCCGAAGGGGCTGTCCATCGGCCCGAAGAGGAGCTTGCCGCCGCGCTTGGTCGTCTTCGCGACCGCCTCATCGCAGTCCGGGACGCCAAAATAGACCTGGACATAGGAGGGGATCTCCGGCGGGAAATCACTACCCATGTTCATCCGGCCCAGCACCGGGTTCTCCGGACCGCCAAGGCTGAAGACCTTGAAGTCCATCCCCGCCGCCTCCGGGGAATCGCCGAGGTCCATCTGCTGGGTCCCGTACGGGAAGACCCGCGGAAGGAACGCGTCCGCCTTGGCCACGTCGCGCGAGAAGAACTCGGCCCAGCAGTACGAGCCCGGCTCGCCGAGCTTCTCGAAGCCCTTGTGATCACCCGGCTGCCAGACACCGAACACCGCGCCGCTCGGCTCCTTCGCGATAGCCATCGTGCCGAAGGAGCCCACCTGCATCGGCTCCATCAACAGCTCACCACCCGCTGCCTTGATCTTCTCCGCGGTAGCCGCCGCGTCGGGCGAGGACAGGTAGAGACACCACTGCGACTGGCCCTCCTGCCCCGGCATCGGCGGCACGACGGCCGCGACAGCCTTGCCGTCGGAGTAGGCCTGCGTGTAGTTGCCGTACTCGCTGCTGGACTCGGCGAAGGTCCAGCCCAGTACGTCGGCGTAGAAGCTCTTCGCGCCCTCCAGATCGGAGAACATCGCGTCCACCCAGCAGGGTGCGCCTTCGGGGAACTCAGCCATGATCGATCGACTCCTGTGTCGTGGACGACGTGACCCGACTCCGTTCCCACGCTAGACGCAGGGTCTGACAATCGCGCGGGGAGCGCCGCTGCTGCTGAAGTGGGTGTTCTCGGAGCCATGGAAGATCGCCCGGCGCCTCGGCTCCGACAACGGACGCACACTCGATCGCCGCCCACGACGTCACCCCTCGCTCAAAGGCGTCCACAGCCTGCTGCGCACCCTCACCGGCATGACCGGCGCCGTACTGAGCATCGCCGCCCCCGCACACGAGTTCGGCACCCTGGCCCCCCTGCTGCGGCGGCGTAGGAGCCCGAGGAGGAGGCGGCGCCGAGGCCGGCGGCGATGGCCAGGGTGCGGGGGCGGTCGTCGCCGAGGAGTGAGACGACGGTGGATTTGCGGACGACCGCCTGGACCACGGCGGACAGAGCGAAGCCCAGGATCAGAGCCCAGGTGATCTCCCAGGTCATCGAACCGGCGATCGACCGTGCGTGCAGTACGGCGTGGACCATTCCTGAAGCCTTCCGACAGGAGTACGGCCTGGGGCCCACCGACACGCTCCGCCTCCGCGGTCGCGCAGCGGGTGGGTGAGCGCGGGGCGCCGCCGTGTGGCGGCGCCCCGCAAGGGTTCAGCCGACGTTCAGGGTCAGGGCGGCGGTGTGGAGTTTTCCGCCGGTCTGGAACTGCAGGAACAGCCGCCAGTTGCCGGGCGTGGGCAGTTCGGCGTGGAAGGACAGTTCCGGTCCCCCGTGGTCGCCGTTGACCTTGGTCGTCGGGTGGAGGTGGGCGAAGGCGGTGTCGCCCTCGTGGAAGGCGGTGAGGTGTGCGTAGGTGTCCAGGTAGGGCTGGAGGTCGGTGACGGGCTTGCCACCCCGGGTGATGTTGACGGTCAGCGGGTGTTCCATGCCGGCCATCGGGGAGCCCTTGACGGTGATGGTGTAGCCGTCGACTTCGGCGGAGGTGGTTGCCGCCGGCAGCGAGGTCTTCGTCGCCGCCCCGGGGACGGTGGCGGTGCGGCTGAGGACGAACGCTGTGCCCTTGCCTGTTCCGGTGCTGGGGGTGAAGGAGGTGAACAGGTGCCAGGTGCCGGGCGCGAGGGTGGCCAGGTCGGCCGTCCAGGTGCCGTCAGCGGCCATCGTCGGGTGGAGGTGCTGGAAGCCGGTCAGGTCCGAGCGGATGGCGTAGAAGTGCATCCGTTTGGTCTGCTCGACGGCGAAGTCGGTGACGGGCCTGCCGTCCGGACCGGTGACAGTGAACCGGTACGCGGCCTGCTGACCTGCCGGGAGGGTGGTGTCCTGGCTGGTGAGGCGGTAGCCGTCCTTCGTGTCGGACAGGCCGTCGCCGTCGGCCTTGGTGCCCATGCCGGGCATGGTGCTCATCGGGGGTGTGGCCTGCGTTGAGGATGACGCGGAGGGCTTGGCGCCGTGGTCCATGCCGGGCATCGAGGAGTCGTTGGAGGACCCGCAGGCGGCCAGGGTCAGCGCGAGGGCGGCTGCGGTGCCGGCGGCCGCGAGGGCACGTCGGCGCGCGGTGGTACGGGAGGAAGCAGTCATTGCGGTGGTCTTTCCGAGTGGGCGCACCACGCCGGGCGGGCGCGCGGGAGTGAGCAGGCCACCTCGCCGGGCCCGGTCGAAGATCCGGATTCCGGCACGGTCCTGTCAGGTCCGCGCGATACACACCGTCAGGAGCAGACTTCGCCCGCCCGGTGGCGGGGGTCCGCGCCGCCGCGACCCGCCCAGGGACACCGGACGGTTCGAGAGGAAGCCGGCCACCAGCACCGCGACGACAGCCATCAGGGCCCCGCCCATCGGCAGCGGGTTCCGGTCCCGAGCGGGAGTCGAGACGCACATCGCGCCGCTCGACGCCTGCGGTACGTCGGGATGTGCCATCGCTGGAGGCGTCGTCACCGTCGTCATAGTTGCCGGAACCGTGGACGTCATCGCGGCGGTGGCATGGCGGTGCGGTGTCGGGGAGGTGGCGGTCATCGCTCCGTGGCAGCCTTCGGCCGCGGTGGCCGGTGCGCCGTGCATGAGGAACAGGCCGAGCAGCACCGCACACAGCGTCAGCAGCCGGGCGATGCCCCGCCTGCGCGCCCGTCCGATGCCTGCCACTGCCGGTTCCCTTCTCAGACCATGGGCGCTACCGAGGGGCGCCACGTTCTGACCATACCCCGGGCGGGTACTCAGTGTCGGGGTATCACACTCCGGCCGCCAGAGCCGGGACCGTCGAGCGCTATCGCGCGTGGTGGGCCAGGACAGCGTGCGGGTCGCCACTGCCCGGGGTGTGGTCAGTGCGCACGGTGGCGGCGGTCAGCCGGGGAACGGCGTGGATCAGGGCATGCTCGGCGGCGACCGCCAGGGTGTGTGCCTGCACCACGGTCAGGTGCGGGTCGACGACGATGTCGGCCTCGCCGCGCAGGGCGTGGCCGATCCACCGCATCCGCAGCTGCCCGACGTCGCGCACGCCGTCCACGGCCCGCAGGGCGCTTGCGGCGGTCTCGATCAGGGCGGGGGCGACAGCGTCCATCAGGCGGCGGAAGACCTCCCGGGCGGCGTCCTTGAGGACCATGAGGATCGCGGCGGTGATCAGGAGACCGACGATCGGGTCGGCCGGCCGCCGGCCCCTCTCGGCGCCGGCGGCGCCGGCGGCGCCGAGCAGGACGGCAGGATCACCGAAGTACTCCGCCTGTCTGTGGCCCCGCGGGGGTGACCGGTTGAGGCAACCTCGTGCAGGGTGGGGCTGCTGCGCTCAGGCGGCGTCGAGTTCGGGGAAGACGACTTCGTCCAGGACCAGGTTGATGGCCACGGCGACCGGGACGGCGACCAGTGCTCCGACGATCCCGAGCAGGGCTCCTCCCGCGAGGACCGCGACCACGGTGACGAGGGGGTGGACGTCGACCGCGTAGCGCATCGCCCGGGGCATGATCAGGTAGTCCTCCAGCAGGCGGAAGGCGATGTAGAAACCCGCGGTGGCGACCGCGACCGGCCAGGACACCGACAGCGCCACCAGGCTCACGACCACACCCGCGATCGTTGAGCCGACCATCGGGATCATGTCCATCACCGCGGTGAACACTCCCAGTGCCGCCGCGTACGGGACGCTCATCGGAGCGCACCACGCGAACGTGGCCACTCCGGCAATCGCGGACGTGGCCACGTTGCCGAGCATGAACCTGCCGATGCGCACCAGGATCTCCTCGGTGATCTCCTGGGTGCGGGCGCGGCGGCTGCCAGGGACCAACTGGTAGAAGAAGCGCTTGATGGCAGGCATGCCGGCCATGAAGTACACCGTCAGGGTCACGACCACGGCAGTCGCGGTGAGGGCGCTGACGACATACAGGCCGGCGCCCAACAGGCCGCCGAAGATGCTGGATCCGCCGCCGGAGCCGATCTGGGTCTTGGCCTTGTCCGTGAGGTGGTAGCGGTCCTCCAAGCGGCCCAGGGTCGACTGGTGGTCGTGCAATTGCTGCAGCCAGCCCGGCACCGCGTGGATGAGCGCTTCCACTTCGGTGACCACCGGGGGGACGACCACGGCGAGCAGGCCCGCCACGATCAGGAGCAACACGGCGCACACGATCAGCACCGCGCGCCCGCGCCGGTGCCCCCGCGCCACCAGCCACCCGACCAAGGGTTCCAGGCTGACCGCCAGCAAGAACGCCAGCACTACCAGCAGCAGCACCTGACTGGCCCGGAGCACCGCCTGCGCGACCTGCCACGCCAGGAAGGCCCCCAGGGTGAAGGTGAATCCGGCGACGAACCAGGACCTGCGCCGCATGCCCCGCACATTCAGCGCCGCCGGCCCCGACAGGCCTTGTGCTGGTGGTATCTCGACCGGGTCCTGCGCGGGCCCGGATATCGACGACATGATCTGCCCTCTGCTTTCTGCGACCCGCGGGGCATCGTCATCACTGCAGAGCGATCCCGGCGGCCTGCCACACACCCACCGCGAAGACATCACGGCCAACCGGTCGACTTCCCCCTCGGCACCCTTCCAGACGTGCAGCGAAAGGCCCGCCTCGCGCGATGCGGGGCGGGCCTGCGTGATCTCGCGGCTACGGGAGCGGAATCAGGTGGTGGCCTCTGCGAGCATTCCTTGCCGCAAGCGGTCCAGGACCTTGGTCAGGAGTCTGCTGACGTGCATCTGAGAGATGCCGAGCTCGACGCCGATCTGCGCCTGGGTCATCTCGTCGCCGAAACGCATCTGCAGGATGCGCAGGTCGCGCTCACCCAGCTGCGCCATGAGCGGCTTGAGAACGTGCAGGTTCTCTACGCCTTGCAGGGCGGGGTCGAGGTCCCCGAGCCGGTCGACCGGACGACCGTTGTGGTCGTCGTCCTCGGCGGTCGTCATCTCCAGGGATCCCGCGGTGTAGCCGTTGCTGGCGACCAACCCCTCGATGACTTCCTCGGTTGTCAGGCCCAGGAGCTCGGCGAGCTCCGCAGTGGTCGGGGCACGGTCCAGGCGGGTCGCGAGTTCCTCGGTCGCCTTGGCCAGCTCCAGGCGCAGTTCCTGCAGGCGGCGCGGCACGTGCACGGCCCAGCTGGTGTCCCGGAAGAAACGCTTGATCTCCCCGGTGATGTAAGGGATCGCGAAGGTGGTGAACTCCACCTCACGCGACAGGTCGAACTGGTCGATCGCCTTGATCAACCCGATCGTGCCGACCTGCAGGATGTCCTCGGACGGCTCAGGCCGGTTGCGAAAGCGGGCTGCAGGGACCCCGTTACCGTGCTCCTGGTGGTCAGCCCTCGTGGCTCTGGAGGAGTTCCTTGACCTTGGCGATGGCGAAGCCCCAGCCCTGCTGGACGGTGGGCTTGCCGGGGACGGCGACTTCTTGCGGGTTGGTCAGTACGTCGAGGAGGACCGGCCCCGGGGTGGCGAAGGCGCGGCGGACGCTGTCGGTGAGGGTGCCGGGGTCGGTGACGCGGATGCCGGTCAGGCCGAGGGCGGTGGCGACCGCGGCGAAATCGGGGTTGTCGAGCTCGGTGCCGAACTCGGCCAGTCCGGCCTGTTCCTGTTCGAGTTTGACCATGCCCAGACGGCGGTTGTCGAAGACGACCAGCTTCACCGGCAACTGATACGTCTTGATGGTCATCAAGTCGCCGAGCAGCATGCTCAGTCCGCCGTCGCCGCAGAACGCGACGACCTGGCGGCCCGGTGCCCACAGCTGTGCGCCCAGCGCCTGGGGCATGGCATTGGCCATGGAGCCGAGGTTGTAGGACCCGATCAGACGGCGGTCACCATGCATCGTCACGAAGCGGGACAGCCACACGGTGGCCATACCGGTGTCGGAGGTGAAGATCGCGTCGTCGTCGGCGCACGCGTCGACCGCGGCGGCCAGAGCTTCGGGCCGGATGTCGTGGTCGGGGTTGTCCAGTGCGCTGCGCAGCCGTCCGGTCCAGCGCTTGGTGTCGTGCGCGGGTTCGGCCAGGCGCTGCTGGCCATCGTGCCAGGTGGCGAAGTGCTTGCGCGCGGTATCGAGGTGCGCGCGGTCGGGCTTGGCGTCCAGGTGAGGTAGCAGGGCGCGCAGGGTGGCGCCGGTGTCGCCGGCCAGTCCTGCGTCGATGGGTACACGCCGCCCGAGGTTCTGTTCCTGGGTGTCGATCTGGACGACGCGGCAGCCGGTGGGGTACCAGTCGCGGTAGGGGAAGTCGGTGCCGAGCATGAGCAGGGTGTCGCACTCGTCGAGTGCGCCGGCCGCGGCGGGATTGCCGATCAAGCCGGTCTGGCCGACCTGGTAGGGGTTGTCGCCCTCGAAGCCCTCCTTGGCCTTGAGGGTGAGCACCATGGGCGCGCCAATGTGCTCGGCCAGTGCCAGGACTTCCTCGCGGGCGTCGCGGGCACCGCGTCCCACCAGCAGGGTCACCTTGGACGCGGCGTTGATGATCTCGGCCGCCTGCAGGATGCCGGGCTCATCGGGGCGGGTGAGCTGGCGGGTGCGGGGGAAGCGGGCGGGACGGTCCTGCGTCAGCTCCTGGTCGCCCAGGTCGCCGGGCACTGTCAGGACCGCAACCCCGCCGTGGCCGACCGCGGCGCGCACAGCCGCCTCCAGGAGACGGGGCATCTGGTCGGGTGAGGTGACGGTGGCGCGGTAGACGGCGACGTCGCGGAACAGCAGGTCGTTGTCGACCTCCTGGAAGTAGTCGCTGCCCATTTCGGCCAGCGGTACCTGTCCGGCGATGGCCAGCACGGGAGTGCGGCTCTTCGCGGCGTCGTAAAGGCCGTTGAGCAGGTGGATCGCGCCCGGCCCGACGGTGCCCATGCACACACCCAGAGTCCCGGAAAGCTGGGACTGCGCGCTCGCGGCGAACGCGGCGGCCTCCTCATGGCGGCACCCCACCCACTCCAGACCATCGGTGGTGCGGATGGCGTCGGTCAGCGGGTTCAACGCGTCGCCGACCACGCCGAAGACGTGACCGACCTCCAGTTCCTGCAGGGCGTCGATGATCACACGGGCCACAGTGCGTGCCACGGAATAATCCTCCGGTTCGTCAGGCGGTCGAGCAGGGAAACGGGCCGGCAGGGCCAGCCGGGTCAGACGGTGAAGCGGTCGGGGTCCGCGGCCTTCCAGTCCGCCGCCCAGAATTCCGGCGCCTGGTGGATCAGCTCGCCCGGCGCCAGGGGCGGGTACAGCTCGGCGTACGAGCGGACGATGACGGAGTCGATGCGGCGGCGCAGCATGTGCGGGGCCAGGCCTGAGGGTTCGTCCACGCCCATCGACGCCATGATCTGCAGGGCGCTCTTGACGGTCGCTTCCTGGAAGCGCTGGACCCGCCGGGACTTGTCGCCGACGTCCAGGGCGCGTGCCCGGCGCGGGTCCTGGGTGGTCACCCCGGTCGGGCAGGTGTTGGTGTGGCACCGCTGGGCCTGGATGCAGCCCACCGCGAACATCATCGCCCGGGCGGCGTTGGTGTAGTCGGCCCCCTGAAGGAGACGCTTGACCAGGTCACTGCCGGTGGCGACCTTGCCACTGGCCCCGATCTTGATCCGGTCCCGCAGGCCCGTACCGACCAGGGCCTGGTGGACCGTGGTCAGGCCGTCCGTCAGGGGCATGCCCAGATTGTCGGCGAACTCCAGGGGCGCGGCCCCGGTCCCGCCCTCGGCACCATCGACGATGATGAAGTCGGGTGTGACGCCCTCGTCCAGCATCGCCTTGCACACCGCCAGGAACTGGCTTCGGGAGCCGAGGCACAGTTTGAACCCGGTCGGCTTGCCGCCGGACAGCTCCCGCATCCGGGCCACGAAGGCAACCAGTTCGCGCGGGGTGGAGAAGACCTGGTGGTAAGGCGGGGAGATGATGGTCCTGCCTTGCGGGACGCCTCGGACCTGGGCTATCTCCGCGTTGACCTTGGTGCCGGGCAGCACCCCGCCGATTCCGGGCTTGGCCCCCTGACTCAGCTTGAGAGACACGCACCGGACCTGCTCGTGCGCGGCCTTGTCGGCGAACATCGCGGGGTCGAAGCCGCCCTGATCGGTACGGCAGCCGAAATACCCGGTACCGATCTCCCAGACCAGGTCCCCGCCCGGCCGCAGGTGGTACTCCGACAGGCCACCCTCACCGGTGTCGTGGGCGAAACCGCCCAACGCGGCACCGGTGTTCAACGCGAGGATCGCGTTCGAGGACAGGGAGCCGAAACTCATCGCGGAAACGTTCAGCAACGCCATGTCGTAGGGCTGCTTGCAGCCCGGGCCGCCGACCCGCACCCGCGGCACATCCGTACGCACCGGGTGCGGGGCCATCGATGGGACCAGGAACTCGCTTCCCGTCGCGTACAGGTCCTGCTCCGTGCCGAAGGGCTCCTCGGCGTCGGTTCCCTTGGCACGCTCGTAGACGATGCTGCGGGTGTCCCGGTCGAACGGCCTGCCGTCGACGTTGCGTTCCACGAAGTACTGCTGCATCTCAGGGCGGATGCCCTCCAGGGCGAACCGCAGATGACCCAGCACCGGATAGTTCCGCAGCACCGAATGCCTTCGCTGCACCAGATCCCACACCGCAAGCACCAGCAAAGCCGTCAGCGGTCCCCCGGCAAACCACCACCACGGCGAGGCCACCAGCGCCAAAGCGGCACCGGCGACAGCAAGACAACCCAGCAACGCGACCCACAGCATCCTCAGCACACCACGCGCCTACCCCGATCGCGCAGATCAAGCGGTCCTGTGTGGCCGCTTCCGGGTCGGCGTCGGGGACCGGGCCGTCCGGCGGCTGTGGGGCCGCCGGACGCACACGACGTGCCGGTGATGGTGCTCGTTCAGGCGCCTGGCCCCGTGGCAATCGCTTCCGTCGGCAGGCCGCGGGCTGCGAGGCGTCGAGCACTGCCGTCGGCCAACCGGTAGGACAGCCCCACCACGGCGGTCCGTCCGGTGGCGACACCGTCTGCGAGCACCCGCGAGCGGTCCAGGAGGAGATCCACGGTCTGCCGTACGTGCTCGGCGATGAAGTCGTCGTCCCCGGTGAGCCCGGCGGCGCGGGCGGCCAGGACGCTCGGCGTGACGCGCTCTATGACGTCACGCACATACCCCGTGGTCCCCAGGCCGTCGACGAGGGCGGCACGGGTGGCCGCGACCGCACCGCACGAGTCGTGGCCCAGCACCACGACCAGCGGGCAGTCCAGCACACTCACCCCGTACTCGATGCTCCCCAACACCTCCGGCCCCGCCACATGGCCGGCAGTACGGACCACGAAGAGGTCACCCAGGCCCCGATCGAAGATGATCTCTGCGGCCAGACGGGAGTCGGAGCAGCCGAACAGCACGGCGAACGGACGCTGGCCGGCCGCGGTCTCAGCGCGGCGCGCGGCGTCCTGGTTGGGGTGTTGCTGCTCGCCGGCAACAAAACGCTGGTTGCCGGCCAGCAGCAGCTCGAAGGCTTCGGAGGGAGTCAGGATCGGGGCCTCAGTCATAGCAGCAGGCTACGACCAGCCCCAGCCCACCACCTCACAAGGGTCCGCCAAAGGAAGCTCCGGTGCGGTGACCGGGAGACGGATGGTCCTGGGGTCACCAGGCCACCCCAGCCGCTCTCGGATCGCAGGGGCTGAATCTGCGGAAGGCGACGTCAATGGCGGCCGTGTGCGCTGTCCGAGGCGCCGCCGAAAAGCCTGGCGATCAGGCGGAAGGGCAGCGAGACCACAGTGGCGATGGCTGAACCGATGCTTCGCAGGGCATCTGCGATGGCCTTCAACATGAGAACGTGCCTCCAGTCATGCACCACACGCCGAGACGTCGCTGAGATGTGAACGCCGCCGAATCCCGGGCCAGCGGCGGGGCGGGCGCCCGGAATCCCCCTATGGATCATCACGAGCTGATAGAGAGGTGAGGTGGGCGGGCTCGGGCGGCGAAGCCCGGACCCGCTCACCTCCTCAGAGCAGCCCGCGATGACCGTCAGGAGCGACGGTGCTCTGACGACGCTGCGATCAGCGGCCGAGGGCCTTTATGAGTTCGGCCTTGCGCATGGAGGAACGACCCTCGATGCGGCGACGCCGGGCTTCTGCGTACAGCTGGTCGTAAGTGCGGCTGGCCGGCCCGGTGTGGGAGCTCAGGCCGCTGCGCCGCGCCGCGGGGGTGTTCTTGTGCGAGGTGCGAGCGATGGTGCGCGCCGCACTCACCGGAGCGCGATCCTTGCTCACCGCGCGGGTGGTGACCTTCTTGGTGCGTGGTGCGCTCACGCCCCGCTTGGTCGAGCCGGCCTTGATGCGCTCGTTCTGCCGTTTCCCCTTGGCGGTGGAACCTTGCGGCATGTCTGCCTCCTGATATCGCGAGTGGTTGGAGCCGCTCGGTTCTGTCCGGCGGTCCCCGCCGATCGTCGCGTCCGTCGATGAGCCCGGCATCCTGGGTGACGCCATTCGGGGTGGCGCAGCGACATGGGGACCGTGCCGGTACCAGTCCCAGGGGAACCTCGACGTCGACCTTCTGGCAGTCGTCAGCCGGTCCGACGTGGGATACAGCGATGGCAGCTGACGAGCCTGCGGTTGAGGTTCCTGGAGCGGAGGCTGGAGGTGCCACCTGGACGTCCACCGGAGTGCGATCCGCCGCAGAGCCCAAACCGCTGGCCGGCCAGGACCCATTCCGTCATGCTCGGGACCTGAGCCGGATCGGCTCACTGATCCCCGTCCTCACGGGATGGGGCGAAGAGCAGGGCGAACTGACGGTCGAGTTGGCGGACACAGTCGGGGTCTGGCGCAGTGATCGCATAGCGCCAGCTCATACCGTCAGCGGGGTCGTCCGCGTACAGCAGCACACCTGCACCGGTGCCGGGATCGTAGGCCAGGCCCGCTGCCGCCAGGAGATCTACAGCCTCGGGGAACGTGTACACGCGGTCGGCGCGACGAGTCCCCATCAGCCAAGCGGGCGTCGGGGAGGACGGAAGCAGCCGGGTGATCATGGCGTGCGGGGTCGTGGTCGCCGTGCGCCGCACGTTCGCCTCGGTGGCGTACAGCCCACCCTGCCGGGTGACCAAGGCATCAATGCTGTAGGGGCCTCGGTAGCCTCGCGCGGCGAGGTAGTCGCCCAGATCGAGGCCCCACCGCTCCAGCTTCTTCACGGTGTATTCGGGCACGTCGGCCAGTGGTGAGCGGTAGCCGGTGAAGGCACCGTCGCGGGTGCTCATCTCTCCACTGAACAGCATGCGGGGCTCTTGTTCCCCGGTATGGAACTGGGCGCTGACCGATCTGCAGTGGGCGAGGTATTCCTCGACCACCCATTGGCCGGCGGCGGGTTCCGCGGCCAGGGGCAGATCTCTGCCACTGATGAACCGCAGACCGTGGCCACCTGCGGAGCGGTCCGGTTTCACGACGATGTCCTGGTAGGCGCCGATGAGTTCGCGGGCCACGGCCGGGAGCCGCGAGCCATCGCAGAGCTGTCCGTCGGGCAGCCGCATCCCCAGATCCTGTGCTGCGGTCCGGAAACCCGCTTTGGTGTTGAGGAGCGCGGTGACAGCAACAGCGTCCGGGCCCGCCGCCCGAGTGCTGAGATCGTAGGGCGAGATCGGGATGTCGAGCTCCGCCGCGAGTGCCACCGTCGCGCTGTCCAGAGCAGTGGGCAAGAGGCGGTATCCGGGCCGCTGTGCAACGAGGTCGCGCAGCGATGTGAGCGCGCGGGTGGACCGCACGGTGTCGGCCATCGCCGCCCCCGCGACATCCGGAACGGTGAGGATGCTGATCGCGTCGATCGGCATGTCCAGCACGGAGCAGGCGTAGCGGATGAATGCCGGCGACAGCGGGACCGGGGTGAGCAGCACATCCCCTGGGCGCGCAAGCCAGATTTCACGGGGAGCCTGGAGCGACCACTGCCGGAGTATCGCGCTCTGTTCAAGGTCTATGGCTGTGTCGGAGGCGAAGTTCGCCAGAATGACCAACGGTCTGTCGCGTGGGCGGGGTGGCAGCATGGCCAACTCCTCGTTCACTACGGTGAATCATGGGTGCCCTGCCGGCGGGCGCACTTTCCGGTCGGGCTCAGTGCTGAGGCGCGACTTCCGGTGGCGGGGCTCCGTCCGGCACAGGCCGCGTTGCTCCGCCGAGCGGTGTGCGCAGGGCGGTACTTCCGTCCCGCCAGGCGGACAGAAGATGGTCGGCGAGGAGGTACTCCAGGTGCCCGGTGGCCTCGATACCCAGAACGATGTCCGGTGCGAGGTACGGCTCGTCCTCGAGAAGTCCGCCGATCACATCGCGGCGGACCAGTTGTTCATGGACCGCGTCGGCTTCCACATGCTCGTCGTAGAACCGTTGCGCGGCGGCACCTGCTCCGACGCGTCTCATCGCCTTCGCCATCCTGCGGGATCCCGGGGACGAGGTCACTTCCACTGCGGCGAAATGACCGACCAGCGCACCTCGCAGGGATCGGTGGAGTCCGAACAGGGACATCAGGTTGACCGTGGCCAGCGCTTGAGCGGGCCCCTCCTCGAGGTAGCGCCCGTAGGCGGTGTCGAGATCTAGGTCGGCCATCAGGTCGGCGAACAGCTGCGCGTGGATGTTCTCCGCCCTGCCGGCACCGAACTCGTCGAACTCGATGGCCACCATGGCCGCCTTCGCTCGCCCCCGCAGCCTCGGCACCACCCACAGGTGGGGGTCCGCCTCCTTGAGGTGGTAGAGCGAGCGCAGAGCCGCATACTCCCGAATCTGCCAGCGCTCCCCCTCGCGTTGCAGGTGGTGGCTCACGCTGTGGCCGTTGTCCTCCACCGGCTCCACCAGCAGCGCGTCCACCGTCTGTCGCACGTCGCTGCCGCCTGAGGTGTGCGCGCGAAGGGCGCTCAGAAAGATGCCCTCGGCGGCTGCACGCACGCGCAGCAGAGCGGGGTCCCATTCCAGGCCCTCGTCGACCGCCTCGAAACCGCGGTAATGCAGTTCGTACAGGACGTACAGAAGAAGCTGGAGATCATCGCCGTAGGGATCGGCTTGACGGATCTCGCCCTCGGAGGGCAACGGCGTACGCCGGCCGCTCAGGGCGGCAAGAACGCTGCCGGAGAGAGGTCCGCGTGCTGGAGGCAGGCTCGGTTCCGAAGTGATACGGCCAAGGTGTTCCGTCTGACGAGTGGTCACGGTGCTCCCTCCTTGTCCTGCCTTCCGTCCGTCCCTTCGACTCCACGTCCGGAAGTCGCTCCGGCTCCGCACGCCGGGGCTCGGACGGTGTCGGCCGCGGCGGGAATGTGCTCCCGACGGCGATGGCTGGTGTCACACCAGGGGTGGATGCGGCTGCGCCGACAGGTGCAGAGCGCGACGACGACCCGATCGGAGACCACCAGCTTCCCGTCGTCCGTCATCACTTCGACGGGACCCTCCACGAGGATCGGGCCGCCGTCCACCACGGTCACGCGGCGCGGTTGTTCAGTCCTTGTGTGCACGGATGATCACCAGTTCTTCCCTGTCGGTGCCGGCCGGCACCACACCACGCTCCCGGAGCCATGACAGTCGCCCGCGCATCACCGGTCCGAAGGGGATCGCCACCCGCTCACTGACCGAAGCGCTCAGCCCTGCCCGGACAAGTCGGCTCACCGTTTCCTCCGGGCCGCTGAACCCCGAATGGACCATGAGCAACACGCCGCCCGGACGCAGCGCGGTAGGAGCGGCTTCACAGATCCGGTCCACCAAGGCCCGCCCGTCGACACCTGCGTCCCATGCGCGGCGGGCACCACGTCGCGGCAGTTGCGCACTGGCCGAGGGTACGTACGGCGGGTTGGAGACCAGCACGTCGAACGAACGGCCCGGCACTACCGACAGCAGATCCCCGCGCAGGACGCGGACCGGCAGACGGGCAAGCGATGCGTTCAACCGCGCCGATGCCACGGCCCGACGGCTGATGTCCACCGCCGTCACCCTGGCGCCCAGCCGAGCAGCATGCAGAGCCAACGCCCCACTGCCGGTGCACACGTCCAGGACGTCCATCCCCGCACCGACACCCTCCCGCCCCATGGCAGCTGCCAAAAGCGAACTGTCGGCCTGTGGGCTGTACACGCCAGGCAATCGCAGGATCCTGCCCGCCCACGGAGACAACTCGCTGGTGACGCTCACCGCAGCCTCTCGGGTCATCACACCACCGCCACCGCCGGACGGCTCCTGTGCCAGGCTCCGCCCGTCCGAGCCGCGCCGCGACCTTTCCGGGGCCGTACCGCTCCGCCATTCCACAGCCGAAGACCGCCAGCCGGCGTCACGGCCTTCTCTTCCTGAATTCAGCACCGTTCGACCTTTCAGCGGGCCAACCCACACAAATCCCGCGTGCCCCGGCTTCCCCTTCCCACACATCACCCCCGTCACGGGCCTCACGACACCGCTCACGGGACCCGGCACAACCGGGCGAGAACGACCTGCTGCCCGTCAGGGCAGTGGGGTGCCGCCGGTGGCGTTCAGAATCTCCCCGGTGATGTAGCCGGCTTCCTGAGAGGCGAGGAAGACATAGGCGGGAGCCATCTCAGCCGGCTGCGCCGGCCGCTGAAGGGGCAATTGCTTGCCGAACTCGGCGACCTTCTGGGGGGACATCGTGGCGGGGATGAGAGGAGTCCACACCGGACCGGGGGCGACCGCGTTGACCCGGATCCCCTCGGTTGCGAGTTGCTGAGCCAGACCCTGTGTGAAGGTGACGATGGCACCCTTGGTCATGGCGTAGTCCAGCAAGTGCGGGCTGGGCTGGTAGGCCTGGACGGAGGCGGTGTTGATAATGGACGACCCCGGAGCCAGATGGGGAAGGGCAGCTTTGCTCAGCCAGAACATCGCGTAGAGATTGGTCTTCATGACGCGGTCGAACTGCTCGGTATCGATGGCTGACAGGCCATCGGGCTGAGACATCTGGTAGGCCGCGTTGTTGACCAGGACGTCCAGGCCACCGAGCTGGTCCACCGCGCGGCGCACTACAGCGCCGCAGTAGTCCTCCTGCCGCACGTCGCCCGGCACGGCAAGCGCCCGCCGTCCCGCGTGCTCGATCAGCCGGACGGTCTCCTGTGCGTCCTCCTCCTCGCTCGGCAAGTAGGAGATTGCCACGTCCGCGCCCTCACGAGCGAAGGCGAGCGCAACGGCACGACCGATCCCGGAATCCCCTCCGGTGATCAGAGCCTTTCTGTCCTGCAACCGGCCGGAGCCGCGATAGGTGTCCTCGCCGTAGTCAGGCTCCGGATCCATGGCTCCGCTCAGCCCCGGATGGGTTTGATCCTGCTCCTCGAATTCCGGCTGCGGGTACTGCTCTGCGGGGTGACGTGGAGAGAACTGATCTGGAGACACGGACAGCTCCTGGGGTATGACGAAGGGTGCATGCTGATGAGTGGTGCATGCCGGGGCGATACGACTCGCTTCACCCTTCGCGTGCCCGGAAGCGCCTGCCCCTAACGCCCTCAATAAGCTCATTTCATCAGATTGGGCACGCACAGAGGAGAGCTCGCGCAGCCCCTCACCACCCCGGTCGCCGCGCACCAGCGCGCCAGGAGTCCGTCGGCGGGCCTGGCCGGACGCGTCGCACAGCGCTCCGTGCGGAGTGCGCCGCGCGACCGCCGGCACTCCGCCGAGCAAGGCGCGTGGCAGCGCCTGCCCTCCCGCATCTGCGGCCCTCACAGCAGGGCGTACGGGTGTGTCAATTTAACGGCTCTGTCTCACATTCGGTGGTGACGCCGAGTGGCGCAGGTCGTTGATGTGAGTGCGAAGGCGTCGGCGATGCGCTGGACGAGCCTCCGCTTACATCGAGTCGGCACCGAGGGTCCGCAGAGGCGGGAAGGCGGGAACCGGACCGAGGGTCACGGTGCCCGGGCGGGCGAGACGGGTCAGGCCGCGGCGGTAGACGGCAATGGCTTCCTGGGTGCGGCCCTGCCGGTTGAGCAGATCTCCGAGGAGGCGGCAGGTGTCGGCCAGGTCGCCGATGACGTCGGCTTCTTCCTGCAGGGGGATGGCGGCCAGGTATTGCTGCTCGGCCCCCCCGGTGTCGCCTCGTTCTTCGTGGATCAGCCCGAGCAGCCGGTGGGCGGCAGCCGCGTGCACGGCACCCCGGCCTGGTCCGAGCCCCTTGAGGAGGTCGAGCAGGAGTTGCTCGGCGTCGGTGTCGTGGCCGCGGCGGCGGCGGACATCGGCGAGTTCGACCTCGACCTGCACGGCGTAGAACGTTCCTCCGGTCTCCCGTAGCATCTCGCGCGCCGTGCGCAGTTCGTCTTCCGCTTCGGCCAGGCGGCCGTGCTGGGTGTGCAGATAGCCGTGCATCCAGTGGCACAGCGCCAGTTCCGAGCGGATTTCGCGCCGCTGGTAGAGCTCCTGGGCTTTCACCAGGTAGTTCTCCGCGTCCTCGTAGCGTCCCTGGGCGGCCAGGGTTCGGGCGACGGACCGGTGGAGGCCGGCAATCGCGACAGGGTCTTTCACCTGGGGAGCGAGGTCGAGGGCAAGGCCGGCGGCCTTGGCGGCGCGCTCGTAGGCCCCGAGGTCCATGTACGGGGTGATGACGGTGACGTACAGCAGAAGCAACGCCTCGGGGTCCGGCAGGCCCTCGGCGTTCAGTTCGTTGATGGTCTTCTCCAGCAGGTAGCAGGCGTAGCGCACGTCGCCTTCCAACTGGTGGGCGGTGGCCAGGCCGCGCACCGCGCGGACCCGCGAGGGAAGCGGCTCGTCCGCCATCAGGCTTTCGGCCCGCTCGAACTGTGAGCGCCCCTCTGCCAGCGCGCCGCGCCGCAACATGCAATGCCCGAGTGAGACCCGCAGCTGTGATTCAAGGTCGTGGAGTTGGTGCGCTTGCGCCTGCTCGATGAGGCCGATCAGCAGCGATTCGGCATCCGTGCTGGAGCCGCTGTCCATCAGACCGCTCGCCTGCGCGAGGCCCTCCCGCAGTTCGGCCCGCAGTTCGGCCGGGACCCCGGTCGCCAACTGCTCATAAGTGGTCCCGAGTTTGCCGGCGAAGTAACGCAGCGCTGTCTCGGACGCCCTGACTTTTCCGGCTTCGACGGTGGAAACGTACGCCGGAGTGTATTTGGGTTCGGCCAACTGGCGCTGAGTGAGCCGCAGGCCGGTCCGCAGGGACTGAACGCGTTCCCCGATCCCCTTGGCGTCGCCGGGCGCGCCGTCGTCCGTACCACCGATGGGCATGCGCACCTTCCTGGCTTCGCGCGGGCGGACGCCCTCGGCACAAGTCCTATCACGCCCCCCGGCACGGGCACCTGCTTGAGCCGTCCACGAGCCGACCGGCTCTCGGTCGCATGAACGCGATGTGACTGCCCCGGAGCCCTTGGCGTGCGCGGAGCGTCCCCAGCGACCGGGAACATATCTCCATTAATACGGCTATTTGCATGGTAGCGGGACCCACTGGACCAGCGGGCCGAGGGCACACTCCGTCTCCTCCCGGTCCGGCCCGGCCGCGCCCGAGTCCTCCCCCGTGGCCGCATCGGGCACGGGATCGCTCCGGCGCCCGGCCGGACCGTCGTGACCCAACCGAGGCCGAGCAACCCGTCGGTAGGCCTTGCGGACCCCGACCACGAGCCCTAACTTAACTCCACATGTAAGTGAGATTATCCGCTCACTTACATGCAGTTTCCGTGTTGACCCTGGTGATTGAGGCGTCATGTCCGATCCGCAGCAAGCCGTAATACCCCGGGCGGCGACGGCTCCGCCTGACGGGACCGACAACGCCGACGAGCGGCCGGGGCAGTCCCCGGCCCGGCTGGCCTGGGCCCGGTTCCGCAGGGACCGCGTCGGGATGGTGTGCCTGGGTGTGGTCCTCGGCGTGGTCGTGATCGGGGCGCTGGCCCCGGTGATCGCGTGGGTCTACGGCAAGAGTCCCGCCGAGCACTACGGGCAGGACGATGCCGGCCTGCTCACCGACAGCGGGTACCCCGCGGGCGCCAACGGCGGGATCGGCGCTCGCTTCTGGTTCGGCCTGGAACCCGGGCTCGGGCGGGACGTGTTCACCCAACTGCTGTACGGCATCCGCACTTCACTGCTGATCGCGGTGTCCTGCGTGCTGATCACCAGCCTCATCGGCGCGGTGGTCGGTATCGCGGTGGGCTATCTGGGCGGGGTGGTGGAGAAGGGCTTCGAGTTCGTCGCGAACGTGATGCTCGCCTTCCCCTCACTGCTGCTGCTGATCGCCCTCACCCCGGTGATCAATTCCCGGCTGGTCGCACCGGACCAGAACGAGCCGGCCTGGATGCAGTTCACCTCAGTGATCCTGGTGCTGTCGCTGTTCGGGTGGATCACCCAGGCGATGGTGCTGCGGTCGGTGGTGCGGTCCCTGCGTGAACGGGAGTTCGTCAAGGCCGCGCGGGCGCTGGGGATGAGCCGGCGTCGGATCGTGCTCACCGAACTGCTGCCCAACCTGTGGGGCCCGGTGATCGTGCACATCACCGTCGCGGTCCCCGCCTACGTCGCTTTCGAGGCGGCCCTGTCCTTCCTGGGACAGGGCATCAACGAGCCCGTCCCGGACTGGGGCCGAATGATCGGCCACGCCGGGCAGGTCTTCTACTCCGACCCCACCTACATGCTCTTCCCCGGCGGAGCAATGTTGATCTTCGTTCTGGCCTTCAACCTGCTCGGCGACAGCGTCCGTGACGCACTCGACCCCAAGTCCGCGTGAACCGAACCCTCCAAGGAACTCCCGCGATGAGAACCATGTCCCGCGCCCTGTGCGCAGCGATCGCCGCTTCCACCTCCCTCGCCGTGCTCTCGGCCTGCAGCTCCGCCGGCGGCAACACCGGTACCCAGCACGGCAAAGCGCCCGCCATCAAAGCCGGCCAGAGTGCGGTGCGGATGGGTACCGAGGCCGAGAGCCATGGCCCGGCGCCGGTCATCTCCGGTGCGGGACGGGGCGGGACCGTCACCGTGTTGGACACCGCCGACTACGACCACCTCGACCCACAGAAGGTGTACGTCTCCCAGGGCTATGACGTACTGAACATGGTGGACCGGCAGCTCACCGGCTATACCGTGATCAACGGGCAGCGGGTCCTGGTCGGTGACCTGGCCACGAACACCGGTGAGGCATCGGACGAGGGCAGGACCTGGACGTTCCACCTCAAGTCCGGTGCGACCTGGCAGGACGGCCGAGCCGTCACCGCCCAGCAGGTCAGGTACGGCATCGAGCGCTCCTTCCAGAAGGGTTTCGAGAACGGCCCGGTGTACTGGCAGGAGTGGCTGACCGGCACCAGCACGATCACCGACGCCCAGAAGAAGTACGCCGGGCCCGCCACGGGGGACATGCCCGCCATCGTCACCCCGGACGCATCCACCATCGTGTTCCACTTCCCCAAGCCGCAGTCCGACGTGCCGTTCGCCGCCGCGCTGGGAACCGCCAGCCCGGTCCGCAAGGACAAGGACACCGGCAGCGCCTACGACCTCAGTCCGTACTCCTGCGGGCCCTACCAGATCGCCGCGCACACCCAGAACGTGTCGATGAAGCTCGTCCCCAACCCGCACTGGAAGGCCGACACCGACCCGATCCGCTACCAGTACGCCGACGCCTACGAGTTCGGTTTCGGCAAGGAACTGGTCAACATCGACCAGCAGATGCTGTCCACCGCCGGCAACGGCCCCACCACCATGAGCCTCAGCAACGCCATCGCACCCTCTCTGAACGACACGGTCAACAACCGCGCGGACCGTGGGTCGATCGCCTACCAGCCGCAGGGGATCTTCGGCTACTGGTTCGCCATCAACACAGCCCGCATCACCGACGTGAATCTGCGCACGGCCCTGCTGTACGCCTTCCCCAAGGAGCAGCTCAGGCAGCTGCAGGGCGGTGCGTTCGCAGGTCAGTACGGCACCACCGTCACCACCCCTGATCTGCTGGGCTACCGCGACTACGACACCTTCCACGCTCCGGCGCGCGGTGACGTGGCCACCGCCCAGAAGTACCTGGCCCGCTCGGCGCAGAAACTCAGCACCTTGGTGTATGCCTACCGCAGCGGGGACGGGGCCGGACAGCAGCAGGTGCAGGTGCTGGCCTCGGCCTACGCCAAGATCGGTATCCATGTCGTGGCCAAACCGCTCGACGCGACGACGTACTACGACACCATCGGTGCCAAGGGCGCACCGTACGACATGTTCCTGACCGGCTGGGGAGCGGACTGGCCCTCCCCGTCGACGGTACTGCCCAACGTCTTCGACGCCCGGCAGGGCCCCTGGTACGACTCCTCCCGGTTCGACAGCTCCGCCGACACCGCGGAGTTCGACCGCATCGCGGCCCTGAGCGATTCCTCCGCCAAGGCCGCCGCGTACATCGCCCTGGAGAAGAAGATCATGGCCGGCGTCCCGGTCATCCCCTACCTGTACTCGCAGGGCTACCAGATCCACGGGGTGAACCTGCGGCTGCCCCGGGCGGCGAACGGCAATCCCCTCAACGGCGCCCACGTGGCCTGAACGGAGTCGACAGATGCTCGCCTTCGCAGTGCGGCGCACCGCCCAAGTCCTCGCGGTCCTCGTGGCCATCAGTGCCGTGACGTTCGCGCTGTTCTACGCCGGCCCGCAGGACGCCGCACGCAGCGCCTGCGGCGCCAAGTGCGACGCCGCCGCCGTGGCCTCGATCCGGCACGGAATGGGCCTGGACCAGGCGGTGCCGGCGCAGTACTGGCACTACCTCAGCGGGCTGGTCGCCGGCCGCACCCTGCAGGACATCAACGGCACCCCGGTGGCCTGCCCGGCACCGTGCCTGGGGTACTCCTACTTCCTGCACGAGCCCGTGGTGACCGCGATCGGCCAGGCGTTCCCGGTCACGCTGTCCCTCACGCTCGGCGCGGTCCTCGTGCTCGCCGTCATCGGTGGCGGCACCGGGTTCCTTTCGGCGCTCTTCCCGCGCAGTTGGCTGGACCGGGCTCTGAACACCTTCACCTTGGTCGGCGCCAGCGTCCAGCTCATCTTCATCGGCTACGCCGTCCAGTACTACCTGGTCTACCAGGCGCATCTGCTGCCGCAGCCCGGCTACACCTCGCCCTGGCACGATCCCGCCGGCTGGTTCCGCGGGATGCTGGTTCCCTGGCTGATGCTTGGCTGGGTCAGTGCCGCGGTCTACGCCCGCCTCGCCCGCACCCAGATGCTCGACACGATGGGCGAGGAGTACATCCGCACCGCCCGCAGCAAGGGGATGGGCTGGTGGCAGGCCCATCTGAAGTACACCGCGCGTGGCAGCGCGGCACCGCTGGTCCAGCTCATCGGCCTGGAGATCGGCTGGCTGCTGGGCGGGTCGGTGATCGCCGAGACGGTCTTCGGCCTCAACGGAGTCGGCAAGCTCGCCCTGACCGCCATCACCCAGAACGACCTGCCGACCGTCGTCGGCACGGTACTGCTCGCCGCGCTGTTCGTGGTGGTCTTCGTCGCCCTCACCGACTGCCTGATCGCGCTGCTCGACCCGCGTATCCGCCTGTCGTGATTCCCAGCCGGGCCGTCCCACCGCCCCAGCCCATGCCCGCCGCCGTTCCGCTTCCTTCCGTGCGCCCACCAGGGAGTTCGCCATGTCTCTGCCATCGCTTCAGGCTCCGCCGGCCGTCGCGGCGCCACCCGCACTGCGTGTCCGCGGCCTGGACGTCACCTTCGCGGCGCGCGGCAACCGAGTGCACGCAGTGCGGGATCTGTCCTTCGACCTTCAGCGCGGCGAGGCCCTGGGCATCGTCGGAGAGTCGGGTTCGGGCAAGACCGCGGCGCTGCTCGCCCTCATGGGACTGCAGCCCCGGGCGACCACCCACATTTCGGGCAGTGCGCTACTGGCCGGGGAGGAACTGGTCGACGCGCCCGAGACGGTGATGCGCCACGTGCGCGGAAACCGCATCGCCATGATCTTCCAGGACGCGCTGGCCGCCCTCAGTCCCTTCCACCGCGTCGGTGCCCAACTGGAGGAGATGTACCGGCTCCACCACCCGCGGGCCGGCCGGACCCGGACCAGGACCCGAGCCGTGGACATGCTCGACCGGGTCGGCATCCCCGAGCCCGACCGCAGATCCCGCCAGTACCCGCACCAGTTCTCCGGCGGCATGCGTCAACGCGTCTGCATCGCCATGGCCCTGATGAACGAGCCCGAGATCGTCATCGCCGATGAGCCCACCACCGCCTTGGACGTCACCCTCCAGGCACAGGTGCTGGCGCTCCTCAACGACCTGCGACGCGACCTGTCCCTGTCCCTGGTCCTCATCACCCACGACTTCGGCGTGGTCGCGGAGACCACGGACCGCACACTGGTGATGTACCGGGGCGAGAAGGTCGAGGAAGGTCCCACCGACGCGCTCCTGGCCGCCCCCCAGCACCCCTACACCCGCGCGCTGGTGGCCGCCGTGCCCACCATGGACACCCCGCCCGGCATTCGGCTGGCGACGGTGTCCGCCGCGACCACGCCACCTGCCCCGCCGGCCCCCACACCGGTGTCACTCAGCAACCGGGCTGCCGCGCCCGCCGCAACCGGGGCCGACATCCTGTCCGTCCAGGAACTGACCGTCGACTACGCCCCTCGTTCGCTGCTGCGGTGGCACAGGACACCCCGGTCGTACGCCGTGCACGACGTGAGCTTCACCATCGGCGCCGGCGAAAGCTTCGGCCTGGTCGGCGAGTCGGGCTGTGGAAAGAGCACCACCGCGCAGGTCGTCATGGGCCTGATACGGCCCACCGCCGGCACGGTCGCGTTCCGCGGCACCGATGTGACGGCGGCCTCAGGACCGGTCCGCACGGAGCTTGCCCAGCGCGTCCAGATCATTTTCCAGGACCCCTACGCCTCCCTCAACCCCCGGCGCAGCGTCGCGCAGATCATCACAGCACCGCTGCGCGTCCACACCGGCCTGGATGCCGACGCACGCCGCGAGCGGGCCGCCGAACTGCTGGAACAGGTCGGACTCGAACGCCTGCACCTGGATCGCTATCCGCACGAATTCTCCGGCGGGCAGCGCCAGCGCATCGGCATCGCCCGCGCGCTGGCCCTGGGGCCGGAACTCCTGATCGCCGACGAACCGGTGTCCGCCCTGGACGTCTCGGTGCAGGCCCAGGTGCTCAACCTGCTGTCCGATCTCCGTGACGAACTCGGCATCTCCTACCTGTTCGTCTCCCACGACCTGGCCGTCGTGCGGCACTTCTGCGACCGCATCGCCGTCATGCGAGCCGGCCGGATCGTCGAGACCGGCACCCGCGAGGAGATCTTCGAGACTCCCCAGCACCCGTACACGCGCAGCCTTCTCGCCGCGGTCCCCCGCTTCCGCACCACCGCCTGACCCAGCCGCCTGCCCCCGATATCCATGAGGCTTCGATGACCGCGCACCGACCGCCCGCCGAGAAACCCACGACCGAGCAGCCGCCCGCCTACCGGCAGGCCGGGCTTCGGCTGACCGAGCACGTCTTCACGGTGCCACTGGATCACCACCGTCCCGACGGCGAGCACATCGAGGTCTTCGCCCGCGAAGTCACCGCCCCGGGGGCCGACTCGGATGGGCGGCCTTGGCTGCTCTACCTCGAAGGCGGCCCCGGCTGCGCCGCCCCGCGGCCGCTGGACACCCAGACGGCCGGCGGCTGGCTCGCCCGCGCCGCCCGCGACTACCGCGTGCTCCTGATGGACCAGCGCGGTACCGGACGCTCCGCTCCCCTGAACCGGCAGACCCTCCCGCTGCGCGGCACTGCCCGTCACCAGGCGGAGCATCTGCCCTTCTTCCGGGCCGACTCCATCGTCCGCGACGCCGAGATGATCCGCCGCCAACTGACCGGCGGAAGGCCGTGGAGCGTGCTCGGGCAGAGCTTCGGCGGATTCTGTGCGGTCACCTATCTCTGCCTGGCGCCCGAAGGACTGCGTGAGGCGTTCATCGTCGGCGGCCTGCCCGGGCTGGACTCGGATGCCGAAACCGTCTATCGCGCGGCCTACCCCCGCATGGAACGCAAGAACGTCGCTTACTACGCCCGCTATCCCGAGGACGAGGAACGGGCCCGTAGCATCGCCCGGCACCTCAGGGAGCACGAGGTCGTGCTGCCCGGCGGCCTGCTGCTGACCGCCGAGGCATTCCAGAGTCTGGGCATCCTGCTGGGAACCATCGACGGCGCGGCCCGCCTGCACTACCTCCTCGAAGGCGCCTTCCTGTCCGGAACCCGGGGCCCCGAACTGTCCGACGCCGACGGAGGGACGGACGAGGCTCGTGCAACCTCAGCAATCTCCTCGTCCGTGACCGGAACTTCCAGCCGCTCGCCGCTCGCTGGGATCAGATCAGCATCGGCGGCGGCAACGACGCGGACCATCGCGCTTGGCACCCCATCATGAGCCTGCAGCCAGCAGTGCACCGCCGCAGTGTCCCAAAAACCAAGGTCAGGCAGCCGGCCAGCATCAACCCCGGGCGCCGCGTATCCATTGGCGCAATCGATCACCACGAACGCCGAACCGGTCACGTTGACATCTCTCTGGAATGCAGCACGGAACTGCATCCTATCGGCCGTCCGAAGGACTGGTTCCCAGCGGCCACTCGATCGGGTGACCCTCTATCAAATTGGGAATCAGTAGCGACCGGGGGCAGGGCAGGTAGAAGAGTCCTGCGGGTTGGGCAGCGGTCGATCACGGTTCGGCAGAGGGAGGTGCACTGGACGCCAAGCGGGAGCGCGATAAACGTGTCGACGAGCAGGCGGCCAGATCCGGGCACGACCATCACGGCGGCCTGCAAGGCAGTGGGCAGCCCAAGAATGCCGAGAGAGATCCATAGCCGTGCGCAGCCCTCCTGCACACTCCCCTACCCCACGGCACATGCAGTCCGCACAGAACTCCCGTCGGGGAGCCCTCCTCGCCTGCTGACGAAGGACCCTTTCGGCGAGCGGTCGGCATCCGCACCGATTCGCACGCCGGGCGGCTGGTTGGACGTCCGCCAGTGGGGCCTCGCCTGCGTCGGGGAGGCGGGATGAGCGGCGGTCCACGGCGCTCATCCCCAAGCGGGTTCGGTAGAAGCGATGTTGGCGGAGCTCCAGGCCCAAGGGTTCTGCCCCTGATATGGGTTCACAGGCCATGCCTTTTGTCACCCCTTGGGGCGGAGTTGGCAACTGCTTGGCAAGGTAGCAGGATGTAGATGCATTTGATTCCAGAACCGCTTTAACAACCAAGGATTCACAGGACACGAACGGAAATCTCCTGGATATGACAGACGGTGATGATGGCTACTCTCTACGGTCGTTGGTGCGGAAGTGACCACTTGAGGATGAACTGCCTGCAAGATCCTTCAGTCGCGTGCCGTTGAGGTGCGCCGAGCAGGACGAGCATCGTTGTCGTGCGCAAAAGACACGGGGGTGGGCGCTGGCCCGGTGCGAGTTCGGGCCGGCTGGCTGTGGTGGGGGCGTGACGGCGGCGACGCTGATGGCCGCCGGGGTGGCAGCGGTGCCGGCAGTCGCTTCGATGCCACCGGATGTGCCCACGCAGGCCGAGGCGTTGGTGGACAGTGTGAAGCCGGTGCTGACCGCGACGGTGTCCAGCCCCGCCGGGGGGCAGGTCACGGCGAGGTTCTTCGCCGGCACCTACGCGGCGAACGGCGCCTGGGACCTGGTCAACGGCGGCACCGTCACGGTCGCTTCAGGGTCAGTGGCCCGGTACACGATCCCGACGTCGATGCCGTTGAACACCGAGTTCGACTGGCAAGTCCAGGCATGTCAGGGCAGTGTGTGCTCGGCCCTGACGCCGCTGGCGGACACGCACGTGTCACCGATGCTGGGCGCCGGGGCGCGGGGCAACGCGACCCGGTTGTCGTTCTCCGCCGGGGATCACGTTTCCGCACAGGTGGATGTCGGCTCGGGGAACCTGCTGGTCAACACGTCCGACCTGACGCTGCCCGGCATCAACGGTGACGTCGGTCTCGGCGCCGCCTACAACAGCTCCTCCGTGGGCTCGGGGTTCAGTTCCACGAGCGCTGCGGCGGGGTACGGGTGGCTGCTGACCCCGTACGACGTCGCCTTGACCGTGCACCAGGAGGGGGCGGTGACCTACCGGGGCCGTGCGGGGGTGACCGGGCTGTTCGTGAAGAACGCGACCGGGTTCACAGCGCCGGGCGGCTTCAAGGCCGACCTGGTCAAGAACACTTGGTGTCCCTCGGCGCGGCAACAACGCGGACCCCCTGCGGTCGGTGCGGTCGGCGGAGGCTGGGCGCCAAGTGGAGGGTGCCGACGTTCTCCGAAAACGAGCGGCAGCAGCTCAAGGTCGTGTTAATGCGAACTGGCCGGCGCGTGCCGACTCGCGTGGGCACCGTTGGTGACCTGCTCGCAGCAGCAGTCGCGCGGAACCCGGACACTCGCGCATGCTGCGCTGCACTCGACGGACCGCGAGCGAGTGAGCGGCCCCCTCATCGGCCCGACCAGCGCACCAGGAGAGAACTCTGCGAAACCCGACACAGCCGGGCGTCACCGGTGGGCGGTCCGATGGCCGAACCAATGCCTGTTCCGGTGGCGTGCGGCAGGTCGGGCAGGGTCGTTCGGCACCCGTGCGTCTGCCTGAGCGCAGGCGGTGTCGCGTTGGTCGATGAGGTCTCCGCGTTCCCGGTCGACTACCGCCTGCTCGCGCAGTGACTGCGCCGGGCCCCGGCGGCCTGCGCTGCGGCGTGCCCCCGCGAGGAGCAGGGCCAGGCCGAGGAGGGCGGCGGCACCGACGATGATGCCGTAGAGGAAGAGCGTGCCGGTGGAGCCGGTGACGTGGTAGCCGAAGACAGAGAAACCGCCTGCGAGATCGTGCGCACTAACCAGCGTTGGCGAAGACGCCGGCCACGCCGTGAGATGAACACCTTGCCGTGATCGCAGACGATTGTCTCTGGAACGATCACCGGCCGCGCCGCCGCCTGGTCCAGCCGCTCGTCCAGGGCCAGCAGCCGCCGCCGGCGGAGGGGCAGCGGAGTGCCGTCCGGGGCGGCAGGGACGCAGGAGCCGTGGATGACGAAGAAGAGGAGCACCAAAGTGTCACCTGGCGACCATCGCGTGACCGCTCTCCGCGGGGCGATTTGTCGGATCCCGGGGAAGGATGGGAGGGCGCTACGGCGAGCAACCAGCCGCCGACGCACCCTCCCACATCACCCGAACCGCGCCGGAAGGACATGTCATGGCCGCCACCACACCCAAGGCTCCGACTGCACCAGGGGTACGGTCCTGGTGGGGGATCCCGTATGCCACCGCCGAGCGGTACCGCCGCCCCGTGGTCGCGGATTTCGATCCGGACCTCCCCTATGACCGCAAGGGCGTCGTCTCCGTCCAGCCCGACAGCGGTGACTGGCTCGAAGCGGACAGCGGGATGGGCGAGGACTGCCTGAACCTGAACGTGTGGGCTCCCGAGGAGCCGGCCAGGGAGGCGCTGCCGGTGGCCGTGTACATCCACGGCGGCGGATTCGAGTACGGCGCGAACACGCAGATCACCTCGAACGCCGCCGGCCTCGCCGCGACGGGGCGCGTGGTGGGCGTGTCGATCAACTACCGGCTCGGCGCCCTGGGCGCGCTCTCACTCTCGCAGTACGGCGGGCGGCTCGCCGAGGCCAGCAACCTCTTCCTGCAGGACGCCATCGCCGCGCTCACCTGGATCCAGCGGAACATCGCCCACTTCGGCGGCGATCCCGACCAGGTCACCGTCTACGGCCACAGCGGCGGCGCCTATACCACCTTCGGGCTGCTCAGTGCCTCCTCCGCCAACGGCCTGTACCGGCGCCTGGCCGGGTTCTCCGGCGGGCCAGCCCGCTCCATCCCGGCCTGGTGGGCCGAGGAGCTCGCGCACCGGTTCGTCACGGAACTCGGTGTCGCAGACAACCCCGACAAGCTGATCGACCTCGACACGTCCTCCCTGGTGGCCGCCCTGAAGAAGGTCGCCCCGACGGATCTCGGAGTCCGCGGCGGGGTGGACAACCAGGCCACCGGCGTCGTCCTGGACATCGGACAGCCCGGCGCGGTGGTGCGCGCCCACCCCATGGACGTCCTGGCCTCGGGCGCGCACCGCGGTGTCGACGTGCTTCTGAGCATGGCCAGCGACGACATGGGCTGGTGGGTGGCGAACGACCTCGACCGGTTCGACCCGCACACGCTCGACCGCGTCACCGACGAGGTCGCGGGGTGGCGCATTTCCCGCTCCCGCGCCAGGAAGATCGTCCATGCCTACGACCAGGGCGGCCGTACCCCGGCCGAGGTTCGCGCCGCGCTCATGGCGGACTACCTCTTCGCGCTTCCCGCCGCCCGCGGTGCCCTGGCCCACGCCGCCGCGGGCGGCAACGCCCATCTCCTGGTGATCGGACCCGCCGAGGGCGCGCCCGCCGTGCACGGCACCGAGATGTACGCCCTGGTCGGCCAGGAACAGCCGGGCCGCAGTGCCGAGCAGGCCGAGCGTGACACGCGTATCCGCGACATCCTGCTCGACTTCGTCACCGGCGAGCAGTCCCGGCTGTGGCCCGCCGTCACGGACCGTCCGACCTCGGAAAGGGTCGGCAACCCTCCCTTCGAGGCGAGCGCCCACTATCCGGCGGCCCTCGACCTGTGGGAGGGCATCGACCGTCCCTGACGGCCATCGGGGAATACGGGCATGCGGAACAGCACAGAGCTACCAGGGGATGAACACGGTAAAGGAGCTGGGTATGAGCCAAGGGACAGCAGCCGGCGATTCCGTACCGGCGACGATGCGGGCCGTTGTCGTCACCCGGCCGGGCGGCCTGGACGCACTGGAGATCAAGGATGTGCCGGTGCCCGTCCGTAAGCCCGGCTGGGTGCGGATCAGGGTGAAGGCGTTCGGCGTGAACGAGTCCGAGGTCACCACCCGCAAGGGCGAGTCGGATGCGGAGGTCACCTACCCACGCGTTCCCGGCATCGAGGGCGTCGGTGTGGTCGAGGAGGCCGACGGGGCCAGCGGACTGCGGCCGGGACAGCAGGTGGCGACCATGATGGGCAACATGGGCCGCTCGTTCGACGGCGCGTACGCCCAGTACGTGACCGTCCCGGCGGCGCAGGTCATCCCGTTCGAGACCAGTCTGCCGTGGGAGGTCGTCGGTGCGCTGCCGGAGATGTTCCAGACCGCCTACGGATCGCTGACCACCGGCCTGGGCCTACGGGCCGGGCAGACGCTGTTGATCCGCGGCGGCACCTCCACGGTCGGGCTGAGCGCGGCCACGATCGCGAAGGACCTCGGAGCCACCGTGCTGTCCACCACCCGCAGCCCCGGCCGGGCCGGGGAACTCACGGCCGTGGGCGTTGACCATCCCCTTGTCGACGACGGCACCCTCGCCGACCAGGTGCGCGCGCTGCTGCCGGACGGCGTGGACGCCGCACTGGAACTGGTGGGCTGCTCGGTCCTCGCCGACACCCTCCGCACCGTCCGCCGCCAGGGCACGGTCTGCTTCACCGGAGCCCTGGCGGGGCAGTGGACGATCCCCGACTTCACCCCGTTCATGATCCCCAGCGGGGTGCGGCTGACCAGCTACGCGGGCGAGGCCGCCGACCTGCCGGCCGACGTCTTCGCCCACCAGCTCCAGGCCATCGCCGAAGGGCGCCTCAAGGTCCCGGTCGCGAAGGTCTACCACGGCCTGGAACAGGTCCGTGACGCCCAGGCCGACCTCGAGTCCGGTACCACGCCGGGCAAGCACGTCGTCGTCCTGGACGACTGAGCCCGGATCCCTCGACTTGAGCGGCAAGAGCGGTCGGCGCCGTCACGGATCGTTCGCGCAGGGCGGCCGCCAGCCCGGGGACCTCAGCGCGCTCGGGGGAAAAGCTGCTCGACGGCGGTCACCACTGCTGCGCGGCGGGCGGTGGTGGTGGGGTCCACGGCGTGTGCGGCGGCGGCCTTGCCGAGTTCGGGTTGTGCCGCCCAGGTCGTGGCGATCTGGTTGACCAGGGCGAGGACGTCGGCCGGGTCCCAGGCGGGGTCGAGCTGTCCGGCCTGTTGCGCCTGGCGGAGCTGGCCGACTTTGCGGGCGATCGCAGCCTGGGTGGGATCGTCGGCAGCGGCTGCGGTGCCCGGCAGTTCGAGGCGGCCCCAGGTGATCAGGCGGTGGTGGTCCGGACGGGCGACGAAGTAGTCGAACAGTCTGCCCGCGTAGCCAGGGAGGTCGTACGGGTCCAGCTGGGTGGCCTCGGCGATGACGACGTACTCCCGTGCGGCGACGGCGGCATAGAGCGCTTCTTTGCCGCGGAAGTAGGCGTAGACGCGTTCTTTGCTGGTCCTGGCGAGCTTGGCGATGCGGTCCACGCGGGCGCCGGCGATGCCGTGGCGGGCGAACTCCTCCATGGCAGCGGTAAGGATGCGCTCGCGCGTGGTGTCGCCGCTGCCGGCGGCGGGCGCTGCGGTCTGGCCTGAGTCGCTGGACGGGGACATAACCCGAGGATAAGGCACCGAACCGTTCGGTTTGGCATCCGGGTGATTGGCACGTAGAGTCAAACAGAACAGTTCGGTTTGGCCTCCGTGGGTGAAGCCGACGAAACACTGAGGGAGTGAACTCATGCAGCACCGCAATCTGGGCTCTCAGGGCCTGCGCGTCTCGGCGCTCGGCCTGGGGAGCATGGGCATGTCCATGGGCTACGGCGCCTCGAACGACGACGAGGGCATCGCGACCATCCGCCGCGCCCACGAACTCGGGATCGACTTCTTCGACACCGCCGAGCTGTACGGCGCCGGCACCGGCAGCAACGAGATCCTCCTGGGCAAGGCGGTCAAGGACTTCCGCGACGAGGTGGTCCTCGCCACCAAGTTCGGCTTCGACATGACCGCCCCGCTGCACAGCCCCGGCTTCGACAGCCGCCCGGAAAACATCCGCAAGGTCGCCGAGAACAGCCTGCGCTACCTGCAGAGCGACCACATCGACCTCTTCTACCAGCACATCTCCGACCCCGCCGTTCCGGTCGAGGAGGTCGCCGGGGTGGTCGGCGAACTGATCTCCGAGGGCAAGGTGAAGTACTTCGGCCTGAGCAACGTCGGCCCCCAGTACATCCGCCGCGCCCACGCCGTCACCCCGGTCTCCGCGCTCCAGTACGAGTACTCGCTCTTCGAGCGGGAGGTCGAGGAGAAGATCCTTCCCGTTCTGCGGGAACTCGGCATCGGCCTGGTGCCCTACTCCCCGCTCGGCCGCGGCTTCCTCACCGGCCAGGTCAAGCCCGCCAGCGAATACCCCGCGGACGACATGCGCAGCTGGGACGAGCGCTGGCAGGGCGAGAACTACACCTACAACCTGCACGCCATCGAACAGCTCAAGAATCTGGCCGCCACCAAGGGCATCACCACCGCCCAACTCGCGCTGGCCTGGCTGCTCGCCCAGGGCGAGGACGTCGCGCCCATTCCCGGCACCCGCAGCACCAAGCGCCTTGAGGAGAACGCCGGCGCCGCCGACGTCCAGCTCTCCGCCGCTGATCTGGCCCGCATCGCTGAGATCCTTCCCCACGGCTCGGCAGGGAGCCGCTACCCCGCTGCGCTGCTGTCCAGTTTCACCACGGACTGACCGCGCCGGGAGCCGGCGTCTCCTGACGGGCAAGGGGCCAGCGCCGCGTTTCTGTCACGCGTCGGTCCTCGCTTCGCGGGCCGCGAAGGCGGCCGGGGTGAGGCCGGTGCGGTCGCGGAAGAAGCGGCCGAAGTTGGCGGGGTCGGTGAAGCCGAGGTGAGCGGCCACGGACCGGGCATCCCATCGGGCGTTTCCCAGCAGGCGCCGGGCTTCGAGGAGGCGCCGGGCGTCGATGAGCTCACGCACTCCCTTGCCGGTGGATTCCCGGGCGGCGCGGCTGAGGGTGCGGACCGAGCAGCCGAGCAACTCGGCGTAGTCCGCGGCCCGGTGCAGTTCGCGGAAGTGCAGCTCCAGGGCGTCCGTGAACCGTCCGTAGGCGTCACCGCGGCTTCTGCCGGCACTCGTGTCGGCGGGGGTGATCCCGGGGGCGCCTGCGAGGCGCAGCAGCAGCGATTCGAGCAGGCTGCGCCGCAGGGCGTGGTGGACGTCGAGGGGTCGGCGCCCCAGTGCGCGGTGTTCGTCCAGAAGCTGGAGTGCCGTCTGCTGGAGCCAGGCGGCGTCGTCGGGGTGCGGGCTCAGCACGGGAGGAGCCTCGTGTGCGGTGAGCGGGGCCAGCAGGCGGGCGATGTCGGGCCGCAGCACGTCCGGTTCGAACAGGATGAATGGGCCGCGGGCGGCGCCGGGCGGATGCCAGCACTGCACGTGCCCCGGGCGCACCCACAGCCACTGGCCGGGGGCGACGGCCCGCGTGAGGTGGTCGACGTCGTGCCGCAACTCTCCCTCGGTGACGGCGATGAGGTAGTGGAAGGTGGCGCGGCCCGGACGGGGCGGGTTCCACGGCCAGTCGTCGTGCTGGGCGAAGAATTCCTCGACGGTGCTCACCTCAAGGCCGTACGGGGTGCCGACCGGGGGCTGGAAACCGTACAACGGGACGGTGGCCGGTCCGGCCGGTCCGCTCGGGCTGGGGTGTCGCTTGTCGACCATCACGTGTCCGCAGCCTACTGCCCTATTTGTCAGCTTCAAAGGAAGAATGGGGTGTGCCGCCGGGACCACCTCGTGAGGAAGGCAACGCCCCATGAACGGAACGACTCTGCACAAGACCCCCGCCGACTGCGCCGAGGAGCTTCCCGGAGCCCAGCTGGAACATCCCTTCGGCGACGACTGGGAGGTCTTCAAGGTGCGCGGCAAGGTGTTCATGCTGATGACCGAGGTCCCGGGGCGCCCCGTCGTGATCCTCAAGGCGGACCCCGGCGAGGCCCACGCCCTGCGGGAGCAGTACAGCCACATCACCCCCGGCTACCACATGAACAAGAAGCACTGGATCACCCTGGAGGGCGGGGACGGCGTCGACAAGGAACTCGTCAAAGAGCTCGTCACCGACTCCTACCGACTCGTCGTCGCCCACCTGCCCAAGGCCGAGCAGCCCGTCGACCCGCACACCTACGGCACCAGCATGCGGGCGGCCCGGTGAGCGCGGCCGGCGACCGCCTCCAGGACACCGCCCGCGAGGCGGCCCTCGCGCTGCCCGAGACGGACCACGGCCACCCGTTCACCCAGCACCTGGACGTGTACAAGGTCGCGGGCAAGGTGTTCCTGATCGTCACCGACGACCCGGACGAGCAGATCATCACGGTCAAGTGCGAACCCGAACACGCCCGCGCGCACGTACGTGGTTACGTCTCGATCACACCGGGCCGCTACCTCGACAAACACCACTGGATCTCGCTGGGGCCGGGCCCCGGCATCACCAAGCGGCTGGTCACCAACGCGGTCGAGGACTCCTACGACCTGGCCGTCGAGCGGCTGCCCAGGCGCGACCGCCCCCGTACCCGATGAGCACCGCAAGCGCGCCCACGAGCCGCTGAGCCCACGCCTGTCAGTGCCCCGTGCAAAGCTCGCCACGCCCGCACACTTCCGCCTGCGACCCGAGAGACCGATGGAACCGACCGAAGCGACCCTGCCGCTCTTCGACGAGGAGCCCGCCCGGCCACTCGCCGACCGCCTGCGTCCCACACAACTGGAAGACGTCGTCGGGCAGGACCACCTCCTGGCCCCGGACGCCCCGCTGGGTCGCATGGTCGCGTCGCAGCGCCTCGGTTCCGCCATCCTGTGGGGCCCTCCCGGCGTCGGGAAAACGACCATCGCCCGCCTCCTCGCGGATGGCAGCAACATGGCATTCGAACCGGTGTCGGCCACCTTCTCCGGCATGGCCGACCTGCGCAAGGTCTTCGCCGCCGCCCGCAGCCGGCGCACCATCGGCCGGGGCACCCTGCTGTTCGTCGACGAGATCCACCGCTTCAACCGCGCCCAGCAGGACAGCTTCCTGCCCTACGTCGAGGACGGCACGATCACCCTGATCGGCGCCACCACCGAGAACCCGAGCTTCGAACTCAACGGCGCTCTCCTCTCCCGCACCCAGGTCCTCGTCCTCAAACGCCTCTACGAAGCCGCCCTGTCCACACTCCTCGACCGTGCCGAGGACCTCATCGGCCACCGGCTGCCCCTGGACGACGACGCCCGCCGCGCCCTGATCGCCATGGCCGACGGCGACGGCCGCTACCTCCTCAACATGGCCGAACAGCTCCAGGCCCTCCCGGACCCCGGCACCCCCCTGGACACCGCCGGACTCGTCCGCCACATCCAGCAGCGCGCCCCGCTGTACGACAAGGCGCAGGAGGGCCACTACAACCTGATCTCCGCGCTCCACAAGTCGATGCGCGGCTCCGACCCGGACGCGGCCCTGTACTGGCTCGCCCGCATGCTCGACGGCGGCGAGGACCCCCTGTTCGTAGCCCGCCGCCTGGTCCGCTTCGCGAACGAAGACATCGGCATGGCCGACCCGCACGCCGTCCAGCAGGCCCTCACCGCTTGGGACGTGTACGAGCGACTTGGCTCCCCCGAGGGCGAGTTGGCGATCGCCCAAGCGGTCGTCTACCTCGCCACGGCCCCCAAGTCCATCGCCGTCTACCGCGGCCTCGACTCGGCCCACCGATCCGCCCGCCGCACCGGCTACTCATGCCGCCCGCCCACATCCTCAACGCCCCGACCCGGCTGATGAAGGACCTCGGCTACGGCAAGGACTACCAGTACGACCCCGACACCACCGACGGCTTCTCCGGCGCCGACTACTTCCCCGACGGCATGGACCACGAGACCTACTACCAGCCCACCCTCAACGGCTACGAAGCCCAGATCACCGAACGCCTGCGCCACTGGGCCGCCCTCCGCGCTCGCCGACGCAGCGCCTGACGCGGACGCGTGGGCAGCGCACAGAGTGTGCACACGGCAGATGTCGCGCACAATCCGCATCCAGCGTCCCCCTCCGACATGATGTTCCACGCTATCGCCCGCCGTGTTGACATCCAATCCAGTCGACGCAGGTCAGCGCGCTGCGCACGACTAACTTCGCTGTCGAAGGACAACTACCCTCCCCGGCTTCGGCGTGTGTGAGCATGCGCACCGGATCCCAGCTGAATCGCTCCCCCCGCAGAGCGGTTGGGGCCCGCCACCTGGCGCTGTCAACGATCCGGGTGCGTGCCAGAGTGATCCCCATGATGACCGCAGACGTGCCGGACGCGCCGCCGCTCACCTATGCCGACAGCTTCGACGTACCAGTCCTCTTCCGCAACGAACCTGCGAAGAAGCCCAAGAGGCAGTGGCGGACGGCGAAACACAAGCCGTGGACCGGGTCGGACGGATTCCCGGCAGTCGACGGATGGTATGCCCCGACCACCACGTGGCGGGAGATCATCAAGGCCGCCACCGAGGTCGGCCGGGACGTCACCCCGCATCTGCAGAACCAACCGCAGTACGCGCTCGGGGAACTCGTCGCCCGGGTCTCGCCGCTCTACGCGTATCTCGGCGCGCACCCGGTCACGCCCCGACACCCCGTACCCGGCGCCGTGGGCCAGCGCCTCACCTTCAACCCGGTCTACGCGCACGCTACCGAGCGCAGCGCGAAGAACGCTGCCGCCTACCGCCTGGGCATGACCATGACCGAGTGGGCCTGCCGCTCGCTGTTGGGCCTCGGCCAGACCGAGCACCTCAAACTCGGCGGCCCCATCCTCGCGCTGCACGGCACATTCAAAGACCCGAAGAGGAAACTGCCCGACCTGTGGGGGCGCCACGAGGCAGAGAACATCTACTGGCTGATCGAAGCTAAGGGCGGCAACGTCGGCCTCCCTACGCTCCGAAGGGGATGGGCGCAACTTGCGGCCGGCAGCAAGGTCCTCAGCTCGTACGCGCACCGCACCGTCCTGATCGGAGCGTCGGTGCGGCCCGGAGACGATCTCTTCCTCACTATCGATCACGACCTGCACCCCGGGCAGCCGCCCCTCAGTCCTGCCGAGACTGACATCAACGACGCAGTGACGGGCCCAGGCAATCTGGAGGACCATCTCGGTGACAGCGACGACGCGCTCATCGGCGCGGCCCGCGCCCAGATGCTCGCCTACCTGGCGCTGCGCTCCGCTCCCGCCTCGTATCTGCGCACGGTGCCAGTGCCCGCCGACCGTGCCTCCCGCTACCGACGGTCTGGGCTGACCACGCCCCTGGAAGACGACGGCCTCACCCTCGCCATGCGGGCCGATGCCCGCGAACCAGCGCCCCACGTCGAGCAGCACATCCTGCGCGCAGGCATCCGCTCCATGGGGCTCGATGACTTCCTCACCTGCCGCATCCCCGGAACCGAGGTCCACCTCGGCATGTCCCGGACACTGTTCGCAGCCTGCGAGCGCCTCCATGAGGAAGACCTCGCCATCGCCCGGCGCACCCCAGGGCTGCGTGCCGAGGACCAGCCGGCCGACCACCAAGAGCTCAGCGACGATGCTGAGGAAGAGCAGCGACTAACCCAACGGCGGATCTTCCGCGAACAGCAAGAGGAAGCCCGCCCCCGGCTGCGCCCTCTGCTCCGCGACGCCTACGAACGGGGCGCGACGAGCGACTGGAGCGACCTGCTGCACCGCGCCCAGGAGCCGGAGCTCGATCTGGAGGGCGACCCTGCTCTCCTCGAAGCGGCGACGCCGGAGACGTACCTGGCCGTCAGCCGCTACAACCTTCCCCCGCTACCCGCCTAGTCCCGCTCCTCCGCTGCAGTCGGCTTCCGGTGCCGGCCCCGGCCCTTGCCTAGCCCCGGCGGGCGGTCCCATTCCACGGGGTCCTCTTCGACCGGCTGCGCCGCGTACAGGAGCACCTTCGCAGCGGCCAGGTTGTCGGCGACGCCGACCGCGACCCACTCCGTACCGGTCCACTCCTGGATCACCCGCGGCGCGCCCGGATCGACGTGGGCCCCGCGTGACGGGCCTTCTGCGAGCGGGACCGCCCGCTGTTTTCCCTTTGATGCGTTCCGGCGCTCCTCGCGCCGCCGCGCCCACTCTTCCAACGGCTCCTCGTTCTGCATCGCAGCATCGTGGCGTACCCGCACCCCACGCCGCCACCTTGGGCCCGCGCTCGACCCACGACACATGCCATCCACAGCACCGCTGTTCGGGCCTTCCGTCCGGGACCCGGAACTCGCCACGCGTTCACGGATTTACTCTACTTCGGGGCTCAGAACGCCTGACTCCTCACCAACCTGCGGTGAGGGGGTCCGATCGGTTGCCGGGCGTAGGCCAGCTCGTCCGTGCCCATGGTTGGTGTCCCGTGTCATCGAACCTTGAGCTTGTGTCACCGAAGGTTGATCGCTACCGGCGCTCCTACCAGGCCGTTGGAGGAGATACACCCGATGGTCAGACAGCGCGTAGCCGCGGCCCCTGGAGAGCTTCCGGCTCCTCAACAGGGGTGTCAGAGGTGGCTTCTGCCGCCTCCTCTGCCGTGTCCTGGACCGCGGGGCGGAACTTCGTCTTGAGGTGCGGCGTCACCTTCATGGTGGCGACGGTGAGCGCACCGCCCGCTACCGCGGAGACCGCGACAAGCCCGGCGACGGCTCGTCTCCCGTTGAGCAAGTCCGCGTGGCCGACCAAGTTCCGGGCGCCGTCGCGCAGGAGCGTGCTGTACCCGCCGCTCGCCGAGTTCGATAGGGCTGTCCCGACCGCGCGCTTCACCAGCATCAGTTCCCAGACCGAGCCACCCCAGCGAATGTTCATGAGTCCACTGTAGGAGGCTCCGGGGAGAGGAAGCGGCGGTTTCGCGCGTATCTCCTCCGCCCACCTACCAGCCCATGCTCTTGGCCACCTCGTCCTGGGCTGCGGCAATCTCTTCCTCGGTAGACTCGGTGACGTCCACCTCCTCCAGGCGGGCCAAGAGGTCCGAAAGGGCCTGCTTCTGAGCTGGGTGCGTGATCGGCACAGCGTTCAGGTCGGTGCTCATCAGCCAGTCGAACAGCACGATGGCGTCGGCGCGCCAGAGGCGAAGATCGACAGTCGGTGTGGACCCCCACGGGAAACCAGTTTCCATGCAGGCATCGTGCCAGGCCAGCAGCGTGCAGATGTTCGTGGGCGCTTGACCCGCACAGCCGATCCCGAAGCGCGCAGCTGGCTGGCCTCTTCAAGGCCAGCCCCTGACCAGCGCGACCAATCCTCGATGACACAAGCGGGCGTCGGTCAAGGTTCGATGGCACACGCTCAACCTTCCCTACGTTGTCCTGCGGGATCGGGTGAGCCCTTCGTATGGTTTATCCACCCAGGGACGTCGGGTGTGGCTTTCAACCTTCTGCCGCTCGTGGCTGGCATTGATTGGCCGCCCGACGTCCCACGACGACTCGGCTGCCAATTAGGAATTGCGAACGATCGCTCCGTAGGGAATCGACAGCGAGGTCGTCCGTCGGGAGGCACCAGCACTCACCGCACGGAGGCACCACATGGCCGCGATCTGGGCCGGCATCGACGCAGGCAAGACTCACCACCACTGCGTCGCGATCGACGAGAGCGGCCGTCGGCTGCTTTCCCGACGCGTCGCGAACGACGAAACTGAACTCCTCGAACTCCTCGCCGACGTCGTAGCCCTGGGCGATGAGAACACCTGGGGCATCGACCTGGCCGACGGCGGAGCCACCCTCGCCCGTCGCCGCGTCAACGTCATCTGGGCTCTGTTGCGCGACGGGTGGTGCTACGAGCTCACGCCGCCGACAGCCCTCGCGGCTTCACAGAACGCATTAGGAATCAAGGTCTCCCCGCGCGAGCGGGGGTGGTCCGGACGTCTGTCAGGACGAGCCCGCCGGGCGAACGGTCTTCCCACGCGAGCAGGGGGTGGTCCGTATTTAACAGGCTCACGCGGCCCTGCTCACCTGGTCTTCCCGTGTGCACGGGGTTGGTCCGATCGACGAGATCGAGATGGAGGGTCTGCAGCGGGTCTTCCCGCGCGAGCGGGGGTAGTTCGAGGATGACCTCGCCGACGCCATGAACCAACCGGTAACTGCCATGCCCGCGCAGCCAGCAAGCTGTCTGCCCCAGCGTCGAGCTGCTGCAGACACGTACGATGCCGTTCGTTCCAGGCCGAGCACCGATGCACGAACCCCAGCCCAGATGCAGCCTCGACCACTGCGCAGAGCCCCAAGAATGGCCACCGACCCTGGGACCCCACTGGGACTTTTCTGGGACTTCCGGCCGCATCAACGGGCATTACCGTGAAACAACCGAAAGACCATATTCGCTGGTCGGCGCCCAGCAGCCTGCCATTCCGGCAGGTCACGGACTCGCGTGGTCACTTCCGCGACATCTGACTGGGCGAATGCGGACACCTCCTCTGAGCGCTTACGCAAAGCGAACCGGCACGACCCACACCTGCACCGCCAGACGGGACAGGCGATGCTCCTACGGCAGTACCTCTTGGGGAGAATTTGGGGAGTGCGAGCGCCTCTGGGGAGCGCGTGGGGAGTATCAACTGCACAACCGGGCACGAGTCTGAAAGATCCAGAAAGACGGATCCGCCCAGGCAAGAGCCCCGTTCAGCGACATCACTCCAGGTCAAAGCCGTCAGCTGGACAACTTCACGACGAACGCCACCCGATCAGCTTCACACCGGCGGAGAATCTGGCCTCACCGAGACAGAGGAAGATCGCATCTCCGCACTGGCTGAACGTGCCTCAACAACCCACAGGGGCGCCGATCTCGTGGATCCTCAATGAGCCGATCTGCCCGCCAAATAGCGGTCCGGTGTGCTCCCGCTTCCCAGGAAGCGGGTCCCCGGATGGTCTCCATGTGGGCCTCGATGCGGTTCTGGATATCCGCCTCGACCTCGGCAAGACGTGACTGGACCTCCGTCACGCTCCCTTTTGTGCCGACCAGCATCGGAGTGGGTGGACATTCTGCCGGGGAAGCTCCAGGTCTGCCTTTTAGCACAGGGGGACGGCTCGGACGCTGCTTCCGCAGCCCGGCGATCTCGACATCGGCACAGTCGAGGGTACGTGGGCTGGAGGCACGTGGTCCGCGCGAGAGAGTGACCTGATGCTGGCCCAGTCCGTTCTCATCGGCGGCCCATGCGGCTTCGGGCAGTAGAGCGGCCGTGGCCATCATGGCCGATGCTTCCTTCCGCACCCCCTGCGGTCCACGAAGCGACCTTTGGACTTCGGCCTTCCCCGGAACTGCTGAAGCACGGCCGCATAGTTGTGCGCGCAAACCCTTCGAGGATCAGCAACATAGCGCGGGATCGCCGGTTAGCCAAACCGGCGATACTACGGATCATTGATGGCCCAGCGGCACGGCCTGCCCACGTCGCGGGACCCCGCCAGTACGGCCATCCCTACATAACGCAGCGCCGCCTGCAGCGCTCACCACGCCCAGGGCTCCTTCGGAGCCTGCTCCGGGGACAATCCAGGACTCCGAAAATACCGCCAGGATTCATCAAGCCATCAAGGTAGACCTACCTACATAAGGGGTCTCTTTACGCCGTTTAGGATGCGCTGACGGGTACCAGCGTTCTCCGCAAGAGAACTAGCAACAATCCGGCTGGACTTCCTGCGCCTTCTGTTTAGTGTTGTGTCTTGCCCGAGCACAGCCCAGCGCCCTGAGCAATTTCCGCCCTGCAGCCTCTCGAAATCCTCGACCGGTTGTCGCACCCAGCCCTGACCCTCCAACCGCCGGGAAGTCCATGCGTCCAAACACACCGACCACCGAAATTCGCCGCCCCACGCATGATGAGCCCTCGCCCGGCCTATTGGCCGATGGGTGGTACACGACCGAGGAAATAGCCCGCCTGCTGCGGGTGGACGCCTCCTCGGTCCGTCGATGGAGGACTGCCCGGCCCCCGCAGGGACCGCCTTTCGTCCGTCTGTCGGAGCGGGTGGTGATGTACGGCGCCGCCGATGTCGAACGGTGGCTGGCTGGTCGCCGCATCGACCCCGCGCAGGCGGCCTGATGCCCTACATAGAGCAATTGCCCATCGCCGTAGCGCTGTCGGCCGATATCGAGCACCGTGCGAACCGGCCGGTTCCCTACCGGGCGCGCGTGCGCTGGACCGATCCCCATACCGGCAAACGACGGTCCCTGTCGGAAGCCCGGGCCAGTGCCGAGGAAGCCCAGGAGTGGATCGACGCGCTGTTGGCCGCAGCCCTGCGCGGGATCGACCCGACCCGGTCCAATCAGTCGCTGGCCGACTTCGGGAACGCCAACATGCCGCTCGCCCTGCGCGGCTTGGAGGCCAAGACCACCGACCCGTATCTGGCGGGGTGGCGGCTACGAGTGGTGCCCAGCCTGGGCCACATCCCGGTCGCGATGATCAGCAACGGTGCGGTGGACCGCAGCGTGTACGGGTGGATCGCGGACGAGTGCGGGCGCTCCACGGTCAAGAACAGCCTGGCAGTCCTGGTGCGGGTGATGGAGCAGGCCGTGCGGGACGGCATCATCGCGCGCAACCCCGCGCGCATCGTGGGCTGGCAGTCGGCCTACAAGCAGGCCGAGGACGAACTCGACGACCCCCGCACCTTGGCCCTGCCCGACTGGGCGGCGCTCACCGCCCTGGCCGCGGCGCTGGTGGCACGTTCCCACGGGAACTTCGCCGGATGGGGCAGCGTGGTGATCTTCATGGCCTGCACCGCCGCCCGCATCGGCGAGGCATCCGGCGTGCGGGTCAAGGACATCGACCCGGTCAACTGGATCTGGACCGTGCGCCGCCAGACCACCCCCTCCCCCGGCGGCCTCGCCGACAAGGGCACCAAGGGCAAAAGCGGCCCGCCGCGTCCCGCTCATCGAGGAAGTGCGGCCCTTGATCGCACAACGCTTGCTGGCCGCCGGCCCCGACCCCGACGCCCGGCTGTTCACCGGCCCGCGCGGCGGACGCATCACCACCGCCGTCCTGCGCGACGCCACTCACTGGGACGCGGTCGTCAGCTCCCTGGGCCACGAAAAGCTGCGCCGCCACAGCCTGCGTCACACGGGGCTGACGTGGATGGCCGACGCGGGGGTGCCGTTGCATGTCCTGCGGCTCATCGCCGGCCACGGCTCGCTGCTCACCACCCAGCGCTACCTGCACCCGGACCTTCGAGCCATCGTCGCCGCCGGACGATCGCTCAGCGCCCATCTGGCCGGAGCCCCCGGGCCCTCGGACCCGCTCGCCGCGACCCTGCGGGTCTTGTAGAAACCGGACAATGCAGGAGCAACCATTCGCGATCATGGTCCCCAAGCAAACAGGGCCTGATCAGGGGTTTCTTCCTCAGCACCGTCCCCAGCTGGTCCCCAAGCATCTGACGGGCTGTCACTTTGACGCCTAGTCAGAGCAACGCAAAAGGCCCGCTGACCTGGGATTTCTCCCAACCAGCGGGCCTTTCAGCACCGTCGGGACGACAGGATTTGAACCTGCGACCCCTTGACCCCCAGCGTTCGTCCAAGCCTGACGGACCGTGTCTGGTGGTCCGGTGCAGTCCGGATCGCCCAGGTCAGGTCCTGTGCCACGGGTACCGCCATGACGACGCGTCCCACTCCGTGATGCCTCATCCGTGAGATGCCTGTGAGAGGCAAGGGCGAGTCAAGCCCGGGGTGTGGCATCGGTCCAGGTGCCCGAGGAGGGTATGACCACGGTCGTCCCGGCCTCCAGCGCGCCCTCCAGTCCCCGTCACGCGACCCTCGCGGTACTCACCGGGTTCGGCCGAGATCCCTTCTGGCGATCGTCGCGCTAAAGGGTGGTCACGACGTGAAATGCCTCGGCAAGGCGCCCATCGGGCCAGCCGGCCGCCGTGGCCTGCAGGGCCAGACGCCCCCGGATGGTGTTTTCCAGATCGTCGATGTGTGCCGTCTGAGAGGTGTGGGCGTACAGCGCCTCCATCTTGGTGCCCAGATGCCCGGTGATGTCGACCCAATGGTTGGGATGTGGTGCACCGATCATCCAGATCTCATCGACGGCCCATGCTTCGAGGCCTTCTTCCTCAATGAGGTCGGGGTGGGCGAAGGGGTTACGGGCGTCCGGGTAGACCGCGCGCAGTGTCGCTTCGCCTGCCATGCGGTGATCGGGGTGGAAATCCGGTAGGTGGGGCCAGTTGATCTCGGGGCTGTGCATCACGATCCGTTGCGGGCGTACCTGGCGGATCACGCGGCTGAGGTCGAGTCGCAGACTCGTAGTGACTTCGAGGGCGCCATCGGTGTAACCCAAGAAGTGAACTTCCTTGACCCCGGCGATGTCGGCGGCCCGGCGTTGCTCCTCACGACGGAGCGCCGGAATATCGGCGCGTTGGATGGCGGGGTCGAATCCACCGGCGTCGCCGTCCGTGAGGACGCAGTAGGTGACTTCGATACCGCTCGCAGTCCACTTCGCAACCGTTCCGGAGGCGAGGAAGTCGACGTCATCGGGGTGTGCGGTGATGACGAGGGCGCGTTCGATCTGATGGTCGTGGAGTACCTGCGGATGATCCATGGCCGTTCTCCCTGCCGTTCGGCTACAGAGGATGGTGTGACCGATCGGTCACTGCGCTGCACCTCGAATGGCCTGACGTTCCATCAGGCGGCGAGGTGACCGTTTGTCTCCCTATCGGAAACCCGCGACTTTCTACAGCATGGAACCCATGGTGGGCATCGACGCATCCAAGCAGGCTTCCGGGCTCGGAACTGGTTTACAGCATCCTCAGACGCGTGCCATCCACGTCTCGGCTCCCCCGCTGAGACGTTGTCAGCCGCTGAGCGTGCCGCTCTATCAGAGTTCCGCATTCGCATTCGATCATCCCGACGATCTGGCAGAGGCGATGAACGGTCCGGACGGTGCATTCGTCTACAGCCGGCGCGGGAATCCCACCGTGCGAGCGCTGGAAGAGACAGTGGCTGAACTCGAGGGCGGGGAGGCTGCGCTGGCCACGGCTTCGGGTATGGGCGCGATCAGCGCCGTGCTGCTGTCGGCTCTGCAGACCGGCGACCATGTGATCGCGCAACGCTGTCTGTACGGCGGAACGTACTCCCTGTTCACCGATCTGAGTGAGCGGTTCGGTATCGAAGTGAGTTATGTTTCGGGGCAGAGCGCGGACGAGGTAAGGGATCTGCTCCGACCGACGACGCGGCTGCTGTATCTGGAGACCATCGCCAACCCCACCACCCGGATTCCCGACCTGCCCGGAGTACTGGCGGTCGGCCGACAGGCCGGCCTTCTCAGTGTGGTGGACAACTCCTTCGCCTCTCCACTGCTGTGTCGGCCGCTGGAATTCGGCGCAGACGTCGTGGTCCACTCCAGCACCAAATACCTGGGCGGCCACTCGGATGTCACGGGTGGCGTTGCCGTCTTCGCCTCCCGGGGGCTCTACGAAGCGTGCTGGAAGCATGCCGTCGAACTGGGTGCCACCGCCGACCCGTTCGCTGCCTGGCTGACCATCCGCGGCTTGCAGACATTGAGCCTGCGGATGGAACGTCACTGCGCCAACGCCTCGTCATTGGCCGACCGCCTCGCAGAGCATCCGACGGTGACCGCGGTGCACTGGCCCGGCCGCGACGACCATCCGGACCACGTTCTCGCCAAGCGGGTACTGGACGGCTTCGGAGGGGTGCTCGCCTTCGATCTGGCCGGCGGTCGCCCAGCCGGCCGGACCTTCCTCGCAGGCCTGCACCTGGCCCGACTGGCGCCCTCGTTGGGAGGGGTGGAGACCCTGGTGCTGCATCCAGCCAGCATTTCCCATCGTGAATTGGACGCCAAGGAGTTGGCGGCGGCCGGTATCGGCGAAGGCACCGTACGGGTCTCGGTCGGGCTGGAGCACTTCGACGATCTGTGGGGCGACTTCGCACATGCCCTGTCCGGTCTGTGACCCGCCCGAACCGTCCCTGGGAGGCTCATCTTGCGCTATTTCGAAGACTTTGCCGCCGGAGATGTCCACGACCTCGGGTCAGTGACCGTCACCGCCGAAGAGATCATCGAGTTCGGCAAACGGTATGACCCTCAGCCCTTCCACACCGACCCGGCCGCCGCAGAGGGTTCGGCTTTCGGGGGTCTGATTGCGAGTGGGTGGCTGACCGCGTCGCTGTTCATGCGGGCCTACGTCGACGGTCTCCTGCGCGACAGCGCCTGCGCGGGATCCCCTGGAGTGGACGAGATCCGCTATCACCGGCCGGTGTGCCCCGGAGACACCCTCAGCGCACGGCTGACCGTGCTGCGCACGGGTCCGGTTCTGGGTCGCAAGGACCGCGGGCTGGTGCAGCCTCGCTGCGAACTGCTCGATGACGCAGGGCGGCAGGTATTCAGCATGACGCTGCACAGTCTCTTCCTGCGACGCCCAGCATCGGCGGGGGCCTGAGGAACCGCGTCACCATCGAAAGGATCACAGATCGTGGAAGCCGTTTCCTGTACAGCCCAATGGACCGCCGCAGCTCGTGCGCTGGAGAGCGAACGTGATGACCGGCTGTTCGACGACCCGTTCGCGCGAACGCTGGCCGGTGACACCGGTTTCGCTCTGCTCAAGCGCTATACCGGCGCCGGAACGGTGCCCTTCCTGGCGTTGCGGACGAAGTACCTGGACGACCAGGCGTTGGCAGCGGTGGCGCGCAGTGGGGCACGGCAGGTGGTGTTCGTCGCTGCGGGAATGGACACCCGTGCGTGGCGGTTGACTTGGCCGGAGCACACGGTGATCTACGAACTCGACCGCCCCGCCCTGCTGGAGGCCAAGAGCGCTCAGCTCGCCGATGCCCCGCTGCCGGCGGGTCGCCGGCGGCGTGCCGTAGCGGTCGATCTCGCCGGTGACTGGGCCGGATCACTGACGGACGCGGGCTTCCAGCCCGCGGAGCCGACCGTATGGGTCATGGAAGGTCTGCTGTTCTTCCTTCCGGAGCAGGCCGTGCGCAGCGTGCTCGCCACCTTGCTGCGGCTTTCGGCACCCGGCAGCATCCTGGCAGGGGACATGGCCAGCCGCGCATCGCTCACCAATCCGATGGCGCGCGGCTTCCTGAGCGCTCTGCGGGAGGACGGCGCCGCCTGGCAGTTCGGCCATGACGAGCCGGAGGACTTCCTGCGTTCCTGCGGTTGGCACACCACCCGGACCCTTCAACCGGGCGAAGCCGGTGCCTCCTACGGCCGTTGGCCGTACCCGCTGATCGCCCGGAAGGTCCGCGACGTCCCCCGCTCCTTCTTCTTCACCGCGGAGCCTTCGGTGAGCTGAGGACATCGCGCGCGGGGCCAAGGGCATGCGGCGGGTGGTGACCGAGTGGCCACCCCTTCCGGGGTAGCCGGGCGGACGGGTGGAACTGCTACCTCAACTGCACCTGGCCGAGCCAATACCCTACCGAGGTACCGTACTTTTCGGCCGCCGGGCGTCTCCGAAGAGCCGCCGGCCAGGCGTCATCGCAGGCTTCCATTCCCCATCGGAATCGAGACGAGGACTGTGAACACCCATCCCGCCCAGGAATTTCAGCAACGCCTCGTAAGTGATGCGGCCGCCGCCGTGCGCGGCCTGACGGTCTCCCTCGGAGACCGTCTCGGCCTGTATCGCGCGATGGCCGATTCGAAGCCGGTCACAGCCGAGGAGCTGGCCTCCCGGACCGGCATCCAGCCGATGTACGCACGCGAATGGCTGCACGCCCAGGTCAGTGGCGGGTATCTGCGCACCGACGCGGCAGGCGCGCGGTACTGGCTGCCGGCCGAGCACGTGCCGGCCCTCGCCGACCGCGACAGCGACCTCCACGCGGCGCCGTTCTTCTCCGCCCTGGCCGCGCTCTACACCAGCGAGGACTCGCTGGTGTACGCGTACCGGGACGGCGGTGGAGTGGGATGGGACGAGCACGACGGGACGCTGGACGACGCCCTGGCCCGGTACTTCCTACCTGGCTATCGCGCCCATCTTGTTCAGCGGTGGATACCCGCGCTGGAGGCGGCAGAGGACCGGCTCAAGGATGGTGGACGGATCGCGGACGTGGGGTGCGGGGTGGGGTACTCCACGTTCCTCATGGCTGAGGCTTTCCCGGCCGCACAGGTGCGGGGTTTTGACTACTACGCGCTGGCCATCGAGCAGGCCCGGGACTTGGCGGCACAACGCGGCCTGCCCGAAGAGCGAGTGGACTTCTCGACTGCCGGGGCGGACGCGTTCGAGGGCGGCCCGTACGACCTGGTGACCACGTTCAACTGCGTGCACGACATCGGCGATCCCGACGCTGTGGCACGCCACATCCGCTCCCAGCTGTCCACCGACGGCACGTGGATGATCGTTGAGCCGAACGCCGACCCTGACCCGTTGCGCAACACGCACCCGGCGGGTCGGCTGTTCATGGCTCTGTCGGCAGTGATGTGTCTGCCGGCCGCGGCCGCCCAGAAGGGCCCTCGCGCCCTGGGCAACCACTCGGGCGAGGACACCTTGCGCGAGATAGCCCGCAGTGCCGGATTCACGCGATGGCGGAAGGCAGACGCGACACCGGTCAGCGCTGTCTACGAGGCGCGCCCCTAGCCGTCGCGCCGACGTACCGTGCCGCTTCCCGCCCGCCCCCTCGCTCTCCGGAGGATCCGTGACCATCACCGACCACGCTGTGCCGGACCGCTTCGTCGAAATCCTCGACCGGCTCGGCCGCATGTCCGTCGAGGACTACTACAACCCGTATCGCATGTTCGAATGGGCGGACCAGCTCCCGGAGAACGCCTACTGGATGACTCCTGAACTGATCACCGCCCATGGCACACCGGTCGAGGACGAGATCGGCGTGGAGGGAATGAAGCGGCTGTCGCGATGGGAGAGCATCAATTTCTACAGCCTCAACGTGCACGGAATCCGTGAGCTTCTGATCGAGGTCATCAGGCGCATCCATACGCCGGGGTTCGAAGTTCCCTCCGAGTTCTTCCACCACTTCATCGGTGAGGAGAACGAGCACATGTGGTTCTTCGCCGAGTTCTGTCGGCGTTACGGCGCTGGAAAGATCTATTCCACCCCTTCCATCAAGACTCAGGATGCGGGCAGTGCCGAAACTGAGAACTTCCTCGTCTTCGCCCGCATTCTGCTCTTCGAGGAGATCGTCGACCACTACAACGCCCGGATGGCCGATGACGCCGATCTGCACGAGACCATCCGGCAGGTCAACCGGATCCATCATCACGACGAATCACGGCATATCGCCTTTGGGCGGGAACTCGTCTCGCTCCTGTACCAGCGGGTCCGCGAGCAGGCCGGCGAGGAGCAGCTGAGGGAGCTGGAGGCCTACCTCAAGCGGTACATCGTCTTCAGCCTGCAGTCGTTCTACAACCCCCAGGTCTACCGGGACGCGGGCTTCTCGGATCCTCTGCAGGTGCGCAGCCGCATCCTGGCCGATCCGTACCGGCGCACCGCGGAACGCAAAGCAGTCCGCAAGCCCGTGTCGTTCTTCGTCAAAACCGGCATCTTCTCCGACTCCGAGCTGTACGCGGCCTGAATGGCGCGCCCGGCGGAAGGAACACGATGACTCCCCTGTCCACCCGGTCGACCACGGCCGCGCCCCCCACCGGCGTCGCCGTCCTCGGCCCGCAGGCGACCGCACTGCTGTACCTGCTCGACCGGGCCTTCGAGTCCTGGGGTGTCCAGGCCGGAGCCCAACCCATGATCATGCCGCCGCTCATACCGGTCGAGCAGCTGGCGGAGCTTGACTACTACCGGAACTTCCCGCACCAGGCCGTGGTCACCGCCCCGTTGCGTCTGAACGGTCCGGACGCCGGCCATGATCCGGTCGACGGCGGTTTCGCCCCCCAGACACTGGAAACGGCCCGCTTGGCCCTTCCGTCGGCCGCTTGCTACGGCGTGTATCTGCACCTCGCCGGCCAGGAGCTCGACGCTCCGCAACGCGTCACGGTATTGGGCCGATGTTTCCGCCGTGAGGAGCAGTACGAAGACCTGCGACGTCTCCTGGGCTTCCACATGCGGGAGATCGTGGCAGTCGGCGACCGGGAGTTCACCGAGGAACATCTACGGCACTTCACCGCCCAGGTGGAGAACTTCGCGGCCCGCCTGGAGCTGCCCCTGCGCAAGGAGGCGGCGACGGATCCCTTCTACGACTGCGGCGGCTCCCGGGCCCGGCTCCAGCAGCTGGCACCGGTGAAGTACGAGTTCCTGTACGAGGATCTGGCCATCGCTTCGGTCAACGTGCATCGCAACTTCTTCGGCGAACGACTGGCGATCACCCTGAACGGCGAATCGGTCTTCACCAGTTGTGTGGCCTTCGGCCTCGAGCGGTGGCTCTCGGCCCTGACCCGGCGCTTCGGCGGCTGGGCGGAAGCCACTGCCGCCGTGGAGCAGGCACTTGCCCAGGGATGAGAACGGTCCCGGCGCCGAGTGCCCGCCCGGCGATATCGGGGTCGACATCATGCTGACCAGCCGCGTGGACCGCATGCTGGCCGAGCACGGTGACGAGGTGCTGGCGCGCATGCTCACACCGGCCGAACTGGGCGACTGCCATCGCGACGGGAGTCTGGACATCCTCTCCGTGGCCGGCCGTTTGGCCGCCAAGGAGGCCGCCTTCAAGACCTTGAACACGAGCGGTGTCGTACTGCCCTGGCTCGCCATGGAAGTACGGAAGGCTCCCGGCGGCAAGCCCGTCCTGAGCCTGCGGTCCACCGCGCGAAGGCTGGCAGAACAAGCCGGTGTATCCGGCATACGGATCAGCATCAGCCACGACGGAGCCTATGCGGTCGCCATCGCGGCGGCGTCCCCCGGATCATTCCCTCCCCCACGCACCGCCCCCTCAGCGAAGGAGAACTCCCATGGACGCACCGCTGCAGCAGATCAAGGACTGGATCCTCAAGCGCCATCCCGAGCGTGAGGACATACCTGGTGACCTCGACCTCATCGAGAACCGGCTGATCGACTCCCTCACTTTCGTGGAGTTCCTGTTTCTGCTGGAGCAGCTCAGCGGTCGCAGTATCGACATGGACGCCATCGACATCGAGGACGTGCGATGTCTGGATGTCATCCACGAGCGGTACCTCCTGCCCGTCGGCTGAACCCCTGTGCCTGCGGCCCCGCCGGTGTCAGTGGCCTGGCGGGGCCGCTGACCACTTTCGGAACGAGCGCCTCCTGCCGATGTCTCTGCCGGAATCCGTCCGTGAACCACCAGAAGGGACACGCTGTGCGCCTGGCTGTCACCGGCTCCATCGCCACTGACCATCTGATGACGTTCCCCGGGCGGTTCAGTGACCAGCTCATCGCCGATCAATTGGCTCACGTGTCGCTGTCCTTCCTGGTGGACAGCCTCCACATACGCCGGGGCGGCGCTGCGGCCAACATCGCGCTCGGCCTGGGACGACTGGGGCTGAATCCGCTGCTTGTCGCGGCGGTGGGCGGCGACTTCTCCGACTACGCCGTGTGGTTGAACGGCAATGGCGTCGACACTCAGCACATCCGAACCATTCCGGATGCCTACACCGCTCGTTTCCTGTGCACCACCGACGCCGCGCAGAACCAGATCGCATCCTTCTATCCCGGAGCGATGCGTCATGCGAGAGACATCGACCTCGCTTCGGTCCTTGAGGCAGCGGGCCCGGTGGATCTCGTACTGATCGCTCCCGACGACCCCGAAGCGATGCTGCGGCACACCCGCGCCTGCCGCGCCACTGGCACCCCGTTCGCGGCCGACCCTTCCCAGCAGTTGGCAACACTCGACACCGACCGAGTCAAGGGCCTGGTCAACGGCGCCAGGTACTTGTTCACCAACGCCTACGAGCGGGCGTTGCTCCTTGAGCGCACAGGCTGGCCGGAAAGTACGGTCCTGGAACGGGTCGGCACCTGGATCACCACGCTGAGCGAGGGTGGCGTCCGCATCGACCGCAGCGGTCACACCACCTTGCACGTACCCGCCGTTCCCGTTCCGCACGTCACGGATCCAACCGGAGCAGGTGACGCATTCCGCGCCGGCTTCCTGGCTGCGACAGCGCACGGCCTGGACGCGGGCGCGGCCGCGCTGCTGGGCTGCACCATGGCGGCCTGCGCTCTGGAAGCCGTCGGACCGCAGAGCTACCGGGCCACCCTCCCGGAGCTCACCGCACGGCTCACCCAGGCATACGGTCCTGCCGCCACCAGTGAGCTGCGAGCGATGCTGGCAGGGACGAACAGCGCGGCGGAATCGCATGCACCGGAGCCCAGCCCTGTTTCTAGGAGTTGACCATGGAAGTCCTGCCTACAGCCAGTCCCTCCGATGCACAGGGGGGCCGCACGATGCCCATCGCCGTGGCGGGCTCGTCCTGTGCCGAACGCCTTCTGCTGACCGAGCAGCGCGACCTGATTCCTGTCCTCCGCGCGGCCCCGGTGCGGTGGTTCGCACATCCGACCGCATGCCCCGGCTGGAACGTACGGGACCTTTTGGCGCACTGCTCGGCCGCCCTCACCCGCATCACCCTCGACCAGGTGCACGACTTCTCCCCCGAGTGCAACCAGCGCGACGTCACCGATCGGCAGGACTGGCCCATCAGCCGGATCATCGACGAGCTGGACCACGGCTATGGGACCGCGGGACCAGTCATCAGCAACTCCGCCGGGCAGCTGGATGTGATCGGGCTGGGGGAATGGGTCCATGCAGGCGACATCCGCGCGGCTTGGGATCTCACACCCGCCTATGCGGCGGCCGGCACCGACGATGCCCTGGAACTGTTGGCGAGGTGCAGTGCGCAACGCAACACCCCGCTGCTGATCGCCCATCTGCCGGACCGGGATCTGGAACTCGGGACCTGGCTGCCCGACCAGCAGTATGTGGCGGACCTGGTGACCGACGCGGAGACACTCATTCGCCTGTACACCGGTCGGCCGATCGCCGAACGCCCCTTCGTTCTCAGCGGAGCTACCGCTCAGGACCTGGTCATCTACCGGTAGGACGGTGCATCGAGTGCCCGGTTCACTCTTCGGTACCGGCGTGCACCGCAGTCCCCTGATCGTTACGACTGTTGCCGCCGCTGCCTTCCTTCTGTCTGCTCCGGCCGCGGCCGCGCATGTGACGGTGCAGCCGGACCACGCGGTTCAGGGCAGCTACGTCTCAGTTGTCTTCCACGTACCGAGTGAGCAGAAGAACACGACCACGACACGAGTGGAAGTAGTGCTCCCCACTGACCATCCGATTGCCTCGGTCCGTACGCGACCGCTGCCGGGGTGGTCCTCCCAGGTGGAGAAGAGCAGTCTCAAAACCCCACTGTCCACGGACGACGGTCAGGTCACCGAGACGGTGTCCAAGGTGGTGTGGACCGGAGGAGCCATCGGCATCGACCAGTTCGAGGAGTTCGAACTGGCCATGGGCCCCTTGCCCACCGCCGGCGATGCCCTGGTTTTCAAGGTCCTGCAGACCTACGGCAACGGCACTGTGGCTCGCTGGATCGACCAACCGTCGACAACCGGAGCCGAGCCGGAGAATCCGGCCCCGGTGCTGCGCCTGACCGCTGCACCGGCCAAGAGCCCCAGTGCTGCGGCAGTGACGCCCGCGTCGTCATCTCCGGACGTGCTGGCACGGGTCCTGGCCGTGCTGGGCCTCGCGGCCGCAACCGGTGCGGCGGCCCTGAGCGTGGTCCGGCGGCGGGGCACACGATGACCCAGGCGCGGCGCCCGCATCGGAACGAGATGGTCGGCAAGGCCCTGCTGCTCCTGGTGACGGCTGCGTGCTGGCTCTTCACCGCGACAGGAGTCGCCTCGGCTCACGCGGCGCTGCTGACGTCCGATCCCGTGCCAGGCTCCGTGGCAAAGGTTGCTCCGCGGCAGGTGACCTTGGTCTTCGGGGAGTCCGTCAGACTGTTCGACGACTCGATCCGCGTTATCGCTCCCGATGGCCGACGCGTTGACGCGGGTACCCCGCAGAACCTGGTCGGTGAGCAGAACGCCGGGCGCGTCGCGCTGCGCGAGGACCTCCAACCCGGCAGCTACACCGTCGCCTGGCGGGCCGTCTCCGCAGACTCACACATCATCTCCGGGGCATTCGTCTTCGCCTTCGGGCACACCTCAGCCACCGCGTCCGTGCCCGCCGTACGCGCGGCGCCCGCCATCAGCATGCTCTACGGAACGGCGCGCGCACTCGGGTATGTGGGATACGCCTTGACCGTGGGAACAGCCGGCTTCGTTCTCGTCTGCTGGCCTGCGGGTGCGAACCACCGCGGCGTGCGCCGCCTGCTGCTGGCCGGCTGGATCACGCTCACCACGGCGACGGCGAGTGCACTGGCGCTGAGCGGGCCCTACCAAAGCGCCGGAACGTTCTCCCAGATGTTCGACACGTCGTTGCTCTCCGGCACCCTTCATACGCCCATCGGCGGCGCCCTGGCCCAGCGGATGGTCCTCCTCGCGGCAGTCGGCCCCTTCCTGTGGCTGCTGTGCAGTCAGCTGGGACGTGAGTTGAGCCCGCTCCACGAACGACGGGAAGAGGCAGCGAGCAAGCAGCGGGACATCCGCCGCGGGCTGACGGCAGCGGGAGTGGTGCTGGCGGGCGCCATCGCGGTGAACTGGGCGTCCGCCGGTCATGCGGCTGAGGGCATTCAGGTTCCGCTGGCCCTGCTGTCCGACAGCCTGCATCTGCTCTCGATGGGCCTGTGGATCGGTGGCCTGGTCGCGCTGCTCGTCACGCTCAAGCCCAGCCCCGGCCCGAAAGGGCCGACCGCAGCATCGGTCGACCGGTTCTCCGTGCTCGCCGAGTCCTGCGTCGCGGTACTCGTCGTCACCGGGATCTATCAGTCGTGGCGCGGCTTGGGCTCATGGGGGGCCATGACCGGCAGCGGATACGGCCGGCTGCTACTGCTCAAGGTCGGCGCTGTCGTACTGCTGGTCGCCCTGGGGGCGCTGTCCCGGCGCCATCTCGTCAGGCAACGCGCCAGCGCGTCGGCACGTAGCTCCGCACCGTCCAGACAGGTCGTTCCGGGCACGGTTCGTGTCCTGGAGCGTGCGGACACTGCTCCCGTCATCAACCCTGACGATCCGCGACGACTCCGGCGCTCCGTCGCAGCCGAGACCGCCGTAGCGGTCATCGTCCTGGCCGTCACCACGCTCCTCACCAACTCCGCGCCCGGTCGCAGCCAGGCCGTCGCCGCACCCGGCTCTGTGCGGCCCGCCGACATCAGAACCGCCGTCCCCTACGACACAGGTGGCGCGGGTCCCGATGCCTCAGGACGAGTCGTGGTGTCGTTGCGCTCTGCTCCCGATACGGGCGCCTCTCAGTTGACAGCGGAGGTCATCAACGCCGATGGACGCGCCGCACGGGTGGCCGAGGTGAGGATGGCCTTCACTCTGCCGAGCAGGGATGTCGGCCCGCTGCGCGTGGTCCTGTCGTCCGTCGGCGCTGGACGGTGGACAACCCCCGCGGTCCAGCTGCCCTTTCCAGGTGACTGGCAGATGGCCGTGACGGTCCGCAGCTCCGACATCGACGAGGCGACCCGCACGACCTCTCTCCGGATCGGCTGACTCCCGACCGGTCGGCATCCCGGGCCGACACGAACCGTGGGGTGGTCCGAGCCTCCAGGCCCGGACCACCCCACGGCGCAGCAGCTCCCCGGAATCACTGAACTTCGCTGACCGGCTCCGCATCCACCACACTGTGGTCGGCCGTCAGCGGATGGTCGCTCGCTCCGGAGGGCTGATCGCCGGCGAACACTTCCCGGTCCGCGGTCAGGTAGGGCGCCCACTCGGACGGCACATCCGTCTCGAAGAAAATCGCCTCGACGGGGCAGACCGGTTCGCACGCGCCACAGTCGACGCATTCGTCGGGATGGATATAGAGCTTGCGGGGGCCCTCGTAAATACAGTCGACGGGGCATTCATCGATGCAGGCCCGGTCCTTCACGTCGACACACGGTTGCGCGATCACGTACGTCATTCGAGTTCCAGCTCCTAACGAGGGTTTACGGTCCAGGTGTCCTGGCCGGCGAGCAGCGCGGCGAGGTCGCCCTTGCCCTTCTCCTCGACGGCGCGTTCCAGCTGGTCGGACATGTCGGCGTCGTAGACCGGCCGTTCGACGCTGCGTAGCACCCCGATGGGGGTGTGGTGCAGCGTGTCCGGGTCGGCGAGGCGGGACAGGGCGAAGGCGGTGGTGGGCGACGCGGCGTGGGAGTCGTGGACGAGCACCCCTGCCGTCCCTTCCACGGTCACGTCGATCACCTTGAGTTCGCCGGTGGCCAGGTCCCTGACGACGCCCTTGGAGCCCAGACCGTCCTCGGCCGGCGCGCCGAACCGGATCGGCTGCCCGTGCTCCAGCCGGATCAGGGCGTCCTGCGCCGTCTGCTGGTCCTTGAGCGCGTCGAAGGCGCCGTCGTTGAAGATGTTGCAGTTCTGGTAGATCTCCACCAGCGCGGTGCCCGGGTGGGCGGCGGCCTCGCGCAGCACCGACTGCAGGTGCTTGCGGTCGGAGTCGATGGTGCGCGCCACGAAGCTGGCCTCGGCGCCGATGGCGAGCGAGACCGGGTTGAACGGCGCGTCCAGCGAGCCCATCGGGGTCGACTTGGTGATCTTGCCGACCTCGGAGGTGGGCGAGTACTGACCCTTCGTCAGGCCGTAGATCCGGTTGTTGAACAGCAGGATCTTGAGGTTGACGTTACGGCGCAGCGCGTGGATGAGGTGGTTGCCCCCGATGGACAGCGCGTCCCCGTCGCCGGTGACCACCCAGACGCTCAAGTCCCGCCGGGAGGAGGCGAGTCCGGTGGCGATGGCCGGGGCGCGGCCGTGGATGGAGTGCATCCCGTAGGTGTTCATGTAGTACGGGAAGCGCGACGAGCAGCCGATGCCGGAGACGAAGACGACGTTCTCGCGGGCGAGTCCCAGCTCGGGCATGAAGGACTGGACGGCGGCCAGGACCGCGTAATCACCGCAGCCGGGGCACCAGCGCACCTCCTGGTCCGTCTTGAAGTCCTTCATCGACTGCTTGGTGTCGGACTTGGGGACCAACGACAGGGAGCGGATCTCAGACATCGAAGGTCTCCTTGACGTGGTCAGCCAACTGCTCGGACTTGAACGGCAGGCCGGTCACCTGGGTGTAAGACTGAGCGTCCACCAGGTACTTCGCCCGCAGCAGGTGGGCGAGCTGGCCGAGGTTCATCTCCGGGACCAGGACATGGCGATATCCGCCGAGGATGTCGCCCAGGTTTGCGGGAAGGGGGTTGAGGTGGCGCAGATGGACCTGCGCGACCTGATGTCCCTGGGCACGGAGTCGGCGGATGGCAGCGGCGATGGGGCCGTACGTCGAGCCCCAGCCGATCAACAGAACCGGGGATTCATCACTCGGATCATCGACGGTCACATCGGGTACGGCGATGCCGTCGATCTTCGCCTGGCGGGTGCGGACCATGAAGTCGTGGTTGGCCGGGTCGTAGGAGATGTTGCCCGTGCCGTCCTGCTTCTCGATACCGCCGATCCGGTGTTCGAGACCGGGGGTGCCGGGCACCGCCCAGGGGCGGGCCAGCGTCTGCGGGTCGCGCTTGTACGGCCAGAACGCCTCGTCGCCGTTGTCCAGCGTGTGGTTCGGGCCGGTGGCGAACTGCACCCGCAGGTCCGGCAGTTCGTCGATGTCGGGGATCCGCCACGGCTCGCTGCCGTTGGCCAGGTAGCCGTCGGAGAGCAGGAACACCGGGGTGCGGTAGGTGAGCGCGATCCGGGCCGCCTCGATGGCGGCGTCGAAGCAGTCGGCCGCGGTGGCCGGGGCCACGATCGGCACCGGCGCCTCGCCGTTGCGCCCGTACATCGCCTGCAGCAGGTCGGCCTGCTCGGTCTTGGTCGGCAGCCCGGTGGACGGGCCGCCGCGCTGGATCGCCACCACCAGCAGCGGCAGTTCCAGCGACACCGCCAGCCCGATGGTCTCCGACTTCAGCGCCACACCGGGCCCCGAGGTGGTGGTGACGGCCAGCGCCCCGCCGAACGCGGCGCCCAGCGCGGCGCCGATGGCCGCGATCTCGTCCTCGGCCTGGAACGTCCGCACACCGAAGTTCTTGTGCTTCGACAGCTCGTGCAGGATGTCGGAGGCCGGGGTGATCGGGTACGAGCCCAGGTACAGCGGCAGGTCGGCCTGCTTGCTCGCGGCGACCAGGCCGTACGACAGCGCCAGGTTCCCCGAGATGTTGCGGTAGGTGCCGGCCGGGAAGGCGGCGGAGGCCGGGGCGATCTCGTAGGAGACCGCGAAGTCCTCGGTGGTCTCCCCGAAGTTCCAGCCGGCCCGGAACGCCGCGACGTTCGCCTCGGCGATGTCGGGCTTCGTCGCGAACTTCTTCCGCAGGAACTTCTCGGTTCCCTCGGTCGGCCGGTGGTACATCCACGACAGCAGGCCCAGCGCGAACATGTTCTTCGCGCGCTCCGCGTCCTTGCGCGCCAGCCCCGAGTCCTTCAGGGCCTCCACGGTCAGGCTCGTCAGCGGCACCGGGTGGATCGCGTACGCCTCCAGCGAGCCGTCCTCCAGCGGGCTGGCCGCGTAACCGACCTTCGCCATCGCCCGCTTGGTGAACTCGTCCGTGTTGACGATGATCTCCGCGCCGCGCGGCAGATCGGCGATGTTCGCCTTCAGCGCGGCCGGGTTCATCGCGACGAGCACGTTGGGCGCGTCGCCGGGCGTGAGGATGTCGTGATCGGCGAAGTGGAGCTGGAAACTGGACACGCCCGGCAGGGTTCCCGCGGGTGCCCGGATCTCGGCGGGGAAGTTCGGCAGCGTGGAAAGGTCGTTCCCGAACGACGCCGTTTCCGAGGTGAACCGGTCACCCGTGAGCTGCATTCCGTCACCCGAGTCCCCGGCGAACCGGATGATCACCCGGTCCAGCCGCTGGACCTCCTTGGCCGGTTTGCGCTGTTCACCGAGCAGCGGCTGTCCTACGGCTGGGCTGCTGACCTGGCTGGTGACGTCGGGAACCGCTACCTCAGAAGCCGCACGGCCGCTGCGGGGTGGGGGCGTGGTGGCTGTCGTCATGGCAGGTGTCTTTTCCTAGTGGCCGGTCAGGACGGAAGGCGCTCGCGGAAGGCCGTGGGGCGGGGTCTGTCCCGGTGCGCCGGAACGCGGTCATGAAGTGCTCGGCAGTACCTCGGCGGCGGGGGTCGTGTCAGGGACGTCGTCCTCGTGCTGCGCTGCGTTCATGCCTTTCGGACCGCCGTCCAGCCAGGCCCATCCCTGCTCGAACCGCTCCTCGCGCAACATGTCGATCAGGCTCTGCGGGAGCAGCACCCAGCCGGCGCCGATATCGGGTGTGAGGTCATCCTGGTTCTGTGCCACATGGATCCCCTCTGCGGGTTCCGTTCCGGGCAGGTCACCGTGCGGTGGAGCACCTTCAGCGCTCCGCGGTCTGCTTCGCCTCGTCCGAGCGGTGGTCGGCAAGCCGTTCCGGGACGGGGAGCTGCTCTCGCCGGGCCGCGCGCGAGGCCACCATTTCCAGCAGCAGGTAGCCGATGATCGTGACGGCTGCGCCGGTGTAGATCGTGTCGTGGTAGAGCGGCTTCTCGTAGGCGTGGGCGTGGCTCCACATGTCAAGGCCGCTGCCGGCGATCTGGACGACGCCTCCCGCCACCACCGCCCACAGAATGGCTTGTGGGTGGGCCCGGCGGGTACGCAGCGCAAGGGTGGCCAGTGCTATGCCCAGGACGAGTAGCTCACCGAGGTAGATACCGCTGTGCACGGTCATCAGCTTGCTGGGCGGGATGGCCACCTCAGACAGGTGCTGGTCATGCCACAAGGTGTCGTACAGGAACCCTACGAACTCGACGAACAGGCCGGCTGCTATCGACCATCGGACAGCCCGGGGATGCTCCATCGTCACCCTTCCTCACGGTTAGGCCCGGCGAGCGATGCCGGACTGCGGTTGTTCCCTGACACCTTGGAAGCTCTGGAGCCCGATTCCCAGCCGCCTCTGCGCGGCAAGCCGGAGCGCCTGATCGGGCAGGCCGAGTGCGCGGTCGAGGACAGATGGGTGGCCCGGTCGGGGTACCCCTGCGGCCCTGTCCGATTCGGGGACCACACGGCAGGTCCGACGGGTGTTCTGCGAGTCAGACCGAACCGCTTGGCTGAGTCCCGTGCACGCGGCCGGCCCAGCCAGGCCCTCCTGCGGGTTCCGCACGACAAGGAGTGAGGATGGCAGTCTTCCCGAGTGGCGACTGGCTCGATGAATACGTCGCCCGTATCAACACGTCTCCGGAGTTCGCGGAGGCAGCACGTACTTTCGAGGCCGACATCGCCTATGTCTTCGAAGCCGAACCGGAGCTGGGGCACCAGGCCGATATCTGGGCCCGAGCCGGCGTTGGAGGCGGCAAATGCCTGTGGTGGAAGTACGACGTCACACCGCAGGAGGGCCGCGAGTCCCAATTCGTACTCCAGGGCCCGTACTCCCTGTGGAAGCAGATCATCCAGGGCGAGCTCGACCCGATGGAGGCGATGCTCGACGGGGAGCTTGCGGTCACCGGGCATCTGCCGACGCTGTTGCGCTATGTCAGGGCCGCCAATGCCCTGGTGAGCATTGCTGCGACAGGAACGACGGCATTCGCGGACGAGGTTGCGCCGGCGGCCCGGCCGTGACGGCAACCCTGACCGCGGGTTCGTGGAACCTACGCGTCCACTGTCAGGGCGAAGGTCCCACCATCGTGCTGCTTCATGGCCTCATGACCGACCACCGGGCCTGGGACGGCGTGGTCGCGGCTCTGCGTGACCGCTACCGCTTGATCACGGTGGACGCGCCCGGCCACGGCGGCAGCCCGGCACGGCCCGGCGCCTACTCCCTGGAGGACGAGGCGGACGCCCTCGTGGAAGCCCTGGGGGACCTGGGCGTCGAGTTTCCGGTGGTCTGGGCAGGGCACTCGATGGGCGGTATGAAGGCGCTGCGCATAGCACTGCGCCATCCGGACGCCGTTTCCCGCCTCGTCCTGGTGTCCACCCAGCCCTATGTGGAGCCCGAGCGCACAGCGCGGCCGTACACGGCGATGGTCGAGGCCGCCTCTTCCTGGGGGATCTCGGTCGATCTGGCCGAAGTCATCGGCCGGCTCAACTTCCATCCCTCCTTCCTGGCCGGCCCGCAGGGGCAGCAGTGGGTGGAGCACTTCACTCACTTGCGCGGGCAGGACATCGACGAGGCCTGCGCCTCGGTATTCCGGCGCGGGGACATCTCCGACCAACTGGGGGACATCAAGGCCCCGAGCCTGGTGGTGCACGGCGAGGCGGACATTCCGATCCGCATCAAGGTCGCCCGTGCATGGGTCCCGCTGCTGCCGGATGCCGAGTTCCTGGAGGTACCGGACTGCGGCCACACGCCCCCGTGCGAGCAGCCCGAACTGATTGCCGCGTCGATTGACGCCTTCCTTCAACGCCTCGGCACTGGACAGCGGTCAACGGGCGCAGGCGCGCTGACCGGAAAAGGAGCACTGTGAGTACCCGGATCTACACTCTGCCCATTGAACAGACGAAGTGGAAGGTTCCCAGCGGGAACACCACCGTCTTCTCCTGGGACTACGACGAAGGCAACGACAGGCTGCTGGCCCTGTACGAGAAGGGCAAGGCCAAACAGTGGAACTCCTCGGAGCGTATCGACTGGTCCATCGCCGTCGACCTCGACAGCCCGGACCTGGTTCCGGACGAGTACGTGCCGATCTACGGCTCCGACCTGTGGGACAGGCTGGGCACCAAGGAGCGTCAGGAGGTCAAGCAACATGTGACGTCCTGGCAGTTCTCCCAATTCCTCCACGGTGAGCAGGGCGCCCTCATCTGCGCCTCCAAGATCGTGCAGACGGTCCCGGACCTGGACTCCAAGTTCTACGCGGCCACTCAGGTCATGGACGAGGCACGGCATGTCGAGGTCTTCTCCCGCTACCTGCAGGAGAAGGTCGGCTTCGCCTATCCGATCAACGACAGCCTCAAGATCATGCTCAACGACACGATCTCCGACAGCCGGTGGGACCTGACCTACCTGGGCATGCAGGTGCTGCTCGAAGGGCTCGCGCTGGCAGGCTTCGGAGTCACCCGGGACCAGACCCGCGAGCCGCTCGCCCGTGCGCTGAACGCCTACGTGATGCAGGACGAAGCACGGCATGTCGCCTTCGGCCGGCTCGCGCTCAAGGACTTCTACAAGGAACTGTCCTCCGCGGAACTCGCCGACCGCGAGGAATTCTGTGTGGAGGCCTGCTTCCTTCTCCGGGACCGGTTCCTGGGCGAGGAGATCTGGGAGACACTGGATCTGGCTCCCACGGAAGCTGTCGCCCACATCAACAACAGCGAGGCGTTCAAGCTCTTCCGGTCCCTGCTGTTCACCCGGATCGTGCCGACCCTGCGCGACATCGGGCTGATGGGCCCCAAGGTGATCAAGGCCTTCACCGAGATGGATGTCCTGGGCTTCCAGGACATCGACATCGAGGCGGTCATGGACTACGACGAGCAGGCCGCGGAGGAGATCGACGCGCAGCGGCTGGCTCAGGTCCAGGAGGCCATCAGCCTCGGCGCCGGCGACACCGAGTAGACAGCGATCCGCGAGCCAGGAATCAGGAGTACAAACGATGGCATTGGACGTATCAGCATTCGAGCGGCTCAAGGCCGTGGCCGGAGAGCGCAAGGGCGAGGGTCTCGCGCGCTACGCCGAAGAGCACGAGGGCGGCCCGCAGGGCCTGCTCGATGAGGTGTTCGCCAACATGCGCGAGGTCTTCCGTCCCGACAAGGCGAAGGGACAGCAGGCGGACTTCCAGTACTGCATTCGCTCCGGCGACGACGAGTACAACTACTTCATCACGGTCGACAACGGCCAGTGCCAGACCGGCCGTGGGACGGTGGATTCCCCGCGGGTGACGATGAGGGTGAAGCTGCCCGATTTCGTGCGCCTGGTGACGGGCAAGCTCAACAGCATGCAGGCGTTCCTGACCGGCAAGGTCAAGATCTCCGGTGACACCTTCTACGCCACCAAGTTCGAGGCCTGGTTCGAGCGGCCCTGAGTTCTCCCGGGGTGCCCGCTTTGCGGGCGCCCCCTTCTTCTCCTGCCGCCGTATGGGACGTGCCCCCCGTCCGTTCCATGCGGCGGCAGGTCCATGTCCTGGGCCGGTACCGGGCACGCTCTTACGAACGTGTTCAGCAGTCTGCGCATCCGAAGCAGACTGCGCACATCTGTAGAATCCACAAGCTGATCAGGCTCAGCCCGATAACTCCGGGCAGCGTCCACAACAGGCTGCGACGCGGCAGGCGGCCAGGCAGCGGCGCACGACCGGTCTCCAACTGCTCCAGCCGGCTTTCGAGCAGCCCACCCGGACCGGCGAGGGCAGGCCACAAGGCCGGAATCCCGGTCTGGCCAGCCGGGGGCTGTTCCTTGAGTGCGATCAGGAGTGCGCCGGCCAGCGGCCCCACCCCACAGACCTCCACCGCGTGCGCGTCAGCGGCAAGTTCCCGACGGGTGAGCAGCCGCTCCAGGGCGCCGCAGACCGCGGGAAGATAGAAGAACATGCGTCGGGTGACGTCGATCAGCAGATACAGCAGCGGGTCCGCCGCATTGGCGTGACTCTCCTCGTGCCGCAGCACCGCTTCGAGCTGACCAGTCGTAAGACGGTCCACCAGACCAGTACTGATGATGACCCGTGTGCGGAACAGTCCGCTCGTGCAGGCCACGAGGGACGGTTCGTCGATGACGGTCACCCGGTTCCGCAGTCCTGAACGGTCGATGAGCGCCTGCGTGTGCGAAGCGTCGGCCGAAGAGCTCCGCACCATTGACCGCAGAGTCCTGCTCAGCGATATCTGGCGCAAGCAGCTGCCGGTGGCGATACCCACCTTGATGACGACCAGCAGCCCAAGAGCCAGTAGCGGTTGGCACGGTCTGACCTCTTCCTCTGACAGTTCCAGCCGCACAATGAACTCTGCGATCACGATCAGGACGATGTACTGCGCCGACAGCGCGGCAAGGAAGAGCGTGGTGCGGATGGCGCGACCCCGTGCACGAATCAATGCTCTGGCCCCCGTGGCAGAGAGCCGGCCGCAGAAGGACAGAGCGTTCCGAGGCCGGCTGCGGTAGTCCCTTTGTGCTCATCCTCCCCACTGGTGAGGTGTCCATCAAGGACGCCTCACCAGTGGGGCCCGAAAGGGCGGGTGGATCAGTCGCGACGTGCGTCTTCGGCGAGCTGTCGCAGCTTCTGCTCGAACGCCGCGGCGAACCGCGTCATGGTGTCGTCGTCGAAATAGTGCGAGCTGTAGCCGATGGAGAAGGTGAGGCGGCGTCCGACGACGTAGCCGAGGACGTCCACGTCGCGAAAACGCGTCCCGACGCTGCTGTGCTGCTCTCCGAAGGACATCCGCGGCACGCTCAGCAGATCCGACCGAAGAAACACTTCATCGACCTGTCCGACGTAGTTGAGGCCGACCTGGGCTGTGGGGGCGTTCCGAAGAGCGGGATCGGCTGCCGCGTGGCGGAGCAGTCCATAGCCGGCACCCCGCTGCGGAACGGCCTCCAGTTGGCTGTGGACTGCTGCCAGCTGGCCGGCCGGCGAGGTCAGGGGATCGATCTCGACGAGGGTGGGGGTAATAGTGGAGAAGCGGCCGACGGTGCGGGAGACGGACAGCCCCTCGAAGTAGAGATCACGGCCGTGCCGCTCCAGATCGATCAGGGTCCGCCGGGGCTCCTCGGGGCCGGCGTCCGCCAGTGGCAGCGCCTGGACGAGCGCCGTGCACAGCGTGTCCAGGATGTCGGCGCCGGTGGCGGTGGGAATGCCGGAGAGCACCGCATCGGTCAGGTCGTGGTCCAGTCGTAGGGTCGTTGTTCGCAGACTTTCCAGTCGGTTGGGGCCCTCTGCCTTGTCGAAATGCAGTTGGTGTCCCCTGGTACGGCTCTGCCAGTAGTCACGCTCGCCCTGCGTGACGGGGCCCTTCGCGCACTCGTGCAGCGCCTGGGTCCACTGCGGGAACGAGGTGGTCTTTGCCGGAAGGGCGGCTTTGGCTGCGCCCTGGGAGTACTGGAAGTAGGACGCGAGCAGGTCCTCCAGCAGGATCCGCGCCGAGTAGTGGTCGACCGCGAGCCAGTGGCCGAGCACCAACAGGCAGTGTGGGCGTTCGCCCAGGTCGAAGTAGGCCAACCGGATGATGGGGCCGTCAGAGAGGTTCATGCTGCGCTGCAGAAACTCAGCGACCTCTGTGACGGCGTCCTTTTGCTGACGTCCTGTCAGATTTGGAAAGGCGTAGACGGTGAGGGGGAGTTCCCCGGTGCCTGCTTCGGCCAAGGTTGCCTGCCAGGTGCCCTCTTCCTGCCGGAACCGCAGCCGCAGGCCGTCGTGGTGCTCAAGAATCTGTTCGGTGGCTCGCCGCAGTGGCTCCAGATCGAGAGGCTTCTGCAGCGAGAGGAGGAAGGACGCGTCGTTCCAGTGGTGGCGCTCGGGCAGATCCTGTTCGAGGAACCAGATCTGATTGGGCGTCATGAGTGTCGGTCCGGACAGCGTTCCCTGTTCCGCTCCGATACGTCCTTGGGTGGTGTGGGTGGCTTGGGTGGCGATGGTGGGGTGGGCGAAGACGTCGCGGAGTTCGAGGTGGAGGCCGGCGGTGTCGGCCGCGGCGACCGCACGGAGGGCGAGGAGGGAGTCGGCGCCGAGTTCGAAGAGGTTGTCGTGGACGCCGATGCGTTCGGTGGCCAGCAGCTCCGACCAGATGCCGGTCAGGGTCTGCTCGATCGGAGTGGCCGGTGCCACATACGGCTGGCGGGCGGCTTCACCCGGATCGGGCAGCGCCTTGCGGTCGATCTTGCCGTTGCCCGTCAAGGGCAGCGCGTCCAGCACCACCAAAGCGGCCGGCACCATATACGCCGGCAGGACCTCCGCGGCCTGGGCCCGGACCTTGTCGACCTCCAGGATCGCCCCTTCGACGGGCACGACATAGGCAGCCAGTCGGCGCGGGCCGCCAGGTGCTCCCCAGGCCTGTGCGACGGCGGCTTCGACCTGCGGGTCGGCCAGCAGCGCGGCCTCGATCTCACCCAGCTCGATGCGGTAGCCGCCGATCTTGACCTGGAAGTCCTCCCGGCCCAGGAACTCAATCGTTCCGTCCGGCAGGTACCGGCCCAGATCCCCAGTCCGGTACCACCGCTCCCCCGTCACCGGATCGGTCACGAACGAGGCAGCGGTCCGTTCCGGATCGCCCCAGTACCCCATCGCGACCCCGACCCCGCCGATCTGCAGCTCGCCGGCCACGAAGTCCGGGCGATGCCGCAGATTCCCGTCCACCACCCGGAAACTCTGGTTCACCAGCGGACGCCCGTACGGGATGCTCCGCCACGACGGATCCACCACACCGATCGGATACGCGATCGACCAGATCGACGCCTCCGTAGCACCACCCAGGCTCACCACCTCCAAACCGGGCACCAGGTCCCGCACCCGATCCGGCAACGACACCGCAATCCAATCGCCGGACAACAACGCCAACCGCAAACCCACCCCCTCCGCACCATGGGTTGTCAGGTGCTCCGCCAGGAGTTCCAAAAGTGCGGGGACGGTGTTCCATACGGTCACCTGCTCCCGGCGGAGCAACTCCGCCCACTGGGCTGGATCACGGGAACCGTCAGGGTCGGGCAGGACCAGGGCGCCACCGGCGGCCAGGACTCCGAAGACGTCCCAGACCGACAGGTCGAAGCTCAGCGACGACAGACCCAACACCCGGTCGTTCTCCGTCACCCGGAATCGGTCATTGATGTCGATGATGGTGTTGAGGGCGCCGCGGTGATCGATCATCACGCCCTTCGGCTCCCCCGTCGAACCCGACGTGAAGATCACATACGCCAGATCCGACGGATCCTGCACCCACTCCAACGGCTCGTCGGAGGTCTGGGCCCACTCGGAGTCGTCGTCCACCGGGATAACGTCTACGGCCGCCGGCCAGCCGACCATATCCTTGAGCGAGCTTTGGGTGAGGATGGTGCGGGTTCCGGTGCGGTGGATCAGGCCGTGCAGACGCCGCTCGGGCTGGTCAGGATCCACCGGTACATACGCGCCACCCGACGCCAGGACACCGAGCACCCCGGCAATCTGCTCCCAGCCCTTACGCGCCGCGACCACCACCGGCTCACCCGGCCGGACCCCGGCCTCACGCAACCGCCGACCGATCCGCCACGCCCGCGACACCAACTCACCGAACGACATCCGACCACCCGGCCACACCACCGCATCCCGACCCGCCCACCGACCCGCAGCCGCAAAAACCCCCTCATGCAACAACCCACCCGACACCACACCCACCGCACCATTAGCCGCCTCACGCACCACCAACTGCCCCGACGGCGCGCCGACGGTGTGAGGGTCCTGCCACGCCGACAAGTCTTCGGTGAGGGAGGTGATGAGGTTCTGGTACGCGGCGAACATGTCGTCGAGAAGAGCGGGGTCGAAGAGGGCCTCCAGGCAGTCCCACGCAGTGACCAGGCCGTCAGTGCGTTCATAGACCTGGTGGTCGAGGGTGACCTGGGGGGTCTGGGAGATGGCTTCGACCTGCCTGCCCAGACCGGGGATGGTTGCGGGGATCTGCTGTCCGATGGCGCTGGTGAAGACGACGGGCATGGAGGCCCGTTCCGCACCATGCTCACGCGCCAGATCCCGCAACACCCGAACCCCGCCATACGCCCGGTGCTCCAACCCCTCCCACACCTGACGCTGCAACGCCCGCGCCCGATCCACAAACCCCACAGAACCCGAAACATCCGCCTCCACCAACAACACCGACGTGAAATCACCCACCAGACGATTCACATCCGCATGCAAAGGCCACCGATCAGCCACCGTAAAATTCAACGTGAACCGCGGCGACTTCGACCACACCCCCAAAACCTCCGCATACGCCGCCGCCAACACCGCAGACGCCGTCAAACCAAACGACGCCGCCCGCTCCTTCAACACCCCCCACCGAACCCCGTCCAACACAAACTGCCGCCGCACAAACCTCGGCTCCACCCCAGAAGGCGCAACCACCAACGGCAACTCCGGCGCCGCAGGCAAATCCTCAATCCGACCCAACCAATACCCCCGCGCACGCTCAAACCCCTCCGAAGACTCCACCCCCTCCAACGCCCGCACATAATCACGGAACGAACAACCCAAAGGCGCCAACTCCACCCCCGGATCCGCATACAACAACGCCCACTCCTCCAACACAATCTGCACCGACCCCGCATCAGCCACCAGCAGATCCAAACTGAAATGCACCCGCGAAACCCCACCAGGCAACCGCTGCACCCGCACCTCGAACAACGGCCACACATCAGCCGGCCGCACCTCATGCGACAACTCATCCCGCACCGCAGCCACCCGCCCCGCAGCCACAACACCCTCAACCCCCGACAAATCCTCCAACCCCACCACCACCGGCGGCACCACCTCCAACACCTGCTGCCGCCCATCACCCCGCACCACCGCCACCGCAAACATCTCGTGCCGCTCCACCAACCGCTCCAACGCCACCCGCGCCCGCACCACATCAAAATCAGCCGACTCAAACTGCACATACAAATGAGTCGACACCTGCCCCAACTCAGAGTGCGGTACGTGATCTTCTGTCCTGCTTATGATCACTCGATGGGGTGACGGTGAAGCATTATTGCCGGTCAGGCGTTCGGGATTCGCTTGGGTGACGGGATGAGCGATCGCAAGTCGTACTCGAGTGATGTCTCCGACGAGCAGTGGGCCCTGGTCGAGCCCGTGGTCACGGCGTGGAAGGCCGCGCATCCGTCGGTCAGTGGCCACCAGGGCAGATACGCGATGCGGGAGATCGTCAACGCGATCCTGTACCAGAACCGCAGCGGCTGCCAGTGGGACCTGCTGCCCCACGACCTGCCGCCCGCCGGTGCGGTGAAGTACTACTTCTACAAGTGGCGCGACGATGGCACCGATCAGACCATTCATGATCTGCTGCGATGGCAACTGCGGGAGAAGAAGCGGCGATTAGCCGACCCGAGCCTCATCGTCATGGACACGCAGAGCATCCGCGTGGCCGTCGGCGTCCCGGCCGCCACGACCGGCAAGGACGCGGCGAAACGGGTGCCGGGGCGGAAGAGATGCCTGGCCGTGGACGTATTGGGACTCGTCGTCGAGGCTGTCGCCCTGCTTACGTCCGCACACGACAACGCCGCCGGAATCGCGCTGCTGGACGGCGTGGCCGCCCAGATGGGCACCGTGAGGAAGGCCTTGGTCGACCAGGGGTTCAAGAAGGCCGTCGTCGACCACGGCGAGCAGTACGGCATCGACGTCGAGATCGTTGAACGCAACCCGGCCGACAAGAGCTTCATTCCGCAGGCCAAGCGGTGGGTCGTGGAGCAGACGAACGGGATCCTGATGTTCTACCGGCGCCTGGTCCGCGACTACGAGCACCGGCTCGCCACCTCGCGCTCTCGCGTCTTCTGGGCGATGACCTCTGTCATGGCCCGCCGGCCACCGGCGCCACCCTGCCCTCCTGGAGGACCGCGTGAGCGACAACCCGCAGATCAGAAACGTCCTTGCCTACGTCGAGGCCCGCGAGAACGAACTCGACAAGCAGGCCGGGCAGCTCCGCGCGTCCATCGAGGACCTCACCGCCCGCCTCGGCGAACTCGACGCGGAGACCGAGAACCTGCGCATCACCCGCAAGACGCTCCTGAACATCCCGGCACCGGAGCCCGCCGACGATCCGCCACGGCCCGAGGCGCCGGACCACCCGCTTACCAGCAGATTCTCGCTGTCTTCACCGACACCGGCCATCCGATGCGTGCTCGAGACCTGTGCGAGGCACTCGACCTGCCGATCCTCCCGAAGAACACCGAAGGCATCCGGTCCAAACTGAAACGCCTGGTCACACGGGGCATTCTCACCGAACCCGAACCCGGCCTGTTCGCTCAGCCCCGCACCTGAGTACCAGTCCGCCCCGCCGACCAGGACTCCTCACCCAACCCCAAGCATCAACCGGACATCAGGTCACGTACCGCACTCTCAAACAACCCAGAACGACCCAACCAATACGCATGCTGCACATCAGTCAAACCAAACGCCTCAAACCGACCCCCCACATCCCCCACCAACACCGGAAGAGTGCTGCGTCCTTGGGTGGTGTGGGTGGCTTGGGTGGCGATGGTGGGGTGGGCGAAGACGTCGCGGAGTTCGAGGTGGAGGCCGGCGGTGTCGGCCGCGGCGACCGCACGGAGGGCGAGGAGGGAGTCGGCGCCGAGTTCGAAGAGGTTGTCGTGGACGCCGATGCGTTCGGTGGCCAGCAGCTCCGACCAGATGCCGGTCAGGGTCTGCTCGATCGGAGTGGCCGGTGCCACATACGGCTGGCGGGCGGCTTCACCCGGATCGGGCAGCGCCTTGCGGTCGATCTTGCCGTTGCCCGTCAAGGGCAGCGCGTCCAGCACCACCAAAGCGGCCGGCACCATATACGCCGGCAGGACCTCCGCGGCCTGGGCCCGGACCTTGTCGACCTCCAGGATCGCCCCTTCGACGGGCACGACATACGCAGCCAGTCGGCGCGGCCCGCCAGGTGCCCCCCAGGCATGCGCCACAGCGGCTTCGACCTGCGGGTCGGCCAGCAGCGCGGCCTCGATCTCACCCAGCTCGATGCGGTAGCCGCCGATCTTGACCTGGAAGTCCTCCCGGCCCAGGAACTCAATCGTTCCGTCCGGCAGGTACCGGCCCAGATCCCCAGTCCGGTACCACCGCTCCCCCGTCACCGGATCGGTCACGAACGAGGCAGCGGTCCGTTCCGGATCGCCCCAGTACCCCATCGCGACCCCGACCCCGCCGATCTGCAGCTCGCCGGCCACGAAGTCCGGGCGATGCCGCAGATTCCCGTCCACCACCCGGAAACTCTGGTTCACCAGCGGACGCCCGTACGGGATGCTCCGCCACGACGGATCTACCACACCGATCGGATACGCGATCGACCAGATCGACGCCTCCGTAGCACCACCCAGGCTCACCACCTCCAAACCGGGCACCAGGTCCCGCACCCGATCCGGCAACGACACCGCAATCCAGTCCCCCGACAACAACGCCAACCGCAAACCCACCCCCTCCGCACCATGAGAGGCGACGTATTCGCTGAAGAGTTCCAGCAGCGCAGGGACGGAATTCCAGATGGTGACGCCCTCGACACGGATCAGATCTGCCCAGTGGGACGGGTCGCGGAGTCCGTCCGGATCGGGCAGAACTACGGCGCCGCCGGCGGCCAGGACTCCGAAGACGTCCCAGACCGACAGGTCAAAGCTCAGCGACGACAGACCCAACACCCGGTCGTTCTCCGTCACCCGGAATCGGTCGTTGATGTCGATGATGGTGTTCAGGGCGCCGCGGTGATCGATCATCACGCCCTTCGGCTCCCCCGTCGAACCCGACGTGAAGATCACATACGCCAGATCCGACGGATCCTGCACCCACTCCAACGGCTCGTCCGGGATGCCGTCCCACGCCGCATCGTCATCGATGGACCACACGCTCATGCCGTCAGGCCAGCTCGTACTGGAGAACAGATCCTGCTGGGTGAGGATGGTGCGGGTTCCGGTGCGGTGGATCAGGCCGTGCAGACGCCGCTCGGGCTGGTCAGGATCCACCGGTACATACGCGCCACCCGACGCCAGGACACCGAGCACCCCGGCAATCTGCTCCCAGCCCTTACGCGCCGCGACCACCACCGGCTCACCCGGCCGGACCCCGGCCTCACGCAACCGCCGACCGATCCGCCACGCCCGCGACACCAACTCACCGAACGACATCCGACCACCCGGCCACACCACCGCATCCCGACCCGCCCACCGACCCGCAGCCGCAAAAACCCCCTCATGCAACAACCCACCCGACACCACACCCACCGCACCATTAGCCGCCTCACGCACCACCAACTGCCCCGACGGCAGGAGGGGGCTCTGCACCTGGGTCCAGGCCTCACTGTCCTGCTCCGAGAGGCGCAGAAGGAGGGCCTTCAGGGTGGCGAAAGCCTGGTCGAGCACACCTTCGGGGAAGGCGGCATCCACCGCGTCCCAGCTGACGTTCAGGCCGGTTTGCTTCTCAATGATCTGCATGTCGAGCAGAACCTGAGGGGTCTGGGAGATGGCGTCGACGAGCCGCCCGAACGGAGGGAAGTCTCCGTGCGCGTCACCCATGGGATGTCCGATGGCGCTGGTGAAGACGACGGGCATGGAGGCCCGTTCCGCACCATGCTCACGCGCCAGATCCCGCAACACCCGAACCCCGCCATACGCCCGGTGCTCCAACCCCTCCCACACCTGACGCTGCAACGCCCGCGCCCGATCCACAAACCCCACAGAACCCGAAACATCCGCCTCCACCAACAACACCGACGTGAAATCACCCACCAGACGATTCACATCCGCATGCAAAGGCCACCGATCAGCCACCGTAAAATTCAACGTGAACCGCGGCGACTTCGACCACACCCCCAAAACCTCCGCATACGCCGCCGCCAACACCGCAGACGCCGTCAAACCAAACGACGCCGCCCGCTCCTTCAACACCCCCCACCGAACCCCGTCCAACACAAACTGCCGCCGCACAAACCTCGGCTCCACCCCAGAAGGCGCAACCACCAACGGCAACTCCGGCGCCGCAGGCAAATCCTCAATCCGACCCAACCAATACCCCCGCGCACGCTCAAACCCCTCCGAAGACTCCACCCCCTCCAACGCCCGCACATAATCACGGAACGAACAACCCAAAGGCGCCAACTCCACCCCCGGATCCGCATACAACAACGCCCACTCCTCCAACACAATCTGCACCGACCCCGCATCAGCCACCAGCAGATCCAAACTGAAATGCACCCGCGAAACCCCACCAGGCAACCGCTGCACCCGCACCTCGAACAACGGCCACACATCAGCCGGCCGCACCTCATGCGACAACTCATCCCGCACCGCAGCCACCCGCCCCGCAGCCACAACACCCTCAACCCCCGACAAATCCTCCAACCCCACCACCACCGGCGGCACCACCTCCAACACCTGCTGCCGCCCATCACCCCGCACCACCGCACGCAACATCTCGTGCCGCTCCACCAACCGCTCCAACGCCACCCGCGCCCGCACCACATCAAAATCAGCCGACTCAAACTGCACATACAAATGAGTCGACACCTGCCCCAACTCAAACAACCCAGAACGACCCAACCAATACGCATGCTGCACATCAGTCAAACCAAACGCCTCAAACCGACCCCCCACATCCCCCACCAACACCGGAAGGTCGTCGGGGGTCGTGCCGGATTCCAGTGCGGCGCTTATCAGGTCGATCAGGCTGTTCAGCGTCGGCTCTTCGATGAGCTCGACGAGGGGAAGGCTGGCGTGGAACTGGGCCTCAATGAGGGCTTTGAGTTCTGCAGCCGCGATTGATTCGAAGTACAGCGGCGTGTCGCCGTCCGTACTGGACTCGTCCCAGTCGGGACTTACCTGGGCGCACAGTGCGCGCAACTGAAGCTGCTGCGAGTCCGAGAGCGTGCCTCCAGCCGCTTCCGGCCCGGATCCCGCGGCGGTCGTGATTTCCGTAATGGCAGGGCTGACGTCCACGGCGATTCCTCCACGGCTGACGGGCGAGTTCACAACGGACCAGCGTGGTCGAGTTCCGCCCCAGGATTAAGCCCCGCCTGGCGGGGCGATGGGCGATGCCTCACATGTGCGGGCGCCCTGCCCGGTCGGCTACTACTCACTCGGGGCGGCGGAGCGCTATGGCCTGCCCTGCCCCTCTTCGTGTTGGATTGAGGCTCGCGGACCTCCGGGAGAGGAAGCAATGAGATGGCGGGTTTGACTCGGCCGGACGCCGGGTCCTGTCATGTGTGGTGGGCTCCGGTTCGTTCATCGGTGCCAGCGATGCTCCAGCTACTGGACGACCAGGAGCGCATTCGGATGGAGCGGCTGTCGAAGCCTGCCGACCGAGATCGCTTCAGCACGGCGCACTGCCTGCTGCGGGTCCTGGCATCGGGGTACCTACGAGAACCGGCGGATCACGTTCTGATCGTGCGAAGTTGCACGCAATGCGGTGAACCGCACGGCAAACCGCGAGTGCAGGCGCGTCATGGCCCGGATCTGGAGGTCTCGCTGTCCCATACCGCCGGCCGCGTCGTCGTCGCCGTCGGTGATGCCTCGACCGGCGTGGACATCGAGCGCGTCCGACCGCTGAAGAACCTGAACCGGATCGCCGCCGCGACGCTGTCGGCGATGGAGCACCGGCAACTGGATCGGGTACCGGCGGCCGAACAGGCCGAGGCCCTACTCGCCCATTGGACGCGCAAGGAAGCGGTCCTGAAGGCCCTGGGCTGCGGCCTGGTGGTGCCGCCCGAGACCTTGATTGTCTCCGGTCCTGGCGAGCCCCCAAGAGTCCTGGCATGGCCGGAGGGTGTAGCCAAGGCACAGATGCGGTTGCGCATGCTGTCCAGTCCGCTTGGCGCCGGCTATGTAGGGGCGGTAGCCGTCTCGAGCCCTGGCGACATCACTCTGTGGGAACGTGACGGTTCGGAGATCATGGAACAGATCTGAGGGACGAGGCCTTCGTCCGCCGACTGCACGCTCAGCGGCGGGCGACGTACAGGGCCTGAGCGGCACTCCCGATGAGGCCCTTTTCGTCCCACAGTTGGGTGTGGGTGGTGCCGGTGCCGTGGTCACTGATGTGCGTCGTGGCGTCCAGTCCGGTCCATTCACCGGTGGGTTGCCGGTGAAGGTGGAGCGTCAGATCGACGTTGGCGAAGACGAATTCGTTCCAGTCGAGCACGGAGCTGACACCGCAGGCGATGTCGGTGTTGATGAACAGGTGTTGCAGGCGAGTGGCAGGTATCCCGGCGACCAGCGGCAGCGGGGTACGGGACCAGACGAACACCGGCCCCGGCTCGAGGAAGTCTCCTCGCACGAATCGGCGCTCGGAGGCCCGGAGGTAGCCGAACGGTGGTCGGGGATGCGGCTGCGCGGGCGGTATGACGGGCACCGGCCGCTCCTCATCCTGCCGGGGGAGGTCGAGCCGAGTGGATCGCATCCACCAACCCCTCAAAGTGGCACACGTCTTGCCTGCGACAGAGAGTTCAGCGACGACGAGTTGGAGGCTGGCGCCTTGGCGGGCCGTGTGCGCCGCGATCGTGACATCCGCGATCGGAACCGGTCCCAGGAAGTCGCATGTGGCTCGGGTCAGTTGGAACCCAGGAGCGGCAACAGAGTCCTCTGCCGCCTTGATGAGCAAAGCAGCGACGGCTCCCCCGTACTGATGGGTAGGGCCTTGAGCGCAGACGGTCGGACGGAAGGAGTCGTCTCCCAGCGGACGGTAGAACGCCTCGTCATCCATCGATCTGCCCTCCGTTTGGCCTGCGGCCGCTGACTTTGGTCCGGTATGACGGATACCGGAGGGGGGTTTGGCCTCTAGCGGTCAAGGACCCCTGGATTACCACTACAGGGTCGTAGTATATATAGAACCAGAAGCACCATGTAGCTCACTTGTTCGAGCGCCGACCGGGCACCACACCCGGTCAACCCACTTGCTGCACACGGGGGTTCAGCAGGCCCTATCGGTCGTTCCCCCTGAGCACTCCCTCCAGGATCCTGTGCCGCAACCCGCACAACCACCTGTACCCGAACGGCCGGGCACGCCCGACCGCATTTCGCATGGGGGCACCGCATGACCACCGAGGCGATCCAACAGACCCAGACAGAACCCGTTCGCGAGCTGGACGACATGGCTCGATGTAGTCACCTCAAGCTGCTCGTCGCGCTTGACAACGATGTTGTGCGTTGGGGTCTGTGCTCCATGCTCGACGCTCTCCCCACCGTGCATCAGACGACCGGTTGCGGGACTCACCGCGAGGCGCTGAACCTGTTGCAGCAGTCTCCGCAGGACGTAGTGGTGGCATCCTCGGCTCTCAACGGTGATTTGGCACAGCTCAGCACACAGGTTCACGCCGCGGGCGGAAAGCTGTTGTTGCTGCTCAGCAATGCCGGCGACGAAGCGATGATCCAGGCCGCCGCACAGTACGCGGATGGGTTCCTGCTCGAGACGGGTCTCACTCCCGAGGTCTTGCAGGATGCCCTCAGCCGGCTTCTACGGGGCGAGATGCCAATGCCGACGGCCCTGGCCCGCGAGCTGCTGTCCATGGTGCGTCGCAGGGACAAGGCGCCGCGCGGGCTCTTCCTCACTCCGCGCGAGCAGGAGGCGCTTGCGCTCCTGGTGGATGGCTACAGCAACAAGCAGATCGCACGACGGCTGAACATTTCGGAGCACGGGGCAAAGCGGCACGTTGCGAACGTTCTTGCAAAGCTGAACTGCTCCAACAGGACCTTGGCGGTCGCGATGGCTCTGCGGGACGGTCTGGTGCCCCAGGTTCCGTGACCCACCCCGGGGTCTCCCCGGGCCGGCCTTCCCCAAGGGGCCGGCCCGGGGGGACCCCGAGCAGAGCTATCGTCTACCACGCTTGCGTAGTAGATTGAGGATGTGATGTCCGAACCTGCTCCCACTGGTCTCGTTCTCGGCCCTCTCGAGGTCGAGATCATGAACGTGCTGTGGAGTGCACCGGCCCCGGTCTCCGTCCGGGACGTCCTCGACGCCCTCAACGGCACCCGCGGAACCCCGCTTGCCTACACCACTGTGATGACTGTGCTCTCCCGACTGGCCGACAAGGGCGCTGCCGCGCGCACCAAGGAAGGCCGGGGCTATGCCTATACCGCCGCGGTCGCCGACGAGGCGGCATTGGCGGTCCGCGAGGTGATCCGCGGATTCGGGGCGGCCGCCGTCGCGCACTTCGTCGACGAGGCCCGCAACGCCCCAGACCTCATGGCCCGGCTGGAGCGCCTGATGCAAGAAGGCGACCGCAAGTGATCGGCGGCTCCACCCACCGTGCCCAATGGGGCGTGTGGCTACCCGCGGCAGGCCTGGCCGTGCGGTTGGCCGGGACCGCATTCTTCATGTTCGTGGCTTTCTCCTTCGTCACAACCCGAGGGGCCGGGGCGTTGAACGGCTGGAGGCGTGGTGCCGTACTGGCCGCCCTGGCGCTCGCGGCCATCGGATGGTCGGTCTCGCATCTGCTCCTCATCCGATGGGGGCGCGACACTCGCGCCCTGCACCGAACCATCGAGCGATCCACCCTGCCCGCTTCCCCGCCGCTGATCGAGGCTGCGGGCCCCCTCGGAATGCTCGACCGGGTGGTCGAGATCGACGACCCACGGACGACGGCGTTCACATACGGCGCCGGCCGGCCCCGTATCGCCGTCTCCCGGCTGTTGATCGAGGAACTCGCTCCTGAACAACTCGAAGCCGTACTGCGACACGAGGAAGCACACCTGCGGCGCCTGGACCCGCTACGCCGCAGCCTGTTGGCCGTTGCCTCGGCGACCTTTTGGTATGTTCCGCTGGTCCGCTACTGGCAGTCGGTTCAGGTGATGCGCCAGGAGCTGCGGGCCGACCGCCATGCCCTCGACGCATGCGGCTGCCGAGCCGTCGCCGGGGCGTTGCTGGCGGTTTCACGAGAGGCCGGACCGGACCCCGTGACGGCTGCCATGGCAAACCCCGCACTCCTGGGGGCCCGCATCGCGCACCTGGAGGGGCAGACCGTCCCCTCCCCTCCGCTGACCTGGAGCCTGATGCTCCGCAGTTCCCTCGGGATGGCGGCGGTCGCCATGGTCGCCGTCAGCGCGATCTACGTCCTGGGCTGCCCCTGACGCCTTCCCGCTCGCGCACGAGCCCAGACCGATCCAGGAGGAGCCCCGGCATCGCCGGGGCCCTCGTTTGTCCGGAACACTATTTACTACTACGGTAGCGTAGTAGTTTGGATGGAGCGTCGCCCTCCCGGGCCGTTCTCCGGTCCGTTCGTTCCCGACATCCCGGATGCGAGATGCCATGTCTCCTTTACAGACCAGGCCGCGCAACGCGTCAGCCCACGCCCATGACCTGCCGGCTTCTGACGGTCGGACTCGGTTGGGGACAGCCTTACGACGAGGCAAGTGGCCGGTGCTGGTGTGCTGGCTCCTGCTCGCCGTCGCCCTGGGATCCTTCGCCAACCGTCTGACGTCGGTCGAGAAGACCGACGAGATGTCCTTCCTGCCACGCAGTTCCCAATCGACGCAGGTAAGTGCGGTCCTGAGGACCGCCCCCGGCGGGGACGCCTTGGACGCGGTCCTCGTCTACCACCGCGACAGCGGACTCACCGCCACCGATCGGCAGCGGCTCGACCAGGAGCGCCGGCGGATCGTCGCGCTGCGACTGCCCGGCGCGCAGCAACCCGGTCCCGTGCACGTCGCCCCGGACGGCACGACAGCCGTGTACACCATCGCCGTCGACCGGAAAGCGGGCGACGACCAACTGAAGGACACCGTCAAGGCACTGCGCGAAAACGCCGCCGACCGCGACGGCCTCCAGGTGCGCGTGACAGGAGCAGCAGGGCTTCAGCTGGACCATGCGGAGATCTTCTCCGGCGTGGGCACCACGTTGCTGTACGCGACCGCTCTGGTCGTCGCTGTGTTGCTGCTGCTGACGTATCGCAGCCCGGTGCTCTGGTTGCTGCCGCTGTTCACCGTGGGTCTTGGACTGCGCGTCGCTCAGGCGGCCGTCTACGGCTACGGAAGCAACGGCGGCACCGTGTCGGACCTCTCCGCGGGCATTCTGACGGTGCTGGCCTTCGGCGCCGGAACGGACTACGCCCTGCTCCTGATCTCCCGCTACCGCGAGGAGTTGCGGGTGCACGCCGACCGCCATGAGGCGCTGGCTGAAGCACTGCGTCGCAGCGTGGGTGCCATCACGGCCTCGGCCGGCACGGTCGTGGCCGGCATGCTCTGTCTGCTGGCCGCCGAACTCAACTCCGACCGCGGTCTGGGTCCCGTGGCGGCCATGGGCGTCACCGTGGTCTACCTGGTGACAATGACCTTGCTGCCCGCGCTGTTGGCTCTGTTCGGCCGCTGGCTCTTCTGGCCCCTGGTCCCTCGGGTAGGAGCCGTCGCGGCGAACCGCACCGCACTGTGGGCGCGAATCGGGGCAACAGTGGCCAAGCGGCCCCGGACGGTCTGGGCAGGAACCGCCGCGGTGCTCCTGGTGATGGCGGCAGCACTGCTCGGCGCGTCCACCCAACTGAATCCGCTCAACGAGTTTCCGTCCTCGGTCGATGCGGTGACCGGCCAGAAACTGATCGCCGGCAGCTTCCCCGCAGGCGCCTCAGCGCCGACGTCGGTCGTGGTGCCTTCCGAACTGGCCGCGAGGACCATCGCCGTCGTGGAACGCACCCCGGGGGTGAACGAAGTGACCGCCACGCGGCACATCGGTCAGCGAACGGAGATCATCACCGTCCTGGGCGACGACCCGTACAGCGGGCGGGCATTGGCCACGGTCCGCACCTTGCGTTCGCGGCTGGCGGCCGAAATCGGCAGCCAGGCGTGGGTGGGCGGACCGACAGCGACCCAGGTGGACACCCGCGCAGCGGCAGCGCGTGATGACGCGGTCATCGCCCCGCTCGTCCTCGGTGTCATCCTGCTGATCCTCATGCTGCTGCTGCGCGCCGTCCTAGGACCGCTGCTGCTGGTGTTGACCGTCGTACTCAGCTTCGCCGCGGCATTCGGCACGAGTACGGCGTTCTTCGACCACGTCATGGGCTACGCCGGCATCAACCCGTCCATCCCGTTGTATGTGTTCATCTTTCTCGTGGCCCTCGGCGTCGACTACAACATCTTCTTGATGCACCGAGTGCGGGAGGAGAGCGCGCAGCACGGCACCAGAATCGGCATGCTGCGGGCGCTGGAGGGCACCGGTGGAGTGATCACCTCGGCCGGCGTGGTTCTCGCCGGTACCTTCGCGGCCCTCGCAGTCCTCCCGTTCGTCCCCCTGGCCGAAGTCGGCTTCGCCGTTGCCTTCGGCGTACTCCTGGACGCCATCGTTGTCCGCTCGCTGCTGGTGCCGGCTCTCGTTCTCGACCTCGGGGATGCTGTCTGGTGGCCGCGCCGCAGCGCAGGACGCGCCTCCTCGACGGCGACCGGAGATCCCTCTCCGCTGCCTGTCACCGACTGAACCTCACTTCTCCCCACGTCGGCCCTTTCCGGCCGTGCGGCATGGCCGATCGGGCACTACGTCCGATCGGCCTTCGTGCTTACAAAGGCCGCCCGGAGTGGACTGTGCGCCGTAGCCGCCCACGCGCGATGCTCGCTTCGCCAGGAGCCGGTCCTACCGGCCGGCCAGGGAGGAGACGACCATGGGGAACGCGGCCATCGCGCTCCAGTCGTTGGGAAAGGTCTATCCGGACGGCACACAGGCCCTGGACGATCTCAGAGTGCGGTACGTGACCTGATGTCCGGTTGATGCTTGGGGTTGGGTGAGGAGTCCTGGTCGGCGGGGCGGACTGGTACTCAGGTGCGGGGCTGAGCGAACAGGCCGGGTTCGGGTTCGGTGAGAATGCCCCGTGTGACCAGGCGTTTCAGTTTGGACCGGATGCCTTCGGTGTTCTTCGGGAGGATCGGCAGGTCGAGTGCCTCGCACAGGTCTCGAGCACGCATCGGATGGCCGGTGTCGGTGAAGACAGCGAGAATCTGCTGGTAAGCGGGGTGGTCCGGCGCCTCGGGCCGTGGCGGATCGTCGGCGGGCTCCGGTGCCGGGATGTTCAGGAGCGTCTTGCGGGTGATGCGCAGGTTCTCGGTCTCCGCGTCGAGTTCGCCGAGGCGGGCGGTGAGGTCCTCGATGGACGCGCGGAGCTGCCCGGCCTGCTTGTCGAGTTCGTTCTCGCGGGCCTCGACGTAGGCAAGGACGTTTCTGATCTGCGGGTTGTCGCTCACGCGGTCCTCCAGGAGGGCAGGGTGGCGCCGGTGAGCTTACGGGCCATGACAGAGGTCATCGCCCAGAAGACGCGAGAGCGCGAGGTGGCGAGCCGGTGCTCGTAGTCGCGGACCAGGCGCCGGTAGAACATCAGGATCCCGTTCGTCTGCTCCACGACCCACCGCTTGGCCTGCGGAATGAAGCTCTTGTCGGCCGGGTTGCGTTCAACGATCTCGACGTCGATGCCGTACTGCTCGCCGTGGTCGACGACGGCCTTCTTGAACCCCTGGTCGACCAAGGCCTTCCTCACGGTGCCCATCTGGGCGGCCACGCCGTCCAGCAGCGCGATTCCGGCGGCGTTGTCGTGTGCGGACGCTTTACAGGGCGACAGCCTCGACGACGAGTCCCAATACGTCCACGGCCAGGCATCTCTTCCGCCCCGGCACCCGTTTCGCCGCGTCCTTGCCGGTCGTGGCGGCCGGGACGCCGACGGCCACGCGGATGCTCTGCGTGTCCATGACGATGAGGCTCGGGTCGGCTAATCGCCGCTTCTTCTCCCGCAGTTGCCATCGCAGCAGATCATGAATGGTCTGATCGGTGCCATCGTCGCGCCACTTGTAGAAGTAGTACTTCACCGCACCGGCGGGCGGCAGGTCGTGGGGCAGCAGGTCCCACTGGCAGCCGCTGCGGTTCTGGTACAGGATCGCGTTGACGATCTCCCGCATCGCGTATCTGCCCTGGTGGCCACTGACCGACGGATGCGCGGCCTTCCACGCCGTGACCACGGGCTCGACCAGGGCCCACTGCTCGTCGGAGACATCACTCGAGTACGACTTGCGATCGCTCATCCCGTCACCCAAGCGAATCCCGAACGCCTGACCGGCAATAATGCTTCACCGTCACCCCATCGAGTGATCATAAGCAGGACAGAAGATCACGTACCGCACTCTCACGTTCGATATTCCGCGCGGCGAGACGTTCGGCTGTCTGGGACGGAACGGCGCCGGTAAGACCACTCTGATCAACCTGCTCACCACCTTGGAGACGCCCACCAGCGGATCCGCCCAGGTGTGCGGACACGATGTGGTGCGCGAGCGCACCTCGGTTCGCGCACGGATCGGCGCGTCCCTGCAACAGGTCGCACTCGACGAGCTGATGACCGGCCGCGAGCACCTGGCCTTCATTGGCCGGCTGGCCGGACTGAGCACCTCGGGCGCCACCGCGCGCGCTGAGGAACTCATCGACCTGTTCGGACTCGGCAGTGCCATGGACAAGGTCGTGGCCGTCTGTTCCGGCGGTACACGTCGTCGGCTGGACCTCGCTCTGGCCCTGATGCGCGACCCGGACGTGCTGTTCCTGGATGAGCCGACCACCGGCCTGGACCCGCAGAGCCGGCGTGCCCTGTGGGGCTGGGTCCGCGCCTTCGCCGTCAACGGCGGCACCGTACTGCTCACCACGCAGTACCTGGAGGAGGCCGATGTCCTGGCCGATCGGATCGCGGTCATGGACCGCGGCCGGGTCGCGGTCCTGGACACTCCTCGCCGGCTCAAAGCCCGCTACGGAGGAAAACGGGTCCAGGTGCGCCCCACCGACGGCGACGAACACCTGCGTGTCCTCGCGGAGTTCGGGCCGTCTGCGACCGCAGGACCTGACGGAGTGACCCTGGACGCGGCAGCTCCCGGTCTCCTGCTCAAGACCATCGACCGGCTCGCCTGCCTCGGAGTACCCGAGACCGCCTACAGCATCGAGGAACCGACCTTGGAGGACGTCTTCGTCCGCCTCACCGGTTCCGCGCCCGCCACCGACGGCGAAGCACAGACCGCCGCCGGGCTCGCCGCTCTCGGCAGGAGCCTGGCCACCACCAGGGGTAAGGGAAACCGGACGTGACCGACACCGATGTAGCTCCGGACACCGCGGCGTGGCGCACACCCCACGGCACCTCCCAGAGCGTGTCCCAGAATCACCTCGCGGGCGAGGTATGGATGCTGCTGCGCCGCAATATCCGCGAGGCTTTGCGCAGCCCGGTGATCGCCTTCATCTTTCCCGTGCTGTTCCCGCTCTTCGCCGAGACCCTCGTCGCCTCGTCGTACGCCCGGGTCTCGTCCCTGGAGAGCTTTCCCATCCAGCCCTACACCGCCTACATGGCCCCGGGCATGATGCTGCTGGCCGGCATGATGGGCTCCGGATACTCCGCCACCGCTCTCGTGCTGGACGTCCAGACCGGATTCCTCCAGCGGCTGCGGCTTCTGAACGTGCGCCCGTCCGCGATTCTGCTGTCCCGGATCATCTTCGACGCCCTGCGAGTACTGCCCGCCGCAGTCGTCGTGCTCCTGGTGGGTCTGGCCCTGGGAGCCCGTCTGGAATCCGGCCCGGCGTCCGTGGTGGGGCTGCTGGTGATGTGCAGCGCCTGGTCGGTGGCGTACGGCGGACTCTTCTACATCGTTGCGCTGACCACCTGGAACCCTCAGGCCCCATTGGCGATGTCCCCGCTGTTCATCCTGCTGATGTTCACCAGCACGGCGGCCATGCCCACGTCCCTGCAACCGGGCTGGCTGGCCTCCCTGGCGCACTACAACCCGTTCACCTACGTCACCGAAGGCGCGCGAGCGCTGATGACCGGACCGGTCACAGCGCATGCCCTGCTGCCCGCCGCCGCCGTACTCGTCGTCGGTATCGCGCTCACCCAAGGCTTCGTCATCCCGCTGTTCCGGCGCGCCGTCGAGCGCTGAGGAGCCCGCCACCGCCGTCCGTGGAGTTTCGAGGAGTTTCTATGGTCACCCAGGTCGAGCCGATCTCTTCTGCGACGACTTCCTCCGCCATCGAGCCCGCTGTGTTCTTCGGGTCCGTTACCGTACCCGCGACTCTGACCCGCGCCGCGCTCACTGACAAGGGCATCTTCCTGGTCGACGGCGATCTCACCGAGTGCCGCCTGACATATCGCGAATTGCATGACAGCGCTCAGCGCGTCGCCGCCGGACTGGTGGCAGACGGGGTGCGACCTGGCGACCGGGTCTGTCTGCTGTCAGGGACCGATGAACCGCTGCTGCGGACGCTGTTCGGTGTCTGGTACGCCGGGGCGATTCCGGTACTGCTACCTCTGCCACGCAGGCGAGGCGAGCTGGACGGCTTCCTTGCGGACATCGGCCGGCGCGTCGAGGCGGTGGACGCCCGGGTCCTGGGCGTCGCCGACGCCTATGCGGAGCTCTTCCGGGATCTGGCGCGGCCGGAGCGCCGCGTCGCGGCCATGAGTGATCTGGCCGCGGGTGGACCCGGATCCGCGCCGCCGCTGCCTCAGGATCCCCAGGCCACCGCACTGCTCCAGTTCACCTCGGGGACGACCAAGTCCTCGCGCGCCGTGATGCTCAGCCACCACAACGTGCTGTCCAACATGGCAGCGGTCTGGCACGGCTACGGTGTGGGGCCCGATGAGGTCGGCATGACCTGGCTGCCGCTCAACCACGACATGGGCATCATCGGACTGCTCGGCTGCGTGGCACGGGGCAACGACGTGGTGGTGCAATCGCCGGAGGACTTCGTCGCGAGCCCCCTGTCCTGGCTCAGTGCGATCTCGCGCTACCGGGTCTCGCTCATCGGCGCCCCGAACTTCGCCTACGCGCTCGCGGGGCGCCTCTTGCGGAACACCCAGCGCAAGCTCGATCTGTCCTGCCTGAAATGGGCGGTCAACGGCGCCGAGCCTATCGACGTCGAGAGCCTCACTGCCTTCACCACCGCTGCCGAACGCTACGGGATGCGGCCGACAGTGCCATGCCCCGTGTTCGGGCTGGCCGAAGCAACGCTCTGCGTGACCATGCTGCCCACCGATACCCCTCTGGCCGTGGCCTGGGTGGACCGCGACGCGCTGGAGGTCCAGGGCCGCGCAGTCCCGGTCCCGGCCGACGCACCCGGGAACCGCCGGCTGGTGGCCTGCGGTCATCCGATACCCGGCACCCGGCTGGCCATACGGGCCGAGGACGGATCCGATCTCCCCGACGGGCACGTCGGAGAGATCTACATCTCAGGCCAGTGCGTCACCTCCGGGTACTGGAACGACCCCCGGGGAACCGAGGAGATCCTGGTCGACGGATGGCTGCGTACCGGTGACCTGGGCTACATGGGCGAACAGGGCCTCGTGGTCTGCGGCCGCCGCAAGGACATGATCATTCTCAATGGCCGCAACATCTACCCCGAGGACTTCGAAGCGGAGGCCGAATCCGTGGACGGTATCCGGATGGGCAATACCGCTGCCTTCTACGACCACGCCACCGACAGGATGATCCTGGTGGCCGAGGGCCGCGTGCCGGCCGGCCAGGCCGACGCCCTCGCGCGGCGTCTGATGGATCATCTGCGCCGTCAACTGCCGGTGCCTCCGCACGAGGTGCTGATCTGTCCGGCCTCCACCGTGCCCAAGACCACCTCGGGCAAGCGACAGCGCGGACGGTGTCGGGAGCTCTACCAGGCGAACTCCCTGCCGGTGCTGGGGCGGGCCGCACGCAATGCCTCTACCGGGGCGCAGACGACGGGCTCCGGGCGATGACCGCCGCCACGGTCCGCCTGCTACCGCCCGCCCAGGCACAGGACGCATCCGTACATCCCGTACCGGATCTGTACTGCTTCCCGCATGCGGGCGGCGGTGTCCCCACGTTCCTCCCATGGAACACCGCGCTGGCCGGGCAGGTGCGGGTGCACGCGGTCGGTTATCCCGACCCGGCTCCCGGCGGCGCCCGCAGCATCACCGCGGTGGCATCCGCGATCGCCGACCGGCTGCGGCCCGGCCCTGGTGCCATCTTCCTCGGGCACAGCATGGGGAGCCTGGTCGCCTTCGAGACAGTGCGCGAGCTCCACCGACGCGGCGTGCGCGGCCCGCAAGTGCTCGTGGTCGCCGCCCACGCCGCTCCTCATCTGGCACGGCAGCGACCGCCGGTGCACACCTTGGCGTCCGGATCCTTCTGGCAGGAGGTCGGGGCGCTCGGCGGCACGCCCCCGGAGGTGCTCCGCAGCCCGGAACTCCGGCTGGCGACCGAGCCGCGACTGCGTGCGGACTTCGCCGCCTGTGAGACCTACCGGTTCACCTCAGGACCACCGCTCAGCTGCCGCGTACTGGCCTACGCCGGCGCGGATGACCCCCAGGCAGGGCCTGCTGCCATGCAGGCCTGGCAACTGCACACGCTGGGCGGCTTCTCCCTCGCCACCCGGCCGGGTGACCACTTCTTCCTGCACGACGACCCCATCGGTCTCGTTCAGGATGTCCTGGCGCACGCCGAGACACCGCCTTGGGACCGGCGGTGACGCGGGCTCCGCGGGCCGTCACGGCACCGAACGCCGCCATTCTGGGCGTGGGCGCCTACCGTCCGGCCCGAGTGCTGGACAACGACGAACTGTGCCAGGTGCTGGATGCCGCAGGCCGGGCGGTCGTTCTGCGCTCAGGGATCCGCAGTCGTCGGAGGGCGGCTCCCAGCGAATCACTCGCAGCCATGGCGCATGCCGCGTCGGCCAAGGCGCTGGCCTCCGCAGGTTTCCGACCGGGCGAAGTGGATCACATCATCGTCACCACGATGAGCCGGCCCGGTGGCCATCCACCGGTGTCCAGCGAACTGGCCCAGCGGCTGCCGACCAGACGAGCGACCATCTCCGACATCTCCGCCGTCTGCGCGGGCTTCACCTCGGCGTTGGCGCTGGCCCGCAATGCCGTCGTCACCGAGCAGGCACGGTGCGTCCTGGTGGTCGGCACCGAGCGGATGCTGGACATCGTCGACCCACGCGACCGCAGCACTGCGGCACTGTTCGGCGACGGCGCCGGCGCCATGGTCGTGGGGCCGTCCCGCCAGCTGGGCATAGGCCCAGTCAGCTGGCGCCCCGAGGAGTCCGAGCGCGGTCTGGCCAGCCGCGGCGAAGCGTGGGTGAGTCTGCGGTCACAGGCCACCAACAGCTGGCCCTACCTGCGGATGGACGGAACCCAGGTGTTTCGCTGGGCGATGTCGGAACTCCCGCAGATCGCCCAGACCGCTCTTGACCTGGCCGAGGTGAAGGCCTCGGAATTGGATGCCTTCATCCCCCACCAGGCCAACCAAAGGATCGTGGACGGCATCGCCCGGGCTCTGAACCTCCCGCGCCGAGTGGCCATCGCCCGGGATCTGGTCGAAATGGGTGACACATCGGCGGCCTCCATACCCATGGCCATGGAGGAGTTGCTGGCCAGTGGAAAGGCTCCTGCGGGAGGCCTGGCTCTGCTTCTGGGATTCGGGGCCGGGCTGGCACACGCAGCCCAGGTGGTGCGGCTGCCCTGAGCTGGTGGTTCAGCGCGTGGTGGAGGGCAGGTCCGCTGCGGGACCTGCCCTCCACCTCGTGCTGAACAGCCTGTTCCTGTTACGAAAAGCCCGGCGCGGGCCCTCTGCGAGGCCAGCCACTCGTCACCGACTTCCCAGGATCACCGATCAGGGCACATAGGCGCGCCCTCGCACGAAGGTGCTCATCAACGGCGTCCAGGTGTTGGGGCGAACCGTGTCGAGGATGCTGATGGCGAAGCCGGCCGCACCAATGGCCGTGACGGTATCGCGGTTGAGGCGGCAGCCGGCTGCCATATGGCGCACCAGAGGAGTAACTGCGCTCTGGGCACCGGCCACCCAGGGATTCCGGGAGCGCACATGTTCCAGAAAGACCAGCGTGCCGTCCAGGGTGAGGACGCGGCGGATCTCGGAGAGCGCTCGGGCCTGGTCCTTCACGCTGCACAAGGTCAGTATCGCCACCACGGCGTCGAAACTGGCATCAGGGAAAGGCAGATCATCAGCGGTGGCGTCCACAACTGTAACGGGGACTCGCGACCGGGAGACATTACTCTGCAGACGCGCGCGCAGTGCCCGGGAGGGTTCCGCGGCGACTACGTGAGTGGCCCATTGGTAGTGGGCCAGATTCTCCCCGCTTCCCGCACTCAATTCCAGAACGCGCCCGAACAGCGGGCTCACCAAGTCCGATCGGGCATGGCCGGCGCATCTGCGTTCCACGGCATAGCCGCACCGTTCGAACAACCCGGTGAACCGACCGCTGGTTCTTGTTTCGCCGTCGACGGGCACCGGCATGGCGTCCACCTCCGCGTTCGCATCCTGCCCCCGGCCGGGAAGCCGACGGCTACTGCCCGTTCACTTCCCGATACCGCTTGGAGCGATACCTCAGGACCCGCAGTCCGTGGGACGGTCCGCGGGTCCTGGGCGTCAAGGATGTCAGATACGAGGCGTCAGCGACTGGAGTTCGTAGGTCACGCGCACCCTGTAGTTGACCTTCGATCCGTCAGGGAGCTTTGAGCTGGTGTCTTGCTTACGGATCATTTTCAGATAGGTGCCGGTATGTGTCTCAAACCAGACGTCGGCCACCGCGGTGCCGTTCAACTCGCCCTGGACGGAGCTGTCCAGCTCGACGTGGTAGGCCTGGACCGGCTTGCCGCCCACCATGACGGTCTCTGTGTTCTTGAACAGAATGTCGATGCGGGAAGAGTCCATGCCCGACGCATAGCAGATGGTGGACTGGCGCCCACCAGGGCCGACGGCCTTGCCACCTACCTGGACCATGCCGGGATTGCACACGTGCGTCATCGCTCGGTGCACCGATCCGAAGGTGATCTCGGAGATATGCGCCATGCACAGGAATTCACCGGGCGCACTGCACTGGCGGTGTCCGTCGGTGTACTCCTTGCCCGTCTGGAAGTAGAGCTCCCAGCCACACCCGCTGGAGCGCAGCACCGTGGCCGGACTGACCGCGGGAAATGGACGGACGTACTTCTGCCCGTTGTACTCGACCCAGTCCTGCCCCTGGGTGGCGTAGGTGTACACCCCCGGAGCGGGTGCTGTGAAGCCGGCCAGCGCGGCATTGGGAGCGACGGGCATCTTGGTCGGCAGGTGGAGGTCCTCCCGCAGCGCCGTCGGATGCTGCCGGTATTGCTCCACGGCCTGGTCGATGCTGATCGCGGTGAGTTTGGGGGAGAACAGCGTCTGCGGGGCCTTGGAGGCATAGATGAATGCGCCGGCGGCGAGCAGGACCAGGACGACGGGCAGGATGTTGAGGAGGCGGACACGGCGGCTGCGCCGGAGCCTGGCAGGACGGAGCATCGGAATTCCTTCCGTGGTGGGTGCCGCCCGCTGCGCTCCCAGCGGGCGGGCGGCGGTCAGGACAGCAGCGGAAGGACGTCCTTGGACAGCCATTCCAGGGTGTCGACGATCTCCTGGGGCCTCAGATTGAGGTCGAGGACCATCATCGAAATGCCGTTCTCGCGATAGGCGTCGAAGGTCTCCGCGAGGTCGGCGGGAGTGCCGCTGAGGTTGTTCCGGTCCGACATGAAGTTCATGACGGGGAATGGCGGAATCAGCCCTCGCCGGGCGGAGAGCATGATGGTGCCCGGGTCCCGTCCGGCCTCTTCCGCATGGCGGTGGATCAGGTCACGAGCCGGGGGAATCTCCTCCGGGTAGACCTCATGGCCGAGCCAGCCGTCCCCCAGCCGGCCGACACGCCGCAGGGCCGGGTCGGAGTTACCACCGACGTGGATGGGCGGCCCGCCGGGACGATACGGCCGGCTGGTCAGCCACATGTCGTCAACGGTGCTGAAGCGGCCGTGGAAGGACACCGGGTCGGCAGCGGACCACAGGGTCCTCATCACGGCAATGGCCTCGTCGGTACGAGCTCCGCGCTCGCGGCGCGGGATGCCGACTGCGGCGAACTCCTCGTCCATCCACCCGATACCCGCACCCAGGTCGATCCGCCCCTCCGACAGTTGGTCCAGCGCCGCGAGTTCCCCGGCGAGGATGACGGGATTCCGATAGGGCAGGGCAAGGACGTGGGTGCCGATGCGGATGCGCTCGGTCGCGCCTGCGACCACTCCCATGACGGCGATCGGGTCGAGCCAGGCGACACCCCAGTTGTAAGCGTCGGATGTGGTGGCTCGCGGGTAGAGACAGGTGGAATGGCGCTCGGCGGGCAGGGCGACGTGACTGCTGATCCACAGTGAGTGGAAGCCGAGTCGGTCAGCTGCCTCCGCTACCTGGAGCACGTACTTGCGCCGGCCCGCCGGACCCACTGTGGGCAGTGAGATCCCGATATCCATGGACTCCTCCGTAAGAGACAGAGCTGCCACCATGGGTGAGGCGCCGTCACGTGAGCCAGCCTCAGCGGAGCAGCACCAACGCAGCCTCCGATCCGGCCCGCCCCAAGGTGACCGTTCGGGGCCTCTGGTCGGGTCTTTCACCCGGGCCGGTGTGCCGGTTCGCTTACGGGGACGATTACCACCCGCGAGTTCTCCGGAGGCTGCATGTACGACGTCATCGTGGTCGGAGCCCGCTGTGCCGGCTCCCCCACCGCCATGCTGCTCGCCCGGAAGGGGCACCGGGTACTGGTGCTGGACCGGGCCGAGTTCCCTTCAGACACCATGTCCACCCACTTCATGCACCAGAGCGGACTGGCCCGGCTGCGGTCATGGGGTCTGCTCGACCGACTGGCCGCGACCGGCTGCCCGCCCATCACCGAGGCGGTCTGGTGGTACGGCGACCTGCCGATCCGCGGCAGCGCGCCGGCCTACGACGGTGTCGCGGAGGCTTATGCCCCGCGGCGCATCGTGCTGGACGCCATGCTGGTGGACGCCGCCCGCGAGGCCGGGGCGGAGATCCGCGAGGGCTTCACCGTCCGCGAACTGATCATCGAGGACGGCACCGTGGTGGGTGTTCGCGGCCGCAGTCACGGAGGACAGGAAGAGGAGCTTCGGGCGCGTGCCGTCGTCGGAGCGGACGGGCACCGGTCCCTGGTCGCCCGGACGATGAACGCCGAGGTCTACAAGGAGCGCCCGTCGATCACGGTGGCCTACTACACGTACTGGACCGGGCTCAAGCGCGGTTACGAGGTCTACCTGGGCAATGAACAGCAGGTCGCGGTCATGCCCACGCACGGCGACGCCTGCCTGATCGTCTGCGCACTGCCGAACGCGGAGTTCGGCCGCTACCGCGCCGACGTGGAGGGCACCTACCACCAGATCATCGAGGACACCTGCCCTGAACTGGGCAAGGAGATGCGCGAGCACGGACAGCAGATGGAGAAGTTCACCGGTACCAAGGACCTGCCGAACTTCTACCGCCGCCCGTACGGCACCGGTTGGGCGCTGGCCGGGGACGCCGGGTTCCACAAGGATCCGGTCACCGGACAGGGAATCGCCGACGCCTTCCGGGACGCCGACGTGCTGTCAACCGCGCTGCACCGGGTACTGACCGGCACCGGGGAGTGGGATCAGGAGATGGCCAACTACGAGGAGACCCGTAACCAGGCCACCGCCGCGCTCTACGAGTTCACCTGCCTGGCCGCGACTCTGCAGTTCAGCGACCGGATGCGTCAGGCCTTCACCGTCCTGTCGTACGACCAGGCCGAGGCGAACGCCTTCCTGGGCCTGGTCGCCGGCACCACCTCGGTCATCGAGTTCTTCTCCGACGAGCACATGGGCGGGTTGGTGGAACGCTCCAAGGACGTCGGCGACCGGGAGCGCACTCTGACACGCCAGGCTGCCGCGACTGGCTGAGCGATGAGCAGCTCGGCCTCATCACCCCGCCTCCTTGGAAGGGAGACCCCGTGCTCGAGACGATGCCACGGACCGCCGAAACACCGGTCCTGGAGGATTTCCATCCCTACTCCGATCAGTTCCGCCAGGACCCGTATCCGCACTACCGGCGAATCCTGTCCATGGGAGGCCCGGTGTACTGGGACTACATGGAGGCCCATGTCGTGGCCCGGCACGCTGATGCCACCGCGGTGCTGGCCGATCCCCGTCTGACGGTCGAACCGCCGCCGGCGGTGGCCGCGCTCCTGGCTTCGGTGGTGCCGGCCGCTCTGTTGCCGATGCAACGCACCATGTTGTTCGCCGACCCGCCGGACCACACCCGGCTACGGGCGCTGGTACGTCACGCGTTCACCCCTGTGGCACTGGACGCTGCTATGGCTCGTGGCCGGGAGGTGGCCTGTGCGGTGCTGGACGACCTGGAGCCGGGCCGCCAGTTCGATGTGGTCGACGATCTCGCCTACCCCGTCGCGCTGCGCATCATCGGCGAGACCATGGGGGTTCCGGCAGCGGATCTGGAGATGCTCAAGCCATGGTCCCAGGCGATGGTTCCGGCGGCCGACATCCCTTCAAGGCCCGGAGCGGTGGAGGGAGCCACCGAGGCATATCTGGGATTCGACCACTACTTCGGCGCTCTGTCGGAACGACTCCGGGTCTCCGGCGGCCAGGGGCTCCTCATGCCCCTTCTGGCCGCCGAGGCCGAGGGCGTGATCACCCAGGCCGAACTCCACGCAATGGCTGCCCTGATCTTCGTCTCGGGGCACGACACCCTGGTCGGCCTCATCGCCAATGCCCTCAACACCCTGCTCGCGCATCCCGATCAGTTCGACCTGCTGCGTTCCACGCCAGAACTGGCGGGGCAGGCCGCCAACGAGGTGCTGCGCTTCGAGAGCCCATTGCAGCTGGCCACCGCCGGCGGCGGTCGGTGGGCCGCCGCACCCATCGAGATCGCGGGACGGCTCATCCCGGAACACAGTCGCGTACTGACCTTGGTGGCAGCGGCCAACCGGGACCCGCACGTCTATCAGGACCCCGATCACTTCGACATCACCCGGCCGGGAATCCGGCACCTGGCACTGGGGCACGGCCTGCACTACTGCGTCGGGGCTGCCCTGGTGAAGGCCCAAGGACGCATGGTCCTGGAGGAACTGGCGCGCCGTCAGCTGCAATTCGAGCCGGTCAGCGACCGGCAGGAGTGGCTGCCGGTCTTCATCCAACGCCGCCTGATCCGCCTGGACCTGCGGGTGACCGGCCGCTGAGGGGCGGGAACGGTTGCCACCCTCCACTCTTCCTACTACGGTTGCGTAGTAGGAAGAGTGGAGGCTTTTATGCACGACGTAATCATCATCGGCGGCGGTCCCGCTGGACTCAGTGCCGCGCTGACCCTGGGGCGCTCCCGTCGCACCGCCCTGGTGTGCGACGCCGGCGCCGGACGGAACCGGAGCGCCCCGAACAGCCACGGGTTCCTCACGCGCGACGGCATGCCCCCCGATGAGCTGCGCACCGCAGGACGCAAGGAACTCGCCGGATACGACGGTGTCGAGCTGCGCGACAGCATGGTCCTGGCAGCCGAGGGCACAGCCGGCGCGTTCACCGTCGGTTTTCAGGACGGCAGCGAGGCCCAAGGGCGTCGGCTACTGCTCGCCACCGGAATGATCGACCGATTGCCCGATGTGCCGGGCCTGGCCGAAATCTGGGGGGTGAGCGCGTTCAACTGCACGTACTGCGACGGATACGAGGCGGGCGGGCGGCGCGTCGCCGTCCTGGGCGGCGACAGCGGTGCGTTGCGCCTCGCCGTGCAGATGTTCCGGCTGTGCGAGGACCTCGTTCTGTGTACCGGTGGAGCTCCCATCGAGGACGAAGAACTACTGCGCCTGATGGTCTCCCAGGGCATGGGTCTGCACGAGGAACCGATCGACCGGCTGGACGAGCGTGGAGGCCGCCTGCGCGCGGTGGTCTTCGACGACGGCGACACCCTGGAATGCGACGCGCTGTTCCTGCGGCCGTTCACCCGCCAGGGCAGCAGGTTGCCCGAGATGCTGGGCTGCACGTTCTTCGAGGACGGCAGCGTGGTGGTCAATGACTTTCAGCAGACATCCGTGCAGGGGGTGTTCGCTGCCGGGGATCTGGCCCGCCGCGAGGGGTTGCCGTTCGCGGCCACGCAGATCGTCCACGCGGCGTCCGCCGGCGCTTTGAGCGCGGTGGTCATGGATCAGGAGTTCCTTGGGGCGGAGATGCAGCACCTCAAGGAAGCCGCCATCGCGCGACGCTGATGCGGCCCTCCCGAACCACGTAGTGCAGGTCCGGACCCGCGGGGGTTCGGACCTGCACTACGTGGCGCTGTATCAGCTCTCGGCCGGAGCCTGCTCCCGGGCCTGGGCGAGCTTGGCTTCGTGGTCCTCCTTGAACTTGCGCAGGAATTCCACCGTCCACAGCGGAACCGAGGGTGCCAGGATCGTAAGGATCAGTAGCACACCGGCCAGTGGCAGGGCCCAGACGAAGACCACGTGGATGGAATCCGCGAAAGCCTGCGAGAAGGCGGAGTGGACCGCCGGCGACAGGGTCGAGCTGGAGGTCATGGCCTGGCGGACGAGGCGGTCGGGCGACGCGCCGGGAGCCAGGGCCCCGGCGGAAGAGGTTGCCAAGCGGTCGGAGAGCTGACGCACCAGGATCGTACTGAACAGGGCGGTTCCCACCGCCCCTCCCATGGATCGGCAGAACATGGCGGTGGAGGACGCCACGCCGAGGTCCTGGGGTTCGGCGGAGTTCTGCATGACGAGTACCAGAAGCTGAATCTGGAATCCGATGCCGGCGCCCAGGACGAACATCTCCGCGGCCATCTGCCAGTCCGGTGTGGAGCCGTCAAGCTGGGTCAGCGCCGCGAAGCCGACCAGGGTCAACGACGCGCCGATGATCGGGAAGGGCCGGTAGTGGCCGGTAGCGGTGACACGGCGGCCCACCAGGGTCATCGTGATGCACACCCCGAGCATGAGCGGGGTCAGGGCCAGGCCGGAGGTGGCCGCGCTCATCCCGCGCACCGCCTGGAAGAACTGGGGCAGGAACACCACCGCGCCGAGCAGCAGCATGCCCAGCACCAGAGAGGCGGGGACGGCGAATCGGAAGGCCGGCGCGCGAAACAGGTGCGGGGGCAGGACGGGGTTGGGGGCCCGGTGCTCCCACCACACGAACACCGCGATCAACACGGCGCCGATCACCAGGAGTCCGGCGATCTGGGCCGATCCCCAGGCGTAGTCCCTGCCGCCCCAGACGGTGACCAGCATGACGCAGGTGACTGCCGAGACCAGCAGAGCAGATCCCAGGAAGTCGATCGCCCCGCGGACCGGAGTGTGTTCGGCGGTGAAGTACCGGATGATCAGCAGGAGCCCGATCAGTCCGATCGGAATGTTGATGTAGAACACCCATCGCCAGTTGAGGTAGTCGGTGAACACCCCGCCCAGGAGGGGGCCTCCCACGCTGCCGATGGCGAAGACGGTACCGGTGTAGCTGAGGGCTTTGCCCCGCTCGTGGAGCGGCACCAGGCCGGCGATGGCCGCACTGCCCAGTGTCAGCAGCCCTCCCCCGCCGAGTCCCTGGATCACACGAAGTGTCACCAGCGACCCGACGTTGGGAGCCAGTCCACAGAGGGCGGAGGCCGTGATGAAGATGCCCAACGCAATGAGAACCATTCGGCGCCGACCGTAGATGTCACTCAGCTTCCCGTAGAGCGGTGCCGAGGCCGTCGTGGTGAGGAGATAGGCGCTGACCACCCAGGTCACCGATCCCAGGCTGCCCAGATCAGTGGCCACCGACGGCAGAGCCGTCGCGACGATTGTCTGGTCCAGCGTGCTCAGCAGCATGCCGATGGCCAGACCGACGATGGCCAGGTTGGTCCGTCGGCGCTCCAATGCCGGTGCTACGGGGGGAGCTTGGGCTTTGTCAGACATGGCAACCACCCGGAGGAATCGTGAGAGAGACGCCCATACGTCCGGCGCCCGTCGGATCAGCGAACTCCTTAATACTACACATGCATAGTAGATAGCGGGATCGCCAGGAGCCCGAGAACTGCCGCCCTTCGCCCGCACCCGGCGACGACTGCGGCTACAACGCGCGGCTGCACTGCATGAATTCGCGCCAACGGTGGGTCTCGGACGGCGGTGGGGGCTCGACGATCCGCACAGCCTCCTCGGTGATGCGCGTCTCCACGATGGTGAACGACCGGAACTCGACCGGCCCCTCCCCGCTCCCGCACTCGGCCGTGGAGACCACGACATAGTGGGCTCCTGGCTCCGACGCGTAGGAGACATCGGTGCGTGAGGGGTAAGCACCCGTGGCAGTGTGCGAGTGGTAGATGATGACGGGGTCTTCACCCCGCTCGTCCAACTCCCTGTACAGCCCCAGGAGATCAACGGAGTCGAATTCGTAGAACGTGGGCGAGCGTGCGGCGTTCACCATGGGAATGAAGCGCTCGGGGCGGTCACTGCCGGCCGGCCCGGCTACGATTCCGCAGGCTTCATCGGGATGGTCGGTGCGACAGTGGGCGACGATTGCGTCGTAGACGTCCTGCGCGAGGGTCAGCATGCCGGTCAGGATAGGAACAGAGTCCGGGCCGCGGGAGCATCCCTGGCCCAAGAGCCAGCCCACCCGCCGCATCATTGGACCCCGTTCGGACACGCCGAAGAGGCACACCGCGCGGCGCCCGACGCCCCGGGTGGCCGGATCGCCGACAGCGGGCACAACAACCGGCCCTCTTGTGAACGGATACGGGCAGGGGGTATACCTGGCGACGCAACCGATACCCCCATTGGGTATTGGTGAACGCTGACCTCCAGGAGGAACTCATGTCGTCCTGCTGCTCTCCCGACGGCAACTGCTCCAGCGGCGGAAACGGCGAGTCACTCGCGGGCGACAGCCACCTGACCGTCTATCACGTCGCCGGGATGACCTGCGACCACTGCAAAGCCTCGGTCACCAAGGCCATTCACACCGTGAACAACGTTCTGGCGGTCGAGGTCGACGTGGCCTCCGGACATGTCACCGTCACCACAGGCGGCGCTCCCGACGACACTCTCATAGCCAAGGTCGTCGACGACGCGGGCTATGAGCTCATCGGTCGGGTCTGACGCGGCATCCCCGGCCTGCCGCCCGGCCCGAGGAGCAGCCATGAACGCGACGGTATCCAGTTCCACGGTCGAACTCACGATTGGCGGCTTGGCCTGCGCCGCGTGCGCCGCCCGTGTGGAGAAGAAGCTCAACCGGATGAACGGGGTGGACGCGGCCGTCAGTTACGCGACGGAGAGGGCGAAGATCACCGTCCATGGTGACGTCTCCGTCGCCGACCTGATCGCCACCGTGGGGGCGGTGGGACACTCCGCCGCTTCGTCGACCTGCGCGTCAACGGACGGGGATTCCACGGGTCATGCCTCACCCTGCCCGCTGCGCGCCTTGCGCAAGCGACTGATCACCTCGATGGTGCTGACGATCCTTGCGGCAGCTCTGGCAGTGACGCCTGGCTGGCAGTTCGGGTCGTCCCAGTGGCTGTCGCTCATTCTGGCAACGCCTGTCGTCAGTTACGCGGCCTGGCCGATCCACAAAGCCGCGTGGACCAATCTGCGTCATGGTGCGGCCACCATGGACACGCTCATTTCGGTCGGCGTCACGGCCATGTTCACCTGGTCCTTGTGGACACTGTGTTCTGGCCCGGCGGGCGCCGCTGACCTCCCTCAGGGGTTTCCCCGGGCCCTCGCACGTAGCGGCGACATCGGGGCCACGTGCCCTGAGGCCGCAGCCGCAGTGATCACCTTGGTACTGTCCGCGCGGTACTTCGAAGCGTGCTCCAAACGCAGAGCCGGCACAGCGCTACGGACGGTCCGCGAACTTGGCGCCACCGAGGTCACTGTGCTGCGCGGAGGCGTGCCCGAGAGAGCCCGCGTCGAGGATCTCGTCGTCGGGGACACCTTCCGTGTCAGGCCAAGCGAGAAGATCGCGACAGACGGGCAGGTCGTCGAGGGTCATTCTGCGGTGGATGCCTCCTTGCTGACAGGTGAATCCGCTCCCGTCGAGGTGTCGGAGGGGGACGCGGTCGCAGGAGCAACCGTCAACGCTGGAAGCCCCCTGGTCATCCGGGCCCTGCGTGTCGGCGCCGACACGCAACTGGCCCGGACGGCACGGTTGATGGAATTGGCACAAGTCGGCAAAGTCACCGTCCAGCGATTCTCCGACAGAGCCTCCGCACTCTTCGTGCCGGTCGTCTTCGTCCTGGCCATCGTCACCTTGGGCCTTCAACTCGGCATGGGCGCCAAGCTGGAGACCGCCCTCGCCGCTGCTATCACCGTGCTCATCGCGGCCGGCCCCTGCGCACTGGGGCTGGCCGCTCCAACCGCACTGCTGGCGGGAACAGGTCGTGGCGCCCAACTGGGCATCCTCATCGATGGACCAGAAATACTCGAAGCCACGCGGGCGATCGACACCGTCGTCCTGAACAAGACCGACGTCATCACCACCGGGCGGATGGCGGTCATCAGGATTCACCTCGCCATCGGCCAGGACGAGAATCAGCTGCTCCGGCTCTCCGGGGCGGTCGAAAGCGCCTCACCCCATCCCATCGGCCGGGCAGTGGCGGCAGCCGCCACCCGGAGGATCGGTACTCTGCCGACGCCCGAGGACTTCGGGGAGGTCCCCGGCCTGGGCGTGCAGGGCATCGTCGAAGGGCAGGCCATCGTGATCGGCCGGCCGCAGCTGCTCCACGCGTGGGCGGTGGATCTTCCCCTGAAACTCAGGCTTGCCCAAGCCGCAGCCGAGTCCGAAGGACACACGGCCGTGGCCGTGGCGTGGGGTGGCCGGGCGCGCGCGATCGTGGTGATGGCCGACACGATCAAACCTAACAGCACCGAGGCCATCGCCCGGCTGCGCGCCCTGGGGCTCGCTCCGATCCTGCTGACGGGCGACAGCCAAGGTGTTGCCGAAGCGGTGGCAGCGGCCGTGGGTATCGATGAAGTCATCGCAGAAGCACCGCCGCAGGCCAAGGTCGATGTGATCAGGAGACTGCAGGGACGAGGCCATCGCGTTGCCGTGATCGGCGACGGCATCGGGGACTCCGAGGCCTTTGCGCAGGCTGACCTCGGTCTGGTCATGACCTCCTTCAGCAGCGCAGCTGTTGAGGTCGGCGACCTGACGCTGCTGCACGGCGACCTACGAGCGGCCGCGGACGCCATCGGTCTGTCCCGCCGCATCCTGACCACGATCAAGGGCAACCTGCTCTGGGCCTTCGCCTACAACCTCGCCGTCCTCCCGCTTGCCGCTACGGGCTTCCTCAATCCGCTGATCGCCGCGGCTGCCATGGCGCTCTCCTCAGCGCTCGTCGTCGGAAACAGTCTGCGTCTGCGGCGGTTCCGTGCGAACCGCCGCAGTCAGCCGCCGGGGGTGTCAGGACAACTCCGCCGCAGCACGACCGGTTAAACGTCGCATCTATGCTGAAATGCTGGCATGACCCGTCACTTGGAGCGCGTCCTACCGGCACCGCCCGACAAGCCCGTCCCTCCGGCAGCCGAGGCCGACGCCTTCCGTACCTTCGCGCGGGAGCTCGCCGCCGGGACCATGCCCTGGACCGGCGACACAGCGAACTTCATCGGCAGCCTGTTCGACGATCTGGCGGAGAAGTGGGACGCCGAGCAGTCCTCCGGGCGTAGCGAACCCGTGACGGATGCACTGCAACGTTGCGGGCACCTTCCCCGCGGAGTCTGCCTGGAACTGGGGTCCGGAACGGGCACCTACACTCCGACCCTCCGCCACGCCTTCACCACCGTCATCAGCGTCGATCTCTCCCAACGGATGCTGCAGCAGGCCCGCGATCGTTCCCCTGTACGTATCCGCGCCGATGCCTCACGCCTTCCGCTCCCCGATGGGAGCGTGTGCGCTGTCGTGGCTGTCGACATGTTGCTGTTCCCTCAGGAGACCGCCCGCGTCCTGCGGCCGGACGGGGTACTGCTCTGGATCAATCAACTCGGATCGCAGGGGCCCCTGCACCTGCCGGCCGACGACGTCGCCCGTGCGCTGCCCGGCACCTGGCAAGCCGTCGAGGCCGATGCCGGCTGGGGCACTTGGGCCGCGCTGCGCCGCGCGTGACCGACCCGCCGGCCTTGCGCAACCCGATCGCCGGCCTGGTACCGCTGCGACGCACTCGGCCTCGCCCGGCGCGGAATGAACAGTCCGCACCTAGCGAGGCCGAGTGAATTGAGCAGATGCCCATGACTGGAGCCGCAGCGCTCAGGCAGTGGCGGGCGTTTCGGCCTGTTCGCTGCTCTGCGATGCACTTGCCGCAGGGGCGCTGCGCAGGGTGAGCAATGAGGCGAGCGCGCCTGCGGCGGCGAGGGCCGCCGCACCGAGGAATGCGGCGGAGAACCCGTTGGTCAGAGCGGTGGGGTTGTCGAGTTGCCGGGCACCGTGGGAGGCGGCCAGTGCAGTCATGGCGGCGAGGCCGAGTGCGGAGCCGACCTGGTAGCTGGTGTTGACGATGCCCGCGGCCAACCCGCCTTCCTCGGGGCGGGCGCTGGACAGCGCGGTACCCAGGGAGGGGATGAACGCCAGTGACATGCCGACCGCCGCCAGCAGGGAAGCCGGCAGGACATCGACCCAGAAGGTGCCGTCCGCGCGGGCGAAGGACAACCAGACCATGCCTGCGGCCAGCGTGAAGAGCCCAGCGACGATCAACGGCTTCGGGCCGAAGCGGGCGATCAGTCGCGGGGCAAGGACGATCATCATGATCATGATGGCGACGGTCATGGGCAGGAGCGCCGAGCCGGAGGCGAACGCACCCAGCCCGAGGACCTGCTGGAGGTAGAGGTTCAGGAAGAACCACATGGGGATCCAGGCGGCGGCCATCAGCAGCTGTGCGATGTTGGCGCCGGCCAGATTGGGGGCACGCCAGATGGCCAGGCGCATCAGCGGCTCCTGCCGCTTGAACTGGATGGCGATGAACGCGGCAATCAGTGCCACCCCGGCCAGCAGTACCAGCCAGGTCTGGGCGGATCCCCAACCGGTTTCGGGGGCGCGGACGATGGCATAGACATCGGTGGCCAGGCCGGCCGTGACCGTGACGGCGCCCGTGAGGTCGACGGAACCTCGACGGGCGGGCGCCGCGGGCATAACGGCCGGTGTGATGGCCAGAACTGCCAGAGCGATGGGGATGTTGATGTAGAACACCCAGGGCCAGCTGGCGTATTGGGTGATGACACCGCCGAGGAAGACTCCGGCAGTGCCGCCCGCCGGGGCAGCCGCACCATAGAGGGCGAAGGCCTTGGTCAGCTCCGCAGGGCGGGAGCCGAACAGCATCATCAGCAGGGTGAGGGCGGACGGCGCGATCAGCGCGGCGCCGATTCCCTGCAGAGCGCGTCCGGACAACTCGACCCAGACCTGCCCGGCCAGGCCTGCGGCCAAGGATCCGAGGGCCAGGACGATCCATCCGACGGTGAAGAGCCGCTTGGCGCCGAAGAGGTCCGAGAGTCGGCCGCCGAGCAGCAGAAGGCCGCCGAAGGCCACGACGTAGGCATTGAACACCCACGACAGGTTCTCCTGCGAGAAGCCCAGGTCACCCTGCATTTTGGGGAGGGCCACGCCAATGATCGAGGTGTCCATGATCACCATGAATTGAGCCAGGGCGATCAGTGCGAGCGCCGTCCAGCGGCGCGGATGAGCGGCGGTTGGGGTGGACATGGAAGGTTCTCCAATACCGGAGGGGGGTATGCTTGGGAGCGTCAACATACCCCCTAGGGGTATTTGAGACCACCCCCTCGACAAAAGAAGCCCAAGCATCGGCAGGATCCCGCCAGGGCGGCCGGGCAGCACTCCACGGCATTCCCTCGCGATCAACCGCGACCGAAGCACCGGGCACCCCCGGGAACCACCCGACCGCCCTTGCCCCGAAGTCCGGCAGGACACCCGCGACGTCTTGACTTGATACCCCCTAGGGGTATGTTGATCCTCCAACCCCGGTGCGGCCCGGGGCCATCGGAAGGACAGAGATGAACAACATCAACAAGGTCGGGGCCTTCGCAGCGGGTCTGGCGGTGACGTTCGGGGCCTCGTTCGGCATTGGTCACGCAATCGGCCCCGTCGGTTCCCAGCCCACGGCCTCGCACTCCGACCACGGCGCCGCCGCGGGCACCGACGGGAATCAACAACCCGCGGACACAGCGCCAGGTGGGCTGCAGGTGTCCGAACGCGGCTACACCCTCGTGCCGTCGGCCGAGCCGATCGCGGTGGGCGCTCCTCGTGATTTCCGCTTTCGTATCACCGGCCCCGACGGCAAGGCGGTCACCCGGTACACCTCGTCGCATGAGAAGGATCTGCACCTCATCGTCGCCCGACGTGACCTGTCCGGGTTCCAGCACCTTCATCCCCGGCTCAGCCCTGACGGCACGTGGAGTGTGCCGCTGGCCTTCGATGCGGCCGGCACGTACCGCGTCTTCGCCGACTTCGTTCCGTCCGGCAGCGCTGGTCTGACGCTCGGCGCGGACCTCTTCGTCGCCGGTGATTACCGGCCCTCCCCGCTCCCCGCGCCGGCCCGGACGGCGACCGTCGACGGCTACACCGTCACCCTTGCCGGTGACCTGACCGCAGGGAAGGCCGGCATGCTCACCCTTTCCGTGGCCAAGGACAACCGCCCGGTCACGGATCTGCAGCCCTATCTCGGCGCCTACGGACACCTCGTCGCCCTGCGCCAGGGAGACCTGGCCTACCTTCACGTACACCCCGAAGGCGCTCCCGGCGATGGCACCACCCCGGCCGGTCCCGGCATCTCCTTCCACGCTGTAGCTCCCAGCGTCGGCACCTACCGCCTCTACTTGGACTTCCGTCACGGCGGAACAGTTCACACCGCGCAGTTCACCGTCATCGCCGGTGCCTCGAACGCTGCTGCGCCGTCAGCTCCGGAGCACAGCGACCACTCCCACTGATCTGCCCTTCCCACATCCGTACATCAAGCCGGAAACCACGGCCCCGTCCGGGTGGCGTCCCGAGGAGTATTTGATGAGTACAAGCACTGGGCAGGCCGCACCTCTTCGGGCGGACCACGTCGTGTTGCTCATCGGCGGTATGACGTGCGCCTCGTGCGCCGCCCGCATCGAGAAGAAGCTCAACAGGATGGACGGGGTCACGGCCACCGTCAACTACGCGACGGAGACGGCCCAGGTCACTTTCGACGCCTCCGGGGAAGTGAACGTGGCGGACCTGATCAGTACGGTGGAGCAGACCGGGTACACCGCCGCGGTACCGGCTCCGACCGAAGGCGTCAGCCAAGATCCTCACACCACGTCGGACGTTCTGACATCGTTGCGCCAAAGGCTGGTCACCGCGATCGCACTCGCCGTCCCGGTGATCGCCATGGCCATGGTGCCGGCCTGGCAGTTCACGAACTGGCAGTGGCTGTCTCTCACTCTCTCCGCGCCCGTCGTCAGCTATGCGGCCTGGCCCTTCCACAAGGCCGCATGGACCAATCTGCGCCACGGCGCCGCCACTATGGACACTCTCGTCTCCGTCGGCACGCTGGCTGCATTCGCCTGGTCCGTCTGGGCACTGTTCTTCGGGACTGCAGGCACCCCCGGCATGACGCACTCTTTCGAACTGACCATCTCCAGAAGCGACGGCAGCGCCAACCTCTACCTGGAAGCCGCAGCCGGTGTCACCGCGTTCATTCTGGCCGGACGCTACTTCGAGGCCCGGTCCAAGCGGAGCGCCGGCGCTGCTTTGAAGGCTCTGTTGGAGATCGGAGCGAAGGAGGTCAGTGTGCTGCGGGACGGTCGCGAGACCCGCATCCCGGTCGCTGACCTCGTCGTCGGCGATGCCTTCGTCGTGCGACCTGGTGAGAAGATCGCCACTGACGGAATGGTCGAACAGGGCAGCTCCGCCGTGGACGCGAGCATGCTCACCGGGGAGTCCATCCCTGTCGAGGTCACGGTCGGCGACCCGGTCACCGGAGCAACCGTGAACATCGGTGGACGCCTCGTGGTGCGTACCACCCGAGTCGGCACGGACACCCAACTGTCCCGAATGGCACGCTTGGTGGAGGAGGCCCAGAACGGCAAGGCCGCGGCTCAGCGCCTGGCCGACAAGATCTCCGCGATCTTCGTGCCGGTGGTCATCACCTTGGCGCTGGCCACTCTCGGTTTCTGGCTCGGTTCCGGCTCGGGATGGACCGCCGCGTTCACCGCTGCGGTCGCCGTTCTGATCATCGCCTGCCCGTGCGCCCTGGGGCTGGCGACTCCCACCGCCCTGATGGTGGGTACCGGCCGGGGCGCCCAACTGGGTGTCCTCATCAAGGGCCCCGAAGTCCTGGAGAACACCCGCAGGGTCGACACCATCGTTCTCGACAAGACCGGCACCGTCACCACCGGCGCGGTGAGCCTGCTGGGTATCCACCTGACCGAAGGGCAGGACGAGGCCGAGGTCCTTCGGCTGGCCGGCGCGCTTGAACACGCCTCGGAACACCCCATCGCGCAGGCCGTGGCTGCGGGAGCGATCGCCAAATTCGGCGCGCTTCCCGTACCGGAGGACTTCTCCAACATTCCCGGCCTGGGCGTTCAGGGAGTCGTCGACGGGCATGCCGTCCTCGTGGGGCGCGAAAGGCTCTTGCGCGAGTGGGCCACCGATGTACCGGAGTCGCTCCGGCAGGCCAAGATATCCGCCGACGGCACCGGACGCACGGCCATCTTCGTCGCCTGGGACGGCGAGGCGCGCGCGGTCCTCGAGGTGGCCGATGCGGTGAAGCCCACCAGCGCGCAAGCCATTGCGGAGCTACGCCTCCTGGGTTTGTCCCCCATCCTCCTCACCGGCGACAACCAGGCCATCGCCGCATCGGTCGCCGGCGAGGTGGGCATCGCCGCTTCCGACGTCATCGCCGAGGTCATGCCTGAGGACAAGGTCGAGGTCATCAAGAAGCTGCAGGCCGAGGGCTGCATCGTGGCCATGGTCGGCGACGGGGTCAATGACGCCGCTGCTCTGGCCCAGGCCGACCTGGGACTCGCCATGGGCACCGGCACCGACGCCGCCATCGAAGCAGCCGATCTGACGTTGGTACGCGGCGATCTGCTGGCCGCCGTCGATGCGATCCGACTGGCGCGCAGAACTCTGGGCACGATCAAGACCAACCTCTTCTGGGCCTTCGGCTACAACGTCGCGGCCCTTCCGCTGGCAGCCGCCGGCCTGCTGAACCCGATGATCGCTGGGGCTGCCATGACCTTCTCATCCGTGTTCGTGGTCGGGAACAGCCTGCGTCTGCGCAACTTCCGCACCGCTGCCTGACGGGCCCCGGTCACCCTCGCCGGGTATCGCCGAGGCACGCCCAGGTGGGACGCTACCCCGGAGGGGTACACCAAAGACACGCACAGCGGACGAATGAAGGCGGGTCATGGCCGGCTACAGCACCAGCAAGGACGACATCCTCAAGCGACTCCGCCGCATCGAAGGCCAGATTCGCGGACTCCAGCGCATGGTTGACGAAGACACCTACTGCATCGACGTCCTGACGCAGGTCTCCGCCGCCAACCGTGCCCTGCAGTCAGTAGCGGTGGCCTTGGTCGATGAACACCTCAAGTGCTGTGTCACCGAGGCGATCAACGCGGGTGGGGACGAAGCCCGCGCCAAGGTCGAGGAGGCCTCCGCCGCCATTGCCCGGCTCGTACGTTCCTGAACGCAACTACGACAAACCTCCGCCCGGGCGAACCGCCGGGAGGTGCTGCACCGACCCTCTGAAGAGCCGGTGGCCGAGCATAGGGCAACGTTGCCCAACCGGTCCGATGGGCCTATGCGACGCGATGGTGGGTGAGGGCGGCGTGGGGGTCTTCCTCCCCGGTACGAGTGGGATCGGGGTGGATCAGAGCGGCCGTCAGGCGGGGAACGGCGTGCAACAGGGCATGTTCGGCGTCGACTGCGACCTGGTGGGCCGACCACAGGTTGAGAGAGCCGTCGATGACGATGGTGGCCTCAGCGCGTAGCTGGTGTCCGATCCATCGCATCCGTAGCTCGCCGACTTCTCGGACACCTGGCACCTGCCGCAGCGCGGCCTCGGCGGTTTCGACCAGGGCGGGGTCGACGGCGTCCATGAGGCGGCGGAGGACTTCCTTGGCCGCGTCCTTGAGGACGATCAGGATCGCGGCGGTGATGAGCAGCCCGACGATCGGGTCGGCGAGCCGCCAGCCGATCGCCGCACCTGCTGCGCCGAGCAGGACGGCAAGGGAGGTGAAGCCGTCGGTGCGGGCGTGCAGACCGTCAGCGACGAGAGCGGCGGAGCCGATCTTGCGGCCGGTTCGGATGCGGTAGCGGGCGACCCATTCGTTGCCGATGAAGCCGACGACCGCGGCGGCCGCGACCCAGGGCAGGTGGGTGATCTGCTGTGGGTTCAGGAGCCGGTCGATGGCGGTGCAGGCGGCCAGGGCGGAGGAGGCGGCGATGGTCAGCAGGATGGCGATACCGGCCAGGTCCTCGGCGCGGCCGAAGCCGTAGGTGAAGCGGCGGGTCGCCGCCCTGCGACCGAGGATGAACGCGATGCCCAGCGGCACGGCGGTCAGGGCGTCGGCGCCGTTGTGGATCGTGTCGCCGAGCAGCGCCACTGATCCGGACAGCGCGAACACCAGGGCCTGGAGCACGGTGGTGACGCCGAGCACGATCAGCGAGGTCCACAACGTCCGCATGCCTTCGGCGGACGACTCCATCGCCGTGTCGACCTTGTCCGCCGCCTCATGGGTGTGCGGTGCGACCACATGCGCGAGACGGTGCTTGATCCGCGACCACCGGCCCGAACCGCGATCCCCGTGGGCGCGCCCTGATCCATCAGTGTCCCCGTGGCCATGTTGGCTGGCCGTGCGGTTCCCGTGCTGGTGGCCGCCCCGCGTCGCATGTCCACTTCCCCGGCCGTCCGGACCGTGCTCATGGCGGTGGGGCTCGCGGGGTGCGCTCGTCTCGCTCACGACAGCTCACGCCTTCCGATCGGAGGTCAGCACAACGGGCCGACTGGACACCACCAGCCCATCCAACCATTATGTGCGTATGAGTGCACGCATGCACGTATCAGGTGCGCATGACCCGCAGGAGCGCAACGAAGGCGAGCGGTACGCGGTGGCCGCAGAAGTGTTGGGGCTGTTGGCCGACCGCACCCGCCTGGCCCTGCTGGAACGCCTCGCCGAGGGCGAGGCGGATGTCACCACCCTCACCGAGGCATGCGGAGTCGCCCGGCCGTCGGTGAGCCAGCACCTGGCCCGGTTGCGTCTGGCCGGGCTGGTCACCACCCGCAAGGACGGCCGCCGGGTGATCTACGCGCTGCGCCACGGACACCTCAAGCGCCTCGTCGACGAAGCGCTCAGATCCGCCGACCACCAGCTCGGCAACCTCCCACCCCACGACTGATTCAGAGTCAGCCGGTCAGGCGACGACCCCGTCGTCACCCCACCCGATCAACGGCCAAGGGTGCGGCACGGCGACCGCTCCCTCCCGTTTTGGGGCTGTCGCCGAACGTCAGGCATTGCGCAGCCCGGCGAGGGTGACGTTGGCGAGTCGGGCGACGGCAGCTTTGGAGGGAAGGTCAGCCGCGGCGCCAAGAGCGTGCAGGCAGTACCGAGCCAGCTCCTGGGGGGCGACATCGTCGCGGAGGTCACCAGCCTGTGCGGCCTCGGCGATGAGGTCCGCGATGAGGCCTGTCAGGTGCTGCTGAGCGTGGCCGAGATGCTCGCCCCGATGCAGGGTTGAGGTGTCTCCGCTGTTCGCGAGGGCGGCGAGCTCGCCGTGGTGGCGTTCATGCAGCAGAGCTGCGTAGGCGTGCAGCACAGCTTCGAGCCGGCCCTGCGGCTCGTGGTGCTGGTCGCGGACGGCGGCGAGGTGATCCAGGTGTGCGCGGATCTGCTGTTCATGCCAGGCGAGCAGGACCGCCCCGACGTCCGGGAAGTACTTGTACAGCGTGGCACGGCCGATGCCGGCCTGGGCGGCGATCTGCGACATGTTCACCGACGCCACGCCGCGTTCGGAGACCAGGCCGGCGGCGGCATCCAGAATCGCAGTGCGTACCGCGGCGCGGTGAGCGTCCATGGTCTCGGTCCACAGCTTCGGCATGCCTCCAGCGTACAAGGCGTTGAGGAAATGACACTTCGTATTGACAGAGACAGTGTGTATCGATAAATGTGGGTGGGGTCAGCTTGTCCCCGACCTTCCGAGGTGCTTGCCATGCATTCCGCCGAAGCTGAGATCCCCACAGACCGTGCGAGTCGCTATCTGGTGCAGCTGTGCAAGCACTTCAGCAACAAGGGCAGCGCCCTGCGCCACCGACCGCGCGTCCACGCGGGCGGCGGGCGGCCGGTCACCGAGGCGGAGGCCGCCCTGATGCAGGTGCAGTGGTCAGAGACCCGCGGCGAGGTGGATTTCGGGTGGGCCCGGTGCACTCTGCGGGCCACGTCCACCGCGCTCGTGATCCAGGCACAGGCGCAGGACAGCGACTCCCTGCAACGGGCGATGGACGTTGTCACCGCGCACCTGGGTCGATACAGCCGCCGGCAGCCGCTCACCGTCCGCTGGCAACCCGGCCGTCAGGGAAAGGACCAGGCGCCCTCCGGCCACGACACGGCGAAGTCGAGCCCGCGTACCGAAAGGGGTTCGCATCCGAACCGGCGCGGACGGCGGCGCTGGGCAGGTGTGGCAGCAGTAGCCGTGGTCGCGGCGGGGGTGCACCTGGGCCTGTTCGGGTGGCTGGTGGCATCCTCCCGGTGGACACTCGCGGCGGCGGGCGCCGTGGCCGCAGTGGTGGCGATCAAGGTTGGGGTGCTGGCCGCAGTCGCAGTTCGTCGGTCCAAGGCGGCAGGTGCCGCACATTCCGCGCGTAGATGACACGTGGCTCACCCTGGCGTCGCGCGGGTGTGCCTACTATGGCTCGGTGATCGGTCCGGCGCGCAGCGTACGACCGCAGCAAGGGCTGCGGCTGTCCGTGCTGCTCGTCTTCGCAGTGATCACCGGTGTGCTGGGTATGCACGCATTGGGCTCGACCGGCCCGCAGATGCCGGAGCACCGCATGGCAACTACTGCGATGCACGGGGCGGCGACCGCTCCCTCGGACAACTGCCATTCACTCGATCACGGGTGTGACGGCGGCGCGCACCACGCCGATGCGACGTGTGCGTCCGGTGCGGTCGCGGGCACGGCGGCGCTGGCCGCCCCCGACCTTGCCGAGCAACTGCTTCCCCGCCTACCGCAGATTGCCGTTCCCCTCCTGTACGGAACCGCCGACGGCGGACGCGCACCACCGACCCTGGCCGAACTGCAGCTCCTGAGGATCTAGAGACACGCCCGACGGCGCCTTCCACACCCGTGGTGCCGGCGTCCGTCACCGGTATGCCCTCAATCCCCCGTTCTCAGGAGTGCCCTCATGACAGCACGTCGTTCATTGATCCGCCGTTCTGCCCTTGTCGCAAGTACGGCAGTGACCGCCCTGGTGCTGGCCGCCTGCGGCGGCAGCGGCAGCAGCGGCAGCAGCGGCCATGACATGGGATCCATGGATTCCAGCTCGTCACCGGCCACCACCGCAGCCGCTTCCCCGTCGGCCGGAGCGCACAACGCCGCTGACGTCACCTTCGCGAAGCAGATGATCCCGCACCACCGGCAGGCCGTGGAAATGGCCGACCTGGCCACGACGCGCGCCGCCTCAGCCGACGTAAAGACTCTCGCAACGAGGATCAAGGGCGCACAAGACCCCGAGATCAAGACCATGTCCACCTGGCTCACCTCGTGGGGTGAGCCGCTCCCCCAGGAGATGCAGGGGATGGACATGTCCGCCGGGATGCCCGGGATGATGAGCGCGGGCGACATGGACCGGCTCAAGAAGGGGTCCGGTGCGGCGTTCGACGCGATGTTCCTGCAGATGATGGTCCAACATCACCAAGGCGCGGTCGAGATGGCCAACACCGAGAAGGCCCAGGGCCAATTCGGCCCGACCAAGGAACTCGCCAACGCCGTCGTCACCGCCCAGACGTCCGAGATCACGCAGATGAACAAGCTGCTCGACAAGAACTAGTCCCGGCGCAGGGAGCGGAGGACCGACACGCACTCGGCCCTCTGCTCCCTGGCAGGAATGTCACCTCGCGAAAGGTCGTCCAATCCGACCGTTGAACGAGTTGGCTGAACCCGGCAGGGGCGCACACGGCGAGTTGACCACCGCTCCGGCCGGCGGGTGACTTACCGCCGACGTCCGCGACGTCCAGGGAACACCGCAGCCGCATCCCCTGCCTGAGAACGCGGGGCGAGGCCCGAAGTGGACGCGGCGGACAGGCAGGATGGCATGGGGACCATGCCATCCCGGGTGCTGTCGGGAGGGCACCCTGCGACGTGTCGGTGGGCCGCAGATCGAACTCAGTTGGAAGGCTCAGGCATGATCCACGCTCTACTGCACGCCCTGTCGATCGCCGGTTCCATGACCTGGGAGATCACCTGGGCCCTGATCCTGGGCTTCGCCCTGTCCGCCGTGGTCCAGGCGGTCGTCCGCAAGTCCACCGTCGTCTCCCTGCTCGGCGACGACCGCCCCCGCACCCTGGCCCTCGCCGCCGGCCTCGGCGCGGCCTCCTCCTCGTGCTCCTACGCCGCCGTCGCCCTGGCCCGCTCGCTGTTCCGCAAGGGCGCGAACTTCACCGCCGCGATGGCCTTCGAGATCGCCTCCACCAACCTCGTCGTCGAACTCGGCGTGATCCTGGCCCTGCTGATGGGATGGCAGTTCACCGCGGCCGAGTTCGTCGGCGGCCCCATCATGATCGTCGTGCTGGCGGTGCTGTTCCGCCTGTTCCTGCGCGACAAACTCCTGCGCCAGGCACGTGAGCAGGCCGACCGCGGACTGGCCGGCTCCATGGAGGGCCACGCCGCGATGGACATGTCCGTGCGGCGCGAAGGCTCCTTCACCCGCCGCCTGCTGTCCCGCGAAGGCTTCACCTCCACGAGTCACGTCTTCGTCATGGAATGGGCGGCCATCCTGCGCGACCTGGTCATCGGCCTGCTCATCGCCGGGGCCATCGCCGCCTGGGTGCCCGACTCGTTCTGGCGCACCTTCTTCTTCGACGGCCACCCGCTGGCATCCAAGCTCTGGGGACCGGTCATCGGCCCACTGGTCGCCATCGCCTCGTTCGTCTGCTCCATCGGCAACGTGCCCCTCGCCGTCGTGCTGTGGAAGGGCGGTATCAGCTTCGGTGGGGTCGTCGCGTTCATCTTCGCCGACCTGCTGATCCTGCCGATCCTCAACATCTACCGGAAGTACTACGGCGCCCGCATGGCGCTGTTCCTGCTCGGCACCTTCTACCTCGCGACCGTCATCGCCGGATACATCGTGGAATTCACCTTCGGCGGCCTCGGCCTCATCCCCGACCAAGCCGACGCGAAGCTCCCCACGGAAGGCATCACCTGGAACTACACCACCTTCCTCAACATCGCCTTCCTCCTCCTGGCCGCCGCCCTCGTCATCCGCTTCCTGCGCACCGGCGGACGCGACATGCTCCGCATGATGGGCGGCACCCCCGACCCCGACCACGACCAACGCGAGCACAGTGCGGCTCACACCCAGGCACCGGACAGCGGGAACCACCCAGGACCCGCCGACCATGGCTGATCTCTCCAACGCCGCTACCCGGGATCGGGCCCGGACTTCCCATCGCAGGGGGCCACGTCCCGAGGATTCCTCGGCGTACGGACACGGGAGTCGGAACAGGACCGCCCGCTGACCTCGGGCCGCCCAGTAGGCGGTGGAAGGGCGTGTTGTAACCCGGATCATCGGCGGGCCGGCCTGCACCCGGACCGTGGATGTCAGGAGCTGCGTGGGGATACCAGGCCGGATTCGTAGGCGAGGACTACGAGTTGAGCGCGGTCACGGGCGTGGAGCTTGGTCATGGCCCGGTTGATGTGGGTTTTCGCGGTCATCGGGCTGATCACCATGCGGTCGGCGATCTGGTCGTTGGACAGGCCCTGCGCGACCAGGGCGACGGCCTCGCGTTCGCGGTTGGTCAGCTCTTCCAGCCCCGTCTCGGCGCCGGTGTTGAGCGGCTGGGTGACGTACCTGTTGATGAGCTTGCGGGTGATCGAGGGTGCGAGCAGGGCGTCGCCGCGCGCGGCGACGCGTACGGCGTGCAGGAAGTCTTCCGGCACGATGTCTTTGACGAGGAATCCGGCCGCGCCGGCGCGCAGCGCGTTGAAGACGTATTCATCCAATCCGTAGTTGGTCAGGATGACGACGTGCACCCGGGCCAGGGTCGGGTCCGCGGCGATGCGCCGGGTCGCTTCGATGCCGTCGATGACCGGCATCTGGATGTCGATGAGAGCGACGTCGGGCAGGTGTTCCCTGGCCAGAGCCAGGCCTTCCTTCCCGTCGGCGGCTTCGGCCACCACCTCGATGTCGTCTTCGAGGTCGAGAAGCGCGCGGAATCCGCTGCGAATGAGTGGCTGGTCGTCGACCAGCAGGACACGGATCATGGGCTCTGCTCCACCGGGAGTTCGGCCTGGACGGTGAAGCCGCCCTCGACGCGCGGTTCGGCGCGCAACCGGCCGCCGAGGGCAGTGACTCGTTCGCGCATGCCGAGCAGCCCGACGCCGGGCGTCGGGGCGGTGTCCGGCGCGGCCTTGCCGTCGTCATCGATGCGTATCGCGAGGGCGTCCAGGCGGCAGTCGATCCGGACCGTCGCCGTGGCGGCGTCCGCGTGACGGGCGATGTTGGTGAGCGACTCCTGAACGATCCGGTAGACGGTCCGGCCCACCGCGGCCGACACGTGGTGTCGCTGTCCTTCGATCGTCAAACGTGCGTCCAGGCCGGTCATGCGGAACCGTTCCACCAGTTCTGATACGTGGTCCAGCCCGTGCGGCGGGGTCTTGTCGTCGTCGCGCAGCGCCTCCAGGGTCGCCCGCAACTCCCGGGTTGCCTCACGACCGGCCTCCCGGATCGCCAGCAGGGCATCCGGTACCGGTTCGCCGCGCTTGCGAGCCAGGTGGACGGCGACTTCGGACTGCACCTTGATGACAGAGATCTGGTGGGTGAGCGAATCGTGCAGCTCCCGCGCGATGTGCAGCCGCTCCTCGTCGGCGCGGTGCCGCGCGGTCTCCTCCCGGGTGCGCTCGGCTTCGTCCGCCCGCCGCTCGGCCTGCCGCAATGCTTCACCCGCGGCGCCTGCGGCGATCAACCAGGCGATCTCCAGAGCACCGCGCGCCTGCGCGAACGCCTCGCCCGTGTCGTGCAGGCCCGAGGCCAGGGCCGCGAGGGGAAGCGTGGCCAGCACGGCCACGCTCGCCACCACGGTGACGGTGCGGTGTCCCTCCCGTACGGCCGCGTACACCGCGAACAGGAATGCGACGGCGGGCACGTCGAAACCGGCTGCCTGGTACCCCACCGCGCACAGCCCGGTGGCGACCAGGACGCGAACGGGCGTCCGGCGGCGCCAGACGAGCGCCAGGCCGCCGACCACCAACAGCGCCTGGCCGAGCAGAGCGAAGCCCATGCCGGAAGGCCGCTCGGACAGGGCGGTGACCAGCAGCGTCGCCGCCACCCCGACAGCGATCGCCCAGTCCCTCACACCGGCCGGTACACCGGACCACCCTGTGCTCATGCGCGCACCCTAGCCGCTCGCCGCCGCGGCCGGATCCCGCTCGCGGACGAGCGGCCGACTACGACGCGCGCAGTACTTCCCCAGCGCCTGCCGTGTCGGCGGCAGCGCGAAGAGTCCGCGTTCGCCGGACGACCCGAGGCGGCTCCGGCGGACATGCTCGGGTGATCCCGTTACAGCGAGGAAAAGGAGCACACCATGTCCGTGCGCACTGTGCTTGCCGTGCTTGGAGCCGCCCTGATCGGTGGTCTCGCGCTCGCCGAACCGGCCGCCGCGGACCCCTCGGTCCATCCGGTCGCCGCAAGCGTCTACACCCTGAGCGCCGGGCGTATCGGAGCCAGCACGGCCGCACTGGTGGGCCTCCTCGGGGCGGTCAACGGCGGGCTGGCCCTGGCCCGTCGCACCGGTAACGGTCACATCGGCACCTGGGTCAGGCGGAACGGGGTCGTCACGGCCCTCGTGGCGGGCTCGCTCGCCGTTGTCGTGGGCACGTTCGTCGCGGCCACCGCCGACGGCGGTCTCGGAACCGGCAACGGGCTGGGCGGCGCCTATGTCGCCATGCTGGTGGGCCTGATCGCCGTCACCCTCGGCTGGCTGGCCCGCTCCCGCCGAACCGGCTGACCGGCTGGATACCTCGGGCTTCCTGCGCATCACGGTGCTCAGCGGTGAGTACGACCAGTCCTCACCGCTGAGCACTAGCGCTCCGAGGTGCAGTGCGCCGGGATCAGAAGATGAGGTCCCCAAGAACCTCATCAGCCGCCCGCTCGCCTTCCACAGCGCCGCCGTTCATGTAGCCCTGGAAGTCGTAGGAGCAGTGTTCACCGCCGATGTGGATGTTCCCCTGCCGGGCGCCTTCGTAGCCGGCGTAGCGGTGGAGGTAGCCGACCGGCCAGCAGGAGTAAGCGCCGAGCGCATGCGGGTTCTTGTGCCAGGCGGACAGCAGTGCTTTTCCGTTCCAGCGTGCCTTGGTACCGGGAAAGACCTTGTCGACATCGGTGAGGACGGAGGTCGTCAGGTTCTTGACGTAGGCGGTGGTGTCGGAGGCGAAGGGTGTGGGTGGGTTGAGACCGTGGGCCAGGGAGCCTCCGCCGTACTGGATGAGGATGCCGGTGCTGCCCGGCTGGCCTTGGGTGGTGTCCCAGATCTGCTGGAAGGGAAGGTCGGTGAAGCAGCTGCCTTCGGCAACTCCTGGCCAGGGCCCGGTGCCGTCCCAGGTGCGGGTGGTGAACTGCATGTTGAGCTTGGTGCAGTAGCCCATTCTGGCGTCCCGTAGCAGGTTGAGCATGAGCGGATCGAAGTTCGCCCGGCCGGTGTCCAGCTGCTGCAGGATCGGCAGCGGGACGGTGAGGATGGTCTGGTCCGCGGTGAGGGTTCTGGTGGTGACGTCGTTTTCGAAGGTGAGTGTTTGGGTGCCGTCGGTGTTGGCCCGCACCGCGAGCAGCTTCCATCCCATCTGCACGGTGCCGGACGGCAGCGCCGCTGTGATGGCTTTCGGGAGCTGGTCGTTGCCGCCGGCGATGTGGTAGCGCTCGTTGGACAGCCCCCACATGTTGAAGCGTCCAGGGTTCGGCTGGTAGCCCATGAGCAGGACCAGGGCGAGTGAGGACTGGTTCTGGGTATCGGCGCCGTACTCCACGTTGTACGCGACGTCGATGAACTGCCCGAGCGGGGAGGAATGACCGCCCGGTACCCGGGTCTCAATCCAGTCGTACAGCGACAGGTTGTCCAATGCGGTGCCAGCGGCCGTGGTCCGGTTCCAGGTGACGTCGCCGGCTGAGGTGAGGTCGGTGTGCAGAGCCTGGTAGACGGCTTTGAAGTCGTCGTCGGCCTGGGAGCGTGGGTAGTAGGCATTGTCGAACCACAGGACGTCTTCGGCTCCGTTGGGTCCGGAACCGGCGAAGTCGACGGTGTCGAGGCCGAACCGGCGGCAGAGTTCGAGGATCTTCTTGTGGCCGGTGTCGATCAGCTCGCCCCCGTACTCGGAGGTCTGGCCGTTCGCCCAATAGCTGTGCTCGGAGTACATCCGGCCGCCGACCCGGGTCGGGTTGGCCTCGTAGACGGTGCACGGCACGCCGGCGTCGGCAAGGGTGAGGGCGGCGGTAAGCCCGGAGATGCCCGCACCGATCACTGCGACCCGGGCAGCGCGGTAGGACGGTTTCGTGGCAGCGGCCGTCGTCTCGGCGTGGGCACGGTCGGCAGTCGCGAGCACGCCGGAGCCGGCGGCGACCGTCACACCGGCCGCGGCGGCCCAGCGCAGCAGTTCCCGGCGGCCCACGGAGTACGGGTCGGCCGCCGCTTCTGCGCGCAGACCGCGCAACGCGTCCACGGGCAGACGCAGGCGGCGTGCTGTGGCATGTTCCTCGACGAGCTTCTGCAGGGCCTTCATCGGAGCGGTGCGTGCCATGGGAGATGTTCCCTTCGCCATTCGCGGAGATGGTCAGCACGTGCGGGGGGATCGCGGGGGAGGTCCGCTGCAAGGTGGCGGGACCGCAGTCGGCGGTCAGGGTGCGGTGCGTTCCTGCGTGTCCTCGAGAATGATTCGGCCCATGATCTCGTACCGCTCGGGGCGTCGGTTCTTCATGTACAGGCCGATGCCGAGGCCGGTGGCGAAGACCACGCCCACGATCCAGGGGATGAGCTTGAAGACCAGTGTCTTGGAGGCCTCACCGGCCGCGGTGTCCAGGTTCGCGATGAGCAGGTACACCGCCGCGAGCATGCCCAGGCCGCCGAGGGCGGGGGCGAGCAGGGTGCGGAACCAGTGCCGGGACTCGGCGTGATGCGTGCGGAAGTAGGCGATCACGGAGAAGGAGCACAGCGACTGGACGATCAGCAGTGCGAGGGTGCCCAGAATCGCCATCAGTGTGTAGAGGTGGACGTACGGGTCCTTGCCCGCGGCCCAGAACGCCCCGATGATCGCCGCCGCGATGCCCGTTTGGACGAAGGATGCGATGTGCGGCGAGCCGTGCTTGGCATGGGTACGGCCGAGGGCGGGATGGATGAACCCTTCGCGGCCGATCGCGTACAGGTACCGCGATGCGCACTGGTGGAAGGCAAGCCCGCAGGCGAAGGCGCTGGTGCAGGCCAGCCACTGGAACAAGCTCACCGCCCAGTGCCCGAGGTACTGCTCGAGCGGTGCGGAGAAGACGTCGAAGGAGCCTGCCTGCTTGATGGCCGCGTCGGGGCCGCTGGCCGCGATCACCATCCAGGAGACAAAGGTGTAGAGCACCCCGAGGCCGACCACGGCGAGCAGGGTGGCCTTGGGGATGATCCGCTTGGGGTTGCGGGACTCCTCGCCGTACATCGCGGTGGACTCGAAGCCGACCCACGACCAGAAGCAGAAGAACAGCCCGAGGCCGGCGGATGGTCCGGCGAAGGCTTTCGCCGGGTTGACCGAGGAGACCACCAGGCCGTTGGGGCCTCCTCCGTGGAAGAGGATGGCGAAGGCGAGGACGGAGAGGATCAGCACCTCGCAGACGAGGAAGAAGGCGAGGACCTTGGCCGCGATGTCGAGGTCGAAGTAGGACAGGACGGCGGTGACGGCGACCATCAGCGCGGCGTAGACGATCCACGGCAGATGGATGTCGAGTTGGGCCTTGGCTGCGGTCTCGGCGAACGAGGCGAAGATACCGACCAGGGATGCCTCGAAGACCACATAGGCCAGAACGGCGACCAGCCCTGAGGCCATGCCTGCGATGCGTCCGAGGCCATGCGAGATGTAGCCGTAGAAGGCACCGGCAGCGGTGATGTGACGGGCCATTGCCACGTAGCCGACAGCGAACAGGACAAGAACAGCGGTGACGAAAATGAAGCCGGCCGGGGCACCCGCACCATTGCCGGAACCGATGACGATCGGCAGGTTGCCGGCCATCGCCGTGACCGGGGCCGCGGTGGCCAGGGCCATGAACAACACGCCTGCCAGGCCAACCGAGTTGGCCTTGAGCCGCTGCACCTGACCGGTGCCGGCCGGATGTTCGGGGGAAGCGGGACCCGCGACCGCCTGTCCGCTGTCGCTGGTGGAAACCTGAGCCATTGCCGACCTCCTGAACTGGAGATGATGACGTGGCCGGGAGAGTGCCCAGATGCCGAGCAGAGATCCCCGTGGCCACGTCGAACACGTAAGGCGCAGGTGTCAGCTTGGAGGTGGGGTGACGCAGGCCATAACCGACAGACTGTGAGCCCTTTGGTTACGGCTGTGGCAGCCTGTTACGGCCCAGCCGCCGGGCCGGACGATGGCGGCAGCCCTGCTACTCGCTCCGGTCGCCTTAGCCGCTGCCCCGGTGACAACGGCACCATCAAGGTCCACGACGCCAGAACCGGCACCAGCGACATCGCAGCCCTCGACATCGGCTTGGCCTGCTCCAACGGCGTGCTCGTCTTAGCGGCCTTCATGATGATCGCGATGTGGGCACTCGCTGTGTCCCTCCTTATCGGCCGATGGTTCCTCGGAACCCGCCGTAAAGACCTCGCCTGGCCCGTCCGGGGCTGGATGGCTGCCCAACTGATCGCCCTGGCGGTGTTCCGCAACACCGCCCCCGGCACACCGCCGTTCGGCTGCCTTGCTTTCCTGTGGCGAAGACCGATCATCGCGTTCTGCCTCATCACCGTGGTCGTCATGGGTAGGCGCGCCGAGCCCCGCACCGACCGGCCGGTGGTGGCGGCGGGCAGTGCTCAGTGAGTTGACCAGGGTCAGTGGCGTCCGTCGGGCTTCTCCGCCCAGCAGTAGGCAGGGTCCCGATGGCGGCACGGCTGTGGTGGAGCGGACCGGCCCGATACTGGCCCCACAGCCCATCGGCCGGGTGGGCGCCGGAGGGGCTTCGGTTGGTTCCTCCCGCGCCCAGCGAACCATTTCCGACGCCCGCGCCACAACTTGGTCATGGGCAACGGATCAAGTGAAGCCCCCCGAAAAGAGGCCCTGACCTGCGGAAAGACGGCAGCCAGACGCGCCTCTCACAAGCTCTCACATTTGAATCCGACAATACAGACACCAGAGGCCGCCCCCGCAATGCGGAGACGGCCTCTGGCCTGCGTAAACACCGTCGGGACGACAGGATTTGAACCTGCGACCCCTTGACCCCCAGTCAAATTTTGCCAGCTCATTCTCTCGGCAAACAGGGCAAACGGTATCTGCACTTCGTGCCATAACGCGTCAGTTGTTCGGAATCGCGCATGCCGTGTGGTCCCCAACTAGTCCCCAGGGAAATGGTCCAAGTGCCATGCCGCAAGCTCCCTTCCAGTGTGAGCGACTTGTCAGGAATTCACAAGACGTCGAGAATGCGGAGGGAGGAGGCTGGAGATGGAGCAAGGGATCCGGGGCCTCCTACGCGATGGCCGGCGCAGTCCCGAACGATCTGCGACAGGCCGGCAAGCCGTCGGGCACCCTTTGGTAGTACAAGGGCACCCGCGACATCGCGGCCGCCTTCGCCGCACGCGTCAAAGCTGGGATAACTTCCTGGCCCGCTGCTTCAGCGAGCGCGCGGCCCGGTTGCACTCGCGGCCTGACGGCGATCCTGGTTGCTTGAAAGGAACAGTGACGGTCCTGTCGTACCAATGGTGCTGCTGTCCAGTTTGCAGGGGGTCGGCGGGGCCATTGCGGTGGTCACCGGGGTGAGGTCGATGGCGCGCTGCCGTGTCGCCGGATTAGCTGCGCCGCATCACAAAAACATCACAAGCCGGACACTTCGCAGTCCCCTGCGGGACACTCACCCCCTCATGAACCAGAGGGGACCCATGCACGCTCGCACCGCCACCATCCTCGGCGTCCTCGCCACCGCAGCCCTCCTCGCCGGCTGTGACCCCAACGCCACCAGCCCCACCGCGACGCCCACCACCGCAGGCACCCCAGGCACACCGGCGGCAACCACAACCGTCGCCCCCAAGGCGACCGCCGCTACGCCGAAGACCGTCCCCAACTTCGTCGGCAAGGGCCTCCAGTCCGCGCAGGACGCAGCGCAAGCCGCCGGGTTCTACAACCTGGCCAGCCACGACGCCGCCGGCCGGGACCGCCACCAGATCCTCGACCTGGACTGGCAGGTATGCTCCCAGGCACCCGCCGCGGGGACGTCGGCGCCGGTCGACACGAAACTGGACTTCGGGGCAGTGAAAACCAACGAGACGTGCCCGGCCTCCGACCAGAAGGCGCCCGCGAAGGCCGGCAAGACGATGCCGAATTTCAAGGGGAAGGCCCTGAACACTGCGACGGCCGCCCTGGACCCGTCCACATCCATCGATTCGGCGGACGCGGCAGGCGATCGGATGATCCTGGTGCAGTCGAACTGGAAGGTGTGCACGCAGTCTCCGACCCCGGGCACGGCCTTGACCGGGCAGCCCGTGAAGTTCACGGCGGTGAAGTTCGAGGAGACCTGTCCCTGACCCCGAGACCGTGTAGGACGAACGTTCCGCCACCAGCACGACGATCGTGCGCTTGCTGCCGGTTCGCACGCACCAGTGCGGCTTGAAGTCCGGGTGGTCGTCGTACCCCCTCGCCATCGTCTGGACGACGACCTCCAGGGCGAAGACAAGGGCGCGGCGCTCAGTCCCGGTCGCCGTCGCACACACCAATTCCGCCGCCGATGTCGCCCGGCTGATGCTGCGCATCTCAGCTGCAGCATCAGCTTGCTCGACGAAGCCTTGCTGAGCACCGCGGCCGCCACCCAAAGGCTGGGTGGCTTCCACCACTTGGCCAACTCGACCGACCCAACCCTCTCATCTCGACTACTCGGTGTGTCACGATCGGGGAACGTCCCGGCTATCTAAGGCTTGTCCCGTAAATGATCTTGGGGTGGCTGTGGGCGTGGTCGGTGGTCGGTCTGGCTGTTCGCCTATCCGGCGAGGTTGAGGTTGTGCAGGCGGGCGATGCCGAGCATGGCGTGGTGGACTCCGTCGCCCTTGAGGCGGCAGTCGCGGAGGATCTTCCAGGTCTTCATGCGGGCGAAGACGTGCTCGACGCGGGCGCGGACTTGTTTGTGGGACGTGTTGTGGGCTTGTTTCCAGTCGGGCAGTTCTTCGCCTTTGCGACGGCGGTGGGGCATCACGAGCCCGGTGCCCGGGTAGCCGCCGTCGGCGATCGTCATGGTCCTGCCGACGGCCGCTTTCGCGCCGGACTCCTCCCACGCCTTGCAGTCGTTGCGGTTGCCGGGCAGGGGCCGGCCGACCGCTACGACAAGACGGGTGTCGGCGTCGATGACGACCTGGTGGTTGGTGGAGTACCGGTAGTTCTTGGACTGCGCGGCAATGGTGTGGTCGCGGGTCGGAACCAAGGTGCCGTCCACGATGAGCACGGTGTCCTTGCGGAACCGCTGACGCGGCTGGAGCGCGAGCGAGGGGCCGAGATGGTCGATGATCCGGTCGGCCGCGGACTTCGAGATACCGAAGAGCGGAGCGAGCTGGCGCATGGTCAAGTTTGTTCGCCAGTACGCCGCCACCAGCAGAACGCGGTCTTCCAGCGGGAGGCCCCACGGTCGGCCCTTACGGACCGGATCCGCACCTTCGCGGCGCAGTGCCGTCACCAACTTGCCGAAGGAACGCGGACTCAGCCCGGTGAACGGGGCTATCCAAGACGGCTCCGACGCCGTGATCACAGCAGACACCGCAAGATCATCTCACCCATGACCGGCAGTTACGGGACAGGTCTTAAGTAACTGGAGAAATGCTCGCCGGTCATCATCGGCCCTATGAGATCAGGGATTGGGCGCCGTGGGCGGGGGTGGCGGCACTTACTCAGTGCCGCGTGCGTGGCGGCCGTCGCGGGGAGCGCGGCGTATGCGGTGTGGCAAGTTCGACACGGGGGGCTAGAACCAGCTGATTTTGTCACCGTGTTGGGTTTTCCATTGGGTGTCGCTGGCCTGGTGGACATGCTTGCGGGCTTCCGCAGGCCGCAGGATGGCACCGAAGCCGACCTGGCACGCGCGCAGGCGCGGAGGCTGGCTCGCATGGTCACCGAGGGTGAAGGTCAAGTCCTAGTACTGCAACGGCGTTTGGCGTGACTGGTGGCCAGGACAGTCGTTGATCTGACTATGGGTGGGGAACTGGGTGATGTCAGGTCGTGGGCGGCGGGTCTGGGTGAGTTGCACGAGCGGTTCGTCCACCGATTCGCCCGGTCGGAGCCCCGGGAGTCGGCACTGGCGTATATGCAGGGGCTGATCGCTCCGCTCGAGCGGAAGAACGGCTGGACGCTCGCGGAGGAGGCCGGCCACGCGGCCCCCGATCGCATGCACCGGCTGCTGAACCGGTGCGACTGGGACGCCGACGAAGTCCTCGACGATGTCCGCGACTACGTCGTGGAACATCTCGGCGACCCGGAAGCGGTGCTGATCGTGGACGACACCGGGTTCCTGAAAAAGGGCGTCCGCTCGGCCGGAGTCCAGCGCCAATACTCCGGAACCGCCGGCCGAACAGAAAATTGTCAGGTGGGCGTCTTCCTCGCCTATGCCGGCGCCCGCGGTCGCACGCTGATCGACCGCCGCCTGTATCTGCCCACGTCATGGACCGATGACCGGGAACGCTGCCGGGCCGCGGGGATCGAGGACACGGTCGCCTTCGAGACGAAAGTGGTGACCGCCAAGGCCATGGTCCGCCGGGCGATCACCGAGAAGATCCCCTTCCGGTGGGTGACCGCGGACGCCGCCTACGGCTTCTCCAAAGGCTGGCGGACCGAACTCGAGCAGGCTGATGTCTTCCACGTCATGGCCACCACCCGCCACGACACCGTCGTGACCCGATGGGCGATGGACCACCCGGTTCACGACCTGTTTCCCGGACTGTCCCGGCAGAAGTGGAAACGCCGTTCCTGCGGCAACGGCGCCCACGGCCCCCGCGTCTACGACTGGGCCAGAGTGGAAGTCCGCCCGTGGCACCGCGAGGACCGCCGGCACTGGGTCATCGCCCGCCGCAGCGTCAGCCGACCGCAGGAGATCTCCTACTACATCGCCTACTGCCCCGCCGAGACCACCCTCGACGAGCTGATCCACGTCGCCGGCAGCCGGTGGGCCGTCGAGGAGTGCTTCCAGACCGCCAAGCAGGAATGCGGCCTGGACGACTACCAGGTCCGCCGCTACCCCGGCTGGCACCGCCACATCACCCTCGCCATGGCCGCCCACGCCTGCCTGACCGTCCTGCGCGCCCGCGCGCTCGACACAGAGAAAGCAGAAACGGATCCTCCCAGCTCATCGCCCTGACCCTCCCCGAAATCCGGCGCCTGACCACCCGCCTGACCCGGCCCCGCGCCCACCTCACCGACCACATCCTGCACTGGTCACACTGGCGCCGACGACGACAATTCCAAGCCCGCATCAGCCACTACAAACGACGCGGCCACACACCACCAGAAACTGCACACACATCAGAGCAAAGACCGTTGCAGTACTAGGGCGTGTGTGGGGTTGTGATCTCGTGGGTCCCCGGGCGGTAGGGGCGGGGGCTTTGGGGTAGAACGGTGGGGTGTCTCGACCTCAACTTTCGGATGCTGAGTGGGAGTTCGTCTCTCCGTTCCTGCCGGTCGGTGAGTACGGGCCGTACCCGGAGAACCTGCGGGCGCACTTCGAGGGCGTCGTGTGGCGGTTCAGGAACGGGGCGAAATGGCGGGAGTTGCCCGAACGGTTCGGGCACTGGTCGACCGTTTACGGCCGGTTTCGACAGTGGCGGGATGCCGGGGTGTTCACCGCGGTGTTCCAGGGTGCGATCGCCGAGGCGGCGAAGCGGGGCTTGGTGGACTTGTCGCTGGTCAGCGTGGACTCGACTACGGTCCGGGCCCATCACGATGCTGCCGGGATGATCGTGGAGCCCGAGATCCTGGACGCGTTGGAGAAGGCCGCCGCAGAAAAAGGGGCACCAGCCAGGAACAAGACGGACAACCGGACCCGGAGCGGGAGGAACGACGACGGGTGAGGCGTCGCCGCAAGGCCCGGCTCGCCGCCGCTGACCTGGGGCGTTCCCGCGGCGGACTGACCACCAAGACGCACCTGTCCTGCGTGCCGCAGTGCCTGCCCCTCTCCCTCAAGATCACCGCGGGGCAAGCCGGGGACAGTCCGCAGTTCATCCCCGTCCTGAACAAGATCCGCGTCCCCGGCCCAGTCGGTCGACCCCGCACCCGGCCCGACGCAGTCGCGGGCGACAAGGCGTACTCGTCCCGCAAGAACCGTTCCCACCTGCGTAAACGTCGGATCAAAGCGGTCATCCCCGAGAAGAAGGATCAGGCCGCCCACCGCAAGAACCGCGGCTCACGCGGCGGGCGGCCCGTCACCTGGGACAAGCAGCTGTACAAGCTCCGCAACAGCGTCGAACGCACCATCAACAAGATCAAGGACTGGCGCGGCCTCGCCGTCCGCTACGACAAAAAACCCGAAAGCTACCAGGCCGGACTCGAATTATGTGCCGGCCTCCTCTGGATCCGACACCTCGAATCACAGCCTTGATCACAACCCCCCACACGCCCTAGTTCAATTGCTCGGCGCGGACACCAAGCGCATCAACCTTGCCCTTGCCGGTAACCTCATCCGCCCTGGTGGGAGCCGGTTTACGGGATGCGCGCGATCACGGGTACCAGCGCACAAAATGGGCCTCTCGCACGGTTGGTCACCGCCCCGCCATGATGATCGCGTGCTGTTGCGACTGGCTTACCTGACGTCACGAACGCCTTCGCCATGCTCCGCCTGCTGCCGATGGGCGACCGGGACAAGGACGCGGAGATCCTCGCGTTGCGCCATCAGATCACGGTGTTGCAGCGCCAACTCGGCAAAGACAGAGTGCGGTTCACCCCGGGCGATCGCGCGTTCCTGGCAGCCCTGCTGCACCGGATGCCGTCGGAGGCGCTGCCCAAGATACGGGTGGTGGTGCGTCCGGACACGGTGCTGCGCTGGCACCGCGACATGGTCGCACGCCGCCACGCGGCCCGATCCCGGCCCAAGCGCCTGGGAAGGCCACGCACCGTGCGCTCCATCCGCGCCCTGGTCCTGCGGGTCGCACGGGAGAATCCCCACTGGGGATATCGCCGCATCCACGGTGAACTCCTCGTTCTCGGGATCAAGGTGGGTGCCTCCACCGTCTGGGAGATCCTGAAGGATGCCGGGATCGACCCGGCGCCCGAACGCGCTTCCAGTACGTGGGCGGACTTCCTGCACTCCCAGGCCGACGCCCTGCTGGCGTGCGACTTCCTGGAGACGGTCACCTTGTCCGGGGCGCGGCTGTACGTGTTCGCGGTGATCGAGCACGCCAGCCGGCGGATCCGGATTCTCGGCGCCACCGCCCACCCCACAGCCACCTGGGTCATTCAAGCCGCGAAGAACCTCGTCATGGATCTCGAAGACGCCGGCTGTCGGGCCAGGTTCCTGATCCGGGACCGTGACGGGAAGTTCCCCGCCCTGTTCGGCACCGTCCTGGCGGACGCGGGGGTCGACGTGGTGCTCAGCGGCGTACGGATGCCACGCATGAACTCGATCATGGAACGGTGGGTGCAGACCTGCCGGCGCGAACTGCTGGACCGCACCTTGATGTGGAACCAGCGGCACTTACTGCACGCGCTACGGGAGTTCGAAGAGCACTACAACTCCCACCGGCCCCATCAGGGCATCGCCAACGCCCGCCCACTGCACCCGCTGCCGGTTCCCGTCACCGATCCAGAACAGATCGACCGCCTAGACATACGTAGACGTGAACGACTCGGCGGCATCCTCCACGAGTACCAACGTGCCGCGTGACCTGCACGGATGAGGTTATCGGCAGGGGCAAGGTCATCGCGTCGTAGCGCTCGTCGGAAGCCTGGTGCATGAAGTCCCCTCCAAGGGAAGCGCGATCGGAATGCCGCAAGCCGCCGTAATCGCCCGGACCCCGGGGCCGGGATGAGGACCGTCTTGACGCCGACCTCCGCGCCTGTGACCTGTGGTGTCGCAGTAATCGGAAAGTGTGTGAACTTGTTTCCTTGTCGTGAGGGTTGACCTAAAAAGAAACACGACAGCACAATGTGAACCATCCTCCTGGCGGTACGCGGCGCTCCGTTCGGGCTTGCCGCGCTTCCTTCCGCCCCCATGTCGAAGGATGGCTTCATGCCAATAATCAAAAGATTTGCCCCGTTATGGGCCTTGGCGCTGCTCGCCGCCGTGTTGTCGGTGACCAGCACGCCGGCGCAGGCGGCGACCACGTCCATCGCGGTGGACGGTTCGCAGAGCGGCCGGACGTTCGACGGGATCGGTGCGATCAGCGGTGGCGGTGGGAACTCCCGTCTGCTGACCGACTACCCCGCGGCCCAGCAGTCGCAGATTCTGGACTACATGTTCAAGCCCGGTTACGGGGCAGCCCTGCAGTCGCTGAAGATCGAGATCGGCGGTGACGCCAACTCCACCGACGGCTCGGAACCCTCCATCGAGCACTCCCGCGGCACCATCAACTGCAACGCAGGTTACGAGTTCTGGCTGGCCGAGCAGGCCAAGGCCCGCAACCCCGACATCGCCCTCTACGGCCTGGCCTGGACCGCACCCGGCTGGATCAACGGCGGCTTCTGGTCCACCGACACCATCAACTACGTCGTGTCCTGGCTGGGCTGCGCCAAGCAGCACGGCCTGAGCATCAAGTACCTCGGCGGCTGGAACGAACGCGGCCACGACGCCAACTGGTATATCCAGCTGCGCTCCACCCTGAACAGCGCCGGCTACGGCAGCGTGCAGATCGTCGCCAACGACAACGGCTGGGACGTCGCCGACGATATGGCGAAGAACCAGGCGTTCAGCAACGCCGTGTCCATCATCGGAACGCACTACACCTGCGGATACGGCAACGACAACATCGGCCAGACCTGCTCGACCACCAACACCGCCCGCAACAGCGGCAAGCCGCTGTGGAACTCCGAGGGCGGCTCCAACGATATGAACACCGGCGCCCCCGCCCTGATCCGCCAGATCACCCGCGGCTACACCGACGCCCGCCTGACCAGCTACTACAACTGGCCACTGATCGCCGCGATCACCCCCAACCTGCCCTACTCCACCGTCGGCCTCGCCACCGCCGGCTCCCCCTGGTCGGGCAACTACACCATCGGCGCCAGCACCTGGGCGACCGCGCAGGTCACCCAGTTCACCAAACCCGGCTGGAAGTTCATCGACTCCGCCTCCGGCTACCTCGGCGGCTCCGAGAGCAACGGCAGCTACATCACCCTCAAGTCGAACACGTCCTCCGACTACTCCACCGTCCTGGAGACCACCACCTCCGGCTCGTCGCAGACCGTCAACGTACACGTCCAGGGCGGACTGTCCACCGGCACGGTGCACGTGTGGGCCACCAAGCTCAACGCGAGCAGCGACGCGACGTCCTTCGGCCACACGCAGGACATCACGCCGAACAACGGCTCGTACTCCCTGACGATGCAGCCCGGCTACGCCTACACCGTCAGCACCCTGAACACCGCGGGCAAGGGCACCGCGACCGCGCCCGCCGTCCACTCCCTCGCCCTCCCCCACAACGACAACTTCGACGGCTACGCCACCGGCACCCAGGCCCGGTACATGTCCGACATGCAGGGCTCCTTCGAGGTCCAGCCCTGCACCGGCCGCTCCGGCAAGTGCGTGCAGCAGATGGCGCCCGTCAAGCCGATCGAGTGGCAGAGCGACTCCGACGCGTACACGCTCGTTGGTGACACCGCCTGGTCGAACTACACCGTCAGCGCCGACGTGCTGCTGCGCGGCGCCGGCACCACGGAACTGCTCGGCCGGGCCAACACCCAGCTGCGCCCACAATCGCACATGAACGCGTACTACCTGCGCATCCGTGACAACGGGCAGTGGTGGATCGAGAAGATGTACACGGACGGCTCGAACCACACTCTGGCCACCGGCACCACCACCGCACTGGGCACCGGGACCTGGCACAACCTGTCCTTCGCCTTCCAGGGCAGCCAGATCACCGCCAAGGTCGACGGCAAGCAGATCGGATCGGTGAACGACTCCTCCTTCCAGTCCGGACAAGCCGGACTCGGCATCCAGGGCTACCGCACCGACCAGTTCGACAGCCTCTCCATCACCCCGGGCTCCGGCACCGGAGGCGGAACGGGCACCGGACCGGTCACCTCGGCCCTGAACGCCGGCAAGTGCCTGGACGACTACACCGGCTCGACCGCTCCTGGCGCCGTGGTCGACATCTGGGACTGCAACGGCTCCGGCGCCCAGCAATGGACCGTCGGCAACGGCGCCGTCACGAACAACGGCCTGTGCCTGGACATCGTCGGCAACGCGACCGTCAACGGCACCCTGGTGAACCTGTGGACCTGCAACGGGCAGGGCAACCAGCAGTGGAACGTCAGCAACGGCACTCTGGTCAACCCCGCCTCCGGGCGCTGCCTCGACATCCCCGGCGGCAACACCGCCAACGGCACCAAACTCGCCATCTGGGACTGCAACGGCGGCACCAACCAGAAGTGGAACATCCCCGCGGCCTCATGACGTCCGTGGACATGTGACGAGCTCGCCCTCCAACGGCACACACCCACGCGACCGGTCGACCCGGTCCAGGCAGGTGCTTCGTCAGACAGACGCCCGCCCGGACCGCCATCCACCGAAATCCTCTCCCCAGGTCGGAGAGGACTCATATATGAGGTACCGCACGGCAGGCCGGCAGTGGCGGTGACGCCGCTACCGGCCTGCCGTGCACCCCGAGCACGATGGACCGACGCCTCCGCCCCGACCGCTGCGGTCGGGACGGAGGCGTCGGTGTGGCGCGGGACGCATTCCCCAACATCGGTCAGAGCGACGTCAGAACCTCGGCTCAGCGCTTGGGGTGACGGGAGTTGAGCCGGGTGAATAGTCGGTCGGCCCGAGCGATCGTCGCGGAGTCGATGTCCGGGCCGAGGTCGGCCTGCTCGCGAAGGAAGATTGCTGCGGGCTTGTAGTGGTTGAACCGCGCAACGAGGCAGACGCCGCGGGCGTCGCAGACCTTGCCGGGGCCGGGCTTGCCGGGGGCAGGCTCGCCGCGGGTGGTGAAGACCGGGCCGTGGGTACGGCCTGTGAGCAGGCGGGGCAGGAGGCGGGCGGTGCCAGCATCCCAATAGACGGTCTGCAGCACGTACTGGTCGCGGGCGGCGCCGCCGCGGCGCGTGATGGGGATCGCCCCCTTTGGCCTTGACCTGGCCACAACGAACGGCAAGGTCAAGTCTTCGATGTCGAGGGGGAGGGTTTCCTCCGCCCGCGCGCAGGTCTCGTACAGCATCCGCCACAGTGTCCTCTCCCGCACGTGGATGCCGCGGCGGCCGATGAGCCGGTCGATGGCGGTGCGGGAGTGGGCGGGGGTGTCGGAGTCGAGCGGGGTGAAATGCTTGGTCCAGGGGGCGCGGCGGGGGCGTCGTGGCCGCGCTCGACGCACCGAGCGAGCCAGGACTGAACGGCGGCGCGGCGGGCGTTCCCGGTGTTGACTCCATTGCTGCCCAGGCAGGCTGGATGGACCGTCCAAGCCGCACCGAGCTGTGTCTCATGAGACATATCGAAGTTCGGAGAAGCTTGGCACGGGTCGGGGGTCAGCTCGCATCGCGTGCGACCAGTTGGGTCGGGTTCACGAACCGCAGGGCGATCAGGAGGAGCACCGCCATGGACGTGGTGTAGATGACGGCCATGGCGTCGATGGACTGGGGGCTGCGGATACCCGCGGAGAAGACGGCGGAGAAGAGAGCGACAATGAGGGTTTCGCTGTCGGGCCCCGACGTCAGGAAGGTGAGTTCGAACATGCCGAACGTGCGGACCAGCACGAGGATGCCCGCAGCGAGCATCCCGGGCAGCAGCAGCGGCCCGAGAATGCGGACGAGGACCGACCTGGTCGAGGCGCCGCACATCCGCGCCGCGGCTTCGAGACGGGGGTCGATCTGCTCGATGAAGGGCGTCATGGTGAAGATGACGAAGGGGATGGACGGGACCAGGTTGGCGAGAACGACGCCGGTGAGCGACCCGGCCAGGTGGAACTTGTACAGCACGGTGGCCAGCGGGATGCCGTAGGCGATCGGTGGCACCAGGATCGGCAGCACGAACAGCGTGTTGACGAACTTCTTGCCGGGGAAGTCGCGGCGGGCGAGGGCGTACGAGGCCGGGACGCCGACCAGCAGGGACAGGGCGACCACCAGGAAGGACACCTCGACGGTGACCCACATGACCTGGCCGAGATCGAACTCGCTCCAGGCCTTGCTGTACCAGGAGGTGGTGTAGCCCTGCGGCCCCCAGCCGGAGAACCAGGTCCGGCCGAAGGAGTTGAGGACCACCGCGCCGATGACGCCGAGCACGGCGAGGAAGAACGCGGCGAGAGCCGCCCAGACCACCCAGGCGCCCGGGCGCAGCGTGATGCTCCGGCGGCGCACCGGGGCAGGGCGGGGCGATGACTTCACGGGAGCTGTGGACATCATGGGGACGGTCATCCCTTGCCTCCTGTGGAGCCGCGGTAGAGCCGCGAGCGCAGTGCCATGGTGAGGCCGATGACGGCGAGCATCAGGGCGGTCATGACCATGGCGATGGCGGAGCCTCCGGAGTAGTTGAAGCGCTCCAGGGCGGTTTCGTAGGCCTCGATGGAGATGACGTGGGTCTTGCCGTCGGGGTCGCCGACCATCATCGCGGAGGGGAAGACCGCGAAGGCCAGCACGAAGGTCAGCACGAACGTCGTCATGAGCCCGGGGAGGAGCAGCGGGAAGGTGACGTACCGGAAGCGCTGCCACCAGGTGGCGCCGAGGGTGGCGGCGGCGCGCTCCAGGGCCGGGTTGATCCCGGAGAGGTAGGAGTGGGTGAGGAGGAAGGCGAAGGGGAAGCCGCTGATGATCAGCGAGAGCAGGACACCCGAGTAGTTGTGGGTGAGCCGGACGGGCGAGTCGGTCAGGCCGAGCCACTGCAGGGTCTGGTTGAACCAGCCGACCGGGCCGAAGAACTCCAGTATGCCCTCGGCGGTCAGGACCGTGCCCAGTGTGATGGGCACGACGAGCAGCGCGAGCAGCAGCCGCTTGCCGCGGAAGTCCTGCCGCATCCGGTAGGAGATGGGGACGGCCGCCCCGACGTTGATGAGTGCGGCGGGTACGGCGAGTTTGAAGGTGATGGCGATGGAGCCGACGGCGAAGGAGTTGGTGAAGAAGTCGCGGTAGGAGCCGAAGACACCGCCGTGTTCGGGCTGGAAGGAGAGCTGCAGCCCGTACAGGAACGGGTACGCGAACAGCGCGATCACCGCGAGCAGGCCGGGGACGAGCAGCAGCAGGGTGCGGTCGACACCGCGTTCTGCCAGCCGGTGCCGCAGCGCGGTGCGCCCGGGCGCGGGCGGGGCGGACCGGGACTCGGGGGGACGGCCAGCGGCGCTCATCCGGTGGCCTCCCGCCCGTCCTCGGGATCGCGTGCGAATACCAGCGCCCGCTCGGCGGGGACGATCAGGCCCACGGCGTCGCCCGGGTGCACGTGGGTGGCGGACTTGAAGTGCACGCGGTCGCCCGCAGCCGTGATGGCTTCGATGTGGAAGAGCCGCCCGTGGTACTCGACGATCTCGGCCACGGCTTCGACGTCGGCGCCGTCCTGGGCGAGGTGGATGTCCTCGGGACGGATGGCGACTACGACCTGCTCGCCGGCGGCCGGCGTACGGTCGCCGACCGGCGTGCCGCGCAGTTCGAGCCCGCGCCCCCGGGCCAGCAGCCCACGGGAGTCGGCGGACGCGACCTCCAGGTGCAGCAGGTTGCGGTAGCCCATGAAGGCCGCGACGTGCGAGTTGGCGGGGTGCTCGTACAGATCGGCGGGGGTGCCCATCTGGCTGACCCTGCCCTCGTGCAGCACCACCAGGCGGTCAGCGAGCGACAGCGCCTCCTCCTGGTCGTGTGTCACGTACAGCGTGGTCAGGCCGAACTCCTGGTGGATGCGCCGGATCTCGCTGCGCATCTCAAGACGCAGGGCCGCGTCCAGGTTGGACAGGGGCTCGTCCATCAGCACCAGGGGCGGCTGCAGGACGATGGCGCGGGCTATCGCGACCCGCTGCTGCTGGCCGCCGGAGAGCTGGCCGGGGTGCTTGCGTGCCTGTTCGTCGAGCCTGACCAGGGACAGGACGGCTTCGACGCGTCGGTCGATCTCCGCCTTGGGCGTCTTCCTCATCTTCAGGCCGAAGGCGATGTTGGCCCGGACGGTCAGATGCGGGAAGAGCGCGTAGTTCTGGAAGACCATGCCGAAGCCGCGCTTTTCCGGCGGCAGGGTGTCCATCCGGCGTCCGTCCAGACTGATCTCACCACCCGTCAGCGGCAGCAGGCCGGCCAGGCAGTTCAGCGCGGTGGTCTTCCCGCACCCGGACGGGCCGAGCAGGGCGACGAACTCGCCGCCGTGCACGGTCAGGTCCAGCGGGTGCAGCGCGGTGTGCGTGCCGTAGTCGCGGGTGACGCCGTGCAGGCGCAGCTCGCCCAGTTGCGAGCCGGCCCGGTCGTCAGCGGACCGCGCCTCCATCGGTCGGTCGCCGGCGGGGGTGATGGGGTTCGTCGGGGTCACAGCACTCACTTCGTCGATCCGATCCTGCGGTCCCACAGGTCGAACGCGGTGACCTGGGTCGTGGCCGGCAGGGAGTTCTTGATCGGGTACTGCTGGATCCAGCTGTCGAACTGCGGCTCGCCGAACTGGGCGATGACCTTCTGCGACGCCGCGGGTGCCTTGCTCAGCGGCACGTCCTTGACCGCGGGACCGGGGTAGAAGTAGCCCTGGTCATAGGCGAACGCCTGCTGCTCCGGGGTGAGCATCCACGCCAGCAGCCGCAGGACCGCGGTCAGCGTGTCGGACGAAACGCCCTTGGGCACTACCCCGTACTGGGCGTCGCACACCCAGGTGAAGGTCTGGAACTTGGCCACCTTCATCCGCGGCGGCACCGTGCCCAGCACGCGCGGGTTGATGTACCAGCCGGTCGTGGACGCGATCATGTGGACCGTGCCCGCCGCGAGGTTCTTCATCGTGTCGGTCGTCCCGGACGGGTAGGACTCGATGTGCTTGTTCAGCTCCGTCAGATACGCCCACGTCCTCGACCACCCGTTCGTCGGGTCCGTGGGGTCGGAGTCACCGAGCAGGTAGGGCAGACCCATCAGGAACGTCCGGCCGGGGCCGGAGTTGGCCGGGCGCGCGTGCTGGAACTTCCCCGGGTTGGCCTTCGCCCAGTCCAACAGCGCGTCCGGGGTCTCCGGGGGGCTGGTGACCTTGCCCGGGTCGTATTCCAGCAGCGGCCCCGACGGGTACCAGACCAGTTCGATGCCCTGGTCCTGCGCCAGTGTCGTCATGGAGGCCGCGGCCGGCTGGTAGTTGGCCATCAACCCGGGGAAGAACGCGTCGTAGTATGGCTTGACGTTGTACCACAGGCCCTTCTGGATGCCCGCGGCCAGCCCGTCGGTGCCGGTGAGGACCAGGTGGATCTGCGCGTTGCCCGCCTGCTGCTGCGCCTGCACCTTCGACGAGAGCTGCGGTGCGGTGCCGGTGCTGTAGGTGACGCGGGAGACGACGTCGGGATGCGCGGACTTGAATGCCTCGATCATCGGCTTGGTCAGGGCCAGGTTCCCGGCCACGTCGAGAATGTTGAGGGTGACCGGCTTGCTCGGCGTGGTGCCCAGTGACGTGGGTGCGGGGTCCTTGCTGCTGCTGGGGCTGCTCGGGGAGGAACAAGCCGCGAGGACCGGTGCGGCGGCCCCGGCGACGGCCAGGGTCGACAACACCCGGCGGCGCGGGAGACCGCGGGGGGTTGGGACGGATCTTCCGGGGAGTTCAGACATGACGCATCGAACCTTTCGTTGGTGCGGTGGCCAAATCGGCTGTGCGGTGGGCAGGTGGTGTGTCGCCTCAGCGCGGGTCGGGTGCCGGGTTGCGGCCGGGTGAGGCGAGGAAGTCGAAGTCGCACCCCTCGTCCGCCTGGGTGACGTGCTCGTTGAAGAGGGCGCCGTAGCCGCGGGTGGCCTGGAGCTCCGGCGGCCGCCAGGCGCGACGCCGTTCCTCCAGCTCGACCGGGTCGATGTCCAGTTGCAGGAGGCGGCGCCCGACGTCGAGGGTGATCATGTCCCCGGTGCGTACCAGCGCCAGCGGGCCGCCCGCGTGGGACTCGGGGGCGATGTGCAGGACGCAGGTTCCGTAACTGGTGCCGCTCATCCTGGCGTCGGAGATCCGCACCAGGTCGGTGACCCCCTTCTCCAGCAGGTACGCGGGGATGGGCAGCATTCCGTACTCCGGCATGCCGGGCCCGCCGAGCGGTCCCGCGCCGCGCAGCACCAGGACAGTTTCCCGGGTGATGTCGAAGGCGGGATCGTCGATGCCCTCCCTGAGCTGGGCGTAGGAGTCGAAGACGACGGCGGGGCCGGTGTGGCACAGCAACTCGGGCGCGGCGGCCAGGTGTTTGATCACCGCGCCGCCCGGCGCGAGATTGCCGTGCAGGACGGCTACGCCGCCTTCGTCGTGGAGGGGTTCGTCATGTCTGCGGATGGCGGGTCCGTGGATCTCGGCGTCGGCGAAGTACGCCGCGAAGGAATGGCCGGCCACAGTGGAGCGGTCCGGGTGCAACGCCCCCGGGATCTCGTTCAGCTGCCGCAGCAGTGCCGGTAGTCCGCCGGCGTAGTAGAAGTCCTCCATCAGATAGGCGCCCACCGGGCGGACGTCAGCGAGGACCGGGACGCGGCGGCCGATGGCGTCGAAGTCCTCCAAGGACAACGGGACCTCGAGCCGTCCGGCCATGGCGATGAGGTGGATCAGCGCATTGGTGGAGCCGCCGAGGGCCAGTATGGTCGCGGCGGCGTCCTCGAACGCCTCCCGGGTCATGACGGACGCCGGAGTGACGTCCTCCTTCACCAAGCCGACGACGCGCCGTCCGGCTGCCGCGGCCATCCGGTGATGGGCGGAGTCCACCGCCGGAACGGCCGAGGAGCCGGGCAGGGCCATGCCCATGGCCTCGGCGGCAGCGGTCATCGTGGATGCCGTGCCCATAGTCATGCAGTGGCCCGGCGACCGCGCGAGGCCGCACTCCACCTGCGACATCTCGCACTCGCCGATCCGTCCTGCCCGGTACTCGTCCCAGTACGCCCACAGGTCGGTGCCACTTCCCAAAGTCTGCCCGCGGTAATGGCCGCGCAGCATGGGACCTGACGGGACGAGCAGGGCGGGCAGGCCGGCGCTCGCCGCTCCCATGAGCAGCGCGGGCACGGTCTTGTCGCAGCCGCCCATCAGCACGGCCCCGTCCACGGGGTACGAACGCAGCAGTTCCTCCGTCTCCATCGACAGCAGGTTGCGGTACAGCATGGGCGTGGGCTTCTGGAAGGTCTCCGAGAGGGTCGCGACGGGAAACTCCAGCGGGAATCCGCCGGCCTGCCACACCCCGCGTTTGACCTGCTCCGCCCGTTCCCGCAGGTGCATGTGGCAGGGATTGATGTCGGACCAGGTGTTGAGGATCGCGATGACCGGCTTGCCCAGGTGCTCCTCCGGGAGGTAGCCGAGCTGCCGCATGCGTGAGCGGTGACTGAAGGCCCGCAGGCCACCGCCGGTGGCGTCGTGGGTACTGCCGAACCAGGCCGCGCTGCGCAGCGGCTTCACCCGCCTGTTCCCGTCCCCGGCATGGGCTCCCCCGTCGTGGTGCGCCATCACAGCCAGCCCTCCGTCCGCCACCGCGTGATCAGTGCGTCGATGTCATTCCGGACGGCCGTCGGCAGGGTCCGCGACGGCGGCCGTACCGTCCTTCGGCTCAGGCCGAGCTGGGTGAGCGCCTCCTTGACCACACTGACGTTGTCGGCGGACGCGTCGGCGGCCCGCAGCTCCTCGAAGGACCGCACCGACTCCCACACCCGCATGGCGCCCGGGTAGTCCCCGTCCTCCAGGGCCCGCAACAGCGCGAACGACAGCCTGGGAACCACGTTGACCAGGCCGGAAGTGAAGCCGACCGCGCCGGTCGCCCAGTAGCCGGGGGCGTGCAACTCGGCCATCCCGACGATCCACGCGAACCGCCGCAGCCCCGCGTCACGTGCCACGCACGCGAAGCGCACCGGGTCGGGAACGGCGTACTTCACCCCGACGACGTTCGCGCAGTAGTCGGCGAGCCTTCGGATCTGCTCGCCGCTGACGCGCTCGTCGCGGATGTAGAGGACGACGCCGAGGTCGGGCACCGCCTCCGCGATCGCCCGGTGGTAGTCGATCCACCCCTCCGCCGAGCGGTAGGGGTGAACGGGCTGGTGCACCATGATCGAACTTGCCCCCACGCCGCCGGCGTGCAGTGCCGACGCGACCGCTCCCGCGGTGTCCAGGCCGACACCGGCCATCACGTCCGCCCGTCCTCCGGCCGCCGCGACGGTGGACTCTACCGCCCGCCGTGCCTCCGCCGTGCTGAGGGTGTAGAACTCGCTGGTGTTGCCGTTGGGCGTGACCACGTGCACGCCATGGTCGATCAGCCGGCCGATCAGCGCCGCGTGGCTGTCCCAGTCCACCGCTCCGTCGGGGGAGAAGGGTGTCACCGGAATCGCGATCACCGTAGCCAGCCGGGCGCGCAGGCCGTCGAAGTGTGAGGTGCCCAAGGTCATGACGCTCCTAATCCGTCGACTTCTCGGGGAAGTTGCGCGCCATGAAGGCGCCTATGTGGCCACGGAGCAGGTCGCCCACCAGGTCGGGCCTGCCGCTCTGTGCGGCGCGAAGAATCTCCCGGTGCTCCCGCGCCTCCATCTCCCAGGACGGATGGACGGCCCAGGCGGCACTGGACACCAGAGCCGTCTGGTCGCGCAGCCCGTCCAACGAACCGACGAGCAGCGGGTTTCCGCAGTCCGCGTACAGCGTCCGGTGGAAGTCCCGGTTCGCCAGCGATCGTTCGGCGGTGTCCACGGCCCGGTCCGCACGGTCGAGGGCGGCCTCCGCCGCGTCCCAGGAGCGGCGGGGGGTCGCCACGGTCCGCGCCGCGGCGACCGGCTCCAGCAGCAGCCTCATGTCGTATACGCTGCGGGCGAGGGCCTCGTCGACCTCGCGCACCCAGGCCCCCCGGTAGGGACTCATGATCACCAGACCGGTGCCCGCCAGCGTCTTCAACGCCTCGCGCACCGGCGTCTTCGACACCCCCAGCAGGGCGGCGAGTTCGGTCTCCACCAGCGGTTGCCCCGGCTTCAACTCACCAACCAGGATTCCGTGTTTGACCGCGTCCAGCACCGCTTCGGTACGCGAGGGCAGCGAGCCGGGGCGGAGTTGGCCGTAAGGGGCGAGCGCATCGGACACAAGCAGGCTCCAAGGGGATCTCATGACGGACGTGCGGACGGCAGCTGTGGGCTGCGCCGAGGGGACGGCGCCGGTCAGCTGGCGAAGTGGAAGTAGACGGTGCGTGCGTAGGTTCCGTTGGCCGTGTTGGGTTGGCCGGCGGGGCCGACGGCGTTCGCGGCGTGGAACTTGTTGCCGATCGCCGGGATCCCGTCCAGGAGGGAGAGGTTCCCGCCGGGGAAGGGGGCGGCGGCGTTGCCGGAGTCAGACGGCTGGCTCGGCGTGAACAGCCGCAGAAAGACGTTCTCCTGGGCGGACACGATGGTGATCGTCCCTTCCGTGGTGTGGAGCGAACCCCAGTACAGGTTGGCGTGGTAGCCCTTGAACTCCGGGTACGTGAAACCGGTCTTCCCCGTGGCGGTGTTGTTGTACGCCTTGGTCCACACGTCGGTGGTCACCCCGCGCAGCCGGTTCTTCCAGACGCGGTAGGGTCCGCGGCCCAGCCAGGTGACGCCGGTGACCTTCGACTCCGGGTAGTCGAAGTTCACGCCGAGATAATCGTGGCTGCCGGTGAGGTTGTAGGTGTAGTCCAGGCGGAGCCACCCGTTGCTGTCCAGGCGCCACCGCACCGTCTGCAGGTTCCCCGAGTAGGTCGCGGTGACGGTGTGGGCGGCACCGTCCTGCGCGTGGGTCAGGCCGGTCAGCGTCGAGGAGCCGGCCGCCGGAGCGGGTCCGTTCGCCAGCGACACCGCGGTTCCGTTCCTGCTGATCGAGGTCAGCCGGCCGCTGGCGCGGGCGATGCGCACGCTGGTGGTGCCGGCGTTCATCGTGACCGTGTCGGTGCTCTGGGACGCGGTCACCGACGGGGCGCCCGGAACCGCCACGACGATCCGGCGCATGTGGTCGGCGGCCTTCTTGATGGTCCAGACCCAGGCGGTGATCTCCGCCCCCGACGCGTCCGCGACGCTCACCCGCAGCGCGTCGGAGTCCGCCCAGTTCCCGGGGAGCCCGAGGATGAGTTTCCCGCTGCCGCCGGGCGCGATGTTCGGGCTGGCACTCGACCCCTGCGCCTTCACCGTGTGACCGGCGCCGCCCGGCGTGGCGTAGTTGATCAGCTGCCAACTGAACCTGCAAGACGAGAGGTTGGTGAACGCGTATCGGTTCGTCAGTCCGACGGTGGCATCGAAGCTGCTGGGGAAGGAGGACTCGTAGTACGAGGGGCTGCTCAGCTGGACCGGTGACCAGATGTCCTTGATCGTGTAGAAGCTGCCCTCCTTCTCCCGGAATGGGCCGACGATGCCGTCCGGCCCCCGGTTGCCGTTGGTGTCGATCGCGCCGCCGCCGTCGTCGCGGCGGATGCTCTCGTCGATGAGCGACCAGATGAATCCGCCGGCCGAGTGCGGGGCGGTGGCCATCAGCTTCCAGTAGTCGTCGAGTCCGGCACCGGCCCCGCCGTCGTAGAGGCCGTGCAGGAGCTCGGTGGGCATGAAGACCGTCGAGCCCGCCAGTTTGGACTGGACCGCGGAGTACGTCGGGTAGTGGTTGGTGTCGATGTTGCCGAAATTCGACCAGGGGTGGAGCACCGTCCGCTTCTGCGGGTCCCAGGAGCCGAAGAGGCCGTCGAGAGCGGTGTTCCAACCGCCCTCGTTGCCGTTGTCCCAGAACAGGATCGAGGGGTGGTTGACGTCCCGGGTGACCATCGCCTGCACCAGCGGGGTGCCCGCCGCGGTGTCGTAGCTGTGCTGCCACCCGCCGAGCTCGTCCAGGACGTAGAGCCCCAACTCGTCGCACAGGTCGAGGAAGTAGGTGTCCGGCGGGTAGTGCGACATCCGCACCGCGTTGACGTTCATCGCCTTCATCAGCGCGATGTCCTCGCGCGCCAGGCGCGGGCTGGAGGCGCGGCCGAGGGTCGGGTAGAACGTGTGGCGGGTCACGCCCTTGAGGACGACCTTCGTCCCGTTGACGTAGAGGCCGTCGCCGGCGCGTACCTGTACCGTCCGGAAGCCGAACCGCTCGGTGAGCCCGTGCACCTGAGCGCCCGATGAGTTGGTCAGCACCACCTCCGCCTGGTAGAGGTTCGGGGTCTCGGCCGTCCACTGCTTCGGGTTCGAGACGCTCGTGGAGACGGTCACGCGCGAGGTGCCGGCCGACACCGCGGTCGAGAAGCTGCCGCCGACGTTCGTGCCGTCGAGCGTCTTGATCTGGACGGCCACCCGGCCGCTGGCCACGTTTCCGCCCAGGTAGGCATCGACGGCGAACGCCCCGTTCGACTCCGCCTTGATCGCGACCCGGTCGACGCGCGCGGCGGGGAACGCCTGCAGGTACACCGGCCTGAAGATGCCGCCGAAGTTCCAGTAGTCGCCTTGCCGCTCGGCCTGGTTGACCGAGGTGTTCGAGGAGTCCTTGTCGACGGTGACCTCGAGCAGGTTGCTCTTGCCCGGGAGGATCAGCGCGGTGACGTCGTAGCGGAACCGGTAGAAGGCCCCCTGGTGCTTGGAGCCGGCTGACTTCCCGTTCAGCGTGACCGTGGTGTCGGTCATCGCGCCCTCGAAGACCAGGAAGACCTGCCGGCCGGCCCACGAGGCGGGCGGCGTGAAGCTGTGGCGGTACTTCCCGCTCTCCCCCGGCGTGAGCGCCCCGCCGTAGTTGTACGTCCCGTAGCCCGAGAACTCCCACTGCGACGGCGTCGGCAGGGTACCCCACGCCCCGCTGCGGCGTCCGGCCGTGCACAGGAAGTCCCACGGGACGGTGCTGTCGGTGTCCGTGCCGGTCAGGTACATCGTCTGCGTCGCGGCGCCGTCGGCGATGCTCGCCGACGCCGGTAGGGCGGCCCGCGCTCCCGCGACGGCGGACAACCCCAGCGTCGCGCCGAGGGTCAAGAACCTGCGTCGGTGCACATTCATCGGAGTCCTCCAGAGGAAGGGGGTGTCGAACGGCGAGCGGGGTCGTCGGACGAGGCGCCCCCGGACCGTCGCCGCGTCCCAGCTCCAGCAGCCGGCCGTCCGCCGCCGCCTCCACTCCTGCGGCGCGGACAGCCCGGTACTCGGCGGAGTGCGGGTCCAGCACGGGGTTGGTGTTGTTCAGGTGGGTGTACAGACAGCGCAGTCCCGGCCGGGTGGCGACCCATGCCAGGCTCTCGCAGATGGGCAGGTGGCCCATGTCGCGCGCGGTCGCAGTCCGGCCGGTGGTCCGGGCCATCTCGTACCCACTGCCTCGGCCAGCGCCCGCCAGTCCCCGAGGCCGCCGTCGCCGTTCGGGGAGATGCGCCGGGGACCGGCGCTCAGCACTTCTGGGTGGAGTTGGTGGTGTTGACGCGCAGCCCGCCGCCGGTGGTGGTGCTGCTGGTCACGCAGTAGCCGGTGACCGACTGGAATCCGAGGTCGTACGCGCTGCCGCTGCCGCGCTGCGCGGTGAAGTGGTCGAACGCGACAGGTCCGCCGCCGTTGGCGATGACCGCGGGGCGGTTGTCGTTGGCGGCGAACTTCACCGAGGAGTTGACGAACCGGATGTTGTCGGCGTTGTGCAGGTACCAGCCGAAGGACGGGCGGGTGCCGATGCTCGTGGGGTCGTAGTTGTTCGCGTTGTTGCTCGGCAGCCCGGTGTTGATCTCCTGGCTGCCGCCGGGGACGGTGATGTTGACGTTGGTGAACGTCACATTGCTGATGTGGTTGCTGCCGGACTCGCCCCACAGCGTCGGGGTGACGCTGGGGCTGCCGCCGGGGACGGTGATGTTGTCGTACGTGATGCCGCCGATGTGGCCGACGCCGGGGTTGTTGCCGCAGCGTTTCCTGGTGGCGATCTTCTGGAAGACCGGCGAGTGCACGTTGGTCATCGTGATGTCGCGGTAGTGGACGTCGGAGATGTTCCCGCCGTCCATCGAGACCATGCCGAGGCCGGACTTGTTGGCGCCGTTGATCCTGATGCCCTGGAACTGGTAGTCGGTGAAGTCGCCGCAGGTCTCGGAGCCGAACATCAGCGCGTTGCAGCACCGGGCGGTCAGCGTCGAGTTGGTGACGGAGACGTGGCCGTTGGGCAGCTTGGCACCGAGCGCGTAGTCGCTCTTGAAGGCGAGGGCGTCGTCGTTGGCGGAGATGTTGGCGTTGGTGACCGTGACATTGGTGCTGCTGATGATGTTCCAGCCGTCCTGGTCGCTCACCGTGTCGATGGTGAGGTGATCGGAGACGACGCGGTCGCAACCGTTGATCAGCGCGGCGAAGTGGCCGCCGTGCCGGATGGTGATCCCGCTCAGGGTGAGGTTGTGGCACCGGGTCAACGAGATGATCTTGTCTGCCTCGCCGGGGCCCGGATCCCTGGTGGCGGTGACGAGGAAGCCCATCCCGTCGATGGCACCGGAGCCGGTGAAGCCGATGTTGGTCAGGTTGTCGCCGTAGAACATGGCGTCGTGGAAGTGGCTGTGTCCGTAATCCTGGTAGGCGGAGTAGGGGTTGGGCTCGGCGGCGTCGTAGGTGTCGGCGACCGATCCCAGAATGGTGGAGCCCGCGTCCAGCTGGATCGTCACGTTGCTCTTGAGGTGGACGGTGTTCTTGGACTTGTAATTCCCGGCCGGGAACTCCACCGTCCCACCGCCCGCCGCGTTGGCCGCGTTGATCGCCTTGGTGATCGCGGGGCTGTCGTTGACGTGGCCGTCACCCAGCGCCCCGTAGTTCTTGACGTTGAAGACTGCCGCGGCCGTGGCAGCCGCCCGTGGCAGCGGACTGCCGGCATGCGCGGCGGTCGACCAGAACAGGCCGATCAGCACCGCCACGACGACACCCACTAAAGTGCCGGTTCGTTTCATGTCTCCTCGACTCCTCGATGGTCTGTCAACGGTTCTGGGGCCGTCGGCCGTGGGCCGGGAGGCCCCCGGCCCGGGGTCGGCAAAGACCCCGGGCCGGGCGCCTCTCATCAGCCGAGGGTGACGTGGAAGATCTTCTCGTTGCTGTTGTTGGGGGTACTGTCCTTATCGCCGTTGTTGCTGGTGGTGAGCCACAGGCCGCCGTCGGGTGCGGGTTCGACGGTGCGCAGCCGTCCGTAGGTGCCGTTGAAGTACGTCTGCACGTTGGTCAGCGCGTCGCCACTGATCACCTCGCGGTACATCCGGGTGCCGCGTTCGCAGGCCACGTACAGGACGTCGCGCACGATCGCGATGCCGGAGCAGGAGCCGTCAGCCGTCGGGTAGGTGCGCTTCGGAGCGATGTACCCGGCGGTCCCGCAGCTGCCGCTGGTGCCCTCGCAGGCCGGCCAGCCGTAGTTGCCGCCCTTGGTGATCAGGTTGGTCTCGTCCATGATGGCGTTGCCGAATTCCTGTTCCCACAGGCGGCCCTGGGAGTCGAAGGCCAGGCCCTGCGGGTTGCGGTGGCCGTAGGACCAGACGTAGTTCCCGAACGGGTTGTCCGAGGGCACCGATCCATCGGGGTTCAACCGCAGGATCTTTCCGTTGAGGCCGTTCTTGTTCTGGGCGTTGTCGCCGTTCTGGGCGTCGCCGGTGGAGGCGTAGAGCTTGCCGTCGGGCCCGAAGCGCAGCCGTCCGCCGTCATGGAACTTGTTCCGCAGGATGCCGGAGACCAGAACCTGCTCGCTGCTGAGTGTGAGCTTGTCGTTCTCCAGCTTGATCCGCACGATCCGGTTGTCGGACGGCGAGGTGTGCATGATGTACAGCCAGTGGTCGCTGGCGTAGTTGGAGGAGATCGCCAGGCCGGTCAGGCCCCCCTCGCCGTCGGTGTTGTCCACGTTCGGCACGGTGCCGAACGTGGTCTTCGCGCCGGTGGCGGGGTTGAGGTGAACGATGTCGTGCGCGTCGCGCCGGTTGTACAGGATCGTCCCGTCCGGGAGGGTGACCAGGCCCCAGGGGATGTCGGTGTCGGTGGCGATCTGGGTCACCGTGCACACCGAACTTCCGCAGGCGGAACCGGTCCTGACGGAAATGGTGTTGCTGTGGCCGGAGCTGTTGGCCTGTGCGTCACGGGCCACCACGTAGTACGAGTAGCTCGTGTTCGCGGTCAGTCCGCTGTCGATGAAGGCGGTGGCCGGCGGGGTAGTCCCGTTCGCGGTGACTGTGCCTGCCTTGGTGCTGCCGCGATAGATGTCGTAATACTTCACCCCGACGTTGTCATTGGCCGCTGACCAGCTCAGCGACACCGTGGTGCCCGACACCGTGCCGGTCAGATTGCCCGGGGTGGACGGGGACTGGGTGTCGACCTGGCACTGCGGCGGAGTGATGGAGACCGTGGAACTGGCCTGCGAGACGTTCCCCGCGGCGTCACGGGCGTTGACGTACAGCCCCCACTTCACGCCGGAGACCACTGTCAGGGACGTCGACAGCGTCGAGCCGCTGACCGACTTCATCAACTGCCCGTCGTGGTAGACGTCGTAGAACGCCACCCCGACGTTGTCGGACGATGCGTTCCACGCGAACGTCACCGAGTCGCACAGCAGATTACTGACCCGCGGGCTGCCCGGAACGGTCGGCGGCTGGCCGTCGACCGCCGCGGTCCCCCACTGCTGATTGGATTGCCCGTTGCAGGTCCACAGGTCCACCAGCGTGCTGTTCGCGGTGTTCGCGCCCACCACATCCAGGCACAGACCCGACTGCACACCTGTGATGGTCCCGTTGCTGTTGACCTTCCACTGTTGGTTGGCTCCGCCGTTGCACGTCCAGATCTGCAGCGTCGCGCCCGGGGTGGTGGACGCATGGGCCACGTCCAGACACTTCGGGCTGTCGTAGACCCGCAGTTCACCGGCCGACGTGAGGGTCCACGCCTGGTTGGCCTGGGAGTTGCAGTCGTAGATGTTGATGCCCGCGCCGTCCGCGGTGCTCTGGCCGATCACGTCCAGGCAGCGTCCGGACGCCACAGCGGTCACATGGGAGCCGGTGGCCGCGGAAGCGGTCACCGCGTTGCTCGTCAGCATGGCCGCCAGAGCCGCGATCGCGGCCAGCGCGGCGACGGCGGCCGCCGACCATCGGCTTGAGCGCCGTTTGTGCAGGGCTTTACCTGACACGGAAATCTCCTTGCGGATCGATGAGGAATCGGAGGGCTGAAGTCACGTGATGCGTCGGCGCGCGGCAGGCCGTCGACGCGGTCGGCGGCATCCCCTGACCGGATGCGGGCGGCGACTTCAGAGGTTCTGATGGCCCCTGACGTCGGGGTGCGGCCGGTCGAACCGGTCGGCGGGGGTCAGTAGGCTCACGTCGACCGGGCAGGCGGGCATTCCCACCGCCCGCCCGGTCGAAACGGTGCCGGGGACCTCGCCACCGAACGCGGGCCGGTCGAACTCCTCGGTGAAATGGGCCGACGCCATGAGGGTGTCGAACCGGCAGGGTCGCGTCGGGTGCGTTCCCCTCGAACCGGCCAATTAGCGCGTAGTGCCGGTCGGTACCTGCTGCGACCTGGTGGTTCCGGTTCAGGTCGTCGGTGCCCGCTCGGCTGCCGATGCCCGAGGCGATCGAATCACCCGCCGGTATCACCCGCGGTGCGGCCGGCGCACCCGCGGCTCGAACGCCGCAGCCTGGCGCTGCCGGAGTTCGGGCTTCGTCGGCCGACACCGGCGAGCAAGGCGCGGCACCGGAGGCGGCGGTCGTAGCGGCCGCCGAGGCCAACCTGTGATGCATCATATCTTTCCTTTGTCGTGGCACCCGATCGTTCGGGACTGGGTGACCGGGTGTACTACGCCCGCAGGAATGCGTTGACTCGAGGCAAGCGCGAACCGGTGCGGGAACGCTCCCGTCGAGGGGTCCCGGACGGCAGTCACGTCGCAGCGGGAATGCTCCACATCTGTCGCGCGTCGCCGACACTGTGCCGGACGTTCACCATGACCTGCCGTCTGCTGTGGTGGTGCCGCGAAGGTCCGGGCAGCGACCGGAGCGGGGGGCACGCTCCGGGCCAGGACCCCGGGGTGGCCTGAGTCGCATGACGTGTCGCATGAGGTTGTCCTTCACCGTGGGGAGAGAAGACCCAGCACATGGCTGGCGAGGGGACGCGCTTCGGGTTCCGCCGGGAAGATGGTGCACAGTGTGCTTTCTTGTTTCTTCAGAGGTCAACCCTCCTGACAAAGAAACAACTCCGAACAGAAGTCTCCAGGCCACCGTCGCAGGTCAAGAGCCTCGCGCAAGCGAACCGTCGCGCCGCGCGGGTCGCCTGTCGCACCGTCAGCCATCCATCTGGATGCCTTGAACCCACCTCCCCGGCGTTCGCCGGATCGACCCTCCGCTTCCAGATTCGGCCGACATAAGGAACATATGAACATGTCACGCCCATCAGGCACGAGAATCGACGGGCACCTTGACCGGCGCGGACCGGAGTCCCTAGGCTCGATCGTGTCTCATATATGAGGCAGCTGGAGCTGCGCGGACCGACCGTCGGGGAGCGGTCACTGCGAGGCCACAGTTGCTTGCTCGAACTGCTCAGCTGCGACACAGGAGCTCAACCGGGCGGCGCAACCTGGAACTTGGTGATCGCGAGGCAGTTTCCGGTCTCGTAAACAGCGGAGGGATACCCGATTCCAGCGTGGAGGCGTCGGCGAAACAACACGGGGTCAGCAGATTCGGCGGTGACCCGCTCGATGAGGGCAAGCACGACCCCCTCCAACAGGCCCATCAAATCGGGCTGAAGACCAACTCGACTCCCTGCTCGCCTGGCGGTGGGGGCAGCACGGAGCTGGGGGAGATAGCCGGCATGGAGGGGCGACATCAGCGAGTCCCTGCGCAGGATGGTGTACGGCGCGAACGCCTCCAACATCGACTGGACATGGGTCGATGCCCTGCACATGGCGATGCCCGTCTTCGTGCGGGTGTCGTCGTACCTGCGTGACACCGCCTACCTGAACAAGCTCTGGGCAATGTACTCCTACACCAAGCACAACCTGGCGGGACGCGGACTGTACAACTACACCGACGAGCTGTGGTTCCGCGTCGCCAACTATCCCCGGCCGAACGGGTCGGGTGCGCACTCGCCGAACCGTGTGAAGGTCTGCTGGTCGCGCGGGAACGGATGGGCCTTCGCGGCGCACGCCAAGGTGCTGGGACTGCTGCCGCCCGGCGACACGCGCTGGCCGGAGTACCGCTACAACCCGCAAGGGCTGAGCCGGGCGCTGCTGCCCCGGCAGCGCACCGCTGATCGCCCCGAATCGGACAGGTCGGTGGCCGGGTCGCGACTTTGGCCAGCAACGCCCGCAAGCCGGCGGGGCGTCTGAACTGCCTCGGATGTTCAGCTTCGGGGAAGGACTATGTCGTTCATCCGTTGTGGCACGGGAATTTTGACGCGGTGGCCGGCGCCCGCGGCCCAGACCGGCAGCGGTAGCCCGCGTGGCGCCGAGTTCGCAGGCGGTGGCGCAGCGAATCGGGAGATGCGAGAGGCCGGGGAGCCGTGGTGGAGAGCGTCCTGGCGTACACGCTGAGCCGGTGCATGGATTGGACCGCATGGCGGCCGCCGGCGGCGTCGAGAGCTCCACTTCGCCTGGGCCGGCGGCACGTCCATCGAGCAGCCACACTACTTCCGGATCCAGGGCAGGACGAAGGGCGCCCACCACCGACGCCGTCACAACCCCCTGGGAGAAGAACACGGGATGCCCCTCACCTCATAAGACTGAGGCGTGACCGGGTTGTCGTCGACGTTGAGTTTTGCGACGACGATATCGTCGTGCTCCGCGGCCACGGATTCCAAGGTTGGCGCCTTGAGAGCGGCCCCTGCGTCAGTTGGGAACCGGCAGCTCATGCTTCCCGGTCACGAACCCGGCGGGGTCAGCCTTGACGAGACCGCACGGACCAGAAGTCGGTCCGTGCGGTCACCGGGTCAATCAGAAACGATAGTCACGACTGGGTTTGTCAGGCCACCTTGACGCCGGACCCGAGGGTCCACTTCTGGTTGGCGCCACCGGTGCAGTTCCACAATTCCAGGCCGGCGCCGTTGGGGTTGGTGGCCCCGGTGACGTCGAGGCAGAGCCCGGACTGAACGCCGGTGATCGTGCCGTTGGAGTTGACGTTCCACTGCTGGTTCGTGCCGCCGTTGCAGTCGTAGATCTCAACGTGCGTACCGGCGGTGGTAGCGCCGCCGTGGGCGTCGAAGCACTTGCCCAGCACCTTCAGCGTCTTGGCCGAGGAGCTGTAGGTGATCTTCTGGTTGGCGCCGCCGTTGCAGTCCCACACGTTCAGCTGTGTGCCGTTCACCAGGGTGCTGTTCGGGTCATCGGCACAACGGCCGGAGAGGTCACTGGTCAGGTTGCCGCCGACCGGAGTCGAGGAGCCGGACGGGGTGACCTTGAACAACGCGGACTCGTGCGGGGCCAGGCTCCGGCTGACGGAGTTGGTGAGAGTCTCGTTCGACTTGCCCCAAAGGTTGCGCACCGTGGCGGAACCGCTGAACCCGAGGTCGGAGAAGTTGGCCGTCACCGTCGCGTTGCCAGCCCGGTCGGAACGGTTGAACAACGCCACCGTGTAGCTGCCGTCCGGGTTCTTCTGCTTCGTGGCCCACACCTGCAGATCGTTGTTGTTCGAGATCTGGCTGGCCACCACGGAGTCGGTCTGGTTGACGTTGGTCACCTCGGCGTTCTTCAGCATGTTGAGGTCACCGGCGTCCAGGTTGGTCAGGTCGCTCCCCAGCATCATCACCGAACGCGTGATCGCCCACAAAGTGATCACGCTCTGCCGCTCGTTCACGGTCAGACCATTGTGGTCACCGTTGCCGACCTCAATCGAGTCCGGGTCGTTCCAGCCACCCGGACCGGCGTACTGCCCCCACTGAGCCAGGTTCGCCCAACGCGGCCCGACATTGCTCCAGTTGGTAAGGGTCGAGCAATAGCACTCGATGTCACCTCCGGTCCGCCAGCTGTTGGAGTACTGCTGCCAGGTCTTGATGTTGTTGATGTCCAGGGTGTTCGACAGGCCGTAGTGGATGGTGCGGCCTGTCTGGTTCAGCGCCTTCGACCAGGCGATGACGTCGTCCTGGTCGCTGGTGTGCACGCCGTCGATCTTGATGTAGTCGACCCCGTAGGAGGCGAACAGGTTCGCCCACGAGTTCACGAACGCCTGAGCCGCGGTGGGGTTCTTGTTGTAGTCGATGAAATACATGACATCGCCGAACCCGCCGTAGTTCGACTCGAAGGTCGACGTGTTCGAGACGATGTCCCGTGCGTGGTACGACGTGCCCTCGATCGGGGTGTTCTGGTCGTACGCCGCCTTGGGGATGCCCGGCGTCACGTACATGCCGAACTTCTCACCCAGGTTGTGGATGAAGTCGCCCAGGTTCTTCATACCGTTCGGGAACTTGCCGGTGTCGACGACCCAGCGACCGTACTGATCGACGGTGGTGCCGGGGTTCTTGATGTAGTAGTCGTCCAGGTTGATGTACTTGTAACCCGCTGACAGTAGGCCCGAGTCGTGCATCGCCTGAGCCTGAGCCTTGAGCTTGGCCTCGGTCGGGTCGTATCTGAGGGAGCTCCAGCTGCTCCACCCCATCGGCGGCGTCCGCGATGCACCGTTGTCCTGGGCTTGCGCGGGCGTCGAGCCCGTCAGGGTGGATAGGAGCAACGACGAGGCCAGGGCAATCGTCGCGACGAGCGCGCGCTTGGACATGACTCTCCTTCGAGTCGATTCACTTCACGCAGGAGTTTCAGACTGTTCTGTATTGAGCCCCAATGTTCGATCAGGTGTCAATACATCTAACAGAGCGAGCTCAAACAGACAGATTCGATCAGATTTGGCTGATGCAGTGGCTGTAGTTCGTTGATTGGTGGGTCGTCGTTGCTGGTCAAGTAGTTTCTGTGGCGGTGATGTTGTTCCAGCGGGGGTGGGCTTGGGCGGCCTGGCGCTTGCCCCCGCGCTCTCCGCACACCTCAGCGCGCTCCGTGTTCCGCGCACCACGCCGCCGAGCCCGATCGTCCGCGCCCGCTGACGCCTGTCACGGATCTCCCACCGGCGTGGACGGAACATCGGACCAGACGCCGTCGCAAGGAGTACCACTCGCCATGGAAGTTTCGGCTGCCTCCTCATCTTCAACAGCGCCCGCCATCGTGACGTTGGCCTTCTTCGTCCTTGTGGCCTATCTCGTCAGCGCGCTGCGGACCACCCAACGCCCCGTCGGAGTGATCACAGCAATCGCGGGCCTAGTAGGAGCCCTTCCTGCAATCCTCTACGCCCTGCACTACGCCGCAAACACCGGAGTGGTCGACCCCGCAAGCTACTTTCCGCGGGCGACAATCCCGCCAATTCATGCTGATAAGCGGCAGTACACGCAAGGCGCGCAGCGGGACTGGAATCCCGTCGCGACGGGATGGCGGGCCGCATAGGCGGTCCGCCATCATCAGCGCGCCGGGGCAGGAACGTCCGTGCGAGGCCACTCGCTAGGTCGGGCGGCCTGGCACGGAAACGTGGAACGCACAACGCTTGCGGCTACTCCAGTACCTCCATCCAGGTCACCGGCGGCTGGAACTCTACGCAGACCACTGCTGCAAACTCCACCAGTGGCGCTCACGCTCCCTGTGGGGCTCGAAAAGTCATCGCTGCTGGTCAGGGTGGTGTTTGTGCGGTTGGTGGCAGGATGTGCGGGTGATCGTTCCGTTGCTGTACCGCGCTACTCGCACCTTGCTGGCGATGCCAGGGGTGTTGCTGCGTCGGGCTACGGTGACGGGTGCCGAGTTGTTGGTCCTGCGGCATGAGAATGCGGTGCTGCGGCGTCAGGTCACAGGTCGGGTGCGCTACGAGCCGGCTGACGGTTGTGCCTGACCGCGTTGTCCTCGCTGGTACCGCGTCGTCGGTGGGCAGAGGGGTCCAGGTCCGCGACGACTGCGACTCTCATCTCGAAGCGCTCGAAGAATCCGCGGTACCGCGCGATGCTGCCTTTCCCTTCGACCTTGGCGATCGCGGCACCATGCTTGTCGAAGTCCCACTCCGGGTTGAGGGTCCGCGCGATGTGAGGGATGAGGGTTCGGTCACTTGGGCCCTCCACGAGGAGCACGGAGGTGGCGAAGAACGCCGTCTCGTTGTTCTCATGCGTGATGATCTCAAACTGATCGCAGGCACCCATGTCGGACAAATCGATCACGCAGGCCCGGCTCGCCGGCGGCTTCAGCGTGTGATCCTTGACGATCTTCACGAAAGTGCCGGTCGCTCCCGGTGCGCTGAAAGCCGACGAGTGGGTGCTGACCAGCACATCGTTGTAGCCGGAGAAGACGGTCAGTGCCTCGAAGAGCTTGCGCTGCGCCTGTGGATGCAGGAACACCTCTGGCTCCTCAAACAGCAGCAGACAAGGCTGTTGCGCGCTGTCTGACCGGGTCGGATTCGCGGTTTTCAGGTCCACGTAGGCACGCAGGATGGCGAATGCCACCGACCTGCGCAGGCCGTCACCTTTGGTCTTGAATGTGCCGCTGATACCGTCATTGACGACGATCTGCGCCTCCTCCAGCAGGCTACGCAGCCGCGGCGGGGGAATCTCCAAGCGAACACTCGCACGGGGGAAGGACTCCTGGAGGTTACGCTGAATCAGCGATTCGATCTCGCGCACCTCCCGCAATCGGTCATCCGACTCGCTGCCGTCCGCCTGTGACACGACGTTCAGCTGGCCTCGAAGCAGATCGAAGGATGCTTCCAGTTGCGGAAGTTGATGCGCGATGTCCTCGAACAGGATGGACAGCAGCCGTCCGAAAGTTGCTGTCGAACTGGTCTTGGGATCATCGTTGAGTTCCTTGACGGCCGGGATATAGATCGGTTCCGGCAGCAGGGGAGCCACAGACTTATCCAAGCCGGTCATCAGTGAGTCGTCGCCGGTGGTGTACTCCTCGTCCCCAAGGGCTGCGACGTGCTCGGCCCATTCCCGCCTGACAGCGGCACGGTTGATCTTGCCGGACAGCTTGGCGAAGATCTCCGGGTAGGTGTACTTAACGTTTTCCTCAAGCTCCTCGGCGGTGATTTTGGGCCTGAGTACCTCCTCCAGGACTCCCTTTCGGAAGCGCGGCTCACTCGGCACTTTCCGGACCACCCACATCCCGCCCTTGCCGGAGCCCTCGTACGTCCGCGCCAGCGTCAGACGTCCGTCCGCGATCACAGGTTCGATGCGCAAGCGGTGGCTCACTTCAAGGCGCTGCAGGTCTGCCGCACCGATGCCAGCGAAAGTAAGCTGGATGCGGATGGGCCGCACCGGGTTCAAGAAGTCGGTGTCGACCGCTGAGCTTGAGCGAAGGAACATGTTGAGGGCCTGGAACACCGACGACTTCCCTGCGTTATTTTCGCCGATGAGGCAGCCGAATCGGGAGAATGGCATGTCCACGTGGCTCAGCCCGCGGAAGTTATCGATCCTGATGTGTTCGAGGCGCGTGGTGCTCCAGGGAAAGATCAAGTAGAGCGAACATCGTAGAGCCCCACATGACGCCGCCGCCGGACTTAACCCAGATTGACCCTCGCGTCCGAAGCGGTCTCGCCGGGTCGGCGGGGCTACGGCAATGGCCTCCATTTTGCGCAAGACACAGGGCAAGCCGCTGGGTCGTAGGCCGTGTTTCAAAAGATCTTGAGTAGTGGATCAAGATCATGGTGGGGTGATACGTCGCCATGAACTGTTCGATGTCGAGTGGGAGTTCGTCCGGCGCTGCTGCCCGTGTCGCCGCGAGGCAGGAGGCGGGCGGACGACCGCACCGTGCTCAACGGCATCGTGTGGAAGTTCCGTACCGGAACGGCTTGGCGTGATGTGCCCGACCGATACGGCCCGTGGGCCACGCTGCACACCCGTTTCCGCCGGTGGGCTCTGGACGGCACGTTCGAACAGATGCTCCAGGCCGCCCAAGCGTGAGCGGACGCGGCCGGCGCTATCGACTGGCTCGTGTCGGTCGACTCCACCGTGGTCCGCGCCCACCAGCACGCCGCCGGGGCGCGAAAAGGTGCCTCTATGGTTTTCGTCAAGCGGTAACCGGTGTGGGTGGTTGGTAGAAGGTGCCGTCGCGGAGCATGGCGACGCGGACGTCGATGCGGCGTCGGGCGAGTGCGATGAGGGCGGCGATGTGGTGTTTTCCCTCGCGGCGTTTGCGGTCGTAGTAGGCGCGTGACTCGGGTTGGGACAGTCGGGGCGGTCGTAGTCGGCGAGGCGGACCATCTGCGCCCGAAGCGGCGAGGTCTGCCGCGTTGGCGGGCGTTCGGACGGCTCCGGCGATCGGCTGGGTCGGCACGCCACGCCGGATCACTCTTCGGCGCCAGGCGTGCAGGGGCGCGGGAGCCGGGCGGCAGCCGGGTCATTACCAGGGACTGACGCCCTCCGCGTCGAAGAAGGTGCCGGTGGGTCCGGCGGGGGTGAGCAGTGCCGCCTGAACGATGGGAGCGGCGCCCTGCTCGACGCTCTGGAAGCCCTGGAACTTGTTGAGGTCGGTGGCGGTGGGACCGGGGTCGACGACGTTGATGCGCAGTTGGGGGAAGGCGCGAGCGTACTGGACGGTCAGCATCGACACCGCTGCTTTGGACGTCGGGTAGGCCAGGAGGTTGGGCACGCGGGATTCGGCGCGTTCGGGGTCGTGGACGCGGGCGAAGGATCCCAGGCCGCTGCCCACGTTGACGACGACGCCGTTGGTGCTGCGCTGAAGGAGGGGGAGGAAGGCGTGCAGGACGCGGACAAGGCCCACCACGTTGGTGTCCAGCACCGTGGCCATGTCCGCACCGGTGCACTCTCCCAGCGGTTTTTGTCCTCCGCCGTTGATGCCGGCGTTGTTGACCAGGACATCGAGCACCCCGTGTTCGGCGCTGAGGTGCGCGGCGGCGGCCTGGACGGAGGCGTCGTCGGTGACGTCCAGGACCAGAGGCGCCGCGCCCAGTTCCTTCGCGGCGCGCTGGGCGTTGTCGGGGTTGCGGGCGGCGGCATAAACAGTGTGGCCGGCGGCGACGAGCTGGCGTGCGGTCTCGAAACCCAGGCCCTTGTTGGCCCCGGTGATCAGCGTGGTGGTCATGGGGTCGAGTCTGCGGTGCGCTGCAGGCCGGGGGCCAGGGATGCTTCTTCCTGGTAACGGGAGTACCAGGCTGCTGTCGCCCTCGTGCGACGATGGGTGTGTGGGTGCATCGGGTGAGCTGGCCGCCGTTCTGCGGGTGTGGCGTGAGCGGCTGACACCGCGCGCGGTGGGTCTGCCGGAAAACACCGGACGGCGCACCAGTGGGTTGCGGCGTGAGGAGTTGGCCGTTGTGGCCGGGGTGTCGGCGGACTACATCGTGCGCTTGGAACAAGGCCGGTCCGCCGCGCCGTCCGCGCAGGTGTGCGCTGCGCTCGCCCGTGCGCTGCAGCTCAGCGACGCCGAACAGGAACACTTGTTGCGGCTGGCTGGTCATGCCACCGGCGGCGGGCGTATCAGCCGGTTGGTGCCCTCGAGTATTCGCCGTCTGGTGGAACGCGACGGCGACCGGCCAGTCGCCGTCTTCGACGCCATGTGGTCGCTGCTGCTGTGGAACCCGATGTGGGCGGCGCTGATGGGGGATCCTTCCCAGCTGCGGGAGAGCGAGCGCAACGTCCTGTGGCTGCACTTTGCCGGCATCTCGGATTGCCACGTCCGCCGGTCGGGCGAGACCGAAGCTTTCGACGCTTCCATGGTCGCTGACCTGCGGCGTAGCACCGGCCGCTACCCTGATGAACCCCAGCTGCATCATCTCATTGCACGGCTGAACGAGGAGAGTGCGTCCTTTCGTGAACTGTGGCAGCGCCACGAGGTCGCCGAACACGGCCCGACCGCCAAGACGATCGCCCACCCCGGCGTGGGACGGCTTGACTTGGACTGCGACATTCTCAGCACCCAGCGGCAGGATCTGCGCATCGTGATGTACACCGCCGAACCCGGCAGTGACTCCGACAGCAAACTCGCCCTGCTCGCCACCATCGGCACCCAGCATTTGCTGAGCAGACCCGAAGCTTCGGGAATCAGGGCTCTGCCTCAGGACGACTGAGCCGGCGGGGTGTGTTGCGCACGATGACGGTCCGAGCCTCGGGTGCTCCCGCCCAGCCGGCCGCCTTCGCCGTCGTTCAGCGCTGGCCGGTGTGGCGGGCCCGACGGGTGGCGGTGCGGAGGTCGGCGGTGACGGGTTGGCCGTGGCCGGGCAGGAGATGGGTCACGGTGGTCAGTTCGTCCAATCGGTCGAGGGAGGTCAGGGCGGCGTGGCTGTCGTGGGTGAAACCGCGGCAGACCAGGGTGGGGCCGGTGTGTCCGGTCAGGCCGTCGTGGGTGACGAGGGCGTCGCCGGTGAAGAGCAGTCCGCGTTCGGGGAACAGATATGCGGTGCTGCCCTGGGTGTGGCCGGGCAGGAGGACGGGCTGCGGTCTACCGGGGACGCCGTCCAGCCGCCGGTCGGCGTCGAAGACACGTACAGCGGGAACGGCGGGAGCCGTGAAGGCCCCCTTGCGGGCGAGGTGCAGCGGGGTGGTGATCGCGGCGGGTCGGCGTAGGAGATAGGGCAGCATGGAGCGTTCCGGTTTGGCGTGGCGCAGGGCGCTGCGCGGGCCGTCTCGCAGAATCGCGGCGTCGTGTTCGTGGATCCAGATGTCGGCGCCGGCCTGCCGCAGGGGGTGGGCCAAGCCGGTGTGGTCGGGGTGGCCGTGCGTCAGGAGTACGGCGCGGATGTCGGTCACGTCACGGCCGCAGTGGGCCAGGTGCTCGCGCAGTTGCTTGAGGTGGGCCGGTAGCCCGGCATCGATGAGGACGAGGCCGTCGGGGTCCTCGACCAGGTAGAAGTTGACGATGGCGTCCCCGAGGCGGTCCACGCCTGGAGCGACGCGCCGGTGAGGGCGAGGGTGAGCGGAGCGGTCCATGCGTTCCTCCGGCATCGGTACCGACCATATTCGATACAGTAGACTGTAATGGATGTGGGAGGATGAGATGCCCGAAAGTGCTCCGCGGCGGTCGTATGACTCGGGACGCCGGCAGCAGGCGGCCCGCCGCAACCGCGCCGCGATGCTGGCGGCGTGCCGGGAGCTCCTCTTTCGTGAGGGGTACCAGGCCACCACCATCCGCGCGGTGGCCACACGCGCCGGTGTCTCTCCCGAAACCGTCTACAAGGCGTTCGGTGGCAAGCCGGGACTGGTCAAGGCGCTGTGGGACGTCACCCTGGCCGGAGACGACGAACCCCTGGCTATGGCCGATCGGCCACAGCTCCGGGCGGTGTGGCAGACGCGCGACGCGCACACCAAGCTGCGCCTTTACGCCGCGTTCGTCCGCGGCGTCCATGAACGGCTCGCCGCCCTGTTCACCCTCCTTGCACAGGCCGGCTCCGACGTCGGCCAGGTACTCGACCTCAGCGAAGAGGAACGGATGCTCGGTGTCACCGCCTTCGTCACCCACCTCACCGAGACCGGCGCCCTGCCCGCCGACGCCGACACGGCCCGTCTGGCGGACTCCTGCTGGGTTCTGACCGGGCCGCACCTGTTCATCCAGCTCACCGACAGTCGCGGCTGGCGCACCGGCACTTACGAGAACTGGCTGGCCGGCATGCTTGCCTCAGCCCTCCTGGGGACCACCTGGGGCCATGGCAGCACGACCCGGTGGGGCGTTCCTCGCGCACCACAGGCTTAGTGGGACACGGGGAACGCCCTGCGGCTCAGCTCCGCACCGTTCAGCGGCTGGACCGGGGCATCGCGGCAGCGGGCCTGAGCCTGCTCGATCGAAACCAGTACATCGTCCGGCCTTGACGGGGACCACATCCATAGGACCGCTGATGGGTCGGCGGCTCTCTAAGACTGGCTCTGTGGCCGCTATTACCGGCCCTTGAGGTCTTAGAGAGAGGTGGGGGTTCCGCGGCGCCACACGGTGCGCAGGTTGAGGGTGTCGTCGATGCGCGTGGTGGGGTCGCCGTCTACCAAGAGCAGGTCCGCGCGGAGCCCGGCGGCGATCCGGCCGCGGTCGCGAAGGTTGAAGTGCTGTGCCGTGTTGGCGGTGGCTGTGCGGAGGGCTTGGATGGGGGTGAGGCCGGCCCGGACGAGGTACTGCAGTTCGTGGTGGACGCTGGCGCCGTGGGCGAGGCCGCCGAGGAATGGCAGCGGCATCGACACGTCAGTTCCGCACAGGATGTCGACGCCCGCTTCGTGCAGCGCCGCGACTGAGTTGAGGACGTCGTCAATCCTGCCCTGGGGGTATCTGTTGAAGCTGCTGCGCAGGGTGGAGGTCCAGTCCTGGTCCAGGCGGGAAGCGACGCGTGGGTCGTCTGCCAGGGCGGCTCCGCTGATCCCCATCAGGGAGGCGTTCACGCTCACGCAGGGCACGACGAAGATGCCGCTGTCGCGGATGAGGCGGATGATCTCCTCAGTGTGGGGTTGGTCCATGAACAGGTGCACCAGGCCGTCGATGCCAGCTTCAACGGCCATGCGGGTGCTCTCGACGGTCAGGGCGTGCGCCACGGTGAGCATTCCGTGGGCCTTGGCCGCAGTCACGCCTGCGTTCAAGGTGGCCTGGTCCAGGCACGGCAGACCGGGGTGCCCTTCGATCGTGCCGTCGTCGATCATGAACTTGATGTAGTCGCTGCCGCTGGCCACCAGTTCCGGAATGCAGGCGGCCGCTTCGGCGGGAGTCGTGCAGAACGGCATCACCGGCGGGGTTGCGGGGCCGGCTCCGCGCGGGCCCGGGGGCGGGCCGGGCTTGAAGCCTTCGGGGAACAGTTCGCTGGGGTGGCCGCCCGGCGGGGTGATGCCGAAACCGGCCGAGCGGACGTCGGCGACGTCATCTTGCTTCTCGCGGTGCGCCCGGTTGGGGCGGGTGTTCGTGCCCTGCATCTCCAGTTCTGTGGTCACTCCGAACCGCAGTGCCAGGCCGAGGGATGCCTCGTCTGTGTGGACGTGGGCGTCGATCAAGCCGGGCAGCAGGGTGGCGCCGCGAGCGTCGACGATCTGGGCCCCGTCCGGTACTGGGCCGCCGACGGCGCAGATCATGGCGTCTTTGATGACGACGGTGGCTTCTTGCAGGACGTCATGGCCGTCGAAGACTTTGGCATGGGTGATGGCTGTGGTGCTCATAATCGGTTCCTGTCTGCTCTCTCGAGCCCGCGAGGTTGGTCCGTTGCCCGTATCGCTGGCGGTGATATTCGCGGCCTGCGCCGCTCTGGGGACGCGGGTGCTGTGGGAGGGGCGGTGCGGTCAGCGTCCGATGCGGGTTACGGCGGATTCGCTGGCGGCAGCCCGGGGCCCGGGGGCAGTGTCGGGCCGGGACTGGGCTGGCCCGGCGGTTGTGGACTCGGGGGCGGGTGTGGGCTTTCCCCGCAGCGGCACTTCTCTGATGAAGAGCGTGATCACCAGTGCGGCAGCGCACAGGATCGCGGACCACGAGAAGATGCTGTGGATGCCGGAGGCAACGCCGTGGAGGTAGGCGCTTTTGGGGCCGGCTGCCATCGAGGCCAGGCGGGCGGGGTCGAGCTGGCCGCTGACGCTCTGCGAGCCGTGCCCGGATGTGCCAGCGGCGATGTGCCGGTTGAACAGGGCCCCGAACAGGGCGACACCGAAGGAGCCGCCGAGTGTACGGAACAAGGTGGAGGCCCCGGAGGCGGCGCCCATGTCCTTCAACTCGACGCTGTTCTGGGCGATGAGCATGACCATTTGCATCAAGAAGCCCAGTCCAGCACCGAGGACTGCCATGTAGAGGCAGGCTGTGGCTCGGCCGGTGGAGGTGTCCATGGTCGACAGCAGGACGCTGCCCAGGGTCAGGCAGGCCGCACCGAGGATCGGGAAGACCTTGTACTTCCCGGTCTTGGACATGACGCGTCCCGCGACCTGGGAAACAAGCACGATCGGGATCATCATCGGCAGAAGAAGCAGGCCGGAATTCGAGGCGGACGCGCTCTGCACCGTTTGCTGGTACAGGGGCAAGAAGCTGACCGCGCCGAACATGGCTACACCGACCACCAGGGCGAGGAAGGAGGCGAGGATCATGTTTCGCTCGCGGAAGATCCGCAGTGGCAAGACCGGCTCGCGGGCGATGGACTGCGACCACAAGAACAGGGGGATGCCGCCGGCAGCCGCAGCGATGCACAACAGGATGCGGGGTGAGGACCAGGCGTAGGTGGTACCGCCCCAGGTGGCCAGCAGGACCAGGGCGGTGATCGTCAGGGTGAGCAGGGCCGCGCCGAGGTAGTCGATTCTCGCGTCGGCACGTTTCCTGCTCAAATGCAGCATCGACCAGCACCACGCCAGGGCGATGAGTCCTAGCGGAAGGTTGAGATAGAAAGCCCAGCGCCAGCCGAGGCTGTCGGTGATCACGCCACCGACCAGCGGTCCGCCGATGGTCGCCAAGGCCATGACCGTAGCGGTCATCCCCTGGTACTTGCCTCGCTCCCGGGGGGAGACCAGCTCCCCGATGATGGCGAAGGCGCCCACCGCCAGTCCGCCGGCGCCGATGCCCTGCAGGACTCTGAATCCGATCAATTGGTCCATGTTCTGAGCCGCGCCGGAGAGACCGGAGCCCACGAGGAAGACGACGATCGCGGCCAGGAAGACGTGCTTGCGGCCGAGGAGGTCTCCGGCTTTCCCCCATACCGGCGTGGAGGCGGCGGTGGCCAGGGTGTAGGCGGACACCACCCAGGACAAATGGTCGAGGCCGCCGAGCTCTCCGACAATCGTCGGCATCGCGGTGCCGACGATCATGTTGTCAAGCATGCCCAGCAACATGGCGAGCATGACGCCCAGCAAGATCCAGCGGACGTTGGGCTGTGCTGCCGCCTTCCCGGACAGCGGCGGGGATGCGGGCGCACGGGATGCGTGGAACTTCACGGATACCTCCGACGAAGAGGACGAGCTGACATCCTGAAGTTAACGAACATGTTCGTTAAGTACAAGTTCGCAACGACCATAGTCGGCGGAGATGCCTATAGTGGGTCTCATGAGAACGCCACCTCCAGCCCCACGAAGCCGCCGTGATCGACCCGCGAAGCCGGCCCTGACCCGTGAGGGGATCGTCACCACAGCTCTTGGCCTGGTCAGGGCCGAGGGCCTGGAGAAGGTCACGCTGCGGCGCCTGGCGCGGGAACTCGATACCGGTCCCGCCTCCCTGTACGTGTACGTGCAGAACGTCGCCGAACTGCACGCGGCGATCCTTGACGAACTGCTCGCCCAGGTAGATCTTTCGGAACGCGAAGGGGCCTGGCGTGGACGACTGGAAGAGGTGCTCACCTCCTACACCGTGCTGCTGATCGACCACCCGGCCCTGGCGCAGTCAGCACAGGTAGCTCGCCCCTTCGGACCGCACTACCTAGACCTCATCGAAAGACTGTTGTCCCTGCTGAACGAAGGAGGCGTCCCCGCAGCGCAGGCCGCCTGGGGCGTGGACCTCTTGCTGCAGCACGCCACGTCCATCGCGGTGGAACAGAGCACGCACAAGCAAAATGCCAACACTGAGGACGAGTGGAACGCCCTGGTCCACGCGTTGCTGACCGCCGACCCGGCCACACGCCCCCAAATCGCCGCGCTCGGCAACCAACTCCTGGCGGGCGCTCCCCGTGACCGCATGTCCTGGGCCTTTCAGATGCTCATCAGCGGCATCCTTGCCACACCCGTGCCCCACGACATATCCGTCCCGCCGCAGTAGCGGCCGACGCGCGACGCCATGCGTACGCGCCTGAACCAACCCATAACACTCGATTCCTTAAACGAAGTGGTCGTGGAACGGCGCGCCGGCCTTGGCGCCGAGCAGCTGAGTGCGATGACCTCGAGCCATGTGCCGGTTCCCTCGTGCGCCGGGGCGCCCTCCGGTCTGGTCCAAGCGAGAGCTGATCGACGGCATACGCTGGCGGACGCGGACGGGAGCGCCATGGCGCGACGTTCCCGCGCTTTATGGCCAGTGAGGACCGTCTACGGCTCTTCCGCCGCTGGCAGCGCGACGGCACCTAGAGCGGGATCCTCACTCAACTGCAGGTCCATGCCGACGCCAAGGGCCTGATCAACTGGGACGTGAGCGTGGATTCGACGATCGCGCGAGCACGTCAGCACGCCGCCGGCGCCCGCAAAAAAATAGACCCGGCGGAGTCGCAGTCGAGCCCGACGACCACGGGCTCGCACGCTCGCGCGGTCGGCTGACAACGAAGGTGCACCTGGCAGTCGAGCACGGGCAGAAGCCGCTGTCCTTCCTGATCACCGCTGGCCAGCGGAACGACAGCCCCGAGTTCCAGCCGGTCCTGGAGCGCATCCGAGTGCCGCGCTCGGGCGTCGGCAGGCCGCGCTGCCGACCGGACCGGGTGCGCGCCGACAGGGCCTACCGTCCCGAGCCAACCGCGTTTACCTGCGCAGATGTGGGATCCGCTGCACGATTCCGGAGAAGTCCAACCAGGTCCGCAACCGCAAGCAGCAGGGCGCCCGCGGCGGTCGTCCGCCCAAGTTCGACGAGGCCGACTACCGCGAGCGCCACGCGGTCGAGTGCGGAATCAATCGCCTCAAGCGCCATCGCGCGGTGGCCACGCGGTACGAAAAGCTCGCCGTCCGTTACGCGGCAACCGTCACCATCGCGGTGACCATCGAGTGGCTGTGACGGTTGCAGCGCGGACTTCGCGTGGCACGTGGTTCACCGCACTGATTACGTAGGGGACAACGGGGCCCAGGGAAGTGCTTCTCGCCAGCCAGGTTGGCCGTGGGCCCAGCCCTGAAGCACTTCGGCAACGGGCTGCACGCTGAATACCTCGTGCGTGCGCGGCACGTGGGCGCGAAAGTGCCTGTCCGGGCCACCGTCGCGGTATTCGACCTGGTAGCTGAGGTCGTCGTTGAGATAGACCTGCATGTAGTACTGGCCTGCCGGTTCGAGGTCGAGTCGCTCGACCACCACAAACCGCCAGGTCAAACTCATGTCGGCCAGGAGATCGTGCAGCTGATCGTCAGACGGGTCGTCCCATGACGTCCCGTCCCATTCGATCGCCCGCAGTAGCGGTGTACCCATGGGGGCGACTGTACTTGGCTGACCACGCTGCTGGCCTCGGCAGGATGCCGCCTATGAAACAGGCCCTAAAACTGACTGAAAACTCGGCGCCGCACGAGAAAGCCCCTGCCTGTGCGGATGTCAAGATTGCGTACCGAAGATCAGTTCGTGGCCTTACGCTGCATGGATGAAACGAATCGATGTAACGGGAGGTCGGTCGGAAGGCTCCCGAGCGACGGTGCGGCGCATCGCTGCCGAGGCGGGAGTGTCAATTGCCACGGTGTCGCGAGTGATGAGCGGGCAGGACAACGTGGCCGTCGGTACCCGCCAGCGGGTCCGCGCAGCAGCAGACCGGTTGGGGGCCGCGCCTGCGACGCGGCCCGGCAGTGCGGGGGGTGCCGTATACGTGCGGTGCCCGTACGTGCTGACCGACTACTTCGGGGTGATCGTCTCCTCCATCGCCGAAACGCTGGACCTGCACGGCAGGCGGTTGGTACTCAGCGCGGGCGATGCGGCCCGCGACCTTCAGGTGCTTGAAGGGCTGCCGGACGACCCGGCCATCGCCGGCGCGCTGCTGATCGTCCCTCCGGAACCGGCACGAGAACTGGAAGCGCTGCGGGCACAGAGCTTTCCGTTCGTGGTGGTCGATCCCCGCACCCCGCTGCGCGGTGACATCGCCTCGGTCTCCGCGGCGAATCTCCAAGGAGCACGCAGCGTCAGCGCGCATCTGGTCGAGTTGGGCCATCGGCGGATCGGTGTGATCGGCGGCCCCGGTTACTGGCTCGCCAGCCAGTCCCGCATCGCGGGTCACAACTCGGCGCTCGCCGACGCGGGGGTGCTGCCGTCTGCCGAACTGCTGCGCAGCATCGAACCAACGGCCGACTGGGGTTACGACGCCGCATGCGAGTTGCTGGATCTTCCCGAGCGGCCGACGGCGCTGGTCGCGTTCAACGACAAGGCGGCGGTAGGGGCACTGCGGGCGGCGTACGAGCGCGGGCTACGCGTTCCCGAAGACCTCTCAATCACCGGTTTCGACGACATCGACCTGAGCCGCAGCACCCTGCCCCGGTTGACGACGGTCCGCCAGCCGCTGGAGGAGATGGGGAGAATGGCAGCGTCCTTGCTGATGCGACTGCTGGAACGGCACACCGTCGACACACTCCATGTGGAGCTGGCCACCCAACTGGTGACGCGGGAATCAACCGGACCGGCCCCCCGCTGACTTGGCGCTGCCCGGCTACTACATCATCGCGCAGTTCTCCAAGGCGGCGCCGCTACCCGCGTCCAGATCGATAACAGTGGCAGCGTCAGCAACGTGTCCTTCCTCAACCCCGACGGCACGTTGGTGACCGTAATCGTCAACCAAAACGGATCCGACCAGGTGTTCACTCGCGTGTCGGACGCCAGCAGATCAGCGCCACACCGCCCGTCAAGACCGTCGGCACCTACCTGCGGCCCGGCACCAACGGCACGGACACCACGGCGCCGACGGCTCCGACGAACCTCACCGCCATCACCTCAGCCTTGCTGTCATGGAACGCCTCTACGAACGACGTCGGCGTGACGGGCTATCAGGTATTCGAGCCAGCACCCAGGTATGTACGGTCACCGACACCCCCACACCGACTCCAGGCTGAGCGTGTCGACGGCCTACAGCTACACCGACTAGGCCACCGACGCCGCAGGCAACATCTCGAGACCTCGAACACCGCCGCTACCACAGCCGGGCCGCCGCTGGCGAACGTTGGCGGCGGCCCGACACGGTGGGCGGACGTGTCTCCCCGTCAGCAGACGTACTCGATGGGGAGCCATACCGGGTGGTGGCATCGTCTGGTCGTCCGACTCGGGGTGGTGCCACGCCGCCGACATACTGCTGTCCAAGGAAGTATGGAAACGGCGTGGCGATCTGAGGGAGCGTACCGAGCTGAGTGGCGGGACGCATGGTTCTCGCCGCCTGAGTGTTCTCAGGACGAACTGTTGGAGAGGGCGTCGTGTTCCGTGGCGGCGCGGGACGGTTGGCCGGTGCTTTTCATGCGGTGGGCCATCCACGCGACGGCGCCCAGGAGCAGGGGCCACAGGCCGCGGGGGGCGAAGCGGACGATGACGAGGAGCAGTGCGCCTTCCATGATGACACTGATGGTCTGATAGCTCTCCAGTTGCTTGGTCAGTAGGTAGTACACGGCGATGGCTCCGATGAGGGGGCCGATGACGGTGCCGATGCCGCCGACGGTCGTCATGACGAGGGCGTTGATGGTCCAGTTCATGCCCAGGAGGCCGGTGGGCTCGAAGCTGACCTGCTGCATCGCGATCAGGCCCCCGGCCAGGCCGCTGAGGGCGCCGCTGATCACCAGCGCCGCCAGGCGGTGGCGAGTCGCGGAGACTCCGAGCCCGGTGGCTGCGGCCTCGTTGTCACGGACCGCTTTGAGGCGCAGGCCGAAGCGTGAGTAGGCGACGGTAAAGGCGACGGTCATCGACAGCCCTGCGACGAGACAGGCGAGTTGGAAGAGCTGTACTGGGTCGGGCAAGGCGTCGAGAGGCAGGGTCAGGCCGGTGGACCCGCCGGCGAAGTCCCAGTTCAGGGCCCAGGCTTGCAGGGCCAGTGCGGCTACCAGGGTGCCGATGGAAAAGTAGTCGCCTCGCAGCCGCAATAGGGGCAGCGCGAGCAGAAGCGCGAGAGCGCCGCCGGCGGCCAGCGCCGCCAAGAGCCCGATGACAAATCCGATGCCGGCGTGGATTTCCAGGAGAGTGGCCGCGTAGGCGCCGGTGCCGACGAAGGCGCTCACCCCGAGGGAGACCTGGCCGCTGTAGCCGGCGAGGATGTTCCAGGCTTGGGCCAGGGCGACGTATTCCAGCAGGGTGGTGACGATGTCCAACTGGTAGCGGCTCAGTTGTCCGGTCAGTTGCGTTGCGGCCAGGGCCAGCAAGGCCAGTGCCAGGGCGCCCGGCCACACACGCCAGCGTCCGTCGGCTGATGTGAGGTTGGTGCGGTTCGTGGTCATGCTGCTGCCCTCCGGGCGAAGAGCCCCTGGGGTCGAAAGACCAGGACGACGAAGAACACGCAGTACACGGCCAGGTCGCGGTAGCCGCCGCCGAACTGTGCTGCCGCGAGAGACTGGAGCAGTCCGAGGACGATGCCGCCGGCGAGGGTCCCCAGGACGTTGCCGACGCCGCCCAGGACGACGACCGCGATACCGGTGAGGAGGTATTGCGTGCCGGTGGTCGGCGCGAAGCTGAAGGTGATGCCGGTCAGTACTCCGCCCATCGCGGCGATCCCGGCGCCTATCGCGAAGATCACCGCGTACGTGGTGCGGATGTTGATTCCCATGAGCCCTGCCGTGCGCGGGTCGGCTGCTGCTGCCCTGACCAGAGCTCCGGCCCGGGTCCGCGTCAGCAGGAGATGCGTGGCCAGGCACAGGACCACGGCGATAGCGAACGCGACCACGTTGGCGCTGCGGACCTGGACGGGCCCGAGGGCGAACCCGGCGGTGGACAGGGAGCTGTTCAACGATCTGGGATCGGAGCCGAACGCTTCGGTGTACAGCGCCTCCAGCAACAGGGCAATCCCGAAGGTGGCCACGAGCGCGGTGTCAGCCCCCCGCAACAGCAGCCCGGTCAGCAGATAGCGCTGGAGGAGGTAGGCGATGGCCGCGGCGGCCACCACGACCAAGGGAAGCGCTGCGAACGGACCCAGCCCCCATTGGTCGAAGCAGACATACGCCAGGTAGGAGCCGGCGACAATGATGGCCCCGTGCGCCAAATTGATCAGCTTGAGGACGCCGAAGACGAGCGAGAGTCCGAGTGCCAGGACGGAGTAGAAACCTCCGATCAGGATGCCGTTGACGAGCGCGTTGGCGTACATCAGTCCTTGCTCCGTTCCATGGTGCGAAAGAGGTGACCTGCCTGGTCAGGCGTTACTTCAGGCCCTTACCGGGGCTTTGCAGGGCCACGCCGGGCACGGAGGGGATGATCTCGACGAGCTTGCCGTTCTGCCACTGGTCCAGCAGCAAGGGTGTGATGGCGGTGTGCGTGGTGGAGCTGAAGGAGATCGGGCCCAGCGGGTAGTCCTTGTGGGTCGCGCCGATCGCGGAACTGACCTTGGCCGGGTCGGTGCCGCCGGCCGCGGTAATGGCGTCGGTCATGACGTTGGCCGCGGTGTAGCCCATGACCGCGATCGCCAAATCTGCGTCACTCTTGGCGAAGGTCACGCCGAGGCTACGCATCAACTGCTGGCTGTTGGCTGCCCCGCTGGCGGGTGACCAGTACTCGGACAGCAGGGTGCCTTCGGCTACCGGGCCCAGAGACTTCACCCAGTTGTTGCCGTTGGCGGCCTTCGCGGCGTAGGCGCCGGCCGGCCGGAAGCTCAGTGCCTTCATCTGCTTCCACAGCGCGATGCCGTCCGGGGGCACCATCTGCGCGGCTACCAGTCCGGCGCCCTTGGCCTTCGCGTCGTTGATGAAGGAGGAAAAGTCTGTGGTGCCGACGGGGAAGCTGTAATCGCCCACGACCTCCAGGCCCGCGGCGACGAGCTCCTTCTTGAACAGGCCGCGTTCCACGACTCCGTCCGGTTCGGTGTCGGTGAACAACGCCACCTTGTTGCTGCTGCCCACCAGTTTCAGGCCCTTGGCCACGAGCTGGGCCTGCTGCTTCTCGTCGAAGAACAGGTCCCAGCTGTACTTCCATCCCGACTTGTTGCCGGCGGCGAACGCGCCCACCGGGTTGCACGTACTCACGAACGGGATCCGTTGCTGCTCGGCCGCAAGCGCCTCAGGAATCACGATGGGCGGTGTGCATGCACCGAGGATCCCGGCGGCGTTGTCCTTCAAGATCAGCTCACGGACCTGTTGGCTGGCGGTGTTGGGGTCACTGCGGTTGTCCAGGACCACCAGGCTGACCTTGCGCTTGCTGCCACCGACGCCGAGGCCGCCTTGGGCGTTCACGTCGGCGACCAGTTGCTGGTAACCCGCTTTCAGATCGACACCGAACTGGCCGAGAGCACCGGTCAAGGACAAGCTCGCGCCCAGAACCACCGTGCTGGAGCCGCCCGACTGCCCCGAGGATCCGGGACCACCGCACCCCGAAACCACCAGGGGGACCACAGCGAGTGCGGTGATTTTGCCCGCCAGGCCGACACGGTTGACAGCGGCTCTGTTCATGGTTGTCTTCCTTTTGAAGAGGTTCATGCGGGGTCGGAGAGGGTGAGTGAGGGGGTCTTGCCGAAATAGAACCCGTCGAGCAGCGCCGGATCGTTGAGCGGCTGCGGCGGTCCGCTGTAGCTGACGCGTCCGCGTTCCAGGACGTACACGTGATCGGCGACGGCCAGGCAGCGGTGCACGTTCTGTTCGATCAGGACGACCGTCACGCCCCGGTCCCGGATGGCTTTCAGGGCCAGGTACAGGGCGTCGATGGCAACAGGGGCCAGGCCCAGGGAGATTTCGTCGCACACCACCAGCCGTGGATCAGACATCAAGGAGCGGCCGATCGCAAGCATCTGTTGCTGGCCGCCGGACAGGGTGCCGGCCAGGTGATCTGCCATGGATTGCAGGGCGGGGAAGATCGCGTGCACTGACTGCAGGCGCCGGGCTAGTGTCCTGCGCCGGAGATCCGTCGGCAGAAGCGTGCGAGGGAGTCGAGGATCTCTTCCGCCGTCTTGGTCCAGATGAATGGCTTGGGATCCTCGTTCCAGTTCTTCACCCAGGCGCGGATGTCGGCTTCGAGGTTTTGGACGTTCTTGTGGGCACCCCGACGGATCATCTGGTCGGCCAGGAAGCCGAACCATCGCTCGACCTGATTGATCCACGACGAGCCGGTCGGCGTGAAGTGCATCTGGAACCGCGGGTGTTTGCTCAGCCAGGCCCTGATCGCGGGAGTCTTGTGCGTGCCGTAGTTGTCCACGATCAGGTGCACCTGCAGGTGCGCGGGCACCTCCTTGTCGATGCGGATCAAGAACTTCTTGAACTCCGCCGCCCGGTGCCTGCGGTGCAGGGCACTGATGACCTGCCCGGTAGTGACATCAAACGCGGCAAACAGGGTGGTCAAGCCGTTGCGGACGTAGTCGTGAGTACGGCGCTCCGGCATGCCCGGCATCATCGGCAACACCGGCTGAGAGCGGTCCAGTGCCTGAATCTGGGACTTCTCGTCCACCGAGAGAACCACGGCGCCCTCGGGCGGGTTGAAGTACAGCCCGACGACGTCGTAGACCTTCTCCACGAACAACGGGTCGGTCGACAACTTGAACGTGTCCGTCAGGTGCGGCTTGAGTTGGAACCTCCGCCAGATCCTGCCGACCGTGGACTTCGACAGACCACTGTGGTCCGCCATCGACTTCCGCGACCAGTGAGTGGCGTTCTTCGGGATCTCCTCCAGCGTCGCGACCACGACCGCCTCCACCTGACCGACATCGATCGTGGGTGGCCGGCCCGGCCGGGGCTCGTCGACCAGACCATCCAGCCGGTCGACGAGAAACCGCCGCCGCCACTTGCGAACCGTGTCCGCGCTCACCCGCAGATCCCTGGCGACCGTAACGATCGGCGGTACCTCCGGCCCTGCGCACGCCAACACGATCCGCGCGCGCAAGGCCAGGGCCTGGGCCGATGTCGCCCGACGCGTCCACCTCTCCAACACCGCCCGCTCATCCGCACACAGCAGTAACGGCTCCAGTTTCGGGCCCCGACGAGGCACCGATGCACCAGCAGTAGAAGTCACACAGCATCTAACGATCAACTACTGGCGCAGGACACTAGTTCCCTGTTTTTCAATCGGAGCGGCGCGGCCAGGCACAGGTTTTCCCGAATCGTGAGGTCCGCGAAAACGCGGCGGCCTTCAGGACAGTGGGCGACACCTCTGTGGGAGCGGCGGAAGTCCGGGAGCGCGGTGATGTCGGCGGAGTCGAACCACACGGTTCCACTGGTAGGGCGCAGCTGGCCGCTGATCACCGAGGCGAGGGACGATTTTCCGGCACCGTTCGCACCGAGTACGGCCACGATCTCGCCGGCACCCGCCTGCAGGGTGACGTCGCGCAGAGCGACGATGTCGCCGTAGGCGGCGGTCACCGACCGGACGTCGAGCAGGGTTGCGACGCGCGCGTCGTCGGGGCGGCGGGCGACCGCCGAGGAGGCGACGTCTGAGGTGGTGCCGCCCCCCAGATAGACCTCGCGGACCTTCGGGTCCGCGGCGACCTGCGCCGGCGTTCCCTCGGCGATGGCCTCACCCCAGTCGATGACCAGAACACGGTCGACCAAGGAGGCGACGACTCCCTCGACATGTTCGACCAGGATCATGCTGCGCCCGGTGCTGTGGATGGTTCGGATGAGCTCGATGACATCCTCGAGGTCGCGGCCGTTCAGGCCGGCTGCGACCTCATCGAGCAGGATCAGTGCCGGGTCCGTGGACAGGGCCCGCGCGAGCTCGAGGCGCTTCAAGTCCAGCAGCCGCAGGTGCTTGGCGGCCAGATGTGCTTTGTCCGCCAGACCGCACAGTTGCAGGATGTCCTCAACTCCTAGGCGCCCGCTGCGGGGCTGTGCCCCTTTGCGGCGTGCCATGGCGCCGATGGCGATGTTCTCCCGCACCGTCAGTGCCTTGAAGGGTTGCGGTACTTGATGGGCCAGCGCGATGCCATGACGAGCGACATCGTGGGGCGCGAGGGTATCGATCCGACCGCCGTTGAAGCGCACAGAGCCTTCGTCTGGACGGTGAACTCCGCTGATCAGCTTCAGCAGGCTGCTTTTGCCCGCGCCGTTGGGACCGATCACCGCCATCGCTTCGCCCGCGGCGACGGACAGAGTCAGGGAGCGCACTGCGGTGAGTCCGCCGAAGCGCTTCGTCACGCCTTCGACCCGCAGACCACCGGTGGCTGTGTCAGGCGGCGCTGTCTGGATCACCTGGGTGTTCTGGGGCTGCACAAGGATTGCTCCGTTCTTCGAGAGGCGAGGGTGGACTTTGCCCCTGCCGAGCGAGAACAGGCCAGGGGCGGTACACGGATGCCCGAAACGACTCGGCCGGCCAAGTACGGCGCGCAGCGGCTAGTCCGTCGGAGGTTGATGGTGCGACCTCCCATCCCCCCACGTCAATGATTTCTCCATATTCGTCATGGAGAAATTTTTCGTGGCCGTAGTCTCGCGACCGGCGCGGATCGCTCTGCTAATCATCAGGGCTGGTCACATAGGTCGCAGTATCACCCCGATCGGGCGTCGTCCGAGGAAACTGATGCCGCACGAGAACGGCATGACGAATATGATGAACTCCTGGACGCATGAGTCCCGCTGCCGCAACATCGACGAAACGAGGGCCTGCTGGTCCCCTCGCGCGGGGCTCGTCCCCCGATGCCGTCTGCCGGTCCGGGCCTCATCTGTTCAGGACGGCCCTGCCACCTCGAATCTCACGTCTCAGGGCCCGGCGCACGTGCGGGCTTTTCCCGCTCTTCACGGCAGCACGTTGGGAGTACGTCATGGGATGCAACATCCACCTGAGGGCCGCGAGTGTCCTTGCAACCTTGACCGTCGTGGCCCTGCCATCGGCGTTCGGCGGATCAGATGCAGCAGGAGCGGCACGCGTCAATGGCTCCGCGGTCGTCTTGACCGACAAGGGGCTGGTGCAAGGTGCTGTCACGGAGGCCAATCGCACCTTCCTCGGCGTCCCTTACGCTGCCCCGCCTGTGGGTGAGCTGCGGTGGAGGGCTCCCGCGGCGGCGGCGCCCTGGACCGGGGTACGGGCCGCGATGACGCCGGGCAATAAGTGCGCGCAGGTCGAGGAGCTGGCAGGCAACACCCTTGAGGGGTCGGAAGACTGCCTGAACCTCAACGTCTACGAGCCTGCCGCGGTGTCGCCCGGCGGCCTTCCGGTCATGGTGTTCATCCCCGGCGGGGGCTATGTATTCGGGTCGAACACCGACATCGACCCCCGTGCGCTTGCGCAGAAGCAGAACATGATCGTCGTCACGATCAACTACCGTCTGGGAGCTCTGGGATATCTCGCCACCCCCGCCCTGGGCGCGGAGAACGCTGCGTCGTCGGGAAATTTCGGTCTGCTCGACCAGCAGGCGGCGCTTCGATGGGTACAGGCGAACATCAACCGCTTCGGTGGTGACGCCTCCCGCACCACGATCGCCGGCGAGTCCGCCGGCGGCGCCGGTGTGCTGGCGCAGGTCGTCTCCCCTACGGCTGCCGGCCTGTTTCAGCGCGCAATCGTGGAAAGCGGTGCGGGTGTGGGCTTCACGACCCAGGCCGCAGCACAAGCGCAAGGCGCCCGGTTCGCTGCTGACGTCGGCTGCACCGACCCGGCCGAGCAACTGACGTGCCTGCGTGCCACCGACGTCACGACGGTACTCACCAAGGAGCTCCTCGGCGCGCCGCCTCTCCTCTTGCCCGCAGCCATGGCGTGGTCTCCCACCGTGGGAGGGCCCGTGCTGCCCGCTTCCCCGGCTGCGGCCTTTTCCGGCGGCACCTACAACAAGGTGCCGATCCTGCAAGGGACCAACCATGACGAATGGCGGCTGTTCGCGGCCGGTGCGGTCCGGCGCGGCCAGCCTGCACTGACCGTCGACTCCTACGCGGGCCTGATGCGCCAACTCTTCGGCGCGCGGGCCGCGGAAGTGCTGGCCGTCTACCCGAGCCGCAACTACAGCTCACCCACCGCGGCCTATGCGGCTGTGGCCACGGACATCGGATTCGTCTGCCCCGCACGGACCGTCGACCGAGCCGTTGCCGGGACGGTTCCCCTCTACGCCTACGAGTTCAACGACCCGAACGCGCCGGCGCCCTTTGTACTGCCCGATTTCCCGCTCGGCGCCTATCACACCGCCGAACTGCTCTACGTGTTCCCTCGCACCGGCGATGCCCGCTTCACCTCCGAACAGGTTGACCTGTCGGATCGGATGACGCGGCTCTGGGGCAACTTCGTAGCCCACGGCAGCCCGAATCCCTCAGAGCCGACCTGGACGCCCTACACCCAGACCCGCGACGCCTTCCTGTCCCTCGCCCCCTCCAGCACCAAAATGATCAACACCTTCTCCGCCGACCATCACTGCTCCTTCTGGGCTACCGCCGGCGTTTAGCACCGGACCGTCCCCGACTCCTGCCCGCTCGTGCGGCCGTCCGTCGAAGTCGGCGGACGGCCGCAGCATCGTGCGAGTAGGTACCGTCACCGGGTCATCGTGGTGTTGTGCGCGTGAGTGAGGTGCAGTGCTTGGTCCCGGTCCCGCTGCTCCAAGGCGTCGACGAGTCCGGCATGCAGCGCGTGGCGTTCGCGAATGTACTCCTGCAACGGTTGCTCGCTGGAGGGCAGAACGCTCAAGGTGTGGGACTCGATGATGTCCAGCAGGCTGCTGTACAGGGACCGCAGCAGCGGGTTGGGACTGATTGCGGCGATGCGTGCGTGCAGGTGCCAGTTCGCGTAGACGAAGGCGCGTGCGTCCTCATCCTCGACCGCCTGCTCCATCACGTCCAGCTCTTTGCGCAGGTCAGCGATGTCCGCGGGTGACCCGTGCCATAGGGCGTCCTCTATCAACAGCGGGTCCAAGGCGTCGCGGATGCGCATGGCGTCCGCGACATCGGTCTGATCGGCGTCCAAGGCCAGGACGGAATTTCCGAGGCGGACCATGGGCGACTGCTCTGCAGCGAACAGCCCACCACCAGGTCCGGGCCTGACCGTCACCAGCCCGCGGGACTGCAGCAGGCGCAGCGCTTCGTTGAACGTCCCGACCGAGACCTGGCACAGCGTGCGCAGTTCGCCTTTGGTGCCGAGCCGGCCGCCTGGGGGCGTGCGGGTGACCAGGGCGGCGATCCGGTCGGCGGCGCTCTCGGCCCGAGGTGGGGCCGGGCGGTCGGCGTCGGCGGGCGCCAGCGGATATTGCCCGCCCGCCCCTGCTGCGGTGTCGCGGCGAGCCGGGCTCTGGCCGTGGCCGTCCACGCGCCGGGCGGGCAGTGGGCGTGGGGTGTCGTCGCGTGCGATGGCCACAGCGTCCCTTCGACAGTCTCTCTAATTCGTCATAACGATATCAGCTGAGGAGCCTTGACGTGCAGGCAAACAAGGCGCAACATCGTCGTAATCATCATGGACTTTATGCGGGTCGTGCGGTGACCGTCGCTGCGGCCTGGGAGCAGGTCTTGCGGCTCGCCAGCCGCCCGCGTCCACCGGTTCCCTGCTCGGATCCGTGCTTCTAAGGAGTTGCGCCGTGCGTATTGCCAATCTTTCCGGCCGTCTGGTGTTGCTGCACGACGGTAAGGCCGTCGATGTGGAGCGGGCCAGTGGCGGCTTGTTCGGTTCCGCCCCGCAGGCGGTGTACGAGCGGTGGCAGGACTTTCGGGACTGGGCCGCAACGGCGGATCTGCACGATGCTGCCCCCTTCGAGCAGAGCGACCTGGGCTCGCCGTCGCCGGCCCCGCGCCAGGTGCTGGCGATCGGCCTGAACTACCGCGATCATGCCGCCGAGTCAGGTTTCGCCGCTCCGAGCGGTCTGCCGCCGGTCTTCACCAAGTACGCCACGAGCATCACCGGCCCGATCACCGACGTGCGCCTGCCGCCCGGTGGCCATACCGACTGGGAGGTGGAGCTCGTCGCGGTCATCGGCCGCACCGCCCATCAGGTGGCTCAGGCCGACGCCTGGGATCACGTGGCCGGCTTGGCGGTGGGCCAGGACATCTCCGAGCGGATCATTCAGCTGGCTGGTCCCGCCCCTCAGTTCAGCCTGGGCAAGTCCTACCCTGGATTTGCACCGATCGGACCGTGCCTGGTCACTCCGGATGAGTTCGACAATCCGGATGATCTGGAATTGCGGTGCACGGTCAACGGGGAACAGGTCCAAAAGGGTCGCACCGGGGACCTGATCTTCTCCGTGTCCGCCCTGATCGCCCGCCTGTCCGCCGTCCTGCCGCTGCTGCCCGGCGACGTCATCTTCACCGGCACCCCGGCCGGCGTCGGCCTGGGACGCGACCCGCAGCGGTGGCTCGCCGAAGGCGACGAGCTGGTCAGCACCATCGAAGGCATCGGCGAGCTGCGCCAGCGCTTCACCGCCTGAGCTGCTCCGAAGGATCCTGGAAACGGAATGACCCTCGTCTCGGCCGCCTGTTCCCCGCCCGCTCATCCCGCTCTCCGGTCGCACACCGGACCGTGTCCCGCAGAGGAGCCGTCATGGCCCTGCACCGTTTGATCTCCGTCACCATGGGCGTCCCCGATGTCATGGCGGCGGCCGAGTACTACGCCGAGTTCGGTCTGCAACCCGACACGGACGGCTGGTTCACCACCCGCGACGGCGGCCGCCAACTGCGCATCATCACCGCGCCCACCCGGCGCCTGGTCGAGATCCGGATCGGGGTCGACACCCCCGACGATCTCCACGCCGCCTCCTGCCGCCTGGGCCGGCTGGGCATCGGCAGCGAGGTCACCTCCTCGACCCTGACCGCGTACGAGAAGGCCACGGGCGTGCGCGCCGTTCTCAAGGTCGCCCCGCGTCTGGTGCAAACCCCGGTACCGTCCACCCCCTACAACGGGCCCGGGCGTTTCGACCGTACCGGCGCCCGCGCACCGGGCATCCTGCGCGTGGAGCGCGTACAACCGCGCAAGCTCGGCCACGCGGTCGTCGGTACCCCGGACTTCGCTGTGACCACCGCGTTCTTCCGCGACGGCCTGGGCTTCAAGACCAGTGACCTGATCAAGGACGCCGGCGCGTTCCTGCGCTGCTCCACCGACCACCACAACCTGATGATCCTGGCCGCCCCCGTGGCGTACCTGCACCACACCTCCTGGCAGGTCGACGACATCGACGATGTCGGGCGGGGTGCCTCAGCGATGCTTCAGAACCACCCGGAGCGGCATATCTGGGGCCTGGGCCGCCATCACGCGGGCTCGAACTTCTTTTGGTACCTGAAGGACCCGGCGGGCAACTTCAGCGAGTACTACGCCGACATGGACTGCATTCCCGAGGACCACCTGTGGACACCTGAGGTCCTTGAAGGCGCGAAGGGCCTGTTCAACTGGGGTCCGCCGCCGCCCCCGTCCTTCCTGGCACCTGATGACCTTGGTGCGCTGATGACCGGCGCCCACAGCGAGAAGAGGTAGCGGCCGATGAAGACCACCCCCGCGGTGCACGACGTGGCGATTGTTGGGTTCGGGCCGGTCGGCCAGCTCCTCGCCCTGTTGCTGGGCAAAGCCGGGCACGACGTCATCGCGTTGGAGCGCTGGCCGGAGCCGTACGACCTGCCGCGCGCGGTGCACTTCGACCACGAGATCGGCCGCATCTTCCAGGCGGCTGGCGTAGGGGAGCAGGTTCGAGCTGTCACCGACCCTGTCCCGGATCACTACGAGTGGCGTAATGCGGCCGGTGAGGCACTGGTGCGTATCGACTGGTCCGGCACCGGTCCCTCGGGCTGGCCGACCGCCAACTTCTTCTCCCAGCCCCAGCTGGAATCCGTGCTGGCTTCGGCCGCCGAGAAGGTCCCGGGCGTCAGCGTTCAGCGTGACTGCGAAGTGGTGGATCTGGAGATCGCCGAGAGTCACGTCCGCCTGAGGACCGTCGGCAAAGGTGGTCCGGGGGAAGTACGCGCCCGCTACGTGATCGGGTGCGACGGGGCCAACAGCTTCGTACGTACCGGTATGGCTACCACCATCACCGACCTGGGGTTCTTCTACGACTGGTTGATCGTCGATACGATCCCGCACGAGCAGAGCACCTGGTCGCCGATGAACTGGCAACTGTGTGATCCGGCCCGCCCCACCACCGTCGTCTCCGGCGGCCCGGGCCGCCGGCGCTGGGAGTTCCTGCGGCTGCCCCATGAGAGCGTCAACGACCTCAACACTCTCGACGCCGCCTGGCGGCTGCTGGAGCCGTGGGGACGCGACCCCGGCAACACCACGATTGAACGCCATACCGTCTATACCTTTCAGGCCCGCTGGGTCGACCGATGGCGCGAGGGGCGCCTGCTGCTCGCCGGGGACGCGGCCCACCAGATGCCGCCCTTCGCCGGGCAGGGCATGTGCTCGGGTTTGCGTGACGCGATGAACCTGGCCTGGAAACTCGACCTGGTTCTGGCCGGCACCGCCGACGCGGATCTGCTCGACACCTACACCAGCGAACGCAGCGAGCACGTCCAGCACGCCATCGGCATGTCCATGGCCCTGGGTCAGGTCATCTGCGTCCTGGACCCGCAGGAGGCGACGGCACGCGACGCCCGCATGATCGCCGCCGGCGCCGAACCGCAACACGCGCTGCCCCCCACACCGCCGCCGATCCTGGGCGACGGCGTTCTGCAACGCGGCCCCGACGGCGCCCGCGCCCCGAACGTGGGCCACCTGACTCCGCAGTACCAGATCACCCACCACGCCGGCACCGCCCTCCTGGACGACATCACCGCAGGCGGCTTCACCGTCCTGACCGACGGAAACGACCCTCTGACGGCACTCGACGCCGACGACCGCAACTTCCTGACGAGCATCGGCGCGAGCATCGTGCCCTTGTACAGCGCTCATGCCCCGGCCGATGGCTATCTCGACAGCACCGACGGCTACCTGCCCCACCTGCGCGAGCACGGCCACGTCGCAGCAGTGGTCCGCCCCGACTTCTACCTCTTCGGCACAGCCGCAACCGCCGCCGGCCTCCATGACCTGATCGGTCAACTGCGCGACCAGCTGCACCACCCCGCGGCGGCCCACCACGCCACGCGCCCGGCCCTGGGTTCGCTGCAACCCGCCGACCTGTAGCCGCCCACCCCCCTGACCGCGCCACCGGTGTCCGGATCATGCCCTGGCACGGGCACCGGTGGCGTGCGCCCCGCGGCCAGCACTGAGCACATCCGAGCGGGAAGACCGAAGGACTCATGGACAAGACCTCACTGTCCGCCGCGCACGCGGTGGCCGACATCCCAGACGGCGCCTCCGTTGCCGTCGGCGGATTCGGCCTGTGCGGCATACCAGCCCAACTGATCACCGCACTGTACGAACACGGCGCCAGCGACCTGCGCGTGGTCTCCAACAACTGCGGCACCGACACCCACGGTCTGGGTGTCCTGCTCAACGCGCACCGGATTGCCCGGGTCACCGGCTCCTACGTCGGGGAGAACAAGGAGTTCGCCCGCCAGTACCTGACGGGCGAACTGGAAGTGGAACTCGTGCCGCAAGGCACGCTCGCCGAGCGCCTGCGTGCCGGCGGCTGCGGCATCCCCGCCTTCTACACCCCCGCCGGCGTCGGCACCCCGCTCGCCGACGGAGGCATCCCCTGGCGCCACCGCAGCGACGGCGACGTCGCCGTGACCTCCCCGCCGAAGGAGACCCGCACCTTCAACGACCGCCCCTACGTCCTGGAGCAGGCCATCACCTGCGACTACGCCCTGGTCCGGGCAGCCCGGGGCGACCGGCACGGCAACCTCTTCTTCGAAAAATCGGCCCGCAACTTCAATCCTCTGGCCGCCATGGCCGGCCGCATCACGATCGCGGAAGTCGAGGAATTGGTCGAACCCGGCGCTCTGGACCCGGACGCGATCCATCTGCCCGGAGTCTTCGTTCAGCACGTCGTGGCCCTGACCCCCGAGCAGGCCGCCGACAAACAGATCGAGAAAAGGACGGTGAACAGCTGATGGCCTGGAGTCGACACCAAATGGCCGCCCGGGCAGCAGCCGAACTGCACGACGGCACCTACGTGAATCTCGGGATTGGGTTGCCCACCTTGGTTCCCAACTTCATACCCGCCGACGTGCACGTGGTGCTTCAGTCGGAGAATGGCATCCTGGGCACCGGTCCCTACCCGACCGCAGAGCACATAGACCCCGACCTGATCAACGCCGGCAAGGAAACCGTCACCGTCCTGCCCGGAGCGGCGTACTTCGACTCCGCCCTGTCCTTCGGCATGATCCGCGGCGGCCACATCGACACCGCCATCCTCGGCGCCATGCAGGTCTCCACTAACGGGGACCTGGCCAACTGGATGATCCCCGGAAAAATGATCAAAGGCATGGGGGGCGCGATGGACCTCGTCCACGGAGCCCGGCGCGTCATCGTCCTGATGGAACACACCGCCAAAGACGGCAGCCCCAAAATCCTGCCCGTCTGCGATCTGCCCCTGACCGGCACCGCATGCGTCCACCGCATCATCACCGACCTCGCCGTCCTCGACATCACCCCCACCGGACTCGTCCTGATCGAAACCGCCCCCCACACGAGCATCGAACAGGTACAAGCCGCCACTGCCGCCCCGCTACGGGTCCCCGAACCACACACCGTCTGAGGTCCTGCGGCGCGCCGCGCCCACCCAGGCCGGCCGCGCCGGTAGACCACCGCTGTGCAAAACCTGCACAACTGCTGGATGCAACAGAGGGGAATCCCCCGGTGAGCACCACCCGTGACGGGCTCGTCGATGTGCACGCGCACTTCGTCACCGACCACTACGTGAGCGCGGCCAAGGCCGCCGGCCATCAACGACCCGACGGCATGCCGGCCTGGCCCACCTGGGACCCGGCCGGCCACCTCGCACTGATGGACCACAGTGGGATCCGCACCTCACTGCTGTCCGTCTCCTCACCCGGCACGCACTTCGGCGACGATCGCGCCGCCCGGGTGCTCGCCCGCCAGGTCAACGAATTCGCCGCCGACGTGGTGCGTCAACACCCCGGCCGCTTCGGCCACTTCGCCTCGCTCACGCTTCCCGACGTCGAGGGCTCCCTGACCGAACTCACGTACGCCCTGGACGTGCTCGGCAGCGACGGGGTCGCACTGGAATCCAACGCCGAAGGCCGCTACCTCGGCGACGAGCACTTCGAGCCGCTGTGGGCCGAACTCGACCGCCGAGCCGCAGTCGTCTTCGTCCACCCCACCTCCCCGCCCTGCTTCGAAGCCGTCTCGCTGGGCCGCCCGCGCCCCATGCTGGAGTTCATCTTCGACTCCACCCGCACCGTCAGCGACCTGCTCCTCGCCGGTGTCCTGCTTCGCTACCCGCACATCCAATGGCTCTTCACCCACGGCGGCGGAACCCTGCCACTCCTCGCGGACCGCATCGAACTGTTCCGTACTGTCTTCGCCGACGGAGACCCGGACGCCCCGACAGCGCAGGAACAGATCCGCCGCCTGTGGTTCGACCTGGCCGGAACCCCCTTCCCCAACCAGACCCCCGCACTCGTCCGAGCGTTCGGTACGCAGCGGCTCCTGTACGGCAGCGACTACTGCTTCACCCCCGCCACGGGAGTCGCCGCCCAGATCACCTCAATGGACACCGCCGAGCAGCCCCAGGACGACACCTGGCGCGCACTGACCACCCGCAACGCTGCACGACTGCTGCCCCGCCTCGCCTGACACCACCCCTGCCCAGCCCCGCCCACCGATCCCTGGAGAGCTCATGCCCACGCATCCACCGCACAGCGCCGACCGTCCCAAGACCGCCCTGGTCAACGTCCGGGTCTTCGACGGCCAGCGGCTCGTGGACGGGTTGACCGTCGTGATCGACGGGCCGCTGATCGGCACCGACCCGACGGGAGCGCACACCGTCGACTGCGGCGGAGCAACGCTGCTGCCCGGCCTCATCGATTCCCACGTCCACCTGCACGGCCCGAAGACGCTGGAACAACTCGCCAACTACGGCGTTACCACGGCCCTCGACATGGGCGCCTGGCCCCCCGCCCTGGTTGCGTCACTACGCAACGCCCGAGGTCTCACCGACATCCGAAGCGCTGGGGGCGCCGCCGTCGCACCGGGCAGCCACCACGCGCACATCCCCACCTTCCCCAAGGACGGGATCGTGACCGGGCCCGCGGACGCGGAGCGGTTCGTCGCCGCCCGGATCGCCGAGGGCGTCGACTACATCAAGATCATCGCGGAGAAGCCCGGACCGTCCGGCACCCTGAACCAGGCCACCCTCGAAGCCCTCACCGCCGCGGCCCGTGCCCACGGAAAGCGCAGCATCGCGCACGCGTCCTCCTTCGAGGCCATCGTCATGGCGCGGCAAGCCGGGGTGGACGTCATTACCCACGTCCCGCTCGACCGTGCCATCGACGAGGCGGAGGCGACCCAACTGGCGTCCGCAGGCACGATCGCCGTCCCGACCCTGAGCATGATGGAGCCCATCGCCAGGAACGGCGCCCCCGGCCGGGACTACGCCCAGGCCCGCGCCTCCGTGGCGGCACTTCACCAAGCGGGTGTGCCCATCCTGGCCGGCACCGACGCCAACACAGCCCCAGGCGTCCCGGCCAACGTCCCGCACGGCAGCAGCATGCACCACGAACTCGAACTCCTTGTCGATGCGGGCCTGTCGACCATCGACGCACTACGCGCCGGCACCCTGCTGCCCGCCCACTACTTCGCCCTGCACGACCGTGGCACCATCGCGCCGGGCCAACGCGCCGACCTGCTCCTCATCGACGGCGACCCGACCACGGACATCCGCGCCACCCGCCAAATCCAGCGCATCTGGTGCGCCGGCATCGAACACATCCCGACACCGGCGTAGACCTGCCCCTCAGCTGTGCTGGAAACTCCGGGCATGCACGGTGTGCGTCCACGCACCGCCAGGGCGAAGCCGTCCTTCATAAGCTCTCAACGCAGGATGTCATCCGCGCAGGCAGTGGCTTTGCGGGCCCGCATCGTGCTGGCGTGTGCCGCCCACATTCCTGGGCCGGGTTTGAAGGGTCCACCGCTGCGAAGGCAATAGTCAGCGTCTCGAAATCCAGGCTGACCTCTCTGACCCATACCGATTTTGGGGAGTCCCGACCGGTTCGAGGATCTTGGCTGCGTGCCAGTGCATCTGGACGCACAACCATGTACGGTCCCGAGCCCTGTAGGTCCGGCTCCGTTTGCCCTCCCGGGCTTCGGCAGGACCCTGCTGGAGCGGTGGTAGTCCTTGGAGCCGGCAGGCATCCTGGCGATGAGACGCATGGCCAGAGCGCCCCGGATCCGAGTGATGTTGACCGCGTATGCGCTTCCCGGCGGATCCGTCGCGTTGGGAGGGGGCTGCGGTCGGTTGAGGTCGGCCGCAGGCGGATCAGCGCCAGCCGTGCGCGGTGAACCAGTCGCCGCACCACTCCTTCCACCTTGCGACGGACGGCTGTCCCTCTGCCAGGCCCAGGCCGTGCTCGCCGTGCGGCAGCACATGCAGTTCCACCGGAACTCCCGCCCGGCGCAGTGCGCCGGTATAGCGCAGGGCGTGCTCGACGTCGACTGCTTCGTCGTCCGCGGTGTGCCAGCAGAAGACGGGCGGAGCGTCTGGATGCACCGTGTATTCCAGGGAGGCGGCGCGCCGGGCCTCGAGGGAAGCGTCTTCGCCTAGCAGTGCCTGCTGGGATCCGAGATGCGGCAGGTGGGTGAAGGACACGACGGGGTAGCAGAGCACGGCAAGATCCGGTCGCTCACCGCCCGCCGCCTCCGGACCGGTCGCGAGCCGGCCGGCCAGGTGCCCGCCGGCCGAGAATCCGAGTACCGCGACCCGCGACGGATCGGCGCCCGGCCCGGCGGCCCCGCACCGGATCGCCCGCATCGCCGCCAGCACATCCTCCAGCGCCGCGCCGCTGCCGTGCGGGTCGGTGCTGTAGGGCAGCACGCACGCGTGCAGCCCCAACCCGTTCAGCCACTTCGCCACCGGCTCTGCCTCATGCGGCGCGTGCGTGTGGTACCCGCCGCCCGGCAGCACGAGGACGACCGGAGCCTGCGCTCCCGTATCCGCAGGGTGCGACCTGCGCATCGCCCGCTCCACGTCCCCAGCCATCCGTGCAAGCCTCTCGTCACTAGCGGACACACTGCTGGAGACAAGGGTCCTTTTGCTGGTCGGGTGCCGCCGCCCCGGTTGGCGTTGGGAGGGGGCGGCGGCAGTTGGTTTAGCCGGCCCCTATGAGGCCGGCATCTGCTGCTGTGCTTTGTTGAGTGCGGACTTCACTGAGTCCGCAGTGATGTCCTTGCCGGCTGCCGCGTCGGCGAACAAGCCCTTGATCGCGGTTCCGACCAGGTTCTCGTACTGGCTTTCGTTGGCCACCTGCGGCAGGGGGGCGGCGGTGGTGCTCAGGACATCGGCCAGCGTTTTAAGGTCGGGGGTCTGGAAGGCGGGGTCGCTCTGCGCGGCCTTGACGGGGGGCAGCAGGCCGAATTTGCCGTTGAGCAGTTTCTGCTCTTCGGTGCTGGTGAGGAAGTTCACCAGTTTGACGGCCGCGTCCTTTTTCTTGCTGTTGTCGAACACCGCGAGGTTGATGCCACCGACCATCGAATTCACGGCAGCGGTGCCGGTGGCGTTGGCGGTCAGGGTCGGGATCGGCGCCGCGCCCCATTGGTCGGGGGTCATGCCGTGCGACTTGATGGACGTGGCGGCGGACTGCCACAGCATCATCGCGGCTTTGCCGGTGGCGAAGTCGCTGAGAGTCTGGTTCTGCGCGTATTCCGCGTTGCCCTTCGCAGCGATCTTGTTCTTCGCGATGAGATCCACGTACTGCTTGACCGCGGCAACGTTTTCCGGGGTCGTGAAGGTGGCCTGGCCGGACGAGTCGAACCAGCTCCCACCGTGCTGTTGGGACAGCACGAAGGTGTTGTGAATGTTCTCAGCGGGATTGCTGCCCTCCACAGCGATTCCGTAATGTTCGCCGGAGGTCAGTTTCTTGCCGTCGGCGATCAGCTCGTCCCAGGTTCTGGGCGGGGCGGTGATGCCGGCGTCGGCAAACATCTTCCTGTTGTAGAAGAGCGCGTAGGACGAGGAGTACAGCGGCACGGCGGTCGGCGGCTTGTCCGCCGCGCCTGCGGCGGCGACCGCGGCGGGGGCAAACCGGTCCTTGCCCCCGATCTTGGCGAAGGCGGCGTCGTCCCACGGCATCAGGGCCCCGGTGGCCTGCAGCGAGGCGGACCAGGTGTTGCCGATGTTGAGAACATCGGGGCCTTGGCCGGAGGTAGTCGCGGCCAGGATGCGGCTGAGCAGGTCGGTCCAGCCGATCACCTCCAGCTTGACCTTGATGCCGGTCTGCTGGGTGAACTTGTCCAGCTCGGGAGTGAGGACTTGCTTGTCGTGGTCGAGACTGGTGCCCTGGTTGCTGGCCCAGTACGTGATGGTGGTCCCCTTGCCACTGCCGGCGCCGCTCTTGCCGCTACTGCTGCCGTCGGAGCTGCCGCCGCACGCCGTGGCGGTCAGGCTGAGCGCGGCCACGAGGGCGGTGGCCGCGAGGAGTCTGTTGGAGGTGCGCATAACGGGATGCCTCTCACGGGTGGATTACTCCAGGAGGAAGAATCCGTGTCTTAATTCAGAGCATGATTTAACGCGTGAGAGAAGGGTGCGTCAAGGCTTTTGGCTCGCAGTGGGCGCCTGCACTGTAGGATTTTTTTGGAGAGCGCTCTCATTTACTTAATGGCATAAGTGATCCGTCATAAACTTTATGCGGGAGGCCGTGCCTCGCATTGCCACGTGAGTGACGTAAATTGCTATGGTTCTCCATATGGGGAGCAGCGGAACCCTCCGAATCAATCTCCTCGGACTGGGACGTAGCTTTTCTGGTGGTCCGGTGCTCGTCGGCGTGGCACTGAGGCCTGGTGAGCTGGCTCTCGGTGGTGTCCCTGGCCCTCCGGTCTCGGAGGGCCAGGGGCACCGGATCGCAGCTGCTCCCTCCACAGCTGCGACCCGGTCCGCGCGTCACGATCAAAGTGCCGGCAACCGCTCAGCTGTAAAGGCGGACGTCGGCCAGGCTCCACCAGTTGCCGGCCGTACCGGTCTGGGTGATACGCAGGTAGCGGGCGGTGGTGGTGCGGTGGAGGTCGACGGTGGTGAGCTGGCCGATACCGGCGCCCTGTGCAGCGCTCTGCCAGTGGGTGCCGTCGCTACTGATGGACAGCTGCCAGCCGCGGGCGAAGTCGCCGAGGTTGTCGCCGGTATCGATCGCGACGGTGCGGAAGGACGTGCGGCGGCCGAGGTCGACCTGCACGAACTGGCCGGGTTCCTGGGCGGTGGCGCTGCTCCAGCGGGTGCTGCCGTCGTCGTCGGTAAGTGTCTCGGCCGGATCCTGCCCAGTGATCGAGGAGGTTGCGGTGGCTCCACTGAGATCGACCTGGTGTCGGGTGACGTGCAGCTGTCCGGAGGCGGGCCACGTGAAGGTGGCCAGTGCGCCCCCGGGCAGGGTGTAGTCGAAGGACTTGTCACCGACGGCGACGGTGAAGGAGCGCGGGTCGTCGTTTTCGTTGTGGACGACGAGGGCGGTGGAGCCGTCGGGGTTGGTGAAGGCGACATCGGTGAGCTGACCGTTCCAGCCGGTGGTGCCGTAGTTGGTGCTGGCGACGCGTACGGCGCCGGGCTTCACGAACTTCGACAGGTGACCGATGGTGGAGAACTCGGCGTTCGTAGTGACGGTGTGGTCGGCGTTGACGGTAAGCAGCGCCGTGCAGGTGTCGCACCCGCCGTTGTGCGGGCCGCCCTTGGCGTCCAGGGCGAGGTTCCAGTCGGCGACGGATTTGGCCCAATTACGGGTGGTACCGACGGTGATGGTGCGGGCGTGCCAGGTGAGGGTACCGCGGAAGATCTGTGCGGGGGTGTCGGTGGCGCCGTGCGAGCCGGAGCACTCGGTGAACCAGATGCCCTTGTCGGGGTGCGCGTCGTGCAGCGCGCTCTGCGCGCTGGGGTCGCCGGAGTAGCAGTGGTAGGCGGTGCCCGCGATCCACTTCGCCGCCGGGCCGTCGAGGATCTGGTAGGGGTAGTCGGTCTGCGGGTCCTCGCCGAGCTGGCCGGCGGTGGCGATGTCGTCGGGGTGAGTGGTCCAGTTGTGGTCGTAGGCCAGGATCTTGGTGCGCGGGCTGGCGTGATGCAGCAGCGGGCCGAGCGCCTCGATGACCTTGGCCTCCTGCTCCACGGGCAGGTCGGTGCCGGGGTAGGCGTGGGGTGTGCGGTTCTGGGGCTCGTTCTGCACGGTCAGGTAGTCGACGGGTACGCCGGCCGAGGCGTACGCCTGGACGAATTTCACCAGGTAGCGGGCGTACGCCTGGTACACGGCCGGGTCGTCCTTGAGGTGGCCACCGACGAGGGATCCGGAGTCCTTCATCCACGCCGGGGGGCTCCACGGGGTGGCCATGACGGTGAGCTGCGGGTTCAGCCGCTTGGCCTGGCGCAGCAGGGGGAGGATCTGCTGCTGGTCGTGGGCGATGCTGAAGCGGCGCAAGCTGAAGTCGGTCTGCCCGGCGGGGACGTCGTCGTAGGTGTAGTGCGTGGGGGTGGCGGTGAAATCGGAGGAGCCGACGGGCTGGCGCAGGAAGCTCACTCCGATACCCGACGTGGGGTCGAACAGCTGCCGCATCGCCGCATCGCGGGTAGCGGAGGGGAGTGCCCCGAGCACCGCCGCGGAGGAGTCGGTGAGTGCACCGCCGAAGCCGTCCATCTGCTGGAAGTGCTGCGTCGGGTCCACCGTGATGGTCGTCAGATCCGACCCGCCCGGGTGGAAGGCCACCGGCGCCTGCCGCTGCAGCTGCGCGGATTCGTCTGCCGTGGTCAGCCACACCTGTGCCTGCGGCGCTGTGGGCTGTGGATGACCGGGGTGTGCTCCGTGTCCGTGCGGCGCGGCGGTCGCGGGCAAGGAGGTCAGGCAGAGTGCGGCGGCGGTGAGGGCCGCCGCGCCCAGGGCGCGTCTCATGGCGGTTCTCCTAGCTGGCGAGACGGTGTGGATAGAAGCGAAGCGGCCCATGTGACCGGAGCCCTGGTGAACACCGTCCTGGGCTCCGAACCTGCGGGAGATGAAGAAGCAAGCCTGAAACAGAATGAAACAGAATAGAAACAACTCGGCGTGCCACAGCAAAGCCCGGCGACGTTCTCACTGTCAAGGCCTATGGACGCATGTCCTAGACCGGCTGCGTGTAACGAATTGATGTAACAAATGGGCAGGCCTGTGAAGTCCCTGTTCCCGGTGCGTACGATCGCAGCCGAGGCGGGTGTCTTTATTGCGATGGTGTCGCGGTGATGAGCGGTAGCCCGGACGTCGCGCCAGGATCCCGGGGGCGGGTGCTCGCTGCAGCCAAGCGGCTGGGGCGCAGCCCCGCCGGCACGAGGTGCTGACGGGGTCGTGCTGGCGCGATGCCAGTACGCGCCGACTGGCTACCTCGGGGCGATTGTCGCCGGGCATGTCTCGGCGCCGGCCGACGTGGAGGACCTGCACTGCCCGGAGCTGCTGCACAGGATCGATCCGAACGCGGACTGAGGTTAGGACGCGGCGCGTGCACTGCTCCGGCCCGCCGAAGCCGACGGCACTCGTTGCGTTCAACGACGAGGCGGCGGTCGTGGCGTACGAGCGGGCTGCGGGCGCCGGAGGGCCTGTCCGTAACCGGCTTCGACGACACCGACTCCAGCCGTTCCACGGTGCCGAGGCTGACGACGGTGCGTCAGCTCCTGGAGGAAGTGGGCCGGCTCGCGGTGTCTCTGCTGGTGCGGCTGCTGGAACGGCGGGCCGATGCTCCGCTGCAAGTGAGCTTGCTACCCACCCGCTGGTTCGTGACGCAACCGGACCGGTGCGCTGACCACTGACAATGACAGTCTTCGCTTGATGAAGTGAAGATCCAATTGCCCAAGCGCCGTGGGCCCGGCTGAAATTTTCGGTTCCCGGCCCCTTGACCCGAGCTTTGAGCTGCCCCACAGTCTGGTTACTGAAGGCAACACGGCATCAGCTCCACCGTTGCCAACAACCTTTGAACACAGGGTTGTTGGCACACCGTCCTGGTGACTCCGCAGCACGACGACGCGTGGCTGCTTAGACAGTCAGCGTCTGCATGGCCGCTTCGCTTCGGCCTCCCCGCCAACGCGAGCAGGCTCCGCGCCATAGGGCACCGCCCTGTCGCGGAAGCAGTCGTGCGCGGCGTCCTCGCGGGCAGCCGGCTATGTCCGGACCGTCCCGCTGCCTGCGCCTGCCGGTTTCCTCCGCCCTCTCCTCCCCATGGCCACTCGCCGGTCCGCCCTTCCTGTCCGGACCGTCTAGGCGGCGGTCTTGCCGTGCCTTCCACCGTGCAGCGCGCGTTTCCCCACCCACCCTCACCCAGGAGTTTCGATGCACCCGCAGCACCAACGGCACCGCCATGCCCTTTCCTGGCGCCGCAAACTGATCGCCCTGGCCACCGGCACCGCCTCGCTCGCCGCCCTCGGCCTGACGGCCGGGCTCGCGCCGAGCGCCCAGGCGGCCAGCGGTCCAACCATCTCCGCGTGGATCACCACGCCGGACCGCGCCAACCTGCTCACCCCAGGTCAGACGACAACCCTGGGCACGGGAACCTCGCAGTCCAACACGATCACCGTCGACCCCTCCCAGACCTATCAGAGCGTCGACGGGTTCGGCGCGTCCATCACCGACGCGTCCGCCACGCTGCTCTCCGCGCTCCCCTCAAGCCAGCGCGACTCGGTGATGGCGTCGATCTTCAGCCCCAGCTCCGGCATCGGCATGAGCATGCTGCGCCAGCCGCTGGGTGCCTCCGACTTCGTCAACGGCCCGTTCTACACCTACGACGACATGCCCGCCGGGCAGACCGATCCCACCCTCGCCCACTTCTCCATCGCGCACGACCAGGCCCAGATCATCCCCCTGCTCAAGCAGGCGATCAGCCTCAACCCGAAGCTCAAGGTCGTCGTCGCCCCGTGGGGGGCGCCGGCGTGGATGAAGGACAGCAACTCCATCGTGGGCGGCCACATCCTGCCGCAGTACTACCAGGCATACGCCACGTACCTGTTCAAGAGTGTCCAGGCCTACGAGGCCGCCGGCGTGCCGGTCTACGCGATGAGCGTGGAGAACGAACCCCAGAACCGCATCCCCCTCGGGTACCCCGCGACCAACGTCCCCGTCGCGGCCGAGACCGCCATCATCAACAGCCTCGGCCCGCAGCTCCAGGCAGGCGGACTCGGCAACGTCAAGATCATGGCGTTCGACCACAACTGGGCCGAACACCCCAACGACACCGCCGCCGCGGTCAAGCTGGGCGAAGCTCCCGAGCTGAACTACGCCAGCGACATCCTCAACAGCTCCGCCGCCCCGTACATCGCTGGTGCCGCGTTCCACTGCTACTACGGTGACGCCGGCGCGCAGACCGCGATCCACAACCAGTTCCCGAACAAGGACGTCTGGTTCACCGAGTGCTCCGGCAGCCACGACGCCGGACAGCCGCTGTCCCAGTACTTCGCCGACACCCTGAACTGGCAGGCGAACAACGTCACCATTCCGGCCATGCAGAACTGGTCGAAGTCGGTGCTGCTGTGGAACCTGGCCCTGGACTCCAACGGCAGCCCCCACAACGAGGGTTGCGGCACCTGCACCGGCACCATCGCCATCGACGGCACCAACGTCACCTACAACGCCGAGTACTACCTCACCGGCCACCTGAGCAAGTTCGTCCAGCCCGGCGCCGTCCACATCGGCTCCAACAACGCTGGTGACCTGCACAACGTCGCCTTCAAGAACCCCGACGGCACCATCGCCCTCGTGGTCAACAACATCGGCGGTGGCACCCAGAGCTTCGGCATCTCCGCCGGCGGCCAGAGCGCCAACTACGCCGTGCCCGCACACGCACTGGCCACCTTCACCTGGACCCCCGGAGGTGGTGGCGGTGGTGACACCGTTGCGCCGTCGGCTCCCTCGAACCTCACCGCGAGCGGCACCACAGCCTCCTCCACCACACTGTCCTGGGGTGCCTCGACGGACAACGTCGGAGTGACTGGCTACCAGGTCTTCCGCGGTTCGGCCCAGGTCGGCACGGTGTCCGGTACCTCCTACACCGACACCGGTCTGAACTCCTCCACGTCGTACGACTACACGGTCAAGGCCACTGACGCTGCCGGAAATGTGTCCGCGGCGTCGAACAAGGCGACGGTCACCACTACGGCCGGAAACAACGGTGGTCCGATCGATTCGTCGAAGTGGTACACGGTCAAGAACACCAACAGCGGCAAGTGCGTGGATGACGCGGACGGCTCCACCGGCAACGGTGCCGCCGTCCAGCAGTGGGCGTGCCAGCCCGGGAATGCCAACCAGCAGTGGCAGTTCCAGACCACCGACAGCGGCTACTACAAGGTGATCGGCCGCAAATCCGCTACCGCTGCCTGGGACGTCTCAGGCGGACCGGGCGCCGGCAACGGGTCGAAGATCCAGCTGTGGGCCTACGGGGCCGGCAACAACCAGCAGTGGAAGGCCGTCGCGGGCTCCAACGGCACCTACACCTTCACCCCGCGCAGCAACAACAGCGAGTGCCTGGACGTCACCGACGTCTCCACCTCCGACGGCGCCCGCCTCCAGCAATGGACCTGCACCGGCGGACCCGCCCAAAACTTCACCCTCACCGCACAGCAGTGAGCACCGGGTGGGCCGCCCGCCAATCGGGCGGCCCACCCTCAGCGGTGCCAGCGAATGGGTCGGGTCACATGTAACCGTCACCCGAACTATCCGGGACGTGACATGCCCGATGGCCATGTTGCGACCCGGTGGAGCACCGGCACCGCGATGGCAGCCGTCAGTACCTCGCCGGGCCCCTCGGGCAATGGCGGGTGTTTGCGGATCCTCGTTTCGGTCAGGTGCAAGGCCACGGATCGATGAGAGTGAAGTGCACGATGGGACTGCTGGTCCTGCTGACCGCTCCGATGCTCCTGGCACTCATCCTGGTCTGGAGCAATCCCCCGCAGAACACCCGCCACCGGTCCGACAGCCACAAGCACGCCGCTTCGAGGTCCCGCCACGGCCGCCGGCGCACCACCCACGCCTGACCCGAACTCCTCAGCGCGCTTTGGTCGCGCACCAACTATTGGCTGATACCCACCGTCGAGCTGGCGCCGGTCAGGTGTTCATGTTTGGTGGAAACCTTTCACGTACCTGGCTGCTGACCTGCAATCGAGGTGGGTGCCGTATTTGTGCAGCTCTTCGGTGAGCGCGGTCGCGGTGGCGTTGACGGTGCGTGGGTCGTCGGACACCACCCGAAGGCGGAACTATTCCCTGAGTGCCGCCTCCTTCGACGGGGACGCGGCCGGCCGTGCGGTCAGGTCGGGTGCGGGGCGAAGGGGCGAGAGCTGGGCAAGGGTGCAGCGGCTACCCAGGGGTGTGAGAGCCGGATGAGTTCGTCAGCGATCAGCCGCAGCACTACGCCTTCTTGCACGGCCCAGTGCGCTTGGTACAAACGCTTCTGGTCGGCTTGTCGTCGCTGGAGATCGACCGCCAGGATGTCATCGACGCACTGGCGTAATGCCTGGACGGGCAGTGGGGCGGCTTCCCGGACAACTTTCATGTCCGGAGAAACGAATGCCCCATCTTGCGGTCGCCGCCTCCGGCGCGGCCATCACCCGCCTCAGATGAGACTCCGGGTCCTTTGCCAGCGCAAGGAATGCGGCGCTGCGCCACGTCGTCCGATTTCGCACCCCGGCCGCGGCAAGCGACGCGCGCCGATGATCGACCCTCCCCCGGGGCGGCTGCGGGATCAGCGCATCAGCCACTGCGCAGACGCTGCGCAACATGCGCAATCGTCTCCGACCGTTACCGGCCATCGCCGATAGTAATACGCGGCGGTGCTTGCCCGAGTCAATTCCGCCCGCGGAGCCGGCTGCGGCGGGGTTTGCCCGGCTCCTGGTCGCGGTCGTTCTCCGGCTCCGGCGGCTGTACGGGAACCCGGCCCCCAGAGGTCTCGGCTTCCATTCCCGGTGACATCGTCGGCGCGGCACACCCCGCGCACGGGTCGCCGGCCTTCCAGGCACTGCCTGCGCGGCGCCGGCGGGGCGGGATGCGCGACGGGACCACGGTTCCGTCATCATCTGGTCCCGCCCTCACCCCGGGTTAACGGAGTGCACCACCTGTCTCCCGGCTTTCCTCCCGCGATAACACCGGGTACCCCGGGTGGGGTACCCGGGATGTGGCAGCAGGTCCCTCTACTTGTCGTCGGCACTCGCGGCACGGTCGGCGCTGGTGGGGCCGTACCAGTCCAGGCACAGGACCGTGGCGTCATCTTTCGGGGGGAATCCGCCGTAGGCCTCCGCGACCGCGGCGACGAGTGTGCGCACGACTTCACGCGGGTGCTCGGCTGCGCTCTTGCGGAGCAGCCCCGGCAGGTCGACGGTGGCCGCTTCGCGGTCCTGCATGCCGTCGGTGAACATCACCAGGCGATCACCCGGGCGCAGGTCGAGTTCCTGGATCTTGTAGGGGCCTTGTCCGGCGACGCCGAAGGGCAGGTTCACGCGCAGTGTGAGTTCGTCGACCACGCCGTCGCGCAGACGAAGTGGTCCGGGATGGCCGGCGTTGATGAGCTGGGCGCTGCTGCCGTCCAGGGCGATGCGTACCAGTTGCCCGGTGACGAAGGTGCGGCGGCCGTGGTCGAGGAGCGCCTGATGGGTCTGCCGGGCCTGCTCGACCAGGTCCGCGCCGGCGCGGCGCGCGCCGCGGGAGGCGTTGACGACGAGGGTGGCCATGAGCGCGGCGTCGACATCGTGGCCCATCGCGTCGGTGATCGACAGGTGCAGGGTGTCGTTGTCGAGGCTGTAGTCATAGGTGTCGCCGGCGATGTCGGTGGCCGGGACCAGACCGCCGGCGAGCGCGAACTGGGCCGCCTCGCAGGATGATGCCGAGGGTAGGAGCTGGCGTTGGATCTCCGCGGCCAAGCTGACGGTGGTGGTGCGGTTGCCCCAGTGGTAGAGGTCGGTGAAGCGGCGGTCGGTGACGATGATGTACGCCAGCGCGTGCGCCGCCTCCTCCACCTGCGCCAACACCTGCGGTGTGGTGTGGTCGAGGAACAGCTCCAGGACACCGATGGTGTCGCCGCGGTTGGTCACCGGAGCGAGCACCCGCTGCGCCTCCTGCCCCTGCACCGCTGTCTGCACCAGCTTCTGGGAGCGCAGGACCTCGTCATAGATACTGCTGCCGGCCAGCGGCACCTGCTCAGCCCGGCCCCCCAACGACGAGGACGCCTGATCACTCACGCGCAACAGCCGCCGCCCCACCACGTCGACGAACAGGAACGACACGGACCGCGCGGCGAACCGGTCGCGCAGATTACGCGCCACGACATCGAGAGAGCCCGTCGGCGCGGCGCCCTGCGCTGCTACCAGAACATCGGCCAGCCCCATCCGATCCCGCACCACAACCGCCTCCTTCAATTGCTGACCCCGATTCGCCTTCCCGCACCCAGCCAGCCCTCACCTCCGGGACGCGAACCCTCGAGCATCGATGCGCTCACCAGCAGTTTCCTGCATCTGGGCAGCACACGGCAGGTCCGACAAACGCCTCGAATAACCGTAATCTGCTGCAAAAAGGGATTTTCTGAGTAACTTCAGGATCTTTCTCGCAGCGGCGTCGGAATGGCCTGACCGGGTCTGTGCGGCACCCAGCGGATGTACAGGGGCGGACTGCGCCTGGCAGCCCGCAACAGCAGCCCCCTGCACCTGGGCCTGAACCGACGCGCACTCCCCCCTGAGCGCGGGCATGTAGGGGCTGCATAAACCGGTGTGCATGATCAGTGGGGGTCGGGGAATGCGCTGGCCAGGAGGTTGATGACCATGGGTCCACTGCTTTTGGTTCTACTGCTCGCGCTCATCCTGTTCGGTGCCGGCTTCGCCCTGAAGATCCTCTGGTGGGTCGCCGTCATCGTCCTGATCGTGTGGCTGCTCGGCTTCGTCATGCGCGGCACCCACTCCGGCGGACGTCACCGCTGGTACCGCTGGTAACCGACCAACACCACGCACACCGCACCACCGATGGGCCCGCCGGATAACGCTATCCGCCGGGCCCATCGCCATGCCCCGCCCACGCCTCAGCCGAGCCGACCAGCGTCACGTGGACCCAACTATCGTCTGCGTTGGGCCCGATCACCGCGATCGACGCTACCAAGGCGGGCAGTGGGAGGAGGCTGCCGGGGTTGTCGAGGAGCACGATGGAGCGTTCAGCGAGATCGCGGGCGATCTGCCGGTTGGCGGGCGGGTCGAGGTCGATGCCACCGGCCCTGACTGCGTCCGAGACGGGGGTCCAATCGGCGTCGAGCATGCCCAGTTCGGTTTTCTGGCGCAGTACGCGTCGGGCTGCCCGGTCGACCAGGTCCTCGGGGATCCGCCCGTCGCGGACCATGGCCGCCAGTTCCGGGCCAAAACACAGGGTGTCCGGCAGTTCGACATCGACACCGGCCCGCAGCGCCGCCGCGCCTGCTGTCGCGTAACTGTCGGCGATGCCGTGCGTGGCGGCCAGGAACGCCACAGACCAGTAGTCCGATACGACGGTCCCAGTGAAGCCCCACTCGTCCCGCAGGACCGTGGTGAGCAGCCAAGGGTCTGCTCCAGCCGGGACCCCGTCGATGTCCGCGTAAGAGTTCATCACGGAGCGAGCTCCGCCTTCCCGGACGGCCATCTCGAAAGGCGGCAGGATGATGTCGGCCAGCTCCCGTCGCCCCATGGACACGGGGGCGTGGTTGCGGGCGGCGCGGGAGGCGGAGTAGCCGGCGAAGTGTTTGACGGTGGCGATGATGCCTGCTTGTTCAAGTCCCTTCACGTAGGCGGTGCCGGACATGGCCACCAGGTACGGGTCTTCCCCGAGCGTCTCTTCCACACGGCCCCACCGGTAGTCGCGGACCACGTCGAGCACGGGGGACAGCCCTTGGTGGATGCCGACAGCGCGCATGCCGGTGCCGATAGCGTGGGCAATTCGCTCCACCAGGTCGGGGGCGAAGGCGGCGGCCATAGCGATGGGGGCGGGGAACACCGACGCCCGGTAGGCGGTGAAGCCGGTCAGGCACTCCTCGTGGGCGAGGGCGGGGATGCCGAAGCGGCTGCGGCTGACCAGCTTGCGCTGAGTCTCCTCCAGTGCTCTCGAGCCGGCGAGCGGGTCCACTGGCCGGGTGCCGAAGGGGCGCGTGAGATGGCCGAGGCCGTGGCGGGTAACCGCGTCGAAGTCGACCTGCCGGGCGAAGACGTCCTGCATGGGGGCGACGTTGCCGCTCGGCTCGTCCCCTGTCCCGTTCGTCTCGTTGCCGTGAATCTCGGCGCCCAGCCACACGCTGCCCAGTTGAGCGAGTTTCTCCTCAAGGGTCATGGCCGAGAGGAGCTTGTCCACCCGTGCCTCGGTGCTGAGAGTGGTGTCGTGCCAGGGGCGGGGGGTGGTGTCGGCTCCGCGTTGTGGTGGTGTCATAGGTGGCGGTCCTCATGCGGTCGGGAGGGGAGCATTCGTACGGGGTGCAGGAGGAGGGGTTAGCGGACAATCAGATGTCCTGGGAGGCGGGCGCGGTCGGCGCAGTCGCTGAGATAGCCCAGGATGTGTCCGGTGGAGACCTCTGCCGGGCCAGTATGTGATCGAAGCCGGCTACCCACCAGCGGATTGCCGCGATAGACCGTGCCCGTACACGACGTCCGTCCGGCCGGCGAGCCGATGAATGTGAGGGCAGGGAAGCTTACCGGGGGCGGCGGTGTGAGGATTGGGCCGTCGTCGAGAACTCACGCTAGATTTACGGTCCTTGCTTGGGGCCGGCGTGGGCCGGATTCCGCTGCTCGTGGCGGCAGCCCACCCACTCCAGGCCGTCGGTGGTGCGGATTGCGTCAGCCAGCGGGTTCAGCGCGTCGCCGACCACGTCGAAGACGCGTCCGACCTCCAGTTCGTGCAAGGCGTCGATGAAATGATCACGTCGGCATGGTGTCAGCCGAGCTTCCCTACCCCTGCCAACTGCAGCGATGACTTTCCGAGCCCGACAGGCGCCTGTGGTGCCCCGTTACCGCTTGACACATCCACGAACGGCAAGGCCGACTAATCCGAGCAGAACGAGTTCGGCCAGATGAGAGGCCATCCCGGTATACGTACCAACCGTGGTCGGGTCCTGCCCGGAAGAACGAAAAGCACCGAATTCCCCCGCCGGCTCTCGGGTCCGAAGGCGAACTCAACGACGATCTCCTCACCTGCCCTCGACCGGCAGGGGATGCGGCGCCGCGCCGGTCGCGAGTTTCATTGTCTGTCGGTGAGGCGCTGGCTCGGTCGACGGTCCCTCTCGTCGACCGGGCCGGGCCCGGGAGTGGCGCGGTGCGGGGTTCAGGCGCCGGGGTGGAGCCAGCAGGCCACGGTGCGCTGCTCGCCAGGGTGGTGGTCTGCAGGGACTGTCAGCGGCGGCAGGTCGGTCCGGCACGGGTCGAAGGCCTTGGGGCAGCGCGGGTTGAAGGCGCAGCCGGTGGGCATCGATCGCAGGTCGGGCGGCGCGCCGGGGATGCCGGTGAGTTCGCGGCGTTCGCCGCGCAACGGTGGAAAGGCGTTGAGCAGGCCGTGGCTGTAGGGGTGCAGTGCGTCCCGGTAGAGTTTGGACGAGGGGGCCTGTTCCACGATCCGGCCGCCGTACATGATGGCGATCCGGTCCGAGAACTCGACCAGTAGTGACAGGTCGTGGGTGATGAACAGCACCGAGAAGCCAAGTGTCTCGCGCAGTTCGACGAGCTGGCGCAGAATCTGACGCTGCATCACCACATCGAGTGCGGTGGTGGGCTCGTCCATGATGACGACCTGGGGATCCAATGCGAGAGCCATGCCGATCATCACCCGCTGGCGCATTCCGCCGGACAGCTGGTGCGGGTAGCTGTCCAACCGGTCCGGGGCGATTCCGACCAGCTTGAGGAGTTCCCTGGCGCGGCCGGTCCGGGCGGCCCGGCTCATGCCGGGCTGGTGTGCGGCCAGTACGTCCATCAGCTGGGTGGAGATCCGGTGCACCGGGTTGAGCGAGTTCATCGCGCCCTGGAATACGATCGAGGTCTCGGCCCAGCGGAACTTGCGCAGGCCGGCGTCGTCCAACCGCAGCACGTCCACCGGGTCGCCGCCCGGCGGGTGGTAGATCACCTGCCCGCCGGTGATGACCCCGGGCGGTGGCAGCAGTCGGGTCAGTCCGTAGGCCAGCGTGGACTTGCCGCTGCCGCTCTCGCCGGCCAGGCCGAGGACCTCACCGCGATGCAGGGTCAAATCAACGTCGTTGACGGCCCGCACGGCCTGCGCGCCGAGCCCGTAGTCGACCCGCAGGCCCTTGATCTCCAGTACCGGCTCCTTGCCCACTGCGGGGACGCTGCTCACTGGGATGCTTCCTTACTCGTGCGGGTCAGCAGGTCGGTGTCGGACGGATCCGGCAGCGCGGGAAGGGGAGCGACGACGGGGGTGAAGCCGACGCGCATTCGCACCGGGCGGCCGTCGGCCGACTTGGCGCCGCGCTCGCCGTTGTTGCGAAGCCGCGGGTTGACGAACTCATCGATCCCGAAGTTCACCAGTGCCAGCGCGGTACCCAGGACAGCAATGGCCAGGCCGGCCGGGACGAACCACCACCAGGCGCCTTGGGCGAGGGCTTGCTGGCCCTGGGCCCAGTAGAGGATGGTGCCCCAGTTCCAGGCGGAGAGTCCGGGGACGCCGATGAAGGCCAGGATGATCTCGCTCATCACCGCGTAGATCATCGTTCCGATGAATCCGGAGATGATCACCGCGCTCAGGTTGGGCATCAGTTCGAAGACGATGATGCGCCAGGTGGACTCGCCGGTGGCCCGGGCAGCCTCGATGAAGTCGCGCCGCCGCAGCGACAGCGTCTGGGCCCGCAGTACCCGGGCGCCCCAGGCCCAGGAGGTGAAGCCGATGACCAGGGCCACCAGCGTCTCACCGCCGTCGGGGATGCTGGAGGTGATGATGACGATCAGCAACAGGGCCGGGATCACCAGGAACACATTGGTCAGTGCCGACAGTGCGTCGGAGACGACACCGCTGAGGTAGCCGGAGGTCACCCCGATCAGGACCGCCAGCGTGGTGGCGACCGCACCGGCGACCACCCCGACGTACATCACGCTCCGGGTACCCTCCACGACCTGGCTGAACACGTCCTGGCCGAGGTGGGTGGTGCCGAAGAGGTGGTTCAGCGAGGGCGACTGCAGCAAGTCGTTGCTGCGCGCGGTCGGATCGTGCGGAGCGAGCAGCGTCCCGAAGAGGGCGATCAGGGTGAAGAAGAACAGCAGACCGGCCCCGACGGCGGCCTTGGGACTGGCCAGGAAGCGCAGGTAGCGGCGCTTGGGCTGCCGGCTCGGATCGGGGGCAGTCGTTTCCGGCTCGATCGGGACGAGCGCGGTGGCGCTGGTTGCCGGCGAAGCCATCGCTCAGCCCTCCTTGCGGGTGCGCGGGTCGAGGATCAGGTAGGCGACGTCGGCCAGCAGATTCGCCAGCAGCACCGCCAGGGTGATGCACAGGAAGATGCCCTGCATCAGCGGGTAGTCGTTGGAGCCGACGGCCTGCAGCAGGGTGTAGCCGACACCGGGGTAGTTGAAGACGATCTCCACCAGCACGGTGGAGCCCAGGATCTGGCCGATCGCCAGGGAGAAACCCGAGACGTTCGGTAGCAGCGCGTTGCGTGCCGCGTAGCTGAACATCACCCGGCGGTCGGACAGGCCCTTGGCGTGGGCGACGGTGATGTAGTCCTCCGCACCGACGGTCACCATCATGTTGCGCATGCTGAGGATCCAGCCGCTCATCGTGGTGACCACCAGTACGCCCAACGGCAGCCAGGCGTGCTGGAGTGCGCTGCTCAGGAACGGGGTATCGGTGCCGGGGATCAGGCCGGGGTCGTAGCCGTTGGCGACGGGGAAGCTGCTGCCGGTGGCGACCACCACGGCGATGCTGAGCAGGCCCAGCCAGAAAGCGGGGATGGAGGAGATGAAGGTGGTCACCGGGAGCAGGATGTCCAGCCGGGAGCCGCGCAACCAGCCGGAGAGGACCCCGAGGAAGGTGCCGGCGGCGAAGCTGACGACGGTGGCGATGCCGGCCAGGGCGACGGTCCAGGGGAGGCTGTTCTGCAGGATGGTCAACACAGGGGTGGGGTAGTTGGAGAAGGAGATGCCCAGGTCGCCGCCGAGCAGATGGCTCCAGTAGCCGGTGTACTGGCTCCACAGGCTCTGGTGCTTGTCCAGTCCGAACAGTACGTAGAGCGAGGCGATCGACTTCGGGTCGATCTGGCCGCGGTTCTTGTTGATCAGCGACATCACCGGGTCGCCGGGGATCAGCCGGGGGATGAAGAAATTGACGGTGATCGCCGCCCACGCGGTGAACACGTAGAAGAAGAGCCGCTGCAGGAAGTACTTCACCGTGTCGCCTCCGTGCCGGCGGCCACCGGTGCTGTCGCGGTGGCCCGGGTCCCGTCGAACAGCCAGCAGGCCGCCCAGTGTGGGGTAACCGGGGCGGCTGCGGGGGCGGCGCTGCGCAGCGGGACCTCGAATCGGGGCGGCAGTTCGCTACGACAGATGTCCATGGCCTTGGGGCAGCGCGGATTGAAGCGGCATCCGGCCGGCGGGTCGATCAGGCTGGGCGGCTCGCCACCATCGGTGTCCTCGGTGCCCGCCCCCAGGCTGTGCTCGTTCAAGACCCGATCGGGGTCGGGGGCGGAGCTGATCAGCAGCTGGGTGTAGGGATGGGCCGGGAACTGGGTGACGGTCTCGCTGTCGCCGCCTTCCACCATCCGGCCCGCGTACATCACCATGGTGTCATCCGCGAAGTAGCGGGCTGAGGCGATGTCGTGGGTGATGTAAAGGATGGCCAAACTCAGCCGGTCCTTGAGGTCGCGCAGAAGATTGAGCACGCCCAGCCGGATCGAGACGTCCAGCATGGAAACCGGTTCATCGGCGAGCAGGACCTCCGGGTCGGCCGCCAGGGCGCGGGCGATAGCGACTCGCTGGCGCTGGCCGCCGGACAGCTCGTGCGGGAACTTGTCGAGATAGCGGGTGGCCGGGATCAGTTGGACCCGCTCCAGGAGCTGCTCCAACGCCTGTTGCAGTTCGGCGGCGCGATTCGTACCTCGTCCGCTGCCGGCGTTGTCGTGGATCCGCAGCGCCCGGGTCAGGTGGTAGCGGATGGTGTGCACCGGGTTGAGTGAGGCGAACGGATCCTGGAAGATCATCTGGACCTTGCGGTTGTACGCTCGGAAGCGCCGTCCGCCGCGCACCGTCACCGACTGGCCGTGCAGTCGGATGTCGCCACCGGTGCGCGGGTAGAGCTGTGCGAGCAGCCGTGCCACGGTGGACTTCCCCGATCCGGACTCACCGACGAGCGCAGTCACCCGCCCCCTGCGGAGCTTCAGGCTGACGTCGTCGACGGCGTGCACTACCCGTGGAGCGCGCGTCATGGCCTGCCGGCCACTGCGGCGCATCGCGAAGTGCTTGGTGAGGCCGTCGGCCTCAAGGACGGTCTCATGGTCCGGTGGCGCCGGAGGAGAGGACGTTTGGTGCAACGTCATGCCCGGATTCCCATCATGGTAGGTACCTTCCGGTCCTCCACCCCGGAGCGGGGGAGGGACCGGAAGGGGCGAACTGTGGACGGGTGCTTCGTTACTTGGTGGCGGGCGTGAGGTGCAGCACCACGTCCAGGGCCCCCGGGATGGTCGGCTGGGCGCCCGCGTAGGTGTTGTTGTCGTCCGGCCAGCCGATCCAGTTCTTGGTGGAGTACTCGCCGCCGACGTTGCCGGCCGAGGTAGCGATCATCGGGACGTCGTTGACCATGATGTCCTGGAGGACCAGCATGGCCTTGGTCCGGCCCGCCTCGTCGGGGGCGTTGGCGTAGTCCTTGAGCGCCTGGGTAGCGGCCGGGTTGTTGTAGCGGCCGTAGTTGCCCCCGGGGCTGTCGGTGCCGATCGGCTTGAGGACGGTGCCGTCCATGATGTTCTGGTACATGTCGTACGGGGTGGATCCGCCGTTGCTCCAGTGCATCGCGGCCTGGAAGTTGCCGGTGCCCATGTTCTTGCCCCAAGCGTTCTCGTCGGCCTTGTCGATGGTGGCCTTGATACCGATCTGGGACAGGTTGTCTGCGATGATCGTGAGCGCGGTCTGGTAGTCGGACCAGCCCGCCGGGTCGGTGAGGGCGATCGTGACCGGCTTACCGCTGGGGGCCGTCAGCACACCGCCCGCCAGCTTGTAGCCGGCAGCGGCCAGCAGGGCCTTGGCCCCCTCCAGGTCGACCTTCTGGGTCTTGTCCTTGTACTTGGCGTCGATGAACGGCACGCCAGCCGGCGTGGGCAGCCCGGTGACGCTGTCGACCAGGGGCTTGAAGTAGCCGGCTTCTGCCTGATTGAAGATGTCATCCCGGTTGATCACCAGGGACATCGCCTTGCGCAGCTTGGCGTCGTTGAACGGCGCGACGGTGGTGTTGATCCACAGGCCGTCCGCGCTCAAACTGGGCGGGAAGAACAGGTGGTTGTGGGCCCGGTCCTTCGCCACGTAGACCGTCTTGGCGTTGGGGATGAAGACGTAACTCCACTCGGCCGCTCCGCTGGTCAGTGCGGTGGTCATCGAGTCGTTGCCGACGTAGGAGGTGTAGAGCAGTTTCTTCACCTTGGGCGGGGTCTGCCAGTACCCGCTGGAGCGCAGGCTCAAGGTGGCGTTCTGGGTGGTGATGGAGTCCAGGGTGTACGGGCCGGTGCCGACGGGCTTGGCCACCACGTCCTTGGTCGGGTCGGCCATCTTCGACCAGATCGCCTTGGGCACCACGAAGGTCTTCAGGACCTTGGCCTGGGTGACGAACTGGGAGACGTTGAAGCCCACGGTCACCGTGTTGCCGCCACTGGCGACCGAGGCTATGTCCAGGCCGTTGAAGTTCAGGCCGGAGTTGTCTTTCAGGAGTTGGAAGGAGTAGGCGACGTCGTCGGCGGTCATGGCGGTGCCGTCGGAGAACTTCACGCCGTCACGGACGGTGAAGACAACGGACTTGTAGTCCGGGCTCCAGACCCACTTGGTGGCGAGCCACGGCTTGGCCGGGTCGACCGGCTTGGCGTCGTTCACCATGCCGAGCGGCTCATAGATCATGAAACGGTAGCCGAGCCCCGCGGCGGCCGAGGAGTTGAGGTACGGGTTGCTATTGGCGGTCAGCGCGTTGTTCGGCATGCCGATCTTCAGAACCGAGGCGGCAGTACCGGAAGCTCCGGCCGTATTCCCCGCGTTGGTGCTGCTGCAGGCCGCGAGCGCGGTGAGCGCCAGACTGCTGGCAAGTGTCACGGTGATGGTGCGGCGTATACGCATGGATCCCCACTTCAAGGAAGTCAGCTGAGGGTTGACCGGGGTGGAGCCGAGGGTTGCGGATGGTGCTTCTTTTGGTGCCTTTTGAGGCGAGATGTGCGCCTGAGTATGTCGAGCAGCGCGTCAGGGCGCGCGGGGCGATCCCTGGCCTGGCCGCGGGGGGTGTCTGTGGGAGCGGGGCCCTACACGGGGTCGGACTGCGGTCGGGTCACAGGCTTGGGTCGCGCCGGGGTCGGGTGGAGTCCCGGACGACCAGGTGGGTGGGCAGGACGGTGGCTGCGGTGGGCAGGTCCGTGCCCTTGAAATGTGCGAGAAGCATGCGGGCGGCTGCGTCGCCCATCTCGCGCAGTGGTTGGTGCACGGTGGTGAGCGCCGGGTCGCTGTACGAGGCGAGCGGGACATCGTCGAAGCCGACGACGGCCACGTCCTGCGGAACGCGCAGGCCCGCCTCGCGCAGGGCGTGCAGAGCGCCCGTTGCGGAGAGGTCGTTCTGGGCGAACACGGCGTCGAAACTCATCCCCGCGCCCAGGATCGTGTTGACGGCGGACCGTCCCAGCTCGAAGGTGAAGTCACCGACCACGACCTGCTCGGGGTTCAGGGGTAGTCCTGCCTCCGCGTAGGCCTCGGTGAATCCGGCGAGCCGTTCCCGGGCGCAACCGAAGTTCATCGGCCCAGTGATCACAACGGGCCGATTCCTGCCGAGTTCCAGCAGGTGCAGGCCCGCCTGGGTGCCGCCGCTGCGGTCGGTGGTGGCGACGGAGGGGAAGAGCGGCCGGTGGCCGCGGTCGTCGATCAGGACGACCGGCAGGCCGGCGTCGTGCAGTTCGGTGATGTACTCGAGGGTTCCTTCGGGTTCGATCACCAGGAGTCCGTCGAAGGACTTCGCCGACACCTGCTGGGCGAAGCGGCGGAGCGACTCCTCGCCCCGGTCGCAGGTGAACAGCAGCAGTCCGAACCCCTCGGCCTCCACGACGTCTATCACGCCCTGGAGCACCTGGCCGATCCACGGCCAAGTCAGTGAGGGGACCAGCATGCCGACGATCTGCGTGCGGCCACGGGCCAGTCCGACGGCGCCCGCACTGGGGACGTATCCCAGCTCGGCGATCACCTGACGAACTCGTTCGGCGGTAGCCGCGTTGAGTTCGCCCTTGCCGTTGAGGACCCGGGACACCGTGGTCTTGCTCACCCCGGCGCGGGATGCCACGTCGGCGATGGTGATGGGCACGTCCGCCTCCGTTGGTGTCGCACTGCACTGGTGGGCTACAGGAACCTGTAGCGCTCCTCAGTTCGAAGACGGGTTCCGCAACCGGTTCCGCAACCGGTTCCGAGGCGGAGTCAAGCAGGGTAATCTCCGTCACGTCAATCACGTTTCGGCAACAAACAATTAACACAGGAGAGCGCTCTCCCCCCCGGAACCCCCGCCCTCGGTCCGTTTTGCTGTCAAGACTCGACGTCAACGCACTTGCGGGGATGCTCCGGTCTCCACCTCTCGTGGCGCGGCGAACCTGCCAGTTGGTCTTGACGCTCACGGAGAAATGGCGCGAGACTCCCATCAGGAGAGCGCTCTCCCACTGGCGTTTCGCATCGCGGCGCCCCTACAGCATCTCGCCGACTGTCCTGCCGCTCCTCCGACTGGAGAACCATGACGACCCGTCTCGACCGAGTGTCGGTGCCCGAGTCGGCGCGCATCGACTCCCGCTTTCCCACCGACTTCCTCTGGGGCGTCGTCACCTCGCCCTACCAGATCGGAGGCGCGGCGTTCGAGGACGGCCGGATGGCCTACATCTGGGACACCTTCAGCCGCGTCCCGGGAGCCGTCCTGGGCGGCCACAACGGCGACATCGCCTGCGCCCATTACCACCGGATGCACGAGGACGTGGACCTAGTCGCCGGGCTCGGCGTCGCTCCTACCGCTTCTCGCTGTCCTGGCCCCGAATCCAGCCCGGCGGCCGGGGCCCGGCGAACCGGCGTGGCCTGGACTTCTACGATCGCCTGGTGGACCGACTGCTGGGACGCGGTGCGCTGCCTTGGGCCACCCTGTGTGCGGCTCGGCCGCGAGTACCCGGCCGTCCCGCTCTACGTCACCGAGAACGGTGCGGCGTTCGACGACGCCGCACCCGACCAGGACGGACTGGTCCATGACGCAGACCGCGCCGCGTACTTCCGCGAGTACCTGGACGCCGTCGCCGACGCCCGTGCCGACGCAGCCGACGTCCGGGGCTACTTCGCCTGCTCACTGCTGGACAACTTCGAGTGGGGCTACGGCTATGGCAAGCGCTTCGGCATCGTCCACGTCGACTACGGGACCCAGGTGAGCATCGTCAAACAGAGCGGTCGCTGGTTCAGCGACGCCATCTCGGGCAACCGCAAGGGCTGACCGCCCGCTCCGCTCCTACCGCCGCCATGCCCCGCACCGCCCGCAGGGGCCCCGCAGGGCCACCGCGTTCTACGTGTACTTCCCATGTGTCACCCCCGAGAGGAATTTCTGTGCGCATCGAGCTCCGTGACGGCATATTGCACACCGACGGCGTTCCCGGCCTGCTCGCCACTGCCGACTACCCGTACTACCGGGACCACGCGTCGGTGTGGCGAAAGCGGTTGCGCACCTTGCGCGACGAAACCGGCATCCGCGTGATCAGCAGTTACATCCCCTGGCGGCACCACCAGCCGGACGCCGACTCGCCGCCGGACTTCACCGGCGCCACCCGCCCCGACCGCGACCTGCTCGGCTTCCTGAGGATCTGCGCGGAACTGGGGCTCAGCGTGATCGCCAAGCCCGGCCCGTTCATCCACGCCGAGACCAACTACGGAGGTCTGCCGGACTGGATCTGCCCGCTGACCAACCCGCGGGTCGAGGCCACCCTCGATGCCGACGGCGAGAGGGTCTGCTGGAACGGTTCGCGACGCGGTGCGGACGGTGCGATGGAGCGCTGGCCGCTGCCAGCCCCGCTCGGCGCGCACTTCGCGGCCCGGGTCGGCGAGTGGATGAGCGCCGTCGACAAGGAGGTACTGCGGGCCACCACCGCCCCGGACGGACCGGTGGTACTGGTCCAAATCGCCAATGAGGGCCTGTTCACCGACGGGGCGCAGCCGCTCTGGTCCTACGACTACAGCGCGCCCGGCCTGGCGTTCTTCCACAGCGGCCTGGCCCAGCACTACGCAACGCTGGACGCGTACAACGAGATCCACGGCACCCGGCATCAGGACTGGACCGCGATCGAGCCGCCACGTAAGCCGCGTAGCCCCGGCGACCCCGGCACTCCCGCCGAGCAGCTGGCCCTCGCCGACTGGGGCCGCTACCATTCCGAACTGCTTTCCGAGGCCTACTACAGTTGGACCGAGGCTCTGTCTCCCACCGTGCCGGTGCTGGTCAACCTCAATCCTCCAGCCGAGCACCACCACTCCTTTGATGACTGGCTGACCCGGGTCCGTCCGGAGACCTGGAACGGCATCGGCTACGGGTTCACCAATTGGATGGGCGTGGTGTCGACCGACCACACCGCGCACGCTCGTTACGTGATCGCCGCGAAGCGCGCGGCCGGACCCAATTTGGAGGAGAACTGGGGGTTTTCCGAGCTCTACGACCGCGCCTACGCGGCCGGGGCGACCAGCTTTCACCAGAGTCTGCTTGCCCTGGCGGCGGGGGCGACCGGCATCAACGTCTACACCGGCATAGCAACCTCGGACTGGGGCGAGGACCTGGACGTGATGCACACCCCGCCGTATCCGGACTGTCCGCCGATTGATGCCCAGGGCCGACCCACCCAGAAGGCCGCCACCGTTCGGATGCTGGTCGACTATTTCGACGCCCACGGTGCCGAGTTCCTGGCTGCCGAGCAGGTCACCGGGGCCAGTTGGGCGCTCTACGCCCCGTACGCGGCGGTCGCAGCATGGTCCCCCGAAACGAATCACAGCGCGAACGACGCCGGCGCTGCTTGCGGTCGTCCGCTGCGGGCCTTCCACGATGCGATGCGCGCCGCTGGAAGGGATTACCGGATCGTCGACCTGGAGAGTGCGAACCGGGAAACCCTGGCCGCGCATCCGCATCTGGTGCTGCACGGCGGTCCGTTTATGCACCGCCGGGTTCAGCAACTGCTCGCGGATCACCTGGCGGACGGTCAAACACTCGAACTACACGGTCAGGGACCGCTGTTGGATGAATTGCTGCGCCCCTGCACGCTGCTCATCGACGCGCTGGCGGCGAAGACCCCGCAGCGCCCGCAGGCCGTCGGCTTCCCCGTAATCAGTACCGGCAGCGCGGACGCCTACTGGCGCACCGTCAGCCCGGACACCGGTCACCTGACCGTGTTGGTCCAGAGCGACAACGAGGGCCCGGTCACCGTCGATTTGCCGCTCGGCGCGGGCCGCACCGCCACCGTGCGCATCGACGCCGCCAGGGGTGGCGCGGCGGTCATCCGGATCGCGGCGGGAGAGTTGGACGACTTCCTGGTCATCGGCCTGAACCCGTTCCTGGACTCCGCGGTGGCACCGTCTGTCTCACTGGACGGCATCACGGTCGACGCGGCCGGCGCGTGCGACTTCGCCCGGGTGAACGGGGAGACCCGTACGCTGACGCACTGAAAGAGACCGGCGTGCGGCGCGAGCCGTCCGGTGTCCTGTGGGCCGGGCGGCGGTGGACTTGTGACTTCGTCGTTCCTTTAGGGCAGCCGATCCTACGGCTGCAAGTCGTCCGGACACCCTCCAGGTGAGCGGTGGGCCGGTGCGGCGGTGTTTGGCCACAACACTGTGTGCGGGGGTGCTGAGCGCGCAGGGGCGCTCCACCGTAGTGGGACCGCTGTCTGGACGTTCGGGGCGCCTCAGTCTCTGGTTGTCGTTGACGGGGCACGCGCAGGACGTGACGCTCAGCGTTTGGCCGCAGGGGGCGCGGCGTCGGTCGAACTGACGGTCTCGATGAGGCTTTGTGCAGCCAGTCGGGGCCGCGGACGGTGTTCATGCAACAGGGGTTCTTGAGGAACGGCGGATGCCGGCGCCGGGATCAGGCTTCCTTCCAGCAGATCAGGATCGTGGTGGCCACCGTGCGGGCAGCTACCGCACGCTCCCGGGGCGGCACACCGACGCGCGACGGCAGGGCGCTGACATCGACGACCAGAACGGTGGTGTCCTTGCGGACGATTACCGTCCCGTCGGGCTCTTGGAACGCCGCGTCACCCATGCCGATCAGGGGCGTGGTGGACCGTGCCGTGCCGCGCCGCGCTTGGAACCAGGCGGTCGTGGCCGCGGCGTCGGGGAGGTCCTTGACAGAGAGCTGCAGTGTGCCATTCGGGTAGTGGTATGCGCAGGCGTAGAGTCGGTCCGTCCAGGTCGGTGCGAGTGGCTGGGTCAGTGTCAGGCCGAGCGCGCCGGAGATTTCCTCCTTGGCGTCGACGGTGCAGATCAGGTGGGCCGCGTCCGAAGGACCGTTCCAGCTCGGGATGCCGCTGGCGGCTTTCACCTTCGCGTTCGCCGTGCTGGGTGCGGCGGCGGGAGTCGCGGTGGAGCCCTGGGCGGCGCAGCCACTTGCGCTGAGTGCGAGGAGTACCGCTGCGGTCGGCAGTACGAGGCGGTAGGCGGGGTGGGGGTGCTTCTGCATGCCGGCTCCAGCCCGTTGGTCGCTAGGTACAGGGTGGGGCTTCCGTCCCACCCGCTGTGCGCGGGTGGGACGGAAGCCCGGTGATGATGCTGTGCCAGGTTTCCGATCAGGGCAGTTGGTACTGGGCGTTGAGGACGGCGCCCTTCTGCGGGAAGGCCTGGTCGTAGCCGTGGTCGTCGCACTGGAGTCCGCCGACGATGCAGTGGGTGATCATCGCGGCGAGCGTCCTGGTGTCCCAGGCGTTGAAGAAGTCGTAGTGGAAGGAGAAGCCCCGTCCACTGGACAGGTGGACCTGGGACATGTCGCCGCTGACCGGGAACGCCATTTTGAACTCGATCATCGGCAGGGCGACGGGGTGGTCGGTGGGGCAGACGCCGTTGACCGGGTAGGCCATGTGGCTCTTGTGGTCGGGGGTGTCCAGGTAGAGGCCGTTCCAGCAGCTGGGAGCCTGCATCCGGATCTCCAGATTGCTGCCCGCGTCACAGGTCACGGGGATGTCGATGCTGTTGTAGGTGTTGCCGCACTCCCATCCGGCGACGTAGCCGGGGTCGGTGGCGAACTGGGTTGCGGTGGCCTTGGGGCTGCCGACCAGGAAGCGCAGTCCGGTGGGGAAGGGACGGACGCTGGTGTAGTCGTTGATGCCGGTCTTGTAGTAGATCGTCTGGGTGCCGACGGGCAGGATCTGCTGGGCGCCGTTGAGGACGGTGGGCATCCAGTAGCCGGACTTGTCACCGGGCGCGTTGCAGGTGGTGGTGCCTGCTGCCAGGGAGGCGTCCGTGGTGTTGGCGTTGGTGGTGGTGTTCCCGAGGAAGGTGTGCAGGTGTGAGGCACCGGCCTGGCCGGGGTACACGATCGGGTCGTCAGGCAGCACGTGGTTGGAGCTGCACTGCGCCTGGAACTCGTGGAAGTAGGCGTGGGGCGGGTTGTAGGTGGACGGGGTCACACCGGTGATCTGCGGTTGTGCCAGAACGTATCCCGTGGTGGGCGCGACGGCGCTGCCGTAGACCTTGAACTCGTACAGGGAGTAGCCGTACTGGGTACCGCGGGCCGTACCCAGCATCCGGATGTAGCGCCCGGCTCCGGTCACGTTGAGGACTTGGTTGCCTCCGGTGCTGGTCGTGGTGGAGTAGATCGTGGTCCAGGCTGCGGCGTCGTCGGAGGTCTGGATCTGGTAACTCTTGGCGTACGCGGTCTCCCAGTCCAGCTCGACCTGGTTGACCGTGGCGCCGGCGCCCAGGTCGATCTGGATCCACTGCGGGTCGCTCCACGCGCTGGCCCAACGCGTGGTCGAGTCACCGTCGACGACCGCACCGGCGGGGGTCTGGGCGCTCTCGATGGAGGAGGCGGTCGCCGGGCGGGACTGTGAGATCAGCGTCCCGGCGGCACTGGCAGTGCTGAGTGCGCCACCGATGCCGAGCATCGACAGCAGGGAGAACAGCACCGCGAGGGTGACGGACAAGGCGGTGCGCCTGAGGCGGCGGGGACGCTGGGTCCACCGTCCGGCGAGAAGGGGGCGGGGCCTCATGAGACCTACCAATCCAAAGGGGGTGAGTGGGGGTGTGCGCCGTCCGGGGCCTTCGCTGCCTGCGCGGTTCGGGCCCCGGACGGTCGTCTTCTCACCTGACTCAGCTGTAGACGCCGAACTCGTACAGCGAGTAGCCGTATGCGGTGCCACGCTGGGTGAGGTTCAGCCGCACGTAGCGGCCTGTCGCGGCGACGTCGAAGTCGTCGATGCCTCCGGATCCGGTGGTGGTCGAGTAGACGTTGGTCCAGTTGGTGCCGTCATTGGAGACCTGGACCTGGTACGCCTTGCCGTACCCGGCTTCCCAGCCGAGCTGGAAGTGTTTGATTGCCGTGCTCTGGCCGAGGTCGACCTGCAGCCACTCCGCGTCGTCCCAGTTGCTGGCCCAACGGGTGCTCCAGTCACCGTCCGTGCTCTGACCGGGGGTGAAGTTGCCGTTGGTGGTCTGGAAGGACGAGGCTGTGGTGGTCTTTCCCTTGGCTACGTTGGTGCCGTTCACGGCCGGGGCGACCACCCGGAACGAGCGGGTTTCCACCCCTACGTTGCCGTGGCCGTCGTAGGCGTATACGTATACCTTCCAGACGCCCAGGCTCTTCGGCGCGGTGACGGTGAACTGCCCGTCGCCGGTCTGGTTGAAGTTGACCTGCTGGAGCCCGCCGGTGCCGTTGACGTACTTGGTGGAGTACATGAGGTTGTAGCGGATCAGGTCGCCGTTGGGGTCGGTGGTGCTGGTGGCGACGTTGAAGGTGCCGCCGGCCGGGACGGTGGTGGTGTTGCTCAGGGTCATGCTGCTGATTACCGGCGGTGTGTTCGCCTGCGGGGCGCCGCCGTAGTTCTTGGCCACCGAGTAGTAGGCGAGGCGTTTCCAGCGCTCGGGAACCAGGTTGAACCAGATCCCGCCGAAGTCGTTCTCGGTGCCGTAGCTGAACATGGTGCCGCCCAGCGAGACCCCGGTGTGGCCGGAGATGGCGTTCCAGGATGTGGTGTAGCCGTCGCGCATCTGCTGGTCGGTCGGCTGGGTGGGAACCCCGTTGGCGTCGTTGGGCACCTCCCACTCGCCCGCGTCGCCGGCTTCGGTGACGATGTAGGGCTTGGTGTAGCCGCCGTTGGCCCAGGCGGCCTTGACCGTGCCGATGGCGCCGTAGGAGTTCACGGCCATCAGGTCCAGGGACGGGGTGTACTGCTTGTAGTAGGGCCAGGCGCCGGTGTAAGCATCGGTGGAGGTCACCGGGTGGTTGGGGTCGGCGGCGTGGATCGCCTGGACGACCTGCTCCACGTACTGGGCGTAGGCGATCCGCTGCTGTTCGACTGCCGCACCGGTGTAGTGGTCCTGGGTGGTCAGGATGACCTCGTTGCCGACGTCCCACATCAGCACACCGGGGTGGCTCTTGTAGGTGTTGACCCACTGGACGATGGTGTTCAGCGTGTTGGTCTTGTAGGCGGCGTCGTTGACGTAATCGGCGCCCTGGTTCAGCCAGAAGCCGTTGACCACTTTCAGCCCGTTGGCTGCGGCGTTGTCCAGCAGCGGCTTACTGCTCGCGTCGGTTCCCCAGGTGCGCAGGGTATTGACGCCCATCGATTTGAGGTCACGGATATACGCGTTCGCGGTGTCCGCGGACGGCCCCCAGGTGACGCCCTTGACCTGCCACGGCGAGCCGTTGACGGTCAGCTGCCAGTTGCCCTGGCTGCCGGCGACCTTGACCACGCTGGGCGTGGTCGGCACGGGCGGGTCGGTGAGCGGGGCCGGGCTGCTGCCGGTGATCTGCGCCACGGTGACGGCGCCGATGCTCAGCGTGCCACCGGAGCTGGTCGCGGCCGACGGGGAGGTGCAGCCGCAGACGGCGTTGGGGTAGGAGCCGCCGATGGACAGGTTGGCCTGCAGGTAGAAGCCGTGGCGCACAGCTGCTTCCCAGGTGGCGATGCCGACCTGGGACTCGTTGACCTGCCACACCTGGCGGCCGTCGAGGTAGAAGCGGATCTGTTCGTCGGAGGCGGTGCGGTCGATCACCTCGGAGTAGGTGTGATAGCCGGCCTGGCAGCCGGTGCAGCTGGCGAGACCGCTGGTCATGCCGTTGTACTCCTGGCAGTTGCCGTTCGGAGCGGTGCCGCAGTGCAGGGTCGCCGAAAGCTGGCTGCGGCCGTTGACGTCTTCGAGGATGTCCGCCTCGCCCATGGCCGGCCAGGTGGTGGGTGCGCCCCGGTACTGGGAGCCGACGGCCTTGAAGGCCGGCCAATAGCCGAGTCCGTTGACCGGGTTGGGCTGTTTGATGGAGGCCTGGATCAGCAGTTGCCCACCGGCGGGCGCCGCGAAGTCGCTGCGCTGGGTCTCGACCCGGCCGGAGGTCCAGTTGCCGCTGCCGTCCCTGACCGCGGTCAGATTGAGGTGGTTGCCGCCGTCCAGGGAGACGTTGGCGGCTGCGTTGGTGTTGGTCTCGACCTCGCCGGTGCCGTACTTGGCCGGACCGCCGGCGTAGGCGGTGGTCCCGGTGTCGGTGATCCAGTTACCGGCCGACGGGGCACTGCCGGACCCGCCGGCGAAGTTGTCGCTCCACACGGTGTTCCAGTTACCGGGCGGGGTGGTCGGCGTGGGCGTCTCAGTCGGGGTCGGTGTGGGCGTCGGAGTGGAGGTCGTGCCCGAGGTGCCGTAAACCTGGAACTCCCACAGCGCGTAGCCGTAGCCGTTGGAGCGGGCCGTCCCGTACATCCGCACGTAGCGGCCGGTGCCGGTGACGTTGAGTGTCTCCGTGCCTCCTACTCCGGTGCTGGTGCTGTAGACGTCGGCCCAGTTGGTGGCGTCGTCAGAGACCTGAATCTTGTACGCCTTGGCGGCGTTCTCCCAGTTCAACACGATTTTGCTGATGTTCGACGAGGCTCCGAGGTCGACCTGCAGCCACTGCGGGTCAGCCCAGGCGCTGGCCCAGCGGGTCGTTCCGTCACCATCGACTGCACCAGTCGCGGGGGTGCCCGCGCCCTCGACCGAGGAAGCGCTGACCGTCCTGCCCTGCGAGAGGAGCCCGACGCCAGGGGTGGGCGGGGAGGTTGACCCCGAGGCACCGTAGACCTTGAACTCCCACAGCGCGTAGCCGTAGTCGTTGGAGCGGACCGTCCCGTACATCCGGACGTAGCGGCCGGTGCCGCTGACGTTCAGCGTCTCGGTGCCGCCCGCGCCGGTGGTGGTGGTGTAGGCGTCCGTCCAGTTGGTCCCGTCAGCGGAGACCTGGATCCGGTATGCCTTGGCGGCGTTCTCCCACTGCAGCACGACCTTGGCGACGTTGTAGCTGGCGCCGAGGTCGACCTGCAGCCACTGCGGGTCAGCCCAGGCGCTGGCCCAGCGGGTCGTTCCGTCACCATCGACTGCGGCGCTGGCGGGCGTACCGGCGCCCTCGACCGAGGATGCCGTAACGGTCTTCCCCTGCGAGAGCAGAGTGTCGTCGGCGTGCGCGGTCACCGGCCCGGCGGCCAACGCGTAAAAGAACAACGACAAGGCCACAACGGCCAGCAATACGTTGCGTACCGGGGCCGACGGCCGCAACAGCGCTCGGGGCGGGGCTCCCATGCGGGACTCCTGACGGGGTGGGTGCGGGGGTGTGGAGGGGTGGGAGTGCTTTGGGAACGCTCACCCGGAGAGCGCTCTCCAACCCACGCGATGGTTGCGCCTTTGTTTCGAAGACGTCAAGAGTTTTCCCAGAAGGCCTGGTTCCGGAACTGAGTGGACATCGACACACCGGGCAAAAGGCGCAAATACGTCGTCGGGATGAGTTCTGACATGCTCACACCCTTGACGCCCCAGCCGCGCATGCGGAACCTTGACTGAGTGGGAGAGCGCTCTCACACGGTGGTGAGTGGCCGCTACGGTGTTGCATCGCGGCGTATGCCCGCTCCGCACGGGGCCCCACACGACAGCCGGGACGTCTGCCTGGCCTGACCCCGGGCAGACGTCCCCTCCAGTGCCAAACGAGCGCGTGCCCCACTACCCCGACTGCCGTACCACCAGTACCGGGTCGAACACCGCCGAGCGGGGCCCAATTACCGTGCCCTCAATGCGCTCCAGCAGTATCCGTGCCATCTCCGCGGCCATCTCCTCGACCGGCTGGCGCACCGTCGTCAGGGCCGGCCTGCACTCCGTCGCCACCCTGCTGTCGTCGAACCCGATCACACTGACGTCTTCCGGGACCCGGCGCCCGTGCTCGCGCAGGATGTGCAGCGCGCCGTGCGCCATCAGATCGTTGGCGGCGAACACCCCGTCCAGATCCGGGCGCTCCGCCAGCAGCCGCAGCATCGACGCTTCCCCGCTGGCCTGGGTGAAGTTTCCCTCCGCATGGGGCACCCATGGCTCCCCCATGCGTGCCATCGCCTCCAGGAATCCGTCCCGGCGTTCCCGGGCTGCACGGATGTCGAGCGGCCCGGAGATCATCACGACCCGGCGGCAGCCGTTGGCGGCCAGGCGTTCTGCCGCCAGGCGCGCCCCCTCGGCGTGCGCCAGATCCACGAACCCCACCGGTACCGGCCGGGTGGGCCGGGCGAACAGCACCGCGGGCACATTAGCGGCGACCAGCAGCGCGGGCAACGGATCGTCCGCATGGGTGGAGACCACCACTGCACCATCAGCGTTTCCCTGCCGCAGGAAGGACACAACCTGCCCCCGGGCCTCGGCGGTCTCCGCCAGCATCAGCACCAAGTGCATCCCCAGCGGCCGCAGGAACCCCATCAGCCCGGTAATCACCCGGCTGAAGAAGGGGTCGTTGAATGCCTGGTTGCGGAACTCCTCCTCGATTCCCTCCCCCGCACCCGAAACCACCAGCGCCACCGACCCCCTGCGCCGGGTGATCAGCGACCGGGCCGCACCGTTCGGCACGTAGCCCACCTGCGCCACCACCAGCCGTACCGCCTCCGCGATGGCCGGATCCACACTCCTGGTGCGGTTCACCACCCGCGAGACCGTCGCCCTGGACACACCCGCCAGCCGGGCAACGTCTTCCAAGGTCGGAACGGTTCCGGTCCCAACAATCGGGGTCTGTCGCGGCGTTTCCACCGTCTTGTTATAGCAGAGGAGGAAAGCGCTCTTCCGGGGTGAGCAGCGCGGTATTCGCCGAGCCACATCCATCTGGTTCACATGATTTCGGCAACCTCGCAGTGGTTTGCCACGCCGTTTTGCGGCGCTTCGCTGCCTTGACGGACGCGCCGTGCCGCGGGGTCTGCGAAGAAGCGCCGACCCAGCGGTTCAAGATCCAGCTCGCACGGCCGAACCACGATGGAGCTGCTCAGGCCGGGTATCGGCCGCGGGCGGGCTCTGCGGATGGGGTGGGAGTACTCCCCCGACGTCGTAGAAGCGTGTCCAGAGCGCAAGTCCCGGCGGGGCTCCGGCGATGAGAACGAAAGATCAGCAGAACATGACAGGTGATTCGCCGTCGTTCTGCGGCGGAGCAGGCCTTCGTGGCGTGCCTGGCGGACGTTGAAGTACACGTAGCCCATCGGGCCGCTGAACAACAGCGCGGCCGGCCGCCTTACCGGCCCCGGTGCAACCAGGGAGCTGCCGACGAGCTGGATCAGGGCGCCCCACCATGCGGGCCAGGTGCCCACGGGGATGGCGGCACCCGAGCCCCCGCTGCCGCCCAGAACGCCGAAGATCGATGCGGACGGCGTGCGAAGGGGTGCTCACTTCGAAGCTGATCTGGCAAGCGCGCTTGCCTCGAAACCTCTTCTCGTCATTCTCCCGCCAGCCCCGCCAACCAGGGCCAAGGGGACTGGGGAGCGGCTGAGGTCGCACAACAGAGTGCGGCACGGGCATTGACATGCCTTGCCAGTTCCCTCAAGACTCCCCGGGAGAGCGCTCTCCCGTCCCTGATCTCAATGTCTCTCACTTCTTCCCCACCCCAACCGTAGGAGCCAATTCCCTGTGAGGCCCACCCCCCCGCGCATGAGACCTGGTGGCGGTCTCCGCCTGCCGGCCCTACTGGCAGCTGCGGTAACCATCGCAAGTGCCGCAGTCCTGCTGCCCCTGACCAGTGCGCACGCCGCCGACAGCCTGCTCTCGCAAGACAAGACGACTACCGCCTCCAGTCAGGAGAACTACGGAACCCCGGCCGCTGACGCGGTGGACGGCGACCTCGGCACCCGCTGGTCCTCGGCAAACACCGACGCCCAGTGGCTGCAGGTCGACCTCGGCACCGTCGCCACCATCAGCAAGGTGCAGCTCAACTGGGAGAGCGCCTACGGCAAGGCCTACCAGATCCAGACGTCCAACGACGGCAACACTTGGACCACCGCGTACTCCACCACCACGGGCACGGGCGGCAACGAAACCCTCAACATCAACGGTAGCGGCCGCTACGTGCGCATGAACGGAATCACCCGCGCCACCGGCTACGGCTACTCCCTGTGGGAGTTCCAGGTTTTCGGCTCGCTGGGTGGACCCACCACTCCGCCCACCACCATGCCGCCCACGACCACCCCACCGACAACGGACTGCGGGACAGCCGACGCCGCGCAAGGTAAGCCGGTTACCGCATCCAGCGAGGAGAACTACGGCACTGCGGCCGCCAACGCGGTCGACGGCAACCTGGGTACCCGATGGTCCTCGGCGAACACCGACTCTCAGTGGCTGCAGGTCGACTTGGGTTCCTCTCAGCCGCTCTGCCAGGTCGTGCTGAATTGGGAGAGCGCCTACGGCAAGGCCTACCAGATCCAGACGTCCAACGACGGCAAGACCTGGACCACCGCGTACTCCACCACCACGGGCACGGGCGGCAACGAAACCCTCAACATCAACGGTAGCGGCCGCTACGTGCGAATGAACGGAATCACCCGCGCCACCGGCTACGGCTACTCCCTGTGGGAGCTGGCGGTGCACACCGGCACCGGCAGCACGCCCACCAGCACCCCGACACCCACGCCGACCAGCACCCCGAGCGGGCCGCCAGTCACCGGAGGCGGCGACCTGGGCCCCAACGTCCTGGTCTACGACCCTTCCACACCGGACCTCCAGGGCAAGCTGGACGCGCTGTTCAAGCAGCAGGAGACCGCACAATTCGGTCCCGGCCGCTACCAAATCCTGCTGAAGCCGGGCACTTACAACAACCTCAACGCGCAAATCGGCTTCTACACCTCGATCTCGGGCCTGGGCCAAGACCCGGACGCCGTCAACATCAACGGCGACGTGACCGTCGACGCCGGCTGGGCCAACGGCAACGCCACGCTCAACTTCTGGCGTTCGGCCGAGAACATGCAGCTCAACCCGGTCAGCGGCACCGACCGCTGGGCCGTCGCCCAGGCCGCACCGTTCCGCAGGATGGACGTCCGCGGTGGCCTGAACCTGGACTCGGCCAGCTACGGCTGGGCCAGCGGCGGCTTCATCGCCGACAGCAAGATCTCCGGGACCGTCGGCAACTACGCGCAGCAACAGTTCTACACCCGGGACAGCTCCATCGGCGGTTGGAGCAACGGCGTCTGGAACCAGGTGTTCTCCGGCGTGCAGGGCGCCCCCGCGCAGGGTTTCCCGAACCCGACGTACACCACGCTGGACACCACCCCGATCTCCGTCGAAAAGCCCTACCTTTACCTCGACCCCAGCGGCAACTACCAGGTGTTCGTGCCGTCCAAGCGCACCGAGGCCCGTGGCGTCTCCTGGGCTAACGGCCACACCCCCGGTACGTCCCTGCCGCTGAACCAGTTCTACGTGGTCAAGGCCGGTTCCACCGCCGCGAACATCAACCAAGCGCTCTCCCAGGGTCTGAACCTGCTGTTCACCCCAGGCATCTACCACGTCGACCAGAGCATCAACATCACCCGCCCGAACACCGTGGTCCTCGGCCTCGGCGAGGCAACCATCGTTCCCGACAACGGGGTCGTCCCGATCAAGGTCGCGGACGTGAACGGCGTACGCGTAGCCGGCCTGCTACTGGACGCTGGACCGGTCAACTCCCCGCAGATGATCCAGATCGGCACCCCCGGCTCGACGGCCGACCACTCCGCCGACCCAACCGTCATCTCTGACGTGTTCGTCCGCATCGGCGGCGCAGGCCCGGCCTCTGTCGGCACCGCCATGGAAGTCAACAGCAACAACACACTGATCGACCACACCTGGCTGTGGCGCGCCGATCACGGCGACGGGGCGGGCTGGAATACCAACCCGGCCACCTACGGCCTGGTCGTCAAAGGCAACGACGTCGAAGCCAACGGCCTGTTCGCCGAGCACTTCAAGAAGTACGACGTCGACTGGTTCGGCAGCAACGGTAAGACCATCTTCTTCCAGAACGAGAAGGCCTACGACGCCCCCAACCAGGCCGCCATCCAGAACGGCAACACCCTCGGCTTCGCCGCCTACAAGGTGGAGAACTCGGTGAGCTCCCACGAGGCATGGGGCCTGGGCAGCTACTGCAACTACTCCACCGATCCCACCATCCGCCAGGACCACGGCTTCGAGGTACCCGTCGTCCCCGGCGTGAAAATGCACGACCTGTCCGTAGTCTCGCTGGGTGGCAACGGCGAATACAACCACGTCATCAACGACATAGGCGCGGCCACCGTCGGCACCGGCACCACACCCTCCACCGTCACCAACTTCCCGTAACCACAGATTCCCGCTGCGACATCCCGCTCCCCCGCGTGGGCTGCCGTCTCTCGAAGAGAGACGGCAGCCCACGCTCAGCAATCGAAACCTGGCGCATCACCGAGGGCGCCGGGCGATTACTCACCAGGTGAGGAAACCTCACCAGCAGAACCATCGAGTCAGCCAGCAACTCCTGCTTGTGCATGGCATAACGGCCCGGCCGCCCCATGCTCTCCATGATGGACATCCCCCAAGGCAGAGCCCCTGGTCTCGGATGTCCGCCAAAACGGATCAAGCCCATCACTCATCACCTCGCCCCGGCTCGGCCGTCCACGCTCGTCGAGAGCCGAGCTGCTTGCTTTGGAGATCCGGTTCCGGTCCGCCGGCCGGGACCTCCGACGGCACCAGAGACATGCATCTCGACTCCGCGCATGCGTCAGGGTAAGCGGCGGCTGACGCAGCAGATGGCGTCCTGGGATTCCGCGTGGGCTCGGTGAGTGCTTCCTGTGGCCGGTCCGTGCTGGGGCTGCGCATTCCCCGTTCGGTTCGCACTCAAGCCGACGGCCGAGTGTGGCGATGAAAAGCAGCGTTTGCCGCCGTGTTGCCGGGTAGGCCCGTTGGTCGCTGCACTACCCGGGAGGTCGTCGGAATCGAGCGATCGACTCAGCGCTGATTCGCAACCCGCGCGCGGGGCTCCACGTTGGCGACTCGCGGGCGGGTTCCCGCAGTGTGCCCCCGGGATTCCTTGAACCTGCGCGCCTCGCATTGCGCAGCCGCGAAGAAGCACGGGGGCACGTGCTTGCCGGAGCGAGCAGGTGGGAAGGCGATTGCGGCAGCGTTATGTCGGCTAACGTCGCGGCAACGCTACTGGCCGGGATGTGGGTAGTGAGTCCTTGACCTCGAAGGCGTCGCCTTCGCCGACCACGGCGACCCGTTGCGCGACTCCCTCCAACTGTGCGGCAACGGCCTGGTTGGTCCACACGCGAAGTGCGGGGTGGGCCTCCAGTGTCGCGCGCAGCCGGGACTCCTCGAAGTGGTCCATGTGCTCGTGGGTGATCAGGACGGCGTCTGCTCCGTCCATGGCGGAGGGTGCGGTGAACGCCCCCGGATCGACGACGACGGTGGTGTCGCCGTGCTCGACGCGTACGCAGGCATGTCCGAACTTGGTGATTCGCATAACAGAGACTATACAGCAAGGCTGTACAGTTTGGCTGGGTACATCGTCGGCAGACTCCGGCTATGCCTAGCAACGCCCCTCACCCCGAGACCCTCGAACTCGCCGCTGATCTGCGCGCCGCCCTCGGCAACCTGGTCCGTTTCCTGCGCCACGGCGACGAACTGCCGCAAAGCCAGGCCGCCGCCCTCGGGCTGCTGGTGCGCGACGAGCGCTCCTACACGGTCGCCGAACTCGCCGAACTTCAGCGTGTCCGGCACCAGTCGATGGCCCGCACCGTCGCCCTGATGGCGCGGGCGGGACTCGTCACCCAGCAGCCCCACCCCACCGACGGTCGCAAGCTGCTCGTTACTGTCGCGGAGGCCGGCCGCACCGCGCTACTCGACCAGCGCGCCCGCCGAGAACGCCTGATCGCCAGCACTATCGAGTCCCGTCTCAACCCGGCCGAACAGCACCAACTCCGCGCGGCGATCGACCTCCTGGAACGCCTGTCCTGAACCCCACCCCGCCTGGAAGCGCCGCTGGAGCCGCTGGCCTGTCGGAGGTCCGGATCCGGCTGTAGGGGAGCTGGTCCATTAGGTTGCGGCCCTGGCTTCCTCTTGGGTGATGTCATCGGCGCGGCACGTCCCGCACACGGACCGGTCGCCGAGCTGCCAGTCGCCGCCGCTCGCGGTGGTCCCTTGCCAGCTTCTCGGGCGCGCTCTGCCCGTTCTTGAGCGCCGGCGGGTATGGGTCAGGACCGGCGCAGCTCGGTGGTTCCGGTGTTCATGGTGGTTCCCCTCCCGGCGTCGAGTGGTGCTCTCCCGGTCCGGTGGGCCGGGGGTGTGGTGTCGGTGCGCTGCGCATCCGGATTCCGTTGGTCTCCGCCCGGGTGCGCGACGGTCTCAGGGTGCCTTGACGGGCTCGGGGGCGGCGCTGACGAGGTGGTCCACGCGCTCGTTTCAGAGCGCGGACGCGCGCTGCAGACTAGTAAGCCGTTCCAGGCGTCACGGGCACCCAAACTGCCACAGCGCTCGGCGAACTCCCCTCCCCTGTACGGGTCTCGGACTCCACCGTTTGGGTCCGGTTTTCGAACGGGCTGGTCAGTAGGGCTGGTGCGAGGTCCGGTCGGGATGCGTCGGGATTCGATCGGGCTGACGCCTTGACGGCCTTGCTTGCAGATCCCATGCTGACGTGTCGGACCTAATGGTTACCCCTATTTGGCTCGCTCGCTTCCCGCCTGTCCGCCACAGTTCGGATGCGGTGAGGCTCCCTGACCGCTTGCGACCCATGCGCCCAGGGGCCGTCGCCTGAGCTCGATTGATCAAGTGCAACGCACCGTCTGGGAGACCGCATGAGCTTGTTCGACCCCTCATCCCCCGGCGCGAGACCGTCGGCCGTCGGTAGCGCCGAGCCCCTGCGCCCGCTGCGTCGGGCCGCGGCGCGGTCACGACGGCGTTTCCTGATCCGGAACGGCTGCTGCTTCGCAGTGGTCATCGTGCTGCCCCTCGTGATGGGCGGCAGTTTCGGGACCGGCATCGGCGGCGGGCTGACCGTCAGCATGGTGGTGTTCCTGGTGCAGGCCGTGCTTCTGGTGGTCATTGCCGCCCGCTTCGATCACGATTTCCGCACGCAGTGCGACCCACTTAGCGCGCCCGAGAACGTCAACGGAGTGGTCCGTTGACCAGCCTTGCAGTTGGCGCAGGGTTGACAGCCACGCCCATCTTCGCCTTCCTGATGACCGTGTGCGCCACGCTCTTCTTGTGCGTGATGTTCAGCTCGTACGGCGACGAACTGAGCGAGTTCTATACCGCACGCAGCTCTTTGACCCCGCTGCGCAACGCCTTGGCCATGTGCGGCGATTACGTCTCGGTCCTCATCCTGCTGGTTGCCACCGGATCCGTGGCGCTCACGGGGTACGACGGTCTGACCCTGGCCGTGGGCTCAGCCACCGCCATGGGTGTGCTGCTGGTGCTGGCCCAGCCACTGCGCAACATCGGTCGCTTCACTCTCGGCGACACCTTCCGTGCCCGCTTCCCCGGCCGGGCCGCGCGCATCGCCGGGGCCGTCGTGACCTTGTCCTACTGCCTCCCCCTGGCCATGGTGCAACTGTCCGCGGCCGGGCGGGCCACCTCCGTGCTGGTCGGGTTGGACGGCAGCGGCGCCGGACAGGTCTGCACCGTGCTGATCGGCGTGATCATGATCTGCGCTGCCGCCATGGGCGGCATGCGCGGCATCAGCCTGCTCCAGGTCGTCAAGACCGTCCTGCTCCTGTGCACCCTGGTCGTACTCGTCCTCGCCCTGCTCAATCATCTGGGCTGGAACCTGAGCGCGCTGCTGAACGGCGCGGCCTACGGCAGCGGACATCCGAACGCCTACTACACGCCGGGCCTGTTGCAGGGGACCAGCTCCACCGGACGGTTTGAACAGTTGTCTCTTCTCGTCACGGTGATCCTCGGCGCGGCCGTCGCGCCCCACCTGCTGATGCGCCTCAACACCTCCCGGAGCGGTGCGGCCGCCCGGCGCTCCGCGACCGGCGCCCTCGGCCTGGTCGTCGTCCTCCACGTCATGGCCGTGGTGCTTGGTCTCGGCGCTGCGGCACTGGTGGGCGCGCATGCCGTGGCCGCGGCCGATCCCAGCGGCAGCTCCGCCCTGCTGCTGCTGGCCGTACAACTCGATTCCGGCGGGCTGCTCCAGGCAGCCGTGGTCTCGGCGGTGTTCATCACCAGCTTGTCCGTCGTCGCCGCGCTCCTGCTGGCTGCGGCATCCTCGCTGGTCCACGACGTGCTCGCGCATACCAGCCGGGACGGGCACATGGCGGCGCCGACCGAGATCAAGGCGGTGCGCTGGACGACCATCGTCATCGGCTGCGCGACCTTGGCGCTGGCGACCATCTGCTACAACTGGTCCGTCGCCTTCCTCGCCCATGTGGTCGCCGCCGTCGGCGCGTCGGCGATACTCCCGGCGCTGGTGTACGAGCTGTTCTGGAAGGGCTACACCCGAACCGGCCTACTGTGGACCATCTACGGCGGGCTCGGATGCTGCCTGCTGCTGCAGTTCTTCGGGCCCGCCGTCTCCGGCGCCCCCGCCGCACTCTTCCCGCACAGCGACTTCGCCTGGTTCCCGCTGCACACCACCGGCCTGGTGTCCGTCCCGGTCGGCTTCCTTCTCGGCTGGGCCGGCAGCACCCTCAGCACACGGCGCGGCGCCGCCCACGTCCCCTACGCGGAACTGGAGACGCGCGCCCTGAACGGTGCGAGCACGTGACCCGCCGGCTGATCACCGGGCCGGGGAGACCGCGCCCTTGGGGTGAGGGTCGGCGGCGGGCGACCGCCGGACGACGACGGGCTCGAAGCGGGTGGCGGCGGCACGCCGGCCGCGTCGGTCGGCGATGAGCGCGAGGGAGACCCCGAGGACGATCCAGCCCGTCAGGACCAGGGCGGGGGGACCTGCCGTGGCTCCGTCGAAGTAGGCGTTGGTGCGCAGGAGACTGCCGGCCGCACCCGGAGGCAGGAGCTGGCCGAAGCCGGCCCAACCGGCGGGGAGCCAGTGGGGCCCGGTGGCCAGGCCCGAGAGGGGGTTGCCCAGAAGCATCAGCATCGCCCCGCCGAGGGCGAACCCGGCCATGCCCAGCAGCGCCTGCAGACCGAGGATCGTGGTGGACATGGCGGTCATACCAAGCACGACACCGCAGGCGTTCAGCCAGTAGCCACCGCCGATGGAGCCGGTGGCGAACTGGAGTACCGCCGCGACAGCCGCGCCCGCCACCAGGGAGAACAACACGGCTCCGGCCAGCCGGGTGCGCAGGCCGCGGTGCCCGGGAAAGACGCCGCCCAGGATCAGCGCGGGAAAGATGCCACCGAAGATCATGGGCATCAGCGCCGCGGTCAGCCCCGCGCCACGCGGATCGTCCGCGGTGAAGGGCACCACGTCGTGGACGGACACGGATGTGCCCTGTTCCGCGGCGAGAGTCTTGGCCAGTGTGGTCAGGGCACCGGTCGCGGAGGGGGCTCCGGCGGTGGCGGTGTAGACGTCGAGTCCGCCCGCGTGCGGTGCCAGACCGCCGACGAGATCCTGATCCTCGACCGCCGACGTGAGATCCGAGGCGCTGCCGTAGACCTTGACGTCCCAGGTGTCGCCGCCCAGGCCTTGCTGCAGGCCGTGCGTGGCCTGCTGGGTGCCGGCGATCCCGATGGGGATGCGGTGCGGGCCGCTGTGCAGGGAGGGCAGCGCGAAGGCGCACAGCATGGTGGTGATCAGCGCTGCCAGGCCGAGGACGACCAGGACGAGCTTGCGGTGCGTGGCCGTGGATGCGGGGGCGAAGTTGTCCATGAAGATCATTCCGATCGCCGGATCCGCCCTGCGGGCAGGGCGGCAGCACTCGTGACGGACGGGGGCGTGGGCGCGGCGAAGCCGACGCAGGAGAGCGCAGGCTCACGTGATACTTGAGTACACCCTATCTAGATACAAGTGTCAATTCCGTAGCGAGCCCGTACCTCCCTGCGGATCGGCATCCGGAATCATCAGCAGCGTCTACCCCTGCGGGCGCGCGCCGTCCTCCGCCGTCGGCAGAGCGACGGCACGCAGGAACGCTTGGGCGAACGTCTCGATGGCCTCGTCCCTCGTGGTCAGGTACTCGGCAGCCACCTGACTCGTGACGGGCCGCAGGAGGAGGTGCAGGAGAAGCGGGCTGACCATCTGCTGGGTCAACAGCAGCAGGGGCAGGTCACGGATGCGCCCGGCGGCCACTTCCGTCGCAAGCCACTCGCCGAGGCCGGCCAGCATGCGGGGAGTCAGGTTCTGAAAGGCGAATTGGACGTTCTTGTCGTGCGGCCGGGCAAAGACCTCGGCCAGGAGGGCCGGCAGGACCCGCGGCTCCCGCTCCATGGCGTTGCCGAGCAGGCGGTAGAGCTGGTGCACGGTCTCTTCCAGGCCGCCGTGCGGCCCGGCCAGAAACGCCTCGACGTCGACGATCGGACTGTAGCGCTCGAACACGGCCCGGAGGAGTTCGTCACGCCCTCCGAACGTCACGTAGAGGCTGGGCACCGAGCACCCGGCCGCAGCCGCGACCCGCTCGAAGGTGACCTTCCCCAGGCCTTGCTCGCTGATCAGAGCACCCGCCGCCTCGATGGCACGGTCCCTGACCGGCTTTCGGCCCCCGGGATCAACGCCCGCGGCCCGCAGCGCTTCGTCCAGGGAACGCCGGCTGCCTCCCAGTCTGCGCAGCAGTGTACTGCGGGACATGCCGGCCTCCCGGGCGATGTCCCGCAAGGTCACGTCGGCCGGAGCCAAACCGCTCGCATCCGCGGCTCGCAGAGTGGCTTCCACGATCGATGGGGGGACGGTGCCGGCCGCTGGCTCATTGATACGTGACATATCGCCCACTATAACTTCTACTTGCATACCGGACTGGATGCCGGGATCGCACGCGGCCCGACGGTCCCGGCGAGCCGGTCGGCGATCATTCCGGAGCGCAGGGCCTTCGCCTGTCCCCCGGCATGTTCGATGCTCTGGAAGAACTCCCATGCACCATGGGCGAGTTCATCGGTGAGCTTTTCCACGTACCAGGAGCCGCCCGCGGGGTCGATCACCCGCGCGAGGCGCGACTGCTCGACGAGCAGGGCGGAGGTGTTGCGCGCGCTCCGGCGGACGTACCCGCCGAAGGGACCGGGAGCGTCGTCCTCGAAGGACAGTGCGGTGACGGCTTCCGCGCCACCCGCTCCGGCCGACAGCGCGGCCATCGTCGTGCCCAGCATGTTCACCCAGGGGTCCCGGCGCCGTTTCATCAGCGGTGAGGACACCGCGTGTTGACGTTGCGCCGCCAGGTCGGCGGCGCCCGCCACCCGCGCCCACAGCCGCCGTGCCGCCCGCAACTTGGCGATGGTCACGTACCGGTCCGCGGTGGCCGCGTAGCGGAACTCCACCTGCGAGGACGCCTGTTGCTCGTTCATCCCCGCCTGCCGCAGCTCGCGGAGGTAGGCGGCTCCCGTCGCCAGCGCGCACCCCAGCTCCTGAGCGGCCGATCCGCCGGCTTCGTGCCAAGGCAGCGCGTCCACGGTGAGTGCCCGCAGCGCGGGGTACGCGTCCGCGCAGCGCCGCGCGAGGTACGCCGCCGCGCCGAAGCCGAGCACCTCACCCGTGCGTGCCTCATGGCCCAGCGGATCCGCCCCCAAGCATCCTCGGACAGTCGCCCGGGCGATCCCCTGCGCGTCGTACAGGCGCAGCAGCTCGGCTGCGGCCGGGGCGGCCTCGGCGCCCGCGTCAAGGATGACCGGCGTCAGACCGAGATGGACACCGTCCAGGACCTCGTCGAGCGCGAGCACAGGGATGGCATCGGCGCCGACGACCAGCCAGAGCGAGGTCACGCCGTTGTCCAGGTCGGCCAGGACGGCGGAGTTGTCCGGCACCGAATGCCGTTGGCGCATCTCCCATCCGGCAGGGGCGCCGCCCCCGGCCCACGCCCCGCGTGCGGACGGAACGGCGCCGGGGACACGGGTCCCGGGGAGCGCGGTACGTGATGCGTGAGAGGCCTGCGTGACGGTCCCTCCAGCGAAAGGATGATCTTCGTCGGGCAGGACAGCCATGGAACCCTCACAGGGTCGGTGAGCGAGTCGATGAACGCCTTGCGGCCCTCCGCAGCATAGTAGGACCGATTCCACAACTGTCAACACTTTGGCGCGGCATGAGGGAGGTGGGCATCGAGCGGGACTCCCCCGTACGGCTTCTCCGCCCGTGGAGCCATCCGTCTCCGCTAATCCTCGCGTCATAATGTTGACACTTTTAGTTCCCCTGGGCTTAAGTGCTGCTGAACACACGCCGTTCCACTGCACCGGCTACCACCCTCGGCGGCGATCCCCCATCAGCCTGCGACACGCCCACCGTTCGGCCCGCACACCCGCGGGGCCCGAACGGTGCCGGCATTCCCGTCGACCGGATCCTCACCCGCCGGGCGGCCTTCGTCGCCGCACGCGCCCGATCTGATCGAAGGCGTGCGGTGCATACGCATACCGGTGGGAGGAGACCGAGAATGGATACTCGTGACAGCGGCCGACGGAGGCCGGACATGACGGGGCCAGGACGTATTCGCCGTGCGCTCCGGAGCTTGCTGATTGCCATCGGCGAAGGCCTCATGGTCCACGGCGGACGGGACATGTACCTCGCGTCCCGGCCGGACCACCACGCGTGCTGGGAGCACGGCGGCAGTGCCGGCGCGGTGTGCCCGGCCGCGTTGCACGGGCCGCCCCCGGGCCATCCGGAACGGCTCTGTCCCGAGGTCCCGTTGACGGCCCAGGAGCACCAGTTGATGCGGGACCTGGGGCATCTCGGCTGGAAGTACCCGAAGAACAGCTGGTAGCCAGGCAGGTCGCCCGTTCCTACGCGGCACCGCCCACCAGGAACCGGGCGTACTCGCGCTGCGTGAACTGCTCGAACGTCGTCGGGCGCCGGCCGAGCAGCCACGTCAGCACGTTGGAATTCCCGATGAAGTCATGACTGCTGTAGTGGTCGGTGATCGCCCGCAGGAGCCGGGTCTGGTACGGAAACCGGGTCGGGTCGTCGGTTCCGAGGGCTGCTTTGAGAAAGTCCTCCGGGTCGATCCGCTCCGCGGTGATGTCGCGGCCCGTCACCTGCGCCACGGCGTTCGCGAGGTCGTAGGCCGTGTAGCGCCCCGGCGCCACCAGTTCGTACGTCGCTCCGGCGTGCGGGGCGCTGTCGGTGAGGACGGTGGCGGCCACTTCGGCCACGTCGTCCACGTCCACCATCGACTGGTAGCGCTCGAGCGCCCAGGAAAGGACGAAGACGCCCCTCTCGAACGCGGGCGTGAGCCGGTGGCGCAGCATGTAATTGGCGGGCTGGAGGATGGTGAACTCCATCCCCGAGGAGATGAGGTGCTCTTCGAGGTCGCGCTTGATCTCGTGTTGCACGAGGTCGGTGACGATCGCGTGCAGCGCGGAGCTGAGGACGAAGTGCCGCACGCCGGCCGCGCGGGCCGCGTCGATGGCGGCGAAGCCCATCTGCCGTTCATCGGGGTGCAGGGCCGGCCCGACGTAGTAGACCTTCTCCACGCCGCGCATGGCGCGTGTCAGGACCTCGTGGTCGGCGAGGTCGCCGACCACGACATCGGTGACGCCGGCGGCGCGGAGGACCCGTGCCGATGCGTCGGAGCGAACGCAGGCGCGGAGCGCGAGCCCGACCGCCAGGAGGCGTGGGTTCAGGAGCTTGCCCTGGTTGCCGTTTGCTGCCGTCACGAGTATCACGATGCGGTCTCCTTGCGAGCGGAACGTCCTCCGACGTAATAGACCTAACCATTAGGCCTGATCAGCTTGTGACGCGGGGGCGGGCCCGTCAAGACGTCCGGGCGGCGAATTGCGCCACGTCCGCGGATCGGCGCGACCCCGGCGGCGCCCGGTCGGGCATCGGAACTATCCGATAGGCTCCATCCATGGTCCTGCCTGCAAGCCGCACACGCGCCGAAGAGGTCGTGGTCTACGTCGAGGACTCGATCGACAAAGGCGGCTTGCGTCCCGGCGACCACATCGGCACCCGGGCCGATCTGCGGGAGCAGACCGGCGTCGCGCGGGCCACGGTCAACGAGGCAATCCGGCTGCTGCAGGAACGGCGCCGGATCGTGCTGCGGCCCGGCCCGGGCGGAGGACTGTTCGTCGCGGCGACCGATCCCGTGGTCAGGCTCGGGCGCACCCTCCTCACCGTCCACGGTGAGCCCCTGGCGGTCGCCGGCGCGATCGAGGTCCGTGAGCAGCTCGAGCCGCTGGTCGCCGCACACGCGGCGCAGCATCGCACGGCCAAGGACGGGCGCGAGCTCAAGTCGCTGATCGCCGCGATGAAGAAGAACCAGAACGACGTGCCCCGGTTCGTCTCGCTCAACTGGGACCTGCACGTCCGCATCGCGGCCATCTCGCCGAACGCCGTTCTGCGGGGTACCTATGTCGGCCTCTACGAGTTCGTCAACCAGGTGTCGCTGGTGACCCCTCAGCCCAGCGACAACGACAACATGGCGCAGCGTCTGCAGGTCCACAGCGATCTGGTCGCCGCCATCATCGCCGGCGATGTCGCCGCCGCCATGCTCGCCGCGGAAGCGCACCGCCACTCCAGCTGAGCAGGGCAGCCGCCCCGCCGGACACCGACGCGTCCCGCGGGCTTCCGGGGTGCGCGTACGCCGCCATCCGACGGCTGTAACGGTGGCTGCAACAGGTGCCTATCGGGCCTAACCATTACAGCTGATGCCAGGCGCCGAAACATGAGCGTCATGTCGCCGCAAAGCCCTTGACACGCTGGTCGAAGCGTTGCAGGGTACGGCCTATTGGTTCGGTCCATTTACCTCGGGAACATGTCGCAGGGATGCGAAGGCAGTCCCCGGAGCGAACCCGTTCGCAGCATCAGGTTCTTCTCTCGCAGACACAACGGAGTGTGCAAGATGCGCGCAAAATCCAGTGCTCCCAGACGCGGCAGCGACGCCCGCGGAGGTCTCCCCCGTCTGTCCGGAAGGACCGTCGCGGCATGTGCCTCGGCGATCGCCCTCGTGTCCGTCGCGGCCTGCGGCTCCTCATCGGACTCGCCCTCCTCGGACAAGCCGCAAACCGCGAACGTCACCGCGGTGAAGGCCGCACTCGCGCCCTACACGGCGCCGCCCACCGCGTTTCCGGTGAGTGAGCCGCTGGCGCAGCGGCTCGCAGGCGGCAAGAAGTTCGTCTACCTGCAGTGCTCGACGCCCATCTGCGCGGCCGTGGGCCTGTTCGTGCAGCAGGCGGTCGGCGGCATCGGCGGGACGTACACCGTGGTCAACGCCGGTTCGACAGCGCAGACGGCGCAGGCCGCCGCGTCCAGCGCGAACGCCCTGAAGCCGGACGCCGTCATCCTCGGCGCGATCGATCCGGCCCTGTTCGGCGGCGGTCTGAAGAAGCTGTCCCAGGACGGCGCCAAGCTGGTCTCGCTGCAGGTCGCCAAGGATGTGAAGCCGTACGGCATCACCTTCAACTACCTCGGTCAGGATCTGAGTCAGCGCAACGGGAAGCTGCTGGCCGACTGGGTCATCGCGCGCAAGGGCGCCGAGGCCGACGCGGTGCTCTACACGCTGCCCGCCCTCGACATCTCGGCTCCGCTGCAGAAGGCCTTCCAGGCCGAGATGAAGGCGAACTGCCCCTCGTGCAAGGTCCGCGCGGTTCCCGTCGACGTGGCCACCATCGGGACCACGGCGCCGCGCACCATCGTGACCGATCTGCAGGGGCACCGGAGCACCAACACGGCGGTGTTCGTCAGCCTCTCGGCGGCCGGAGGCCTGCCGGCGTCCTTGAAGGCGGCCGGCCTGTCCGTCACGACCGTGGGCTTCGGTCCCACCGCGGGCAACCTGCAGGACATCAAGGACGGCAAGCTGACCGCCGCACTGAACATCGACTTCCCGGTGTCGACGTGGACGGCCGTGGACGCGGCCGCGCGCCTCCTCGGGGGTGCCCAGCCGACGGCGAGCGAACAGGCCGGCGTAGTGCCCGAGCAGTTCCTGGAGCAGAAGGACATCACGTTCGACCCGACCCGCGGCTGGTCGGCGTTCCCCGACTACGCCCCGCGGTTCGCCAAGCTGTGGCTGACCCCCTGATGGCCGCCACCGCGGCGCCTCTGCTCCGCATCGAGGGCATGTCGAAGACGTTCCCGGGCCTCAAAGCCCTGGACGACGTGTCGCTGGAAGTCCATCCCGGGGAAGTCGTCGCGGTGCTCGGGCACAACGGCTCGGGCAAGTCGACCCTCGTCAAGATCCTGGCCGGCGTGCACCAGGCCGACCCCGGGACGGTCGTCGAGGTACGGGACGCCGCGGGCGAACTGGTCGCCGGAGCGGTGGCACGCGAGGGTCTGCACTTCATCCACCAGGACCTCGGTCTGGCCGACATCCTGACGACGGTGGAGAACCTCGGGTTGCACACCTCGGCGCGCGGACGGGCGTTCGCACCCGTCCGCGGCGCCGCCGAGCGACGCCGCGCCCGGCAGCTCATCGCCCGGTTCGGCGCCGACCTGGACGTGACGCTCCCGGTGGGCAGGCTGTCACCGGCGCAGCGCACGATCGTCGCGATCGCCCGCGCGCTGGACGGCTGGACCCGGCCGGACAACGTGCTGCTGCTCGACGAACCCACTGCGGCCCTGCACGGCGATGAGGTGCACGTGCTGTTCGAGGCGATCCGGCGGGTCGCCGCGTCGGGAGCGGGGGTCGTCTTCATCTCCCACCGGCTCGACGAGGTGCTCGAACTGGCCGACCGCGTGGTGGTGCTGCGCGACGGACGGGTCGTCGCCGAGCAGGCCACCAGCGAACTCGACCACGACACGATGGTGACGCTCATCGCCGGTCGCGAGATCGCCGAGACGGCCATCACGAAGCGGGACGAGGCCGGTGAGCCGGTGCTGACCATGGCCGGTGTCAGCGGCGCGGAGATCAGCGGCTTCTCCCTGACCCTGCACGCGGGTGAGATCGTCGGCGTCGGCGGCATCCTGGGCTCGGGACGTGAGCAGCTCGCACCGATGCTCTTCGGCGCCCTGCCCCGCTCCGGCGGCCGGGTGGAGGTTGACGGGCGCGAACTGATCCCCGACGACACGCTGGCGGCGATCGAGAGCGGGATGGCGTACGTACCGGCCGACCGCCGCCGCAGCGGTGTGGTGATGGAGATGAGCGTTCGGGAGAACCTGACGCTGCCACTGCTGCGACCGCTGCGACGGTCCTTCGGCCGTCTGGACCGGCGGGCCGAGCGGGCGCAGACACGCACGTGGATTCGGACCGTCGGATTGCGCCCGCCCAACCCCGAGCAGCCGCTGAAGCTGTTCAGCGGCGGCAACCAGCAGAAGGTCGTGCTGGCCAAGTGGCTGCGCGTCCGCCCCCGTGTGCTGCTGCTCGACGAGCCCACCCAGGGTGTCGACGTCGGCGCCAAGGCGGCCATCTACGACCTCGTCCTGGCCGCGCGGCGCGACGGGGCCGCCGTCCTGCTCTGTTCCTCGGACACGAAGGAGCTCGTGTCCCTGTGCGACCGCGTCCTGGTGCTCAAGGACGGCCGGGTGGTCAACGAGGTTCCGCGGGAATCCCTGACCGAGGAACAACTGGTCCGGGACGAGCTGGGGCTCCAGACGGCGGCCCGTGGCATCAGCACGAACGAACCGGAATGAGAAAGATGCAGACGACTGAGATCGCTGTGGGCCCCGCGCGGGCGACGGACGCCCCGGAGCCCGAAGTGGTGCACGAAGCAGACTGGCGCGTTCGGTTCCGGCGGGCGCTGGCGTTCGGGAACATATCGGCGCTGTACCTGCTCGCGCTGATGGTCGTGGTGTTCGCGCTGTGGGTGCCCGACACGTTCCTGACGTCGGGGACCTGGCGCTCACTGCTGTCGGACCAGGCGGTCACCTGCCTGGTGGCGGTCGGGCTCGTGCTACCGACCGCGGCCGGAGTGATCGACCTGGCGGTCGGTGCCCAGGTCGGGCTCGGAGCGGTCCTGGTCGCCCGGCTGCTCGTCGGCAACGTACCGATCCCGGTCGCGATCGTGCTGTCGCTCCTGGGCGGCGCGGCCGTCGGACTGTTCTCCTGGCTGATGATCACCCGCGCCCGGATCCCGTCCTTCATCGCCACGCTCGCCGTCAGTTCGCTGTTGGCCGCGGCGATCGCCTGGCTCTCGGAGAGCCAGCAGATCGTCGACATCCCGGCCGGCTTCGGCAAGCTGGGCACGGGGCAGCTGTTGGGGATCACGTATCCCGTCTACATCATGCTCGCCGTCGCCGTGCTCCTCTGGTACGTACTGGAACGCACACCCGCGGGCCGCCGCGTCTACGCCACCGGCGGGAACGCTCAGGCCGCCGGCCTCGTCGGCGTGCGCACCACCCGGGTCATCCTGTTCGCGCTGATCACCTCGGGTGCGGTCGCGGGCCTGGCCGGCGTGCTGCTGACCTCACAGCTGTCGACCGGCGACCCCACGGTGGGACCCGGCTACCTGCTCCCCGTGATCGCCGCGGTCTTCCTCGGCTCCACCCAGTTCCGCGGCGGCCGCTTCAACATCTGGGGCACCGTCGTCGCCGCCTACACCCTCGCCGTCGGCGTCAAAGGCCTGCAACTCGCCGGCCTCCCGATCTGGATCCCCGACCTGTTCAACGGCACCGCCCTGCTCGCCGCCGTCGGCCTCGCCGCCTGGCGAAGGAGGCATACCACCCGCAGGATCGGACCGGGCCGCTTCAAGCGCCCACACCCGACGGCCCACCAGCCGTCCGCACCGAAACCCGGACGTCCCGGCGCCCTCCCGAACGTCCGCAGCTCCGACAGCAACTGAAGGAGAGATCCATGTCCAAGGCCATCGACTCCGCACTGTTCCGCGAGACGCTGGGGCACTACCCGACCGGGGTGGCCGTGGTCACCGCGATGGCAGAGGACGGCCACCCGGCCGGCATGGTGGTCGGCACGTTCTCCTCCGTCTCCCTGGACCCCCCGATGGTGGCGTTCTTCCCGGCCACCGGCTCCCGCAGCTTCCAGCAGCTCCGGACCGCCGAGGCCTTCTGCGTCAACGTCCTGGCCGCCGACCAGGAAGCGCTGTGCCGCCGCTTCGCGGCCGGTGGAACGGACAAGTTCGACGGCGTGCGCTGGCGGCTCGGAGAGCTCGGTTCGCCCATCCTCGAGGACGCCGTGTCCTGGATCGAGTGCACCTACCAGGACATCCGCGAGGCGGGCGACCACTTCATCGTCCTCGGGCTCGTGCAGGACCTGGCCGTCGAACGGTCGACACTCCCGCTGCTGTTCTTCCAGGGCGGCTACGGACGCTTCTCCCCCGGCTCCCTCCTCGCCTCCCCCGATCCCGACCTGATCCAGGCGGCACAGCTGGCCGAGACGATCCGGACCCAGATCGAGGACCTCAGTACCGAACTCGCGGTCAACTGCGGCGTCCTGGTCAAGATCCGCGGAGACGCGGTACAGGTGCTCGCCGCGAACGGAGGATCCGTCGCGGAACCGTTTCCGCTCGGCCACCGGCAGCCGATCATTCCGCCCCTCGGAGCGGCCTTCCTGGTGAACTCGCCGGCGGCGGAGGTCGAGGAGTGGCTGGAGCGCGCCCCGGACGACCGTGCCGACCGCCGCGACCTCCACCGTGCCCGGCTCGACAAGGTGCGCGAGTGCGGCTACTCCCTGCTGGCCGCCGAACCCCGCCTGATCGAACGCCAGCAGGCGGCCCTGTCGGCCTTCGAGGAGTCCGACCGCCTGCCGCGGCATGAACGCGCGGTCCGGCAGGCGACCTCCGAGCTCGCCGAACTGTTCTGCCCCGACCTGCGGCCCGGCGAGCAGTACGACCTCGCCTCGATCGTCGTCCCCGTCCCCACCTCCGCGGAACTGCCGACGATGGCGATCCGGATGGCCGGGTTGCCCGCTGCCGTGTCGGCGGAACGCATCGAGTCCTGGGTCGACCGGCTCCAGCAGGTCGCGGCCGCGGCCGGGGCGGCCATGAGCGGCGCGGGCGACCGGAAGCAGCAGGACGACCACGCCGAGGCGTAGGGACGGGGGCACCCGTGAGGACCGGATCGCGGTGCGATGCGCTCGCGCCAGGCGCAGGCTCAGGCCTGGACGGCGGAGCGGCGGTCGGGCGTGAGGAGGTAGGCGATCGCCATGTCACTGAGTTCGTCCGCATACCGGTGGGCCGCGTCACCGGTGGCGGCGTCGGGGCGCACGGAGTTGTGGAAGCAGGCGCCGAGGATCGCGCGGGCCGCCGTGTCCAGCGCTGCCGGGCGGTCGGAGCGCCGAATCTCGTGGGAGTGGGGGGCCGCGGCTTCGAGCAGCAGGCGGTGGATCGTGGTGATGGTGCGAGACCCCCGGTCGAGGGCCTTGGCTCCCCGCACGCGCAGCAGCTCGGGGAAGAGCGTGCTGTTGTCGGCGAAGGACTGCAGCAGCGCGTGCGCATAGGCGTCCATGACACCGGACAGTGACGGCCCGGCCGCGCGCAGCCGCTCGGCCACGTACTCCTCGCGCCGTTCCAGCATCCGCTCGGACAGGGCCGTGACCAGCTGTTCCTTGTTGTCGAAGCGCCGGTAGATCGAGCCGACGGCGACGCCGGCGCGCTGGGCGACACCCGTCATCGTCATCTCCTCCAGCCCTGCCGAGGAAGCGATCTCCTCGGCCGCCTGCAGGACGCGAGCCAGCGTCGCGGCGCTGCGGGCCTGCCGGGGTTCCCGGTAGGGCGCGGGGCGGTCCGGCTCATCAGTCATGTCCCGCATGGTATCGGCGGCGTCCTCGCAAGAAGTCTTTGACAAGTGCTGCACCCTTTCGGGTATCGTCGTGAATGTGAATTCGCATTCACATTCTACTGGAGGTTCCACCATGACCGACAACCAGCCGTCCGCCCCCGTGACCGTCTCGCTCGAAGCGGGGATCCCCGGCGGCGGGAGCATCGACGACTTCGAGCTCTTCTACGCGCGCCGCGCCCTGCACCGCTTTAGGACCCGGCTGGGACGTCAGGGGCTGCTCGACCTCCTGGCGAGCGACATCGAGGAAGGCAACGCCTTTCTGCGCGAATGCGCGCGCGTCTCCGAGGGCAGCTTCAAGGCGGGCACGACCGTGCTCGCGGCCCAGGGCATGGCCGCAGGAGAGTTCCTGGCCTGGATGGACAAGGCGTTCGCCGCCGCCGACGACACCGCGCTCCTCGCGGCCCACCCCGAGCACTACGCGATGGGCGCCGAGAACGGCGGCCCGCCTCGCGTGGTGGAGAACATCGGCCCGCACGTCTGCTCGTTCTACATGGGCGGATGGGGAACGGACGCGATGGCCTGGGCCGAGGACGTGGCCGAGCTCCTGCCGATGTCCGATTTCCCGCACAAGATGTCCTCGAACCTCTTCCTGGCGGACGGCACGGTCGTCGGGCGGGCGCTGATCCAGTTCGGCGACACCCCGGACGGCTTTACGGCCAACCTGACGGTCTACTTCCCCACCGCCTGCCCTGACGACGTCCTGGAGCACCACCTGCGGCACTACGCCGTCGAGTTCCGGAACTGGATCGTCGCCGCCGCGGCGATCGCGCCTGAGACCTGGGCCGCGCCCACTCCTGCTTGACCATGTGCGTCGAACGTGTCGGGCGGTTCGGATCCGGCAGGGGTCTGCTGCCCGACGCCTTCCTCCGCACCCGGCACCCGGCACCGGCCAGAAAAAGGAAACGGACATGTCCACACCACGGGATCGTGACGACGCCGCGGCGAGCCGCCCGCCGGGGATGAGCCGGCGTTTCGCTCCGCCGGCCGAGCTGGCCGCATCCGCCAACGTCACCGCGGACGCGTACGCGCTGGCCGAGTCGGACCGCCCGGCGTTCTGGGCCGAGCAGGCGCGCCGGTTGAGCTGGGAGATCGAACCGACGCAGACGTTGGACTGGTCGAACCCGCCGTTCGCGAAGTGGTTCGCCGACGGCAAGCTCAACGTGGCCTACAACTGTGTCGACCGGCACGTCGAGGCGGCCAACGGCGACCGGGTCGCGATCCACTTCGAGGGCGAGCCCGGCGACAGCCGCGCGATCACCTACGCCAAGCTCAAGGACGAGGTCAGCCGGGCCGCCAACGCGTTGACGGAACTGGGCATCGAGGCCGGTGACCGGGTCGCGGTGTACCTGCCGATGATTCCCGAGGCCGTGATCGCGATGCTCGCGTGCGCGCGGGTCGGGGCGGCGCACTCGGTGGTCTTCGGCGGGTTCTCCGCCGACGCGGTCGCCTCGCGGATCCAGGACGCCGACGCCAAGCTCGTCATCACCTCCGACGGCGGCTACCGGCGGGGCAAGCCCTCCGCGCTCAAGCCCGCCATCGACGAGGCCGTCACGAAGTGCCCGACCGTCGAGCACGTCCTGGTGGTGCGCCGCACCGGCCAGGAGACCGCGTTCACCCCAGGCCGGGACGTGTGGTGGCACGAGGTCGTCGCCCGGCAGTCCGCCCAGCACACCCCGCAGGCCTTCGACGCCGAGCACCCGCTGTTCATCCTCTACACCTCCGGCACCACCGGGAAGCCCAAGGGGATCCTGCACACCTCCGGTGGCTACCTCACCCAGACCTCCTACACCCACCACGCGGTGTTCGACCTCAAGCCGGAGACCGACGTCTACTGGTGCACCGCCGACATCGGCTGGGTCACCGGCCACTCCTACATCGTCTACGGGCCGCTCGCCAACGGCGCCACCCAGGTCATCTACGAAGGCACCCCCGACACCCCCCACCAGGGACGCTTCTGGGAGATCATCCAGAAGTACGGGGTCACCATCCTCTACACCGCGCCCACCGCGATCCGCACGTTCATGAAGTGGGGCGACGACATCCCCGCGAAGTTCGACCTGTCCTCCCTGCGCGTGCTGGGCAGCGTCGGCGAACCCATCAACCCCGAAGCGTGGATGTGGTACCGCGAACACATCGGCCACGACCGCTGCCCCATCGTGGACACCTGGTGGCAGACCGAGACCGGCGCGATGATGATCAGCCCGCTGCCCGGCGCCACCACCACCAAGCCCGGCTCCGCACAGCGCGCCCTGCCCGGCATCGCGGCCACCGTCGTGGACGACGAGGCCAACGAGGTCCCCAACGGATCCGGCGGCTACCTGGTCCTGACCGAGCCGTGGCCCTCGATGCTCCGCACCGTCTGGGGCGACGACCAGCGCTACATCGATACCTACTGGTCCCGTTTCCCCGGCCGCTACTTCGCCGGTGACGGCGCGAAGAAGGACGACGACGGCGACATCTGGCTGCTCGGCCGCGTCGACGACGTCATGCTCGTCTCCGGCCACAACATCTCCACCACCGAAGTCGAGTCCGCGCTCGTCTCGCACCCCAAGGTCGCCGAGTCCGCCGTCGTCGGCGCGGCCGACGCCACCACCGGCCAGGCGATCGTCGCGTTCGTCATCCTGCGCGGCACCGCCACCGACTCCGACACCCTCGTCGCCGAACTCCGCGACCACGTCGGCAAGACGCTCGGCCCGATCGCCAAGCCCAAGCGCATCCTCATCGTCAGCGAACTCCCCAAGACCCGCTCCGGCAAGATCATGCGCCGACTCCTGCGCGACGTCGCGGAAGGCCGGTCAGTGGGCGACACCACCACGCTCGCCGACGCCGGCGTGATCGCCTCGATCCAGCGGCAACGCGCCGCGCAGGGCCGGGAGGACTGAGCGAAGGTGGTGAAGGGGCGCGGACCGGTGCGCGGTCACGGACGGCAGGCGGCCGCCAGGGCCCTGCGGATCCGGACGGGCTCGTACGTGGGCGACGCCATCGACAGGACGACGAGGGCGGTGCGGCCGAGGTGCGCCGCCAGGGCGTGGGCCGCGGCGTCCGCGTCGCCGGACTTCACGGCCTCGGCGATCGTGCGGTGCTGGTCGCCGGTACCCGCTTGCCACTCGAGCGGGTTCCACGACACGAAACAGAGGCGATAGCGCGTGGCATGGTCCGACAACAGGGCGAGTTCACGTTCCAGGCGGGGCCCGGACGGGCGGATCAGAGCGCGGTGGAACTGCTCGTGCGGGCGCTCCCACAGCTCGACGTCGCCGGTGCGGGCCGTCTCGTCCATCTCCTCGAGCAGCTGATCGAGGAGATGGAGGTCGTCATCGTGCATGCGCGGAACCGCGATCCCGATGGCCAGCGCTTCGAGGCTGATGCGCATGGCGTAGAGCTCGTCGAGGTCCTCGTCGCTGAACGCCGCGACACGGGCGCGGTGTTGGGACTCCTGCTGGACGAAACCCTCGCGTTGCAGGATGCGCAGCGCTTCGCGCAGGGGGCCGCGGCTCACCCCGAGCCGGCGGGCGAGCTCGACCTGCGACAGCGGATCGCCGGCGCGCAGCTCCCCCCGCATGATCGCGCGCCGCAGCTCGTGGTGGGCCCTGCTCACCTCGTCCGGGTGGACGGGGGTGTCCGCCACCTCGACCGACCGTTCCGTCATCGCCTGTCGGCCTCTCGCGGGTTTCTCAACGCTGACCTCTCGTGCCGCGGATGGGCGGCTGTCCTGGAAGGGCTCGGACGGGTGCAAGTTACCACCGTAGCCGATCCCGATCGGCGACCTGCTGACATTTTATCGGCCTCGGGAGCCGCCGCTGCCGCAACGCGATGGCATATCAGCACGTCAGAAGCCTATCTACACAGCAAGGCCATCAGAGGTCGCTAAAAGTGTTGACATTTTGAGGGCGTCTTCTAGAGTGATGTCTCACCAGCACCACCTTTCTCCGGCGGCCTCGACGGCCTTTCGCGCCAGGCGCGACCGTGTCGGACACGGAGGGCGAACCGCCGAGGCGGCCGCACCGTCTCCGCCGCTCGGACATCCCGCGCCGGGTTCCCACCGGACGGCCTCGCCCGTTCCGCCCCGGGGACGACCACCACCGCACCTACCCGACCTGCGGCCCAGCCAGAACGGATCGACCCGATCATGCCGATACACATCGCCCGGCTCGCCCAGGCCCAGCGCTTCCAACCTGCCGGCCACTACGATGTCGGCCCCCTCCACCTGTTCGGCGGCGAGAAGTACGACGGCGCCGTGACGGTGGCCCTGTCGCACTACCTGCCCGGGGGCCGCGCGGACCTGTCACCGGTTCCGATCCAAACGCTCTACCTCGTGCTGACCGGCACCCTGACGCTCACCGACGCCGACGGCCGCACGTGGGACCTGCACGCCCTCGACGGGGCGCGGCTCACCTCCGGAACGCCCCGCAGTGTCGAGAACCGCACGAACCTGCCCGCGAGCATGCTGGTGATCCGGCCGAACCCGGACGCCTCACCGGTGAAAGCTGAGGTGCAGCCGTGACCGAAGCACTGAACGAAGCGCTGGACGGACCCGTGGACGCACCCTCGAACGGGCCGCTCGCCGGACTCCTCGTCATAGACCTCAGCCGGGCACTCGCCGGCCCCCAGGCCGGGATGATGCTCGGCGACCTGGGAGCCCGCGTCATCAAGGTCGAGTCCCCGGCCGGGGACGACACCCGGTCCTGGGGGCCGCCCTTCGTCCCCGCCGACGACGGCACCGAGGTGTCGTCGTACTTCCTGTCCTGCAACCGGAACAAGGAGTCGATCACCCTCGACCTGAAGCGGGACGAGGACGCGCAGCTGCTCGCCCGGCTCGTCGAGCGGGCCGACGTCCTGCTGGAGAACTTCAAGCCGGGCACGCTGCAGCGGCTCGGCTTCGGCAGCGACCGGTTGATGCGGCTCAACCCGCGCCTGGTGGTGCTGTCCATCAGCGGTTTCGGGCACGACGGGCCCGAGTCCGCCCGCGCCGGGTACGACCAGATCGCGCAGGGTGAAGCCGGGCTGATGTCCCTGACCGGCCCGGACGCGGACCACCCCCAGCGCGTCGGCGTGCCGATCGGTGACCTGCTGGCCGGCATGAACGGCGCGTTCGGCGTGCTGGCGGCGCTGCGAGAGCGCGACCGCACCGGCCGGGGGCAGATCGTCCGTACCTCGCTGCTCGCCGCGGTCGTCGGCGCGCACGCGTTCCAGGGGACCCGCTGGACCGTGGCCGGCGAGGTCGGCCGGGCCCAGGGCAACCACCACCCCTCGATCGCCCCCTACGGACTGTTCCGCTGCGCGGGCGGCAGCGTGCAGATCGCCTGCGGGAACGACGCCATGTGGGGCCGGCTCTGCGAGGCGTTCCAACTCCCTTCCGACGACCCGCGCTTCAGCACGAACTCCGTCCGGGTGGCGAACCGAACCGCACTCACCGCGCTGCTGGACGCCGTCTTCGCGCCCTACGATCCGGCCGAACTGCTGGAACGGCTGGCCGACGCGGGCATCCCCGCAGGCCGCGTCCGCAGCCTGGACGAGGTCTACCAGTGGGAGCAGACGCGCTCGCAGCGGCTGCTGCTCGACGTCGAGCACGAGAGCCTGGGGAAGATCACCCTGCCCGGATCACCGCTGCGGACGTTCACCGTCGACGGCACCGGCGCCGAGACCGAGACGACCAGCGTCGGCGACGGTGCGCCACCGCTGCTCAACGCCGACGCCGACGCCATCCGGGGCTGGCTGGACGAACCGCTGCCGGTGCCGCCGAGGTGACCTCCGGGAACCCCCGACCCACCGCATCCGACTCGCAGAACATCACAGGAGATGACGAAGATGTCAGCGACACACGACACGTCCGAGAAGCTCGCCGAGGTCCTCGAGAAGGTCAGGACACTCGGGCCCACGCTGCGCGAACGCGCGCTGGAAGCGGAGCGGGCGGGCCGCCATTCGGACGCGACCATCGCTGACCTCGACGCCACCGGTGTCTTCGACATCGGCAGCCCCGCCGAGTTCGGCGGGTACGAGTTCTCCGTCCGGCAGCAGCTCGACGTCGTCTCCGAGGTCGCCAAGTGGGACGGCTCCTGCGGATGGACCGTATGGGTCGGCGCGTCCACCAACTGGATCCCCGCCGGCTCGGGCGCCCGGGTCGTCGAGGAGGTCTACGGCCCGGCCTGGGTGGGGCCGCGGGTCTCCGGCTCGAGCCACTTCCCCGCTTCCCGAGGGCGCGCCAAGCGGGTCGACGTCGGCTGGATCCTGTCCGGGGGGCCCTGGACCTTCGGGAGCGACGCGCTGTGGGCGCCCTACACCAACCTCGGCTGCATCGCCGACGACGGCGAGGGGCCCTACCTGGTGGGCGCCCAGGTACCGCTGGACGAGCTGCGCTTCCTCGACGACTGGAAGGTCGCCGGCATGCGCGCCACGGGGAGTGTGTCCATCAAGCTCGCAGGCGACGAGCTCTTCGTCCCGGAGCACCGCTGTGTCGACTTCCGTGACATCACCGGCGCCCGTCTCGACAGCGGCCTCAAGGGGTCGATCTGGCAGGCCCCGTCACTCGGGTGGGCGTTCAGCCTGATGGCCGGCATGTCGATCGGCATCGCCCAGGGCGCTTTGGAGCGCTTCCTGGAGCGCTCCAAAGGCCGGCCGGTGCGCGGCACCACCTACAAGAACCAGCTGGAAGCCCCGCTGACACACCTGATGCTGGCCGAGGTCCACTCCAAGCTTCAGTCCGCGACGCTGATGACGCGGGCCAACGCTGAGGAGACCGACCGGCTGGGCGCGCTCGCCGCCGCCGGGACGCCAGCCGATCCGGAGTACCTGCAGAAGTTCAGTGCCCGCGTCCTGGTGGAGACCGCTTACGCGGCCAAGTGGTGCGCGGAGGCGATCGAGCTGCTGCAGCGGAACTCCGGCTCGACGGCGATCATGGAGAGCGAGCCCATCCAGCGGGCCTGGCGCGACGCACGGGTCATCACCCTGCACGGCGCGCTCAACCTCGAAGCCCTCTCCGAGAACTACGGGCGGCTGATGGCGGGATCCCAGCCGCACAACTTCGCGGGCATCACCACCCTCGACCGCTTCGCGCCGGCCCCCGTGAAGCAGGGCTGACCCATGACGACCCCACCCGCGTCCGAAGGTGTGGCAGCCGCCGTCATCGACTCCCCCGGCGCCGCACCGCGGCTGGGGTCGGTCGTGCTGCCGGCGTGGACGTCCGGCAGCACCCTGGTGGCCGTGGTCGCGGCGCCGTTGAACCCGCTCGACCTGGTCATCGCCTCGGGAACGTTCCACTCCGTCCGCCACGAAGCCGCCTACGTCCCCGGCAGCGAGTGTGTGGGCGTGGTGCTCCGGTCCGACCGCCATCCGCCCGGCAGCTGGGTCTACGCCGAGTGCCACGCCTCACCGGCCGCGCCCGGCGCCTTCGCCACGCAGGTCCTCGTCCCCGACGACGACGTGCTGCCGCTGCCGCACGCTCTCGACCCGGTGACGGCCGCGGCCGTCGGCAACTCCGGTATGGCCGCGTTCATGCCGCTGGTCGAGCAGGCCGGCCTGCGCCCCGGAGAGACGGTGCTGGTCCTGGGCGCCACCGGCGCCGTCGGACAGATCGCCATCCAGGTGGCGCGCCGGATCGGCGCGGGCCGGGTGGTCGGCGTCGCCCGCGACCGGGCCGCGCTGGAGAGCCTGCTGCTGCTCGGTGCGGACGCCGTGGTCGCGCTGCGGGCGGACGAGAGCGCCGAGGAGCTCGCCGTCCGGCTACTGGCGGCCGCGGGACCGGTGGACGTCGTCCTCGACGGCCTGTACGGCGTGCCGCTGGAGGCGGCGCTGCGGGCGTGCGCACCACGGGCGCGGGTGGTCAACATCGGCAACCCGGCAGGTGTGACCGCGCAGATTCCCGCCGGGCTGCTGCGCGGCAAGCAGCTGAGCCTGTCCGGGTTCGCCGGCCTGCACACCCCGCTCAAGGACAAGCAGCCCGCGCTGACGTGGCTGTGGGACGCGCTCTCCCGCGAGGAACTCCGAATCGAGGTCCGCGGCTTCGCGCTCGGGGAGCTGCCGTCGGTCTGGCGCGCCCAGGCCGCGTCCCCGCACGCCAAGTACGTCCTGCTGCCCGACCCGGCCCGCCTTCCCCACCCGTCACCACACGACCGGAGCACGCGACCGTGACCTACCCTCCTCCGGTGTCCGCCCTCCGGCCGGACGTCGACTGCGTCATCGTCGGCGGCGGCCCCGTCGGCCTGCTGACCGCCGTCCTCCTCGGCCGGGCCGGCCTGCGGGTGGCCGTCGTGGAGCGCCAGCCGCAGCGCTATCCTTCGCCGCGTGCGTGCACCATCGACCACGAGGCGCTGCGCATCCTCCAGTCCGTCGGACTCATGGACAGCCATGCCGACCTGTTCGAACCCTCCCGGGGCGAACGCGGCGGGTACGAGTTCCGCAACGGCGAGGGCGAACTCCTGCAGGCCATCGACTGGAACAGGACCGCCGAGTCGGGATGGGCGAACACCAACGGCTTCTACCAGCCCGACCTGGAAGCGGTCCTGGAGGACCTGGCGCTCGTGACACCGGGCGTCACGGTCCACCGCGGCTGGACGTTCCAGGCCCTGACGCAGGACGGTGAGGAGACGACCGTCCAGCTGGCTCCCGCCGGGCGCCCGGAGGAGGCCCTGCCGGTCCGCTCACGGTGGCTGGTCGGCGCCGACGGGGCAAACAGCTCCGTCCGCTCCCATCTGGGCATCGGCGTCGGCGACTCGGGTTTCCAGGCCGACTGGCTGGTGGTGGACTACCGGCCGCTGGTGGAGGAGCAGTGGAGTGCCTTCGTCACCCAGTACTGCGACCCAGCGCAACCGGCCACCGCGGTCAACAGTGGTCCGGGACGGCGGCGCTTCGAGTTCATGCGCCCCGCGGACATGACCGTCGAGGAGCTGGGCCGTGACAGCACCGCCTGGCGGCTCATGGCGCCCTGGGGGGTGACACCGCGGACCGCCGAGCTGGAACGGCACGCGGTCTACACCTTCCGGGGCCGCTGGGCGCACACGTGGCGCGTGGGCAACGCCTTCCTCGCCGGTGACGCCGCCCACCTCATGCCCCCGTTCCTGGGGCAGGGCCTGTGCGCGGGCCTGCGGGACGCGCGGGCGCTCGCCTGGCGGCTGGCCATGGTGCACGGCGGACTGGCGGCGCCGTCGATCGTGGACACCTACGGACCCGAGCGCACCGGACACGTCCGGGAGATCATCGACGAGGCGGTGGCTGCGGGCCGGGTGATCTGCGAACTCGATCCCGATCGCGCGGCCGCCCGTGACGCGGAGATGCGGAAGCGGTCGCGTGACGCCGAGGCCGCCACCCGGCAGCCGCCGCACCCCCGCCTGGGTGAGCCGTCCCTGACGCTCACCGGGCGCGGGCACACCGCGGGACGGCTGGCGCCCCAGGGGCGGGTCCGCGTCGGCGCCAGGACCGGCCTGTTCGACGACATCGTCGGCGGCGGCTGGCAGCTGGTCAGCCGCGCCGGCGACCCCTTGGCCCTCCTGCCCGACGAGGACCTGTCCTGGTTCCGCGGCATCGGTGGCACGGCCGCCGACGTGTCGGGTGTGGGCGCCGTCCAGGACGTCGACAGTGCCTACGCCCGCTGGTTCACCGAGCACGACTGCCAGGTCTTCCTGTCCCGGCCCGACTTCTACGTGTTCGCGGCCGGACAGCACGCCGACATCCCGCACTTCGTAGCGCGTCTGCGCCGGAGCATCGAGCCGGCTCCCGTGAAAGGAACGCCATGACGGCAACGCACCACCACACCCCGAACGGTGAGCTTCCCCCCGTGCACCAGCCGCGGGCGGGTGGTTCGTTCGACGCGACAGCGGTCACGTTCGCCGCGATGGGCTTCTTCGACGGCCTAGCCGCCGACCAGCGCGCACGGGTACTGCTGCCCGCCACGGACCCCGGCAGGACGCACTGGAACTTCCTGCCCGAGTCCGGTCGGCCCGGCCTCGCGCTGGGAGAGCTCGACCGCTACCAGGAGGGACTGGCGCACCGGTTGATCGCCGAGTCGATGTCGATGCCGGCCTACGCCCGGGTGGTGCAGGTGATGTCCAACGAACACCTGCTGCGTGAGTTGAACCAGCCCGTGTTCGGCCACATCGCACCCATCTTCCGTGACGCTCGCGGCTACTTCCTCACGTTCTTCGGCCAACCGCAGCCGGACACCACCTGGGGCTGGCGGCTGGTCGGCCACCACCTGTCGATCAACATCACCGTCGTCGACGGCGACCTGGTCAGCGCCACCCCGTTCCTGCTCGGCGCCGAACCCGCCCGCTTCGGCCCGTTCCGGATCCTCGGCGAGGAGGAGGATGCAGGCTTCGAGCTGCTCGACAGCCTCACCGGCTCCCAGCGGCAGACGGCGATCATCCACTCCCGGCCGCCGGCGGACTTCGTGACCCGCACGGTCGCCACGATCGGCGACGTCGAGTACCCCGCCTACCACGGGGTGGGCCGCCGCGACGCGATGATCACCGACGAGGACCGCAAGGCGCTGGCCTACTTCCGCGACCACCCCCGCGGCATTCGCGCCGGCGACCTCTCCCCCGCCCAGCGCGGGCACTTCGACACACTGCTCGCCCACTTCGTCGAACGCTCCCGCCCCGGCCTGGTCGGCTTCGAGATGGACCGCATCGCGGCCGCCGGCGGCGTCGACGATCTCCGCTTCGCCTGGGCGGGCGGCACGTCCATCGAGCAGCCGCACTACTTCCGCATCCAGGGCCCGACGACCCTGATCGAGTTCGATAACGCCGAGGACGACGCCAACCACGTGCACAGCGTCTGGCGCGACCCCTCCAACGACTTCGGCGCCGACCTGCTGATCCAGCACCACCTCGACCACGACCACACCGGCTCCCGCGCGGACGGCTCCGCCTGACCGGTGCGAACCGCTCACCCCTAGGCGCAAGCCGTCGCGGAAGACCGCGAAAGGACACACATGAAGATAGTGGGCGTCAGACGACCCCAAGGCGGTTCCGGCGTGGAGGTCGCCACCCTGGCCGAGGGACACCCTGAAGTGACCGTCATTGCCTCCCTCACGGATTTCTGGGCCGACCCGGTAACCCATCTGTCCCGGTCACCGGTCGGCCCCACCCTCGCCGTCTCGTCCGTCGAGCTGGTCCCCCCGGTGCTGCCCGACGCGCGGGTCTTTTGCATCGGGCTCAACTACCTGGACCACGCGGCGGAGGGCAGCTATCGGGACCAGCCGCTGCCCACCTGTCCCACGCTGTTCGCGCGCTGGCCGCGGTCCTTGACCGTGGACGGGGCCGAGGTCCCCGTGCCCGCCAACGAGGCGGGCCTGGACTGGGAGGGCGAGGTCGTCGCCTGGGTCGGCGCCCCCCTCGTCGACGCTTCCCCCGAGGAGGCTCTGGCGTCGGTCGTCGGCTACTCGGCGTTCAACGACCTGACGGCGCGCCGGGCGCAGAAGCTGACCTCGCAGTGGATTCTGGGCAAGAACGCGGACCGGTCAGGGCCGATCGGCCCGATGGTGCCCGCCACGGAGGTGGGTGACCTCAAGCAGGGCCTGCGGCTGCGGACCCGCGTCAACGGCGAGACCGTGCAGGACGGCCGTACCGACCAGATGGTCTACACCGTCGGGGACACGCTGTCCCTGATCTCCCACACCCTGACCCTGCGCCCCGGTGACCTGCTCGCCACCGGCACACCGGCAGGCGTCGGCTACAGCCGCACACCCCCGTGGCTGCTGCAGCCGGGGGACGAGGTCGAAGTCGAGGTGGAGCGGCTCGGCGCCGTGCGCAACTTCATCGTGGGTAACGACCGGCGCACCCAGCACTGAACGCTTCCGCGAGCCGTACAACTCCCGCACACCCCAGCGAGATTGAGGACCACATCATGACTGTTGAGCACGACAAGGCCGAGATCATCGAGATCATGAATCTCTACGCCCTCGCGCTGGACGCACACGCCTGGGACCTGTTCGACCGCGTCTTCGCCGAGGATGTGACCGCGGAGTTCGGCCCGGCCGGCGCGGCCTGGCACGGCCTCCCCGAGTTCAAGCGCTCCTTCGCGGAGTTCCACGAGACCCTGGACGGCCACCAGCACACGATGATGGGCCACCTGGTGCACGTCGATGGCGACCGGGCGAACGCGTTCAGCTACGGCAACTGGGTGCTGTTGCGCCATGCCGCCGACGGCGGACCGGTCTGGGAGGGGACGGGCTGGTACGACGACGAACTCGTGCGCACCGGGAACGGCTGGCGCATCCAGCGACGCGTGTGCCGCTTGATGTCCTGGAGCGGCAACCCCTCGGTACCCGAGCCGAACCGCGAGCACAACCCCGACATGCAGCTCAACGTGCTGCGCGAGCACAGCCTTGCGGGGAAGATCGAGTTTTTGAAGGCCATCGGTGCGAAGTAGCGCCTGATGCTACGAGCACGACTGAGGGGCGGCCCGTCGCGGGCCGCCCCTCAGTCGTTGCCGTCAGCTGTTCAACACCGGCAGCTGCAGATAGGACGCGTGCTCCCCGCCCGTGTGGATGACGTGCTTGCCGCTGTTGCGCGGCAGGTAGTCGCGCGTTGCCGGCATGTGCGCACCCACCAGGTTCCGCCCGCTGACGACCAGGCGCAGCGCCTCACCGGGGTGGAACAGCAGCCCGATGGGGAGCAGGTCGATCTCGACATCGACGATCTCCCCCGGGGCCAGCTTCTCGACCCGGTCGAAGCTGTGGGCGGGCACGGTGTCGGTCGACAGTTTGTCGTCCCGGTGCCGCGCGGACACGCGCAGGCGGCCGTTCGAGCCCTTGTAGCGCAGGACGGTGGCGCCGTGCTCGGTGATGTCCTGCATCAGCGCGCCGTGGTTGGGCACGGTGAACTCCTGCAGCGGTGTCCCCCACCGGTCCAGCTTCTGCACCAGGACGAACAGGTCCATGTCGTCGGCGCCCTGCGCCTCGACCCACAGGTGCGCCTTGGGGTAGCCGACCAGGGTCGTCTCCTGGTCGAAGGCGACCGTGAAGGAGACTAGACCCGGGTCCGCCTCCGTGTCGTAGGGCACCGGCGTTCCCTCTGCGGCGGGCGCGGTGGCCAGCGTGCGTGTAGTGCCGTCGAGGTAGTACCTGACCGGATCGGCGTCCTGCGGGGGGAAGCAGTCCGCGACGTGATCGGAGCTGGCGCCGCCTTCGAGGTCGAGCAGGCTGTAGCGGACCCGCGGCGTCTGCTGCCAGCCGTTGTCCATGCCCTTGAGGTAGTGGTCGAAGAATCGGCGCAGGTCCTCGGTGTTGGCCTGGTCGTAGTAGTCGGGCCATTCCTGGGTGCTGTGGATGCGCAGCCACTTGTCCTGCGAGGCGATCCTGCGCCAGGCCCGGAAGGTACCCGCTGTGTGCAGGGTGTTGGTGTAGCTGGCCACGACGTAGGCGGGCACGGTGACCCGGTCGAAGCGGGCTGTCTTGTCCTCCCAGAGCCGGTTCATCAGCGGGTGGCGCTCCACCTCCGCGAGGATGTCCTCGCGTTCGTTCTTACCGGCGTAGCTGTGCTTCTGTAGCCGTTCGGCAAAGCCGATGTCGGGCATGCCGCCGCGCATGGTCAGGTCGCGGTAGATGTCGCTGAAGCCTTCCACCGGGTTGATCGCCGCGAGGTGGGGCGGCTGTTCGGCGGCGGTGAACCACTGCGCGATGGCGAGGTAGGAGGTCCCGCTCATCGCGACCTTGCCGCTGCACCAGTCCTGGACGGCCAGCCACTCGATGAGGTCGTGACAGTCCTCGCCCTCCTGACGTCCGAACATCACACTGTCGCCCTGCGACTGGGCGATGCCGCGCGGGTCGGGGTTGCAGACCGCGTAGCCCTGTGCGCACCAGTACGCCGGGTCGGGTCCCTCGAACTTCTGCAGTCCCGACAGGGCCCCGTTGTCGATGCCGAGCATCCCGAACAGGCCGACGACGCTCGGACCGGTGCCCTGGCTCTTGCCGTACGGGCTCCAGGCGACCAGGACGGGGACCTTCTCGGTGCCCGCTGGACGCAGTACGTCCACGTAGATGGTCACGCCGTCGCGCAGGACGACCGCGACATCCTTCTCGAACACGATCTCCGTCTGCAGCGGACGGTACCGCGGGTGCAACTGGTAACCGACCGGCAGGGTCTGGACACCCGGTTCGAATGCGCTCAGCAGTCCGTGCACGATGCTCGGCTCGTAGCTCGAGGATTCGAACACTGTCTCTTCGTGGATCATTTCTGCTTCCATTTCGATCTACTGCCGACGCGGACGCCGAGGTCAGCGCGTTCAAGGGCAGACGTCAACGGCATCCGCGAGGTGCGGTCCGCGTGCGCGTGAAAGCCCCTGGGGTGACGCCACGGTCCAGGGGACGAACGCGGCTTTAAAACACCCGTATGTTTCGCATGTTTGCGATGCTGCTACGGCCTTAGGCGCCTGTCAAGGGACTAGGATCCGGTGCATGCATTCGCGCCCACCCGGCCTCGCTCAGTACCTCGCCTCCGAGATCGAGGAGCTGATCGGCACCCGCTGCCTGCGTTCCGGCGACCGCATCGCCACGATGGAGGAACTGCGGACACAGACCGGGTACGGCCGCGCCACCATCGGCGAGGCGGCTCGTCTGCTCACCGAGCGGGGAAGTGTCGACGTGCGCCCGGGGCGTGGGGGTGGCCTCTTCGTCGCCCAGGTCAGCCCGGTTGTCCGCTTGCGTCAGACGCTCCTGACCGTGCCCCACGGAGCCCCGACGGTGGCGGACGCGATCGCCGTCCGCGATGCCCTCGAAGAACTGGTCATCGTGGAGGCCGCCGCGCACCGGACCGACGGCGACATCCGCGACCTCGAAGCCCACCTGGACGCGATGCGACGCGCGGGCGACGACCTCGAAGCGTTTCTTCGTGCCAACTGGGAGCTGCACGAACGCATCGCAGCGGTGTCTCCCAACCCGCTGGCCCGCGCCATGTACCTCGGCATGATGCGCTGCATCGCGGAACTGTCGGTCCGGGCCGACAGCCAGGACACCTCAACGGCCAGCGTCTACCTGACCCAACGGCTCGCTGTGCACGAGGACATCGTCGAGGCAATCCGGCTCGGCGACGCCGATCGCGCACGGGCGGCCGCCGCCGCGCACCGGAGCAGCACGGCGTCTGGCGTGGCGCCGCCCTGAACACCGCCGCCGCACGGCGCCGGCATAGGGCGAGCCGAAAGCGCCGTGCGGTAGGGCGCGTGGAGCTCCACCCGTGGGCACGCGTCATCAGGACTGGGCGGCTGGCAGGCTGCGTAGCGCTCCGACGTGCGGATCACTCCCGCGTGAGTCCTGAATAGAAGAATTGGTGCTGCGTGCAGGTCCAATCCCAAGAGGAGCGGGGCATGCCACACCGACCTTGCTGCCGAGATCCGGCGGTCGCGCAGCGCGCCGGCGTCTACTTGCCCGCGGTCAGTTCCTCCGAATGACGCCCATCAGCCGCTCACTGGCCCACCAGGGATATCAGGGCGTGTGTCATAGGTCGAAGTACGTCAGGACGACGCGGCGCTCGACCGAGCCGTGGCGCTGCTGGCGAATCTCCGCCCCGCGTTGCGCTGTCGCACCGGCAGCAACACGGCTCGACCCGGGCCCACAGCTGGTCTGAACCCACCCTCGGTTCCTGCCGCGCTAGGCTACCGAAACCAGTGACACGCCCCGCACGCCAAGTCACCCCGTTGTGTCAGCCGTTCTAGGAGCGGCGTTCCAGGACGCTGGTGAAGGACGGCGCGACCTCAACACCGCACAAGGCCCGTCCGATGTTCTCCATCCACGTGTCGATGGTGTGGGCCGCGTGCAGGCTGCCGGCGCGACAGTTCCTGGCGATCAACTGGAGTGGTTGCCGTTTCGTGATCGCGGATGCCCCCGAGGCGCGGAAGAGCGTCTCGATCGCGGAGCTGCACGCGTCCCAGATGTAGGCGACGTCGGTGTGGAATTGGAGTGTCTGGCGATCAGTGGGGTCCACTGCACGGCGTTCGCATTCGTCCAGGGCGGCAACCGCCGCGTCAGCCACCAGGCTCGCGGCGCGGATCTTGCTGTGCGCTCGGCCGACGGTGAGATGCGTGATGGGTGCGACGGCCTGGTTCGCGTACGGAGAGTACGCGATGGTCCGCCTCCCGAGTGTGCCGAGGAAGACGTCCATCGCGTGGTCGGCCATGCCCAGCGCCGTGCCGGTCCCGGTGACGAGCGAACGGGCGAGTCCTCCTCGTCGCGGTCCGCGGCCCTGTGCGGTCAGCTCGTCGATCTGCGACGCGAGCAGAGCGGGGGTGCTGAACCGCTCGTCGGGTACGAAGAGTTCGCCGTCGGTCGCTACGGTCTGACTGCCGGTGGCGGCGAGTCCCATTGCCTGCCAGTCGTCCTGTGTGACGAGCGAGTCCTTAGGCACGAGGACCATGCCGACTTTCGTGTCGTCGGCCGGGTCGTAGTAGACGGCGAGGTATCCGTGCGAGGCGTGGACGCTGCCGGTCGCAAACGGCCACTTTCCCTCGACCATCCAGCCGCCGTCGACCCGTCGCGCGGTTCCCGACATCCGCCGGCTCGTGCCTCCTACCGCGAAGGTACGGTTCCCGACCCACCGGGACTCGTACACCGGCGTAACGACGGCCTGGGGGAAGGAGAAGCTCCACAGGTTCCCCCCTGCGGCCGCCCAGACGACCCAGGAGGTCGCCCCACATCCCGCGCCAAGAGCGCGGTAGATGTCGTGCAGTTCCCGCGTGGTGAAGTCCGCGCCGCCAAAGCGTTTCGGAGTGGTCAGGGTGAACACGCCGGCAGCGTCGAGACGCTCGATGTTCTCCTGGGGGATGCGACGCTGCTGTTCCGCCACGGGCTGCTGGTCGCGAAGCCACGGCTGAATCTTGTGTATCCGGTCGGCTATCTCGTGTGCGGATGGTTGCCGTTCGTTCGCATTGGTGCGCAGGGTCATGGCCCATGACTTTCTCGTGATTCGTACTCGCGATGTCCGAAGGGTCGACATACCGCTCCTGTAGCGGCGGACGCATCCTGCGCCGGTCGCCGAAAGCGGATCAGATCAGGAAGGCCAGTTGTCGTCCGCCGACGGCACCCCGCCGAAGCCGGCGACCGGGCGAAGGGACGGATCGGAACCGTCGCGTCGGCCTGCCGAGGCGTCGGGGTGGTCGTCGAACCAGCCGTCGGCGGGGTACTTGTACATCCAGTCGACGATCAGTTGGCGGCGGGCGATCAGCCACAGCCCGTCACGGCGCTCGAACCGGTCCAGGTAACGTGCCCAGAGCTTGACGGACTCGCCTTTCCACTGATGGCTCTCGGAGCCTTGGTGATCAGCCTGGAGATACGTCTCGACGTGAGCGATGTCGGGACCGTTGAACTCGATGAGGCTGTTCCCCAGGGAATGCATGGTCCGTACGAAGCGCGGCATCTCCCCTGCCAGGAAGTCGACGAATCCGGATACGGGACCGATATGCAGGCTCGCGGGAAACTGGACCCAGGCGTCCTCGTGGAACACGCTACGCACAAGGTCCATGTCCACCCGGTCCAGGCCGCGACAGTAGCGGAGCAAGGCATCGTGGATGTGAGCACGGGCGCTCAGTTCGTCGACATTCATCGGCGTTTCCCTCCAAAGGGATCGGTGTTTGGGGCTGAAGTGGGCGAGGCGGAGCCGCGAGTGGGGAGGCCGGCCGGATACGTGCCGGGCTGCTTCGGGGCCGACGGCCTTCAGCACTCCCGCGCGGGAAGAACGGGCAGCTGTACGAAGCTGGGGTATTTCGGTCCGGTGTAGACCGTGTTCCGCGCCCCGTCGTGATAGGCCGGGTCGTAGGCGTGACGCATACCGTGGCCGACCCCGGTGTAGGGCTGGACATCGATACGAAGGCGATGCCCCTTCCTGACCAGACCGGTGTTCGGGATGATCTCTATCTCGACCGGGACGACCTCGCCGTCCCGCAGGGGGGCGTAGTCGTCCTGCAGGTGCGTGTGCTTGGGCCGGTAGCCGGTCGAGCGCTCGGGATCCAGCGTGCGGTGTGATGCCTTGAGCCAGCCTTTGGCCAGTGGGTAGAAGCGTGTGGAGATGCCGGGGATCAGTGCCGGACCGCAGTAGTCGACTTCGCGGTCGTCGGTATCCAGCACGCGCACAGCCACGTAGACGTCCATGTCCGTAGCGGTGCTGGCCATCCACAGCACCGCTTTGCTGTAGCCGGCGAGAACGGTGTCCTCCAGTAGCGGCTCGCTGATGAAGGTGGCGCCCGGAGCGCAAGGCGCACTCGCCACGGCGCCCGTGCCGGTCGCCGGCGGGATGCGGGGTGCGTTCAGGTCCACTTCGGCGGAGTACTCCACGAAGCGATCGTCCTCGGGCGGGGTGCGCGCCAGGCGCAGGACGTTGTCGCAGGGCAGGCCGACGTTGCTGCCGAGGGGCGTGGCGTCGAGATACCAGCGGACGTACTGGGTGCGGGCGACCGGCCACTCCTGCTCCTCCTGCAGGTAGGAGCAACCGCGCCCGGTTCTGATCTCCAGGCGGACCGGGGGCCTGTCCATGATCCCGTTGTCGATCCCCTTGAGCCAGTGGTCGAAGAACGCCATGTGCTCCTCCACCGCGGCACGGGAGTACGACTTCAGGAACCAGTCCTCCCAGAAGTCGATCTTCTTGTTCGGGGTAGGGGTGTTGAGGTAGGTCTCGCTGCTTCCGAGCTGGTGGAAGTTGCCAGGATGTGTCGTTGCGGCAACCGTCCACAGGGGCACGGTCACGTCGCGGAGATCAGGGCTCATCAGCACCTCGGACCGGGGCCCGAATACCGCCGACGGGTCGGAGTCCTTGAAGGGGTTGGTCCGGGCGATCTCCAGGAAGTCCTTCGCGTCGACCTCGCCGCAGATCGCCGGCACGATGCCGTGCTGGAACCAGCCGGGAAAGAACTCCTCGTTGAGGATGCCTCCGGTGTACATGACCTCCTCATAGAGGTCGGTGTCCGTGCCGATCGCGATCATGGCCTTGAGGTGCGGCGGCTTGAGGCTGGCCACCGCGTGCTGGCTCACCGCGTAGTACGACATACCCCACAGGCCGACGCTGCTGTTGGACCACGGTTGCGCCGCGGCCCACTCGATGGCGTCGTAGTAGGCCTCCGCCTCGTCGATTCCCCAGATTCCCAAGGTCCCGGGACTCCTTCCGGCGCCGGGGCTGTCGATGCGCACGAGGGCGTAGCCACGCGGAATCCACGCCGCGGTGTTGATGCTTTCGTGGTTCTCGTACTCGTATCCATCCGGGTTGCCCTGAAAGTACCTCTCTTCCATCTGCTCATGGTGTTCGGCGTCCTGCTCGCTCGCGATGGAGTGATGGACGAACGCCCGCCCGTAGACACCGCAGTTCATGATGACGGGAACCGGTTCGGGGGTGTCCGGGCGATACACGTCCGCGTACACGAAGGAGCCGTTGCGCAGCGGGATTCTGACATCGCGGAAGCGCCGGATGCCAAGGACGTGGCGCCGTACCTCGTTGCGCGCCGCTGCCGGCGAGGTGACCGTTCGGGGTGCGACGCCGCCGATGACCTTCGCCCGGTTGAGCTCGTCGAGGAGCGTTGCGACCATCGGATCGCCCGTGAATGCCTGAACGGGATCGGCGGGAGCTCCCGGGAGCGAAGCGAGTCCGTAGCGGAAGTCGATGGGGCGGTTTCCCACCAGGGCGTGAATTTCCGGCGTAAGAAGGATTCCATCGTCCGGACTGTCGTGGTGATTGAGCGTCAGCAGGAATCGTGCGATGTTGGTCAGCCCCGGGTCCGCCAGCTTGTCGAGGCTGCCGTCCACCCGCGCAACGAGGTCGGCGAGGGTGAGCCTCTTCGCCCCGCGCGCCGCACCGACCAGGACCGCACCGACCGAGAAGACGACGACCTCACCGTCCCGGAACGCAAATGTGCCGTCATCGTCCGTGAATCCCGAGCAGGTCGGGGTTTCGAACCGCAGACCGATGACGGGTCCTGCCATATTTCCGCTGCGCAGCATGGTCCTCTGCTTTCGAGTTCGGAACGATCAAAAGGTGATGGTCCGTGTGGGTCCGGTGCGCGCGACGCCACTGCCAGAGGGTGACCTCATGCCTGGCGGCGACGGGGCTCCCCGTGAGGTGCTCACTCCAGGTGCACTCCTGAGGTGCATCCCGAGGTCGGGATCCGGGGCACTGCACGGGTCCGTTTGCGGGACGGGCGACCCGACCGGGTCGTCAGACACTGGCCAGGCGTCGGAATCTGCTGCCGTGGAACACCAGCGGGGACATGTCGGGCGTCGCACTGAGGCCGTGGATCTGCATCAACACGATGTCGTGGTCGCCGCAGGAGACTTCTTCGCGGATCGTGCAGTCCAGCCACAGGGTCGCACCGTCTACGAAGACGGCTCCGTCCTCGGAGGCGAACCAGTTCGTGCCGGCGAAGCGGTCGCCGGCCCTGCCGGCCAGCCGGGTGCATATCTCGTCCTGGCCCTCGGCCAGCACGCTCAGCCCCAACCGTGGTTGCTTCCGCAGCTTCGGCCACGTGGCGGACGTGTGCTGAACGCACAGGGACACCAACGGGGGGTCCATGGATACCGATGTGAACGAACTCGCGGCCAGCCCCAGGGGCTCTCCCTCGTAGCTCGCGCACACGGCGGCGACTCCTGACGGAAAGCACCCGAAGGCCCGCCGCAACTGCGCGGTTGCCATCACCGGCTCGATACCTCTCACTTCGTCCTCCTTGTCTGGCCGCCGCCCGGCATCAGCCCCGCTCAAAGCAGGCGTGTCGAAGTGCCATGCGACGGGATGCGCATGGCGCGGACGGGAGCGAACTGTCAACGAGATGTGCGTGTACGGTCGTGTCCGCGCGGGCGTTGGGTGGCGCATTCGACCGCGTCGGTCAACGGCGCGGCGACCTGCGACCGGGTCGGTGTGCGTCCGCCGGGTGTGATCCTCGACCCGACACGGTCAGGGAACTGGCTCCGGCTCGTGGTCTGCGGGGAATCCCGGGTGCGGAACCGCGTGGCCGCGCACGCTCGGGGGGTCCGCGAACCGCAAGGCTCGGTCCGCCATCGGGATCAAGCCGGTTTCACCGGCAGTTGCAGATACGAGGCGCGATCGGCGCCGGTGTGGATGACGTGTTCTCCGCCGTGTGGGGTGGTGTACTCACGGATCCCGGGCATCATCGGACCCAGGAGCGAGCGGCTGCTGATGACGAGGCGAAGTTGTTCGCCCGGGTAGAACACGAGACCGACCGGGAGAAGGTCGATCTCGACCTCGACGACCTCGTCGGGTGAGAGCTTCTCGACCCGGTCGAAGCTGTGGGCGGGGACGTCCTCGGTCGACAGCTTCTCGTCCAGGTGGCGCATCGAGACGCGCAGCCGTCCGTCCGCCCCCTTGTACCGCAGGATCGAGCCACCGCGTTCGGTGACGTCGTGGACCCGCGCGCCCTGGTTGGGCACGGTGAACTGCTGCAGTGGCGTGCCGTGCGCGTCGAGCTTCTGAACGAGGAGGAACAGGTCCATGTCGTCCGCCGCCTCCACCTCGACCCACAGGTGCGCTTTGGGATACCCGACCAGCACGGTCTCCCGCTCGAAACGCGTCACGAAGGACACGGTGTCCGGGTTGGACCCCACGGCGTAGCCCGCCGTCGCCCCGACGGTCGGCGCCACAGGCCCCAAGGTTCGCGACAGGCCGTCGAGATAGTACTTCGTCGGCGTGACGTCCGCCGGCGGGAACTGGTCGGCCGGGACGTTTACCCGGTCGCCGCCCTGGAGATCGAGCACGGAGTAGCGCACCCGGGGCGTGTTCTCCCAGCCGTTGTCCTCGCCCTTGAGGAAGTGGTCGAAGAACCGGCGCAGGTCCTCCCTGTTCGCCTCGTCGTAGTAGTCGGGCCATTCCTGGCTGTTGTGGATGCGCAGCCACTTCTCCGCGGACGCCATTCGGCGCCATGCGCGAAACGTTCCCGCGGTGTGCAGCGTGTTGGAGTAGCTGGCGACGACGTACGACGGCACGGTGATCCGATCGAAGAGTGGGATTTTCTGCTCCCACAAGTCGTCCACCAGGGGGTGGCGTTCGGCTTCCGCGATGATGTCCTCCTTGCGTCCCCTGCCCCGAAAGCTGTGGTCGCGGAGCTGGCGAGCGAACCCGTGGTCGGGCACGCCACCGCGCATCACCAGATCGCGGTAGACATCACTCACGCCCTCCCACGGGTTGATCGCCGCCAGGTGCGGGGGCTGTTCGGCGGCGGTGAACCACTGCGAGACCGCGAGGTAGGAGGTCCCGCTCATCGCGACCTTGCCCGTACACCACTCCTGGACGCCCAGCCACTCGATCAAGTCGTAGCAGTCCCGGCCTTCCAGGCGGTCCCAGAGGACACTGTCACCTTCGCAGTCAGCCACACCCCGGACGTCCGGGTTGCAGATCGCGTAGCCCTGCGCGCACCAGTACGCCGGGTCGGGGCCCTCGAACTTCTCGAGCCCGGACACGATTCCGTTGTCCAGTCCGACCAGACCGAACACACCCATCACGCTGGCAGAGGTTCCCTGGCCCTTGCCATACGGGCTCCACGCGACGATAACCGGCACCTTCTCAGCGCCGGCGGGTCGCAGCACATCGACACGGATGGTCACACCGTCACGCAGTGTGACGGCGATGTCTTTTTCGAGCACGGTGTCGACGGGCAACGGCTTGAACGGCGGCGCGATCCTAAACCCCGCCTCCAGCGTGCGGGTTCCGGGGTCGAAGCCACTCAGAATCCCGTACCGATCACCCGACTCCAGCGGGTCGGACGGCATGAACACCTTCTGGATTTCACTCATGGGAGCGCCTCGCGTCTCTGTTCCCGTAACGGGCTGTGGCCGCACTGCGAGCGTAGCCCCGTCGACGTCATATCTCAACATCTGTTGAGATTCATTCGGGCGGTAGTTTTGGGGCATGACTGCGCACACGAATACCGCCGCGGCCGGGCGCCGCGGACGCCGGCCTGGGACGAGCACGACCCGTCAGGCGATCCTCGACGCGGCCAGGGCCCGGTTCGCGGCCGACGGCTTCACCGCGACGACCATCCGAAGGGTCGCGGTCGACGCCGGGGTGGACGCGTCGCTGGTGATGCAGTTCTTCCGGTCGAAAGACGAGCTGTTCGCCGCTGTGCTGTCCATCCCCCAGGACGCTCTGACGCGCTTCAGCGCCGCATTCGAAGGGACCGACGATCACCTGGGCGAGCGCGTGGTCCGCGCCTTCCTTGATGTGTGGGAGGGAGACGCGCGCAGTTCGGAACCGCTCATGGCGATGCTCCGCGGCGCCATCGTGAATGACCAGGCCAACGGACTGCTGCGGGAGTTCCTGGAGGAACGTCTGCTCGTCGACGCTCTCACGTCGCGCGCGGTCGACGACGCGACGCTCAGAGTGGGAATCGCCTCGTCGATGCTCGTCGGGCTCATCGTAGGACGAGGCGTCGTCGGCGTCCCGACGCTCACCGGAGCGGACCGCGAAGCGCTGATCGCCCTCGCGGGGCCCGCCGTGCAGAGCATCCTCGTCCCGCCGCCGGCGTCCGATGATGAAACGTACTTCGAGGACTGAAGCCGATGACGGCCGACTGAAGACCTTATATCGCGTGCCGCGGCTACCACGGCGTCCAGCGAGCCTGACAACGGCGGCTGATCACCTTATGCACGAAAAGCCCTGATGCCCTCACGCCGTTGCATCTACCTGCCACGCGACTTGACAGCGGGCGCCGCTGACGTTGACCGAGTGCTTGTCGCTCATCAGCCTCCGGAGCACCTACCGAATAGCCGGCCCGAGCGTGATGACCTTCGAGCCGAGCTGCCTTCCTCAGCGAGGCACGGATCAGTTCCACGCCGCCCAGCCCGACGGCTTCTTCGTCATCCAGGTTGACCTGGTAGGAGCCGCCGTACCCGCCGGCGCCCTCCGGGCAGCTGCGGCATAGCAGCGGGAGGCGGCTTCGGCATGGCGACACCGCGCGGCTCCCTCGCGGAGGAGACCACCGGCCACCTCCTTCAGATTTGGTCGGTCAGATGGAGCAGCAGGGTCTTGAGGTATCGGGCGAAGCGGCCCATCAGAACCGTGCGGTCGTTCGCCGTCCACTGATGGGCTGAGCTGAACTGGATTTCGTAGCCGCTCTGAAGCCGGGAATGATCTCCTGGGTAGATGGGAAGTGCAGTCCGCGGCCACGCCCTTCCGAAAAGGGCGTGTTGCGGCGTGTTTGCCGCACGCTCATGTCACTGGCCCCCTCCCCTGCGCAGTTTCCTCTCGGTTCCCCGGGTCAGGGCGGTCGTCACTCGTCGGGGCTGACCAAGAGCGCGAGGGCGAAGCCGGTGAGGTGGTCGGCCAGCACGTCGGGGTCATCCGCCATCCCCCGCTGCAGCCAGTCGATCAGAACCTCGGTTACACCGGCCACCAACCCCAGCAGTACTCGGTCGTGGCGCAGGACGTCGTGCGGTTCAGGCAGGGTTCGGCGAATGAGCTGGCCGAACAGGTCGGCATCCTTGCGCAGCAGGCCACGGCGCCGCAGTTCCATGCGCGGGGCGTTGATGTAGATGACCCGTGCAGAGTCCGGGTGATCGGCGAGCAGGTGCACCAGCGTCGTCATCATCGGCCGCAGCAGTGCCGCGAGGTCGGCGGGTTCCTCCGGCGCCGCCGCGGCCAGACCGGCGAGCAGCCAGTCGTTCTGCCGCCGGTGCACCGCGAGCAGCAGGGCCTCACGGTCGGTGAAATGTTCGTAGAAGTAGCGCTTCGACACCTTCGCGCGCGTGCAGACGTCGGCCACGGTGACGTCGTCGAACGCGCGCGCGGCGAAGAGTTCCAGGCCCGCCCCGATGAGGCGTTCACCCCGGTCGGCAGCGCGTGCCTCCCGGGACTGCCCCCCGTAGGTCTCGCCCCGCACCCGTTCGCCCGCCGCTCGCTCGCTCAACCCGTTTCCCCTTCCCCAACCCGCATCCTCCCGCTCCAGCGGACGGCCCGCGCTCCGACCATAGTCACTGGTGCGGCGAACGGCCGAATAAATCTGGAACTCGTGCGTTCCAGAACCTTGCGCGCCCACCGGACCCGCTCACATACTGCTTGCCACACCGCCCTCCCGGCGATCCACGGCGCACCGCGGCGCCGCACGGATCTGCCCGGGGAGAGCCGCGCGGGAGCGTTCCGGCCGTCCGGACACCTGCGATCTCACACCTGTGATCTCACCCCCGCGATCTCCCGAACCGCTCTCCAGCCCGGCACATCTCTCACCGTAGGAGCCGCCGCGTGTCCGTCCCATCCCTCGTCATGGACGAGACCCCACCGGGGGTGGTCTCCCGACTGTGGAATCGCGACCTGCCCGCCTATCCGCGACCGGCACGTCGCTACACGTACCTCGGGATCGTCGTCATCACCACGGTGGTGCTGTACTACCTGCTGTACATCCAGTACGCCGTCGCCACGTCGATCATGGCGCACTACGACATGACGTTCGGCTACTTCATCATGCTGTCGGTGCTGGGCAATGGGATCGGCGCTGTCGCCTCCCTGGTGGCAGGCCTGGCGGACCGGTGGGGCCGGGCCAACATGGTGGTCTACGGCGTGCTGCTCGCAGCCGTCCTCGTCCTGCTCCTGCCGAGCGCACCGAACAAGACGATGTACCTGGTGCTGTTCGGGGCCCTGTACTTCATCGAGGGCATCGTCCTCGTCGCGACGCCCGCTCTCATCCGTGACTTCTCACCGCAGCTCGGCCGCGCCACCGCCATGGGGTCATGGACTATGGGCCCGGTCCTGGGCAGCCTCGTCGTCACCACGGTGACCAGCGCGACGCTCGACACCTCCACCTGGCAGGACGAACTGCGCTACGCGGGAGTGGCGGCCCTCGTCGTCTTCGTCGTCGCCCTGTTCGGACTGCGGGAACTCTCTCCCGGGCTGCGGGACCAGGTCATGGTGAGCTTGCACGACCGCGCTCTGGTCGAGGCCCGCGCGCAGGGCGCCGAGCCCCGGTCACCGGGCTCCGGTCACTGGCGGCAGATGCTGCGCCCCGGCATCGTCGGGCCGGCTTTCGCCATCAGCGTCTACCTGCTGTTCTACTACGCGGCGGTCGGCAACCTCGTGATCTACTACTCGGCCCTCTACGGCTACAGCGAACAGCGGGCCAACGCCCTCGCCAACTGGTACTGGGCGCCGAGCGCCGTCGCGCTGATCGCGGCGGGAGTCGTCTCCGACCGGCTGCGGGTGCGCAAGCCCCTCATGATCGTGGGCGGTGTCGGATCCGTGGCCTGTACCGCGGTGTTCGCCTCACTGGCCACCAGCCAGGACACCGGGTACTACACGTTCGCCTGGCTTTTCGTGGCCATGGGTCTGTTCAGCGGGTTGACGTACGGGCCGTGGATGGCGGCCTTCACCGAGACCGTCGAGCGGCACGACCCGGCGGCCACCGCGACGGGGCTGGCGGTGTGGGGGTGGATCCTGCGGGTGGTGGTCGCCGTGTCCGCCGCGGTCCTGCCGATAGCGGTGACCTCGGTGACGCCGATCGTCGAGCACGGTCACGAGGTCCAGGCCGCGCAGGCGCAGGCCGGTCCCGCCCTCGCCGTGGTGAACGCCCACCCGAGTCTGTTCGCCGAACTCGCGGCGCATCCGCCGGGTCAGGCCCCGCTGGAGCTGCAGACCAGAGCGGTGAAGGAGGTGGGACCGGCCGACCTGGCCCTCGTCCAGAAGGCGCAGCCCCAGCTCAAGATCCTCCAGGAGTACGGAGCCAAGGTCCAGAAGGCGTCCGCGGAGGGTCCCGCACAGTGGCGTGACTGGTGGCTGGTCTGCATGGGCGGACAGATCCTGTTCCTGCCGTTCGTCTTCGCCATGAAGGGCCGGTGGAGCCCGCGCCGGGCGCGCGAGGACGCCGAAGCACACCAGCGGGCCGTGGACCTGGAACTGAGCCGGCTCACGCAGTCGGCCTGACGCCGAGGCAGCCCGGACGATCCGACGGCGCGTGCGGGGACCGCGGGTGTACTTCTCCCCCGGCAGTCCCCCACCGCCGCGCTCCCGCGAAGCCGGGGCATGGCGCGCACAGCGATCGGCACGACGCACACAGAAGGATGACACTCCGTGGTTCAGCACGCTCAAGTACTCATCGTCGGCAGCGGCTTCTCCGGCATCGCGCTCGGACGCGCACTGCGGAAGTCGAAGTTCACCGACTTCCGCATCCTCGAACGCGGATCCGACGTCGGCGGAGTGTGGCACTCCAACACCTATCCCGGATGCCGCTGCGACGTCCCCTCCCACCTGTACTCCTTCTCCTTCGCCCCCAATCCCGACTGGACCTCCACCTACTCACCGCAGCCCGAGATCCAGGAGTACCTGCGGCACTGCCTGGACCGCTTCGGACTGCGCCCGCACCTGCGCACCGGGATCGAGGTCGAAGAAGCACGCTGGGACGAGGACGACCGGCTCTGGCACGTCACGACGAACACCGGACCGTGGACGGCGCAGGTCCTGGTCAGCGCCGTGGGCCCACTCACCGAGCCCAAGCTCCCCGACGTCCCCGGCATCGACCGCTTCCAGGGCACGATCATGCACTCGGCGCGCTGGGACCACGACCATGACCTGACCGGCGAGCGGGTCGCCTCGATCGGCACGGGCGCCTCCGCGATCCAGTACGTCCCCGAGATCGCCGACCGGACCGGCCGGCTCTTCGTCTTCCAGCGCAGCGCCCCCTGGATCACCCCCCACGACAAGCGGTCCATCACCGACGCCGAGCGCGCGAAGTTCCGGGCCCGCCCGCTGCGCCAGAAGATCGAACGCGCCAAGGTGTACGCCGCCAAGGAACTGCTGGTACTCGGCTTCGTCAAACGTCCGCGACTGATGAAGGTGCTCCAGAACGTCGCCGCCAAGCACCTGGAACGACAGGTGCGGGATCCGGCGCTGCGCCGTGCCCTCACACCGGACTTCACCCTGGGATGCAAGCGGATCGTCCCCTCCAACACCTGGTATCCCGCCCTGCAGAGGCCGAACGTGCAACTCGTTCCCCGGGCGCTGCGCGAGATCCGCGAGCGCAGCGTGATCGACTCCGCCGGCATGGAACGCGAGGTCGACACCATCGTCTTCGGCACCGGCTTCCACGTCACCGACATCCCCTTCGCCGACAAGGTGCGCGGACGCGGCGGCGAGTCGATGAGCACCGTCTGGGCGGGCTCGCCGCGCGCGTACCTCGGCGTGTCGGTTCCGCGCTTCCCGAACTTCTTCATGTTCCTCGGCCCCAACTCCGGCCTGGGACACAGCTCGATGGTCTACATGATCGAGGCGCAGGCCGAACACGTGAAGAACGCCATCCGCGCCCTCGACCTCTCCGGCGCGGCCAGCATCGAAGTGGACCAGCGGGTCCACGACGTGTACAACGCCGAACTCGACCGCAAGCTGGCCACGACGGTGTGGGAGACGGGCGGCTGCCAGACGTTCTACCGCGACGCGAACGGCCGCAACGCCACCCTCTACCCCGACTGGACCTTCGCGTTCCGCCGCCAGGCCACCCGGTGGAAGCCGGACGCGTATCATCTCGCCCCGCCCCCGCCCCGATCCGGACGACGGCACCCCGTCATGACCGAGGACGCGTCATGAAGGCCACGGTCATCATCCAGGGCCGGCTGGAACTGGTCGACCTGCCCGCCCCGCGCCCCAGGGCCGGCCAACTGCTGCTCGATGTGCGGCGATGCGGGATCTGCGGCTCGGACCTGCATGCCCGTCTACACGGTGACGAGCTCGCCGACACGCTCGATGTGTGCGGCTACCCGCGCTACATGCGCTCGGAGCAGCGCGTGGTCATGGGGCACGAGATCTACGGCGAGGTCGTCGAATACGGCCCCTGGACCTCAGGCCGGATCAAGCCCGGCACACCGGTGGTCGCTGTCCCCCTGGTCCGGTACGGGCACCAGGTCGACGGCATCGGCCTGTCCGCCGACGCCCCGGGCGGGTACGGCGAGCAGGTCGTCGTCCAGGAGTCGCTCACCCTGCCCGTCCCCAACGGCCTGCGCCCCGATATCGCCGCGCTCACCGAGCCCATGGCGGTGGCCTGGCACGCCGTCAACCGCGGCGACGTGACACGCAAAGACACCGCGATCGTCCTCGGCTGCGGCCCGGTGGGGCTCGCGGTCATCTCCGTGCTCAAGTCCCGCGGGGTGGCCACCGTGATCGCAAGCGACTACTCCGCAGGCCGACGGGCGCTCGCGAAGAGCTGCGGAGCGGACATCGTGGTCGATCCCAGCGTCGAAACGCCCTGGAAGGCGATGGGCGACGGCCACGGCTTCATGACTACGATGCCCGAGGAGTACGGCGCCGGCATCGACGCCATCGAAAGCATGCAGCGGCTTCCGGTGCCCTGGTGGGTCACCTGGCGGGCCCTGGACAAGGTGGGCGTGACCCGACGGAAGCGCCCGGTGGTCTTCGAGTGCGTCGGCGTTCCCGGAATGCTCGACGGTGTCATGGCGGCGGCACCGCTGCATTCGCGCGTTGTCGTCGTGGGCGTCTGCATGGGGTCCGACACGATCCGGCCCTCACTGGCCGTCAACAAGGAGCTCGATCTGCGGTTCGTCGTCGGTTACACCCCGCTGGAGTTCCGCGACACCCTCCACGCACTCGCCGACGGAACCCTCGATGCCTCGCACCTGGTCACCGGAAGGGTGGGGCTCGCCGGCGTCAACCACGCTTTCACGGCCCTCGCTGACCCCGAAGCGCACGCCAAGATAGTCATCGACCCCACCATCGAAACGGAGCAGATCCTGACCACGTGACGCAGCACGTCTGGGAGGCGAGAGTGTCGGCATCGGTATTATGTGGAATCGACCGGGGCTAGCTTGGAGCCATGGTCGATGTCCCGTGGGACAAGTTCCCTACCCTGGCAGCGGACCAAGAAGCCCGCAGGTGGCTGCAGTTCATGGCCAACATCGGGCGGGCGCCGAACACGATCGACGCGTACGGCCGCGCGGTGGAGGACCATCTGCGGTTCTGCGCCGCGGAGGGTACGGAGCCGCTGTACGCGAAGGCGGACACGGTGGCGGCGTGGGTCGGGGAGATGTTGGAGCGCCCGCCTGGCCGGCCGCGGGGGAAGGGCGCCAGTCGGGCGGGGCCGGGGCTGGCGAACGCGACGGTGCAGCAGCGGCTCGTGGCAGTCCGTTCCTTCTACGAGTTCCTGGTGGAGGACGGACTGCGGGAGCGGAACCCGGTTCGGCGCGGGCAGGCGGCCAGACGAGGGCGCCGGCCCAAGCGGGGTCTGGTGCGGCGTATCGAGCAGGCGCCGTGGATACCGACGGAGGCCGATTGGCAGCGGATCCTGGAGGCTGCTCGTGCCGAGCCGCTGCGGAACCGCCTGATGGTCTCGCTCGCCTATGACGGCGCTCTACGGCGCGAGGAACTCGTCCAGTTGTCCGGCGACGACTTCGATCCCGCCTACAGCCTCATCCGGCTGAGGGCGGAGACGACGAAGTCCAAGCGGTCGCGGGAAGTCACCTACGGGGAGGCGACGGGGCAGCTATTCATGGCCTACCTGTCCGAGCGACGCAGTTCGGTCGGCAGGGTCGGAGGGCCGCTGTTGCGGTCGACGTCGAACCGGAACCCGGGCGGTCCGCTCGGAGCGTCGAGCTGGTCGAAGATCGTCGAACGTCTCAGCAGCACGTCCGGTGTCAGCCGCCTTTCCACGCACACGTTCCGGCACCTGCGGCTGACGGACCTGGCCCGGGCCGACTGGACCATCGATCAGATCGCCCAGTACGCCGGCCATCGCGACCTGGCTACGACCATGCGCTACATCCACCTGTCCGGACGTGAGCTCGCAGCACGTTTCCACCGGGCCAACACCACCCTCCACGCCGACCGCGAGCGACTCCTCGCCCGTCTTCTGGAGACACCGTGAACCACACCCCCGGCCACCGGCTGACCATGCACCTGCTGCCCGGTCTCATACCGAAGGAGGTGACCGCACTGGAGCACATCGCCCCGTTGAATGCGATGCACGCCCGGGCAGCGGCGGAGCTGGCACGCCTGATCATCCCGATCGATGAGGTCACCTCCGCCTGGGATCCGGGCAAGGCACGCTCGGCGCGGTTTCGCTTGTTGAAGGAGGTCCACCGGCAGCAGAGGCCGTACTGGACCTGGGACGAGGAAACCTGGGCAGAGGCCTCAGCGGAGGCCGGGGCCTTCCGGTTTCATTTCGCGGCTCTGGGCCACCAGCTCGGTGGGCACCACCGCTTGCACGGCACCGCCGGCATCACCAGTCTGGCCCGGCTTGCGGACCTCGTCTTCGGCCCGCAGGCCATCCAGCCCGCGGTCGATGCCATCGCGGAGACCCTGACCGCCTGGCGTAACTCCACTCACCTGCTGCCCTGGCAGGTCCGCAACACGACCATCGACGTGCTCCTGAGCAACAACAGCCCTCACCTGGAGGACCTGCGCGAACCCCTCCTGGAAGAGCTGATGGAGCACTACCGCTCCACCGGCGCGACGAGCCGCCGGCGCGGCTTGTTCAAGATCTCCCGCGTCCTGGCCGACAAGGGCATCATCTCCTCGCCTCTACGCACCAACCAGGACAAGGCCGGGCCGGAAACCGCGGCCCTGGCCACGGTCCCGTCCCCGTGGCGGGATGCGGCTCTGCGGTGGATGCGGCTGGTCACTCACGAACCCGGGACAAAGCGGTCGATGCTCTCGGCCATCCTGGTCGCCGGCCGATGGGCAGCCGAGAAGCACCCTGAGGCGGTCGCTCCCGAGCACTGGACGCGTGACATCGCGGCCGAGTACATCGCCGACACGATGACTGCCAACGTCGGGCAGTGGGCCGGTCACAGCCGCAACCGCTCCCGCTTCGGCCAGCCGCTGAGCCCCGCTGGGAAGGCCAACCGGATCGACAGCATCAGAGGCTTCTTCAACGACCTCATCGAATGGGAGTGGATCAAGCCGAGGTTCGACCCGCGGCAGGTGTTGAGCATGCCGCTGTCGCTCCGGGCACTCATGGGACCCAACCCGCGGATCATCGACGACGCGACCTGGGCCAAGCTCATGGCCGCCGGGTTGACGCTCAACAGCGAGGACCTCAAGCCCTACGGCACCCCGCGGGCCCGCTCAGCAGGCTGGCAGGCCACCTACTACCCCATCGAGATGGTCCGGGCCATGGTCGGCGTCTGGCTGTTCGCCGGCTGCCGCATGGACGAGCTGCGCCGCCTCGACCTGGACTGCATCACCTGGGACGAAGGAACCGACGAACGGAGCGGCGAGACCTACCGCATCTGTCTGCTGCACATCCCGCGGAACAAAATTAGCCGGCCCTTCGCCAAGCCCGTCGACCCCCTCGTCGGAGAACTGATCGACGCCTGGAAACTCGTCCGCTCGCCCCAGCCCGACCTCGCTGACCGCAAGACCGGCCTCCCCCGCCAGCACCTCTTCTGCCACCGCGGCCAACTGGTGGGTAACGCCTACCTCAACGACAACATCATCCCGGGCCTCTGCCAGAAAGCCGGCATCCCTGCCGAAGACTCCCGCGGCGCCCTCACCAGCCACCGCGCCCGCAGCACCATCGCCACTCAGCTCCTCAACGCCCGAGACCCCCTCACCCTCGGCGACCTGCAGCAATGGCTCGGCCACAAGCACCCCGCCAGCACCCGCTACTACGCCAAGATCCTCCAACGAACCCTGACCGCCGCCTACCGGAAAGCCGACTACTTCGCCCGCAACATCCGCACCATCGAGGTCCTCATCGACCGCGACAGCATCCTCACCGGCGCCGCCGCCGGCGGCGAACAGCCTTGGAAGTACTACGACCTCGGCGACGGCTACTGCAGCTACGACTTCTTCGCCAAGTGCCCCCACCGCATGGCCTGCGCCCGCTGTCCCTTCTACGTCCCCAAGGAGTCGACCAAGGGCCAGCTCCTCGCGGTCAAGGACGGCATCAACAGGATGCTCGAACAGGTCGACCTCACCGACGACGAGCGCGAAGCACTCGAAGGTGACCGCGACGCCGTCACCGCGCTGGTCGAGAGACTGGCCGACATCCCCACACCTGCGGGGCCCACACCCAAAGAACTGGGCATCGAGTCCGCCTTCATCCCCCTCACCCAGCTCACCGGCACCATCTCCCGAGAGAGGAACAGCTGAGCAAGACCGGCCGCCTTCACCAGGCCGCGATCGCCTGCGGACGGTATCCACTCAGGGTTGGGCATCCACGTCTGCGATGAGCTCCGCCGCGGTGACGCCCGGCTGGACTCGAACATCGAAGTTGTATCCCTGATCGCAGAACACCAGCTCAACGGAATCCGGCATCAGCCGACGAAGCAGGCAGGCGACCTGCCCCGAGTCTGCCAGGGCCGCGTCCAAGTACAGGCCCGTCCCATCCTCCGGCAGAAGCACCTCGCCCGGGCCCTCGCCCGTGCAGAAGCTCCAGCTGAAGGCACATACCTCACTGCGTTGCGTCGGACCGGCTTCGACCTCCGCCCAAAGTTCGGTGATCCCAGAAGTCACGGCGGCTGAGCTGACCCGCCAGGTGGTGGTCGAACCATCGAAGAACGCCATAAACGCAGCCATGCCGCGTGTCTACCACGCCCGCTCACGCACCCCCCAACCGCCCCGGGAGGGCGCTCCCTCCCCCAGACGAAAGGTCACGAACCTGTCTCGATTCTCAATAACTTGCCCCTTCCACGGCAACGCGCAGTGGCGAAGCATCCGGGACACCTCGCCGGCGGAGTGGGCGGATGTCGTCGCGTTCGACGCCGCGATCCGCAAAGGCAACGCCCGCGCCAATGCGACCGGCAACCGGCTCCTGGGGCAAGCATTCCTCCACCGTTCCCGCGTGCCGCTCGACCAGGCCCCGATCGACCACGTCACCGCCGCCGAACGGGCAGCTCTCCCGCAGTCATCCGGCGACACCGATACGGACGCGGACGAACTGGAGCAGGGAGCCGCTGACGGGTGCTCCCCGTGGTCCTGCCGCGGATCCGCGACGGAGCCGGAACAGGACGACTTCGAGCTGGCCACGTGATCTTGGACCTCTTCGCGGGGCCGGGCGGCTGGAGTAGGGCCCTGACCGTGTTCGGGGTTCAGGACGTGGGTCTGGAGTGGGACGAGTGGGCCAGCAAGACCCGTCGGGCGGCCGGCCTGTTGACCGTGCGGACGGACGTGGCGCGGTATCCGACGTGGCCCTTTGTCGGCCGGACCCGCGGGCTGATCGCGTCTCCGCCGTGCCAGGCATGGAGCACAGCCGGCAAACGACTTGGCCTGCTGGACCAGCCGCTCGTGCACGAGGCCGTCGATCACCTCGCCGCCGGACGCGACACACGCGCACGCCTCGTGGCCCTCTGCCGCGACGAGCGCTCCCTGCTCGCGGCGGAGCCGATGCGCTACCTCCACGCCCTGAACACCGTCGGCGAGCCCGAGTGGGTGGCCATGGAGGAGGTACCGGACGTCCTGCCCTTGTGGAAGCAGTACGCGGCCGTGCTGCGGGCGTGGGGATTCAGCGTGTGGACGGGCATCCTCAACGCCGCCGACTACGGCGTGCCCCAGACGAGACGGCGGGCGATCCTGCTCGCCTCCCGGGTCCGCACAGCCCAGCCCCCTGCCCCGACCCATGCCCAAGTCGGCGAGCCCGACTCGCTGTTCGGTCCGGGCCGCGTCCGCTGGGTCAGCATGGCCCAGGCCCTGGGGTGGGGCGCCACCGATCGGCCCGTGCCCACCGTCTGCGCCGGCGGTGGGCCCGGTGGTGGCCCCGAACCGTTTCCCTCCGGGTCCCGCAAGGCTCTGTCCCATTCGCGTGAGCGCGGTACCTGGACGTCGCGGCCGGACGGCTTCATGCTGCCGTCCCGGACAACTCGGCTCGGGACGCGCGAGAGCCGTCCCGGACCCGCCGAGGCGCCCGTCTGGTCCTGGTCCCTGCGGAGCAACAACCAGACCAACGCCACCATCCGGCCGCTGTCCGAACCCGCCGGGACGCTGTTCTTTGGGCACCGCGCCAACGAATGCACCTGGATCGCTGAACCCCCCGCCTCCCAAAGGGAAGACGCAGCGTTGACTCCGGTTCCGGAACCGATCCGGATCACCGCCCGCGAGGCCGGCATCCTGCAGACCTTCCCCGCCGACCACCCCTGGGCCGGCAATAAGGGCCAGCAGTTCTCACAGATCGGCAACGCCGTACCCCCACTGCTCGCCGCCCACCTCCTCGCCCCGCACCTGGGCGTTCTCCTCAACCCCGACGACTTCACCCTGGCCGCCTGATGCACCACACCCCCGAACCCGGCCATGACGACCTCGACGCCACCGCTGGTCCGCCGCCGGTTTTCCATGCCGAGCAGGCCCTCCTCTGCGCTCTCCTGCTCGAACCCCAACGCCTCGGTGAAGTGACCGGCATCGGCCGCGACGCGTTCTCCACCGCCGCACACGCCGCCGTGTTCCGCGCGATCAGCTCCCTGCCGGCGGCCGACCCGGTCGACCACACGCAGAGCACGCACTGGCTCGATGCCGTGCTCAGCGCCGCCCGCGAGCAAGCATCCGGCCTGACCGCCACCTACCTGCACCACCTCATCCAGGTCTGCCCACGGCCCCGGCACGCGCCCGCGTACGCGCAGATGATCGAGGCCGAGCACGCCCGGCGCCGTCTGGCCGCCGCCGCCCAACACCTCGGACACACCGCCCGGGACACCTCACTGCCGCAGCCCGTGATCACCACCCTCGACGAGGCCGACACCCTCGCCGCTCTGCTGGACGACATCGCCGCCCGCTTCCCCCCACACGCCGGCTCCCTGCACCGCACCCGCGTTCCTGAGCCGACGCCGCCCCCCAACCAGGAGGCCCTCGGCGAGGAACAGTTGCTGCTCGCGACCGCGACCGCGTTCCCCACCGTCATCGAGCAGATGCGGTGGCTGACGCCCGGCGACTTCACCCACCCACTGCACGCCGGGCTGTGGCAGTGCCTGAACGCCCTGATCCGACGCGACACCCCCGTCGACCCCGTCACGCTGCTGTGGGAGGCACAGCACCGACGCCTGCTGACCGCCGGAGCCGACCCACGCGAACTGCTCGACCTCCTCAACGGACCGCTCGGCTCCCCCGACCACTGGGGCGAGCGCGTCCTGCAGCGCTCCCTGCTGGCCACCGCTCAGCACACCAGCCAGATCATCGAGGCGTTCACCAACGATCCGGCCATCACGCCGAACCAACTCGTCGTGGGCAGCCGCCGCGCTCTCGCTGACCTGTCCGCCGTACGCACCCGATGGCAGCACGCCACCACACCCGCGCCGGCGGTTCCGCCCAGCCCCACCAAACCCCGCAGGACCCCGCATGTGCCCCGGGCCGGGCCGCCGCGGACCACAGCACCGCCCGCCGTCCGCAGTTCCCGCTAAGCCCCCGAGCCGGGCACGGCGGGCCACTTGCGACCCGGCGACCGGCAGAAGAGAGCCGCCTTCATGTCGACCCCCTCCCTGGACGCAAACGTCCTCCTCGACACCCACCCCACCCACTCCAGCGCCGTAACCGCCCACCTGACCGGCACCCAGGCCCACATCCCCCACGTGGGCCTGGAGGCCGCCAACTGGCACGTCGCCGCCACCAACACCCTGGTTCTAGCCCGCATCGACCATGAGGAGCCATACTGGGCTGAGCAGGCCGCCCAGCAACTGGCCGCTGACGGGATCACCGTCGAGATCACCCCCCAGCTCCGCAAAGCCATGGACGAAGACTGGACATGGGCCGACCATCCGATGCCCTGGTGCACCCGTGCCGAGATCCGCGAGGTCTCCAACGAAGCCCAGACGATCTACGACGACATCCGCCACGGGCACCTGCTGATCCACGCCCACGCCGAGGACGGCCACACCACCGTCGCGGTCGGCACCTACCTCAGCGGCGGCGGCAAGAGCGTCTATCTCCACGGTGAGAACCACCTGCGGCAGGTCGCCGACACCTTCGACTCACCCGCTCAGGCCCTGGTCGCCTTCGAGAAAGTCCATGGCGGCACGATGCGGCCCGGCCCTGCTCCCATGACCGATACCGAGCGCGACGCCGTCCAGGCCCGCACATCCTTCGCCATACCCGGCGTCGAACCTCGGCCCACACCAGAACCGGAAACCGTCCCGGCGTACGCCGCCGATGCCGGCGACCACGATGCTCTCCTAGACGCATTCTTCGCCGCTCATGACGACTGGGCGAAGTGGCGGACCTGGTCCGACGACACGACCCACGCGATCCACGAAGACCAGACCCTGCGCATCGAGCGCATCCACGACGCCCCCGCCCACGAGACCGCCTGGACCGTCGCTGCATACGAGACACCGGTCTCGGACCGCATGTGGATTCTCACCGCAACCGGTGCCACCCCCCCGTGCTGCACGAGCTGCTGGAGCACCTCGCCGGCGGAGACGGCTGGGACACAGCCGTCGGCACCCCAGTGAACGAAAAGACCGTCACCGCCGCCACGCAGCCCCTCGCAGAGGCCGGGTGGAAGCACACCGTGGACGGGCGCTGGATCCGCTGGACGTCCCCCACCGCACACGCGGGAGTCCAGTTCGATGCGTTCGCCGCCCAGCACCCGACCCGAAACCTCGCCACCTGGACCATCTGGGCCGGCCCGAACCCCGACCGCCCCACCTGGACCCTCACCGCGTCCCCGCGCACCCCCAGCGCACTGCTGGCCGACCTCACCGAGAACCTCGCGCACGGAACCGGCACCCGCCAGGCACAGGCCGATGGCCGCGAACGCCGGACGAGCCATGGCATCACGCCGCTGGCCATCTCGACGGTCACAGGCATCCACGCAACCAGTCCCACCCGCTGATCACCGGCACGTCAGAGCGGCGCAACATAGCGCGGGATCGCCGGTTAGCCAAACCGGCGATCCCGCGCATCATTGATAGTCCACCGCCACGACCTGCCCGAACGACGAAAGGCACCACCCGACGACCACAGACCAAACGCGAGCGCTCACGGCCACCGTGCCATCAAGCGATCACGCCGCGGCGTAGCTCGCCCGGAACAGATCCTGCGCACGCTCCACGTCCCTCGCCGTGCGGAGCTGCACCTCCAAGTCGCCCGTCCCGTGGTGGCCGAGCCCGGATACGTCCCGGGTGAACCCGGGAACGAGGTCGACATACTTCGGGTCGACCTTCAAGTAGACCAGGAGCTTGCTCCGCTGGGGCGGCCACACACAGGCGAAGTTCCGTAGACGCTGATACGCCCGGTACTGCTTGCGCTCAACACGGTTCACGCCGTCCCCGAGACCGTGCAACGCCTCATCGACCGCGTTCGCCAGCTCGACCATCGACGCACCCGGAACGTCGGCTGCCGCCCGTGCGTCCGCCTGCCGACGCGCACGCCGGGGTGCCTGTGGCCCGCCGCTCACGGACGCCACGGTCTCAAGGCCGAGCAGGTCGCTGCCGAAGAGTCGGTAGCGGACCAGGTCGATCGACCTCCGGTGCTCGCGTACGGCGTGCACGTCGTAGCGCGTGAAGTCGCCGGCGATACAGATCAGGCGCGGTCCGCTCCACAGCACCTGGGACGCGGCCGTCACCCCGAGCCGGTCGCGGACCAGGTGTTCGAACTCCGCCCGGTGGTCCATCAGCCACGCCATATAGAAGAGCCCCTGATGGATCACCCCTGCGTCGACCCCGCGCTTAAATTCCAATATGACCGGCGACCCGTTCTCGTCCAGTCCGAGCGAGTCGATCCGGCCCCCGTGCACCGGCCCTGTGCCGTACTCGCTCGCCAGGAAACGGACACCCAGCAGCGTCTCCATGTGCGCCTCGATGAGGCCCTGCCCATCCGCCTCGACCTCAGCAAGACGCGGCGCGACCTCGGTCACGCCGCTTTTCGTCGTCTGGAACAGCTTCAGACCCGACACCTTCCCCTCCTCGGCACCGAGATCAACAACGCCGAGCAGGGGCAGAATTGTTTCCACTGGGGCCTTCAGCCTGGTGGAGGCAGCGTGGGAGACTGCACGTACGGCCTACGAGGACCACCCGCGTCCCCTTGAACCTCAGGGGTTTGCCTTTCCCCCATATGTCCCCCACGTTGTGGGGGGTGACGCCAGGGAAGTGCGTTCGCGCAGGTCAGCGCCCTTGGCCCGGCGCGTAGGGCGAGTGCCTTCTAAGCATTTGGTCTATCGGCAGTCACTGGTCGTCGTGCTCGAGATCGTCTGCGGGCATGGGTTAGGTCCGGTCGGCGGCGGATTCGACCTGGGGCTCGACCGGGGCCGGTGCGGCGGTCGGCAGTGGGGTGGCGTGCCAGTGGCGCAGGCGGCTGGAGTTGGTGACTACGGACAGAGAGGACAGGGCCATCGCGGCCGCGGCGACGATGGGGCTGAGGCGGATGCCCCACAGCGGGTAGAGCGCGCCGGCGGCGAGGGGGAGGCCGACGGCGTTGTAGATGAGCGCGAAGAAGAGGTTCTGCCGGATGTTGCGCATGGTGGCGCGGGACAGGCGGATGGCGGTGACGACGCCGGTCAGGGAGCCGGAGATGAGGGTGATGTCGGCGGCCTCGATGGCCACGTCCGTACCGGTGCCGATGGCGAGGCCGACGTCGGCAGCGGACAAGGCTGGGGCGTCGTTGATGCCGTCGCCGACCATGCCCACCGTGCGGCCCTCGGCCTGCAGGCGGCGGATCTCGTCCGCCTTGTGCTCGGGCAGTACCTCGGCCAGGACGCGGTCCACGCCGACCTGGGCGGCGATGGCCGCGGCGGTGCGGGCGCTGTCCCCGGTGAGCATGACGACGTCGATGCCGAGTAGGTGCAGGGCGGCGATGGCCTGGGCGGAGTCGTCCTTGACGGTGTCGGCTACGGCCAGCACCCCGGCCGCCCGGCCGTCGACGGCGGCAAGGACAGGGGTCTTGCCCTGGGCGGACAGTTCCGCCGCGACCGGGGCGAGGGCGCTGGTGTCGATGCCCACATCGGAGAGCAGGCGGGCGGTGCCCACCAGGACGGCATGGCCGTCCACGCCGGCCTGCACACCCTTGCCGGTGATGGAGTCGAAACCGGACGATGGCAGCAGGCTCAGCCCTCGGCCCCGGCCACCGGTGACGATTGCGGCCGCGAGGGGGTGTTCGCTGTCGGCTTCGGCCGCCGCGACCAGCGCGAGCAACGCGGCCTCGTCGAACTCGTCGGCCGCGTGAACATCGGTGAGGACGGGCTTGCCCGCGGTCACGGTGCCGGTCTTGTCCAGGACGACGGTGTCGAGTTTGTGGGCGGTCTCCAGGGCCTCGGCCGAGCGGATGAGGATGCCCGCCTGGGCGCCCTTGCCGGTGCCGACCATGATGGACAGCGGGGTGGCCAGCCCCAGTGCGCAGGGGCAGGCGATGATCAGCACGGCGACTGCGGAGACCAGCGCGAGGGTGAGCGCGGGGGCGGGGCCGGCGACGAACCAGAGTGCGAAGGCGGCGAGGGCGATGGCGATGACGGCGGGTACGAAGTAGGCGGAGACGGCGTCGGCGAGCCGCTGGATCGGCGCCTTGGACGCCTGGGCCTGCTGCACGAGACGGATGATCTGGGCGAGCATCGTGTCCGCGCCGACCTTGCTCGCGCGTACCCGCAAGGACCCGGTCGTGTTCACGGTCGAGCCGATGACTGTGTCGCCCGCTCGCTTGGTAACCGGCATGGATTCGCCGGTGACCATGGACTCGTCGACCGCCGATGACCCGGACATCACGTCGCCGTCGACCGGGATCTTCTCGCCGGGCCGGATCACGATCTCGTCGCCCACGAGCACGTCCTCGACGGGGACTTCGGCCTCGGTTCCGTCGCGGATCACCCGAGCGGTGCGGGCCCGAAGGCCCAGCAGCGCCCGGATGGCCTCGCCGGTGCCGGCCTTGGCGCGGGCTTCCAGCAGGCGCCCGAGCAGGATCAGAGTAAGAATCACCCCGACCGCCTCGAAGTACACCTCGCGCACGTCCTCGGGCAGCAGCGAGGGCGCGAGCGTGACGAGCAGGCTGTAGCTGTATGCGGCCGAAGTGCCCAGTGCGATAAGCGAGTTCATGTCCGCGCTGCGGTGGCGGAGGGTCAGCCAGCCGGTGGAGTGGATGGGCCACCCGGTGTAGAACATGACGGGAGTGATGAGCGCCAGCTGCAGCCAGTGGTTGAGCAGCCAGCCCGGCATCCAGTCGGCACCGAAGAGTTCATGCGCCATCACAGCGAAGAGCACCGGCGCAGTGAGTACCGCGCCAATGGCCACCCGGCGCGTCAGGTCGGTGATCTCCGCGTGCCGCTCGGCGGCCTCCGCCTCGGCGGCTTCCGCATCACTGACCGGCGCCCCGAAGCGGAGGCGGCATGTACCTCGCCGCCGTCCCGGGCGCTTTCCCCGCCATCCTGTTCCCCGCTGTCCGGTTCGACGAGCATCGTGCCGTGGATCATGTTCATCCCGCACGCGAACCCGAAGGATCCGGCCCCAGCCGGATCGACACGCACGGTGGTACGCGCATACGCCGGCAGTCCAGCACTCACCCGCAGGTCAGGGAAGACCACCCGGTTGGTGCACTCCCCGGACTCCTGCCGGTCGAAGACCAGCTCCACCGGAACCCCTTGCCGGACTCGGATGACATCGGGGCTGTAGCCGCCGCGCACCGTCACCTCGACGTGCTGCACCCCGCCCTCCAGCCGCGCGGTGCGGGCCTTGCGAGGACCGAAGAAGAATCGCCCCATACCAGCGATCAACGCCACGGCCGGGCCACTACTGCAATATCGACGATATTCATGGCAGATCGTCCCTTCTCCAGGATCCCACGCCCCCAGCTTCGCCCCGGTACCCCTGCCAGGTAAGAGCTGACCGGCCTCGTGCAGGGGGCCGGATGGCCCTGTGCGCGACACCGGGTGAGGGCGACTGTGGGAAACAACAGAGAACGCCGACCGGACGGCGGGCCCCGGCCCGCAGCCCCTGAGCTCGGGAAAGTGAATCGCGATGATGTTCTGGCACGACCACGACGTCAGCGGCTGGGGCTGGTTCGCCGTGTCAGCCGGCATGATCCTGTTCTGGGCCTTGATCATCACCGCCGCCGTCCTGTTCTTCCGCGCCCTGAATCACGCCCCTGAGCAGCCCCCATCCCCGCCGGCACCTCGCCCGAGCAACCGCTCGCCGAGCGGTTCGCCCGCGGTGACATAGACGAGGACGAGTACCAGCGGCGCCTCGCCGCCCTGCGCTCCTCCGGCCCTGTCACCAAACACTGATGCCCCTCCCAAGAGGAGAACTGGCCATGAAGAACACCAGGAATTACGGCCTCTACGCGATCGCGGTCGCGATCGCCGTGGTTGGCGCACTCGCGCTCGGCGTACCACTGGGCAACCTGGCCTTGCCTCTCATCGTGCTCGCCTGCCCGCTGATGATGTTCTTCATGATGCGTGGCATGAACAGCGGCGATGACATACAGAGGCGCGGGCGTGGTCACAACGACGCACCCAAGGACCGCGACCTACACGACCACAAGCCCTTCCGCTGAACCACACGGCGACGGCAGGAGACCTATCATGGATGCGCTGGCGCCGATGTCGAACGGCGTGCTGAGCATGGTGGTTCCTGGTGGCGCTGTTCACCGAGATGTACGGCACCCCGCTGACCATCTACCTGCTGGGCAAGCGGTTCCCGCTGCTCAAGGACACCCACGCCGGCGGGCACCTGGCCCAGGCGGCTCCGCCGGGCGCCGGCCAGGCCGCGCGACGGTGCCCCGCAGGCGCCGAGCCCCGTCCCCCCGGCACGGAGGTGACCTGACATGGAAGTGCTCGCCTGGACCCTGATCCCCCTGGGAGCCCTGACCACCGCCGCCTGCGCCGTCCATCTCACCTGGAGCCACCGGCGCAACGCATCGGGACTGGCCCGCTCGATCCACCGCGCCCCCGTCCTCCTCGCGGCCGGTCTGCTGCCTGCTCCGGCGCTCATTGCCGGCGATCTGCCCGCCGCAGCCTGGGGCCTGTGGGGCGGTGTGACCATCGCTGCTGCCTCGGTCTTCTGCGCCGCCGACACCTTGCGCGACGCCCCCGGATCGCAGGCAGCGTCCCGAGCCCGGAGCGGGACACGACCGGCCGCGGGTCGCGCGGAACACCATCAAGCCGACTGAGAGGACGGCGGTCGCCATGACCAGCATCACTCACCGCATCGCCACCCTGTTCCGGATCAAGGCGAACAAGGCGCTGGACAACGCCGAGGACCCGCGCGAAGTCCTGGACTACTCCTACGAACAGCAGCTCCAGATGCTGGAGAGAGTGCGGCGCGGCGTGGCCGATGTGGCGACCAGCCGCAAGCGCGTCGAGCTGCAGGTGACCCAGTTGCAACAGTCCACGGGAAAGCTGCAGGGCCAGGCGGAGCAGGCACTTGCCGCGGGGCGGGAGGACCTGGCCCGTGAGGCGCTCACCCGCCGCACGGCCGTGGCCTCCCAGGTCACCGACATGCAGACCCAGCAGGCGTCGCTAAAGGACCAGGAGGAGAAGCTCACCCTGGCCACGCAGCGCCTGCAGGCGAAGGTCGACGCGTTCCGCACCCGCAAGGAGACCATCAAGGCCACCTACACCGCCGCCGAGGCCGAGACCCACATCGCCGAGGCCGTCACCGGCATCGGCGAGGAGATGGGCGATGTCGGCCTGGCCATGCAGCGCGCCCAGGACAGGACCGAGCAGCTGCAGGCACGCGCCGGTGCGCTCGACGAGCTGATCGCCTCCGGCGCGCTGGAGGACGCGACTCTTCCGGCCGGGCGTGACGATATCCAGGCAGAAATTGAGGCCGTCACCGCGGGCCAGGACGTGGAGATCGAGCTGGCCCGGATGAAGGCCCAGCTCCCGGCCTCTGCCACCCCGCCGGCAGTGGAGGGTGCAGAGCCCACGAAGGACCCGCCGGACCAGAAGGTGACATCATGATCATGCGGATTCTCGGCGAGGGCCAGTACGAGATCGCCGACCAGCACCTGGACCGGCTCAACGAGCTGGACTCCGCCCTGCAGCCGGCCGCCGACGCGGGCGACGAGACCGCGTTCACCGCCGCCCTGGCGGCCCTGCTGGACGCGGTGCGCAGTCTCGGCACGCCGCTGCCGGACGAGAGGATCACGCCCTCCGACCTGGTGCTGCCCGACGAGGACACCAGTCTGCGGCAGGTGCGGGAACTTCTCTCCGACGAGGGTCTGATCCCGGGGTGATGACGATGCGAAGCCGTTTCGAGCCCGACCGGCAGCTGACCGCCCGCATGGTGGTCACGATGTTCCTGCTCGGGCTGGTGTACGTGGCGTTCATCGCCGCGCTGATCGTGCTGCTCAAATCCGTCGTCCTGGTGATCGTCATCGCCGCCGGGCTGCTGGTCGCGCAGTTCTGGTTCTCCGACCGGATCGCCCTGTACTCCATGCACGGCCACCTCGTCAGCCGCGAGGAACAGCCCGAGCTGCACGGCGTCATCGACCGGCTCTGCGCCACCGCGGACATGCCCAAACCCCGGGTGGCCATCTCCGAGATGGACCTGCCCAACGCGTTCGCCACCGGCCGCAACGCCGACCATGCCGTCGTCTGCGTCACCACCGGACTGCTGCGCCGCCTGGAGACCGACGAACTCGAAGGCGTCCTCGCCCACGAGCTCTCCCATGTCGCACACCGCGACGTCGCGGTGATCACCATCGCCTCGTTCCTGGGTGTGATCGCCGGACTCATCGTCCGCTTCGCCTTCTACTCCCAGCTGTTCGGCGGACGCAACGATCGCGACCAGAACACCGCCGCCCTCCTCGCGATCGTCATGGCGGTCTCCGCGCTCGTCTACGGCATCAGTTTCCTGCTGATCCGGTCGCTGTCCCGCTACCGCGAACTGGCCGCCGACCGCGCCGCGGCCATGCTGACCGGGAAACCATCTGTGCTGGCCTCCGCGCTGATCAAGGTCAGCGGCGACATCGCCCGTATCCCGACCAAGGATCTGCGTACCGCCCAGGCGTTCAACGCGTTCTTCTTCACCCCGGCCCTCGGGCCCGGTACGGCGCTGGCCGCGATGTTCTCCACCCACCCCAGCCTGGAACGCCGCATCGAGGCGCTCGCGGAGATCTCCGTGCAGCTGGGCGAGGCGGGCGGGAAACCGGGTGGCCAGGCGTGAAGAGAAGGAGCTGAGGACCCGTGGGATTCCTGGACGTCCTGCTCGGCCGGACCAAGCCGGTCAAGCCCGACCTGGACCAGCTCTTCGGCCTGCCTTCGGCAGCGATCACCCTCCAGGCCGACATCGGCTTCACCCCGACCGGCCTGGGCTCGGTGTGCTTCGCCGCCATCGAGGGCGGCGCATTCGCCCAAGTCCAACAGGAGGTACGAGCCCTCCTCGACGCGGACTCCGAACGGGGCGGCGTACCGGTGGAGTTCAGCCGTGACGCGTACGGGTACTCGTGGCTGCTCTCCCGCCGCGACCCCGGCGACCTGCCCGCTCTGGTCAACGACCTGCACGCGGTGAATTCCGCCCTGCAGGACAGCGGCTTCGGCCCGCAGCTCCTGTGCTCTCTGGTCACCTTCCACGACGCCGAACTACGCCCCCTCGCGCTGGTCTACCTCTACAAGCGGGGCACCTTCTACCCGTTCGCGCCGCTGCCCGGCCAGAAGCGCGACAATCCGCTGGAACTCCAGGTCAGGGCCACGGCCAAGGACGACCTGCGCATCGAGGAGGACCTGAGCCGCTGGTTCCCGCTGTGGGGCGCCCCCGGCCTCCCTAGGTCGGCGAACCCCGCCTGGCGCGGGGAAGCGAACACATGACGAGAGCTGATGCCCGCCGCGAAGCCCAGGACGGTGACAAGAGCCCGAAGTGGGCGCCTTCCGTCGGCGCGGAGCACGACGGCACGTAGTTCGACGAAGTCGGGCACGCTCCTCCAGGTTCAGCGCCCTGCGCACTTCCTTCAGCCGCCGCTGCCGCTGCTTGGAGGAAGATCGAAGAGGCCAGCTTGAACCCGACGTTGTGCACGGTCACGGGCTGCCATCTCTATGGTTCCTACACCGGAAATGCCGGTCGCGGCGGTAGGGCGGGAGAAACAGCGCTTCGCGCTGACGAAGGCACCTGGGTTCCGCGCGCCCAGCGGGATCGCAACGGAATCATGGGGTTGCCTTGCTGCGCTGCGAGAGCAACAGGCCCTCGCTGGCGAACGAGGACTGGAGACGGCTACCCGTCCCGGCGGATGGATCGACGCCCCACGCGCGAACGGACCGCTTGAACGAAACGTCCCTTCGGGCGAGAGCACTCAGTGCGGGTTGCGCAGGCCGGCGAGGGTGACGTCGGCAAGTCGCACGGCGGCTGCTTTGGATGGAAGATCGGCCGCGGCGCCAAGGGCGTGCAAACAGTACTGTGCCAACTCCTGGGGGGCGACGTCGTCGCGGAGGTCGCCGGCCTGTGCGGCCTGGGCGATGAGGTCGGCGATAAGGCCCGTCAGGTGCTGCTGGGCGTGGCCTAGGTGCTCGCTTCGGTGCAGGGTTGAGACGTCTCCGCTGTGCGCGAGGGCCGCGAGTTCGCCGTGGTGCCGTTCGTGGAGCAGGGCCGCGTAGGCGTGCAGCACGGCTTCGAGCCGCGCCTGCGGCTCGTGGTGGTGGTCGCGGACGGCGGCGAGGTGGTCCAGGTGGGCGCGGATCTGCTGTTCATGCCAGGCGAGCAGGACCGCCCCGACGTCCGGGAAGTACTTGTACAGCGTGGCACGGCCGATGCCGGCCTGGGCGGCGATCTGCGACATGTTCACCGACGCCACGCCGCGTTCGGAGACCAGGCCGGCGGCGGCATCCAGAATCGCAGTGCGTACCGCGGCGCGGTGAGCGTCCATGGTCTCGGTCCACAGCTTCGGCATCCCTCCAGCGTACAAGGCGTTGAGGAAATGACACTTCGTATTGACAGAGACAGTGTGTATCGATAAATGTGGGTGGGGTCAGCCTTCCCTCAACCCGCCGAGGTGCTTGCCATGTATTCCGCCGAAGCTGAGATCCGCACAGACCGTGCGAGTCGTTACCTGGTGCAGTTGTGCAAGCACTTCAGCAACAGGGGCAGCGCCCTGCGTCATCGGCCTCGCCTTCACGCGGGCGGCGGCCGTCCGGTCACCGAGGCGGAGGCCGCCCTGATGCAGGTGCAGTGGTCGGAGACCCGCGGCGAGGTCGATTTCGGGTGGGCCCTGTGCAGCCTGCAGGCCTGTAGGCCGCGTACGACAGCAACCCGGTCACGAACAGCACCGTGATACCCACCAGCAGGACCAACCCGAACACCGAGGTCAGCCACGGACCGCGCAACGGGCTGCGCCAGAACCCCGGCCGGGCGGGTCCCGGTGGCGGACCGGAACCCAACAGGGCACGTAGCCGCCCCGGCCTCGATACCGACTCCGCCTTCGACTCCGGCTGCGGCTCCGAGACGGCATCGGCCTCGGAGTCGTTCTGCCCTTCCACAGACTCCGGTGAGACACGGTCCTCTCCCGGGGGCTCGGGGGATTCGGCACCGGCTGCGCTCGCGCCGTCCTCCGGCGATTGCGGCTCGGGGGGTGGGTGGCGTGGTCCCGGTCCCTTGTCAGGTGCGTCCATCTCGGTCCCTTTCCAGTTACACACAGTGGCGGTACGACCGTACGCCGTACCTGGTGCGAAATCGTGCCAGTGACTCCTTACGACGCGACTGATCGATCCTTGCGGTCCCCACTTCCCCGTGGACCGGGGCGGTGGGACAATGAATCGAATACGCGGGCATGCGCTTCTCAGATCCCGGCGAGGGTGAGGCGATCGCAGTGGGCGGAGTCGGTCTTACCGAACGTGAGCGGCGGGCCCTGGGAGAGATCGAAGCCGGGCTGCGCCATCATCGGCGGCTCGATCGCCGATTGCGGAGCCTCGGATCGCCCTCACGCCGTCCCTGGCGGCAGGCCACGTTCGGTCCTCGCTGCCAGGCCGCCTTCATGACGGCAGCGTCGATCGCTTCGATCTGCTTGCTGATCGTGGGAGTCCGTACCGGGGAACCGGCCATTATCTGGGCCTTCGCGGGTGTTTGCACCGCCACCGTGCTGAGCGGCGCTCGCCTCCTGGTCATCTCGGCGCGGAATGCCCTTCGGGCACCTTGATGCCCCCGACACCAACGGGACGCGCAAGCCGGCCGCCCTCGCCGAGACCGACCCCCGCTTTCCTCGCTGTATCCACGTCGATGGTGCCCGCTGCGATGCGTTGACCCAGCCGAGTCGCCGTCTGGGCGGAGCTCTGCCTTGGCGATCCGCCATGCCGGTGAAGATCTCGGAGCGGGCTCGTGGCGTGCGCAACCTGATGTACTGCCGTTCGTTGCCGTACTGGGATTCGGAACGGAGGCGGTCGATGCGTCAGGGGAAGCACAGGAAGAACGGCCGGAGCGTCAGTGCGGGCGCACCTTGGGGTGTTGAACAGACGCTGGCCTTGTTGGAAGCGACGTACGGGGCGCTGCCTCTCACACCGTCGTGTCCGGGGCCGCTCCTGCTGCATCAGGCTGATGGAGCGTTCGAATGTCACGGTGGCGGCTGCCCCGGCAGTCTGCAGGTCTTCCACGACCCGCACGGGGTGCATTTGTGCGACGGCCGTCCGCCGGGCATCCGGCCCTGGCACGGGTGCGCCGCCTGCGTCGGCGACCAGGGCACCCGTGACCGCCCCGCAGGCACCGTCGAACCGGATCACGTGGAGGTCGACTACCGGCCCGACGGCCAAGGCGGCTATCAGGTGAGGGTCTCCAGCGTGGCAGGCAGAAACGAAATGACGGCTCCCGGACTGCTGGCCGCGTACAACATGGCCATGGAGCAAGTCGAGGCACACGCCCGCCGCCTGAGCGGAGTCGCCAGGACCTGTCACCTGCTGGACGGTGACCGGGCCGCATTCGTGCCGGCCTGGCTCGCGGCGGGTGGGACCATCCCACCGCCGCCCCGCGTCGGGACAACGGCCTACTTCCCAAACCCGCCGCCGCCCAAGAGCGATCAGCCGCACTGAATGCGGCGCCCCACGCTGCGTGGACCGGGATAACGGAGCCTCTCGGGGATACCTGCACGGTGGTTGCCATGGCAGAGGTCCTCGCCTCTGCGGGTGCCTGCTTTCGTGTCGACGCTAGGACCGGTGGGCTGTTCCGCTATGTGAGGGCGCTTACGTACGGCCGGTAGAGGGAGGGGCCGTCAGGGGGATTTCTCGGCGATCAGCAGGGTGTAGCCGAGGGTGCCGTCCGCGACGGCGGCGCGGGAAGCGGCGAGGACGGCTGGGGCCGCGGCCAGGTCCACGCCGGCGTCGTCGAGTCTGGCCGCGGCGGTCATCCGTAGCAGATTCAGCCGCGCCTCGATCTGGTCGATCATGCGGGTCATGGCCGCGTCATGGCGCTCGGTGTGGATCGTAAGGAGCCCGGCGGCGGCCAGAATCTCGGCGTACTCGGCCGGCGAGCGGGCATCGGCGATGCAGGCGATCCGCGCGCCGAGACCCGTCAGTTCCGGCGGGAGCCGGTCGGAGGCGGCGGTGACATCGGCGATGCCGACCCGTCCACCGGGCCGAAGGACACGGGCGAACTCCGCTGCGGCTTGGACCTTGTCGGGGAAGGTGCACAGGGCGCACTCGCACACCACGGCGTCGAACACGCCGTCCGGAAAGGGCAGGTGCTCGGCATCACCGGTGGTGAAGGTGACCCGCTCCGCGAGTCCCACGGCGGCGGCCGCGCCCTGGGCGAGGGCGGCGTTGGCCGGCGAGTAGTCCACGCCGTCCACGCACACGCCGAAGGCGTCGGCGAGCAGGAGGGCGGTGGTGCCGCGGCCGGACGCCACATCGAGAACGCGGCTGGCGTCTGTGAGTGCGAGATGGCCCGTCAGGCGCCGGGTCAGGGCGGTGCCGCCGGGATGGTAGGAGTCGCCGAGCAGCAGCGCGACCACGTCGGATGAGTACGCGGCGGCACAGCAGGCTTTGAGCTCGTCGCCGGCCGCAGCGGGCAGGCGGGTGCTCTCGTCGGGCGCGGTCATCGTGGGCCCTGTTCGTATTCGGCGGCGGTTTGTGCGCTACGCACGGTCTTGGAGCCGTAGGCGGTGTCGGTGAGCCGGTCGGCCAGCGGCAGGGCGTTGGGTACGACACCGGCGACGGGGACGCCGGACATCTGCGCGCGGATTTGTTCGCGGTAGCCGACGGAGTTGTAGGCGCAGAACGGGATGAGCCGTCCGTCGGGGGTGATCTCCTCCACGCAGCACTTCATCAGCTGTTTGACGTTGAGGGTGTAGGGGTCCTGGAAGTCCTGGACGACGATCATGAACGCCTTGTCGCCCAGGTCCTTGACGGCCGATGGCAGGTCGATGCCGCAGGCGTCCGCGCAGTCCAGGGCCTGCGCGGTGGCCCGCAGTTTCTCCTGGGTCGTCTCTGTGCCCATGAACGCGGAGGCCGACCACAGCTTCTCCAGGGCCTCGCGGATCCCGGCGTCGGGCATGACACGGTTGGTGACGTAGTCGAGGTAGTCCTCGACCTGCAGCAGGCGCGGGATGGGCAGGACGGTCCGGTTGCCCGGCTCGCCGTTGACGATCAGGTAGGTGACGGAGCGGCAGGTGGGGAAGCAGCAGGGGACGGGGAAGAAGTCGCCCTTCTGAAACCAGGCGGGCCGCTGTTCGGTGATCAGCTTGATGACGTCGGGGTTGGTAAGCCGGTTCAGCGGGTCGAAGGCGACATGGCGCCCGGAGTGGGTGACGGGCTGGAACGCGACGGAGCGCACGGCGGGGTGGTCGATGCCGAAGGTGATGATGGGGCCCAGTTCGTGCTCGTTCAGTCCGCGTTCGACGGCGGCGACCAGGGTGACGGTCAGCCCGGCCTCGGCGCAGTTGTCGAGTGCCTTCTGCTTGAGTTTCCGCAGGTCGCGGCCCCGGATCTCGCGGTGGGTGCGCTCGTCGAATCCGTCGAACTGCAGATAGATGTTCACCGACTTGCCCGGCACCTGATTGCGTTCGCCCAGCTCGGCGACGAACCGTTTGTCGGAGGCGAGGCGGATACCGTTGGTGTTCAGCGTGACGTTCTTGATCGGCCGGGCCTGGGCGAGGTCGATGAAGTCCAGGATGTGCTGATGGATGGTCGGCTCGCCCCCCGAAAACATCACCACCTCCGGCTCCCCCTCGGAGGCCACGAAGACGTCGAGCATGCTCGCGCACTGGGCGTGGGTGATGGAGTAGCCGTCAGCCTGGTGGCCGGAGTCGGCGAAGCAGATCGGGCAGTCCAGGTTGCAGCCGGTATTGACCTCGATGATTCCCAGACACGCGTGCTGCTTGTGCTCCGGGCACAGCCCGCAGTCGCTCGGGCAACCGTCCTTGACCTCGGTCTGGAAGACCAGCGGGATGGTGCCGGGCTTGTTGAACCGGGCCGAGGACAGGTACTCCTCAGCGTCCCCGTAGACCAGGGCCTCGAACGGGCCGTGCTCGGTGCAGCGTTTGCGCAGGTACACCTTGCCCTCGCGGATGTTGACCTGGGCGTCGACCGGGGTCTTGCAGATCGGGCAGATCGACTTGGTGAACTCGATGAACACCTCGTCCCGGGCCCGCTTGACCGGTGCCGCCGGTGTCGGCGCTCCTTGATCCGTCGCCGGTGCCGTCTCGTCTGTTGTCATCGCATCTCCACATGGTCATCGTCGTGGGCCACACCCGTGCGGGTACGGGCCTGAGGGGTGTCGGCCCGGGCCCGGCGGGCGGCACGCAGCAGCACCGCGGCGTACAGGAGGGTCAGCGCCTCTTGGACCAGCACGATCCAGGACAACGGCTGGGACAGGCGGACCCCGAAGCAGCCGCAGTTCGCGACCGTAAGACCGCGGGCGTATGCCTGCACCGCCAGCGCGGCCCACATCACCGAGACGGCCGCGTAGATCCACACCGGGGTGCGCGCCGTCGATCGCGGGTGGGCCAGGAACCAGATGCCGCACACCAGCTCCCCGGCGATCAGGGTCACCGCGAGCGCGGTCGCCGCAACGCCGTCCACCAGCCCGTACGCGGCCAGAATCGAGGGCATACGCCCGAAGGAGACGAGCTGGCCCAGGGCCATCGCTGTGTACACCGTGCCCAGCACCAAACGCAGCACCATAGCTTGAACGCTACGCCCGGCTGGGGCCGAGACCTGTGAGGCCGTTCACCGAACAACCGCCTCATCCACACGACCATGGGCAACACGGGATCCCGCCGCCGAGATGGCAGGCGGGATGCCTCGGAAACCCAGGGGCACGTGTGTCTGCTTATGGTGCGCACCGGCGGGTCGGTCCCCCACCGACTGGGAGAACCCCGCACCCGCTCATCACACGTAGAATTGGCTCATACGGGCAGGGAGGCGTCATGCGACGCACCATCCGCATCGGACCATTCAGATTCGGGGCCGGCCGCAGCCAGGAGCGTACTGTGCCCGGCCCGGTGAGCCGCGATCGTTTCGCCGTTGATGTGGCAGAGGGGCTGATGGGCGTAGGCGTCCCGTTCAGGCGCGGGTGCAGCGCTCTGGGGTTCCGGGTACTCGTCACCGACAAGGAAACCGGCCGACGCCAGTACGTCTCCGAAAGCTACACACACGACCAGGCGTATGCCAACGGCCAGAAGTACATCACCGAACTGGTCACCGGCAGGAAGCGCGTGAAGTGACAGCCGGACGTGCCCGGTGCGGGCGCGGCGCGTCACCGGGGGCGGGCGCGTCGCTCCGCTTCTTCCTTGACTACCCGGAGCGAGCCGGCGACCGTCTCCTCCCACCGTGCTGCGACCAGACGGCCCCAGCGTTCTCCCAGCGCCCACCCGTCGGTGCCCAGCTCACCCCGGTACTCCAGCCGCGTGCCCGGGCCGTTCTCGGACAGCACGAACGACTCGACGACGGCGGGTACCGGGCCGCGCACCAGGCGGAAGTCGACCCGGCCGGGGCGGGTGAACCGCACGGTCTCTGCCGTCGTCGCGGTCAGCCGCCCGCCCGCTACCGGAGTGAAGTGCGCGGCGAGCACCATGTCGGCGGACCGCTCCAGCACCTGCACCTTCTCCCGCATCGCCCGGGTCGTTCGCCCGAGATAGGGCTGCGCGATCACATCGAAGACCACGTCCCTGGGCGCGCTGATGTCGATCACCTGTGGTCCCAGAGAACGGGTCCGCCGGCCCACACCCAGGTCGAGCGGCAAGGCCCCCGTCACCAGCCCCGCATACCCGGCCGCAACACTGCCACCCGCCACCGCCACCAACGACAGCCGCCTGCCCCACCCCATAACCCACGTCCGTTCCCATCCGCTCCACATGCCGTCCGGGCACGACGCTACGCCCTGCCGCCGCGACCGTCGGTGACCACGCTCGCCGTCCGCCCACGGGTCGGCCCTCCAACGTGGGCTCAATGACCCGCGCCCGAAGAAAGGCCGGCCCACGTGTCCGTATCCGATCTCACCGACAGCCGCACTGCGACTGACGCGCTTTTGCGGATCCTGCCCCAGGGCCGCTGGAGCCCGCAGGCGGTCGCACGTTTTCTCACCCTCGCGGCCGACCGGTCAGTGCGCCAGGCGGCCCGGCGTCCACGGGCTCTCACGGAGATCACTGCCCTGCACCTCGGGTTCCTCACGCTGGCCCACGGGCGCGGGCGTGGATGGGTGGCGGCCAGCTGGACGCTGAGCGCCCTGCACCTGGGGATGCTGGAAGACCGCGTCCGGCTCTCGCCCGCCGATGTGCTGACGCTGATCCGCGGTAACCTCCCCGCGCTGGCTGCGGGGTCGGGCCGCTGGGCCGGTGTGGTGGCGATCGCCTCGGATCTGGCCGACGGTCACCTCGCCCGCCGCCAGGGCACCGCCTCCCCCTTCGGCGACTACGCAGACTCTTTCGCCGACGCCGCATTCTGGACCTGGCTGGTACTGCGACACGAACCCAGCCGCGCCGTCCGCGCCGCGGCGGTCACCACATGGGTGGTGCCGGTTGCCGCCGTGACCGCCGCAAGCCTCGCCCGCGGCGCGATGGCCGACCGGCCCCGGCCCGCGCTGTTGCGTCCGGCGGCCGCGATGCAGGCCATCGTCGCGGTACGCCACCTCCTGCGCCCCTGAACCGACCGCAGCCAACACCCCGCCGTCCGGCCGCCGACGCCCAAAAACGCACGGGTACGTCGGCCGGTTGCGCTAGTCACACGCCCGCGCCAGAGCCCTCGACGCTCTCCATTACGCCCACGACGGCCACCGGTGTGCCAGAACGCGACGTGGTTCTGATCTTGCGGGCGAAAGGGCTGGGATGCGGGTAGTACCAGGCCGCGTTCGGGTTGACCTCGTCGCCGACGCGCACGGTGTAATAGCTGGCGATGCCCTTCCACGGGCACAGTGACATCGCCGGGCTCCTGGTGAAGTACTCGCGATGCAGCGACTCGGGTGGGACGTAGTGGTTACCCTCGACGACCACGGTGTGCGCCGCTTCCGCGATCACCGTGCCGTTCCACACTGCGCGCAACATGATCCGTCCTCTCGCCAAACGGGGGGTGTCCCCTACCGAAACTATGTCGGGTCCTCAAAGTTGAACGGTGCGGAGGTGTCTGCGGGCTTGGCGGGTGGTGACGCAGCGTGTGCGTAGGCGTTGGTTTTCGGCGTTGCGGAAGCCGAACGCGTTGCGGGCGACGAGCTTGATCACGCGGTTGATGCCTTCGCTCTTGGCGTTGCTGTGGCCGGTGGTGATGAACGCGGCGATCTCGGTCCACCAACGGTCGATGGTGGTGGCGAGGGTGCGGACCTCGGGGATGTTCGCGTCCGCGCACCAGGTGAGGAACTTCCAGCGGGCGTGGCCCACTTGCTCCCGGCTCGCGCCGGTGCGGGCCAGGGCCAGGAGGTTGCGCAGGCTCTCCTTGGCGATCCACGCCGTCAGCAGTGTCTGTCCGATCTTCCCGTCGCCCAGCAGCGGGTTCCACATGGTGGCGAACTGGTCGTCGGTGAGGTCTTCGCGGTTGCGTAACAGGCGGCGACGGGCCTTCCGCTCCGGGTCGGTGGCGCGTCCGCGCCGGCCACGGTCTCGGCGGTGGTGCGCCTGCGCACCAGGGAGAGCATCTTGTTCGCGAGCTGCACTACGTGGAAGTGGTCGACCACCACGATCACGTCGGGCAGGCCGGTGCGGATCGCGGCGCGGTAGGTGGCCGACATGTCGATGGCGACGTGACGGATGTTCTTCCTCCAGGTCAATGGCGTGGTCGAGAGCCAGGCCAGGACGTCGGCGACGGTGCGGCCTTCGACCTGGCCGAGCAGGCCGCCGGTCCCGAGCGCATCGACGAACCCGGTGTGCCAGCGATCCCTGGTCATCTTCCCCTTCCCGGTGTCCGGCTCTTGCTCCCAGCCGGTCCGCCCGCGCCTGGTCTCATCGATCCCCAGCACCTCGACGTCGGGGAGCTCAGCTTCGACGACTTCGCGGACACAGGTGCGGAAGGCGTTCATCACGGTCGGCCAGGACAGGCGCAGATCGCGGACAGCCTGGATAACCGTGGATCCGGAATCGCGCACCCGCCGCCCGGACGCAGCCCGCAGCCGTCGGGTGATCCGGACCCCGGCCGGTATCTGCTCGATCTGCTCGGTGAACGACCTCCGTGGACAGGCCGTCTCACGGCACCACCAGCGGCGCTTGTGCCAGACGAGCTCCAACCTGCTCTCGCCGGAGGGAAGATCACGCGGCCGGGTGGTCGCTGAACCCTTCACCCGGGAGGCGAAGACCCCGCAGGCCGGACAGGCCCGCGCCGCCTCCTCCGCCGTGGCCAGGTGGACCCGGCGCCCACCGCACTGAAGCCGTTCGACCCGCATGACGGACACGCCGTCGAGGTCCAGCAGCAACGTCGTATCGTTGACCAAGCCCGTGGCTCCCCAGTGATCCTTTTGCCTCAAGAACAGATCGCCCAGGGCCACGGGCGCCCTGCTGCCAAGGCCACCAACAACCCTATCCACCAAACGCAGTGACTATTGGTCAGAGCGCACACGGAGGGCACACCACTCAGCTGTGAAGACCCGCTACGCTGGTCCCGTGGGGGCCTATCGCTGGATTCGAGCCGCCGCCGACGCACGCGCATCGAACGGCATCGCCGTTTCGTGCTCTGCCCGGACTTTCGACACCAAGGACGAAGCCCGCGCCCACCTCCAGGATCACCTGGACTCGCGCGCGGGCGGGGATGACGACCATGCTCTCGCAGCCGAACGCCTGCGGAGCCTTCCGCCCTACGCCGGGATTGTCGTGGGTATCCCGGGGATGAGCTGGCGCATCACGTACACCGGCTACGATCTGAAGATCTTCTCCGTTGACCGCCAAGGTGTGGTCAGTTGGGTCACCACACGACCCCCCTCTTCACCCTCGGCCGCGCCCGGCAGCACAAACGGTCACCGCATACCGGAGGAAGCAGGGGCGCCCTCCGAAGTGGTGAAGATTGCGGAGCAGCACCAACTCGGCCGGTTTGACGATGCGTTCACGGTAGAATGGTTCATCTCGCTTAGGCCGACGCGCCCGAAGGTCCGGATCTACGCATTCGAGAGCGGTGTCGTCCGGCACCAGGCCGACACGGAGCCCCAGGTGTTCCGGTGGGACCAGATCGCGACGGTAAGCCAGAGCGTCGTCAACCGCTTTACCAACGGCCGCTACAAAGGGACCAGCTTCCGCTACGCACTGACCCGCACCGACGGTGCCCAGATCCACTTCCTGGGCAGCTACAAGGACTCGGCGTACGCCCGACGTGCCGACCCGAACCATTGGGCGAGGCGGTACAACCAGCTCGGCCAACGGGCCAACCAGAGGGTGTCGCAACTCCTGCTGCCCAGCGCGGTAGAGGCGCTGCGGCGTGGTGATTCCCTCGCCTTCGGGAAGATCGCCATCAGCGCGGACGGCATCCAGAGCAAGACGGGCCTGGTGCCGTGGGCCGACATCAGCAGCGTGTCCGCTGACAACGGCTATGTGACCATCAACGGGGCAGGCACGTTCTGGTCGCTGTTCAGCAAGCCAGTGAGCGAGGTCCCGAACGTGCCGCTGCTCATGACACTGGCCGACATGTGCCGCCGGAACACCGAAGCCGGCCCGTGACACCCACAGAGGCGTCGCAGAACGCACAGCGCAGGATCAGATCACATCTGGATGCATGCCATTGCAGTCCGGGTCCTGGATTGGACAGGACGGATGCGGTCTGCGGTCCGGCTCGGGCAATGACGGCCCGAGCCATGACGGATCGGGACCGCTCCCGCCTCGTTCCAACGGCGGAGCCTTGAATACGGCGCACAGACAGCCGTCCGCGCAGGCGGCTGTGAACCGGCGTCCCCCATGACGGTAACGCGGGTGGCCGCACCCGCACTTGTACGTCGCCCAGCTCGCCACCCGGACCTCCGATACCCGATACCCGATACCCGATACCCGAATGAGATCCGAGAACATGTACTGATCGCAACCCCTCTCGCATTAACGAATGTTGACGCAGCGACAGCTGCCTACCCCTGGCGCGGGAGGTGCTGTGGGCGGAGAGCTGTTTGGCCGCGAGGTTGTGCCAGAACGGCTCGCGCCGCGGCTCATCGGGCTGCCGCCCAGCGGGTTTCAGCAGGTTAAGACTGAGCACGCGGAGGATCCGTCGGCAACCCGGCCATCACGGACAGTGACTGCCGGTCGGCACACTTAGGGGGCGCACCGCTCAAGTTCGAAGACCCACTATGTCGGCGGCGTGATTCGGTGAGCGCGCTTCCATTCACGTCCGCGTTCAGCCCAGGATGTCGCCGAAACCGGCGCAGCCATCGCCCGCTCCTTGCTACGGACGGTCCCGGTGAGTGTGTAGTGCTCGGCGCCGAAGCGGGCCGCTGCCTCCGAGGCGGCGAAGAAGTCGATGCAGCGCCGGCGCTGGGCGACTGCCCACCCTGTTCGTCGTCGCCGACCTGCTGTCCGGCAAAGCGGTCCTTCCACAGGCCCAGCACACCGACATTACCTCACCGGCCTGGGAGCCCTCCTCACGGCCGTCTACGCAGTCGGACTGATCTTCCGCCCACAACGACGCATCGCCCGCATGGGCATCGACTCCCTCGCCGTGCTGATCCTCTACGCCGTCGGCATCAGCGAGCTCATCGCCCTCGCTTATGCCTGTCCAGCCGATCATGTGCCGGTGCTCGATTCTCCTCGCTAACGTGACTGGGTCGATGGCGAGGAGGATCGTGTGCTTATTGGTGTGTTGATCGGGGAGAGTCTGCGGGTCGGGAGCGAGTTGAACAGCGTGCCGTTGCAGGTCACGTCGGTGCGGCGGATCGAGGTCGCGAGCGCGACAGACAGGCAGCCCCGGCAGTGGACCCTGCTGGATCTCCCGGCCCCGGAGGGCGACGCCGGGCGGCTGGCCGGTGCGCTGGCAGACTGCCTGGCTCCGTCCGGCGGCTGGTACGTCAACTACCACACCGGGGCCGAAGCGTTCGTCGTCTTCGCCGACCGTGCGTTTCGCTACCCCCGCGGCAATGGGGCTGCCCGTGTCACCGGCGAGGAAGACGCCCGTTCCGTGGGTGTGCCCGAGCCTCAGCGCGACTGGGAGGACTGAGCTCGTCCTGGTCAGGTACGAAGCCGGATCACCACACTGGCGGCAGTGACGGTGCCGAGAAACACATAGCGGCGCTTGTCCTAACGCGTGGCCACGGCCCGGAAGACCTTGAGCTTGTTGATTGCCCGCTCCATGACATTGCGATCTTTGCAGCGCGCGGCGTCGTTATCGTCGGCAACTAATAGGAATGAGGCGTGCTGGCTGAACTGTCTTCGGTATTCGTGCAGGTCAGAGGACACTCTATGCGTCACGGTACCCACCGCGGTGGATGAGGGCAGCACCGGTGTGATGCTTCGAGGAGATCGCGGGAGATGTGCGCCCGGTTGTGCGCCCGGCCTTGGCATCGGAGGGCAGAGGGAGGCACGCTGAAGGTGAAAGGCATCCCGGCGGCGATCTGCAAACTTCGGGCCGGTGGAGGCGATGGCTATGACTCTCTTTTTGCTTCTGATCCTTGTGGCTGTCGTGCTGGGAATCATCGGCGCGGTGGTGGAGGGGCTGGGATACCTGCTGGTCATCGCCATCGTGCTCTTCGTGGCCACCTGGGCCTTCACCGCGGTGCGCTGGTCCCGGTCGCATCGAGGAACGCGGAGACGCCACCTGCGATGACCGCGACACCCAGTGCCCGGCGCGACCGGACCCCCAACGAGCGGGTCCGGGCCCGGGCGGGTAGGAGTAGGAGTGTGGCCGATACTTTCGCGGGCCCTTGGGGGCCCGCCTGATCGAGGAGGTGGCTTCCCGTGACGGAGGCGACCAGCGCAGCCAAGAGCGATCCCCGAGCCTCTGGCGCGACGACCTTGCAGGGAAAGGTCGGAGCGGACGCGGCTGCGGCGACCCGGGGCAGGACAACCATTGCGGACGGCGTGGTGGAGAAGATCGCGGGGATGGCGGCGCGGGAGGTGCCAGGTGTCCACGCTCTGGGCGGTGGCTTCGCCCGCACCATGGGCGCGGTGCGCGGCATGGTCCCCGGCGCACGCGCGGGCGTCACCCAGGGGGTCAAGGTCGAGGTCGGTGAGATCCAGACCGCCATCGACCTGGCGGTCGTCGTGGAATACGGGGTCGCCATCGCCGATCTGGCGGCAGAGGTCCGCGAGAACGTCATCGCAGCAGTCGAACGGATGACGGGTCTGGAAGTCGTCGAGGTGAACATCGCCGTCAACGACGTTCATCTGCCCGACGAAGACGAGGACGAGACGGCGACCGAAGGACGCGTGCAGTAGTCAGCCGTCCGCCCCCTCCAGCGGGGGACCTATCCCTGCGGTCGAACCGGAATCTCCTGATGCGCGTCGCTCGCCAGTGATCACCCCGTTGTGAGCTGGACATGAACCGGCGCCTCGATCTGGACCTCGCCGCCGTCACGGAGCACACCCCGCGCAGTCCGCAGGGCGGGGCTGCCCCGGCCCAGAGCGCAGAAACGATGGGGCGGCCGGGATCGGGCCGCCACGCACGGATGACCACCGGCCGGTAGGGCTGGCGGCCATCCGTGGGGTACGAAGCTGACCGGGGGGTCGTGCGCTGCCTCGACGGGGGGGGTGGCAAGGCAGGCATCGCTTCGCGCCGTGCATGTTTTCTCCACCCCCTGCACCGTCCCCGCACCTTTTCGCTCGCATTCCACCCTCCCTGACGAGGCCGGGTGCCAGTCACTGGTGGCCGGGACGCTTCCACCGATGGGGGTGGCGGGCATGTTGCGCGTGGTGACGGTGAGGACGCAGGGCTTTGGGGGTGAAGAGGTGTTCTTCGTACCGGCCCAGGGCGAGGAGCAGGCCGAGGAGGATGACGGGCAGCAGCACGACGATCAGGGCCGGGCCGGGGCCCGCCAGGGCCAGGGTCAGGCCGGCATCCTGGCGGGAACGTGGGCGGCGGCCAGAACCTGGGGCAGCGGCAGGGCCAGATCGGCGGCGAGTTCGGCCAGTTCTGGCCCGGTGGGGTGGACGGGCCCGTCGGCACCGTCCTGGGCGAACGCACGAATGCGCGGGGTGCGGATACCGGTGCGGTCCGCGAGCGCCTGCGCGTTCAGATGCCGGGTGCGCATGGTGGCCTGCAGCAGTTCTCCCAGAGCGTCCATCTTCTACCCCTGCCCCCCACCGGCGCCCCCATGCCCTCGTGGGGCGCGACACCTACGGGAAGCGGCGTGGCGGCTGGCCGGGCTGCTCACTAGGCTGTGCTCCGGCAGTCCCGCTACCGCCCGCCCGGCCACCCGGGACTGCCGCACCCACGCACGGCCTTCCCACCGGCTGCCGGGGGCGGATGGCTGGCCGCCACTGCTCTCATCCCTCCCGCGACGGTCCCGCGCGGCGAGCACGCTCAGGCCGACCCCATGATGCTTCGCCGACGCCCGTAACACCAGGCTCCGGCGCGGTGGTGCCGAGGAGCCGGGCAGCCTGCTGGCGCAGGGACGCGATGGCGGTCGCGGTCTCGGTTTGCAACCGTGCCGTGATGGTGTCGAAAAGCGCCTCCAGCGGTGTAGCGCCAGCTGCAGTGTCGCGGTCCGCTTCGTGGTTCACACGCTTTCTTGTGCCCCCGCAGGCCGAGGCCATTCTGGTTGTTCCAGCTGGCCAGCACCGGGCGCCATCGTCATCTCCCGCTCCTGTCCCGGGGCCGCAGGAACGAGCGCTGCGGCGGGCTCACCGGTGTCCGTCTCGTCCCCGGCGGCCTCGGGCCAGCGGCCGAAAGGCCCGTCCTGTCCGGGACGTGCTCCGAGCAAGGGCGCGCCCTTGGCGCGCTGGCAGCCGTAGATCATGCGCTCATGGTCCCCGTGCGCGGGCCACAAACCGCGCCGACAGGCTGGAGCCGCCGGAAGTCGGCGTGCGCCGCTTCGTTGAGTATCAACGGCCTCGCGTGGGACGTGCGTCAGGAGGACAGGGCGGTCGGCGCGGGCCAGCGGCTCCAGGTCTCCGGACAAGGCGGCGTGCAGTGCGGCGAGTTCGCGGGCCCTGTCCTCGCCCGCCAGGCCGTTCAGTGTGTAGTACCCCGGCCCCGAACTGGAACTGGTCTCACCGCTACGGACCAGACGGATCGCGGCGCAACGAACAGCCTCGTGCGCGCAGTCGTCGATGACGTGCCCTCTGCGGCGGTGAGCGTGTCGGCCTTGACCACCCAGCGCCGGCCGCGGCGCTCGACGCCGACGTACACGGCGTCCGCCATCGTGGCCGCCTAGTACGCGGTGTTGAACGCGTCGAGACCCGTGGCGTCCGGGATGAGGTGGGCGGGGCACGGGATCGGCAGGCACTGCATGAGAAACATCATGGCAGGAGGCAAGGGCCCTTCGCCGCAGATCAGGAGGCGTCCCCAGCCGCACGTGATCGGGAGCGGTCAGAGGCGGGGGCGCCAGCAGGTGAACATGCACCGGTCGTCGCCTGCGGCGAGGCTGAAGGGCAGCGGCGCGGTCGAGGGAGAAGCTCTGGCCGGGGGCGAGCCTATGGATCGCCCCCGCCGTCTGCGGTGCCTCACCCCATCAGGCGATTCCGCTGCCGCCGCAGGGACCGATAAGCCTAATCATGCGCACCGATCCCGGGCTCGTGCCCGCCTGTGTCCGCGAGATCATCGACGGTGTCGTCGAGGCCGTCCGGACCGAAGACGCCCCGCGCGTGCGGGCCTTGCTCGACGATCTCGCCCAGGTCGCCGACCCCGCCGCCTTGCTCCTGCTGCGCAGTCGGCTCGCCGACGATCTGTCCTCACACGATGTGCCGGGGGGACTGTCGCGGTAACGCCCGCGTCAGCGCCGTGCCGCGGTGGACCCTCGGTGGAGTGATGGGTGAGCGAGGGGGGTTGCGGGCTTGCGTGCATGGTCGTTAGTCGGGGGTGACAGGCACACAGGCGTTCGTGAGCCCGACCGGTCGGCGGCGTAGGGCAGCCGGTGACGGTGCGGAAACGGGTCTGCGCGCGGACGATCCGCCGATCTTTGCGGCGCTGGTCGAGCGGTGGCGGCAAGCCGGGCGGATGCTGCCGGGGCAGGACGACCGCGAGTGGTCCGAACTGGTGTCCAAGGTGCCGGCCCTCGGCCTGACATCAGGGCAGGATGCCGGCCTTCCCTCCGGCGTCGTGCCGCCGCCGCAGTGGGCGGGCGCCGTCACTAGCTTCCGCCCGACCCCTGACACCACGGGGTCAGCCGGATCGGGCGGCCCTGGTTGGGCCCCGTCCGATCCGGTGCCCCAGCCCGGCACAGCCGCCCCTAGGCGACCCGGGGGCGGATGGGTCGCCTCCCAAGCGTCAGCCCGACGGCCACCGCTGTGAGCGCCTGGTGAGCGAGCTTGCTTGCCTGGCAGAGCGGGACAGCGGATCGCCAGGGCGCACTATGGCGGTGTCGGCTGTGCTCGCTTTCCTCCGCGGCCCCTGAACGGAACCCGAGCGCTGACCAGCAGGGCGCGGACGCCACCGTAGGAGCGGTCAGTGCGCTGCGCGATCTGGCGGATCGTTGCACCTGCCTCGTACATCTCTTTGAGCTGGGCGGCTGCCGCCGCTCGCGCCGGTCCGGTCAAGCGCGGCGAGCGCGTCCGCACCGACGGCGCTCCCGAAGCCGCGGTGTTCTTCGCGGCCGGTCTCTTCTGCGACATGCCCAAGATCCTCATCCGCGCGCCTGCCGAACACCGCGCATCCCATCGGCAACAGCCGCCGCTTGGCTTACTGTGGGAACGTGCGCAACTGGTCGGCCCCCCGCGAACTTCCCCCAGCGGCTACGGCCGCCGCGTCACCCGCGCGTGCTGCGACACGGGACGACGCGGCCGAGGCCATCGCGCAGCAACCGACCACGGTGGGAGCGGGGCACGAACCCGCTCCCACCACAGATCAGCGGTCGCCGTAGTAGGTGCCGAGGCTGCTGCGGTAGTCGGCGCTGCCGGCCATGGTGTCCGGGTCGTACTCGGGCGCGTCCTTGACCTGGTCCTTGGTGCGCCCGACATGGAGGGTCTCCTGGTCGTGGTCGACGCGGGTGATGGCGCCGGCGGGCACCATGACGTGCTTGCCGATGAGCCAGGGCTTGCAGTTGACCACGATGTACGCGGCGCCGACCTCGTCGGTAGCCTCGTCGACCTTGCCGATGTGCCCGTCGGTGGCCTCAACCTTGTAGCCGGTCAGGTCCGTGCCGGACGTGTACTGCGCGGCGGCGGTGTAGTCCCACATGCTCATGCGTGTCACCTTCCGTTTCTGCTGGTAGGGGGAGGGGCTCAGGTGTGGAGGTAGCCGTTGGTGCCGTCGTGGCTGTCGGCGTGTTCGTCGTCGAACCAACGGTCGCCCGCAGCGAGGTAGCGGAAGCCGAAGCACCGCTCGGCGGGCATCGCGATGCTCACCGCGCGGGTGCCGTCCGTGCGGGCGGCCAGCGGGTGGGCGCCGGGCTGCCAATCGTTGAAATCCCCCACGACACTGACCTGCGCGTGCGGGTGATCGGCGGGAAGGATGAAGGTGACCGTGGTGGTGTCCTTCGTCCGGGTGCGCTCCAACATGACGGCTACTCCTCCAGGCGGTGGGTGGTGAGGCCTGATGGATTCCCCGAAACCACGCAGAAACGGCGGCAGCCGGTGCTCCCCACCCGAACAGCCCAGCCCGCCCAGGCGGCAACCGGCTGACGCGGGCACTGTGCGCGCCGTGGCGGCTTGGCGCGCTGGCCGCCGGGGCATACGAAGTCGAGATGAGCCGGCCCCGGGAGGCGAAGCCCGGGGTCGACTCGCCCCCCGGCCCACCCGGCCGCTCCCTCACACCGGAGGAGAGCAGCTCAACCACCGGGACCATGCCCGGCACGACCATCACCGGACCACCGGGAGGGGGCCTGGGCAGGACGAATCAATGCCTGCACGGACCGCGGACGGCGGCCCTCAACGATCCGAACGAAAGCCCCGAGGAAACTGGCCGTGTGACGGCTACGCAATCCGATGGCCCGATTGCCGCGAAGGGGGCTCCCGTACGACCGGCCGGCCCAGCAGCCCGCAGTTGCCGGTAGGCATCGAGGCTGCCGACCGGTGCAGCGCGGTGCGGAAGCGGGGGTGAAAGGCCACCGCACCCTGCTGTAAGCCACGGGCAGCTGCTTGCCAGCATGACCCCCCGCACGGCCCACCCGACCCCGCACGACACGCCGCAGGACATCATGCGTTGCAGTTCTTCCAAACTCCCAGCAGGCGAAGCCTCGGGTTCCGTTCGCGACCTACCGGGCGTCCCCCGCACCAGCCCGTCCATCCAGTGGAGCACCAGCCAGCCACCCACCATGTCCCCAGTCGCTGAACAGGTCCACCCGGCCGCGTCCCACCACCCGTGACTGAGCAGCAGGTGCGTTGCCACCATGCTGGCCCCTGCCGTTCCGACCGCATCGGCCTGAGCGTGCCTCGGTCGGGGAGACCATGTGGGCAAGTCGCTCCCCGGGAGAGCTATTTGATGGAAAGCTTCCCCGGGAGGCACCGGTGGGTCGCTTCCTGGGCTTCTCCTTGTGGATTCTTTCGAGAACGGTCGTATGCTGATGGCTTCCTCCCAACCGCCAGGTCCGCAGCAGCCGACCGGTCCGGCGGGCCGCAACAACGACGGGGACGGTGCCGGGCAGGAGGGTCAGCCGCGCATGGCGGGATCCGTCCCGACTCGCCGCGGAATACGGCGCCGCACCGTCATACTCGCCGCTTCCGGAGCGGTGGCGGCAGCCGCGACGGCGGTCGCCGTGGTGGAGGTGACGCGGTCCTCCGGCTCGGACACGCAAGTACTGACCGGCCCCACCGGCTCCGTCTACGCGGTGGCGTTCAGCCCCGACGGCAAAACTCTCGCCAGCGGTAGCGGCAGCGACAGCAGCGAGGACAACGCCATCCGGCTGTGGGCGGTCTCCAGCGGACGCGGCATCGTCACCCAAACCGGCTTCCCCAGTTACCCCAACTACGTCCTTGCGGTGGCGTTCAGCCCCGATGGCAAAACTCTCGCCAGCGGTGGCGGCAACGACATCGACAAGGAGGCCGGGTACGCCGTGCGCCTGTGGGAGGTGGCGACCGGGAGCCTGAAAGCCACCCTCACCGGCCACAGCGGCAGGGTGACCTCGCTGGCCTTCAGCCCCGACGGCGCGACCCTGGCCAGCGGCAGCAGCGACACGACCGTCCGGCTGTGGGACACGACGCACGGACAGGTCACCGGCATCCTCGACCACCCCTATGCCACCGAGGTCAACGCCGTGGCATTCAGCCCTGACGGCAAAACACTCGCCAGCGGCGCCTACGCCAGCATCACGATGTGGGACGTTCAGAGCACCACACTCACCACCACCCTTTCCCTCCCGCAAACAGCCAAAGGACAGGAAGTCAGCTCGGTGGCGTTCAGCCCCGACAGCAAGATCCTGGCCAGCGCCGGGGGCGGCAACCGCGACACCGCCGACCACTCCATCCGGCTGTGGGACCTCTCCAGCGGACGCATCATCGCCACCCTCACCGCCCAACCCCCCACCAGCGCCGTCAATTCGATCGCGTTCAGCCCCGACGGCAAGACCCTGGCCAGCGGCAGCCGCACCCTCAGTCTGAGCAAGACCACCGACCACCCCGTTCAGCTTCGGGAGGTCTCCAGCGGACGCATCACCGACACCCTCACCGGCCACACCTCAGATATCAACGCGGTGGCATTCAGCCCCGACGGCAAGACACTCGCCAGCAGCAGCGACGACCACACCGTCCGCTTGTGGAAGCTCCAGTGAAGGCTCACCGACCACCGCGCAGTCCGCAGAGCCAGCCTGCGGTGGCCGAGAGCTGAGAAACGATGTGACGGTCCGGGACGGACCGTCACACACGGATGACCAACGGCCTGTCGAGGGCTTGCAGCCATCCGTGGGGCACGAAGCTGAACGGGGTGATGTGCTGCCACGACGGGGGATGGCAGTGCGGGCATCGCTTCGTACCATGGCGGGTCTTCTACACCTGCTGCGGCGTCCCCGCGCCTTTTTGCCCGCACTCTCCCCTTGCCTAGTCCGAGTGCCGGGTCACCTATGACCGGGACGCTTCCGACGGTGTGGATGGCGGGCGTGTTGGGCCTGGTGGCGATGAGAGCGCAGGGCTTTGGGGGGAAGAGGCGTTCTTCGTACCGGCCCAGGCCGAGGATGATGACGGGCAGCGATCAGGGGCGGCCCGGGGCCCGCCAGGACGAGTCGGCATCCTGGCAGGAACCTGGGGCGGCGGCAAAGACCGGGGCAGCGGCATGGCCAGTGCGGCATCTTCCCGCAGCGCTCCCGCGTGATAACGGACGCTCCGACTGGCCACACCATGCTTCGCCAACGCCTGCGGCAAAGGGCCACACGCGGTTGCCTCGAGCAGACGAACAGCCTGCTCACGTAGGGACGCGACGGCGGCGGTCTCTGTTTGCAACCGTGGCGCGATGGTGTCCAAGAGCGCCTCCAGCGCCGTATCGCCGACTGCGGCGCCGCGGTCCGCTTCATGGTGCACGCGATTTCTTCTGCCCCCGCCAGCCGAGGCCGTTCGGGCGGGCCCCTACGCGATCGGCGAGGAACCTCTATCGAATCCGGCGGCCGGCAGCAGTGACGAAACCAGAAGCACGAGCTCCGTCGGCGGCCGGAGAACGGGCTGGTTTCAACGCGTCCCCGCAGCGCGACACGGGCGCGAACGACTGGCCAACGGCTCGTCAAGCCCATCTCGAGACTGTCCGCTGGGCGCACGGGTCACCGCCCGTAGGGTTACGGACGATGCGGTCGGGCCTGGCAGGAAAGGGCGAAACCGCCAGGCCCGACCGGACCTCGATGTCGCACCCCATGAACGAGCAGCGCACGGTCCACGGCACGGGCGGCACCACCTCCGACCACCCGCATTCACCTGGACGGCCCCTGCCCCGCCAGCGTCCCGGGGCTGCGGCGCGTCATGCGGGCACTCGTTCGGCGGAACACCCGTGACCTGTGGCCAAGCAGGCCCGTTGGTGAAGAAACGCCGTGACCCTGCGGCGGACTCAACCCTCCCAAGGAGACTTTCGATGTCCCGTATTGCCAAGGCAGCCGCCATCACCGCCGCCGCCGGTGCCATCCTGGCCACCGGCGTCGGCATCGCCGCCGCCGACGCCGACGCCCAGGGCGCAGCCATCGGCTCCCCGGGTGTTCTGTCCGGCAACCTCCTCCAGGTCCCCATCCACGTGCCGATCAACGTATGCGGCAACACCGTCAACGTCGTCGGTCTCCTGAACCCGGCGTTCGGCAACGTCTGCCAGAACATCAGCAGCGATGACGACGACCACAGCGACAACAAGGGCGACTGGGCCAGCCACGACGGCTACAACCACTGACCACCGTCCCACCACCATCACCCGGGCCGCCGGAACCCGGACGCCAGCCCGCACGGAATCAGGGACAGCACACGCCCCAGACCCCGTGACGCGTCCCCCGGCGGCCCCGGGCTCGGGACTGTAAAACGTTCGGCTCTGTTCTGTAGTCGGTGGTGACGTCGGGTGCCTGTGTGCTCAGCAGGATGCGGTGGCGGAGGAGCTCGAATCGGGCACGGCCGTGCATCTGCCGATTGATCCGCTTGGTGTGGGTGTTGACGCCTTCGGTGCGGCCGTTGCTCCAGGGGAGGGTCAGGCCGGCGTTGACGGCGGCACGGTCGAGTTCCAGGTCGTTGCATAAGCTGCGCAGTTGAGGCAGGGCTGCGCAGCGGGCCTGGGCGATCCATTCGGTGAGTTTGGAGTCGTTGCCGCTGGCGGGTGTCAGCAGGGCGGCGAAGTCGCTGATGAGGGCGGTGAGCTGGGTCATCTCGGGGCAAACCGCAGTGAGGAGGCAGAGCAGATCGGTGTCCTTGGTCCGCAAGTGGTCGGGGTACCCGATCATCCCGGGGCCACCACGGCTCACTGACCGCCGTTTATGACCCAATTCTTACGGTTTCATATTTGATCATGCAGGGTCATCGTGGAGGGGTCATGGTGGAAGCAGCGGTCGACGCATGACCCCATCCGCAACATTGCCGTCGGCGCGCCGCGCCACAGCACCGTGCCCCGGCACTCGGAGCGAGGTGCGGTCGACGCCCCTGAGGGCCCGGCGGGCAGCCGCCAGCCCGAACGCAGTGTGTGGAGGTCATCGTGAAACTCAAGGACGAGATGCCCGTTGATCACCGGCTCCGCACGGTGTACCGGGTCGGTGCGGGCCTGTGCGGTGTGGTCCTGCTGGTGTTCGGGATCCTAGGGCTGGTGGACCAGTTGAAGTTCCTGGACACCACCGGCCGCATGGTGGCCGGCCTGTCGAGCAACGGCCTGCTCAGCGTCCTGTCCCTGGCCTTCGGCGCGATCCTCATCGGCGCGTCGGTCGTCGGCGGGAACATCGCCTCGACCATCGAGATCGCTGTCGGCTCCCTCTTCATCCTCAGCGGATTCGTCAACCTCGCACTACTCGACAGCTCCTTCAACTACCTGGCGTTCCGCATCCCCAACGTCCTGTTCAGCTTCGCCATGGGCCTGCTCGTCGCCACCTTCGGCATGTACGGACGCGTCAGCGGCAGCCTCCCGCACGACAACCCCTACTGGCAGCAACGCCACCCCGAGGCCACCCGAACCACTCCCGACCACCCGACCCCGGCCCTGCCCGGCGGCCGATCCCACCGCGCCCCCCGCCTGCCCTAATCTGTCGTCGCCATGGCCCCCGGGACGTCCCGTGCGGGTGACCAACGCCTGCTGCTGCCAGAGCAACCCTCCCCCCGCGCCCGGCAGCAGTAGTCGGCCCCCGGGGCTCACTTGACTCGTGCAGAGAAGGAGGCACTTCTACCGTACTGACCTTGTGAAGGCCCCGGTGTTCGGACGAGCCCTTCATTTACTGGCCCAATCTGCCTATCTGCAGTGACAGTTGACGGGCATCGATAGTCGCCGCCAAAGCAGCCCATCCGACTGTCCGAGAGTCAGAGAATCGACACAGTCACGGCACGGCCGGGAGCAGCGCGGTCAAGCTGGCCTCGATCAACTCGTGCTCTTAGGAGCGTGCCGGCGACAACCACCCCTGCGGCGATTCCGTAGGACCAGGGTTGGAGTAGTTCGCTGGGCAGTGCCATGGCGTTGCCGATGTAGAGCACGGTGCCCGCGAGGGGGACGGCGAGCCATTCCCAGCGGCCGTCGAGGGCGACCAGCGCGATCACCAGCAGGGCGTACCAGTAGTAGGAGGGCGAGGTCAGGAGCAGCGCGGTGCCGGTGACGAGCAGCGCGCCGCTCCACGGCCGGTCCGGGTCGCCGCGGCGCATGACGTAGAGGGCGGTCAGCGCGATCAGGGCCACCGCGACCGGGGCGGCGACGCCGTCCGGCAGGAACAGCCGCAGCAGCGCGAACCGTCGGACGCTGCCTGATTCGTACCCCTCCTCCTGCAGATAGCCGGGCAGGTAGCCGAGGACGCCGAAGCCGGAGGTCAGGATGTACGGCAGATAGGCGAGTGCGATCACCAGGACGGCGGGTACCAGGACGCGCGCGGCGTCGCGGGGGCTCCGGCGGGCGAGGGCGCCCGGCAGGACGACGGCGGGCAGCAGTTTGACGGCGATGGCCGCGCCGAGCAGCGCGCCGCGGCGCGGCAGGACGGACGTACCGAGCGCGAGCACGGTCAGCAGCACGCCGAGCGTGTCGATGTGCGCGTCGTTGACGGCCGCGAAGGACACCGCGGGACACCAGGCCCACAGCGCCGCGCGCCGTGGATCGCCGCGCCGCCGCAGGACGAGGAGCAGGGCGGCGGTGGTCCCGACGGTCAGCAGGGCGCCCGCGATCTGGGTCGGCTTGTGGCGGGCGCCGTCGGGGGACAGGGCGTGGACGGCGAGGAACCAGCCTTCCGCCACCGGTGGGTAGATGGTGTTCACGGCGGGCCGGTTGATCCGGGTGCAGTCCGCGCCGACTGCGCGCAGATCGGGTGCCGGGCAGTCGGGGCCCGGCGGGAAGAGCCAGCGGTCGCGCAGCCCGGCCAGTTCCGGCGCGGCGGGCGGGTGGGCGTACGGGGAGATGCCCGCGGCCTGCACCCTGCCGTCCCAGGCGTAGCGGTACATGTCGCTGCTGGTGCGCGGCGGCCCGCTCAGCGCCGCCAGCGACAGCGCGGCGCTGCCGGCGAGCACCAGGACCACGGCGGCGCGCACGGGCACCTTGCGGACGGCCCACACGGCTGCGGCGAACAGCACCCAGGCCGCCGCGTACCAGTACAGGAGGTGCCGCGGGTGCGCTTCGGAACCTCCGATGCGGATGGTGACGGCGACGACGGCGGTCAGCGCGGCGACGAGGACTGAGGTGCATACGGTGCGGACTCCCACACCGTCCACCGTGGCAGGTGCGGTGCCCTGTGCGGACTGCGACATGGCAGTGTCCTCAATCCGTAAGGGCTGATCAAGGGCAGGGATCCGATCGCTGGTCTCCAACCGGCTGGAGCGCATGGCTCACCTTCGGGCCAGTTCCGCGAAGTGGCGGCCGTCCACGGACCACTCCTCGACCGTCGTCCAGCCCGCGCCGTCCGCGGCGGATCGCAGCGCGGCCGCGCCCAGCCGGGCCCAGGGGAAGTCCCGGCCGTACCGGCCCCGGCCGTCCTCCACCCGTACGGTGAAGCGCTCGTCGACGTCGTAGGCCGCGGCCTCGACGAGCAACCGGCCACCGGGGGCGACCAGTTCGCCCACCCGTGCGAGTAGCGCCCGCGGGTCACCGCCGATGCCGACATTGCCGTCGATCAGCAGGGCGGTACCCCAGCGGCCTTCGGCGGGCAGCCGGTCGAAGACCGACCGGCACAGCACCGCTCCCCCGATGTCCCGGGTGCGGGCCACGGCCGCCGGGCTGACGTCCACGCCGAGGGCCGGTACTCCGGTGGCCGCGATCGCCGCCACCAGCCGGCCGGGACCGCAGCCGATGTCGAGCACCGGGCCGCGCCGGCACCGGAACAGCAGCGCGGTGTCGGCGGCGTCCGGCGCCGCGCACCACCGCTCCACGTCGAGGGGCAGCAGCCAGCCGTCGGCCCTGCGCAGGAAGAGCGGGCCCCGGCCGGAGCGGATCGCGTGCGCGTACGGGTCGTCGATCCAGGGCGCGGGGGCCGGGACGGGGGCACCGGTTCGCTGCGCGATCGTCGCGGTCGCGCCGTCCACCGGCGTCACAGGGCCTCCGTCCGGCCGGCATCGGCGTGTCCCGCCGGCATCGGCAGGATCCGCAGCGGCCCTGGCGGAAGGTCGGCCGCGCGCAGCGCGGCGGCGAAACGTGAGCCGGGTGCGCGGGCGGCGACCTCTGCGGCGTCGGCGGCGGTGTCCACGTCACGCAGCACCGGCAGGTCCCTGACGCGCAGCCCGGCGTCGGTGAGACGGGCGCGCTGGATCTCGCCCGTCCGGTCCGTCGACATCGGCACCCCGGGGAACAGCGTGGGATCCGGCTCGGCGAGGCCGACCGCCCAGAAGCCGCCGTCCTGCGCCGGGCCGAACCACGCGTCGCAGCCGAGCCAGGCGTCGGGCCGCAGCGCCGGCTCCAGCAGGGCCGGGGTGAGCTGCGGGGTGTCCATGCCGACCAGCAGCGTGGGCCCGGTACAGCCGGCGAACGCCGCCGCCAGCCGTTCGTCCAGACCGCCGGACACCTGCGGAACAACATCGAAGCCCGGCGGCAGCCACGGGCCGGGCGCGCCGTCCAGCACCAGCACCCGACGGCGGGCCGGGGCGCGCAGCACCGCGTCGAGGGTGTCGGCGAGCGCCGCCTCGGCCAGCGCCGCCGCCTGCCGCGGCGAGTACGGCGGGGTGAGCCGCGTCTTGACCCGTCCCGGTACCGGCTCCTTGGCGATCACCAGTAGCGTCGTCATGCCGGGAGCGCCGGTCATCGGGCGGCCTGACCGGCTCGAACGGCCTGGGCCGGCCGGACGGGCTGCGCGGGCTCGGTGACCGCGGGAATCCGGCCGTCCATTGGCGTGCCGACCGCAGGCTGCCGCAGCACGGCGCTCATGTCCCGGACCGCGTGCCAGGTCCCGCGCCAGGTGCCGGTCACTTTGGAGCGGCCGGTCCTGGGCGCGTACGGGACGTCGGTCTCGGCGATCCGCCAGCCGGCGTCGGCCGCGCGGACCAGCATTTCGAGCGGGTAGCCGGACCGGCGGTCGGCCAGTTCCAGGCCGAGCAGCGCGGTCCGCCGGGCGGCCCGCATCGGGCCGAGGTCGTGCAGCCGCAGACCGGTGCGGCGGCGGATGCGCCGGGCCAGTTCGAGGTTGGCGAGCCGGGCGTGCGGCGGCCAGGCGCCACGGGCGGTCGGCCTGCGGCGGCCGAGCACCAGGTCGAGATCACCCCGCAGCACCGGGTCCGCGACGGACGGCAGCAGGGCGGGGTCGAGCGAGGCTGCCACGCCGGACTGCTCGCCGCGACCGCCGACATCGTCTGCTTCTGCGACTGCGACGCTCTTCACCCTACGAAGCAGAAACCGACATCTATCCCATTTAACCCTTACGAAAATCAGACGTCCTCATTCCCCAGTTCTATAGGCCTGCTCCGGTCAGGTTGTTGTCGCAGGTCCGGTGTAGCCAGACGTGGTCACACCGTTTCAGGCTTCGTCATCCGGCGCCTTGTGCCCAGGTGGAGGTTGAGGACCTGGTCCGGCAGATGGAGAGCCAGTTGGCGGTGCGCCAGGATCCGTCTGCATCGGTGGCTGGGGGCGCGGGGTGCGTTGGCGCCACATGGAGGTAATCAGGCAGAGGGCTGAGGCGGCGAAGAGGGCGGCGGTGATGAGCAGCCAGCGGCCGAGGAATACGTCGGAGGGCAGGCCCGTAGCTAGGTGATAGCCGGGGACCTTGTTGAGGATCAGGGGGTACCAGGTGATCAGCAGGAGCAGTGCGACGAAGGTCGGCACGCGCAGGTAGTTGATCCACTGCTTTGGGGTGCGGTGGTGTTTCCCGGAACCGCCGCGGGAGCCCAGAAGGGCTTGTGTCGCACGGTCGGTGACGGTGTACAGGGGGAGCAGCACCAGATCGTGGATGAGGGCCGCTCCCACGAACCAGATCACGATGCGGAGGGTGTCACCTTCGAGGAGTCGGGTCCCTGCGTATGCGGTGAGGGCGAAGGAGCACAGGATGAGCAGCAGGTGCAGGGGGGAGGCGCCGTAGCGGGCGCGGACGCTTTTCACAGGGTGCTCCCGAAGGTGAGGCGGGTGACCCATTTGGTGTTGTGCACGCCGGGGTTGGCGGGGACGATGATGCGGGCGGGGTAGCCGTGGTCCGGGGTGAGATCGGCGCCGTTGACCCGCAGTGCCAGCAGCGACCGGGAGTCGCGGACCTGGTTGTCCCGCAACACCGTTGACCGGAAGGCGCCGCCACGCTGTACGGATTCCACCGCGACGCCCGGCGGGCTGGTGTGCAGGCCGACGAGCGCGGCCAGGTCAACAAGCCGCACGCCGGACCACTCCTGGTCGTCGGTGGACCACCCCTCCACGCACGCGATCGGCAGTGAGGCTCCGTGTTGTGGCAAAGCCAGGACCTGGGCTCGGGTGAGGACGATCTGCCGGGTGCCGGCGCGCACGGTCAATCGCCACTCCGGCCCGATGTCACGGGCCCGGATGCCGACGTCGGCCGCCGTCTTGTTGATCTGGAAGCCGCCTGGACCCGAGCCAGGGTTCGGGCCGCCGTGCGGGGCCAGCAGCGCGACGCGGCGCAGTGGCCCGCCGATGCTCTGCCCGGCCGTGACGACCAGCAGGGCCGCGGATCCCAGGCCCACCATCCCCAGCGCGCCGCGTCGCGACATCGTCGGCGGGGCCGGCCGCGGTGAGACCAGACCTGTCGCGTCCATGGGTTCGGGCTCGGCCCGCCCCAGGGGGGTGCGCAACTCTGTGCGCATCCGACGGCTGCGCAGGGCGCGGACCATGGCCGGAATGCGGAACGCGATGTGGACGACGAACGCGCCGATGAACACCCATGCTCCGTAGAAGTGCAGGGTGTAGAAGGAGCCGGGGAAGATGTAGTGCAGTTGGATGTTGAGGATGCCCGTGATGAACTCGAACAGTGCGCCGCCCACCAGGAGCAGCAGTGACAGGCGCTCCAGCGCGTGGCTGACCGAGCGCACCGGAGGCCACGAGAACAGCTTGGGGATCACCGACCACAGCTTGGCCAGCAGGATCGGGATCAGTACCACTCCCAGCGTGACGTGCACGCCTTGCAGGAGCCGGTAGAGCCAGTAGGGGTGGGTGGGCCAGGAGAACAAGTAGAACCCCAGAATCCCCTTGTCCGGGGTCTGGTCATTGACCGGCGACAAGTCCGGGTTGTACGCGGCGTAGGACAGCAGCCCGGTCAAGAACATCACCGTGATACCCACGAGCAGAATCAACCCGAACACCGACGTCAGCCACGGGCCGCGCAACGGGCTGCGCCAGAACCCCGGCCGGGCAGGACCCGGCGGCGGGCCCGCCGCCAACAACGCACGCAACCGACCAGGCCGCTCAGGCTTCGCCGCCGGGTTGGCACTGGCGGGGGAGGTATCGGGCTGCTGCGTAGCTTTGGGCGGGGGTTTCGCTGCTGGCTGCCCGGGGGTGCTGTCTGCCGGTGTGCTCGCCCCGTCCGCCGGAGGCTGCGGCTGCGGCTTGGGGGGTGGGCGGCGGGCGTCCTGTCCGTCGTCAGGGGCGTCCATCTCGGTTCCTTCCCAGTTACACACAGTGTCCGGGAAGACCGTACGTCGTAACCATTGGCGCACGGCGGTAGCGACTCCTTACGATTCGCGCCGTTCTGCCCGCAAAGGGCACCGGGTGCGTCACTGGCTGGGGCGCACTGCGGCGCCGATCGCCTGCAGGCCATAGAAGTGGTTTGTCGGCCACCGACCAGCGGCGGAGACTTACCCCGGCCTGTCGGGGAGCCACAAGAGCAGGGCACCGTCTGCTATCTCGGCGAGCTGCCTTCTGCTTCGTGGATGGCGCGGGCGGCGTTGACCAGGCCAATGTGGCTGAGGGCCTGCGGGTAGTTCCCAAGAGCCTCGCCCGTGGCGCTGGAGACTTCCTCAGCGAGTAGGCCCACATCGTTGGCTTGGGCCAGAGCTGTTTCGAACACCTGCCGTGCTCCGGAGACATCACCGCTGATCGCCAGGGCGTGGGCGAGCCAGAAAGTACACAACAGGAAAGTGCCCTCCTGCGTCGGCATGTCGTCCTTGAGGTAGCGATGTACCAGCCCCCGCGCGTCCGTGAGTTGCGATCGGATTGCTTCGACGGTTGACCGCACACGGGGGTCGTTGCCGGGAAGGAATCCCACCAGGGCCAGCACGAGGGCGGAGGCGTCCAGTTCCTCGCTGCCGAAGGATTGGGAGAACGCTCCCATCTGATCGTTCCAGCCCTCTCCCTCGATCGTGGTGCGGATCTCCTCCCGGATGGCCTTCCAGTCCTGGACGCGATCGGCTGCTTGCAGGGCCGGTGCCATGTCGATGGCACGGTCCAAGGCGACCCAGCACATGAGCTTGGAGTGCAGGAAGTGCCGGCTCGGTCCGCGCACCTCCCAGATGCCCTGATCGGGTTCGCTCCACCGGCGAGCCGCCGCCTCCACCGCCTGTACGAGAAATGTCCGGACCGGCAGGTCGAGCGGCATCTCATGGGGCAGGCACTGGTGGGCGGCGTCGAGGAGTTCGCCGTAGACGTCCAGCTGCCGCTGCCGCCAGGCGTCGTTGCCGGTACGCACCGGGGCGCTGTGGCGCCACCCGGTCAAGTGGGGCAGGGGCCGTTCGCTCAGGTCACGTTCGCCGCCGATGCCGTACATGACCTGTAGGTCCACGCCGCGCTGCAGCTGGGTGGCTGCGGCGCGGGCGAGGAAACCGAAGAAGGCGCCCTTCTCCTTGTCGCAGGATGCGGTGGCCAGGGCTTGGAGGGTGAAGCTGGCGTCGCGTACCCAGGTGTAGCGGTAGTCCCAGTTGCGGTCTCCGCCGATGCTCTCGGGGAGCGAGGTGGTGGCGGCCGCCACGATCGCCCCCGTCGGGGCGAAGGTGAGCGCCTGCAGTACCCGCCCGCTGTGCTCGACCTGCTCCTGCCACGGCCCGCGGTAAGCCTGGTGCAGCGCTGTCCAGGATCGCCAGCTGTTGGTGGTGTCCGCCAGGCGCCGTCGGATGCGTCGTCGGCTCCACGGTCTGGGCTCGTCGCCCCAGGCTGGGTGGGCGTGCAAGGCCATGTCGAGCCGGTCACCAGCTCGCATCATGATCTCGCAGCGGGCGGTGGACTGCTCGATCGCGAGTTCGATCGGTACAGACAGCATCAGGCTGTGGGAGCCACCGCGCGCGATAAGGCCTCCTTTGACCGGCGACATCAGAGGGTGGACCAGGCCGAATTCCGGCCGCGGCGCGTAACTGACCTCAACCACCACACTGCCCTCGCTGCAGGTGACCTGCCGCAGGAGCGCCCCGGGGGAGGCGCTGCCGAGCGCATGGCCTCGCTCTCTGCGTCCCACGGCGAGCGCATCCACCAGGACGACCGTCCCAGTACGGGTGCGGAATGTCGTCTCGAGCACCAGGGCGCCGTCCCGGTACCGCCGACTGACCTCGGTACTTCCACACGGACGAATGGACCAATGACCCGCATCGGTGTCAAGCAGGCGGGCGAAGACTGCCGGACTGTCGAAACGCGGCAGACACCACCAGTCCACTGACCCGTCCGAGCCCACCAGGGCGGCCGACCGGCAGTCCGACAGAACCGCGTAGTCATTGATCGGACGCTCACTCACCTGCAGCCTCCTGCGGTCGGGGGCCTTGGGAACATGCCAGTTGCCATCGGGATGGTCACTGAATCATGGTACGGACCATATGCAATCAATTCCGATATATAGCCGTAAAATTGCGCTGAGTGAGTCGCGCGTCCGAGCGTCAACTCGCCAGGGTCGGCGCGGGTCGAGCGGCATCGGCAACGATCTGCAAGTGGCCCAACGCTTGGCGGTAGGACCCAGTCCGTGATGCGGCAACTTCGGATGTTGCGCGAGGTCAGGACCTGCCGGCGCATCTGAGGCAGCGACTGCTGCAGAACCAGCGCGGCGCGGTCGTCGCCCACGCCGTCCGTCGTGACACGGACGCCGTCATCTGCCGGCTCCGCTTCCGCCTGGCCGCCCCGACGGAACGGTGAGCCAACGGCTCCGCATCCCGGCACGGGATGCGGAGCCGGCCGGAAACGCACGGGATGCGGGGAAGTCCGTCCCGGATCCGTTCGCACGGTTCGAACCGCCGCAGCGGCTCAGGCGGTCAGCAGGCCGAGGCCGACGAGCACGAAGAGCACTCCAATGCCGATACGCGCATTCGAGCCCGCGGCGGCCAGCGCCACCGGCAGGTGCGGCACCGTGGCCCGGGGAGTGATGGGACCGTGGATGAGGTGAGCGATCAGCATCGTGCATCCGGGCAGTGCCGCGGTTCGGTACCGCGCTGCGGCGAACACCGTGTGCAGGGCGGCCTGGGCGGCGAGCATCGCATCGCCGATCCCGGCCAGGGAGCGCTCCCTACCGGCCAGGATGCAGCCGGGTGCGAGAACCGCGACGAATCCCAGACCGCCAGCCCGGACCGGCGGCGGTGCACCCACTGCGAGGTCGTGCGCGGCGGCCGCCAACGTGGCACACGGCGCGGCGAACATGGCCGCCCGCAGGACCTCGACTGGAGCACGATCGCCCGTCGCGACGCCCGCGACTACGAACGCCTCCAGTGCACTGCAAGATGGTCCGACGAGATTTTACCCGTGCCACCGGAAAGAGATGGGAGTATATCTGTGCTTTCGGCAGTCTTGTAACCGCCGCAGCTGTTTCCGGCAGGGATGATCCGAAGACGCTCCCGCAATCGATGAAGCTCTCACCGGATTCGACTGCGCCGGTGGTATTGGATGCTCGTAGGCACCATCATGCCTTCATCAGTCTCGCTGTACCGGCCGGCATCGTCAGCTGATAGTAGACGCGTTCACCCGTGAGGATGATCCCTTCGCCCGTTTGCGTGGCGGACGGCAATCCAAGCGGCTTGCGGCACCGAAGGTTGGGTGGGAGCGCCTGCGATCGCGCCGGTGCCGTGAGATGTGAGAGATGGGGCGTGATGGGCGTAGAGCGCATCGACACCCGGCTGCTGGAAGAGCTCACCGAGCAGTCACAGGACCTGAACAGCGACGCGCTGCGGATCACCGGCAGTGCGTTGGACGACTTCGCCGATGTCACCGCACCCCGGTCGCGTCGTTGGTGGCAGCGGTCGGGGACGCTCGCCGGTGTGGCGGGGGCAGCGGCAGTGCTGTCCTCCGTGCGGGCCTCGGCCACCACCGCGGACGACATCATGGCGCTGCAGACCGCGGCGTCTCTGGAGAATCTGGCCATCAGCGTCTACCAGACCGCTGCGGGGCTGCCGTTCATCAAGGACGGCAACAAGACGGTCGCGGCGTTCATCGCCAAGACCACCACCCAGCACCAGGCCCACGCCAAGGCGTTCAACGCCGCCGCCACCCAGGCGGGCGGCAAGGCCCAGACCGGCCCGGACCCCAAGTACGCGGCCGTGGTCAAGGAAGCCCTGCCCACCATCAAAACTCCGGCCGACGTGGTCGCGCTGGCGATCACGCTGGAGGACGTCGCCGCCCAGACCTACACCAAGAACGTCGGCCAGGTCAGCGACGCACAACTGCGCAAGCTCTTCGCCTCGGTCGCCCCGGTCGAGGCTCAGCACCGTGCGACACTGCTGGCCGTCCAGGCGCTGCTGGCCGGAAACCTCCCCGACCTCATCGCCATCCCCACGGACGCGGCCAAACTGCCCGCCGCCGCCGGCAGCGTCGGGTTCCCCGACGCCTTCTACCCGACCAAGAACGCCTCGCCGATCTCCGAAGGAGCCGTGAAGTGAGCACTGCACACGACGGCTGGGAACTGCAGATCAGCGAGCAGCAACTCACCCGACTGACCCGCGACATGGACGAAGCCCACCGCGAGACGCTGCCCGCCATGCGGGCCGGCGCCGTCGACCTGGCCGAGGAGATCCGCACAGCGGAGCGAACGAACCTGGGGCGCCGCCGCTTCCTGCTCGGCGCCGGAGGTGTCGCGGCCGCCATGGCCCTGGCGGCCTGCTCCAGCAGCGACAAGAAGTCTGGCTCGTCGGCGTCGCCGTCGTCCTCCGGAGCGGCATCCGGCAGCGGCCAGTACACCGGGGACCTGAAGGTCGTCGCGCTGGCCACCGCGCTGGAGAACCAGGCCGTGGGCGCCTACCAAGCGACCCTGGCCGCAGCCAAGGCGGGCAAGCTCGGCACCGTGCCCCCCGCGGTGGCGACGTTCGTCACCACCGCGATGGCCCAGCACGCCGACCACGCCAAAGCCTGGAACGCGGTCCTGACCGGCGCCGGCAAGCCCGCCATCACCAACGTCCCCCTGTCCAACCAGGCAGACGTCACCGCCGCCCTCGGCAAGGCCACCGACGTGGGCGCCGTCGCCAAACTGGCCCTGCAGTTGGAGGACCAGGCCGCGCAGACGTACCTGTTCGCGACCTACAACGTCACCAGCCCCGCCGGGATCAGCACCGCCGCCACCATCGCCCCCGTCGAGGCGATGCACGCCGCGATCCTGCACTACGTTCTGGGCCAGTACCCCGTCCCGGACGACTTCCTGCCCGTCGACAAGGCCGCCAGCACCACCCTGCTGACGATCTGATCCTGCGTGGTGCGCCCCGGACCCCTTGACTCTCGGAGTCCGGGGCGCACCACCTCCCCGGTATCGCTATTCCTGTGTCGAGTGCTCCTGTCGAATGGATGGGTCCCATAGATGATGACCAACCGAGTACGACCCCACCGTGGACGCCTGGGCGCCGCGAGCGTCATCTGCGCGCTGCTCGCACTGACGGGCTGCTCCAGTAGCAGCGGATCGTCCTCCTCGACGGCGCCGGCCTCAACTCCCGCGGGAACCACCGCAAGCGGGGCAGGACGCATCGTCATCAAGGACTTCCTGTTCAGCCCAGCCGCGCTGACAGTCGCACCGGGCACGGTGGTCACGGTGCTCAACGAGGACAAGACCCCGCACACCGCCACAGCCACCGACGGCAAGGCGTTCGACACCGGCACGATCGCCGGCGGCAAGTCCGCAACGTTCAAAGCCCCCGCGACAGCGGGGAACTACAGCTACATCTGCAACATCCACCAATACATGAAGGGCACCCTCACCGTCCGCTGAGCCGGGCCGGGCCGGACCAGGGTATGGCCGGCTATCGCCTCAGAACACAAGGAGTCGGAACCATGGCATCTGCCGCAACGTCCGGCAACGCTCTCCGCATCGCTGGCTGGGTATGCCGGGTCGCCGCCGCAGCGGGCCTGGCCATCGACGCCTACATCCACGCCAAGCTCGCCGATCAGTACGACGCAGTCAGCGCCACGATCAGCCAGGGCGCCCTGTTCCGCGTCGAAGCGGGCCTGGCGTCCCTGGCGGCTCTGCTGATCGTCGCCTGGCGCCGGCCGCTGGGTGACGCCTTCGGCTGGCTCGTCGCGGCAGGCGGACTCGCAGCGATCCTGCTGTACCGCTACGTCGACGTCGGGGCCCTCGGCCCGCTCCCCGACATGTACGAACCCATCTGGTCCACCGACAAGAAGCTCAGCGTCGCCGCCCAAATCCTCGCCATCATCACCACCACCGCACTCCTGATGACGCGTCACACCCGGCGAATCAGCACACCGAAGTAGACGGCGAACGGCCACTGGGGCCTGGGGCCTGCTCGTACGGGTCAAGAGTCGCTATCCCGGACCGGTTCCCTACCTTGACGGTTCGTGACGCACTGGCTTCACTGGCGATACAGGCATGTCTGTCGAGGAGGCCCCATGACGCATCTCCCGCACAGCACCGCCCCGTCCACCTCCATCCGCACGCAACCTGCTCGGCTGCCGGTCCTGCGCACCTGCGGTTGCAGCGCCAGTTGCGGGTGCGGCTGCCAGTCCGGCGGCCCGTGCCAGTGCGGCGGCTATCACTAGAACCCCGGCCGCTGCCTGCCAGGCTCCACGGCGGAGGATCAGTTCCTCGCCCTGATCCCGGCCCGACCAGCACTTAAGCGCGGACAGTAGCCGGTGGTCCGGCTCTCTGGGTGAGCCACCAAGGAGCCGGAGCTGCCCGGGTGAGCGGCGACGCACGACCGGCACTGGACTTGGACTACGGAATCCCCTCCACCGTCACCGTATGGTCGTCGACTGCAGTATGGCGCTCTTGGCGGTCGGCGATTTCACCAATTCTCATACTGGCACTAATGGGCGTTTCCGTGGGCGGCGACAGCGCTGCCGCTCAGCAGCACGAAATCAATGCCGGACCTGCGGAGTGGCTTTCGCCGCCAGCCCGTGGTGTGGTGCCCTTCAATGGAGTCTTCCATTAGTCCGGAGCACGTGGACCTCTCCAAACTGCTCCGCCATGTCCCCGGTCCTCTTCCGCGGTCTCCTCATAAGCATCTCCACGCTCTACCTAGAGGCCCTGCCTCTTGGCGCGGCTCAATGTTTGAAATGGGGAGAATCTGTCTATGGAGCATCAAGGCTGCGCCTGGCTGCCACCTCCACACCCTGAGATGGCTGGTCGCAGTATCACTCACCCCACGTCGGGATCTTGGCGGCTGCCCGACTGAGGTGTGAGGTGCACGCAGGCCGAGCGGGGGCGCTGGGTAGCGGAAGTCTCTGCCCGCCGCCTCCGCCACGGTCGGGTTCGGATGGCCTTGACCGCGTCGTGGCAACGGGGGGTAACGGTGCGGGTCGCCTGCGGCGCCGCCCTTCCCAGGCAGCGGGAAGAGCAGACAGTGCATCAGCCAGACCCCCCTGGACGGGCCGGAACACGATCCGGCGAGCAGCCGATCATCTGCGGGGCGGGCCCGCACGCCGCACCGCCGTGCGACCCGATCCGACCACCCGCCACGGGCGCGACATGAGTTGTCCTAGCCGTCCTGGCCGGTGCCGTGCATGTCGCCGCCCTGATGGTGGCCCTCGCCTCACTGACGCTCGGTACCACGGTCGCCCTGGCTGCCCGTCTGGTAGCCGGAGCTATTCCCGCAACGATTGGCGAACGCCAGTCACTCGACATCTAGGCTCCGCCGCCCTCGCTGGAAACGGGGCCGTTCGACGAGCCCGTCCTGCCCTATAGAACCGAAAGGCACCCGTCAGCAGTGGAAGTCCCCCTGGGACTTTCCTGGGACTTCTGGCCTCATCAACCGGCACGAACGTGAAATAGCCGAAAGGTCATTCGCGCAGGTCAGTGGCCATCAGCCGCTCATCGTGGCAGGTCACCGCGCTCCCAAGTCTCTTCCGCGACATCTGACCGGGCGAATGCCGACATCTCTTCTGGGCGCTTACGCAATGCGAATCGGCACGACTCACACACCCGTACTGCCAGACGGGGCAGGCGATCCTCCTACGGCAGACCATCTGGGGAGAATCCGGGGAGTGCGAGCGGCCCTGGGGAGCGCGTAGGGAGAATTAGCTGCACAACCGGGCACGAGTCTGAAAGATCCAGAAAGACGGATCCGCCCAGGCCAGAGCCCTGTTCAGCGTCATCACTCCAGGTCAAAGCCGTCAGCTGGACAACTTCACGACGTACGTCCCGAGGTCTCCCTCTGGCACGGACCCCTCTCGTGTGGGGCCGCCAGACGGGCGAGGGCCCGGGTCCGGAGGACGGCAAGATCCTCGATGGCGCTGTTCAATTGGGCGAGCGAGTCGGACCTTGAGCTTCTTCACCTCCCTTTGAGCCGCGATCTGGGCGTCTCTCGAGTCGGGAGAGTCTCCGGCGGCCTGGAGCGACTGCAGGCGCTGTATGGACTCGTTGCGAAGGTGGGCATTGGGGTGGGCGCCGTCGAAGACGGTGCGTCGACAGCGGCTTCGCGGCGATGATCTTGATGTCGCATTTGCCGCCGTTCGGATTTTCGCCCCACGCAGGAGCCAGCTGGTCCATCGTGGCCCGGACGCGGTTTTCGTTCCGGCCCGTTGCGGTGCAGTGATCCTCAGGCGGAGTCCTCCTCGGACTGTTCGGCAGCCCGTACCGGCGGCAGCACAGCAGCGGCCGTGATGGCCGATGCCTCTTCCGCGCCCCAGGACAGTCCACGAGGTGCCGTGCGACCTCGGCCGTCCCCTGAACTGTGGCGGCTCGCTCGTGTAGTTGTGCGCCCAACCCCTTCGAGGCAGCGCAACATAGCCGGGGATCGCCGGTTAGCCAAACCGGTGATACTGCGGATCATTAGTGGTTCGACGCCACTCAACCTCGCAAGGACTCCGACGACGCCCCTAAACACGGAGTGCAGTCAGTAGCACCTACACCATGCCCACGGCGGCGAGAGCGGTTCCGGAAGCAATCGAGGAATCCAGAGAAGTGCGACCAGCAATAACTGAAGCAAACTTTTCCTCGGGCCTTTCTTGGAACTGTTAAGGGGGCGCTGGCCGGTACCGGTGTTCTCCGTTGGAGAACTAGCAACGATTGGGCTGGACTTCGCGCGCCTTCTGTTTAATGTTGTGTCTTGCCCGAGCAGAGCCCGGCGCCCTGAACACTTCTCCTCCCCGCAGCATCCCGAAATCCGCGTCCGGTTGCCAAACCCAACCCTGCCCTCCAACCCCCGGGAAGTCCATGCACCCTAAAGCACCGACGACCGAAAATGTCCGTTCCATGAATATCGAGCCATCGCCCGTCCCACTGGCCGGGGGGTGGTACACGACCGGGGAGATAGCGCGTCTGCTGCGGGTCGACGCCTCCTCGGTCCGTCGATGGAGGACTGCCCGGCCCCCGCAGGGACCGCCTTTCGTTCGCCTGTCGGAGCGGGTGGTGATGTACGGCGCCGGCGATGTCGAACGGTGGCTGGCTGGTCGCCGCATCGACCCCGCGCAGGCGGTCTGATGCCCTACATAGAGCAATTGCCGATCGCCGTGGCGTTGTCGGCCGATATCGAGCACCGTGCGAACCGGCCGTTTCCCTACCGGGCGCGCGTGCGCTGGACCGATCCCCATACCGGCAAACGCCGGTCCCTGTCGGAAGCCCGGGCCAGTGCCGAGGAAGCCCAGGAGTGGATCGACGCGCTGTTGGCCGCAGCCCTGCGCGGGATCGACCCGACCCGGTCCAATCAGTCGCTGGCCGACTTCGGGAACGCCAACATGCCGCTCGCCCTGCGCGGCTTGGAGGCCAAGACCACCGACCCCTATCTGGCGGGGTGGCGACTACGAGTGGTGCCCAGCCTGGGCCACATCCCGGTCGCGATGATCAGCAACGGTGCGGTGGACCGCAGCGTGTACGGGTGGATCGCGGACGAGTGCGGGCGCTCCACGGTCAAGAACAGCCTGGCAGTCCTGGTGCGGGTGATGGAGCAGGCCGTGCGGGACGGCATCATCGCGCGCAACCCCGCGCGCATCGTGGGCTGGCAGTCGGCCTACAAGCAGGCCGAGGACGAACTCGACGACCCCCGCACCTTGGCCCTGCCCGACTGGGCGGCGCTCACCGCCCTGGCCGCGGCGCTGGTGGCACGTTCCCACGGGAACTTCGCCGGATGGGGCAGCGTGGTGATCTTCATGGCCTGCACCGCCGCCCGCATCGGCGAGGCATCCGGCGTGCGGGTCAAGGACATCGACCCGGTCAACTGGATCTGGACCGTGCGCCGCCAGACCACCCCCTCCCCCGGCGGGCTCGCCGACAAAGGCACCAAGGGCAAAGCGGCCCGCCGCGTCCCCCTCATCGAAGAAGTACGGCCCCTGATCGCGCAACGCCTGCTGGCCGCCGGCCCCGACCCCGACGCCCGGCTGTTCACCGGCCCGCGCGGCGGACGCATCACCACCGCCGTCCTGCGCGATGCCACCCACTGGGACGCGGTCGTCAGCTCCTTGGGTCACGAAAAGCTGCGCCGTCACAGCCTGCGCCACACCGGGCTGACGTGGATGGCCGACGCCGGGGTGCCACTGCACGTCCTGCGGCTCATCGCCGGCCACGGCTCGCTGCTCACCACCCAGCCCTACCTCCACCCCGACCTACAAGCCATCGTCGCCGCCGGACGATCGCTCAGCGCCCACCTGGCCGGAGCGCCCGGGCCCTCGGACCCGCTCGCCGCGACCCTGCGGGTCTTGTAGAAACCGGACAATGCAGGAGCAACCATTCGCGATCATGGCCCCCAAGCAAACAGGGCCTGATCAGGGGTTTCTTCCTCAGCACCGTCCCCAGCTGGTCCCCAAGCATCTGATGGGCTGTCACTTTGACGCCTAGTCAGAGCAATGCAAAAGGCCCGCTGACCTGGGATTTCTCCCAGCCAGCGGGCCTTTCAGCACCGTCGGGACGACAGGATTTGAACCTGCGACCCCTTGACCCCCAGTCAAGTGCGCTACCAAGCTGCGCCACGTCCCGGTGCTCGGTCGTTCTGGGGTTGTTTCCCCGGGCTGACCGCGCATGAGAACAATACCGCACTTGGGGCGGTGTCTGCTCACGCCTTTGGGTCGGTGGGGCGATCTTGGTGGGGAGGGGGGTGGGGGGAAGTTTGAGTAGGTGTACTCATGTGGCGTGGGCCACAGTTGTTCAGGCTGGGGGCATGACGAATCCGATTCAGCAGCAGACGACGGCGGCGTACTTCGCGCAGGCGGCCATTTCGTTCGGGATCGCGCTGGGGAGCATGGGGCTGGGGGTGGCGTACCTGCCGGTCGGGGCTTGGGTGCGGGCGTTTCTGGGGGTGGGGCTGATGTATTTGGTGACCTCGGCGTTCACGCTGGCCAAGTGTGTGCGGGACCGGCAGGAGGTGGGGCAGGTGGTCAGCCGGGTGGATCAGGCGCGGCTGGACAAGCTGCTCGCGGAGCATGATCCGTTCCGGGTGGACGGTGTCTGAGGCCGGGCCGCCGCGGGCGGGCGGGCGTTTCCGGGGTGGGGGCCGGGGCAGACGCCCGTCCGACGAGGGAGGTCGGGCGTGGATGCTTCGATACGGCGGGCCAGGACTGCGGGCCGGGCCGCGGCAGGCGGTAGTGCGGTCGAGTGGGCGGCACGGTGGGGGATCGCCACGCGCGGCGTGATCTACGTACTGATCGGCGCGCTGGCGATCCAGGTCGCCTTGGGTGGGAACGGGAAGCAGGCCGACCGCGGCGGCGCCGTCGAGCAGATCGCCGGGCAGCCGTTCGGCAAGGTCATGGTGTGGGTGGTCGGGCTCGGGCTGGTGGGCATGGCGCTGTGGCGGCTGTCCGAGGCGCTCTTCGGGGCCGCCGGGCCCGACGGGCACAAGACGTCGAAGCGGCTCGCCTCGGGCGGGCGCTTCGTGTTCTACGGGCTGGCCGCGTATTCGGTGATCGCTTTCGCGCTGGCGAGGACCGCCTCCGAGGGCGCAAGCCAGGGCGGATCGAGCGACCGGCAGTCGAAGGACTGGACGGCGAAGGTGCTGGACCTGCCCCTGGGCCAGTGGCTGGTGGGCATCGCCGGGGTGGCGCTCGCCGCGGCCGGTCTGTGGATCGTGGTCCGGGCCTGGCAGCGGAAGTTCCGTAAGCATCTGAAGGTCGGCGAGATGTCCCGGCGGACGCGTCAGGTGGTCGAGTTCCTGGGGGTCGCCGGCGGGGTCTGCCGGGGCGTCGTCTTCGCGACGGCCGGCGGGTTCGCCGTGGCGGCGGCCGTGAAGTACGACCCGGACCAGGCCAAGGGGCTCGACGACACGCTGCGGTCCTTCCGGGAGACGCCGGCCGGGCCCTGGCTCCTGGTGGCCATCGCGGTGGGGCTCGCCCTCTTCGGCGCGTTCTCGTTCGCCATGGCGCGGTGGCGCAAGCTCTGACGAATGTCCTAGAGATATCGGACAGGCGTCCGGCCGATCTCCGATCGGCCTTCGCAGGTCTCTGAACTGCTGTGATCTGTATTCGGCCCCTGGCTGCGACCCGGTGCGGGCTTCCGCACCGGGTCGCTTCTGCGTTCGCCGCCTGACCAAGGTGTACCTCTCGTGGCTGACGACCGTCAGTCTCAAGAGGGGGGTTCCAACCCTTCTCGCGGGCGATCCGTTGGCGGTTCGCGGCCGCCAGGATGGGCAGGAAGAGCCCGATACCCAGGGCGTCACCCAGGGAAGGACCCCGCCGCATGGCCACCAAGAAGCCCGTCGTCCTCGGACTCGCCGTCGGCGGCCTCGGCCTCCTCGTGGCGGCGGCGCTCACCATGCCGCAGGTTGTGGACTGGTACCAGGGGCGCCACCTGGCGGAGGCCGAGTACTCCTCGGGCAGCGAGGCCAAGAAGTCCCGGGACTCGGTTCCGCGCTGGCTGCCGGACGAGGCGACGGCCGTGAAGTACCGGATGTCGACCACGGGCGGCGACCGGCTGCTGAAGGCGACGCTCGCCGACGGGAAGCTGCCGGCGGGCTGCAAGCAAGGCGCGGGCAGCGGGCGGGCGCACCTCAGGGCCGACTGGTTCCCGAAGGGCACGGACAAGGAGGGGACCGCGGCGTGCGGGGCCTACAACGTGGTGCTCAAGGGCACCGATCTGTATGCCTGGCAGGACCACGCCGATTGGGTGAAGGCGAACCAGGCGGGCACCGACGCGCCGTAATCAGACCGTATAGGGCGGAGACTTTCTGTTTGCGTCGGTATGTTCCGGGCCATGCGGCCGCTGCCGGGACGGCTGCAACACCCGAGGCGTTCCCGACGAGACGCGCACTGGCCGTGGGTCGGGTGAGCTGGACTTCGCCGGTGGCAGCAATGACGAGGACGACGGCGGACTACTGATGCCCGGCACCATCACCTGCACCAACACCTGCCCGGCCCTCCCACCGTGGATGCGGGGGCGGTGACGATGACGGTGGCGGAGACACCTGCTCAGGGTGTTTCCCGTGGGGCCGGGACCGGCGTACCTCCCGGCTCCGTCAGCACCTTCGGATCGGGTGCGCCAGGCGGAGCGGGCGCGACCGGCGGCTCCGGGGCGGGCGGGCGGACGTCGTCGCCGGTCTGCGGGCCGGCCGGGTCCGCGGGCCGGGCTCGCGTGCGGTTCGCGCGGCGGACGGCGTCGTCGGCGCTGTTCTGGGCGCCGAGCGAGCCGAAGTAGAAGCCTGCGACGGTGGCGAGCACCGTCATCAGCGACGTGACGATGGTCTTGCGCAGGTCGCCGGAGTCGCCGCCCGAGGAGAGCATCGCGACCGCCAGGGCGAAGCTGACGAGGGCGAGGATCAGTACGGCGATGATGCTGCGGGTCAGACCGCGCACCCCGCGCGGTTCGCGCAGGTCGCGCAGCAGTTCACGGACGTCGCTGCTCGTGGCCGCCTGGCCGATCAGCTCGTCGGTGAGCTGCTGGCGCCACGCGGTGGCCCGGCGGACGTCGATGATCAGGGGCAGCACCGCGATCACGGCGATGATGATGACGACCACCGCGATGAGAACGAAGGCCCATGGCCCCTTGAGGCCCGGAATCGGTTCGGCGGCAACAAATCCCACGCCCGTAAGTCCGTTCATCCGCATACCCGTTGCCCCTATACCCACCGTGACCGATCCAGTACCCCTGGTTCCCGGTGGGGGATGATCCCAGCGGCCGACATCAATCGTCAAGCACCGCATGGGAGTTGGTGCTCGGGGGCTGGCCTGGACCGGGCCGGTATGGACGGGACTGGTGCGCGGCGAAGTACGCGGCCAGGGCGGCGTCGAGCGGCGGGACGGTGCGCGGGGTGCCGCCGTCGCGGAGCGAGGCGGTGGCCTGGGCTCCGGCGGCGACCGCCATACGGGCCGCGACGGGTGCGGTGTCGGTGGGTCCGCCGTCGCGCGCGAAGCGCAGGAATTCGTCGATGAGGAGCGGGTCGGCGCCGCCGTGGAAGGCGTCGTCCTGGAGATCCGGGACGGGGTGGACGGCGTCGGCCTCCGGGCGGTGCCCGGAGCGGCGCGCGTTCCAGACCTTGACCACCGCTCCGGGCCCGTCGCCGAAGTTCTCCAGACGGCCGGCATCGCCGATGACGGTGTAGTTGCGCCAGTAGTCGGGGGTGAAGTGGCACTGCTGGTAGGCGGCGAGGACGCCGTTGTCGAGGCGCAGATTGACGAGCGAGACGTCCTCGACGTCGATCACGGGGTTGAGATCCCGCTGGGAGCGCGGCGGCCAGTTGTCGTCGTCGAGCCAGCCGGCGGCCTTGGGCTCGCCAGGGGCGCGGCGGTCGGCGTCCGGCGCGCCGTAGACCATGAGGTCGCCGAGCGCCTGGACCTGGCGGGTGTACCCGCCGGCGAGCCAGTGCAGGACGTCGAGGTCGTGCGCGGCCTTCTGCAGCAGCAGACCGGTGGTGTACCGGCGCTCGGCGTGCCAGTCCTTGAAGTAGAAGTCGCCGCCGTGACCGACGAAGTGCCGTACCCAGACGGTCTTGACCTCGCCGATGTCCCCGCGGGTGATGAGGTCGCGCATGAGCCGGACGACGGGCATGTGCCGCATGTTGTGGCCGACATAGAGACGGGTGCCGGTCTCGTACGCCGTGCGCAGGATCGCGTCGCAGCGCTCGACGGTGATGTCCAGCGGCTTCTCGACGAGGACGGGCTTGCCGGCGCGCAGCGCCTCGCAGGCGAGGTCGGCGTGGGTGTGGTCGGGCGTGAGGACGAGGACCGCGTCGATGTCGGCGGAGCCGAGGATCGCACGGTAGTCGTCGGTCACGGCCGCGCCCGGGAAGCGGGTTGCCGCCTCGGCGCGGACGGCGGGGTCGAGGTCGGCGACGGCGATGACGCGCGCTCCCGCCCCGGGCCGGTGCGCGGTTTCGGCGAGGCTGCCGCGCAGGCCCAGTCCGATGACGCCGATGCGGAGGTCGTCGTCCGGCCGCTGGGGCAGCGCAGGAGCGTTTGCGGGGAACGGGGCGCCGGCGCCCGGGGCGTTTGCAGGATGCATGGCGGGAGCCGGGGCGTTCGCGGGATGCGCGCCGCAGGCCGGACCGCCCGGCGGCTGGGAACTGGTCATGGGCGGTCCCTTCGGAAGGCGCCCCGCGCGAGCCGGGCAGGAACGGGAGCGACGGGAGGAGCGAGAACGGAAGGACAGACGAAGGACAGACCCACTTTCCGACCGCGATCCGCAGTCGGTGAATAGGGTTGGCCTCAACCTAGTAACCGCTTACTATCTCGGTCAACACCTCACCTCGGAGCTGATGTGACCTTGCCCCCGTTCCTCACGCTGCCCCCCACCGACCGCGTGCGTTCACCTCGCACCGGCTGGACCCGCGCGCACTGGGAGGCGGTGGCGGACCGGATGCTCGACGGGCTGGTGCCGTACGCCTCCCCCGGCTTCGCGCAGTACCGGCTGCCCGGCCGCAACAGCTGGTCGGGGGTGGTGTCCGACGGGCTGGAGGGCTATGCGCGCTCCTTCCTGCTGGCCGCGTTCCGGATCGCGGGGGCCGGCGGGGAGGTGGATACGCGGCTCATCGAGCGGTACGCCGCCGGGCTCACGGCCGGTACCGATCCGGACAGCGGTGAGACCTGGCCCGCGCTGACCGACTGCTCGCAGCAGATGGTCGAGGCGGCGTCGGTGGCGATCGCGCTGCACGAGACGCGCCCGTGGATATGGGACCGGCTCGACGAACGGGTCCAGGCGCGGGTCGTCGACTGGTTCTCCGGTTTCGTCGGGCGCCGCACCCACGACAACAACTGGCGGCTCTTCCAGGTGGTGTCCGAGCAGTTCCTGGCTTCCGTCGGCGCGCCGTTCAGCCAGTCCGACATCGACGGCGGGCTGGACCGTATCGAGGACTGGTACGTCGGCGACGGCTGGTACAGCGACGGGGACGGCCGCAACTTCGACTACTACATCGGCTGGGCGATGCATCTGTACCCACTGCTGTGGGCGCGGATCGCGGGTGAACCGGACGGCGGGCGCGCCAAGGTCTACAAGGAACGGCTGTCCCAGTTCCTGGCGACCTACCCGCACTTCTTCAGCGGCGACGGCGCCCCGGTCCACCAGGGACGTTCGCTGACGTACCGATTCGCCTCCGTCGCCCCGGTGTGGATGGGGGCGCTCACCGACGCGACCCCGCTGGAGCCGGGGGTGACGCGGCGGCTCGCCTCCGGGGTGCTGCGGCACTTCGTGGAGCGCGGGGTGCCCGACGAGCGCGGGCTGCTGTCGCTCGGCTGGCACGAGCCGTTCCTTCCCAGCACGCAGGGGTACTCGGGCCCCGGGTCCCCGTACTGGGCGAGCAAGGGCTTCCTAGGACTGCTGCTGCCCGCCGACCACCCCGTGTGGACCGAGCGGGAGCTCGCGCTCCCGGTCGAGGAGGCCGACCAGTACACGGCGCTGCCCGCACCCGGCTGGCTGCTGCACGGCACGAAGCACGACGGGATCGTCCGGCTGGTCAACCACGGCAGCGACCACTACGGCTTCGAACCGTCCGGCGGCGCGGACGACCCGCACTACGCCCAGCTCGGCTACACCACGCACACCGCGCCGAACGCCGCCCCGCACGCCTGGCGGCACCGTGTCGACAGCCACCTCGCGCTGGTCTCCCCCGACGGCACGCCCTCCCACCGGGGACGGATCCACCCGCTGACGGCGGCGGGCCGGACCGCGTCCTCCTGGCACACCGTCACTTTCCCGGCGGGCGACGGCGCCCCGGCCGACGGCGGGTCCGGAACCGGGTCCGGAACCGGTTCTGCCGCCCACGATCCCGGAACGGACCCGGGTACCGCGGAGTACCGGATCGAGACGACGAGCGTTCTGCACGGGCCGTGGGAAGTGCGCGTGCACCGCGTCGAAGCCCCGGCCGGGGTGACGGTCCGGGAGGGCGGTTACGCGGTCGCGGGGACCGAGCCGCCACGGGGCGAGAGCGGCCGGGGGTGGGCGTGTGCCCGTACCGCGGACGGCCTCTCCAGCGCGCTGGTCGGTCTGTACGGCTGGGACGAGGACGGCGACGGGTCCGCCGCGGTGCACCGTGAGGTGGAGGCGAACGCGTTCGGCCCGCACTCGGCCGCCCCGTGCCTGAGCTCCCGACCGCACCCCGGCGGGAGCAGCGTCCACGTCACCCTCGTCGCGCTGTCGGGCGACACGGTCCATCCGCGGGCGCTGCGCGAAGCGGTCGCCGTGACCGTCCTCGAGGGTGACGGCGGCGACGGCGTACGTGTCTCGTTCCCCGACGGAACGGCGCTCACGGTCTGACCCGCCATCCACCCCACCCCGTCCATCCCACCCCGTCCGGCTCGGCCGCCCGGCCCGCCGATTTCACCATCGGGTTCCGCTGCCGCCGACCGAGGGGGCAGGCTGGCCCTGTGCCCTCGGTTCGGCGGTCGGCGGTCGGCGGTCGGCGGTCGGCGGTCGGCGGGGGCCATGCCGGTCGGCGCGGGGGTCCATGCCCCGGGTCGTGCATGTCCGTTGTCATTGATGTCGATAATGTCGAAGTCCGGTGTCGTCCAGGTGAGGAGCAACTCCCATGCACGAGGCGCTGCGTCCCGCGGCTGTCCCCTACTACGAGGACCCCTCCCCCGGCAGCGGCGCGTTGCCGCCGCGGGCCTGGTGGAGTACGTCGGACGCGCGGTACGTGAGTCTGAACGGGGCGTGGCGGTTCCGGCTGTCGGGGACCGCCGACGCGCACGGTGACGACTTCGCCCGGCCGGAGTTCGACGCCACCCGCTGGGATCTGCTGCCGGTGCCCGCGCACTGGCCGCTGCAGGGACAGGGTTCGCCCGCGTACACGAACGTGGTGTACCCGTTCCCCGTCGATCCGCCGCGGGTTCCGACCGAGAACCCGACGGGCGACCACCGACGCTCCTTCGATCTGCCGGACGACTGGCCGGGCGGGGCGGCGCTGCTGCGCTTCGACGGTGTGGAGTCGTGCGCGCGGGTGTGGCTCAACGGTGCGGAGCTGGGCACGTTCAAGGGCAGCCGGCTGCCGGTGGAGTTCGAGGTCGGGGAGCTGCTGCGACCGCGCGGGAACGTACTGGCGGTGCGCGTCCACCAGTGGTCGTCCGGCAGTTATCTGGAGGACCAGGACATGTGGTGGCTCCCGGGGATCTTCCGGGAGGTGACGCTGATCGAGCGGCCGGAGGGATCGGTCGCGGACTTCTTCGTGCATGCCGACTACGACCACACCACCGGCACCGGAACGCTGCGCGTCGACTGCGAGCCCGGCGGCAGCGTCAGCGTCCCGGAGCTCGGCCTGGATCTGGCGACCGGGGAGAACGCGACCGTGCCCGTCGAGCCGTGGTCCGCCGAGATACCGCGCCTGTACGACGCCGAACTGGCCACGGAGGGCGAGCGGATCCCGCTCAGGATCGGCTTCCGGACGGTGGCCGTCGAGGACGGGGTGTTCAAGGTCAACGGCCGCCGGATCCTCCTGCGGGGCGTCAACCGGCACGAGTTCCACCCCGACCACGGCCGGGTGCTGGATCTGGAGACGATGCGGCAGGACCTGGTGCTGATGAAGCGGCACAACATCAACGCCGTCCGCACCAGCCACTACCCGCCGCATCCGGCTTTTCTGGACCTCTGCGACGAGTTGGGGATGTGGATCGTCGACGAGTGCGATCTGGAGACCCACGGCTTCGAAGTGATCGGCTGGCGCGGCAATCCGGTCGACGACGAGCGCTGGACGCCCGCGCTGCTGGACCGGGCCGCGCGCATGGTCGAGCGCGACAAGAACCATCCGTCCGTCGTGATGTGGTCGCTGGGCAACGAGTGCGGGACCGGTCGCGGTCTGTCGGCGATGGCGTCGTGGATCCGCGACCGCGATCCGGACCGTCCGATCCACTACGAGGGCGATCCGTCCTGCGCGGACACCGATGTGTACTCACGGATGTACGCCGACCACGCCGAAGTCGAACTCATCGGGCGCCGCACCGAACTCCCCCTTCCTGATGCCCAGTTGGATGCGAAGCGCCGCGCCCTGCCGTTCCTTCTGTGCGAGTACGCGCACGCCATGGGCAACGGTCCCGGCGGGCTGAGCGAGTACCAGCGGCTCTTCGAGGCGCACGAGCGCTGCCAGGGCGGATTCGTCTGGGAGTGGATCGACCACGGGCTGCGGCAGCGCACCCGCTCCGGTGTGGAGTTCTTCGCCTACGGCGGCGACTTCGGCGAGGAACTGCACGACGGCAACTTCGTCTGCGACGGGCTGGTGTTCCCCGACCGCACTCCCTCTCCCGGTCTGATCGAGTACAAGAAGGTCATCGAGCCGGTCAGGATCGACGGGGACGGCGCGGCCGGCATCGTCCGGATCACCAACGGGTACGACTTCGCCGATCTGTCGTCGCTGTCCTTCCGGTGGACGTACGAGGTGGAGGGCGAGGCAGTCGACTCCGGTGATCTGGAGGTCCCGGTGCTCGCACCCGGCGCGACTGCGGAGCTGAAGCTGCCCCGGGCACCCGGCGGCGGGTCCGGCTCACCGGCAGGTGAAGGTGAAGCCTGGTGGACGGTGCGGGCGGCGCTGGCCGACGACACCGGCTGGGCACCGGCCGGGCACGAGGTGGCCTGGGGCCAGTTCGCCGCAGCGGCACCCGCGGCCCCCACAACCCCGACCACCGAGGTCCCGACCACCGAGGCCCCGACCTCAGCGGCCCCGGCCGAAGCCGCCCATAGAGAAGCCGCACGCATCAAGGCGCCGCGCCGTGCCGAGGGCGGCGTCGTGCTGCTCGGGCCCGGCACGTTCGACGCCGTCACCGGCGCGCTCAAGTACCTGGAGCACTTCCAGATCGCCGGAGCGCCGCGGCTGGACGTGTGGCGTGCACCGACCGACAACGACGCGGGTTCCGGCCGGCACCCCGACATCCAGCTGGACCGGCGGTGGCGGGAGGCGGGCCTGCACCGGATGCGACACCGGCTCGACGGGGTCACCATCGGCGCCGACGCACTGACCGTCACCACCCGGGTCGCACCGGCGGCCGGGGACCTGGGCCTGCGCACCGTCTTCACCTGGACCGCGACAGACGATCGGCTGCGGCTCACCGTGGACGTCACCCCGGAGGGCGAGTGGACCGTCCCGCTGCCGCGGATCGGGCTGCGCCTGGGCGTCTGCGGCAGCCTCAACGGCGTCGAATGGTTCGGCGGCGGTCCCGGCGAGGCATATCCCGACACCCGGGCCGCGTCCCGGATCGGGCGGTACACGAGCACCGTCGACGCGCTGCAGACGCCCTACGTCAGGCCGCAGGAGAACGGCGCGCGGGCCGATGTCCGCTGGGCGCGGCTGCGCCGCGAGGACGGGCAGGGGCTGCTGATCACCGGCGACCCGGACTTCTGGTTCACCGCGCGGCGCTGGACCGGGGAGCAGCTCGACACGGCCGAGCACACCTACGACCTCACGCCGTCCGAGACGATCTGGCTCAATCTGGACCATGGGCAGCAAGGCATCGGCAGCGGGTCCTGCGGGCCCGGGGCCCTGCCGCAGTACTGGCTCACCGCTGCCCCGGTGACCTTCTCCTTCACGTTCGGCGCCCTGGAGACCACATGATCCGGCCCTACCGCCCCACGGACCTGCCCGCGCTCTACGACATCTGCGTACGCACCGGCCAGGAGGGCGAGGACGCCCGGCCGTACTATCCCGACCACGATCTGCTGGGGACGATCTTCGCGGCCCCGTACGCGCGGCTGGAGCCGGAGCTGACCTTCGTGGTCGACGACGGGCAGGGCAGCGCGGTCGGCTACATCCTGGGGACGGCCGACACCGCCGCCTTCGTGAAACGGTTCCGCAGCGAATGGCTGCCGGAGGTGGCGGACCGCTACCCGGAGCTCACCGGTCCGGTGCCGGCCACCCCGCACGGAACGATGGTCGACCTGCTGCACCGGCCGGAGCGGATGCTCGTGCCGGAGCTGGCGCCGTATCCGGCACATCTGCACATCGATCTGCTCCCCGGCCACCAGGGGGCGGGCCACGGGCGGGCGCTGATGGAGACGTTCCTCGGAGCGCTGGCCGCGGCGGGCGTCGGGTCGGTCCATCTGGGGATGGCCACGGCGAACGTCCGGGCCCGGTACTTCTACGACCGCATGGGCTTCCATGAGATCGCGGTACCGGACCCGGGGCCGCTCACCTACCTGGGACGCGCCACCTCGTAGTCCTCGGCACCGTCGGCACCGCCCGTGTCGTCAGCACCATTGGTCGCGGTGTCCGAGGCCTCGGATACGGCATCCGAGGCGTCCGGTGCCGCGTCGGCGGCCGGAGTCGCGTACTGCGGCCAGCCGCCCGCCGGCGGTACGGCGACCGAGCGCCACCACCAGTCGTCCGGGAGGTCGGCCGAGGGCTCGAACGGCGCGCCGGGACGCGGGGTGGCGATCTTCGCACCCAGCTCCCTGGCCGCCGCGAGCGTGCCCTCGGCGGGGTCGGCCCACGGGTGCGGGGCGAGGTTGAACGTGCCCCAGTGGATGGGCAGCATCGCTCCGTGGGGCGTGCCGCCGGACAGGTCCACGTGCGCCTGCATGCCTTCCGCGGGCGTCATGTGGATGTCGGGCCAGAACTCGCTGTAGGCGCCGATCTGGATCATCGTCGCGTCGAACGGGCCGTGCTGCGCGCCGATCTCGGCGAAGCCGGGGAAGTACCCCGTGTCGCCGCTGTGATAGATCCGGTGGTCACCGCTCGCCACCACCCAGGACGCCCACAGGGTCTGCTGGCGGCCGCGCAGGCCGCGGCCGCAGAAGTGCCGGGCCGGGGTCGCGGTCAGGGTCAGACCGTCCACCTCGGTCGACTCGTTCCAGTCCAGTTCGTGCAGCCGCTTGGGGTCGATGCCCCAGTGCTCCAGGTGGGCGCCGACGCCGAGCGGAACGGCGAAGACGGTGTCCGTGCCGACCAGCGCCTGGATGGTGGGCATGTCGAGGTGGTCGTAGTGGTCGTGCGAGATGACCACCACGTCCACCGTGCCGAGCGACTTCAACGGGACCGGCACCGGGTGCACCCGCTTGGGCCCGGCGAAGGCGAACGGCGAGCAGCGGTCACCCCACACCGGGTCGAAGAGCACACGGCGGCCGTCGATCTCCGCCAGCACCGTCGAGTGGCCCATCCAGGTCAGCCGCAGCCCCGACGCCGGCGGCGCCGCAAGGTCGGCGAGCGTCGTCGGATGGACCGGCACGGGGGCGGCGGGCCTGCGCAGCGCCCGCGCCTCCTTGCGCATGTTGCCGGGCAGCGCCTTGAGCAGACCCCCGCTGGGCGTGGAGCGGGCACCCACCGGGTTCTGGAAGACGCCGTCGGCGTAGTTGGGTGACGCGAGGATCCGCTCCAGTCGCGCGCCGACCGGATCGGCGCCGAAAGCAGCAGGTCGCAGTGCGGTGAGGCGGGAACCGGTCACGGCACCTCCAGCAGGTGGGCGGTCAGTCGATGTCACCCTGCCAATTCTGCCTTGTCAGGCGTCCGTCCCGAAGCGGCGGCTCCCGCTCACCGACCACACATCGGTGATCAGGCCGTCGGAAACGGCCAGAGTGTCGATGCCGCTCACCGTGATCTCACCCGCGCCGTCCGGATCGGGACGGGTGGCGCTCCAGCGGCAGCAGACCTGGCCCGCCGGACCGCCGCCGGCCGTGGCGGTGAGGTCCACGAGCGGAACGCCGTGCATGCGGTAGACCAAGCCTGGCTTGGCCTCGCGGTGGGCGACGACGAACGGGACGAGTCCTCCGGGGCCGCGCAGGGCGTCGGTGTCCGCCTGCGGAATGGCGTTGCCGAAGTGGATACGGAAACCGGGGGTGAGGATGCGGTCGGCGATGGCGAGGTCGCCGTTCCACACGTCCGTCCAGTCCTCGAAGAGTCCGGTGCCGAGCTGACGGAAATCGGTGCCGGTGGTGTCGATGGTTCCATTGGTGCCGGCGGTCTCAGTGGTGCTGGTGTGCAGGTCGACGGTCATGTCCGTGCCTTCCTTCTCGGTGTGATCACCATCTTCGAAGGGGCCGGCGACACCATCCTGTCGGTGTTTACGACGTGCGTCTACGACGTGCGTTGACGAGGTTGCGCTGACGAAGTGCCGCCGGACTGGACTTGCCGGGAAGAGCGTCGACCAGGTCCGCGAAGCCCTCGAGACCGATCAGCTCCCAGCCCAGCGCATCCAGCTCGGTGCGGTCGATCCGGCGCGGCGGCGCCGTCTCGTCCAGCGCCCGCACCGCCTGGATCCGGTCCATCCGGAACCCGCGCACCGCCTCACGCAGCCGGCACCAGGCGATGAGGTACCACTGCTCGCCGCCGAGGAACCCGAGCGGCTCCACCAGCCGCTCGCTGGCCACGCCCTCCCGGTCCTCGTACGCGAGCCGCAGCACGCGGCGGCTGGCGAGCGCGTCCTGCAGGACGCGCGGAACGGTGGCGCGCCGTTCGTCCCGGGCCAGTACGTGCACGCGGTCGGCGAACTCGCCGGTCGCGGCGCGCTCCCGGGCGGGCATGACGGCCAGCACCTTCTGCAGCGCGCTGCGCGCGGCTCCGGCGAAGGGCGTGCCGTCCAGCGCGTGCAGACCCACCGCGAGGGCGGTCGCCTCCGCCGGGGTGATGGTCAGCGGCGGGAGCGTCTGCTCCTTGTCCAGGACGTATCCGCCGGTGCGGCCCGGTTCCGCGTAGATCGGCACGCCGGACTGCTGCAGCGCGCTCAGGTCGCGTTCGATGGTGCGGCTGCTCACCTCGAAGCGCTCCGCGAGCCACCGGGCGCTGCGCGGGCGGGGTGCGACCGCGCGCAACTCCTCGACCAGGGCGTACAGCCGGTCGGTCCGGTTCACAGCGTGCCGCCTCGGCTCGGAGGTGTCATTCCACCACCGGACCGTAGGTCAGCGCGACATGGTCCTGCACCGGCAGGTAGCCGAGCCGCCGGTAGAGCGCGTTGCTGGTGGGGTTGGCGAGGTCGGTGAAGAGCAGCACCTCGTCCACTCCCGCGTCGCGAGCTGCCCCGCTGACCGCGGCGGTCACCCCGGCCGCGTAGCCGCGGCCCCGGTGCCCCGGCGGGGTGTAGACGGCGACGACGCGGACCATCCCCGCGAGCGGACGGGTGATTCCGGCCATCGCCACGGGAGCGCCGTCGACCTCCCACACCGTGACGCCGCCATGGCTGAGGCGGTCGTCGACGAACGTGTCGGCGTTCAGGCCCTGCTCCTCGATCTCGGCGGCGAAGGCCTCGTACCACTCCGCCAACAGCTCCCGGTCGCCCGTACCCGCGGTTCTGGCGCGGCCGGCCGGGGCGGGTTCCGGCGGTGCCAGCTCTCCGAGCCGGAACAGCCGCAGGTTCTTGTCGAGTTCGGCCGCCGCTCCGGTACGGGACCGCCAGGCATCGGCGAAGGCCACGGCCGTGTCCCGTTCCCCCCGGATGCCGGTCAGCGCGCGCCCCATCCCGTCCCACACGCCCGCCAGTTCCGCGAGGGCCTGCGGCGGCGCCTCGGTCAGGAGCGGCGGCATCGGCGAGGTCTGCAGGAAGGCGGCGGCGACGGTCCCGCCGGCGTCCTGCCACCAGCCGAACAGCGGCGGGGTCTCCCCGTACGCGTCGAGGCCGCGGTGCCGCAGCCCTTCGGCGACGGTGATCAGTACGGTGTTCTCGACCGCGCGTGCCCGCAGGAAGCCGCTCGCGGCCGTCAGGAACGCGTCGAGATCGTGTGTCGTGTGCCAGCTCATGCCGCATCCTGCCCCGCGTGCCACCTCCCCCGCACCCCGTTTTCATTGCGCCGCGCGGTGGCAGATCTTCCGCCACGACTATCAAACGTGCAGGTCAAGGGCGTTCACACCGGCCGATTGGTGGCGCAACACAACGGCAGCACCACTTCGACCCGACCCTCGGTATGGTCCCTGGGAACGCGGCGCACCGACGCCACGGCCACCGAACCGCAGACCCCAGACCGCAAACCGGACCAGCCCGCAAACCTCAGACCGGAGAGCCCGATGCCCGCCGAGCGCACCCGTGAGCACACCGCACCGGTGGCCGCCGCGCGCCGCCGCCGGCTACGGGCGGACCAACGTTGCGCTGTTCGGCGGCACGCTGGACGACCCGGACATCGAGGTGCGGATCGAGACCGTCCGCGCCCTGCTGTCGGTCGACGCCGTCGACGTCCTGGCGCGCGCCGCCGCCGATCCCTCCCGCGAGGTGCGGGTCGCGGTGGCCAAGGGCCCGGGGACGGCCGACGGGCCGCTGCCCACGCTGAAGGGGCTGATCCAGGACGGGGATCCGCTGGTACGGGCCGCCGCCCTGGAGGCGCTGGCGGGGGCGTGCTGCCCGCCGCCGCTGGACTCGGCGGCGGCGGCCGCCCTCGATGACCCGGCCTGGCAGGTCCGCCGGGGCGCCGCCGCCGCGCTGGGCGCCGCGGATCCCGCGCTCGCGCTGCCCGCCCTGCTGGCCGCCGTCCGCGACCCGCACGCCGACGTCCGCAAGGCCGTCGTCCTGGCGCTGCTCCCGCACGGCGGCGGCCCGGGACCTGTCCTTGCGGCCCTGGCCGCCGCCGCGGACGACACCGACGCCGACGTACGCGCCTACGCCCGGCGGGCGACGGGAGCGGCCGTCTGACGGCGACCGCGGGCCCTAGGCGGGCAGCAGCCCCCGGCGCACCAGCAGCGGCTCGATCTTCGGGTCGCGGCCGCGGAAGTTGCGGTAGGTGGTGAGGGAGTCCACGCTGCCGCCCTTGGAGAGCAGTTCCCGCCGGAAGGCGTCACCGTTCGCCCGGCGCATGCCGCCGTTCTCCTCGAACCAGTCGACGGTGTCCGCGTCCAGGACCTCGCTCCAGATGTAGGAGTAGTAGCCCGCGCTGTAGCCGTTCGAGAAGACGTGGGAGAAGTACGTCGACCGGTAGCGCGGCGGGATCGCGGGGACGGCGATCCCGGCCACCTTGAGCGCCTCGGCCTCGAACGCCTGGGCGTCGCCCGGGTCGCTGCCGGCCGCGATCGTGTGCCAGGCCCAGTCGAGCAGCGCGGCGCCCAAGTACTCGACGGTCCTGAAGCCCTGGCCGAACGCGTCGGCCTCCGCCATCCGCTCGATGAGCTCGGCCGGCAGCGGCTCGCCGGTCTCGTGGTGCTTGGCGTAGTTGGCGAGCACCTCGGGCCGCAGCGCCCACATCTCGTTGACCTGGGACGGGTACTCGACGAAGTCCCTGGGGACCGCGGTCCCGGCGAAGAACGGGTACTGGACGTCGGAGAACAGCCCGTGCAGCGCGTGCCCGAACTCGTGGAAGAGCGTGTTGACCTCGGCGAAGGTCAGGAGCGCCGGCTCACCGGGGGCGGGCTTGGCGATGTTGAGGTTGTTCACCACGACCGGGCGGGTGCCGAACAGTCCCGACTGGCCGACCAGCGCGTTCATCCAGGCCCCGCCGCGCTTGGAACCGCGCGCGAAGAGGTCGGCGAGGTAGAGGCCCAGCGGCGTCCCGTCCTCCTCGGACACCTCGAAGACCCGGACGTCGGGGTGGTAGCCGACGAGGTCGGTGCGCTCGGTGAATCGCAGCCCGTAGACCTGCGAGGCGGCGAAGAACACCCCGTCGTGCAGGACCCGGTCGGCCTCGAAGTAGGGGCGCATGACGGCGGCGTCGAAGGCGTACCGCTCCTTGCGCACCTGCTGTGAGCGGTAAGCCCAGTCCCAGGCCTGGATGGGGCCGGTGTCGCTCACCGCGGCCAGTGCGGCGGCCTCCCGCTCGGCCATGGCGACGGCCGGCGGGACGAGCCGGTGCAACATGCCGGTGACGGCGTCGGTGGTCAGCGCCGTCTGGTCGGCGACGACGTACGCGGCGTGGCTGTCGTACCCGAGCAGCGCGGCCCGTTCGGCGCGGAGCGTCGCCATGCGGACGGCGAGCTTGCCGTTGCCCTTGGCGCCGCGGCCCAGCGAGCGCTCCAGGAGCCGCTCGCGGACCTCGCGGTTGTCGAGGGAGGCGAGCTCCGTCTGGTTGGAGAAGTTCTTCAGGCTGATGACGTACTTGCCGTCGTGCCCGCGGGCCCGGCCGTTCTCGGCGGCGGTCGAGATGGCGTCCTCCGACAGCCCGGCGAGCTCCTCCGGGCCGTCCAGCACCAGGGCCGCGTCGCGGGTGTCGTCGAAGACGTTCTGCTGGAAGGAGGTGGCGGCGGTGGCGAGTTCGGCGTTCAGCTCACGCAGCCGCTGCTGGTCCTCGGGGGAGAGCTGGGCGCCGGCCCGCAGGAAGGTGGTGTGATACCGCTCCAGCAGCCGCAACGACTCCGCGTCCAGACCGAGTTCGGCGCGGTCGTCGTGGAGCGACGCGACGCGGGCGAACAGTCCGGCGTCCAGGTGGATCGCATCGCTGTGCGCGGCGAGCCGCGGGTTGAGCTGCGCTTCCAGTTCCTGCACGGCCGGGTTGGTGTCGGCCGAGGACTGGTTGAAGAACACGTTTCTGACGCGCCGCAGCAGGGCCCCGGATCGCTCCAGCGCCACGATGGTGTTCTCGAAGGTGGGCGGCTCCTGGCTGCCCGCCACCGCCGCGACCTCTTCCAGCTGCTCCGCGAGACCTCGCTCGAACGCCGGGAGATAGTGCTCGTCGCGGATCTCGGCGAACGGCGGCAGCTCGTACGGAAGCGGGCTCGGGCTGAAGAATGGATTCGTCGTCACCCGCCCGACCCTACGCCGCCCGCCTGCTTCCCCCGGAGGACGAGGGGGATCGTCCGGACATCCCTGTCAGGCACATCCCCGACGGCCGCGGGGCAGGCTCGGGAAGCCGAGCCCGCCCTGCGGCCGTGGGCAAGGAGGGGTACGGGTCGTACGGATCAGCCACCGCTCTTGCGGCGGAACTCGCGCTGTCCGCCGGCTCGCCCGTGGGCACCGTGGATCTTCGAGCTGTCCGGTCCGCCGCCGGCGGCAGCGGCGCTCTGGTTGCCTCCGCGCTTCCGCTCCAGGGCTTCACGGAACTTGCGCTTGACCTCGTCCTCGGCCGGCTCGGCCGCGGCGGACGCGTCCGCAGCGCCGGGCACCTCGGTCGCCTCGGTCGCCTCTTGGTCTGATGCCTCGGCAGTCATGGGGGCCTCCTGGTTTCGTTCGGTTACGGGCCAAGCCTCGCATGCCCGGCCACGTACGACACACTGCAATACCGGCGGCGGGACGCCGGACCGCTCTCAGGAAGGACGTGTTCCATGACCTGGATGCTGTACGGCGCCACCGGATATACCGGACGCCTGATCGCCCGGCGGGCCGCGGCCCGTGGTGAACGGGTGGTACTGGCCGGCCGCAGCATCGCCAAGGTAGCGCCGCTGGCGGCGGAACTCGGTCTCGAGCACCGCATTTTCGGCCTTTCCGATCCGGTCGCGCTGCGGCGGGCGCTGGAGGGCGTCGAGTCGGTCGCCCACTGCGCGGGGCCGTTCTCGGCGACGGCGCTGCCGATGGCGCTCGCCTGCATCGAGACCGGCACGCACTATCTGGACATCACCGGCGAGATCGATGTCTTCGAGCAGCTGCACGCCCTTGACGGGCAGGCCCGCGCCGCCCAGGTCGTCCTGCTGCCGGGCGCCGGCTTCGACGTCGTGCCGACCGACTGCCTGGCCGCCACCGTCGCCGCGGCCCTGCCCGCCGCGAACCGTCTCGACCTGGCGATCCTGGTCGGCGGGACCGCCAGCCCGGGCACCGCCAGGACCGCGATCGAGGGGCTGCCCGACGGTGGGCGGGCCCGTATCGACGGCACGATCAGCGCGGTGCCGATGGGCTGGCGCCGGACCAGGGCGGCGTTCCCCTCGGGACCGCGGATGGTCACCTCCATCCCCTGGGGTGACGTCAGTACCGCCTTCCACTCGACGGCCATCCCCAACATCACCACCTACATGCCGCTGCCGCCCGGTGCCGCGGCCTTCAGCAAGGTGATGCGGCTGCGACCGGCGCGGATCCTGGCCCACGCCGCCGTCGGCGCGCTGGTGCGCGGACCCAGCGCGAAAGCGCTGGCCGGAACGCGTTCCGAGGCGTGGGCGCGGGCGAGCGACCCGGAGGGGCGCAGCGCGCAGGCGACGGTGACGATGCCGAACAGCTACGAGCTGACCGTCGAGTCGGTGCTGCGGATCATGCCCCGGCTCGCCGGTCTGCCGCACGGGTCGCAGACGCCGTCCCGGGCCCTCGGCGCCGGTTTCATCACCGAGTTCAGCGGCGTCACGCTCACGGAGTCGGGAGCCAAGCGCGGCTGGTGACGGTGCGGCTCAGTTGCCGTGCGCGCCGAGTACGAACAGCAGCCAGACGAATCCGGCCAGCAGGTGGGCGACGACGACGTAGACCAGAACGCGCAGGACCACGGCCCGTTCCTTGCGCCGCTCGCTGCCCTCGCTGGTACGCAGCTCCGGGGCGAGCGGTTCGTGGCGCGGGCGGCCGGTGGCGGTGTTGGTGACGGCGGCACGGACCGGGGTGGTGCCGGTGCCGTCAGTGCCGCTGGGGGTGGCTTCGGTGGGGGCGGTGTCGTTCATTTCGGGGTATCCGCTCTCTTCGGGTCCTGCGTGTCCTGCGGGGTGACGCACAGGCCGGCCGCCTCGCTCTGCATGAGGGTGTGCAGGAAGAGCAGGTCGACCCCTTCGGGGGAGGCGGCGGCGAGGCGGTGCGGCACCAGCGAGTCGAAGTGCGCCGCGTCGCCGGTGTCCAGCAGATGGGTGTTCTCCCCGAGGGTGAGCCGCAGCCGGCCGCCGGTGACGTAGAGCCACTCCTCACCGGGGTGCACGCGGACCAGCCGGTCCTGCGCCTCGGGCGGTACATGGACCCGCAGCGCCTGCATGGCCCGGCCGGTGCCGCCGGCCCGCCAGTACGTCCAGCCTCCGGCGGGCACCGGTGCCATGCTGTCGCCGCGTACGATGGGGAACGGTTCGGCGGTCGTCTCCCCCAGCAGGTCCGAGACGGTCGTGCCGTACAGCCGGGCCAGCCCGAGCAGTACGGGAAGCGACGGCTGCCGGAGCCCGGATTCCATCCGCGACAGATGCGCGGCGGAGAGTTCGAGCCGCCGGGCGGCGGCCTCCAGGGTGAGGCCGGTACGGCGGCGCTGTTCCTTCAGCCGGGGGGCGAGGACCAGCGTCTCCGCGGACGCGATATCGGTGTCCATGCCCTTGATGGAACAGCATCCCTTGCCTCTCGGGCAAATGTTTTGTCTGAGAGGCAAATCACCCGGCCTCTCCTCACCCGCTCAGGTCTGCCGCTCGGGCAGATAGCTGTCCGCGTCCAGCCCGAAGGTCCAGGCGACGCCCTCCCGGGCGGTCCTGGTCCGCGGCGGGACGCGCAGCCAGTACGTCCGGTGGGTGCCGTCCGGCTCCGGGGTGGAATTGACCACCTCGACCATCACCACCGCCTCGTCGTCGTCCAGCTCGATGCGCCACAGGATCCCGGTCTCGTCCCGGGCCACCGGCTTGGCACCTGACTCCGCGAGGTAGCGGTCGTAGCCGTAGTACTCCAGCATCACGCGGCGCAGCTCCGCGTTCTCCTCGGTCCGTATCCGGGCCGGGGTGAGGTCCGCGAGGCCGGCGAGGAACGCGGCAGGCACCGGCATACCGCGCCAGGCGTGCAGGGCGAAGCCGTCGGGGAAGGCGAGCGCGGGCCCGTCGCCCCGGTCCAGCCGGCCCGCCTCGTCCCGGTGCAGTTCCACCGGCCGCTCCGCTATCACCACGACCCGCTCGTACGGCCACCACCAGCCGGCGGCGCGGGCCACCGCCGAGACGCCTTCGAGCGTCCCGGCCTCCTCGTCGAAGGCGGCCAGCCACGCCGCGTCCTGCTGGCCGAGCACCGCGTCCAGCAGCACCAGGCGGACGGCGGCCGCGTCCGCGGGCTCCTCGCTGAGCGCCTCCACCACACCCACGCGGATCCGGTCGGCGAGCGAAGCCGTCGAGTCCCACAGCTGGCCGCCCGTCAGTGCCCACCGCTCGGCCCAGCCCGCGGGTCCGAGCGCCGCATGCCGGCGCTGCCGCTCCGCCGCCCATGGGCGGGTGCGCACCGCGTCCCGCACGCAGCGCCCCGTTCCGTCCTCAGCCACCAGCCGCATCGCGGTCGCGGCGGCCTCCAGCGGCGAGCCGGTCCACACCACGCGCTCCGGTGCCGGGAGTCCGGCCTGCCAGTACGCGAGCTGTATCCCCGCCTCCGCCGCGGCGCGGTCCGCCGCCCCGGTCTCCGCCGCGATCGCCCGCCACCGCGCCGCCGTCTCCAGTGCCGTCGTCATTCCGTCCGTCCCCGCCCCTCGTCCTCGGTCACTTGAACTCCCCCCGCCGGTCGCGCGGCACCGCCGCGCACCTCAGTCCGCCACGACGCGCACGGCGCCGGGCGCGTACTCGCGCTGCCGCACCACCCGGAACCAGCCCTTGGGCAGCGCTATGGCCGCGTGCTCCTCGTGCACCACCCGCCCGCCGTCCGGGAGATGGAGGAACGCGTCACCGAACGGACCGGGCTCGCGGACCAGGGTGCCGGGCCCGACGACCGCGTGCGCGTGACCGGTCACCTCGCCCAGCGCGAGCACCAGCCGTCCCCGTCCGTCCCGTGGCTGGCGCGCCAACGCCTCGACTCCGCGCGGCGGTTCCCCCGCCTCCAACGGCATGATCAACACGTCCCCCTGCCGGTACACAGCACGCTCCCCTCCGCCGTCCGCACCCTGCGGCCGCCGATGTCCAGAAGCTACGTGGCCGGTCTGACAACGCCCGCCGTCCGCGTTGTCAGTGCGGCTTGGTAGAACTTTGCCCAGATCAGTCGTCAGGCCAGTCCCGCCCGTGTCAGGAGACCAGCGTCATGTCAGCCGTAGAGCATCTGCAGGAGTTGCACGGCCTTCCTGCCTTCGACTTCCCCGGGCCCGACAGCAAGGACGAACTGCCCGCGCCGGAGACCGTCGCCTGGCGGCTCGCCGCGGATCCCTACGACGACGACTCCGACGAGGAGTTCGGGGATGTCTGGGACCGGTTCCTGGACACGGTGGATCCTTCCCGGGTGCGGGCGATCATCATCGGCCAGTGGGGCGAGGCCTACGAGGACGACTCCACCGGGATCGTCGAGGACCTCGTCGACGCCAAGGACCAGCTGACCGCACTGGAGGCCGTGTTCATCGGCGACCTGGAGCAGGAGCAGGCCGAGATCTCCTGGATCGAGCAGTCCGACGTCACTCCCGTCCTGGCGGCCTATCCGGAGCTGCGGGAGTTCGGCGCCCGTGGCGGCACCGGCCTGCTGTTCCCGGCGGTGCGGCACGAGCACCTGCGCACCCTGACGTTCGAGGCCGGCGGTCTGCCCGCCGAGGTCGTCCGAGGCATCGCGGCGAGCGAGCTGCCCGCGCTGGAATATCTGGAACTGTGGCTCGGCGTCGAGGAGTACAGCGGCACCGCCACCCTCGCCGATCTCGCCCCGATCCTGGCCGGCGGCGGCTTCCCCGCGCTGCACCATCTGGGCCTGCGCAACAGCGAGATCCAGGACGAGATCGCCGCCGCGGTCGCCGCCGCTCCGGTGGTGGCCCGGCTCAGCTCCCTCGACCTGTCCCTGGGCGTTCTCACCGACGAGGGTGCGACCGCGCTGCTGGAAGGCCAGCCGCTCACCCATCTGCAGTGGCTCGACCTGCACCACCACTTCCTCAGCGACCCGATCGCCGCACGCCTGCGCGACACGCTGGTGCCCGCCGGCGTCGAGGTCGACCTGTCGGAACCGGGCCGCAGCTGGAACAACGACGGTGTCGTGCACCGCTTCACGGCGGTGGCGGAATGAGGGACACCTTCGCCGGCCTGCCGGTTCACACGCTGACGCATCCGGTCGGCGCCGCATCCGGCCTCCCGGCCGCGGACAGCGTCGCCTGGGGGCTGGAATGCGGCTACGGCGCCGACGCGGCGTTCCCCGAACTGTGGCGCGGCTTCCTGGACACGGTGGACACCGAGCGGGTCACCGCCCTGGTGATCGGATCATGGTGGGACGGCGACTACACGAGTCTGGGCCCGGTGGTGGAGCTGATCGTCGCCGACGCGGCCCGGCTGCCCGGTCTGCGCGCGCTGTTCCTCGCCGATGTGGAGGGCGAGTCCTGCGAGATCTCCTGGCTTCTGATGGCCGACATCACGCCCGTGCTGGAGGCCTTCCCGCTCCTGGAGGAGCTGGGCGTGCGCGGCGGCAACACCGGGGACGACGCCCTGGTCCTGGCCCCCGTGCGGCACACCGCGCTGCGCGTGCTGCGGTTCGAGTCCGGCGGGCTGCCGGGAAACGTCGTGCGCGCGGTGGCCGCGAGCGAGCTCCCCGCCCTGGAACACCTGGAGTTGTGGCTGGGCGTCGAGGAGTACGGCGGGGACTCCACGGTCGCGGACCTCGCCCCGTTGCTGGCCGGCGGCCGCTTCCCGGCCCTGCGCCATCTCGGGCTGCAGAACAGCGAACTGCAGGACGAGATCGCCGCGGCCGTGGCCGCCGCCCCGGTCGTCGCCCAGCTCACCTCGCTCGATCTCTCGATGGGTGTGCTCAGCGACGAAGGTGCTGCCGCCCTGCTCGGCGGTCAGCCGCTCACCCATCTGACCCGTCTCGACCTGAGTCACCACTACCTGAGCGACGCGGTCATGGAGCGCGTCAGCAGTGAACTGGGCGCCGCCGGGGTGACGGTGGACCTCTCCGAGCAGGAGAGCCCGGAGGATGAGGGCGATGACGAGGAGTGGCGCTATGTCGCCGTCTCCGAGTAGCTCCGCTGTCCGCTCCGAAGTCCGTTTCGCCGTCGTCGGGAATCCCGGCAACCGCCGGGTGACGATGTTCGCCGACGCCGTGCGGGCCGCTGGGCTCCCCGCGCCCCGGATCGTGGCCTGGCGCGATGTGCTGCGCGGGGCGTACGGGTTCACGCCGGGCGAGGTCGTGCGGGTGGACTCCCCCGGCGAGGACCCCGAGGTCGACCGAGCACTGCGCGGCGGCGGCGATCCGACCCGAGTCGAGGGCAGTGCCGTCTGGTACCGGCGGTTCACCGACGCGGTACGGGAGGTGGCGCGGGCCGCGGTGGAGGCGGGCGCCACCCTGCTCGACGATCCGCAGGACGTCGCCGTGCTGTTCGACAAGCGGCGCTGCCACGCCCGGCTGCTGGCGGCCTGCGTTCCGGTACCGCCGGCGCTCACCGCGCCCGTGCACGGCTGGGACGACCTCAGGGAGCAGTTGCGCGCGGCGCGCATGCCGCGCGCCTTCGTCAAGCCCGCGCACGGCTCGTCCGCGTCGGGCGTGATCGCCCTCGAGTTCGGCGGGCCCGGCCGGCTCAGGGCGACGACGTCGGTGGAGCGGACCACCGACGGACGGCTCTTCAACTCGCTGCGCGTACGTCGCTACGAGGACGAGCGCGAGGTCGCCCCCATGGTGGACACGCTGGCCGGGGACGGTCTGCAGGTGGAGCGCTGGCTGCCCAAGGCCGCGCAGCACGGCAGGGCCGCCGATCTGCGGGTCGTCGTGGTGGACGGCAGGGCGACCCACGCGGTGGTGCGCACCAGCCGCTCCCCGATGACCAATCTCCATCTCGGCGGCGCCCGCGGGGACCTCGCGGCGGCGCGCGCCGCCACCGAAGCGGCCGGACTCGGCTGGGAAACGGTGACGGGCATCGCCGAACAGGCCGCGGCCTGCTTCCCCGGGACACTCTGCGTCGGGGTCGACGTACTGCCCGGCACCGGCTGGCGGCGCTTCGCCGTCGGCGAGGTCAACGCCTTCGGCGACCTGCTGCCGCGTCTGACGGGCCTGCCCGGCAGCGGTGCCGAGGAGCAGGACACCTACGCCGCCCAGGTGGCCGCCGTTCTACGCAGGGAGCGCCACCGTGCCACAGCCGCCGCTTGAGATGAACGAGATCGTGGGCAGTCACGACCTGCTGCTCGTCACCCTGGACACGCTGCGCTACGACGTGGCCCAGGAGCTGGCGGCCGCGGGCCGGATCCCGCATCTCGCCGCCCATCTGCCCACCGGCGGCTGGGAGCGGCGGCATGCGCCGGGTAGCTTCACCTACGCCTCCCACCAGGCCATCTTCGCCGGTTTCCTGCCGACTCCGGCCACCCCGGGACCGCATCCGCGGCTCTTCGCGGCCCGCTTCGCCGGCAGTGAGACGACAGCGGACGGCACCTATGTGTTCGACACACCGGACCTGGTGTCGGGTCTGGCGGCGGCCGGGTACCGGACGGTGTGCATCGGCGGCGTCGGCTTCTTCAACAAACAGGCGCCACTGGGTTCCGTGCTGCCCGGGATGTTCCAGGAGAGCCACTGGGAGCCGGAGTTCGGCGTGCCCTCCCCCACCTCCTTCGAGGCGCAGATCGCCCGCGCCGAGGAGGTCGTCGCCGGGCTGCCCGACGAGCAGCGGCTCTTCCTCTTCGTGAACGTCTCGGCACTGCACCAGCCCAACTGGTTCCATCTGCCCGGCGCCACCCGCGAGGCGGGCGACTCCCGCGCGACGCACGCCGCCGCGCTGGAGTACGTGGACCGGCACATCGGCCGGCTGTTCACGGCGGCGAGCAGCCGCCGCCGCTGCTTCGCGATCGTCTGCTCCGACCATGGCACCACGTACGGCGACGACGGCTTCACCGGCCACCGGCTCGGCCATGAGGCCGTCTGGACCGTCCCCTACGCCCACTTCTTCCTTGAGGCCGAGGCACAGCGATGAGCACCACGACGATCGACCCCGCGACCTCCATCGACACAGGCACAGGCACAGGCACCCGGCCGTACGAGAGCTACGTCTATGCCTACCCGCACAAGACCGCGTACCGGAAGCTGGAGGACCGCCCACCACTGCGTGACCTGTGGGCGGGCGAACCGGTGGGCACGCTCTCCCTGTACGCCCACATACCGTTCTGCGAGGTGCGGTGCGGTTTCTGCAACCTCTTCACCCGGATCGGCGCCCCCGAGGGGTTGACCACCCGCTATCTCGACGCCCTGGAGCGCCAGGCGGGCGCGGTCCGTGAGGCGCTCGACGCGGCCGGCGGCGAACCGCGCTTCGCGGCGGCGGCCTTCGGCGGCGGGACACCGACGTTCCTGGACGCCGGCGAGCTGCAGCGGCTCTGCGACATCGCCGAACTGCGCATGGGCGCCGACCTGCGGGCGATCCCGTTGTCGGTCGAGGCGTCGCCGGCCACGGCGACCGCCGACCGGCTGGCGGTCCTCGCCGACCGCGGCACGACCCGCCTGAGCCTCGGAGTGCAGAGCTTCGATGACACCGAGGCGCGCGCGGCGGTCCGCCCGCAGCGGCGCGCCGACGTCGAGGCGGCGCTGTCCCGGATCCGCGACGCCCGCATCCCCGTCCTCAACATCGACCTGATCTACGGCATCGACGGTCAGACCGAGCGCAGTTGGCAACGGTCCCTGGACGCCGCGCTCGCCTGGCAGCCCGAGGAGCTGTACCTCTATCCGCTCTACGTACGCCCGCTGACCGGCCTCGGCCGCCTCGGCGGCAGCACGGACACCGGCACCGGCGCGGGAACGGCCGACGCGGAGACGGCCTGGGACGAGCAGCGGCTGCGCCTGTACCGGTTCGGCCGTGACCACCTCCTCGACCGGGGCTACGAGCAGGTGTCGATGCGGATGTTCCGCCGCCGGGGCGCGCCCGCCACCGGCGGAGAGGACTACGCGTGCCAGACCGACGGCATGATCGGCCTCGGCTGCGGCGCCCGCTCGTACACCTCCGCACTGCACTACTCGTTCGACTACGCGGTCGGCATGAGTGAGATCCGGTCGATCATCGACGACTACACCACCCGTTCCGCCCAGCAGTTCGCCGTCGCCGAGTTCGGCCGGCGGATGAACGGGGACGAGCCCCGCCGCCGCCATCTGCTGCAGTCGCTGCTCCAGGCCGAGGGCATGCCGGTGGACGACTACCGGGCACGTTTCGGCACCGGCCCCGAGCAGGACTTCCCCGTCGAACTCGGCCGGTTCGCCGCCGCGGGCTGGCTCGACGGTGCGGCCGCCCCCGAGCGGCTGCGGCTGTCCGCGGAAGGGCTGGCGCACTCCGACGCGGTCGGCCCCGCGCTGTTCTCGGACCCCGTCCGCGCCCTCATGGCCGAGTACGACGCGAAATGAAGCCCCAACCGGACAACCCAGATGTCTCGCAGACCCCGATGGATCTGTCGATCCTCTACCGCGGCCCGCTCGCGAGCTGCGACTACGACTGCCCCTACTGCCCGTTCGCCAAGCGCCGCGACAGCCGCGAGCAGTTGCGCGCCGACCGCGCCGCCCTGGAGCGCTTCGCCGGCTGGGCCACGGCACAGACGGGTGACCGGCTGTCGCTGCTCTTCACGCCCTGGGGCGAGGGCCTGGTGCGCTCCTGGTACCGGCGCACCCTCGCGGAGCTGAGCCACCTGCCGCACATCCGGCGGGTGGCGATCCAGACCAACCTCAGCTGCCGCACCGACTGGCTGGAGGACGCCGACCCCGGCACCCTCGCCCTGTGGTGCACGTACCACCCCGGCCAGACGCCGTACGACCGGTTCCTCGGCAAGTGCCGGGATCTGGCGGACCGCTCGGTCCGGCACAGCGTGGGCGTCGTCGGCCTCCCCGAGCACCTCGTCGAGGCCCGGCGGCTGCGCGCCGATCTCCCCGCGCATGTCTACCTGTGGATCAACGCGGCCGAGGGTCACACGTACACCGACGCCGAGGCGGACGAGTGGACGGCCATCGACCCGCTCTTCCCCTACAGCCGCCATCCGCACCGCAGCGCGGGGCTGCCCTGCCGCACCGGCGAGTCGGTGATCTCGGTGGACGGCGAAGGCACCGTCCGCCGCTGTCACTTCGTCCCCGCCGAGCTCGGCAGTCTCTACGACGGCTCGTACCGCAGGGCGCTGCGGCCGCGGGCGTGCCCGCTCGCCGTCTGCGAGTGCCACATCGGCTACGTCCATCTGGAGTCGCTGCCGCTGTACGACACGTTCGCGGGCGGCGTTCTGGAGCGGATCCCGGCCGACCCGGCCCCACGTGTCCGGCCCGCCCTGACCCTCGTACCTGCTCAGCCCTTGCGGCCGACCCCGCCGTAGAAGCCGATCCGGCTCAGCTCCGCCGGTTCCGGGAGCGGGGTGTCCGGGCGCCACAAGGGCACCTGCACCAGGCCCGGTTCCAGGAGCGTGAAGCCGTCGAAGAACGGCTCGATCTCCTTGTGCGGCCGCACGTTCATGGTCGCGGTGGCCTTGTTGTAGATCTTGCTGACCTCGGGGAAGCTGCCGCCGTGGAAGTCGGCCGTGGCGTGCGACAGCACCAGGTAGCTGCCGTCCGGCAGCGCGTCGCGCAGGGTGGCGACGATGGCGGCCGGGTCCTCCGCGTCGGTGATGAAGTGCAGTACGGCGACGAGGAGCACGGCGACCGGCTGGTCGAAGTCGATCAGCTCACTGATGGTCGGGTGGTCCAGGATGCTGCGCGGCCGGCGCACGTCGCCCAGGAAGAAGCCGGTGTTCCCCGAACCGGTCAGCCGGGCTCCGGCGTGGGTCGCGACGATGGGGTCGTTGTCGACGTAGGCGACCCGCACGTCGGAGGAGAGACCCTGCGCGACCTCATGGGTGTTCGGCGAGGTGGGGATGCCGGTGCCGATGTCGATGATCTGGCGGATGCCGTTGTCCACCAGGAAGCCGACGGCCCGCCGGAGGAAGTCCCGGTTCGCGCGGGCGCTGGGGATGATGTCGGGGACGGCGTCGATGACGCGCTGCGCGGCCTCCCGGTCGACCTCGTAGTTGTCCCAGCCCCCGAGGTAGAAGTCGTACATGCGGGCGGGGTGGGGCCGGCCCGTGTCTATCTTCTCGGCGGGGAATCCCTGATCGGTCACGCCGTCCTCCGGTTCGGTTCTGTTCGCTCGGCCGCGACAACGGCGGCGTTACTCGGCACGGTCGGGGCAGTCACAGCAGGAAGTCCGCTTCGCCGGCCTTCGCGCCCCGGATGAATGTGGAGATCTCAAGATCGGTGTAGATCAGCGCCGGGCCGTCGGGGTCGGTGGACTGGCGCAGCGCCACCCGGCCGTCGTTCAGTTTCTTGGCCTCGACGCAGCTGCCGCCGTTGCCGCCGCTCCACGGCTTCCGCCAGCCCTCGTGACCGAGGTCCTTCGCGGGCATGCCGTTGTATATGCGACCCATGGGTCAGATCTCCTTGCGAATGCCACCGAGGATGGCCTTGGTGCTCTGTGCCGGCGCGGCCTGCGCGCACATCCGGTCCAGCGCCTCCAGGAAGGCCGACACGTCGTCGCGTTCGTCGAAGTACGCGCCGCCGATCAGGCTCTCGGTGTAGGCGATGTCCGGGAGTTCCTGGATCTCGAACCGGAAGATGTGGAAGGGCCCGTACATCGCGGAGTGCGGGCCGGCCGTGAACGGCATGACCTGCAGCCGGACGTTGGGGAGCTCGGTGAGGTCGGCCAGGTGCGCGATCTGGGCGCGCATGACGTCCACGCCGCCGATGGGACGGCGCAGCACCGTCTCGTCCATCACGACCCACAGCAGGGGTGCCTTCTCCCGCGTGAGCAGCGCCTGGCGCTCCAGGCGCAGTGCCACCAGGCGGTCGATCTCGTCGACGGAGGCGTGCGGCAGGCCGGCCCACAGCACCGCACGCGTGTACTCCTCGGTCTGCAGCAGCCCGGGCACGTAGTGCGGCTCGTAGGCGCGGATGATGCTGGCCTCGCCCTCCAGGCTGACGAAGGCGCTGAACCACTCCGGCAGGACGTCACGGAAGCGGTGCCACCAGCCGGGCCGGTTCGCCTCGCGGGTGAGCGCGAGAAAGCCGCTGACCTCGGTGGGAGACGTGACTCCGTAGGTCTGCAGCAGCTTCTCGACGTAGGGCAGTTTGAGGCCGACCTCGGCCTTCTCCATCCTGCGGATCGTGGCATGAGTGACATCGAGAGCCAGGCCGGCCTGCTCGTAGGAGAGGCCCGCCTTCTCCCGCAGGTCCTGGAGTCGTTTGCCGAGCACCACCCGCAGTACGGTCGGGGCGCCTCCCGGCCGTGCTTCCGCCACGAGCCTCCTCCTCCAACTTCCCTCGGTGGTAGGCAGTGTGCCATGCCGTCAGTGGACCGAACAGACCGTACAGACGATTGTGTAATTTACAGATCGGACCTTGCCATGTGTTCGGCGCGACCCTCATAGTTGCGGAGTGGCTGCTTCCCAAGACGCTCTCCGGGTAGCGCGTCATGACGGCCCGACCCATCCCGGCCGCTATGACGTCTTCCGGCTTCCCGCGCAGAACGCCTCCGTGGCGGATGCGCGCGGCCGCGTCCGCGCGCGTCTGCGGGACTGGGGTGTGGATCTCGAAGTCACCGACGACGCGGGACTGGTGGTGACGGAGCTGTTCACCAACGCCGTCCGCCACACGGACAGCGAGAAGATCACCTGTTCACTGCTGGCGCTGGGCCGGGTGCTACGCGTCGAGGTCACCGACCAGGGGCACGGGCGGACCGAGCCGCGCACCCGCACCGCCGATGTCGACGAGGAGTGCGGTCGCGGACTGCTGCTCGTCAGCGTCCTGGCGCAGTCCTGGGGAGTGGGCCCGGCCGAGGACGGCGAGGGGCGCGTGGTCTGGGCCGAGCTGCCCTGCTTGCCCGCCCTCCGCCACCCCTGACCGTCCCCGCACCGCCGCCGCCTACTACTACTTACGGACGACGGCCCGCAGGCCGAGGCCGAGGGCCCGCAACTCCCGCCCGCTGCCTACAGCGGCAGCAGGTCGGGCCGCTTGGGCTCGACGTGGTCGCCGGAGGATTCGCCGCGCAACCGGCGGCCGATCCACGGCACCAGGTGCTCGCGGGCCCAGTGGATGTTGTCGCGCCGTACCTCGCCCGGAGCCCGTACCGGCTCCGGCTCCCAGGCCTGCTCGGGGTCGGCGCACACGGGAAGGCCGAGCACCTGCGCCGCGCGCAGCGCGACCAGGGTGTGGCCTTCCGGGGACAGATGCAGCCGGTCGCCGCTCCACGCCCGCCGGTCCTGCACCGAGCGCAGCGACCACAGGTCGAGCACCGGGCAGTCCTGGCGGTCCGCGATCGACCGGACGTGCGCCGTGTACGTCGCGATCTTGCCGCGGAGATGGCGCAGCACCGGGACGTCACGGGTGTCGAAGCCGGTGCAGATCAGCACCGTGCCGACCGAGGAGGTGAGGTCGGCGACCGCCGCCTCCAGCCGCTCGGCCACGTCGTCCGGGTCGCTGCCCGGCCGGAGGATGTCGTTGCCGCCCGCGCAGAACGTCACCAGGTCCGGTGCGAGCTCCCTGGCGCGCGGTACCTGCTCGGCCACGATCTGGTCGAGCAGCCGGCCGCGCACGGCGAGGTTGGCATAGCGGAAGTCGTGTTCGGGGCGCCGATCGGCGAGTTGAACGGCCAGGCGGTCGGCCCAGCCGACGAAAGCGCCGTCAGGACCCGGGTCGCCGACGCCCTCGGTGAAGCTGTCCCCCACCGCGGTGTACGACCCGATCGCGCCACTGTTGTTTGTTTTCGAATCGTCAGCCACGGCAGCCCATACTCCCCTTCCGGAAGTGACCTACGCCATCGTAACCGGGGGTTGACGTGGCGTGATTTAGAACACGAGGTCATATTCCGCGCAGCCGGAATACGGCCGCGTCCAGGTCGCCGACCAGCCCCGTCCGCAGTCCGCGGGTGGCCAGCACGGCGCCGCGGTGCACGGTTCCGGTGGCGGGATCCCGGTAGGCGGACGCCGGGTCGAGGCCGCGCAGCCGCAGCGGCGGCTGGGGTTCGCCGAAGGACTGGGAGTGCAGCCAGGCGAGGACGACGATCTCGTCGCCGCGCACGTACTGCACGGCGCTGAGCCCGCCGTCTCCGGGCGCGCGCAGCCGGTACAGGTCGCCGTACTGCACGACGGGCCGGATCGCCTTGTAGAGCTCGACCCAGTCCTTGGCCTCGGCCAGTTCCTCCTCGCTCCACGCCGTCAGGTCGCCGCCGACGCCGAGCACCCCGGCCATGGCGCTCACGAAGCGGAAGCGCAGGCTGCTGGCACGGTGGTTGAGCATGCTGTTGGGGCTGTCGGTGACCCAGGCGGCCATCACCCGGGCGGGGTGCAGCTGACTGAATCCGTGCTGGATCGGCAGCCGGTCCAGCGGGTCGGTGTTGTCCGAGGTCCACACCTGGTCGGTACGGGACAGGATCCCGAGGTCCACCCGGCCGCCGCCGCCCGAGCAGGATTCGAAGGCGACGCCGGGGTGTGCGGCCCGCAGCCGGTCGAGCAGCCCGTACAGCCCCTGCACATGGTCGACCCACAGCCGCTGCGGGTACGGCTCACCGGGCCAGCCGGCGTCGGTGAAGCACCGGTTGAAGTCCCACTTCACGTAGTCGACGGGGGCGCTGTGCAGCAGCGCGTCCAACTGCTCCCACAGGTACTCGCGCACGTCCTCGCGGGCGAGGTTGAGGATCAGCTGGTTGCGGAACTCGGTGCGCCGTCGTCCGGTGTGGTGCTGCACCCAGTCCGGATGCGCTCGGTACAGGTCGCTGTCGGGGTTGACCATCTCCGGTTCCACCCAGATGCCGAACCGCATGCCGAGGGCGTGCACATCGTCGGCGAGCGGCTTGAGCCCGTTCGGGAACCGGTCGGGGTTGGCGGTCCAGTCGCCCAGTCCGGCGCGGTCGCTGGTCCTGGCACCGAACCAGCCGTCGTCGACGACGAAGAGCTCGACGCCCATCGCCGCGGCCCGGCGGGCGAGTTCGCGCTGCTGCTCCTCGCCGACGTCGAAGCGGGTCGCCTCCCACGAGTTGTAGAGCACCGGCCGCGGCTGCCCGGCGTCCGGGATCACATGGGCCAGCTGGTAGGCGTGCCAGGCGCGGCTGGCGGCGCCGAAGCCGCCGTCCGTGTGGAGCCCGGCGAAGACCGGGGTGGTGAAGGACTCCCCCGGCTCGAGCAGCACCAGTCCCGCGTCGTCGTGCCCGGCGCCACCGGTGGCCTGCACCCGGCCGTCGGGCAGCTGCTGCACGGCGATGCGCCAGGAGCCGGACCAGGCCAGCGCGGCGGTCCACACCTCGCCCTGCTCCTCGCCCGCGTCGCCCGCGTCGAGGCCGATCCACGGCAGGTGGTGGTGGCCGGTGTGGCCGCGCCGGCTGCCGATCACCTTCTCACCGGCGGTGAGTGCGGTCCTCGCCAGCCGGGTCTCGGCCGCCCAGCGGCCGTGCAGGTGCGACAGCCGCCAGCCGTCGCGTTCCGGCAGGGTCCAGGCGGCGGAATCGGCGCGCAGCAACTCGACGGCGCCGGTGTGTCCGTTGGCCACATGGGTGGCGGTGGTCCAGCGCTCGACGACGTCGGATCCCGCGCGGACCCGGTAGTGCAGCGTCAGGTCGAGATGGTGGACGGAGTCGTGGAAGTGCAGCCGCAGCTCGTCGTCCTCGGTCTCGGCCTCCTCGAAGCACCATTCGGTACCGCGCGCCGTGGCGTCACGGACCGAGAGCGCGGGCCGGACGAAGCGCGGGCCGCCTTCGACGGGGTACTCCTCGTGGCCGTCGAGCGCCGACTCGAAGGAGCTCCCGTCAGGGAGCGGTTCCGCGGCCAGCGCCTCGGCGTCGGCGAGCTGGATGCGGGCGCCCCAGTGCAGATGAAGCAGCTCGTCGCGCTCGGTCAGATGCACGGCGTAGCTGCTGCCGGGACCCGAGAGCAGCCACAGCCGCCCGGTTCCGCCCGTCTCGATCATCAGAACTCCCCTTTTCCGATCACGTCCGAACATCGTTACGCGGGCGGAACCCGAAGGCAATGGCGCGGCGGACACATACCGGCCGGTACGTCGGTGGAGCCGGTGTCGTATCGTCGGCTGAGGTTCAGCCCCGAGCTCTGAGCCGTGACCCGAAGGAGCGCCGGTGACCCAGCAGCTGCCGCAGACCCCCGCCACCGACACCGAAGCAGGGACCGGCACCGCGACCTGTGCCGAGCCGGTACTGACCGGTGTCCGAAACTTCCGTGACGTGGGCGGTCTCCGCGCCGCCGACGGTCGCCGGGTCCGGCCGGGGAAGCTGTTCCGCAGCGGTCACCTCGCGCACACCACCGACGAGGACGCGGCCTTCCTGGCCACCCTCGGTCTGCACACGATCTTCGACTTCCGCAACGCCGACGACATCAGGATGGAAGGCCCCGACGTCGATCTGCCAGGCGTCCAGAACATCAACATGCCGCTCAGCGACCCGGCTCACGGAGCCGACTTCTGGCACACCGTGCGCGACGGCGACCTGGACGCGCTGCGCGACGCCCTCGGCGACGGCAAGGGCGCCGAGCGGATGACCACCGCCTACCGGCAGCTCATCCTGGACCGCACCGCCCAGCACAGCCGCATGCTGGAACTGCTCGCCGAGGAGCCCGCCGTCCCGGCCCTGCTGCACTGCGCCGCGGGCAAGGACCGGGCCGGTACGTCGATGGCGATCATCCTGCTCGCCCTCGGCGTGGACCGCGCCGATATCGAGGCCGACTACCTGGAGAGCAACGCGGCCCACCGCCGCTACAAGGTCCAGCGCGGTGACGGCGCCACCGGCTCCGCCATCGACCCGGAGATCATGAAGCTCCTCAGCCCGCTCTTCGAGGCCCGGCTGGAATACCTGACCGCCGCCTTCGACACCATCGACGAGCACTGGGGCTCCGTCGACCGCTATCTCTCCGAGGGCCTGGGCTGTACGGAGGAGCGGCGCGCGCGACTGCGCGAGCTGCTCCTCACGGACGCCTGAGACACGCCCGCCGGGTCACCAGCTCCACCGCTCGTCGACGACCGCGTCGTGCGGGTCGGTGACCCAGCCCGCGGCCAGCACCAGCCCGGTGGCGCGGTGCACGGCGAGGAAGCCGAAGGGGCGGTCGAAGGTCACGGCCACGAACTTCGCCTTCTTCTGCGGTGCCGCGCCCGCGGTCATGGCGAAGGCGGTCACGGCCGCGGCCTGGAATCCCTCCGCGCTGAACGAGGCCGTGATCGACTGCCGGGCGCCGGCCACCGCCAGCGGCACCTCGCTGACCCCCGGGAAGTGACCGCGGCTCGTGTCGCGGGCCGCGTCGAGGCCGAACAACTCCGCTCGCTGCAGCAGGTCGTGGTCGTCGCTGACGGTGAAGGCCGCGGTCGTCGTGTACAGCTGCGGGTCGGAGCTGAAGCTGGTGATCTTCTGGATCGCGATCCCGGGACCCGGGATGCCCTCGGCCAGCCGCCCGCCGGGTACCACCTCGTGCGCCCCGGCCAGCACCTCAGTACCCGCCCGGAGCACGTCACCGGCCCCGGCAGTCTCCTCGCCGAGCAGCAGCCGGACGTCGATGCCGTTCGCACCCTGGACGTCCAGGACGGTGAGCGCTCCGGCCGGGGTCGCCGCGAGGCCCAGCAAAGCCAGGTCGGAGCCGGACCTGGACAGCCCCGCGACCTTGCGCTCCGCCCAGGGGCCGCGCTTTGGCTGCAGAGTGGTCGGCGTGAACGGCTGCTGCCACCTGGTCTGCACGCACAGCGCGCTCGCGAGCACCATCAGCGTGGAGGCTTCCAGTTCGACGGGCATCTCCTCGATCAAACCGCCGGTGTTGCGTGCGGCCCAGGCGTCGAGTTCCTTGCGGTCCATGGCCGCGTCGCCGGTCAGCCGGCCGGCGACGGTGGGCGGAAGGCGCTCCACCCAGTCCTCGCGCAGCGGCACCTCCCGCTTCGTCCAGACGCCCAGTGCCGTGTCGATGCCGTCGGCCGCGCCCAGCGCCTCCAGCAGCGCGCGGCCGTGCTCGATGGCGCGGTGCGCGGGCACACCGAGCGCCTGCTCGAGCTCAGCGCGGGCCGGGCCGTCCGCCGCACCGCCGAGGAAGGCCAGCAACGGCCAGACGCCGACCGCGCTGAACGCGGTGCCCTTTCCCGGCGTGACCGCCACCCCCGCCCACCGCGCCGTCAACGCGTTGACCGCCCGCACCGTCGCCGTGTCCATCACTCGCCACCCCGTTCTCACCGATTGGCGACCGCCTGCTTGACCAGCGTCCGCCCGAAGTCCCACATCAGCCCGCCGCCACCGTGCGCGTCGTCCATCACGGCGGTGAACGCCTCGACGAAGCGGTCCACGTCCGACTCGTCGATGATCAGCGGAGGGATCAGCTTAATGACTTCGAGGTGATCGCCCGAGACCTGAGTGAGGATCCGGTGCCGCTGCAGCAGCGGCACCACCACCATCTGCGCGAACAGGCCCTTGCGGGCGGCCTGGAGCATCGCCCAGCGGCTGCGCAGGCCCAGGGAGGTCGGCTTGCCGAACTCGATACCGATCATCAGCCCGCGCCCGCGCACCTCGCGCAGCAGCTCGTAGCGGTCGACGAGGGCGGCCAGCCGGGTGCGCAACAGGTCGCCGGTGTGCCGGGCGTTGGCGACGACGCCCTCGTCGTCCATGACGGACAGGGTGGCCAACCCCGCCGCCATCGCCTGGGCGTTGGAACCGAAGCTGGCGGAGTGCACCAGGACCCGGTCCATCGAGGAGTAGACCTTCTTGAAGATCCAGTCCTTGCCGAGCGTGGCGCTGACCGGCACATAGCCGCCCGACAGCGCCTTGGAAACGCACAACAGATCGGGCTCGACCCCGGCCTCGTGCTGGTAGGCGTAGAAGTCGCCGGTCCGTCCGAGGCCGGTCTGCACCTCGTCGGCGATCAGCAGCGCCTTGTGCTTGTGCAGCAGTTCCTGCGCGGCGCGGAGGTAGCCGGGCGGGGTCTCATGGACGCCCTTGCCCTGGATGGGCTCCACGATCAGTGCGGCCACGTCACCGCGCTTCAACTCCCGTTCCAGCGCCTCCAGATCGCCGAGCGGGATCGCGGTGTCGGGCAGCAGCGGGGCGAAGCCGTCGCGGAAGCCGTCCTCGCCGTTGACGGACAGCGACCCCGTCGTCAGCCCGTGGAAGGCGTGCGAGCAGTACAGGATCCGCGGCCTGCCGGTGGCGTAGCGGGCGAACTTCAGCGCGGTCTCGACGGCCTCGGTGCCGCTGTTGCCGAAGAACACCCGGTCCAGGTGCGGGCTGTAGGTGAGCAGCTTCTCGGCGAGCAGTCCGGGCAGCGGCTGGCAGTCGAAGCGGGTCAGGTCGGCGAGACCCGCGTCCAGGACGTCGTGCAGCGCCTTGCGGACGACGGGGTGGTGCCGGCCCAGGCCCATCACCCCGAAGCCGGCGAGCATGTCGAGATAGTCCTGGCCCTCGGCGTCCCAGAAGTGCGCGCCCTCGGCCCGCTCGTAGACCTTGTCGAAGCCGATGGTGTGCAGCATGCGCGGCAGTTGGTGGTTGAGGTGCCGGGTGTGCAGGTCGTAGCGCTCGCCGCCGCGTTCGGCGAGGAGGGTCGCGAGGTCGAAGCCCTTGGCCACGGATGGTGGTCCGACGGGCTGCGACTCAGACGGTGTCATCGGGTGCCAGCTCCTTGATTGCGTCGCCCACGTCGCCGGCCCCGTTGCGGCGGGCGAGTGTGGCACTGATCCGGCCGGCGATCTCGGCCGGGGTGAGTCCGATGTCGGCGAGCACTTCGCCGCGTTTGGCATGGGCCAGGAAGTCCTGCGGGATGCCGAAGTCGCGCAGCGGTACGTCGACGTCCGCGTCCCGCAGTGCCTGCGCGACGGCCGAACCGACGCCGCCGGTACGGCTGTTGTCCTCGACGACCGCCACCATGCGGAACCCGGCGGCGAGCGGTGGCAGCGCGGCGTCGACCGGTTTGACCCAGCGGGGGTCGACGACCGTGACGCCGAGGCCGCGTTCGTCCAGCAGGTCCGCGACCGCCAGGCAGGTGCCGGCGAGGGCGCCGACCGATACCAGCAGCACGTCCTGGCGAAGGTCGCGGCGCAGGACGTCGAGCCCGCCGATCCGCTCCAGGGACGGCACCGCCGCACCGACCGTCTCCTTGGGGAACCGGACGACGGTGGGCGCGTCGTCGACCTCGACGGCCTCGCGCAGCTGGGCGCACAGCTGGTCGGCGTCGCGCGGGGCGGCGATCCGCAGCCCGGGCACGACCTGGAGGATCGACATGTCCCACATGCCGTTGTGCGAAGCGCCGTCCACACCGGTGACGCCCGCCCGGTCCAGCACGAACGTCACACCGCACTTGTGCAGCGCCACATCCATCAGCACCTGGTCGAACGCGCGGTTCAGGAACGTCGCGTACACCGCGACCACCGGGTGCAGCCCGCCGGTGGCCAGGCCCGCCGCCGAGACGGCGGCATGCTGCTCGGCGATACCGACGTCGTAGATCCGGTCCGGGAACGCGGCGGCGAAGGCGCCTAGCCCGACGGGTTGCAGCATGGCGGCGGTGATGGCGACGACGTCCGGGCGCTCCGCGCCGATCCGCAGCATCTCGGCGCCGAAGACCGACGTCCACGAGGGGCCGTTGGACGGCGCGAGCGGCTCGCAGGTGAGCGGGTCCATGGCGCCGACGGTGTGGAAGCGGTCGGCCTCGTCCTGCTCCGCCGCCGCGTAACCGCGGCCCTTCTGGGTCAGGCAGTGCACGAGCACCGGTCCGTGGAAGCGCGCGGCGCGGCGCAGCGCGGACTCGACGGCCGCGATGTTGTGGCCGTCGATCGGTCCGACGTACTTCAGCCCCAGGTCCTCGAACATGCCCTGCGGGGCGAAGGCGTCCTTGAAGCCCTTCTTCGCGCCGTGCAGGGACTCGTACAGCGGCTGGCCCACGACCGGGGTCCGCTGCAGGAGGTCCTTGCCCCAGGCGAGGAAGCGCTCGTAGCCGTCGGTGGTGCGCAGCGTCGCCAGGTGGTTGGCGAGGCCGCCGATCGTCGGCCCGTAGGAGCGCTCGTTGTCGTTGACGACGATGATCAGCGGCCGGTCCTTGGCCGCGGCGATGTTGTTCAGCGCCTCCCAGGCCATACCGCCGGTCAGCGCGCCGTCACCGATGACCGCGACCACGTGGTCCTGTTTGCCGAGCACCTGGTTGGCCTTGGCGAGGCCGTCGGCCCACCCCAGCACCGTCGAGGCATGGCTGTTCTCGATGACGTCGTGCTCGGACTCGGCGCGCGACGGATAGCCGGACAGGCCGCCCTTGCCGCGCAGCTTCGAGAAGTCCTGCCGCCCGGTGAGCAGCTTGTGGACGTAGGACTGGTGACCGGTGTCCCACAGGACACGGTCGGCGGGCGAGTCGAAGACCCGGTGCAGGGCGATGGTCAGCTCGACCACGCCCAGGTTGGGTCCGAGATGGCCGCCGGTTCTCGCCACCGCCTGCACGAGGAAGTGGCGGATATCGGCGGCGAGTTCGTCGAGTCGGGATTCGGGCAGTGCCTTCAGGTCGCGCGGGCCCCGGATGTTCTCCAGTATCGACACGATGGACCTCGTTCCCCCCTACCGGGATTGCTGCGGTCAGCCGACAGTGACTTCCGGTACCCCGGAGAACGCGCCGTCGGATTCCATCTGCTCGGCGATCTTCATCGCCTCTTCGATCAGGGTCTCCACGATCTTCGACTCCGGCACGGTCTTGATGACCTCGCCCTTGACGAAGATCTGGCCCTTGCCGTTGCCGGACGCGACACCGAGATCCGCTTCCCGGGCCTCCCCCGGACCGTTGACGACGCACCCCATGACGGCGACGCGCAACGGCACCTCCATCCCCTCCAGACCGGCCGAGACCTGGTTCGCGAGCGTGTAGACGTCGACCTGCGCCCGCCCGCACGACGGACAGGACACGATCTCCAGCCGCCGCTGCCGCAGATTCAGCGACTCCAGGATCTGGATGCCGACCTTCACCTCCTCGACCGGCGGGGCGGAGAGCGAGACGCGGATGGTGTCGCCGATGCCCTCGGACAGCAGCGCGCCGAACGCGACGGCGGACTTGATGGTGCCCTGGAACGCGGGACCGGCCTCGGTCACACCCAGGTGCAGCGGGTAGTCGCACCTGCCGGCGAGCAGCCGGTAGGCGTTGACCATCACGACCGGGTCGTTGTGCTTCACCGAGATCTTGATGTCACGGAAACCGTGCTCCTCGAACAGCGAGCACTCCCACAGCGCCGACTCCACCAGCGCCTCAGGAGTCGCCTTGCCGTACTTCTCCATCAGCCGGCGGTCCAGCGAACCCGCGTTGACACCGATCCGGATCGGGGTGCCGACCGAAGCCGCCGCCTTCGCGATCTCCTTGACCTTGTCGTCGAACTGCCGGATGTTCCCGGGATTCACCCGCACCGCCGCACAGCCGGCGTCGAGCGCCGCGAAGACGTACTTCGGCTGGAAGTGAATGTCCGCGATCACCGGGATCTGCGACTTCCTCGCGATCGCCGCCAGCGCGTCCGCGTCGTCCTGCGAAGGGCAGGCCACCCGGACGATCTGGCAGCCGGCGGCCGTCAGCTCCGCGATCTGCTGCAGCGTCGCGTTCACGTCCGCGGTCACCGTCGTCGTCATCGACTGGACCGACACCGGGGCGTCCCCGCCCACCGGGACCGACCCGACCTCGATGCGCCGCGAGGGGCGGCGCACCGAGAGCGGGCGGGACGGTACGGCGGGCAGGCCGAGCGCTACCGGCTCGATTCCCGACATCGCGCTCGTCACTTCCCGCGGTTTCCGGCCACCGTCTCACGGGCGGCGCGGAGCGACTCCTTGAGGGAGCCCATCGTGGCGAGTACGGCGGTCGGCTCGTAGCCGCAGTGCGCCATGCAGTTGGAGCAGCGCGGGTCCTTGCCGCGGCCGTACTTGTCCCAGTCGGTCTCCTCGACGAGCTCCCGGTACGTCGGCACATACCCGTCGCTCATCAGGTAGCAGGGGCGCTGCCAGCCGAAGAGCGAGTAGTTGGGGATGCCCCAGGCGGTGCACGGGAAGTCCACCTTGCCTTCCAGGAAGTCCAGGAAAAGCGGGCTGTGGTTGAGCCGCCACTTCCTGCGGTTGCCGTTCGCGAAGGACTTCTTGAACAGCTCCCTGGTCTGCTCGACGCCGAGGAAGTGCTCCTGGTCGGGCGCCTTCTCGTAGGCGTAGGCGGGCGAGATCATCATCTCGTCGACCTTCAGATCGTCATTGAGGTAGTCGAGGACCTCGATGATGCTCTGCGGGGTGTCGGTGTTGAAGAAGGTCGAGTTGGTGGTGACCCGGAAGCCGCGCTTCTTGGCCTCCTTGATCGCCTCGACCGCTTCCTCGAAGACACCCTCCTTGGCGACCGACTCGTCGTGCCGCTCCTTCAGCCCGTCGATGTGGACCGTGAAGGCGAAGTACGGGGACGGCGTGAACTTGTCCATCTTCTTGCGCATCAGCAGCGCGTTGGTGCAGAGGAAGACGTACTTCCGCTTGGCCACCAACTGACGCACGATCTCGTGGATCTGAGGGTGCATCAAGGGCTCACCACCGGCGATGGACACCATCGGGGCACCGGATTCGAGCACCGCGCCGACCGCCTGGGCGACCGGCATGCGCTGCTTGAGAACTCCCGCCGGGTGCTGGATCTTTCCACAGCCCTCGCAGGCCAGGTTGCAGGCGAACAGCGGCTCCAGTTCCACGATCAAGGGGAACTTGTCACGGCGTCGGAGCTTCTGTTCCATGAGGTACGTTCCGACCCGGATGGACTGGCGGAGCGGCATAGCCATCTAGCTCACCTCCAGGAGAGCACAGCGGTAGTACGGTGCCATTCGAAAAAGGCAGGAAGAATAGCCCTTAGCACGCGGAATGCGGTAATTCCGGTGCGCAGCGTGCCGACACGGAGCAATTCATGCTCGGGAGTGTCGACAACAACGCGGACGGCGGCGACAGGCCGCGGTCCGCGCGCCAGGGCGGCGTGGAGTATTGCGGTGGATTCCATATCGACCGCGATCGCTCCTGTCGACCGCAGAACGGAGCGTTCCGCGCCCCGTACGACATGGTCGGACCCGGCCAGGCGTCCGGTGTGAACGGTGTGCCCCGCCGCTTCGAGCGCGGCGGCCAGTTGTCCGGCCCCGTGGGTCTCGTCCGAGACCACCAGGTCGCCGGGGCGCATGCCGGGGCTGAGCCCGGCGCAGAATCCGGTGGCGAGCACCGCCGCGTCCCGCAGCTCCGGGGCGCGCAGTGCTTCGGTGACGGCCCGGTCGGCGGCCTGCGGTCCCATGCCGGTACGCAGCAGGGCGACGGGCCCCGCGGCGCCGGTCCGGTCCCCGCCCCGCAGGGCGAACCGTTCGACGCCGAGAGCGCAGACGACCAGCAGAGCCGTCATCCGGCCGCCTTCCCCTTCGTCACGTTGCCGATGACTCCGAGCGGTTCACTCCGCGCATAGCGCCCGAGCGCCGTGAGCGGGAAGACCATCCGGTACAGGTGGTAGTTGATCGAGAAGTCCCGGGGGAACCCGGTCCCGGTGAAGTACGGCTCGTCCCAGGATCCGTCGGCCTTCTGGGTGTCGACGAGCCAGCGCACCCCGCGCTCCACCGCGTCGCTGTCGCGCTCGCCCGCCGACAGCAGGGCGAGCAGCGCCCAGGCGGTCTGCGAGGCGGTCGAGACACCGCGGCCGATCCACTCCTGGTCGGAGTAGGAGCGCAGGTCCTCGCCCCAGCCGCCGTCCTGGTTCTGGACGCTCTCCAGCCAGCCGACGGCCCGCCGGACGGCGGGGTGGCTCACCGGGAGACCGGCGGCCACCAGCGCGGGCACCGCCGAGCCGGTGCCGTAGATGTAGTTGACGCCCCAGCGGCCGAACCAGGCCCCGCTGTCCTCCTGTTCGGCCAGCAGCCAGTCGATGCCGCGCCGGGTGTGGGTGTCGTCCTCCAGGCCGAGTGAGGCGAGCATCTCCACCACGTGCGCGGTGACATCGGCGGACGGCGGGTCGATGACCTCACCGAAGTCGCAGAACGGCAGCCGGTTGGGGAACGCGCTGGTGTTGTCGGCGTCGAACGCACCCCACGCGCCGTTCTTCGACTGCATGCCGATGTTCCAGCGGACGGCCTTCTCCACGGCGGCGTCGACCCGTCCCGGATCGGGGTGCTGGACCCGCAGCAGGGCCAGCACGACCTCGGCGGTGTCGTCGATGTCCGGGTAGTTGTCGTTGTGGAACTCGAACGCCCAGCCGCCCGGCTGCAGCCCCGGCCGCTGGACCGCCCAGTCGCCCGGCTTGGTGATCTGCTCGTCGAGCATCCAGTCGACCGCCTTGACCAGCGCCGGGTGGTCGGTCGCCACCCCCGCGTCGGCCAGCGCGATGGTGGCGAGACAGGTGTCCCAGACCGGGGACTGACAGGCCTCGATCATGCGGGTGTCCTCGTCCGGCCACACGGCGAAACGATCCAGCGAGTCGAGCCCGGCCCGCACGACCGGATGGTCGAGTTCATAGCCGAGCAGATGCAGGGCGATCACCGAGTACACGGCGGGCGGCTGGATCCCGCCCCAGCAGCCGTCGTCCTCCTGGCGCTCGATGATCCAGCGCGCGCAGGCCTTGAGCGCGGTACGGCGCAGCGGCCGGACGCCGACCTTGCGGTACAGGTGCAGGGCCCGGTCCAGCCGCTGGAACAGGCCGTCCCAGCTGGCGAGCGGTGCGGGCGGGCGCGGCGGATTGGGCTGCGCGGGGTCCTTGTGCAGTTCGCTGATCCCGAAGGGCGCCGGCCGGACCGGCCGGTGGGCGGCGACGACGGTGAGCGGGACGATGGTCTGCCGGGCCCAGCAGCCGAAGGCGTAGATGTTGAGCGGGAACCACTTGGGAAGGTAGATGATCTCCGGCGGCAGCTCGGGGAGGTCCTCCCACCGCCACCAGCCGAACAGGGCCAGCCAGATCCTGGTGAAGACCCGGGCCCCGACGACACCACCGGCCTCGCGCACCCACGCCGAGGCGTTCGCCATGTGCGGCGCCTCCGGCGTGTCGCCCGCCAGCCGCAGCGCGACATACGCCTCGACCGTCGCGGACAGGTCCCCCGGCCCGCTGTGGAAGGTGGGCCAGGAACCGTCGTCACGCTGCAGCGAGCGGATCCAGCGGGCGGCGGCCTGCGTGGTCCGCTCGTCCTGGATACCCAGGAACTGACGGAGCAGCAGATCCTCGGAGTCCATCGTCACGTTGGTCTCGAGGTCGCCCTTCCACCACCCGTCGGGATGCTGGGCTGCCAGGAGGTTGGCGGCGGCGCGCCGCGCGGCGCGCTCCGCCGCCGCCTCGGCACCACCGACGTGTACGGGGTGCGGTGCCGAGGTGGTGCTGGCCGAAGGTGCCTGGGGGGCTGGGGCCCCCGGACTGCCGTCGGTCGTCGCTGTCATGGCTTCCCCTTTGCAGTTGAGACTTCTGCGGTGTTGGGGCTGCCGTCGACCGTTACACGTGCTTGGTCGGCGACGTGCTGCGCTCCACGTTAGATCGTTATTTCTCGCGAACCACCACAAAATCCGCCAGGCCTACGAGCTTACGTTGAATTTCGTCCGGCATGTCCATTTTATCCAGCGCGGCGATTGCAGTGGCGTATTGCCGGCGGGCTTCCTGGGATGTCCACTCCCGGCCTCCCGCCTCTTCGATCAACGCCGCCCGCAGGGCGAACTCTTCCTCACTGAACGCACCTGTTTCAGGATTCTTGGCATCTGCCGCGAGCAGTTCCCCGAGTTGTTCCGAGGCGCTGCCGCCCGCCGCCAGCGCGGCGACCACGGGCAGTGACTTCTTGCGCTGCCGCAGATCGCTCCAGGTCTGCTTGCCGGTCGCGGCCGGGTCGCCCCAGATCCCGAGCAGATCGTCGATCGCCTGGAAGGCCAGCCCGAGGTGATAGCCGTACTCCTCCAGCGCGTCGGCGTCGGAGTCCGACGCGCCGCCGAGCACCGCGCCGATGGAGGAGGCGCAGGCCAGCAGGGCGCCGGTCTTGTTGCCCTCCATCTCCAGGCACTCCTCGACGGTGACCCGCTCGCGGTGCTCGAAGGAGATGTCCTGGGCCTGGCCGTCGATCAGCTTGCGGGTCGCGACGGTGAGCCGCCGGGTGGCGCGGCCCGCGTCCACGGTGCACTGTTCCAGCAGCACCTCGTTGGCAAGCGCGAACAGCGCGTCACCGACCAGGATCGCCTGGGCGGGACCGTGCACCTTCCATACGGTGTCGCGGTGCCGGCGCTGCTCGTCGCCGTCCATCAGGTCGTCGTGCAGCAGTGAGAAGTTGTGCACCAGCTCGACGGCGACCGCGCCGGGGATGCCGACCTCGGGCGGCACTCCCGCCGCCTCGGCGGACAGCAGGGCCAGCGCGGGGCGCACGGCCTTGCCGCCGTCGCCGTCGGCCGGCCGGCCGGCCGCGTCGATCCACCCGAAGTGGTAGGCGGCGACGGTGTCCATCGGTGGCGCGAGCCGTTCCACGGCCGAGCGGAGCACCGGTGTGGACAGGGTGCGGCCGCGCTCCAGCAGCTCAAGGACGCCGGCAGCGGTCACGTTTACTCCTCTGGTTGCACTGGCTGTGCTCATACGGCCCTCACAACATCGTTCTCGAACGGAAGGCCTAGTGCGGTCAAAGCTTCTCGGGAGGCGTGCAGTCCGCTGCGCACGGCGCTCTCCATGGTCGCGGGCCAGCCGGTGTCGGTCCACGCGCCGGCCAGGTACAGACCGGGGGCGCGGGTGGCCGCTCCCGGCCGCAGCCGGCCGACGCCGGGAGCCGGGGCGAAGGTCGCCGTGCGCTCCCGGGTGACGAAGAAGTCCGTCACACCGGCGCCCCTGGCCGCGGGCAGCAGGCGTTCCAGCTCCGGCAGATAGCGCTCCCGCAGTTCCGCGACCGGCAGATCGATCTCGTCCTCGACGGCGGACTGCGAGACGGCCAGGTACTGGCCGGGACCGGTCATTCCCGAGCTCGCGGTCCGGTCGAAGACCCACTGGACGGGACTGCCGAGCGCGGCGAAGAACGGCTGTCGCAGCACCTGGCGGTCGTAGACGACGTGCACGTTCAGGATCGGCGCCGTGCCGATCCCCAGCAGTGCGTCCGGGTCGTCCAGCGCGCCCTCGGGCAGCAGCCCGTGGGTCTCGCGCTGCGGCAGGGCCATGACGACGGTGCCGGCGTCGAGCTGCTCGCCGCGACCCGGCCCGGTCTCGGCGTCGACCAGCCAGCCGCCCCCGGCGGCCGGCTTGATGCCGGTCACCCGGGACCGCAGCATGATCCGTACGCCCGCCGCGTCCAGGGCCTTGCGGGCCCGGTCGTCGTGCAGCTCGCCGAGCGGCGCGGCCGCCCAGCCGATGTCGGCGGCGCCGGCCTCGGACAGCAGCCCGGTCTTGAAGACCATGGCGGCCAGCCCCAGCGAGGCGTTCGCCGCGGTGGCGTTGAGCGTGGCGACGCCCACCAGGTCCCACAGCGCCTCGATGGTGCGCGGGGACTGGCCCCGGTCCCGCAGCCAGCTGGCGAAGTCGGTGTCGTCGAGCGCCGGGTCCGCCAGGTCCAGGGCGCGCAGCGCCAGCGCGGCGCGGCCGACCGTGGCCCGCTCCCTGAGCGACAGGTGCGGATACGTCGCGAGGCTCGCCGCCAGGTGCAGCGGTACGGGCAGCGCGGCACGGCGCAGCCGGCCCAGCCGCATGTTCGCCGCGTCCAGGACGGGCACGTCGAGCCGGTCCTGGAGAGTGACCAGGTCGCGGGCCGCGATCCGGTCGACGAACCACTGGTAGGCGGTGCAGCAGCGCAGGAAGACATGCTGTCCGTTGTCGACGGTCAGCTCACCGCGCTGGAACGAGAACGCCAGTCCGCCCAGCCGGGGACGTGATTCGATCAGGGTCACCCGGAGCCCGGCGTCGGCGAGCGCCAGTGCCGCCGTGGTGCCGGCCAGCCCGCCGCCCACGACCACCGCGGCCGCCTCCGGAGGACGTCCGGAAACCTCGGACCCGGTCATCGGCACTCCCCCCTTCCGCTGGCGCCCGACGCGACGCGACGCTCCGTCACCGGCACTGACGCGCTGGGGACCTGACTGGTTGCTAGGAACGTCACCCGCGCCCCCGTGCCGAGCGGCGGGCGTCGAGACCGGCCAGACCGCGTACGGCGACGTACGCCTTCTGGTGACCCGGAAGCGATACCCGGCCGCGCAGCACCGCCTCGGGATCCGCGGCGATCCGGTCCAGCAGTCTGCGGTAGATACCCGCCATCGCGGCCACACAGGCGCCGCTGCGGCGGTCGAGCATAGGTAGCAATTGGTAGCCGGTCGCGAACAGGGCGCGGGCCCGGCGTACTTCGTACTCGATCAGGCCGGCGAAGTCCGAGCCGGGCGGCGGGGTGTCGGTGTGGAACCCCTCCGAGCAGCCGAACTTGGCGAGGTCCTGGGCGGGCAGATAGGTCCGGCCGTTGCTGGCGTCCTCCCGGACGTCCCGCAGGATGTTGGTGAGTTGCAGGGCGAGGCCGAGGGTGTCGGCGTATCCGGCGGCGCGCTCCATGTCGCCGGTGCCCCGTCCGCCGGGGCCGACCGTGCCGAAGACGCCCAGCGAGAGCCGTCCGATGGCGCCCGCGACGCAGCGGCAGTACGCCGCGAGGTCGTCCCAGGTCTCGTACGTCTCGCCGTGCACGTCCATCAGCACGCCGTCGATCAGCTCGTCGAGTCCGCCGAGCGGCAGCGGAAACCGGCGTGACGCGTCGGTGAGCGCCACCGCGACCGGATCGGTGTCGTCCTCGCGGATCTCACCCGCGCGGATCCGGGCCAGCAGGGCCCGGGTCTCGTCGAGCCGGATCTGCTTGACCGCGGGGTCGAGGTCGCCGTCGCCGATGTCGTCGACGCGGCGGGAGAAGGCATAGAGGGCCGACATGGCCTGCCGCTTGGGGAGGGGCAGCAGGCGGATGCCGTAGGCGAAGTTGCGGGCCTCGTGCCCGGTCACGCTCTCGCAGTAACGGTAGGCGGCGAGAACCGGCCCGGACGTGTGGGCAGAACCGTTCACGGTCCGCCTCACCCCTTTCTTCGCAATGTCGACCCCACTTCGCGCAGCAGGCTTGGTCTGGTGGCTTTCGGCGGTCCCGGGAGCACGTCGTAGCCCGCGCTCTCGACCGCCTTCAGCGCGGCACGCCCGCCGCCGACGAAGCCGGCGAGCAGAAGCCTGAGCCTGCCACGGACGCTACCCACCAATGGGGTGCCTTCATTCAAAAGGTCCCGGGCGCGTTCCGCTTCGAATGCCACCAGTGCGCGCACCTGTGCGCCAGCGGTGGGGGCGGCGAGGTCCGCTTCGGTGACTCCGAAGCGTTTCATGTCCTGTGCCGGCAGGTAGATACGGTCGCGACCGAGGTCCTCGGCCACGTCCTGCAAGTGCTCGACGATCTGCAGCGCGGTGCAGACGGCGTCGGAGAGCCGGTTCCGCTCGGGTGTCGAGGTGCCTGTGATCCCCAGAACGAGCCGGCCCACCGGGTTGGCGGACAGCTCGCAGTAGGCGAGCAGATCCTCGTACGTGTCGTAGCGCCGGACCCGCTGGTCCTGGCGGTTGGCCTCGATCAGACCCTCGAAGGGGCCGGGGGTCAGCCCGTGCCGGCGGACGGTGGGCTGCAGTGCCAGGAGCAGCGGATGGCGGGGGGTTCCGTCGAACACCTTCCGCAGATCGGCCTCGAACGCGTCGAGCATGACGATCCGGTCCTCGGCCGCGTCCTGCGGAAGGCCGAGCCGGGCGGCGTCGTCCCGGCCGCCGTTGGCCAGATCGCCGTCGCCGATGTCGTCGACGAGCCGGGCGAAGCCGTAGACGGCCATCAGATCGCCACGCCACGCCTTCGGCACGAAGAACGGTGCGACGGGGAAGTTCTCGCGGGCGGCCTTGTCGAGGACGGCGCGCGACTGCGCGTCGGCGGTCACCGCGGGCTTCCCGTCCCATGCGCGACCGGCGCGCTGTGGAGCTGGATGGTCCCGATCTTCATGGCCGCCACACTCCCCGTTCTACACCGCTGGGAAGAATCTTCCCATTTCGGACACGCCGCGCCCACCCCGGAGCACCGCTACAGCTTACGTCGGGCAGGTCACCGGCGTACGCCGGGGGCGCGAGCGACAGGCGGGATTCCGTTCGGATTCCCCCCGTCCGCCGGCAATCGGGCTCCCGGCAGCGCCGGTTGGCGTCCCCGGAGAGGGGCGCACGGGATGTGCCCGGGCCCTGGCGGCGGATCACGCGGGAACCGGACGGGCCCCCGCCGGTTCTGCCCGGCGGGGGCCCGATCGTCGGTGCGGCGGCGTGGACCGCTGTTCCGGTCCGCCGGCTACTTGTTGCTGGCCTCTTCGTAGGCCTTCAGCACGTCGTCCGTCGGGCCGTCCATGAGGAGCTCGCCCTTCTCCAGCCACAGCACCCGGTCACAGGTGTCACGGATCGACTTGTTGTTGTGGCTGACCAGGAAGACCGTGCCCGCTTCCTTGCGCAGTTCGCGGATGCGGGCCTCGGAGCGGCGCTGGAAGGAGCGGTCGCCGGTGGCCAGCGCCTCGTCGATCATCAGCACGTCATGGTTCTTGGCCGCCGCGATCGAGAACCGCAGCCGGGCCGCCATGCCCGAGGAGTACGTCCGCATCGGCAACGAGATGAAGTCGCCCTTCTCGTTGATTCCCGAGAACTCCACGATTCCCTGGTACCGCTCGCGGATCTCCTCCTGCGACATCCCCATCGCCAGACCGCCGAGAATCACGTTCCGCTCGCCGGTCAGATCGTTCATCAGCGCGGCGTTGACCCCCAGCAGCGACGGCTGGCCGTCGGTGTAGACCCGGCCGCTCTCCGGCGGCAGCAGACCCGCGATCGCCCGCAGCATCGTCGACTTGCCCGACCCGTTCGACCCGATCAGACCGACCGCCTCGCCCCGGTACGTAGTGAAACTCACCCCGCGTACGGCATGGACCAGCCGGACGTTGGGCGACGACTTGCGCGAGATTATGCGTCCCAGGGCAGCGGTCGCGCTGCCCTTGCTGTTCCCCGCGCCGTGCACCCGGTAGACGATGTTCACATCGTCGACGATCACGGTGGGGACGCGGGTTTCGGTCTGCTCAGCCACGGCCGTACTTCTCCTCAGCCTTCCAGAAATACACGTACCCGCCGATACCCGCCAGGAGAGCCCAGCCCACCGCGACCGCCCACACGTGCGGCGGCATCTGCTCGGCGGTCACGCTGTCGATCAGCGCGAAGCGCATCAGGTCGATGTAGACGGCCACCGGATTGATGTCCAGCAGGATCTTCACGAAGTACGGTGCGTCCTTGGTGAAGTTGGCGATGCTGTACATCACGCCGGAGGTGTACATCCACGTCCGCAGAATGAACGGCATCAGCTGCGCGAGGTCCGTCATCTTGCTGCCCAGCCGGGCCACCGCCAGCGCCAGGCCGGCATTGAAGATCGACTGGATGAACAGCGCCGGAATCGCCAGCAACCACGACCAGGTCGGCACCTCGCCGGTCATCAGCACGATCGAGAACAGCACCAGCATCGACATCAGCAGCTGCTGCAACTGCATCAGCGTGAACGCGATCGGCATCGATGCCCGGGGGAAGTGCAGGGCCCGGATGAGGCCCAGGTTCCCCGAGACCGCCTTCACGCCACTCATGATCGACGACTGGGTGAACGTGAAGATGAAGATGCCCGTCACCAGGAACGCGATGAAGTTGTCCACACCGCGGTCGGTACCCAGCAACAGCCCGAAGATCAGGTAGTACACCGCCGCGTTCAGCAACGGCGTCATCACCTGCCACAGCTGACCCAGCCGGGCATCGGTGTACTGCGCCTGCGTCCGCGCCTTCGCGAACTCGTTGATGAAGTGCCGCCGGCCCCACAACTGCCGGGTGTACTCGCCGAGGCCCGGCCGGGCACCGCTGACCGACAGCCCGTACTTCGCCGCCAGCTCGGAAGCCGACAGCCCGTCGTCGGCCGGGGAGTCCGATGGGACACTCACGGCGACGGCGCCGTCGTGCGCTGTTCCGCTCACAGTAGACACTTTCGTCCTCAAGGTGCGCGTCCGGGGTAGGGGGGTCCCGGACTGCGACCGATGCTCTCAGGTTCGAGCTTGTCAGATGATCGGGGGTCGGCCCAGTCGGGTCAGCCGCCATACCGTGCGCCACTTCATGGGGCGCCGGGGGCCGCAGGGCGTCGCCCAGCCCTCCCGGAAGCCACCGATCCACGCCCGCAGGGCGGGACCGGAAGGACGTCTGGCCAGTGTCAGCAGGATCCAGGTGCCGAGATAGGCGGGCACCAGGGGCCAGGGCAGGTTCCGGCGCGCCAGCCACACCCGGTTGCGGGCCACCATCCGGTGGTAGACCGCGTGCCGGCTGGGCTCGGTGAGCGGGTGGTGCAGGACCATGTCCGACCGGTAGTCGATCATCCAGCCGGCGTCCAGCGCCCGCCAGGCCAGGTCCGTCTCCTCGTGCGCGTAGAAGAACTCGTCCGGCAGCCCGCCGACCTGCGCCAGCACCTTCGTACGGACCGCGCTGGCGCCGCCCAGGAAGGTGGTCACCCGCGAGGAGTGCATCGGGTCGGACGCCCGCAGGCGCGGCACGTGGCGGCGCTGGGTGGTGCCGGTCTCCGGGTCCGAGATCCGGAAGCTGACGATGCCCAGCTCCGGGTCGGCCGCGAAGGCCTCGCGGAGCAGCTCCCCGGTGTCGGTGCCGGGCAGCAGCCCGTCGTCGTCCAGGAACAGCACCACGTCGACATCGGAGCCGTTCGGGCCGAAGAGCTCGACGCCGACGTTGCGGCCGCCGGGAATGCCCAGGTTCTCGGGCAGCTCGACGGTGCGCAGCCGCGGCGCGGACCCTTCCAGCTCGGGGAGCGGGGAGCCGTTGCCGACCAGCGCGACCTCGATCGGCGGGCCGTCCTGCTTGGCTACGGAGTCCAGCAGGTCGCGCAACTCCACGGGACGGTTGCCCATGGTGATGATCACCGCGCCGAGCTTCAGCGGCGTACTCACTTCAGCCTGCTCGACGCGAGGATGCTGACCAGGTGCAGGAGGGACTGCAGCAGCGCGATGCCGGCCAGCACGGCGACACCGAGGCGCGAGAAGAACAGGTCGCCCCTGACCTGGTCCAGGATCGCCAGCACCAGGATCAGCAGCGACGCCTCGATGCCGAGGACGAGCCGGTGGAACTTCAGCGCCGCGGCGGCCTTGCGGGCCAGCGCCATACCGGACGAACGCGGCTCGGAGGCCGCCTCCTTGACCGGCGGCAGCCCGTGCTGGTGACGGGCGACGCCGACCAGGTCGGTCTCCGCCTTGATCAGCACGGCACCGAGGGCGGCCAGCGTGCCGAGGAACGCCCACAGCCAGTCGATCCGCCCGGAGCCCCACAGATCGGCGGCACGCAGACCGAAGCCGACCAGCACGGCGGCGTCGCACAGATAGGCGGCGACGCGGTCCAGGTACACCCCGCCCAGCGAGTACTGCTTCTTCCAGCGGGCGAGCTCGCCGTCGACGCAGTCGAACAGCAGATACAGCTGGACCATCACCACACCGAGCACGGCACCGGCGATCCCCGGCACCAGCAGAGCCGGGGCGGCGAGGACGGCGGCGACGGTCATCACGTACGTCACCTGGTTGGGGGTGACCCGCGTATTCACCAGGTGCCGGTCGATGCGCAGCGAGAGCTCACGCATGTAGAGCCGGCCGGCCCAGTGCTCGCCGCTCCGCCGGTCCTTCACCCCTGGGGGGTGAACGACCGGGCGGAGTTCAGCTACTGATGGTTTTGGCATAGTCGGCGTATGCGTCCTTGATCTGGTCTGCGGACAGGTCGAGGTGTTCCAGGATCGTGTAGCGCCCGGGGCGGGTCTGCGGTGCGTACTCGACCGCCTTGACGAACTCCTCGTCGGAGAAGCCGATCTCGCCGGGCGTGACCGGCAGGCCGTGGCGTCGCAGCACCTCGGCGATCAGGCCGGACTCCTCGTGCGCCCCGCGCAGGTACATGGCGAAGGCGGCGCCCAGGCCGACCTGCTCGCCGTGCGCGGCGGCGCGCTTCGGGTACAGCAGGTCGAAGGCGTGGCTGATCTCGTGGCAGGCGCCGGACGACGGGCGGGTGTCCCCGCTGATCGACATGGCGATGCCGGAGAGCACCAGGCCCTCGGCGAGCGTGGTGAGGAACGCGTCGTCACCCACCCCGCCCGGGTGCCGCAGTACGGACTCGCCCGCGGAGCGGGCCATGGCGGCGGCGAGACCGTCTATCGGCTCACCGGTCTCACGGTGCGACAGTTCCCAGTCCGCGATGGCGGAGAGGTTGGAGATCGCGTCGCCGATCCCGGAGCGCACATAGCGCACCGGGGCCTCGCGGATCACGTCCAGGTCGATGACCAGCGCTATCGGGGTGGGCACCCCGTAGGAGCCGCGCCCGTTGTCGTTGTCCAGCGTGGAGACCGGCGAACAGATGCCGTCGTGCGAGAGGTTCGTCGCGACGGCCACCATCGGCAGCCCGACCCGGGCGGCCGCGTACTTCGCGACGTCGATGATCTTGCCGCCGCCCAGGCCGACGACCGCGTCGTACCGCTTGCCGCGCATGGCGTCGGCGAGCTTGACGGCGGCGTCGATAGTGCCGCCGTCGACCGGGTACCAGTCGGCGCCGGGCAGCTCGGGAGCCAGCCGGTCGCGCAGCTTGAGGCCGGAGCCGCCGCTGACCGCGACGGCGAGCTTGCCCGAGCTGGAGATCCGCTGGTCGGCCAGGAGGCCGGCCAGATCGGCGAGAGCGCCGCCGTTGATGTCGACGACGACCGGCGAGGGGATCAGCCGGGTCAGTACTGGCACGCGATCCCCCGTGCCTTCTTCAGGTCGTCGTGGTTGTCGATCTCGACCCAGGCCACGTCGCCGATCGGCGCGGTGTCGATGGTGAAGCCGCGGTTGACGAGCTCCTGGTAGCCGTCCTCGTAGTAGAGGTCGGGGTCCTTCTCGAAGGTCGTCTTCAGCGCGTCGGCCAGGTCGGCGGCGGCCGACGACTCGATCAGCGTCACGCCGATGTACTCGCCGGTCGCGGTGGCCGGGTCCATCAGCTTGGTGATGCGCTGCACACCCTTGGCCGGGTCGGTGATGACCTTCATCTCCTCGTCGGCGAGCTTCTTCACCGTGTCGAGGGCGAGGATGATCCGCCGGTCCTGGCCGCGGGCGGCCAGCAGGGTCTTCTCCACGGAGACCGGGTGCACGGTGTCGCCGTTGGCGAGGATCACACCCTCCGTGAGAATGTCCCGGGCGCACCACAGCGAGTAGGCGTTGTTCCAGGTCTCCGCCTTGTCGTTGTCGACGAGGTGCAGCTTGACGCCGTACTTCTTCTCCAGGGCGGCCTTGCGCTCGACGACGGCTTCGCCGCGGTAGCCGATCACGATCGCCGCGTCGGTGAGGCCGACCTCGGCGAAGTTGCCCAGGGTCAGGTCCAGGACGGTGGTGGTGCCCGCCCCCTCGGGATCGACCGGCACCAGAGCCTTGGGCAGGGTGTCGGTGTAGGGACGCAGACGCCGTCCGGCGCCGGCTGCCAGCACGAGGCCGATCATGCGGGTTCTCCTGATTCGTCGTGTACAGCGGGTGCGGCTGACGACACCCAGAAACGGATGCTCTCGGTGAGCACCACGAGTGTCAGCGCCCCGGCGATGACCGTCAGCGTGACGGTAAAACCTGTGTGGTGCGCGAGGGCGGCCGCCGCGGTGACCGCCAGCGCCCTGCCCTCGTGTCCGCCGGTCGCGCGTACCAGGGCCCTCGGTGGCGCCCCGGTGCCGCCGCGGATGCGGTACACCGTGTCGTAGTGATGGTAGGCGACGGCGGCCACCAGGCCGAAAGCGGCGGGCAATGCCCCGTTCACGTCCGAGACGGCCGCCAGCGCGAGGATCGTGGTGTATTCGCCCGCCCGGAAGAACGGCGGGACCAGCCAGTCGAGGGCACCCTTCAGCGGCCGCGCGACGGCCAGACCCGAGGTCAGGACGTATACGACGGCGGCCAGCACCGGCCACCAGCTGCCCCATGGGGCCAGCGCCGCGGTCGCCACCAGCGCGGCGGCGCCGAGCAGGGCGATGGCGGGGGCGGTGAAGGACGGCAGCCGGCGGGCGAGCGGCCCGGTGGCGCGGGCGACGGCTTCGGCGAGCGGACCGCTGTCGGCCAGCTCGGCGAGCGCCTGGGCGGCCCGGTCGGTGCGGACCGCCTTGCGGGTGAGCGAGCGCAGCACCCGGCCGGCGGTGGTGTAGCAGGCGGCGAGCGCGCAGCCGATGATCAGCACGGTCAGGGTGATGCGGGGCGTGGTGACGGCGGTGAGCACCGCGATCATCGCCCAGCGCTCACCGATCGGCAGCACGATCATCCGGCGCACCCAGACCGTCCAGCCGACGCTGTCGAGCTTGTCGGACAGGGCGGCGGTCGGACTCGTGTTGGCCGTCGCGTCGTGGTTGGCCTCGGTGAACGAGAAGTCGACGACGTGCCGGCAGGTCTGCAGCACCATCGCGCCGAGCGCCAGCGCCCACACGTCGTCACCGCCTCGGGCCGCGCCGAGCGCGAGGCCGGCGTAGTACGCGTACTCCTTGGCCCGGTCGAAGGTGGCGTCGAGCCAGGCGCCGAGCGTCGAGTACTGCAGCGAGTAGCGGGCCAGCTGCCCGTCGGTGCAGTCCAGGACGAACGAGGCGATCAGCAGGACACCGGCGGCGACGAAGCCCGGCCGGGTGCCGGTGGCCGCGCAGCCGGCCGCGATGAGCGCGACGAGCAGGGACGCTGTGGTGACCTGGTTGGGGGTCAGCCCGCGGCGGGCACACCAGCGCGCGAGGTAGCGGGAGTACGGGCTGATGCAGTAAGTGGTGAAGAAGCCGTCGCGCGCCTTGACGGCGTTGCGCAGCCGGACCTTCTCCCCGTCGACCGCGGCGACGGCCGCTGCGGCTTCGGCCCGGTCGGCGTCCGAGGCGGGTACGGCGGCGACCAGGACACCGAGCTCAGGGCGGTGCGGAGCCACCCCCTCGGCCTCGATGGCGGTGGCGAGGGTATCCGGCAGCAGACCCTCGGCCGGCCCGGCGGCGAGCGCCCTGACCAGCGCGGGACGCGCCGCGGCCTGGACGGCCAGCGCGCCGGGAACGGCGGAGGCGTCGAAGCGGGGGTCCGTGAGTGCCAGCCGCAGCGCGTGCGTGTGGCCGACGAAGCGCCGGTCGACGATCGCCACCCGGTCGGTGGCGGGCACCGCGGCGATACGTGCCGCGAGACCGCCGGCCGCCGCTTCGGACTCGCTTCCGGACTCCGGCGCTTCGATCACGTCGAATCCGAGCGACCTCAGGTCGCCCTCGAGCGGCGACGCCGGAGCCGGCGGGCCGGTGAGGATGGCGGTCGGCAGAGGAACTCACTCCCTGGACATGTGGGGATGCCGGCGAGGACGGCGGTGGGCGGGCCGGTGTGGACGGCGGTCGGCAGAGGCTATCGGATCCGCGGAAGCGGCCGTTCACCACCCGTTTGCTTCCTCGTGCGCTTCGCCGGGGCCCTCCCCGCCGTGCGAATGACGTGATCATCATGGTCGATCCGGGCGCCAGCAACAAACAGCGGCCGTGCGGTGGCCGTACCCGGCCGTCCGGGTGACACCGACGCGGCTCTCGCGCCCTTCATCGCCGCAGCTCATCGCGGACGACGGGGGTCACCGGTAGCGGCCCCGCCACTGTGCGTCATGCCGTCGCACCGGCATCCGGAACGTGAGGCACACGTGTGCCAGCGACCCCGTCCGGGTGACAGGGAGCATGCGGTGCAACCACTTCGGTGAGCGGCGCGTGAGGCAGACTGAGGACTTGTCGTCGAATGCGAAGGATGGACATGCCAACCAGTCCCGCCACCGGCCGGCCCGGCACCCCCGCGACGGATCCCTCCAGCAACGGGGTCGCGGAACCGATCATGCTGGAGCTGGTCGACGAGGCCGGTGTGACGATCGGCACCGCCGAGAAGCTGTCCGCTCATCTGGCCCCCGGCCGGCTGCACCGCGCCTTCTCCGTCTTCCTCTTCGACGACGAGGGCCGGCTGCTGCTCCAGCGCCGGGCGATGGGCAAGTACCACTCCCCCGGCGTCTGGTCGAACACCTGCTGCGGGCACCCGTACCCGGCCGAGCCGCCGTTCGTGGCCGCCGCCCGCCGCACCGCCGAGGAGCTGGGAACGGCTCCCGCGCTGCTGCGGGAGGCCGGCACCGTCCGCTACAACCACCCGGACCCGGCGTCCGGGCTGGTCGAGCAGGAGTTCAACCACCTGTTCGTCGGCCTCGTACGGGCGCAGCTGCGGCCCGACCCCGAGGAGATCGGCGAGACCGCGTTCGTGACGCCGCCGGAGTTGGAGGAGATCCGCGAGCGCGGGCCGTTCTCCGCCTGGTTCGGAACGGTGTGGGACGCGTCGCTGCCCGCGATCCGCGAGCTGACCGGCGACGCCGGCTGGTAGGAACGCGCTGATCCGCCGGGGCGGCTCCGCGGAGCGGGCCCGGCGGACCGGCTCCGCGGCCTCAGGGGTTCAGCCTCAGGGGTTCGGGCACGTCTCAGGAGTTCGGGAACGGCAGTGGCAGCAGCGCCCAGATCACCTTGCCGCCGGAGTCGGTGTGCGTCACGTCGCACATGCCGCCGGCTTCCGCCGTGATGGCCTTGACCAGCAGCAGGCCGCGGCCGCCGGTGTCGCCGTACTCCGCCTCCAGCGCCTTGGGACGGTAGGGGTGGTTGTCCTCGACGCCGACCCGGATCCAGTCCGGGCCCACCGCGACCTCGATGGTGATCTGCGGCGACAGCAGCGCCGCGTGCCGGACCGCGTTCGTCACCAGCTCCGACACGATCAGCAGGATGCCGGCCATCAGATCGTCGCCGACGGGCACCTTCCGGTCGGTGATGAGATCCCGGACACCGTGCCGGACCTGGGGTACCGAGGAGTCCACCGCCGGTGCGGTGAAACGCCACGCCCCGGCGTACGGCGGCGGCGGAGCGAACGGACCGCCTGGCCCGCCCGAAGCGCCAGGACCACCCGGATCATCCGGATCGACCGGCACCTCGGCCGTCGCCGGATCGGGCGGGACGCTCCCGCGGACCTCCATGACGGCATCCACCATCGCCTTCGTGTGACGTGTCCCCGCAGTTCTTGCCGCTGCCCGCTGTCGGGCCGACGGCGAGATCCGCCTCACGGATCGAGTCTCCGGAGTGGGGGGCAGTTCACTGGGCGGGTGCCCGTAAGTCCGCACCTTTCGGCGCTTCATGTCCATCAGCGAAAGACTTTGTCACTCGGGCGACCGATTCCGATCGCCTTGTTCCTGCTTCGTGGAATGTTCCACCATCGGGTCATTCGGCGGTCCCGCCGACGCCGCGGATTCCGGGCCCGCCCCCGCAACGGCCTCCCGCCGGGCTTCCGCCTGGGCGTCCGCCTCGGTGCGGGCGTCCGTGACCATGCCGACGACCCGCCGGCCGCCGATACCGCCGGCCATCAGTCCGAGGCCGTCCAAGAGCAGCATGAGGGAGAAGAAGAAGCCGAGGACGTAGCGGCTGCTCTCCGGCCAGTTGGCCAGCACCAGGACGCCCAGCAGGATGCCGACCGCGCCCTGCACCACGGTCGAGAGCGTCTGCGGTCCGCGCACCACCAGGCCGCCGAACAGCCGGAACACCCCGCCGGTCAGGAAGAGCAGCGCGGCGAACATCGTCAGTGCCGCGGCGGTGCCGTCCGGCCTGCGGATGACGACGACCCCCGCCGCCAGGTTCAGCGCCGCGACGACCAGCGCGAGCCAGAAGAAGTTCGTGTCGCGTGACTGGACGGCGTGCAGCAGGCCGACGAAGCCCCCGATCAGCAGCAGCCAGCCGAAGAGCAGCACCGAGGTGAGGGTGGCGAAGGCCGTGTAGGCGAGACCGAACAGCCCGCACAGCACCAGGACGGCGCCGAGTGCGGCAAGCCATCCGAAACTGCGGCTGATCCGGGCCTCCGGTCGCGGGTCCCGCTTCCTGAGTGCGGCCACGTCCGCCTCCTCGCCTCGGTCGAATGAATGTCCCGTATAGCCTTTTTACTCCTATTTGTTCGCGGATAGGATCCGATGATCGGCCACCTGCGCACCACACCCACGCCGAACGGAACATCACGCCGCACGGAACATACGGAAGGGGAGCCCGGATGCCCGAGCCCGGCCCACAGCCCGGACTGCTGCTGGACATCGCGGACGGCACCGCAACGGTGACGATCAGCAATCCGGCGAAGCGGAACGCCATGACCACGGAGATGTGGGAGGCGCTCCCCGGTCTGCTGGACGGGCTCGCCTCCGATCCCGCCGTGCGGGTCCTGGTGCTCACCGGCGCTGACGGCACCTTCTGTGCGGGCGCGGACATCTCAGGGCTGCGGGAGGCGGGCAGCGGCTCCGCCAGGACACAGGACGCGGCGGTCCGGGCCGAGGAGGCGCTGGCCGCCTTCCCCAAGCCGACGGTCGCGGCCGTGCGCGGCTTCTGCGTGGGCGGCGGCTGCCAGCTCGCCGCCGCCTGCGATCTGCGGTTCGCTGCCGAGGGAGCGCGCTTCGGCGTCACCCCGGCCCGGCTCGGCATCGTCTACGCCGCCTCGTCCACCCGGCGACTGGTCGGCCTGGTCGGGCCCGCGACCGCCAAGTACCTGCTGTTCTCGGCCGAGTTGATCGACCATGAGCGGGCGCTGCGGACCGGGCTCGTCGACGAGGTGCTCCCTGACGGGCAACTCGACAAGCGGGTCGCGGAGTTCACCGCGGTCCTGGCCTCGCGCTCGCAGCTCACCCAGGCCGCGGCGAAGGAGTTCGCGGCGCCCGGCCTGGACCCGGCGCGGATCGAGCACTGGGAGCGGCAGGCGCGCGCGAGCGGGGACACGGCCGAGGGCGTGGCCGCGTTCCTTGAGGGGCGGCCCGCCCGCTTCGACTGGTCGCCGACGGCGGGCTGAACCGGCCCGGATATCCGTTTCTGGGATCAGTCCCGCGGAGACCACCCCGGATGGTCAGCCCGCCTGCGTGCCCGCCCGTTCCGCCACGTGCGGCGGGAGCGGGATGCCGGCCCGCAGGGCCGGGTCCGGCTCGGGCTCGCCCCAGGTGTGGAGCAGCGGCAGCACCCCGGCCCATACGGGCAGTTCGCCGTCGGGGCCGTCGGCGTCGTCGGTGTGACCGGTGCTGGTCTTCACCGAGGCCTCGTCGATCCCCAGCGCGAGCAGCGTGGTGGCGGCGAGCTCCTTGCGGGACGGGCCGCGCGCGTGGTCCCACCGGCCGGGCGCGGACTGCTCGGCCAGGACGCGCAGCCCGTGCAGCTTCTCGTCGGGATCGGTGACGGCACGCAGCACGCCGAGCACCATCGCGCTGCGGTAGTTGACGCTGTGCTCGAAGACGGACCGGGCCAGCACCAGACCGTCGATGTGGGTGACGGTGACGCAGACGGACGCCCCGGGCGACTGCACCAGGCTGCGGCTGGCGGCCGAGCCGTGCAGATAGAGCGTGTCGGCGGCGGCGTCGAACCCGTAGACCGTGGGGACCGCCAGCGGCGAGCCGTCCACCACCACGGCGAGATGGCAGATGAAGCCGGCGCCCAGTACCGCGTCCAGGTCGTCGCGGGACACGCTGCCCTGCTCCCGCAGCCGCCGATGACGGGTCCGGTCCGTGACCGGGAGCATGCGTGCGGGTATGTCGGTGGACATCAGGGCCTCCGTAGGACGTACAGCTGACACGTCAATACTATCGATCTCGACACTTTGCTTCCGTTCCTTCCACCGATTCATGATTCTGGAACCTCTCGTGCAACGTTTTTCGTCGCGGTGGCCGGAACGTATGCATGCCTATCGGCAGCATGCTGACCAGTCGGTAACCTGGGGGCCATGACTACTACCGCTTCGGACCCCCGCGCGTCGCGCCGCTGTCAGAACACTCTCAACCCGCTGCACTCCAGTACGTACTTCTCGCCCGAGTTCACCGCCGAACTCTCCCGGCTCGGCCTCGAACCCGGCAGCATGACGTACTTCGCGGGCCGTGCGGCGCCGCTGGGGGCCGTCGGAGCCGGTACCGTCACCGCGACCTTCTACAACTTCAACCACGACCTGGTGGCCCGGCACATCCCGCGCGCCTGGACGATCGCCACCCCCGAGGCCGTCATCGACGCCCGGCTGCGCGCCGTCGACACCGCGCTCACCCGGCTGCTCGGCGCGGACACCGTCGCCTCGCCCGAGATGGCGGAGGCCGCCGCTCTGGCGCTGCGCGCCTCCGAGGCCTGCGACCGGGCCGCCCGCCCGCTCTACGCCGCCAACGCCGACCTGCCGGTGCCGACGGCGCCGCACCTCGCGCTCTGGCACGCCGCCACGCTGCTGCGCGAGCACCGGGGCGACGGGCACCTCGCCGCGTTGGTAGCGGCCGAACTCGACGGCCTGGAGGCCATCGTCAGCCACACCGCGACCGGCAAGGGCTTCACCCCCCGCTTCGTCCAGGCCAGCAGGGGCTGGACGGCCGAGCAGTGGGCCGCCGCCCAGGACCGGCTGCGCGAGCGCGGGCTGCTCGACACGGCGGGCGAGCTCACCGACGCGGGCGTCGAGCTGCGGCGGGACATCGAAGCCGCGACGGACCGCGTCGACCGGGCCCCGTACGAGCACCTCGGCGCCACCGGCGTCGCGCGCCTCACCGAACTGGCCGGATCCTTCACCCAGACCGCCCTGGCCTCCGGCGCCTTCCCGCTGGAGCACTTCGGCAAGGGGTGACACGGTCGCTCGCCGACGGTGGGTCAACGGGCCGTTCGTGACCGGATGCACAAGTCCTGGGCGGCAGGTGCGGCAGGATGGGGTCCATGCCGGAACTGACGCCCGCCCAGGTGCGGTCCTGGCGCGTGCATGCGCAGGGGCTGGCCGGCCCGCGCGACGGGGCCGGGGTCGTCGAGGCGGCGCGCCGGGCCGGCGCGCTGCAGGCGCAGGACGCCAAGGCGTGCCGGTTGCAGGTACGCGCCAGGACCTCGGGGCTCACCGCCGGGGACGTCGACGCGGCGTGCGGCGCCGGTGACCGGTCGCTGGTCCGTACGTGGCTGATGCGCGGCACCCTGCACGCCGTCCCGGCGGCGGACGTGCGCTGGATGACGTCGCTACTGGGCCCGCGTGCCACCGCCGCGCAGCGCGGCAGACGACTGCGGCTCGGTCTGGACGAGGAGACCTGCGCCCGCGCGCTTCCCGCGCTGGAGAAGGTGCTGGCCGGGCGCCCGCCGATGCTCCGCGACGACATCGTGCGCGGCCTCGGCGAGCTCGGCCTCACCCTGGATCCGCGCAGCCAGGCGCCGGCCCATCTGATGCTGTACGCGGCGGCGACGGGCCTGGTGTGCCGGGGACCCGAGGCCGACGGTGACAAGTCGACTTATGTCCTGCGCGAGGAGTGGCTCGACGGCGTCGCCGGGCCGGACCTGTCGGGGACCGAGGCCCTGGCCGCGCTCGCCGAGCGGTACGTGTCCGCCTACGGACCCGCGACCGACAAGGACTTCGCCAAGTGGTCGGGGCTGCCGGCCGGCCAGGCACGGCGCGGGTTCCAGGCGGCCGGGGAGTACCTGGCGGAGATCGCGGGACCGGACGGCCCGCTGTGGGTGGGGGCCGGCACGGACGCGCCACGGCCGCCGAACCCGTCCGTCCGGCTGATCGGGCACTTCGACCCGTATCTGCTCGGCTACCACGACCGGGATCTGCTGCTGGACCCGTCCTTCGCCCGTCTCGTCGCGACCGGCGGCGGGTTCCTCACCCCGTGCGTGCTGCTGGACGGCGAGGTGGTCGGCGTCTGGCGGCACGAGCGGGGTAGCGGCGACCGGCTCACCGTCCGCGTCGACCCGTTCCGGCCGCCGCTCGACGCCGTCGTCGTGCGCGGCATCGAGGCCGAGGTCGCCGATCTGGGGCGGTTCCTCGGGGTCGAAGCCGGCTGGGACCGGGCCTGAGAGCCCCTGCGAAACTGCGACGTCGACCAGTTCGGGCGCGTACTCGGCCGCCAGAACGGCTCGACCCTCAGCTCGCGCTCGTCGTGGATTCCTTCTCCGGCTGGCCGTCGGACTGCGCGCACGGCATCGCCGGGTGCCGTCCCAGCAGCACCACCCCCACCGTGATCGCCGCGAGCCCGGCCGCCTCCCAGGCCAGCGCCCCGGGTGTCACCCGCAGCCGGTCCCCGAGGAAGCCGATGCCGCAGGCGATGCCCGCCAGTGGCTGTGCGGCCGTCAGCGCGGGCAGCGACATCCGCAGCGGGGCGGTCTCGAAGGCGCTCTGGACGAGGACGAGTCCGGTGAGCCCGATCGCCGCGACCACGTACGGCTGCCAGTGCACCGCCAGTATCTGGACGCCGTCCTCCCGGGCCAACTCACCGCAGATCCGCGTCAGCGCGTCCTGCAGCCCGTAGAGCAGGCCGGCCGCCAGCGCCAGCAGGGTCGCCTCGGACGAGGCGGGCAGCCGTTTGGCACAGGCCACCAGCAGCAGCGCGAGCCCGACGACGATCCCCAGCACCAGCCAGTGGCGCAACGCTCCCGCCTCCGGGCCGCCGCCGGCCGGCTGCCCGGCGACGATGAACGCCGTCACGCCGAGGGCCAGCAGGGCGACTCCCGCCCAGCCGCTCCGGCCCAGCGGCTGCCCCGACAGCCATCTGGACAGCGCCAGGGCGAACAGCAGATTCGTCGCGAGGAGCGGTTCGACGAGGGACACCTCGCCGCGCGCCAGGGCCAGCGCCCCGAGCACCTGGCCGCCGATCATGAGTGCCATGCCCAGCAGCCACTGGGGCATCCTGATCAGATCGAGGAGGAGTCGGAAGGAGAGGAAGTCCGCGAGCGGGGCACGCTGCGCCGCGCGCTGCTGCAGTACGAAACCCAGTCCGAGGCAGCAGGCGGCACCGACTCCGAGCAGGAACACGGCCACGCGGCCACTTTAACTCCCGTGACGCGCGACCGAACGCGTCCCGGCCACCCCGGCCGGGCGGCGCCGCCCACGCCGGCCGAGCCGCCCCAGCCCGGTCGGAACCCCGCACTGCTCACGACGGCGGATCCATGGGCCGGGTCTCGGCGCTCCCCCATACGGTCAGGAAGGCGAGGCGCAGACAGCCCGCGAGGGCCGGGTGCTCGATGAAGAGCGCGGTGGTGGAGCCGGTTCCGGCCACCGGGTCGGGCATGTCGCACAGCACCAGCGAGGCGTCCGCGATGATCAGCTTCATCGGCAGTTCGGCGGCGAACCGCGCCTCCTCCCCCGCCTCGCCGAACCGGCGGACGTTCTCCAGGACTTCCGCGTCGCCGAGCGCGTCGTGCGTGTAGATCGCCCGGACCGTTCCCCCGGCCTTGCGCAGTCTGCGGACGACCTTGATGCCCTCGGTGTTGGCGGCGGGGGCGACGAAGGGCGGCTTGCAGAAGCTGAGCAGCTCGTGGCCGGCCTGCTCCTGGATGTCCGCGAAACGCTCGGCGATCACCTTCGGGTCGCGCAGCACCTCGATGTAGTCGAGCGGATCGGTGTGCGTGCGCCCGTCGGTCCAGATCGGCAGCAGCGCGGAGGCGAGCCCGGCCGAGACCCGGTCCAGCCGTTCCAGCGACTCCCGCTGAAGGGCCATCAGCCGGGCGATCGCCAGTTCCGGCGCGATCGCGGAGAACGTCGCCACCCGGCCGGGCCGTGCGACGGCGAGCCGTCGGCGCACGAGCGCGTCGAGGACGTCGTAGACCCGCTGCCGGGGAACGTCCGCCTCGCGGGCCACCTCCGCCGCGGTGTACGACTCGCGTCTGACGAGCGCGAGGTAGACGCGTGCCTCGTACCGCGCGAGCCCCAGCGCCACAAGGTCGTTGACCGGACCCTCTTCGAACTCCATGAGCGCTCAAGCTATACGCCCGGGATCACCCACCGAAAGGAAGACTTTGCCATTGCCCGGTAGTCCCTTGGGGCAGGTGTCACTACGTTCAGCGTTGGCCACCACTGAACGGGGTGGCAGTTGTTCCCCCAGCGTTGGCGTCACCCTCGCCGCCGCATTCCTCTCCAATGAACGTGCGCCACGCGAAGCCCTGCGGCGTTCTCTTCATCAGGCAGTGTCATGACCATGACACTGCCGTGGACGGTTGCCCGCCGCCGGGACCGATCCCCCCATGGAGGGCTGTTCATTGCCATCGAGAACCCCCACCCGCGCCGGACGCCTCACCCGTCGCGGCGTCACCGCCGTCCTGTCGGCGGCGGCCCTGGCCTCCGTCGGCATGCTGGCCGTCGCCGGCCCGGCCACCGCGTCGGCCGCCCCCACAACGGCCGCCCCGGCCGCGGCGAGCAGCTCCACCGCCCACACCGAGCGGCTCTGCTCGGAGCCCACCCAGGCCGGCTACATGGCCTGTCACGCACTCGCCCGCACCGACCTGGTCCAGCACCTGACCCTCGCCCCGAACGCGCTCCCGTCCGGCTACGGCCCCACTGACCTGCAGAGCGCATACGCCCTGCCTTCGGCCGGTGCCGGTGCGACCGTCGCGATCATCGACGCCAACGACGACCCCAAGGCCGAGGCGGACCTCGGTTCGTATCGCAGCACGTACGGCCTGCCGGCCTGCACCACCGCCAACGGGTGCTTCAAGAAGGTCGACCAGAACGGCGGCACCAGCTACCCGCCGGCCGACGCCGGCTGGGCGGGCGAGATCTCGCTCGACGTCGACATGGTCAGCGCCGTCTGCCCGCAGTGCCACATCCTGCTCGTCGAGGCGGCCACGGCGTCCATGGAGGACCTGGGCGCCGCGGTGAACCGCGCGGTCACGATGGGCGCCAAGTACGTCTCCAACAGCTACGGCGGCGGCGAGGACTCCACCGACCCCAGCTCGGACGCCTCGTACTTCAACCACCCCGGCGTCGCGATCACCGTCAGCTCCGGTGACAGCGGCTACGGCGTCGAGTACCCGGCGGCCTCGCAGTACGTCACCGCGGTCGGCGGCACCTCGCTGAGCCGCTCCAGCACCCCCCGCGGCTGGACCGAGAAGGTCTGGGGCAGCACCAGCGGCGACGGCGCCGGCTCCGGCTGCTCCGCCTACGACCCCAAGCCCTCCTGGCAGACCGACACCGGCTGTGCCAAGCGCACCGTCGCCGATGTCTCGGCGGTCGCCGACCCGGCCACCGGCCTCGCGGTCTACAACAGTTACCAGGCGAGCGGCTGGAACGTGTACGGCGGCACCAGCGCGTCCGCGCCGATCATCGCCTCCGTCTACGCCCTCGCCGGCACCCCGGCCGCGGGCACCACCCCGGCCTCGTACCCCTACGCCCACGCCTCGTCGCTCAACGACGTGACCACCGGCACCAACGGCTCCTGCGGCAGCAGCTACCTGTGCACCGCCAAGGCCGGCTACGACGGCCCGACCGGTCTCGGCACCCCCAACGGCACGGCCGCCTTCACCAACGGCTCGACCGGCGGCAACACCGTCACCGTGACGAACCCGGGCAGCCAGTCGAGCACCGTCAACACCGCGGTCTCCCTGCAGATCCAGGCCACCGACTCCGGCAGCGGACAGACCCTCACCTACAGCGCCACCGGCCTTCCGCCGGGCGTCACGATCAACCCCTCCACCGGCCTGATCAGCGGTACGCCCACCACCGCCGGGACCTACAACGTGACGGTGACCGCCAAGGACGGCACCAACGCCACCGGCAGCGCGTCCTTCACCTGGGTCGTCAACCCGGTCGGCGGCGGCTGCAGCACCTCGCAGCTCTTCGGCAACCCGGGCTTCGAGACCGGCACCGCCAGTCCCTGGACCGCCACCGCCGGCGTGGTCGACAACAGCGCCAGTGAGGCCGCCCACTCCGGCTCCTGGAAGGCGTGGCTCAACGGCTACGGCTCCACCCACACCGACTCGCTCGCCCAGACGGTGACGGTCCCCAGCGGCTGCCACGCCACCCTGACGTTCTGGGTGCACATCGACACCGCCGAGACGACCACCTCCACCGCCTACGACAACCTGACGGTGAAGGCCGGCACCACCACGCTGGCCACGTACTCCAACCTCAACAAGAACACCGGCTACGCGCAGAAGTCCTTCGACCTCTCCTCCTTCGCCGGGCAGTCGGTGAAGGTCACGTTCACCGGCACCGAGGACTCCAGCCTCCAGACGAGCTTCGTACTCGACGACACCGCCCTCAACATCAGCTGAACCACGGCTGGTTGAGGTAGTCCCGCAAGGAAGTCGAAGGACGTCAGACGGACCCGGGCAGGCCCCCACAGCCTGTCCGGGTCCGTGTCTATGGCTGCCGCACGCCGACCGTCACGGTCCATGCCTGCAGGGCGTGGCAGGAGACCATGCCGGGCGCCGAAGGCGCGGGGCAGACCTTCCGAGCGGCGGTCAGCTTCACGATGCCGCGGGAGGAGCCGCGGAAGGTGTCGGCGGACATCTCGGTCAGGCCGGCACCGGACGTGGTCACCGGGCCCCAGCCGGCACCCGGCAGCGAGACGCGTACCGAGCTGCCCACGTCGAGGCAGATGTGCGTGCCGTCCGACGACTCGCCCACGACGATGGAGTCGCAGCGGAGCCCGTTGTTCTTGTCGTTCGTCAACGGATGATCCGCACCGCAGCCGGCCGCACTCAGCAGCGCCACCACGGCAACTGCCCCTACCCATACGCGCATCCGACGGCCTCCCGGTCTCCCGGTTCCTGAACGGTCACGGGTTGGACGTGGCCCACGGCATTCCGGTTCCGCGCGGCGGACCCCGCGCGGAACCCCGCCCGGATCAGGCTTCGGAGACCCGGCCGTCCGCGACCTCGATGCGCCGCGTGGTGCTCACCGCGTCCAGCATCCGCCGGTCGTGCGTGACCAGCAGCAGCGTGCCGTTGTACGAGGCGAGCGCCGACTCCAGCTGCTCGATCGCGGGCAGGTCCAGGTGGTTGGTCGGCTCGTCGAGGACCAGCAGATTGACGCCGCGGGCCTGCAGCAGGGCCAGCGCGGCACGGGTCCGCTCCCCCGGCGACAGCGTCGCCGCGGGGCGCAGCACGTGCGCGGCCTTGAGGCCGAACTTGGCGAGCAGCGTCCGCACGTCGGCGGGCTCCAGGTCGGGGACCGACAGCGAGAACGCGTCCATCAGCGGTTCGTCGCCGAAGAACAGTCCGCGGGCCTGGTCCACCTCGCCCACGACGACGCCCGGGCCGAGTGCCGCGTTGCCGGCGTCCAGCGGGAGCCGGCCGAGCAGCGCGGCAAGCAGCGTGGACTTGCCGGAGCCGTTGGCGCCGGTGATCGCGACCCGGTCCGCCCAGTCGATCTGCAGGTCCACCGGGCCGAACGTGAAGTCCCCGCGGCGGACCTCGGCTCCGCGCAGCGTCGCCACCACGGCCCCGGACCGGGGCGCCGCGGCGATCTCCATCTTGAGCTCCCACTCCTTGCGGGGCTCTTCGACGACGTCGAGGCGTTCGATCATGCGCTGCGTCTGGCGGGCCTTCGCGGCCTGCTTCTCGGACGCCTCGCTGCGGAACTTGCGGCCGATCTTGTCGTTGTCCGTCGCCTTGCGGCGGGCGTTCTTGACACCCTGGTCCATCCACGAGCGCTGCATCTGTCCGCGCGCTTCGAGGGAGGACTTCTTGTCGGCGAACTCGTCGTACTCCTCGCGGGCGTGCCGGCGGGCGACCTCGCGCTCCTCCAGGTACGCCTCGTAGCCGCCGCCGTAGATGTTCACCTGCTGCTGGGCGAGGTCGAGTTCGACGACCTTGGTGACGGTGCGGCTGAGGAACTCGCGGTCATGGCTGACGACGACGGTGCCGGCGCGGAGCCCCTTGACGAACTTCTCCAGCCGGTCGAGGCCGTCGAGGTCCAGGTCGTTGGTGGGCTCGTCGAGCAGGAACACGTCGTAGCGGCTGAGGAGCAGCGAGGCGAGGCCGGCGCGGGCGGCCTGGCCGCCGGAGAGCGAGGTCATCTGCTGGTCGAGGCCGATGGCCAGCCCCAGCGAGGCGGCGACCTCCTCGGAGCGCTCCTCCAGGTCCGCGCCGCCGAGGTCGAGCCAGCGCTCCAGGCCGGTGGAGTACGCGTCGTCGGCGCCGGGAGCCTCGTCGACGAGGGCCTGGGTGGCGGCGTCGAGCGCGCTCTGCGCGGCGGCGACGCCGGTACGGCGGGCGAGGAAGTCCCGTACGGTCTCCCCGGGACGCCGCTCGGGCTCCTGCGGCAGATGGCCGACGGCGGCGCTGGGCGGGCTCAGCCGCAGCACACCCTGCTCGGGGGTGTCGAGCCCGGCGAGCAGCCGCAGCAGCGTCGACTTGCCGGCGCCGTTGGCACCGACCAGGCCGATCACATCGCCGGGGGCGACGACGAGTTCGAGGCCGGAGAACAGGACTCGGTCCCCGTGTCCTGCGGCAAGATCCTTGGCAACAAGAGTGGCACTCATCAGGGAGCAGATCCTATATGCCCAGCAAGAAGGCGATCGTCCGCCGTCCCGGTCCGCGCCTGGCCGAGGGCCTGGTCACGCACATCGAGCGCTCGCCCGTCGATCCCGCCCTCGCGCTGCGGCAGTGGGAGCGCTACACCGCCGTCCTGGCCGAGCACGGCTGGGAGACCACTGAGGCCGCCCCGGCGGACGACTGCCCGGACGGGGTGTTCGTCGAGGACACCATGGTCGTGTTCCGGGACGTGGCGCTGATCTCGCGCCCCGGCGCCCCCACACGGCGCCCGGAGACGGCCGGCGCCGAGGAGGCCGCGGTCGCGCTCGGCTGCTCGGTGCGGCGGATCCAGGAGCCCGGGACGCTGGAGGGCGGCGACGTCCTGAAGGTCGGGGACACCATCTACGTCGGCCAGGGCGGGCGCACCAACGCGGAGGGCCTGCGGCAGCTGCGTGCGGCCTTCGAGCCGCTGGGCGCGCGGGTGGTCGGCGTCCCGGTGAAGAAGGTGCTGCACCTGAAATCGGCGGTGACGGCCCTGCCGGACGGAACGATCATCGGATATCCGCCACTGGTCGACGATCCGGCCATCTTTACGCACTTCCGACCGATGCCGGAGGAGGGTGGGTCACACGTGGTGCTCCTCGGCGGAAATGTGCTGCTCATGGCCGCGAGCGCTCCCCGGAGCGCGGAGCTGCTGAGCGGCCTGGGATACCGGCCGGTGCTGGTCGACATCAGCGAATTCGAGAAGCTGGAGGGCTGCGTCACGTGCTTGTCCGTGCGGCTGCGCGAGCTGTCCGCGCGGAGCTAGTCATTCCGTATCTGTCGGTAGTCGTTCCATACACCCAGCGGGGCGACGGTTGCCTTTTCGGCGACTCATAACCTACGGTAGCGTAACTTACGTCCCCGTAGGTGCCTTGCCAGCCATCAGGAGCCACCGTGACCATCACCGAATCCCACCGTCCCGGATCGGACACATGGAGTGACGCGCGGCTGCTGTACGCCCTGGAAGAGGTCGTCGAGACCGAGCTCAACCGTCACCTCGCCGTAGCCAAGGAATGGATGCCGCACGAGTACGTGCCGTGGAGCGACGGCCGTAACTTCGACGGGATCATGGGCGGCGAGGCCTGGGCCCCCGAGCAGTCCAAGGTCACCGACATCGGCCGGATCGCGCTCGTCGTGAACCTGCTCACCGAGGACAACCTCCCGAGCTACCACCACGAGATCGCCTCGCTCTTCGGCCGCGACGGCGCCTGGGGCACCTGGGTGCACCGCTGGACCGCGGAAGAGGGCCGGCACGGCATCGTCATGCGTGACTACCTGCTGACCAGCCGTGCCGTGGACCCGGTCGAGCTGGAGCGCTTCCGCATGATGCACATGTCGGAGGGCTTCGAGTCCGACAACCGGCACAGCATGCTGCACTCGGTGGCCTACGTGGCCTTCCAGGAGCTGGCCACCCGCGTCTCGCACCGCAACACCGGACACCAGTCGGGGGACCCGGTCTGCGACCGGATGCTGGCCCGGATCGCGACCGACGAGAACCTGCACATGGTCTTCTACCGCAACCTGCTCGCGGCGGCACTGCAGCTCGCTCCCGACCTGACGATGCAGGCCATCCGCGATGTCGTCGTGCAGTTCCGGATGCCCGGTCACGGCATGCCCGGCTTCGAGCGGGCGGCGGCCCGGATGGCCATCGGCGGCATCTACAACCTGCGCATCCACCACGACGACGTGCTGCAGCCGGTGCTGCGCCACCTCAAGGTCCTCGAGGTCAGCGGCCTGAGCCCGGACGGACTGCGGGCACAGGAAGAGCTCGGCATGTTCATGGGCGGCCTCAACGACCAGGCCGTGAAGTTCGACGAGCGCAAGCTCGCGCTCGATGCGCGACGGGCGGCCCGCGCCTCCTGACGCCCGGCCGAGCGGCCACCCCTCTCGGATCAGCGCGCGAACGCGACACTGCTCGCACCGCCCATCGCCCCTGCGCACCAGCGCGGGGGCGATGGGCGGTTTTCGTGTGCGGCCAGAAAATCATGCATGCACGCTTGATTGTTCTTGGCGGCACTGCCAGTCTCTGACCCACAACGTTGCTGACCGGGTGTCAACAAGGGGTGGTCATGGCCGATCCACTGTCCGTGCTCGTCGACCTGCGGGCCGAGAGCGAAGACCTCGACCGGCTGGTGGCGCCGCTCCCGGCGGACCGCTGGGCGGCGCCCACCCCCGCCGAGGGCTGGACGATCGCCCACCAGATCGCCCACCTCGCCTGGACCGACGGCGTCGCCCTGATCTCGGTGACCGACCCCGAGGCGTTCGCCCGGGAGACCGAGCGGGCCGCCGCGACGTTCGAGACGTTCGTCGACGACGAGGCCCGCAAGGGCGCGTCGCTGCCGCCGGCCGAGCTGCTGAACCGCTGGCGCACGGGCCGCCAGGCCCTCCTCGACGCCCTGGCCGCTCAGCCGCCCGGCACGCGTTTCCCCTGGTACGGGCCCCCGATGAGCGCCGCCTCGATGGCCACCGGGCGGCTGATGGAGACCTGGGCGCACGGCCAGGACGTCGCCGACGCCCTGGACGCCCGGCGCGAGCCGACCGGGCGGCTGCGGCACGTGGCCCGGATCGGTGTGCGGGCCCGCGACTACGCGTACTTCGTACGGGGACTGAAGCCGCCCGCCGAGGAGTTCCGGGTCGAACTGACGGCGCCCGACGGCGAGCTGTGGACGTACGGGCCCGAGGACGCCGAGCAGCGGGTGACGGGTCCCATGATCGACTTCTGTCTGCTGGCCACCCAGCGCAGGCACCGCGACGACCTGGCCGTACGCGCCGAGGGGGAGGACGCGGACCGCTGGCTGGAGATCGCACAGGCCTTCGCGGGACCGGCAGGACCGGGTCGCGAACCGCAGTCCCCGACCCGGCCGAGGCCGGTGGACCCTCCTCGATCCGTGAATGCGCCGGAGTCGGCGGACGCCGCATCCGCGCAAGAGGACGGGGCCGGCGCATGACTCTCCTGGACACCGCGGACGAGGAGTACACGGCCAACCGCGCGACCATGCTCGCCCGGCTCGCGGAGGTCGACGCCGCGCACACCGCCGCGATCGACGGCGGCGGAGCGAAGTACGTGGAGCGGCACCGCAAGCGCGGCAAGCTGCTCGCCCGCGAGCGCATCGAGCTGCTGCTCGACCCGGACACCCCGTTCCTCGAACTCTCACCGCTCGCCGCCTGGGGCAGCGACTACCCGGTGGGCGCTTCGCTGGTCACGGGCATCGGCGTCGTGGAGGGCGTCGAGTGTCTGATCACCGCCAGCGACCCGACCGTGCGCGGCGGCGCCAGCAACCCGTGGACGCTGAAGAAGGCGCTGCGCGCCAACGAGATCGCCTTCGCCAACCGGCTGCCGGTGATCAGCCTCGTCGAGTCCGGCGGCGCCGATCTCCCCAGCCAGAAGGAGATCTTCATACCCGGCGGCGCGCTGTTCCGGGACCTGACGCGGCTGTCGGCCGCCGGGATCCCCACCATCGCCGTCGTCTTCGGCAACTCGACCGCGGGCGGGGCGTACATCCCCGGCATGTCCGACCACGTGATCATGGTCAAGGACCGGTCGAAGGTCTTCCTCGGTGGACCGCCGCTGGTCAAGATGGCGACCGGCGAGGAGAGCGACGACGAGTCGCTGGGCGGCGCCGACATGCACGCTCGGGTCTCCGGTCTCGCCGACTACTACGCCCTCGACGAGCCCGACGCCCTGCGGACCGCCCGCCGCGTCGTCTCCCGCCTCAACTGGCGCAAGCAGGGCCCGGCCCCGCGGGCGTCCGTCGAACCGCCGCTGCACGATGAGGACGAGCTGCTCGGTATCGTCCCCGGCGATCTGCGGACGCCCTTCGACCCCCGCGAGGTGATCACCCGCGTCGTCGACGGCTCGCGGTTCGACGAGTTCAAGCCGCTGTACGGGCCGAGCCTGGCCACCGGCTGGGCCGAGGTGCACGGCTACCCCGTCGGGATCCTCGCCAACGCGCAGGGCGTGCTGTTCAGCGCCGAATCGCAGAAGGCCGCGCAGTTCATCCAGCTCGCCAACCAGCGGGACATCCCGCTGCTCTTCCTGCACAACACCACCGGCTACATGGTCGGCAAGGAGTACGAGCAGGCCGGGATCATCAAGCACGGCGCCATGATGATCAACGCGGTCGCCAACTCCAAGGTCCCGCATCTGTCGGTCCTGATGGGCGCGAGCTACGGCGCCGGCCACTACGGCATGTGCGGCCGGGCCTTCGACCCGCGCTTCCTCTTCGCCTGGCCCAGCGCCAAGTCCGCCGTGATGGGGCCCGCCCAGCTCGCCGGGGTGCTCTCGATCGTCGCCCGCCAGTCGGCGGCGGCGAAGGGACTGCCGTACGACGACGAGGCGGACGCCGCGCTGCGCGCCATGGTCGAGCAGCAGATCGAGTCCGAGTCGCTCCCGATGTTCCTGTCCGGACGGCTCTACGACGACGGCGTCATCGACCCGCGCGACACGCGGACCGTACTCGGCCTGTGCCTGTCAGCCCTGCACGGCGCGCCCGTCGAGGGCGCGCGTGGCGGCTTCGGCGTCTTCCGGATGTGAGGGCAGTGATGCCGGATGTGAGGGCAGTGATGATCGAGTCCGTTCTGGTGGCCAACCGCGGCGAAATCGCCCGGCGGGTCTTCCGCACCTGCCGTGACCTGGGGATCGCCACGGTCGCGGTGTACTCCGACGCGGACGCCGGCGCCCCGCACGTACGGGAGGCCGACACCGCCGTACGCCTGCCGGGGAACGCTCCCGCCGACACGTATCTGCGCGGCGATCTGATCGTCGCGGCCGCCAAGGCGGCGGGTGCGGACGCCGTCCACCCCGGATACGGCTTCCTCTCCGAGAACGCCGGCTTCGCCCAGGCCGTGCTCGACGCGGGGCTGGTCTGGATCGGCCCGTCCCCCGGCGTGATCGAGTCCATGGGGTCCAAGACCCGCGCCAAGAGCATCATGTCGGCGGCCTCCGTTCCGGTGCTGACCGGTCTCCGGCCGGAGTCGATCGGTCCGGACGACCTCCCGGTGTTGGTGAAGGCGGCGGCCGGCGGCGGCGGGCGCGGCATGCGGATCGTGCGGGATCTCGCGCTGCTGGACGAGGAGTTGGCCGCGGCGCGTGCCGAGGCGGCCTCGGCCTTCGGCGACGGTGAGGTCTTCGTCGAGCCGTTCGTGGAGACGGGCCGGCATATCGAGGTGCAGGTCCTCGCGGACACCCATGGAACGGTGTGGACGCTCGGCGAACGGGACTGTTCGGTGCAGCGCCGGCACCAGAAGGTGATCGAGGAGACCCCGGCGCCGGGCATCGGCGACGAGTTGCGCCGTACGCTGCACGACGCCGCCTCCGCGGCCGCCCGCGCGATCGGCTACACCGGTGCCGGCACCGTCGAGTTCCTGGTGACGCCGGGCGGCCGTCCGTTCTTCCTGGAGGTGAACACCCGCCTCCAGGTCGAACACCCGGTCACCGAATGTGTGACTGGACTCGACCTCGTACAGCTCCAGCTGCGGATAGCCGAGGGCGCCGCGCTGCCGGCGGAGCCGCCCGCGCCGCAGGGCCACGCGATCGAGGCCCGGCTGTACGCCGAGGACCCGGCACGCGGCTGGCAGCCGCAGTCCGGCGTCCTGCACCGGATGGAGCTGCCCGAACTGCCCGAACTGCGGCTCGACTCAGGGGTGGTGAGCGGCGACACCATCGGCGTGCACTACGACCCGATGCTCGCCAAGGTCATCGCCTGGGCCGACACCCGGGACGAGGCCGTACGGCTGCTCGCCCGCGCCCTGGAACGTGCCCGGCTGCACGGCCCGGTCACCAACCGGGAGCTGCTGGTGCGCGTGCTGCGGCACCCGGAGTTCGCGGCGGGCCGGCACTCCACCGCGTTCCTGGAACAGCACAGCTCGGTACTGGCCGGCGACGGCGCGGACACCGGTCCCGTACGGCTGGCGGCGCTCGCCGCCGCGCTGTCCGACGCGTCGGGCCGCTCCGCGTTCGGCGGCTGGCGAAACGTCCCTTCCCAGCCGCAGACCAAGAACTACGCGACGGTGCCCGGCGCCGAGCCGTACGAGGTCCGGTACCGCCTCACCCGTTCCGGCCTGGACGCCCCGGACCATCCGGGGGTGCGGCTGCTGCACGCGGAACGCGGCCAGGTCGTCCTGGAGGCGGACGGGGTACGCCGCGCGTTCGACGTGGCGGTCTACGGCGACCGGGTCCATGTCGACTGCGCACTCGGCGCGTTCGCCTTCACCGCCCTACCGCGCTTCCCGGAACCGGTCAGCGGCACCGAGCCGGGCTCGCTGCTCGCTCCCATGCCCGGCACCGTCATCCGGATCGGTGAATTCGCCGTCGGCGACCACGTCGAAGCGGGCCGCCCGCTGCTCTGGCTCGAGGCGATGAAGATGGAGCACCGGATCACCGCTCCCGCCTCGGGAACGCTCACCGCACTGAACGCCGAGGTCGGCCGTCAGGTCGACGTCGGCGCCGTACTCGCCGTCGTCAAGGAGGAAGCACGCCCATGACCACCAGCCAAGGCACCTTCGACAGCGCACTCCTGGAAAGCGACGAGCGGCGCGCCCTGCGTGCCGCCGTCGGGGATCTCGGCCGGCGCTACGGCCGCGACTACTTCACCGCGGCCGTCCGCGCGGGGAAGCAGACCGACGAGCTGTGGCGGGAGGCAGGCGCGCTCGGCTATCTCGGGGTGAACCTCCCCGAGGAGTACGGCGGAGGAGGCGGCGGCATGGCCGAACTCTCCATAGTGCTGGAGGAGTTGGGCGCGGCCGGCTGCCCACTGCTGCTGCTCATCGTCTCCCCCGCCATCTGCGGCACCGTCATCGCCCGCTTCGGCACCGAGGAACAGAAGCGCCGCTGGCTGCCGGGGCTGTCTGACGGGTCGCTGCGGATGGCCTTCGGGATCACCGAGCCCGAGGCCGGCTCCAACTCGCACCGCATCACCACCACCGCCCGCCGCGACGGCGACGACTGGCTGCTGACCGGGCGCAAGGTCTTCATCTCGGGTGTGGACATCGCGGACGCCACGCTCATCGTCGGCCGCACCGAGGACGCGCGCACCGGCAAGCTCAAGCCGTGTCTGTTCATCGTCGACCGGGAGACACCGGGGTTCGAATACCGGCAGATAGAGATGGAACTGGGCGCTCCCGAGAAGCAGTTCCAGCTCTTCCTCGACGATGTGCGGCTGCCGGCCGACGCCCTGGTCGGCGACGAGGACGCCGGGCTGCTGCAGCTGTTCGCGGGCCTCAACCCGGAGCGGATCATGACCGCCGCGTTCTCGCTGGGCATGGGCCGGTTCGCTCTGGACAAGGCCGTCGAGTACGCCCGCACCCGCCAGGTGTGGCAGTCCCCCATCGGCGCCCACCAGGCGATAGCCCACCCGCTCGCGGTCGCCCACATCGAGCTGGAACTCGCCCGGCTGATGATGCAGAAGGCCGCCTACCTCTATGACGCGGGCGACGACATGGGGGCGGGCGAGGCCGCCAACATGGCGAAGTACGCGGCCGCCGAGGCCGGGGCCAAGGCCGTCGACCAAGCCGTGCACACACTCGGCGGCAACGGGCTCACCACCGAGTACGGGCTGGCCGCCCTGCTCACCGCGTCCCGCGTGGGCCGGATCGCTCCGGTCAGCCGTGAGATGATCCTCAACTTCGTCTCGCACCACACCCTGGGCCTGCCCAAGTCATACTGATATCCACCCATTCACGGTGATGCACACCGAGTCCGGGGCCCCGAGTCCTTCTGGGCCCGACGAGTCCCGCCGGGCCCGCCGCGGCCTGCCGATCCGCATGGAGGAGACCGATCGTGTCCGACGCGCCCTTCGTACGCCGCGACCACCAGCGCGGTATCGCCCTGCTCACCCTGGACTCGCCGCACAACCGCAACGCCCTGTCGGCCCGCCTGGTCACCGAGCTGCGCGAAGGGCTCGACGAGGCGGTCAAGGACCCCGGCGTCCGCGCGATCCTGCTCACCCACACCGGGAGCACGTTCTGCGCGGGCGCCGACCTCAAGGATCCGGCCGCCGGAGGGCCGCTCGGCCTGGCGGAGCTGCTGCGGAGCATCGTCGAGTCGCCCAAGCCCGTGGTCGCCGAGGTCACCGGCCACGCACGGGCCGGCGGTCTCGGGCTGCTCGCGGCGTGCGACATATCGGTGGCCGGCGAGGGAGCGAGCTTCGCCTTCACCGAGGCGCGGCTAGGCCTGGCCCCGGCCGTCATCTCGCTCACCGTCCTGCCGCGCACCGACCCGCGCGCGGCCGCCCGCTACTACCTGACGGGCGAGGTCTTCGACGCGGCGGAGGCCGTCCGGATCGGCCTGGTGAGCGCGACCGCCGACGCGCTGGACGGCATCCTGGACGGTCTGCGGGCCGCCTCGCCGCAGGGTCTCGCCGAGTCCAAACGGCTCACCACCGCAGAGGTGCTGCGTACCTTCGACCGGGACACGGCGGCACTGGCCGAACAGTCCGCCCGGCTCTTCGCCTCGCCCGAGGCGGCGGAGGGGATACGGTCCTTCGCCGAACGCCGGAGTCCGTCATGGGCGTGGTGACCACCCGGGCCCCCAAGCAGGACCGCAGCCGCGCCACCCGGCGGAAGCTGCTGGAGGCGGCCGTCTCCTGTCTGGCGGAACGCGGCTGGAGCGGCAGCACGGTCGCCGCCGTGGCCGAACGCGCCGGGGTCACCCGGGGCGCGGCCCAGCACCACTTCCCGACCCGGGAGGACCTCTTCACCGCCGCGATCGAGCATGTCGCGGAGGAGTGGCTGGACGCCGTCCGGGAACGGGCCCGCGCACTGCCCCGTGACGGTGAGTCCCGTACCCGCGCCGTCGTCGACATGCTCGTCGGCGTCTACACCGGCCCGCTCTTCCGCGCCGCCCTCCACCTGTGGGTCGCGGCCGCGGACGAGGAACAGCTGCGGCCCCGGGTCAACGCCCTGGAGGCCCGGATAGGCCGCGAGGCACACCGTCTCGCGGTGGAGTTCCTGGACGCCGACGAATCCGTCGAGGGCGTCCGGGAATCCGTCCAGGCCACCCTGGACATGGCCCGCGGCCTCGGGCTGGCCAACCTGCTCAGTGACGACTCGGCTCGCCGCGCGGGCATCGTCCGGCAGTGGTCACGCATCCTGGACACCGTCATCCACACCCGCCCGGAGCAGCCGCCGGGGTCGTGACACCGCTGCCGCCGGCGTACCGGCCCTGGCCTACCGGCCCTGGCCTACCGGCTCCGGCGTACCGGCTCCGGCGGGTGATCACGGGCGTGGGCGTGCACGGCAGGCGGGCTGTCGGACCCCGGCCCTACCATCGATCACAGACAGCCACGGTCCGCCGCCGAGCTCCTGGAGTCGCCATGCCCCGCCGCGCCCACGATCCGCTCGCCGTCCGCGGGAAGGTCCGCGCGTTCGCCCTGCGGCTGCCGGAGGCGGTCGAGGAGTTCCCCTGGGGCGAGTCCGTCATCAAGGTCAACAAGAAGGTCTTCATCTTCCTCGGTGTCGAGGACGGCAGCTATCCGCCGGCCATCACCGTGAAGCTCAAGGACGAGGACGTGCACGCCCACGCGATGACCGCTCCCGGCGCCGAACCGGCCGGCTACGGCCTGGGCAAGGCGGGCTGGGTCCGGATCCCGCTCGACGAGGGCGTCCCGTCCGCGGAGCTGTTGTCGGACTGGACGGAGGAGAGCTATCGCGTGATCGCCCCCAAGCGGCTCGTCAAGGAGCTGGACGGGCCGCCGGCTCCGTGACGGCGTCGACGAGCGCGGTCAGTGCCCGCACCACGGCGGACAGACCACCGGTGGGCGCTCCGCCCGGCTCGCTCATATAGAGGTCCCGGCGGATCTCGATCATGAGCGCGGACACCTCGGTGCGGTGGCCGTAGTGCTTGAGCGGGACGTAGCAGCCCGCGAACGGGGTGTTGAGGCCGAGCTCACCGCACTCCGCGAAGGCCCGGCGGGCGGCGTCGAGCAGCCAGCGCGGGGTGTGGTGCTCGTCGGTGCCCAGACAGATCGCGGGGCGGGCGCCGGCCGCGTGCAGTTCGTAGGGCAGCGGCCGGGACGGGTACGAGTGCACATCGATGATGACGGCGCGGCCGGTGGCGGCGAGGCGGGCGTCGATCAGCTCGGTGAAGGCTGCCGCGTAGGGGTCGAAGTGCTCGGCGAGCAGCTCCCGTTCGTGGTCGGGGTCGTCGTCGCGCAGCCGCCCGCGGTGCGAGGTGCCGGTGTAGACCGCGCCCATGCCCACGGCCCGCATCTCCTCCCGCTCGTCGGGGAATCGCTCCGGGTCGACGACGAGGCGCGAGAGCAGATTGGCGTGCGTCCAGGGCGTGACGGCGGCACCGTCCGCCGCCCGGCCGGCGATGAGATCGGTATGGGCGTCCGTCATGTGGTCCAGCTCCCGCGACAGCACGGCGTCGTCCAGCAGAACGCTCCTCCGGGCGGCGGGAGTCAGCGTCCGTGAACTGTGCGGGACATGGAGGACGACGGGCGATCGGTCGGCACCGGATCTCTGCTCATACATCGGTCCGGTATATCCCAACGGATCTTCCCGATCACCTCATTTGCGCCGCAGCAGACGGGCGCCGGCGGCCGGGCCGGAACCGGCACATGACAAAGCAGCAGGCCCGGTGCTTGCGCACCGGGCCTGCTGTGTAAGTAGCGGGGACAGGATTTGAACCTGCGACCTCTGGGTTATGAGCCCAGCGAGCTACCGAGCTGCTCCACCCCGCGTCGGTGAACCCAACCCTACGCGGTGGGGGACGCAGGACCAAATCATTATCCGCGCGGCGCTCCCCGGGAGCCGGTACAGCCGGCCTGACCGGTCAGAGCCGGACCACGACCTGGTCGAGGTCCTTGCGGTGGATGTCCGGGACCCGGGCGCCCTCCGCCGGGTAGCCGACCGGGATGACGTACGAGGCGCGCTCCTCGGGAGGGCGGTCGCAGACGTCGTTCAGGAAGCGCATCGGGCTCGGTGTGTGGGTGAGGGTGGCCAGGCCCGCCTGGTGGAGCGAGGCCAGCAGCAGGCCGACGGCGATCCCCACCGACTCCTTGGTGTAGTAGGGCCGGGGCGATTCCGGGCCCTTGTGGACCTCGAAGACGACGATGACGGCCGGGGCGTCCTCGAGGAACGGCTTGTGCCAGTCGGTGCCGATCGGGGCGAGCGCCGCCAGCCACTCCTCGGAGGCCCGGCGCTCGTAGAACTCGCGCTCCTCGGCCTCCGCCGCCTCGCGCAGGGCACGTTTGCGCTCCGGGTCGGTGAGGACGACGAACCGCCAGGGCTGCACGTTCGCCCCGCTCGGGGCGGTGGCCGCGGTGCGGATCGCCCATTCGACGACGCCCTGCGGGATCGGCCGGGAGGAGAAGTCCCGCACGGTCCGTCGGCTCGCCATGACCTCGTGGAAGGTGCGGCTGCGCGCCTCCGCCTCGTGGGCGGGGACCGTGTGGGGGTGGAGCGGCACCGTGGGATATGCGGAGTCGTCAACCATGGGCATCACCTCAGCACATCGCGCGCCGTCACGGAAGAAGGCACCCCGGCCACACGACCCCCGGCCACGGGACCCACCGGCCGCCCGGCCGGCAGTCAGAAAAGGCGTTGCACGCCCACCGACCCCCGGCGTAACGTCTTTCTCGGCCCTGTTGTCGTCGATTGGAGAAGGCCGTTGCGCGTCTGAGGTCATGAGACACCGTGCCCGTGGGGATTCCCGCGTGCCCGAGTGCGACCTCGGCAGTGACCCGCCTTCCGTTCCGCCAGGGCGTCATCACCCACTCCATCTCCCCCTCAGGGGTTGAGCCGCGTCGCGTTCCGGTGTCTCCACAGTTGCCCTCTCATCCAGCAACCAGGAGGCCCTCATGGCATTCACCCCCCTTTCCATCACCTGCTCCCGCCTCTCCTTCTCCTGGCCGGACGGCACCCCCGTGCTCGACGAGTTCGACTTCGCCGCCGGCCCCGGCCGCACCGGCCTGATCGGACTCAACGGCTCGGGGAAGTCGACGCTGCTCCGGCTCATCGCCGGTGAACTACGCCCGGCCGGGGGAACGGTGAAGGTCTCCGGCGAGATCGGCTACCTGCCGCAGAACGTCTCGCTCGACACGTCCGTCAGGGTCGACACCGCGCTCGGCATCGACGTGGCCCGCGCCGCCCTGCACGCGATCGAGGGCGGCGACGCGAGCGAGGAGCACTTCGCCGCGGTCGGCGACGACTGGGACGTGGAGGAGCGCGCCCGCGCCACCCTCGACCAGCTCGGCCTCGGCCACATCACCCTCGACCGCACCATCGGCGAGGTGTCGGGCGGGGAGTCGGTGCTGCTGCGGCTGGCCGCGCTGCTGCTGCGCCGGCCGGACGTCCTGCTGCTCGACGAGCCGACCAACAATCTGGACCTGGACGCCCGGCGCCGCCTCCATGAGGCCGTCGCGTCCTGGTCCGGGCTGCTGCTCGTGGTCAGCCACGACCGGGAGCTGCTGGAGCTGGTCGACCGGATCGCCGATCTGCGCGGCGGCGAGACGCACTGGTACGGCGGGAACTTCTCGGCGTACGAGGAGGCGCTCGCCGTCGAGCAGGAGGCCGCGGAACGGATGGTGCGGGCGGCCGGGACCGATCTGCGCCGGCAGAAGCGCGACCTGGCCGAGGCCCGGGTCAAGCTGGCCCACCGGGTCCGCTACGGCCAGAAGATGTCCGACCAGAAGCGCGAGCCGAAGATCGTGATGAACCAGCGCAAGCGCGATGCCCAGGTCTCTGCCGGCAAGCACCGCATCCTGCACACCGAGAAGCTGGAGGAGGCCAAGGAGCGCTTCGACGAGGCCGTCGAGGCGGTCAGGGACGACGACGAGATCCGCATCGACCTGCCGCACACCACCGTCCCCGCCGGCCGGACCGTACTGACCCTGCGCGGGCTGCAGGTCCGCTACGGCGCCCGCGCCGACCTGGACGTGCACGGCCCGGAACGGATCGCGCTCCTGGGCCGCAACGGGGCGGGCAAGTCCACTCTGCTGCGGACGATCGCCGGGCAGCTGGAGCCGGTGGCGGGCGAGGCGGTGGCGCACGTGCCGATGCGGTACCTGCCGCAGCGGCTCGACCTCCTCGACGACGAGCTGACGGTCGCGGGCAATGTCGCCCGCTTCGCGCCCGGCGCGACCGACAACCAGATCAGGGCGCGGCTGGCCCGTTTCCTCTTCCGGGGCGGGCGCGCGGACCAGCCGGTCGGCACCCTCTCGGGCGGTGAACGGTTCCGCGCGTCACTCGCCGCGCTGATGCTCGCCGATCCCGCTCCGCAGCTGCTGATGCTCGACGAGCCGACGAACAATCTGGACCTGGCCAGCGTGCGCCGGCTCACGGCGGCCCTGGCCTCGTACCGGGGAGCGCTGATCGTGGCCGGACACGATCTTCCGTTCCTGCACGGCATCGGCATCACACGCTGGGTGCGGCTCGACGGCGAGCTGACGGGCATCGATCCGCCCACCGCCGGCGGCGAGCCGGAAAGGGAGCTGTGGAGGGAGGTGTGAGCTGGAGGTTTGGGAACGCCGGCGGTCCGACAGGAATGAGAGATGGACCCTCGTACAGTCGTTCCCTCCTCGCTGTCCCTTGCGCTCTCCGACGAAGTGCGGGACGCCCTCGACCGGCGCACGCCGGTGGTGGCCCTCGAATCGACGATCATCGCCCACGGTCTCCCCCGGCCCCGCAACCTCCGGGTGGCCGTGGAACTGGAGGACATCGTCCGTGCCGCGGGCGCCGTCCCGGCGACCGTCGCCGTGCTCGACGGGACGGCGCACATCGGGCTCGGCAAGGATCAGCTGGAGCGGGTCGCGAGCGACCAGGGCCTGCGCAAACTCGGCTTCCGGGACCTCGCGCCGGCGCTCGCCACCGGTGCCGGCGGCGCGACGACGGTCTCCGGCACGGCGTTCCTGGCCGCCCGTGCCGGGATCCGGGTCTTCGCCACCGGCGGTCTCGGTGGGGTGCACCGCGACTGGGTCAGCCATCAGGACGAGTCCGCGGACCTCAGGCTGCTCGCCCGTACCCGCATCACGGTCGTCTGCGCGGGCGTGAAGTCGATACTGGACGTGCCGGCCACCCTGCAGCGGCTGGAGACGCTGGGCGTCGGCGTCCTCGGCTTCCGTACCGCTACCTTCCCCGGCTTCTACCTGACGAGTTCCGGTGAGCCACTGGACTGGACGCTGCAGGAACCGTCCGAGGTCGCCGCCGTGATGCGCGCCCAGGACGCGCTGGGCGGTCCTGGCGCCGCGCTGATCGTGGCCAATCGCGTCCCCGAGGCGGAGCAGCTCGATCCCGCGCTGCACGACCGGGTCCTGGTCGACGCCCATGAGGCGGCTCGCGCGGCGGGGGTCACCGGGCAGGCCATCACGCCGTTTCTGCTCGCGTACTTCGCCGAACACACCGGCGGCGCCTCCCTGGAGGCGAATCTGGCGGCGGTGCGGGGCAATGTCCGGCTCGCCTCCGCGATCGCCGCGGACTGGTCGCGGCACATATGACGGCCGCCGAGGCCGGGACATCTCTGGTGGTCATCGGTGACGTCGTCACCGACATCGTGGCCCTGCACGACAAACCCCTCGCGCCCGACACCGACACCTCCGCCAGGATCGCGGTCCGACCCGGCGGGTCCGGCGCCAACACCGCTTCCTGGGCCGCCCGTTCCGGGGCCGACGTGCGGCTGCTGGCTCGCGCCGGGGCGGATTCCGCCGACTGGCACCGGGACGTACTGCGGCGCTGCGGGGTACAGCCCCATCTGCGCGTCGACCCGTCGCTGCCGACCGCCGTCGTGATCGCGCTGGTCGACGCGGCGGCGGAGCGCACCCTGGTCACCGACAGCGGCGCGAGCGTGCGGCTCGGCCCGGAGGACTGGGACGCGGCGCTGCTCGACGGCGCCGGCCGGCTGCACCTTTCCGGCTATCTGTTCTTCAACGGGCCGGGCCGGGAACTCACCGCGCTGGCCATGGCCGCGGCCCGCGCCCGGAACATCCCGGTGAGCGTGGACCCCGCCTCCACCGGTTTCATCCAGCAGCTCGGGGTCCGCCCTTTCCTGGACGCCATCGCGGGCGCCGACCTGCTGCTGCCGAATCTCGCGGAGGCCCGGTTGCTGACCGGTGACCCCGATCCGGTGCGCGCCGCCCAGCAGTTGAGCGCCGTCCATGGAGTGGCGGTGGTGAAACTCGGCGGCGCGGGTGCGCTGGTCGCCGAACGGGGAAAGGTCACCGCCCGCGTGCCCGGGGTCGCGGCCGACGCCGTCGACACCACGGGCGCCGGCGACGCCTTCGCCGGCGGCTTCCTGGCGGCCCGGCTCACCGGCGCCGACCTGGCTGAATCCGCAGCCGCGGGCTGCCGTACGGGCGCGGCGGCGGTCGCCGCAGTGGGCGGCCGGCCGGAATATCCATGAGACCGGGCGCACTGTCATACGGCAAGGTGATGATCGTCGCCGATCACGCAGCGGGTCGGTTCCGCGGTCCGTCGTCCCGCGACCGGCCGACTCCGCTGCCGTCCGAAGGAGCAGCACCCATGCGCACCACCACCCTCGGCACCAAGGGTCCCGAAGTCGGCGTCATAGGACTCGGCTGCATGGGCATGACCCATGCCTACGACCCGAGCGGCCGTGACGACACCGTGTCCGTCGACGTCATCCGGCGCGCCCTCGACCTGGGTGTGACGCTGATCGACACCGCAGACGCCTATGGCCCCTACACCAACGAGGAGTTGGTCGGCCGCGCGCTCGCGGGGCCCTACCGGGAGCGGGCCGTACTGGCCACCAAGGTGGGCCTGGTGCTGACCGGCTCGGACGAGGGACGGCCCGTCTACGGCCAGAACGGCCGCCCGGAGCACATCAAGGCGTCGATCGACGCGAGCCTGCGCCGGCTGGGCACCGACCACGTCGACCTCTACCAGCTGCACCGCATCGACGCCGAGGTCCCGGTCGAGGAGACCTGGGGCGCGCTCGCGGAGGTGGTGGCCGCGGGAAAGGCCCGCAGGATCGGCCTGTCCGAGGCCTCGGTCGAGGAGATCGGGCGGGCCCACGCCGTCCACCCGGTCGGCTCCGTCCAGTCCGAGCTGTCGCTGTGGACCCGTGACGCGCTGGCGGACGTCCTGCCGCACTGCGAACGCGAGGGCATCGCCTTCCTGCCGTTCTCCCCGCTGGGCCGCGGTTTCCTCGCCGGCCGCTTCAGCTCGTACGACGACCTGCCGGCCGACGACATGCGCCGCAACCTCCCCCGCTTCCAGCAGGAGGCGCTGCGCACCAATCTCGCCATGGTCGGCACGGTCCGCGCCATCGCCGGGCGCACCGGCTCCACCCCCGCCCAGGTCGCCCTCGCCTGGGTCCTCGCGCAGGGCCGCTACGTCGTCCCCATCCCCGGCACCAAGACCCCGAAGTACCTCACCGACAACGCGGGCGCCGCCGACCTCACCCTCTCCCCCGCCGACCTCGCCGAATTGGACGCCCTCCCGGCCGCCACGGGCACGCGGTACTGACCCGCGGCACCTTGCCGGGCCCGGAGCATCACCGGCGGCGGGAAAATCACCGAGCGGCCGCCGCGCGCCCGATGGCGGTATCGGCGGACCGCGAGGAAGGTGGTCAGCGGGGATACAGACCCGCCCGGGCGCCGCCCGCGGCGGACCACCGCTGGGAGACGTCAGATGTCCGAAGTCACCGCTCCGTACGAACCCGGAACACCGTGCTGGATCGACCTGATGGTCCCGGACCAGCAGGCAGCCCTGGACTTCTACCGGGACCTCTTCGGCTGGCAGGGCGAGGTCGGCGCCGAGGAGTTCGGCGGCTACTCGGTCTGCACGCTGAAGGGCAAGCCGGTCGCCGGGATCATGAAGGCGATGTCGATGGGCGACGAGCCCGCACCGCCACCCAACTGGACCAGCTACTTCTCCACCGCCGACGCCGACGCCACGCAGGCCGCGATCAGCGCGAACGGCGGCACGGTGATGGCCCCCGCCATGGACGTCGGCGACACCGGCCGGATGCTGGTCGCGGTGGACCCGCAGGGCGCGGTCTTCGGCGTCTGGCAGCCGAAGGAGTTCCCCGGCGCGCAGATCGTCAACGAACCCGGCGCCCTGGTCTGGAACCAGCTCGCCACCCCCGACCCGAAGGCCGCCGGCACCTTCTACGAGGCGGCGCTGGGACTGGTGGCCGGCCCCATGCCGGACATGCCGGAGTTCACCGGCTTCCAGGTCAAGGGCCGCACCATCGGCGGCATGCAGGGCATGGAGAACATGCCGGAAGGCGTCCCGCCGCACTGGCTGGTGAACTTCTCCGTGGACGACGTCGACAGCACGGTCGACGCCCTGGTCCGCGCCGGCGGCTCGGTGATGGCGCCCCCCTTCGACATGGACAAGGTCGGCCGGATGGCAGTCGTGCAAGACCCGCAGGGCGCCGCCTTCGCAGTGGTCGCCACCACGGCACCCGCACAGCCCTGATCAAGCCCCGGCCGGGCGCGTTCGTCGCGCCCGGCCCTATTCGGGTGCCGTCGCCAGCAGCAGCGCCTCGTCACGGACGTCCGGGTGCGGGTGGCGGCGCAGCAGCCGCAGCTGCTCGCGCCAGGACTCCGGCCACTGGGTGCGTCTGCCCCCCACCTCGGTGAGGGCGACGGCGAGCAGCCCCGCGAGACAACCGTCCTCCGTGGACAGCCGGCGGGCCGCGTGCAGCAGGCCGTCCGGGGTGCCCGGCTGCCCCGCGGTCTTCAGCCGTCCGCGCAGGATCTGGGCGGTCCGTACGGCGAGCGCGGGCCGGCCCTCGTTCAGCGGCACCAGCCGGACGAGGGCCGCCGTGAGCACCGCCGGTTCGGCGTCCAGATCCACGGCGCTCACCAGGATGTGGACCGCGTCGGGTACGAACGCGTCGAACCCGGCGAGGAGCTCGCCTGCCGCCTTGGCGACGGGCCGGGTGGCGCCCGCCGCCATCCGGGCGTGGACGGCGAGCTGTTCGACGAGGGCCCTCACCCGGCGCCGGGCCGGCCGGTCACGGTCGGGGGCGGCGTCCGGCTCGTCCGGCAGAGCCGCGGCGGCCACCAGCGACGTCAGAGCGCGGGCCAGCGGACCGCCCTGCTCCGAGCCGGCCGATTCGGAGATCGCCAGGACGACCAGCGCCCCGGCCGCCGCACTCCAGGTCTCCCGGTTGTCGAGGTCGGTGACAGCGGACACCAGGACCTCTGCCGCGTCGGGCGCCCAGGGGGCCCACCGCGGAAGTGCTCCGAACGCCCGCAGGGCGGTTTCCGGATCAGCGCTTTCGCACACGGCTGTGACAAGTCGCGCGTAGCGCCCGCGGTGCCGGTCCGCGATGTCGAGCGGCTGGGTGCGCAGCACGGCCTGCCGCACTTCCGGCCCTCCGGTCGCCGCCGCCTCCAGCAGTTCCCAGGCCGGTTCGCAGCCGAGCAGCCCCGTCGCGAAGGCCACGCACGCGGCCCGCACGTCATGGTGCTGCCCGGCCCGTCGGCAGGTGTCGGCGAGCAGGTCGGCCGCGGCCGCCAGGGGAAGCCGGGTGGCGGCCAGCCTGGCCGCCTCTTTGCGGCTCGTCACCTTCGTGGAGGCGGCGTCCTCGGGCAGCAGCACGGCGCGCAGGTGCGCGTGCAGCCGGGACGGCTCGACGTACAGCGTCGCGCGGGTCGCCGCGTAGGCGGCCACCCGGGCACGGTCGCCCCCGACGTGGGCAAGCAGCTCCGGCAGTGCCTCCCCCGGCCGGTCCGTCCACACCAGCGCGCCGAGCGCGGCTTCGGCGAGCGGAACGCTGGAGGACCCGGTGAAGCGACGGACCAGGCCGGCGCCGAGCTCCGGGATGACGGCGGCCTGGGCGATCGCCGCGGTGCGCTCGTGCATCGGCAGGGAGGCATCACCCGCTCGCCGGGCCAGCAGCCGCGCCGCGGCGGCCTGGTGGCGGGGCAGCCAACGATTCACCGAGCTGTCGATCCACGGCATCCATCGGGCACCCTCGACCAGGAAGCGCCCGTAGGGCGGAGTGTCGCCCAGGACGGCGTCGAGCAGATCGGTACGGTGCTCGGTCAGTACGGTGAGGACGGGCCCCAGCACAGCCGCCGACGGTTCGAGCGCGAGAATCACGGCCACCTCGTCGTCCCTGGCCGGCGAGCCCTCGAGCCAGTAACCGATGGCTTCCTGCACGGTCGCGTTGTCGCCGAACTGGATCGCCTGCCACAGCAGTTCGCGCAGCTGTGACATGGCGTGGGCGCGGCGGCCCAGCGAGCGGGTAAGGGCGAACGTCAGCGCGTGGTCCGCCTTCTCGGCGCCCGCCTCCAGCCACGGCCGCAGCGCCGCGAACACCTCCTGTTCCTGGCCACGGCGCAGCCCCTGGTCCAGTCGGCCCAGATCAACGCCACCGGTGTGCCCGTGGAGCCGTTCCAGAGTGCCCAGGGACCAGCCGACCAGCCGCCGCTCCCCGCTGACGGCATGTTCGCGCAGCAGACCGACGGCGAGCGTGCGCAGGGCGTGATGGGTGCGCCAGGACGAGTCGCGCGCCTCGATCGCGTCGGTGGCGATGCGCTCGAGGACGCTCGTGTTGTCGTCCGTGAAGAGGCGGGGATGCGTCTGGGCGAGCGCTTCGAGGGCGGCGGACCGTACCGGGTCCTGTTCGTTGCGCAGTCGTTCCAGGCTGCCCAGCAGTTCGGTGACACGCGCGGGCTCGCCGGAACGCGCCGCGTTGCGCACCAGCAGCGGCCAGGCCTGAGCCCGGCCCTCCGCCTCGGACCGGCGGGTCGCGGCGGTCAGTTCCGCGACCGCCTCCCCGACCGGCAGGTAGGAGACCGCGGTCAGCACCGTCGTCCAGAACTCGCCGCGCTCGCGCGCCTGAGCGGCCATCCGGCGCGCCTCGGACTCGCGGCGCGCCCGCGGAAGGACATCCAGCAGCACCGGGTTCAGGACCGCCCGGCTCATGTCCTGCCCGCTGGTCCAGGCATCGAACAGGGCGTTGCGGCGGGACGGCGGCTGCGCCTTGAGCAGCTTGGCGAGAGCCGCGTGGTCCTGGCTCATGGCCCGGCCGAGATCGGCCAGTTCGGGCGGGTCCAGGCGTACGAGGCGGTGCAGGGTGGAACGGTTCAGGCCCCGCCGCCGCAGCGCGTCGGCACGTTCGGGGGCCAGCAGGTACCGCAGGGTACGGCCGGGCGCCGCCGACACGAGATCGTCGATCCGGTCCAGGATCCGGGCCGGGGGCGGCCCGGGACACAGCCGCTCCAGCAGCTCGAGTACCCGTTCCGGCTCCGCCGTCACGGCCGCCGCCACACCCGCCACCCGCCCTTCCCACCAGGCGTCGCGCATCGTCTCCGGCAGCGCTTCGAGCTGGCGTCCCGCCTCGTCCAGCACCGCCACGGGGTGCCGCAGGCCCAGCAGCGTCCATCCCCTGACGGCGTGGGACAGTTCCGGCAGCAGCCGTACGACGGTCGGCGTACCGCAGCCGCCCAGCAGCCGGGCCGCCTCCTCGTCGCCCCAGCACGTCCGGTAGGGATCGATCAGCCGGTCGGCGAGCGCGGAGCGCCGCCCGCCGACGATCGCGCGAACCACCTGCCGGCGTACGGCGGCGGGAGCGTCGTCGAGCGCGTCGATGACTGCGTCATCAGGGATGTCTCCGCGCTGGACGGCCTTGACCGCGTACCCGCGCACCATCGCGTCCGGATCCGCGATCCTGTCCCGCAGATAACCGACGTCACGTCCGACGGCCGCCGCGGCGGCGGCCAGCCGCCGTTCGTAGGTGCCGCGGCCCGACAGCTCCCGCAGCAGCACAGCCAGATCACCGCGCGCGGCGGCGTCCCGTGCGCGCTGGGCGAGCACGCGCATGCGTGCCGGGTAGGGCAGCGGGTCCAGCGCCGTGAGCAGGGCGTCGGCGAGGGAACCGGAATCGTGCGGGGTACGGGCCATAACGGCGATTGTGCCGGGCCGGCCACCGCCCTGACCAGCGGATTTACCGGCGGCGAGCGACTCGTCGGGCGGCGGCTCGGGCCGACCCGAGCAAGCGCCACCAACGCAAACAGTGCCGACCGAAGATCGGTCGACACTGTGAGGACTCCAAAAAGTGTCCGAGGGGGGACTTGAACCCCCACGCCCGATAAAGGGCACTAGCACCTCAAGCTAGCGCGTCTGCCATTCCGCCACCCGGACAGGGTGTGTGCCGAGGTATCCCGCGGCGACATGGACAACGATACCAAGGAATCGGAGTGCTTCTCACCTGCATAAGACGCCGTCCTGGGCGCCGTGCCGGGGGCCGTGCGCGGGGGTGGGTGGGGTCCCGGGTTCGGGGGGTGGGAGGACGTAGGGTCCGGGTGTGAGCGATATGTCACCTACGGTTACGCACCGTGAGAGTCGCAGGCCACGGGCGCTGTCGCCGCTACGGGAGCATCTGCGGGACACGTTCTGGTTCGCGCCCGCCGTGGGGTTGGTCGGGGCGCTGGTGCTGGCGGGTGCGGTCGGGGAGCTGGACGCCTGGCTGATCGGGACGCTGCAGGACGAGGGCGACTACGAATCGGTCACGTCGTTGATCAAGATCGCGGAGGACGCGAAGTCGGTCGTGACGACGGTGGGCTCGGCGATGCTGACGTTCATCGGTGTCGTCTTCAGCATCTCGCTGGTCGCGCTGCAGATGGCGAGCAGCCAGTTCTCGCCGCGGGTGGTGCGGCTGTATGTGCGCAGCCGGATCACCAAGGGAACGTTCGCGGTCTTCCTCGCGACGTTCCTGTTCTCGCTGGCGGGCCAAGCGGCGTACGACGGGGAGAAGGATCCGAAGCTCGTCACCAGTGTGCCGGTGTTCACGCTGTTGACGGCGGTGCTGCTGGTGCTGATCAGCCTGGGGCTGTTCGTGGCGTATGTGAACGCCACGATCCGGCTGATGCGGGTCAGCTATGTGATCGACCGGATCACCCGGGAGTCGTTCCGGGTGCTGGGGGCGTATCCGCTGCGGTCCCCCGAGGGGGCGCTGCCGCTGCCGGCGGAGGTCTCGGTGATCACGCACCGGGGGCGGGCGGGAGTGCTGCGGGACGTGAACATCGCGCGGCTGTCGCGGATCGCGCGGCGGGGCGGGACGGTGCTGCGGCTGGTACCGCGGATCGGGGACTTCGTGGTGCCGGGGACGCCGCTGCTGACGGTGCACGGCCCGAGCGAGGGCAGGCTGCCGGTGCGGCTGCTGCGGTCCGCGGTGTCGGTGGGGGTGGAGCGAACGTTCCACCAGGATCTGGGGTTCGGGCTGCGGCAGCTGGCGGACATCGGGCTGCGGGCGCTGTCGTCGGCCATCAACGATCCGACGACGGCCGTGCAGTGTCTGGACCGGATCGTGCAGTTCCTGGCGGCGGTGGCGGACCGGCCGCTGGGCGCGGTGCACCACACCGACCGTTCGGGGACGGTCCGGCTGGTGCAGGACCTGCCGTCCTGGGGTGATCTGGTGGATCTGGGGTTCACCGAGATCCGGCTGTGCGCGACCACCAGCCCGCAGGTCACCCGGCGGCTGCTGGCCGGTCTCGACGATCTGCTGCTGCTCGCGCCGCCGGACCGGCGCAGGCCGCTGGAGCGGCATCGCGCGCTGGTGGAGCAGTCCGTGGAGCGTGAGGTGCCGGACGCCGCGGACCGTGAGTTCGCGCTGCTCGCCGACCACCAGGGCATCGGGTGACCTGCCCCGGTGGTGACGGCACTCGCCGTCACCACCGGGAACGGCCGGGGATCAGCTGGGCTGCAGCCGGTAGTCCGGGAAGTTGCCGGGCAGCCGCTCGTCGGCCGCCCCCTCGGTGACGGCGCGGACCAGCAGTTCGCCGCCGACGAAGGCACCGCGCCAGGAGGCGCCGAAGCCGCCGAAGAGCTCTTCGCGGTCACCGCGCGAACGCGGCTTGCTGTGACCGACCTTGAACGCCCTGATCTGCGGGGCGAGCCGGTCGAAGGCGCCCTGGTCGTCGGTGGCCAGGGTCGCCACGAGCGCGCCGTTGCTGGCGTTCATCGCGGCCAGCAGCTCGGCCTCGGTGTCGACCAGGACGAGGGTGTCGACCGGGCCGAACGGTTCCGCGTGGTGCAGCGGAGAGGTCGAGGGCGGGTTGAGCAGGGTGACCGGCGGCAGGTACGCGGAGGTGTCCTGACCGGGCAGGAAGCGGCCCTCGGCGAGGGAGCCGTGGTGCAGCGGGACCGCGCCGCGGCTGATGGCCTCGGAGACGAGGTCGCCGAGTTCCTTGGCCTTGGCCGCGTTGATCAGCGGCCCGAAGTCCAGCTCGGGCAGGTCGTCGTCGGGGTGCTCGACGGCCAGCGGGTGGCCGAAGGTGACGGCCTGGACGCCCGGCAGGTACGCGGTCAGGAACTGGTCGAACGTCTCGCGCTGCACGACGAACCGCGGGTAGGCGGTGCAGCGCTGCTTGGCGTAGTCGAAGGTCTTGCGGATGTGCCCGGTCAGGGTGGGCCAGTCGGTGTAGTTCCACACACCCCAGGCGTTGAGGCCCTCCTGCTCCAGGATGTGCCGCTTGCCGAGGTCGGCGACGGAGGCGGCGACCCGGCCGCCCGCGTCGCGGCCGCCGACGAAGGAGACACAGCCGATCTCCGGGGCCCTGACCAGCGCCTCGGACAGCTCGCCGCCACTGCCGCTGACCAGCGTGACGGGCAGGCCCTCGCGGGCGGCCAGCGCGGTGGCGAGGGTGAGACAGGCGAGACCACCGTCGGTGGGGGTCTTGGCGATGACGGCGTTGCCGGCCAGCGCCTGCACCAGCATCGCGTGGACCAGGACGCTCATCGGGTAGTTCCAGCTGGCGATGTTGCTGACCGGCCCGGGCAGCGGGGTCCGGCCCTCGACCATCCGGTCGATCTCGCCGACGTACCAGCGCACGCCGTCGATGGCCCGGTCCACGTCCGCCTGGGCGAGCCGCCAGGGCTTGCCGATCTCCCAGACGAGCAGCAGCGCGAGGAGTTCACGGTGCTCGGTGAGCGCGTCCAGGGTGGCGCTCACCCGCGCCTTGCGGTCGGCGAGCGGCACCTCCCGCCACGCCCGGTGCTGATCGAGCGACGCCCGTACCGCCAGATGGGCGCTGGCCGCGTCCAACCGGGGGAGGGCGGCGAGGGGAGAACCGTCGACGGGCGAGGTGGTCGGCAGCAGCCGGCCGTCCGCCTGCCAGCGGCCGTTCCAGTAGTTGAGTACGCGATCGTCGTGGAAGGCCTCCGGGGCGACCTCGACGCAACGCCGCCAGGCGTCGGACCAAGCCGTGCCGGGCTTGAGGATGAGGGTCATCAGTTCTCCGCTCGTTCGGGGCGGATCTCGCGCAGAGCACCACCGCGCGTGTAGACGAAGCCGCGCACCACATCGGTATGGGGCAGCTCTTGGTTGTCACGGAGCCGGATCAGACACGCCCGTAGATCATCGGCGGGATCACCGAGAGCCGCACAGTCCTCGTGGTGCGCCAGCAGGATTTCACTGGTCCCGCCTACAGTCTGGCTCAAGCGCAGCGAGTGGAGGGTGTCGTCATTGACGCATCCGCCCGCATTGCGGATGACATGGGCGTCGCCAGGCCGCAGTCCGAACATCGTCCCGACGCCCAGGCGGGCGTCCATGCACGCGACGATAGCGACCCGGGTTCTGGGAAGCTTCGACTTCGGGTCAAGTGGGGTGAGCGCCACACCGAGGGCGGCTCTGCGCGACAGCAGGCCGTCGATGCGGTTCATCCGAGCAGGCCGCGGACGAGCCGCGCCGTTTCCGACGGGGTCCTGCCGACCTGGACACCTGCGGCCTCCAGGGCCTCTTTCTTCGCCTGGGCGGTGCCCGACGAACCGGAGACGATGGCGCCGGCGTGGCCCATGGTCCTGCCCTCGGGCGCCGTGAAGCCGGCGACGTAGCCGCCGACCGGCTTCGTCACGTGCGCCTTGATGTACTCGGCGGCGCGCTCCCCCGCAGTTCGGCGTGATCTGGTCCGGGAACACGCACAGCGAGTGGCTCTTCCTGGTCTTCGCCTTCCTGTCGGGCTTCGGCGGCGGGGCGTTCTACCCGGTGTTCGCGGCGCTGACCCCGGACTACTTCGGGGAGAACGACAACGCCTCCAACAACGGGCTGTTCCACAGCGGGCAGCTGGTCAGCGGAGTGTTCGGTGGTGGTCATTTCACGGCCGCGGTGACCGCGATGATCCCCACTCCGATCGCGACCTCGCCGGTGCCCGCCAGGAAGGCGGCAGGCCAGCTCCGGCCGCCGCGGCGGCCGGTCAGCACACCCCAGCCCAGCAGCATCGCGGCGTTCACCACGAGCGCTGCGTACACCGCCGTGTACGCGGTCAGCGGTGTGCCGGCGGCGAGCAGCAGCAGCGCGGCCGTGGGCAGGACGGACGCGAGCAGGGGCCACTCCCCCGCCAGCCCGGTGACCAGGTCGTAGAGGACCCGGCGGGGCGGACGGCCCGGTGTTCCCACGCTGTGCACATGGGCGTGCATGGCCGCTGCCGCCAGCGCGGTCATGACGATCCACAGGGCGTCGTCGACCGGGTGCGGGTCGAGCCGGGTGTCCATGACGATCAGCAGCGCGCTGGCCAGGATGGTGCCGTAGACGCCGCCCGCCTGCCGGTTCCGGCGCCCGCCCAAGGGGACGGTGCGTGCCCGGTGCCGCCCCCTGGCCCGGCGGGGGGCCGCCGCGACTGCCTGGTACCCCAGCATGTGGTCATCTCCGTCCGGTCGGCGTCGAAAGCCCAGCCTGGACGGTTTGTCCCGTTCCGGCCTCGTACTTTCGGACGATTTCCGGGACGGGGAGCAGCGGGGAATGTCCAGGAGCGACCGGTCAGACCTCGGTGGTCCCGTCGCTCTCGGCGGAGCGGCCGGCGATCACTTTGTGGTGGCGCACGACCTCGCCGATGATGAAGTTCAGCATCTTCTCGGCGAAGGCCGGGTCCAGCCGGGCGTCCTCGGCCAGCTTGCGCAGCCGGGCGATCTGGGCGGCCTCGCGGGCCGGGTCGGCCGGCGGCAGGTCGTGGGCGGCCTTCAGCTCGCCCACCTGCTGGGTGCACTTGAACCGCTCGGCGAGCAGGTGCACCAGGGCCGCGTCGAGATTGTCGATACTCCCGCGCAGATACAGCAGTCGCGTCCTGACGTCCTCGTCGGCGACGAAGGCGCCCGCGGCGGTCGGCTGCTCGCTCATGTCTTCTCTCGCGTTCCTGGGTCAGGCCGTGTCGGGGCGCTGGTGGTACGAGGTGCGGGTGTGCTCGGTGTGGACGCGCATGACGTGCTGGGCGCGGACCTCGTCGCGGGCGGCGATCGCGTCTATCAACTCGCGGTGCTCGTGCCAGGACTGGATGCCGCGGGTGCGCGCGATGGGGGTGTAGTACCAGCGGACCCGGCGGTCGACCTGAGCCGCTAGCTCGGCCAGTACGGCGTTGCCCGCGAGGGTCATAACGTAGGCGTGGAACGCGGCGTTGGCGGCGGCGACGGCGTCGACCTCGTCGTCCGCCACCGCCTGCTCGCCCTCCTCGCACAGCTCGACGAGTCGGGTGAGCCCCTTGGCCGGGGCGTTGGCCGCGGCGAGCCGCGCCGCCTCGGTCTCCAGGAGGGCGCGGACGACCAGCAGTTGGTCTGCCTCGTCCTCGGTGGGCTCGTGCACGAAGGCGCCCTGGGCGGGGCGCAGGTTCACCCAGCCCTCGGTGTTGAGCCGCTGCAGCGCCTCGCGTACGGGCTGCCGGGAGACGCCGAGGTGGCTGGCGAGTTCGGTCTCGACGAGGTGCTGGCCGGGGCGCAGGGTGCGGGCGGTGATGAGTTCGAGCAGGGCGTCGTACACGCGCTCGCGCAGCGGGCCGGGGCGTTCCAGCTTGGGTACCGCCCCCTGCGGCAGTCCTGTGGACAGCATCGCCCCACCCTCCTGAGCGGCTCGCACCTGACGTACGGGCCCGGCGAATTGGTTTTCGTCTACAGTCTACTGAGTACATCCTGTGGATGCGGGGAACCCGCGGTGACGCTCTCCACCTCGGCGATTCCGCCCCCACCTACCGTGGCAGCGGGAGCAGTTCGACGCGTCCGGCCCCTGCATCGTCCGTCGGCGGCAGAACCGCGAGGGCGTCTGCGGCGGCCGCGCCCCAGAGGAGCCCGGGGCGGTCGTGGCCGACGGGGGTCGCGCGGCCTGAGACGACGGTGACCGGCAGCAGCCGGGTCTCGTGCGGGCGCCGGCGGACGGGAGCGGTGAGCACCCCGTGCTCGGGCGGCCGCGGGATGCGGCCGTCGGGCAGGTACGTGGGCTGTTCCGCGATGCCGCCGAGCCAGTCGACGTGCCCGGGCAGGAGCGGGCCGAGCGCGTCGCGGACCCGGCCGGCCGGCGGGATTCCGTGCCGGACCACCTCGTCCCCGGTCACCAGCAGGGGGACGCGCGGCCTGCGGTGCACGGTGGGGTGTCGCAGCCGACGCTCGCGGCGAGGCCCAGCGCGGCCGGGATGACGAGCGTTCCGGCCGGGAGCACTTCGCGGCCCTCGGCACACTCCTCGCCGCGGCGCCGGATGTGCCGGCCCGGCTCGGCCGCAGCCGCTCACCGACTCGCCGGTCCGCCGCGCCCGCTCGTACGGCAGGACGGCGGTCGTACCGGGCAGCACCTGGGCGCCGGTCGCGATCTCGACGGGACGCGTGCGGCGAGCAGTGGCAGAACTCCTTCGCGATCGCGGTCGCAGGCCGCGGCTTCGACTCCCACATCGCGGTCGAGCACGAGGCGCCGCTCACCGAATCGGCCTGTGTGTACTGCGGCAACTGCATCGAGGTCTGCTCCACCGGGGCGCTCTCCTTCAGGACCGAATTCGACATGCGCGCGGCCGGCACCTGGGACGAGGAGTCCCGGACCGAGGCGACGACGATCTGCGCCTACTGCGGGGTGGGGTGCAATCCGACCCTTCACGTCCAGGAGAACGAGATGGTCAAGGTGACCTCGCCGCACGACAACCCGGTCACCCATGGCAACCTCTGTATCAAGGGCCGATTCGGCTTCCAGCATGTACAGAACCGGGACTGATCAGCTATGGGACGGGTCACCGAGCGCCGCCGCGTACTCCGCATCAGGGACGGCGTCGCAGGACACCGCGCCGACACCCTGGTGGCGGAGGAGCCACTGGAGATCCGGCTGAACGGCAAGGCGCTGGCCATCACCATGCGCACCCCGGGCGACGACTTCGCACTCGCCGTGGGGTTCCTGGCGAGTGAGGGCGTCATCGGTCGGGCCGACGAGATCGCGAACATCGTGTACTGCGCGGGTGCGACGGTGGACGGCTCGAACACCTACAACATCGTCGACGTCCGGCTCGCCGAGGGCGTGACCGTCCCCGACATCACGTTGGAGCGGAACGTCTACACCACGTCCTCGTGCGGCCTGTGCGGCAAGGCCAGCCTGGACGCCGTGCGCACCAACGCCCTCTGGAAGATCGACGACACTCCCCCGGTCCGTATCGGCACGGATCTGCTGGCTGTCCTCCCCGACCGGCTCAGGGCCGCCCAGCAGGTCTTCGAGCGGACCGGGGGGCTGCACGCGGCGGCGCTCTTCACGGCGGACGGGGAGATGGTGGACGTCCGGGAGGACGTCGGCCGGCACAACGCCGTCGACAAGCTCGTCGGCCGGGCCCTGCAGCAGGATCTGCTGCCGCTCTCCGAGTCGATCCTGCTGGTCTCCGGCCGGGCGTCCTTCGAGCTGGCCCAGAAGGCGGTGATGGCCGGTATCCCGGTGCTGGCCGCGGTCTCCGCGCCGTCGTCGCTGGCGGTGGACCTGGCGGCCGAGTCGGGGCTGACCCTCGTCGGGTTCCTGCGCGGCTCCTCCATGAACGTGTACTCGGGTGAGCACCGGATCATCCTGCGGACCGCGGCCGACGGAAGCTGAGGCCGTCCGCGCACACGGGCGGGGACCGGCCGGCGGGGTGCGCCCCCTGCGCCGGCCGGTCCCCGCCGCACCGTAGGGCTGTCGTACGCTGCGCGGTGTGACAGACCGTGAGACTGATCAGGGGTACGAATTCGACCGCGGGACCGCTGTGGTGGCGCGGTCCGGGGAGCCGTCCGTCTTCGATGCCGAGCTCGACGGCGGCTGGCGGATCGGCAAGGGGATCAACGGCGGCCTGCTGCTGGCGCTCGCGGCCCGCGCCCTGGCCACCGAACTCGGCGGCGGGGAGGACGGGCACAGCGACCCGTTCTCCATCACTGCCTACTACCTTTCCACGTCGACCGCGGGTCCGGCGGAACTGCGCACCGAGACCCTGCGGCGCGGCCGCACCGTCTCCACGGGCACCGTCTCGCTGCTGCAGGGCGGCGAGGAGCGGCTGCGGGCCATCGCCACGTACGGCGATCTGGACCGCCACGCGGCCGGCGACATCCGCACTACCGCCACTCCCCCGAACCTTCCGCCGCCCGAGAAGTGCGTCGGCGCCGAACTGGCGCCGCCGTCCTTCGTCGAGCAGGCGGAGCTGCTCAGCCGGCTCGATCTGCGACTCGACCCGGACACCGTCGGCTGGGCGATGGGCGCACCGTCCGGCCGGGGCGTCATCCGGGGCTGGCTGCGGATGCCGGACGGGCGCGAGCCCGACCCGCTGCTGCTGCTTCTGGCAGCGGACGCGCTGCCCCCGACCACCTTCGACCTGGGCATCGGCGGCTGGGCCCCGACCCTGGAACTGACCGTGCACGTACGGGCGAAGCCCGCCCCGGGCTGGCTGCGCATCGTCCACTCGACGCGCAACTTCGCGGACGGCTACATGGAGGAGGACGCCGAAGTGTGGGACTCCTCGGGGCGGTTGGTCGCCCAGTCCAGACAACTCGCCCGCGTCCGCACCCAGCGCTAGGGGATCCGGTGTTCACGCTGAGCGTGGTGCTGACGGCCCTGCTGCTGTGCGAGGTCGTCCCCTCCGCGGTCGTCGCGCTGTTCCGTGCGAGAGTCGGCCTCGCCCGGCTCGATGAACTGACCCGGCTGGGTGTGCTCCAGGGGCGGTTCCTGTGGGTCGTGTCCCTGCTGGGTGTGCTGCATCTGTTCGCCACGGTCGCGGTGATCATCGGCCTGTGGGTTCCGGCGCTCGGGGTGGCGGGCGCCGCCGTCGAAGTGGGCATCTTCGGCTGGGTGCTGTCGCGTCAGCTCCGGGCGGGCGACCGGGGGCGCGCGCTGGGCGCGTATCTGCTCTTCCTGGCGATGGCCCTGGCGGTGCTGGTCGTGAACCTCCTGCGCTGACCGCGCGGGCTCCTACGACGGATCGGGCCCACTCGAATGTGACATCTCCAGGGGACGGGTCACGGCGACCGGAACCTGAACCTGATCGGCGGTCCGCCGCGCCCAGCGTTTGGCGATCACCGCGCAGACCATCAGCTGCATCTGGTGGAAGAGCATCAGCGGCAGGATCGTCAGGCCCGCCTGCGCGCCGAACAGCACGGTGGCCATCGGCAGTCCCGACGCCAGGCTCTTCTTCGATCCGGCGAAGACGATGGTGACGCGGTCCGCGCGGTCGAAGCCGAGCCGGCGGGCGCCGTACGACGTCAGGGCTCGCATCACCGCGAGGAGCACGGCCTCCACGACGAGCAGTTCCAGCAGCCGCACGGGAGTGACCTGGTGCCAGATGCCCTGGGCCATCCCCGCGCTGAACGCCGTGTAGACGACCAGCAGGATCGAACCCCGGTCGACGTGGCCGAGGGCCTTCTTGTGCCGGGTCAGGAAGCCGGTGGTCCAGCGGCGCAGCAACTGCCCGGCGAGGAACGGCGCGAGGAGCCGCAGTACGAGGTCGAGCACCGAGTCCGCCGAGACCCCGCCACCGCCACCGAGCAGCAGAGCGGCCAGCAGCGGGGTCAGGAAGACGCCGATGAGGCTGGAGAACGAGCCCGCGCAGATGGCGGCGGCCACGTTGCCACGGGCGATGGAGGTGAAGGCGATCGACGACTGGATGGTGGAGGGAAGCAGGCACAGGAAGAGCAGCCCGGTGTACAGCTGCGGCGACAGGGCGAACGGAACGAGGCCGCGGGCGGCCAGTCCGAGCAGCGGGAAGACCGCGAAGGTGCAGGCGAGCACGGTCAGGTGCAGGCGCCAGTGCTTGAGGCCGTCGAGGGCCTCGCGGGTCGACAGCCGGGCGCCGTAGAGGAAGAAGAGGAGCGCCACCGCCGCATCGGTCGCGCCGCCCGCGGCGGTGGCGGCGCCGCCGGTGGCGGGCAGCAGCGCTGCGAGCAGGACGGTGCCGAGGAGTGCCGCGATGAACGGATCGACCGGGAGCCAGGCGGGGTACGTGGGGCGGCGCATTGCTCCTGCTTCGTGGGGCGGCCCGCGCCCTCGGGGCGGGCGGGTTGCCTCTCCAGCCTCCTCCTGATCATGGCGATCGGGAATCCCTCTGGCCACTCTGACTGTTATCACGTTCCGCGATAACCTGGCGGAGTGTACGACCCCGCGCAGTTGAAGACATTCCTGACCGTCGCGCAGACCCTGAGCTTCACGCAGGCCGCCCGGCGGCTGGGCCTGCGGCAGTCCACCGTGAGCCAGCAGGTGCGGCGGCTGGAGGAGGCCACCGGGCGCCGGCTCTTCTCCCGCGACACCCACAGCGTCGGCCTGACCGAGGACGGCGAGGCCATGCTCGGCTTCGCCCGCACCATCCTGGAGGCGAACGAACGGGCCGCCGGCTGGTTCGCGGGCACCCGGCTGCGCGGGCGGCTGCGCTTCGGCGTCTCGGAGGATCTGGCGACGCCGCGGCTGCCGGAGATCCTGGAGCGGTTCCGCGGTGACCACCCCGAGGTGGACCTCGAACTGACCGTGGAGCTCTCCGGCACCCTGCGCGAGCGGCTGGGGGCCGGCCATCTGGACCTGGTGCTCGCCAAGCGGCTCGGCGAGGGCGGGCCGGGGCAGCTCGTCTGGCGCGACAAGCTGGTGTGGATCGCCGCCGAGGGCCGGCGGCTGCGGCTGGATCCCGACCGGCCGGTGCCGCTGATCGTCTATCCGCCGCCCGGCATCACGCGGGCCCGCGCCCTGGACGTCCTCGGCCGGCAGGGCCGCGCCTGGCGGATCACCTGCACCAGCCGCTCCCTGAGCGGGCTGACCGCCGCGGCCCTCGCGGGGCTCGGCGTGATGGTGCACGCCCAGGGGCTCATCCCGCCGGGCCTGGCCCCCGTCCCGGCCCGGGCGGGCCTGCCGGAGCTCGGCGGCGTCGAGTTCGTCCTGCTGCACGGCCGGCGCCGCGGTTCTGCCCCGGACGCGGCCGACGCCGCGGACGCACTCGCCGCCGCGATCCTGGCGGCGGGCGACCGGCTGCACCGGGCCGTGTGAGCTCTTCAGGCCGGGAGGACGGCCGACTCAGCGCCGCCGCTCCTCGTACGCCCAGGTGCTTGACGCGGCGCAGCGTGGGCGCGGTCTCGACGTGCTGGACGCCGTCGAGCGCTCCGATCTTCTTGCTGAGCGGTAGAGGTGCGCGGTGTCGCGGCACAGGGCGGCGGCGAAGAGGTTCGACGAGCCGGTGGTCGCGCAGGCGAAGGCGACCTCGCTGTGCTCGGAGAGCGCCTGGCCGACGGCGGACAGGGCGGAGGGCCGCACGGTGAGCCAGAGCACGGCGTGCGCTCGTCACGGCCGCGCTGGGCGGCAGGTTCCTGCACGGCGCCCCGTACCGGCTGGTGATCGGGATCGGGCTGGTGCTGATCGGGCTGGGCGCGTTCGGCCAGAGCCCGCTGGACGCCGGCTCAGGCTGGGCCTCGCTCAGCGCCGTGCTGCTCCTCGTGAAGACCCCCGCGGCCCGGCCCGTGGTGCCCGCTCCGGCGGGCGAGGGAGCGGCTTACGGGACGGAATCGGGGTCCCTCCCCGCTCCGGCTTCCGCTGTAGAGCGGCGGTAACCGGTTGGCGCAGATTTGGTGGAGATCGGCGGGGCCGGACAACCTTCGGGGGTCCGGCCCTCGGTCGTACTCCCTTGCGACAACCGGGAACCAGTGCCCTACCAGCACAGATGTCCGAAAGTACTGGTGCGGACCAAGCCCTCCCGCCCGGTCGGCGGATCAGGTAGCTTACGGGCCGCCCGCCGGACAGGCCCAGCGGCTCGAGGAGCACCAGTTGCGCGAGTTCACCGTTCCCCCGATGGCCACGGCGCCCCAGGTCGGAGGACTGGCGGACGCGGTGTTCAACAACGCTGCCGACCACCCGGACCAGGTGGTGCTCGGCCGCAGGGTGGACGGGCACTGGCAGGACGTGACCGCGCTCGAGTTCCGCGACGAGGTCGTGGCCGTCGCGAAGGGCCTGCTCGCCAACGGGGTGCGCTTCGGCGACCGCGTCGCGATCATGTCCCGCACCCGCTACGAGTGGACCGTCTTCGACTTCGCGCTGTGGACCATCGGCGCCCAGCCGGTCCCCGTATACCCGACGTCCTCCCTCGACCAGGTGCGCTGGATGCTGCACGACTCGGGCGCGGTCGCCTGCGTCGTGGAGCACGAGGACCACGCGATGACGATCGGTGCCGCCGTCGACGAGCTGCCGCAGCTGAGCCGGCTGTGGCAGCTCGACGCCGGCTGTGTCGAGGAGCTCGCCGCGGCGGGCACCCACATCGGCGACGAGGTGATCGACCGGCACCGGCTCGCGGTCACCCCGGACGCGACGGCCACCATCATCTACACCTCGGGCACCACCGGCCGGCCCAAGGGCTGCGTCCTGAGCCACGGCAACTTCATGGCCGAGGCGGACAACGTGGTGGCCCGCTGGGAGACGGTCTTCGCGAACAAGCCGGGCGAGGAGCCGTCCACCCTGCTCTTCCTGCCGCTCGCGCACGTCTTCGGGCGGATGGTGGAGGTGGCGTGCGTCCGGCACCGGATCCGGCTCGGGCACCAGCCGAGCATGACCGCCGCCGACCTGCTGCCGGACCTGGCCGTCTTCCGGCCGACGTTCGTCCTGGCCGTCCCCTACGTCTTCGAGAAGGTCTTCCAGGCGGCGCGCCGCAAGGCGGAGGCGGACGGCAAGCTCGGCCCGTTCGACAAGTCGGTGGAGATCGCCGTGCGGTACGCGGAGGCCGTGGAGGCCAAGGCGTTCGGCACCGGCCACGGCCCGAGCGCGGCCCTGCGGATGCAGCACCAGATCTACGACAAGCTCGTCTTCAGCAAGGTGCGGGACGCGCTCGGCGGCCGGGTGCGGCACGCGATCTCCGGCGGCTCGGCGATGGAGCGCCGGCTCGGGCTGTTCTTCAGCGGCGCGGGAGTGACGATCTACGAGGGCTACGGCCTCACCGAGACCACCGCCGCCGCCACCGCCAACCCGCCCGAGCAGACCCGCTTCGGCACGGTGGGCCAGCCGGTGCCGGGCACTACCGTGCACATCGCGGAGGACGGCGAGATCTGGCTGAGCGGCGGCCAGATCTTCCAGGGGTATCTGAACAACCCGCGGGCCACCTCCGAGGTGCTCGGCGACGGCTGGCTGGCGACCGGCGACATCGGCGCACTCGACGAGGAGGGCTATCTGACCATCACCGGCCGCAAGAAGGAGATCCTGGTCACCAGCGGCGGCAAGAGCGTCTCGCCGAGCGGTCTGGAGGACCGGGTTCGGTCCCATCCGCTGATCGCGCAGTGCGTGGCGGTCGGCAACAACCGGCCGTTCATCGCCGCGCTGGTGACACTCGACCCGGACGCCGTCGGACACTGGCTGACGATGCGCGGCAAGCCGCGGCTGCCGGACGAGGAACTGGTCCACGACCCGGATCTGGAGACCGAGATCCGGCGGGCGGTGGTCGCCGCCAACACCCTGGTCTCACAGGCCGAGTCGATCCGTACGTTCCGGATCCTGGCCGCCCAGTTCTCCGAGGAGCGCGGGCTGCTGACGCCGTCGCTGAAGCTGAAGCGCAAGGCGATCGAGAAGGCGTTCCCGGAGGAGATCGAGGCGCTCTACCGGGGCTGACGCCACCCGGACCGGGAACCGACCGGGAGCCGGTCGGAGAGCGGATCCACATCTGATGGATCGTCACATGATGTTGGATTATTCATTGACGGACCGTCAGGTCGACCGCAGAATGCAGGAACTCATCCGGCCCCGGAGGGATCCTGACGTGTCGCGACCGATCCGCTTCCTCGCCGCAGCCGCGGCCTCGCTGCTGCTCGCCACCGCCTGCAACTCCGCCTCCCCGCAGGACAAGGCCGGCGCGTCCGCCCGGGGTGTCACCGCTGACTCGATCACCGTCGGCGGCATCGTCTCCAAGACCTCGTCGAGCGGGTACAGCAAGGCCGACACCGATCTCGGGGCCAAGGCCCGCTTCCAGCGCGCCAACGACGAGGGCGGCGTCAACGGGCGGAAGATCGACTACCTGGGCGCGGAGGACGACGGGCAGGACCCCAGCCGCAACCTGGCCGCCGCCCGCAAGCTCGTCCAGCAGGACAAGGTCTTCTCGGTCGTGCCGATGAGCTCGGTCACCTTCTCCGGCGCCGACTTCCTGCAGCAGCAGAAGGTGCCGGTCTTCGGCTGGGGCACGCTGCCCGCCTTCTGCGGCCCCGCCACCACCTACGGCTTCAACGGCTGCCTGGTCCCGAGCCCCGGCGGCACCATCACCCAGTCCTGGCCCGAGAGCCTGGCCCAGGCGCTCGGCGGCGCCAAGGACCGGAGCGTGGCGCTGATCGCCGCCGACAGCGACGCGGGCAAGTTCGGCATCAGGACGTACACCCAGGGCTTCACGGCCGCCGGCTTCAAGGTCACGTACGCCAAGGCCTCGGTCCCGGCCGCCGCCGCGCCGAGCGACTGGTCCGCGTACACCGGGGAGATCCTGAAGAGCAACGGCGGCAAGGCGCCGAACGCGGTCGTCTCCGTGATGCAGACCCCGCAGAACATCGGCCTGTTCACCGCCCTCAAGCGGGCCGGGTTCCACGGCGCGCTCTCCGACCCGACCGACTACGACCCCGGGCTGCTCGCCAAGGCCACCACCGCGCAGGCGCTCGACGGCGTCTACGTCCTGGTGCAGTTCGAGCCCTTCGAGTCGACGAGCCCGGCCATCGCGCAGTTCCTCAAGGACGTCCGGAAGGTCGGCGGCGCGGATGTCCGCCCCAACCTCCATATGATGACCGGCTATCTGTCGGCCGACCTCTTCCTGGCCATCGCGAAGAAGACGGGCCGGGACCTGACCACCGCCACCTTCCAGAAGGCGGCCGACAGCTTCTCGGACACCGGCAGCCCGGCGGGCGAGCGGAGCTTCCCCAAGGGACACACCCAGGGCTTCGGCTGCGGCAGCCTGGTGCGGCTCAAGGGCGGGACGTACGAGGTCGCCGTGCCGTTCAAGTGCTACCCCGCCATCCCGTTCACGTAGGGGACAGGTGCTGGGCCTGCCCTGCACCCCCTCCTCAGGTAGTCACGTAGTGATGAACGACCGCGGAAGGCAGTGGCCATGGGAGACCTGCTGGGTTTCGTACTGAGCGGCCTGGTGTCGGGGGCGCTCTACGCGCTGCTGGCGACGGGACTCGTCCTGTCGTACTCCGCCTCGGGCCTGTTCAACTTCGCGCACGGCGCGACCGCGTACCTGTGCGCGCTGGGCTACTACGAACTGCACTCCGGTTTCGGCTGGCCGGCCGTCCCCGCGGCGCTGCTGCTGGTCGTGGTCGTCGCGCCGGCCACCGGCTGGGCGCTGGACCGGGCGATGTTCCGGAAGCTGGCGAAGGCCGGAGAGACCGCGCAGATCGTGGCGACCATCGGGCTGCTCGTCGCGCTGCCGGCGGCCGGGCTGTGGGCCGTGGAACTCCTGCGGGACGCGGGGGTCTCGGTACAGCCCGCCGAGAACCAGTTCGGACTGCCGGGCGTCGGGCCCAGTCCGGCGAGGTCCTGGCAGCTCATGGACGGGGTAGGCGTCGACTCCGACCAGCTGATCACCTGGATCACCACAGCGGTCGTCGCGCTCGGTCTGTGGGTGCTGCTCCGGCACACCACGCTCGGCCTGCGGCTGCGCGCGGCCGTCGACAACCGGTCGCTGACCGAGCTGCGCGGGATCAGCGCGGACCGGCTGTCGTCGATCGCCTGGATGCTGTCGTCGGCGCTGGCCGGACTCGCCGGGGTGCTCGCCACCCCGCTGCTCGGCCTGTCCGCGCACGACTACACGCTCTTCCTCTTCGTGTCCGCGACGGCCGCCGTCCTCGGCCGCTTCGCGTCGGTCCCGCTCGCCTTCGCCGGCGGCCTCGCGCTCGGCGTCCTGCAGAACCTTGCCGCCGGATACGCCTCCTTCGCGGACCGGATCACCGGATTCCGCACCGCCGTTCCGTTCTTCCTGCTCTTCGCGGGACTGCTGCTGATGGCCCGCCGGCAGCGCGCGGCGGGCACGGCCGCGGCGGACGTCACCACCCCCGACTATCTGGCGGGGGCGTCCTGGGCGCGGCGCTGGGGGCCCTGGGCGGCGGCCGCCGCGCTGCTCGCCCTCGCCTTCTACACCGTCACCACCCCGTTCTGGAGCGGTCTGCTGACCCAAGGGCTGGCGATCTCCCTGGTGTTCGTCTCGTTCACGCTGGTCACCGGGCTCGGCGCGATGGTGAGTCTCGCGCAGGCGACGTTCGTGACCGGCGCCGCGCTGGTGGCCGGGCTGCTGATGAGCCACGGCTGGCCGTTCGTCGCGGCGGCGGCCGTCGGGACCTGTGTCGCGGCGGTGCTCGGCGCGCTGGTGGCGCTGCCCGCGCTGCGGCTGGGCGGCCGGAGCCTCGCGCTCGCCACCCTCGCGCTGGCCTTCCTCGCCGACCAGGTGCTGTTCCAGCTGGGCCGGCTGCGCAACGGCGACGCGGGCTGGTCGGTCCCGCGCCCCGTCCTGGGCCCGGTCGACCTCGCCGACGACCGGGCGATGGGCGTCGCCCTGATCGTGCTGCTGTCGGCGGTCGTCGCGGCGCTCAGCGCGCTGCGCGGCTCGGCGACCGGCCGCGCGATCCTCGCGGTACGGTCGGCGCCCGCCGCCGCCATGGCGTCCGGGATCTCGGTGGTCCGCACGAAGCTGGTGCTCTTCGCCCTGTCCGCGGGGCTCGCCGGCTTCGGCGGCGTCATGTACGCCTCCTACAACACCCGCATCACCGCGACGGACTTCACCGCGCTGACCGGTCTGGTCTGGCTGGCGGTGGTCGTCGCCGCCGGGTTGCGGAGACCGCAGTTCGCGGTGGTCGCCGGGCTGGTCTTCGCGATCGTCCCGCATCTCTTCCAGACCTACGTCACCGACTCCGCGCACCTGCCGGTCATCCTCTTCGGCCTGGCCGGACTCGCCCTCGCCAACGACCCCGACGGCTACTGCGCGGCGGTCTCCGTGCGGCTGCGCAGACGGCGGGCGGAGGGAGCGGCACGGATCGAGCGGACCACGGCAGACCTTCCCTCGCCCACACCGCGCCGTCCGCTCGCAGCGGCCCCCGCCACCTCCCGGCCGCCCGCGCTCGAACTGCGCGGCGTGCACGCGGGATACGACGGGGCCTCCGTCCTGCACGGGGTGGACCTGACCGTCCGGCCCGGTGAGATCCTGGCGCTGCTGGGTCCCAACGGGGCGGGCAAGAGCACCGTCTGCCGGGTCGCCGCCGGGATCCTCCAACCCGCGCACGGCACCGTACTGACGCACGGCAGGGACGGCACCCGCGAGGGTCCGGTGCGGCGCTCCCGCGACGGAGTCCTGCTCGCGCCCGAGGGCCGCGGGATCTTCCCCGCGCTGACCATCGAGGAGAACCTGACGCTGTATCTGCCCGGCCGGACCGCGCGCGGGCAGGTCTACGAACGCTTCCCGCAGCTCGCGGCGCGGCGCGGGGTCCTCGCCGGGTCGCTGTCGGGCGGCGAGCAGCAGATGCTGGCGCTGGCCCCGCTGCTGCAGCGGCCGCCGAAGGTCCTGATCGCCGACGAACCCTCGCTGGGGCTCGCCCCGCGCGTCGTCGACGAGGTCTTCGCCGTACTCACCGAACTGCGCGCTGCGGGCACCGCGCTGCTGCTCGTCGAGGAGAAGGCGGCGGAGGTGCTGGGTCTCGCCGACACCGTCGCGTATCTGTCGTCCGGCCGGGTGTCGTGGTGCGGCCCGCGCGCGGAGGTGGAGACGGACCGGCTGACCGAGGCGTACCTCGGCATCGCGGCCCCGGCGGGCACCGGGCCGGGCGGAAGGACCGATGTGGACGTCGACGGGGAGGTGGCCGGCCGTGACCGGTGAGGTGCTGCGGGCGGACGGCATCGGCGTGCGGTTCGGCGGCGTCCGCGCCCTGGACGGGGTCGGCCTCGGCGTTCGCGCGGGCGAGGTGTGCGGGCTGATCGGCCCGAACGGCGCGGGGAAGACCACGTTCTTCGACGCCGTGTCCGGCATCCGCCGCCCCGACGAGGGCCGGGTGCTGCTGGACGGCCGGGACATCACCGGCCGCTCCCCGGTCTGGCGCGCCCGGCACGGGCTGCGCCGCACGTTCCAGCGCCAGCAGCTGTTCGGGCAGCTCACGGTCACCGACAATCTCGTCGTCGCCCAGGAGTGGGACGGCGGCGGAGGGGGTCTCGCGGCCGATCTGGTGTCGGCGCCGTCCCGGCGGTCGCGGGAACGGACCCGCCGGTCCCGGGCCGAGCAGGTGCTGCGCCAGTGCGGTCTGTACGACCTGCGGTCGGTGTACGCGGGAACGCTCCCGGTGGGCCAGGCCCGGATGGTCGAGGTCGCCCGCGCGCTGGCGGACCCGCCCCGGGTCCTGCTGCTGGACGAGCCCGCCTCGGGGATGTCGGGCGCGGAGCGCGAGCAGCTGGCCGATGTCGTACGGCGGCTCGCCGGGCAGGAGGGGTGCGCGGTGCTGCTCGTCGAGCACAATGTGGCCTTCGTGATGGAGCTGTGCGCCCGGGTCGTCGTCCTGGATCTCGGCACGGTGCTCGCGCAGGGCAGCCCCGCTCAGGTGAGGGCCGATCCGGCGGTACGGGACGCCTATCTGGGGACGACCGCCTGACCGGCGGGTCCGCAGGTGGCTCCGGCGATCCCGGCAACGTTTACGGAGAACGGGAATGGAGGTCCGGAGGACATGGTTGGACCAGGAACCCCCATGAACGTCAACGTTAGGATCGCCGCTCGTGAGCAGCAAGGTCCCCTTCATCACCCTCAACAACGGCGTCCGGATGCCGCAGCTCGGTTTCGGTGTCTGGCAGGTGCCGGACGACGAGGCCACGGCCGCTGTCACCACCGCGCTGGAGGCCGGGTACCGCAGCATCGACACCGCCGCGATCTACGGCAACGAGGAGGGCACCGGTAGGGCGATCGCCACCTCCGGTGTGCCGCGCGAAGAACTCTTCATCACGACGAAGCTGTGGAACAACGCGCACGGATTCGACCAGGCCCTGGCGGCCTTCGACGACTCGCTGGCCAAGCTGGGCCTCGACTACGTCGACCTCTACCTGATCCACTGGCCGACGCCGGCCCGCGATCTGTACGCCGACACGTGGCGCGCCCTGGAGAAGATCCAGGCGGACGGTCGCGCCAGGACCATTGGCGTCTCCAACTTCGGCCCCGCGCAGCTGCGCCGCGTCCTGGACGAGGGTTCGATCGTCCCGGCCGTCAACCAGGTCGAGCTGCACCCGGACTTCGCCCAGGCCCCGCTGCGCGCCGTCCATGCCGAGCACGGCATCGCCACCGAGGCGTGGTCGCCGCTCGGCCAGGGCAAGGGTCTGCTGGACGAACCGGTGATCGGCACGATCGCGCAGCGGCTCGGCCGCACCCCGGCCCAGGTCGTGCTGCGCTGGCACCTGCAGATCGGCAATGTCGTGATCCCCAAGTCCGTGACGCCGTCCCGGATCAAGGAGAACATCGACGTGTTCGACTTCGAGCTGACCGACGCCGACATGGCGGCCCTCGCCGGTCTCGACGCGGGCAACCGCATCGGCCCGGACCCCGAGACGGTCAACTGACCGCATGCTCCGATGGCCGCACCCGTTCGGGTGCCGCCATCGTCATGTCCGGTTCAGGTGCAGGAGCGGGGGCTACAGCGTGAACGTCTCTCCCGCCCGATAGGACCGGACGGTCGTCGCCTCACCCGCGCGCACCAGGTGGACGCGCCCGAGGCCGGAGACCGCGCAGCGCGCGCCGTCCACCGTGAGCAGCGTGTTCTCGTCGATGGCGACGCCCACCGCGACATCGCCGCGGGCCACCGTCTCGACGAGGCGGGCCAGCGTTCCCCACTGGGCCGCGTGGGCCTCGACGGTGCACCGCACGAGGCCGAGCCCGGGCCGCAGGGTGATCTCGTCGAGGTCCTCGGCGGTCTCCTCCGGGCAGACCGGGATCCCGTCCGAGAGCCAGCCGCCGACCAGCGCCAGGTCCGCGGCGACGGCCGCGCCCGCCGAGAATCCCGCGTACGGGACCGAGCCCAGCAGGCCGGCGTGCGCGGCGACGACGTCGCCGTAGGCGGGGGTCAGGCCGCCGCAGACCAGCACCGCGGCCGCCCCGTCCAGCGCGGCGGGGTCCAGCTCGCCGCCGGGCGGCACGAGGACGGGGTAGGGCCGGCAGGGCGCCACGTCCCGCAGCACCGCCTCGTACCGGCCGAAGTCGGCCGCCCCGACGCCCTCGTCGATCAGCAGACAGGCCACCACCGGGTCGGGGCCCGCCGCGGCGAGGAAGGGCCCGTACACCAGGGGCGCGGCCGCTTCGTCCCAGCCGCCGCCGATCAGATACGTCTCCATCCGGCCGAGTCTGCCGCCCCGGCCGCCGTACCGCACCACATTTCACGGCCGGGACGGCCGGCGTGGCCCGTCGGTGGGCTTCACACCATCCGGAAGACCGGGCCCTTCGGGGTGAACGGGAGCACCGCACCGCGCGGTACCAGGTACGCGTGTTCGCGGCGCGGGCGCAGCACGTCGCACTCGGCGTCGGTGATGATCAGGACGGGCGCGGTCGGCGGGAAGTCGTCCGCGCGGTGCAGGAGGTCCAGGGCGGGCTGGAGCACGGTGCCGCCGCGCCCGTGGATCCGGACCCGGCCGGCGATGTCCGCGACCGGGACGTACCCCGCGTCGTGCGCCGCCGCGTCGCACATGATGACGCGGGCGGCGGGCACGTCGCGGGCCGCGGCGTACGAGGCGATGGCGCCCATCGCCTTGCCGATCAGCGTGCTGCTCATCGATCCCGAGGTGTCGAGGACGACTCCGAAGGTGCAGCGGGCCACCTCCTCGGGCGGGAAGTACCGCCCGGCGCGCGGGATGTCGGGGGTGGAGGACTGGCGGCGGGAGGGGCGGGCGTAGGAGCGGACCGGTTCGGGACGGGGGACGTACTCGTCGAACCAGCGGGCGAGTTGGGCGTCCCAGGCCAGCGGCGGGTGGCTGAGCGCGTTGATCTCCTCCACGAGCCCGGCCGGGAGCAGCCCGCGTTCGCGCGTCGAGTGCAGGTCGAAGCCGGTCATCAGCCCGCGGCGGTAGAACTCGTCGAGGTCGACCCACTCCGCCGGCCGGGCGGGCCGGGGCAGCGGCTCACCGAGGATGTCGCCCTTGCCCTTGCCGCGCAGCGTCGCCAGCCGCCGCATCCGGCGCAGGTCGGTGGCGATCCGGTCGTAGACCTCCTCGGCGGACAGGCCCTGGAGTTCGGGATCGTGCAGCAGCCCGGCGGGCATCTCGCCGACGTCCATCTCGATCAGCCAGGCGTTGATGACGTAGTCGGCGGCGACGTTGAACAGGTACGGGTCACGGCCGCCGCAGCGCTCGCCGTGCCGCAGGGCGGCGTGCAGCATCTCGTGGCCGAGGATGAAGCGCCATTCCTCGTCCGTGTGGCGGAGCAGCGGGTTGATGTAGATCTCGGCCGCTTCCGGGCTGACCGCGGCGATGGAGATGCCGTGCGCACGGGCGAGTTCGGCGTCCGCGACCAGCGTCATGCCCGCGGCGATCCCGCCCAGCAGCGGGTACGAGGAGACGAACCAGTTGAGCGCGCGCTCCCAGGGCCGCTGCTCCACCCGGGCCCCGGTGAGGGTGTCGCGACGGCCGCCCGCCATGTCCATCGCGGCCGACACCGTACGGGTCAGGGCGTGGGCGAGGGCGTTGCTCCAGTCCGGCGGGGAGCCGCGCCAGGAGATCCACTCGGTGAGCAGCTGGTCGGGCTCGCCGGGGCCCGCGGTGCCGCAGTCGGCGTAGGCGGGCGGAATGCCGTCCCGGCGGAAGCGCTCGGCAAGCTTGTCCTCGTCGCCGTCCGGCCAGCTGCGCGGCAGGTGTTCCGGCGCTTCCCCGACGGGCATCGCGGCCAGGAAGCGGTTGACGACGACACAGCGCGCGGCGAGGTCGAAGGCGTCGGGCTGCTCGCGCGGCCCGGCCGCGGCGGGCACATGGCCGAAGCCGAGGTGCAGCAGGCAGTGCGCGAGCGCCCAGGCCCAGGCGCCCGGCTCGGCACGGCGGTACGGGTGGGCGTGGACCGTGCCGTTGGAGCTGACCACGGCCAGGCCGCGCTCCGGACGGTGCTCGCAGGCGGGCAGCCGGCAGAACGACACGTCGAGGGCGGACAGCGCGGGATGCGCGGAGACGATCGCGCACCCCTTCAGGTACGCCGCGTCGGCCAGTTCCCGCTGCTTGTCGGGGCGCTTGGCACGGGCCTTCACCGGCGCGCCTCGACCAGCCGCGGCATGTCGCGGGCGGCCTCGACGAGGAACCAGGCGGGCAGCACGGGATTGCCGTCCATGTCGTCGGCGATGACGGTCTGGGCGACCTCGACGGAGATCTCCGCGAGCTGCACGAGCAGCGCCTTGGAGCGGTAGGCGGTCTGCCGGACGGCCTCGGAGGCGTGCTCCTTGCGGTCCGGCAGCTCCTTGGCGAGCCGGCCGCGGAACGCGTCGGCGAGGTAGTAGAGCAGATCGCGGTCCTCGAGACGGCGCGGCCAGGGGGCGTCGCCCTTGATGATCGCGTCGATGCCGTAGGCGTTGCGGACGATCTTCGCGTAGCCGCAGAAGGAGACGGCGTGCGCGGGGGTGAGCGTCCCGTGCGTGATGACCTTGAGGGTGTCCTCGTCGAGCGTCGGGCCGAACGAGTGCAGCGCATCGGAGAGCATGTGCCACGAGCGCGGGGTGGAGAACGCCTCCTCGGTCTTCGGCGCCTTCGACCAGAGGTGGTCGGGCCGGTCGGTGAGGTACTCCGTCACCCACGGGTGGATGCCGTTCTCGCCCGCCCACACCAGCCAGTCCTTCGCGGAGGCCTGCAGGTGGACGTGGGTGAGGCGGTTGATGAGCGCGGACGCGATGGGGCGGGCGAGCGCGTTGTCGGTGGACCGGTTGCCCGCGCCGATGACGATGGAGCCCGCGGGCAGCTCGTAGGAGCCGATCCGGCGGTCCAGGATCAGCGAGTAGAACGCCTTCTGGACGTCGGGCGTCGCGGCGTTGAGCTCGTCCAGGAACAGGCAGTACGGCTCGTCGCGCGCGATGGCCTCGGGCGGGCAGAAGCGCGTCCGCCCGTCGTGGATCTGCGGCACGCCGATCAGGTCCTCCGGGGCCAGCTGGGTGCCCAGCAGCGAGACACACTCCAGGCCGAGCGATTCGGCGAAGGCCCTGACCAGCGAGGACTTGCCGATCCCGGGCGCACCCCAGAGGAACACCGGACGCACGGTGGCCAGCCCGAGCAGCAGCTCGGGTATACGGGTGGGCGTGACGGTGATGGCGGACTGCACGGTGCGGGCTCTCCGGGGAGGTGAGTGGAGCGGCGGGGTGATTGGTTACCCAGCGTGACGGTGAACGAGGGTCCGCACAACTGGTTTTCCCGCCGCCGCACCCACTCCTCCTTCGGAGGGGCGCCGCCGGCTACACGTCGCCCGCGACCAGCGGGTAGTGGTCGGAGTAGTCGGTGTACGAGTACGTGGTGCCCCAACTGGAGACCGACCACTTCGGCGAGTGCTCGTCGACGACGCGGTTGTTCCAGTGGGCCGGCCGGGCGTGGCCGTTGCGCAGCAGCGCGTGGTCCAGTCGCTGGGCCGGGTCGTTCGGGTAGCGGTCCCGGGCGACGGAGTTGGTGACGGGGTCGAAGCTGTTCGCGGGGCCCGGGTTGGCGTCGGGAGCGGCGGCGTCGAGGTCCGCGAGCAGGCCCGCGTAGTCGCTGCCGTGCGCGTCGATGTTGAGGTCGCCGGCGATGATGACGGGTTCGGCGGCGGGGATGTTGCGGGCGTCGAGGAAGGCGTCGATCTCCTGGTCCTGGCCGTGCCGGATGCTCGCGGCCTCGCCGGAGCCGCAGGAGGAGTCGTCGGCCTGGGTGTGGGTGCCGACGATGTGCACGCGGGTGCCGTTCACGTTCAGGACGACGTACACGAAGCCCTTGTTGGAGTAGTAATCGGCGCCGCAGCCGTCCGCGTAGACATGCTGCACCTTCTCCAGGATCGGCCACTTGCTGACGACGGCGACGCCGCCGTCCTCCGGCGTCCAGGAGCTGTACGCGCCCTCGGTGCGGTCCCAGCCGCTGGTGGAGCGGCCGAGCACGGGCGTCTGGTACGGGTAGCGGCCCTTGACGTTGCCGAGCAGCCGGTCGGAGGCGGCGTTGTCGAACGCCTCCTGGAATATGACGACATCGGCGTTCTGCGTGTAGCCCGCGTTCGCGATCAGGTCGGCGCGCTGCAACTGCCCCCAGTTCGGGTACAGGTTGCGCGACAGCATCATCACATTGCTGGTCACGAGCTTGATCTGGGGGACCTGCGGGCTCTGCGCCGTGCGCGCCGCGTCCGCCGTGCCGGCGGGGGACGCGACGGCGGGCGTGGTGGCGGCGGAACCGAGCAGGAGCACGAAGGCACAGGCGGTGGCGGCTCGGGCAAGTCTCACGGAACACTCCCGGTGAACGTGGGTGGAGAAGCAGCGGAAGCCTAGGCGGACATGGTTACCGAAGGGTAGATACGTGCGGACATCCGGTCTACGATCTGCCCCCAGATGTCAATCTGACGGAGGATCAGTGACCGCCAAGCCGCCCCATGCCGCCGCCGTACTGGCCGGTGCCATCGCCCTCACCGTCGTCGGATCCACCGCGTCGGCCGCCTCCCCCGGCGGCTGGACCGAGACCGGCACCTCGTACACCGGTTCCCTGACCGGCGGCGAGGGCGTGGCCAGCCGCGCCGACGGCTCGCTGCTCTACCGGGGTCTCGGCTCGATCCCGATCGCCCTGCGCATCAAGGGGTGGAACCACGTCGGCGACCCGGACATCGCCCAGGGCCATGTCTTCGACGCCTACCAGGGCGGGGACGGCGCGACGTCGAAGATGTACGCCGTCACCACTCCCGGCGGGCAGCGCTACGAGTACGTGCACCAACTCGACGCCGGAGAGGCGCTGAACAACTCGTTCGCCGCCGTCTCCCCCGACGCGCAGTGGCTGGTCTCCGGCGAATGGGGCACGCAGAACCGCCTCCAGGTCTTCCCCGCGCCGCTGCTCAACCCGGCCACCCCGCGCACCGGCGGCGCGCTCCCGCAGGCCGGGCAGATCACCCTGAGCCGCGCGGTCGACAACATCCAGGGCTGCGACTTCGTCTCCGGCACCCGCCTGGTGTGCGTCTCCGACGACGACGCCAAGGACCTGGTGCAGGTCGACCTCCCGCGCGCGCTGGACGGCACCGCGGTCACCGGCCAGGTGACGACGCTGCTCCAGCTGCCGAAGCGCAGCATCTGCTCCGGCACCTTCGAGTCCGAGGGCATCGACTTCGACCCGCGCACCGGCACGCTGCGCGCGGAGGTCGTCCAGCCGGGCATCTGCATGGTCTCCACGTCGGTGTACTCCTACTCCCCCACCCCGTAGGAGCGGCCGGCACCACGGTCCTGTTCATCCCCCCACCTCGTAGGAGGCAGTTCATGCGTCTCATGCGTCGCAGATCGACCGTGCTCCTGTCCGTACTCGGCGCCCTGGCCCTGCTGTTCGGCGCGGCACCCGCGTCGATGGGCGCCCAGCCCGCCGGCCCGCCCGCGCACCATCCGGTGATCTTCGTGCACGGCTACAACGCCGACCCCGGGGTGTGGGGCGGCATGATCGCCGACTTCAAGGCCGCCGGGTACTCCGACAACGAGCTGTTCAGCTGGGGCTACGACACCCACCAGTCGGTCAACGAGGTACTGGCGGGCCGCTTCACCGACTACGTCAACAGCGTGCTGAGCAGCACCGGCGCGTCGAAGGTCGACCTGGTCGCGCACTCCTTCGGCAGCCTGACCACCCGCTGGTACGTCAAGTTCCGCGGCGGCACGGCCACCGTCGACCACTGGGTCTCCCTCGGCGGCCCGAACCACGGCACCTACACCTCGTGGGCCTGTGTGATCTGGGACCAGGCGTGCCGCGACATGTCGCCCGGCTCGTACGTGCAGAACCAGCTGGCGGCGGGCGACGAGACGCCGGGTGCCGTCAAGTACGCGACGTTCTGGTCGGAGTGCGACGAGGTCATCAACCCGGACAGCAGCGTCGCGCTCAGTGGCGCCGTCAACACGGACGCCGGGTGCCTGAAGCACAATGACCTGCTCGGGGACGACGGGGTATCGCAGGGAGTACGCGATTTCCTCGCCGGCTGATGACTCCCCGTAGGCTGCCCGTGTGCTGAACTACGACGTAGAAGCCGAACGGTACGACGCGACCCGCGGAGGCGTCCCCCGGGCGGAAGCCGCGGCCCGTGCCGTGCTCCAACTGGTGCCGGACCGGGCCCGCACCCTGCTCGATGTGGGGTGCGGGACCGGCCTGGTGACCGAGCGGCTCGCCCGACCGGGGCTGCGGGTCCTGGGCGTCGACGCGTCGGCCGGTATGGCGTCGGTGGCCGCCGGCCGGGTCGGCCCCGCCGTGGTGCTCGGCGACAGCCGGCGGCTGCCGTTCGCCACCGGGTCCGTGGACGCGGTGTGCGCCATCTGGCTGCTGCATCTGCTGCCGGACGCGGCGGAGGTCGTCGCCGAGTGCGCGCGGGTGCTGCGGCCCGGCGGGGTGTTCCTCACCACCGTCGACAAGGACCTGGCACACGGGGTGGACAGCGACATCGACGCGCTGCTCGCCCCGCACCTCATCCCGGACGCCTACGACGAGGCCGCGGCCGTCGTCGGCTGGGCGGCCGGCCACGGGCTGCGCCCCGGCGCGGAGACCTCCTTCACCGGCCACGGCCAGGGCCGGTCCGGCGGGTCCTGTGGCGGCGAATCCTGGGCGGGCGGGCTCCGAAGTCCGCCCGCCGGCGGGCTACTTCGAGAGTTCGTGGAGCGTCGCGACGACCCACTCCTCCGTCAGGCCCTTGGTGACCCCCAGGCCCACCAGGGCCTGGGCGGCGGGGTCCTGCTCGTCGCTGAGGACGCCCAGCAGGATGTGTTCCGTGCCGATGTAGTTGTGCCCGAGGCGCAGCGCCTCGCGCAGGACGAGGTGCAGCGCCTTCTTGCCGCCGGCGGTGATCGGCATATGGCCCTTCACCGGCTCGGTCTCCCCGCCGGGGGTGCTGACGGCGGCGCGGACCGCCTCGGGCGGCGCGCCCAGTTCGACCATGGCGCGGCAGGCCAGCCCTTCCGGCTCATGGAGCAGGCCGAGGACGAGGTGTTCGGTGCCCAGGCTCGCGTGCAGCGCGGTGCGCGCCTCCTCCTGGGCGCTCTTGACCGTGTTGCGGGCGCGGTTGGTGAAGCGGCCGAAGAGGGAGTCGAGCGGCAGGTCGAGGTCGTCGGGGGTTCTCGGTACGAAGCGTTTCTGTACGGCCTGCTTGCTGACGCCCATGTTCTGGCCGATGTCGGTCCAGGAGGCGCCGGCCCTGCGGGCCTGGTCCACGAAGTGGCCGATCAGATGGTCGGCGACTTCGCCGACGTGCTCCGCCAGGGTCACCGCGTCGGAGAGGTTCTGCAGCGGGTCGCCGTCCGGGTGCCGTTCCTTGACGTGGGTGATGAGGTCGTCGAGTCGTACTGGGTGTCCCGTCATGCGTCAACTCTAGGTTGACGATTGCGAGGCGTCAACCCTTGGTTGACGATTGCCGCGGGCAGGCGGGTCCCCCGTTCTGGGGATGCGGATCGTCTTCCGGCCGGACGTGGCGGCCACGCCCGGCCGGGAGCGTGGACGGTATGGAATCCACCGCGCTCGACCACCCGTCCCCGCCCCTCGCTGAGCAGCGGCGGACCGCGCCGGCCCGCCGCGTCCTGCGGGCCGTGGCCATCGCCGCCTGCCTCCCGTATCTCACGCTCAAGATCGCCTGGCTCTCCGGCAGCACCGTCGGCATCCCGGCCGGCAGCTCGCTGCGCGGCAGCCTGGAGGACAGCTCCTTCTACGCCGTCAACGTCCTGACCGTCGCGATGGACCTCGCCGTCGTCGCGCTCGCCCTCGCGCTGACCCGCCCCTGGGGCCGCTGCCTGCCGGCCTGGCTGCTCGTTCTGCCCGGCTGGATCGCGACGGGGCTGATCGCCCCGATCGTCGTCGCCTTCCCACTGCAGACCGCTCTCTCCCTCATCACCGGCAGCCGGAGCACTCCCCCGGGGGATCCCTGGCTGGACGAGTGGGTGTTCGGCGTCGTCTACACCGGGTTCGGCATCCAGGGGATGGCCCTGGGCACCCTGTTCGTGCTCTACGCGAAGGACCGCTGGGGCCCGCTGCTGCGCGGCCGGACCGCGGACCTCATGGCGAGCCCCACCCGGCCCGTCCTGCGGATCGCGGCGGCGGCCGCCGCGGCCGCCACGCTGCCGCCCGCCGTCCTGCACACCGTCTGGGCCTGCGGCGGAACCGTCGGCCTCACCGCCTCCCGGATCGCGGAACACACCACGACCACCGCGATCGTCGAGGCCGACAGCGCCGCGTTCGCGGTGCTCGGGGCCGTCGGGATCCTGCTCGCCGCCTTCCGTCCGGGCAGGACCCGGCTGGTGGTCCCGCTGGCGCTCGGCTGGACCGGCGGCGCGGCCTCGGCGGCGTGGGGCGGCTGGATGCTGCTGGCCGGGATCGTCGCGCCGGACGACTCCGGCGAACCGGGGACGTCCCCGCTCATGGACCTGACCTACGCTGTGCAGATGCTCCTCGGGATGCTCGTTCTCGTCGCCGGCGCCTATCTGCTCGCGGAACGCGCGGCGGCGCGCGGCGCGACCGCCACCCCGCGACGTGGCTGACGCAACGGACCGGACGGCGCCGGATCCCACAGGGGAGCGGTGGCCCGGTCCGACGCCGGTGCCGTCCCGGACGCGCGGCGCGCTCTTCCGGGCGGCCGGCGCGCTGTTCGGCCGTCGGGCCCGGCTCCGGTGGGTCCATCTCATCCTCGGCGGCGCGCTGTTGATGCCGTTCTACCTGCTGATGAACACCGCGCTGAACGTCGCCGCGCACGCCGAAGAGGGCAGCGGCGTCTGGGTCGCGCAGCAGTTCGGCGCCTTCGCCCTCGCCCTGCCGATCGCGGCGGCCGCCGCCGCGGTCTTCCCCCTCGTACGCGATCTGGAGGGGTCGGCGGCGCGGGCGCTCGGCGCCGGCCCCGAGGGCGGGCCCGCGCCCTCGGAGGACCGGACGTGGGCGGCGCGGGTCCGGACGTCCTGCTGGTTCGTGCTGCACGTGGGGCTCGGCGGCATCGTCAGCGGAATGACCCTGGCCGTCCCGCCGGCCGCCGTGGTGCTGCTGGCGCTGCCGTTCTCCGCGCGGCTGCGCGAGAACGAACTCCCCTGGTCCCGCCCGCTCACCCTCAGCCACCACGTACTGGCGCCGTTCGCCGCCGTGCTCCTGCTGACCGCGCTCGCACTCACCGCCAAGGGTGCGGCCGCGCTCCTGGCGCGCTGCTCCCCCGAGCTGCTCGGCCCGACGCCCGTCGACCGGCTGGCCGCCGCCGAACAGCGCACCCTACGGCTGGCCCTGCGCAACCGGCTGGCCCGCGAACTGCACGACTCGGTGGGGCACGCGCTGAGCGCGGTGACACTGCAGGCCGGCGCCGCGCGCAAAGTGCTGGACCGCGATCCGGAGTTCGCCCGGCAGGCCCTGGCCGCCATCGAGGAGACCACCCGGCGCGCGGTCGCCGAACTCGACGACGTACTCGGCCTGTTGCGCGAGGACGTCGACGGCTCGACCGCTCCCCCGGGCCCCACCCTCGACGGCCTCGACGCCCTGCTCGGGCAGACGCGGGCCGCGGGCGTCCCGCTGGACGCGTCCGTCGAGGGCGACCTCGACGAGGTGCCGCCGATGGTCTCGCGCGAGGCGTACCGGATCGTGCAGGAAGGCCTCAGCAACGCGCTGCGGCACGCGGGACAGGTACCGGTCGGGCTGCGGATCGCGCTGGCGGACGACGAGTTGGAGATCGAGATGGTGAACCCGGTGGTGGCAGCTCCCTCCCGCAGAACGGGCGGCGGCCGCGGCCTGACGGGCGTTGAGGAACGCACGTCCGTACTGCGCGGCCGCTTCGAGGCGGGAACCGACGGATCGCGGTGGCGGCTGCACGTCACCCTCCCGCTGGGGGCGGGGACCCGATGAAGCTGCGGATCATCCTCGCCGACGACGAGCGGATGGTGCGCACGGCGCTGCGCGCGATCCTGGAGAGCGAACCGGACATGGAGGTCGTCGGCGAAGCCGCTACCGGCGCCGAGGCCATCCCCCTGGTGCGCGAACTGCGCCCGGACGTCGTCCTGATGGACGTCCGCATGCCGGAGATCGACGGCATCCGCGCCACCGAACAGCTGGTGCGCACCATGACGGATCCGCCGCGCATCGTCGTCGTGACCACCTTCGAGAACGACGCCTACGTCTACGAGGCGCTGCGCGCGGGCGCCGCCGGCTTCCTGCTGAAGCGCGCCGGAGCGGACCAACTCGTCCAGGCCGTACGACTGGTGACCCGCGGCGACTCCCTGCTCTTCCCGGCAGCCGTACGCGCACTCGCCGCCCGCTACGCCCCCGTCGACCCCTCGCAGGCCCTCCGCGACCGCCTCACCGAGCGCGAGGCCGAGGTGCTGCGCCTGATGGCGTCGGGCCTGTCGAACGCGGAGATCGCCGAACGACTCGGCCTCGGCCCTGAAACCGTCAAGACCCACGTCGCCCGAGTCCTCGCCAAACTCGGCGCCCGCGACCGCACCCAGGCCGTCATCGCCGCGTACGAATGCGGCTTCGTGGTGCCCGGTTGACGCGGGTTGGTGGCACCGGCCGAGGCGTAGGCTTCGGTCCGGTAACGGCCAGGTCTCGATTCGGGGAACCAATGGTCGTCGTTCTGCGTCATATTCAGCATGAATGATCTTCCTGTACGCATACGCCCTGCCGAGATGGACGACCTGGACGCGGTCGTGAGCATCCACACGGCGGCGTGCGCCGCGGCCGGAGCGGAGCCCGACGCGGTGGGCGGGCTGCTCGCGCGGTTCAACGGGTGGGCGCGGGCCATCCAGTTGCCCGGGAAGACGACGCTGATCGCCGAGGCCGACGGCGAGGTGGTGGGCGTGCTCTCCATGGAGTCGGACGCGCCCGGCACGGCGCTGGAGCTGTCGCAGATCCATGTGCGGCCCGGCCAGTGGCGGCGCGGCATCGGCGGCCGGCTGCACGCGGCGTACGTCCAGTCCCTGCAGGAGACGGGCGTGCTCACCGGGCTCGCCGGGGTGTGGGAGCACAACGACCGGGCGCGGGCGTTCTACGCCCGGCTCGGGTGGCGGCCGGACGGAACGGTGGAGACGAACGGGGACGGCCTGCGGCGTCTGCGACTGCGCCTCGAGGTCTGACCCCCAGGGTTCGGGACCGAACGTTCTTGACCGATCGTTCTCGATACGGGTAGCGTCGTTCCCGTGGCCAGGACCAAGGAATTCGATCCGGACGCCGCGCTGCAGTCGGCCCTGGAGCTGTTCTGGCGGCGCGGCTACGAGGCGACGTCGATGGCCGACCTCGTCGAGCATCTCGGTATCGCCCGCGCCAGCATCTACGGGACGTTCGGCAGCAAGCACGGGCTGTACGTCAGGGCGCTGGAGCGGTACGGCGAGCTCTGCGACCCGGCCCTGATGGAAGAGCTGTCCCAGCCGGGGCCCGCGCTCCCCGCGGTCCGTTCCGTGGTGACGCGCTTCGCGGAGGAGTCCGCCTGCGACGACCTGCGGCGCGGCTGTTTCATCACCAACACCGCGGTCGAACTGGCTCCGCACGACCGGGTCGCGGCCCGGCGCGTCGAGGCCAGTTGGGACTGGCTGGAGACGGCGCTCGCCTCGGCCCTCACCCGCGCCGGAGCCCAGGGGGAGCTGCCCGAAGGGCGCGATCCGCAGGCGCTGGCGCGGCTGTTGCTGGTGCTCATGCAGGGCATGCGGGTGGTCGGCAAGGCCGGCCAGGACCCGGCCCGCGTCAGGGACGCGGCGGCACAGGCTCTCTCCCTCCTCGACTGAAACTTCGACCAACCGACCAACCGACCGTCCGACCGACCGGGCCTGGACCGGGCCCGGAGTGGGCTCCTGCCTGCCCCCATTCGAGAATGATCGATCCAGTATCACGCCAGAAAGGCGCAGGGGGACATGTCGTCGAAGCACGGCTTCGCGCTGCTCGGAACCATCCAGGCCGCACTCATCTTCACCATCATGATCCTCATGGTGCCGCTCCCCCGGATAGCCCGGGAGTTCGGCCTCGACCCGTCACAACTCCTGCTGCTCAGCGCCGCGTACGGACTCTCCTTCAGCGGACTGCTGCTCCTCGGCGGCCGGCTGGTGGACCGGCACGGCGGGCGACGGATGCTGGTGGTCGGTCTGTCGGTCTTCGCCGCCGCCTCGGCGGCGGGCGCCCTGGCGCCCGGTTTCACCGTGCTGACGGCCGTCCGGTTCGCGCAGGGGCTCGGCGCGGCACTGACCGCTCCAGCCGCGATGGCCCTGGTACGCGCCCTGTTCCCGGCCGCCGCCGGCTACGACCGGGCCATGGCGACGTGGGGCGGCCTCTCCGTCCTCGGCGCGACCGCCGGGAGCCTGTTCTCCGGTGCCGTGACGGCCTGGGTCTCCTGGCGGCTGACGTTCCTCGTCCCGGTGCTCGTCGCGCTGGCCGGGCTGGCCCTCGCCCCGCGGCTGCTGCCCGCCGACCCGCCCCGCGCCGCCGCGCCACCACCGCTCGACGTACGCGGCGCCGTCACGGCGACCGCCGGTGTCACAGCGGCCGGCTACGGGCTGGTCGCCACCGGGGAGCGGTCCTGGTCGTCGGCTGCCGTACTCGTTCCGCTGGCCTCCGGCCTGCTCCTCCTCATCGCCTTCGTGCTCGTCGAACGCCGGGCCCGCGAACCGCTGCTGCCGCCCGGCTTCCTCCGCGACACCCGGCGCGTCACCGCCCTGGCCGCCATCATGATGACCGCCGCGGGCACGGCGCTCACCTTCTTCCTGCTCTCCCTCTACCTCCAGCAGGTACGCGGCTGGACCCCGCTGCGGACCTCCGCCGCCTTCATCCCGTACGCCGCCGCCCTCGTCGGCTCCGGCCGCGCCGCCGGCCCGCTCATCAGGCGGTACGGAGCACGCGCGGTCACCGCCGGCGGACTGGCGCTCGGCGCGGCCGGGCTCCTGCTGCTCGCCGGCCTCGACGCGCGGTCGCCGTACGCCACGGGCCTGCTCCCCGGTCTTCTCCTGCTGCCGGCCGGAGCCGGACCGGCGTTCGCGGGCGCCACCGTGCTCGCCACCGCCGGGGTGCCGCACCGGCGGACGGGGCTGGCGGCCGGCGTCATGAACACCGCCATGGAACTGGGCCCGACCATCGGCCTCGCCGCACTGATGTCGGTGGCCGCCACCCGTTCCACGCCCGTCGCCGGATACGCGGCCGCTTTCGGCGCCGCCGGTATCGGCTACGCGCTCACCGCGGTCGCCGCAGCGCTGCTCCTGCGCCCACACCCCGTACCGAACCCACCCGCCACACCCCTCGCACCGCTCACCACCAAGGAGTTGTCGTCATGACCGCACGCTTCACCGGCAGGACCGTCCTCGTCACCGGTGCCGGATCCGGTATCGGCCGGGGCATCGCCCTCGCCTTCGCCCGGGAGGGGGCCAGGGTCGCCGTCGCCGGACGTACGGCGGAACCGCTCAAGGAGACCGCCGCCCTCATCGAGGCCGAGGGCGGCGAAGCCGCCGTCGTCACCGCCGACATCACCCGCTCGCAGGACGTACGGCGCCTGGTCGAGGACACGGTGGCGCGCTTCGGCGGACTCGACATCGCCGTCAACAACGTCGGCATCCTGACGACTCCCGCCCCGGTCGCCGACATCTCCGAGGACGACTGGCGGTCGAGCCTCGACACCAACCTCACCGGCACTTGGCTCTCCATGAAGTACGAGATCGCCCACATGCGCGCCCACGGCGGCGGCGCGATCGTCAACGTCTCCTCCAACCTCGGCGCCCACGGCCGCGTGCCGAACCTGGCCGCGTACGTCGCCGCCAAGGCCGCCGTCAGCGCCCTGACCCGCAACGCCGCCCTCGACCACATCGCCGACGGCGTCCGCATCAACGCGGTCAGCCCCGGCCCCGTCGACACCCCCATGTCCACCCGCCCCGGCGAGACCCCCGCCGACAAGGCGGCCCGCATGCGGCGCGACGTCCCCGCCGGCCGGGCCGGCTCCCTCGACGAGATCGCCGCCGCGGTGCTCCATCTCGCCTCCGCTGAGGCCGGGTTCACCGTCGGGGCTGACCTGGTCCTGGACGGCGGCATCACCGCCTGACCACGCGGTTAGGCTCGACGCCATGATTATCTGGTTGAACGGGACCTTCGGCGCGGGCAAGACCACCACGTCCAAGGAGCTCGCCGCGATGGTCCCGAACGCCCGGATCTTCGACTCCGAGCAGGTCGGCTACATGCTCCGCCACGTCCTGGAATCCGTGCCCGTCAAGGACTTCCAGGACTGGCGGCCATGGCGCGCCCTGGTCGTGGAGACGGCGACCCAGATCCTCGGCTACGTCGGCGGCGTACTCGTCGTCCCCCAGTCGGTCCTGGTGGAGCAGTACTGGACGGAGCTCAGCGCCGGGTTCGCCGCCGCGGGAATTCCCGTGCGCCACTTCGTCCTCCACACGGACCAGGACACCCTCACCCGCCGGATCGAATCCGACACCGTGGAGACCGGCGCCCGCCAATGGCGCCTCGACCACCTCACCGCCTACGAGTCGGCCCGCCCCTGGCTCAGCAGGACGGCCGAGACCATCGACACCACGAACCTCCCGCCGGACCGGGTCGCCCACGCGATCGCCTCCGCCGTCCAGCCACAAATTCCTTGCGACGCCCCCCGGCCCTCCGCCTAAACTGACGTCGTCCAGGTGCGCAAGCAACGGTTACTTCCTTCAGGAGGACGAGGTTCCGGGTTCGACTCCCGGTCGGCGGCCCAGCCGCCGGTAGCTCAACGGCAGAGCGCGTTGTGTCACCGTCGCCAAACCAGATCTCTGGACACCTACGCGAACAGGCGCCCCCTCCCGCTCCGGCGGAAGGGGGCGCCTTCGTTCGACTCCGAGAGCTCTGTTCGGACCTCGTCCACGGCTGTTCGATCGCGATCTCATAGGCGATCTCCCAGCGGACGTCCGGGATGACGATGTCCGCCGTCTCGACGGGCCGGCCCTCGGTGTCGTAATAGGTGCGCTCGATCTCCAACACCATGTCACCGACCGAGATGCCGAGCAGATTCGCCTGCGCCTGGGTGGCGCGTGCGGGGCTCGGGTGCTGCCGCTCGCCGACCATCCATCGGACACCGACGGTGGCATTCGATTCCGCGAGCACACGGCGCATGCGCCGACGGTGCGGGGAAGCCGCTGGCGCGGCTCCGGGATCTTCGCGCGGAAGTGAGTGACTGGCAAGGGCGGCAGGAATTGAACCTGCGACATCTGGTTTTGGAGACCAGCGCTCTGGCCATCTGAGCTACGCCCCCTGGTGTTGAGGCAACTCTCCCGGTTCCGGCAGGTCCGGTGCAAACGGGTTTTCGGGGAGGGGCTGGTCCGGGCGCTCGGCGAGCCAGTCGCGCAGGACGTCGTGCAGGGTTTCGGCGCCTGCCAGGGGGTGTTCGGGTTCGGTCAGGGTGCCGGGGAAGAGGAGGAAGGGGCGGCTCTGGTCGCCGCCGAGGCCGCCGTGGGAGCCGGCTTGCTGCTCGAAGGCGTGGACGGCGCCGGTGGCGGGGTCGTACGAGGAGTTGACCATCAGGTCGGCGACGTGCGGGAAGCCGTCGGTGCGGCGGACCGTTTCGGCGGCGCCCTTGCCGAACGGGGCGAGGGGGTCGGCGATGTGGATGCGGCCGGTGTCGAGTTCGTGTTCCGCGCCGCCCGCGCCCAGCGCGAGCGGGCCCCGGGCGGCGCTGCGGACCAGGACGAAGCCGATGCCCGGGTGGTCCACCAGGGTCTTCAGCAGGGTGGGGTAGCGCTCGTCGATCTCCTCGCGGGTGACGCGGCCGGGGAGGTCGGGGAAGGTGACGAGGCCGAGGTTGCCCGAGGCCAGGACCACCGGGTCGGAGGGCGGGCCCGCGCACTCCTTCTCCTCCTCGGGGTGCCGGCCGCGTTCGTCCCGGTGGAGGGCGGTGCGAGCCGCGGTCCTGGCCTCCGCGCCGCTCACGCTGCGCCCGGCGCGGCGCGGTACGGGGAGGTCGCAGCCGGCGCGGACGAGTTCCTTCAGCGTCAGGCCGTACGCGTCGGCGAAGGTCTCGCCGTGGCTCTGGCCGTGGTCCGAGAGCAGCACGATCCGGTACGGGCGCGGGGCGTAGCGGGCGGCGTCGGCGATGAGCCGGATCGAACGGTCCAGCCGGTTGAGCACCTTGAAGGCGTCGCGGCTGCGGGGCCCGGAGTGGTGGGCCACCTCGTCGTAGGCGACGAGGTCCGCGTAGACCGCGGTGCGGCCGGCGAGCATGTCGCCGATCACCGCGGCGACGGCGACGTCGCGTTCGATGACGGTCGCGAAGGCGCGCAGCAGCGGGTACAGGCCGCCGCGTTTGATGCGCGGCCGGTCGCGGCGCAGCCGGGAGGCCGTCGACTCGACGATCTCGCGGGCGACTTCGGCGACGAAGGACCAGGCGGTGCGCACGGCGTTGGCGGGGTCGGAGAAGTACGCGAAATAGCCGGACCGGGAGCGGCGGAAGGTGCCGCGCCGGGCCGCCGCCGACATCACCAGCGCCATCTGGTCCGCGCCGCCGCTGAAGAGGTTGCCGCGGCTCGCGCCGTCCTCGGCGAGCAGGCCGCGCGAGCCGGTGCGCCCGACCGCCCGGCGTTCCAGTTCCGCTGCGCTGGAGGGCCGGTTGCAGACCATCAGCTGCCCGGTGTCCTTCTCGAACCAGCGGAAGGCGGGCACGTCGTGGTTGGAGCCGTGCAGGATGCCGAGTTGGCTGGCGCCGGTCTGGCTGCTCCAGTCGGTGCGCCACGGCACCAGCCGGTGGCTGCTGTCCAGCCACCCGGCGACGGTCTCCATCGCCGGGGGTCTGGTCCGTCCGCCGCGCTGCGAGGGGCGGACGGCCTCGCGCAGTACGTCGTGGCCGACGCCGTCGAGCTGGAGGAAGAGCGTGCCGGGGGGCGCCGGCCGCCGCGCCGCGCCGCGCTCGGGCCTGCGGCGGCCCGCGAGCCGCGCGAGCCGTCGTCCGTACGCCTCGTCGTCGCGCACCGCGAGCGCGGTGCTGGTCGCCGACGAGGTCGCCGACATCACGGCGGCGATGACGACGGCGGTCGCGGGGGTGACCTCGCCGTGCGGGGTGAGCCGCAGTGCGATCAGCAGCAGCGACCCGTTGAGGAAGAAGACCAGCATGCCCAGCACCAGCGCCGGGACCATCAGCAGGGCGCGCACCAGCACCGGCCAGACCAGGGCGCTGAGCACACCGAAGGCGCCCGCGCCGATCCCGGCCGTGACCGCCATCTGCGGGGGGTCGTCGCCCTTCGGCGACTGGATGCTGAAATCGGGCAGGATCCCCGCCAGGACGGCCAGCGTCGCCGCCGACACCGCCCAGACGATCACCACCCGCGCGACGGCCCGCCCCATGGACCGCCACCGCCACCGCCGCAGCACGCCCAGCTCACCTCACGTCCGTTCCGCGGCCCGGTCACCGGTACCGCCGGTTCCGGGAAACTGCTCCACGCCGTCCACCCTGTCACAACGCCCACCGGCCGCCGCTCAGGCCACCCCCGGCGGGCACCCCGGCAGGCACCTCGGCGGGCACCGCGGAGGGCACCCCGGCAGGCACCGCGGAGGGCACCCCGGTAGGCGCCCCCGCACCCGCCCGGTGATCGGCATAGGGTCGGGGACAGCGGGCAGGGGCGGACGAGGGCACGGCGGAAGGACGGTTCCGGTGGCGGTGGAGATCACGTGGTGGGGGCATGCCACGGTGACCGTGCGCGACTCGGGCGTCCGGGTGCTGACGGATCCGCTGTTCGTGAGCCGGCTCGCGCATCTGCGGCGGCGGCGCGGAGCCGTACCACCGCCGGAGGCGGCGGTCGCGGACGTCGCCGTCGTCTCCCATCTGCACGCCGACCATCTGCATCCCGCCTCGCTGGCCCGCCTCGCGCCCGGCACGCGGGTACTGGTGCCGCGCGGCGCTCCGCAGGCCGTGCCGGGGCTGCGGCGGCTGCGGGACCTCGACCTGGTCGAGGTGGTGGCGGGCGACGAGGTACGGGTCGGCCCGCTGACGATCCGCGCGGTGCCCGCGGCACACGACGGACGGCGGCTGCCGTACGGGCCGCACCGCGTCGCGGCGCTCGGGTACGTGGTGCGCGGCGAGGCCCGCACGTACTTCGCCGGTGACACCGGGCTGTTCGACGAGATGGCCGACGAGGTCGGACCCTGCGACGCGGCGCTGCTGCCGGTCGGCGGCTGGGGCCCGTTCCTGGGCGCGGGGCACCTGGACGCCGGACGGGCAGCGCAGGCCCTGGCGCGGCTCGCGCCCGGAGCGGCGGTGCCGATCCACTACGGAACGTACTGGCCGGTGGGCATGGACGCGGTCCGGCCGCATGAATTCCACTCCCCGGGCACCGAGTTCGTCCGGCATGCCGCGGTGCTCGCGCCGGAGGTGGCCGTGCACCGGCTGGAGCACGGCGAGAGCGTACGGCTGGCGGCCGCGCGGTGATCCGCTTTCTCGCGGAGACGGCGTCGTCCACCACCTCGCAGACCACCCGGCAGGCGGTCGGCTATCCCACGCTCTTCCTGCTGGTGGTGCTCGGCTCGCTGGTGCCGGTGATCCCGACCGGAGCGCTGGTCAGCGGCGCGGCCGTGGTCGCCTTCCACCAGAAGTCTCCGTTCGCGCTCGTGCTGGTCTTCGGGGTGGCGGCGCTCGCCGCGTTCATCGGCGACGTCGGCCTGTACTGGCTCGGGCAGCGCGGAATCCGCTCCAGGAACGGCTCGCGCTGGCTGCGCCGCCTGCAGAGCCGGGCGGATCCGGACCATCTGGCCAAGGCGCAGCGGCAGCTCGACGAGCACGGTGTAGCGGTCCTGGTGCTGTCCCGGCTGATCCCGGCCGGCCGGATCCCGGTGATGGTGGCCTGTCTGCTCGGCGAGCTGCCGCTGCGCCGTTTCGTGCGCGGTGACATCGCGGCCTGTCTGGCGTGGGCCGCCGCGTACCAGCTGATCGGGATCGTCGGTGGTTCGCTCTTCCCCGAGCCGTGGCAGGGCGTGGCGCTCGCGGTGGGCATCGCCTTCCTCGTCGCGCTGGTGCCGCAGGTGTGGCGCCGGACGGGACGGAAGGCCGGCCCGCCCGGCGAGTAGCGAATACAGGCAGTCAGCTACGGCTCGCGGCTCAGGACCCGCGAGGCCCCGACCGGCAGGTCCCAGAGCCCCTCGCGGGGACGTCCGGTGGCGGCCCAGGCCGCCCGCACCCGCGCCAGCGGTTCGAGCGGCGGCTCGGCGGAGAGCAGGAACGTGGCCCAGTGCATGGGCGCCATGGCGGCGGCGCCGAGGTCGAGGCAGGCCTGGACGGCCTCCTCCGGGTCGGTGTGGACCGGGCTGAGCATCGCCCGGGGGTCGTACGCGCCGATCGGCAGCAGTGCCAGGTCGATGCCCGGGTGGGCGCGGCCGATCTCGGTGAACCAGTGGCCGTAGCCGGTGTCGCCCGCGAAGTAGACGCGCTGCCCGTTCCGGTCGGACAGCACCCAGCCGCCCCACAGCGAACGGCAGGTGTCGGTGAGGGTCCGCTTGCTCCAGTGGTGCGCGGGCACGAAGTCGAAGCGCACACCGCGCAGTTCCGCCGCCTCCCACCAGTCGAGTTCCGTGACGTGGGTGAAGCCGCGGCGGCGGCACCAGCGGGCGAGTCCGGCGGGGACGAAGAGCGGGGTGTCGCGCGGCAGCCGTTTGAGGGTAGGCGCGTCGAGGTGGTCGTAGTGGTTGTGGCTGATGACGACCGCGTCGATGTGTGGCAGCTCGTCCCAGGCGACACCCACGGGGGTGACGCGGGCCGGGGTGCCGAGGATCTTCTCCGACCAGACGGGGTCGGAGAGGACGGTGAGCCCGCCGATCCGCAGCACCCAACTGGCGTGCCCGGCCCAGGTGACGGCCACGGTGTCGGCGTCGACGTCCGGCAGCGGGCCGGGTTCCACGGGCAGTCCGGGGACGGTGGCGAGCGATTCGGCGGTGGGGCGCAGGCCCCCCTCGCGCAGGGTTCTGGCCATCTCGCGGAACCCGGGGAGCGGGGCGGTGAGGCGGTCCGCGAAGGATCTGGGCCATACGCGGCGTTCACCGAGCGGACGTGGCTCGGCGAGGGCGCGCTCGGTCTGATCGGTCATCGAGTCTCCCATCCGTTGGCGGCGCGGGCTCGGACGGGCGCGGTGGGACGCGCCCCCGGTCACCGACCGTAGTTCAGCCGGCCGTCAGTTCGGTGAAGGCCGCCTCGAGTTCTGTCAACGCTTGGGATACGTGTGGGACTTCCAGCGGATCGATCGCGTCGAGAGCCGCACGCCGCTCCTGGTCGGTGCCGCCGTGCAGCGGGCCGGTGTCGATCCTGACCCGGAGCGCGGCCGGGTCGTCGCCGAACCGGTGGCCGCCGAGGACCCGCCGGCCCAGCCGCAGGGAGAGATGGCGTTCGAGGGCGGGCGCGTCGGGGAGGTCGTGGGTGTCGTGCGAGGTCAGCTCGGCGTAGAGCTGGAAGCCGGCCTGGGGCGGCCGGCACAGCGCGCCGGCGGCGGTGACCGCGCGGTACGCGCCGGCCCCGACGGCCGCGTGCAGCCGGTTCGCGGCGGCGGTGTGGGCGCGTACGTCGTCCGGTTCGGTCAGGGCGTACGCCGCCGCCGAGGCGACCGGCGCCAGCAGGACGGACCGCAACTCGGCGCAGACCCGCGCCACCCGCTCCCGCAGTCCGGTGCCCTCGTCGGAGTCCGGGAACCTGGCCAGCGCGACCGGACAGCAGGTGGGCGCGAGGGATCCACCGAGGTCGGTGAGGACGATCGTCCGCTCGGGAAGCATCTCGGCGGGGCTGAGCAGGACCGTACCGGGGTCGTGGCGGGTGTCGCTGTAGGTCTCGTCGGACACCACGATCAGCCCCGCCTCGGCGGCCGCCTCACAGCTCTCGTGCAGCAGTTCGGGCGAGGTGACGGTGCCGGTCGGGTCGTCCGCCGGCGACAGCAGGAGCACCCGCGGGTCGGCGCCCTCCGTCCGCGCCCGGCGGACGGTCTCCAGCAGGGCGAACGGGTCCGGCGCGCCGCCGCCCTCCGCCGGCGTCGGTACGGCGAACACCTCGCGGCCGAGCAGCCGGGCGACGGGCGCCTGCCAGGCGGCGGAGGGCCGGGCGAGCACCAGGCCGCCGCCGGTGGCGGCCAGGATCGCGAGGAGCAGCGGCTCGGCGCCGGCCGCGGCCACGATGCGCCCCGGATCGGTCCACAGCCCGCGGCGCCCCCAGTACCCGGCCGCCGCCTGCCGCACCGCCGGGCTGCCGCCGGCCGGTTCCGGCCCGCCGCCGCCCACGAGGTGCGCGGTCCAGTACGCGGGGACGGGCAGCCCCGGATCGGGCCTGAGGTCGTACGGGGTCGTCCCCTGCATCCGTGCCTCCGGTGGGTCAGTGGCTGCGGCCACCTTCCCAGTCGGCGCGCGCGCCACAGGAGTGCCATGCCCTCCCGCCACGCCGCCCACCCGTTTGCGCCGGGGCCGGGTTCCTCCCGATCCGACCGTGAGCGGCTCGGAGCCGCCTCGGGTCCGACTCGGGTGCGGCACGGTTCCCGCTCGCGAGCGGCTCCCTCAGAAGCCGCCGAGCAGGAGTTCCGGCAGGTCGCGCATCTCGTCGAAGACGACCGTCCCCGGCCCTTCGAGCCAGGCCCGCGGCGTGAGCCCGCCGTAGTAGCCGAAGGCGCGCATGCCCGCCGCGCGGGCCGCTTCGACGCCGTAGCGGCTGTCCTCGACCACGACGCAGCGGGCCGGGTCCGCGCCCAGCGCGCGGGCCGCGTGCAGGAACAGGTCGGGGGCGGGCTTGCCGTGCTCGACCTCGGACGCGCTGAAGATCCGGCCCTCGAAGCGGGAGTGGAGGCCGGTGAGGCCGAGCGAGTGCCGCAGTCCCGGGTGGGTGTTGCTGGACGCGACGCAAGTGGGGAGGGTGATCAGGCCGAGGGCTTCGGTGATGCCGTCCACGGCGGTCAGTTCGGCCTCGAACGCCGACCGGTACCAGGGCCGGTAGCGGTCGTACCAGCCCTCGGGGAGCGGCCGGCCGAGCTGCTGCTCGATCGCGGCGGTCATGTCGCGGTGCGAGCGGCCGACGAACCGTTCGACGATCTCGGCCTCGGTCAGCGGCCAGCCGAGTTCGGCCAGCATCAACGCGTCGACGCGGACGGCGAGGCGCTCGCTGTCCACCAGGACGCCGTCGCAGTCGAAGATCACCAGGTCTATTCGATCATCAGCCACCCGGGCATCCTAGGCGAGCGGGGTGGTATCGATGGCCGCTGCCCGGGTAGCCGCTAGCGCATGAAGCAACGCGCCAGGGCCCACTCCTTGAAGACGTGGGACCACAAGCTGTTCCATCAGGTCGCCAGCCATCGCTGGCCGGGCGCCGAGCCCGTGCTGCCCCGGCTGAGCCGCAGCGCCAACCACGGGCTGCTGTGGTTCGGGGTGGCCGCCGGGATCGCCGCGGTCGGCGGAAAGCCCGGCCGGCGCGCGGCCCTGCGCGGTGTGGGGTCGCTGGCGCTGGCCTCCGCGACGGTGAACACCGTGGGCAAACGGGCCGTCCGCCGGGCGCGTCCGATACTGGAATCCGTCCCGGTGATACGCCGGCTGCGGCACCAGCCCTTCACGACCTCCTTCCCCTCCGGGCACGCGGCCTCGGCGGCCGCCTTCGCGACCGGGGTCCTCATGGAGTCGGGCCGCTGGGGCACGGTGGTGGCACCGATCGCCGCCTCGGTGGCGTTCTCCCGGGTCTACACGGGGGTGCACTACCCGAGCGACGTGGTCGCCGGTGCGGCGTTCGGCATGGGAGCCGCCCTCGCGGTGCGGGCGCTGATCCCCACCTCGAACGGGCCGGCCGCCGACGTGGGCCCTGACGTCAACGCCCCTTCGCTGCCGGCGGGGCGCGGGCTGTTCGTCGTGGTCAACGAGGCATCGGGGCCGCCGGCGTTCCTCAACCCGCCCGCCGACCGGATCCGCGCCGCGCTGCCGGAGGCCGTGGTAGCGGAGCGCTCGGAGGACGACGACCTGGCGGAACTGCTGGAGAAGGCCGCCCGGCAGGCAGTCGAGCACGACGGTTCGCTCGGGGTGTGCGGCGGCGACGGAACGGTCACGCTGGCCGCGTCGATCGCCCTGCGGCACGGCCTTCCGCTGGTGGTCTTCCCGGGCGGAACGCGCAACCACTTCGCGCTCGACCTCGGCATCGAAACGGTCGAGGACGCCGCCGCGGCGGTCGTGGCGGGAACCGCGTCGGCCGTCGACCTGGCGACGTACACCTCGTACGACACCCCGGGCGGCGCCGAGGCCGTCCCCTTCGTGAACACCTTCAGCATCGGCTCGTACCCGGAGCTGGTGCGCATCCGCGAGCGCTGGTCGCGGCGGGTGGGCAGCTGGCCGGCGAGCGTGCTGGCGGCGGTGCACGTGCTGCGCACGTCCGAGCCGGTCGACGTCGAGATCAACGGGCGCCGCCGGTCGGTCTGGCTGATCTTCGCCGGGAACTGCGAGTACTCCAGCGTGGGGCTCGCGCCGGTGCGCCGCCGCGATCTGAACGACGGGATCCTGGACGTACGCATCGTGGACGGCGGCCCGTTCGCCCGCACACGGCTGCTCGGGGCCGCCGTGACCGGCTTCCTCACCCGCTCCCCCGTGTACTCCGCCGCCAAGCTGCGCCGGCTGCGGATCCGCGGCCTGGCCGCGGGCAGCCGTCTCGCCTACGACGGCGAGGTGGTCCCCGCGCCCTCGGAACTGCTGCTGGGCAAGCTGCCCAGTGCCCTGGTGGTCTACCGGCCGTGAGCCGCCGGGACGGCGGGCGACGGGACGGCGGGCGACGGGATGACAGGCAGGGCCGGGGCCGTCGCGACCCCGGCCCTGCCTGTCATCCGGGTCATGAAGCCGGTCCCGAGCCCGGCCCCGAGCCCGACAGGGCGGCCAGCGCCCGCACCCCGGGGCCCGCGATGCTCAGGGCGTCCGGGGAGCCGGTGTCGATGGAGAGCGTGAGTTCGTCGGACGGCCAGCTGCCGCTGAGGGCGGACAGCGGCACCAGCCGGTAGCGGTGCGTACCCGGCAGTGCCTGCGCCATCCGCTCCTCGGAAGTGAACACCGGCACCAGCTTGACCCCGTCCTCCTGCTCGTACACCGGCAGCTGGATCCCCTGCGGCGCCGCGGGGTCCTGCTGTTCCGGGGCGTCGGGGTCGGGGTCGCCGGGCCCGCCGGGAACGGGAAGCAGCACGTCACTGAGGGCGAGGGTGCTCAGGGCGATCACGTTCTCGCCGCCCTGGGCGATCTCGTGGAGGGCTTGCTGCGCCGGGGGCAGGGCGCCATTGGAATGGATGTCGGTCATGGCTACGAGTCCTTTCGGCGACTGAACCTCCCGCGTACCCCACCGAGGGACGGAACATGCCGTCCAGGATCCAAAACCGGCTGGCCGGACCAAGCGGGCTGTGGTTACGGTGCGTGCATGGTTGCCAAGTCGCCCTCACCCACCGTCCTGACCGGCCGCTTCGTCCGGCTCGAACCGCTCGGCCCGGAACATGTGCCGGATCTGTTCGCCGCCGGAGGCGGTGACGAGGAGGTGTGGCGCTGGCTGCCCGCGGAACCGCCTCGCACGGAGGACGAGCTGCGTGATCTCGCGATCACGGTCTGCGCGCAGAGCCGGGAGGCGGGCGGTGTCGCCTACGCCGTGATCGAGCTCAGCAGCGGCCGGGCGGTCGGCTGGACGACGTTCCACGAGGTGAGCACGGTCGACGAGCGGCTCGAGATCGGCTGGACCTGGTACGGCCGCGCCTACTGGCGCAGCCCGGTCAACACCGAGACGAAGCTGCTCCTGATGACCTACGCCTACGAGGACCTGGGCATGGGCCGCATCATGTGGAAGACCGATCTGCTCAACACCCGCTCCCAGGAGGCGATCCTGCGGCTGGGCGCGCAGCACGAGGGGGTCTGGCGCCGCCACCGGCTGCGGTCGGACGGTGTCACCTGGCGTGACAGCGTCTTCTTCTCGCTCCTCGCGGACGAATGGCCGGACGCGAAGCGCCGGCTCCGCGCCCGCCTGGACGGCTGACGGGCGCGGTCCCACGCGTCGCACGCTCTCACTCGTACTCGGTGCCGCCCTTGCGGGTCAGATAGGCGTCACTGACGACCTTGGCGATGGCCCGGCCGCCGACCACCGGGCTGTAACGGTCGTCGGCGGTCCGCACCACGACGCCCTCGCGCACATGCAGTCCGCGCCCCGACACCGTCTCCGCGCCCTGGGCCAGCTTCAGCGCCGTGTCCAGATCGAAGGGGCCGCTGAACAGGACGGGCACCAGCGGCAGCTCGCCCGCCAGCAGTTCGTGCGGATCGAGCCAGCGGACCTGGCCGTCGATCTCGGCCGACACGTCGAAGGCCGCGAAGGCGGGGACGTCGCGCCGGCCGTCCTCCCCGTACCCGAGGTCCTGCACGCCGGCCCCGTAGACCTCACCGAAGATGCCGACCCGGGACGCGTCGAGCCGCGCCGCGAGCCGGGCGGCGACGGCGGGCAGGCCGTGGCCGCGCACGGCGCGCCAGTACAGGTTGCCGTCGGCCTCCTGGAGCGCCAGCCGCTGCGAGCCCAGGCCCTTGGACGTGACCTGGATCCGGCCGGTGTCCGCGAAGTAGCTGAAGCAGCAGGCGGTGCCGTGCAGCTTCTCCGTGATCACCACCTGGTCGCCGGGCGCGAAGATGTCCGGATAGCGCTTGAGGTTCTCGATGTCGGTCCACGGCAGCAGATCCGGCGCGGCCTCGACGTCGCCGCTCATCGACACCGGGATCGGCGGCACCCATTTGACGATGCCCAGCCGCTCCGCGAAGTCCTCCCCGTCAGCGGCGGCCTGCTCCAGATCCGTGCCCGCGAGAGCCTCCGGCCGGCACACGATGCCCTGCGAGAGCTCACCGCGCAGCCGCACCGCCCGCACCCGGTTCGCAGCCGACCCCGCAAGCCTGCCGGTCAGCCCCAGCTCCCCGATGAGCGCGTCCGGCAGCACGGCCTGCTCGGGTATGTACACCGCGAACTCACCCGTCCGGTAGGCCCCCTTCGCCACGACCGCCCGATAGAGCCCGACCTGCGCCAGCTCCAGCGCGTCCGCGTTCGGGTGCTCGTGGATCGTCAGCCGCTCGGCGCTCACACGCAGCGTGGACATGCGGCAACCCTCCCCCGCCGTTCGTCAAGGAGCCGGCGAACGCGGGCTCCTGGCACCACTCTGGCTGCCGGAACGCCGCCTCGGCCAGCGATTTCTTGGACCGGCGCGACGGCCGGCGCCCACCCTGCGAGAAGACTTGACGTGTGTGCGAGTCTCGGACGGTGCGATACATCATCATCAGTGCCGGCGCGATCGGCGGAACCATTGGCGGCAGGCTCTTCGACAGCGGCCGGGAGGTCGTCCTCGTTGCGCGGGGTGCGCATTACGAGGCGCTGCGGGACGGCGGGCTGCGGCTGACGTTGCCCAGCGGGTCGCTCAAGCTGCCGATCCCGGTCGTCGACGGGCCGAAGGCCCTCGAACTACGCGCGGACGACGTCCTGGTGCTCGCCGTGAAGACACAGGACAGCGTCGCGGCGCTGGACGCGTGGGCCGGGCGGCCGGTCGTGGGCGGGGGTACGGCGAGCGATCGGCTGCCGGTGGTGTGTGCGCAGAACGGGGTCGCGGGTGAGCGGCTCGCGCTGCGGCGGTTCCGGCGGGTGTACGGGATGTGTGTCTGGTTGCCGGCCAGCTATCTGGAGCCCGGGTCGATCGAGGCGTCGTGCGCGCCGCTGACCGGCATTCTGCACATCGGCCGCTTCCCGGCGGGAGCGACGGGCACATCGGGGGCCGACCCGTTGGCGGAGCGCATCGCCACGGATCTCAAGGAGTCGGGCTTCGACGCGCCCACACCGCCCGATGTGATGCGCTGGAAGTACGGCAAGCTGCTCAAGAACCTCGCCAACGCGCTGGAAGCCACCTGCGGCCCGCTCGACGGCGACGACGCCCACGACGTGTTGCGGCGTGCTGTCGCGGAGGGCGAAGCGGTGCTGGACGCGGCCGGTATCGACCGGGCGAGCGACGCCGAGCAGACGGCGGCCCGGGGCGACCGCATCCAGCTCCAGCCCCTCAACGGAGTGACCCGCGGCGGCGGTTCGTCGTGGCAGAGCCTCACGCGGGGCTCGGGCTCCATCGAGGCGGACTACCTCAACGGGGAGATCGTGCTGCTCGGCCGGATGGCCGGCATCGACACTCCGGTCAACGCGGCGCTCCAGCGGATCGCCAACGCGTTCGCCCGCGAGGGCCGCCGGCCCGGGGAGCTCACGATCCCCGAACTGACGGCCCTCATCGACTCCTACGAGCGGACCCAACGGGACTGATGGTGTCCTCGCACCGTCAGAGCTCCGCCGCCGGACGCATCCGGTAGTCGTACGCCTCCGGCAGCGGGTGCTCGGCGCGCGCCCGCTGCTTGATGTCTGCGGTCACCGGGCCGTCGCCGGCGATCAGCCGCTCCGCGATGGTGTACCAGGTGTCGCTGAGCGACTCCTCGCCCTCGCGGAGGTCGTCGACGACGAAACCCGCGTCGAAGATCGCCCGCGCGGCCGGCACATCGCCCTGCGCGAGCAGCACCTGTGCCTCCAGCAGCCGGAACCGGCCACGCCCGGCGTGACCCGGTACGTGCTCGTCCAGGACGAACGCCGCGTCGTCGGCGCGGCCGACCGCGAGCAGCGCGGTGACCGCCTCCCGGGCGAGCCCGGCCGAGGCCGCCCACCAGGCGTCGTCGTCGAGCACCTCGTGGTGCGCGATGTCGGAGGCGGCCAGGAAGCGGTCGGCGGCCCGTTCGAGGTGGCCGCCCTCCTGGTCGGCGACGGCGAGACAGCGCAGCACCGGCCAGGTCTCGTGCTGCGCGGCGGAGCGTTCCCAGCTCCTGATGGCCTGGGCGCGGTCGCCCGCGTGCCACTGGGCGACGCCGAGGAAGTAGTCCCGGTACCACTCGTTCCCGTCGTAGGTGTCCGCGGCCTCCAGCAGCTCGCGCCACTCCGGCGCCACGAGCGCGGGGCCGGGCGGCGCGTCCGCCGCCGGCCTCGGGAACATGCCGGCGACCAGCAGCTCCAGCCAGGGCTTCTGCTGCGCGCCCAGCGTCGCGGGGTCGAACGGTGTACCCGGCAGCGCGAACCGGGCCCGCTCGACCTCGAGCGCTCCCCAGCCCGAGCCGGTGGCGATGACGTCCTTCGGCTCGGTGTCCGCGTGCGGCAGCCAGGCGGCGTAGGCGGCGTCGACGTCCGCGCGCGGCAGGACGCTCTCCAGCCGGTCCTCGACTGCGGCGCGGGCCGCGGTCCAGTCGTCGCCGTGGACGGCGGCCGGGTCGGCGGCGAGCGGACCGTAGGCCTCCAGCCAGGAGAACTCGGCGCCCGCCTCCATCGGTATGTGCTCCAGCTGGGTACGGGCCAGGCCCGCCTGGATCTCCAGGTAGCCGCCGGTGCCCGGCTCGGTGAGCCACTGCTGCCAGCGGCGGCCGCCGCGCCCGTTGCCCCAGAGGAAGAGCTTGCGGCCGCGCAGCCGGTCGGTCGAGGTCTGGACGAGGCCCTGGCCGGCGTCGTCCAGGGCGGTGACCCAGCGGCGGTTGCCGTCCGCTACTTCGTAGAAGTAGTCGGCGGGGTGCTCGGACCGGGTCGGGTACGTGACGTCCGTACCGTCCCCTTCGGGCACCGGTACGCGCCGCAGCGAGCGGGCGTAGCCGAAGTGCCACGCCTCGTCGGCGGGGGCGAGCACGCGCGTGCCGTCGGTCTCCGGGACGGCGATGTTGGACCACCAGTAGACCGGCACCGTGCGGTGGTGCGGGTTGCGGATCCGGACGCCCACGTACAGGAAGTCGGAGTCCTCCGGCAGCCACATGTCGATCTGGAACGGCAGGTCCCGCAGCCGCTCCCACTCCCACAGCCGCAGCATCTCGCCGCCGTCGGGGGCGGGTACGCGGGCGGCGTGCAGGGGCGCGCAGGTGAGGGTGGTGTGTCCGGTCGCCCCGAGGTTCCATTCCACGCCGCCGGAGAACCAGGCCCCGGCCAGCCCGAAGTCGGCCGGCTGGACGACGGGGTTCCGGTAGAGCAGCTCACGGCCGGTGGCCTTCTGCACGAGCGAGTGCAGCCGGCCGCCGAGACCGGGCAGGACGGTGGCACGTACCCGGTCGTTCTCGATGACGACGGCCTCGAACTCGGCGGGGGCGCGCTCGCGGCCGTACCCGTCGAGGAGCCGTACCGGCAGGACGGAGTGCAGCGGCGCGTAACCGACCTGGCGTGCCATGTCGGCCGGGAGTCCGGCGCGTTCGCGCGGATCGAGCTGGTGCACCTCGTCGAGGGCGCGCAGCGCGGGCAGCGGGTTCTCGGGGCCGATCGGGGCAGCCGGGATGGTCACAGCGATACGTCGCACGGTCGTAGCCAAGGCCACCTCATCCAGTCACGCGGGGCCGCCGGGGAACAGGCGGCCGTCTGATGACCATGGAACAGGGTTACGGCGCCGCTGAACAGGCCCTGCCTCGGTCAGGGTTGGGCAAAGCCCACGCAATCGGTCAGAAGATCGACTGCCCGGGACCGTCCCCGACCGTCCCGGCGAGCTTCCCGGACGGTCCGGGAGACGTCCCGGACCGTCCGGAAACCGTCGCGTTCCACGACAGGCCGTGCACGGTGATCGCCACGTAGGGTGGTCGCATGACGGAAGCGAATCCCGACACCGAGCCCGCGCACGACCCCGAGGTGCTGCAGTTGGCCGGCCAGGTCTTCGACCTCGCCCGTGAGGGCGGAACGGCGACCCTCGCCGCGTATGTGGACGCTGGCGTCCCCGCGAATCTCACCAATGACCGGGGCGACACGCTGCTCATGCTCGCCGCCTACCACGGGCACGCCGACGCCGTCGCCGCCCTGCTGCAGCGCGGCGCCGACCCGAACCGGCCCAACGACAAGGGCCAGACCCCGCTGGCCGGAGCGGTCTTCAAGGGCGAGGACGCGGTCGTCCACGCGCTGGTGGCGGGTGGCGCCGATCCGTCCGCCGGCACGCCCAACGCCATCGACACGGCCCGTATGTTCGGCAAGGACGAGCTGCTGAAGCTCTTCGGCGCGCAGTGATCCCCACGGGGATTCCGACCTGACGAGGCGGTGGCCGCCCTGTGCGTGACGGCCACCGCTTCACTCACATCAGTCAGCTGATTTCTTCGGTGCGGGTGGTGAGTTGTTCGGCTCCGCGGGTGGTCAGGGAGCCGTGCAGGCGCAGGCGGGAGATGCCGCCGTCGGGGAAGATGTCGATCCGCACCCGGGTGGCCGGAACCGGGTTCACCAGGAAACGGTGCACCGTGTCGGGCTGCAGCTTGGTCCGCGGCAGCAACTGCGTCCACTCATCCGAACCGTCGTCCTGCACGAACAACGCCGCCCAACCCGCCGAGTTCCCCTTCAAATACGCGGTATCGATCTCCACCGCACGAATCACACCCTGCGCCACCAACCGGTACTGCACCCAGTCATTGCCCTTGTCCCGACGACGACGCGTCTCCCACCCGTCATCCATCTTCCGCGAACGCCCCGGCAGGATCGTGTTGACCGGCGAGGAGTAGAAACGGTCCGACGCGTCCTCGACCGTGCCGCCGTTCTCCAACGCCACCAGGTCGAACGTGCCCAACTCCGCCAACCACCCCGGATCCGGCGCCACCTCCCCGTACACCCGCAACCGGGCCACACCACCGTCCGGGTGCTGGTTGAGCCGCAGATGCGTGAACCGGCGATCCACCTCCACCGTGAACCCGTTCGCCGCATGACCACCCACCGGGGTCCGCGGCACGATCGTGGTCCACTCCACGCCCTCCGCCAGCAGATCCTGCGGCGACGCCGACAGTGAGTGCGCCGTCGCCTCGACCGACACCGACTGCGGGTAATTGCCGCGGAAGTGCGCGGTGTCCACGACGATCCCGCGGATCACACCCGGCGCGCCGAGCCGGATCAACGCCCAGTCGTGGTCCGCGTCGACCGGATGCGGGGCATCCGTACCGGTGCCCCGGCGGCGGCGGGTCTCCCAGCCGTCCATGATCTTGCCCTTGTGCCCGAAGTGCTCCGGATCGAAATGCGCCGGCTCCGGGATCAGCAGATTCTCCCGCTCCGCGAAGAACTCGTCATTCGCCGCGATCACCCCCGCACCCAACCGCCGATCCGCCAGATCCACCAGATCCGTGAACGGCAACTCCGCACGACGATAATCCCCATACGGATCACCCCCACCGAACGGCCGCGCATCACCGGTGAACGAAGTCGAGGACAGGGCGGAGGAAGAGGTGCCGGAAGGCGTCTTTGATGTCGTCATACCTCTACTGTGAGCCGACGACACCGTTCACGTCCATCGAAAGTTTCTGAACCATACTTTCAGTTCAACTGAACGTTTCTAGCCGGCGTCCACGGGCACCGCGGGCTCCTCCGCCACCTGCCGCAGCACCCGGATCACCCGCCGCAGCAGCGGCCCGTCCTCGGATCCGCTGCGCACCACGCCCACCACGTGGCGGCGTGGCCGGTCGGCGTCGAGCGGGCGGATCGCGACGTGCTGCCGCTCCCCCACCGTCGCCATCCGGGGTACCAGGGCGACCCCGAGGTCCGCGGCGACCATGGCGAGGATCGCCGACCAGTCGGTCGCCGCGTGCGCCTGTTCCGGGACGAATCCCGCGTCGGCGCAGGCCGCGAGGGTGATCTCCCGCCAGGGGCCGCTGCTGCCGAAGATCCACGGTTCCTGGGCCAGGTTCGCCAGCCGCAGGCCCGGCCGCGCCGCCCAGGAGTGGCCGGCGGGCAGTGCCACGTCGAGCGGATCGGTGAGCAGCGCGATCCGGTGGAAGCGCGGGTCCCGCGCCGAGGGCGCGTGCACCGCCAGCGTCACGGCGAGATCCACGTCGCCGCCCGCCAGCTGCTCGTAGACCTCGGCGGCCTCGGCCTGCCGGACCGACAGGGTGATCCGCGGGAAGTCCTGGCGCAGCAGCCGGGACGCGGGGACGACCAGCCGGGTGATGGCCGTGGCGATGGCGCCGACCCGGACCTCGCCGGCCTCGCCCTGCGTGTAGCCCTCCAGCTCGGCTCCGGCGCGCTCCAGCTGGGCGAAGACCACGTCGGCGTGGCGCAGCAGGACGTGGGCGGCACCGGTCAGCCGGACGCCCCGGCCCTGTGCCTCGATCACCGGGGTGCCGGCCTGCTTGGAGAGCGCGGACAGCTGCTGCGAGACGGCCGACGGCGTCATCCGCAGTGCGGCGGCCGCCGCCGTGACCGTCCCGGTCTCCTGCAGAGCCCGGAGGATCTGCAGTTTCCTCAAATCCCAGTCCTTCATGAAGGCAGCCTAAACAGCCGGATGCCTCCACCAGGACGCGGACCTACGCGGCGGCGGGCCGCCGGCGCGGCGCGGGGCGGCCACCGCGGCCGCGGCTGCCGTACGAGGTGCGCCGCACGCGTTCGGCCGCCGGGGGCGCCGCGATGACGACCGGCACCCCGGAGGGCTCCTGCGCGCCGGTGATCCGGGCGAGCTCGTCGTCATCCGCGCTGACCTGGGTCGTCTGCGGGGTGATGCCGGCGTGCGACATCAGGCGCGCCATCTCGCGGCGCTGGTTGGGCAGCACCAGTGTGACGACGCTGCCGGACTCACCCGCACGGGCGGTACGGCCGCCGCGGTGCAGGTAGTCCTTGTGGTCGGTGGGCGGGTCCACGTTGACGACGAGGTCCAGGTTGTCGACGTGGATGCCGCGGGCGGCGACGTTGGTCGCGACCAGGACCGTCACATGTCCGCTCTTGAACTGGTCCAGGGTGCGGTTGCGCTGCGGCTGCGACTTGCCGCCGTGCAGCGCGGCGGCCCGGACACCGCTGGCGAGCAGGTCCCGGGTCAGCAGGTCGACGGCGTGCTTGGTGTCCAGAAACATCAGCACCCTGCCCTCGCGGGCCGCGATGCGCCGCGTCGTGGCCTGCTTGTCCGCGCCGGCCACGTGCAGGACGTGGTGCTCCATCGTGGTGACCGTGTTGGCCGAGGGATCCACCGAATGGACGACGGGATCGGTCAGGAACTGGCGCACCAGCCGGTCGACGTTGCGGTCCAGCGTGGCGGAGAAGAGCATCCGCTGACCGTCCGGGCGCACCTGCGCCAGCAGGGCGGTGACCTGCGGCATGAAGCCCATGTCCGCCATCTGGTCGGCCTCGTCGAGCACCGTGATGGCCACGTGGTCGAGCCGGCAGTCGCGGCGTTCGATCAGGTCCTTGAGCCGGCCGGGTGTCGCGACGACGACCTCGGCGCCGCCGCGCAGCACGCCGGCCTGGCGGCCGATCGACATGCCGCCGACGACGGTGGCCATCCGCAGCCGCAGCGAGCGGGCGTACGGGGTGAGCGCGTCGGTGACCTGCTGGGCCAGCTCACGGGTCGGCACCAGCACCAGGGCGAGCGGCTGCCGCGGCTCCGCGCGCTTCCCCGCGGTACGGGCGAGCAGCGCCAGGCCGAAGGCGAGGGTCTTGCCGGAGCCGGTGCGTCCACGGCCCAGCAGGTCCCGGCCGGCCAGCGAGTTCGGCAGCGTCGCGCCCTGGATGGGGAACGGGACCGTCACCCCTTCGTGGGTGAGCGTGTCGAGCAGCTCGGACGGCATGTCCAGATCTGCGAACGACTCGACCGGGGGAAGGGACGGCGTGGTGCTGACGGGGAGGGCGAACTCACCCGGTGTCGCCATGGGGCGGCGGCGCGGCGCGGACTGGCTGCGGGAATACGACGGGCGATTGCGCGCGGGAACGGAGCCTGAGGAGCGGTACAAAAGAAAGCCTTCCTCGGAACGGCACGTGTCCGGGAAGACTCCGCAAAATGAAAACCGGGCGAAGAATCGCAAAAACGAGCCAAAGCAATACCGGAAAAAACGAATTGGGGCCCGCACCCTCAGGTGCGGGCCCCAACTACGTGGTGCGCGTCAAACGTCAGGCGGGAACGATGTTCTCGGCCTGCGGGCCCTTCTGGCCCTGCGTGACGTCGAAGGTCACCTTCTGGCCTTCCTGGAGCTCACGGAAGCCCTGGGTGGCGATGTTCGAGTAGTGGGCGAAGACGTCAGCGCCGCCACCGTCCTGCTCGATGAAGCCGAAACCCTTTTCCGCGTTGAACCACTTCACGGTGCCAGAAGCCATGTCAATCTCCTCAATAGGTGCAGAGCCGGAAATCTGCACTGCGCAGATTCCTCGTCGCCGCATTGTGCCCATCCGGAGATGACCGGTAAAAACAAGAGTGCGCCTGAGGGTTACATCCCGTCAGGCGCACACAAAGTTCATGGGTACCAAAACTGCAACTGGGATCAAGGTAGCACGGCTGCTGCCCGTATGGGGGCTTCCACGGTGTCCCTCGGAGTGGCGCGGGAAGCCTCGCGCGTAGACCGCGCGCGCAGCGCGCGCGTCGCGCGGGAACCAAAGCGTGCGAGCTGCTCTCCTAGAAGGTGCCTTTCGTCCTCGATCTCGCGTTCGGAGCATTTCCACGATGGATGCGCGTCCCCGGCGTCACCGCCCCCTGGTCCTGCCCGTAGCCGCCGTGCTGCTCGCGCTCGCCGCTCTCGCGGGCTGCGGCTCCTCCGGCGACGGGGGATCCGCCCCGGCGAACGACCACCTCTCGACCGGCGCGGGGAAAGGCGACGGCAAGGGCGGCCCGCGGACGCCGGGCCCCGCGCCGACGCCGTCGAAGGTGCTGCTGCCGACCGGACCGAAGGCGGAGCTGAAGCTGGCGCGGTCGACGAAGGCCGGCCCGATCATGGTCACCTCGGTGCGTGGGGCGAAGTCCGGCGTCACCGGGAAGGTCTGGGTCTGGCTGCCCCCGGAGTACAGCGACCCCCAGTACGCGACCTACGGCTTCCCCGTCGTGATGATGTACGCGGGCGGCCAGAGCAACGGCTACAACACCTGGACCGATCCCCAGCTCCCGATCCAGGAGGCCGACGCCAAGCTGAGCAAGCAGGGCAAGGCCCATCCGTTCATCATGATCATGCCGGTCCAGAACTTCAATTCCCACGAGAACGCCGCTCTGGACTGCAGCGACATCCCCGGCCAGCCCAGGATGGGCACCTGGATGGCCAAGGACGTCCCCGACTTCGTGAAGGCGAACTTCCGCACTCTGCGCAGCCGTGACGGCTGGGGCGTCATGGGCGCCTCCACGGGCGGCTTCTGCAGCGCGAAACTCGCCCTGCAGCACCCCGACGTCTTCAAGGCCGCCATCCCGATGGACGCCTACTTCGACCCGGACTCCCGGCTCTGGAGGGGTCACGAGGCGGACCGCCTCGCCAACAGCCCCAACACCCTCGTCAAGCAGGGCAGGGCCGACGTCAGCATCCTCGCCACGGCGGGCAGCGGCGAGGCGTACGAGACCAACCTGGTCAAGACCTGGGTGAAGAAGGCCGTCGCCCCCGTCAAGATCGAGTACTACGAGCTCCCCGGCGGCCGGCACTACACCTCCGACTTCAAGAAGCTCATCCCCCGCGCCCTGACCTGGTTCACCGGCAAACTCGCCGGCCCGACAGCCTAGGACGGACGGCGCACCCTCACAGCCAGCCGCGGCGGGCGGCTATCGCGCCGGCCTGGAAGCGGTTGGCGGCGCCCAGGAGGTCGTGGAGACGGCTGATGCGGCGGCGCATGGTGCGGACGGACCAGCCGAGCTGCCGGGCTATCGCCTCGTCCTTGAGACCGCTCACCAGGAGGGTCAGGACCAGCCGGTCCTCCTCGTCGAGGGGGTCGTCGGCCGGGGCGTTGAGGGGCAGGGCCTGCTTCCAGCACATCTCCCAGTAGTCGGTGAGGGCGTCGAGCAGGGTGGACGGCCGGATCACCGCGGCGCGGACGTCGTTCAGGTCGAGGGAGAGCGGCATCAGGGCGAGCCTGCGGTCCGCGATGGCGAGTTTGATGCGCAGGCCGGGCAGGACCCGGGCCTGTTCACCGTGCCGGACCAGCTCGCGGATGTCGTCGAGGACGCCCGGCCACTCCAGCGCCTCGGGGGCGTAGACCGCGCGGTACCGGACACCGCGGCCGAGCGCCGTGGCCTCCACCGGGTTGGAGGTGGTCAGGGCGTACGGCGGCCGGTCCAGCGTCATGACGTCCTCGCGGGCCTCCTGTTGGAGGCGGACGAACCAGCGGCCGAGGGCCTCGCTGCCGGTGGTGATCTCCACCTCGTCCTCGTCGGTCGCGCCGGTGCGCGCGGCGGCGAAGAGCCGGGACAGCTCGGCGGCGGCCGAGCGGACCCGTTCCAGGTCGTTGCTCCTGGCCCGCACCAGCGCCTCGACCGCGGCCCCCGGCTCGATCGCGGCGTACCGGCGACGGGCGCCGGCGAGCCGGCCGACCAGCCCGTGGTCGCGGAGCCGGTCCAGCGCTCTGGCGACCCGCTCGGCCGAACAGCCGAGGTCAGCGGCGAGTTCGGCCGGCGCCGCCGTACGCCGGGTCAGGACGGCGCGGTAGACGCTCTCGTCGAACGGATCGATGCCTGCCGCCGTCAGTTCCGGCGTCTCGGGAGTCATGAACGGATGGTGGCCCAGTTGTGCCAGCGGCAGCAATGGGCCACGAAGATTCATTGTGCGGCAAGTGCCCATACCACTAGGACCTTTACGTATGGCAATGAACTCACGAAGATCTCGTCATGCCGGTCTCGCCGCCGTCGTGCTCGCCGGCACGTTGGCGGCGATACCGGGTGCCGCCACCGCGTCCACGCCCGACCCGTCGCAACGAGTGATCGTCGAACTGTCCGGGAACGCCGCGGTCACCGCCGCGCCCGGTGGCTCGCTGCTGTCCGCCGAGGCCGCCCCCGGCGTCGGCGCCGCCCGCCGCGCGCTGGACGCCCGGCAGGAGACCTTCCTCGGCTCGGCGAAGAACGCCGGGCTGCACCCCTCCTCGACCCGCAAGCTCGGTCTGCTCATCGACGCGGTCGCGATGACGGTGCCGGGGTCCGAGGTGGCGCGGCTGGCGAAGCTGCCGGGCGTCACCGCCGTCCTGCCCGACACCCGGGTGCTGGCGAAGACGGACGTGAGCGTGCCGCTGATCGGCGCGCCTGACGTGTGGCAGCGCAAGGACGCCGCCGGCAGCCGCGTCACGGGCAAGGGGACCACCGTCGCGATCCTGGACAGCGGGGTGGACTACACCCACCCCGATCTGGGCGGCGGACTCGGCAAGGGCCACAAGGTCGTCGGCGGGCACGACTTCGTCAACGGTGACGAGGACCCGATGGACGACAACGGCCACGGCACCCACGTCGCCGGCATCATCGCGGGGAAGGCCGCCGGGAAGGGCGGCATCACCGGCGTGGCGCCCGACGCGAACCTGCTGGCCTACAAGGTGATGGACGCCGAAGGATCCGGCTACACGTCGGACATCATCGCCGGTATCGAGGCGGCGTCCGATCCGGCCAACCCGCACCGCGCCGATGTCATCAACATGAGCCTCGGCGGCCCCGGCGACGGCACCGACCCGCTGGGCCTTGCCGCGACCGCGGCCGTACGGGCCGGTGTGGTCGTGGTGGCCGCGGCCGGCAACGACGGCCCGGGCCTGGGTACGGTCAGCAGCCCCGGCACGGCCGACGGGGTGATCTCGGTCGGCGCGTCGACCAGCAATCTCCGGCTGCCCAGCGCGTATCTGGCCGGCAAGAAGCCCGAGTTGATCCAGACCTACCGCGGCATCCTGTCCGCGAATCCGCCCCAGCGCCCCGTCACCGCGCAGCTCGTCGACGTCGGTGAGGGCACCGCGGAGGACTGGGAGCGGGTCGGCGACGTCCGCGGGAAGATCGTGCGGGCCCAGTTCCTCGTCGCCTCCGACGTCCAGGACCTGTCGGGCAGCGCCGTGGAGTGGGCGCAGGAAGCGGAGAAGCGCGGCGCGCTCGCCGTGCTGGCCGGCCTGCCCACCAACGACGGCCCGGTGTTCGCCGCCGGAACGCCCGGAGCGGGTGTGGTCCAGGTGCCGTCCTCGCCCGCGCGGATCGACGCCTCCGGTGACTCGTTGCGCATGGACCACCTGGTGGTCATGGGCATCGACGCGACCCAGTACACGGAGTTGAGCTCCCGGCTCGCCGCCGGGAAGGTCTCGGTGACGCTGCAGGGCACCGACACCACCGACCAGATCGCCTCGTTCTCGTCACGCGGCCCCACGCAGAGCTTCGGCCTCAAGCCCGATCTGGTCGCGCCCGGTGTGGAGATCCGTTCCACCATCCCCAAGTCGCTGTACAAGCCCGGCCAGTACCGCATGTCGGGCACGTCGATGGCGACCCCGCACGTCGCCGGCGCGGCGGCCCTGCTGCGCCAGCTGCACCCGGGCCAGGCGCCCGCCGAGGTGAAGGCCGCACTGGTCGGCACCGCGAAGCCGCTGCGCGACAGCGGAGCCACGGCGCAGGGCTCGGGCCGGCTCGATGTGGCCGCGGCCGCCTCGGCCACGGTCAGCGCCTCACCGGCGTCCGTGTCCTTCGGACTCGCCGATCTGTCCCGGCGTGACGTCGGCGGCACCGCGAAGGTGACGCTGCGGAACTCCGGCAACCGGCCGGTCACGACCATGCTCAGGACCGACGGGCCGGCCACGGTCTCGCCGCAGCGGGTCACCGTACCGGCCAGGGGGACCGCGACCGTCACGGTCTCGCTGCGCGTCGACCGCCCGTCCGGCAACACCGAGATCAGCGGCCGCCTCACGGCGACCCCGGACCGGGGACCGGCGATCGGGGTGCCCTATCTGCTCGCCGTCCGGTACCTGGCCGTCCAGGCCGCGCCCGACCCGAGCGACGGTCACTCGACCGTGCACATCGCCCCGCCGACCCGGCTGGCCGCACCGCCGGTCGTCACCGTCACTCCGCCGCGCGGCAAGGCCTTCGACGTCACCTCCCACCTCGACCCCGCCACCGGCTACTACCAGGCCGAGGTGACCGGCAGCGTGGCCGGCGCCTACCGGGTCTCGGTGCGCGGCACCGCCGGCTCCGGGCAGCGCCTCATCGGCTCCAGCGCCTTCGAGGTGACCCCGGTCGACACCCGCAAGAACCGCTGGGAGCCGGTCGGTCCCAACAGCGAGGCCGGCTGGGTCGCCCTCTCGCCGAACCGGCCGGGACAGGCCGTGCTCACCCAGTACCAGAAGGCCGCTCCCTGGCTGACCACCGACAACGGCGCCACCTGGCGCCAGTTGAGCCGGCTGCCGGTCGCGGACGGCACCGGACCGCTCCTGGTCGACGCGAAGAATCCCGACCGCTGGTGGTACGCCGTGAACAGCGTTCACGACTTCAGCCGCCAGGGCGCCATCCTGCGCACCGATGACAACGGGCGGACCTGGCGCAAGCTCGGTGTCCCTGACGCCCGCATCACGGCGTTCACCGCCGATGAGCAGACCCGCACGCTGGTCGCGGTCGCCTCCGGCTCACTGCTGGTCAGCACCGACGCGGGCGAGCACTGGACCACGTACCCGACCGGCGTCACCGGCGACATCACCGGCGCCACCGTCACCGGTGACACCCTCTACATGACGACGCCCCGCGGCGTCTGGACCCGTTCCGGCATCGGCTCGGGCAACCCCGGCGCGGCACGCCGGCTGTTCGACGCGGTCAACAAGAACGTCGGCGGGCTGGCCGCCGACTCCTCGGTCGTGGCGGTGTACGTCCTGGGCACCGGAGTCGTCGGTTCCCACGACGGCGGGAAGACCTGGTCCACCCTGCTGCCCATGCCGCTCGGCGGTCTCGGCCTGACCGTCTCGGGCGGCGACCTGTACCTGAGCACGCTGACCGGCAGCGGCCGGCTCAGCCACGACCAGGGACGGACGTGGACCACGGTCGCGGCGCCGGCGCGCGCGGCGGTACCGATGGACTACGACCGCTGGAGTGACGGATCCGTCACCGTCTCCATGGAGCAGGACGGCCTCTACCGGGGTGCCGCGAACGGCACCGGATACCGGCGGATCGGCGTCCAGGGACTGACCGTCAACGATCTCGCGATCACCGGCGGCCATCTGCTCGCCGCCACCGACAGCGCGATCTACCGCACCGCTCTTCCCGTCGCGAGCCCCGAATGGGGCCAGTCCGGCGGCGAGGGCAGGGTCGGCGTCAGGGTCTCGCAGCTCGCGCTCTCGGCCAAGGAGCCGAACGTGATCTGGAAGGTCCGGCGCACCGCGGTCGGAACGTTCGTCGTCGAGCGCAGCGCCGACGCGGGCGCCACCTGGGAGGTGCGCGGCACGTCGTCGGAGGTGCCGACCGCGCTCCTGGTCGACCCCGCCGACCCGAAGCGGGTGATGGTCAGCTTCCGGAGCCTGCTGGGCCAGGGGCTGTTCGCCACCACTGACGGCGGCGCGACGTGGAAGAACCTCTTCCACGAGCGTTCCTTCGACACCATCGTGGGCGATCCCGCCAATCCGCTGCGGCTGTGGCTCGGCAACTCCGCCGGGCTGTACCGGTCGGACGACGGCGGGGTCACCGTCACCAAGGTCGCCGACGGCCCGGTGACCGCGATCGACCTCGACGGGAAGCGGCTCGTCATCGGCGGCGAGAACGTCCGCGTCAGCACCGACGGCGGCCGCACCTTCCGCACCGCGGACACCGGCGCCCTCGCGATCCACGTCTCCGACCTGCTGCGGGTCGGCGACACGCTCTACGCGGCCACCAACCGCTCCGGGGCCAGTGGCCTCCTGCAGGGCGGCCGCGGCGTACTGCGCAGCACCGACCACGGTCTGAGCTGGCACAACATCTCCACCGGCCTGCAGAACACCGACACCACGCATCTGGCCGCGACCCCCGACGGCCGCACGCTCTACGTCGGCACCACCGACGGCGGCGTCCACCGCCTCAACCTCCACCGCTGACCCCCGACCCGCACGAAGGAGCACCACAACTGAGCACCACGGCCCGGCGCCCGGACGGAACTCCGTCCGGACGCCGGGCCGGCCCGTTGTCGGAGGCATCGCCTACGGTGATCGGTATGGGGACGGGGATCGAGTACGTACGGGGAGACGCGACAACGCCGCTGGGCAAGGGGCCCAAGGTGATCGCGCATATCTGCAACGACCTGGGCGGTTGGGGCAAGGGTTTCGTGCTGGCCGTCTCACGGCGCTGGCCGGAGCCGGAGCGCCAGTACCGGCGCTGGCACCGGGAGCGCGCGGCCAACGACTTCGGGCTCGGAGCCGTGCAGCTGGTGCAGGTCGACCGGCTGGTGTGGGTCGCCAACATGGTGGGCCAGCGCGGGATGCGCACCGGCAGCAAGGGTGTTCCGGTGCGCTATGAGGCCATCGACGCGGCGCTGGAGAAACTCGCCGGCGAGGCGGCCGGGCTCGGGGCCTCGGTTCATATGCCGCGGATCGGCTGCGGGCTGGCGGGCGGGCGTTGGGAGCGGGTGGAACCGCTGGTCCAGGCGCGGCTCGCGGACCGCGGGGTCGCGGTGACGGTGTACGACCACGACTGAGCGCCGTATCGGGAGCTCGGCGCCCGCGGCTCAGTGTTTGGCGCGGCTCGGCTGTACCCGTTTCGGTTCGCCGGCCATTTTCGGGTGCTCGGGCGGGTAGGGGAGGTCGCCCGCGCCGTGGTCCCGTTCGTCTCGGGCGGCGAGGTCCAGGGCGGGGGTGATGTCGAAGGCGTGGTCGTCCATGTCCGCGTGGAGGTCACCGACCTCCGCGTAGCGGGCCGGCATCGAGACGAGGTCGAAGTCCCGCGGCACGGCGGTGTCCAGTTCGTCCCAGAGCAGTGGCGCGGAGACCGGCGCGTGCGGGAAGGGGCGGACGGAGTAGGCGGAGGCGATCGTGCGGTCGCGGGCCATCTGGTTGTAGTCGACGAAGATCTTCTCGCCGCGCTCCTCCTTCCACCACGCGGTGGTGACCTGCTCCGGCATCCGGCGCTCCAGCTCGCGCGCGATGGCGATGGTCGCCCGGCGGACCTCGACGAAGGTCCACCGAGGGGCGATCGGGATGAAGACGTGCATGCCGCGCCCGCCGGAGGTCTTGGGCCAGCCGCGCAGGCCCATCCCCTCCAGCACATCGCGGAGCTCGTGCGCGGCGCGCACCGCGTCGGCGTAGTCGGTGCCCGGCTGCGGGTCGAGGTCGATGCGCAGTTCGTCGGGGTGATCGGTGTCCGCGCGGCGCACGGGCCACGGGTGGAAGGTCAGACAGCCGCGGTTGGCGGCCCAGAGCAGTGCGCCGACCTCCGTCGGGCAGGTCTCGTCGGCGAAGCGTCCGCTGGGGAAGGCGATACGGGCGGTCGGGGTCCAGTCGGGGAGGTCCTTCGGGGCGCGCTTCTGGAAGAACGACTCCCCGGCGATGCCCTCGGGGAAGCGCTGCAGCGTCGTCGGGCGGTCGCGCAGCGCCCGCAGGGCGCCCTCGCCGACGGCCAGGTAGTAGTTGGCGAGGTCCAGCTTGGTGAGGTTCCGCTCGGGGAAGTACACCTTGTCCGGGTGCGTCAGCCGCACCGTCCGCTCGCCGATCCGCAGCTCCAGCGCTTCTGCCATGCCTCCACGCTAGGACCGCTTCCGGGCGCGCGCCTCCGGGGCCGGCACGGCGCCCGCGCGGTGGCCGGAGAGGCGCCGGGGCGTGGGCGGCCGCACACTCGGACCATGGAGCTTCCCGTGATGCCGCCGGTCAAGCCGATGCTGGCGAAGGCGGCAGCGCGCATTCCGGCCGGGATGCAGTACGAGGCCAAGTGGGACGGATTCCGCGCGATCGTGCACCGCGACGGTCCCGAGATCGTGATCGGCAGCCGCAACGGCAAACCGCTCACCCGGTACTTCCCCGAGCTGGCGAGCGTGCTGCTGGAGCAGCTGCCGGACCGCTGCGTCGTGGACGGCGAGATCATCATCGTCTCCGGCGACCGGCTGGACTTCGACGCCCTGCAGGAGCGCATCCATCCCGCCGAGTCACGGATCCGGCTGCTCGCCGAACGCACCCCCGCCTCCTTCGTCGCCTTCGACCTGCTCGCCCTCGGCGACAGCGCACTGCTGGACACCCCGCTGCGGGAGCGCCGTACCGCCCTGGAGGAGGCCCTGGCGGGGGTGACCGCGCCTGTGCACGTCGCCCCGGTGACGATGGACCTGGCGGTGGCCGAGGAGTGGTTCAGCCGCTTCGAGGGCGCCGGCCTCGACGGCATCGTGGCCAAGTCGCCGGAGCTGCTCTACCGCCCGGACCAGCGGCTGATGGTGAAGGTCAAGCACGAGCGCACCGCCGACTGCGTCCTGGCCGGTTACCGCGAGCACAAGAGCGGGCCCGTCATCGGCTCGCTCCTGCTCGGGCTCTACGACACGGACGGCCGGCTGCAGCACGTGGGCGCGTGCGCGTCCTTCCCCATGCGCCGCCGCGAGGAGCTGATGGCGGAGCTGGCCCCGCTGCGGATGGCCGATCCGGACGAGCACCCCTGGGCGGCGTGGAAGGACCAGGAGGCGCACGCGACCGACCGGATGCCGGGCGCTCCCAGCCGGTGGAGCGGCGCCAAGAACCTGGAGTGGACACCGCTGCGGCCCGAGCGGGTGTGCGAGGTCGCCTACGACCACATGCAGGGCGACCGCTTCCGGCACACGACGCAGTTCCGCCGCTGGCGTCCGGACCGGGATCCCGACAGCTGTACGTACGCCCAGCTCGACGAGCCGGTCCGCTACGACCTCGCGAGCGTCCTGGCGTCCGGCTGACCCGACAGGCCGGCTGATCCGCTCAGTGGTCGGAGCTCAGTGGTCGGAGCTCGGTGGTCGGAGCTCGGTGGTCGAAGCTCAGTGGTCGAAGCTCAGTGGTCGAAGACCACCGTCACGGGCGCGTGGTCGCTCCAGCGCTCGGGGTGCGTCTCGGCCCGCTCCACCACGGCTGACGTGGCCTTTTCCGCGAGGCCCGCGGTGGAGACGTGGTAGTCGATCCGCCAGCCCGCGTCGTTGTCGAAGGCCCGGCCGCGGTAGGACCACCAGGAGTAGGGGCCGGTGGCCTCGGGGTGGAGCCGGCGGACCACGTCGGTGTAGCCGCCCTGCTCGAAGACCTTGCTGAGCCAGGCGCGTTCCTCGGGGAGGAAGCCGGAGCTCTTCTGGTTGGCCTTCCAGTTCTTGAGGTCGGCCTCGCGGTGGGCGATGTTCCAGTCGCCGCAGACGAGCACTTCCCGGCCCTCGGCGGCGGCACGGGTCCGGAGCTCCGAGAGATGGACGAAGAATTCGGCCATGAACCGCTCCTTCTCCGTCTGGCGCTCGGTGCCGACCTCACCGGAGGGCAGATAGAGGCTGGCGACGGTGATCCCCGGGAGATCGATCTCGAGGTAACGGCCCGAGCTGTCGAATTCGGCGGAGCCGAAGCCGATCTGGACGCGGGTGGGCTCGCTGCGGCTGTAGATCGAGACACCGGCACGGCCCTTGGCGGCGGCCGGGGCGTGGAAGGCGGACCAGCCGTCCGGCTCGCGGACCTCGTCCGGGAGCTGGTCGGCCTCGGCACGTACTTCCTGCAGACAGACCACGTCGGCGGTGGTGGCCGCCAGCCAGGGCAGGAACCCCTTCTTGGCGGCGGCGCGGAGCCCGTTGACATTCACGGTCGTCACAGTCAGCACAGCATGCTCCCGTATTGCGGATATCGGCGCAGGGCAGCCTACGCGACCGTGACGTGCGCGGATCGGGCACGGGGCGGCGGGCACGGGGCGGGCCCGCAGGCGTACGCACGTACGATGCCGTGGTGGAGATTCGAATCAGGCGCTACGACCACCCCGACGCGGTGAAGCTCAACGACCGGGTGCAGCTGGAGTACGTCGAGCGGTACGGCGACGGCGATCTGACCCCGATGGACGCCGCCCAGTTCGACCCGCCCCGGGGCCTGTACCTGGTGGGGTACGTGGACGGGGAGGCGGTCGCCAGCGGCGGCTGGCGGGCGCAGGACGAGTCCCCGGAAGGGCACTCGGACGGCGACGCCGAGCTCAAGCGGATGTACGTGGTGGACGAGGCCCGGGGCCGGGGGCTGGCGCGGCGGATACTCGCCGAGTTGGAGGCGAGCGCGGCGGCGGCCGGGCGGTCCCGGATGGTCCTGGAGACCGGTACGAAGCAGCCGGAGGCCATCGCGCTGTACGAGTCGTGCGGCTACACCCCGGTGACGAAGTTCGGGCTCTACCGGTACGAGGAGCTCAGCGTGTGCCTCGGCAAGACGCTCCAGGGGCGCACGTCGGCCGACGGGGCCTGAGCCGGTCCCCGGTCGTCCTGAGCCGCTCCCGTCCCCCGGATCACTTCTTGCGGCGGGAGAAGTAGGCGCCGCAGATTCCGCCGATGACGGCCATCGCGAGCAGGGCGAGCCACAGCGGCATCGTCACCTCGGGAACGATCAGCCGGATCTTGACCTGCCGGGTGTTCTCGAAGATGAACACGAGGCCGAGCACCGCCAGTGCGGCGACCACGATCCGGCCCGGCGTGACCAACTCCCGGCCGGACTTCCTGCTGGACGTCGACTTGTCGGCACTCACCGTGGGTCACCTGCTTTCCGGTCGACTGTCACCCCCTGTGTTCAGCATCGCGGTCTTCGGGTCCCGGGGGGCGGTCGGCTGCTCCGTTCGAGTGACGGTGCCGAGCAGGCGCAGCGCCGCCTCGGAGGAGGAGCCCGGTTCGGCGCTGTACATCAGCATCCGGTGCCCCGAGTCGTCCGGGACCTGCAGCATCTCGAAGGAGAGCTCGAGCGGGCCGATCGTCGGGTGGTGGAACGCCTTCGCACCGTAGGTGCAGCTGTTCACCGGGTGGCGTGACCACAGGGCGGCGAACTCGGGGCTCTTCATCGACAATTCGCCGATCAGCTCGGCCAGCCGCCGGTCCTCGGAGTACTGCCCGGCTGCCAGCCGCAGCGAGGCGACCGCGCGCCGTGCCTCCTCGTCCCAGCGCGGGTACAGCTCGCGGGTGTGCGGGTCGAGGAAGAGCAGCCGCTGCAGGTTGGGGCGGTCGGCGGGGCGCTCGGGGCTCCACGCGTCCAGGTGCCCCGCGGTCAGCGCGTGTCCCAGCGGATTCCACGCCAGCACCTCGAACCGCCGGTCCACGACGACGACGGGCACATCACTCATCGCCGCGATCAGCTGCCGCGTCCCCGGCCTGGCGCTGTCGGGACGCTCGGCCGGGCGGCGCTTGGTGCGGCCGGGGCGGGCCAGATTGCGCAGGTGCGTGTGCTCGTCCTCGGTGAGGCGCAGCGCGGCGGCGAGGGCGTCGAGCACCCCTTCCGAGGCGTTGTTGCTCTGTCCCTGTTCCAGCCGGGTGTAGTACGCGACGCTCACGCCGGCGAGCTGCGACAGCTCTTCGCGGCGCAGGCCCGGTACCCGGCGCCGGGCGCCGTAGGAGATCAGTCCGACGTCCTCCGGCCGCAGCCGGGCGCGGCGGGTGCGCAGGAATTCGCCGAGTTCCGCGGGAGTGTCCATACGGATCAGTCTCCCCCGCCCGCGCGTTCGGAGCCTGTCCCTGCCAGTAGCAGGCAGAGCCGCGGGGGTGGGGGGAGGCGCCGCTCCGGCCCCGCGGCCGGCTCCGTCAGGTGCGCCCTTCGCCGTCCTGGGCCTGCTCCAGCAACGGTGCGGACTCCATCCAGCGGGCCCGCCGTACGGTGAATCCGGCGCCCTTGTACGCGTCGCAGACCTGCTTGTCGTCGTCGACGACCAGGCGGATCTCGCCCTTGCGCGCCAGCCGCCGCAGGAGTTCCAGCTTGGTGACGCGGGCCGGCCGGCGGTCGTTGTCGGTCCGCATCCACACCCGGCCCGGCGGCAGCCCATGGCGTTCGAGCCAGGCCGCCGTGTCACGGCGGCAGCGTTCCGGCCGGCCGGTGACGTACTCGATATCGCATGCGACGGCGGTTTCCAGCGCCAGTGCCACGCCCTCCGCGAGCGGGGGGTCGTCCACCGCGGCCGCGAAGAAGGCGGCCCAGTCCTTCGGCTGCCGCTCCAGGTGGATCAGCCGGTGCCGGGTGTCGCAGAGGGTGCCGTCCAGGTCGAAGACCGCCAGCGGACGGCTCGGATTTAGTTCATCGTTCACTTTTACCTCCGCGCGGAGGATAGCGCCGAGAACCGGGTCCGACCCCCTCCGAGCAGGTCAAGGAGCGATAACGGGGTGCGGACGGCGCCTCCCGCCGTCATCATGTGCGGATGACTTGGACCGCACCCGAAGTACCGCGTACCGATCCCCCCATGGTCGCCGATGAGCGCGCCTCGCTGGAGAGCTGGCTCACCTATCACCGCGCGACCCTCCTCACGAAGTGCGCCGGGCTCACCGGCGAGCAGCTGGCGCTGCGCCCGGCGAAGCCGTCGGCGCTGTCGCTGCTCGGGCTCGTCCGGCACATGGCGGAAGTGGAACGCTGGTGGTTCCGGACGAATTTCGACGGCCGGTCGGACCTCGGCGTCCTCTACTGTCCCGACGACGATCCGGACGGTGACTTCGACCGCGCCGACGGCGCCGCCGCCGAGGCCGACTTCGCGGTGTTCGCGACCGAGTGCGAACTCGCGGACCGGGCCGCCGCGGGCCGTTCGCTCGACGAGACGTTCGCCCACCCGCGCCGCGGTGAACCGATCGATCTGCGGTGGGTCTACGTCCACATGATCGAGGAGTACGCACGGCACAACGGCCACGCCGACCTCCTGCGCGAACTGACGGACGGCGTCACCGGGGAGTGACCCCGGCGCCGGCTTCGGCCGGCTCGGCCTCGAACGCATCCGCCCCGGCCTGCCCCCCGGCAGGGACGGGGCGCGACGCCCGCCCCCCGCCCGCCGCGCGGGCCCGCAGCGCCGCCCCGGCCAGCACCGTCACCGCTGCGGTCCCGTAGGACCAGGACTGGAGCCAACTGCCGTGGGCTCCCATGGCGTTGCCGATGTAGAGCACGGTGCCCGCGAGGGGGACGGCGAGCCATTCCCAGCGGCCGTCGAGCGCGACCAGCGCGATCACCAGCAGGGCGTACCAGTAGTAGGAGGGCGAGGTCAGGAGCAGCGCGGTGCCGGTGACGAGCAGCGCGCCGCTCCACGGCCGGTCCGGGTCGCCGCGGCGCATGACGTAGAGGGCGGTCAGCGCGATCAGGGCCACCGCGACCGGGGCGGCGACGCCGTCCGGCAGGAACAGCCGCAGCAGCGCGAACCGTCGGACGCTGCCTGATTCGTACCCCTCCTCCTGCAGATAGCCGGGCAGGTAGCCGAGGACGCCGAAGCCGGAGGTCAGGATGTACGGCAGATAGGCGAGTGCGATCACCAGCACGGCGGGTACCAGGACGCGCGCGGCGTCGCGGGGGCCCCGGCGGGCGAGGGCGCCCGGCAGGACGACCGCGGGCAGCAGCTTGACGGCGATGGCCGCGCCGAGCAGCGCGCCGCGGCGCGGCAGGACGGACGTACCGAGCGCGAGCACGGTCAGCAGCACGCCGAGCGTGTCGACATGCGCGTCGTTGACGGCCGCGAAGGACACCGCGGGACACCAGGCCCACAGCGCCGCGCGCCGTGGATCGCCGCGCCGCCGCAGGACGAGGAGCAGGGCGGCGCTGGTCCCGACGGCCAGCAGCGCGCCCGCGATCTGGGTCGGCTTGTGGCGGGCACCGTCCGGCGACAGCGCGTGGACGGCGAGGAACCAGCCTTCCGCCACCGGCGGGTAGATGGTGTTCACGGCGGGCCGGTTGATCCGGGTGCAGTCCGCGCCGACAGCGCGCAGATCGGGTGCCGGGCAGTCGGGGCCCGGCGGGAAGAGCCAGCGGTCACGCAGCCCGGCCAGTTCCGGCGCGGCGGGCGGGTGGGCGTACGGGGAGATGCCCGCGGCCTGCACCCCGCCGTCCCAGGCGTAGCGGTACATGTCGCTGCTGGTGCGCGGCGGGCCGCTCAGCGCCGCCAGCGACAGCGCGGCGCTGCTTACGAGCACCAGGACCACGGCGGCGCGCACGGGCACCTTGCGGACGGCCCACACGGCTGCGGCGAACAGCACCCAGGCCGCCGCGTACCAGTACAGGAGGTGGCGCGGGTGTGCCTCGGAACCTCCGATGCGGATGGTGACGGCGACGACGGCGGTCAGCGCGGCGACGAGGACTGAGGTGCATACGGTGCGGACTCCCACACCGTCCACCGTGGCAGGTGGAAGCGCCCGGCGGGTTCCTGCCGGGCCCCGCGTCCGCAATCCGTAAGGTCTCGGCGGCGCGTCCGCATTCCGTAAGGAGTCGCCTCCCCTGCCGGAGCCCTGGTCGGGGGTGTGATGGAGGCATGCAGAATCCATCAGACGGGGAGCGTCCCCCGAAGCCTCCGAGCCCCCGGAGCGACCCGCCGAAGAGCTCTCAGGGCAGCGCGCCGAGCACCCCGCCGGGGCCGGGTGCCCCGCCGAGCCGCCCGCCCGTTCCTCCCCGCGCGCGGCTCGCGCTCCCCGATCCGCCGGCGTGGCTGCGCCGCGGCCCGCTCCGCGAGGGGGCGTTCACCGGGCGGCTGCACGACGCGCGGACGGCCACGGTCGTAGGCCGCGCGCTGGGCGCGGCCATCGCGGTGTGCTTCGTGACCGGCCTCGTCAGTCACTATCTGCAGCATCCGCCGGACTGGGCGGCGGACCGGCTGCCCAGCCGTCCGTCGTGGGGCTACCGGCTCACCCAGGGGCTGCACGTGGCGACCGGCATCGCGGCGATCCCGCTGCTGTTCGCGAAGTTGTGGACGGTGTACCCGCGGCTCTTCGCCTGGCCGCCGGCCCGGTCGGTGGGCAAGGCGCTGGAGCGGCTGTCGATCGCGGTGCTGGTCGGGACCGTGCTGCTGCAGTTGCTCACCGGGCTGCTGAACACGCTGCAGTGGTACCCGTGGCCGTGGAACTTCGTGCCCGTGCACTGGGCGCTGGCCTGGGTCGCGATCGGCGCGCTGCTGCTGCATCTGGCGGTGAAGGCACCCGTCATCGCGGCGCACTGGTCGCGGCGTTCGGGCGGCACCGTGGAACTGCCTGCCGCGGACGGGCCGGACCGGCGGGCGTTCGTACTGGGGGTCGGCGCGGCGGTCGGTGCGGTCACGCTGACGACCGTCGGGCAGTCCTTCACCCCGCTGAAGGACTTCGACCTGCTCGCGCCACGGCATCCGGACCGCGGCCCGCAGGGACTGCCCGTCAACAAGACCGCGGCCGCGGCCGGGATCACCGCCGCGCGGCTGGCGGACTGGCGGCTGCGGGTCGCCGGGCCGAACCCGTACGAGCTGACGCTGCCCGAACTGCGCGCCCTCGAGCAGCACGCCTCGCTGCTGCCGATCGCCTGCGTCGAGGGCTGGAGCAAGAGCGCGCACTGGGAGGGCGTGCGGGTGCGCGATCTGCTGGACCGGGCGGGCGCCCCGCGCGGGGCGCGGATCAGGGTGGTGTCCCTGCAACAGGGCGGCGCCTACTCGGTGATGGAGATGGGCGCCACGTACGCACGCGATCCGCTGACGCTGCTGGCGCTGACGCTGAACGGCGCGCCGCTCTCCGTCGACCACGGCTTCCCGGCCCGGATCATCGCGCCGAACCGGCCGGGCGTGCTGCAGACGAAGTGGGTATCCCGGCTGGAGGTGCTGGCATGAAGGCGCGTATCGCGCTCGGCGCGGTGGGTGTGGCGGCGATGGGGCTGGGCGCCGTACAGCTGTTCACGAACCGTGCGGTGAAGGCGCCGGTCGAGGTGCTGTTCTGGCTGGCCGGTGCCATCGTGCTGCACGACGCGGTGCTGACGCCGGTGGTCCTGGCCGTCGGCGCGGTGCTGTCCCGGTGGCTGCCGCCGCACATCCGGCGGCCGGTGCGCGCCGGGTTGATCACCGCCGCGTGCCTGACCGCCGTGGCGTTGCCGTTCCTGCTGCGGCCGACCGCGAAGTCCAACCCGTCGGTGCTTCCGCTGGACTATCCCCGCAACACGCTGATCGTGCTGGGGGCGGTGGCCGTGCTCACCGCGCTGGCAGCTGGATGGGCGGCGCTGCGCCGATTTCGATCTCTTCCCAAAAACTAATGCATAGAGAGCATCTCAAGCATTAGCATGTGGGTGTCGGTGGGACAGTCCCGCCGACACACACGGGAGGCACGCGCGATGACGGCTCTGGAACTTCCCCGGGTGGCACACCGGTTCGTCGAGGTGGACGGCGTACGAGTCTTCTACCGCGAGGCCGGCGACCCGGACGCCCCGACCCTGCTCCTGCTGCACGGCTTCCCGTCCGCCTCGCACCAGTACCGGCGGCTCATCGACGCGCTCGGCGGCCGGTACCACCTGATCGCCCCCGACTACCCGGGCTTCGGGCACAGCGACGCACCGGCCTCCCTCACCTACACCTTCGACCTGCTCGCCGATGTCGTGGAAGGCTTCTGCGAGGCCCTCGGCCTGCACCGCTTCACGCTCTACGCCTTCGACTTCGGCTCCCCGGCCGGCTTCCGCCTCGCCGCCCGCCACCCGGAGTGGATCGCGGGGCTCGTGGTGCAGAACGGCAACGCGTACGAGGAGGGGCTCAGCCCGATAGCGCGCGCCTTCGTGGCCGAGCGTCCCGAGGACGAGGGATCCGAGGAGCGGCTGCGCCAGATGCTGACCCCCGCCTTCACCCGCAGCCAGTACGAGGGCGGCACGACCGACGCGTCCACGGTGCCCCCCGAAAGCTGGCTCCTCGACCAGTACTTCCTCGACCTGCCGGGGCGCGATGTGATCCAGCTCCAGCTGGCCTACGACTACCGCAGCAACGTCGAGCTGTACCCGCAGTGGCAGGCCTGGCTGCGCAAGCAGCAGCCGCCGACGCTGGTGCTGTGGGGGAACCGCGACGCCATCTTCGTGGAGGCCGGAGCGCACGCGTTCCTGCGCGATGTGCCGGACGCCGAGGTGCACTCCTTCGACACCGGGCACTTCGCGCTGGAGGAGTGCGTCGGGGAGATCGCACCGCTGATCGCCGACTTCCTGGACCGTACGTGGGCGTGAGCCCCGACGCGGGCGCGGTCCCTGGCCACGGGGCTCAGCAGCGCCACAGCTCCACGAAGTGGCGGCCGGCCACGGACCACTCCTCGACCGTCGTCCAGCCCGCGCCGTCCGCGGCCGACCGCAGCGCGGCCGCGCCCAGCCGGGCCCAGGGGAAGTCCCGGCCGTACCGGCCCCGGCCGTCCTCCACCCGTACGGTGAACCGCTCGTCGACGTCGTAGGCCGCGGCCTCGACGAGCAACCGGCCACCGGGGGCGACCAGTTCGCCCACCCGGGCGAGCAGTGCGCGCGGGTCACCGCCGATGCCGACATTGCCGTCGATCAGCAGGGCGGTACCCCAGCGGCCTTCGGCGGGCAGCCGGTCGAAGACCGACCGGCACAGCACCGCTCCCCCGATGTCCCGGGTGCGGGCCACGGCCGCCGGGCTGACGTCCACGCCGAGGGCCGGTACTCCGGTGGCCGCGATCGCCGCCACCAGCCGGCCGGGACCGCAGCCGATGTCGAGCACCGGGCCGCGCCGGCACCGGAACAGCAGCGCGGTGTCGGCGGCGTCCGGCGCCGCGCACCACCGCTCCACGTCGAGGGGCAGCAGCCAGCCGTCGGCCCTGCGCAGGAAGAGCGGGCCCCGGCCGGAGCGGATCGCGTGCGCGTACGGGTCGTCGATCCAGGGCGCGGGGGCCGGGACGGGGGCACCGGTTCGCTGCGCGATCGTCGCGGTCGCGCCGTCCACCGGCGTCACAGGGCCTCCGTCCGGCCGGCATCGGCGTGTCCCGCCGGCATCGGCAGGATCCGCAGCGGCCCTGGCGGAAGGTCGGCCGCGCGCAGCGCGGCGGCGAAACGTGAGCCGGGTGCGCGGGCGGCGACCTCTGCGGCGTCGGCGGCGGTGTCCACGTCACGCAGCACCGGCAGGTCCCTGACGCGCAGCCCGGCGTCGGTGAGACGGGCGCGCTGGATCTCGCCCGTCCGGTCCGTCGACATCGGCACCCCGGGGAACAGCGTGGGATCCGGCTCGGCGAGGCCGACCGCCCAGAAGCCGCCGTCCTGCGCCGGGCCGAACCACGCGTCGCAGCCGAGCCAGGCGTCGGGCCGCAGCGCCGGCTCCAGCAGGGCCGGGGTGAGCTGCGGGGTGTCCATGCCGACCAGCAGCGTGGGCCCGGTACAGCCGGCGAACGCCGCCGCCAGCCGTTCGTCCAGACCGCCGGACACCTGCGGAACAACATCGAAGCCCGGCGGCAGCCACGGGCCGGGCGCGCCGTCCAGCACCAGCACCCGACGGCGGGCCGGGGCGCGCAGCACCGCGTCGAGGGTGTCGGCGAGCGCCGCCTCGGCCAGCGCCGCCGCCTGCCGCGGCGAGTACGGCGGGGTGAGCCGCGTCTTGACCCGTCCCGGTACCGGCTCCTTGGCGATCACCAGTAGCGTCGTCATGCCGGGAGCGCCGGTCATCGGGCGGCCTGACCGGCTCGAACGGCCTGGGCCGGCCGGACGGGCTGCGCGGGCTCGGTGACCGCGGGAATCCGGCCGTCCATTGGCGTGCCGACCGCAGGCTGCCGCAGCACGGCGCTCATGTCCCGGACCGCGTGCCAGGTCCCGCGCCAGGTGCCGGTCACTTTGGAGCGGCCGGTCCTGGGCGCGTACGGGACGTCGGTCTCGGCGATCCGCCAGCCGGCGTCGGCCGCGCGGACCAGCATTTCGAGCGGGTAGCCGGACCGGCGGTCGGCCAGTTCCAGGCCGAGCAGCGCGGTCCGCCGGGCGGCCCGCATCGGGCCGAGGTCGTGCAGCCGCAGACCGGTGCGGCGGCGGATGCGCCGGGCCAGTTCGAGGTTGGCGAGCCGGGCGTGCGGCGGCCAGGCGCCACGGGCGGTCGGCCTGCGGCGGCCGAGCACCAGGTCGAGATCACCCCGCAGCACCGGGTCCACGACGGACGGCAGCAGAGCGGGGTCGAGCGAGGCGTCACAGTCGCAGAAGCAGACGATGTCGGCGGTCGCGGCGAGCAGTCCGGCGTGGCAGGCGGCGCCGAAGCCCCGGACCGGCTCGCGGACCACCGTCGCGCCGAGGGAGGCGGCCAGGACGGCGGAGCCGTCGGTCGAGCCGTTGTCGACGACGATCGCCCGCCAGCCGGACGGAATGCGCTCCAGCACCCAGGGCAGGGCACCGGCCTCGTCCAGGCACGGCAGTACGACGTCGACGGGCGGTGTCGGTGGGTTGGTCACGCTCCTCACCCTACGAAGCAGAAACCGACATTCCGGGCTTTGGATCCTTACGAAACACGGACGTCGGACTCCTGAGCCCCCACCCGGGAGCCCGCTCCCGGCGCCCGGTGCCAGACTCGAAGCGTGACCACCGAACCCGCACAGCGCCGCATCCTCGTCGTGGACGACGATCCGACCGTCGCCGAAGTCGTCGCGGGATACCTCCTGCGCGCGGGCTTCGCCGTGGACCGGGCCGCCGACGGACCCACCGCGGTGGCCCGTGCCGCCGCCGTCCGCCCGGACCTCGTCGTCCTCGATCTGATGCTGCCCGGCCTGGACGGGCTGGAGGTGTGCCGGCGGATACGCGAGCGCGGCCCCGTCCCGGTCGTGATGCTGACCGCCCGCGGCGACCAGGACGACCGGATCCTCGGTCTGGAGGTCGGCGCGGACGACTACGTCACGAAGCCGTTCAGCCCGCGCGAGCTGGTACTGCGCGTGGAGTCCGTACTGCGCCGCGCCGGGACACCGCCGCCCGCCGGCCCCTGGCTGCGGTCGGGGCCGCTCGCCCTGGACCCGGCCGCCCGGCGCGCCACCCACGGCGGCACGGAACTCGCCCTGACCATCCGTGAGTTCGACCTGCTCGCGTTCTTCCTCCGGCACCCCGGGCGGGTACTGGGACGCGAGGAGCTGATGCGGCGGGTGTGGGGCTGGGAGTTCGGCGATCTGTCGACCGTCACCGTGCACGTACGGCGGCTGCGCGAGAAGGTCGAGGCCGATCCGGCCCGGCCGCTGCTGATCAGCACGGTCTGGGGCGTCGGCTACCGCTTCGACCCGCCACGCGGCACTCCCCCTGCGGATCCCGTGCCCTCGGTGGCGGAATCGGCAGCACCCGAGGCAGCACCTGAGGCAGTACAGGAAACGGTGAATCCCGATGCATGACGTCCTGCTGATCGCGGCCTACGCGGCGCTCGGCGCCGCGGCCGCCGGGCTCCTCGGCGCGCTGGCACTGCGGCTGCTGCGGAACCGGTCGGTGGCGCTGTCGCTCGCGGTGGTCGCCGCCGTCACGGTGGCGGCGATGCTCGCCGGCACGCTCTCGGTCGCCTGGGCGATGTTCCTGTCCTCGCACGACCTCGGCGTGGTCATAACGGTCTGCGCGATGGCCGCCGTCGTCTCGCTGGGCGTGAGCCTGCTGCTCGGCCGCAGGGTCGTCGCGGGCAGCCGCGCGCTGGCGACCGCCACCCGCGACTTCGGCGACAGCGACATCTTCGCCGCGCCCGCCGGGGCGCCGACCGCCGAACTCGCCGACCTGGGCCGCGAACTGGCCGCCACCAGCGCGAAGCTCGCCGCGTCACGGGAGCGCGAACGCGCGCTGGAGGCGTCCCGCCGGGAGCTGGTGGCCTGGATCTCGCACGATCTGCGCACCCCGCTCGCCGGGCTGCGCGCCATGGCCGAGGCGCTGGAGGACGGCATAGCGGAGGACCCCGCGCGCTACCACGCGCAGATCAGGACCGAGGTGGAACGCCTCAGCGGCATGGTCGGCGATCTCTTCGAACTCTCCCGCATCCAGGCGGGAGTGCTCGCCCTGGCGCCGTCCCGGATGTCCGTCTACGACCTGGTGGGCGACGCCATCGCCGGCGCCAATCCGCTGGCCCGCGAGCACGGGGTCCGGCTGATCGGCGACGGCGTCGAGTCCGTGCCGGTGGAGGTCGACGGCCGCGAGATGACGCGGGTGCTCGCGAACCTCCTCGCCAACGCCATCCACCGCACCCCGGCCGACGGAACCGTCGCCGTCTCCGCGCACCGCGAGGCCGACTCCGTGGTCCTGTCGGTCACCGACGGCTGCGGCGGCATCCCCGCCGACGATCTCCCCCGGGTCTTCGACACCGGCTGGCGCGGCACCGGAGCCAGGACGCCTCCCGCGGGGGCCGGACTCGGCCTCGCGATCGTCCGCGGCATCGTCGAGGCCCACGCCGGCCACGCGGCCGTGCGCAACGTACCGGGCGGCTGCCGCTTCGAGGTCGTCCTGCCGGCCGCCTCGGGCTGACGTCAGGCCGGGGCGGGCGCTGCGGCCCCGCGCAGGGCGGCCCGGGCGAAGTCCCGCATGCCGTCGGTGAAGCCGACGGCCGGCGCCCAGCCGAGTTCGGTGCGGATGCGCGCGGACGAGGCCGTGATGTGCCGGACGTCGCCGAGCCGGTACTCGCCCGTCGTGACGGGGGCGGGCCCGCCGGTGGCCGTGGCGAGGGCGGCGGCCATGTCGCCCACGGAGTGGACGGTGCCGCTGCCGACGTTGTACGTCCGCAGCCCGCCGGAGGGTCCGCCGGTGAGCGCGCCGAGGGCGGCCGCGTTGGCTGCCGCGACGTCCCTTACGTGTACGAAGTCCCGCCGCTGGGCGCCGTCCTCGAAGACGCGGGGGGCCTCGCCGCGTGCCAGGGCGGAGCGGAAGAGCGCGGCGACGCCCGCGTACGGGGTGTCGCGCGGCATCCCGGGGCCGTAGACGTTGTGGTAGCGCAGGGACACCGCGCGGCCGTCGGCTGCGCGGGCCCAGGCGGCGGCCAGGTGTTCCTGGGCGAGCTTGGTGGCGGCGTAGACATTGCGCGGGTCGGTGGGGGCGTCCTCGGTGACGAGGCCGGGGGCGAGCGGATCGCCGCACTGCGGGCAGGGCGGTTCGAAGCGGCCCGCGTCGAGATCGGCGACCCGGCGCGGTCCCGGGCGGACGACGCCGTGCCGCGCGCAGGCGTACCGGCCCTCGCCGTAGACGACCATGGAGCCGGCCAGGACCAGGGACCGCACTCCGGTCGCTGCCATGGCGGCGAGGAGCACGGCCGTGCCGTGGTCGTTGCAGCTGACGTAGTCGGGCGCGTCGGCGAAGTCCTTGCCGAGTCCGACCATGGCGGCCTGGTGGCACACCGCGTCCACCCCGCGCAGCGCGTCCTCGACGGCCGCGCGGTCCCGGACGTCGGCCCGCCGCCAGTCGGCTCCGGCCGGGAGGACGGGCGGTTCGGCGCGGTCGCCGTGGGCGGCGGGGAGCAGGACGTCCAGGACGCGCACATCGTGTCCGGCTTCGAGGAGGGCGGTCACGATATGCGAGCCGATGAAGCCCGCGCCTCCGGTGACGAGTGTCAGCATGCTCCGACGCTACGGTCCCGGCCGGTCCTGACGGCGTGACCCGGCCGGGACGTCAGCGGTCCGTAAGGAGTGCCGGGACCTCGATCGTCAGGGTGCGGGCGTCGGCGTCCAGGACGGCGGGCAGGCCGAGGGGCACGGTGATCGCGGAGTCGCAGTGCCCGAACCCCAGCTCCTCCACGACCGGCACCCCCAGATCGCCGAGCCGGTCGAGCAGCAGCGGGCGCAGGGTTTCGTACGGGCCGCACTCCGCCCAGGAGCCGAGGACGATCCCGGCGACGCCGTCCAGCCAACCGGAGCGCAGCAGTTGGGTGAGGTAGCGGTCCAGCCGGTACGGCTCCTCGCCGGTGTCCTCCAGGAGCAGGATCCCGCCGGCGGCGCCGGGCCGGGCCCCCGGGGTGCCGAGTTCCGCGGCGAGCAGGCAGACGGTACCGCCGAGGGTCCGGCCGCGTGCCCGGCCGGGGACCATGGTCCGGGCGGCGGGCGAGCTGAGGACCTGGACGGTCCGGGGCTCCATCAGGGTGCGGCGCAGATGGTCCTGGGTGGGGTCGTCCTTGAGGAAGGTGGCGGCCGCGGCCATGGGGCCGTGCACGGTGGCGAGCCCGAGCCGGGTGGCGAACGCCTCGTGCAGCACGGTGATGTCGCTGTAGCCGATGAACGCCTTCGGCTCCACGGCTCGCATCGCGTTCCAGTCCAGCAGGTCGACCATGCGCTGGACGCCGTAGCCGCCGCGCGCGCAGAGCACCGCCGCCACCGAGGGGTCGCACCACGCCTGCTGGAGGTCCCGGGCGCGGTCCTGGTCCGCGCCGGCCAGGTAGTCCAGGCCCGGGTGCCGGTCCAGGACATGCGGCGCGACGACCGGGTCGAGGCCCCAGCCGCGCAGGATGTCGAGCCCGGCGTCGAGCCGCTCCCGCGGAACGGGTCCGCTGGGGGCGACGACGGCGACCCGGTCGCCGGGCACCAGTCGGTGCGCGCGGCGCAGCGGCTCCGGAACGGTCCCCGTCATCTGGTGAGACCCAGCTTCGGCACACCGGGCGGCACGAAGCCGAAGACCTGCCCGTAGAGCGAGAGTTCGGCCTCCAGACAGGCGACGATCGTGTCCTCGCGGCGGAAGCCATGGCCCTCGCCCTCGAAGGTGAGGTACGCGTGCGGGATGCCGCGCCCGGCGATCCGTTCCAGGAAGCGCTCGCACTGGACTGGTGGACAGATCACGTCGTCCAGTCCCTGCAACAGCAGGAACGGTGCGGTGACGCGGTCGGCGCCGTTGACCGGCGAGCGGTCGCGGTACCGGTCGGGGACCTCGGCGAGCGGGCCGACGAGGGACTCCAGGTACTGCGATTCGAAGTCGTGCGTCTCACCGTTCGCCGACCAGCCGGTGAGGTCCAGGATCGGGAAGCTGATGGCGCCGCACGCGTACAGGTCGGTGGAGGTGAGCGAGGCTCCGGTGGTCCAGCCGCCGGCGCTGCCGCCGCGGATCGCGAGCCGGGCCCCGTCCGCGGTGCCCTCGTCGACGAGTGCCTGGGCGACCGCGGCGCAGTCCTCGACGTCCACGACGCCCCACTGTTCGCGGAGCCGCTCGCGGTAGGCGCGGCCGTAGCCGGTGGAGCCGCCGTAGTTGACCTCGGCGACGCCGATGCCGCGCGAGGTGAAGTAGGCGATCTCCACATCGAGCACCATCGGGACCCTGCTGGTGGGGCCGCCGTGCACCCAGATCACATAGGGCGGCAGGTCGCCCGCCGGCGCGCCGGCCGCCGGGTTGTGCGGCGGGTACACCTGCGCGTGCACTTCACGGCCGCCGGGTCCGGTGAAGGTCCGGGCGGTGGGGTCCGGCAGAAACGCGGGGTCGACGGTGTCCTGGTGCGCGCAGCCGATGACGCGGGTGTGCCCGGTGCTGGTGTCGAGTTCGACGACCTCGAACGAGGAGCGCGCGCTCGCGGCCACGTCGAGCACCCGGGTGCCGGAGGTGGCGAGGCCCGCGGCCCATTCCGTCCAGCGGCCCGGGACATCGGCCAGTTCGCCGGTGGCCGGGTCGAGTATGGCGAGGCGCTGGGCTCCGACGCCGTGCAGAACGGCAAGCAGGCCCTCGCCGACGGGGGCGAACCAGCGGTAGCCGAGCTTCCACACCGGGCCGGCGAACTCCTCCTGGCGCGGGCAGAGGTTGACGGCCTCGCCGGTGCGGGGGTCGACGCGGTGCAGATTCCACCAGCCGGTGCGGTCCGTGGCGGCGATCAGGGTGCCGTCCGCGGCCCATTCGGCCTGTGCCACCGATTCCTCGGGACCGCCGATCAGGGTGCGGGCGCCGGTGAAGGCGCCGTCCTCCCCGACCTGCGCGAGCTTGAGCTCGGTGCCGTCCCAGGGCATCAGCGGGTGGTTCCAGGCGATCCAGACGACCTGCCGCCCGTCCGGTGAGAGCCGGGGGCCGGTGACGAACCGGTCGGCGCCGTCGGTCAGTTCGCGCACCGCACCGCGGTCGGCGGCGGCCGACCCGTCCAGCGGCACGGCGGCGATGACGCGCCGCACGTCGGAGGGCCCGGCGCCGGTGAACTCCTCCAGGACGCACCAGACCTCGCCCCGGTCCTGGTGGATCTGCGGGTCCACCCACCGCAGACCGTCGCCCACCGCCGAGACGGGCGTCAGCGGCAGCGGTTCCGCACCCGGCCGGTACGCGTACAGGCGCTGGTCGGCGAAGTTCACGAAGACGATCAGCGGGCCGTCCGCGTCCGGTGTGCCGGCCCACGGCCGGCCGCCGTACTCCATGACGCGGCTGCGGACGTTCCACGGTGCGGGCAGCGGGCACTGCTCGCTGCCGTCCGCGAGCCGCCGGACCAGCGCCCGGCGCCCGCCCTCGGCGGGGCGCGGCTCGGTCCACCACACCTCGTCCCCGACGAAGCCCGCGAATTCGGGGCTGCCGTCGTGCGACGCGGCGGTCGCCGCACCGATCGGCGACGGCCAGGCTCCGTACGGGACGTCCTGGGTCATTCCGGTGCCTTCCCTGAGGAGGAGGTCAGAAAGCGGTCGAGCACCTGGACGCCGAAGTGCAGCGCCTCGACCGGCACACGCTCGTCCACTCCGTGGAAGAGCGCCTGGTAGTCGAAGCCCGGGGGCAGCTTCAGCGGAGAGAAGCCGTAGCCGGTGATGCCGAGCCGGGAGAACTGCTTGGCGTCCGTGCCACCCGACATGCAGTACGGGACGACGTGCGCCTCCGGGTCGAAGTGCTCCAGCGCCTCGCGCATCGCCGCGTACGTCGGCGAGTCCACCGGAGCCTGGAGCGGCACCTCGCGGTGGTGGAACTCCCACTCGACGTCCGGGCCGGTGAGCTGGTCCATGGTCTCGGTGAACTCGGCCTCGCCACCGGGCAGCATCCGTCCGTCCACGTAGGCGGTCGAGGTCCCGGGGATGACGTTGATCTTGTAACCGGCCTGCAGCATCGTCGGGTTGGCGCTGTTGCGGACCGTCGGCTCGACGAGCGCGGCGGCCGGGCCGAGCTTGCCGAGCAGCCCGTCCACATCGTCCAGATCGGGTTCGATGCCGTGCAGCGCGGCGAGTTCGGTGAGCGAGGCGCGCACGGTGGCGGTCAGCCGGACCGGCCAGTCGTGTTCACCGATCCGCGCGATGGCCGCGGCCAGCCTGCTGACCGCGTTCGCCGGATTGACCTTGGAGCCGTGTCCGGCCTTTCCGTGCGCCGTCAGCCGGAGCCAGGCGGTGCCGCGCTCGCCGGCGGCCACCGGGTACAGCCGCATGCCGCCGCCCGCGTGGAAGGTGAAGGCGCCCGATTCGCTGATGCCCTCGGTACAGCCCTCGAAGAGATCGGCGTGCTGGTCCGCGAGGAAGCCGGAGCCGAACACGGCGCTGTCCTCCTCGTCCGCGGTGAAGGCGAGCACAAGGTCCCGGGCCGGACGGCGGCCGGTGCGGGCCATGGCCCGCACCGTGGCCAGCACCATCGCGTCCATGTTCTTCATGTCGACCGCGCCGCGGCCCCAGACCACTCCGTCGCGGATCTCGCCGGAGAAGGGGTGCACGCTCCAGTCCGCGGGCTCGGCCGGAACGACGTCCAGGTGGCCGTGGACCAGCAGCGCGTCGGCGCCGGGGTCGCTGCCCTCGATACGGGCCACCACATTGGTACGGCCGGGGGCGGACTCCAGGATCATCGGCTCGATCCCGGCGTCGGACAGCAGCTCGGCGACGTATTCGGCGGCGGGCCGCTCGTTGCCGTCGCCGCCACCGCGGTTGGTCGTGTCGATCCGGATCAGCTCGGAGGTGAAGCGCACCACCTCGTCCAGCGCCTGCTGGTCCACCCCCAGGCCGACCGATTCGAAGACCGCTTGCTCAGCCATACTGTTCCTCCACCGCTGCCGACACGAGCGTGGTGACCGCCTTGAAAGCGCGGATTCCCTCGTACATGGTCGGTGATGTGTAGCCGACTCGGCGTTCGCCGGTCCGCGCCACGCCGGGCACCACCGTGGCGGCCCCGGCAAGGTGTACGGCATCGAACTCGAGCTCGATGTGGAACGGTCCGTCCTGCGCGGGCTCATGGCGCACCGCGAGGGCCACCGCCTCCTTCGCCGCGGCCCGGATGTCGGCCGCGGTCCTGGCCGGGGGCCGGCAGACCGCCGCGTACCGCGACACGTAGTCCTTGACCGCGACCGTGCGGGCCCGCGGCGCGTAGCCGCGCGCGTCGGCGCCGGTACGGTCGTCGCCGGTCACCAGGATCACCGGCACACCGTACTCGGCGACGACCAGCGCGTTCAGCCGCCCCTCGCTCGCCGGCTCACCGTTGGCCCACACGCCCGTGATCGAGTTGGCGAGATAGGTGTGTGCGAGCACGCCCTCGGTCCCGGCGCCCGTGTGATAGCCGACGAACGCGATGCCGTCCACGTCCCCGTGCTGCACGCCCTCGACCATCGACAGGTCCTTGTGGCGGCCGGTGAGCATCTCGGCCCGCTCGTCGAGTTTCTCCAGCAGCAGGTTGCGCATGGTCCAGTGCGCCTCGTTCACCAGGACCTGGTCGGCTCCGCCGTCGAAGAACCCGGCGATCGCGGCATTCACGTCGGACGTGAACATATGGCGGCAGCGCTGCCACTGCTCGCTTCCCGGCAACACATCGGCAGGCCAGGTGACGCCGGTGGCGCCCTCCATGTCGGCCGAGATGAGGATCTTCATGCGAGGCAACGCTACGCGGTTTTGGGCAGCGCATGCCAGAGCTGTGGATAACTGCAGTGGTCTAGACCTCTACAAACCCTGACAGACGCTACCTGACACGGCCCGCCACCAGCCATTGCGACGGCAGCTCGATGCGCGTGCCGTCGGTACGGGACTCCGTCGTCGTCAGCGGCTGCCCGCCGCCGGCCAGCAGCTCCAGACCTGCCGCCCGGAAGTAGCCGGGAACCGCCTCGTCGGCCACCTCGCCCGGGGTGAGGCCGTGCGCGAAGACCGCCCCCAGCTTCGGCGGCGGGCCGCCTGGTCCCTGGGCCAGACCCAGCAGGATGCCCTTCGCGGCCGCGGCCAGCTCGACCGCGAACACCCGCCCCCGCTCGCCGAGCAGTGTCGCGATGCCCTCGACCAGCGGCGCCCGGTCCGCCGGTTCGCACTGGTGCAGGACGCCCCGCATATAGACGTTCGCGTCACCGATCTCCGCGTGCAGCCGGCGGGTCGTGGCCGCGTCGGCGCCGTTGAGCTGCTGGTACTCGGCGACGCCGTGCGGGTCAGCGCGGCGCGCGTGCCCGATCGCCGCCTCGGACAGGTCCACCCCGACCACCCGGTCGTAGCGCTCCGCGAGGTACCGGGTCTGGGTGCCGTTGCCGCAGCCGACGTCGACGACCGGCAGGCCGGCGTCGAAGTACGGCTCCAAGAGCGGCAGCTGCAGGGCGGCGGTGAGGGACGCGTCCGCGTCCCAGAAGACCGCCCCGGCCGTGGCGGGCGCGTCGCGCCAGAAGCTCTCCCAGGCCTGTGTGTAGGTGCCGGGCACGTTCATTTCGGGACTCCCCAGGATCCGACGAAACCTCAGTGACTCGGTACGCGGTGACGCGGCGGCCAGGCGCCGAACAGCCGGCCCCCTCAGCGCCGCCGTCGCGACGCCGACCGCGGCAGCGTCTGCTCGAACCAGACCGTCTTGCCCTGCGCCGTGCGGCTCGTACCCCACTGCCGCGCCAGCCGGCTCACGATCCGCATGCCCCGCCCGTACTCGTCCTCGGGGCCCGTGTTCAGCAGGACCGGGACCGCGTGGTCGTCGTCCGTGACCTCGCACAGCAGGGCGTCGGCCCGCACCAGGCGCAGCTCGACCTCACTGGTGCCCGCGTGCCGGATGGCGTTGGTGACGATCTCGCCGACCAGCAGTTCCGCGGTCTCGGAGACCTCCTCCAGATCCCAGTCGCGCAGCGTCGCGCGGGTCAGCCGGCGGGCGTGCGCGGCCTCGCGCGGATGGCGGGCCAGCTGCCACGTCGCCACGTCCGAACGCGGGATGCCGTTCAACCGCGCCATCAGCAGGGCGACGTCGTCCTTGCGGCCGCCGCGCGGGTTGAGCGCGCGGATGATCGTGTCGCAGGCGTCGTCCATCGACGCCGCCGGGTGCGCGGCGCTCTCGCACAGCGCGGCCAGCCCGGTGCCGATGTCCTGTCCGCGCACCTCGACCAGCCCGTCGGTGCACAGCACCAGCCGGTCGCCCTGCGCGACCGGCACCGTGACCGTCTCGAACGGGACGCCGCCCACCCCGATCGGGGCGCCGGTAGGCACGTCGAGCAGCTCGCTGCGCCCGTCGGCCGCCCGCACCAGGACCGGCGGGATGTGTCCGGCGTTGGAGATCACCAGCTCGGACTCGATCGGGTCGTACACCGCGTACAGGCAGGTCGCCAGATAGTGCTCGCCGAGGCGCTGCGCCAGATCGTCGAGATTGCGCAGCAGCTGGGCGGGCGGCATGCCCATCGCCGCCATGGTCTGGACGGCGGTGCGCAGCTGGCCCATCATCGCGGCCGAGTTCAGCCCGTGCCCCATGACGTCGCCGACGACGAGCGCCAGCCGCGAGCCGGCCAGCTTGATCGTGTCGAACCAGTCGCCGCCGACCCGGCCCAGCCGGGTCCCGGGCAGATAGCGGGTGGCCACGTCGCAGCCCGGCATCCGCGGGGTGATGTGCGGCAGCATGCTGTCCTGGAGGGTGTCGGCGACATTCTCCTGGTACGTGTACATCCTGGCGTTGTCCAGCACGAGGCCGGCGCGGGCGGCGAACTCCGCGCCCGTGGCCTTGTCCATGTCGTTGAAGACCGGACGCTCCTGGTGGCGCAGCAGGATCATGAAGCCGAGCACCACGTTGCGGGCCTTGAGCGGCACCACAAGCATCGACCGGTTGTTGATCAGCGGGCTGATGTCGCGCTTCTCGAACTGCGCGGCGATCGCGTTGCCCATCTGCTCGGAGATCCGCGGTACGAGCACCGGCCGGCCGCTGGTCATGCACTGGAAGAACGGGGTGTGCTCGGGGAACGGCATCGACTCGCCGACCGGCACCACGTCGTCCCAGCGCCCCGGCTCGTCGGTGTGCTCGACGGCCACCCGGTACCACATGGTGGTGACGTCCGGCGGCCCGTCGGGGAAGCCCTCACCCGCGAGCACCTGCTCGCGCAGATACGAGCCGGCGACATCGGTGAAGCGCGGCACCACGGCCGCGCTGACCTCCTGGATCGTGCGGGCCAGATCCAGCGAGGTGCCGATGCGGGCACTGACCTCGTTGAGGAATTCGAGGTGCTCGCGCACCGCGGCGTACTCGAGGTCGGGCGCCAGGTCGGCCGAGGCCGCGGCCTGCGGGTCGAGCTGGGCGGCCGCGGCGGCGCGCTGCCTGGCCCGGCGCTCGTCGCGCCTGGGCACTCCCCAGTCGGGGGTGACCGGCACCCGGTCGTGCTGGCTGAATTCCAGCACCGGATAGCCGAGCTCCAGCACCTGCGAGACGATCCGGGCGCTCTCCACCGGATTCATGCTCGGCAGGATCTCGGGCAGCCGCTTGGCGAGCTGGTCGGCGCCGGAGAACTCGGTGTGCAGCGCGAAGCCGGGCGCGATCCGTTCGAATTCCCCGGCCGGCCCGTGGGCCGCCTGCGCGTCGTCCGCCGAGTCCTCTTCCGGCCCGGAATCCGGCGAGGAGCGTAACTGGGTCGCGTCGGCCGCCAGGACGAGCAGCCGCTCGGGCCCCGGGCCGACGAGCGGGTACGCCCACCACAGGACGTCCACCGCCCCGTCCTCCCGGTCCGCGCCGCCGCCGTGGCAGTCGTCGAAGAGCCGGGCCCGGCCGGCGGTGGGGTACGAGGTCCCTCCGCTAAGCGAGGCGTCCAGCTCGGGGCCGAAGTCGTCCGGCCAGCCCTCGTCCACGACCGCGCTGTTCAGAGCGCCGGAGACCGGGAGCAGATCCACCGCCGGGCGACCGACGGCCTCTTCTTTGGAGCAGCCGAAGAGTTTGCGCGCACCGGTGCTCCAGTGCGATACGAGTCCCGCGCCGTCCACGACGATCACCGCAAGCGGGATCCGTCCGGACAGCCCCGGAGGAATGCGGCGGTCCATGGCTGGGTGGGCTCCTTCCCTCGGAGCCGCTTCACAGGACCGGCCGGGATCTCCCGTCCCGGTGCAAGATCTGCGGCACCTGTACCACCGTACGACCGAGTAAGGGTGCCGCGAAGGGCATTGCCCGAATCCGGGCGCACGCCCGCGCGTGAGCGCCCCCCTGGGCACGTGCTAGCGTCCTTCCTCTCTGTTCGAACTCCAGATCCGTGGTGCGAGTTCGACTCCGGCCGGGTGGGGATCCAAGCCGGAGCACGTAGGACCCGCGACTGGAAGAGAACAACGTGACCACCTGGGAGACCGCGGGCTGGGCCGCCGCAAAGCGTCCCAAGCCCTTTCTCCGACTGGCCGATCCGCGCCGGCCGGTGATGGCGGCGACGCTGTTCGCCGCGGTGCTGCACATCGTGTGGGCGCTGTTCCTGGCCAAGGACGCCGGGGACATGGCCGCCCAGTTCGCGTGGACGGACTTCATCCGCGAGCACCCGGACTCCGCGTACAACCTCTCCTGGTACGGCGGGATGCACCCCGCTTCGTACAGCATCCTGTCGCCCTACATCATGGCGTGGCTCGGGGTCCGTACGACCGCGGTGATCGCGGGCACGCTCTCCGCCACCGTCGCCGCGTATCTGCTGGTCCGCTACCGGATACGGCGGCCGATGCTGCCCGCGCTGTGGACGGCCTTCGCGCTCTGGTGCGACGTGGCGTCGGGCCGGGTGACCTTCGCGCTCGGCATGCTCTTCGCACTGGCCGCCGCCGCCCTGGTCCTCCCCGACGACGACCAGCGGACCTCGCGCATCGTCGGAGCCTCCGCGCTGGGCGGGCTGGCCACCATGTGCAGCCCGGTGGCCGGGCTCTTCATCGAGGTCCTGGCGGGCGCCCTGTTCCTCACCGGGCGGCGCAAGCACGCGTACATCCTGGCCGCGAGCCCGCCGATCGTGGTCGGCGGCACCTCGCTGCTGTTCCCCTTCTACGGGGTGCAGCCGTTCACCTGGTACTTCGCCGCGCTGCCGCTGGCCGCCGCCGTGCTGGTGGCGCTCCTGGTACCGCGCTCCTGGAGCACCCTGCGGACCGGATCGTGGGTCTACGCCGCGGGCATAGTGCTGACCTGGGCGATACCGTCGCCGATCGGCAGCAATGTCGAGCGGCTCTCGCTGCTCTTCGGCGGCACCGCGCTGCTCGCGGCCGCGGTCGGGCGCACCGACCGGGGCCGTAAGACCCTCGTCATCTTCGCGGCGTTCACCGCCGTCGCGGTCTGGCAGGTCGCCAAGCCCGTCACCGACCTGGTCAACACCGCGCCGGTGACCGCGACCATCGAGCACGCCCAGGGGCTCATCGACGAACTGGCCCGGGTCGGGGCCGACCGGGGCCGGGTCGAGGTCGTTCCGCTGCGCTCGCACTGGGAGGCGTCGGGGATAGCCCCGCACGTCAACCTCGCCCGCGGCTGGAACCGGCAGGCGGACGTCGAGCGCAATCCGCTCTTCTACGACGGCACCCTCACCCCGGCCACCTATCTGGCGTGGCTGCAGCGCTGGGGCGTCGGATACGTGGTCCTGCCGTCGGACGAACCGGACGGCGCGGCCGTCGCCGAGGCGAAGATCGTCGCGGCCGGGCACGCCTGGCTGCAGCCGGTCTGGCAGGACGACCACTGGCGGCTGTACAGCGTGACCGGGGCCGAGCCGATGGCCGACCCGCCGTCGATCGTCCGCCAGGCCGGACCGGCCGAGCTGGTCGTCGACGTCCCGACGGCGGGTCCGGTGCTGCTGCGCATCCCGTGGTCGCCGTGGCTGGCGATAGCGGGAGCCACGGACTCCGATCACGGCTGTCTGGAGCAGGCCGGCGACTGGACGCGGCTGTACGCGCCGGCGCCGGGCACGTATCGGATAGGCGGGCGCTACGCCCTGTCCCGCGGGACGCCCTGCAAGAAGGACTGACCCCGGCGCCGCCCGGCGCACACCTCCCTCGCCGCGCCCGGACGCCGAGGGAGTTCCGCATCATCCGCGCGCCCCGTCAGCCCCTCCGTCAGCGCGAGTCAGTCCTCGTGCCCCAGCTGCAGATCGCGTTCGGTGCGCCCGCCGCCCGCGACCTGCAGGACGGTGGCCACCGGCGGGTACCCGGCGGCGATCACGGTGTACTCGCCGGCCGCCAGATCGACGAAGCGGAAGAGACCGTCGGCCCCCGTCGTCACCGAGTCCACCACGTTGCCCGCCGCGTCGAGCAGGGTGACCCGGGCGTCCTCGACCACCCGGCCACCGGGCGCCCGCACCGTGCCGCGCAGCACCGCGCCACCGGCCAGTTCGACGTCCTGCCGGGTCTCACGGGCCGCCTGCACCGAGACCGGCAGCGCGGCGGGGCGGTAGGCGGGAGCGCTGGCGGCCAGCGTGTACTCGCCCGCCACCAGATCGGTCAGCACGTAGCTGCCCTCGCGGGCGCTGCGGGTGCTGGAGACGACATCACCGCGTACGTCGGTGAGCGTCACGATGGCGTCGCGGACCGGGGTGCCGTCCGAGGTGTGCACCGTGCCGGCCAGCCGGCCGGCGCCGCCGAGCACCACGTCCAGCTCGACCGGCCGGTCGCCGACCGTCACGCTGACGGCCTGCGGCTGATGGCCGCCCGCCGCCGCGATCAGTACATAGCTGCCGGTGCCGGGGGTGCTCAGCGCGTACCGTCCGTCCTCACCGGTCGCGCCGCGGCCGATCTGCCGGCCGGTGACGTCGATCAGGGTGAGCGCGGCCCGGCCCACCGAGGTGCCGTCGGAGTGCTGGACGGTGCCGCAGACCGGGACTCCCCCGGCGTCGGCGGTCCGGCCGGCGGCCGTCCTGGCCGGGGGGACGGCGGGATCGGAGACGGGACCATGCTGGGTCACCAGGGGTTTCTCCTTCAGGAGGAATGCGAGCAGGAAGCCGAGGACGAGCACCGGCACCAGGTACAGGAAGATCCGCGGCATGGCTGCGGCGTACGCCTGGACGTAGCCGTCGCGCAGTGCGGCGGGCAGCGTGTGCACCAGCTGCGGGGTGATCGACTGGGGGTCCGGCAGGTGCGCGCCGCGCGGGAGTTCGACGGCGAGCTGGTCGGCCAGCCGGTTGGCGAAGAGCGTGCCGAAGACGGCCGCGCCGACGGATCCACCGATCTGCCGGAAGTAGTTGTTGGCGCTGGTGGCGGCGCCGATGTCGGCCGGCCGCACCGAGTTCTGCACGGCGAGCACCAGGACCGGCAGCACGAGTCCGATACCGAGGCCGAGCACCGCCATGAAGGCGCTGTACTCGACCCGGGAGGTGCCCGCGTCCAGCAGGGACAGCAGCCACATGCCGAGCGCGGAGAGCGCGCCGCCGAGCCGCGGGAAGATCTTGTAGCGGCCGGTCCTGCTGATCAGCTGGCCGGAGGCGACGGAGGCGAGGACGACGCCGAGCATCATCGGGAGCATCAGCAGCCCGGAGCCGGTGGCGCTGGCGCCGTCGACCATCTGCAGGAAGGTCGGCAGATAGCTGGCGGCGCCGAAGAGCGCGACGCCGACGACCGCGCCGACCAGCGCGGTGACGTTGAAGATGCCGTCACGGAACAGCCGCAGCGGGATGACGGGTTCGGCCGCGAAGTGTTCGGTCAGGACGAAGAGCACGGCGCTGACGACGGCGCCCGCGCCGAGTCCGACGATCATCTCCGAGCGCCACGCGTAGGTGGTGCCGCCCCAACTGGTCAGCAGCACCAGACAGGTGGAGCCGGCCGCGAGCAGCAGCGCTCCCAGCACGTCGAGGCGGGGCCGGATCGTGGGGCGGGGCAGCCGCAGCACGACGGTGATGAGGGCGAGGGTGAACAGGCCGAACGGCACGTTGATGTAGAAGCACCAGCGCCATGAGGTGTGGTCGGTGAAGAAGCCGCCGAGCAGCGGTCCGGCGACGGACGCGACCCCGTAGGCGGCGCCGATCAGGCCCATGTAGCGGCCGCGTTCGCGGGGCGGGACGATGTCCGCCATGATCGCCTGCACACCGATCATGAGCCCGCCGCCGCCGACGCCCTGAACCGCGCGGAAGGCGATCAGCTGGTCCATGGTGCGCGACCAGCCGGCCAGCGCGGAGCCGATGACGAAGACGATGATCGCGAACTGGAAGACCCGCTTGCGGCCGAAGAGGTCGCCGAGCTTGCCGTAGATCGGCAGGCCGATGGTCGACGCGAGCAGGTAGGCGGTGACGGCCCAGGACATCTTCTCCAGGCCGTGCAGCTCTCCGACGATCTTCGGGAGGGCGGTCGCCACGATCATCTGGTCGAGGGCGGCGAGCAGCAGTGTGAGCATCAGGCCGAGGAAGACCAGCCGCACTCTGCGCGGGGTCAGGTCGGCCGGCGGAATGCCGGTGGCCGAACCGGACGGGCCGTCCGCGCCGGGCGGCGGGGCATCGGCCGGTTCAGGGCCGGTCGATGCCGCGCCGTCCGCCGGTTCGGCCCGTCCGGACCTTCCGGCCCGTTCGGCCAGAGTGGTTCCGCCCACGTGCCGCTCCCCTCGTCGCGCCTGCCTCGTCGCCCATTTCCCGCATTAAGCGACAACGACGAACAAGCGCGACGATTCTCCGAAGCGATGCAGAACCACCCGTATCAGTGAACGATCGAACCCGGACGGGGCTCAGACGGCACGACGGTTACTCGGCCGCCTCGACCTCGGCGGCCAGCTTCGCGAGCACCTCGTCGTAGATGCGCCCGAGTCCCTTGGGCGCGAAGGTCCGCTCGAAGAAGCCGCCGATGCCGCCGGCGCCGTCCCAGGTGGTGGTGGAGACGACCCTGGACCGGCCGGCACCCGCCGGGGTCACCGTCCACGTGGTGACCATGGACGAGTTGCGGTCGGCCTCGACCAGCTGTCCGGTGGTCGGCGCGGTGACGTCGAAGAGGCAGTCGCGGATCCGCTTGCTGGTCGCCTGCAGCTTCCAGTGCACCAGCGTGCCGGCGCCGCTGCCGCCCTCGCGGACCTCGTACTCGCTGAACTGCTCGGGGAGCAGGGTCTTCCTGGTGCCCGCGTAGTCCGCGAGAGCGTCGTACACCCGCTCCGGTTCCGCTTCGATGACCCGCTGGGTGGTGGCCTCGACCTGCGCCATTTCTTCTCCTCCGGTCCGTGCCCGCATGTGCCGGGCAAGCCAACCACACGCGCTAACCGAATATGTGTTCTATTCTATGGAGGAGCTACTGAGGAGGGCGTCATGCGCTGGGACAACCTGGGCCGCGACGAGGCCGCCACCGCCACCACGCCCGCACTGTTCGGGACGGACGTGGTCACCCGGACCTTCGACACCCCCGAATTCCGCGGCATCACCTTCCACGAGGTACGGGCCCGGTCGATCGTGAACCGCGTGCCGGGCGCCTCGCAGATGCCGTTCGACTGGACGGTCAACCCGTACCGGGGATGCAGCCACGCCTGCGTCTACTGTTTCGCCCGCAAGACGCACAGCTATCTGGACCTCGACACCGGTCTCGACTTCGACTCGCAGATCATCGTCAAGGTGAACGCGCCCGAACTGCTCCGCAAGGAGCTCGCCGGGCCGCGCTGGCAGGGGCAGCACATCGCCATGGGCACCAACGTGGACTGCTACCAGCGGGCCGAGGGCCGCTACCAGCTCATGCCCGGCATCATCGGCGCGCTGCGCGACCACGCCAATCCGTTCTCGATCCTCACCAAGGGCTCGCTGATCCTGCGCGATCTGGACCTGCTGCGGCAGGCGGCCCGGGTCACCGAGGTCTCCATCGCGGTCTCCGTCGGCTTCCTCGACCGCGAGCTGTGGCGCACCGTCGAGCCCGGTACGCCGTCCCCCGGCAAGCGGCTGGAGGTCTGCCGGACGCTGAACGGGAACGGGATCCGCTGCGGCGTCCTGATGGCGCCCGTCCTGCCGTATCTCAGCGACTCCCCCGAGCAGCTGCGCGATACCGTGCGCGCCATCGCGCGGTCCGGGGCCACCTCCGTCACCCCGCTCGTGCTGCATCTGCGGCCGGGCGCCCGCGAGTGGTACCTGGCCTGGCTCTCCGTGCACCATCCGCGGCTGCTCAGCCGCTACAAGGCGCTCTATGCGGACGGTTCGTACGCCCCCACGTGGTACCAGCGGCGCATCACCCGCCAAGTGCACGAGTTCGCCACGGAGTTCGGCATCGGCCCGGCCCGGTCCAACGCCCTTCGGGCCGTCCCGCCGCCCGCCGCCGCCCCGGTGGAGGTCGAGGGACCGACCCAGCTGTCGCTGCTCTAATCTCCTGCCCATGACCGATGTTCGAGTGATGACCGGCGACGACATCGACGCCGTTTCCGCGATCCGGGTGCGCGGCTGGCAGAGCGCGTACGCCGGCATCGTGCCGCAGGGGTACCTCGACGCGATGTCGGCGCCGGAGGACGCGGCCCGGCGCCGCGAGTGGTTCGCCCACGACACCGGCCGGGTGGAGAACCTCGTGTCGGCCGACGGGACCGAGGTCACCGGCTGGGCCGCCCACGGCCCGTACCGGGGCGACGACGCCGAGCCGGGCGACGGCGAGCTGTACGCGATCTACGTCCGCCCGGACCGGATCGGCACCGGCGCGGGCCGCGCGCTCATCGGTGCGGTGCTGGCCCGCGCCGCGGACCGCGACTTCCCGCGTCTGCGGCTCTGGGTGCTGGCCGACAACGCGCGCGCCCGCCGTTTCTACGAGAAGGCCGGCTTCGTGCCCGACGGCGCCGAACAGCAGGAGGACTACGGCGACGTGTTCCTGCGCGAGGTGCGCTACGTCCGCGGCGCCTCGTCGGACGCGGCGCGCGCGCCGGACGCGTCCGCCTCGTAGCCGCCGATCCGCTCGAGGGCCGCGACGGCGGCCGTGCGCAGCCGGGGATGCGCGCACGCGGCCCGCAGTACGGTCGCCGCCCGGGGGTCGCCGAGCTCGCCGAGCCCCTCCACGCAGGCGGGAACGGCGTCCCAGCCGAGGGTCTGCTCGGCCAGCAGCCGGTCCAGGGTCTCGATGAGCGCGGGGACGGATTCCGGCGCCCTCAATTGGACGAGCAGCCGGATCGGCGGTACGGCGTAGGCGACCCGGAGCGGATTGGTCGCGAGCGCGGCGGCGGCCCGCGCGGTGCGCGGGTCCCCCAGCAGGGCGAGCGCCCGGGCCGCGTTCTCGGCCCGTTCCGGCTCACGGTAGTTGAGCAGCAGGGCGAGGGTTTCGAAGGCCCTCCGGTCCCCTGCGGCGGCCAGGGCCACGGCGGCGGCCTCCCTGACTTCGAGGGGCTGCCCCGGTGCGGTGAGTACGCCGGCCAGTTCGTCGCGCGCTGCGGAATCCACCCGCTCAGCCTACGGCGCGCTCATCTGTACGCGGTACAGATCACATGGGCGGTGGTCTGGCGCGTAGGTTACCGGCCGGTTACCCTCGGACCAACGTGCACGGCAGCCTGGTGACGCAGCCGCCGCGCACAGCTCGGAACGCACCACCCGTACGTGTTCCGGGCACGCACCACCGCTCAGCAGCACGCAACACTTCACGTCGGTTCGGCACCATCGCGGCGCGGCCCCGGGACAGGGCCCGCCCTTCACCCTCATGCGGGCATCCACCCCTTCTCCGTGGCCCGCGACTCCACCAACTCCTCAGCCGCGCGCGCCTCCCGGCAGCAGCGGTCTCCTCAGCATCTGGAGTTTCGCGATGGACCGTCCGTCCAGCAGCAGTCCCCTGCCCTCCCTCGCCCTGCCCACCGTCGCCGTCGTCGGCCTCGGCACCATGGGCGCCGGAATCGCCGAGGTCATGGCCCGCGCCGGCCATGAGGTCATCGGCATCGACACCAGCGACACCGCCGCCCGCACGGCTGTCACGGCGCTGGACCAGTCCACGGCGCGTGCCGTCGAGCGCGGCCGGATCACCGAGGCCGAGCGCGCCGACACCCTCGCGCGGTTCCGCACCTTCCCCGACCTGCAGGCGGCCGCCGAGGCCGATCTGGTCATCGAGGTCGTGAACGAGCAGTTCGAGGCCAAGCAGGCGGTCTTCGAGGCGCTCGACCTGATCGTGAAGCCGGACGCCATCATCGCGACGGGCACCAACGCCCTGTCGGTGACCCGGCTGGCCTCGCACACCACGCGCCCGGACCGCGTCCTCGGCCTGCACTTCTTCGCCCCGGCACCCGCCATGAAACTGGTCGAGGTGGTCTCCACCGTCCTGACCTCGCCGGAGGCGACCGCCTCGGTGACCGCGCTGGTGCGCGCGCTCGGCAAGGAGCCGGTCCCCGTCGGCGACCGCCCCGGCTTCATCGCCGACGGCCTGCTGTTCGGCTATCTCAACCAGGCCGCGGCGATGTACGAGTCGAAGTACGCGACCCGCGAGGACATCGACGCGGCGATGCGGCTCGGCTGCGGCCTGCCGATGGGCCCGCTGGCGCTGCTCGACCTGATCGGCATCGACACCGCGCAGACCGTCCTGGAGGCGATGTACGAGGCGTCCCACGACCGGCTGCACGCGCCCGCCCCGATCCTCGGCCAGCTGGCCGCCGCCGGTCTGTCCGGCCGCAAGTCGGGCCGCGGTTTCTACACCTACGAGGCTCCCGGCAGCGAGGTCGTCGTCACCGACGCCTCGACCCCGGACACCGCAGGGACCGCCGGTGTCGCGGGCCGTGACGTCCGCAGCGTGGGCGTCGCCGGATCCGGCACCATGGCGACCGGTATCGCCGAGGTGTTCGCGAAGGCCGGTTACGACGTCGTGCTGGCCGCCCGCTCGCAGGAGAAGGCCGACCAGGCCGTCGCCAAGCTGGCCAAGTCGCTGGACCGCTCGGTCGCCAAGGGGCGGCTGACGCAGGAGCAGCGCGACGCGGCCGTCGCCCGGGTGACGCCGGCCGGCTCGTACGACGCCTTCGGCGACGTGGACCTGGCCGTCGAGGCCGTCGCCGAGGACCTCGCCGTCAAGCAGGCGCTCTTCACCGCGCTGGACGAGGTGTGCAAGCCCGGTGCGGTGCTCGCCACCACGACGTCCTCGCTGCCCGTCATCGTCATCGCCCGCGCGACCTCGCGCCCGCGGGACGTGATCGGGATGCACTTCTTCAACCCGGCGCCCGCGATGAAGCTCGTCGAGGTGGTCCGTACCGTCCTGACCTCGGACGATGTGCACGCCACCGTCCGAGAGGTGTGCGGGAAGGTGCGCAAGCACGCCGTGGACTGCGGGGACCGGGCCGGCTTCATCGTCAACGCCCTGTTGTTCCCGTACCTGAACAACGCCGTGAAGATGGTCCAGGAGAACTACGCGACGGTGGCGGACATCGACACCGCCATGAAGCTCGGCGGCGGGTACCCGATGGGCCCGTTCGAGCTGCTGGACGTCGTCGGACTGGATGTGTCCCTGGCGATCGAGCAGGTGCTGCACAAGGAGTTCCGCGACCCGGGCCTGGCGCCCTCGCCGCTGCTGGAGCACCTGGTGTCGGCGGGGTGCCTCGGCCGCAAGACGGGCCGCGGCTTCCGCGAGTATGCCCGGCGCTGATCATGAGGGCGGCTGGGGCGGTCTGCTCGGCCCGCGGGGGCCGTCCCGGCCGCCCCGTACGTCCCGCGCGGGCCCGGCCATGGAGTACGTTCCACGTATGGCCCAGCCCCTCAAGTCCGCGACGAAGACCACCGCAGAAGGCCCCGCGCCGGCTACGGCGAACGGCCGCCGTGCCGCCGCCCAGCGCCACCGGGTGCGGCAGGACCTCGCCGCGTCCGCGATGCACCTGTTCGCGTCCCGGGGGTACGAGGCGACGACCGTCGACGACATCGCGGCGGCGGCCGGGGTGGCCCGCAGGACGTTCTTCCGGCACTTCCGGTCCAAGGAAGAGGCGATCTTCCCGGACCACGACGACACGCTGGTGCGGGTCCAGGCCGTCCTGGACTCCGCGGAACCGCATGAGCACCCGCTGGACACCGTGTGCCGCGGCATCACCGAGGTGCTGCGGATGTACGCGGAGTCCCCCGAGGTCTCCGTGGAGCGGTACCGGCTGACCCGTGAGGTGCCGACGCTGCGGGAGCGCGAGATCGCTTCTGTGGCCCGCTACGAGCGGCTCTTCACCCGTTATCTGCTGGGCCACTTCGACGAGTCGGCGCACCATGACGGCGACGACGACCCGCTGCTCGCCGAGGTCGCCGCGTCGGCCGTGGTGGCGGCGCACAACCATGTGCTGCGGCGCTGGCTGCGGGCCGGCGGCAAGGGGGACGTGGAGGCGCAGCTGGACCACGCCTTCGACGTGATCAAGGCGACGTTCGGCACCGGCATAGGGGTCAGGCGGCCGGCGGGGCCTCCTTCGGCGCCCGCCGCGGCGGTCTCGCAGACCGGCGAGGTCGTGGTCACGGTGGCGCGTACGGACGCCTCGCCCGCCGAGGTGATGCGGATCATCGAGCGGGCGCTGCGGGGCGGCTGACCGCCCGCCGAGCCCCCGCAGAGGTAGGGAACAGCGGCCGTCCGGGTGATCCGGGCGGCCGCTGTTGCTCGTTTGTGGCGCCGGGATGACACTTGAGAGAAATTGTTGGCACGCAGTGTCTTTACGAGTGGCACCCCGTGCCATAACGTTGGGGGCACCTCCCAGCGGTAGCTGGGGGAGTGTCCGGGCGGGCGGCACGTTTATCCCACGCACGCCGTCTGTCCCCAAAGGCCCGGACGCCTGCGTCACAGGCACCCCCGGATCCCGTCCGGGGGAACCACCGCGCCACCGCGCGCACCGGTTCCACCCGTGCGACCGTCACGGGAGCAGTACCCCCGCCGAACCGACGGCACCAGTCACCCGTCAGCCCTCGCCGACGTTCCCTCAAACGTATCTACGTCGCGCTTCGCCGGAGGCACCCCGTGAAGGAAATTCTGGACGCGATTCTCGCGTCGGACAGCTCGGACAACTCGGACCGCTCGGCCGCCGACTTCGCGGCCCTGCCGCTGCCCGAGTCGTACCGCGCCATCACCGTCCACAAGGACGAGGCCGAGATGTTCGCCGGCCTCGACAGCCGTGACAAGGACCCGCGCAAGTCCCTGCACCTGGACGATGTGCCGGTCCCCGAACTCGGTCCCGGTGAGGCCCTTGTCGCCGTCATGGCCAGCTCGGTCAACTACAACTCCGTGTGGACCTCGATCTTCGAGCCGGTCTCCACGTTCTCGTTCCTGGAGCGGTACGGGAAGCTCTCGCCGCTCAGCAAGCGGCACGACCTGCCCTACCACGTGATCGGCTCCGACCTCGCGGGCGTCGTCCTGCGCACCGGACCCGGCGTCAACGCCTGGCACCCCGGCGACAAGGTCGTGGCGCACTGCCTCTCCGTCGAGCTGGAGTCCTCCGACGGCCACAACGACACGATGCTCGACCCCGAGCAGCGCATCTGGGGCTTCGAGACCAACTTCGGCGGTCTCGCCGAGATCGCGCTCGTCAAGTCCAACCAGCTGATGCCCAAGCCCGCGCACCTCAGCTGGGAGGAGGCCGCCGCTCCCGGCCTGGTGAACTCCACCGCCTACCGCCAGCTGGTGTCCCGCAACGGCGCCGACATGAAGCAGGGCGACAACGTCCTCATCTGGGGCGCGTCCGGCGGACTCGGCTCGTACGCCACCCAGTTCGCGCTGGCCGGCGGCGCCAACCCGATCTGCGTGGTCTCCAGTGAGCAGAAGGCGGACATCTGCCGCTCGATGGGCGCGACCGCGATCATCGACCGCAGCGCCGAGGGCTACAAATTCTGGAAGGACGAGCACACCCAGGACCCCAAGGAGTGGAAGCGCTTCGGCAAGCGCATCCGCGAGCTGACCGGCGGCGAGGACATCGACATCGTCTTCGAGCACCCCGGCCGGGAGACCTTCGGCGCCAGCGTCTACGTCACGCGCAAGGGCGGCACCATCACCACCTGCGCCTCGACCTCGGGCTACATGCACGAGTACGACAACCGCTACCTGTGGATGTCGCTCAAGAAGATCGTCGGCTCGCACTTCGCGAACTATCGCGAGGCCTGGGAGGCCAACCGGCTGGTCGCCAAGGGCAAGATCCACCCGACGCTGTCGAAGACGTACTCCCTGGAGGAGACCGGCCAGGCCGCGTTCGACGTGCACCGCAACCTGCACCAGGGCAAGGTCGGCGTCCTGGCGCTGGCCCCGCAGGAGGGTCTCGGCGTCACCGACCACGAAATGCGGGCACAGCACCTGCCGGCGATCAACCGCTTCCGGAACGTCTGATGCCGCGACGCGAAAAAGACCGTCCGTGGCTCATGCGGACGTACGCCGGCCACTCCACCGCCGAGGCGTCCAACGAGCTGTACAAGAACAACCTCGCGAAGGGGCAGACCGGCCTGTCCGTCGCGTTCGACCTGCCGACCCAGACCGGGTACGACCCCGACCACATCCTCGCCCGCGGCGAGGTCGGCCGGGTCGGCGTCCCGGTCTCGCACATCGGTGACATGCGTCGGCTCTTCCAGGACATCCCCCTGGAGGGGATGAACACCTCGATGACCATCAACGCCACCGCCATGTGGCTGCTGGCGATGTATCAGGTGGTCGCCGAGGAGCAGGGCGCGGACATCACCAAGCTCCAGGGGACGACGCAGAACGACATCGTCAAGGAGTACCTGTCGCGCGGGACGCACGTCTTCCCGCCCGGCCCCTCCCTGCGGCTGACCACCGACATGATCACGTACACGGTCAACAACATCCCCAAGTGGAACCCGATCAACATCTGCAGCTACCACCTGCAGGAGGCCGGGGCCACACCGGTCCAGGAGATCGCCTTCGCGATGTCCACCGCGATCGCCGTCCTGGACGCGGTGTTCGCCTCCGGGCAGATCCCGGAGGACCGCCGGGGCGAGGTGGTGGCCCGGATCTCCTTCTTCGTGAACGCGGGTGTCCGCTTCATCGAGGAAATGTGCAAGATGCGGGCCTTCGGCCGGCTCTGGGACACCGTCACCCGGGAGCGCTACGGCATCGAGGACGCCAAGCAGCGCCGGTTCCGCTACGGCGTGCAGGTCAACTCGCTGGGGCTGACCGAGGCCCAGCCGGAGAACAACGTCCAGCGCATCGTCCTGGAGATGCTGGCCGTCACCCTCTCCAAGGACGCCCGCGCCCGCGCCGTGCAACTTCCCGCCTGGAACGAGGCGCTGGGTCTGCCCCGGCCCTGGGACCAGCAGTGGAGCCTGCGCATCCAGCAGGTGCTCGCCCATGAGAGCGACCTGCTGGAGTACGAGGACATCTTCGACGGCAGCCATGTCATCGAGGCCAAGGTCACCGAGCTCATGGAGCTGGTGACGGCCGAGATGGAGCGCATCGAGAAGATGGGCGGCGCCATGGCCGCCGTCGAGTCCGGCTATCTGAAGTCGGCGCTCGTCTCCTCGCACGCCGAGCGGCGCGCCCGCATCGAGTCGGGCGAGGAGAAGATCGTCGGGGTCAACTCGTACCAGGGCACCGAGCCCAGCCCGCTCACCGCGGACCTCGACACCGCCATCATGACCGTCGACCCGGCCAACGAGGCGCGCGTCGTGAGCGCGCTGCACACCTGGCGGGACAACCGCGACGAGCAGCGCGCCCAGGAGTCGGTGGCGGCGCTGAAAGCCGCGGCGGCGGGCAGTGAGAACCTGATGGCCGCGACACTGGCCTGCGTACGCGCCGGTGTCACGACCGGCGAGTGGTCCTGGGCGCTGCGGGACGTCTTCGGCGAGTTCCGCGCCCCCACGGGCGTCAGCAGCGCCCCGGTGGCGGTCACCGCCGAGGCGGGCACCCCGCTGGCCGAGGTCCGCCGCAAGGTCGCCGCGACCGCCGCCGAACTCGGCAGCGGCAAGCTCCGGCTGCTGGTCGGCAAGCCGGGTCTCGACGGGCACTCCAACGGCGCCGAGCAGATCGCCGTACGGGCCCGCGACGCGGGCTTCGAGGTGGTCTACCAGGGCATCCGGCTCACCCCCGAGCAGATCGTGTCCGCGGCCGTGGCCGAGGATGTGCACTGCGTGGGCCTGTCGATCCTGTCCGGTTCGCACGCGGCACTCGTGCCGGACGTGCTGGACCGGCTCCGCAGGGCCGGGGTGGACGACGTACCGGTGATCGCCGGCGGGATCATCCCCCCGGCGGACGCGGCGGCGCTGCGGGCCGCCGGGGTGGCGGCGGTGTTCACCCCGAAGGACTTCGGTATCACTGAGATCATCGGGCGGATCGTGGACGAGATCCGGCTCGCGAACAAGTTGGAGGTATGACGGTGCAGTTCGGTCGCACTTACGAAGAGTTCGAGGTCGGTGCTGTCTACAAGCACTGGCCCGGAAAGACGGTCACCGAGTACGACGACCATCTCTTCTGCCTCCTCACGATGAACCACCACCCGCTCCACATGGACGCGAACTACGCCGAGAACACCACCGACTTCGGCAAGAACGTCGTGGTGGGGAACTACATCTACTCCCTGCTGCTGGGCATGTCCGTGCCGGACGTGTCGGGCAAGGCGATCGCCAACCTGGAGGTCGAGTCGCTCAAGCACGTGGCACCGACGTTCCACGGCGACACCATCTACGGGCAGACCACCGTCCTGGACAAGTGGCCGTCCAAGTCGAAGGACGACCGCGGCATCGTCCACGTCGAGACCAAGGGCTACAAGCAGGACGGCACCATGGTGTGCGTCTTCCGCCGCAAGGTCATGGTCCCCACCGCCACGTACATCAAGGAACGCGGCGGCGAGCAGCCCGGCCGCCCCGAGCTGCAGGAGAAGTGACATGACGCGTCTTGCTCACACCGACGGGCTGACCGACGTCCAGCGGGAGATCCTCTCCACGGTCCGCAGCTTCGTGGACAAGGAGATCCTGCCGGTCGCGACGGAGCTGGAACACCGCGACGAGTACCCCACCGAAATCGTTGAGGGCCTCAAGGAACTTGGCATCTTCGGGCTGATGATTCCCGAGGAGTACGGGGGTCTTGGTGAGTCTCTTCTCACATACGCCCTCACGGTCGAGGAGATTGCCCGGGGATGGATGAGTGTTTCCGGAATTATCAACACTCACTTCATCGTCGCCTACATGCTCAAGCAGCACGGAACGCAGGAGCAGAAGGAGTACTTCCTGCCCCGGATGGCGGCCGGTGAGGTGCGTGGCGCGTTCTCGATGTCGGAGCCCGGCATGGGTTCCGATGTGTCCGCGATCCGCACCAAGGGCGTCAGGGACGGCGACGACTACGTCATCAACGGCCAGAAGATGTGGCTGACGAACGGCGGTTCGTCCAACCTGGTGGCCGTGCTCTGCAAGACCGACGAGGGCCTGTCCCCGGAGGAAGCGGCGGCCAAGCCGCACAAGTCGATGACGACCTTCCTCATCGAGAAGGAGCCGGGCTTCGGTCCGAATCCGACGGTTCCGGGCCTCACCGTGCCCGGCAAAATCGAGAAGATGGGCTACAAGGGCGTCGACACGACGGAGATGATCCTGGAGGACGTCAGGATCCCGTCGAACCGCGTTCTCGGAGGTCAGAGCGGTCGTGGCTTCTATCAGATGATGGACGGCGTCGAGGTCGGCCGGGTCAATGTGGCGGCGCGCGGCTGCGGAGTCGCACAGCGCGCGTTCGAACTCGGGATCTCCTACGCGCAACAACGCCACACCTTCGGCAAGCCGATCATCGAGCACCAGGCGATCTCCTTCAAGCTCGCCGAGATGGCGACCAAGGTCGAGGCCGCGCACGCGATGATGGTCAACGCGGCCCGCAAGAAGGACTCAGGGCACCGCAACGACCTCGAGGCCGGCATGGCGAAGTACCTGGCCTCGGAGTACTGCAAGGAGGTCGTGGAGGACGCCTTCCGCATCCACGGCGGGTACGGCTTCTCCAAGGAGTACGAGATCGAGCGGCTCTACCGGGAGGCCCCGATGCTCCTCATTGGTGAAGGAACCGCTGAGATCCAGAAAATGATCATTGGCCGCAGGCTCCTGGAGGAGTATCGTATCCAGGGTTAAATGTCCTGATATAAGCGATATATCCGAGGTGAAGGTCACACCGAGTCATCGCTTACCGGCCATCGACTCGCCCTCGCGCTTGCCGAGTTGTGGGTGGCAACCGATACCATCTTGGTAAAGCCGCCGTCCCCAGAACCATCTTGCGGCACCCTCCGCTACGAAGGTCTTCCATGCCCCACAGCCATTCCTCTGCACCTCGCGGCCGGGTCCGCCTCGCGCGCGGAGCGTCGCCGTGGCTCCTCCCGACCGTCGCCGCCGCGGCGGTCAGCCTTACCCGCGCCCGCCGCTCCGGGCGCTGGGCGACCGTGGCCGTACCCACCACCGCCCTGGCGGCGGGCATGCTGTGGTTCTTCCGTGACCCTGAGCGAGAGATCGCTCAGGGCCGGGTGATCTCACCGGCCGACGGCGTGGTGCAGAGCATCATGCCGTGGAAGGACGGGCGCACCCGCGTCGCGATCTTCATGAGCCCACTGAACGTCCATGTGAACCGCGCACCGCTCGCGGGCACCGTCACCTCCGTGGAGCACATCCCCGGCGGATTCGTTCCGGCGTTCAACAAGGAGAGCGAGAACAACGAACGCGTTGTCTGGCACTTCGACACCGAACTCGGCGACATCGAGATGGTGCAGATCGCCGGCGCTGTGGCCCGCCGCATCGTTCCTTACGTGCCCTCGGGCACCAAGGTCGAGCAGGGCGAGCGCATCGGTCTGATCCGCTTCGGCTCCCGCGTCGACATCTACCTCCCGGAGGGCGTCCTGCCCGATGTCGAGGTCGGCCAGACCACCATGGCTGGGGTGACTCGTCTTGACCGTGATTGATCCCGACACACAGGCCCCCTGGGTGACCGAGCTGGAGGAAGAGGTCGACGACCTCCCACTCTCGACCCGGCTCTCCATCGCGGACACCCTCACTCTCGGTAACGCCATCTGCGGATTCATGGCCGTGTACTTCACGACCACCGGAGTGCTGGTGCCGCACCTCATGGGCACCGCCGACGGCGGCATGGCGCGGCACAACGCCGCGACGGCCGTGACCCTCATGCTGATGGCGTCCGTCTTCGACCTCCTGGACGGGCTGGTGGCGCGCAAGCTCCGCAGCTCGGCGATGGGGGCGGAGCTCGACAACCTGTCCGACCTGATCAGCTTCGGCCTCGCGCCAGCGTATTTCGTGGTGGTGTGGGGGCTGGTCGCGGACGACGCGCACGGCCGGGTCTCGGCGGTGGCCGCCGTCGTGGTGCTGCTCGCCGTGGTCCTCAGACTCGCGCGCTTCTCCTGCACCACGGTGCGGGACGGGGTCTTCCAGGGCATGCCGAGCCCCTTCGGCGCGATGACGGTCGTCTCCGTCGTCCTGCTGGAGCTGCCGTTCATCCCGACGCTGCTGGCGATCGTGGGTGTGGCATGGCTGATGATGAGCCGCGTCGAGTACCCCAAGCCCCGCGGTCGGCTCGCGCTGATCACGCTGGCCTGGATCTTCATCAGCATGGGCTGCCTCGCGGCCTGGACGCTGGACGTACCGGGCGGGCACCTGCTGCTCCAGACCGGTGCGGCGCTCCAGATCGTCGCCGCGGCGGTCATCCCGCTCTTCGCGACCACGCGACGGGTGAACACGTTCCGTAACAACCGCCGTGAGGCACGCGCCGAGCAGTGACGGCGCCGCCGCCGAGCGCGCGGCACAGCAACGAAGGGCCCCGGGCGATCCGCCCGGGGCCCTTCGCGTTCCTCGCCCATGGTTCTCCGCCGTCCAGCTGCGCGGCTGAGGGGCGGACAGCAGTAAGGGCGGGCCGGAGGTTTTCCGGCCCGCCCTTGCCGCGTTGCGTTACGGCGCCAGGAAGTCCCGGGCCAGGGCCTGGGCGACGCGCTCCAGGAGGGGGCCGGCCTGTGCCATGCAGACGGCCGGGTCCGGCTCGATGTCGGTCAGGGCGTAGGCGCGGCGGATGCCGGCTCCGCCGAGAGCGCCGGGGGCCAGGGCGAGCCGGCCGCAGACGGCGACGACGTCGATGTTGCGGGCGCGGGCGGCCTGCGCGACGCCGACCGGGGCCTTGCCGTGCAGGGTCTGCTCGTCGAGCGAGCCCTCTCCGGTGATCACCAGGTCGGCGCGGTCCAGCGCCTCGGCGAAGCCGAGGACGTCGAGCATGACGTCGATACCGGGCCGGAAGGCGGCGTCGAGTCCGACGAGCGCTCCATAGCCGATACCGCCCGCGGCGCCGGCGCCCGGTGCCTCCGCGGCATTCGCCGCGGCGGAGCCACGGGCCTCGGTGAGCACCTCGACGAACCGTCCGAGGGCGGCGTCGAGGGTGGCCACGTCCTGCTCGGTGGCGCCCTTCTGCGGACCGTAGACGGCCGCGGCGCCCTTCGGGCCGAGCAGCGGGTTGTCGACGTCGCTGGCGAGCACCACCTCGGTGTCGGCCAGCCGCGGGTCGAGCCCGGAGAGGTCCGCGGTGGCGAGGGCGGCCAGCGCCCCGCCGCCGGGACCGACCGGCGCTCCGTCCGCGTCGAGCAGACGGGCCCCGAGCGCGACGAGCATGCCGGCCCCGCCGTCGTTGGTGGCGCTGCCGCCGACGCCGAGCACGATGGTGCGCGCACCGTCGTCCAGCGCGGCGCGCAGCAGCTCGCCGGTGCCGTGGGTGGTGGCCGTGAGCGGCGCGAAGACGCCCTCCGGCAGGTGCCGCAGGCCGGAGGCCTCGGCCATCTCGACCACGGCGGTGGTGTCACGTACGGCGTACGTGGCGGTCACGGGCTCGCCCAGCGGCCCGGTCACCTGGAGCTCACGGCGCTCGAAGCCGGCCGCGACCGCCGCGTCGACGGTGCCGTCACCGCCGTCGGCGACCGGCAGCGACTCGACCGTCAGCCCCGGCACCACGTGCAGCAGGCCGGCCGTGACGTGCTCGGCGACTTGCACCGCGGTCAGCGAACCCTTGAACTTGTCGGCGGCGATCAGCACGCGCCCCGTTGTGTGTCTTGCAGCGTCGGACACGTTTACTCCCCATCCGATACGGAACATCGCGCCGCTCGGACCATATCCCGCCATCGGCCGCCTGCCCATGGCCGGTCCAGCGCGCCACCCCCGCAAACCACAAGATTCACGACCATAGCGGGATGTCCTGAACGGTGACGGCATGGCACGGGAGCACGCTCCCGCCCCTCCGTACCGGGCGCCGAGCACCGCCGGGGACAGGCCGCGGCACGACCGGGAGAGCGTGCGCCTGGAGTGCGCGAGGGCGCTGGAGCTCTGGCGGGGCCGGCCGCTTTCTGCGGTCCGCCGAGGGGTGCCGCGAGGTGGGCGACCCGTTCTACGAGTCCCTGGCGCTGACCGACCTCGGCGAGACCCGGCTCGCCGCCGGCGATCCGACCGGCGCACGGGAGGCCTGGCGGCAGCCCCTGGAACTGCTGGACACGCTGAACCACCCCGACGCCGAGGGCGTCCGGGTCCAGCTGAAGGCCGTGGACGGCCCGTGACACGCCCGCCGGGCATATTCGTTTGCGGCGGCCGGGCGCGGTGCGCAACAGTTCGCCGGTGCTGATCCGACGTGAGCGACCCACCGACATCGACGCGATCCGCGACGTCATCGCCGCCGCGTTCACCAAGCCCGGCCAGGCCACCGGCAGCGGCACCGTCGAAGCGCTGCTGGTCGACCGGCTCCGGGCGGACGACGCGTGGCTCCCCGAGCTGTCGCTGGTCGCGACGGACGAGGAGGAGCGGGTGACCGGGCATGTGCTGGCCACCCGCGGCCATGTCGGCGGGACACCCGTGCTCGCGATCGGCCCGCTGGCGGTGGCTCCCGGCCACCAGCGGTCCGGCGTCGGCAAGGCCCTGATGGCACGCCGCCCTCGGCGCCTGCGACGCGCTGGGCGCGCCGCTGGTGATCCTGCTGGGCGATCCCCGCTACTACGGACGGTTCGGTTTCCGGCTCGCCGAGGAGTACGGGATCACCCCCGCGGTGCCCGAGTGGCGGCCGTACTTCCAGGTCCGGACGCTGGCCGGCTACGATCCGGCCGATCCGGCACTGCGTGGCGCGTTCGCCTACGCCGCGCCTTTCGACGACGTCTGAGCCGCGTAGGTTGGGGTCCGTGACCCAGGACTACGCCTCATACATCGCCGGTCTGCCGAAGATCCTCGCCGGAGCGGCGGTGCTGTTCCGTGACGGGGCGGGCCGTGTGCTGCTCGTGGATCCCAACTACCGCGAGGGCGAGAAGAAGTGGATTCTGCCCGGCGGGACGATCGAGTCGGGGCAGGACGAATCGCCCCGGCAGGGTGCGCGCCGCGAGGCCACCGAGGAGATCGGCCTGGACATCACCCCCGGCGCGCTCATCGCGATCGACTGGGTGACCGGCCCCGGCCAGCCGCCGCTGGCGGTGTACCTGTACGACGGCGGGGTGCTCGACGGGGAGCAGCTCGGCGCGATCCAGCTGCAGAAGGAGGAGCTGGACGCCTGGAACCTGGTCCCTCTCGACCAGGTCGGCACCTTCGTCCAGCCGGGTCTGGAACGCCGGATCCGCGCCGGGTTCACCGCGTTGATGGCCGGCACCGGGCCCGCTGAGCTGGAGAACGGCCACCGGGTCGGCCCGCCGGCAGCGGTGGATCACACCGGCAGGACGGGTCAGCGGCCGACCGCGTAGCCCTGCATGCCGCGCGGGTTGGCGCCCGCGGAGAGCACACCCGTCGCGGGGTCGCGGGCGACCGCGCAGAGCCGGCCCTCCGACCAGGGGCCGCCGACCGTCACCTGGTGGCCGCGGCGCCGCAGTTCGCCGATCGCCCGCTCACCGAGGCGCGACTCGACGGTGACGCTGCCGGGCCGCATGGCACGCGGATGGAACGAGCCGGGGAAGCTGTCGGTGTGCCAGCCGGGCGCGTCGATCGCCTCCTGCAGTCCGAGCCCGCCCAACGCGACGGCCAGGAAGAAGTGCAGCGACCACTGGTCCTGCTGGTCGCCGCCGGGGGTGCCGAACGCCAGGACGGGTTCGCCGTCGCGCAGCGCGATCGACGGCGACAGTGTGGTGCGCGGACGGCGGCCGGGCGTGAGGGAGTTGGGCAGTCCCTCCTCCAGCCATGTCATCTGCAGCCGGGTACCGAGCGGGAAGCCGAGTTCCGGGATCAGCGGGCTGGACTGCAGCCAGCCGCCGCTGGGGGTGGCGGCGACCATGTTGCCCCAGCGGTCGACGACATCGACATGGCAGGTGTCGCCGCGGGTGCGTCCGTCGGCGGCGACGTCGGGCGCGGCGGTCGGTCCGGCGGCAGATCCTGCGGCGGGTTCGCCCGACGCGACGGTCGGTTCGCCCGTGCCCGGTGCCTGCGGTGTGCTGTCGACGGTGAAGCGCGGCAGCCGGGGCGCGCGTCCGTCCGGGCTGCCGGGGCGCAGCTCGTAGGACGCGTCGGCGCCGATCAGTGCCCGGCGCCCGGCGTTGTACGCGGGTGACAGCAGCGCGCCGACCGGGACCTCCGCGGCGTCGCCGTACCAGGCCTCGCGGTCGGCCATCGCGAGCTTGGCGCCTTCGACCAGGGTGTGGACGTAGCCGGGCTCCTCGTAGCCGAAGCCGTCGGGCAGCAGGGCGAGCTGCTGCGCGAACACCGGGCCCTGGCTCCACGGCCCCGGTTTGCAGACCGTCCAGCCGAACCGGTCGTACGTCAGCGGGGGTTCGTAGCGGGCCTCGTAGCCGGTCAGGTCATCCCCGGTGAGCGTCGAGGCGTGCCGTTCGCCGGAGGTGTCCATCGCGGGGCGGGCCGCGGCGGCGGCCAGCGCCTCGCCGATGAAGCCCGAGCGCCAGATCCGCCGGGCGGCCTCGATCCGCTCCTCCCGCCCGCTGCCCGCCGCCTGCGCGTCGGCCTCGCGCAGCAGGCGCCGCCAGGTGGCGGCCAGGGCGGGGTTCCGCAGCAGGACGCCGGGCCGCGGTGCCCGGCCCGCCGGCAGATAGAGCGCGGCGGAATCGGTCCACTCGGTCGCGAAGAGGGTTCGCACCGCCTCCACGGTCGCGCCGATCGCCGCGACTGCCGGATGCCCGTGTGCGGCGTAGCCGATGGCGTACTTCAGGACCTCGGCCGGGGACTTGGTGCCTTGGTCGCGCAGCAGCACCATCCACGCGTCGAACGCGCCGGGCACGGCGGCGGCCAGCAGTCCGGTGCCGGGCACCAGGTCGAGCCCGAGGCTCCGGTAGTGCCCGACGGACGCTCCGGCGGGGGCGGGGCCCTGTCCGCACAGCACCCGCACCGGACCGCCTGCCGGGGCGAGGAGGATCGGCACCTCGCCCGCGGGACCGTTCAGATGCGGTTCGACGACGTGCAGCACGAAGCCGGCGGCCACCGCAGCGTCGAAGGCGTTGCCCCCGTCCTCCAGCACGGCCATCGCCGACTGCGACGCCAGCCAGTGTGTCGAGGAGACCATGCCGAAGGTGCCCTGGAGGGTGGGCCGGGTGGTGAACACCGGGCGCCTACACGGCTCGGGGGCCGGCATCGGCGATGAACCCGAGCTCGACGGGACGCTCCGGCGGGCCTTCGTCGCGCAGCCGGGCGAGCAGCTCCGGCAGCTGCGGCGGCCACAACGCCTCCGTCGTCGCCGCGAGCTCCTCCGGGGTCCACCAGCGCCATTCCAGGATCCCGTCCTCCTGGTGGACCCCGCTCACATCACCTGTCGGCGGCCTGCGCGGGCCGCTGCCGAGGAAGATGTGCTCGAACTGCCGGACCGGCACACCCGCCCGGGTGAAGTCGTGCTCCCAGGTGCACAGCACAGCGCCGGGCTCGACATCCGACCAGCCGGTCTCCTCCAGCACTTCTCGCAGCGCCCCCTGCACGGGGGTCTCCCCCGGGTCGAGACCGCCACCGGGCATGAGCCAGTGGACGCCGACTTCCTCGTTGTCCGACCTGAGCAGGAAAATCGCTCCGGCCGGGTCGAGCACCGCGACTCTCGCCGCTTGCCGGGGTATCCGCATCTACACCCTCACGCCTTCGGTATGTCGAAGAAGTACGTCAGTCCGCCGGCGAGGCGGATGTCGCCCTGGATCTTGAGCTTACGGGTGAAGAACAGCGCCGGGCCAGAGGCGTTGCCCGACGCCAGCTTGAGGAATTCCGGGGCGGCCATGGTGAGGGTGAGCTGCGGATCACGGCCGCTGTCCTGCCGGGAGACCGTGCAGGCGCCGTCGGCGATATGCGTCTCGTAGACGTCGCGGGCGTCGTCGCCGTTGGTGATCCGCCACCGGATGAGCGCGTCGCGCTTCCCCGCGACGTCCGGCTTGAAGAGGGTCTCCATCCGGTTGAACACCTCGTCGAGCACGCGCTTGCGCTGCGGCCCGCTCATCAGCTCGGCGATCCGCCGGACGGGCAGCTCCTTGACGATGCGGGCGAATTCCTTCGGCTCGACCGTACCGAAGTCGAGCGTGTCGAGGTCGAGATCGCCGATGTCGGCCATGCCGGGCACCACCCTTACTCCAGAGTAAGTTTACTGGTGGGTAATCCTAGAGCCGCCACTCTAGGCTGGCAACGTGTCCCACGATTCCTCCCTTGGCGCTGAGAACTCCACGGTGCACGCGATGGCCGAGCGGCTGGCCGGCGTCCCGGGTATCGCCGGTGTGCTGCTCGGCGGCAGCCGGGCCCGCGGCACCCACCGCCCGGACTCCGACTGGGACCTCGGCCTGTACTACCGGGGCGAGCCCGACACCGCGGCACTGGCCGCCCTCGCCGCGGAGTTCACCGGCGGACCCGTCGAGGTCGCGGGCCCCGGCGGCTGGGGACCCTGGGTGAACGGCGGCGCCTGGCTGACGGTCGACGGGGTGCCGGTCGACTGGATCCTGCGCGACCTCGACCGCGTCGAGCGCGTCTGGGACGACTGCCGCGCCGGCCGCTACGAGGTCGGCACCCAGCCCGGCCACCCACTCGGCTTCTGGTCCCCCGCGTACCCGGGCGAGGTGGCGCTGGGCCGCGTACTCGCCGACCGGGACGGGGAGTTGACGGCGCTGCGGGAGCAGACCCGGCTCTATCCGGAGCCGTTGCGCGCGGCGCTCGTCGCCGCCGCGTGGGAAGCGGAGTTCTCGGTGGCCGGAGCCCGCAAGTCCGCCCGCGCGGGCGACACACTGCATGTCGCGCTCTGTCTGTCCCGGGCGGTCGGCGTCCTCACCCAGTCCCTCCACGCGCACCACCGCGCCTGGTGCCTCAACGAGAAGGGCGCCCTGGCGGCCGCCGCGGCGCTCCCCGGGACGCCCCCGGAGTTCCGCAGCCGCGCCGAGGACGTTCTGACCCGGCTCGACGATCCGGCGGCCGCCGTCGAAGCAGCGGCCGCACTCGTCGCCGACACCCGCGACCTGCTCAACTCCTAGAACTCCGAGAACTCCCAGAGGCGGAACAGGCCGCGGGTCCGGAACGGCGTCAGGCGCCCGGCAGCCACTGCGGGCAGATCAGGCGTCCCGCGGCCACTGCGGGGAGCGGCCCAGTATCGCGACGATCCGGTCGAGCGGATCGCCCGTACCGCCGTCGGCCACCGCGGGCCCGAACGCCGCTCCGGCGGTCAGCCGGCTCTCTCCCGCCGGTACCGCCGCGGCCACCGGCAGCGCCGCCTCCAGCACCTCCGGGTCGAACTTCGCGTCGACGCCGAGCGCCCGCGCGACATCCCAGCCGTGCACCACCGTGTCCACGAAGTGGAATCCGATCGCCACCGGCGCCGGGAAGGGCCGCCCGTCGCGGACCTCCGGCAGCCACCACCTGCGGTCCAGCACCCCCGATTCGCTGAAGGCGGCCGCCACATCGGCGGCCGACGCCGCGAACGCCCCGGCCGGGTCGTCCCCCACCGGCCGGTCGGCGAACACCGACCGGTCCTTCGTCTCGCCCCGCGCCGCCGCCGCGAAGCCGTGGTTCTGCCCCACCATGTGCTCCAGCAGCCGCCGCAGCGTCCAGTCCCCGCACGGCGTGGCCACGTCCAGCCGGGTCGATCCGATCCTTCCGGTGATCTCTTCCGCCGTCCGCAGCGCCTGCCGATGCAATACCCGAAGATCCGTCATACCCGAAACCGTAGCCGCCGGGTACGACAACGCGGTGGGCCGGCCGCGGCGGAAACCCGTTCGTCCGCACCCATGTTGGGCCCTACGCTGCGGAGATGAGCAACCGCAAGCCCCTCGTGGCGATCCTGAGCGGGGCCGGTATCTCCACGGACTCGGGGATTCCGGACTACCGCGGCCCCAACGGCCTGTGGCGGCGCGACCCCGGTGCGGAGAAGCTCGTCACCTACGACACGTACATGGCCGACCCGGACATCCGCCGCCGCGCCTGGCTCATGCGGCGCGACAGCGAGACCTGGCACGCGCGCCCCAACGCCGCGCACCTCGCGGTGGCGGAGCTGGAAAAGTCCGGCGTCCCGGTCCGTGTCATCACCCAGAACGTCGACGGGCTGCACCAGTTGGCGGGGCTCCCGGACCGCAAGGTGTTGGAGCTGCACGGCACGGCCCGCGCCGTCGTCTGCACGAAGTGCCATGCGCGCAGCGGCATGGACGTGGCGCTGGAGCGGGTGGCGGCAGGCGAGCAGGACCCGCCGTGCCTGGTGTGCGGGGGGATCCTGAAGTCCGCGACGGTGATGTTCGGGCAGCGCCTCGACCCCGAAGTGCTGGCGCAGGCGATGGCCATCACGAAGGCGTGCGACGTGTTCTTCTCCGTGGGCACGACGCTGCGGGTGCAGCCCGCCGCGTCACTGGCGGGCATCGCGGCCGAGCACGGGGCGCGGCTGGTGATCGTGAACGCGGAGCCCACGCCCTACGACGAGTTGGCCGCCGAAGTGGTGCGGGAGCCGATCGGTACGGCGCTGCCCGCGCTGCTCAGCGCGCTCGCTTCGCCAGGGACCTGAGGACGGAGCGGGCCGCGTGGTGCCCGCTCATGCCGTGCACTCCGGGGCCCGGCGGGGTCGCGGAGGAGCAGAGGAAGACGTTGGGGCGGGCGGTGGCGTACGGGTTCCAGGCGATCTTCGGGCGCAGCACGGTCTGGAGCCCGGCGAAGGCACCGCAGGCGATGTCACCGCCGACGTAGTTGACGTTGTGGGCGGCGAGTTCGGCCGGACCGGCGACGGCGCGGGCCAGCACGAGGTCGCGGAAGCCGGGCGCGAAGCGCTCGATCTGCCGCTCGACGGCGTCGGTGGCGTTGCCGTGCCAGCCGTGCGGGACGTGGCCGTAGGCCCAGAAGACGTGCTTGCCCTGCGGGGCGCGGGACGGGTCGACGACCGTCGGCTGCGAGGTGATCAGGAAGGGGGTCTGCGGCGGCCGGCCGCTGACCGCCCGGTTGAGCGCGTCGCCGATCTCCGTGTACGTCGGGCCGATGTGGACCGTGCCGGCCCGGCGGGCGTCGGGCGCGCTCCAGGGGACGGGACCGTCCAGCGCGTAGTCGATCTTGAAGACGGACGGGCCGTAGCTGAAGTTCCGGTAGGCGTCGCCGAGTCCGGCGATACGGGCCAGCGCGGTCGGTGACGTGTCGAAGACATAGGCCCGCGCGGGCGGCAGCTCGTCGAGCTTGCGCACCGTCACACCGGTGTGGACGACGCCGCCCTGCTCCGTGAGGTACGAGGCGAGGGCGTCCGAGATCGCCTGCGAGCCGCCGCGTGGAATCGGCCAGCCGCCCGCGTGCGCGGCCAGCGCGAAGATCAGGGCGGTGGCACCGGTCAGCGGCGAGCTGAGCGGGGTGATCGCGTGCGCGGCCAGTCCGGCCAGCAGGGCACGGGCCTTGGGGTCGCGGAAGCGCCGGGCCAGCAGGGCGACCGGCGGCAGCCCGGTCAGGCCGAAGCGGACGAACCGGTAGGGGTCGATGGGTACCCCGCGCCACTGGGGCCGCAGCAGGTCGGCGGCCATCGTGTTCCAGTGGCCGATGTACGGGGCCACCAGCCGCCGGTAGCGGACGGCGTCGTGCGCGCCGAAGGACGCCGCGGTCTCCCCCACCGAACGCGACAGCAGCGCGGCCGTGCCGTCCGGGAAGGGGTGCGCCATCGGCAGCTCGGGGTGCAGCCACTCCAGGCCGTGCGCGCGCAGCGGCAGCGCCTTGAACGCGGGCGAGCCGGCGCCCATGGGGTGCACCGCGGAGCACGGGTCGTGCCGGAAGCCCGGCAGCGTCAGCTCCTGGGTCCTGGCGCCGCCGCCGATCGTGTCCTCGGCCTCGTAGATCTGTACGGACAGGCCCGCGCGGGCCAGCTCGGCCGCGGCCGTCAGCCCGTTCGGCCCGGCCCCGACGACCACCACGTCCACTACTGCGGTCCGGCTCATCACGCGCCCATCAGCTCGATGATCCGCCGCGCGGTCTCCGCGTCGCGGGCGATGGAGAACGGCAACGCGTTGCCTCCGGGGATACGGAACGGCTCACCGGTCACCGTCAGACTCGCGCCGCCGGCCTCGGTCACCAGGAGGAGCCCGGCGGCGTGGTCCCAGGGCAGTTCCCAGAAGAAGGCGACGCCGTCGACGCCGCCTCGGGCCAGCTCCAGGTACTCGATGCCGGCGCAGGTGCACGAGCGGGTCGCCGCGCCGGCCGCCTCCAGCCGGCCGAGCAGCACCCGCTCCTGGTCGGTGCGGAAGACCGGGTTCGACGTCGAGACCCGCAGGGTGCCGTCCGGCGCGGCGGCCGTGTGCATCCGCTGCCCGTTGAGATACGCGCCGGCGCCGCGCCGCGCGGTCGCCATCAGCCCCCGCTCGGGGACGTAGGTCCAGGACGCGAGCGGCTCGCCACCCTGCACGAGGGTGACGAGCGTCGCGTAACCGTCCTCGCCGCGGACGAAGTTGGCGGTGCCGTCGACCGGGTCGACGACCCACACCGGGTCGTCGCCGTCCAGCCGCTTGAGGACGCCGGGGTCGGCGCTCACCGCTTCCTCGCCGACCACCACGGAGCCCGGCAGCAGCGCGGTCAGCTCCTCGGTGAGCCGTTCCTCCGCCCGGCGGTCGGCGGTGGTCACCAGGTCGTAGGGGCCGTTCTTCTCGATCACGTCCTCGGCCGCGAGCCGCCGCCAGCGCGGCGTGACCTCCTCGGCGACCACGCTCCGCACCACCCGCTCGACGGCGGCGAGCAGCTCCTCGTTGACCTCGTTGACCATGCCTCCATCAAATCAGACCGGGGCCGCGTCCTGTCGTACGGTTCGCCGGAGCAGGGGGTGCATGAGGGCCGTGTAGAGGACGAGCGCGGAGCCGAGACCCACGGCCCAGCCGTAGTCCGCGAGCGGTTTGAGGAACGGGATCATGCCGTCGGCGGGGAAGGGCCCCTTGCCGGGCTCCGAATGGGAGCCGCCGACCGCCAGCACCCCGCCGACGACGAAGGCCGCGACCGCCCGCCAGTTCCAGCCGGCGGTGTACCAGTAGCGGCCGCCGGGGGTGTAGAGGTCCACCAGGTCCAGGACGGTGCGGCGGATGATCCAGTAGTCGGCGATGAGGATGCCCGCGACCGTTCCCAGCAGCCCGCCGACCACGCCCAGCCAGGTGAAGATGTAGAACTCGGGGGTCTCGATGAGCTTCCACGGGAAGATCACCACACCCACCACTCCGGTGATCATCGCCCCGGTGCGGAAGTTGATGTACTTCGGCGCGAGGTTGGACAGGTCGTAGGCCGGTGACACCACATTGGCCGCGATGTTCACACTGATGGTCGCGATGAGCACGGTGACCAGCGCGAAGACCAGGCCGAAGACGTTGTCGGTCTTGGCGGCCAGCTCGACCGGGTTCCAGATGGCCGCTCCGTAGACGGCCTGCGATCCTGAGGTGACCAGCACCGACAGCAGCGCGAAGAACGTCATCGTCGTGGGCAGGCCCAGCGACTGGCCCCAGATCTGGGCCCGCTGGCCGGCGCCGAAGCGGGTGAAGTCGGGGATGTTCAGCGACAGGGTGGACCAGAAGCCGATCATGCCCATCAGTGAGGGGAAGAAGACCGGCCAGAAGTCGCTGCCCCAGCCGAGCTTCGACGGCTGGTCGAGCAGCGGCCCCAGGCCGCCGGCCTTCACCGTGATCCAGATCAGCAGCACGACGGCGCCGACGAGGACGAACGGCGCGGCCCAGTTCTCGAAGCGCCGCAGCGTGTCCATACCCCGGTAGATGATGGCCAGTTCGAGGGCCCAGAAGACCACGAAGCACAGCCACATGGTCCACGGGTAGCCGCCGATCTTCCCGACGTCCGCCCAGCCGCCGCCGAAGATCTTGCCGAGCAGGACGAATATGCCCTGCCCGCCGATCCAGGTCTGGATGCCGAACCAGGCGCAGGCCACCGCCGCCCGCACCAGCGCCGGCAGGTTCGCCCCGCGGAGCCCGAACGAGGCCCTGGCCAGCACCGGGAACGGAATGCCGTACCGGGGTCCCGCGTGCCCGGTGAGCAGCATCGGGAAGAGCACGATCACGTTCGCCAGGGCGATCGTGAAGACCGCCTGTTTCCAGTCCATGCCGAGCGCGACGAGTCCCGAGGCGAGCGTCCAGGAGGGGATGTTGTGCGCCATCCCGATCCACAGCGCGGTGAAGTTGTACGTCGTCCACGTACGGTTCGCGAGCGGGACGGGCAGCAGGTCCTCGTTGGCGAACCGGGTGTCCGGCAGGGCCGCGTCGGCCGGCAGTTCGACGCGGTCCCCCGGGCTTGCGGTTATGGTCATCGGCACCTCGTCTCAGGTCAGCTCAGCGCGGGGATGATGTGCTCGCCGTAGGCGTCGATGGTCGACTCCTTGGCGTCGTGCATGTCGTACAGCGCGAACTGGTCGACGCCCAGGCCCCGGAGGTGTTCGAGCTTGGCGAGATGCGCCTCGACCGGGCCGAGCAGACAGAAGCGGTCGACGATCTCGTCGGGCACGAAGGCGGTGTCGGGATTGCCCGAGCGGCCGTGGTGGGCGTAGTCGTACCCCTGGCGCTGCTTGATGTACGCGGTCAGCTCGTCGGGCACCAGGCCGGAGTGCTCGCCGTAGCGGGAGACGAGGTCGGCGACGTGGTTGCCGACCATGCCGCCGAACCAGCGGCACTGCTCGCGGGCGTGCGCGAGCTGTTCGTCGCTGCCGTCCGTGACGTAGGCGGGCGCGGCGACGCAGATGGTGATCTCGGACGGGTCGCGGCCGGCGGCCGACGCCGCTTCCCGCACGGCGTGGATCATCCACTCGGTGAGGAACGGGTCGGCCAGCTGCAGGATGAAGCCGTCGGCCTTCTCACCGGCCAGGGCGAGCGCCTTGGGCCCGTAGGCGGCCATCCAGACGGGCAGCTTCCCGTTCTCCACCCATGGCAGCCGCATGGGCGTGCCGTCGACGGACGCCTCGCGGCCCTCGGCGAGGTCGCGGATGACGCCCATCGCCTCGCCGACGCGCGCGAGGGTGTTGGGCTTGCGCCCGGCGACCCGCATCGCCGAGTCGCCGCGCCCGATGCCGCACACCGTGCGGTTGCCGTACATGGAGTTGAGGGTGGCGAAGGTGGACGCGGTCACTTCCCAGGTGCGGGTGCCGGGGTTGGTGACCATCGGGCCGACGATCAGTTTGCGGGTGTGTTCGAGGATGCGGCTGTAGATGACGAAGGGCTCCTGCCAGAGCACGGCGGAGTCGAAGGTCCAGCCGTGGGTGAACCCGTTGCGCTCGGCGCGGCGCATGAGGCCGACGACACCGGAAGCGGGCGGATCCGTCTGCAGGACGAGGCCGAAGTCCATGGCGCTGCTCCTAGATGAGGTACTGGCAGGTGCTGCGCGGGGTGTACTGGCCGTGGCCGGCCCGCCCCACGTACGTCCGGTCGGTGATCACGGGCTCGCCGCGCGACAGGACGCTCTCGACCCGTCCGGTGAGCCGCTTCCCCTCGTACGCCGAGTAGTCGACGTTCATGTGATGGGTCTCGGCGGAGACGACCTGCTCGGCGTGCGGGTCGTAGATGACGATGTCGGCGTCGGCGCCGGGCGCGATGGTGCCCTTGCGCGGGTAGAGGCCGAACATCCTGGCCGGGGTGGCGCAGGCGATCTCGATCCAGCGGCGCCGGCTGATGCGGCCGTCCACGACGGCCTGGTGCAGCAGGTCCATCCGGTTCTCGACGCCCGGCAGCCCGTTGGGGATCTTGGAGAAGTCGCCGCGGCCGAGGTCCTTCTGCCCGGTGAAGCAGAACGGGCAGTGGTCGGTGGAGACGACCTGCAGGTCGTTGGTGCGCAGCCCCCGCCAGAGCGCCTCCTGGTGCTCCTTGGGGCGCAGCGGTGTGGAGCAGACGTACTTGGCGCCCTCGAAGCCCGGCTCGGCGAGGTTGTCGGTGGACAGGAAGAGGTACTGCGGACAGGTCTCGCCGAAGACGTTGAGGCCCTTGTCGCGGGCCTGCGCCAGCTCGGCGAGCGCCTCCTCGGCCGAGACGTGCACGACGTACAGCGGGGAGCCCGCCACCCGCGCGAGCTGGATGGCGCGGTGGGTGGCCTCGGCCTCCAGCAGGGCCCTGCGGACCTCGCCGTGGTAGCGCGGGTCGGTGTGCCCCGCCGCCAGCGCCTGCTGGACGAGGACGTCGATCGCGATGCCGTTCTCGGCGTGCATCATGATCAGGCCGCCGTTGCCGGCCGAGCGCTGCATGGCGCGCAGGATCTGGCCGTCGTCGCTGTAGAAGACGCCGGGGTAGGCCATGAACAGCTTGAAGCTGGTCACACCCTCCTCCACCAGGACGTCCATCTCCTTCAACGTGTCCTCGTTGACGTCGGAGAGGATCATGTGGAAGGCGTAGTCGATGGCGCACTGGGCGTCGGCCTTGGCGTGCCAGGCGTCCAGGCCGGAGCGCAGCGAGTGGCCGACGCTCTGCACGGCGAAGTCCACGATCGTCGTGGTGCCGCCCCAGGCCGCGGCCCGGGTGCCGGTCTCGAAGGTGTCGGACGCCGCGGTGCCGCCGAACGGCAGCTCCATGTGGGTGTGCGCGTCGACGCCGCCCGGGATGACGTACTTGCCGGCGGCCTCGACGATGCGGGCGTCGCCGCTGGTCCAGCTCTCCGCGACGGCCGACTCGTGGGCGGCGAGGGCCACCACCCGGCTGCCCTCGATCAGCACATCGGCGTGGATCTCCTCGGCGGCGGTGATGACGAGTCCGCCACGGACGACGGTGCGTTCGGTGCTCATGACCTTCCTCCGGCGAGCTTGTCCTGGGTCTGCCTGAGCGCGTCCGCGAGGGCGCTCGCGCCTTCTTCCGCCTCGGCGACGCTGAGCGTCAGCGGCGGCGCGATCCGCAGCGCGTTGCCGGCCCGGCCGCCCTTGCCGATCAGCAGCCCGTACTCGCGGGCCGCCTCCAGCACCAGGCTCGCGGCCTGCGCCGACGGTTCGCCGGTGTCGGGTTCGACGAGTTCGATGCCGAGCATCAGACCCCGGCCGCGCACCTCGCGGACGATGGGCAGCGCGGCGCTGATCGCCTCCAGCCGGGACTTGAGCAGCCCGCCGACCCGGCGGGCGTTGCCCTGCAGGTCGTGGTCGACGAGGTACGTCAGGTTGGCCAGCGCGCCCGCGGTGGTGATCGGGCTGCCGCCGAAGGTGGAGATGGAGTTCGCGGTCAGGCAGTTCATGACCTCGGCGCGGGCCACGACACCGCCCATGGACATGCCGTTTCCGATGCCCTTGGCGAACGTCAGGATGTCCGGCGGGCCGGCCTGGTCGTGGGCCTGCCAGCCCCAGAAATGGTCACCCGTCCGGCCCCAGCCGGTCTGCACCTCGTCGGTGATCCACAGGATGCCGTGCCGGTCCAGGACCCGCTTGAACGCGGCCAGCAGCTCGTCCGGCCCCGAGGTGAAGCCGCCGACGCCCTGGATCGGTTCCGCGATCAGCGCCGCGACGCTGCCGTTGGCCTGGCCGAGGATGTCCTCCAGGTCCTCGACGCAGGCGGCGGTGAACGCGGCGTCGTCCAGATGCGCGTACGGGCCGCGGGAGCGGACGCCGCCGTGCACGTACAGCGTCTGGAGCGGGGAGAGGCTGGTCGGCGACCAGGCGGAGTTGCCGGTGATGCCGATCGAGGTGAACGAGCGGCCGTGGTAGCTGTTGCGCAGCGCCAGGACCTGGTTCGAGCCCCGGTAGGCGGTGGCGAGCAGCAGGGCGGTGTCGTTCGCCTCGGTGCCTGAGGTGGTGAAGAAGACCCGGGCGTCCGGGATGCCGGACAGCCGGGCGATGCGCTCGGCCAGGTCGACGGTCTGCCGGCTCAGATAGAGCGTCGAGGAGTGCAGGATCTTCCCGGCCTGCTCGGTGATGGCGGCGGTGACCTCGGGGAGGGCGTGCGCGGTCATCGTGGTCAGGATGCCGCCGAAGAAGTCGAGGTAGCGGTTGCCCTCGGCGTCCCAGACATGGCGGCCCTGGCCGTGGGTGATCTCGATGGGCTCGCTGTAGTACGTGGCGAGCCAGTCGGGCATGACGGCCTGGTGGCGGGCGTGCAGGGCGGAGTGCAGGTTCTCGGTCACAGTGGCCATAACGATCAGGCCTCCGTGAGGTCGCCGTAGGCGTCCGGCCTGCGGTCCCGGTAGAACGCCCACTGCTGGCGCACCTCGTCGATGAGGTCGAAGTCCAGGTCCCGGACGACCAGTTCCTCCTTGGTGTCGGAGGCGACCTCGCCGACGAACTTGCCGCGGGGGTCGACGAAGTAGCTGGTGCCGTAGAAGTCGTTGTCGCCGTACTCCTCCTGGCCCACCCGGTTGATGGCGGCGATGAAGTACTCGTTGGCGACGGCGGAGGCGGGCTGCTCCAGCTGCCAGAGGTAGGCGGACAGACCGCGGGAGGTCGCCGACGGGTTGTAGACGAGCTGGGCGCCGGCCAGCCCCAGGGCGCGCCAGCCCTCGGGGAAGTGCCGGTCGTAGCAGATGTAGACGCCGATCCGGCCGACCGCGGTGTCGAAGACGGGCCAGCCGAGGTTGCCGGGCTTGAAGTAGAACTTCTCCCAGAACCCCTTGACCTGCGGGATGTGGTGCTTGCGGTACTTGCCGAGGAAGGTTCCGTCGGCATCGATGACCGCGGCGGTGTTGTAGTAGAAGCCGGACTGCTCGACCTCGTACACCGGCACGACGATCACCATGCCGGTCTCGCGGGCGAGCGCCTGCATCCGCTGGACGGTGGGTCCGTCGGGGACCGGTTCGGCCCAGCGGTAGTGCTCGGCCTCCTGGACCTGGCAGAAGTAGGGGGCGTTGAACACCTCCTGGAAGCCGATGACCTTGGCGCCCTGGGCGGCCGCGGCCCGGGCGTACTCCTCGTGCTTGGCGATCATCGACTCGGTGTCACCGGTCCAGGTCGCCTGGACGAGCGCGGCACGCACAACGTTGCTCATGAGCAGCTCCTCTGACGTGGCATCACGTCCGGTCTACGCACGTAGATTCCGGCCGTGTGGAAGAACGTAGAAGCGCCTTACCCGCTCTGGCAAGACCGCTACCGTTACTTGACCGGGTCGATCACGTTTCCAGCCCGACCGGGGCAACCGGCGGCCGCTCCGGCAGTCCGGCGTGCTCCCCGCCGGTGATTCCGGCGCGCTCACCGGTCCGGCAGACCCGCACGGCGCAGGGCGGCCGCGATGTCCCGGCGGCGCGGCTTGGAGATCGACGCCGCGACCGCCAGCAGCGGCGCGGCGAGCCCGGGGTACGCGCCGGCGACGGCCGCGGCCTCCTCAGGCAGCCGGGTCCTGACCACGGCGCCCAGGAGTATCCCGGCCGCCTCGCCCCCGTTCTCCTCGTACAGCGCGGCCGCCAGCACCGCGACCTCGCCGGCGGGGCGTGCCGCGGCCTGGTGCAGCAGGGTGCGGCAGTCGTCCGTGCGTCCGGCCTGCGCCAGGGCGGCCGCGGCGGCGGCCAGCCGGTCCGGCGGCAGGCCGGCGACCTCCCACAGCAGCGTCGCGACATCCGCCGCCAGACCGGCGCGTTCCAGCTCACGGGCCAGCACCGGCAGCGCGGCGGCCGGGCCTGCCGCCGCCTCGCACAGCACCACGTACGCCTCCCCGCCGCGCCCGGCCCGGCGCAGGCCGCCCAGCCGGGCCGCCTCGCTGCGGGCCTCCGCCTGCCGCGGTCCGGCGTCGGGCGATATGTCGGCGGTCCGTGGCGGTGCAGGCTCGGCGGCGGCACCGGCGAAGCGCGCGCCACGCGGTGCGGGTCCAGCCGCCGGGGCACCGGTCGCCGCGGGGCCCTCCTGCCGGGGCGCCTCGGACGTCGCGTCGTCCGCCTCGTCCAACGGCTCGTCGAACGCCGTCGCGAACCGGGCACCGCGCGGGCGTGACCCGGTACCGCGTCCGGACGCCTTGGGGCGGCGCTTCGCACGCCCGGCCGGCGCGGCCGGTGCGACGGGTTCGGCGCTCTCTTCCGGTCCGACGGCGGAGCTCTGCTGCCGGGCCGACGGATCCGCCGGGTGCCCCGGTTCCGGCGTCCTCGGGCGGAACCAGTCGTCCGGCGCGGGGGAACGGTCGGCGGCGGACCGGTCCGTGAAGAACTCTCCGGCGAGCCGCGTCTCGACCGCGTCGAGCCGGGCCTGCAGTTCCGCGCAGCGCGCGCCCGCGCGTTCCCGGTCGTCGCGGGCCCAGGCGAGGGCGTTGGCCAGCCGCCCCGCCGTCACGGAGTGGGGGTCGCCGCCCGTCGCGGTGTACTCGTGGGCCGCGTGCGCGGCCTCGCGTTCACGGAGCACGGCGTCGTGGCGTTCGCGGAGCATCGCGTCCAGCCGGGAGCGCAGTGCCGTCCCACTGCCGGGGGCCGCGTCCCGCCCGGCCGCGGCGGCGCGGTACAGCCGCTGGGCGCGGCCGACATCGGCCGGGTCGACCGGTGTGCCCCGCAGCGCGGCCAGGTCGTGAAGAACTGCGTGCACCACGTCCCAGGGCGCCAGCTCCACGCCCGCCTCGTACGCGTTCACCCCGCCCGGGTCACGTCGCGACAAGGCGCCGTACCAGCCCGGCGCGTCCCCCAGTCCGGCGACCAGCTCCCGGAAGAATTCGGTGAACTCTCGTGCAGAGTCGGCCAGTTGAGGTCCGGCGCCGCGCTGTGTCATCGCTGCTGCCTCTCCGCCCCCGCCCCGGAGGCATGCAGTCCCGTTCCCGCATTCGACACCATTCGTGTTACGGGGCGGCTACGGGGAGTTTTCGTCCGCACCGCGGCTGCCTCAACTGCCTTACCCGGCGCACCGGTCACCAGTGCCCCACCGGGACGACGGAGCCGCGGCGATTCATCTGCGCGGCCGGCCGCCGGTCCGCGAGACTGGCCGCTATGCGTCTCCTCCGAACGATCCCCCGCGCGACATCCTCGGCGAGCGTGAGCGCGAGCGCGAACGCGAACGCGAACGCCCTGACCGCCGTCGCCGCCGTGCTCGTCCTGAGCGCCGCACTGACCGGGTGTTCCGGCTCCTCGAGCTCGTCGGACGGCAAGGACCGGTCCCCGCTGCTGTCCGGCCCGACCCGCACGACCGCGTCCGGCACCCCCGCCTCGGGCCGGACCACCGTCACCTACACCCCGCGTTCGGCGCCGGGCGCCGAGACGTTGCGGCGCACCGTGGATCTGCTGCGGACCAGGGCCGACGCGTTCGGGCTGGAGGGCGCGCGGATCGAGGTGCACGGCGGCACGATCACCGCCGAGGCGCCCGGCGACAGCGGTGAGCGGCTGCGGCAGCTGGCCGTCACTGCCGAGCTGGGATTCCGGCCGGTGCTGGGCGGCGACGCCTCCGTGCCGCCCGAACTGCAGCGGCAGTTCACCGCCTTCGACTGCATGGCGCCGGTGCCGGCCGGCGCACCGGCGCTGTCCCCCACGAGCCCGACGGTCGCCTGTGACAGAACGGGCCCCACAAAGTACGTCCTCGGTCCCGTCGCTCTCAGCGGCCGGGACGTGACCAGCGCCAAGGCGTCGCTCGACGCGCAGGCCGGCAACGGCTGGACGATCAACCTGGTGCTCACCTCGGCGGGCGGTCGAAAGTTCGCGGAGCTCACCGGCCGGCTGTCCCAGCAGAGCGCGCCCGCCAATCAGATCGGCATCATGCTCGACCGCCAGGTGATCTCCGCACCGTCCGTCTCCCAGTCGATCACCGGCGGAGCGGTGCAGATCAGCGGCAACTTCACCCGTACCTCCGCCCAGGATCTGGCCGCCCAGATCAGCTCCGGCGCCCTGCCCGTGGAGCTGACCGTCTCCGACGTCACCCACATCCCCTCCTAGGAGCCGAAGCTCCCAGGAGGGACCCGAGAGCCGGGTGTCAGCCCGTGTGGCTCGGGCTGACCACCATCGCCGAGCCGCCGCCGCGCCGGGTCGTCTCGGCCGCGGCGAGCCAGCGGCCGTCGGGCAGTCGCTGGATGCCGGTGGCCGCGCCGATCTCCGGGTTGAGCGTGAAGACATGGCCCAGCGCTTCGAGCTGTGTCCTGGTCGCGCTGGTGAACAGGGCCGGTTCGAGTTCGGTGGCCGCCGCGTTGCGCTGGCTGGCGCGCGGTGCGGCGATCGCGTCGACGAGCGGCAGACCGCGGTCGACGTGCTCGGTGAGGACCTGCAGCACGGTGGTGATGATGGTGGAGCCGCCGGGCGAGCCGAGCGCGAACGCGGGACGGCCGTCCCTCAGCACGATCGTCGGGGAGATCGAGGAGCGCGGGCGCTTGCCCGGGCCGGGCAGGTTCGGGTCGTGGACCGCCGGGTTGGCGGGCGCGAACGAGAAGTCCGTCAGCTCGTTGTTGAGCAGGAAGCCGCGGCCGGGAACGACGATGCCGCTGCCGCCGGTCTGCTCGATGGTGAGGGTGTACGAGACGACGTTGCCCCACTTGTCGGCGACGGTCAGGTGCGTGGTGTTCTCGCCCTCGTACGTCGTCGGCGCGGCCGTGCCGGTACCGCCGCAGGCGGCGGGGTGGCGCGGGTCGCCCGGTGCGAGCGGGCTGGTGAGCACCGCGGTGTCCTTGATGAGGCAGCCGCGCGAGTCCGCGTAGCGCTGCGAGAGCAGTCCGCCGGTCGGGACGTCCTCGAAGGCCGGGTCGCCGAGCCAGCGCCCGCGGTCGGCGAAGGCGATCCGGCTCGCCTCGATGTAGCGGTGCAGGTACTGGGCGTCGGTGGCCTTCTTCGACGAGAGGTTCGCCCGCTCCATGATGTTGAGCGCCTCACCGACCGTCGTGCCGCCCGACGAGGACGGTGCGATCGAGTAGACGTCGTAGCCCCGGTAGGAGACCTGGGTCGGGGCCTGCCGCTTGGCCGCGTAGCCGCGCAGGTCCGCGGTGGTCAGATCGCCGGGACGCACCACGCGGGTGGCGTTGGGGTCGACCGGGGGCTTGCGGACCGTGCTGACGATGTCGGCGCCGATGTCCCCCTGGTAGATCGCTCCGACGCCCTTCCTGCCCAGCTCCTGGTAGGTGCGGGCGAGGTCCGGGTTGGTGAGCGTGGAGCCGACCACGGGCGGGGCGCCGCCCGGCAGGAAGATCTTCGCGGTGGCCGGGAAGTCCTTGAAGCGGTCCTGGTTCGCCGCGGTCTGCGAGCGGAAGGTCTCGTCGACGGTGAAGCCGTCGCGTGCGATCCGCTCGGCGGGCTTGAGCACCTGCCCCAGCGGGCGGCTGCCCCAGTTGTCGAGGGCGGTTGCCCAGGTGGCGGGGGTGCCGGGGGTGCCGACGCTCAGGCCGCTGGTGACCGCGTCGGCGAACGGGAGCGGTTTGCCGTTCTCCTGGAAGAGCGTCTCGGTGGCACTGCGCGGCGCGGTCTCCCGGCCGTCGATGGTGAACACCTTGTGCAGCCGCGCGTTGTAGTAGACGAAGTACCCGCCGCCGCCGACGCCCGCCGAGTACGGCTCGGTGACGCCGAGCGCGGCCGCGGTGGCCACCGCCGCGTCCACGGCGTTGCCGCCCTGGCGGAGCACCTCGATACCGGCCGCGGAGGCGTCCGCGTCCACACTGGCGACCGCGCCCCCGTAGCCGACCGCGACCGGCACCTTGGCCGGCCGGGCCCGCGCATCCTGCGGGGCCGACTGCGCCGGTGGGGCCGCGGCTCCCACCGTGACAACAGCGGCCGTGACGGCCAGCAGCGACAAACTCCGGACGGCGGGGAGACGCATACGGTTTCCTCCAGTCAACACGGGTCCGCGCAGCCTAACTTGGGTACGGCGATCCCGTCAGGAGCGCGTTCGCTCGAACACCGCTACGATGCCCGGCCATGAGCGATGACGTCCGCAACCTCGTGCTGGGCCTGGCGGCCAGCGCCATCAGTGCAGCGCTGGGCTGGTTTGTCCGCACTTATGTGTGGCGCCGGAAACTGCACCGCAAGCAGCGTTTCTTCGGGCTGCCCAGCGGCTCCGAATGCCTTCTGGTGGTGCCGCGCGACCCCGGGGCCCGGGTGTGGAGCGTCGCCCGCCATGACGCGTTCGCGCTGCTGGAACTGGCCGCGCTGATCAAGGACTGCGGGGCGCACGCCGAGATCCTGCCGCACGACACGGCCTGGCAGGGCTTCGGGGCACGTACCGAGTTCTGCGTGGGCGGCCCCGTCGCCAATCACCGGCTGGGGGCGCACCTGCGGTCGATGCTGCCGGGCATAGAGATCAATACCGATGCCTCCCCCGGGCCCGACCAGGGGGCGTTCACCATCGACGGCGAGACCTACCGGATGGACAAGGGCGCCGTCGAGTACGTCCTGCTGGCCCGGCTGGCCGCCGTGCGGGACGCCGGCAACGACCGCCCGGTCTTCCTCTCCTCCGGTCAGCGCGGTGTCGCCAACCAGGCGGCCGTGCGGTATCTGGCCCGGCACCATGTGCGGCTGTCGCGCAAGCACGGCATCGACGGCACGTTCTGCCTGCTGCTCAGGGTCGTCAACTCGCAGGCCTACGGTCCCGACGTCGTCGAGCTCGTCGCCGATGTGACGCGGGCGGCGCAGACCGTCCCGGTCAGTCGGCCAGACCGATCACCAGCCACATGACGGCACATCCCGCGACCGTGCACAGCAGCGTCGAGCGGGACGGGTGCGGGCTGTGTGCCTCGGGGAGGATGTCGGAGGTCGCCAGGTAGAGCAGGAACCCGGCGAAGAACCCGAGGTAGAGGCCGAGCGCGCCCGGCGGGATGGTGAAGGCGAGGGTGATCGCGGCGCCGATCACCGGGGCGATGGCGTCGCAGCCGAGCAGCACGAGCGCGCGGCCCTGGCCGTTCCCGTACATCCGGGTGATCGTGTACGTGTTGAAGCCGTCGGCGAAGTCGTGCGCGACCACGGCGATGGCGACCACCAGGCCGACCGTGCTGCCGGCCTGGAACGCGGCGCCGATCGCGAAGCCGTCCATGACGCTGTGGCCGACGAGCGCCGAGGCGGCGGTGAGCCCGATGCCTTTGACGGGTTCACCGGGGTCGGTGGGCACCGGGCCGTGGGCGTGGGTGTGCGCGGCGTACTCGCCCTCGTGTGCGCGGTGGATCGCCACCGACCGCTCGACGATGTGCAGGGTGAGGAAGCCCCCGACGAACATCAGCAGCGCGGCGGGGACGCCGAAGACGTCGTCGGCCTGCAGGTCCAGCGCTTCGGGCAGCAGGTCGAAGCCCACCACCCCGAGCATCAGCCCGGCGGCGAGTCCCAGCACCAGATGGCGGCGGTCACCGATGTGCTGGGCGACCAGTCCGCCGATCAGGGTCATCACGAACGCGCCGAGGGCTATCAGCACCGCCATCCGCGTTCACCCGCCTCCGCCGCCGGCCCGCCCGCTTCCGCCCATGATCGGCGAAGCGGACCGGCGGCGCGAGTCAGGGCAGGTCAGAGCAGGTCAGTGCCGGTCGGTGCCCGGTCAGTGGTGGCGGCAGCGCGGGTCGATCCGGTCGAGTACGGCGACGGCCATGGCCTTCTCGCCCTTGGCGTTGGGGTGCGCTGGCGCGGCCGGGGAGGCCGGTACCAGCGGCTCGATCCAGCGGTTGGCGGGCGCCGTGCACATGTCGTGGCCGACGGTCGGCCGGTAGGTGTCGACGTACTCGGCGTGCGCGGCCCCGGCCTGCCGGCGCAGCATCGTGTTGAGCCGCTTCTCGGTGTCCTTGAGGTACCCGAAGTCCTTGTCCGCGAAGGGGACGGCGGGACGGCACCCGACGCCGTTGTCCGGCAGCAGGTCCGGGTAGCCGACGACGACCACCCGGGCGTGCGGGGAGCGGGCGTGGATGGCGCGCAGCACGGCCGCGACCTTCGGCGCCGTCTGCTGGATGTTGAGGGCGAGCTGGTCGGTGCCGGTCGCGGTGTAGTGCTTCTGACAGGGGTTGCCGGTCGGGTCGGTGGCGCTGAGCACGGCGCAGGTGCCGATGATCGAGCCGAAGCCGACGTCGTTGCCGCCGATCTGCAGCGTGACGAGGTCGGTGCCGCGGTTCAGCGCGTCGAGCTGCGGTCCGTTGGTACCCTGCGGCTTCCACATCTCGGCGGTGGTGGCGCCGCCGCAGCTGACGTCCTTGACGGCCGCGAACCGCTGGTCCTCGGCGACCAGCGACGGGTAGTTGTGGCTGGACCGCGCGCAGTTGGCGTCCACCTGGTCGGGGATGCCGGGCCCTGAGGTGTACGAGTCGCCGAGCGCCGCGTAGCTGACGCCGTGTCCGTGACCGGAGTGACCCGGCCGGCCCGAATGGGCCGAGGCCGGGGCGGCGATGCCCGCGGTGAGGGCCAGGGCCCCGCCGAGTGCGGCTGCTGCCAGGACGGTGGTGCGGGCCATCGGTACCCCCAGTGTCGACGGTGACGAGCATCAGATTCCGCGCGTACCGCGCCGGGTGTCAATGACCTTGACGAAAGATCGTCCGACGCACTCGTGTTCGATCGACCCGCCCCGACGGGCCGTCACCTGCCGCCACCTGCCCCGGGTGCGCCTCCGGCGTCTCACGGGCGCCCCACCGCCCTCAGATCGTTACCCGTGCGTAACATGCACGCCTATTACCGCCGGTAAGGCCGCGAGGTTACTCTCCAGTCACTTTGCATCCGGCCAGACAGGAGCAGTCATGAGAGCAACCACAGCAGGTGTCGTCGGCGCGGCGCTGCTCGCCTCCACGGCATTCGGTCTGGCCCCGCTGGCACAAGCCGCGCCGGCACCCACCGTGGTCACCGCCGCCAGCGCGCAGGCCGCGGCCGCGTCGACCTTCCGGTTCGTCGACATCCCGGGCTCCGGCGGCATCACGCTCAAGGGCAACGTCTTCACCCCCGGCGGATACGACGGCTCGCAGCGCTACCCCGTCGTCGTGCTCCCGAGCAGCTGGGCCATCAACGACCTCGAGTACGTCGCCCAGGCCAAGCAGCTCGCGGACTCCGGGTACGTCGTCGTCAGCTACACCTCGCGCGGCTTCTGGCTCTCCGGCGGGCAGATCGAGACCGCGGGACCGCCCGATGTCGCCGACGTGTCCAAGGTCATCGACTGGACGCTCGCCAACACCCCGGCCGACCCCGACCACATCGGGATGGCGGGCGTCTCGTACGGCGCCGGCATCGGCCTGCTCGGCGCCGCGCACGACCCGCGCATCAAGGCCGTCGTCGCGCTCAGCGGCTGGGCCGACCTCATCGACTCGATCTACCAGGGCCGTACCCCGCATCTGCAGGCCGCCGCCCTGCTCGGCGGCGCGGGCTACCTCACCGGCCGCCCGAGCCCCGAACTCCAGAAGATCCTGGGCAACTTCCTCACCGCGAACCTCGCCGCCGAGGACGAGATGATCGCCTGGGGCAAGCTCCGCTCCCCCGTGACCTACCTGGATCAGCTGAACGCCAACGGCACGGCGGTCATGCTCGCCAACGCCTGGGGCGACAGCCTCTTCCCGCCGAACCAGTACGCGAAGTTCTACGAGAAGCTGACCGGCCCCAAGCGCCTCGAGTTCCGGCCCGGCGACCACGCCACCGCCGAGGCGACCGGCCTGCTCGGCCTGCCCAACGACACCTGGGCCAGCTCCAGGCGGTGGCTCGACCACTACCTCAAGGGCGTGGACAACGGCATCGACCACGAGCAGCCGGTCCAGCTCAAGTCCCGTTCCACCGGCGCCTACGAGAGCTACGACAGCTGGTCCGCGGTCCCGTCACGGACCACCACCCTCAAGCTCGGCGCCAAGGGGCTGCGCACCGGAGAGCTCGGCGGCGACGCCGGTTCCGGCTGGCGCACCACCATCGGCACCAATGTCGACTCGGGCGCCGACGGCGGGATCATCTTCCTGTCCAGCCTGCTCGACCAGTTCGCCCAGGCCCCGCCCGTCGCGTCGATCCCGCTGCTGCCGCGCGCCTTCGCCACCGTCTGGCAGTCCGCCGCGTACGGCACCGCCCAGCACGTCCGCGGCACCTCGACGCTGCACACCACGCTGACCCCGTCGGCCGCCGGCGGAACCGTCATCGCGTACCTCTACGACGTCGACTCCCTGGGCATCGGCAAGCTGGTCACGCACGCGCCCTACACCTGGGTCGGACGCACCCCCGGAAAGGCCTTCACCACCGACATCGACCTGCTCTCCACCGCCTACGACGTGCCGGCCGGCCACCGGCTGGCGCTGGTCGTCGACACCGTCGACCCGCTCTACATCGAGCAGAACCCGCTCTTCTCCACGGTCACCGTCTCGTCGCCGGCGTCCGACCCGTCCTGGCTGTCGGTCCCGCTGCACGACCAGTAACGCGCCGGCAGATCCGTCAGATCTGCTGCGGTGGCGTCGTCGCGACCGGCGTGCCCTTCGTCTTGGGGTTGTGCCGTTCGCGGCGCGCCAGCCAGTTCGCGAACCACGACAGCAGCATGCACATCCCGATGTAGATCGGCGCGATCACCATCACGACCGGGATGAACGGCAGGTCGTAGTCGAGATTGGTGGCGATGAGCTTGCCGTTGTAGAGGAACTCCTCATAGGTGATGAGGTAGCCGAGCGAGGTGTCCTTCAGCGCCACCACCAGCTGGCTGATGATCGCGGGCAGCATCGCGCGGGCCGCCTGCGGCACCAGGATGTACGTCATCACCTGTGTCTTGCGCATCCCGAGCGCGTAGGCGGCCTCGCCCTGGCCGCGCGACACGGAGTTCACACCGGTACGGAAGACCTCCGCGAGCACCGAGCCGTTGTAGAGCGTCAGACCGGTGATCAGCGCCATCATCGGCTCGACCTTGAGCGCGATGAAGATGAAGAAGATCATCACCAGCAGCGGCATCGCCCGGAAGAACTCCACCACCAGGGTGCTCACCCAGCGGATCACCCGGTGCTCGGAGAGCCGGCCGGCGGCGAACAGCGCGCCGAAGGCGAGCGAGAGCACCGCCGCCCAGATGAACGCCTTGAGGGTGTTGGCGAGCCCGGTCAGCAGCAGCCGCTGGATGCCCTGGTACTCGAACGGCACCCACTTGGTCGACTCGAACTGGCCGGTGTGGATCAGCATGTAGATGATCCAGCCGACCAGCGCCGCCAGCAGGGCGGTGGTGATCCACGCGTAGAGCCGGTGGCGCGCCAGCGCCTTCGGGCCCGGAATGTCGTACAGCGCACTGCTCATCGCACGACCCCCATCTTCTTCTCCAGCACGTTGAAGAGCAGGCTGATCGACAGCGTGATGATCAGGTAGCCGACCGCGATCCAGATGAAGGACCAGATGATGCTGTAGCCCAGCTCGTTGAGGGGCTTGTAGGTGCCGAGCAGTTCGGTGACCGAGAAGGAGCCGGCGATCGCGGAGTTCTTGGCGAGCGCGATGAGCGTCGAGCCGATCGGCGAGATGACCGCGCGGCCCGCCTGCGGGAGCACCACCAGGTTCAGGGTCTGGATGAACGTCATGCCGAGGCTGCGGGCGGCCTCGCCCTGGCCCAGCGGCACGGTGTTGATGCCCGACCTGACCGCCTCGCAGATGAACGCCGAGGTGTAGCAGGCCAGCGCGAGGACCGCGAAGGTGGTGAACGGCAGCCGCAGCCCGAACCGCGGCAGTCCCAGCAGCACCGCGAAGAACAGCAGGGTCAGCGGGGTGTTGCGCAGCACGGTGACCCAGGTGGTGCCGAAGACGCGCAGCGCCTTGACCGGCGAGACCCGGAAGCCGGCGATGATCACGCCGCCGACCAGTGCCAGCACACCCGCGTACAGGGTCAGTTCGAGGGTGCCGAGGAAACCCTTGCCGTAGAGGGAGAAGTTGTCGAGCAGTACGTTCATGTGCGGCGGCCCTCTCAGTACCGGTCGACGGCGGGCGGGGTGGGCGCCGGGACCCCGGACAGGCCGAGGGTCGCGTCGTACGCCTTCTTCCAGTCGCCGTTCTTCTCGTGGGCCACGATCGCGTCGTCGAGCGCGAGCCGCAGAGCGTTGTCGCTCCTGGCCACGCCGACCCCGTAGGGCTCCTTGGAGAACGCCTTGCCGACGAGCTTCATCTCGTCGGGTGCCTTGGCCGCGTAGCCCAGCAGGATCGAGTCGTCGGTGGTGACGGCGTCGACCTGGAAGGTCAGCAGGTTGTCCACGCAGACGGAGTAGGTGTCGTAGGTGACGGGGATGGCGTCGGGGTAGTCCGACTCGATGCGCTGGATCGGGGTGGAACCGGCGGCCGAGCAGACCTTCTTGCCCTTCAGGTCCTGCGGGCCCTTGATGTCGTTCTCGTCCTTGCGCACCAGCAGGCCCTGGCCCGCGACGTAGTACGGACCGGCGAAGCCGACCTGCTGCTTGCGCTTGTCGTTGATCGTGTACGTGCCGACGTAGTAGTCGATCTGGCCGTTGCTGAGCGCGGTCTCGCGGTTGGCGGAGGCCACCGACTTGTACTGGATCTGGTCGAGGCCGAAGCCGAGCGACGCGGCGAGCATCCGGGCGATCTCGACGTCGAAGCCCGCGTACGTGCCGTTGGCCGGGTCGCGCTGGCCGAGGTACGGCTGGTCGTCCTTGACCCCGACGACGATCTTGCCGCGCCGGTGGGCGGAGCTCCACGTCTTCGAGTCGGGGAGGGAGAAGTTCCGGTCCACCTTGTAGGTGGGCAGATCGTCGGAGCTCGGGCCCTTCGTGGGCGGACTTCCCTCCTTGCCGCAGCCCACCAGCAGGGCCGCGGCCACGGCGAGCAGCGCGATGTGCCTGTTCTTGCGTCGCATGGCGGTCCCGGGTCGTCAGTGGTGGAGGATCTTGGACAGGAAGTCCTTGGCGCGCTCACTGCGCGGCGCGGTGAAGAACTCCTCCGGGACCCGGTCCTCGACGATCAGGCCGTCGGCCATGAACACGACCCGGTTGGCGGCGGAGCGGGCGAAGCCCATCTCATGGGTGACGACGACCATCGTCATCCCGTCCCGGGCGAGCTGCTGCATGACCTCCAGCACCTCGTTGATCATCTCCGGGTCGAGCGCGGAGGTCGGCTCGTCGAAGAGCAGTGCCTTGGGGTCCATGGCCAGCGCGCGGGCGATCGCCACCCGCTGCTGCTGCCCGCCGGACATCTGCGCGGGGTACTTGTCGGCATGCGCCAGCAGGCCCACCCGGTCGAGCAGTTCCCTGGCCCGTTTGTCCGCGTCGGCGCGGCTGCGGCCGCGTACCTTGACCGGCGCCAGCGCGACGTTCTGCAGCACCGTCTTGTGCGCGAAGAGGTTGAAGGACTGGAACACCATGCCGACGTCGGCGCGCAGCTTGGCCAGTTCCTTGCCCTCGGAGGGCAGCGGCCGGCCGTCGATGGTGATGGTGCCCGACTCGACCGGCTCCAGTCGGTTGATCGCCCGGCACAGCGTGGACTTGCCCGACCCCGAAGGACCGATGACGACCACGACCTCGCCGCGGCCGACGGTCAGGTCGATGTCCCGCAGCACATGCAACTGTCCGAAGTGCTTGTTGACACCACTCAGGACGATCAGTGGATCCATGCGCAGCCCAGCTCACTCTCACCCCGTCGGACAGTCAACGAATGGGCAACCTATCCCTTCAAATCCGCATATCGCGCCGACACGCAGACTGCCGCCAATAACCTGATGTGCGGTGCGCGGGATCGCCGACGGCCCGCGCCGCTGAACGGCGCGGGTCCGGTCGGCAGGGGTGCGGTCGGCGCGGGATCGGGCCGGTCGGGTGCGGCTCCGGGTCAGCCCAGGACCCGGTTGACGAGGGTGTCGCGTTCGGTCTGCGGGATGGCGGTCCAGCGGGTGCCGCGGATCGCGCCTTCGAGTGCGAGCAGGGTGTGCGTGCAGGCGTCCTCGGGAAGGTCCTCGCGGATCTTCTCGAAGGCACGGCCGGCGCCGAGCCGGCGCAGTTCGCCGGCGTCCTCGACGCCGCCGCGGCGCAAGCGGTCGGCAAGGACCGCTCCGATATTCGGCATCTGCTGCAGGGAGTCCACGTCGCGCCTCCGGTACCGAGCTGATCAACTGGTGCGTTTCCGACATCATGCACCGTACGGCCGGGCGCGGAGGCGTCATTGCGCGCCGGACACGCCTGCCTGCCGTCGCATTCCGGTGGCGCGGTCCATCAGTTCGGGTGACGGCGGGCCGTCAGTTCTCGGACTCCTCGGCGAGTGTCTGGGACAGCTCGGGCGTGCCGCTCTCGGCCCAGGCGTGGCCGATCGCGACCACGTCGATCTCGCGGCCCGACTCCAGCCTGACCACCGGCAGGCCGTTCGGCCACACCTGCCAGACCGCGCCGGGCACGGTGCGGACGATGACGGTGCCGAGGTACAGACCGGCGTCGTTGCCGAGCCACGGCAGCACCTCTGGATCGTCGCGCCACTGCGGGACCAACTGGTCGAGAGCCGTCAACGAGCCGGGCGAGTCGTCGAGTTCGACCCCCGCGTCCTCCGCCTGGGCGCGCAGCAGATCGCACTCCGCCAGCAACTCGGCCACGCCCGCGGCGTCCGGGTCGCCGACCCGGACCGCGACCCCTTGCGCCGTCGCGTTCCGCTTGCGCCACTTGTCCAGGAAGGGGATGTCCATACGGCTCAGCGTCGCACCCGGGGCGGTCGGACTTCTACAGGCGCGCCTGCCCCGCTGGTGTTCGGGGGCGGTGGGTCAGCAGCCGATCGCGTAGGCCTTGCGCAGCGTCTCGTGCACCGTCCAGGTCGTCCGGTCCCCCTCGCGCAGGACGCAGACAACGCCGGGGCCGAGTTCGAGCGTGTCGCCGCCCGCCACCTCGACGGTGGCCCGGCCGCTGACCACGACGAACATCTCGTCGGCCTCGGTGTCGGTCACCACGCCCGGGGTGATCTGCCAAATCCCCCGCAGCCGGGTCCCGTCGGCCGACTCCCAGAGCACCTTGCCGGTGACCTCGGGCGTGCCCGACACGATCTGGGCCGGATCGAGCGGCTCGGGCTCCAGTTCGGCGTCGGGTACGTGGACGGCGAAGCTGGCGGAGGGCAGGTCAACGGTGCTCATGAGCGCCGAGCGTACGGGGCGGCGGGCGGGCGCGGGATCGACAGGTTGTATGCGGTCCCGGGCCCGGCCGTACGCCTCGTAAGTGGTCCGGTGCGGTCAGACGTCCAGATCAACGACGACCGGGGCGTGATCGGAGGCGCCCTTGCCCTTGCGCTCCTCACGGTCGACGTACGAGTCGGTGACCGCCTTGGCGAAGGGCTCGTTGCCGTAGACCAGGTCGATCCGCATGCCCCGGTTCTTCGGGAAGCCCAGCTGGCGGTAGTCCCAGTAGGTGTACGGGCGGTCGTACTTGAGCGGCCGCGGCACCACGTCCGTCAGACCCGCGTCGCGCAGGGCGGCAAGGGCGGCGCGCTCCTCGGGGGTGACGTGGGTGGCGCCCTCGAACTGGGACAGGTCCCACACGTCCTCGTCGGTGGGCGCGACGTTGTAGTCGCCCAGCACGGCGAAGGGCCGCGGACCCGCGGCGTCCTCGGCGACCGCGGCGCGCAGCGCCCCGAACCACTGCAGCTTGTAGGCGAAGTGCTCGTGCCCGACCTCGCGGCCGTTGGGCACGTACACCGACCAGACACGGGCCCCGCCGCAGGTGGCGGAGACCGCGCGGGGCTCCAGCACACCCTCGTACTCGGGGCCGCCGGGCAGCCCGGTCACGACGTCCTCCAGGCCCACCTTCGACAGCAGCGCCACGCCGTTCCACCGGCCCGTGGCGTTGACGGCCGCCTCGTAGCCGAGCTCGCGCAGCTCGTCGAAGGGGAACTGCTCCAACGAGCACTTGGTCTCCTGAAGGCACAGCACATCCGTGCCGGTGCTCTCCAGCCAGGCGAGCAGGCGCGGCAGACGGGCGGTGATCGAGTTGACGTTCCAGGTGGCGATGCGCATGGACCCGAATCTACCGCCCGGCACCGACAACCGCCCCGGACCAGCCCCCGGACCTTTCTGCCGACCCGCCCCGGGCTGTCCCGGGGCGGTGCGCGCAGGTCGTGCCGTCAGGCCAGTTCGACGGATTCGCCCGGGGCCAGCCGGCGGTGTTCGCCGCCGCCGATGCCGGGGCCGTCAGGACCGAGCATCCGGCCGTAGATCATGAACGCGATGTCGGTGAGCAGCCCGTCGTGGACGTCGAAGGCGCGCTGCGGCTTGACCTCGCGGAGGTAGTCGACGATCTCCGAGAACTTGCTCCAGGGGGCCTGCAGCGGGAGCAGCAGGGTGTCGACGGGGCGGTCGGGGACCGTCAGGGCGTCACCGGGGTGGAAGACCGAGCCGTCGACCACGTAGCCCTGGTTGGCGATCCGCGGGATGTCCGGGTGGATCACGGCGTGCAGCTGGCCGTGCACCTCGATGTCGAAACCCGCCGCGCTGAAGGTGTCACCCTCGCCGACGGTGTGCACCCGGCCGGGGAAGGCCGCCGACACCTGGTCGGCGACGCTCTTGAGGGTCCAGACCTGGGCGGCCGGATTGGCGTCCAGGGCGAGGCGCAGCCGGTCCTCGTTGAAGTGGTCGATGTGCTCGTGGGTGATGAGGATCGCCTCGGCGCCGACCGCGGCGTCCTCCTCCGTGAAGGCACCGGGATCGATGACGAGCACCTGCCCGTCCTTCTCCAGCCTGACGCAGGCGTGGCCCTTCTTGGTCAGCTTCACCGTTGCTCCTCTGCTCCTCGGAACGTGATCAGCGATATCGACGTGCACCGGGTCGTCACCAGGCCGTCAGGGAACCATCATTGCGGAGGATCACCGGCGGGGCGGCCGACGGACGTTTCCTCCTGGATCACGCGCTGCGCGACCGCGAAGGCGGCGTTCGCGGCCGGCACTCCGCAGTAGACGCCCGTGTGCAGCAGCGTCTCCTTGATCTCGGCGGGGGTGAGGCCGTTGCGCAGCGCCGCGCGGGTGTGGGAGGCGAGCTCGTCGAGGTGCCCGCGGGCGGTGAGTGCCGTCAGCGTGATGATGCTGCGGGTGCGCCGGTCCAGGCCGGGCCGCGCCCACACCTCTCCCCAGGCGTAGCGGGTGATGAACTCCTCGAAGTCCCCGGTGAAGTCGTCGGCCCCCGCGGCGGCCCGGTCGACATGCGCGTCGCCCAGGACTTCCCTGCGGATCCGCAGGCCCTCGTCGTACGGGTCGACGCGGCCCGCCTACACCGCGGCGGGCTGCTCGGCGGCCGGCGGGGCGGGCGGGGACTGGAGCACGGCGGTGGTGGAGGCGATGGCGGACTCGGTCCAGGCGGCGCCGAAGTGCCGTACCAGCAGCTCGCCGACGGCCGCGGGCTGCTCCACCGGGGTGAGGTGGGAGGCGGCGGGCACCACGGCGAGTCGGGCGTCGGGGATCCCCGCGACCAGGACGCGGGCGTCGGCGGGCGGCGTCGCGGGGTCGTCCGCGCCGGCCACCACGAGGGTCGGGACGGTGATCCGGCCCAGCTCGTCGCGCACGTCGTGCGCCGCCAGCGCCTCGCACGCGGCGATGTAGCACTCCGCGTCGGTGGTGCGCACCATCTGCACGGCCCATTCGACGATGGCGCCCTGGGCGGCCCGGTAGCCGTCGGTGAACCACCGCTCGGGGACGGTGTAGGAGAACTGCCCGAGGCCGTTGGCCCGGACGATGACCCCGCGCTGCCGCCAGGCGTCGGCGGTGCCGTGGCGGGCGGCGGAGGAGACGAGGGCCAGCGCCGCGACCCGGTCGGGGCGCGCCAGCGCGATCCGGACGCCGACGGCCGCGCCGAGGGAGCAGCCCGCGTAGCCGAACCGGTCGATGCCGAGCAGGTCGAGGGTGGCGAGCAGCCGGTCCGCCAGCTCGGTGACCGAGGTCGCGGGATCGGCGGGCGCACCCCCGTGGCCGGGCAGGTCGTAGCGCAGGACCCGCCACTGGCGGGTCAGCTCGGGCAGTTGGCGGTCCCACATGTGCCAGGTGGTGCCGAGGGCGGGGCCCAGGACGAGTACGGGGGCGTCCTCGGGGCCGTCGAGCCGGTGCTGGAGGGTCTTCTGGTCGCTCACCGGGTTCACGCTATCGAGTGACGGGAAGCGGCTGGTCACCCGCCCCCCGCGGCCCGCCAGGACCCGTGCGGGCGCCCGCCTCCGACCGGTGGGGCGGGCGCGTGGGGGGATGGTTCCGTCAGAAGTTGATCGTGGAGACGATGTACACGACGGGATGGTCCAGATCGCTGAGGTCGACGGTGATGTCGTGGTCCGGCTTGTCACCGTGCTGGGTCGTCGACACTCCGCCCCAGTCGTGGCCCGGCCGGAAGAGCCAGCCGGGCACCTTCGCCTGGTCGGGGGTGATGGTGACGTCGCCCGGCTTCAGCGCGGAGCGGCTGGTGCCCAGCTGCGCGAGGAAGGTGTCGAGCCCGCCCGCGGTGGACGTGAACTGGACGTAGAGCGCGCTCGTGTTCCAGTTGTTCGTCTCCATGTAGGCGATCTTCCGCGTCCAGTCCAGCGGGACCGGCACCTGGTATATCCGGCGCTGCACCTGGCTGGGCCAGTCCCACGTCAGGTGCTTGGCGGCCGCCGACTCCTCCTTGTCCTGGCCGCTGTTGCGGCTCTGCTCGGCGGAGACGATCACATAGCCGACGGGTACCAGGATCAGCAGCGGGACGACGGTCCACTGGACCCAGCGGGGCACCTGGCGCAGCGGCCTGCTGTGCGGGCGGTCGACGCTCATCGGCCCGCCGCCCGGACGAAGCGCTCGTAGCGCTCGACACGGCGCCGGTTGGCGCGGCGGAACCGCCGGGCGACCAGCCGGGCGAGGTCGGCGGCGCCGACCAGCCCGGCCTCGTTGCCCAGCTCGGCCTGCACGATGCGGGCCTCGGGGCGGTAGCCGCGCCCGGTGAGGTTGCGGCGGAAGGCGTCCCGGGCCGGGCCGATGAGCAGGTCGTCGGCGGCGCTGACGCCACCGCCGATGACGAAGCAGGACGGGTCCAGCGCGGCGGCGAGGTTGGCGATGCCGACGCCGAGCCACTGGCCGATGTCCTGGAGCAGCTCGATGCACATCGCGTCGCCCTCCCGGGCCAGCTGCGTGATCAGCGGTCCGGTGATGTCGCCGATGTTGCCGCCGACCCGGTCGATGATCCCGTACGCGACGGGCGACTCGGCGGCGGCCATCTCGCGGGCCTCGCGGACCAGCGCGTTGCCCGAGCTGTACTGCTCCCAGCAGCCGCGGTTGCCGCAGGGGCAGCGGTGGCCGCCGGGGACGACCTGCATATGGCCGAACTCGCCGGCCACGCCGTAGCGGCCGCGCTTGACGTGGCCGTCCTCCAGGATGGCGCCGCCGATGCCGGTACCCAGCGTGATCATGACGAGGTCGTCCTGGCCGCGGCCGGCGCCGAAGCGCCATTCGGCCCAGGCCGCGGTGTTGGCGTCGTTGTCGACCATGACCGGCACCAGCAGCCGTTCCTCCAGCCGGTCGCGCAGCGGTTCGTCGCGCCAGGACAGGTGCGGGGCGAAGAGCACCCGGGAGCGGTCGGCGTCGACCCAGCCGGCGGCGCCGATGCCGACCGCGTGCACGTCGTGCCGCTCCGACAGGTCCAGCACCAGCTCGACGATGGTGTCCTCGACGACCTTGGGGCTCTTGCTCCGGTCCGGTGTCTCGGTCCTGAGCTGCTCCAGGATGTTGCCGTCCGGGTCCACGACCCCGGCCGCCACCTTGGTGCCGCCGATGTCGATGCCGACCGTCGGCACCCTCGGCGCCGTCAGATGGGAGCGGCGCTCCCGGCGGCCGACGGTCTGCAGCACCGTCGCACGGGCGGCGCCCTTGCGCTGGAATGCTGATCGGTCGCTGCGTGACGCTGCTGGCAAGGGTCGTCTCCGGATCGGTGGCTGTCGTGCCGATTGTGCCGCACCGGGGACGTACCCCGCGCAGCACGGGCTGGGTCAGCCCTCGCGGGCGAGCTCGTGGCTGAGCTGCTCCAGCTCGCTGCCGCCCGCCATCTGGCGGGTCAGTTCTTCCAGCGTAATGCCCGTTTTGGCATAGCTCCCGGCCATCGCGCCGCGCTTCAGCAGGACGAACCGGTCGCCGACGAGGAAGGCGTGGTGCGGGTTGTGGGTGATCAGGACCACACCGAGCCCGGCGTCGCGCGCGGCGGCGACGTACTTGAGGACGACGCCGGACTGCTTGACGCCGAGCGCCGCCGTCGGCTCGTCGAGGACCAGCACCTTCGCCCCGAAGTAGACGGCGCGGGCGATGGCGACACACTGCCGTTCACCGCCGGACAGGGTGCCGATGGGCTGGTCCACGTCGCGCAGGTCGATGCCCATCCGCAGCAGCTCACTGCGGGTGGTCTCGCGCATCGTGCGCACGTCGAGCCGGCGGAGCGGTCCACGGCCCTTGGTGGGCTCGGAGCCGAGGAAGAAGTTCCGCCACACCGGCATCAGCGGCACCACCGCGAGGTCCTGGTAGACGGTCGCGATGCCGTGGTCGAGGGCCTCACGCGGCGAGCTGTGGCGCACTGGCTCGCCGTCGACCTCGTAGGTGCCCGCGTCGTGCTGGTGCAGACCCGAGATGATCTTGATGAGGGTGGACTTGCCCGCGCCGTTGTCGCCCAGCACGCAGGTGATCTCACCGGCGTGCACTTCGAGGGAGACCGCTTCCAGGGCCTTGATGTTGCCGTAGTACTTGCTCACGTCGGTGAGCTTCACCAGCGCGCTCATGCGGTCGCCTCCGCCCGCTTGCGGACCCATGCGTTCAGCAGCGTGGCCAGCAGCAGCATGGCCCCGAGGAAGAACTTGAACCAGTCCGGATTCCACTGGGCGTACACGATGCCCTTGCTCGTCATGCCGAAGATGAACGCGCCGACGGCGGAGCCGATCGCCGACCCGTAGCCGCCGGTCATCAGACAGCCGCCGATGACGGCCGCGATGATGTAGAGGAACTCGTTGCCGACACCCTCGCCCGACTGCACCACGTCGAACGAGAAGAGCAGGTGCTGGCCGGAGATCCAGGCGCAGAACGCGACCGCCATGTACAGGCCGATCTTGGTGCGGGACACCGGGACGCCGACCGCGCGGGCGGCGTCCGCGCCGCCGCCGACGGCGAAGATCCAGTTCCCGGCCCGGGTGCGCAGCAGCACCCAGGTGGCGACGGCGACCAGGGCCGCCCACCACAGGATGGTGACCTTCAGGTCGATGTCACCGATGGTGAGGTGCGAGGCGAAGAGCACCCGCGCCGAGTCGAACCCCTCCATGTCGGCGATGGACTTGGTGCTGACCGTGCCGCTAATGAGCTTGGTGAAGCCCAGGTTCAGCCCGGTGAGCATCAGGAAGGTGCCGAGCGTGATGATGAAGCTGGGCAGTTTGGTGCGGGTCAGCAGGAACCCGTTGAAGAAGCCGATGGCCAGGGTGACCACCAGCGACACCGCGACGCCCGCCCAGACGTTCGCCGTCATCTGGTAGCTGAACATCGAGGACACCAGCGCGGAGCTGGTGACCATCACACCGGTCGACAGGTCGAACTCGCCGCCGATCATCAGCAGGGCGACGGGCACCGCCATGATGCCGATGGTCGAGGCGGCGTACAGCACGGTCCCGAAGCTGGACCACTGCAGGAACGAGTCGGCGGCGACCGAGAAGAAGATGAAGACGGCCGCGGCGCCGACGACCGAGCCCAGTTCGGGGCGGCCCATCAGCCGGCGCGCCAGCGAGCGGTGCACCAGCCGGTCGTCCGCGGCCTTGCCGCCGGGGTCCGGACCGTCCTGGCCCGCGGGCTTCTCCAGTGTGGTGGCCGGTGTCATCGCGTCCCCCGTTCGGTGTACTTCGCCAGCGCGGCGGCGTCCTTCTGCGTCAGGATCTGCGGGCCGGTGAGCACCGGCTTCCCGCCGCCCAGGACGTCTGCGTTGTAGCGGTAGAGCCAGAGCAGGTCCACGGCCTCGTAGCCCTGCAGATAGGGCTGCTGGTCGACGGCGAAGCCGATCGTGCCGGCGGCCAGCGCCGTGGCGACCTGTGCGTTGAGGTCGAAGGTGTCGACCTCGGCGGAGCTCGACGCCTGCTGCTTGGCCTTGACGGCGGTGGCCGCGAACGGCGCGCCCAGGGTGACGACCGCGTCGATGGACTTGTCGGCCTGGAGCTTGGCCTGGATCGTGGACTGCACGTCGGGCATGTTGGTGCCGTCGACGTTGAGGTTGTCCATCGTCCCGGCGAAGGTCTCCTTCGCCCCGGCGCAGCGGTCCTCGTGGCCGACGTTGCCCTGCTCATGCAGCACGCAGATGGCGTGCTTCTTCCCGCGCTTGTCCAGCTCGTCGCCGACGGCCTGGCCGGCGATCTTCTCGTCCTGGCCGATGTGGCTGAGTGCCCCGAAGGCCTTGGACTGGTCGGAGCCGGAGTTGATGGTGATGACGGGGATGCCGGCCTTCACCGCCTTGGCGACGACGTCCTTCATCGCGTCGGGCTTGGCGAGGGTGACCACCAGGCCGTCGACGTGCTGGTCGATGGCGGCCTGGACGAGCTGCGCCTGCTCGTTCGCCTGGTTGCTGCTGGAGTAGACGAACTTGATGTTGTCCTTGCGGGCGGCCTGCTTGGCACCGTTCTGGACGATGTCCCAGAAGGTGTCGCCGGCGCCCGAGTGGGTGACCATGGCCACCGTCCACTTGGGCGTGTCGACGCCCGAGCCGCCGCCCGCGGACTGCGCGGCCCGTTCCTCGGCGCGCTTGCCGCCCGTGCTGCTGCACCCCGCCAGTGAGGCCCCGAGCACCGCCGCCAGCAGTGCGCCGATCGCGCGCGTCCCCGTCTTAGCCATCGCCACGAAGCCTTGCCCTTCCCTGCGGATCCCGGTGCCGCCGGGGGCTCGATGATCAGCCCCGGCGGCCCAAGTATCTGTCAAGGGGAACGTGGCCGCTGTCATCGGGTACCGCGCTGGGTGTACTTCTCCAGCTGCGGCACGTCCTTGTCGGTGACGAGGGCGGGGCCGGTCAGCACCGGCCGGCCGCCGCCGATGACGTCGCCGTTGGTCTTGTAGAGCCACAGCTCGTCCACCGCGAGGTAGCCCTGGAGGTAGGGCTGCTGGTCGACGGCGAAGCCGACCTCCTTGCTCTTGAGCTGCTTGACCACGGCCGCGTTGAGGTCGAAGGTGTCGACCTCGACCTTGGCCTTGGTCTGCTGGACGGCCTGCACGGAGGTGGCGGCGAAGGGCGCGCCCAGGGTCAGGATGGCGTCGATGGACTTGTCCGCCTGGAGCTTGGAGGTGACGGAGGAGAGCACGTCGGGCATGTTCGTGCCGGTGACGTAGAGCTTCTGCATCGAGCCCTTGAAGGTCTTCGCGGCGCCGTCGCAGCGCTGTTCGAGAGAAACGTTTCCCTGCTCGTGGATGACGCACAGCGCCTTCTTCAGGCCCCGCTTGGTCATCTCGTCGCCGACCGCCTCGCCGGCCACCGCCTCGTCCTGGCCGATGTGGCTCAGCGCGCCGTAGGCGGCGGAGAACTGGGAGCCGGAGTTGATGCTGATGACGGGGATGCCGGCCTGGACGGCTTTCTGCAGCACCGCCTTGAGCGCGTCGGGCTTGGCCAGCGTCACGATGATCCCGTCGACCTTCTGGTCGATCGCGGTCTGGACGAGCTGGGCCTGCTCGTTCCCCTCCTTGTTGTTGGAGTAGAGGAACTTCACGTTGTCCTTCGCCGCGGCCTGCTTCGCGCCCTTCTGGACGATGTCCCAGAACGTGTCGCCCTCACCCGAATGGGTGACCATGGCGATGGTGAGTTGCGGGGTGCCCGCCCCGTTCACCGCGCTCGTGGCGTCCTTCTCCTCGGTCTTCTTGCCCCCGGAGCTGCTGCATCCGGCGGCGGCGAGCGATATCGCCAGGGCGAGTGCCGCCGCGGACAGAGCCGTACGCCTGCGTGCCATCGTGGGTCCGCCTTTTCCTCCGGCCGCCCGGGTCCGGTCCGGTGTACGGCACGGGGTGGTTTCTAATCGGGGCCGGGGTGCAGCGTCAAGACTTTGTACAGACATTCTTACGTTCGTGGCTAGGTACGGACCAGCAGCCGGAACTCGAACGCGTAGCGCGAAGCCCGGTAGATGTGCGATCCGAACTCCACCGCCCGCCCCTTGGCGTCGTACGTGGTGCGCTGCATCGTCAGCAGCGGCGCGCCCTCCGGCTCGGCCAGCAGCCGGCCCTCCTCCGCGGTCGCCGCCCGCGCGCCGACGGTCTGCTGGGCGCTGTGCAGCGTGATGCCCGCGCCGCGCATCAGCCGGTACAGGCCGGTGGCCTCGAGGTCGGCGGTGCTCAACGGCAGCAGATCGGGCGGCAGGTGGTTCGTCAGGTGCGCCATGGGCTCGCCGTGGGCCAGCCGCAGCCGCTCCACCACCACGACCTCGCTGCCCTCCGGCACCCCGAGCGCGGCCGCGGCCTGCGCGGAGGCGGGCGCGACGGAGTTGCGCAGCACCCGGGTGGCGGGACGCTGGCCCGCGGCGAGAAGGTCGTCGTAGAGGCTGCTCAACTCCAGCGGGCGCTTGACCTGGCTGTGCACCACCTGGGTGCCGACCCCGCGGCGGCGCACCATCAGCCCCTTGTCCACGAGGGACTGGATGGCCTGGCGCACAGTGGGCCGGGACAGACCGAGCCGGCCGGCCAGCTCGATCTCGTTCCCCAGCAGGCTGCCGGGGGCGAGCCCGCCGGTCTCGATGGCGCTCTCCAGTTGCTGGGCAAGCTGGAAGTACAGCGGGACCGGGCTCGAGCGGTCGACGCTGAGACGGAGCGGTGCGGGGTCGGGACTGGGCACGATGGGAGCGTATCGGCAGGTTGCCATGACGGGAAGTCCGTATGTCCGGACAAACTATTGACAGGCGGTGACGGCTCGCGGGAGGTTGGTCCCGCAGGGCACGCAAGCCGTATCAGCCGGAGGTGCCGAGTCCGTCGGGCGGCGGCCTCCGGAAGATCACCTTCCTGGAAGGGGCAGGGCCAGGTATGCGAATGGGACTTCTCGGGGCCGGTCGGATCGGGGCCTTCCACGCCGTAGCGCTACGGGCACACCCGGACGTCGGGGAACTGCTCGTCGCGGACGCCGACCCCGGCCGGGCCGCCGAGGTCGCCGCACGGACCGGCGCCACCGCCGCGGACTCGGTGGACGCCGTCTTCACCTCCGGGGTCGACGCGGTGGTGATCGCCTCCGCCACCGCGGCACACGCCACCCTCATCGAACGGGCCGCACGGGCGGGCCTGCCGGTCTTCTGCGAGAAGCCGATCGCCGTGGACCTGGCCGGCACCGTCGCCGCGCTGCGCTCGGTCGAAGCGGCCGGCACGACGCTGCAGATGGGCTTCCAGCGACGGTTCGACGCCGGATACCTGGCGGCGCGCGAGGCCGTACGGTCCGGCAGGCTCGGCCGGCTGCACACCGTGCGGGCCGTCACCTCCGACCCGGCCCCGCCGCCCGCCGACTACATCCCGCTCTCCGGCGGCCTGTACCGCGACTGCCTGATCCACGACTTCGACATCCTGCGCTGGGTCACCGGCCGCGAGATCCTGGAGGTGTACGCGACCGGCGCCAACGGCGGCGCGGACTTCTTCCGCACCGCGGGCGATGCCGACACCGCGGCGACCCTGCTCACCCTGGAGGGCGGAGTGCTCGCCACCGCCACCGCGACCCGCTACAACGGCGCCGGCTACGACGTCCGGATGGAGCTGGCCGGCACCGACGACCAGATCGCCGTGGGTGTCGACGCCCGCACCCCCGTCACCTCCGTCGAGCCCGGCGCCGCGAGCAGCGTCCCCGCCCCGTGGCCCGGCTTCCTGGAGCGCTTCGCCCCCGCCTACCGCGCCGAGCTGGACACCTTCGTCCGGGTGGCCCGCGGCGAGAGCGCCAACCCCTGCCCGGGACGCGAGGCGCTGCGCGCCCTGCTCGTCGCCGAGGCGTGCGAGGTGTCGCGGCGCGAGCGGCGGCCGGTCGCGGTCGCCGAGATCGCGGCCCGCGCCGAACTGCTCGCCGGCACCACGGCACGCACCGCGGAGGTGAGCGCATGAGGCTCGACCGGGTGGCCGCGGCGCCGATCTCCTGGGGCGTGTGCGAAGTGCCGGGCTGGGGGCACCAGTTGACGCCCGAGCGGGTACTGGACGAGATGGCGGCGCTCGGGCTGACCGCGACCGAGTTCGGACCCGACGGCTTCCTGCCGGGCCCGCTGCTCGCGGCGCGCGGGATGACGGCCGTCGGCGGCTTCGTCCCGGTCGTGCTGCACGATCCGGCGACCGATCCACTGCCGGAGGTGCGCACCGCGCTGGCCGCCTTCACCGCGGCGGGCGCCGGAACCCTGGTGCTCGCCGCCGCGACCGGGCAGGACGGCTACGACGCCCGCCCCGAGCTGGACACGCTCGGCTGGAAGACCCTGCTGGCCAATCTCGACCGGGTCGCGGCGCTCGCCGCGGCCGCCGGGATCACCGCCGCCCTGCATCCGCACGTCGGCACGATGGTGGAGGGCCCGGAGGACGTCGACCGGGTCCTGGAGGGCAGCTGGACCGGGCTGTGCCTGGACACCGGGCATCTGCTCGTCGGCGGCACCGACCCGGTGGCACTGGCCCGCCGGGCGGCCGGCCGGGTGGTCCACGTCCATCTCAAGGACGTGGACGAGGGCGCGGCGGCGGCCGTGCACGACGGGCGCACCTCCTACACCGAAGCCGTGGACCGTAATCTCTACCAGCCGCTGGGGCAGGGCGACATCGACCTCGCCGCCCTCATCGGCGCACTGGAGGACGCGGGGTACGCGGGCTGGTACGTCATGGAGCAGGACGCCGTGCTCACCGCGGAACCGCCGCCCGGCGGCGGCCCCGTCGACGACGTACGGGCCTCGCTGGACTGGCTGGCCGCGCTGTGACCGCCCCGGAGACCGCGCGGGCACCGGGCACCCCGTACGACGTGATCACCGTCGGCCGGGTGGGCGTGGACCTGTACCCCGAGCAGACCGGCGTCGGCCTCGCCGACGTCCGCACGTTCGCCAAGTACCTCGGCGGCACCGCGACCAACGTCGCGGTGGCCGCGGCGCGTTACGGCCTGCGGACCGCGGTCCTCACCGGTGTCGGGGACGATCCGTTCGGCGGGTACGTACGCGGCGCGCTGCGCGGCTTCGGGGTGGACGACGCGCTGGTGACCACGGTGCCGGGACTGCAGACGCCGGTCGTGTTCTGCGAGATCTTCCCGCCCGACGACTTCCCGCTCTACTTCTACCGGCGCCCCGTCGCCCCGGACCAGTGCCTGGAACCGGAACGGCTGGACCGCGCGGCGGTCCGCGACGCGCGGGTGCTGTGGATCACCGGCTCCGCGCTCGCCGTCGAGCCGACCCGCTCCACCCTCTTCGCCGCGCTGGAGGAACGGGCCGGCCGCGAGGTGTACTTCGACCTCGACTGGCGGCCCGGCTTCTGGGCCGACCCGGCCGAGGCGCCCGAACTGTACGCACGGGCCCTGCGGTACGCGACGGTCGCGGTCGGCAACCGCGAGGAGGCGCAGGTCGCGGTGGGCACCAGCGATCCGGACCGGGCCGCCGAACTGCTGCTGGACCGCGGGGTGCGCCTCGCCGTCGTCAAGCAGGGACCGGATGGAGTGCTGGCCCGCACCGCGACCGAGAGCGTCTCCTTCCCGCCGGTACCGGTCGAGGTGGTCAACGGCCTCGGCGCGGGTGACGCCTTCGGCGGCGCGCTGTGCGCCGGTCTGCTGGCCGGCCGGCCGCTGTCCCGTGTCATCAGCACCGCCAACGCGGCCGGCGCGCTGGTCGCCTCACGGCACGCCTGTGCCGACGCCATGCCGACCCTCTCCGAGGTGGAGGCTCTTCTCACGCGACAGGCGCGGCAAGCGGTCCCCGCGGCCGTCGACGCCGAAACGAAGAGGTCCCGCGTATGACCGCGAAATCCCGCCCCGTACGGCCCTTCGCGCCCGTTCCCGAGGCCCAGACCCAGTCGTCCGCGGTCGACCGGCGCCCCGCGCCGCTCGCGTCCTCGGTCGACGAGATCACCCGGCTGCGGGCGTCCGCGCCGGACGCGATCCGGCTGGCCTGCGCGCAGCGCACGCCCTTCGACCCGTCCCGGCTCGCCCGCCCGCTGTTCGTGCTGGCCGCCGACCATCCCGCGCGCGGCGCCGTCGCGGCGGGCGGCGACCCGACGGCGATGGGCGACCGCCACGAGCTGCTGGCGCGGTGCGTCGAGGCGCTGGCGCGCCCCGGGGTGGACGGCTTCCTCGGCACGGCCGACCTGGTCGAGGACCTGATGCTGCTCGGCGCCCTCGACGGCAAGCTCGTCCTGGGGTCGATGAACCGCGGCGGGCTGCCCGGCGCGTCCTTCGAGCTCGACGACCGTTTCACCGGCTACGACGCACCCGGTATCGCGGCGGCCGGCCTCGACGGCGGCAAGGTGCTGCTGCGGATCGACCCGGAGGACCCCGGCACGGCCGACACGCTGGCCGGCTGCTCGCACGCGGTGCACACGCTCGCCGCGCGCCGGCTGCTGGCGCTCGTCGAACCGTTCCGTACCCACCGGGTGGCCGGGCGGGTCGTCAACATCCTGGAGCCCGACGCGCAGATCTACGTCAACAACATCGCCCAGGGCCTGGGCAGCACCTCCGCGTACACCTGGCTGAAGGTCCCGGTCGTCGACGAGATGGAGCGCATGATGGCCTCGACGACCCTGCCCACCCTGCTGCTCGGCGGCGAGGGCACCGGCGGTCCCGACGAGCGGTACGCGGCCTGGCAGAAGGCGCTGCGGATACCGCAGGTGCGCGGTCTGATCCTCGGCCGCACCATGCTCTTCCCGGACGACGGCGACGTGGCGAAGGCCATCGACACCGCCGTGTCGCTGGTCGACCGCAGCCCGTCCGCGCCGGAGAACGCCCGATGACGCCGGGCGGCGGGCCCACGCGGCTGGCCGGGCACGTACCGGCCGCGAGCGCCGCCCGCGACGGCTACGACCTGTGGGTGGACCCGGAGGGCGCCGGCTGGGGCTACAGCTCGCTGCGGGTGCTGACGCTGGCGCCCGGCGAAACGCGCACCCTCGACAGCGGTGACAGCGAGTGGATCGTGCTGCCGCTGGCGGGCGGCTGCTCGGTCGCCGTCGACGACGAGGTCTTCGAACTGCGCGGCAGGCCCGACGTGTTCAGCGGCGTCAGCGACTTCGCGTATGTGCCGCGGGACGCGCGCACGGTGCTCACCAGCCGGGCCGGCGGCCGCTTCGCGCTCACCGGGGCCCGCTGCGAGCGGCGGCTCGCTGCCCGTTACGGGCCCGCCTCCGGCGTGCCGGTGGAGCTGCGCGGCGCGGGCGGCGCGAGCCGTCAGGTCAACAACTTCGCGGCGGCCGGGGTCTTCGACTGCGACCGGCTCATCGCGGTCGAGGTGCTCACCCCCGGCGGCAACTGGTCGTCGTTCCCGCCGCACAAGCACGACGAGGCGAGCGCGACGGAGTCCGAGCTGGAGGAGATCTACTACTTCGAGCTGGCGGGCGGCCCGGGGGCGATGGGCTACCAGCGGGTCTACCCCTCCGGCGCCGGACGGACCGACGTGCTCGCCGAAGTGCGCGGCGGCGACGCCGTACTGATCCCCGACGGCTGGCACGGCCCGAGCATGGCCGTCCCCGGCTACGACATGTACTACCTGAACGTGATGGCCGGGCCCGGCGCCGACCGGGCCTGGCTGATCTGTGACGACCCCGCGCACGCCTGGGTACGCGGCAGCTGGGCCGCACAGTCCGTGGACCCGCGACTGCCGCTGTACACCGCACCTGTGGAGACCGCATCAGTGGAGGAACCGCGCCCATGACGACCACCGTCAGGCTCACCGTCGCCCAGGCCCTCGTCCGCTTCCTCACCGTCCAGCACACCGAACGGGACGGCGTATGCCGCCGGCTGATCGCCGGGACCTGGGGCATCTTCGGCCACGGCAACGTCGCCGGGGTCGGCCAGGCCCTGCTGCAGACCGGCCACGATGTCATGCCGTACTACCAGGGCCGCAACGAGCAGGCGATGGTGCACGCCTCGGTCGGCTTCGCCCGGATGAACAACCGGCTGTCCACGATGGCCTGCACCACCTCCATCGGGCCCGGCGCCACCAACCTCGTCACCGGTGCGGCCCTGGCCACCATCAACCGCGTGCCGGTACTGCTGCTTCCCGGCGACGTGTTCGCGACCCGCCCCGCCGATCCGGTGCTGCAGCAGCTGGAGGTGCCGTGGGCGTACGACATGTCCGTCAACGACACGCTGCGGCCGGTCTCCCGCTACTTCGACCGGATCTGGCGCCCGGAGATGCTCGCGCCCTCCCTGCTGCAGGCGATGCGCGTCCTGACCGATCCGGTGGACACCGGCGCGGTCACCCTGGCGCTGCCCCAGGACGTCCAGGCCGAGGCGTACGACTGGCCGGCCGAGCTGTTCGAGCAGCGGGTCTGGCACGTACGCCGTCCGCAGCCGGACGCGGCGGCGCTGGACGAGGCCGCGGAGCTGCTGCGGTCCGCCGAACGCCCGCTGATCGTGGCGGGCGGCGGTGTGATCGGCTCCGAGGCCACCGACGCGCTGCGCGAGTTCGCCGCGGCCACCGGAATCCCGGTGGCCGAGACCCAAGCGGGGAAGGGCTCGCTGCGCTTCGACCACCCGCAGGCGCTGGGCGGGATCGGCCACACCGGCACCGGGCCGGCCAACGCCGCCGCCCGCGAGGCCGATGTCGTCCTCGGCATCGGCACCCGCTGGACGGACTTCACCACCGCGTCGAACTCGCTGTTCGCCCACCCGGACGTGCGCTTCGTCAACCTGAACATCACCGCGTTCGACGCGCACAAGATGGCGGGCACCGCCCTGGTCGCCGACGCCCGGTCCGGTATCGAGGCGCTCACCGCCGCCCTGGCCGGCCACCGGGTGGACCTGTCCCGGCACGACCGGGGCGTCGCGGAGTGGCAGCGCGCCACCGACGCCGTCTTCCGGCCGGGCGGCGACGCGGGCGACAGCCTCCCCTCGCAGACCCAGGTGCTGGGCGCCCTGGCGGAGGTGCTCCAGGACCGCGACGTGGTCATCAACGCGGCCGGCTCGCTCCCCGGCGACCTGCACAAGTTCTGGCGGTCCCGCGACCCGAAGCAGTACCACGTCGAGTACGGCTACTCCTGCATGGGCTACGAGATCCCCGCCGCGATCGGGGTGAAGCTCGCCGCGCCCGACCGCGAGGTGTTCGCCCTCGTCGGCGACGGCACGTATCTGATGCTGCCCACCGAGATCGTCACCGCGGTCCAGGAGGGCGTCAACATCAACCTCGTGATCGTGCAGAACCACGGCTACGCCTCCATCGGCGGACTGTCGGACTCGGTCGGCGCCGAGCGCTACGGCACCGCCTACCGGTTCCGGGCCCCGGACGGCACGTTCACCGGCGATCCGCTCCCCGTCGACCTGGCCGCCAACGCCGCCAGCCTCGGCCTGGACGTCCTGACCGCCCGCACCGTCAAGGAGCTGCGCGAGGCGCTGGCCACGGCCCGCGCCTCGGACCGCGCGACGGCCGTGTACGTCGAGACCGGGCCGGGCACGGGCGGGGAACCGGCCTCCGGCGCCTGGTGGGACGTGGCCGTCGCCGAGGTCTCCGACCGGCCGGCCGCCCGCCGGGCCCGCGCGGAGTACGAGCGGGCGAAGCGCGGCCAGCGGCACCACCTGTGACCGGCCACCCGGGTTCCGTTTGGCGCCCGGAGGAACGCTGAGGGATAACTGCGTCATGGACGCATCACAGGCCGACGCCTACCTCTCGCGCATCGGGGCCGACCGCCCCGCAATACCCGACGCCGCCGCGCTGCGCGACCTGCAGCTTCGTCATCTGCTCACCGTGCCGTTCGAGAACCTCTCGATCCATCTCGGCGAGGAGATCGTGCTGACGCGGGAGGCGCTCCACGCCAAGGTCGTCGGGGCCCGGCGGGGCGGCTTCTGCTACGAACTCAACGGTCTGTTCGGTGCGCTGCTGACGGAGCTCGGGTACCCGGTGAGCCTGTTCGCCGCCCGGGTCTTCGACAAGGACGGGGTCCTCGGCCCGCCCTTCGACCATCTGGCGCTGCGCGTCGAGGCCTCCGGCTCCTGGCTGGTGGACGTCGGTTTCGGCCGGTTCACCCAGCACCCGATCCGGCTGGACAGCCGCGAGGACCAGTCGGACCCCAGCGGTGTCTTCCGTGTCGCCGACGCGCCGGACGGTGACGTCGACATCCTCAAGGACGGCGTAGCGGAGTACCGGCTGGAGCAACGCCCCCGCGAACTCGCCGACTTCGAACCGACCTGCTGGTGGCAGCGCACCTCCCCCGCGTCCCACTTCACCCGGTCGCTGGTCTGCTCGCTGCTCACGCCGACCGGCCGGATCACCCTCAGCGGCACCTCCCTCATCACCACCGAGGGCGACGAACGGCACGAACAGGACCTGGAGCAGGACGAACTGCTCGCCGTCTACCGCGACTCCTTCGGTGTCGTCCTCGACCGGCTCCCGGTCCAGCCGGCGGCGCCGGAAGAATCGAACTGACGGGTGGACGGTCACACCTTCGCGGGATATCCGCCGCCCGAATCACCCGGCGTACCGGCTCCCGCACGGCCCCCGCAGGTATCCGTCACCCCAACGGGCCTTCTCACCACGGGAGTTGTCGGGTGGGCGCACCGCACCCGGCGGCCCGCCCGGCTCGCATACGATGACGCCGTCGAGCAGCGGGCGTCCGCGCTACGACCTCCGTCACCGCTGGAAGACTCCGTCACCGCTGGAACTGGATAGTCATGAATCCCGACAGGTTCGACCGCCTGGTGCAGATCCGCCGCCACATCCACGCGCACCCGGAAACGGCGCGCAAGGAGTTCGGCACCACCGCCTTCATCGCCGAGCAGCTCACGGCCGCCGGTCTCGCGCCGCAGATCTTTCCCGGCGGCACCGGCCTGTACTGCGACATCGGTGACGGCCGCGGCCCGCTCGTGGCGCTGCGCGCCGACATCGACGCGCTGCCCGTCGCGGACGAGAAGGAGGTCCCGTACCGGTCCACCCAGCCCGGGACGTGTCACGCCTGCGGGCACGACGTGCACACCACGATCATGCTCGGGGTGGCACTGGGGCTCGCCCAGGCGCCCGAAGCGATCGAGGGGCGGGCCCGGTTCATCTTCCAGCCCGCGGAGGAGGCCGTACCCAGCGGCGCCCACGACGCCATCGCGGCCGGGGTGCTCAAGGACGTGGCGGTCATCTACGCCCTGCACTGCGATCCCGCGGGCGAGGTGGGCCGGGTCGGGATCCGCACCGGGCCGATCACCTCCAGCCTGACCGCCTTCGACATCCAGATCACCCAGCCGCCGGCCGGCACCGCGCCCGGAGCCCATCCCGCGGACCTGGTGATGGTGATGGCCAAGCTCATCACCGACCTCCCGACCGCCCTGCAGAACGCGCTGCCCCCAGGCGCCGCGATGGTCGCCTCGGCGGTGTTCGGGACGGTGAACAGCGTGCCCGGACCCGACGGCCGGCCGGAGCGCGTCACATCCCTGGGGACGGTGCGGTCGCTGAGCCGGGAGGCGTGGGCGGCGGTACCGGAACTGTTCGAGCGGCTGGCCTCCGCGATCGTCTCCCCGTACGGGGTGACGTTCAACGCCGACTTCAACCAGGTGGCGCCCGCGGTCACCAACGACCCGGACGCTATGCGGGTGTTCGACGCGGCGGTCACGTCGGCCCTCGAACCCGGTGCGCGCTACGAGACCCCGCAGAGCCTCGGCGGCGAGGACTTCGCCTGGTACCTGGAATCCGTGCCCGGCGGCCTGGCCCGGCTCGGGGTCCGGCCCCGCGGCCGGGCGACCGCCTACGACCTGCACAGCGGGCGGTTCGACGTCGACGAGGAGTGCATCGCCGTCGGCGTGAAGCTCATGCGCGAGACCCTGCGGCTGGCGCTCACCGAGTACAGCGCGCGTTGAGCCGCGGACCCTGACCGAGCCCTCGTCCCGGACGAGGACTCAGACGCCCCAGGTGCGGCGCTGCGCCGCGAACGCCTCGTGGAACTTGGGGAAGGTCTTCTTCACGCATCCCGGGTCGTCGAACGTGACACCCGGGGTGCGCAGCCCGGCGACGGCGAAGCTCATGGCGATGCGGTGGTCCCCGTGGCAGGTGATCTCGGTGGCGACGGGCGTGCCGGGGTGGATCTCGATCCAGTCGCGTCCGGTCTCGACCCGGATGCCCTGCCGGCGGAGGTTCTCCGCACACGCGTCCAGCCGGTCGCACTCCTTGACGCGGGTGTTGTAGACGTCCTCGATCCGCACCGGGCCGTCGGCGAACGGCGCGATGGCGGCGAGGGTCGGCATGGTGTCGGAGATGTCGCGCATGTTGACGGTGACCCCGGACAGCCGCCCGGTGCCGGTGACGGTGGTGGCGTCCGCTCCGGTCTCCACCTCCGCGCCCATCCGCCGCAGGATGTCGACGAAGCGCAGATCGCCCTGGAGCGCGTCCGCGCCCAGGCCGGGGACGGTCGCGGAGGCGCCGGTCAGCGCGGCGGCGGCGAAGAAGTAGCTCGCGGTGGAGGCGTCGGGCTCGATGTCGTAGTCGGTGGCGCGGTAGCCGCCGGGCGGAACGGTGAGGGTGTCGCCCTCCCGCAGCACCTCGACGCCGAAGCTCCGCATCATCGCCAGGGTGATCTCGACGTACGGGGCGGAGACGAGCCCGGTGACGCGGATCCGCAGACCCTCGGCCGTGAGCGGGGCGACGAGCAGCATCGCGGTGAGGAACTGGGACGACAGGCTCGCGTCGAGTTCGAGGTCGCCGCCCTTGATGCCGCGCGCGGTGACGGTGAGCGGCAGATGGCCCTCCGCTTCCTCGTGCCGCAGGTCGACGCCGAGCCGGCGCAGGGCGTCGGTGAGCGGGGCGACGGGGCGGCGGCGCATCTGGGCGGAGGCGTCGAAGCGGTACGTGCCGTGTCCCGCGGCGGCGAGCGCGGGCAGGAAACGGGCGGCGGTGGCCGCGTCACGGCAGTACACGTCCGCCTGCCCGACGGCGGGGCCGGCCGGCCGGCCCTCGATCCGCCACCGGTCCGGCTCCCGCTCGACCGCGTAGCCCAGCTTCGTCAGCCCCTCGGCGAAGCCGTCCGTGTCGTCGGAGAGCAGCGGCCGGCGGAGCGTGGTCGTGCCCTCGGCGGCGGCTGCCAGGAACAGCGCTCTGGCGGTGACCGACTTCGAACCCGGCACGGCGACAACGGACACTTCTGGGCCTCCCGATACGACTCGGACGCGCGTCAGCGGCGTTGCTGATGCCTTGATCGGGACCGATTCTAGGTCCGCGCACATCAGGTGACGGAACCGGTGGCGTTGCCGGGCAGCACCTAGTAGCGCACCGGCAGCCGGTGGACACCGCGGATCAGCATGCCGCGGCGCCAGGTCAGGGTGGCGGGGTCCGCGTCGAGCGCCAGGTCCGGGCAGCGTTCCAGCAGGGTGCGGATCGCGGTCCGGCCCTCGATACGGGCCAGCGGGGCGCCGAGGCAGTAGTGGATGCCGTGGCCGAACGCCAGATGGCCCTGGGCGGAGCGGTGGATGTCGAAGGTGTCGGGCTCCTCGAAGCGTTCCGGGTCGCGGTCCGCTGAGGCCAGCGCCACCAGGACCGGCTCGCCGCTCGGGATGACGGTGCCGCCGATGTCGACGGGCTGGGTGGTGAACCGCCAGGTGGAGGTCTCGACGGGCCCGTCGTAGCGCAGCATCTCCTCGATCGCGCCGTCCAGCAGCGAGGGGTCGGCGCGCAGCTCGGCGAGCTGGCCGGGGTGCCGGAGCAGTGCCAGTACCCCGTTGGAGATCAGGTTGACGGTCGTCTCGTGCCCGGCGACCAGGAGCAGGAAGGCCATCCCGACGAGTTCCTCGGCCGACAGCTGGTCGCCGTCCTCGTGCCGGGTGCGGATCAGGGCGCTCATCAGGTCGTCGGCGGGGGCACTGCACCGTTTGTCCTCGATGAGCTCCACCAGGTAGGCGCCCATGGCCTCCACCGCGGCGTTCTCCGCCTCGGCGCCGGCCTGCCCGACGATCACGTTGGACCAGCGCCGGAACGCTTCGCGGTCCAGCGACGGGACGCCGAGCAGTTCGCAGATGACGGTCATCGGGAGCGGGAAGGCGAGCGCGTCCACCAGGTCGGCGCGGCCGAGCGGCAGCATCTCGTCCAGCAGCTCGTCGGTGATCTCCTGGACCCGGGGCCGCAGCGCCTCGACACGGCGTGCGGTGAACTCCTTGGCCACCAGCTTCCGGAGCCGGGTGTGCTGCGGTGCGTCGGCCTCCAGCATGTTGGCGCTGATGGCGCCGGGTTCGGCGAGCGGGTCCAGGGTGCGCCAGCTCTTGCTGAACCGGGAGTCGGCGAGCGCCGAGCGCACCGCCTCATGGCCGACGACGAGCCACAGCTCGCCGTTGTCGACGGTGCGGACCCGATGGACCGGGCCCTGCTCCCGCAGCTTGGCGTAGATCGGGTACGGGTCGGCGGTGAACTCCTCGCCGTAGGCGGTCAGATCGATGATCTCGGACATGCCCATAACCTCCCCCTGGTCAGACGGGTTCGCCTTGCTCCGCACGGTAACCGGCCGTCGGCGGAGCGCGCCTCCCCCTCACGGAGGAGTACAGCGGGCAGGAGGTCAGGGGACCCGGGGGTCCGGTGGTCAGGGGGTCCGGTGGTCAGGGGGTCCGGTGGTCAGGGGGTCCGGTGGTCAGGGGGTCAGCGGGCGTCCGCCAGGCGGGCCAGCAGCTCGGTCAGCCGCTTGGCGACGGTGTCGCGGTCGCCTTCGGTGAGCTCAGGTCCCATCCCGCAGGCGACGGCGCCCGCGGCGATCCAGTCCGGCGCGGTGTCGACCGTGATGCCGCCGGCGGGCAGCAGCGCGGCCTGCGGAAGGGCGGCGCGCACGTCCTTGATCCAGCCGGGGGCGTAGCCGGAGGCGGGGAAGAGCTTGAGCGCGTCCGCGCCGAGTTCCATGGCGCGGACCATCTCGGTGGGGGTCGCCACGCCGGGGAAGACCGGGACGCCGTAGCGGTGCCCGGTCCGTAGGACGCCCTCGTCCAGGCTCGGCGACACCAGGAAGCGGGCTCCGGCGTCGACGGCCATCCGGGCGGAGGTGGCGTCCAGTACGGTGCCCGCGCCGATGATCGCGTCATCGCCGACCTCGCGGACGAGGGTGGTCACCGCTTCGAGCGCGAAGGGTGTGGTGAGCGAGATCTCCAGTGTGGTCAGCCCGGCCGAGAGCAACGTGTCGGCCACCGCGGCGGCCTGGTCGTAGCTCTCGCTGCGGACGATGGCGAAAACCCGCTGGGCCAGCGCGGCCCGGGTGATCTCCCAGCGGTACACGGCGGATCGCCGTCCTTCCTCGGTGCTGTGGAACGGGGGCGGATCATCGTCTCCCTGGAACGCTATCGGGTGCCTCTGACACCGAGGCCTGCGGTTCGCGGGGATGTATCCGGTCCGTAACACGCGAAAGAGCGGGGCGGGCGCCGGAGGAAGGTCCGGCGCCCGCCCCGCTCACTGGGGTCGGAAGGCGGTGGGCAGAGGGATCGGCAGCTGCTCGGCAGGGCGCTCACCAGGCACCCGGAAGGATGCTCAGCAGGCACCCGGAAGGGTGCTCAGCAGCTGAAGTCGACCAGCTTGAACGACGCGTAGTGGTCGGCGGTGTAGTAGTCCTCGTCGACCGCTTGGCCGGTGATGATCCGGCGGGCGCCGCGGGTCGGCGACCCGGGCGTGACGACGGTGTACCCGTGGTAGTAGCCGCTGGTGTGACTGGGCAGCAGGTGTTCCTGGTTCCGGAACACGACGCCGTCCTGCGAGTACGGGAACGGCCCGCCCGCGTCGATGAGGTCGAGGGTGTGGTGGGCCTGCGACGGCAGCGCCGAATAGCAGATGCTGCCCACCGCGTTGACCGTCACCGTGGCGGACGAGCCGACGGCGGCGGAGGTGGGGGCGAGGGCGGCGGGAGAGGCGGCGACCGCCGGGCCGCCGACGAGGAGGGTGCCCGCGAGGACGGCGAGCGCGCCGATACGAGTGAGACGTGGGGTTCTCATGGACACCACCATGACGCGCGTAGACCTGGCCCCGTCAATGCCAACCACACACTGTTTTCCAGGAGTTAACCGGTCACGGAAGATGTGTGAGAACCGGCGCGGGCCCGGCACGATCGGCCCGGGTGACCGGCCGGCCGGCCCGTACGGACGCCGCTCAGCCCTGGTGGGTGGAGAACAGCCCGCCCGTCGGCCCCTGCTTGTCGCCGCCCTGAGCCTTCTTCAGCGCGTTGGCCAGACCCTCGATCGTCATCGACTGCAGGATGACGCGGCCGTTGCCCTCCAGGGTGGCCAGCGACAGCCCCTCGCCGCCGAAGACCGCGTTCATCAGCCCCTGCCGGTCGAGGCCGCCGATCCGCTGCACCCCGTACTCGATGCCCTCCTCGAAGGCGACGATGCAGCCGGTGTCGACCTCGATCCGGCCGCCGAAGTCCGCCGGGTTGAGGTCGATGAAGTTGCCCGCGCCCGCGATGATCACCGTGCCGTGCCCCGTGAACTTCTCCAGGATGAAGCCCTCGCCGCCGCTGCGGCCGGTCCGTCCGCCCTGGAAGGCGATACCGAAGTGGACGGTCGACTCGGCGGCCACGAAGGCGTCCTTCTCGGCGAACCAGGCCCGCGAACCGTCCAGCTCCAGGGCCCGCATCTCACCGGGCAGCACCCCGGCGAAGCCGACGGTGCCCTCGCCGCCGGACGCGGCGAAGTACTGGAAGGCGAGGCTCTCGCCCGCCAGCGCCCGCTGCCCCGCCTGCATGGCCGTGCCCATCGCCTGGCGCAGCATGCCGCTCATGCCGCCGGACGCGCCGCCGCCCGGCTGGACACCGCCAGGTCCCGACAGCCGGGTCTCCATGGTGACGTTCGACGTCTTGAACAGGAACTTCCCCGCCTCGCAGTACACCGTCTGACCTGGCTGAAGGGTGCATACGGTCATCTGCATGGCGGTGCCGACGATCTGCTGCTGCAGGGTCACAGCGGGGCTCCTTGGCGGGACGAGGTGCGACAAGGCGGGAGCATCCGATTGCTCCCGCTTTGTCAACGTACCTCCAGGCGGGCCTCCCGGACGGTTGGGCTCCGGTTCCAGGGCGCGCCGCCGGAGTCGAGCAGCCTGGCCAGCGGCAGGGTGGCCGCGCCGACCGTGACCGCGTCGGGGCCGAGCCGGCCCATCTCGATGGAGGTCTGGGCGCAGGGGTGGTGCAGCGCGTAGGCCACCGCCGCCTCGCGGACGGCCGGCAGCAGCCGGGGGCCGATCATGAGCCCGGCCCAGCCGCCGATCACGATGCGCTGGGGGTTGAAGAGATTGATCAGGTCGGCGATGCCCGCGCCCAGGTACTCGGCGGTCTCCGCCAGCAGCGCGGCCGCGGACGGGTCCTCGTCGGCGGCGGTCAGCAGGGCCGTGAGGCCCGCTTCCTCGCTCTGCCCCTCCGGGGCCCGGCCCCAGCGTTCCAGCAGCGCCTCGGCGCCGACATAGGCCTCCAGGCAGCCGCGGGCGCCGCACCGGCAGAGCCGGCCGCCCACCTGGAGGGTGGTGTGACCCCACTCCCCCGCGCTGCTGGTGGCCCCCCGGTACGGCTTGCCGTCGGCGACCACGCAGGCGCCGACGCCCGAGCCGAGCAGCGCGATGACGGCGCTGCTCGCGCCGCGTCCGGCGCCGAACCACATCTCGGCCTGGCCCAGCGTCTTGGCGCCGTTGTCGATGTAGAGCGGCAGGTCGGTGCCGGCCCGCAGCAGGCGGCCGAACGGGACCGCGTTCCAGCCGATGGTCTGGCCGTGCACGACGATGCCCTCGCCGCTGCCGAGGTCGATACCTGAGCCGCCCGAGCCGCCCTGGCCGCCGGAACCGCCCGAGCCGCCCTGGCCGTTGGCGCCGTCACCCTGCTCGACGATGCCGGGGACCCCGACGCCCACCCCGAGCACATCGCTCTCGGAGATGCCCGCGTCCCGGACGACGGCCGAGAGACCATCGAGAATCAGCCGTACGACGTGGTCGACGTCATGGCCGCTGTCCGACAGCGGCAGGTCCGCCGCGGCGAGTTCGGTGAGGGCGAGGTCGAACAGCTCGACCCGGACCCGGGTCTCCCCGACATCCACCCCCACGACGCAGCCGTAACCGGCGGCGACCCTGAGCAGGATCCGCGGCCGTCCGCCGTCGGAGTCGACGGAACCGGCCTCCTCGACCAGCCCGTCGGCGATCAGATCGCCGACGACGTTGCTGATCGATCCCGCGCTCAGCCCGGAGTCCCGTCCCAACTCCTGGCGACTGAGTGGTCCTTCGAAATACAGGTGGCGCAACAGCGCCGACCGGTTGCCGCGCCGCAGGTCACGCACGGTTCGTTTGCCTCGATCTGCCATTCGGTCCTCCTCCCCTGGCTCCCCGGCTGAAATCTATCGGTGCGCGAAGTCTTGACGCCACCTTTTCTCACAAGTTAAATCACGCCCTGAAATAAGACACGGCCCCTGTTCACTTCTTGAACTGATCCAGACCCGTTCCCGACCTGTTCCTGACGTCTTCCGGACCCGTTCCTGTCAGGTTCCGCACCAGTCCAGACCCGTTCCCGTTCCGTAGCGATCCCACCCCTGAGAGGGGACCGTCATGCGTACCTACCACCGGGCAGTCGCGGCCACCGCCATCGCCGCAGCGATGGCACTCACCGCTTCCGCCTGCGGCGGCGGCTCCAGCAGCAACGACAGCGGCGGCAACAGCAGCCCGAAGACCCTGACGTACTGGGCGAGCAACCAGGGCACCAGCCTGGAGAACGACAAGCAGGTGCTGGAGCCCGAGCTCAAGAAGTTCGAGCAGCAGACCGGGATCAAGGTCAAGCTGGAGGTCGTCCCCTGGTCCGACCTGCTCAACAGAATTCTGGCCGCGGCCACTTCGGGCCAGGGGCCCGACGTGCTGAACATCGGCAACACCTGGTCGGCGTCCCTCCAGGCCACCGGTGCGCTGCTCCCGTTCGACGCCACCACCTTCTCCAAGATCGGCGGCAAGGACCGCTTCGTCAGCGCCGCGCTCGCCGCCGCCGGCGCGCAGGGCAAGGACCCGGCCGCCGTGCCGCTGTACTCGCTGGCCTACGGGCTCTACTACAACAAGAAGATGTTCGCCGACGCGGGCATAGCCGCCCCGCCGACGACCTGGGACGAACTGGTCGCCGACGGCAAGAAGCTCACCAAGGACGGCAAGTACGGCCTCGCCGTCGAGGGCGGCAACGGCTCGGAGAACATCCACCACGCCTTCGTCCTCGCCAAGCAGCACGGCTCGGACTTCTTCGACGCCTCCGGCAAAGCCACCTTCGACACCCCGGAGAACGTCGCCGCCGTCAAGCAGTACATCGACTTCATCGGCAAGGACAAGATCGCAGCCCCCGGCAACGCCGAGTACGCCGCCAACCAGTCCCTCGCCGACTTCGCGACCGGCAAGGCCGGCATGCTGATGTGGCAGGCCGCCGCCTCCTCGCTGAAGTCCCACGGCATGAAGCCCGAAGACTACGGCGTGGCGCCGGTTCCGTTCCAGACCGCGGGCGCCACGGGTGCGCACGCCATCAACTCGATGGTCGCCGGCATCAACCTCGCGGTCTTCAAGAACACCAAGAACCTCGACGGCTCACTGAAGTTCGTCAACTTCATGACCAGCGCCGCCGAGCAGAAGACCCTCAACGCCACCTACGGCTCGCTGCCGCCGGTCAAGGACGCGCAGAGCGACCCGGCCTTCTCCACCCCCGACCTGAAGACGCTCGCCGAGGTGCTCGCCAAGAGCGCCGCCCCGCTGCCGCAGGTCCCCAATGAGAGCCAGTTCGAGACGCTCGTCGGCACCGCGATGAAGGAGCTCTTCGCGCAGGCCGCCTCAGGCAAGGACGTCACCACCGATTCCGTGAAGAACGCCCTCACCAAGGCCCAGCAGCAGATGCCGGCCTCGTGATCGCGCGACTGCGCCGGATCGGCCTGCCCTACCTCCTCCTGCTTCCCGCGCTGCTGCTCGAACTGCTGATCCACCTCATCCCGATGATCGTCGGTATCGTGATGAGCTTCAAACAGCTCACCCAGTTCTTCATCCGCGACTGGGGCGCCGCGCCCTGGGCCGGCCTGGACAACTACCGCGTAGCGGTGGACTTCGACGCCCCGGTCGGCCAGGCGCTGCTGCACTCGTTCTGGGTCACCCTCTGCTTCACCGTCCTCGCCGTGGGGCTCTCCTGGCTCCTCGGCACCGCGGCGGCGATCCTCATGCAGGACGCCTTCCGCGGCCGGGGATTCCTGCGGGCGATCTTCCTTGTCCCGTACGCGCTGCCGGTCTACGCGGCCGTCATCACCTGGTCGTTCATGTTCCAGCGCGATACGGGCCTGATCAACCATGTGATCCACGACCAGCTGCACCTCACCTCCGAGCGGTCGTTCTGGCTGATCGGCGACAACAGCTTCACCGCCCTCGTCACCGTCTCCGTCTGGCGCTCGTGGCCGTTCGCGTTCCTGTGCCTGATGGCAGGGCTGCAGAACATCCCGCGTGAGCTGTACGAGGCGGCGTCGATGGACGGCGCGGGCGTCTGGCAGCAGATCCGCCGGATCACCCTGCCGTCGCTGCGGCCGGTCAACCAGGTGCTGGTGCTGGTGCTCTTCCTGTGGACGTTCAACGACTTCAACACGCCCTACGTGCTGTTCGGCAGATCGGCGCCGGAGGCCGCCGACCTGATCTCCATCCACATCTACCAGTCGTCGTTCGTCACCTGGAACTTCGGCTCCGGCTCGGCCATGTCCGTCCTCCTGCTGCTGTTCCTGCTGGTCGTCACGGCCATCTATCTGCTCGTCACGTCACGCAGGAGGGATGCGGCCGATGCGTAAACCCCCTCCTCCCCCGTCCCCGATGGCGCAGCCGAAGTCCTTCATCTGGACCCGGAGGATCTTCCTCACCCTGCTCACGGTCTTCACGCTCGCCCCGGTGTACGTGATGCTCAGCTCCTCGCTGAAGCCGCTGCAGGACGTGCAGGGCTCCTTCCGGTGGATCCCGAGCGGCTTCACGTTCCGGCCGTACATCGACATCTGGCACACGGTCCCGCTCGCCAAGTACTTCGTGAACTCGGTGATCGTCTCGGTCAGCGCGACCGTGGCCTCGGTGGCCGTGGCGATCTTCGCCGCCTACGCCGTCAGCCGCTACCGCTTCAAGGGCCGCAAGTTCTTCACCGTGACGGTGCTGTCCACCCAGATGTTCCCGGGCATCCTCTTCCTCCTCCCGCTCTTCCTGATCTTCGTCAACATCGGGAACGCGACGGGGATCGCCCTCTACGGCAGCCGCGGCGGCCTCATCCTCACCTATCTGACGTTCTCGCTCCCCTTCTCCATCTGGATGCTCGTCGGCTACTTCGACTCCATCCCGCGCGATCTCGACGAGGCCGCGATGGTGGACGGCTGCGGCCCGCTCGGCGCGCTGTTCCGCGTCGTCGTCCCGGCCGCGGTCCCCGGCATCGTCGCGGTGTCGGTGTACGCCTTCATGACGGCCTGGGGCGAGGTGCTCTTCGCGTCGGTCATGACGAACGACACCACCCGCACCCTCGCCGTCGGCCTGCAGGGATACGCCACCCAGACCGACGTGTACTGGAACCAGGTCATGGCCGCCTCACTCGTCGTGAGTGTGCCCGTGGTCGCCGGGTTCCTGCTGCTCCAGCGCTACTTGGTCGTCGGACTCACCGCCGGCGCCGTCAAGTGACCACCACCGAAAGGCTGCTCGTGAACGACCTCAGCGCTCTCCCCGCCGACTTCATCTGGGGTGCGGCGACCGCCGCCTACCAGATAGAAGGAGCGGTGGACGAGGACGGCCGGTCCCCCTCGATCTGGGACACCTTCTCCCACACCCCGGGCAAGGTGGCGGAGGGTGACACCGGCGACGTGGCCTGCGACCACTACCACCGGGTACCCGAGGACATCTCCCTCATGGGCAATCTCGGCCTGGACGCCTACCGGTTCTCCATCGCCTGGCCCCGTGTCATGCCGCAGGGCGGCGGGCCGGTCAACCCGGCCGGACTCGCCTTCTACGACCGGCTCACCGACTCCCTCCTCGAAGCGGGCATCACCCCCTTCCCGACGCTCTACCACTGGGACCTGCCACAGGCCCAGCAGGACCGGGGCGGCTGGCCGGAGCGGGAGACCGCGGAGCGGTTCGGCGAGTACGCGTCGGTGGTCGCCGAAGCCCTCGGCGACCGCATCCACGACTGGGCGACGCTCAACGAGCCGCTCTGCTCGTCCTGGATCGGCCACCTCGAGGGCAAGATGGCCCCCGGCCTCACCGACATCACGGCCGCGGTCCGCGCCTCGTACCACCTGCACCTGGGGCACGGCCTCGCCGTCCAGGCGATCCGCGCCGCCAACCCGAACGCCCGCATCGGCATCGTCAACAACCTCAGCCCCTGCGAGCCCGCCACCGACCGCGAGGCCGACCAGGCCGCCGCGATCCGCGCCGACGGCCACACCAACCGCTGGTGGCTCGACCCGATCCACGGCCGCGGCTACCCGCAGGACATGGTCGACCAGTACGGCGTCGACCTCCCGATCCGCAGCGGCGACCTCGACACCATCGCGGCCCCGCTCGACTGGCTCGGCGTCAACTACTACTTCCGCAACGTCATCGCCGACGACCCCACCGGCCTGCCGCCGCGCGCCAAGCAGGTCTACCTGCCGGGCGTCCGGCGCACGGCGATGGACTGGGAGGTCTACGGCGACGGCCTGGAGCAGCTGCTCGTCCGGGTCGCCGAGGAGTACGGGGCCGAGCGGATCTTCGTCACCGAGAACGGCTCCGCCTACCCCGACACCGTCGGCCCCGACGGCCAGGTCGACGACCCGGAGCGACAGGCCTACCTGGAGGAGCACCTGGCCGCCTGCGCGAGAGCGGTGCGCCGCGGCGCACCGCTGGCCGGCTACTTCGCGTGGTCGCTGCTGGACAACTTCGAGTGGGCCTACGGCTACGACAAGCGCTTCGGCCTGATCCACGTCGACTACCCGACGCAGAAGCGCACCATCAAGGGCAGCGGCCGCCGCTACGCCGACATCATCGCCGCCCACCACCGCCGCGCCCGCCGCGCGGCCTGACGGTTCGCTCGCACTTGTGCCCGGCATCCGTCCCGCACGGGGAGGACGGCTGCCGGGCACTCACCCCGCGGCGGGCAGACGGCGGCTGCCAGGCCCTCACACGGCGGCGGGCAGACGGCGGCTTCCAGGCCCTCACCCCGCGAGCGGGATGAGGGCGGAGCCGGGCACTCGCCCCGCGAGCGGGATGAGGGCGGAGCCGGGCACTCGCCCCGCGGGCGGGATGAGGGCGGAGCCGGGCACTCACTCACCCCGCCGCGAGCTCCAGCCGGCAGCGGACCTGCTTCCCGACCGGCGACCGCGCCACCCGCCACCCCGACGTGAGCAGATCCACGAGCGCCAGCCCCCGCCCGGACTCGGCGTCGGCGTCATCCATCGCCACCGCGCGCCGGCGCGGAATCCGCGCCGGATCCGGATCGTGCACCCCTAACACCACCACCGTCCGCCCGACGGACAGCTCCACCACCAGCGGCACCCACTCCCCGCACGCCCGAACCGAGTTCCCGACCAGCTCGGACAGCACGAGCTGCGCGCTCTCGGCCGTCTCGGTGTCAACGCCCGCCGAGGCGAGGGTCTTACGGGTCAGCTCCCGGACGGCGCGCAGGTTGTCGCCGGAAGCGACGAGGTGGACGACGAAGCCGTGCGGTCTGGTGCGGAGGTAAAAGCCGGGGGTTGGGGGTCCGTGCACTTCGGCCATGTCGTACATGGCACCTCCACAGGCAGCGTCGGATCATGTCGCGCCGTGCGCCGGGTCATCGACCCTGCGTGACGACTCTCCGATGGTGGCGCTTTTCTGATTCCATCGCAAGTTTTCTACCCGATATGAATGACGCTTCATCACTGACCGTTCTCTTCAACCCGGTTGCTGGTGTAGGACTGCGGCTATGCCCAACTCTCCGCTGATCCCGACCGTCCGGCGCCGCCGCCTCGGCGCAACCCTGAAGAGGCTGCGCAACGACGCCGGGCTGACGCTCGACGAAGCCGCCATCGCCATGGGGTGGAGGGGCCCGAAGATGTCGAAGATCGAGAACGCGGCACAGGCCATCCGGCCGGCCGAGGTCAGCTCACTGCTCCAGATCTACGGCGTCGGCGATCCTGAAGTGCACGCAGCGCTCGAGAACTTGGCAAAGGACGCGAGCAAGAAGGGGTGGTGGCAGACGTACAGCGGCATCGTTGCGCCCGCTTACGCCGACTACATCTCGCTGGAGTCCGACGCCGAGCAGATCTGCGAGTGGGCGCCTCTCGTGGTCCCCGGACTATTGCAGACGGCGGCCTACGCACGCGAGAACATCGCGGGCATCACCACGTCGCGAACCCCGGACGATATCGCGGCACTGGCCGAGGTCCGGCTGGCACGCCAGTCCGTGCTCACCCGGCCTGGCAATCCACTGGAGTTGTGGGTAATCATCCACGAGGCAGCCCTGCATCAACGGTTCGTGGTCCGTCCGGCGACGATGCGCGAGCAACTGCGCCGCCTACTCGACACAGCCGAAATGCCGAACGTGACCATCCAGTTGATGCCGCTGGACTGCAGCACCCATCCGGGTGTCGTGGGCGGATTCTCCATCGTCTCGTTCCCCGGTCCCATCCCGGACGTGGTCCTGCTGGAAAACCTGAGCGGAGCGGCATACGTTGAGGGCGATGAAGCTGTGCCCTTCACCAAAGCGTTCGAGCGGATCCGTGCGACAGCGCTGCCGGTGGAAGACTCACTCGCCCGTATCGCGCAGATGGAAGAAGGCCACAGAAAGTGAACGGACCCAAGGCGGAGCTGTACGCGCACGACCTCTCCGTCGCAGCCTGGCGCAAGTCCTCCGCCAGCGGAGCCGAGAACAACTGCGTGGAGATCGCAGATCTCCCCAACGGCGCCGTCGCCGTGCGCGACTCCAAGAACCCGGGGCGGGAGCCCCTCCGGTTCGACGCGGCCGAGTGGGCCGCGTTCCGCGCAGGGGTCATCGCCGGCGAGCTCTGATCCGGCCGGGCGGGTGCGTAGCTGAGGTCAGAGCGATGCGAAGCGCCCTTCTGCGGCGCTGCGCACCTTGACCGGGCGGAGGGGCGGCCCCGGCGCTGCGCGCCTGCCAGTGAAGCGGCCCGCTGCGCGGCCCGAGCCAAGCGATCCGGTCCGCTGCGCTCCCCGGGCGGGGTGGGGGTGGCATGTGGCCGGGGCGGCGCGGCTTTGTCGGGGAGGCCCCGGAAGGCGAGCACCGCGTGCTTCGGATCAGCTTGCGTGGCCGGACTGCCGCTATACCGGCGTTTGACCGTCCTTAGTGATCCGGGCCAGCCAAAACACCGCCTCATAGGACCCGCAGGACATCCCCCGTCACACCAGCACCACCTCCGGCCGAGGACGGTGGGCCAAACCATCACCCGCAGAGCACCACGAGCTCAACCCGCTCCAGCCCCGCCAAGGGGAGCGCAGCGGACCGGGATCGCTTCGCGCGGGGCCGCGCAGCGGGCCGACCCGCTGGCAGGCGCGCAGCGCCGGGGCCTCCCTCCGCCCGGTCAAGGTGCGCAGCGCCGCAGACGCACCCCTTCGTACTGTCGGAACCTCGGCCACCCCACCACCCGCACCCCGGCGCTAAGGAATTACGCCGCAGCCGCCGCGTCCCGGTAGAGCATCGTGCGGAAGATCCCGGAGACCGTGGTGCCTACCAGCAGCGTGCAGAACAGCAGCAGGGCGGCGAACAGTCCGCCCGCGATGGCGAGCCCCATGCTGTTCGACTCCGCTGCGAGCATGAATGCCGCGAATCCGATGACCACCGAGAGAACCATGGGCAGCGCGATCCACAGCGAGCCGAACACCTGGCGGGAGAACGTCTCGCGCAGCATCCGCGCCGACCGGCGGGTGCTCTCGACGACCCCGAGGCCGTCGATCATCATGGCCGGCAGCGCCAGGTAGGTGGCGACGGCCCATCCGGCGCTGAAGAGTTCGCCCAGGATCCAGCCGACGACCGGGATCCGCTCCAGCTGTCGGATGAGCAGCAGAACCGTCGTGCTGAGCAGACTCCACGCCAGCAGCCGTCGCCAGTTCCGCACAGCTCGCCGATAGTTCGCGCCGATCCGGACCGGCTCTCCCCGCAGCACGTCATCGACCGCGCAGATCATCGCGGCGCTGCAGAGCGTGAGCACGAATCCCAGCAGGAGATAGCCGACGCCCACGTAGAGGACGTCGAAGGTGGACTCTGACGATTCGGCTCCGTCCAGAAGGAGCGTCAGCGCCGCCACGCCGCCGGCTATCATTATCAGCGCGGAACCGCTGAGCAGCGGAAACATCAGCAGGCGGCGGTTTCTTCGCAGTACCCCGAAGGACAGGCGAACGGGCTTGACGGTACTCACGAGAGGTCCCCCACGGATGGTCATACTTCGTCGACGCGGCACAGGTTATGTCAGTCGCCGAGGCCCGCTCGCCACCGACCGAATCGCCCGATACGCGGAACCGCCGACCGCCCCCGGCCGATGCTCGGCTGGGGGCGGTCAACGTACGTACAGTCAGCCTGCGTTCAGCTGATTTCTTCGGTGCGGGTGGTGAGTTGTTCAGCACCGCGCGCCGTGAGGGAGCCGTGCAGGCGCAGGCGGGAGATGCCGCCGTCGGGGAAGATGTCGATCCGCACCCGGGTCGCCGGGACCGGGTTCACCAGGAAACGGTGCACCGTGTCGGGCTGCAGCTTGGTCCGCGGCAGCAACTGCGTCCACTCATCCGAACCGTCGTCCTGCACGAACAACGCCGCCCAACCCGCCGAGTTCCCCTTCAAATACGCGGTATCGATCTCCACCGCACGAATCACACCCTGCGCCACCAACCGGTACTGCACCCAGTCATTGCCCTTGTCCCGACGACGACGCGTCTCCCACCCGTCATCCATCTTCCGCGAACGCCCCGGCAGGATCGTGTTGACCGGCGAGGAGTAGAAACGGTCCGACGCGTCCTCGACCGTGCCGCCGTTCTCCAACGCCACCAGGTCGAACGTGCCCAACTCCGCCAACCACCCCGGATCCGGCGCCACCTCCCCGTACACCCGCAACCGGGCCACACCACCGTCCGGGTGCTGGTTGAGCCGCAGATGCGTGAACCGGCGATCCACCTCCACCGTGAACCCGTTCGCCGCATGACCACCCACCGGGGTCCGCGGCACGATCGTGGTCCACTCCACGCCCTCCGCCAGCAGATCCTGCGGCGACGCCGACAGTGAGTGCGCCGTCGCCTCGACCGACACCGACTGCGGGTAATTGCCGCGGAAGTGCGCGGTGTCCACGACGATCCCGCGGATCACACCCGGCGCGCCGAGCCGGATCAACGCCCAGTCGTGGTCCGCGTCGACCGGATGCGGGGCATCCGTACCGGTGCCCCGGCGGCGGCGGGTCTCCCAGCCGTCCATGATCTTGCCCTTGTGCCCGAAGTGCTCCGGATCGAAATGCGCCGGCTCCGGGATCAGCAGATTCTCCCGCTCCGCGAAGAACTCGTCATTCGCCGCGATCACCCCCGCACCCAACCGCCGATCCGCCAGATCCACCAGATCCGTGAACGGCAACTCCGCACGACGATAATCCCCATACGGATCACCCCCACCGAACGGCCGCGCATCACCGGTGAACGAAGTCGAGGACGTGGAGGTCATGCGGTCTCCCGGGTGATCAGACGGCCGGTGGGCTCGTTCGTGACGCCGTTCTCGGCGATCAGTTCGCCGCGCAGCCAGGTGCTGCGGACGACGCCGTGCAGGGTCTTGCCGGCGTAGGCGGTGATGCGGTTGCGGTGGTAGAGCTCGGCGGGGTCGACCGTGAAGGTTTCGTCCGGGGCGAGGACCGCGAAGTCGGCGTCGTAGCCGACCGCGATGGCGCCCTTGGTGGAGAGTCCGACGAGGGCGGCGGGCGCCTGGGACATCCAGCGGGCGACGTCGGCGACGCTGTGGCCGCGGCGGCGGGCCTCGGTCCAGATGGCCGGCAGGCCGAGCTGGAGCGAGGAGATGCCGCCCCAGGCGGCGGCGAAGTCGCCGGTCTCCTTGACCTTGAGCTCGATCGTGGACGGCGAGTGGTCGGAGACGATGCAGTCGATCGTGCCGTCGGCCAGGCCCTCCCAGAGGGCGTCCTGGTTGGCGGCCTCACGGATCGGCGGGCAGCACTTGAACTCGGTGGCGCCGTCCGGGACTTCCTCGGCGGTGAGGGTGAGGAAGTGCGGGCAGGTCTCGACGGTGAGCTTGACGCCCTCGCGCTTCGCCGCGGCGATGAGCGGCAGCGCGTCGCTGGACGACAGGTGCAGCACGTGCACCCGCGCCTTCAACCGCTTGGCGAGGGTGATGAGCCCTTCGATGGCGGCGTTCTCGGCGGCGCGCGGCCGGGAGGCGAGGAAGTCCGCGTAGTGCGGGCCGCCGCGCTGCGGGGCGCCGTCGATGAGCTGGGGGTCCTCGGCGTGGACGATCAGCAGACCGTCGAAGCGGGAGAGCTCCGTCAGCGCGTCCGCCAGCTCCTCCGGGGAGAGCTGCGGGAACTCGTCGACGCCGGAGTGCAGCAGGAAGCACTTGAAGCCGAAGACGCCGGCGTCGTGGAGGGGCTGGAGGTCCTTGACGTTGCCGGGGACGGCGCCGCCCCAGAAGCCGACGTCGGTGTGCACCTTGCCGCGCGCGGTGTCCTGCTTGACGGCGAGGTTCTCGACGGTCGTGGTGGGCGGGATGCTGTTGAGCGGCATGTCGACCAGCGTCGTGATGCCGCCGGCCGCGGCGGCGCGGGTGGCGGAGGCGAAGCCCTCCCACTCGGTGCGTCCGGGGTCGTTGATGTGCACATGGGTGTCGACCAGGCCCGGGAGCAGCGCGTCGTCGCCGAGGTCGACGAGCCGGGCGCCTTCCGGGACGTCGGCGTCGTACGCCCACACGGCGGCGATCGTGCCGCCGCTGACCGCGACCGCGGCCGGGCGCTCCCCCTCGGGCGTGACGACCCGAGTCGAGCGCAGGACCATTTCCACCACGTGCGGCCTCCAAATTTCAACGTTCTGTTGAACGAATGTGCAGGACAGGGCGGTGAACCGTCAAGGGCATGTAAGATTCCACAAAGCGGAATTCACATTTCGCCACAGCCTCCGTAGCTAGCTACAGGAGAAGGCCCGCAAGAGATCAATTGGCCGAGGTCGGCCGGTAGGCTTCCCCCCATCATCCACCGCTCGCCCAACCGCTCAGAGGAGATCGCACGTGTCGTCAGACCGCGCAGGAGGCGTTCAGTCGCTCGAACGTGCCTTCGACCTGCTGGAGCGGATGGCCGACGCGGGCGGCGAGGTCGGTCTGAGCGAGCTCTCCGCCAGCAGCGGGCTCCCGCTGCCCACCATCCACCGGCTGATGCGCACCCTCGTCGACTGCGGCTACGTACGGCAGCAGCCGAACCGCCGGTACGCGCTCGGCCCGCGGCTGATCCGGCTCGGCGAGAGCTCCGCCAAACTGCTCGGCACCTGGGCCCGCCCCTTCCTCGCCGAACTGGTCGAGACGACCGGCGAGACGGCGAACATGGCACTGCTCGACGGGGACGAGATCGTCTACGTCGCCCAGGTGCCGTCCCGCCACTCCATGCGGATGTTCACCGAGGTCGGACGCCGGGTGCTGCCGCACTCCACCGGCGTGGGCAAGGCGCTGCTGGCGCATGTGCCGCCGGACGAGGTCCGCGCGCTGCTCGCCCGTACCGGGATGCCCGCCGCGACCGAGAAGACGATCACCAACGCGGACGATTTCATAAGAGAGCTGGAGAAGATCCGCGAGGCCGGCTACGCGGTGGACGACAACGAGCAGGAGATCGGGGTCCGCTGCCTGGCGGTCACCGTCCCCGACTCCCCCGCCGCCGCGGCCATCTCGATCTCCGGGCCCGCGGGCCGGGTCACCGAGGTCGCCACGGAGAAGATCATCCCCATCCTGCAGGACATCGCCCGGCAGCTGTCACACGCCCTCGCCAGCGCCGGGGCCGGCACCAGCGCCTGACCCGAAGAGGTCGACGGCCCTGCGCAGCTCGGCCAGGGCCACCGCCAGCGCGCTCACCGACCCCAGCGCCGCCGCGACCAGCAGCAGCGAGTGCCGCATCCGGTCGATCTCCAGGATCCCGGCGTCCGCGGCATTGGCCAGCGCGCCCAGTTCGTCCTCGGCTATCGCTCGGTCCGGTAACTCCGACCGCAGGCCGGCCAGCTCCCGGCGCACCCGGGCGACCGACAGGCGCAGCGCCGTCACCCGGGGATCCTCCACGCCGGACGTGGCCCCCGCCCTGACGTCCGCGGCCGTACGTGCGGCCGCACCACAACTCTCATCGTTCACAGACCCCACCCCCCACCTCCCACACCTCGGCGAGCGCGCCCCCCAGCGCCCCCGCGCGCGCCCCGGAGCGGGTCCGGGGCGCGCTCAGTTAACGCGAACCGATGCGCGGGACGCCATACGGACGACGAAATCCGCGCCAACTTCCTTGTGCGGCAAGCGACTTGGCGACAATTCCGGTGGCGATCAGTTCCGCGGTCCGGCGGCGATCAGTTCCGCGGTCCGGCGGCGATCAGTTCCGCGGTACGACGGCGTTGCGCCAGACGGTCAGATCCACGGTGACGTATTCGCTGTCCGTGTGCTCCGACCCGAAACCCCGGATGGTCACCAGGCCGATGTGCCCCGACTCGGTCGTCACGCAGATCTTCGAACCCTTGGTAAGCGTCTCCTTCAGGATGCTCGTGGCGTACCGCGTGTTGGCGCGGCAGCCGGCCAGGGTCGCGGGTTCACCGGGCATCACGAGCGCCAGGGTGTTCTTGCTGCTGTTGGTGGCGACGTGCGTGCCGGAGATGTGATCCGGCGCGTAACCGAAGTCCCCCTCGTAGTTCACATCCGCCTTCTCCGGGCGCGGAGGCTCGTCGGCGAACGTCAACGTGTAGCCGCCGGGGATGTTGAGGCCGGTGTACGAGGCGGGCTTGGGATCCACCGGGGCCGAGCTCTGCCCGGTCTGGTTCCCGGTCGTGCCGCCGGTGGCGGACGGCGTCTTGGTGCTCTGGTTGCTCGACGACTTCTTGTCGTCCCCCTTGTTGATGGCCGAGTACACGGCGGAGCCGACCAGGAGCGCGACGATGACGCCCGCGACGACCAGACCCGTCCGCTTCTTCTTCGGCGGCAGGGGCAGAAAGCCCCCGGGCCTGCCGGGGCCGTTGGTGGGCGGGTACGCGTAGCCGCCCATCGGGGGCCGGGGCTGCTGCGGGTGCTGCATCGGCTGCGCCTGCTGCGGGAACTGCTGCGGGTGGGCCTGTTGCGGGAGGCCGGGCTGCGGCTGGGCCTGCTGCGGGTGGACGGGCTGGTGGTTCACCGGCTGGGTCGGCGGGTGGAGCGGGGGCGCGGTCGGCGGCACCGCCTGCGTGGGCTGATAACCCGGCTGCGGGGTCGCCGGCGGAGCCGGCTGCGGGGCGGCGGGCTGGACCGGCTGCGGCGCCGGGGCGGCCGCCTGCGTCAGGTCGGCGGCGTACGACGGCGGCAGCCAGCCGTCCGGGCGGCGCAGCGCCGGGTCCTTGGACGCCTGGCCGCACATCGCGATGATCTGGGCGGTGGACGGCCGGAGGGTCGGGTCCTTGATGAGGCAGCGGGTGACGATCTCGCGCAGTTCGCCCGGCAGCTCGGACAGGTCCGGCTCCTCGTGCACGATCCGGTAGAGCACGCCGTGCGAGGGCCCGTCGCCGAAGGCGGCGCCGCCCATCGCCGCGAAGGCCGCGATCTGGCCCAGCGCGAAGATGTCGGTGGCCGGTGTGCAGCTCGTGCCGGCCGCCTGCTCCGGGGACATGAAGGCCGGGGTGCCGATGCTGACACCGGTGCTGGTGAGCGCGGTGGTGTCGGCGGCCCGCGCGATGCCGAAGTCGATGACGCGCGGTCCGTCGACGGCGAGCAGCACGTTGGACGGCTTGAGGTCCCGGTGCACGATGCCCGCGTGGTGGATCACCTGCAGCGCTTCGGCGATCCCGGCGATGAGCAGCAGCACGGTCGGCACCGGCATCGCGCCGTGGTCGGCGACCGCCGCGTGCAGCGAGGGCCCCGCCACATAGGCGGTGGCCAGCCACGGGTGCGGGCCCTCGGTGTCGCTGTCGATCACCGGCGCGGTGTAGAGGCCCTGCACGCGCTGGGCGGCCAGCACCTCCTGGCGGAACCGGCGGCGGAACTCGGGGTCCTCGGCGAACTCGGGGCGGATCACCTTGATCGCCACCGGCCGGCCGCCGGGCGTGTAGGAGAGGTAGACCTTGCCCATCCCGCCGGCGCCCAAGCGGGCGCTGAGCAGGTATCCGGCGACGGTCTTCGGGTCGTCGTCCGTCAGCGGCTGGAAGATCTCAGGATCCGGGGCCGAGGTGTCCGCCACGGTGGCGGGCACCGGGCCCTGCTGATGATTCGTCACGTCTGCCCCTTGGCCTGCGAATACCCGTCCCTTACGGCGCTGAGCCTATCGAAGCCCGCGCTCCGCCCGCCGCCGTGAGGCCAAACGCCCGATGTGCCCCTCTTCGCCTCCGGCCGCCGCGTCCTGTAGGGAGGAGGCATGAAACCCATCGCACCGAGCGATTCCGCCACTCTTCCCTCCATCGCCGGCCTGCTGCTCGCGGCCGGCGGCGGGCGGCGCCTGGGCGGCCGCCCGAAGGCGCTGCTGGAGTACGCGGGCCGCCCGCTGGTCGAGCACGCGCTGCGCGGGCTGCGCGAGGCGGGCTGCGGGCCGGTGCACATCGTGCTCGGTGCGGCGGCCGACGAGGTCCGCGAGCAGGCCGACCTGGCGGGCTGCGTCCTGGTCGACAACCCGGACTGGGCCGGCGGGATGGGCTCGTCGCTGCGCGCGGGCCTGCGGTCGCTGGCGGACACGGCGGAACAGCGGGCGGGCACCGGGGCGCAGGCGGTCGTCGTGGCGCTGGTGGACCAGCCGGGGATCGGTGCGGGGGCGGTCGCCCGGGTGATCAACGCGTACCGGGGCCCGGCGAGCCTGGCGGCGGCCTCGTACGGGGGACGGCGCGGCCATCCGGTGCTGTTCGGCGCGGACCGCTGGGCGGACATCGCGGACCTCGCGACCGGCGATCAGGGCGCCCGCGACTACCTGAAACGCCACCAGGAGGCGATCACCCTCGTCGAGTGCGGTGACATCGCCGACCCCGCCGATATCGACACCCCTGATGACCTGCACCTTCTGAAACCCGTGAGCGAGCCCGCTGCACCGCGTGCCACAAAACGTTGATCTTCCGCAATGCGGATACTATGCTCCACCTCGCAGAAGCGCCCGTATTCCGGTACGGCCCGGCACCCCGTGCCAGGGCACGACCCGGCGGCCGCCCGGCACCCTTTGTCCCCTAGAGGAGTCAGCCATGTCCGCAGCAGTGCCGTCCTCGGCGGCCGTCGTCGCAGACGACGCACCCCCCGTCCCCCGCGCGGAGGAGGTGCTGACGCAGCAGGCTCTGACCTTCATCGCCGAGCTGCACCGACGCTTCGCCCCGCGCCGAGCCGAGCTGCTCGCGCTCCGCAAGGAGCGCCGCACCGAGATCGCCCGTACCGGCACCCTGGACTTCCTCGCGGACACCGCACATGTCCGCGCGGGAGACTGGCAGGTGGCCCCGGCCCCGGCCGCGCTCAACGACCGCCGCGTCGAGATCACCGGTCCCACCGACCGCAAGATGACGATCAACGCGCTGAACTCCGGCGCCAAGGTCTGGCTCGCCGACTTCGAGGACGCCTCGGCTCCCACCTGGGAGAACGTCGTCGGCGGCCAGATCAACCTGATCGACGCCTATGAGCGCCGGATCGACTTCTCCACCGAACAGGGCAAGTCGTACGCGCTGAAGGACGAGGCCGAGTTGGCCACCGTCGTCATGCGCCCGCGCGGCTGGCACCTGGCGGAGCGGCACCTGACCGTCGACGGCGAGGCCGTCCCCGGCGCCTTCGTCGACTTCGGGCTGTACTTCTTCCACAACGCGACGCGGCTGATCGCCAAGGGCAAGGGTCCGTACTTCTACCTGCCCAAGACCGAGTCGCACCTCGAAGCGCGGCTGTGGAACGAGATCTTCGTCTTCTCGCAGGAGTACGTGGGCATCCCGCAGGGCACCGTCCGCGCGACCGTCCTCATCGAGACGATCACCGCCGCGTTCGAGATGGAGGAGATCCTCTACGAGCTGCGTGACCACGCCGCGGGCCTGAACGCCGGCCGCTGGGACTACCTCTTCTCCATCGTGAAGAACTTCCGCGACGGCGGCGAGAAGTTCGTCCTGCCGGACCGCAACGCGGTGACCATGACCGCGCCCTTCATGCGCGCGTACACCGAGCTGCTGGTGCGCACCTGCCACAAGCGCGGCGCGCACGCGATCGGCGGCATGGCCGCGTTCATCCCCTCGCGCCGTGACGCCGAGGTCAACAAGGTCGCCTTCGAGAAGGTCAAGGCCGACAAGGACCGCGAGGCCGGCGACGGCTTCGACGGCTCCTGGGTCGCCCACCCCGACCTGGTGCCGATCGCCCGCGCCTCCTTCGACGCGGTCCTCGGCGACCGGCCGAACCAGAAGGAGCGGCTGCGCGAGGACGTCCACGTCACCGCCGACCAGCTGCTGGCCATCGACTCGCTGGACGCGAAGCCGACCTATGACGGCCTGGTGAGCGCGGTCCAGGTCGGCACCCGCTACATCGAGGCGTGGCTGCGCGGCCTGGGCGCCGTCGCCATCTTCAACCTGATGGAGGACGCGGCCACCGCGGAGATCTCCCGCTCGCAGATCTGGCAGTGGATCAACGCGGGCGTCGTGTTCGAGAACGGCGAGAAGGCCACCCACGACCTGGTCCAGCGCGTCGCCGCGCAGGAGCTGGCCGCGATCCGTGCCGAGGTCGGCGACGAGGCGTTCGCCGCGGGCAAGTGGACCGAGGCGCACGACCTGCTGCTGCGGACCGCGCTCGACGAGGAGTACGTCGACTTCCTCACCCTCCCGGCCTACGAACTGCTGGGCTGACACCCGTCCCGCACCCGTTCACACGCCCGAGCGGGCCCCGGTCCACAGGGCCGGGGCCCGCTTCGTTATCCCGGGGAGCTGTGCCATCGTGCCGGTATGTGACAACGTGGGAGTACCTGTTACGTCCCTTCTGCCCTTGCTGAGGCATGATGATCCGCTGCACCATCGCTGGAGTCTCCTTCTATCTGCAGGCAAGCGAGGTGGAGCAGAAGATGAGCGGGATCAAGCCCGAACCCATCACCGGCGAGTCTGTGAAGATCGGAAATCGCATCTACCCCGTCAAGCAGGTGGGGGCGATTATCACCCGGCAGGACCCGCGTGATTTCAGCGCTGCCCAGATGGTCCGCGCCCTGGAGAAGCTCGAGTTCAAGTGCTTCCCGAAGCCCGCTCCCGCTCCGCCCGCGGAGGTTCCGGACGTCCTGCCGCAATCCCCTCCGTACTGGACCTGACGTCACCGGCGCGAGTTCTGCGGGTCGTCCTTCCCCGGACATCCGGAGTTCTTGACGCGTGTGCCGCGGGCCGACTGAATAGCCCAAGTTGTTCAGCCAACTTGTGCAGCCCGGTCGGCCCGTGAGGCTGGCGTGCCCACCGGGCGGAGAGGAACCTCCCCCGTGCCACCCAGTACTCTCGCCCTCACCTCCCCCGCCGCCCCCTATGAGGGCGACCGCCTCACGTTCCACTGGGCCACCGACACGCCGGACGCCAAGAACTGGGTCGGCGTCTACGACGGCGCCCGTCAGCCCGGCACCGGCTCCTCGATCGTGTGGAAGTACACACCCGGTGCGTCCGGTGATGTCGTGCTCGACACCTCGACCCTGACCGGCGGCCCCTACACCGCGTATCTGCTGGCCAAGGACGGCTACGGCATCCTGGCGCAGACCGCCGCCTTCTCCTTCCGCCCCAAGCCTGCCGCCCCGCGCCCGCACGCCGTCGTCGACGGGCTCACCACCGGGCCCGTCACCGCCGGCGGCGCGGTCTCCGTCAAACTCGCCGGACTGTGGACACGGCCGGCGGGCACCCCCGCCGGAAGTGCCGTGTTCAGCCGGACGGGCGGCGACTCCTGGCTCTCCGTCAGCGCCGCCGGTGTCGTCACCGGCACCGCGCCGGCCTCCGCCCCCGCGCGGCCCGGCGTGCTGACCGTCGCCGTAAAGGACAGCGCCGGCGGCTCCGACACCCTCACCGTGCAGGTCCCGGTGCGCGCCGCCGCGGCCGCCCAGCGGCTGAAGGTGGCGTCCTGGAACCTGTGGGACGCGGGCACGCACATCGACGGAGCGCTGGAGAAGCAGCTGCGCACCGTCCTCACCCAGGGCCTGGACGTCGTGGCCCTGCAGGAGACCGGCGGCACCGCCGCCAAGGCGCTCGCGGACGCGCTGGGCTGGTTCTCGTACCAGTCCCCCGGCAGCCTCGGTGTCGTCAGCCGCTATCCGCTGGGCACCGTGACGGCTCCCACCACCGCCCTCCCGGCCGCCGGGGTGGCCATACAACTCGCCGCGGGCCGCACCGTACGGCTGTGGGCCGCGCAGCTCGACGAGAACGGCTACGGCCCCTACGCGGCGCAGGACGGCAGAACCGCCGCGCAGATCGAAGCCGCGGAACAGGCGAGTGTCCGTTTCCAGCAGGCGCAGGCGCTGGCCGCCGCGATGAAGGCCGATCTGGCCTCCGGAACCCCGGTGGTGCTGGCCGCCGGGCTCGCCTCGCCGTCGCACCTGGACTGGACGGCCGCCACCCGCGCGGCGCACAGCGGGGTGGGGCCGGTCAACTGGCCGGTCACCGTGGCCCTCAAGCAGGCCGGCCTCATCGACGCCTTCCGGTCCGCGCACCCCGATCCGCTGGCGTCGCCCGGCAACACGTGGTCGCCGGTGCGCAAGGTGCGCGGCAGCGGCCAGGAGCCGCAGGACCGTATCGACCAGGTCCAGTTCGCCGGCCCGCTGACCCTCCTCGAGGCGCACACCCTGGTGACCGGCTGGCCGCAGCCCGCACCCGGCACCGCCGGCAACGGCTGGCCGTCCGACTGCGCCGCCGCCGTCGCCACCTTCACCCTGGCCACCCCGACCCCAGGAGCACACCGATGACCCCGCTGAGCCGCCGCTCCTTCGTCGGAGCCACCGCCGCCGCGGGCGCGGCCGCCGCCACCGTCGGGCTGCCCGGCGCCACCGGGACGGCCGCCGCCGCGGCGCCCGTGACCGGTACCGCCGGAGCCACAGCCGCGGCCACCGGCACTCCGGCCGACGTCAAGCACGTGGTGATCCTCATGCAGGAGAACCGCAGCTTCGACCACTACTTCGGCGCGATGAAGGGGGTGCGCGGCTTCGACGACAAGCAGGGGCTGCTCTTCCCGGGCGGCGACTCCGTCTTCCGCCAGCCCGACCCTGGCCGCACCGACGGCAACGTGATGCTGCCCTTCCGGATGGACAGCACCAAGTACAACGCCCAGAACGCGGGCGGTCTCGCCCACGACTGGAGCACCAGCCACCAGGCCATCAACGGCGGCGCCATGAACAAGTGGGTCGCCGCCAAGGGCGAGCGCTCGATGGGCTACTTCACCCGCGAGGACCTCCCCTACCAGTACGCCCTCGCCGACGCGTTCACCTTGTGCGACGCGTATTTCTGTTCCATGGCCGGGCCCACCGACCCCAACCGCCTCTACCTGTGGTCGGGTACGGCGGGCCCCGGCAAGGACGGCACCACCGGCCCGTGGATCGACAACACCCCGCTGCCCGAGAACCCGGTCGCGGACTGGACGACGTACGCCGAGCGGCTCTCCGCGCACGCGGTGAGCTGGCGCGTCTACCACAACCCGAGTCTCGACGAGCGGTACGGCGACTACGACGACAACGCGCTCGCCTACTTCTCGCAGTTCCACAAGTTCGCGACGGACGACGCCCGCTACATCAACGCGATGACCAAGTGGGACCTGACCGCCTTCGACCAGCACTGCAAGGACGGCACCCTGCCGACCGTCTCCTGGCTCGTCGCGCCCTACCTGTTCTGCGAACACCCGGACGCCAGCCCCGACTACGGCGCGCACTACGTCAACACCGCGCTGCAGTCGCTGATGTCGAACCCCGCGGTGTGGAAGAACACCGTCTTCCTCGTGATGTACGACGAGAACGACGGCTACTTCGACCACGTCGTCCCGCCGACCCCGGAGACCGGCACGGCCGAGGAGTTCGCCCAGGGGCGCCCGATCGGTCTCGGCAACCGGGTGCCGCTGTGGGCGGCCTCGCCCTGGTCGCGCGGCGGGTACGTCAACTCGCAGGTCTTCGACCACACGTCCGTGCTGCGGTTCCTCGAAGTCGTCACCGGCGTCCAGGAGCCGAACATCTCCGCCTGGCGGCGCTCCGTCTGCGGCGACCTGACGAGCTGCTTCGACTTCGCCAACCCGGACTACTCGATACCGGCGCTGCCGGACACCGTCGCGCTGATGGCCAAGGCGGACGCCAACAAGTCGCTGCCCGCGGTGAAACTGCCCGCCACGGGCGCGCAGAGCATGCCGTCCCAGGAGCCGGGAACGCGCCCGCACCGGCCGCTGCCCTACCACCCCTGGGCGGACGCCACGGTCGACCGCGCCACCGGCAAGGTCGTCTGCACCCTGTCCAACACCGGCACCACGGGCTTCCACTACACGGTCTACCCCAACATCGAGCTGGCGTTCTCCGGCACGCCGTTCACCGTCGCGCCCGGCGCCACCGCCACGTACACCTGGGACGCGTCGCAGACCGACGGCCGCTACGACTTCACCGTGCACGGCGCCGACGGCTTCGTCCGCCGCTTCGCGGGCACCGTCGTCCCGGCCGGCCAGGACGATGTGGCGGTCCCCGCCGTACGGGCCACGCTGCGGGGAACCTCCCTCGCGCTGAAACTCTCCAACGCCGGTAAGGAGCCGGTCCTGTTCACCGTCGCCCCGAACGACTTCGGCGGCGCCGTCAGGACCGCCTGGGTGGACCCGGGCCACTGCGGTGAGATCCTCTGGCCCACCAGCGGCGGCCGCTACGACATCACCGCCACAGCAGGCACCGGCACCCGCTTCGCCCAGCGCTACGCGGGGACGGTGCACCCGGTCTGACCTCGGACGCGACAGCCGGGGCGACAACGGGAAGCGACAGTGGGGCGGCCGAAACCGAGTGGCGTTTCGGCCGCCCCTCGTCGCATGATGTCCGTCATGCTCATCCGAGATGTGACTCCTGACGACTGGCCCGCGATCTGGCCGTTCCTGCAAGGCATCGTGGCCCGGGGTGACACGTTCACCTATCCCCGCGATCTGGACGAGGCCACCGCGCGCGACATGTGGATGCTCCAGGCACCCTCGCGCACGGTGGTCGCCGTCAGCGAGGACGGGACGGTGCTCGGCACGGCGAAGATGAACCGCAACCACATGGGCGGCTCCGCCCACATCTCCAGCGCGAGCTTCATGGTCGCCCCCGAGCACACCGGGCACGGCACCGGCCGGGCGCTGGCCGAGGAGGCGCTCCGTTGGGCGCGCGCCGAGGGGTACCGCGGGATGCAGTTCAACGCGGTCGTCGCGTCGAACGTCCGGGCCGTGGGGCTGTACGAGTCGCTCGGCTTCGAGGTCCTGGGCACGGTCCCGGAGGGCTTCCTGCATCCGGACGAGGGCTATGTCGGACTCCACATCATGTACCGGGGGTTGTGACCATGACGATCGACGAACGCGCCGTCGCGTACCGCGACACCTACAACGAGCAGCTCCGGGCGCGCGGGGTGACGCGCGAGAGGGCGGAACGGTCCGGCCCCGTGGTCCGGCAGCTCCTGGCCGGGCACGGCGGGCTCATCACCTACCGCGACCTCGGCGGGCTGGAGGGCGGTGAGCTCGACACGTTCATCGCCGCGCAGCGCGACCATTTCGCCGCGCTGGGCGAGGAGGTGGAGTGGAAGTACCACGGCCACGACCTGCCCGCCGACCTCCCGGAGCGCCTGACGGCCGCCGGGTTCACCGCCGGGGAACGGGAGACGGTACTGGTGGGCGAGGCCGCCCAGCTGGCCGCCGAGCCGGTGCCGCCGCAGGGCGTGACGCTGCGCGAGATCACCTCCCGCGCGGATCTGGAGCGGATGCGGGTCATGGAGGAAGCGGTCTGGGGCTACGACCACAGCTGGCTGCCGGACGTCCTGGAGCGGGAGTTGAACGGCGAGGGCGACCCGTGTGTCGTGGTGGTCGCCGAGGCGGGGGACGAGGTCGTCTCCGCGGCCTGGATGCGACTGCACCCCGGTACGGAGTTCGCGTCGCTGTGGGGCGGCTCCACCCTCGCCGCCTGGCGCGGCCGGGGCATCTACCGCGCACTCGTCGCCCACCGCGCCCGGCTCGCCGTGGCGCAGGGGGTGCGCTACCTCCAGGTCGACGCGACCGACGACAGCCGCCCGATCCTGGCCCGGCTGGGCCTGCTGCCGGTCACCACCACGACGCCGTACGTCTGGAAGCCCGCAGCGGAGCCGCAGGAGAGTCCCGCCGGCTGACTCCGGGACTGCTGAAACGTTCTTGAGCCGTCCCCGATAGCGCCCTGGGAACCTCACCGGACACACTGGCCGCGCCCCCGCCCGGCCCTGCCCCGGAGGAGGTCCCATGGCGGCTCCCACCACGACGGCCACTGCGGGAGAGGAGACCGCCGGGCCTCTCGGCGGCACTTTCCTGGGAAGGCCCCGCTGGTTCACCACGCTCTTCGGCCTGGACATGTGGGAGCGCTTCAGCTTCTACGGGATGGCCGCGATCCTCTTCCTCTACGCCTCGGCCACCAAGGCCGAAGGCGGTCTCGGCCTGTCCGAGGACACCGCCACCGCGCTGTTCGGCGTCTATCTGGCGTCGGTCTTCCTCGCCTCGGTCCCCGGTGGCTGGCTGGGCGACCGGATCCTCGGCGCGCGCCGGGCCACGCTGTACGGCGGTGTCCTCATCGCCCTCGGCCACTGCTCGATGGCGCTGCCCGCGGTGCCGTCCGTCTACGTCGGCATGGCCCTGATCGCCGCCGGCACCGGGCTGCTCAAGCCGAACCTGGCCACGGTGCTGGCCGCCTGCTACGCCCGTGACTCGCGGGCCGAACGGGATGCCGGATTCGCGATCTTCTACATGAGCATCCAGGTCAGCGCGGTCGCCGCGCCCATCGTGTGCGGCGCGCTCGGCGAGTCCGTCGACTGGCACCTGGGCTTCGGCGCCGCAGCCGTCGGGATGATCCTCGGACTGGCCCAGTTCCTGCGCGGCACCAAGTACTTCGGGGAGATAGGGCAGCGACCGGAGAGGCCCGCGAGTGCGGAGGAGTGGCGCCGGGTGAAGCGGCGCACCGCCGCCGCCCTGACGGTGCTGACCGTGCTGTACGGCGCGGACGCCGCCGCCGGCACCTTCGATCTGCGCCATGTGCTGGCACTGGGCGGGCTGTTGTCCATCGTCCTGCCGGTGGTCTGCTTCCGCCGGCTGCTGCGCAATCCGGTGGTGACGGCGCAGGAGCGGGAGCGGATCCGGTCCTACATCTGGCTGTTCCTGTCGGCCGCGTTCTTCTGGATGCTCTACATCCAGGGCGGCACCGTGCTCAGCCTGTTCGCGAAGGTCGGCACGGACCGGACGATCGGCGGCTTCACGGTGCCGGCCAGCTGGTTCCAGGCGGTGGTGCCGCTGTTCATCCTCGCCGCCGCACCGGTCTCCGCCTGGCTGTGGGTCCGGCTGGGCGACCGGCTCGGCGCACCCGCCAAGTTCGGCATCGGGCTGGGGCTGATGGGCCTGAGCCTGCTGCTGATGGCACTGGCGACGGTGGTCGGCTCCGACGGCCATCTGGTGTCGCCGCTGTGGCTGATCGTGGCGTACGCACTCCAGGCGTGCGGCGAGGTGGCGCTCGCCCCGGTGGGCATGAGCGTCACCACCGAGGTGGCGCCCAGGACCTTCGTCAGCCAGATGATCGGCCTCTTTTGGCTCGCGGCGGCCCTCGGCGCGGGCGTCGGCGGGCACGCCGTGCAGCTGTCCAAGACCAGCACTCCGGGCGCGGGTTACTACCTGGCGCTGGGCATCCCGGCGCTGCTCGCCGGCGCCGCGCTCATCCTCGGCAGCCGGCGGCTCCGCGCCCGCCTGGGGGTATGACGGCCGGCCGGGGCCGGCTCACCCGTCGGTCCCGGCCGGTTCCGGCGCCTGCCCGCGGGTCGGCACCGGCACCTGGTTGAAGGCGTAGTAGATGGCCAGCAGCCCGTGCACGGCCAGGGTGAGCGGTGCCGAGACAAAGGCCAGTCCGACGGCGATCGGGTAGACGACCGAACCGACCGCGAACCGCATCCTGGTGGCGCGGGCGGCCGCCACGTCGACCCGCTCGTCGAAGAGATGGCCGCGCTTGGTCAGATACCACCACATCGCCTGGAAGGTGAGGGCGTACGCGACCATGAAGCCGCTGTAGACGACGGCGGCGGCATGGGACGCGGCGTCACCGCCCCGCAGGTACTCGGCCATCAGGGCGGCGGGCCAGGGCAGCGCCGCGACGCACATCAGCATCAGCAGATTGAGGAAGAGCAGCACCCGGTCCACCCGGGCGATGAAGCCGAAGACCGTGTGGTGGTTGACCCACATGATGCCGATGACCAGGAATGTCACCGCGTAGGCGGCGTACGACGGCCACATCTCGCCGAGTGCGGACCACAGGTGGTCCCCCGCGTGCGGCGGGACCTTGATCTCCAGGACCAGCAGCGTGATCGCGATGGCGAACACACCGTCGCTGAACGCCTCGACCCGACCCGACTCATTCATTCCCGTCCCCCTCCGTGTGCCGTGACCGGCACATCCTGACACGCGGAGGGGCGGCCCGGGATCAAGCTGCCCCTCCGTTCGCGCAGAGCGTCAGTGAACGGGCAACGCCCTTGCTGCGTCGGCCTGTTGATCACCGACACCGGAATCGGCACCGGCGCCGTTCCCCTCGCCCGGGGCTTCCGCGCCGGGCTTGCGGCCCAGGTGGTTGAAGGCGAGGTTGAGGACGACCGCGACCAGGCATCCGGTGCTGATGCCGGAGTCGAGGATGATCTTCAGGTGGTCGTTGAAGTGCTCGTAGAAGGTGTTCGAGACGACCGGGATGACGCCGACGCCGACCGACGTGGCGACGATGAGCAGGTTGTTGCCGTCGGAGAGGTCCGCCTCGGTGAGGGTCTTGATGCCGCTGGCCGCGACCGAGCCGAAGAGCACGATGCCGGCGCCGCCCAGCACCGGCTGCGGCACCAGGGCGATCACGGAGGCCAGCGCGGGACACAGGCCGAGCAGGATGAGGATGCCGCCCGCCGCCGCGACGACGAAGCGGCTGCGGACCTTGGTGATCGCGACGAGGCCGATGTTCTGCGCGAAGGCGCTGGCCATGAAGCCGTTGAAGACCGGGCTGAGGGCCGAGCCGAGCGCGTCGGCGCGGATGCCGGCGGCGAGCATCTTCTCGTCGGCCGGCTTGTCCACGATCTTGCCGAGGGCCAGGATGTCGGCGGTCGACTCCGTCATGCAGACCAGCATGACCACGCACATGGAGATGATCGCCGCGATCTGGAACTCGGGCGCTCCGAAGTGGAACGGATCGGGGAAGCCGACCAGTCCCGCGTCCTTGATAGGGCTGAAGTCCGACTTGCCCAACGGAATGGCGAGCAGGGTGCCCAGCACCAGGCCGATGAGGATGACGATCTGCTGCAGGAAGCCGGTGAGCACCCGGCGCAGCACCAGGACGATGGCGAGCGTCGCGCCGGCGAGCGCGATGTTGGACACCGACGCGTAGCCGGGTGCGCCGGGCACCCCGCCCTGCGACCAGTTGATGGCGACCGGGAGCAGGGAGAGCCCGATCAGGGTGATCACCGAGCCGGTGACGACCGGCGGGAAGAAGCGGACGAGTTTGCAGAAGTAGGGGGCGAGGACGAACCCCAGCACTCCCGCGACGATCACCGCTCCGTAAATGACGGGCAGCGCGTGGCCGGGCGCCGCCGACTTGCCGATGGCGAGCATCGGGGCCACTCCGGCGAACGAGACGCCGTTGACGAAGGGCAGCCGGGCGCCGATCTTCCAGATGCCGAGGGTCTGCAGCAGGGTGGCGAGGCCCGCGGTGAAGAGGCTGGCCCCCATGAGGAAGGTGATGTCGGCGGTGGAGAGTCCTATGCCCGCGCCGACGACAAGGGGCGGCGCCACCACCCCCGCGTACATGGCGGCCACGTGCTGCAGGCCGCTGGTGATGAGCTTGCCCGGGGGCAAGGACTGGTCCACGGGATGTACCGAATCCGGTGCCACGGATTGAGCGACCACGGTTCCTCCTGTCGGTTACGCGATGTGCGCACTGCGGGTTTCAGGGAGGTGCATGTACGGGCCTTGCCATCAAGCGGAGGGGTATGTACAGCGGTTCTTCGTCAATGTGCGGATATGTGCGGGTACACAAAACGCCGCCCCCGGGGATCCGGGACCGACCGTGGTCCACGGGCCGGGGGCGGCGCTGCCGGGTCCGCGCGAACGCGGGACCGGCGGCCGGTCAGGGGCCGTCCCTCCCTGACCGGTTGCTCTGGGGGTGGGGTCTAGACGAGGCCGGCGATCTTGGCCAGGCGCTGGGCCTGGACGCGGGTGAGACGCGCGATGGCGTCCTCGTCGACCGTGGTGAGGTGGTTGTTCTCCACCACCGGCTTGCCGTTGATCAGCGACAGGGTGACCGGGGCGGCCGCTCCCATCACCAGCGCGGCGACCGGGTCGGCGATGGACGAGTGGCCGATGCCGTCGAGCTTCCACAGCACGAGGTCGGCGAGCTTGCCGGCCTCGATGGAGCCGATCTGGTCGGCGCGGCCGAGGACCTGCGCACCGCCGTACGTGCCCAGGCGCAGCGCCTGGCGGGCGTTGAGCGCCTTCTCGCCGCCACCGAGGCGGTTGATGAGAAGCGCGTTGCGCAGTTCGGTGTGCAGCTCGCCGGACTCGTTGGAGGCGGTGCCGTCCACGCCGAGGCCGACCGGCACGCCCGAGGCGAGCATGTCCGGGACGCGGGCGATACCGGCCGCGAGGCGGGCGTTGGAGGAGGGGCAGTGCGCGACGCCGGTCTTCGTGCGGGCGAACGCGGCGATGTCGGAGTCGTTCATGTGGACGCAGTGCGCCATCCACACGTCGTCGCCGAGCCAGCCGGTGGACTCGAAGTAGTCCGTCGGGCCCATGCCGAAGAGTTCGTGGCAGAACTTCTCCTCCTCGACCGTCTCCGAGCCGTGCGTGTGCAGGCGGACGCCCTTGCGGCGGGCGAGCAGCGCGCCCTCGCGCATCAGGTCGGTGGAGACGGAGAAGGGGGAGCACGGTGCGACGGCGATGTGCAGCATCGAGTCGAACGAGGCGTCGTGGTGGGTGTCGATGGCCTCTTCGGTCGCGGCCAGCGCGCCTTCGAGGGTCTCGACCGCGAAGTCCGGCGGCAGGCCGCCGGCCGACTTGCCGCGGTCCATGGAGCCGCGGGCGGCGGTGAAGCGGACGCCCATCTCCTTGGCGGCGCGGATCTCGGCGCCCAGCAGGTCGCCCGAGCCCTTGGGGAAGACGTAGTGGTGGTCCATCGCGGTGGTCACACCGCCGCGGGCCATCATCGCCAGGGAGCCCTGGGCGGCCGCGTAGACCATCTCCTCGTCGATCCGCGCCCAGGTCGGGTACAGCTCGACGAGCCAGTTGAAGAGGTTGCTGTCCTGGGCGAGACCCCGGGTGAGCCACTGGTAGAAGTGGTGGTGGGTGTTGACCAGGCCCGGGGTGACCAGATGGCCGGTGCCGTCGACACGGCGGACGACGTTCTCCAGTCCCTGGGGGGCAGCGCCGGCGCCTACCGACTCGATGCGGTTGCCCGCGATGACGACATGACCCGAGGCGTACTCGGTGTCGTTCGCGTCCACGGTGGCGATAGCGCAGTTCTCGATGACGATGCGCGGTGCTGCCATGGCAGTTCCTCGTGCTTCCTTCTCGATGGACGAACCCGGGGGTCGAGCGGGGTGACGACCGGGTCCGCAGTGCTTCCTTGCGCAGATGCCCCCGCTCTCCCCCGGGTACCCGCATCGGAATGCGGGGACCGTGACGCCGGCGCGCGCGTCGGGGGACAAGGCAGAAGTACTACAGGTTGGTGAGGTCCACCGGGATGCGGGCCTCGACACCGTCACGGAGGACGGTGCCCTCGATCAGGCCGTAGGGCCGGTCCGCGGCGAAGTACACCTCGTTGTCGTTCTTCAGGCCGAACGGTTCGAGGTCCACCAGGAAGTGGTGGCTGTTCGGGAGCGAGAAGCGGATCTCGTCGATCTCCGAACGGCTGTTGATGATGCGCGCGCCCATCTGGTACAGCGTCTGCTGGAGCGAGAGGCTGTAGGTCTCGGCGAACGCCTGGAGCATGTGCTTGCGCGCCTGCTCGTAGGACTTCTCCCAGTTGGGCATGCGCTCGTCGTCGGTGGTCCAGTTGTAGCGCCACTTCGCCGACACCTCGGTGCACAGGATGCGGTCGTACGCTTCCTTGAGGGTCGTGTACTTGTCCTTGACGAACCCCCAGAACTCCGAGTTGGTGGAGTTCATGACCTTGAGGTCCTTCAGGCCGGAGATGACCTCCCACTTCTCACCGTCGTAGGTGATCTGGGTGGTGCGGAGCTCCTGGTTGGTGCGTGCGAAGGAGTGGTTGACCTCGTCGGCACCGATGAAGCGGGAGTTGCCGTCGGAGGACGCGATGCGCTCCCAGCTGTACTCCTCGATCCGGATCCGGGCGATCTGGATCGGCTCCTGGCTGGTCACGAAGTGGCGGGCCAGGTGGATGCCGAACTGCTCGGCCGACTCGATCCCGTACTCCTTCGCGAAGGCGTACACGGTGTTCTTGGTCGTGTCGGTCGGCAGCACGTTGGCGTTGCTGCCGGAGTAGTGCACATCGTCCATGTCGCCGGAGAGGGCGACCGAGACGTTGAGGTCCTTGATGTGGTGGGTGTCGCCGTCCCGCGTGATCTTGACGACGCGGTTTTCCGCTTTGCCGTACTGGTTCTGGCCGAGAATCGTGGGCATGACGGTGCTAGCTCCCTCGGTATACGGAGTAGCCGAACGGGTTGAGCAGCAGCGGTACGTGGTAGTGCTCACCCGGCTTGACGGCGAAAGTGATCGCCACCTCCGGGAAGAAAGCGCCGCTGTCCCTTACGCGGGGGGCGTCCTGCTGTGCCTCGGCTGAGATTTTTTGAGTCGTGAAGTACTGCTCGACCGCGAAGTCGAGCCGTACGTGTGTGGTGCCTTCCGGCAGGGCCGGCAGATCCTTGCAGCGGCCGTCGGCGTCCGTCTTGGACTCACCGTGCGGCGCCCAGAGGTCGTCGATGCCGTTGCGCACCGACAGTTCCACGGGGACGCCCTCGGCGGGGCGGCCGATGCTGGTGTCCAGGATGTGCGTGGACACGGAGGTCTCCGTCACGACGGGTCTCCTTCTGCTGCGAGTCGGGTCAGCCGGATACGGTTGATCTTGCCCAGTTCGGCGCGGACGATCTCACGTTCGGTGTCCGTGTCGTTGCCGATCCGCTCCTTGAGGGCGGCCAGCATCTGGTCACCGGTGCGTCCGGTGGCGCAGATCAGGAAGACATGTCCGTGGGCGTCCTGGTACGCGAGGTTCAGCTCCAGGAGCTCTTCGCGTACCGATTCCTGGACGCCGGCCTGCTCCCGCTCGGAGGTCGGGTCGCCCGGCTTGGGGCGGCCGATCGGCGGGTGTCCGGCCATCGCCTCACCGAGGTCGTCGGCGGTCAGTCCGGCCATGGCCGCGTCGCTCGCCGCGAAGAGTGCGTCGAGGTCCTGGTACGGCCGGCCGGCGATCACCGCCGCGCCCCACGACCGGCTGGCGCACACCTCGTGCAGCAGTCCGGCCGCGTCGGACGCGGTGGCTGAGTTGAGCCGGGCGAGGCCCGGCGAAGCGCTGGAAGTCACAGCCGCAAGCTAAGAGCCGGGATCCGGCCACGTCAACACTTTGTTGAAAACTTCCGGTAACAAAGGTGGCCGGGACGTTACGGCTGCGGTCGCCCGGCGATCACTCGGCGGCCTTCGCCGCGTTCTCCCTGTTGAGGTAGTTGTAGACGGTGAAGCGGCTCACGCCCAGGGCGGTGGCGACCGTTTCGACCCCGTGCCGCACGGAAAACGCGCCGCGCTCCTCCAGGATCCGGACGACGCCCTGCTTGTCCTTCCGGTCCAGCTCGGACAGCGTGCCGTGCCGGCGCTGGAGGTCGGCCAGGATGTGATCGAGCGAATCGGCCAGATGGGGCAACCGGACGGCGAGCACCTCCTCGCCCTCCCAACTGAGCACCACATCGTCGCCTCGCGCCTGATCCGGCGCGACCATCTCGGCTCCCATCGCGTCCACCAGCGGCTTGACCGCCTCGGCGAACGGGTGCCCCCCGGTCCCGGTCACTGATCACCCTCCCCGATGACGTTCACCTGAAGCGAGACCCGGGTGGCGCCCGCGGCGAGGGTGCGCCGCAGCAGCTCGGCCACCGCGGCCACCACCGCCTCGGGTGAGCCCTCGGCGGTGTTGCCGAACGGTCCGACGTCCACCGCGTCCAGGTCCGCCGTCTCGACGACCTCGCGGGCGACCAGCGCATGGCCGGGAGCCTCGTCCAGGTCGAACGGTTCCGTCGTGAATTCCAGCCTCAGTTTCACGGGCCCAACCTAACCGGTCGGCCTCATGTGGCGACATCCGCACTTGACAGCCGGCGTCCGGTTCGTTCAGTCTTCCGTTAAGCAGAAACTAACTTCCGCAATACGGAAGGAGCGCAACGCTAGTGAGCCTCTCCGAAGCGCGCTTCGATGTGAACCTCTCGATCCTCTTCACGGAACTCCCGCTCCTGGAGCGTCCCGCGGCAGCCGCCGCGGCCGGCTTCTCGGCGGTCGAGCTGTGGTGGCCCTGGATCGAAACACCCACCCCCGCCCAGGCCGAACTCGACGCACTGCGCAACGCGCTGAACGACGCCGGCACCCAGCTGGTGGGCCTGAACTTCTACGCCGGGCAGCTGCCGGGCCCCGACCGGGGCGCGCTGTCGATCCCCGGCGAGGAGTCGGACCGCTTCCGCGCGAACATCGAGGTCGCCGCGGAATTCGCCCGGTCGCTCGGGTGCAAGGCGCTCAATGCGCTCTACGGTAACCGGGTCGAGGGCGTCGACCCCGAGGTCCAGGACGCCCTGGCCCTGGAGAACCTGGTGCGGGCGGCCCGTGCCGCCGACCGGGTCGGCGCGATCCTCCTCGTGGAGGCGCTCAACAAGCCCGAGTCGCCGCTGTGCCCGATCGTCAGCGCACCGCGGGCGATCGAGGTCGTCGACCAGGTCAACGCGGCCACCGGACTCGGCAACGCCAAGTTCCTGATGGACCTGTACCACCTGTCGATGAACGGCGAGGACCTCAACGAGGTCATCGACCGCTACGCCGACAGGACCGGCCATGTGCAGATCGCCGACAACCCGGGCCGCGGCGCTCCGGGCACCGGCACCCTGCCGCTGGACGACCTCGTGGGCCGCCTGCAGAAGGCCGGCTACGACGGCTGGGTCGGCCTCGAGTACAAGCCCACCGGCCCGAGTGCCGACAACTTCCAGTGGCTCTCCGCCCACTGATCCGAAAGGTCACAGATCATGAGCTCCCTCCCCAAGATCGCATGGATCGGCCTCGGCATCATGGGCTCCCCCATGGCCGAGAACCTGGTCAAGGCGGGCTACTCCGTCACCGGCTACACCCTTGAGCAGGACAAGCTGGACCGCCTGGCGGCCAACGGCGGCACCGCCGCGGGCTCCATCGCCGAGGCCGTCAAGGACGCCGACGTCATCATCACGATGGTGCCCGCCTCCCCGCAGGTCGAGGCGATCGCCTACGGCGAGAACGGCATCCTGGAGAACGCGAAGTCCGGCGCGCTCCTGATCGACACCTCCTCGATCACCCCGCAGACCTCCGTGGACCTGGCGAAGGCCGCGGCCGCCAAGGGGATCCGCGTACTGGACGCCCCGGTCTCCGGCGGCGAGGCCGGTGCCATCGAGGCCGTACTGTCGATCATGGTCGGTGGCGAGAAGGCCGACTTCGACGTCGCCAAGCCGATCCTCGACAAGCTCGGCAAGACGATCGTCCTGTGCGGCCCGCACGGCTCCGGCCAGACGGTCAAGGCCGCCAACCAGCTCATCGTCGCGGTCAACATCCAGGCGTGCGCCGAGGCCGTGGTCTTCCTGGAGAAGTCCGGCGTGGACCTGGAAGCCGCCCTGGAGGTCCTCAACGGCGGTCTGGCCGGTTCCACCGTGCTGACCCGTAAGAAGGACAACTTCCTCAAGCGCGACTTCGCCCCGGGCTTCCGGATCGACCTGCACCACAAGGACATGGGCATCGTCACCGACGCCGCCCGCAATGTCGGTGCGGCCCTGCCCGTCGGCTCCGTCGTCGCCAACCTGGTCGCCTCGCTGCGCGCCCAGGGTGACGGCGGCCTGGACCACTCGGCGCTGCTGCGCGGTGTCGAGCGGCTGTCCGGCCTGCCCGTCACCAGCTGACGATCCCCCGCCCGGCTCCGGCCGGCGCGCGAGGCTCCGCCTCGCCCCCGATTCCGCCCGGCGGTGCGTGACCTGTCCTGTCGCGCCCAAACGCACCGCCGGGCGGCACCAAACCTTGCATCACCAGGAACTTCAACAAACTGTTGACATTCCTCGGGGCCGGTCCTTACTGTCCGGTCTACCGACCCACACGCTTTCGCTTCCCTTGGTAGTTACGGAAGGCCGCCATGCCCAAGCACACGCTGACAACTGAGTCCGGCGCACCAGTCGCCGACAACCAGAACTCCGCCTCCGCCGGCCTCGGCGGCCCTCTGCTGATCCAGGACCAGCAGCTCATCGAGAAGCTGGCCCGCTTCAACCGTGAGCGCATCCCGGAGCGCGTGGTGCACGCCCGCGGCTCCGGCGCGTACGGCTACTTCGAGGTCACCGACGACGTCACCGGCTTCACCCGCGCCGACTTCCTCAACACGGTCGGCAAGCGCACCGAGACGTTCATCCGCTTCTCGACCGTCGCGGACAGCCTCGGCGGCGCCGACGCGGTGCGTGACCCCCGCGGCTTCGCGCTGAAGTTCTACACCGAAGAGGGCAACTACGACCTCGTCGGCAACAACACCCCGGTGTTCTTCATCAAGGACCCGATCAAGTTCCCGGACTTCATCCACTCGCAGAAGCGCGACCCGTTCACGGGCATCCAGGAAGCCGACAACGTCTGGGACTTCTGGTCGCACTCCCCCGAGGCGACCCACCAGATCACCTGGCTCTTCGGCGACCGCGGCATCCCGGCCTCGTACCGGCACATGAACGGCTACGGCTCGCACACGTACCAGTGGACGAACGCGCAGGGCGAGGCGTTCTTCGTCAAGTACCACTTCAAGACGAACCAGGGTGTGCGCTCGCTCTCCTCGGAGCAGGCCGCCGAGCAGGTCGGCGCGGACGCCAACAGCCACCAGCGCGACCTCGTGCAGGCCATCGAGCGCGGGGTGAACCCGTCCTGGACGCTGCACGTGCAGATCATGCCGGCGGCCGAGGCGGCGGAGTACCGCTTCAACCCGTTCGACGTCACCAAGGTGTGGCCGCACTCGGACTACCCGCTGCAGCGCGTGGGCCGGCTGGTACTGGACCGGAACCCGGACAACGTGTTCCAGGAGGTCGAGCAGGCCGCGTTCTCCCCGAACAACTTCGTGCCCGGCATCGGCCCGTCCCCGGACAAGATGCTGCAGGGCCGGCTCTTCGCCTACGCCGACGCGCAGCGCTACCGCCTGGGTGTCAACCACACCTTGCTGCCGGTCAACGCGCCGAAGGCGACCGAGGCCGTCAACTACGGCCGGGACGGCCTGGCGGCCACCCGCAACGGCAAGCGCGGTCTGAAGAACTACGAGCCCAACTCGTACGAGGGCCCGTCGCAGACCGACCTGGCGCTGTCCGCCCCGCAGGCGGTGTCCGGCTACACCGGCACCCACGAGGCGCCGCTGCACGTCAAGGACGACCACTTCTTCCAGGCCGGCGAGCTGTACCGGCTCATGTCGGAGGACGAGAAGTCCCGTCTGATCGCCAACATCGCCGGGTTCCTCTCGCAGGTCACCCGCGATGACGTGATCGAACGCAACCTGGCCCACTTCCACGCCGCGGACACCGAGTACGGTGCGCGCCTGGAAGAGTCGGTCCGCGCACTGCGCGAGGGCTGACCCAAGAACTGGCCCGCGCCGCCGTGAACTTCTGAGGGGTAGGTCACGGCAGCGCGGGCTACAGGTTCCGCCCGGCGACGCGACGACTGTCCTGTCGCGCCAACTGCGTCGCCGGGCGGCTCCAATCTCCTGCAAGATGGGGTAACGCCCATTGCCGGAGCCCGCCTTGGAGAACGAACCATGGCAGAGAGTGTGCCCGTGCGCTGCCCGGCCTGCCGCCGCGAGCACGCGTTCAGCACCACCACTTACCCCTGCGCCTGCGGTACGCCGCTGACGCTCCCGCTGCTGCGCGGCGGAGTCCCGCTGGAGATACGGCACCGTTCGTGGGACGACTCCTGGGTGAGCATGCGCTGCCCCGACTGCGGCCGGCAGGACCAGTGGCCGCAGCCCGAGTTCGGCTGCGACTGCGGTTCGGTGATCCGGATGCCGGTCGACACCGCGGCACTCGCTCCTCCCGGCCCGGCCACCGCGGCCCTGCGCCCGCTGTCCGCCGCCCCTTCGCCGCCCGCGGTCCCCGGCCCGCCGCCGCCCGCGCCACGGCCGCCGTTCCGCCCGGTCACCATCCGCACCGCCCGTGACGCGCTCACCGCCGCCGCCCAGTACCTGAAGTGGCTCGGCTTCGCCGGCATACGAGTGGCCGGAGACCACGCCGCCAACGGCATCGATCTGCGCGGCGACGACCTCGTGGCCCAGATCGACCCCACCACCCAGCCCACCGCGCTGCGCGACATCGAGTGCCTGTGGCTCAACTGCCTGAACGAGGACTCCGTCGGCGCCTTCTTCTCCCTGGCCGGCTACGCGCACGACGCGCGGCTGCGCGCCGACCAGTTGGGCGTCCCGCTCTTCGTGATGGATCTGACGGGCACTCCGCAGCCGGTCAACGACGCGGCCGACACGCTCATGCGGACGGGGCCCGTCATCCCCTGACCTCCAGCGACTTCACGCGTACCGAGAGCGGGCTGCCGGATGGCAGCCCGCTCTTCCGCGTCCGGAACAGGTCCGGAACAGGTACTGCCTTGACGGGCGGAAAGCCTCGTTCTAGATTACTTCCATATAGCAGAACTAGACTTCCGCATTACGGAAACTAGCACTACGGAAAACCGGGCGCCCTGGCCTCGCAGCAAGAGCCCACCCCGACAGTCCGACCCAGGAGTACTCGATGCCTCGTATGACTGCCGCCCGTGCGGCCGTGGAGATCCTCAAGCTCGAGGGCGTCACCGACGCGTTCGGTGTGCCGGGCGCCGCGATCAACCCCTTCTACGCCGCGCTCAAGGCCGGCGGGGGCATCGACCACACGCTCGCCCGCCACGTCGAGGGCGCGTCCCACATGGCCGAGGGCTACACCCGTGCCAACCCGGGCAACATCGGTGTCTGCATCGGTACGTCCGGCCCCGCCGGTACCGACATGATCACCGGGCTCTACTCGGCCATCGCGGACTCGATCCCGATCCTCTGCATCACCGGCCAGGCCCCGGTCGCGGTCCTCCACAAGGAGGACTTCCAGGCCGTCGACATCGCCTCGATCGCCAAGCCGGTCACCAAGGCCGCCACCACGGTCCTGGAGGCCGCACAGGTCCCCGGCGTCTTCCAGCAGGCGTTCCACCTGATGCGCTCGGGACGGCCCGGCCCGGTCCTCATCGACCTGCCGATCGACGTCCAGCTCACCGAGATCGAGTTCGACCCCGAGACGTACCAGCCGCTGCCGGTCTACAAGCCGACCGCATCGCGCGCCCAGATCGAGAAGGCGATCTCGCTGCTGCTCGAGTCCGAGCGCCCGCTGATCGTCGCCGGCGGCGGCATCATCAACGCCGACGCCTCCGAGCTGCTGGTCGAGTTCGCCGAGATGACCGGCACCCCGGTCATCCCCACCCTGATGGGCTGGGGCATCATCGCCGACGACCACCCGCTGAACGCCGGCATGGTCGGCCTGCAGACCTCGCACCGCTACGGCAACGCGACGATGCTCGAGTCGGACTTCGTCCTGGGCATCGGCAACCGCTGGGCCAACCGCCACACCGGCAAGCTGGACGTCTACACCAAGGGCCGCAAGTTCGTCCACGTCGACATCGAGCCCACCCAGATCGGCAAGATCTTCGCGCCGGACTACGGAATCGCGTCGGACGCCAAGGCCGCGCTGGAGCTCTTCGTCGAGGTCGCCAAGGAGCTCAAGGCCGCGGGCAGGCTGCCCGACCGCGCCGAGTGGGCCGCGTCCGCCCAGCACCGCAAGGCCACCCTGCAGCGCCGGACGCACTTCGACAACGTGCCGATCAAGCCGCAGCGCGTCTACGAGGAGATGAACCGCGCCTTCGGCCCGGAGACCCGGTACGTCACCACCATCGGCCTCTCCCAGATCGCCGGCGCGCAGATGCTGCACGTCTACAAGCCGCGGCACTGGATCAACTGCGGCCAGGCCGGCCCGCTCGGCTGGACCATCCCGGCCGCGCTGGGTGTCGCCAAGGCCGACCCCGAAGGCTCGGTCGTCGCGCTCTCCGGCGACTACGACTTCCAGTTCATGCTCGAAGAGCTGGCGGTCGGCGCGCAGCACAAGATCCCGTACGTCCACGTCCTGGTCAACAACGCGTACCTGGGCCTGATCCGCCAGGCGCAGCGCAACCTCGACATCAACTTCCAGGTCAACCTGGAGTTCGAGAACATCAACTCCCCGGAGCTGGGCGTCTACGGCGTCGACCACGTCAAGGTCGTCGAGGGCCTGGGCTGCAAGGCGATCCGGGTCACCGAGCCGGACGAGCTGCTGCCCGCCTTCGAGCTGGCCAAGAAGCTCGCCGCGGAGTACCGCGTCCCGGTGGTCGTCGAGGCGATCCTGGAGCGCATCACCAACATCTCGATGAGCGGCAGCGACATCGCCAGCGTCAACGAGTGGGAAGACATCGCGACCGAGCCGGGCCACGCCCCGACCTCGATCCTGCCGCTCGTCTGATCCCGCTCCACCGACCGCACGACCGCACCCCCGGAGGACGGCCTGGGGTGCGGTCGTGTTCTGTTCCGGCCCTAGGCCGGCGCGCCGAGGTAGTCGTGCACCGCACCGGCGTCACCGGCCGGGGCGGTGAGCGCGATGTGGCCGTCCGGGCGGACCAGCACCAGGGCGTCGCCGGTGACGCCGTACTCGCGGGCCGCGTGCCCCGCGAAGTCGTCCAGGCCCGCCGGGCCCGCACCGATCGAGTAGGTCCACACCGCGTCGCCGTGCCGGTCCGCGCTCTCCCGGAGCGCCGCCGCGCTGCCGGCGCCGAAGCCGAGCAGCGTGAAGTGGGTGCCGCTGAAGATCTCGAAGAGCCGGACGGCGGCACCGTCGGCGTCCCGCAGCGGGGCGTCGGGCGCGCGGTCGCCGGCGCGCAGCGGAGCGTCGTCGGCATGGGCGTCGCGCTCGACGGCCAGCGAGCTCCAGCGGTAGCCCAGCCCCAGGCCGAGGATGTCGGGCGTGACCACGCCCTCCGTCCCACTGCCCGCGGTCCTGATCGAGCGCGAGACCTGGCGCCACAGCTCACCGCTGGTGTCGATGGTCCAGGCGGCGATCGGCAGCCGCTCCTCCTCGTAGGTGTCGAGCAGCCCTTCGCCGGCCCGGCCCGCGGCCACCAGCGCGAGTTTCCAGCCGAGGTTGTAGGCGTCCTGGATACCGGTGTTCATCCCGAGGCCGCCCGCGATGGAGTGCACATGGGCGGCGTCCCCGGCGAGGAGGACCCGGCCGACCCGGAAACGGTCGGCCATCCGCTCGTTGACGCGGTAGGTGGAGATCCAGGCGGGGTTGGTGAGCTTGATGCCGGGGAGCCGCGCGTGCCGGTCGAAGATCCGCTGGAAGCTCTCCAGCGACGCCTCCACCGGGAGCCCCGCCGCGTCCCGCTCGGGGGCCGCCTGGAGCTGGAACACCGAGGTGGCGGGGAGCGGGCAGAGCATGATGCCGCCGTCCTCGTCGATCCACTGGTGCCACAGGTCCTGGCTCAAGCCCTCGGCCTCGACATCACCGATGACCATCAGCTGCTCCGGCAGCGTCCGGCCCCCGAAGGTGACCGGCAGCGCCTTGCGGATCCCGCTGCGGCCGCCGTCGCAGCCCACCAGGTAGGACACCTCGATCCGCTCACCGCCCGCGAACGTGGCGGTCACCGTGTCGCCGGTCTGCTCGAACCCCGTCAGTTCGGTGCCGAACTCGACGCGCACGCCCCACTCGGCGAGCCGGTCCCGCAGCACCCGCTCGACGTTCCACTGCGCGACGAGCAGCCCGCGTACGTACGGGGTGCCGGGCGCCGGGGAGAAGGTCGCGAAGGGATCGGTGTCGGAGACCACCTCGCCGCCCCGGTACTTGCGGAAGTGCAGGTCGTCGCGCCCGATCGACCGCATGCGGTCGAGAATCCCCATGCCCTCGAAGACCTCCAGGCTGCGCGCGTTGAGCCCCTTGCCCCGGGAACCCGGCTGGGGTCCAGGGGACCTTTCCACGATCCGGACGGAGGTGCCGCGCCGGGCCAGTTCACAGGCCAGCGTCAGCCCGGTCGGTCCCGCTCCCACGATCAGCACGCTGGTCATCCGCTGTCCTCTCATCGAGCTCGTCCGCGTTCGTCTGACGGTGATGCAACCATGACCGGGTTTCATATGCAACCGAGTAACGTTTTTGACTTGATTGCACTTCGGCTACGATGAGCGCCATGGAGAACCGGCCAGGACCAACGGGCGGACTGCGGGAACTGAAGAAGGCCAGGACCCGGCAGGCCATCTCGGACGCCGCCATCGCACTGTTCCTCCGGCACGGCTTCGACCAGGTGCCGGTCGCCGAGATCGCCGCCGCTGCCGAGGTGTCCAAGCCGACGCTCTTCCGGTACTTCCCCACCAAGGAGGATCTGGCGCTGCACCGGTTCGCCGACCACGAGGGCGAGTTCGCCCGGGTGGTGCGCGACCGCCCCGCGGACCAGGCACCGCTCACCGCGCTGCACCGGCACTGCGCGGCGGGCCTCGACGCCCGTGATCCGGTCACCGGGCTCAACGACACCCCAGAGGTGCTGGCGTATCTCGCGCTGCTCTACTCGGCGCCCGGCCTGGTGGCACGGCTGGCGGAGTACACCGTCCGCGACCAGGAGGCGCTGACCGGAGCACTGCGGGAGGCTTCGTCGGCCGCGCCCGGCGACCTGCTGCCCCGCCTCGCGGCGGCGCAGATCATCTCCGTGCGCCAGGTCGTCGCCCTCGCCAACTGGCGGAAGCTGTCGGACGGGCGCAGCGCCGACGAGGTGTATCCCGAGGCGGTCGCGGAGCTCGACCAGGCCTTCGGACTACTGGGGCGGGGCCTCGCCGCCCACTACGGATGACATCTCCCGGATCGCGTCCTCCCGCAGTTCGATCTTGCGGATCTTGCCGCTGACCGTCATCGGGAAGGCGTCCACGAGGCGCAGCCGGCGCGGGATCTTGTAGTGCGCGAGCTGTCCGCGGCAGAAGCCGCCGAGCTCCTCCAGGGTGAGCGGGTCCGCGGGGTCGCGGAGGATGACGCAGGCCAGGATCTCTTCGCCGTACCGCTCGTCCGGCACCCCGACGACCTGCACATCGGCGATCTTGGGGTGGGTGTACAGGAACTCCTCGATCTCCCGCGGATAGACGTTCTCCCCACCGCGGATGATCATGTCCTTGATCCGGCCGACGATGGACAGATAGCCGTCGGGACGCATCACGGCGAGGTCGCCGGTGTGCATCCAGCGCGCGGCGTCGACCGCCTCGGCGGTCCGCTCCGGCTCCTCCCAGTAGCCCAGCATCACCGAATAGCCGCGGGTGCACAGCTCGCCCGCCGTACCGCGCGGCACCGTCGCACCGGTCGCCGGATCGGCGACCTTCACCTCGAGGTGCGGCATGACGCGGCCGACGGTGGCGGTGCGGCGCTCCAGGTCGTCCTCGCGCCGGGTCTGGGTGGAGACGGGCGAGGTCTCCGTCATGCCGTAGGCGATGGACACCTCCGCCATGTGCATCTCGGCGACCACGCGCTTCATCACCTCGACCGGGCAGGGCGATCCGGCCATGATCCCGGTGCGCAGCGAGGACAGGTCGAAGGTCGCGAAGTCCGGCAGGTCCAGTTCGGCGATGAACATCGTCGGCACGCCGTAGAGCGAGGTGCAGCGCTCCCGTTCGACCGCGTGCAGGGTGGCGACCGGGTCGAAGGCGGGGGCCGGGATGACGATGCAGGCGCCGTGGCTGGTGGCGCCCAGATTGCCCATCACCATGCCGAAGCAGTGGTAGAAGGGCACCGGCAGGCACACCCGGTCGTGCTCGGTGTAGCCGATCATCTCGCCGACGAAGTACCCGTTGTTGAGGATGTTGTGGTGCGAGAGCGTCGCGCCCTTGGGGAAGCCGGTGGTGCCCGAGGTGTACTGGATGTTGACCGGGTCGTCGCAACTGTTCGCCGCCTCGCACGCGGCCAGGTGCCCGGCCGGCAGCCGCGCCCCGCCCGCCACCAGTTCGTCCCAGCCCGGGTCGCCGATGTACACGACCTCGCGCAGCAGCGGACAGCCGCCGCGTACCTGCTCCGTCATCGCCCGGTAGTCGCTGGCCTTGTACGCGGTCGAGGCGATCAGCACCCCGATTCCGGCCTGCTGGAGGACGAACTCCAGCTCGTGCACCCGGTAGGCCGGGTTAATGTTGACCATGACGGCGCCGAGCCGCGCGGTCGCGTACTGGACGAGCACCCACTCCGGGCAGTTCACCGCCCAGATGCCGACGCGGTCGCCGCGGGCCACGCCCTTGGCCGCCAGCCCCAGCGCCACCTCGTCGACGGCCCGGCCGAACTCGGTGTAGGTCCAGCGGCGGCCGGTCGGCACGTCGACCAGCGCCTCGCGGCCGGGAAACGCCGCGACGGCCCGGTCCAGGTTGCGGCCGATGGTGTCGCCGAGCAGCGGGGTGCTGCCGGTGCCGCTCGCGTAGGACGGTTCGGCAGAGGATGGTTCAGCAGAGGACGGTTCAGCAGAGGACGGTTCGGCAGAGGACGGTTCGGGCGGCTCGTTCGCGGCCGTCGCTTCGGCCGGTCCTGTCCCGGTCATCGGTGGTCCTCCTCGCGGTACTCGGCACTGCCGTCCCGGGCGGTGGCCTCGCGCAGCTCGATACGGCGGATCTTGCCGGAGACGGTCTTGGGCAGCTCCGCGAACTCCAGGCGGCGGACGCGCTTGTACGGGGCGAGCGCCGCGCGGGAGTGCGCGAAGATCGCCTTCGCGGTCTCCGCGCCCGGCTCCCAGCCGGCGGCGAGCACGATGTACGCCTTCGGTACGGCGAGCCGCAGCGGGTCCGGCGCCGGGACGACGGCGGCCTCGGCGACCGCCTCGTGCTCCAGCAGCACGCTCTCCAGCTCGAACGGGGAGATCTTGTAGTCGGAGGCCTTGAAAACGTCATCGGAGCGGCCGACGTACGTGATGTAGCCGTCGGCGTCCCGCGAACCGATGTCGCCGGTGCGGTAGTAGCCGCCCGCCATCGCCTCCGCGGTGCGCTCCGGGTCACCCGCGTAGCCGGTCATCAGCCCCACCGGGCGGTGCGCGAGGTCCAGGCAGATCTCGCCCTCGTCGCCCGGCTTGCCGGTGACCGGGTCGACGAGCACCACCACGTAGCCGGGGCACGGTCGGCCCATCGAGCCGGTCTTCAGCGGCTGGCCGGGGCTGTTGGCCACCTGCACCGCCGTCTCGGTCTGGCCGAAGCCGTCCCGGATGGTGACGCCCCAGGACCGGCGGACGTGCTCGATGACCTCGGGGTTCAGCGGCTCGCCCGCCGCGACCACCTCGCGCGGCGGGGTGCGCAGCGCGCTCAGGTCCGCCTGGATCAGCATCCGCCACACGGTCGGCGGGGCGCAGAAGCTGGTGACCCCGCAGCGGTCCATCTCCGCCATCAGCCGGGCCGCGTCGAAGCGCGTGTAGTTGTGGATGAACACCGTCGCCTCGGCGTTCCACGGCGCGAAGAGATTGCTCCAGGCGTGCTTGGCCCAGCCCGGCGAGGAGATGTTGAGGTGCACGTCCCCGGGCTGCAGGCCGATCCAGTACATGGTGGCCAGATGCCCGACGGGGTACGAGAGGTGGGTCTGCTCGACGAGCTTGGGCCGGGCGGTGGTGCCGGAGGTGAAGTAGAGCATCAGCGGGTCGGCGGACCGGGTGGGGCCGTCCGGCGCGAACGAGGCGGGGCTCGCGTACGCCTCCTCGTACGGGTGCCAGTCCAGGGCCTCGCCGCCGACGACGATACGGGTGTACTCCCCCGGCACCCCGTCGAACTTGGCGGTGTCCCCGGCCCGCACCACGACATGCCTGGCGCCGCCGCGCTCGATCCGGTCCGCCAGGTCGGCCGGCCCGAGCAGTGGGGTGGCGGGGATGACGACGGCGCGCAGCTTCATGGCGGCGAGCGCGGTCTCCCACAGCTCGACCTGGTTGCCGAGCATCACGACGATCCGGTCACCGGCCCGCACGCCCAGGCCCCTGAGGTGGTTGGCGACACGGTTCGACCGGTCGGCCAGCTCCGCGAAGGAGAAGACGCCTTCGGAGCCGTCCTCCTCCACGATCCACAGCGCGGTTCGGTCGTTGTCCTCGGCGATCCGGTCGAACCAGTCCAGCGCCCAGTTGAAGTACTCGGGCTCCGGCCAGCGGAAGCCCGCGTAGGCCGTCGCGTACTCCTCGCGGTGCCGCAGCAGGAAGTCGCGGGCCGCCCGGAACTCCCCGGTCGGCCCCTCGGTCGCTCCGGTCGTCCCACCGGTCACCGCCATGTGTCCTCCTCAGTGCCTGACCGCTGAGTAGCATCGTCCATCCAGTGACCCGGGTCTCACCACCCCCGGACGGGGGTGTCGGGCTGAAGGAGTGACCGTGACCGAATCCGGCGAAGCCGTTGACGTACGGGCGGCCCTGCTGCGCATGCGGCGGTCCGGCGGACTGCCGGTCGCCTTCGGGGGGCTGCTGTCGGGCGGCCGGCAGCTGCGGATCTCGGAGCTCTCGGGCACGGAGACGTCCGCCCTGCGCACCCTGGCGATCACCCCGGGCAACGGTCTGGGCGGCAAGACCATCGCCATGGCCCGGCCGTTCGCCGTCACCGATTACCACGCGTCGCGGGTGATCAGCCATGAGTACGACCAGGCCGTCGCGGCCGAGGGTCTGCGGTCGGTCCTGGCGGTGCCGGTGGTCGTCCGCAGCAGGGTCCGCGGGGTGCTGTACGGTGCGCTGCGCCAGCCCATGACGCTCGGCGACCGCCCGCTGACGGCCGCCGTGGACGCGGCGCGGGAGCTGGAGCAGTCCCTCGCGGTCCGCGACGAGGCCCACCGGCTGCTGGCCGTCTTCCACCAGCCGGTCTCCGTCGACCCCCGGGCCTGGGAGGAGGTCCGCGAGGCGCACGGCGAGCTGCGCGCCCTCGCCCCGCGGATCACCGACCCCCGGCTGCGGCAGGCGCTGCTGACCGCCTGCGGGCGGATCGCCGCCGCGTCGGGGGCGGCGGGGCGGGACGACGCGGGCCTCGATCCACTGCCGCGACCGGCGGTGCCGGTCCCGCCGCTGGCACCGCGTGAGATCGATGTGCTCGCCGCGGTGTCCTCGGGCGCGACGAACGCGGCCGCCGCGCGGCGGCTTGGACTGCGGCCGGAGACCGTCAAGAGCTATCTGCGCTCCGCGATGCGAAAACTGGGTGCTCACACCCGGCTGGAGGCGGTAGTGTCCGCGCGCCGGGCAGGGATGCTGCCCTGACGGCCACGGAGGTGATGGTGATGGTCCCGACCGACCGCCTGCTGGCCTTCGCCGCGATGTCCCTGCTGCTGGTTCTGATACCGGGCCCCAGCGTGCTGTTCGTCCTCGGCCGGGCCCTCGCGCACGGCCGCCGCACGGCCCTGGAGAGCGTGCTCGGCAACACGGTGGGCTCCTACGTCCTGGTCGTGGCGGTGTCGCTCGGGCTCGGCTCGCTCGTGGCGGGCTCCGCGGCGGTGTTCCTGGCACTGAAGCTGGGCGGCGCCGGGTATCTGGTGTTCCTCGGGGTGAAGGCGCTGCGGCACCGCGGTGACCTGACGATGGAGCAGAACGTCCCCGGCACCGCCGCCCACGGCGGGCTGCGGACCCTGTGGGAGGGGTTCGTGGTCGGTGTGACGAACCCCAAGACAATGGTGTTCTTCGCCGCCGTGCTCCCGCAGTTCGTGGACCAGTCCGCGGGCCGGATCCATCTGCAGCTGCTGATCCTGGGCATGGTGTTCAGCCTGACCGCGCTGGTCTTCGACAGTCTCTGGGCCCTCACCGCCTCCGCCGCCCGCACCTGGTTCGCGCGCTCCCCGCGCCGGCTGGCGGCGATCGGCGGCACCGGCGGGCTGGCGATGATCGGCCTCGGCGTCACGGTCGCGGTCACCGGCCGGACCGACTGACCCCCTCGCGATCGGGCTGTCCCGTCGCCGCCCGCCCGGGATACCGGTAGACGTACGGGAGCGGTCCGTCGGCTCCGCCCTCCCGGGCGAACGCGCGGACCAGGCCGTGGTCCGGGGAGAGACCACAGGCCGGATCCGTGCGGGCGGCGTCGCCCGTCAGGGCGAAGGCCTGGCACCGGCACCCGCCGAAGTCCTCGTCCCGGCGGGAGCAGGAGCGGCAGGTGTCGCTCATCCACGCGGTGCCCCGGTAGCGGTTGAAGGCCGGGGACCGGTCCCAGATCCACTCCAGGGTGTGGTCACGGATGTTCGGCGCGTCCAGGCCGGGCAGCGTGGCGGCGGCCGGGCACGGCAGGACGGTGCCGTCGGGAGAGACGGTCAGTGAGACCGCGCCCCAACCGCCCATACAGGGTTTGGCGACGCCGTCGAAGTAGTCGGGCACCACCCACACCAGGTCGGGGTGGCCGCCGAGCCGGGTACGCCACCGGTCGACCGCGTCCCGCGCGACAGCCAGCTGCTCGTGGGCGGGCAGCAGCGCGGCACGGTTGAGCAGGCCCCACCCGTAGAACTGGGCGTTGGCGAGTTCGATCCGGTCGACACCCCAGGCCAGGCCCAGTTCGACGATGGCGTCCAGGGCGTCCAGGTTGTCGCGGTGCAGAACGACGTTCAGGCCGAGCGGCAGTCCGGCGGCGCGTACCAGCGCGGCCGCCCGTTCCTTCGCGGCGAAGGAGCGTCTGCCGGCGATCCGGTCCGAGGCCGCGGGGTCCGCGTGCTGCACGGACAGCTGGACGCTGCGCAGCCCGGCCGCGGTCAGCGCGCCGAGCCGGGCCTGGTCGAGGCCGGTGCCGCTGGTGACCAACTGCGTGTAGATACCGGCGGATTCGGCGGCGGTGACGATCTCCTCCAGATCGGGCCGCAGCAGCGGCTCGCCGCCGGACAGGTGGGTGTGCACGACGCCGAAGTCACCGGCCTGGCGCATCAGGTCCTGCCAGTCCCCGGTCGCCAGCTCCTGCGAACGGGCCTTCAGTTCCAGGGGGTTGGAGCAGTAAGGGCAGTGCAGCGGACAGGCGTGGGTGAGTTCGGCGAGCAGCGCCCAGGGGCGCGGCACCTCGGGTTCGGACGTCCCGGATCCGGCGGGGACGGCAGGGGTGGTCATCGCAGCCAGCCCTCCGCCCGCAGCCGGTCGAGGAATACGGGTACGTCCGTGGCCACGGGTGCGCCGGGGAAGCATGCGGAGAGTTCACCGACGATCTGCGGAACGCTGTGGCCGCCGTCGCAGAGCCGGACGATGGCGCCCGCCCGGCCGCTCAGCACGACGACCCGCTCGGGCAGCACCAGCAGGTCCGTCGAGCGGACCCGGTCGCGGCGCAGCAGGATGGCGGGGGCCAGGGCGGGACGCCAGTCGTCGCTCGTGGCGGTCGTCATGCGTGGTCCACGGCGTCGAGCAGTGCCCACAGCACATCGCACTTGAAGCCGAGCGCGGCCACCGCGCGCTCCTGGTCGTCCCGGGTGCGGGCCCAGCGCAACACCAGATCGAGCGCCTCCCCGCTGTCCCGGCGGCCCTGTGTGACGCGGGTGCGGAAGTAGTGCAGCCCGTCCGGTTCGATCCAGCGGTAGTGCCGTTCGAAGGCGTCGATGCGGGTGCGCATCAGGTCGGGGGCGGACAGTTCGGTGAGCGAGGCCGCGACGGCTTCGAGCGCTGGGCGCAGCCGGCAGAAGTTGACGTACCCGTCGACCGCGAGGCGTACCCCGGGCAGCACCGTGGCGCCGGAGAGCAGTTCCTCACGGTCGAGTCCCGCGGCCTCGCCGAGGCGGAGCCAGCGTTCGATGCCGCCCTCGCCGTCCCGCGCGCCGTCGTGGTCCTGGATACGGCGCAGCCACATCCGCCGCAGTGCGGGGGTGTCGAACTTCGCCGTGATCAGGGCGTCCTTGACGGGGATGTGCCGCTGGTAGTGGAAGCGGTTGGCGATCCAACGGCGCAACTCGTCCTGGCTGAGCTTTCCTTCGTGCATCCGCAGGTTGAAGGGGTGGCGGTCGTGGTACCGCTCCTCCCCCACCGCGCGCAGCCGTGCCTCGAATGCGGCCGGGCTCCAGGGCCCGGCGTCGATGGCGGAGTCCGTGGGCGTTGCGGGCGGCCCCGCTGCTGTCGTGGGCGCTGACGTCATAGCTCGATCACCATCCCGTCGGAGGCCACCTCGATGCCCAGCCCGGCCAGCAGCTTGTGCTGCGGCGCGGCCGGATCCACGAGGGGGTTGGTGTTGTTGAGGTGGGTGTACAGGCGGCGTCCCGGCAGGCCGGCGAGGCGTTCCGAGGTGCCGTGCGGGCCGTCGATCGGCAGATGTCCCATGCCGGTGGCGGTGCGCTCCGAGATACCGGTGCGGCGGGGCTCCTCGTCGTCCCAGAAGGTGCCGTCGACGATGACGCAGTCGGCTGCGGCGGCGGCCCGCTGGAGAGCGTCGGGCCAGTCGGCGAGGGCGGGGGCGTAGACGGCGGAGGCGCCGGTGGCGCGGTCGCGCAGCCGGAGCGCGACGACCCAGGCGGCGTCGGGAGCACTGTCGGCGGCGTAGCGCGGCCGCTTCCCGGACACCGGGATGGCATCGATGTCCACGTCCGAGCCGGCGGCCAGCGGCTCCGCGCCGGTCCCCAACTCCCGCCATTCCAGAGCGGTGTACGGCGTGAGCACCTCGCCCAGGCGCAGCTTCGTCAGGAGGGCCCGTCGTACGGGCGCGGTCGACACCACCTGCAGTCCGCCGGCCTCACGGAGCCGGGCGAGGCCGAGGGTGTGGTCGAGTTCGGCGTCGGTGAGGACGAGTCCGGCGACCGGCGACTGCCGCGCGCCGGGTCCGGGGCGCAGCTCCGGGCAGTCCTCGATCTGATCGCCGATGTCGGGGGTCGCGTTGACGATGTACCAGCGGCCGGTGGCCGCGCGGACCGCGAGCGACGCGTGGCGGCGGCGCCACCCCGGGTGGCGGCGTGCCCCGGAGCACCCGGGGCACGCGCAGTTCCACTGGGGGACGCCGCCGCCCGCCGCGGTACCGAGTACCCGCAGCAGCACGGCGGCGGACTCAGCGAGTGGCGAGCGAGTAGGCGGTCACTTCGAGCGCGGTCTCGACGACCGTGTACTCGGGCGTACTCCAGACCGCCGGGCTCTCCGGTCGCTCCCCCTGAGCCGGGGTCTGTTCCGTCGTGTCGGCCATGGCTGTGCACCGTCCTTCCTGTCGTGATGTCCTCGCGTGGATAGATCCGATCAGTTGGTGCGCGTGTGACAGCAGTACTGCTACAGCAGGCAGCAGCGCCATCAATCGGAGCGTATTCATCCGATCTGCTATCTGTAAAGGTTCTTGACGATTACTCGGCAGGCTCCTACCTTTCCGGTGCCGACCCGAGGAGGATGCCGTGAGACCGCACCGCCTGCTCTGCTCCGTACTGGCCACCGCGACCATCGCCGCCGCCGGAACGTTCACCGCCCTCGCCCCCGCCGCCCCCGCGCTCGCCCTGGAGAACGGCCTGGCCCGCACGCCACCGATGGGCTTCAACAACTGGAACACCACTCAGTGCAGCGCCACCTTCAACGAGGCGATGGTCAAGGGCGTCGCCGACAGCTTCGTATCGCTCGGCCTCAAGGACGTGGGCTACCAGTACGTCAACATCGACGACTGCTGGGCCGAGAAGACCCGTGACGCGAGCGGCAACCTCGTGCCGGAGCACACCCGCTTCCCGCACGGCATCAAGTCCGTCGCCGACTACGTGCATGCCAAGGGCCTCAAGTTCGGGCTCTACACCAGCGCGGGCACCAAGACCTGCAACGGCACCGGCGGCTTCCCCGGCGGGCTCGGCCACGAGCAGCAGGACGCCGACCTGTTCGCTTCCTGGGGCGTGGACTACCTCAAGTACGACAACTGCAACAACCAGGGCGTCGACGCGCAGCAGCGCTACAAGGCGATGCGCGACGCGCTCAAGAAGTCCGGCCGGCCGATCGTCTACAGCATCTGCGAGTGGGGCCGCACCGACCCCAAGGTGTGGACCTGGGGCGCCGACGTCGGCAACCTCTGGCGCACCACCGGCGACATCAGCGACAACTGGTCGAGCATGATCAGCAGGGTGCACACCAATGACGATCTCGCCGCGTACGCGGGGCCGGGCCACTGGAACGACCCCGACATGCTCGAGGTCGGCAACGGCGGTATGACCGCCACCGAGTACCGCACCCACTTCAGCCTGTGGGCCATGATGTCGGCGCCGCTGCTGATCGGCAGCGATGTCCGCTCGGCGTCGGCCGCCACCCAGGCCATCCTGAAGAACACCGACGTCATCGCCCTGGACCAGGACCCGTTGGGCAAGCAGGCCACCATCGTCTCCGCCACCGGCGGCCTGGCCGTCTACAGCAAGCAGCTCGCCAACGGCGACCGGGCGGTGGCGCTGCTCAACGAGACCGGCGCCACGGCGACGGTCTCCACCACCGCCTCGGCGATCGGCCTCGGCGGCTCGCCCTCGTGCACGCTCAAGGACCTCTGGTCCAAGGCCACCCGCTCCACGACCGGCGCGATCAGCGCGTCCGTGCCGTCGCACGCCACCGTCGTCTACCGGGTCTCCCGTGCCGGAACGCAGCCGGACGGCTGGTACCAGGCCGAGGACGCCGCCGTCGCGCAGGGCGCGGTGGAGTCCAACCACACCGGCTACACCGGCACCGGTTTCGTCAACTACGACAACGTGACCGGAAGTTACGTCCAGTGGTCGGTGACCGCCGCGCAGGCGGGGCCCGCCACACTCACGCTCCGCTACGCGAACGGGACGACGACCGGCCGGCCGATGGACATCGCCGTCAACAGCACGGCGGTCTCCACCGGGCATCCGTTCGGCGGGACCGGCGACTGGAACACCTGGCAGAGCGCGTCCCTGACGGTCACCCTCAAGGCCGGCGCGAACACCGTCCGCGCGACCGCGACCACCGCGAACGGCGGACCCAACGTGGACCGGCTGGAACTCACCCAGCCATAACGGTCACGGGACGCTCCGCAGGACCGGACCATGGCGCCCGCCACCGCCTTCCCGCGCGGTGGGCGCCATGGTCCCGGCGCCCGCCGTGCGCTACACTCGCGCGCATGTTCCTCACCTCTCGTGCCTAGGCCGCAGCCCGCCCTTCGCGCCGGCCTGCCCGCCTCTGCCTGAGGAACAAAACCCATGTCTTCGCCACGCCCGGCGGCGTCCTACGCCGCCGTCCTGCGGGTCCCCCATGCCCGCCGCACCTTCGCCGCCGCCCTGTTGGGCCGGCTCTCCTACGGGATCGTCTCCCTCTCCCTGCTGCTCTCGCTCGCCGCGGCGACCGGCTCGTACGCCGTCGCCGGCATGATCACCACGGTCTTCGCCGCGACCAGCGTCGTCCTCGGCCCGGCCCGTGCCGGACTCATCGACCGCTGGGGGGCACGGCGCGCCCTGCCCGCCCTCGCCACCCCGTACGCGGTGGCGCTGACCGCGCTCTGCCTGGCCACCTGGCGGCCGGGTGCCCCGCTCTGGCTGCTCACCTTCCTGTCGGCGGCCGCGGGCACCCTCACCCCGCCGCTCGGCCCGACCATGCGGGCGCTGTGGAGCGCCCTCGTTCCGGACAGGCGCCTGCTGCAGCGGGCGTTCAGCCTGGACACGGTGGCGGAGGAGGGCCTGTTCATGACCGGCCCGCTGATCGCCGTCGCCGTCCGCCCCGCGCTCGGCCTCGCCCTGTCCGCCGGCCTGGTCCTCATCGGCACTCTCGCCCTGGCGGCGTCCCCGGCCGCGAAGCTGCTCACCGCGCGCGAGCCCTCCGTCCCGGCCGCGCGGCTGCGGTCGGCGGGGTCCGCAAGGCGGCGTACGCGGCGGCCGGGCTCGGCTGCTGCCTGGGCGCCCTGGAGTTGTACGTCGTCGCCTTCACCGACCACCACGACCGCGCCTCCGCCGCCGGCTGGATCCTCGCCGCGCACGCGGCGGGCAGCGCGATCGGTGGGCTCCTCTACGGCCGGATCGCCTGGCGGCGCCCGGCGGCCGGCCGGCTGCCGTATCTGCTCGCCGCCCTCGCCCTGCTCTTCGCCCTCACCGGCGCCGCCCCGACCGTCGTCCTCTTCGCCCTCGGCATCGCCGCCGCCGGCACCGTCGTCTCCCCCACCATGGCGACCGCGTACCTCGCGGCCGACGAACTCGCCCCGCCGGGGACCGCCACCCGCGCCACCGCCTGGGTCAACACGGGTGTCAACGCGGGCTCCTCGCTGGGCTCCGGCACCGCCGGGCTCCTCGTCGACCGGCTGCCGCTACCGCTGTGCTTCCTGCTGGCGGCCGCGCCTCCGCTGCTGCTCGCGCTCGGCGCGTATCCCCGGTCCGGGCGGGACGCTCGGGGCCGGAGCGAGGCGCCGCTCGCGAAGGCTTCCGAAGGCCGGGCGTAGCGGGTCCCGGGCCGATACCTCGCGTGTCCGCCCATACCTCGCCCGCCGCGTACTTCAATCGTCAACTTCCCTATGCCACAGGCATGTTGGCGCTTACTGTGGCCCGCAGTACCAGACGTCAAGGAGCTGCGGTGGGCAAGCGCCAATTAGGACAATATCCCCAGTCCCGGTACACACATCTGCTCTCGTCCGAACGTAACAGCAACTACACACAGCACCGGCCGGCGACCTTCGAGATTCCCGTCGAACGGCCCTCGAAGGGCTGCCAGTCGCGCACCCTCGCCTGTGAGACCTGCCGTACGTCGCTCACGTACACGGTCTTCAGCATCCCCGCGACCAGGGCCCGGCGCTGGGCGTGGCTGCTCACCACGCTGGCGGGCATCGCCTCGATGCTCGTCTCGGTCCTGGCCATCCACCACCTCGGCGGCGAGCACCCCGGCGAGCCCGGCGAGGGCGTCAGCGGACTCCTCACCCTCGGCTCGATCGGCGGCTTCATCGTCGCCGCCATCGGTCTCAGCTTCTGGTGGTACGAGGACGGTGTCCGCGGCCCCGGCCGGCTGATGGGCATCGGCGGCCACACCATCAAACGCTGACGGCGCGCCCCGGCCTCGTAACCGTGGCGCGCCGCAGTGGCGTGCGTCGTTCCGCGTGCGTCGTTCCGGGTGGGCGAAGGAGGATTCGAACCTCCACAGCCGAAGCGGGGGCTTTACAGGCCCTTGGGATCACCGATTCCCAGTTCGCCCGGGACGGAGGAGGTGGGGGTCGAACCCACACGGATGCTTGCGCACCCCAACGGTTTTCGAGACCGCGGCCGGCGCCGCCTTTCGGCTGGCTCCTCCATGAACTGCAGGACGTACGCGGAGAGTGCGCGGATCGAACGCGCGCGGGCTCGCACCCGACTACGGCTTAGCAAGCCGCTGCCTTACCACTCGGCCAACTCTCCCAGCTGCAAGGACACAGCAGACGGGCGGCCACGAAAAAGCCGCCCTGGCGGGAATTCCCGCGGGCGGCCCGGCGACATCCGTCACCGATGACTACGTGGCCTGCCCGGGGCTCCCCTGCTGGGAAGGGGTACTGGAAGAGCGCTGATACGCCTGCGACAGACCGGCCTGGACGTTCATCGTGCGCTCCCCTCTCGCCTCGTTGGTGATGCCACCACTGTGCCGGGCGCCGACCGCCAGGGCAACGGATTATCCGCCGGGCTCAGCCGAGCCCCAGGACGCCGGCGATCGCCGGCGCGTAGGCGGTCTCGATCTCGTCCGGGGTGAGGGCGGCGACGGCGGGCAGGCGCAGGAGGTAGCGGGTGAGGGCGAGGCCGAGGAGCTGGGCGGAGACCAGGCCCGCCCGGCGGGCGGTGTCGGGGCCCACGGGGCCAACGCCGGGGCGAGGGCGGGGCCACCTGCCGGGCGAAGATGTCGCGCATGCGGGCGGCGGCCCGCTCGGCCGGGCCATCGCGGAGGACCGGCTGGACGACTACGAGGCGCGGCGCCGCCCGGTCGCCGAGCGGGTCGTGGCGTTCACCGGCCGGACGACCCGGATCGCCACCACCCGGAGCCGCGTGCTCCGCACGGCGCGCAACCTGGCCCTGCCGGTCGTCAGCCGCATCCCGGCCTTCCGTACCCGGCCGGCCACCGAACTGGCCGAGCTGAACTACCGCTGACCGGTGGCCGGCCGGCGGATGGCGGCCCCGTGTCAATTCCCCCCGGTTCAGGGTCAACCGGGCATCGACGACCGGTTCGCGAGGTGAGTGCGCACCGTGGGGGCGATACCGTCGGGAACGTCGGGGCGGCATCCGCACCGATGCCCCCCGCCCCGCCCGGCCGCCCCGGCGCCGGAACCACCCGTCCGCTCCCCCGGAGGACCGCAATGCCGCGCAGCCGCGCAGAAGAGCCCGGGAACGATCTCCCGGCGGGCCCGCTGTACGTACCCGTACGGCGCGGACCCGCCGGTTTCGCGCTGCGGCTGTGCCGTACGCCGCTCGGTTCGAGGACGGCCGTCGCCTTCACCAGCGAGCAGCGGCTGCGGTCGGTCATGGGCGCCGGGCAGGCGTGGATCCGGCTCTCCGAGCCCGCGGTCCGGGCGCTGTCGGCGCCGCTGGGCGCCACCACGGTGACCGTCGACCCACTGCTCACCGCCCGCCGGGTGCGGGACCCGGAGGCCGTCGCCGTCGCCCTGTGCTGACGACGGCCGCGTCCACCACCCCCGCAACGACCCGCGCTCACACCGCGGGCTGAACGTCGCCCACCATCGAGGAGGGGACGTCGCCGCGGCCCGCCAGATCGCCCGGCGGGATGCCGGGGTGGTGCCGGACGGCCGCGTCCGGCCCCGGAGCCCCGGCCTCGCCGAGAGCGAGCCGGGAGACGATCCGATAGCGGTCACCGCGGTAGAGCGAGTGGACGTACTCGACCGGGCGGCCGGTCTCGTCCTTGGTGAGACGTTCGAAGAGCAGGGCCGGGGAAAGCAGCGGCACGCCCAGCAGCCGGGCCTCGACCTCGTTGGTGACGGTCGGCTCGATGGACTGGACCGCCTCGTGGACCCGCACCCGGTGCTTGTCGCGCAGGAACCGGTAGAAGTCCCCGGACTCCATGTCCGCCGGCCGCAGACCCGGCACGAGCAGGGCGGGCACGTGCAGGTACTCGATGGCCATCGGCTCGCCGTCGACGAGCCGGAGCCGGGCGATGTAGGTGATCTCGGCCGCGGGTGAGATGTGCAGCTTGCGGCCCACCCTGGCACCGGCCTGGACGGTGGTCAGCTCCAGGACCTTGCTGGACCAGGTGCCGTCGGCCTTCGGCAGCGAGAACGAGTGCTCGTCCGCCACCAGCTCCTGGGTGATCTTGGCGGGCGCGACGAACATCCCGCGCCCGTGCTCGCGGACGATCAGCCCGGTGTTGACCAGTTCGTCGACGGCGGAGCGCAGCGTCGGGCGGGAGACCGACAGCTGCTCGCACAGGGTCCGCTCGGAGGGGATCGGGTCGCCGGGCACATGGGATTCGACGAGCTCCAACAGGTAGTCGCGCACCCGTTCGCGCTTGAGCGCCGACCGTGGCGACTCGCTTCCCATACCTGACTCCTTCGTGCCGTCCGGGGTCCGCCCCGGCGCGTCCGGGCAGCGTTCTGTCTGCGTCCTGTCCAGTACCTCCCCTGAAGGCTATCCAGATCCTGACCAGTACGCCAGGCCGGCCCGCGTCACGTAGGCGGACCAGTTGCGGCCGGTACCGGTGATCCGGGGGAATCCGGGGGTCAGGCCTTTGCCTGCACGACCTCTTGACGGCAGCACTGGTCTATGCCACCTTCTCCAACCAGCACCAGACCAGTTGTGAAGTGGTAAGTTCCGCCGCTCCTATTCGAGGTGACAGACCCCGTGAGAACCAGACTCCTTGCAGGCACCGCGGCGCTCGCGATCGCCGTAGCCGGCCTGAGCGCCTGTAGTTCCTCCTCCGACTCGTCGGACACCGCAGGCGACGGCAAGAGCCCCGCCGAGCTCACCGTGTGGATCATGAAGGGCAGCGTTTCCGATCCCTTCCTCCAGCGGTTCAAGACGGATTTCGAGACGACCCACTCCGGTACCACCCTGAAGATCCAGATCCAGGAGTGGGACGGTATCGGCGCGAAGATCACCAGCGCTCTGGCCAGCAAGGACGCGCCGGACGTCATCGAGGTCGGCAACACCCAGGTCGCGCAGTACGCCGCCAGCGGCGGGGTCAAGGATCTGACCGGGAAGGTCGCCGACCTCAAGGGCGCGGACTGGATACCGGGCCTGGCCGAGCCCGGCAAGATCGACGGCAAGCAGTTCGGCATCCCCTGGTACGCCGCCAACCGTGTGGTGGTCTACAACAAGGACCTCTTCACCCAGGCCGGCATCACCACCCCGCCCAAGACGCGCGACGAGTGGATCGCCGACACCACCAAGCTCAACACCGGTGGCAACGACGGGATCTATCTGACGGGGCAGACCTGGTACGCGCTGGCCGGCTTCGTCTGGGACGAGGGCGGTGAGTTCGCCGTCAAGGACGGCGACAAGTGGAAGGGCACCCTCGACACGCCCCAGGCGCAGGCCGGGATGGCGTTCTACAAGAAGCTCCAGGCGCTGGGCAAGGGCCCGAAGGACTCCGACGAGGCCAAGCCGCTGCAGGCGGAGGTCTTCGCCAAGGGCAAGAGTGCGCAGATCATCTCCGTCCCCGGTGGCGCGGCCGCGATCATCAAGGCCAACCCGGCGATGAAGGACAAGATCGGCTTCTTCCCGATCCCCGGCAAGACGGCCGACAAGCCCGGCGCGGTCTTCACCGGCGGCTCCGACCTCATCATCCCGGAGGCGTCGCAGCACCAGGACGCGGCCTACGAGGTCGTCAAGGCGCTGGCCGGCGAGAAGTGGCAGACGGACATGGCCAAGGAGATGAGCTACGTCCCCAACAGGACGTCGCTGGCCGGTGTGCTGGCGGGCAACGAGGGCGGCGCGGTGATGGCGGTCGGCGCGGCCAACGGCCACGGCACCCCCAACTCCCCCAACTGGGCGGCTGTCGAGGCGAACAACCCCATCAAGCAGTACATGACGCAGTACCTCACCGGAGCGGACCCGGCCACGGCCGCCCGTACCGCGTCCGAGGCCATCGCCAAAGCGCTGAACACCGCTTCCTGAACGGGGAGCGGTCCGCGCGGGCCCGCGTGGCCGCCCCCGCCTGACGAGTCGGACCCCAACAGGACAACAGGAGAAGTGCCGTGCCCGCTGCACCCCCCGCCGCCCGTCGGCGCCCCCCTCAACAGGCCTCCGTGGATCCGCCCCCGGCCCTCCGCCGCCGCCGGCGGCCCGTGCTCGGCGCCGTCTGGCCGTATCTGTTGATCGCTCCCACCCTGGTGGGCACGGCCTTCCTCCTGCTCTACCCGCTGATCCGCAACACCGTGATGTCCTTCCAGCACTTCCGGCTGGGCGAACTGATCCGCGGCGGCGCCACCTTCGTCGGATTCGACAACTACTCGGAGGTGCTCAACGACCCCGAGTTCTGGACGGTGGTCCGCCGCACCCTGTGGTGGACCGCGCTCAATGTCGTCCTCATCATGCTGATCGGCACCCTGGTCGCCCTGATGCTGGCGCGGCTCGGCAAGCGGATGCGGCTGGCCGTGATGAGCGCCCTCGTGCTGACCTGGGCGACGCCGGTGATCGCCGCCACCACCATCTTCCAGTGGCTCTTCCAGTCCCGCTTCGGAGTGGTCAACTGGGTCCTGGTGGAGCTCGGGTTCGACTCCTACCGCGACTACTCCTGGTTCGCCGACGGGAACTCGACCTTCTTCATCCTGGTCACCCTGGTCGTCTGGCAGTCGGTGCCGTTCGCCGCGCTGACCCTCTACGGCGGGCTCACCACGATCTCCGCCGAGCTGTACGAGTCGGCCCGGCTGGACGGCGCCGGCGGCTTCCAGGTCTTCCGCCACGTCACCTTCCCCATGCTGCGGCAGCTGTTCGCCCTGATCACCTCGCTCGAAGTGATCTGGTGCTTCAAGTGCTTCGCCCAGATCTGGGTGATCAGCGAAGGCGGCCCGAACGGGGCGACCACCACCCTGCCCGTCTACGCCTTCCAGATCGCGCAGTCGCTCCACAAGTACGACGTCGGCTCGGCGGTCTCCACGCTCACCGTGCTGATCCTGCTCGTGGCGCTCGTCCTCAATCTGCGCCGGATGTTCCAGCAGGAAGGAGCGGCCCTGTGACCCGGTCGCTGCGCAAGGTCCCGCTCAACCTCGCCGCGCTGTCCGTCGTGGCGGTGTCGGTCTTCCCCGTCTACTGGATGGTGCTGACCGCCTTCAAGCCGACCGTGGACATCCAGGCCGACACCCCGTCGTTCTGGCCCCGGCACCTCACCCTCGACCACTTCTCCACCGCCGTGCACGCCGACGGCTTCGGCACCTTCTGGCGCAACAGCCTCACCGTCACCCTCGGCGCGGTGCTGCTCTCGCTGGCCGTCGCGCTGCTGGCCGCCTTCGCGGTCGGCCGGATGCGCTGGCGCGGCAGGCGGGCGTTCATCCTGATGGTGTTCACCGCGCAGATGGCGCCCTGGGAGGCGCTGCTGATCCCGATGTACGTCATCGCCCGGGACACCGACATGCTCGACAAGCTGTCGATGCTCACCCTGGTCTACTTCATGACCACGCTGCCGTTCACTATCGTGACGCTGCGCGGGTTCCTCGCCGCGATACCGGTGGAGCTGGAGGAGGCGGCCCAGGTGGACGGCTGCACCCGGCCGCAGGCGTTCCGCCGGGTGACGTTCCCGCTGCTCGCCCCCGGGCTGCTGTCCACCTCGCTGTTCGGGTTCATCACGGCCTGGAACGAGTTCGCGTTCGCCAACACGCTGATCATCAAGAACCAGGATGCCAGGACGCTGCCGGTGTGGCTCTCCTCGTTCAGCAACGTCTTCGGCACCGACTGGGGCGCCACGATGGCCGCCTCCTCACTCTTCATGCTCCCCGTCCTCGTGGTCTTCCTCGCCCTGCAGAACCGGGTCACCTCCGGGATGACCGCCGGTGCGGTCAAGGGGTGACGCGTCATGCGGGAGACGCCGTGCGAGAGCTGCCCCGATGTCCGTCCGGGCCTGGAGGCCGAGCTGTGATCATTCCCCACCCCAGTCATCTGGTCCGTATCCCGGGCCACTTCACCTTCACCACCGACACCACCGTCCGGGTCACCGAGGGCGCGGAGGGCGCCGCCCGGCTGCTGCGCACCCTGCTGGGCCCCGCCACCGGGCTCCCGCTCCGCTCCTCCCCCGACGGCAACGTCATCCTCGCCCTGGACCCGCAGCTCGGCGGGCTGGGCGCGGAGGGCTACGGGCTGACCGTCGGCCCGGACGCGATCCTGCTGCGGGCGGCGCAGCCGGCCGGGCTGCTGAACGGCGTTCAGACGATCCGCCAACTGCTGCCGCCCGAGGCGCTGTCGGCGGTGCCGGTCACCGGGGTGCCGTGGCGGCTGCCGTGCGTCCAGGCCACCGATGTGCCGCGGTACCCCTGGCGCGGGGCGATGCTCGACGTCGCCCGGCACTTCCAGCCGGTGTCGTTCCTGCGGCGTTTCGTGGACCTGCTCGCCTTCCACAAGCTCAACGTCCTGCATCTGCACCTCACCGACGACCAGGGCTGGCGGATGCCGGTACCCGGGTATCCGCTGCTGACCGAGACCGGCGGCCACCGGGCCCGCAGCATGACCGGCCGGGCCGGCAGCGCCAGCTACGACGACACTCCGCACGGCGGTGTCTACACCGCCGCCCAGCTGCGCACGCTCGTCGGCTACGCGGCCGAGCGGGGGGTGACCGTCGTCCCCGAGATCGAGATGCCGGGTCACGCCCGGGCGGCGCTCGCCGCCTATCCGCACCTGGGGAACGTCCCCGGCCGGCAGCTGGACGTGTGGACCGAGTGGGGGGTGTGCGAGAACGTCCTGGGCGTGCACGACGAGGTGCTGGAGTTCTGCCGCGCGGTGCTCGGCGAGGTCCTGGACGTCTTCCCGTCCCCGTACATCCACATCGGCGGCGACGAGTGCCCCACCGTCGAATGGGAGGACAGCCCACGGGCGCGGCAGCGGGCCGTGGCCGAGCGGCTGGCGGGGCCGAAGGCGCTGCACGGCTGGTTCCTCGGGCGGATCGGCGACTTCCTGCTGCGCGAGGGCCGCAAGCCGGTGTGCTGGGCGGAGGACGGCGGAGTGCTGCCGCCGGAGTTCACCGTCATGCCGTGGCGGGACTCGGGCCACGGGCTGGCCGCCGCCCGGCGGGGCCATGACGTCGTGATGGCGCCGTACCGCTCCACGTATCTCGACTACCCGCAGACCGACCGGCCGGGCGAGCCCTTCGGGCAGGCCGGCGCCGTCGTCGATCTGCGGGCCGTGCACGGCAACGATCCCGCGCCGCAGGACTGGGAGCCGGCGGCGGCCGCCCGGGTGCTGGGCACGCAGGGGCAGTTGTGGACGGAGTTCGCCGCCACGCCCGCGCAGGTCGAGTACCTCGCCTTCCCCCGGCTGTCGGCCCTCGCCGACAGCGCGTGGAACCCCCGCAGCGACTGGACCACCGACTTCCTCCCCGCCATGCGCCACCACGAGGCCCGGCTCGCGGCGCTCGGCACCCACGCTGACACCCGTCCCGGCACCGCCGTGCGCCTCCCCCACAGATGTTCCACCGCGCACCACCCGCAGTCGCACCAGCAGTAGTTCCTTCCAGCACTTCCCCCTGCGACACCCCCACCTGGAAAGGGATTCACCGTGTCCGCAAGATCACGTATACCCGTCCGCGTGCGTACGGCGATGGCCCTGTGCACCTCCGCCGGGCTGGCCTGCGCCGCGCTGACGGCCATGCCCGCCTCGGCCGCCCAGGACTCGCTCAGCGCGCAGTACCGCACCAGCGCGACCGGGGCCACCGCCGACCAGTCGGAACCGTGGCTGAAGGTCACCAACACCGGCAGCACGACCGTGCCGCTCAGCGGTGTGACGGTGCGCTACTACTTCAAGGCCGACACCGCCGACTCCTCGTACCGCTTCGCCTGTTCCTGGGCGGTGCGCGGCTGTGCCAACATCACCGGCACGTTCGGCACCCTGGCGCACCCCACCGCCACCGCCGACCGCTATCTGGAGATCGGCTTCACTTCGGGCGCCGGCTCGCTCACGCCCGGCGCCGACACCAGCGACATGCAGCTGCGGTTCTACCGGTCCACCTGGGCGACGCTCCGGCAGAGCGACGACTACTCGTTCAACGGCGCCCAGACGTCGTACGCCAACTGGTCGAAGGTCACCGTGCAGCGCGGCGGGACGGTTCTGTGGGGCACCGCGCCCGACGGCAACGACCCCACGCAGCCGCCGACCGACCCGCCGACGACGCCCCCCACCACACCGCCGAACCAGAACGGCCCGGCGCTCTTCGACGACTTCAACTACACCAGCAGCAGCGACCCGCTGGTGCAGCAGCACGGCTGGACCGTGAAGTCGGGGCAGGGCGGGCCCGGTGTCCCGGGGGCCACCTGGTCGCCGCAGGACGTCACCTTCGCGCCGGAGAACGGCAACAGCATCATGAACCTCAAGCTCACCACCGACGGAACGGCCGCCGGCACCAAGGAGACCGAGATCCAGACCACCGCGCGCAAGTTCCGCAACGGGACGTACGCGGCCCGCGTGAAGTTCAACGACACCCCCGCCACCGGCCCGGACGGGGACCACGTCAACCAGACGTTCTTCGCCTTCACACCGCTCGCGCACGACATGGACCCCGACTACGGGGAGCTGGACTTCGAGTACCTGCCCAACGGCGGCTGGGGCGAGACCGGCAACATCATGTACACCACGTCCTGGGAGACCTACCAGAACGACCCCTGGAACGCGGTCAACACCCACACCGAGAGCCGGCAGAGCTACGACGGCTGGCACGACCTGATCGTCACCGTCGACAACACGAACATCAAGTACTACATCGACGGGCAGCTGTTCGGGACGCACGGCGAGCCGTATCTGCCGGAGACGCCGATGTTCATCGACTTCAACCACTGGCTCATCGACCTCGCGGGACAGACCGGCAGCACGCCGCGCTCGTACAACCAGAAGGTCGACTACGTGTACTTCGCCAAGGACCAGGTGCTGAGTCCGGCCCAGGTGCAGGCCCAGGTGGCCGCCTACCGGGCGGCCCATGTCACCCAGGTGGACACCGTCCCGGCGGGCTGAACCCGCCGGAGCGGCGGCACCGTCAGCCCGCGGGTTCGATCCGGACCTCGTGGGTCTCCGCCGACGGATCGCTGACGGCCAGCAGCCGCGCGCCCTCCGCCATGAGGGCGTCGCGGTCGCCGGCCGTCAGCCGTACGAAGGGCGTGACGCTCACCACGGCGCCGGCCTTCGTACGATCGAACCGCCAGGTGCCGCCGACGAAGCCGTCGACCAGGATCGTGCCGCGGATGATGCCGTTGACCGTCATCACCCGCTTCCGGTACTCGTCGGCGAGGATCCGGGTCCGGTCGGCGTGCGACAGCAGCAGGTTGTCGAAGTCGGCGACGAAGCGGGCCGGTACGGGGACGTCCGGGTCGGGGAGCACCGCGCCGGGCAGATCGTGGAGCTCCCGGCCGTCCTCGTCACGGTATGGACGAAGGTCCAAGCCCGCCACGACCGAGCGCAGCCCGGTCAGTCCCGACCACTTCTGGATGTCGGCGACGGTCGCGGGACCGAACGCCGCCAGGTAGCGCTCGACGACGGGCCCGGGGTCGGGGTCGGCGAGCGGCGCGCCGAGATACTCCTCGACGGTGGCGTAGGTGGGCTGCCCGCTCTCTCCCCACAGCCCGCGCGGCGGCAGCTGCACCAGCGGGGCCCACAGACGCAGCGCCTTCTCCAGCGCGTCGGGCTCGACGCCGGGCCAGCGGACGGCGAGCAGCTCGCGCAGCTCACGGGGGTTGCGCGGGCGCTCGGCGAGGAGTTCGCGGCCGGCGGCCACCAGCTCGTCGCGGTCCACGTCGCGCAGCGCCGCGCCTCCCCAGGCCGCGCTCCTGACCATCCGGTCGAACACCGGCTGCAGCAGGGGCCGCAGGAGCAGCGCGTCCGCCGCGCTCACCAGGTGCACGGTGCCGCGCATGAGCGTCAGCCGCACCGCGCCACGGTCCTTCATCAGCTGCGCCAGCTCGTCGAAGGAGAAGTCCCGCAGCCGGGTCCACAGGCCGATGTACGGGGCGTTGGACGCCTGGGACTGCATGCCGAGCAGCCGCTCGATCACCTCGATCGCGGGCACCTTCGCCCGCTCCAGGAGGAGTTGGCGCTCCAGCAGAGCGCGGTTGAGCGTACGGCGGTCCAGAGTCGTCGTCGGCATACCGCCTACGCTACGACGCCTTGCGGACGGTTCCGGTCCTCAACGACGACACGAGCAGGAGCTATGCCGCGGAGGAGCCGACCCGCCGGGCTATCGGGGGTTCGGCCTCGTGGTGGATCGGCGTGTGCGCGCCCGTCAGCGGTACGCCGCTGCCGCCGCGCCGGTGGGCGACGATCTCCGCGGCGATGGACAGCGCGGTCTCCTCAGGCGTCCGCGCGCCGAGGTCGAGGCCGATCGGCGAGCGCAGCCTGGCCAGTTCGAGTTCGGTGACGCCGACCTCCCGCAGCCGCTCGAGGCGGTCCAGGTGGGTGCGGCGTGAGCCCATGGCGCCGACGAAGGCGATGGGAAGCTTCAGGGCCCGCTCCAGCAGCGGTACGTCGAACTTGGCGTCGTGGGTCAGTACGCAGATGACCGTGCGGCCGTCGACGCGTCCCGCGGCGGTGGTCTCGTCGAGGTAGCGGTGCGGCCAGTCGACGATGACCTCGTCGGCCTCCGGGAAGCGCGCGCGGGTGGCGAAGACGGGGCGCGCGTCGCAGAGCGTCACCTCGTAGCCGAGGAACTTGCCGACCTTGACGACGGCGCCGGCGAAGTCGATCGCGCCGAAGACGATCATGCGGGGCGCCGGCACGCTGGACTCGACGAGCAGCGTGAGCGGTTCGCCGCAGCGGCTGCCGTCCGCGCCGATCCCGATGGTGCCGGTCCGGCCCGCTTCCAGCAGGGCGTGGGCCTCGGCCGCCGCCGTGCGGTCCCGCTCGGGGTCGCCGAGGCTGCCCTCGTACCGTCCGTCGGCCCGCAGGGCCAGGGCCCGGCCGAGCAGCCCGGCCGGTCCCTCGACGATCCTGGCCACCGCGGCCGTCTCTCCCGCTGCGGCGGCGGCCAGGGCCGCCGTGAACTCCGGCCGCACGCCGGGGTCCACTCGCTGGACGAAGATGTCTATGACGCCGCCGCAGGTGAGTCCCACGGCGAACGCATCGTCGTCCGAGTATCCGAAGCGCTGGAGCACGGGCTCCGCCGAGTCCCCTGACTCCAGCGCTTCCTTGCAGAGCTCGTAGACAGCTCCTTCGACGCACCCTCCGGACACGCTGCCGATCGCGGTGCCGTCGGAATCGACGGCGAGCGCGGCACCGGGCTGCCGGGGCGCACTTCCGCCCACCGCGACCACGGTCGCGACGGCGAACGGACGCCCCTGGCGGCACCAGCGGTGCAGCTCGTCAGCGATGTCCAGCATGGTGAACAGCTCCTCTACTTGACGCCGAGCCAGCTCTCGATGGGGTGGAGAGCGAAGAAGACGAAGAACACCGCCGTGAGCACCCACATGAAGATGCCGGGCTCACGCCACTTGCCCTGCGCCGCCTTGATGGCGGTGTAGGAGATGACGCCCGCGGCGACACCTGCGGTGATGGAGTACGTGAAGGGCATGAGGACCACGGTCAGGAAGACCGGGACCGAGACCGAGCGGTCCGACCAGTCGACGTGCCGGGCGTTGCTCATCATCATCGCGCCGATGACGACCAGCGCCGCCGCCGCGACCTGGCCCGGGACGATCTGGGCCAGCGGGGTGAAGAACAGGCCGGCCGCGAAGAGCAGACCGGTGACGACGCTGGACAGACCCGTACGGGCGCCCTCGCCGACTCCGGTGGCCGACTCGATGAAGACCGTCTGGCCGGAGGCACCTGCGACGCCGCCGATCGCACCACCCGCACCGTCGATGAACAGTGCCTTGCTGAGGCCGGGCATCCGGCCCTGCTCGTCGGCGAGCTTGGCCTCGGTGCCGACGCCGATGATGGTGGCCATCGCGTCGAAGAAGCCGGCCAGCACCAGGGTGAAGACGATGACGCCGACGGTCATACCGCCGATGGATCCCCAGCCGCCGAACTCGACGTGTCCGAAGAGCCCGAAGTCGGGCATGGAGACCGCGCTGCCGTTCAGCTTCGGGGCCGCACCGCCCCAGTCCTTGTCGGTCAGGCCGCCGACGGAGTTGACCACGACCGAGAGGATCGTGCCGACGACGATGCCGATCAGGATCGCGCCGGGGATGTTGCGGGCCTGCAGCATGAAGATCAGGAGCAGCGTGACGCAGAAGAGCAGGACCGGCCAGCCGGAGAGCTGTCCGCCGACGCCCAGGGCGACCGGGGCGGTGCCCTTCGCGTCACCCTTGCCGACGAATCCGGCGTTCACCAGGCCGATGAGGGCGATGAACATCCCGATGCCGATGGTGATGCCGTGCTTCAGGGCCAGCGGTATCGCGTTCATGACGATCTCGCGGAGCCCGGTGACCACCAGCAGCACGATGATGGCGCCGTAGATCACACACATGCCCATGGCCTGCGGCCAGGTCATGTTGGGGGCCACCTGGGTGGCCAGCACGCCGGAGACGCTCAGTCCCGCGGCGAGTGCGAGCGGTACCTTGCCGAGGAATCCCATCAGCAGGGTGGAGACCGCCGCGGCGAGGGCCGTCGCGGTGATCAGTCCCGCATGGCTGAGCTTGTGACCGCTGGCGTCCGGGCCGGACAGCAGGAGCGGGTTGAGCAGCAGGATGTAGCACATCGCCATGAAGGTCGTGATGCCGCCGCGGACCTCGCGGGGAATCGTCGACTCTCTCTCGGAGATGTGGAAGTACCGGTCGAGCCAGGACCGTCCGGCCGGCGGGCGCGAGCCCGCGCCCGCGTCCTCCGCCGTGGTCTTCAGCTCTACAGGGGTTTGGGTCATGGTGCCGACTCCCAAGGTTCAATGGGACACCCGCACATGGTGTGCGGATTTTGGGATGCTGCTATGGCTGCACGACCCGGGGGACGGCCCGAGGCGAACGGGATGAAGCGGTTTGGCCGGTGCGCGCGGCGGGAGCCGGGCAGGGGCCGGGACGGTGTCCGTCCGGCGGCCGCGGGTGCGGCCGGTCCGGTCGGATGCCGTTGCCACGGAGGCCGAGTGGTGGCGCCTGGGTGGCCCCGGACGGGGCGGGGATCGTCATTCCCCCACCCCGTCCGGAGGTCGTCACGTGCCGGTGAGGTGTTCGGGCCTGACCGGTACGCGCTTGAGTGCCAGGCCGGTCGCGGCGCGGATGGCGGCGACGACGGCGGGCGTGGAGGAGAGCGTCGGGGCCTCACCGATGCCGCGGAGCCCGTACGGGGCGTGCTCGTCCGCGAGTTCCAGCACGTCGACCGGGATGGTCGGCGTGTCGAGGATGGTGGGGATCAGGTAGTCGGTGAAGGACGGGTTCCGTACCTTCGCGTTCTTGTCGACGATGATCTCTTCCATGACGGCCAGGCCGAGGCCCTGGGTGGTGCCGCCCTGGATCTGGCCGACGACCGACAGCGGGTTGAGCGCCTTGCCGACGTCCTGGGCCGCGGCCAGCTCGATGACCTTGACCAGGCCCAGTTCGGTGTCGACCTCGACGACCGCGCGGTGGGCGCAGAACGAGTACTGGACGTGGCCGTCGCCCTGCCCGGTGACCAGGTCGAACGCCTGGGTCGGGCGGTGCCGCCACTCCAGCTCGAGGTCGATGGTCTCGCCCTCGATGACGTCCACCAGATCGGCGAGCACCTCGCCGCCGTCGGTGACGACCTTGCCGCCCTCGAGGAGGAGTTCGGCGGTGGCCCACGCGGGGTGGTAGGTGCCGAACTTCGCGCGGCCGAGTTCCAGGACCTTCTCGCGGACGGCCTCGCAGGAGTTCTTCACCGCGCCACCGGTCACGTACGTCTGCCGGGAGGCGGACGTGGAGCCGGCGGAGCCGACCTGTGTGTCGGCGGGGTGGATCGTCACCTGCGTGACGCCCAGCTCGGTGCGGGCGATCTGGGCGTGCACGGTGACGCCGCCCTGGCCGACCTCGGCCATCGCGGTGTGCACCATGGCGACCGGTTCGCCGTTGATGACCTCCAGCCGCACGCGCGCGGTGGAGTAGTCGTCGAAGCCCTCGGAGAAGCCGACGTTCTTGATGCCGACCGCGTAGCCGACCCCGCGCACGACACCCTCGCCGTGGGTGGTGTTCGACAGGGCGCCGGGCAGGTCACGGATGTCGATGGACCGGCCTTCCGCGTCACCGGCCAGCCACTGCTGCTCGGGCGGCATCGGCAGCGCCTTGACGCGGCGCAGCAGTTCGGCGACCGGGGCCGGGGAGTCGACCTTCTGGCCGGTCGGCATGATCGTGCCCTGGCTCATCGCGTTGAGCTGGCGGAACTCGACCGCGTCCATGCCGAGCGCGGCGGCGAGCTTGTCCATCTGCGCCTCGTAGGCGAAGCACGCCTGGACGGCGCCGAAACCGCGCATCGCGCCGCAGGGCGGGTTGTTGGTGTAGAGCGCGACGGCCTCGATCTCGACGTCGTCGATCACGTACGGGCCGACCGCCAGCGAGGAGGCGTTGCCGACGACGGCCGGGGAGGCCGATGCGTAGGCGCCGCCGTCCAGCACGATCCGGCACTTCATGTGCGTGATCTTGCCTTCGCTGGTGACGCCGTGCTCGTACCAGAGCTTCGCCGGGTGGCGGTGCACATGGCCGAAGAAGGACTCGAAGCGGTTGTAGACGATCTTGACCGGCTTGCCGGTGCGGAGCGCCAGCAGGCACGCGTGGGCCTGCATCGACAGGTCCTCGCGGCCGCCGAACGCACCGCCGACGCCGGACAGCGTCATACGGATCTTGTCCTCGGGCAGACCGAGGACCGGGCTGAGCTGGCCGAGGTCCGAGTGCAGCCACTGGGTGGCGATGTACAGGTCGACGCCGCCGTCCTCGGCGGGCACGGCCAGGCCGGACTCCGGGCCGAGGAAGGCCTGGTCCTGCATGCCGACCTCGTACTCACCGCTGATGACGATGTCGGCGCGTTTGGCCGCCTCGTTCGCGTCGCCGCGGATGATCGGCTGGCGGTGCACGATGTTCGGGTGCGTGACGTGGTCCGCGTGGTGGTCGTCGCGGTTCGGGTGCAGGATCGGCGCGCCGTCCGCGAGCGCCGTCTCCTCGTCGATGACCAGCGGCAGCAGCTCGAACTCGACCTTGATCTTGGCGGCCGCGCGGCGGGCGGTCTCCGGGTGGTCGGCGGCGATGATGGCGATCGGCTCACCGTGGTAGCGCACGACGCCGTCGGCCAGGACCGGGGTGTCCTTGTACTCCAGCCCGTACTTGGTGAAGGCGGGCAGGTCGTCATGGGTCATGACGGCGTAGACGCCGGAGGTGGCGAGCGCCTCGCCGGTGTCGATCGAGAGGATCTTGGCGTGGGCGTGCGGGCTGCGGAGCGTGAAGCCCCACAGCATGTCCTCGTGCCACATGTCCGAGGAGTACGCGAACTCACCGGTGACCTTCAGGGTGCCGTCCGGGCGCAGCGTGGACTCGCCGAGGCCGCCCTTGGTCTTGCTGCCCTGGGTGATGTTCGTGGGATTGCGGGTAACGCCCATGATCAGACGCCCTCTCCGGCTGTGACGGACGCGCCGCGCGCTGCCGCGAGGCGGACCGCGTCGAGGATCTTCTCGTAGCCGGTGCAGCGGCACAGGTTGCCCGAGAGGGCCTCGCGGATGTCCTGGTCGGACGGGGACGGGTTGCGCTCCAGCAGCTCGTCGGCCGCGACGAGGAGGCCGGGGGTGCAGAAACCGCACTGCACGGCGCCGGCGTCGATGAACGCTTCCTGGATCGGGGACAGGTCCCCGGCCTCGGTGCTCTCACCGGTCTGCCCGTCGGCCGGCTTGGCGGCCCACTTCTGGGCCTCGCCGAGGGGGGTGCCGCAGGCGCCGGTACCGCAGCGGCCGGCCGCGCGGTCCTTGGCGTAGTCCGCCAGGCCCTCCACGGTCACGACGTCGCGGTCCTGGACCTGAGCGGCGGCCACCAGGCACGCACACACCGGAACACCGTCGAGGCGGACCGTGCAGGAGCCGCACTCGCCCTGCTCACAGGCGTTCTTCGAGCCCGGGAGTCCCATGCGCTCGCGGAGGACGTAGAGAAGGCTCTCGCCTTCCCAGACGTCGTCGGCCTCCTGCGGGCGGCCGTTGACATTGAAGGTCACGCGCATGACTGCGTCCTCTCGTTCCCACGGTACTCGTCCCAGGTCCAGCCGAGCGTGCGGCGGGCCATGACGCCCAGCGCGTGACGGCGGTACGAGGCGGTGCCGCGTACGTCGTCGATGGGGTTGGCGGCCCCGGAGACCAGCTCCGCGAACTGCCGCGCCACGGCCGGCGGGATGATCTTGCCGTTCTCCCAGAAACCGCCCTCTTCGAGCGCGGCGGTGAGGAAGTCCTCGGCGACGCGGGCGCGGAGCGGGGTGGGAGCGGCCGAGCCGATGCCGGTCTTGACCGTCCTCGTCTCGGGGTGCAGCGCCAGGCCGAACGCGCAGACCGCGATGACCATCGCGTTGCGGGTGCCGACCTTGGAGAACTGCTGCGGCCCGTCGGCCTTCTTGATGTGCACGGCGCGGATCAGTTCATCGGCGGCGAGCGAGTTCCGCTTCACGCCGGTGTAGAACTCCTCGACCGGGATCAGCCGGGTACCGCGGACGGAGACGGCCTCGACCTCGGCGCCCGCGGCCAGCAGGGCCGGGTGCGAGTCGCCGGCCGGGGAGGCGGCACCGAGGTTGCCGCCGACGCTGCCGCGGTTGCGGATCTGCGGGGAGCCGACGGTGTGGGCGGCGAGCGCCAGACCGGGCAGCTCGGTGCGCAGGTGCTCCATGATCCGGGTGTACGGGACCGAGGCACCCAGGCGGACGGTCTCCTCGGTCACCTCCCACTCCTGCAGCTCACCGATCCGGTTCAGGTCCAGCATCACGTCGGGCCGGCGGTGGTCGAAATTGATCTCGACCATCACGTCGGTGCCGCCCGCGATGGGCACAGCTGTGGGGTGCTCGGCCTTTGCGGCGAGCGCCTCCTCCCAGCTTGCGGGGCGCAGGAAGTCCATGGGGGTTCTCTTCTCGAATCTCGAGCGGGGCTGTTCACGTGTTGTTAACGCTGCGTGGGGCCCAGTACACGGCCCACCACCCTTCCGGGTGCAGTCACTGAAAACATGAAGGACTTGGCTGGCCAGTACTCATGTCTTGTAGATTCCTATGAAAGGGCGCCGTCCGAAACCTCGCGGCATCGGACCGGCAACACCAATGGAACGAACCAGGCGCCACCCTGGTAGGGCTTTGACCAGGCAAGCGTTCGAGACAAGGCGACAACGATGCGGCTGCGCGCACTGCTGGACACCGAGGTTCTGGGCCTGCGCCTGCTCGGTGGTGAGGACGAGCTGGACCGCACGGTCCGTGGCGTGATGACCACGGATCTTCGCGATCCGAGCCGTTATCTCACGGGCGGTGAGCTGGTGCTCACAGGACTCGCCTGGCGGCACGAAGCGGAGGACTCCGAGCGATTCGTACGAATCCTCGCCTCGGCCGGTGTAGCGGGACTCGCGGCGGGCGAGGCCGAGCTGGGCTCCATCCCCGACGATCTGGTGGCGGCCTGCTTCCGCCACCGGCTGCCGCTGTTCGCCGTGGACGAGAACGTCGCCTTCGCCTCGATCACCGAGCACGTCGTCCGGCAGGTCTCCACGGAGCGGGCCGGCGATCTGGCCGCGGTCGTGGACCGGCACCGGCGGCTGATGTCGTCGGGCCCCGCGGGCGGCGGCCCCGACGCCGTGCTGGATCTGCTCGGCACCGACCTGGACCTGCGCGCCTGGGTGTTGTCCGCCACCGGACGGCAGATCGCCGGTTCGGAGCATCCGCTGCCCACCGCGGTGCGTACCGAGCTCGCCGGCGCCCATCTGGCCGCCATGCGCACCGCCCGGCCCTCCCCGCACCGCACGTCGATCGCGTCCGGCGGCACCACCAACACGTACTCGCTCTTCCCGATCCGCACCGGCGGCACCACCCCCGTGGCCGATGTCCGGGCCACCCTGCTCTCCGACTGGTTCCTCGCCGTCGACGCCGACGCCGGGGACTGGCCCGCGGAGCGGCTCGACCTGCTGCAGGGCGTCACCCAGCTGATCGCCGTCGAGCGGGACCGCCACGACGCCGCGCGCACCGTGCGCCGCCGGCTCGCCCACGAGGTGCTGGAACTGGTCCAGGCCGGCTCGCCGCCGGCCGAGATCGCCGCCCGGCTGCGGGTCGCCGCCCCCGTCCTGGTCCCCGGGCTCAGCGCCGCGCCGCACTGGCAGGTCGTCGTCGCCCGGGTCGACTGGGCGGGCGGCGAGGTGCCCGCGGGGCCGGCCGCCCAGATGCTGCTGGAGGAGGCGCTGGTCGACCCGGCCGCCATCGGCCCCGACCCCACCGACCGCATCGCGGTGGCGCACGCGGGCGACGAGGCGATGGCCCTCGTACCGCTGCCGCCCGCCGACCCGTCCGACGGCGGCTTCACCGACGACTGGCGCGCCGACGGCCTGCTCGACACCCTGCGGGGCCCGCTCAGCAGGGGTCTGGCCGACGACGGACGGCTCACCATCGGCGTCAGCGCCACCGTGCACTCCGCCGAGGGACTGCGCGGTGCCCTGGAGGAGGCCCGGCACGCCCGCCGGGTCGCCGCCGCCCGCCCCGGGCGGGTCTGCGTGGCGGGGCACGAGGAGCTCGCCTCGCACGTCCTGCTGCTGCCCTTCGTGCCGGACGACGTCCGCCGCGCCTTCACCGCACGGCTGCTCGACCCGCTGCGCGCCTACGACCGGCGGCACCGCGCCGAGCTCATCCCGACCCTGGAGGCGTTCCTGGAGTGCGACGGCTCCTGGACCCGCTGCGCGACCCGGCTGCATCTGCACGTGAACACTCTGCGGTACCGTATCGGCCGGATCGAGCAACTGACCGGGCGTGATCTCGCGCGTCTGGAAGACAAGTTGGACTTCTTCCTCGCGCTCCGCATGAGCTGACGCCGTCCCGGCGGACCCTCGATCACTCGGATCAGGAGCAATTGATCACCGCCCTCTTGGCGCGGGCCCCTGCGGCATGCTGGACTTCGACCACTTGGCTCGACGATGCGCTTGGGGGGTAGGTTGTGGCGGATACCGCCATGCCGGAATCTGTGGTGGGCACGCCCGATGTGTGGCGCCTCAGGGCCCGCGGCTGCTGGGCGGAGGCGGCGGCGATACTCGCCCCGTACTGCGCCGACAGCCCGGATACGGCGCTGCGCCGGGCCGCCCTGCTCGTCGAGGGCTGCATGTTCACCCTCGACGGCTGGTCCGAGGCGGAGGACGCGCTGCGCTCCGCCGAGGCGCTGGCCGGGAGTGACGAGGAGCGGGGCGCCGCCGCGTGCGAGCGCGGCCATCTCGCCTACGCCGCCACGCTCTTCTCCGTCCGTGACCGCGCCGACGAGGCCCGGGCCGCGTTCGGCCGCAGCGCGGCGCTGCTGAGCCAGGTGTCGCCGGGAAGGCCGCTGCTCGACTTCCGCCGTGGTCTGTTCGCCGAGAACGTCGCCCAGAACCCCACCGCCGCCCGCGCCGCCTACCGGCGCGCCCACGCGGGCGCCGTCGCCCACGGCGACGCGCTGCTGACCTCGTTCACCTGGCGCCATCTGGCCGGACTCGCCGCCGCCGACGGCGATCTCGCCGAGGCGCACCGGGGCTTCACCGAGTCGCTCCGCATCCGCGTGGACATCGGCTATCTCGTGGGCACGGCCCCGGCCATGCTCGCCCTCGCCGAGGTGGAGCCGGAACCCGCAGCGACGGCGCTGCGGGCCGAGGCCGCCCGCCTGCACGCCCTGCTGGGCGGAATCCCGGTCTGGCTCCCCCACCCGGCGGAAAGCGCCTGATCCGGGGACCGGCTGGTCCGGAGTCCGGCTGATCCGCAGTCCGGCTGATCCGGCGGGACCGGCCGGCCCGTTAACCCCAGGCGGAGCCGGAGAAGTGTTCGCGGACGAGCGATTCGACCGTGACCACGTCTCCGGCCACCAGCGCTTCCAGCAGCACGGCATGTTCCGTCGCGTCGGCGAGCAGTTCCGCCGGGCGCGACGGAGTGCGGGACGGTCCGGACACCGGCCACTGGGAGCGCCGGTGCAGCTCGTCCGCGACGGCGACCAGTTGGTGGTTGCCGGAGAGTTCGAGCATCGCGCGGTGGAAGAGCCGGTCGGAGTCCGCGTAGGCGGCCCGGTCGCCGCGTGCGGCCGCGGCGACGGTGGCGGCGGCGAGCGGGCGCAGCGCCTCCCACCGTTCGGGGGCGATGGTGCGGGCGAGGCCGAGGACGACGGGCACCTCGATGAGGGCCCGGACCTCCGCCAGTTCCGCGAGGTCGTGCGCACTGCGTTCGGCGACCCGGAATCCCCGGTTGGGCATGGCCTCGACGGCGCCCTCCCGGGCGAGCAGCTGCATCGCCTCGCGGACCGGTGTGGCCGACACGCCGTAGCGCTCGGCGAGCGAGGGCGCCGAGTAGACGGCGCCGGGCCGCAGTTCACCGCTGACCAGGGCGCTGCGCAGCGCGTTCAGCACCTGGTCGCGCACCGAGTACCGCTCGGGCAGCCGCCGCTCGGCGGGGACGGTGTCATCGGCCGGCCCGGCGCATGCCGCGGCATGCGGGTGAGTTCCGCGGACCTGCCCGGGACGGCGGGGCGGCGGGACGGACGGGGTTCCCGCAGGGCGCGCGGCGGCGGTGTCGTTCACCGGGTCCTTCCCTCTTGGACGGCACCACTCGTGTGGCGTAGTGCCGTTAGGTTAAACCCCCACCCCATCGGATAAGGTAAGCCTTACCTCCCTTGGAACCCTTTCTGGACGGTCCGCCATGCTCGCCATGCCTGTCACCGCGCCCGCCTACGCACGCCTGACCGGGGCGTATCCCTCGCTGCGCGTGACCGAGGAAGCGCCCCGCAGCGGGGACGGCTGGGTGCGCGCCGACGAGCTGGCGGCGGGCGGAGCGGCCCTGGACGCCTTCCTGGTCTGGGACGAGCAGCAGGTGCTGCGCGACCACGGGAAGCGCGCCCGCCCCGATGTGATCGCCGGCTTCGGCCTGCACCGCTACGCCTGGCCGGCCTGTCTGCTCTTCACCGTCCCCTGGTTCCTGCACCGCAGGGTCCCGTGGCTGCCGGTGTCAGATGTGTCGTTCCACCGCACCCAGGGCCGGCTGACCGTCCGCACCCACGACTTCAGCTGCCTGCCGGACGACCCGGCCGCCGTTCTCCCCGGAGCCCGCGTCGTGCACTCCGAGGAGGCGCTGCGTTTGGAACTGCGCTCCGCGCTCGCCGAGCACCTCGGGCCGCTGCTGGACGGCTTCCAGCCCCGGCTGCGGCGCGGCCGGCGCGCCCTGTGGGGCATGGCGACCGACGAGGTCACCGAGGGACTGTGGCGGGTCGGGCAGCTGCTCGGCGAGGGCGAGCGGGCGATGTCCGAGCTGACGGCCCTGCTGCCGGGCACCAGCGCCCCGTACACCGGCGGCGCGGGCTTCCGCGAACTGCGCGCACCCCGGCCGCTGCCGGACCGCGTGCCGTCCGGCACCCGGGACCGGGTCACCTGCTGCCTGTTCTACACGGTGCGCCCCACGGAGACCTGCGGCACCTGCCCGCGTACGTGTGACGCCGATCGGATCGAACGTCTGGCCGTCGCAAGCTGACCTGTTCGACCTTTCCATCCATAGGCGTGTTATTCCGGCGAAACCTCTTCACGTCCGTGCGCCGTTCGCCAAGATGGCGCCCGTAAGCCGTCCCGCGGCCCGAGCGCGACGGAAGCGACGCTAGGAATCGCACATGAGACTTACCGACATATCGCTGGACTGGACGCTCTCGGGGGCCGTGGGCCTGGCGGTCCTCGCGGCCTCGGCGGTCGCGCTCCGCAACCGCCGTGCGCGCGGCGGCGACGAGAACGTACCCGGCAGCGATTCATGGGAGCGCAGCGAGGAACGCCGGCGCCGCAAGGAAGCGGTCTACGGAAGCGCGTCGTACGTCCTGCTCTTCTGCTGTGCGGCGGTCGCCGCGGCGCTCTCCTTCCACGGACTGGTCGGCTTCGGCCGGCAGAACCTGAACCTCGACGGCGGCTGGGAGTACCTGGTCCCGTTCGGCCTCGACGGCGCGGCGATGTTCTGCTCGGTGCTCGCGGTGCGCGAGGCCAGCCACGGCGACGCGGCGCTCGGCTCCCGGATGCTGGTGTGGATGTTCGCGGGCGCCGCGGCCTGGTTCAACTGGGTGCACGCGCCACGCGGTATCGAGCACGCCGGCGCTCCGCAGTTCTTCGCCGGGATGTCCCTGTCGGCGGCGGTGCTGTTCGACCGGGCGCTCAAGCAGACCCGCCGGGCCGCGCTGCGCGAACAGGGCCTGGTGCCGCGTCCGCTGCCGCAGATCAGGATGGTCCGCTGGATGCGCGCCCCGCTGGAGACCTACGGCGCCTGGTCGCTGATGCTGCTGGAGAACGTGCGCTCGCTCGACGAGGCGGTGGAGGAGGTCCGCGAGGACCGCAAGCAGAAGGCAGTGAACGACGTCCGCCGCCGCGACCACGACCGGCTGGAGCGGGCCCGGGTCAGGGCGCTCAACCGCCAGCACCGCGGCTGGAGCCGGGACCGGGGCGACCGTCGCCCGGAACTGCCCGGCGGAGGCGCGGGCGGCGGAGGTCAGGGCGGCACCACGGAGCCCGTCATAACCGCCGGGACGGCCGAACTGCCGGTGCGCCCGCGTCCCCCCTTCCAGCCGGAGCGCTCGGAGCGGTCCGAACTGCCGGCGGCGTCACCGGTGCCGGCGGAAGCGCCGCTCACCGTCGACCTCACGGCCGAGGACGACACGCTGACGATCCCCCGGCTGGATTCACTGGAGCGCAAACTCCAGCACCTGGAACGGCAGTTCGGCTGATCCTCGGGCGACACATCGTCATGTCAGGCGGTGTCGACGGCCAGCTCGAACCAGACGATCTTCCCGGTGCCCAGTGAGCGCACACCCCAGGAATCGGCGAGCGCCTGCACGAGCAGCAGCCCGCGGCCCGACGTGGCGTTCTCGCCCGGTGTGTGCAGCCGGGGGCGCCTGGCCGCGTGGTCGTGCACCTCGACGCGCAGCCGGTGCACCGGCCCGCCGGAGAGCGTCGCGGTGAGCACCGCTCCCTCGTCCGTGTGCTGGAGCGCGTTGGTGACCAGTTCGCTGGCCAGCAGTTCGGCGATGTCGACCAGTCCCGGCACACCCCAGTGCCGCAGCTGCTCGCGCAGCAGCCTGCGCGCCTCGGCTATCGCCGAGAGATCCGCGTGGCGCAGGGCGTGCCGCAGTTCCCGCACCTCGACGGTGCCTCGTGGTCCGTGGCCGCATTCTTCCTTCGGCTGACGCTCCATCGCTCCGCTCCGGCCGCCGCCCTCATCCCCGTCGAACATCCTGTCGGGATGCATGCCCACCGCAGGGCCATCCAGTCATGGGCCCGGGTTCCGCCGGGGGCACGGCAGTGCTGCCCACCACCGGCCGGACGGACCCTTGTTGCGGACGCGGGGGGAACGGGTAACCCCTCGCATGAGCCGATTCCGCCGGGGGGTGACCCCCGAACCCCCTCAGGAGCCGCGATGCACGACGACCGGCAGTTGGTCGAAGGACGTCTGGACCGGGCGGTCACCCAGTTCATCAGGCCCGCCCAGTACGCCGCCCGGGTGCCGCTGACCCTGTCCGTGTGGCAGGTGGCGGGTGAACCGGTCCCGGTGGAACAGGCGCTGCAGGGGGTCTTCGAACCCTTCGCGCCCGGCACCGAATGGGGCACTCCGTGGTCGACCAGCTGGTTCCGGCTGGAGGGCGCCGTGCCGCAGAACTGGGTCGGGCAGCGCGTCGAGGTGGTCATCGACCCCGGGTTCACCGGCGAGGGACCGGGGTTCCAGGCCGAGGGACTGGTCCACGACGCGGCGGGGGTGCCGGTGAAGGGCATCCATCCGATGAACCGCCATGTCCCGGTGACCGCTTCGGCGCTGGGCGGCGAGCCGGTGCACCTGCTGCTGGAGGCGGCCGCCAACCCGGCCGTGCTGCACGGCTTCGCCCCCACCCTGCTCGGCGACGTGCTGACCGCCGGGGACCGGCCGCTGTACCGTTTCGCCTCCGCCGACCTGGCGGTCCTCGACGAGCAGGTCTGGCATCTGCTGCTGGACATCGAGGTGCTCTCCGAGCTGATGGGCGAGCTGGCCCCGCACGAACCGCGCCGGCACGAGATCCTGCGGGCGCTGGAGAACATGCTGGACGCCCTGGACCTGCACGATGTGCGCGGCACCGCGCCCGCCGCCCGTGCCGAACTGGTCGAGGCGCTGTCCCGGCCCGCGCACGCCAGCGCCCACCGGATCTCCGCCGCCGGGCACGCCCATATCGACTCGGCCTGGCTGTGGCCGCTGCGCGAGACCGTCCGCAAGGCGTCCCGGACGTTCGCCAACGTCACCGCGCTCGCCCAGGAGTACCCCGAGCTGGTCTTCGCCTGCTCGCAGGCCCAGCAGTACGCCTGGGTCAAGGAGCACCAGCCGCACATCTGGCAGCGCATCCAGCGGGCCGTGCGCGACGGGTCCTGGGCGCCCGTCGGGTCGATGTGGGTCGAGCCGGACGCCAACATGCCCGGCGGCGAGGCGCTGGCCCGCCAGCTCGTGCACGGCAAGCGGTTCTTCCTCGACGAGCTGGGAGTGGAGACCGAGGAGGTCTGGCTGCCGGACTCGTTCGGCTACACCGCCGCCTTCCCGCAGCTGGCGGAGCTGGCCGGGGTCCGCTGGTTCCTCACCCAGAAGCTGTCGTGGAACCAGTCCAACAAGATGCCGCACCACACGTTCTGGTGGGAAGGCATCGACGGAACGCGGGTGTTCACCCACTTCCCACCCGTCGACACCTACAACTCGCACTTCGCAGGCCACGAACTCGCCCGCGCGGTACGGAACTTCGCCGAGAAGGGCCGCGCCACCCGTTCCCTGGTGCCGTTCGGCTGGGGTGACGGCGGCGGCGGCCCGACCCGGGAGATGATGGAGAAGGCCCGCAGGCTGCGGTCGCTGGAGGGCTCACCGCGGGTCGACATCGAGAAACCGGCCGCCTTCTTCGCGGCGGCGGAACGCGAGTACGCCCGCGAGGCGCCGGTCTGGTCCGGCGAGATGTACCTGGAGCTGCACCGGGCCACGTACACCACCCAGGCGAAGACCAAGCAGGGCAACCGGCGCAGTGAACACCTGCTGCGGGAGGCCGAGCTCTGGGCCACCACCGCGGCGCTGCGCGACCCGTCGTACGGCTATCCGTACGACGATCTGGACCGGATCTGGAAGACGGTGCTGCTGCACCAGTTCCACGACATCCTGCCGGGCAGCTCGATCGCCTGGGTGCACCGCGAGGCCCGCGACACCTACGAGCGGGTGCGCGAGGAGCTGACGGGGATCACCACCGCCGCCGTCCGGTCGCTGGGCGGTGGCGCCCCCGCCGTCCTCAACGCCGCACCGTACGGCCGGGACGAGGTGGTCGAGGCCGACGCCGCCGGGCTGCCGGACGGCATCGGCGCCCAGCGGCTGGCGGACGGCCGGGCGGCGGTCGCCGTCCGGGTGCCCGCGCTCGGCTCCGCGCCGCTGGCCGGTACCGACCCCGGGCACACCCCGGTCACGGTCACCGTCAGCGGTGGCACGCACGTCCTCGACAACGGCCTGCTGCGGGTCGTCGTCGACGCGGACGGGCTGCTGGCCTCCGTCGTCGATCTGCGGGCCGGCGGACGCGAGGTGCTGGCGCCCGGCACCCGCGGCAACCTGCTGCAGCTGCATCCCGACCACCCCAACAAGTGGGACGCCTGGGACATCGACCGGCACTACCGCCGGCGGCGCACCGATCTGACGGCCGCCGAGTCGGTCGCGGCGACCGCCACCGGCCCGCTGCTCGCGGTGGTGCGCACCGTACGGGCCTTCGGATCGTCCCGGGTACGCCAGGACCTCCGGCTGCGCGCCGGCAGCTCGCGGCTGGACTTCGTCACCGAGGTGGACTGGCACGAGTCCGAGAAGGTGCTCAAGGCGGCCTTCCCGGTCGATGTGCACGCCGACCGCAGCGCGTCCGAGATCCAGTTCGGCCATGTCTTCCGCCCGACGCACACCAACACCAGCTGGGACGCGGCGCGTTTCGAGATCTGCGCGCACCGCTGGCTGCGGGTCGCCGAGCCCGGCTACGGCGTCGCGGTGCTCAACGACTCGACGTACGGCCATGACGTGACCCGCACCGTGCACGCGGGACGTACCGGAACCACCGTCCGGCTGACCCTGCTGCGCGCTCCGCACAGCCCCGACCCGGAGACCGACCAGGGCACGCACCGCTTCACCTACGCGCTGCTGCCGGGCGCCGGGACCGGCGACGCGGTGGCCGAGGGGCTGGCGCTGAATCTGCCGCTGCGGATCGCCGGGGCGCCGGCGGTGCCGTCACTGGTGTCCGCCGATCACCCGTCGATCACCGTCGAGGCGGTGAAACTCGCCGACGACCGCTCGGGCGATGTGGTGGTGCGGCTCTACGAGTCGCGCGGCGGCCGGGTGGCCGGCACCCTCTCGACGGCGTTCCCGGTCGCCGACGCGACGGTGACGGATCTGCTGGAGCGTCCACTGCGGGCCGCGGAGCGGGCCGGGGACGGCGGCGTCGCGCTGGAGCTGCGCCCGTTCCAGATCCTGACGCTGCGGCTCCGGCCCGCGCGTTCCTGAGCAACCACCGCCAGGGGCCGGGGTCAAGGGCCGGGGTCAGGGCCGCGGCACGTTGCGCAGGTTGGAGCGCGCCATCTGCAGCATCCTGCCGACCCCGCCGTCGAGCACCGTCCTGCTCATCGACAGCGCGAAGCCGCCGATCTGCTCACCCGTGATCTTCGGCGGGATGGACAGCGCGTTCGGGTCGGTGACCACGTCCACCAGTGCCGGCCCCTTGTGCCGGAACGCGCCGCGCAGCGCGTCCCGCAGCTCCTTCGGCTTCTCCACCCGGACCCCGTAGGCCCCGCACGCCCGCGCGACCGCCGCGAAGTCCGGGTTGTGGTTGGCCGTTCCGGACGCCGGCAGACCCGCCACCAGCATCTCCAGCTCGACCATGCCGAGCGAGGAGTTGTTGAACAGCACGATCTTCACCGGCAGTTCGTGCTGCACCAGGGTCAGGAAGTCACCCATCAGCATCGAGAAACCGCCGTCGCCGGACATCGCGACGACCTGGCGGCTGCGGTCCAGGAACTGGGCGCCGATCGCCTGCGGCATCGCGTTGGCCATCGAGCCGTGGGTGAACGAGCCGATCACCCGGCGCTTGCCGTTCGGGGTGAGGTAGCGGGCGGCCCAGACGTTGCACATGCCGGTGTCGACGGTGAAGACCGCGTCGTCCGCGGCCTCCTCGTCCAGGACCGAGGCCACGTACTCGGGGTGGATCGGGACGTGCTTCCCGACCTTGCGGGTGTACGCCTTGACGACGCCTTCCAGGGCGTCGCTGTGCTTCTTCAGCATCCGGTCGAGGAACTTGCGCTGCGTCTTGGCCCGCACTTTGGGCGTCAGACAGCTCAGCGTCTCGCGCACATCGCCCCACACCGCCAGATCCAGCTTGGAACGGCGGCCGAGGTGCTCCGGGCGGACGTCCACCTGCACGATCTTCACGTCGTCGGGCAGGAAGGCGTTGTACGGGAAGTCCGTGCCGAGCAGGATCAGCAGGTCGCACTCGTGCATCGCCTCGTACGCGGCTCCGTAGCCGAGCAGTCCGCTCATGCCCACGTCGTACGGGTTGTCGAACTGGATCCACTCCTTTCCGCGCAGGGCATGGCCGACCGGCGCCTTCACCCGCTCGGCGAAAGCCATCACCTCGTCGTGCGCGCCGGCCGTGCCGCTGCCGCAGAACAGCGTCACCTTGTCCGCGGCGTCCACCATCCGGGCGAGCGCGTCGAGCTCGGCGTCACCGGGCCGGACCGAGGGCCGGCGGGTGACGAGGGCGTGCTCGATGCTGCGCTGCGGGGCCGGCTGCGCCGCGATGTCGCCGGGGAGGCTGATGACGGAGACGCCACCGCGGCCGATCGCGTGCTGGATCGCGGTCTGCAGCACCCGGGGCATCTGCTGCGGGTTGGAGATCAGCTCGCTGTAGTGGCTGCATTCCTTGAACATCTGGTCCGGGTGGGTCTCCTGGAAGTAACCGGTGCCGATCTCGCTGCTGGGGATCTGCGCGGCCAGCGCCAGCACCGGGGCCATCGAGCGGTGCGCGTCGAACAGGCCGTTGAGCAGATGGACGTTGCCGGGGCCGCAGGAACCGGCGCAGGCCGTCAGCTTCCCGGAGATCTGGGCCTCCGCGCCCGCGGCGAAGGCCGCCACCTCCTCGTGGCGCACATGCACCCATTCGATGGCCGCGTTGCGCCGGATCGCGTCGACGACGGGGTTGAGGCTGTCGCCGACGACGCCGTACATCCGCTCCACCCCGGCTCGCACCAGGACGTCGACGAACTGCTCGGCCACGGTCTGCTTCGCCATCGGGCGCACCAATCGCTCGTCGCGGGGACTTCGCTCCATCTCCCCACGACGAGGACGGGTCCGCCACTCAGGCGCGCGCGGTCGCGTTCAGGCGTCCCAGACGCCGACGGCGGTGCGGTCGTCGGCGTAGCCCTTGACGCGGGTCTGCGCCTCGGCCAGGAACGCGGTGAGGCCCGGCGGGCGGCCGCTGCCCCACTGGTGGGCCAGCCGGGCGGCGAGGGCCGGCTCGCCGCGCAGCGGTTCGGCGAGGCCACCACTGCACAGCAGCAGCGCGTCGCCGGGATGCGCGACCGAGGCCCGGAAGCGGAAGCGCTCGCCGGGCTCCGCGTCCTTGCCGACCGGGTCCAGGTCCTGCCAGCTGCCGTCGCGGATCCGGAACAGCCCGCCGTCCCCGACGCCGAAGAACAGCCGGATGCGGCAGGACGGGTCCACCGGCAGCAGCAGGCAGCGCAGCGAGGCCGTGTACTGGCCCTCCTCCAACCCGAGGTCCTCGCCCCGGGCGCGCAGCCGCCCGTAGCAGCGGTCGGTGAGCCGGTGCAGCCCGGACTTGAGCGAGCCGCGGCGGGCGGCGCGGATGTCCTCGGACAGCCGCAGCTGGCTCCGGCCGACCGCGCCGGCGATCCACCGGCAGGCGTCCTGCGCGGCCCGGGGCGCGTCATCGGCGGCCCGCGCGCCACTGGCGACCGCCAGCAGCAGGAGGCCGTCGTCGCCGGTGCCGAAGCGCGCCGTCAGCAGCGCGTCCCGCCGGGGCTGGCCCCGGTACCGCGCGGAATCCCCGCGTACGGAGGCGGTCCGCAGCGTCAGGACGCCGTACTGCGCCCCGTCCAGCACCGTGTCGGGTACGAGGCTGTCGAGCTCGTCCGGGTGCGCCACCGGCCAGGCGGTCGGCTCCGCCGCGTACGTCGGAGGGCCGTCGCCCACGAACGGGGGCGCCGCCTCGGCGGCCGGCTCCGCCGCCGCCCATCCGGGCGGCAGGTCCGGCGCCGGGCCGGGATCAGGATCGCTCCACGTCACCGGGCCTTCGCCGAAGGCGGTCGGCGCCGGTGCCTCGTAGGGCGGCTGGTACGCCTGCCGCGGTTCCTCGTAGGGCTGCTGATACGCCTGCTGCGGTGTCTCCCGCGGCCCCCACGCCTCGCCCGCGGTGGGGATCACCCCGCCGCGCGGCGGCCGGTCCGCCGGAGCCGGCTGCGGAGCCGCCTGCTGGGACGGGACGGTGGGCGATGGCGGTGCGGGCGCCGCGGGCGGTGTCTGCGGCGGTGCGGCCTGGGCGGCCGTCCGTCCGGTCCGGCGGAGCCGGAGGGTGTCCGGCGGTCCGGGGTCGTCGTGCTCGGGCGCATCCTGGTCGTACGGGCTCCGGTCGTACGGGCCCTGTGCGTACGGATCCCGGGCGGGCGGCACCCCGCCGGCGGGCGGTTCGTCCCGAACAGGTGGATCGTCCCGGACCGCCGGTTCGTCCGGGGCGCCCACGGCGGACAGGGCCGAGGCGTAGTGGTCGTCGACCGTTTCGGCCGACTCCTGTGGATCGCCCGGTTCCGGGCTCCCGTACAACTGGCGCCACCACTCGTCCTCTTGACGAGGGTGCGTCTCCCCCTGCTGGCTCATGCCCTTATTGTCCACCGCGAAAGGCCTTCAGAAACGGTGGACGGCATACCTGACGCGGGTCCGTCGGCCGGCCCTCCCCCCACGGTGGGGTCGGCCGACGGCGCTCGAGCGAAACGACCCAAGTCGTGCCAAGTCATGCCCGCATCGCCGCCACACTGGCAGAACAGGGGGGTGAGCAGGGAAGATGTCCGCGGCGGGAAACCGCCGTGGCTCATTCCCGCCACCCTTGGGGAGGGGGCGCCGTGCTCGGTGCCATAGGACTCGACGACGTCCAGGAGTCCGCTTACCGCGCGTTGATCGGTCTCGGTGCCGCCGAGATATCCGACCTCGCGCAGCGCCTCGGCACGTCCGAGGAGGATGCGGCTCGCACACTGCGACGGCTGGAGGGACACGGACTGGTGGCCCAGTCCTCGGCCCGGCCGGGCCGCTGGGTCGCCGCGCCACCGGGCGTCGCGCTCGCCGCGCTGCTCACCCAGCAGCGGTATGAACTCGAACAGGCGGAACTCGCGGCGGCCGTGCTCGCCTCGGAGTTCCGGGCCGAGGCCACCGAACCCGCCGTCCACGACCTGCTGGAAGTGGTGACCGGCGCGAACGCCGTCGCCCAGCGCTTCCTGCAACTGCAGCTCGGCGCGGAGAAGGAGGTCTGCGCCCTGGTCACCGGCACCCCCGTCGCCGTGACCGGCATGGACAACAGCGCCGAGGAGCAGGCCGCCGAGCGCGGTGTCGCCTACCGCGTGGTGATCGAACGCGAGATCCTCACCAGCGCGAACGGCATCACCGAGCTCTCCGCCGCGATGAACCGCAGCGAGCAGGTACGGGTGATCGACCGGGTCCCGACGAAGCTGGTGGTGGCCGACGCGTCGCTCGCCATGGTGCCGCTGACCCGCCGCACCGGACAGCCCGCCGCGCTGGTCGTGCACGCCAGCGGTCTGCTCGAATCCCTGATGGGGCTCTTCGAGGGGGTGTGGCGCACCTCGATGCCGCTGCGGCTGAACGGCCTCGGCGTCGACGAGGTGCCGCTGGACGCGCCCGACTTCGTCGATCTGCAGATCCTCTCGCTGCTCCTCGCCGGGCTCACCGACGCCAGCGTCGCCAAGCAGCTCGACCTCGGGCTGCGCACCGTGCAGCGCCGGGTGAAGCACCTCATGGAGATCGCCGGGGTCACCACCCGGCTCCAGCTCGGCTGGCACGCCTACGAACGCGGCTGGGTCGCCCGGCACGGGTGACCACCCGGCCGATATCCGGGGGCGGGCGCGGCGACTATCCGGCAGGGTGAGTCCATGGGGACACCACAGCTGTGCCTGATCGGCGTCGTGATGCTGCTCGGGCTGCTCGGCGTACTGGTCCCCGGTGTGCCCGGATCGCTGCTGTGCTGGGGCGCCGTCCTGTGGTGGGCGACCAATCTGCACACCACGCTGACCTGGGGGGTCCTCGCCGCCGCCACCGGTCTGCTGGCGCTCAACCAGGTGGTCCAGTGGCTGCTGCCGGCCCGCCGCATCCGCGATTCCCAACTCACCTGGCGCAATGTCTTCGCCGCCGGTTCCACCGCCATCGTCGGGTTCTTCGTCCTCCCGGTGATCGGCGCGCCCATCGGCTTCGTGGCGTACATCTACGCCGTGGAACGCGTCCGGCTCGGGTCGCACGGCGGCGCCTGGACCGCCACCCGCACCGCCATGCGCGCCATCGGCCGCTCCGTCCTCGCCGAGCTCTTCGCCTGCCTCCTGGTGGCGGGCGCGTGGCTCGGCGCCGTCGTCTTCGGCTGACGGCCGGGACCGGCGCCCGGTGCCCTGGGCCCAGCGGCCTAGGTCCAAGAGCCGATGCCCCGGCGTCACCCCGGTGTGAGGCTGGCCGTATGACGATTTTCAGTGCGGGCGAGCGGGCGTATCTGGACGGGCAGAAGCTGGGCCGGCTGGCGACGGTGGACGGGAAGGGGCAGCCGCAGGCGAACGCGGTGGGGTTCGTGGTGCGGGACGACGGCTCGATCGACATCGGCGGGTATGCGATGGGGACGACGAAGAAGTGGCGGAACATCGCGGGGAATCCGCTGGTGTCGCTGATCGTCGACGACATCGTCAGCCGGCATCCGTGGGCGGTGCGCGGCATCGAGATCCGGGGGGACGCGGAGCAGCTGACCGGGGCGCACGATCTGGGGGCCTACCTCAGCCCGGAGGTGATCCGGATCCGGCCGCGCCGGGTGATCACCTGGGGCATCGAGGGCGAGGAGCCCGGGATGCACGGGCGGACGGTGTCAGAGGACGCCCTCTAGCGTGAGCAGGGTCCGCTTGCGCTCCAGTCCGCCGGAGTAGCCGGTGAGGCTGCCGTCCGCGCCGATCACCCGGTGGCAGGGGCGGACGACGAGCAGCGGGTTGGCGCCGACCGCGCCGCCGATGGCACGTACCGCGCCGGGCGATCCGGCGGCTTCGGCGAGCCCGCGATAGCTGACGGTCGCGCCGTACGGAACGGTGTCGAGGGCGTTCCACACCCGGAGCCGGAAGTCGGAGCCGGCGGGGGCGAGCGGGAGCTCGAACGTCCGGCGCTCGCCCGCGAAGTACTCCTTGAGCTGGCGCTCGGCCGCGGCGAACGCGGTGGGCTCACGGCGCCAGCCGGGCAGGACGGTGGCGCCGCCCCGCTGGCCGGGGACCGAGAGCGAGGTGAGGGCGGTGCCGTCACCGGTGAGGAGCAGCTCCCCGAGGGGGCTGTCGACGGTGGTGTAGAGGGTCACCGGGCCGGCCGCGGGGGTCGCGGAGCTCACGGGCGTTGCGGGGCTTACGGGGCTGGTCATGCGGTTGTCATCTCCAGTCGGGGTCGGGCGCGGTGGCCCGCGGCCCAGAGGTGGTGCAGGGCGTAGCTCCGCCACGGGCGCCACGCGTCGCTGAGCGGTGGTTCGTTGGGCAGTGCGACGTCGGGGTCGCCGAGGGCGCGGAGCCGGATGTATCCGGCCGTCCGGGCGTCGACGCCCGGCAGGGCCAGCAGCGCGCGGCCCGCCTCGTCGCGGTCGGTGCCCGGGTCGAGGCGCAGGGTGCCGGCGGCGAGCGCGCCGGTCAGCGGGCGCAGGGCGGGGTCGTCGATGCGGGCGGGTTCCGGGAAGAGGTGGGTGAGGCCACCGTCGGGGGCGGGGCGGATCGCCGCAGGCCGTGACGACGAGCGCCTGCGGCGGCCGGGTCGGCGAGTACGGCGCGCACGGCGAGCTCGTCGGGGTCGGCGGCGCCCGGTGAACGCAGCCCCGGCCGGGCGGCGATCAGCGGCCCGAGCAGCGGGTCACCGCTCAGCGAGTCCGCGACGGCGTACGGGTCGGCGTCCAGGTCGAACAGCCGGCGTACCCGCTGGACGGCGGTGGTCAGGTCCCGCAGGTCGGCGAGGCGGAGCCGGCAGTCGAGCCAGCCGGCCCGGCGGCGCTCGTCCACCTCGGCCACGCCGGGGCCGTGCGGCAGCCGCAGGGTCCGCCGGTAGGTGCGCCGGCCGGGCGGCCCGGTGATCTCCTCGATCCCCGGCACCAGCTCCGTGTGCAGGAAGTCGAAGACCCCCTGCGCGTCGTAAGGGCCCCGGTAGGCGAGCCGCAGGGGCACCCCGGAGGCCGAGCCGGGCTCCGCCGCCCGCCCGGTGGTGGCGGTGCCGGTGCCGGCCCGCGCGGCGGCGCGCAGTTCGCTCGGGGTGCGGGCGTAGATCTCGCGGATGGTGTCGTTGAACTGGCGGACGCTGGCGAAACCGGCCGCGAACGCCGTGTCGGTGACGGACAGGGTGGTGGTCTGGAGCAGGACCCGTGCGGCCAGGGCGCGCTGCGCGCGGGCCAGTGCCACCGGGCCCGCGCCGACCTCGGCGGTGAGCTGGCGGTGGACCTGGCGGGAGCTGTAGCCGAGCCGGTCGGCCAGGCCCGCCACGCCCTCTCGGTCGACCACGCCGTCGCCGATCAGCCGCATGGCGCGGCCCACGACGTCGGCGCGGACGTTCCACTCCGGCGAGCCGGGCACCGCGTCCGGGCGGCAGCGCCGGCAGGCGCGGAAGCCACCGCTCTGGGCGGCGGCGGCCGTGGGGTAGTAGCGCACGTTCCGCTGCTTGGGCGTCACCGCCGGGCAGCTGGGACGGCAGTAGATGCCGGTCGTCGCGACCGCGAAGAAGAAGACGCCGTCGAAACGGGCATCGCGGCCGCGTACCGCCGCATATCCGGTCTCTTCGTCAATCATGTTCCCCAGTCTGCGGCATCGGGCGGCCCTTCACTGGCGGAAATCGGACACGGAGATCAGCGGGGGATCAGCGATACGCGGCAACCTATGAGAGCGCTCTCCCGAGGCTGGACCAGGGAGATACCCTGTCCGCATCCAGCTCGCAGAGGAGCGTGCAGTGTCCGAGCAGACCTTCCCGTCCCGTCCCACCCTGGAGGCCGTCGCCGAACGGGCCGGGGTGTCACGGGCCACCGCGTCACGTGTGGTCAACGGTGGTGCGGGGGTGCGCGCGCCGCTGGCCGACCGGGTGCGGCAGGCGGTCGACGAGCTGGGCTACGTACCGAACCAGGCGGCCAGGACACTGGTCACCCGCCGCAACGACGCGGTGGCCGTCGTGGTCGCGGAACCCGAGACCCGGTTCTTCTCCGACCCGTTCTTCGCCCAGCAGGTGCGCGGCATCAGCAAGGAGCTGACCGCGCACGACAACCAGCTGGTGCTGCTCCTGGTCGAGGGCACCGCCGACTACGACCGGGTCGGCCGCTATCTCGCGGGCGGCCATGTCGACGGTGCGCTGATCTTCTCGCTGCACGCGCACGACCCGCTGCCCGAGCTCGCCCGCAAGGCGGGCATCCCCACCGTCTTCGGTGGGCGGCCCGGCTGGGCGGAGACCGACCGGGACCGCAACGCGCTCTACGTGGACTGTGACAACCGGGGCGGGGCGCGGACGGCCGTACGCCATCTGACGGGGCTCGGCCGCCGCCGGATCGCCCACATCAGCGGGCCGCTCGACCAGACCGCGTCCGTCGACCGGCTCGACGGTTTCCGCGACATCCTGCCGGACGCCGATCCGGCGCTGATCGCCGAGGGCGACTTCACCCCCGACGGCGGCGAGCGCGCGATGGCCGAGCTGCTGGACCGCTGCCCGGACCTGGACGGGGTCTTCGCCGCCTCCGACCTGATGGCCTCGGGGGCACTGCGGGTGCTGCGGGAGCGCGGGCGGAGCGTGCCGGGCGATGTCGCACTGGTCGGCTTCGACGACATGGTCCAGGTCGCGCAGTTGACCGATCCCCCGCTGACGACGGTCCGTCAGGACATCGAGGAGATGGGCCGGCTGATGGCCCGGCTGCTGCTGCGCAGCCTCGACCCGCGGCGCGACGCCCCCGGCGCCCTGCCGCTGTCCTCCGTGGTCACCCCCACCCACCTGGTCAGACGGCGCTCGGCCTGACGCGGTGGGCGCGGGTGGTCCGGCCGTGGTCCCCGGGGGTGGGATCCGGCCGTCGAAGTACTGGTTCCTGTTGGGACGGTTGGGAACGGAAGGCAACGGGAAGGTCACGGAACGACAGCGATTGTGAAGGTGCGGTGACGGTACGCACCCCCGCCAACAGGAGGACGCTCATGGTCTACACGATCATCCTCGGCATTGTGATCGTGGCCCTCGGGATCGCGAGCGTCGTGGCCACGTTCTGGAGCGAGGGAAGCCCGATCGCGATCCGGCGCCGTCATCGTCACAACGGCGCCGGCTGAACCCGCGCTCACCGCAGCCTCGTTGAAGGACATGGCGGGTCCGTCACCGGACCCGCCACCGGACCCGTCTCAGGCCTGCGTGCGGTCTCAGGCCTGCCTGCGGTGGCCGCCGCCACCACCGCGCTTCGCCTCGTACATCGCCCGCCCCGCCGCCGACTTCATCTTCCAGTCACGGCGCATCTCGGCGCGCAGCCGCTGGTCGGTGCGGGAGGCGATCCAGGCGTTCTCGCGCAGCAGTTTGCGGTAGCTCTCCAGCCTGCGGTGCGGCAGCGTGCCGTCCTCCAGGGCGGCGAGCACCGCGCAGCCGGGCTCCGCGACATGCGAGCAGTCGTGGAAGCGGCAGTCGGCGGAGAGCGCCTCGATCTCCGAGAAGACCTGTGAGAGCCCGGACTCGGCGTCCCACAGCCCGACCCCCCGCAGCCCGGGGGTGTCGATGAGCACCCCGCCGGTCGGCAGCGGCAGCAGATCCCGCGTGGTGGTGGTGTGCCGCCCCTTGCCGTCGGCGTCACGGATGGCCTGGACCTCCTGGATCTCCTGGCCCAGCAGGGCGTTGGTCAGGGTGGACTTGCCCGCGCCGGACTGGCCGAGGAGCACGGAGGTGCTGCCGGCCAGCACCGCGGAGAGCACATCGATGCCCTCACCGGTGCTGGCGCTCACCACGAGCACCTGGACGCCGGGCGCCGTGCTCTCGGCGTCGGCGAGCAGATGCGTCGTGTCGGCCACGAGGTCCGCCTTGGTCAGGACGACGAGCGGCTGCGCGCCGCTCTCCCAGGCCAGGGACAGGAACCGTTCCAGCCGGCCCAGGTCGAGTTCGGCGGCCAGCGACACGGCGATCACGGCGTAGTCGATGTTGGCCGCCAGCACCTGTCCCTCGGAACGGCTGGACGAGGTCGAGCGGACGAAGGCCGTGCGCCGCGGCAGCAGCGCGCGCACCGCGGGACCGGTCGGCGCGTCCGGGTCGACGGCCACCCAGTCGCCGGTGCAGGCCAGCTTCATGGGATCGGAGGAGGAGTTGACGAAGGTGGTGTCCGCGCGCAGCGTGCCGTCAGGGGTGACGACGTCGCAGAGCCCGCGGTCGACCCGCACGATCCGGCCCGGCAACAGGCCCTGGGCGGCGTACGGGGTGAATTCGGTGTCGAGAATGGAGTCCCAGCCGAACGTGGTGAACGGGAGGGAAGCAGATCCGTTGGTCAACGGAATGCCCTTCGAAAGGGCGGCCCCGGAGCTGAGGGTCTGGGAGAGGTCAGCCGGCGACCGCGGAGATAAGGATGCTGTGCGACGGGATGAGGGCAGCGCCCTGCGCAATGACAGTCATCGAAAAACACCTCCGCGTATGTGTGCCGGCCGCGGTCTTCCACCGCTGCGGTCCTGAGGACCGTACGACAGGGCCCGAAGCGCTGTCCACCGATTTATCGCGACGTGGCGAAGCGGTTCGATGTCCGATTCGTTCAAGACCCCGGGCCCGCGGCGCACCTACCGTGGCGGCATGACTCCTCGATTCGCGTTCATCGGTCTGCTCGCCTCCGACATGGCCGCGTCGCTCGCCTTCTACCGCCGGCTCGGCCTGGACATCCCGGCGGAGGCCGACACCCAGCCGCACGTCGAAGCGGCGCTTCCCGGCGGTCCGCTCCTCGTCTGGGACACCGAGGAGGTCGTACGGTCCTTCACCCCGGACTGGCAGGCCCCGCCGCAGGGCAGCGGCCGGGCCGGGCTGGCCTTCACCTGCGACGGCCCGGCGGCGGTCGACAAGGTCTACGCCGACCTCACGGGCGCGGGCCACACCGCGCACCTCGCACCGTTCGACGCCCCGTGGGGCCAGCGTTACGCCACCGTCCTGGACGCCGACGGCAACCACGTCGACCTGCTGGCGGCGCTGCCGGCCGAGCCGGGCCCTGCTGCTTGACCGACTTGACCGACGAGCTCGCCGAGCGGTACTCCGGCCAGCGCTTTCACCTCGCGCGCGAGATGGGCCTGGTCGGCGTACCGCGCCGCCACCGCGACCTCGGCGAACGGGGTGCCGCGCCGGGCCAGTTCCAGCGCCCGTTGCAGCCGCAGGACCCGCGCGAGCGTCTTCGGGCCGTAGCCGAACGCCGCCAGGCTGCGCCGGTACAGCTGCCGTTCGCCCAGCCCGGCGGCTTCCGCCGCGGCGGCCACGCTCCCGCCGGAGGCCAGCCGGGACGCCGTCGCGGCCAGCAGCGGATCCGCGGCTCCGGGCCCGCGCCGGGCGCCGGTCCCGGGTACGGACCCGGTCACCGCGTCCTCGAGCGCGCTCCCCGGATCGGCCGCGTCCCCGATCCGCTCGGCGATCCGCCGCGCGGTGCCGCCGGGCCAGACCGCGGCCAGCGGCACCCGCAGATCACGCAGTTCGTACGCCGGAACGCCCAGCACCCCCGGCCCCTGCCCGGGCGCGAACCGCAGCCCGGCGAAGCGCGCGCCCGCGGGGGTCTGCGCCACATGGGCGCGGGTGTCGGGGCCGGTGACGATCAGTTCCCCGTCGCACCAGATCACGTCCATGCAGCCGTCGGGCAGCACCCGGTAGGGCCCGCCCTCCCCGGCCCCGACGGTCCGGGTCCAGAGCACCGCGCCCGCGACCCGGGACAGCCTCTCCTGGTACACAGCTCTATTCTGCGCCGCGCCGGTCGCGGCGGCGAAGGCGTGCGCGGACGTCCGACGGCGGCAGGAAGCGCGTCCAGCGTTCGGGGAACTCGGCGGGCGGGGGGTCGTCCGGGCCGAGATCCGCGTCGTCGTCGAAGTCGTCGTCGCGGCCGTCCTCCGCGGCACGCCGCCTGGCGGCGTCGGCGACCACCCGGACCGCGGCCGCCTCCAGGGCGCGGGCGTTCTCGGCACGGGCGGCGGCGGTGGCGAGCGACGGCCAGATACGGTCCACGGCCGCGTTGACGGCGGCGCCGACGAGCACCGCGAAGGCGGAGATGCCGATCCACAGGAGCACCGCGACGGGCGCGGCCAGCGAACCGTAGATCGTCGGGCCCTCGACGGTGTTCGTGAGGTAGATGCGCAGCAGGAAACTGCCGAGGACCCACATCATCAGCGCGATGAGCGCGCCCGGCACGTCCTCGTACCAGGGCGACCGCACGGGCACCGACACGTGGTAGAGCGTGGTGAGGAAGGCGATCGACACCAGCAGGACGACCGGCCAGTAGAGGATGTGGATGGTGCCCTGGCTGCGCGGCAGCACCGAGACGAACGCGTCAGGGCCGGCGACCATCAGCGGCAGCACCAACGCGCCGACGACGAGCGCGACGATGTACAGCAGCAGGGCGAGCAGCCGGGTCTTGACGATCCCGCGGTGCCCTTCCAGGCCGTACATGATCGTGATGGTGTCGACGAAGACGTTGACGGCGCGGGAGCCCGACCAGAGCGCGATCACGAAGCCGAGCGAGATGAGATCGGGCCGCCGCCCGTGGAAGACGCTGTCCACCAGTGGCCGGACCAGCTGGTTCACGCCCTTGTCCGACAGCACCGTCGCGGACGCGGTGAGGATGTTCTCGCGCAGGTGCGCGATCGTGTCGGTGCGGATGACGGTGTCCACGTAGCCGAGCGCGCCGACCAGGCCGAGCAGCAGCGGCGGGAGGGACAGCAGAACGAAGAACGCCGCCTCCGCGGCGAGCCCGGTGACCCGGTACTCGATGGAGGAGTTGACGGTGTCCTTCAGCAGCAGCCAGCCGACCTTGCGCTTCGACACATTCCGGTACAGAGCCCGGGCCCTGCCCCAGCGGCCGGGAGGCCGCCCTTTTCTTCCATCCGCTGCGTGCACCCGCCTACGGTATCCGCCCCGGGCGGGCCCGGTCCCACCCCCTGCCGGGCGCCAGGACCGGCCCGCCGGCGGCGGGTGCGGCGCCTTCCGTACGGCGCGCGCGGGCGCCTACGGTTGCTGCCATGAGCGCCCCCACGCACACCGTGACCAACCAGCCTCCGCCGCTGGTCGGATATGACGTCCACGCCTCCGACGCCGCGCTCGTCGAGGCCGTCGAACGCCATGCGGCCCCGGAGCGGCTGACGGAGATCCAGGACGAACTGGGTGAGCTGGGCCGGGCCGCGGGCTCGGCCCAGGCGCAGCGCTGGGGGGACGCGGCGAACAGCAGTCCGCCGGTGCTGCGCACCCATGACCGGTACGGCCACCGGATCGACGAGGTCGACTTCCATCCGTCCTGGCACCGGCTGCTGGGCCACGCGGTGTCGGCAGGGCTGACCGACGCCTGGTCCCGCCCCGACGGGCATCTGCGCCGCGCGGCCGGGTTCCTGGTGTGGTCGCAGGCCGAGGCCGGGCACGGCTGCCCGGTGTCGATGACGCACGCGGCGGTGCCGGCCCTGCGCGCCGATCCGGCGCTGGCCGCCGAATGGGAGCCGCGGCTCAGCTCCCGGATCTACGATCCGCTGCTCGCCCCGGCCGGTGCGAAACCCGGCGCGCTGTTCGGCATGGGGATGACGGAGAAGCAGGGCGGCTCCGACGTCCGGGCCAACACCACCCGCGCGGAACCACTCGCCGAGGACGGCACCTACGCGCTGACCGGCCACAAGTGGTTCTGCTCCGCGCCCATGTCGGACGGCTTCCTGGTGCTGGCCCAGGCCCCGGACGGGATCAGCTGCTTCCTCCTGCCGCGGGTGCTGCCCGACGGGACCCGGAACGTCTTCGCGATCCAGCGGCTGAAGGACAAGCTCGGCAACCGTTCCAACGCCTCGTCCGAGGTGGAATTCGACGGGACGTGGGCGCGCCGGGTCGGGGAGGAGGGCCGGGGGGTGGCGACCATCATCGAGATGGTCGCGGCGACCCGGCTGGACTGCGCTGTCGGTTCCGCGGCCATCATGCGGCAGGCGGTCGCCCAGGCGGTGCACCACGCCACCCACCGCGGCGCGTTCGGCGGTCCGCTGATCGACAAGCCGCTGATGCGCAACGTCCTGGCGGACCTGGCCCTGGAGTCGGAGGCCGCCACGACCACCGCGATGCGGCTCGCCGCCTCCTACGACACCGGCACGGAACAGGAGCGGCACTTCCGGCGGCTGGCGGTGGCCGTCACCAAGTACTGGGTGACGAAGCGCTGTCCGGCCGTCGCCGTGGAGGCGCTGGAGTGCCTGGGCGGCAACGGGTACGTGGAGGAGTCGGGGATGCCCAGACTGTTCCGCGAGTCCCCGCTGAACTCGGTCTGGGAGGGGTCGGGCAACGTCCAGGCGCTGGACGTGCTGCGGGTGCTGCGGCGCGACCCGATGGCCCTGAACGCGTTCCTCACCGAGATCGGCCTGGCCCGCGGCGCGGACCACCGGCTCGACGGTGCCATCAAGGGGCTGCTGACGGAACTCGCCGACCTGGACGGGGTGGAGGCCCGTGCCCGGCGCATCGTGGAACGGATGGCCCTGATCCTCCAGGGCTCCCTGCTCGTACGGTTCGCCCCGTCCGCCGTGGCCGACGCGTTCTGCGCCTCACGCCTCGGCGGCGACTGGGGAGCCACGTTCGGCACCCTTCCGCACACCCTCGACCTGGCCTCGATCGTGGACCGCGCCCGGCCGCTCACGGACTGAGCGGCGCTGTGTGCGGGGCGCTGGGCGACTGGGCTCTGGGGTGGCGCGGCGGCGGCTCTCACCCTCGGAGGGGGGCCTGGAAAGGTGAGCGGCCGCCACCGCGCCGGCAGAGGGTGGCGCCGCGCCGACTCGGCACCACCCCCGGTCCTGGTGCCCTCGATGCCCGAGGGCAGCCGTGCCGGAATCACGAGGTCGGCCGGGACGGCGAGCGACGCCGACAGCCCGTCCACACAGGCTACTTGGGAGCGTGAAGAAGGGGACCCGTCACGCAGGTATCCGGCGTCGGGAGCGCCACCGACGACCACCCGGGACGGTGTGGTCGACATGGCGGGATTCCCCCCTTGTGTGACGCGTCGGACGGTGCAACGGATCTCCCAGGAGACCGGGTGCGGCATCGCCGCGTCACTGTCCGTCGGGCCCCCGCGCACCCGCAACAGTTGCAGCTCGTTGCAATGGATATGCCGGTTGCCGGGGCACCGCGGACGTAGCGGCGGCACCATGGGCAGCAGGACGTGAGAAGCAGTCAAACCGGGGGCAATGTGACAGACCCACCGATCGGTCTCGGCCGTCTCGGGGCCATGGGCGTCCGCGAGTCGGCGCGGTTGCTCGCCGGCGTGCACGAGGCCGCCCTGGCGGGTGACGCCCCGCCCGCGGCGCCCCGCACGGTGATCAGCGAGTCCTGGCTCCGGGTCAGGAACCACGGGGTGGATCCGGACATCGGCCGGCACGCCGGCCTGCTCTCCACGGAGGAGCTCGAACACCGCCGGCAGTCCTCGCCGCTGGGCGACGTCATGCCGCTGCTGCGCGAGGGACTGGTGACGGTCGCCGACGTCGCCTGGCACATCATGGTGGTCACGGACGGCGAGGGCCGGGTGCTGTGGCGGGACGGCAGCCTCGCGGTGCGCAGGAGTGCGGACCGGCTCGGTTTCGCCGAGGGCGCGTCCTGGGCCGAGGACGTGGTCGGCACCAACGCCATCGGCACCGCGCTGGTGACGCGCGCGCCCGTCCAGGTGCACTCCTCCGAGCACTTCGTACGCACCCACCACGCGTGGACCTGCGCCGCCGCGCCCCTGCACGATCCGCGGGACGGCCGGCTGCTCGGCGTCGTCGACATCAGCGGCCCCGCCGCCACCATCCACCCGGCCACCCTGTCCCTGGTGACCGCCGTGACCCGGGTCGCCGAGGGCGAACTCCGGCGGCGGCACTGGGCCTCCATCGAACGGCTGCGGGCGATCGCGGCACCGCTGCTGGCGCGGATGGCGGGGGCGGACGACCGGGCCGTTGCGGTCGACCGCAACGGCTGGACCGCCGCGGTCACCGGCATGGCGCCCCCCGACCGGGTGGCCCTGCCGGCCTCCGTACGGTCCGGCGAGATGTGGCTGCCGAGCCTGGGCAGGTGCACCCTGGAGCCACTGCCCGGCGGCTGGCTGATCCGGGTCGGCGCCGACCGTGACCCGGCGGCCCCCATGAGCCGGGTCGTCCTGGACGTCAGCCGGGCACGCGCCTGGACGGTGACGGTCTCGGGCGCGGCGGGCAGCTGGGCACAGCAGCTCAGCCCGCGCCATGCCGAGCTGCTCTTCGTGCTGGCGCTGCATCGGGGTGGGCGCAGCGCGGCAGAGCTGGCGCAGGACCTGTTCGGGGACGCGGGCCGGACGGTGACGGTCCGCGCGGAGCTGTCGCGGCTGCGCCGCAACCTTGCGGGGGTGCTGGCGCATCGGCCCTATCGGTTCGCGGACGGGGTGGAGGTGGAGTTGGTGCGGCCGGAGCGGGGGGCCGATCTGCTGCCGCATTCGGTGGCGCCGGCGGTTCTGGCTGCGCGGCACGGCTGATCGGGTCGTTCGTGGGTCGGGGGCCGGGCCCTCCGGGGCGGGGCTTCGAAATCGACTCTTTACGGGCGTGGCCGCCCACAAATAGCTCGGCAGCATGTCGAAACCCCACCCCTGCGAACCCGTCCCCCTCACGTCACAGCCGGCCTGCGGGAGCGCGGGTCGCGGGGAACGCCCGGCTGAGCAGCGAGGCGGGCGCCGCCGCACCGACACACGCGCATCCGTCCTCCGCCCCTCACGTCCGCGGATGCCCACGCACGTGCATCCGTCCTCCGCCCCTCACGTCCGCGGATGCCCACGCACGCGCATCCCTCCCCCACCCCTCACCTCCGCGGGTGCCGACGCACGTGCATGCGTGACTGGTAAGGGCGGGTGGGTGGGGAAAGCCCGCCGCAGGCGCAACGGCGCGGCAGGGGCCGACGTACCCCCACCACCGCCGGAGGCGCGCGGCGCAGCGTTAGAGCTGATGCGGCCAGGGCGGGTTCGCGCCCTGTACCGCGCAGGTGGCGGCAGCCACTGCGGTCCCCAGGGTGACCGCCTTCTGGACGTCCGCAGGAGTGAGGGCGGTGAGGCGGCCGCCGAGGTGGCCCGCGCCGTGCAGATGGTGCAGCAGGCCCGCCATGAACGCGTCGCCCGCTCCGACGGTGTCGACGACGTCGCACCGCTGGGCCGGTACGTGGAGTCGTTCGCCGTCGAGGGAGGCGAGGGCGCCCTCGGGGCCGAGGGTGATGACGACGAGGGGGACGCCGAGGGCGTGCCATTCGTCGCAGGCCTTTTCCAGCGGGGTGCCGGGGTGGAGGTGGGCGAGGTCGTCGTCGCTGAGGCGGAGGATGTCGGCCGCCGCGCACCAGCGGGACAGCCGCTGCCGGTAGCGGTCGGGGGGTACGAGGCCCGGTCGGACGTTCGGGTCGATGCTGATGGTGGTGCGGGGGCGGAGGTCGTCGAGGAGCTCTTCGACGCGGCCGGCGCCGGGGTCGCGCACGAGGGCGAGGGAGCCGGTGTGCAGACAGGCCGGGTCGGCGGGCAGCCCGGCCGTCAGCTCGGCCGCCGTCCACTGCCAGTCGGCGGTGCCCTCGGCGTGGAAGGTGTAGCGGGCCCGGCCGGCCGCGTCGAGGTCGGCGACGGCGAGCGTGCTGGGCTCGGCAGCGTCGGGGCAGCCGGTCAGGTCGACGCCGGAGCCGGCCAGTCGCTCGCGGAAGAGCCGGCCGAAGACGTCGCCCGACAGCCGGCCGAGGAACCGGGTGGGCGTGCCGGGCCGGGCCAGCGCGACCGCGGTGTTGGCGGGGCCGCCCCCCGGTCCGGCGAGCCGGCCGCCGGACCGGGGGGCGGCGAAGGCGTCGGCTACGCATTCGCCGAGGACGACGACGGGACGGCTCGGACTCGTGCGGGACATGCGGGACAGCGTACGAGGCTCTGCCGGGTGGCGGCAGGGGCGTGGAGGGGGCCTACTCCGGCGGCCCTGGGGCGCGCGCCCTGCACCACCCGATCGCCTGCCAGCTGTCGCCGCCCGCCCGCCCCGCGTCTAGCGTTTCGGAGGGTGGTCCCCCGGGGCCCCGAGCGGGAGGAAGGCCATGGCCACGGAGCAGCCGGCGCGCAAGGGCCTCGCCACACCCGTCGCCGTCGCTCTGATCGCTGTCGTCGGGGTGGCCCTGATCCGCAGCGGTTCCGAGGAGCGGGCTCTTCCTCCGCAGCCCGCCGCGGCGGCCGCCGTCGAAACGATTCCGGGTGTCGTCCCCCCTGCCGCCCGGAAGGTCCCGCCGCCGTTGCCGGCCTCGCCGCCGGTCCGGGTCAGGATTCCGTCGATCGGGGTGAACGCCCCGCTGATCACCGTCGCGCTCGACAAGGACGGCTGGGTGGGCTCGCCGCCGGCGGCGGAGAAGAACCTGGCCGGCTGGTTCAGGAACTCCCCCACGCCGGGCGCGGCCGGCACCTCGGTCATCGACGGGCATGTCGACAATCTGGCGGGGCCCGCCGTGTTCTACGGTCTCGGCGCCCTGAAGAAGGGGGACCGCGTCGAGGTGACCCGCCGGGACGGCCGCACCGCGGTCTTCGACGTGTACGGCGTCGAGGCCTTCGCCAAGGACGCGTTCCCGGCGAAGCGGGTGTACGGCGACACCGGCGCGGCCGAGTTGCGTGTCATCACCTGTGGCGGCGGCTTCAGGGAGAAGGGCGGATACGACGGCAATGTCGTCGTCTTCGCCCGGATGGGCGCGGTGCGCTGATCCGGTCGCGGCTGTGCGGCGGCGGCGAATTAGGCTGGTGGCATGAGCATCAGCGTGACCACCTGGTCCCTCGAACAGACCGCACCGGCGGATCTGCGGCCCTCGGCCGTGCCCGCCGCCGGGTCGGGGGTCCGGATCGTGGCCGCCGAGGTGCCGTCGCCCGACTTCAGCCGCTTCCTCTATGCGTCGGTCGGCGCGGACTGTCTGTGGACCGACCGGCTGGGCTGGACGTACGGGCGCTGGCAGGCGCATCTGGACCGGCCGGGCTCGGAGACGTGGGTGGTGTACGACCGGGGCACCCCGGCCGGGTTCGTGGAGCTCGACCCGCAGGACGACGGCGTCGTGGAGATCATGTACTTCGGGCTGCTGCCGGCGTTCCGGGGCCGCGGCATCGGTGGCCATCTGCTGTCGTACGGGACCGCGCGCGCCTGGGACCTGGCCGGCCGGTGGCCGGGGCGGGCCGCGACGAAGCGGGTGTGGGTGCACACCTGCAGCCTGGACGGGCCGCACGCGATGGCGAACTACGAGCGGCGCGGGTTCCGGCTCTTCGACACCAGGACGGCGGACGAAACGGATCAGCCGGTCCCCACCGGCCCGTGGCCCGTGGAGCAGTGACGCAGAGCACAGCGTCTCACCAAATGGGATAATCTGGTCCACATGCTGGACGACGGTGGACTCGTCCAAGACCCTCATGCCACGCTTCCGACATGTCCCGCACTGGAATCGCCTTGGTAGGTCGGCCGCACGTCGACTTCTGCCGCGTGTCCAGCGCCATCTGTCCGGCGAGCTGATCGCGCCGCGCCGGTTGGCGCCGGCACCCCCGCCACCCTCTCGCGCCGTGGTCGCGCATGCGCCCCGGCGCCGCCAACTGCCCTGATCGATTTCAGGTTTCCGCAGGCCATAGGGTGCATCCGCGCTACTACCGACGTATTCGCCCCTGCCCGAAGGACGCATCGCCATGGCCTCCACTCCTGATCAGCCAGCCGACACCACGGCCCGCCGCAAGGCCGGACGCCACCGTGGTGAGGGCCAGTGGGCCATGGGCCACTTCACGCCGCTCAACGCCAACGAGCAGACGAAGAAGGACGATGACGGTCTCAACGTGCGGACACGCATTGAGACGATCTACTCCCAGCGTGGTTTCGACTCGATCGACCCCGCCGACCTCCGCGGCCGCATGCGCTGGTGGGGTCTCTACACCCAGCGCAGGCCCGGGATCGACGGCGGCAAGACCGCCATCCTCGAGCCGCACGAGCTCGACGACGAGTACTTCATGCTGCGGGTCCGCATCGACGGCGGCCGGCTCACCACCGAGCAGCTGCGCGTCATCGGTGAGATCTCGCAGGAGTTCGCCCGCGGCACCGCCGACCTGACCGACCGGCAGAACGTCCAGTACCACTGGATCCGGATCGAGGACGTTCCGGAGATCTGGCGCCGGCTGGAGGCCGTCGGCCTGTCCACCACCGAGGCGTGCGGCGACACCCCGCGCACCATCCTCGGCTCGCCGGTGGCGGGGATCGCGGCCGACGAGATCATCGACGGCAGCTCCGCGATCGACGAGATCCACTCGCGCTACATCGGCTCCAAGGACTTCTCCAACCTCCCGCGCAAGTTCAAGACGGCGATCTCCGGGTCGCCGCTGCTGGACGTGGCGCACGAGATCAACGACATCGCGTTCGTCGGGGTGCACCATCCCGAGCACGGCCCCGGCTTCGACCTGTGGGTCGGCGGCGGGCTGTCCACCAACCCCAAGCTCGGCGTACGGCTCGGCGCGTGGGTCCCGCTGGACGACGTCGCCGACGTGTGGGCCGGGGTCATCGGCATCTTCCGCGACTACGGCTACCGCCGGCTTCGCACCCGCGCCCGGCTGAAGTTCCTGGTCGCCGACTGGGGCCCGGAGAAGTTCCGGCAGATCCTGGAGGACGAGTACCTCCAGCGCAAGCTCACCGACGGCCCCGCCCCGGAGTACCCAGAGCAGCAGTGGCGCGACCACGTCGGCGTGCACCGCCAGCAGGACGGCCGCTTCTACGTGGGCTTCGCGCCGCGGGTCGGCCGGATCGACGGCTCGACGCTCTCCAAGATCGCGGACCTGGCCGCCGAACACGGCTCGGGCCGGCTGCGCACCACCGTCGAGCAGAAGATGATCGTGCTGGACATCGAGGAGGCGCGGGTCGAGTCCCTGGTGGCCGGTCTCGAGGCGCTCGGCTTCCAGGTGAAGCCGTCGCCGTTCCGGCGCGGCACCATGGCCTGCACCGGTATCGAGTTCTGCAAGCTGGCCATCGTCGAGACCAAGGCGCGCGGCGCCTCGCTCATCGACGAGCTGGAGCACCGGCTGCCGGACTTCGACCAGCCGCTGACCATCAACGTCAACGGCTGCCCCAACTCCTGCGCCCGTATCCAGGTGGCGGACATCGGTCTCAAGGGCCAGCTCGTCACCGACGAGAACGGCGAGCAGGTCGAGGGCTTCCAGGTGCACCTGGGCGGCAGCCTCGGACTGGAGCCCGGCTTCGGCCGCAAGGTGCGCGGTCTGAAGGTCACCTCCGCCGCGCTGCCCGACTACGTCGAGCGGGTGCTGCGGCGCTTCGAGGAGGAGCGCGAGGACGACGAGCGCTTCGCCACCTGGGCCGCCCGCGCCTCCGAGGAGGCACTGTCATGACCGAGCGCGCCGCGCCGTTCTACTGCCCGTACTGCGGGGACGAGGATCTGCGCCCGTCCGAGGAGAAGGTTCCGCACGGATCGGGAGCCGCCTGGGAATGCCGGGCGTGCAACCGGGCCTTCCAGTTGAAGTTCCTCGGTCTGCTGACCGAGGGACTCCGGAAGAACCCCCCGACTGGAGGCGAGTCGTGACCACCGCACAGCACACCGCCGAGGACCTGCGCAGTCTGGCCGAACAGGCCGGCCGCGACCTTGAGGACGCGGCCCCGCTGGACATCCTGCGCTGGGCCGCCGAGACGTTCGGCCCGCGCTTCTGCGTCACGTCCTCGATGGAGGACGCCGTCGTGGCGCACCTCGCGTCCCGCGCCTTCCCGGGCGTGGACGTGGTCTTCCTCGACACCGGCTACCACTTCCCCGAGACCATCGGCACCCGTGACGCGGTCGGGGCGGTGATGGACGTCAACCTCATCACGCTGACCCCGGTGCAGACCGTCGCAGAACAGGACGCCGAGTACGGGCCGAAGCTGCACGACCGCGACCCGGACCTGTGCTGCGCGCTGCGCAAGGTCAAGCCGCTGGAGCAGGGCCTGACCGGGTACGACGCCTGGGCCACCGGGCTGCGCCGCGACGAGTCCCCGACCCGCGCCAACACGCCGGTCGTCGGCTGGGACGAGAAGCGCCGCAAGGTGAAGATCTCCCCGATCGCCCGCTGGACGCAGGCGGACGTGGACGCGTACGTCGCCGAGCACGGGGTGCTGACCAACCCGCTGCTGATGGACGGCTACGCGTCCGTCGGCTGCGAGCCGTGCACCCGCCGGGTGCTGGAGGGCGAGGACGCCCGCGCCGGCCGCTGGGCCGGGCGCGGCAAGACCGAGTGCGGACTGCACGGCTGATGACCACTCAGATATCCCAGGAGCGAACGATGAGCGTGCCGGCGAGCCCGCGACAGGCGGGTGCCACGGTGTGGCTGACCGGTCTGCCGAGCGCGGGCAAGACCACGGTCGCCTTCGCGCTGGCGGACCGGCTGCGCGAGGCCGGCCACCGGGTGGAGGTGCTGGACGGCGACGAGATCCGCGAGTTCCTCTCCGCCGGGCTCGGCTTCACCCGCGAGGACCGGCACACCAACGTGCAGCGGATCGGCTTCGTCGCCGAACTGCTGGCCTCCAACGGCGTCAAGGTCCTCGTCCCCGTGATCGCCCCCTACGCGGACAGCCGCGAGGCGGTCCGCGGGCGCCACCGGAAGCAGGGAACCCCGTACTTGGAGGTGCATGTGGCCACCCCGGTCGAGGTGTGCTCCGAGCGCGATGTGAAGGGCCTCTACGCCAAGCAGGCCGCGGGTGAGATCTCCGGTCTCACCGGGGTCGACGACCCGTACGAGGCGCCCGAGGCACCGGACCTGCGCCTCGAGACCCACGGGCGCACCGTCGAGGACTCCGCCGCGGCGCTGGAAGCGCTGCTCGTCGAGAGGGGACTGGCACTGTGACCACCGTCGCCGCACCCAATGATTCCGCGTACGCGCTCAGCCACCTGGACGCCCTCGAGTCCGAGGCCGTGCACATCTTCCGCGAGGTCGCGGGCGAGTTCGAGCGGCCGGTGATCCTCTTCTCCGGCGGCAAGGACTCCATCGTCATGCTGCACCTGGCGCTGAAGGCGTTCGCGCCCGCCGCGGTGCCGTTCTCGCTGCTGCACGTGGACACCGGCCACAACTTCCCCGAGGTGCTGGAGTACCGGGACCGTACGGTCGCCGAGCACGGACTGCGCCTGCACGTGGCGCGGGTGCAGGACTACATCGACGACGGCCGGCTGCGCGAGCGCCCCGACGGGACCCGCAACCCGCTGCAGACGGTGCCGCTGCTCGACGCGATCGGCGAGGGCACGTACGACGCCGTCTTCGGCGGCGGCCGCCGCGACGAGGAGAAGGCCCGCGCCAAGGAGCGCGTCTTCTCCCTGCGCGACGAGTTCGGCGCCTGGGACCCGCGCCGCCAGCGCCCCGAGCTGTGGCAGCTCTACAACGGCAAGCACGCGGCCGGCGAGCACGTCCGGGTGTTCCCGCTGTCCAACTGGACCGAGCTGGACGTGTGGCAGTACATCGCCCGCGAGGGCATCGAGCTGCCGCAGATCTACTACGCGCACGAGCGGGACGTCTTCGCCCGCAGCGGCATGTGGCTGACGGCGGGCGAGTGGGGCGGCCCGAAGTCCGGGGAGACCGTCGAGAAGCGGCTGATCCGCTACCGAACCGTCGGTGACATGTCCTGCACCGGCGCGGTGGACTCCGACGCCTTCACCATCGACCAGGTCATCGTGGAGATCGCCGCGTCCCGGCTCACCGAGCGGGGCGCGACCCGCGCCGACGACAAGATGTCCGAGGCCGCGATGGAAGACCGCAAGCGCGAGGGGTACTTCTAAATGACCACCATCAGCGACGTCACCAGCGCCGAGCAGATCGCGGCCACCTCGCAGCTGCGCTTCGCCACCGCCGGCTCCGTCGACGACGGCAAGTCCACCCTGGTGGGGCGGCTGCTGCACGACTCCAAGTCGGTCCTGACCGACCAGCTGGAGGCCGTCGAGCACGCCTCGCGCCGCCGCGGCCAGGAGGCGCCGGACCTGGCGCTGCTCACCGACGGCCTGCGGGCCGAGCGCGAGCAGGGCATCACCATCGATGTGGCGTACCGGTACTTCGCCACACCGCGGCGCCGGTTCATCCTCGCCGACACGCCGGGCCATGTGCAGTACACCCGCAACATGGTCACCGGGGCCTCGACCGCGGAGCTGGCCGTGGTGCTCGTCGACGCCCGCAACGGCGTCGTGGAGCAGACCCGGCGCCATGCCGCGGTGGCCGCGCTGCTGCGCGTCCCGCACGTGGTGCTGGCCGTCAACAAGATGGACCTGGTGGAGTACGCGGAGCCCGTGTTCGCCGCCATCGCCGAGGAGTTCACGGCGTACGCGGCGTCGCTCGGCGTCCCGGACATCACCACGATCCCGATCTCGGCGCTCGCCGGGGACAACGTGGTGACGCCGTCCGCGAACATGGACTGGTACGGCGGCCCCACTGTCCTGGAGCACCTGGAAACGGTGCAGGTCGGCACCGACCTGACGGACGCGCCGGCGCGCTTCCCGGTCCAGTACGTGATCCGTCCGCAGACCACCGAGCACCCGGACTACCGCGGCTACGCGGGCCGGATCGCCTCCGGCATCCTCCGGGTCGGTGACGAGGTGACGGTCCTGCCGTCCGGCGCGACCAGCACCATCACCGGCATCGACGCCCTCGGCGAGCCGGTCGACGTCGCCTGGGCGCCGCAGTCGGTGACCGTGCTGCTCGCCGACGACCTGGACATCTCGCGCGGCGACCTGATCGCGCCGACCGCCTCGGCGCCGGCGACCACCCAGGACGTCGAGGCGACCGTCTGCCATCTGCACGAGCGGCCGCTGAAGGTCGGCTCGCGGGTGCTGCTCAAGCACGCGACGCGCACGGTGAAGGCCATCGTCAAGGCGCTGCCGTACCGCATCAATCTCACGGCCGGGCTCGCGCACGAGTCCGGGCCGGCGCAGCTGGACGTCAACGACATCGGCGCCGTCGTGCTGCGCACCGCCGAGCCGCTGCCGCTGGACGCCTACGCGGACTCGCGCCTGACGGGCTCCTTCCTGCTGATCGACCCCGCGGACGGCACGACGCTGACCGCGGGCATGGCGGGCGAGGCGTTCGCCGAACCCGCGGCGGCCGGTGCGTCCGCCGTGGAGAAGGAACAAGAGGGGTGGGACTTCTGATGGTCAACGATGCCTATTCGGGCTTCGCGAAGGAGGGCGGCCGCGTCGGCGGCGGCCTCCTCGGCGCCGGCACGGGCGGGGTGGCGCGATGTGCGCTCTAACCGCTGAACCCCGCAGCTGTAGGCGAGTACGCCCGTACCACCGAAGACCTGACGACTTTCCGGCAGCGCCCAGATAGGCGCGCTCCGGCTCTCCGAGAGGAACACCTCCCGTGTCTGCCGCAACCACCCGCAGCCTGAAGCGAACGATCGCCGCTGCCGCGACCCTCCCGCTCCTCTTCGGCGCTCTCGCCGCCTGCGGGTACGGCTCGAAGTCCGACGACACGAAGGACAGCAACGCTGCCCCGGTGGCCAGTTCGGGTGCGAAGAAGCTCTCCGCCGACGAAGTGAAGATCGGCTACTTCCCGAACCTCACCCACGCCACCGCGCTCGTCGGCCTCAACCAGGGCCTGTTCGCGAAGGAGCTGGGCGGCACCGCCATCAAGACCCAGACCTTCAACGCGGGCCCGTCCGAGATCGAGGCGCTGAACGCCGGCTCCATCGACATCGGCTGGATCGGCCCCTCGCCGTCCATCAACGGCTACACCAAGTCCAAGAGCACCAACCTGCGGATCATCTCCGGCTCCGCCTCGGGCGGCGTGAAGCTGGTCGTCAACCCCGCGAAGATCAAGACCCTGGACGACCTCAAGGGCAAGAAGATCGCGACCCCGCAGCTGGGCAACACCCAGGACGTGGCGTTCCTCAACTGGATCGCCGAAAAGGGCTGGAAGGTCGACGCGCAGAGCGGCAAGGGCGACGTCTCCGTCTTCCGCACCGACAACAAGGTCACGCCCGACGCCTACAAGTCCGGCTCCATCGACGGCGCGTGGGTGCCGGAGCCGACCGCGTCCAAGCTGGTCTCCGAGGGCGGCAAGGTGCTGCTCGACGAGCGCGACCTGTGGCCCGACAAGAAGTTCGTGATCACCAATGTGATCGTGTCGCAGAAGTTCCTGTCGGCGCACCCGGACGTCGTCGAGGCGGTGCTGCGCGGTTCGGTGAACACCAACGCGTGGATCACGGCCAACCCGGACAAGGCCAAGGCCGCCGCGAACGCCCAGCTCAAGAAGGACACCCAGAAGGCGCTGCCGGCCGAGATCCTCGACCCGGCGTGGGCGAGCATCCAGGTCCTCGACGACCCGCTCGCCAAGTCGCTGACGTCCGAGGCCGACCACGCCGTCAAGGCCGGTCTGCTGAAGAAGCCCGACCTCGCCGGGATCTACGACCTGACGCTGCTCAACAAGGTCCTCACGGCCGCGGGCAAGCCCACGGTGGACGCGGCAGGGCTCGGCAAGCAGTAGCAGCACCGCGCCACGGAAACACCCGGAAGCAGCCGCTGTCCGGCCCGCAGGGGCCGGACACCGGCGGCCCGCAGCACGCACCGCCCGCCCACGTACCAGGAGGTGACCGGATGGCCACGGCAGTCAGGACCACCGAGCAGCACAGCGCGGACACCGCCGTCGCAGACGGCGCGCCCGCCGTTCGCATCGACCACGTCCACAAGGTCTTCGGCCGTCCGGGCTCCGCCCAGGCGGTGCTCGACGACATCACCCTCGACGTCCGTCCCGGTGAGTTCGTCTGTCTCCTGGGTGCCTCCGGCTGCGGCAAGTCGACCCTGCTCAACCTGGTCGCGGGCCTCGACCGGCCGACCGCCGGCACCATCACCGTGCCCGGCGGCGGCCGTCCGGCGCTGATGTTCCAGGAGCACGCGCTCTTCCCCTGGCTCACCGCCGGCAAGAACATCGAACTGGCGCTGCGGCTGCGCGGTGTGCCGCGCGCCGAGCGCCGCCCGGAGGCCGAGCGGCTGCTGAGCCTGGTGCGCCTCGACGGGTCCTACGGCAAGCGGGTCCACGAGCTGTCCGGCGGTATGCGGCAGCGCGTCGCGCTCGCCCGTGCGCTGGCCCAGGACTCCAACGTGCTGCTGATGGACGAGCCGTTCGCGGCGCTGGACGCCATCACCCGGGACGTCCTGCACGGCGAGCTCACCCGCATCTGGGCCGAGACGGGCGTCTCCGTCCTCTTCGTCACCCACAACGTCCGCGAGGCCGTCCGGCTCGCGGAGCGGGTGGTGCTGCTGACGTCCCGGCCCGGCCGGGTCGCCCGCGAATGGGCCGTGGACATCCCGCAGCCGCGCCGTATCGAGGACGCCGCCGTCGCCGAGCTGTCCATCGAGATCACCGAAGAACTGCGTGGGGAGATCCGCCGACATGGCCAGCACTGAGACCGTTCCGGCCGATAAGAAGGGCAGTGCGGGAGCCCAGGACCTCGCGGGTCTGGAGGCCGGGCTCGACGCCCTGGACGCGGTCCAGGTCCGGCGCACCCCGTTCACCCAGGTCCTGGTCAAGAAGGTCCTGCCGCCGGTCTCGGCGGTCCTCCTGGTGCTCGTGGTGTGGCAGCTCGCCGTCCTGGCCGGCTTCGCGCCGGAGACCAAGCTGCCCGCCCCGCGGGCGGTCGGCAGCAGCTTCATGACGCTGTGGAACGAGGGCCAGCTCCTCGACATCATCTGGACCAGTGTCGAGCGCGGGTTGCTGGGCTTCCTCGCCGCGGTCGCCATCGGCACCCCGGTCGGCCTCGTCGTGGCCCGCGTCCCGTTCGTCCGGTCCGCGATCGGGCCGATCCTGTCGGGCCTGCAGTCGCTGCCGTCGGTGGCCTGGGTGCCCGCCGCGGTCATCTGGCTCGGCATCACCGACTCCGCGATGTACGCCGTCATCCTGCTCGGCGCCGTGCCCTCCATCGCCAACGGGCTGATCTCCGGCATCGACCAAGTGCCGCCGCTCTATCTGCGCGCCGGCCGCACGCTCGGCGCCAGCGGGGTCAGCGGTGCCCGGCACATCCTGCTGCCGGCCGCGCTGCCCGGCTACCTGGCAGGCCTCAAGCAGGGCTGGGCGTTCTCCTGGCGCTCCCTGATGGCCGCCGAGCTCATCGCCTCCTCCCCCGACCTCGGTACCGGCCTGGGGCGCTACCTGGAGAACATGCGCGAGGGGTCCGACATGCCGGGCATCTTCCTCGGCATCATCCTCATCCTCGTCGTCGGTATCGCCATCGACCTGCTGATCTTCAGCCCGCTGGAGCGCCGTGTGCTGCGCACCCGCGGCCTGGTGTCCCGGAGCCAGTAATGAACGGTCCTGTCCTCCTCGTCATCGCCCACGGCAGTCGCGATCCGCGCCATGCCGCGACCGTCCATGCGCTGACCGAGCAGGTACGGGCCGCCCGGCCGGGGCTCCGCGTCGTCACCGGATACCTCGACTTCTGCGCGCCGAGCGTGGCGCAGGTCGTCGACCGCCTCGCGGCGGAAGGGGTCCGCGACATCGTCGCGCTGCCGCTGCTGCTCACCCGCGCCTTCCATGCGAAGGCCGACATCCCCGCCGTGCTGCGCGAGTCGACCGCCGCGCACCCCCGGCTGAGGGTCGCGGTGGCCGATGTCCTCGGCCCCTCGCCCCTGCTGACCGCCGCCCTGGAGCGGCGGCTGGCCGAGGCCGGGGTCACCCCCGGCGACCGCTCGACCGGGGTCGTCCTGGCCTCGGCGGGCTCCACCGACCCGGAGGCGATCGCAGTGATCGCTGAAATCGCGCGGGAGTGGCGGCACACCGGTTGGTGCGCCGTGCGGCCTGCGTTCGCCTCCGCATCCCTTCCCCGGACCGAGGACGCGGTCCGGCAACTGCGGGCCGAGGGCGTCCGCCGTATCGCCGTCGCCCCGTACGTCATCGCGCCGGGCTTCCTGCCCGACCGCATCGTCCGCGGTGCCCGCGAGTCCGGCGCCGACGCCCTCGCTCCTGTGCTGGGCGCGGCCCCGGAACTCGTCGAGCTGCTGCTGGAGCGTTATGCGGGGGCCCTTCTCCCCCGCCGGATCCTGCTCTCGGCCTGACGCGTCAGGCGGCGGGTGTGGTGCCGTTCGCGGTCACCGAAGGACCGGTTCCCGCGGCGGTGACCGCCGCGATGGTGACCTGGTACGCGGTGCCCGGGGTGAGACCGCCGATGACGCGGAACATCCCCTTGCCGGACGGCTGGGTGACGAGCGTGTCCCGGCCTGCGACCTCGATCGTGCGGCCGTCGGAGACGGTGATCAGATAGCCCGTGACCTCGGCGGCGCCGGTGTTCACCGGCGGCGTCCAGACGACGGTCGCCGCGTGCGCCTGGGCGCGCAGTTTCGCCCCGGTGGGTGCGGCGGACAGCGTCGTCACGGCGGCGGGCACCAGAGGATGCGACGGCAGCGAAGCCGCCCCGCTTCCAAGGGAGTTGGCCGCGCTCACGGCGACGGTGTACGGCTCACCGGGCCGCAGCCCCGTGACGCGGAGGTAACCGCGGGTGCGGAACTCCGCGGCCGTGACCGGCACCGTCGCCGCCTCATGGCCCGCGGCGTCGTACACATGCGCCGTGTAGGACGTCACGGGCGCTCCGCCGTCGGCGAAGGTGGGGTTGAAGGTGACGACCAGCGCGGTCGTGCCACCGGAGCTGGTGCCGACGCGTGACGGTGCCTCAGGGGTGCTGAGGGCGCCGATCCGCCGGTTGAGCAGCCCGCGGTAGGCGGGTTCGAGGCCCGCGTTGGCGACGATCGCGGCGGGGGCGTCGGACGGGGCGGCGATGATGCGGTTGCCGGTGGTGACGAGTCCCTTGTTGTCACCGTCGCCGGTGCCCTCCTCCCACCAGTTGTCCTTGACGAGGGTCGGGTCGTTGTTGCCGAGCGCGTCGCGGAAGTCGGTGTGGCGGCTGGCGACGTTGGCGTACGAGGCGCCGTAGAGGACGTTGCCCTGGACCGTCTCGTACGTGCAGCCGTTGTCGGTGTAGACGCTCTTGCCCAGGCCCCACTGTCCGTGGATGACGTTGCCGGTGACCTTCTCGCCGTCGGCGATCGAGGTGCCGGTCAGCCCCTGCGTGTAGATGCCGCCGCCGTCGTCCAGCATCTGCATGTAGTCGAAGATGAGGTTGTCGCGTACGGCGTTGTCGTGGCCGGCGTTCGGGGTCGCGGGCGAGCCGATCTTGTCGGGCCAGCCGCCCCAGCCCAGCGAGATCGCGGAGTAGCCGACGTGGTCGATCTGGTTGTGGGCGATCGTGGTGTGCTGGGTGTAGCCGTTGAGGATCGCGACCCCGCCGTGGAATTCGCGGGGCAGCGCGTAGAGGTGGTTGTCGGTGACCTGGACGCCGGTGGCGGGTTCGGCGCCGTCGACGCCGCCGATCTCCAGGCCGTTGCCGGAGATGTCGGTGAAGATGCTGCCGCTGACCCGGGCGTCCTGCGTCCCGGTGCCCAACTCCAGTCCCGCCGCGCCGAGATGCGCGAACACATCACCGGAGAACTCGACGCCTCGGCTGTACGCGAGCGAGACGTTGCCCGGCATCTTCGTCCAGTCGGCGAACGGGCAGGTACCGCCCTCGACGAAGTGGCAGAGACCCTGGGTGGCCCAGCCGGTCGGCCCGGTGATCGTGTAGCCGGCCTGGATCTCGGAGAATCCGCCGGGACCCGACGGGGTCAGCCAGGTCGCGTAGCTGAACTGCAGCCCGCGGAAGGAGACGTCGCGCAGGGGCGCGGCGGCCGTTCCGCCGCCGTCGATCAGCTTCTGTGCGACCGGGGCCTCGACATCGGCGTGCCGTGGGTCCTCGCCGGGGCGCGGCAGGTAGTAGACGGTGTGGGCCTTGCGGTCGAAGTACCACTCGCCGGGCTGGTCGAGCAGCTCGTAGGCGTTCTCGATGTACGAGGCGTGGCCGCTGTTGGTGAGCTTGCCGGGGCCGACCATGCTGACGGTCCGGCCGGGGATGTCGGGGAATTCAACACGTCTGTTGGAATTGTCCCAGCAGGGCTGGGCCATCGTGATCGTGGTGCCGGTGGCCGAGGCGAGGGGGCAGCGTGGCTCGGTCCACTGGCCGAGGCCGTCGCGGTCGATGTTCCACAGCGACTCGCCGCTGGTGTAGACGAACTCGGCGTCGCCGATGTTCCGCCAGCCGGCGAGCGTGCCGGCGGAGGCCGTGTAGCCGGTGGCGGTGGCGGTCAGTCCGACGGGCACCTGGCCACGGGCGCGCTGGGCGCGCACCCCGTCGACGTACAGCTGCCGGGTGTTGGTGAGCCCGCTCGGCGCGGGCGCGGACCACAGTCCCGGCCGGCCGGCGACCTGGTGCCAGCCGGTCACCTGGCGGCCACCGCTGATGACCGCGGACCCGGCGCCGTCCCAGATCACCCGGTGGCCGTTGCTCCCGGAGTCGCGGGCGTCGAGCACGAGGGGCTTGGACTGCCGGTAGGTGCCCGGGGCCAGATGGACGGTCAGATCGGCGGTGAGGTGCCCGGCGCGTGCGCGGGCGAGGTCGCGGGCGTGTTCCAGGGTGCGGACGGGGTGCTTGGTGGTGCCGGGGGCGTGGTCGTCACCGGCCGGGGAGACGTAGACATCGCGTGACGCGGCCGCCGGTGCTCCGGCGGCCGGGGATATTCCGGTGGTGGCGAACGCGGCGACGGCCGCCAGCGAAGCGCAGACGGCTGCGGCTCTGCGGCGAACGGGCCTCAGGGGTGCGGGCATGGTCCCTCCCGTGGGATCGGCCTCGTAAGTGCCGGAAACATACGACCACTGACAGTCCATGGTCAAGGAAATACGCAGCAATCACCGCTTCACTGCAGGGAAGTTGGCTGATTCATCGGAGCACTGGATGATGGTTTCCTTAGGCGATCTTTATAGATGTAAGGGACCGGCGTCCTCTGGGGGTGGGGATAGCCTCCCCTGGATGGGGGAGAACCCCCACCGCCAAGTCACCTGGAAGCCTGATGGGTCGGCCGCCCCTCAGCCCCTAGCGTCATGGGTGAAGCAAGCGGTGCGGTGCCGCTGCCATGACGAGGGGGAACCGTGAGTCGCGGACGCGCACACGGCAGCAAAATGGGAATCGCTGCGGCAATGGGTGGCTGGAGCGCCCGGCACCGCTGGACCGCCGTCATCGGCTGGCTGGTCTTCGTGGTCCTCGCGCTGGCCATCGGGCAGATGGCCGGCCGGGTGGACGCCAGCCAGGAGGAAGGCCTCCCGGGTGAGGTCAGCCAGGCGGCGGGGATCATCGACGACGCGGGCATCAAGGGTGCCGCCGGCGAGATGGTGCTCATCCAGGTCAAGTCCGGCGGCACGGTCGCGGATCCCGCGGTCCACACCGCCGTGGACGCCGTCATAGCCGCGGTCAAGAGCACCGGCCAGGCCACCAACATCACCTCGCCCTACGACACCAAGGCGATCTCCGCGGACCAGAAGTCCGCACTGGTCCGGTTCGAGATGACCGGTGACAAGAAGACCGCCAAGGAGCGCGTCACCAAGGTCACCGACGCGGTCGCGGGAACGCAGGCCAAGTACCAGGACCTGCGGATCGAGGAGTTCGGCGACGCGAGCTCCGAGAAGGTGCTCGGTGACGCGTTCGGCGACGACTTCAAGACCGCCGAGTTCTCCGCGGTCCCGGTCGCCCTCGGCATCCTGCTGATCGCCTTCGGCGCACTGGTCGCCGCCCTGCTGCCGGTCCTCCTCGCGGTGACCGCCTTCGTGGCGACCACCGGTCTGGTCGCGGTCGTCAGCCACCTGGTGCCGATGAGCGACACCGCCAACTCCGTGATGCTGCTGGTCGGTCTGGCCGTCGGCGTCGACTACTGCCTGTTCTACCTGCGCCGCGAGCGTGAGGAGCGGGCCGCGGGACACGACGCGCAGACCGCCATCAAGATCGCCTCGGCGACGTCCGGCCGCGCCATCCTCATCTCCGGCATCACCGTGATCGTCGCGATGGCCGGCATGCTCTTCACCGGCATCGCGGACTTCAAGGCCATGGGCGTGGCCACCATGATGGTCGTCGCGGTCGCCATGTTCGGCTCCGTGACCGTCCTTCCCGCGCTGCTCTCGCTGCTCGGCCACCGGGTCGAGAAGGGCCGCATCCCGTTCCTCAACCGCGCCCGGAAGAACACCCCGCAGCGCTCCGCCACGAGCAACAGCCGCTTCTGGACGGCAGTTCTCACCCCCGTGCTGCGCAACCCGAAGACCGCCACCGTCATCGCCGGCGGCGCGCTGATCCTCATCGCCTCCCCGGCGCTCGGGCTGCACACCGCGAACCTCACGATGAACCAGGAGCTCGGCGACGACCTGCCGATCATCCAGACCTACGACCGCATCAACGTGGCGTTCCCCGGCGGCCCCGACCCGGCGCACGTGGTCGTCAAGGCCGACGACATCAACGCGGCACCCGTCAAGCAGGCGATCGAGGACTTCCGCGCCAAGGCCGTCTCGAAGGGCGCCAGCAAGGGCCCGGTCACCGTGGTCGTCCACGCCAAGGAGAACATCGCGCAGATCGACGTCCCGCTGGCGGGTGGCACGGACAAGACCAAGGCCGAGGCCGGACTGGTCCAACTGCGGGACGAGATACGGCCCGACACGCTCGGCAAGGTCCCGGGGCTCGAAGCGCCCATCACCGGTCAGACGGCCGGCTCGATGGACTTCACCAACAAGATCACGAGCAGCGTCCCGCCGGTCTTCGCCTTCGTGATCGTCTTCGCCTTCCTCCTGATGCTGCTGTCCTTCCGCTCCCTCACCATCGCCGCCACCTCCATCGTCCTCAACCTGCTGTCGGTGGGCGCGGCCTACGGTGTCCTCGCCGCCGTCTTCCAGCACGGCTGGGGCGCGGGGCTGGTGGGTGCCACGGGAACCGGCGCGGTCGTCGCCTGGCTGCCGCTCTTCCTCTTCGTGATCCTGTTCGGGCTGAGCATGGACTACCACGTCTTCGTGGTCTCCCGGATCCGCGAGGCCAAGATGCGCGGCCTCAGCACCCAGAGCGCCATCCAGCACGGCATCACCACCACGGCGGGCGTCGTCACCAGCGCGGCGGTCATCATGGTCGCGGTGTTCGCCATCTTCGGAACGCTCTCCATGCAGAGCATGAAGCAGATGGGCGTCGGCCTGGCGGTGGCCGTCCTCATCGACGCGACCGTCATCCGCGGGGTCCTGCTCCCCGCCGTCATGGCCCTGCTCGGCGAGCGCAACTGGTACCTGCCCAAGTGGCTCGGCTGGCTCCCGGACATGACCCACGACGAGGCCGTGCTGGCCCCGCCGGTGCCCGCCCCGGCCGGCCGCCCGGCCGAGGAGTACGACGCGGCCCGCGTCTGACCTTCTCCCGCTCACTGCCGGCCCGGTCTCTCACGGGGGAGACCGGGCCGGCCCATGTCCTCTTCCGCACAGCGCCCAGGGGCGCCGCACCCCTGCCACCGCCGGTCCCTCAGCCGACCGCGCCGGCGTGCTTGGCCGCGTACCGCCGCGCCTTGGTGCGGTTGCCGCAGACCCGCAGGGAGCACCAGCGGCGGCTGCGGTTCTTGGAGACGTCCCGGAAGACCCAGGCGCAGGCGTGCTCGGCGCAGCGCTTGAGGCGGGCGGCCTCGCCGGTGATGACCAGTTCGGTCCAGGCGACGGCGATCAGAGCCAGCGCGTTTCTGGCGGGCGGCAGTTCCGGCGCCGGGAGCAGGGCGGCGGAGGTGCCGCGCCGGACGGTGCTCAGCAGCGGGAGTTCGCGCAGCGCCTCGTCCGCGGCGAGGATCAGGGCCGGGAGGACGAGGAACCACACGCCCCGGTCATGACGCCGCGGGCGGGTCCTGGGTGGCGCGGTGGCCAGGGTCACGGCAGGCGGGCTCCTTCGCGCGGCTCCGTCGGACGGTCCGCCCGGCCGGCGTGGAGCCGGCCCCGGCGGGCCCCCGTCATGGTCCGGACCCCCGGGCGGCCCGTCAAGACCATGTGACGGCACGTCGGCTCCGGGCCGGCGGCGCGGGCACCTGCCCGCGGGCAGGTGCGAGACTGTCGGTGATCATTCGAACGGGGAACGGCGGAGGGCAGTCGTGGGGCAATCGGGCACGGCGTTCACGGAGGAACGGGCACGGGCCGTCCTGGCGGCAGCGGCGAGGCCCGCGGCGGCTTCCGCTGCGGCCACCACTACGGCCTCCGCTACGGATCCGGCGGGCTCCGGGGCGCCGGACGCCGCCGGGGTTCGGCTGCTGGCGCTGGGCGAGAACGCGGTGTTCGCGGTGGGCGACGGTCTCGTCGTCAAGATCGGCCGCAGCGCCGAACTGCTCGAGCGCGCCGAGCGCGAGGTGCGGATCGCCGGCTGGCTGGCGGAGCACGACGTGCCGGCGGTCCGGGCGGCCACGCCGCAGGCCCGGCTGGTCGATGGCCATCCCGTCACGTACTGGGTGCGGCTGCCCGAGCCGGTACGCCCCGCAGGACCCGCCGACCTCGCCGGACTGCTGCGGCTGGTGCACGCGCTGCCGGAACCGTCGGGGCCGTCCGCTCCGGTGCTGCCGCCGCGCGATCTGCTGGGCGGGGTGGAACGCTGGCTGCGGCTCGCGGGCGACGCCATCGATCCGGCGGACGCCGCGTACCTGCGCGACCGGCGGGACGGATTCGCCGCGGCCGCCGCCGCGCTGACGCCCCGGCTGCCGCGCGGCCCGGTGCACGGCGACGCGCTGCCGCGCAACGTCCAGGTCGGCCCCGACGGGCCGGTGCTGGTGGACCTGGAGACGTTCTCCACCGATCTGCGCGAACACGATCTGGTGGTGATGGCGCTCAGCCGGGACCGCTACGGTCTCGACCCGGCCGCCTACGACACCTTCACGGCGGCCTACGGCTGGGACGTGCGCGAGTGGGACGGCTGCGCCGTGCTGCGCGGCGCGCGGGAGACCGCCAGCTGCGCCTGGGTCGCCCAGCACGCGCCCGCGAACCCCGCGGCTCTCGCCGAGTTCCGCCGCCGCGTCGCGTCGCTGCGCGACGGCGACCCAGAGGTCCGCTGGTACCCGTTCTGACGCACGGGCCCTTCGGACCGCAACCTTGACGACAGCCCCGGCCGGTCCACGCGCTCCGGCACGCCGACCCCGTCCGACCGCCCGGCCCGAAGCCCGAGCCCCGGACCGCGCAGCTCCCGCGGGTCAGCTCCCACCCTCGAAGTCCGCGCGGCGCGCGCGGGATGCCGGCGCGGCCCGGTGCGCCGTCGGCGCCCCGACCCCGACGACCCCTCGGCGGCCGAGCGGTCAGCGCGACCCGCGGCCGCCCGGAACATCCGGTTCGTCCAGCAGCTGAACGTCGGACGGGCGGGTGCGCTGCTGCGGCAGCAGCGCGTCCAGCCGCAGCGGCCAGGACGCGTCGACGACGGCCTCCGGGTCGCGGTCGCGGCGCAGCCACTTCTGGTAGCCGGTGGCCCAGTCGGTGTACCAGCGGATCTGGGAGCGGTGCAGGTCCCAGAGGTCGGCGTCGCCCGCCTCCGCGTACCGCTCGCCCAGCGCGCGGGCGACCCGGACGGCGGCGAGTGCGTCGGCGCCCGCCTCGTGCGCGTCGTCCAGCACCACCCCGTACACCGCGCAGGCCGCCTCCAGATTGCGCTTGCCCTTGCGGTACTTGTCCAGCGCCCGGTCTATGACCAGCGGGTCCAGGACCGGTCCGACGGCCGGGCCGGGGGCGCCGCCGAGGCCCGGCAGCTCATGGCGGCGCAGCTCGGCGGCGAGCAGGCTCAGGTCGAAGGGGGCGTTGTAGACGACGACCGGTACACCGTCCGCCCAGTACTCGCGCAGCGCGCGGGCTATCTCGGCGACGGCCTCCCGGGCAGGACGGCCCTCAGCCACGGCCCGCTCGGTCGTGATGCCGTGGATCGCGGTCGCGCCCTCGGGAATGGCCACGCCGGGATCGACGAGCCACTCCCGGTGCCGTATCGGCTCACCGCCCTTGACCTCGGTGACCGCGGCCGTGACGATCCGCGCCTCGTGCGGATCCGTCCCCGTCGTCTCCAGGTCGAAGCCGACCAGCAGCTCCCGATGCCATGCCATGCGCCTACCTCCCACTGGTCCCCCGTGTGCTCTGCCATCCTCTCGTGCACCACTGACAGTGGGTCCCCCGGGTGTCAGGAGACCGCCCCGGGTGTCACGACACCGGTCAGGACACCGGCCGGGAGTCGGCCCAGACTCCTTCGAACTCCTCGCGGTAGACGTCGAAGAGTCCGCTGTGCTCACCGCGCCGGTCGTCCTTGACGACATGGCGCGAGGGACCGCGCAGCACCATCACCGGGACCTCCATCCCGCGGGCCTTGCGCAGATAGGACTGGACGACCGCGAGTCCGTCGGCGCTGTCGCCGTCGACGAGGTACGCGGTGAAGCGCGGGGTCTCGTCGAAGACCCGGATCTCGAAGGCCGCGGGATCGCGCAGCCGGGCCCGGACCCGGCGCATGTGCATGATGTTCATCTCGACGGAGCGGCTCAGCTCGCCGCGCCCGAGCCCGAGCTCGCGCTCCCGGCGGCGGACCGCGCTGCTGGCGGGGTTGAGGAAGAGCAGCCGGATACGGCAGCCGGACTCCGCGAGCCGCATCAGCCGGCGGCCGGAGTAGTTCTGCACGAGGAGGTTCAGGCCGATGCCTATCGCGTCCAGCCGGTGCGCCGAGCCGAAGAGGTCCTCGGCGGGCAGCTGGCGCTGGAGCCGGACCCGGTCGGAGTAGACACCGACGACATCGGCGTAGCGGTCGGCGACCAGTTCCTCGACGACGTCGACGGGGAGCCGGTCGGCGGCGGCGTAGCCGGAGCCGGAACCGAGGATGTCCAGCAGCCGGGCGGCGGCCCGTTCGGCCTGCGCGAGGACGGTGCGGGACAGCGCGCGGTTGCGGGAGACGACATGCCGGGCGACCTCGAGCTCGTCGAGCGCGAGTTCGAGATCGCGGCGCTCGTCGAAGTACGGCTCGAAGCACGGCCAGTGCTGAACGACGAGTTCCCGCAGCTGCGGGAGTGTCAGGAAGCTGAGGATGTTGTCGTCGGCGGGGTCGAGCAGGAAGCCCTTGCGGCGGCTGACCTCACGGACGGCGGCAGCGCGCTGCACCCATTCGTGTCCGGCCGGGCCCGCGGCGGCGACCACCCACTCCTCGCCGTGCACGGGCTCGTAGATCGGGCGCAGCACGGCGTTCACGACGGCGCGCAGGCGCTGCTCGACGAGGTTGAGCCAGACGTATGCCCGCCCGGCGCGGCTGGCACGGGTGCGCACCTCCGCCCAGGCGTCGGCGCCCCAGTCCAGTTCCGCTCCTATCTCCAACGGCTGCGCGAGCGTCACCGCGCCGGGCGCACCGTCGGCAGTGGCGCCGCTCTGGTCTCCCTGATCTCCGCCACTGGGGAGCACAAGGCCTCCCGACGTCACCACGCCACCGCCTCCCTCCCCGTCCACGATCAAGGAAGGCTACTGCCCACCGGGTGGCACCGCAGCCCTATCGACCCTACTTGACTACAACCGCACCGCGTCATCACCCTTACGGTTGCTGGCCGTTGGGACACCGGGTGACGTACGGAACCCTTTCCGGCGAAGATCCGATCTTCGCAAATGGCACTTTTGCTCCCACATCTACGCGAAGATACAGCGTTGACAACGATGTGACCGGGCGAGCGGCCTACCGTCATCCGGTCCCGGAGTGGAAGAGTCGCGACATGCAAGTCTGGCCGGGTACGGCATATCCCCTCGGCGCCACGTACGACGGCGCGGGCACCAATTTCGCCCTCTTCTCCGAAGTAGCCGAGCGCATCGAACTGTGCCTGCTGCACGACGACGGCTCCGAGACGGCCGTGGAGCTGCGGGAGGCCGACGCCTTCGTGCGGCACGCCTATCTGCCGGGCGTGATGCCGGGCCAGCGGTACGGATTCCGGGTGCACGGCCCGTACGAGCCGGCCAAGGGCAACCGCTGCAACTCGTCGAAGCTGCTCATGGACCCCTATGCGAAGGCCGTGAGCGGGTCGATCGACTGGGACGAGGCGGTGTACGGCTACCAGTTCGGCCAGCCGGAGACCCGCAACGACCAGGACTCGGCACCGCACACCATGACCTCGGTCGTGGTGAACCCGTACTTCGACTGGTCCGACGACCGGCCGCCGCGGATCGACTACCACCGCATGGTGATCTACGAGGCCCACGTCAAGGGCCTGACGATGCTTCACCCCGATCTGCCCGAGGAGATCCGCGGCACCTACGCGGCCCTCGCACACCCGGCGGTCATCGGCCACCTGGTGGAACTCGGCGTCACCACGCTGGAGCTGATGCCGGTCCATCAGTTCGTGCTGGACCACCGGCTGGCGGACGCGGGGCTGAACAACTACTGGGGTTACAACACCATCGGTTTCTTCGCCCCGCACAACACGTACTCCTCGCTGGGCGACCGGGGCCAGCAGGTCCTGGAGTTCAAGACGGCGGTGCGGGCGCTGCACGCCGCCGGCATCGAGGTGATCCTCGACGTGGTCTACAACCACACCGCAGAGGGCAGCCATCTGGGGCCGACGCTGTCCTTCCGGGGGCTCGACAACGCGTCGTACTACCGGCTGGGCGACGACAAGCGCTATTACATGGACACCACCGGCACCGGCAACTCGCTGCTGATGCGCAGTCCGCACGTACTGCAGATGATCATGGACTCGCTGCGTTACTGGGTCACCGAGATGCACGTGGACGGATTCCGCTTCGACCTCGCGGCGACGCTGGCCCGGCAGTTCCACGAGGTGGACCGGCTGTCGTCCTTCTTCGACCTGGTGCAGCAGGACCCGGTGGTCAGCCAGGTCAAGCTGATCGCCGAGCCGTGGGACGTCGGCGAGGGCGGCTACCAGGTCGGCAACTTCCCGCCGCTGTGGGCCGAGTGGAACGGCAAGTTCCGCGACACCGTCCGGGATCTGTGGCGGGGCGAGAACGCCACCCTCGCGGAGTTCGCCTCCCGGCTGACCGGCTCCTCGGACCTCTACCAGGACGACGGCCGCCGCCCGCTGGCCTCCATCAACTTCGTGACCTGCCACGACGGCTTCACCCTCAACGACCTGGTCTCGTACAACGACAAGCACAACGAGGCCAACGGCGAGGACAACCGCGACGGCGAGAGCCACAACCGCTCGTGGAACTGCGGCGAGGAGGGCGAGACCGAGGATCCGGGCATCCTGGCCCTGCGCGGCCGCCAGCTGCGGAACTTCATCGCCACCCTGATGCTCTCCCAGGGCGTGCCGATGCTCTCGCACGGCGACGAGTTCGGCAGGACCCAGCGCGGCAACAACAACGCGTACTGCCAGGACAACGAGCTGGCCTGGGTGCGCTGGCCGAAGGCGGGCGAGACGGGGGCGCAGCGGCTGCACGAGTTCATCCGCACCATGGTCTGGCTGCGCCGCGACCATCCGGTCTTCCGCCGCCGGCGCTTCTTCCACGGCCGTCCGGTGGAGGGCACCCACGACGAGCTCTCCGACATCGCCTGGTTCACCCCCGAGGGCGAGGAGATGGCCCAGCGGGACTGGCAGGCGGCGCACGCCAAGTCGCTGGTGGTGTTCCTCAACGGCAGCGCGATCTCCGAGCCGGGCGCGCGCGGCGAGCGGATCACGGACGACTCCTTCCTGCTGCTGTTCAACGCGCAGGCCGAGGAGCTGGAGTTCGTGGTTCCGGTCAACCACGGCAAGGAGTGGCAGCTGGTGGTGAACACCGGCCGGGCCGAAGGGGTGGAGCCGGGCAGCGGGCGGAAGGTCAAGGCCGGCGACCGGCTGCAGCTGACCGACCGGAGCCTGGTGGTGCTGCAACGCCCGGCGTAATCGATGGACTGATGTGATCGTAGGACCGTGCGGCGGGGTACGCACTCCTGCATGACCCCGCCGACGGCCGACGTGCCCACTGCCACCTACCGGCTGCAGCTGCAACCGGACTTCACGTTCACCGACGCCGAGGCGGTGGTGCCCCGCCTCGCCGCGCTCGGCGTCTCCCATCTGCATCTGTCCCCGGTGCTCCAGGCCGCGCCCGGCTCCACGCACGGGTACGACGTGGTCGACCACACCCGGATCAGCGAGGTGCTGGGCGGTGAGGAGGGGCTGCGGGCGCTGTCCCGCACCGCCCGCGCGCACGGTCTCGGCCTCGTCCTGGACACCGTGCCCAACCACATGGCGGTGCCGGCTCCGGAGTACCTCAGCCGCCCGCTGTGGTCGGTGCTGCGGGAAGGGACGGACTCCCCCTACGCCCGGTGGTTCGACATCGACTGGGCGGCGCTGGACGGCAAGCTGCTGATGCCGGTCCTGGGGGCCCCGCTCGACGAGGTGCTGGGCCGGCTGCGCGTCGAGGACGACAAGGCGCTCGGCGAGCCGGTGCTGCGCTACTACGACCATGCCTTCCCGCTGCGCGCCGGCACCGAGGAGCTCCCGCTGCGCGCGCTGCTCGACGCCCAGTGGTACCGGCTCGCCCACTGGCGGGAGGCCAGGACCGATCTCAACTACCGGCGTTTCTTCACGATTTCCGATCTGATCGCGGTCCGGGTCGAGGACCCTGAGGTCTTCGACGCGACCCACGCCAAGCTGCTGGAGCTGCTGCGCGAAGGCGTCGTGGACGGTCTGCGCATCGACCATCCCGACGGTCTCGCCGACCCCGCCGGATATCTGCGCCGGCTCGCCGCCGCGACCGGCGGCCGCTGGACCGTGGTGGAGAAGATCCTCGGCCACGACGAGCGGCTGCCCGCCGACTGGGCCTGCGCCGGGACCACCGGGTACGACTCCCTGGACCGGGTCGACGGGCTGTTCGCCGATCCGGCCGGGGTGGAGCGGATCACGGCGGGGTACGCCGACTTCACCGGCCAGGACGCCGACCGGGGCGGCGAGTGGGCACCGACCGCGCGGCGCGCCGCGTACAAGATCGTGACACGGGACCTGGCCGCCGAGGTGAGCCGGCTCGGGCGCACCGCCGCCCGCGCGCTGCCGGACCGGGATCCGGCGGTGCTGCGCCGGGCCATCCGCGAGCTGCTGGTCCGGCTGCCGGTCTACCGCCCGTACGTCGTGCCGGGCGAGGACGCGCCGGCCGAGGCGGTCACGATGCTGGAGACCGCGGCCCGTGAGGCGGGGGTGCCGGCCGCGGCGGAGATCCGTGATCTCGCGCTGGGAGCGGACGCCGGGTTCGCGGTCCGCTTCGCCCAGGTCGCCTCCGCGCTGCACGCCAAGGCCGTCGAGGACACCGCCTTCTACCGCTGGTACCCGCTGCTGCCGCTCAACGAGGTCGGCCGGGACCCCGCGTACCCCACCACCACTCCGGAGGAGTTCCACGCCTTCTGCGCCCGCCTCCAGCGCGACTGGCCCGCCACCGGCACCGTCCTGTCCACCCACGACACCAAGCGCAGCGCCGACGTCCGCGCCCGGCTCGCCGCGATCTCGGAGCACCCGGCCCTGTGGCGGTCCTGGCTGCGCCGTGAATCGGACCATCTGCGCAGCTACTTCACCCGTGCCGGCATTCCGCTGGTCGACCGGCACGCCGAGTACCTGGCCTGGCAGTACGCCGTGGTCTTCTGCAGCTACGGCGCCGAGGACGTGGTCGCCGCGACACTGCTGAAGTCGGAACGCGAGGCGGGGCTGCGCACCAGCTGGACGGAGCAGGACACGGCGTACGAGAAGCGGCTCGACACCTTCACCCGCGAGCTGATCACCGGGCCGACCTACTACGCGACCGCCGATATCTCCCGCGCGATCGAGGCTCCCTCACAGGTCAACCGGCTCGGCGCGGTGCTGCTGCATCTGACGATGCCGGGCGTGCCGGACATCTACCAGGGCGACGAGCACCCCCAGCTGCTCCTCGTCGATCCCGACAACCGCCGCCCGTACCGGCCGGGCGTCCGGCGGTCGGGCGGGCCGGACGGACCGAAGGAGCTGGTGACGACGACGGCGCTGCTGCTGCGCCGCGAGCACCCCGGCTGGTTCGGCCCCGAGGCGACGTACGAGCCCCTGCACGCCACCGGTCCGGCCGCCGCCCACTGTGTCGCCTTCGTCAGGACCGGCCGCTCGATCACCGCCGTCACCCGGCTCTCGCACGGCCTGGAGCAGGCGGGCGGCTGGCGTGACACCGAGCTGGCGCTGCCGCCGGGCGACTGGACCGACCGGCTGACGGGCACTCACCACCGCGGCACCGTACCCGTCGCGGACCTGTTCGCGACGCATCCGGTGGCGCTGCTCACGGCGTAGCGCCACCGGCTCCGAGAGCTCCCCGGTCGGTGTCGGGGAGCCAGTGCCTGGCGGGGTCGTAGGCCAGCCAGTCGTGGGTCCGCGCGGTGCGCGCGAAGGCGTCGAGGAGCGGTGCCAGCGCCGGGTGGCTCTCGCTCGCGCGCCAGATGACGTGCCAGGCGTAGAGCGGCGTCGGGTCCACGACGGGGATCTCGACCAGGCCGGTGCCGGGCGGGATCTCCACATCGGTGGGCAGCAGCGAGAAGAGGTCGGGGCGGCCGCGCAGGTGGTCGAGGAAGGGTTCGAGACCGAGGTTGATCCCGCCGAAGTCCCCCGGGATGTCGAAGCGTTCCACGAAGCTCCGGAGGAATTCGAGCTTCTCCATCGCGGCCGGGAACCACAGCCGGCCGGCCCGCAGATCGTCCGGCCGCAGCGCCGATGCGACGGCGAGCGGGCTGTCCCGGCTCAGCACCGCCTTGACCGGGTCGAGGCGCACCAGCCGGCGGGTGAGGGTGCGTGGCCACGGCTCGTCCAGGCCGTGGGTGCGGCCGAGCGCGAAGTCGATCTCGTCGGCCCGCAGACCGGCCAGCGCCGTCACGAGTCCGGGCCGCAGGCTCAGCTCGATGTCCAGGTCCGGCTGTTCCCCGACGACCAGCCGGATCGTCCGCAGCGGGACGAACATATGGCCCCACACGGTCACCCGCAGCGGGCGCTCGCTGTGCCGGGCGGCCGCCACCGCCGCCTCCCCGGCCCGTACGACGTCCTGGGCGGGCCCGAGGAACCGCTGCCCGGCGGGGGTCAGTCCGACGCTGTGCCCGGTGCGGTCGAAGAGCCGCACGCCGAGCGCGTCCTCCAGGCGGGCGATGCGCTTGGACAGCGCCTGCTGGCTGAGGAACAGCTCGGCGGCCGCCTGCCCGAAGTGCAGCCGCTGCGCCGTGACGACGAAGGCCCTGACCTGCGCGAGATCGAGATCCACCGCCGACGTTCCCCCGTTCCGGTACGGCTCATGCCTGCCGGGTCGGCTGCACGATCACCTGGCGCAGGTTAACGTGCGCGGGGCGGCTGGTGACAAACCCGATGATGTCGGCGATCTCGTCCGACGACAGCGTGCCCATCGCCTCGTACATGCCCCCGAGCTGCGCCGACAGCTCCTGGTTGTCGATGTGGTGGCCGAGCTCGGTGTCGGTCAGCCCCGGCTCGATGTTGGTGACGCGGACGTCGCGCGGACCGAGTTCGGAGCGCAGCAGCGCCGACAGATGGGTGAGCGCGGCCTTCGTCGCCCCGTAGACGGCGTAGTTGGGGAAGATCAGGTGCGCACCGATCGACGAGATGTTGACCAGGTCGGCGGGCCGGTGCTCGGCCGCGGCGGCGACGAGGTCGGCGGTGAAGGCGCGGATGATCCGCAGCACGCCCGTCACATTGGTGTCGATCATGCGGGACCATTCGTCGATCCGGCCGTCGTCGAGCGGGTTGGGCAGCATGACGCCGGCCGAGTTCACCACCAGGTCGACGGGTCCGTACGCCTGGTGGATCCGGTCGGCGGCCGCGTCCACGGACGCGCCGTCGGTGACGTCGACCGGTACGGCCAGCGCTTGGCCGCCGGCCGCGGCGATCTTCCCGGCCAGCTCGTCCAGCCGGTCCGCGCGGCGGGACAGCAGCGCGACCCGGGCGCCGTGCGCGGCGAGCAGCCGGGCGGTGGCCTCACCCATGCCGCTGGCGGCTCCGGTGACGACTGCGGTGCGGCCGGCGAGGTTGTCGTAGCTCATGAGGAAGTGCTCCCTGAAGTGGTGGTGCGGGGGTGTCCTGCTGACGGGCTCCACTCTGCGACCGTTCGCGAGGGCCACCCAGGGCTGTGCTTTTCCTGGGTCCGGCAGTACCAGGCTGGCTTTCCGGCAGCGCTCTAGGCTGCTGTCCATGGACAGTGATCTGAGCGGTTTCCTGCAGTCGCGCCGCGCCCGTATCCAGCCGGACGACGTGGGCCTTCCCTCGCACGGCCGGCGGCGGGTGCCGGGGCTGCGCCGCGAGGAGGTCGCCCAGCTCGCCGGGGTGAGCGTGGACTACTACATCCGGCTGGAGCAGGGCCGCGGCCAGAACGTGTCCGACGCCGTCCTCGACGCGATCGCCCGGGTGCTGCGGCTCGACGAGACCGAGCAGGAGCACCTGCGGGCGCTGGCCCGGCCGGCCCGTACCGCCCGCACGGCGTCGCGCGGCAGCCGGCGGGTACGGCCGGGACTGCGGCTGCTGCTCGACTCGATGGGCGGGCCGGCCTTCGTCCTGGGGCGGCGGATGGACGCCCTGGCGTGGAACGCGCTCGGTGACGCCGTCTGCGGGTTCTCCGCATACCCGGACGGCGAGTGCAACATCGCCCGGTCGGTGTTCCTGGACGAGCAGACCCGCGGCCTGTACCCGGACTGGAACGCGGTGGCCGCCGAGACCGTCGCGTATCTGCGGCTGGACGCGGGGCGGCACCCGGACGACCAGCGGATGGCCGCGCTGATCGGCGAGTTGTCGCTCAAGAGCGACGAGTTCCGGCGGCTGTGGGCCGATCATCTGGTCAAGGAGAAGACCTACGGGGTGAAGCGGATCGCCCACTCCGTCGTCGGGGAGCTGGACTTCGGCTACGAGACGCTCACGCTGCCCGGTGATCCGGACCAGACGCTGGTCGCGTACACCGTCGCGCCGGGCTCGAAGACGGCCGAGCGGCTGGCGCTGCTCGCCAGTTGGATCACGGAGCCGACCGTCCGGACCCCGTGACGCCCCCTGGAGTGCACTGACAACCGACGGTTGTCGAGACCGCCAAAAGGCTGTTGGACACACCCTCTGACCTGCGGCTTTTCTTGATCTCAGCGCGGCACACCCGCACCGCGCCGGATCGAGGAACAGACGATGAAGGCACTGCTGCCCACCGGGCGTCCCGACGGCCTGGTGGTCCTGGGCGACACCGAGGAGCCCCGGCCCGCGCCGGACGAGGCGCTGGTCAAGGTCGAGGCGTTCTCCGTCAACCGGGGTGAGGTCTTCCGGCTGCACACCCCGCAGCCGCGGCAGCGGCCCGGCAAGGACATCGCGGGCCTGGTCGTCCAGGCCGCGGCCGACGGGTCCGGGCCGCGGGCCGGACAGCGGGTCGTCGGTCATCCGGTGGGCGGCGGCTGGGCCGAGTACGCGGCGGTCCGCACCGACGCGCTCGCCGTCCTGCCGGACGGCGTCTCCTCGATCCGCGCCGCCGCGCTGCCGCTGGCCGGGCTCACCGCGCTGCGGCTGCTGCGCACCACCGGCTGTGTGTCCGGGCATCCGCTGCTGCTCACCGGCGCGTCCGGCGGCGTCGGCCACTACTTCACCGAACTGGCCATCGGCGCGGGCGCCGAGGTCACCGCCGTCACCGCGACGCCCGAACGCGGCAAGCGTCTGGCCGAGTTCGGCGCGACCGTCGTCCATGACCTGGCCGACGCCCGCGGGCCGTTCCACACGGTGCTGGAGTCGGTGGGCGGCGCGACCACCGCCCGGGCGCTGGCGCTGCTGCGGCCGCGCGGCACGATGATCTGGTTCGGCCAGGCGTCCCGCGAGCCCGCCGAGCTGAGCTTCTTCGGGTTCTTCAAGGGCCCCCGCTCCGGCACCGTGCGGCATTTCCATTACGAGCACTTCGACGAGGCGTTCGGCCCCGACCTGGCCGCCCTCGTCCGGCTGGTGGCGAACGACCGGCTGCACCCGGAGATCGGGCGCCTGACCGGCTGGCAGGACACCGCCGCCACTCTCAACGACCTCCGCGACCGGCGGATCACCGGCAACGCCGTACTCACGATCGGACAGCAGTGATGACCACCCTCACCAAGTCACCCGCCACCGAGGCAGGGGCCGCCGCCGGCCAGGACGGCATCCCCCGGATGACCCCCCGCCAGCGCCTCGTCCTCCTGCTGCTCCTCGGCTCGCAGTTCATGCTCGCCGTCGACTTCTCGATCCTCAACGTGGCGCTGCCCGACATCGGCCACGGCCTCGGCTTCTCGCTCGCGAACCTGCAGTGGATCGCCACCGCGATGATGCTGCCCGCCGCCGGGTTCACCCTGCTCTTCGGCCGGCTCGCCGACCTCGTGGGCCGCCGCCGGATGCTGCTGGCCGGCATGGGCCTGCTGGCCGCCGGATCACTGGCCGGCGGGCTCGCCACCGGTCCCGAGATGCTGCTCTGCGCCCGCGTCGCCCAGGGTCTGGCCTCCGCGATGGCCACCCCCGCCGCGCTCTCGCTCCTGACCACCTCGCTGCCGGAAGGCCCGCTGCGGGCCAGGGCGCTGGGCCTGAACGGCACCCTCCTGTCGGCCGGCTTCACCATCGGAGCGATCTTCGGCGGTATCCTCACCGACCTGCTGAGCTGGCGCTGGGCCTTCTTCCTCAACGTGCCCGTCGCGCTGGTCATCCTCTTCACCGCCCCGGCCGTGATCGAGGAGAGCCGCGGCGCCCGCTCCAAGCTCGACGTCCCCGGCGCGATCACCGTCACCGGCGGGCTGCTCGCCCTGGTCTACGGCGTCACCCTGGCCGGCCAGCACGGCTGGACCGACACCACCGCGCTGGGCTGCCTCGCCGCCGCCGCTCTCCTGTTCCTCGCCTTCTGGCGCATCGAGCTGCGCGCCGAGGCCCCGCTCGCCCCGCTGCGGGTCCTGACCCGGCACACCGTCAAGTGGGGCAACTTCGGCGGACTGATCACCTTCACCATGGAGAGCTCGGTCGTCTTCCTGCTGACGCTGTACATGCAGCAGGTGCTGGGCTACTCACCGCTCCGGACCGGCCTGTCGTTCTGCGGTATCGGTGTCGCCGCCTTCGTCGGCGGGATGGCCGCCCCGCGGCTCATCGGCCGCCACGGCACCCGTACCGTCCTGTCCTGCGGGCTGCTCGTCCAGGCCCTCGCCACCGCCGCCTTCTTCTGGCTGGGCACCGACGGCGGCAGCGCCCTGACGCTGCTCCTGGCAGCCTCCGCGGCGGGCGCGTTCGGCCATATCGCGGCGATCGTCGGGTACATGGTCACCGCGACCTCGGGTCTGCCCGACGACGAGCAGGGCCTGGCCACCGGGCTGACCTCGATGACCCAGCAGGTCGGCATCACGATGGGCATCCCGGTGCTCAGCGCGATCGCCACCGCCCGCACCACCGCCACCGGTTCGGTGCTGAGCGGCATCCACACCGCGCTGCTCGTCGACGCGGTGATCGTGCTGGCCGGCTCGGCCCTGGTCTTCGCCGGACTGCGCCGCCGGTAGACCCACAGCGGAACGGTGGAGTCCCGGTAACGGCCGGTGCCGTACAGGGACTCCACCGTTCCGCGTTCGAACACCTCGGCGATCACTCATACTCACCGGCGTGACCACCGACTTCATCGACTCCGCCGAGCAGGAGACCCTGCGGGTCAGCCCGCTGGAGCTCTTCTTCGACCTCGTCTTCGTCTTCACCATCACCCAGCTCACCGCCAGCCTCGCCCACCATCTCGACGGGGGCGGGCTGCTGCGCGCCGTGATCATGCTCGCGGTGATCTGGTGGATGTACGACGCGTTCATCTGGCTCACCAACGCGATGCCGCCCACCACCCACAGCCGGCGCGGGCTGATGCTCGCCGGCATGGCCGGCTTCCTGATCATCTCGCTGGCGATCCCGCACGCCTTCGACGGCAGCGGTGTCGTCTTCGGCCTCGCCTATCTCTTCGTCATAGCCGTGCACACCGGCACCTTCGCCGCCTCGGGGGTGGACCTGAGCTCGGTGGCCCGGATGGGCGCCCTGAACGTCCTCAACGCCGCCCTCGTCGTCATCGGCGGCTATCTGGAGGGCAGTGCGCAGCTCTCGCTGTGGGCGGTGTCCCTCGTCATCCAGCTCTCCACGCCCCGTCTGGTGGGCCTGGGGGAATTCACCATCCGCTGCGGCCACTTCGTCGAGCGGCACGGCCTCGTCATGATCGTGGCGTTCGGCGAGTCCGTGATCGCGATCGGCGTCGGAGCGGGCGACGCGCCGCTGACCGCCGGACGGGTCAGTGCCGCCGTCCTGATGCTCTGTGTCTGCCTCGGGCTGTGGTGGGCGTACTTCGGGCACGGGGACGACGAGCGGGGCGAGCGCGCCCTGGCGGAACTGCCCGCCCGGCAGCGGAACTTCGCGGCCGTGCGGATCTACAACCTCGGCCACTACGGCCTGCTGCTCGGTGTCCTGCTCTTCGCCGCGGGCGTGAAGTCCGCCGTCGGCCACGCCGGGGACCAGCTCGGCGACGCCCAGGCCTGGGCGCTCGCGGGCGGCATCGCGCTCTTCCTCACCGCCGACACCGCCATCCGCCGCGCCATCCGCCTCGGGCCGCTCCTCCCCCGGCTCTGCGCGGCGGCCCTGCTCGCCGCCACCGTCCCGCTCGGCACCCGCCTCACGGCGCTCGCCCAGGTCGGCGGCGCCGTCCTGGTGCTGGGTCTGTGCTTCGGCTACGAGGAGCTGACCGCCCGCAGCGCGCCCGCGTCGGCCGGCACCGTCCAGGCGTAGCGGCGCTTCTCCCGGGAGGTGGCGCCGAGGCGGTCGTAGAACCGGATGGCGCCCTCGTTCCAGACCGGGGTGTTCCACTGCACCTCCTGCAGACCGAGCGCCGCCGCCTCGGCCGCGACCGCGTCGATGAGCAGCCGGCCGAGGCCCAGGCCGCGGTGCTCGCCGTCGAGGAAGAGGCAGTCCATGTGCAGATACTCATGGCCGGACCAGGTGGCGAACTCGGGGGTGCAGGTCGCGTAGCCGGCCAGCGAGCCGTCCCGGAGCTGCGCCACGAGGCAGATCAGCCGGGGCTCGGCACGGTCGAAGAGCGCGTCGGCGAGCCGTTCCGCGAAGCCTGCGGCGGGCGGGTCGGCCTGCTCGTAGGCGGCATGGGAGATGGCGAGTTCCGCGACGCGCGGCAGGTCGGACCTGGTGGCATGCCGGACGACGGGTACTTCCTGGCGCTGGATCATCCGGCCAAAATAGTCCCTGGACAGCCTCTCCGGGACCGGGCTACGGTGTCCGCACGCCCAAGATGATCACGGAAGGAGGCGAGAGCGATGTCCGTCACGACCTCCCCGCGCTCCCGCCCTGACCACCGGGCGTCCCACATCTGACCGGGAGCGCGTCACTCTCCCGAAGGACCTCATGTCTGATCTGGTCATCCGTCCGCTCGTCGCGGGCGAAGCACATCTCTTCGCCTCCCTCGCCGATCCCGGTCTCGTCGGCCGCGCCATCCTCGGCGACCCGTACAGCATGGTCGGGGACGGCGGCGACTACCGCCCCGAATGGACCTGGGTCGCCCTGCGCGACGGTGTCGTCGTGGCTCGCGCCGCCTGGTGGGCGGGTGCCGACGACGAGAAGCCGAAGGCGCTCGACTGGTTCGACTTCGCCGAGGGCGAGGCCGACGCGGGGGTGTGGCTGCTCAGGACCGCCCCGCTGTACGGCGAGTACGACCTGCTGCTGCCGCCCGGCTGGCGCGAGCGGCCGGAGCTGCTGGCCGCCGCGCAGTCCCGGATCGACGCCGTCACCGCGGCCGGCCTCAAGCAGCTCGTCGAGCGCTACCGCTACACCTGGACCGCAGGCGACCCGCTCCCCGCGCGCACCGGTCGCCTGGAGTACCGGCCCGAGCCCGACGACGCGGTGATCCTGGACGTCGTGCGCCGCATCCAGCAGGACACCCTCGACGCGCACGACCGCGAGGAGATCGACAAGACCGGGGGCGAGGCCGCCGCCGGCGCTTTCCTCGGCTGGCTCAACTGGCTGCCCTCACCGCGCGACTGGTGGCGGCTGGCCTTCACGCCCGAGGGTGAGCTGGCGGGCCTCCACATCCCGGCCCACAACCCGGCGGGCCCGACCATCGGCTTCATCGGCGTCGTCCCGGAGCAGCGCGGCCACGGCTACGCCTACGACCTGCTCGTCGAGTGCACGCAGGACCTCGTGGAGCAGGGCGCGGACCGTATCACGGCCGCCACCGACCAGGGCAACTTCCCGATGGCGGCGAACTTCGCGAAGGCCGGCTACCCCGTCTCCCAGGAGCGGATCAACTTCATCTGATCCCGTCGGCGAGCGCTGGGCTCCACAGGGCGGTGCGGCGTGCCGGGCGGCCGGGCCCTGATGCCCGGCCGCCCGCCGGACACTAGGGTGCGAAGGTCCGCGAAGGCCGAAGAACGTCCCCGAGGGACCGATCCGAGGAGCCGCCAGTGCTGTTCGAGGTGTGGGCGCCGAACGCGGCGCGCGTCGAGGTACTGACCGGGGACCGCACCCGTCCCCTGGCGCCGGATCCGGCCCGCGGCGGCTGGTGGCGTACCGAGGCGCCGGCCGGCCCGGACGGCCGTTACGCGTACGTCCTCGACGGCGGCCCACCGCTGCCGGACCCGCGCTCCCGGCGCCAGCCGGACGGCCCGGACGGCGCGAGCGCCGTCGTGGACCATGACGCCTTCGACTGGACGCTGCCGTGGGACGGCTGCCCGCTGCCGGGCGCGGTGCTGTACGAGCTGCACATCGGCACGTTCACCCGCGAGGGCACCTTCGACGCCGCGATCGGGCGCCTGCCGCATCTGGCCGCGCTGGGCATCACCCATGTGGAGCTGATGCCCGTCTGCCCGTTCCCCGGCACCCATGGCTGGGGCTACGAGGGTGTCTCGCTGTGGGCCGTCCACGAGCCCTACGGAGGGCCCGACGGGCTCAAGCGGTTCGTGGACGCGGCGCACGCGCACGGCCTCGGGGTGGTCCTGGACGTGGTTCACAACCATCTCGGCCCGTCGGGGAACCATCTCCCGCCGTTCGGCCCGTACTTCACCGACCGGCACCACACCCCGTGGGGCGACGCCGTCAACCTCGATGCCCCGGGTTCCGACGAGGTGCGCGCGTTCCTCATCGGCAGCGCGCTGGCCTGGCTGCGCGACTACCACCTCGACGGGCTGCGGCTGGACGCCGTGCACGCGCTCGTCGACACACGGGCGCTGCACTTCCTGGAGGAGCTGTCGGCGGCGGTCGACGCGCTGTCGGACTCGCTCGGCCGTCCGCTGTTCCTGATCGCCGAGTCCGACCTCAACGACCCGCGCACCACCACCCCCCGCGAGGCCGGCGGGCTCGGTCTGACCGCGCAGTGGAACGACGATCTCCACCACTGTCTGCACACCGCGCTGACCGGTGAATCCCAGGGCTACTACGCCGACTTCGCGCGTGAGCCGCTCACCGCGCTCGCCAAGACGCTGACCCGCGTCTTCTTCCACGACGGCACGTACTCGTCCTTCCGCGGCCGCCGCCACGGCCGGCCGGTGGACCGTGCGACGACCCCGGCACACCGTTTCCTCGGCTACTCGCAGACCCATGACCAGATCGGCAACCGCGCCACCGGCGACCGGCTCACCCCGGAGCAGCTCGCCCTCGCCGCCGCGGTCGTCCTCACCTCGCCCTTCACCCCGATGCTCTTCATGGGCGAGGAGTGGGGCGCGGCCTCGCCCTGGCAGTTCTTCACCGATCACGACGACCCGGAGCTCGCCGCGGCCATCACGCGGGGCCGCCGCCGGGAGTTCGCCGGGCACGGCTGGGCCGCCGAGGACATCCCGGACCCCCAGGACCCCGCCACCCGCCTGCGGTCCTGCCTCGACTGGTCGGAGCCCGACCGTGATCCGCACGCCCGGCTGCTGGGCTGGTACCGCGAACTGATCGCGCTGCGGCGGGCCGAGCCGGAGCTGTCCGGCGCCGGGCTCCTGACGCCGCCGCCCGACATCGGCATCACCGGGGCGGTGCTCACCGTGCGCCGCGGGCGTTTCCTGACCGCGGTGAACTTCTCGGACGCTCCGGCGGCCGTCCCGCTCACCGGCCCGTTCGCCGCCGAGCCGAAGGGGACCGCGGTCGCCGCGGCCTGGCCTCCCTGCGAGCCGCCCGGCCCGGACGGTGTGCTGCACCTGGCCGCCCGCGCGGCCGTGGTCCTGCGCAGTACGGTGGACGGGTGACCGAGTGCTACGCCGACCCCGGCGAACCCGAAGCGGCCCCCGCCCCGCCCCTCACGCAGCACGGGCCGCGCGCCGCCTGTGTGCTGTGCGGCAAGCCGACGGAGTATCCGGCCTCGCTGCCCGGCCTGACGATGTGCCCGGTCTGCGAATGGCAGGAGGCGCAGCGCACCGCCTGCTCCGGCTAGGGAACGACAGGCCCTGGCTCCGCACAGGACTCGCGGTCAGGATTCGAGCAGCCGTGCCCGGCACTCCTCGACGTCGAAATCGGCCTTCGGGTAGGCCGGGTCCATCAGCTCCAGGTGTTCCAGCAGCAGCTTGCTGATCGCCCAGTTCCGGTACCACTTGCGGTCGGCGGGGACCAGGTACCAGGGCGCGGCGTCGGTGGAGCACTTCTCCAACGCGACCTCGTACGCCCGCTGGTAGTCGGGCCACAGGGCCCGTTCCTCGATGTCGCCGACGTTGAACTTCCAGTGCTTCTCGGGGTTGTCGAGCCGCTCCAGCAACCGGTCGCGCTGCTCGTCGTGGCCGATGTGCAGGAAGACCTTGACGATGGTGACTCCGTCGTCGACGAGCGACTCCTCGAACGCGTTGATGGTCCGGTAGCGCTTGGACCAGGTGGCGCGCGGCACCAGGTTCCGGACCCGGACGATCAGCACGTCCTCGTAGTGCGAGCGGTCGAAGATACCGACCTCGCCGGGGTGCGGCAGCGCCCGGCGGATCCGCCAGAGGAAGGGGTGCTGCTGCTCCTCGTGCGTCGGCGCCTTGAAGGCGCGCGTCCGCAGCCCGGACGGGTTGAACTGGCCGACGACGTGCTTGACCGTGCCGCCCTTGCCGGAGGTGTCCATGCCCTGCAGCACGAACAGCAGGGCGCGCGGGTCGCCCGCCGTGCTCTGCGCGAAGAGCCGTTCCTGCAGTTCGGCCAGGCGTACGCCCATCTCCGCGGTCTCGGCGAGCGCCTGCTTCTTGCCGGACGGCCCGCCGGGCGTGCCGGAGGTGTCGTGCGCCTTCAGCCGGACCGGGCCGCTGCCCGGTGTCACCCGCAGGAGTGAGCGGAGGTCGGCGACGGGCGCGTCCGCGTCGCCCTTCTTCGCGCTTTTGCCGCTCTTCGAGCCGGGTTCGTCCTTGCCGTGCTTGCCGGCCTTGTCGCTCCTGCCGTCCTTCGCCATGCCTCGATCCTGCGACGGATCAGGCGGTGGCGCCAGCGCCGGGGAGCTGCTTCGCGTCACGGGCGAGCGCGGTGAGCCGGGATATGGCGCGGAAGTACTTCTTGCGGTAGCCGCCGGCCAGCATGTCCTCGCTGAAGATCTGGTCGAACGGGGTGCCGGAGGCCATCACGGGCACCTCGCGGTCGTACAGCCGGTCGGCGAGGACCACCAGGCGCAGCGCCGTGGCCTGGTCGGTCACCGGCCGCACGTCCCGCAGGAAGACGGCGTCGACGCCGTCGCACAGGGCTCCGTAGCGGCTGGGGTGGACCCGTGCCAGGTGGTCGAGGAGCGGGCCGAAGTCGTCGAGCGAGGCTCCCGGGGTACGGTCCGCGGCCTCGGTGACCTGCCGGTCGGAGGACGGGGACGGGGCCTCGGGCAGCCCGCGGTGCCGGTAGTCCTGGCCGTCGATGCGCAACGGGAGGAAGCGTGAGGACAGCCCCTGGATCTCCCGCATGAAGTCGGAGGCGGCGAAGCGGCCCTCGCCGAGCTTGCCCGGCAGCGTGTTCGACGTCGCGGCGAGCTTCACGCCCGCGTCGGAGAGCTTGCCGAGCAGGGAGGAGACCAGCACGGTGTCGCCCGGGTCGTCCAGCTCGAACTCGTCGATGCAGACCAGCCGGTGGCCGCTCAGCGCCTGCACCGCCTGCTGGAAGCCGAGCGCCCCGACGAGGTTGGTGAGCTCCACGAACGTGCCGAACGCCTTCAGCTCGCGCGGCGCGGGGGCCGCGTGCCAGAGCGAGGCGAGCAGGTGGGTCTTGCCGACGCCGTACCCGCCGTCGAGGTAGACCCCGCCGGGCCCGGCCGATGCCTGGGTCTCGCGGCGGAACCAGCGCTTCTTGCCGCCGTTGACCGCCGTCGCGCCGCCGAGGGTCGCCGCGAAGCCGCTGAGCGCCTTCACCGCGTCCGTCTGGCTGGGCTGATCGGGGTCCGGGAGGTAGTTGTCGAACCGGACGGTGTCGAAGCGCGGCGGCGGCACCATCTCGGCGACCAGCCGGTCCGCGGGTACCTGGGGCGTCCGGCCGCACAGGGTCGCCGGGCCTCCGGCGACGGAGGCGGAGGCGGAACCGGCGGTCTGGGCGAGGGCGGAGACAGGGGTTGACACAACCATTCAGCCTAGTCCCTCCGGCACGCAGTGCCACGGCAGTGTGGCGGACCCCACTCCCGGCCCCGGCCGGCCGGGCGGGCCGGGCCCGGCCCCGATCGCCGGCCGGATCGGACCGTTCCGCTCAGGTGCCGGGCGGGCTGAATCCGGGCCGGGGGCTGCTCCCGGACGACGGACGGGCGGGGGTTCCGCCTCGGGTGACGGGCGGGCTGATCCGGCCGCCGGCGTGCCAGACTGCGGGACATGCGCCGCCTGTATCCCGTGCTCCGGGCCGATGAGACCCTCGACTCCCTCGACGCGCTCGCGGATGCGTACGCGTATCCGGACCGGGCGGGAGGCCCGTGGCTGCGGGCGAACATGGTGGCGTCCCTGGACGGCGCCGCGTGGCACGACGGGAAGTCGCAGGGGTTGTCCTCGGCGGCCGATCTGCGGGTGTTCGGAACGCTGCGGGCGCTGGCCGATGTGGTGGTCGTCGGCGCGGAGACGGTCCGGCAGGAGGGCTACCGGCCGGCGAAGGCGCGGGAGGCGTTCGCGGAGCGGCGGGCGGCCGCCGGCCAGTCGCCGGCGCCGGTCATCGCCGTCGTCACCGCGAGCCTGGACCTGGACTTCACGCTGCCGCTGTTCACCGCGCCGCTGACCCCGACGCTGATCCTGACCGGCGCCACCGCGCCCCGCGACCGGGTGGCGGCCGCCAAGAAGGCCGGCGCGCACGTCGTCACGGCGGGCGACGGGGCCGGCGCCGATCCGGTGCGGGCCGTCCGCGAACTGACGGAACTGGGGCTCACCAGGCTGCTGCACGAGGGCGGTCCAAGGTTGTTGGCACAGTTCGCCGCGGCCGGGGTAGTCGATGAGCTGTGTCTGACCATCGCTCCACTCCTGACCGCGGGGGATGCCCCGCGGATCATGAACGGTCCCGGAGTCACCGTGCCGGAACGTTTCTCCCCGACCTCGATCCTCGAAGAGGACGGTTTCCTGTTCACCCGTTACACCCGCGGCTGACAATCTGCGGAATATGTCGTTCCGTTTGCTGTCGTGCGGGAACACTTACACCGCGTGCCCCGTACGGAGTCGGGGCAGGATGGTTTCTGTGCCGGCCCGGTGGCCCACGAGAAAGAAGGACGCGTCCGTGTTCACGACCGTACTCATGATCGAGAAGCCGCTCGCCCCCGCCGATGTGGAGCTCGTGACCACACTCCACGGCGACGAGCCCGTCTCCTTCGTCGTACTCATGCAGCCGCGCGGCGACCAGGACCGGCTTCTGCGGGCCGTGGACGATGTCGCCCTCGGCTACCTGGACGACGCCACCAAGGAACGCGAGGTGCCCGAGGGGCAGGAGGCCACCCTTCCGGCCGAGCGGGCCCTGAGCCACTCGCTGGCCGCGCTGCGCGCCGCCGGCGTGGAGGCGATCGGCGAGGTGGTCGAGGACCACCCGCTGGACCTGCTGAAGTCGGTGGTCGAGCAGACCCATGCCGACGAGGTGATCGTGCTGACCGCTCCGCACTTCGTGGAGGAGTTCTTCCACCGCGACTGGACGTCGCGGGCGCGGCACAAGGTGGGGGTCCCGGTCCTGAAGCTCTTCGCTCAGCACGACTGAGAATCGACGGAACAGCGCGCCCCCCGGCCGGAACGGCCGGGGGGCGCGCTGTTCTCACGACCGGACGGCCGGCGTCGGAACCACGGCCAGGCGGCCGTCCGTCATGTCGAGGAGGCGGTCGGCGCGGGCCATCAGGGCTCGGTCGTGGGTGACCATGACGGTCGCCGTGCCGTGCTCGGCGGTGACGCGGGCCAGCAGGTCGACGATCTGCGCGCCGCGTTCGTGGTCGAGGGCGGAGGTCGGTTCGTCGACCAGCAGGACCGCCGGGCGGCCGAAGAGCGCGCGGGCGATGTTCACCCGCTGGCGCTCCCCGCCGGACAGCTGGTGCGGCCGCCGGGCGCGCTTCGCCGCGTCGAGGCCGACCGAGTCGAGCAGCGCCCCGGCCCGCTCCCGGGCCGCCCGCACCGGCCCGCCGCGCAGGTGCTCGACGACGAGCAACTGCTCCAGCGCGGTGAGCGAACCGAGCAGGTTCGACTGCTGGAAGACGATCCCGATGTGCTCGCGGCGCAGCGCCGTGCGCTCCTTGTCGCTCAGCCGGGTGGTGTCCCGGCCGGCCACCACGACCTGCCCGGAGTCGGGCCGCGACAGGGTCGCGGCCACCGCGAGGAGGCTGGACTTGCCGGAGCCCGACGGCCCGGCCACCGCCAGCAGTTCACCGGCGGCGACGTCCAGGGACACGGCGTCGAGCGCGGTCAGCCGGCGGTCCCCGTCCGGATAGGTGAGCCGGACGGAGTCGAGCGCGAGGACGGTCATCGGTTGGCTCCCAGCGCGGTCAGCGGGTCGACGGAGGTGATGCGGGCGATCGCGAGGGCCGAGCCGGCCAGGCCGAGCAGCACCATGACGGCGACGGGCACGGCGACGGTGGCCGGGCCGACGGCAAAGGGCACCGCCGACGCGGCGACCGCTCCTCCCCCGGCCCCGATCGCACCGCCCAGCAGCGCCCCGCCGCCGAGCACGGCCAGCGCCTGCGCGAGCGCGTCGCGCACCAGGTAGCCGCTGCTCGCGCCGATGGCCTTGAGCACCGCCACGTCGGGCTTGCGCTGCACCGTCCAGACCGTGAAGAACGCGCCGGTCACCAGGGCGCTCACCGCGAACAGGAACACCTGGATCATCTGCAGGCTGAGGTGCTCGGCCTGGTAGCCGTCGATCCCCACGAGCGCGTCGCCGCGCGCGACGGTCCTGGTCCCCCGCGCCGCGTCGGCCGCCCCGAGGTCCGCCCCCGACCGGCGGACGGCGAGCACGGTGGGCTGCCGCTGGCCGCTGATCCGCTGCCAGGTGGCGAGGGTGGTCCAGACGGTCGCGGCGTGCCCGTACGAGCGGGTGGCGGTGATCCCCGACACCGTCACCTTCTCGGTGCCGAGCCCGAGCGTTCCGCCGGGGCCGACGCCGTAGGTGTCCGCGACCGACCGGCTCACCGCGACCTGGCCGTCGCGCGGGGCGCTGCCGGAGAGCAGCGGCGGCAGCAGGTCCGCCGAGCCGCCGAAGAGGCTCACCGAGCCCGCCGCGGTGGCGCCGGCGGCCCGGGTCATCGCGACGCCGAGCGGCTCGGCGGAGCCGACCCCGGGGGTACGTGCCCAGGCCGCGGCCTGGGCGGCGCTGATCGTGCTGCTGCTGAACGACACCTCGGCGGCGGCCCCGGCCGGGGCGCCGAACACGATGTCGGTCACGGGCAGCTCGTCGACGGCCGACGAGGCGTCGCGGCCGAGCCCGCCCGTCAGGCCGTAGAGGAACACGACGAGCGTGGTGATGAGCGTGACGACCACGCCCATGAGGGCGAACCGCCCCTTGGCGAATCTGATGTCACGGAGTGCGACGAACACCTTCTGGACCCTCCTGGGTCGGACTGCTCGGTTCCGCCGGGTCGCCCGGCTGCGCCTTCTCCCGGCTCTCCCTCAAGGCTGTCCGGCCGGGCCGCCGCTGCCATCAGGGAGAGGAGCGGTACCGGAATCCATCGAAAGGTTGATGCCAGGCCCCCGCTGAGGGCGTCCGGCTCCCCGTACCCTCGGTAGATGTGAGCAACTCCGGCATATCCCTGTCCCCGGGCCGGCCCACCGGCTCCCGTACGCCCGAGGACACCCCCGCACTGCGCCTGATGCGCGCCGCCCTGCACGGCACGTTCTTCGTGCTGCTCGCCGTGGCGCTCGGCCCCGTGGCGTTCGGTGGTAAGTCGGCCGCACTGCTGGTGCCGGGCCTGCTGCTCGGGCTGGTCTACGGCGCGGGCGTGCTGCGCGAACGCCGGGAGCCCTCGCGGTCCTGGGTGCTGGGCTGGCTCGCCGCCGTCACCGCACTGTGGATCGGACTGCTGCTCGCCGACCGGGACTTCAGCTATGTCGTCTTCCCGCTGTTCTTCCTGTATCTGCACGTGCTGCCGCGGCGCTGGTCGCTGCCGGCCGTCGGCGCCGCGACCGCGCTGATCGTCGTCGCGCAGTCGCACGGGCCGGACGGTCTCACCGCCGCGAAGGTCATCGGACCGTCCGCGGGCGCGGCCGTCGCCGTGCTCACCGCGTTCGGGTACGCGGCCCTGTACCGCGAGAGCAGGCAGCGCCAGCGGCTGATCGACGACCTGACGAGGACGCGGGACGAACTGGCGGCCGCCCAGCGCGAGGCGGGCCGGCTCGCCGAGCGGCAGCGGCTCGCCCGGGAGATCCACGACACGCTGGCCCAGGGGCTGTCCAGCATCGTGCTGCTGGCCCGTGCCGCGGACAGCGCGCTGCTGCCCGGCGGCGCGGGCCCCGGTACGGCGAGCGAACGGATCCAGGAGGCCGGGCGCACGGCGTCGGAGAACCTCGCCGAGGCCCGTCGCTTCGTACAGGACCTCACGCCGCCCGCCCTCCAGGACGCCGCGCTGCCGGAGGCGCTGCGCCGCATCACGGCCGGTTTCGGCTCAGGACCGCAGGCGTCCGCGCAGCCCGCGCCGGAGATCGTCTTCCGGCTGGACGGCGATCCGTACCCGCTGCCCATCGAGGCGGAGGTCGCCCTGCTGCGGCTCACCCAGGAGGCGCTGGCCAACGTCGCCCGGCACGCGCGGGCCCGCAATGCCGCCGTGACGCTGGTCTTCCTCGACGGCCAGGTGACGCTGGACGTGTACGACGACGGGGTCGGGTTCACCCCGCAGGACCCCGGCGCCCCGCCCGCGGCCGGCGAGCGTGTCTCCTTCGGCCTGCACGGCATGCGCGAGCGCATCGCCGGGCTCGGCGGCACCCTGACCGTGGAGTCCGCGCCGGGCGAGGGCACGGCGGTCGCGGCGGCACTGCCGGTGCCCGCGGCCGACGCGGCCGCCCCGGAACCGGACGCTCAGCCGGCGCCGGCCACGGTGCCGAGGTGATCCGGATCCTGATCGTCGACGACCACCCCGTCGTACGGCGCGGTCTGCGCGCCATGGTCGACGACCTGCCGGAGCTGGAGGCGGTCGGCGAGGCCGCCGACGGCGCCGAGGCGCTGCGGCTGCTGGCCGGCGGGACCGTAGCGCGTCCTGACGTGGTCCTCATGGATCTGCAGATGGGCGCCGGCATGCACGGGGTGGAGGCCACCCGGCGGATCACCGCGCTGCCGGACCCGCCCGCCGTCCTCATCCTGACCACGTACAGCACCGACGCCGACATCCTGGCGGCCGTCGAGGCCGGCGCCACCGGCTATCTGCTCAAGGACGCACCTCCGGAGGAGGTCGCCGCCGCCGTGCGCTGCGCCGCCCGGGGCGAGACCGTGCTGGCCCCGCCGGTCGCCGCGCGGCTGCTGGGCAGGGTCCGGTCGGGGCGGCCCACCCTGTCACCGCGCGAGGCCGAGATCCTGCAGCTGCTCGCCGAGGGGCTGGCCAACAAGCAGATCTCCCGCCGGCTCTTCATCAGCGAGGCCACCGTCAAGACCCATCTGGTGCACATCTACGACAAGCTCGACGTCGACAGCCGCACCGGCGCCATCGCGGCGGGCCTGAGCAGCGGCCTGATCCGGGCCTCCTGAGGGACCCGGCTTTGGTGCTGACAACGCTGCGCCGGGCGAGCGAAGGAAGGTGCGAGAATCGGGGCTGCAGGCAAGCCGTTCGAGACGTCCCGGGAGATCCACGTATGAGCCCCACCATTCCCTCCACGATGGACCGACCGCACTTCATCGGCATCGGCGGAGCCGGAATGTCGGGGATCGCCAAGATCCTCGCGCAGCGCGGCGCCAAGGTCGCGGGCAGCGACGCGAAGGACTCCGAGACGGCCGAGGCGCTGCGGTCCCTCGGGGTCGCGGTGCGCATCGGCCATGACGCCCGGCATCTGGCTCCGGACGCCTCCTGCGTGGTCGTCTCCAGCGCCATCCGCGCGGAGAACCCGGAACTGGCGGCCGCCGCCGAGCGCGGTATCCCGGTCGTGCACCGGTCCGACGCGCTCGCCGCGCTGATGGACGGCACCCGCCCGATCGCGGTGGCCGGCACCCACGGCAAGACCACCACCACCTCGATGCTCGCGGTCAGCCTCACCGCGCTCGGCCTCGACCCCTCGTACGCCATCGGCGGCGACCTGGACGCGCCCGGCTCCAACGCCCACCACGGCGGCGGCGAGATCTTCGTGGCGGAGGCGGACGAGAGCGACCGCAGCTTCCACAAGTACGCGCCCGAGGTCGCGATCATCCTCAACGTGGAGCTGGACCACCACGCCAACTACGCGTCGATGGACGAGATCTACGACTCCTTCGAGACGTTCGTCGGCCGGATCCGGCCCGGCGGCACGCTCGTCATCTCCGCCGACCAGCCGGGCGCCGTCGAGCTGACCTCGCGGGTCCGCGACATCGGCGGGCTGAACATCGTCACCGTCGGGGAGTCCGAGGGCGCCGACCTGCGGATCACCAAGATCAACCAGCGGGGTCTGACGAGCGAGGTCACCGTCCTGCTCGACGGGCGGATGCTCACCTTCACCGTCTCCGTGCCCGGCCGGCACTACGCGCACAACGCGGTGGCCGCGCTCGCCGCCGGTATCGCGCTCGGCACGCCCGCGCGCAATCTCGCCTCGGCGCTCGCCAAGTACACCGGCGTCCGGCGCCGGCTGCAGCTCAAGGGCGAGGCGGCCGGCGTCCAGGTGATCGACTCCTACGCCCACCACCCGACCGAGATGACCGCCGACCTGGAGGCCATCAAGGGCGCGGTTGGGGGCTCCTCCCGGCCGGAGGTTGGGGGAGGGTCGCGGGTGCTGGTGGTCTTCCAGCCGCACCTGTTCAGCCGCACCCGCGAGCTGGGCGTCGAGATGGGCCAGGCGCTGGCGCTGGCCGACGCCTCCGTGGTGCTGGACATCTACCCGGCCCGCGAGGACCCGATCCCCGGCGTCACCAGCGCCCTGATCATCGACGCTGCCACCGCCGCGGGCGCCGATGTGACGGCCGAGCACGACAAGGACGCGATCCCGGACGTGATCGCCGGAATGGCCAAGCCCGGCGACCTTGTTCTCACTATGGGCGCGGGCGACGTGACCGACCTCGGTCCGCTCATCCTGTCCCGCCTGGAGAGCCAGAACTGAGGAGCAACGGCATGCCGTACGAAGTCGAGAAGTCCGACGAGCAGTGGCGCGAGGAGCTGTCCTCCCAGGAGTACGCGGTCCTGCGCGAGGCCGGCACCGAACGGCCCTTCGTCGGCGAGTACACCGACACCAGGACCACCGGTGTCTACTCCTGCCGTGCCTGCGACGCCGAGCTGTTCCGCTCGGACACGAAGTTCGAGTCGCACTGCGGCTGGCCGTCCTTCTACGACCCGGCCGACTCCGCCGCCGTCGAGCTGATCGAGGACCGCAGCATGGGCGCGGTCCGCACCGAGGTCCGCTGCGCGAAGTGCGGATCCCACCTCGGCCATGTCTTCGAGGGCGAGGGCTACGCCACACCCACCGATCAGCGCTACTGCATCAACTCGATCTCGCTGCGGCTGGCCCCGCAGGAGTGATCCCGACCTCCCGGGAGTGACCCACCGGGAGTGATCCCGCGGGCACGGGCCGTGCATCCAGGGGGTGCGCGGCCCGGCTGCCGCCGTGCTTCGAGCCGTGGCAGGCAGGCATTCAGGCACCTCACATCACGACGCCTCGCAATGGTCACGTCAAGTCCAGCCGGCGCGGCGATGAAGTACCCATGACGACCCTGGAATCCTTCGCCACCGCCGTCCCCGACTCCCCCGCCACCCCTCCCCCCGCCTCTCCCACCACCGCCGTGAGCCCGCGCTACTCCGTGTCGCTGGCCCGGGACGCGGCGGACGTACGGGCCGCGCAGCGCCTGCGCCACCAGGTCTTCGCCGGTGAGATGGGAGCACTGCTCGACTCCCCCGAGCCCGGCTGGGACATCGACTCCTTCGACGCCCACTGCGACCACCTGATCGTCCGCGAGGAGACCACCGGCGCGGTCGTCGGCACCTACCGGCTGCTGCCGCCGGAGCGCGCCGCCGCGGCCGGGCGGCTGTACGGGGAGAGCGAGTTCGACCTCTCCCGGCACGCTGCGATCCGCGGTGACCTGGTCGAGGTCGGCCGGTCCTGCGTCCACCCCGACCACCGGGACGGAGCGGTGATCAGCCTGATGTGGGCGGGTATCGCCCGCTATCTGGTACGCACCGGCCACAACTGGCTGGCCGGCTGCTGCTCGGTGCCGCTCGCCGACGGCGGGACCTCCGCCGCCGGGGTGTGGGACACCGTGCGGGCCCGCCACCTGTCGCCCGAGGAGTACCGGGTGCGCCCGCTGCGCGCCTGGGACCCGACGGGTATCGAGCGTCCGCGTCCCGGTGGCCGCAACGCCCTCCCGCCGCTGCTGCGCGGCTATCTGCGGCTGGGTGCCTGGGTCTGCGGGGAGCCCGCGCACGACCCGGACTTCGGCGTGGCCGACCTGTACATCCTGCTGTCGCTGCGCCGGACCGACCCGCGCTATCTGCGGCACTTCCTCTCGCTCGCCCCCGCGCAATGAGACTCCTCACGCGCCCGGCGCCCGGCCCGGCGGCGCTGCCCGCCGCGACGCCTCCCCCCGCGGTGCCGCCGACCGGTGTCCCGCACTGGCTGCCGAGTGCGCCCTGCACCCCCGGGCACTGTCTGGCCGGGACCTTCGCAACCGTGGGCCGGCCACGCCAGGCGGCGCGCTGCGCGGCGGGGATCGCGCTGGTGGCCGTCGGGCTCGCCCTGGCGCCGCTGGTGCGCTGCTGCCGTCCGGCACTGCGGGGCCGGCTCACCCGGGCCTGGGCCCGGACGGTGCCCGCCGCCTTCGGGGTGCGGGTGCGGATCCGGGTGTCCGGTGCGGCGGGGGGCGTCCCCGCGGGCGGTGTGCTGGTGGTGGCCAACCACATCTCCTGGCTGGACATCCCGCTGGTCGCCGCCGTGCGCCCGGCCCGGATGCTCGCCAAGAGCGAGGTCGCGTCCTGGCCCTTCCTGGGGGCTCTGGTGTCCCGCGGCGGCACCCTGTTCATCGAACGCGACCGGCTGCGGGCGCTGCCCGGCACCGTCGCCCGGATCGCCTCGGTGCTGCGCGCGGGCACCCCGGTCGTCGTGTTCCCGGAGGGCAGCACCTGGTGCGGCCGGCGGCAGGGCCGTTTCCGTCCCGCCGTGTTCCAGGCCGCGCTGGACGCGAGGGTCGCGGTGCAGCCCGTACTGATCCGGTACCGGCTCGGCGCGGGTCCGGCCACGGCGGCCGCGTTCGTCGGCGAGGACACCCTGGTGGCCTCGCTGCTCCGGGTGACCGCCGCCCGCGGCCTCGTCGCCGAGGTCAGCGTGCTGCCCCCGATCCCGCCCGGTGCCCACCACGACCGCCGTTCGCTGGCACGGGCGGCCCAGCGGGCGGTGACCGGGCCGGAGTTCGGCCCGCCGGACCGGCACGGCCCGCCCCCCGGGCCCGGCCGGCGGCTGGAGGCCGGATCGTCAGCGGCGTGAACCGAGCGCACAGGCGACCGCGGTCGCCGCGGCCGCCGCGACTGCCGCCAGGCACAGGGGCACCAGCGGCAGCCCGACCGTGCCGGTCTGCGAGCCGCTGACCAGTCCCGACACGGCGGCGTTGGCGGGCGAGCCGCCGATGACCAGCACCAGCAGGGCACTCAGTCCGGAGACCGGGATCGCCCAGCCGGCGCGGCGCAGCACCGGCGGGTTGGTGAGCGCGCCGACCGCGAGGCCGAGCAGCGCGGAGACGAGCACGGCCAGCAGCCCGGCCGTGACCGCCGGTCCGAGCGGGACCACGTGCCGGCGATCGGCGGTGTGCGCGTCGCTGATCACCGCGACCACCGCCACCCCGGCGGCGCCGAGGGCACCGGCCGCGAGCAGCGCCGTCAGCACGCTCGACAGATGCACGCGGCCCGGTCCGGCCGCCGCGGCGGCACAGGCCCGCGCGGCGGGCGGCTCGTTGGTGACGCACACCCGCACCAGCCAGGCGGCGACGGGGAGCATTCCGGCGGCGGCGAAGGCCAGCGAGTCGAGCAGCGGCTGCCCCGACGAGATCCCGATGGCCATGATCACCCCGTAGAGCAGCACCGGCGGCAGCCAGCGCTGGGAGCGGATCAGCAGCGCGGCCTGGTAGCGGACAAGGGCGGTCATCCGGTGTCTCCCCGGGTGTCGGCGGGCCCCGGCCGGAGCCGGGACCGGTCTCCGGGCCCGCGGCCCCCGGTCCCGGCTCCGGCCGGACGGCCCGGATGTGCCAGGGCGGGTCGGCTGTGAGCAGCGCGCGCAGGACCGCGTCGGACTCATGGGCCGGGACAGTGATCCGGATCCGGCCCGGTGCGGCGGGCCCGTAGCCGGGAGTGCCCGGAAGGGCGGGCGGTTCACCGGGGCCTGACGCTTCGACGACCACCCGTGGGACGTCCGCTTCCGCGCCGGCCGCCGCTACGGCGGTGAGCCGGCCGTCCGCGAACCGGTGGACGCCGGACGGCTCGCCCGCGAGCCGCCACGCGTCGTGGTCGACGAAGACGACGGCACCGCCCGCCGCGACCCGTTCGCGCACCGCGTCGTCGAGGACCGTGCGGGCCGCCTCGTCCAGGCCCGTCCACGCCTCGTCCAGGACCAGCAACCGCGGCTCGGCGAGCAGCGCCTGGACGACGGCGATCTTCTGGGCGGTGCCCTTGGACAGCTCGTCCATCGGGGTGCGGGCGTGGCCGGCGGCCCCGAACCGCTCCAGCCACTCCCCCGCGCGCCGGCCTGCCGTGGTGCGGCGCAGCCCGTGGATCGCGCCGAGGTGGACGAGGTAGCCATGGGCGTCGAACGGCAGCGCGGGCGGGAAGCGTTCGGGCACGTACGCGGTCGCGGGGCGGCCGGTGATCCGCCCCGTGGACGGCCGGTCGACGCCGGCGACGATGCGCAGCAGCGTCGACTTCCCACTGCCGTTGGCGCCCTGGACGCGCAGCAGCGAACCCGGTGGCACGTCGAGGTCCACGTCCCGCAGCACCCAGGGCCCGCCGAGGCCGTAGCGCCGGCCGACGCGCTCCAGCCTCATGTCAGTGGGCGGCCGGCTGGACGGGTTTGGCCTCGCTCGGCCGGACGATGACGAACCCGTCGCCCTGCAGCATGAGCTGCAGCGCTTCGCCTGAACCGCCGCGCAGCATCGAGCCGAAGCTCTGCGAGCGGTGCACGGAGGTCTCCAGGTGGGCGCTCCAACCGACGACCGCGTCGGTGTCGACGTAGACCGGCGACTGCGGGCTGACGGGGATGATGATGGGGTTGCCCTCGCAGATCACACCCAGCCGGCCGTGGCCGGTGAAGACGCTGTTGAAGAGGCCGCCGCCGACCATGCCCGCGCCCTTCACCACCTTGATCTCGTAGTCGAGCGTGGTGTCGAAGCAGAGCACGTTGCGCCCGTTGATCGTGATGGCGTCGCCCTGATCGAGGCTGATGATGAAGCAGTTGGCCGCCTCGTGCGCGAACCACGCCTCGCCCGTGCCGCGTACGGACATCAGGGGCAGTCCCTCGCCGGTGAAGGCGCGCTTGAGGAACTTGCCGACGCCCTGGCCCTTCACCTCGAACTGGAGGTTGCCGCGGAAGGCGATCATCGCACCCTGGCGGGCGTAACACTCGCCGTTCACCGCGTACTTGACGGACTTGGCGTTCTCCAGGGTCATACCGGGCTCGGTGGCCGGCTTGGCCATGTTCTCGGCCGCGAAAAGGTCACTGTTCATGATCGCCATCCTCGCCCGCCGACCCCCTCCCCGCCAAGGCCCTGGGGCCCATGGCCTGCACGGGCACCCGCTGCAGAGGGTCGGTGCGCACCTGGTGCGGCTGCTGCCGCCCGGCACGCCAGCCGAACAGGCGCGCGGCGGCGCGGTCGTCGACACCGAGGGCACGTACACGGCGTATCTGAACGGCATCGGGGCGCGTGCCGTCCTGGTCCGCCCGGACTTCTACGTCTTCGGCGGCACCGCGGACACGGAGGGCACGCCCGCTCTCGTGGACGCCCTGCGCGACGCCCTTCCCGAGGCGGCGCTCACCGGCAGCGCAGCGGGGCCGCGCGGGTGCTCGGTTTCGACTCCATGCAGACCGGACTCGCCTTCCTGCCCGCACCGCTGGTGATCGGCACGATGTCGCTGTTCTTCTCCGTGAAGCTCACCATCCGCTACGGCACCCGCCGGGTCCTGCTGACCGGACTCGCGGCCCTCGCCATCGGCCTGGTCCTGCTCAGCCGCGCACCGGTCGACGGCAACTACTGGCAGCACGTGATGCCGACGCTCGTCATCCAGGGCTTCGGTATGGGTCTCGCGGTCCCGGCCGTGATCATGCGGGCGATGTCCGGCGCCGCTCCCGAGGACGCCGGTCTCGCCTCCGGCCTCAACAGCACCGCCCAGCAGTCCGGTGCCGCCGTCGGCCTCGCCGTCCTGGCGACCGTGGCCACCTCGCGCAGCAACTCCCTGCTCGACAAGGGCGCGGAGAACATCTCGGCACTGCGGGACGGCTACAGCCTGGCCTTCCTGTTCTCCGCCGGGTTCGTGGCGCTGGGCTTCCTGGCGACGTACTTCATCCTCAAGGACGCCCCGAAGACGGAGCCGGCTCCCGAGGTGGAGACGGCCCAGGACCAGCAGGACGCCGGTCCCGTCCAGAACGGAGCGCCGGTTCAGTGCGCGGTGGCTGCGGAGGGCGTGATGTCCGCCGCGCCCGGGTCGGCCACGGCGACCGCGGCGGCGCGGTTCTCCCCCACGGCCACGTCGGCGATGGACCAGCCCGCCGGGCCGGCCGCGGGCGTCTCGCCGGTCCCCACGTAGTCCGCCGAGGGGTCGCGGCCGAGACCGATGCCCAGCCCCTTGAGGTACGCCTCCTTCCGCACCCACGCCCGCGCGAAGGCGGCGGGCCGCTCCGGCGGCTCCAGGGCGCCGAGTTCGGCGATCTCCACCCGGTGCATCACGGAGGCGATGTCCGCCACCGCGTCATCGGACGGGACGGTCTCCACATCCACCCCCACCGGGGTCGCGGCGAACGCCAGGAGGGCGAAGCTGCCGCTGTGCGACAGCGAGAAGTGCACACCGCCGCCCGCCACGGCGGGACGGCCGTGCGGCCCGCCGCACCCCGGGCAGTCCTCCCGGACCAGCCGTACGTTTCCGGGGGCGCTGCCGAGCTGGGCGCCGAGCAGCAGCCGCAGTCCGACGTGCGCGGCGCGGTAGCAGTCCCGGTCGGCGTCGGCGCGGAACGCCGCGGCGCTGCGCAGTTCCTGCGGGTCGAGGACGTCGGACGCCAGCCGCGCCGCGAAGTCGGCGTGCCGGGCCGCGTTCACCAGCCACAGCCGCGGCGGGTCGCCGGGGGCGGGAAGCGCCATCCGCTCGACCCGTGCCACCGGGTCGAGCTCGCTGGGAACGCGTATCGCGGCCGTATCCACCCGGTCATCGTAGATCGTCGGCGGTTCCCGGCTGGGCGGACCCGATGGCGGGCGCGGCGGCGAGCCCCGGCGGACCGAACGCGTCCGGCGCCCTGCTCGGTGGCAGACTGTGGCCGTGACCAGCATCGACCGCGACGCGGCGCCCCAGTTCGTCCTCCCGCTCGTCGTCCGCATCGAGAAGGACGACCCGCCGGCGCGCACCGACGCCCTGGAGACCGCGGCGCGCGCCGTGCTCACCCTGCTGTCCGACGAACGGGCCGCGGGCGACGGCGAATGGGCCGAGGCGGTACGCGACTGGCAGGACGCCCGGATCCGCAAGGTCGTCCGCCGGGCGCGCGGCTCGGAGTGGCGCCGGGCCGGATATCTGCCGGGCATCACCGTGACCGGGCTGGAGGCCGAGGTACGGGTCTATCCGCCGGTCCCGCTGGACGGCTGGCCCAAGGTGCTGGCGAAGCTCCAGGTCTCGGGCACCGAACTGGACGATCCGGAACCCCCGCCCGTGGCGGAGGCCGGGCTGCCGGTGCTCTGGATGAACCCGGAGCTCGACATGTCCGCGGGCAAGGCCATGGCCCAGGCGGGCCACGGCGCGCAGCTCGCCTGGTGGGAACTGACGGACGCCGAACGCACCGCGTGGCGCGACGCCGGTTTCCCGCTCGCGGTCCGCACTCCGGCGCCCGCCCAATGGCCGGCGCTCACCGGCTCCGGCCTGCCCGTGGTGCGCGACGCCGGTTTCACCGAGATCGTCCCCGGCTCCTGCACCGTCGTCTCCGACTACCTCCCGCTGCGCCGCACCACCAGCGCGTGACACCGGGCGGGCGACGGGCCCGCACCGGCACGGGAACCTCAAATCAAGCTCTGAACCGGCCACCCACAGGGTTCGCCCGGTCCCGGCGGGGCCATCACCCCGGCACGGCGTGTGCGGGAAACGCGGAGGGGGACGGCATGAAGGACTTGGGTACAGGTATCGGCTGGCGGCCGGAGATCGCGGACGCGATCGCGGAGCTGCCCGGTGTCGACTGGGTGGAGGTCGTCTCGGAGAACCTCTGCGCCGATCACCTCCCGGAACCGCTGCGGCGGCTGCGCGAAAGCGGCACGACGGTGATCCCGCACGGGGTCTCGCTGGGCCTGGGCGGCGCGGAGCGCCCCGACCCCGGCCGGCTGGCGGCGCTCGCCACGCGGATCGGGCTGCTGGGGGCGCCGCTCGTCAGCGAGCACATCGCGTTCGTGCGGGCCGGCGGGCCGCTGACCGGTTCGCCGCGGCTGGAGGCCGGGCACCTGCTGCCCGTACCCCGCACCCGCGACGCGCTCGACGTGCTCTGCGCGAACGTCCGCATCGCGCAGGACGCGCTGCCCGTGCCGCTCGCGCTGGAGAACATCGCGCCGCTGCTCGGCTGGCCCGACGAGGAGTTCAGCGAGGGCGAGTTCCTGTACGAGCTGGTGGAGCGCACCGGCGTACGGCTGCTCATCGACGTCGCCAATCTGCACACCAACCATGTGAACCGGGGCGAGGACCCGGTCGCGGTGCTCGACGAACTGCCGCTGGAGGCCATCGCCTACGTCCATGTGGCGGGCGGGACCGAGAAGGACGGCGTCTGGCACGACACGCACGCCCATCCGGTGACCCGGCCGGTGCTGAACGTGCTCGCGGCGCTGCGCGAGCGGATCCGGCCGCCGGGCGTCCTGCTGGAGCGGGACGACAACTTCCCGTCCGCGGCCGAACTCGCCGCGGAACTCGCGGCGATCCGCGGTGTCCCGTCGGCGGAGCGGCCCCAGGAGGCGCACTGTGTCTGACGCCGACAGCGCCGCCGCACGGCAGCGGCTCGCGCTCGCGCAGACGGCGCTGCTCTCCGCGCTGGTGGCGGGCACCCCCGTCCCGGAGGGTTTCGACCGCGGCCGGATCGGCGTCCAGTCGCGGGCCCTCGCGGCCAAGCGCGCCGATGTGACCGCCAAGGTGGCCCCGGAACTGCCGGAAATCCTCGGCGACCGCTACCGTCCCGCCTTCCTGCGGTACGCGGCCACGCACCCGCTGCAGGGCGGCTACCGCCTCGACGCGCTGTGCTTCGCGGAGCATGTGCTGGACGATGACGCGGAAGCGCTCGACGACGCCACCCGCCGTCTGCTGGACGGCTGGTGGCGGGAGCGCTCGGGTCCCGCGCCGCTGTCCGCGGCCGCCCGCCCCGGCCGCCTCGTGCGGACCGGACGGTTCGGCCGGTTCGGCCGGTTCGGCCGGATCATGGACGCCGCGCGCACCGCGCTGCCGGGAAGGTGACCTCGATGAACGTCATGACCGGCCTCATGCTCACCGTGTACCTGCTGATCGCCGCCACCTCGGCGTACCTCGTCGGGGAGAAGATCCGCGCCCGCCGCTTCACCCGGCCGTACCACGGCGACATCCCCCGGGATCCGCTGGAGACCGCCTTCCTGGCCGGCGGTCCGGGCCGGGTCGCCGACACCGTGATCGCGGCGATGCACGCGGACGGCCGGATCGCCGTGGACGCTTCAGGACAGCTGACCGTGCTCCGGCCGGTCGCATCGAATCCGGTCGAGACCGCCCTGCTGGAGGCCTGCGGCGCCGAGTGGGGCGGCGGCCTGCGCCAGGTCCGTACAGCGGTGCTGACCGGATCTCCGGTGCAGTCGATCGGCGACCGGCTCGCCCGCCGCGGCCTGTTCTTCCAGCCCGAGGTGCACCGCAGATGGCGGCGGGTGTCGACGCTGCACAAGACCGTCTGGTGCCTGCTGCTGTTCCTGTCGCTGGCGGAGGTGATGCCGCACCTCGTCGTCGGTTCAGGGCTGCCGCTGTTCGTCCGGGTGCTGCCGGGGCTCGCCGTCGGGCTCTTCGTCCTCCTGACGTGCTCGGCGCCGCGCGGCCGGCTCACACCGGCCGGCAAGCGGGTGCTGCACGGGCTGCGGCTCAGCAACCGTCCGCTGCTGGCCTCCCGCACCGCCTCCACCGGCTCGGACGCCACCATGCTGTTCGCGCTGGCCGGTGCCGCCTCGATCCAGGACACCGTCCTGCGCGACCAGTTGGCGCAGTCCTCGCAGCCGTCGTCCGACGCGTCCGACCCGGGCTCGTGGGGCGATGCCGCGGGCGGCTGGGCCGGCGGCGGCACCAGCTGCGGTGGTTCCGCTTCGAGTTGCGGAGGGTCGTCGTCGAGCTGCGGTGGCGGGGGCGGATCCGCGTCGAGCTGCGGCGGCGGCTCGGGATCCGGTTGCGGTTCGAGTTCGGGGTCGAGCTGCGGTTCGAGTTCCGGTTCCAGCTGCGGATCCAGCTCGGGATCCAGTTGCGGCAGCAGCAGTTCGTAACGGGCCGGCCGCCGCACGGGTCGATCCGCGAAATTCCCGGCGGAGTGTCACTACCGTCGAGTAGAAATCCCTTATGTGGATGCTGTTCCTTCTCGTCGCGTGCGTCGCGGCGGTCGTCTCCTGCGCGCGTCTGTGCCGGGCCGCGATCGCCGCGGGCGCTCTGCCCGCAGCCGGGCCCGGCGGCCGGCCCCAGGTCGCCGGACTCGGGCTGTACGAGACGGCGTTCCTGTCCGGCGGACCGCGCCGGGTCACCGATCTGACGCTGGTCTCGATGGCGGGCGAGCAGCGGCTGCTGCTCGCGCACACCGGGTGGGCGACAGTGGTCGACGCCGAGGGCCGTGACGATCTCGAACGGTCGCTGATCGCCTCCATCGGGCCGGACGGCCAGTCCCCGGTCGCCGCGATACGGGTGGCGCACGCCGCGGCCGGCGCCATCCGCGCCCTCGGGGAACGGCTCGTGGGCGACGGCCTCGCGGTGCCGGCGGCGGCCCGGGAGAGCGTCACCGCCGGGATCCGGCAGGTGCGCGGCGCCATACTCCTGAACCTGCTGATGGCCGGCGCCGCCCTGGTCCTGTCGGCGGGCGGGCAGCCCGACGGTGGCCAGGCGCAGGCCTGGTTCGCGCTGCCGCTGCTGCTGACCACCGGGTGCTGGATCATCGCCCGCGTGGAGGTCCATCCGTACACCCGCTGGGCCTCCCCTGCCGGGCAGGACGCGCTGCGCGCCGTTCCGGACGGCCCCGGCCCGCTCAGCGCGCTGGCGGTGCGCGGCCCGGCCGCGCTGCTGGACCCGGCGCAGCGGGCCGCGCTCGGCTGACCACCCCGGCCGGGGTGGTCGGGGACGACACCCGCCGCTTGTCCTTTACTTCATCCACCACCGCCCCAAGGATCCCTTTTGTCATGACCTGACACGAGAGGATCATCGGTGCGATCAATTGCCCTGTACGGCGTCGCAGGAACCCTGGCGCTGAGCACCCTGGCCATCGCTCCCCCCGGATCGGCGGCGCCGGGACCGCCGCACGGCGACCGGGTGGCCGAGGCGCGCGGCGCGGCCGTCGCCGCCGAGCGCGCCGCTCTGGCCGGGGTGACGTTCGGCAGGTGCGCCGGCGCGACCCGGCTGCCCGCCTCGGTCCGGTGCGGCACCGTGTCAGTACCGCTGGACTACGCCCGGCCGGACGGCGAGCGGATCAACCTGGTCATCAGCCGGGTCGCCGCCACCGGGCCGGCCGGCGAGCGGCAGGGTGCCCTGGTCTACAACCCCGGCGGACCCGGCGGCTCGGGGCTGTACTTCCCGCTGTTCAGCGTCCTGAAGGTCAAGGAGTACGCCAAGGCCGCCCGCGCCTACGACTTCGTGGGCTTCGACCCGCGCGGGGTCGGCCGGTCCGCGCCCATCTCCTGCGAAGCCCCGGCGGACTACGTCAAGGCCCCCACCCGCGACCCACGGCCGACGAGCGAGCGCGACAAGCAGGCCCGGATCGAAGACGCGAAGGCGTACGCCGAAGGCTGCGAGCGGCGCTCCGGGCATCTGCTGCCGTACCTCACCTCGCTCAACAGCGCCCGCGACCTCGATGTCATCCGCGCCGCGCTCGGCGAACGCAAGCTCAACTTCTACGGCGCGTCCTACGGCACGTACCTCGGCGCGGTGTACGCGACGCTCTTCCCCCGGCATGTGCGCCGCATGGTCTTCGACAGCGTCGTCGATCCCGACCCGCGCCAGATCTGGTACCAGGCCAACCTGGAGCAGGACGCCGCCTTCGAGATCCGCTGGGCCGACTGGCGCGACTGGGTGGCCAAGTACGACTCCGCGTACCACCTGGGCACCGACCGGACGCAGGTGCAGGAGGCCTACGACGCGGTGCGCGCCGAGCTGGCCGTGCGGCCGGCGGGCGGCGTGGTCGGCCCCGGCCAGCTGCAGGCCGCCTACCTGGGCGCCGGGTACTACGACGACACCTGGCCGGAGCTGGCCGCAGCCCTGTCCGCGTATGTCCACGGCGACCCGAAGCCGCTGATCACCGAGGCCTCCCCCAACCCCGCCAGGGCCGTCGAGAACGAGAACGGCAACGCGGTCTACACGGCCGTCGAGTGCGCCGACTCGCCCTGGCCGCGCGACTGGTTCACCTGGGACCGCGACAACACCGCGCTGGCCCGCACCGCCCCCTTCGAGACCTGGGACAACGCCTGGATGAACCTGCCGTGCGCCTTCTGGAAGGGACCGCACCGGCAGCCCCTGGAGGTGCGCACGTTCGGCCATGAACTGCCGCCGGTGCTCCTCGTCTCCGCCGAGCGCGACGCCGCGACCCCGCACGCGGGCGCCGTGGAACTCCAGCGCCGGCTGCCCCGTTCCGTGCTCCTCACCGAGCGCCGCTCCGGCTCGCACGGCGTGGCGTACGGCTCCAACACTTGCGTCAACAACCGCGTCGACGCGTATCTCCTGCGCGGTGAAACGGGAACGGACCGCACGCCGACGTGCGGTCCGCATCCCGAGCCCAAGCCGTAGCGCCAGCCTTACGCCAGGCCGGCCACCAGCTCGCCGATCTCCTTGCGCCGCCCGGTGTAGAACGGCACCTCCTCGCGTACGTGCATCCGTGCCTCGGATGCGCGGAGGTGCCGCATCAGGTCGACGATGCGGTGCAGTTCGTCCGCCTCGAAGGCGAGGATCCACTCGTAGTCGCCGAGCGTGAAGGCCGGGACGGTGTTGGCCCGCACGTCCGGGAAGCCGCGCGCCATCTTGCCGTGGTCGGCGAGCATCCGGCGGCGGTCCTCGTCGGGCAGCAGGTACCAGTCGTAGGAGCGCACGAACGGGTAGACGCTGACGTACTTGCGCACGGTCTCGTCGGCGATGAACGCCGGGACGTGCGACTTGTTGAACTCCGCGGGGCGGTGCAGCGCCATGTTCGACCAGACCGGGACCATCGCGCGGCCGAGCCGGGTGCGGCGGAAGAGGTTGTAGGCCTCCTGCAGCGCCTCCGCGGTCTCCGCGTGCCACCAGATCATGAGGTCGGCGTCCGCCCGGAGCCCCGACACGTCGTAGGTGCCGCGTACCGTGACGTCCTTCGCGGCGAGCTGCGCGAACAGCTCCTCCACCTCGTCGGCGTATCCGGAGCGGTCCTCGGGCAGCACGTCGCGCAGCCGGAAGACGGACCAGAGGGTGTAGCGGATGATCTCGTTGAGATCCTTCGCCTTCTTGCCGGCGTTCGGAGTCCTGTCCGGGGCGTCGGGAGCAGCAGTCGAGTCAGTCATGCCGTCATTCTCCCGTGTCCCGCGCGCCGCCTGTCGCCAGGGTCGTGGCCAGGGAGGTCAGTACCTCGTCGGCCGCCTTGCGGGCGCTGGCGACACAGGCCGGAATCCCGACCCCGTCGTACACCGCGCCGCAGACCGCGAGCCCCGGCAGCTTCCCGACCTGCTCGCGGATCCTGGCGACGCGCTCGACATGACCGACCGGGTACTGCGGCAGTCCGCCGTCCCAGCGGGTGACACGGGCCGCGACGGGCGCCGCGGACAGCCCGATGGCCTCGCCCAGGTCGCGCCGCGACAGGCGGACGAGATCGGTGTCGTCCCAGGCCAGGTCCGCCTCGTCGCCGTGCCGGCCGACGGAGGTGCGCAGCAGGAAGGTGTCGGGTCCGGCCTCGTTGATCCATCCCCACTTGTGGGAGGAGAAGGTGGACGCCTTGATCGTCTTTCCGTCGACCGGCGGCACCAGGAAGCCGGTGCCCTTCGGCATCCGCAGCACGTCGCGCCGCCGGAACGCCATGGTGACCAGCGCCATGCTGGCGTACTCCACCGCCGACAGCTCCGCGGCGGCGACGGGTGACTCGGCCGCCAGCAGCCGGGCGGCGGCCGGGGCGGGCGCGGCGATCAGGACGGCGTCCGCGTCGAGCACCCGGTCGCCGACGGTGACCTGCCAGCCGCCCGCGGTGCGCCGCAGCTCCCTGGCCGGCGCGCCGGTCTCGATGGTGACGCCGGCGGCCCGGCACGCCTCGGCGACGGCGACCGGCAGCTGACCGACGCCCCCGCGGATGCCCATGAAGACCGGTCCGTCCGGGGCGGCCTTGGCGGCGCGCCGCTGGACACCGCGCACGGCCTCGATGAGGGAGCGTCCCGACCGGGCCGCCTCGAAGAGCTGCGGCATGGCCGCGCGCAGCGAGATCTCGTAGGCGTTGCCCGCGTACACCCCGCCGAGCAGCGGCTCCACCAGCCGGTCGACGACCTCGTGGCCGAGCCGCGCGGCGACGTACTCACCCACGGCGACGTCCTCGCCGATCTTCGTCCGGGGCAGTACGTGGTCCAGCGGCAGCCTGGCCAGGCCCGCGGGTGACAGCAGGCCGGAGGCCGCGAGAGGGCCCAGATCGCCGGGGACTCCCATGACGTGCCCCTGGGGCAGCGCCCGCAGCCGGCCCCGGGTCCACACGGCGGCACCCGACACCGCGGGCGGCTCCAGCCGGTCGCCGAGCCCCACCTCGCGGGCCAGCGCGACCGCTTCCGGCCGGCGCGCGAGCATCGACTCGGCGCCCAGGTCCACGGGCACGCCGGCGATCTCGTCCGCGTACAGCTTTCCGCCGAGCCGGGCCGATCCCTCCAGCACCGTCACCCGCGCGCCGCCTCCGGCCAGGAAGTGGGCGGCGGCGAGTCCGGAGACGCCGCCGCCGACGACGATCACATGCCCTGTTCCGCGGTGTGTGTCGGTCATGCCTCCACTGTCCCAGATTCCCGAACGAGCTCTAAACGTGACCGCTTCGGAACCGGGGATCCGAAACCCCGGCCGCCCTCTCCACGTCGTATCGCCAACACCGGTTCCATCACCGGTTTCCTGCCGGTGAACGATCTCTGGGGGAGTTCGATGCGCCAGCCGACCACCATCCGCCGCAGACCTTTCGCGGCCCTCGCCGCCGCCGCGCTGACAGCCACGCTCACCGTCTCGGGGTGCGGTGCCGCAGGCTCGTCGGCGAAGGACGACAGCGCGGACAAGGCCGCCTCGGCCCCGCACCAGGCGGACGCGAAGGGTGCGGTGGACGCGCCGTCCGCGGCTCCGGGCACCGCGAAGGGCGCCACCACCAAGACCCCCGTGCCGTCCCAGAACTACGTGGTGCGCACCGCGACGCTCAGCGTCGAGGCGAAGGACAGCGTCGCCGCCGCCCTCGCGTCGGCACGGACCACGGTCACCGGCGCGGGCGGCTACGTGGGCGACGAGAACACCAGCCGCGACAGCCAGGGCCTGGAGCACTCCACCATCACCCTGCGGGTGCCGCCGGACTCCTACGACAAGGTGCTGAACGATCTCGCCGGCCTCGGCAGGCTGATCGAACGCAAGGTCAGCACCGAGGACGTCACCAGCCAGGTGGTGGATGTGGAGAGCCGCATCCGCTCGCAGCAGGCGAGCCTCGCGCGGGTGCGGGAGCTGATGAGCCGGACCACGCAGCTCAGCGACGTGGTCACTCTTGAGGGTGAACTCAGCACCAGGGAAGCCAATTTGGAAGCGTTGCAGGCCCAGCAGGCGTCGTTGAAGGAGCGGACGAACCTGGCGACCGTCACGCTGGTGCTGTCCGAGCCGGAACACCCCGCCTCCGCGCCGCCGCCGAAGAAGGACGACGGTTTCTGGGAGTCGGTCGGGAACGCGCTGGGCACCGGCTGGCACGCCTTCTACGTGACGCTGCGCGGGATCCTGATCGTGCTCTCGGTGGCGCTGCCGTTCGCCGCTCTGGGCCTCGCCGGCTGGTTCGTCTTCGTCGTCGTCCGCCGCAGGCTCGCCCCGCCGGCCGTGGTGCCGGACGGGGAGAACGTGACGGCGGAGGCCGTGACCGAGGAGTAGAGAGCCCCGTCAGACCTCGGTGGTGCGGTGCACGAAGTCCACGAGGCGGGTGAGCGCGTCGGGGTCGGTGCTGGGCAGGACGCCATGGCCGAGGTTGAAGATGTGGCCGGGCAGATCGGTCGCCGAGTAGAGCACCTCGCGGGTCTTCGTCTCGACGGCGGACGTCGGGGCGAAGAGCACCGCCGGGTCGAGGTTCCCCTGGAGCGCCTTGTGGGGGCCGACCCGGCGGGCCGCCTCGTTGAGCGGAACGCGCCAGTCGACCCCGACGACGTCCGCGCCGGCCTCGCCCATCAGCCCGAGCAGTTCGCCGGTGCCGACACCGAAGTGGATCCGCGGTACGCCGTAGCCGGCGACGGCCTCGAAGACCTTCACCGAGGACGGCATGACATAGCGCCGGTAGTCCTCGGGCGAGAGCGCGCCGACCCAGGAGTCGAAGAGCTGGACGGCGCTGGCGCCGGCCTCGATCTGCACCTTGAGGAAGGCGGCGGTGATGTCGGCGAGCCGGTCCAGCAGATCGGCCCACAGTTCGGGGTCGCCGTACATGAGCGCCTTGGTGCGCTCGTGGTTGCGGGACGGGCCGCCCTCGACGAGGTAGCTGGCGAGGGTGAAGGGCGCGCCCGCGAAGCCGATGAGCGGGGTCTCGCCCAGCTCTCCGGTGAGCATCCCGATGGCCTCGGTCACGTACTTCACGTCGTCCGGCTCGAGCGCGCGCAGCCGGCCGAGGTCGGCGCGGGTACGGATCGGCTGCTCGACGACCGGACCGACGCCGGGCTTGATGTCGAGATCGAGGCCGATGGCCTTGAGGGGGACGACGATGTCGCTGAAGTAGATGGCCGCGTCGACCTTGTGGCGGCGCACCGGCTGGAGCGTGATCTCGGTGACCATGTCGGGCCGCATGCAGGACTCCAGCATGGCGGTGCCCTCACGGAGCTTGAGGTACTCGGGCAGCGATCGGCCGGCCTGCCGCATGAACCACACCGGGGTGTGCGGCACGGACTGACGCCGACAGGCGCGGATGAACGGGGAAGCAGCGGTCTGCTGGTGCGCACTCACGCGTTGAATCTTCGCACGCGCCGGGATGCGACCCACGCGCCCGGGTGTTGCTCCACCCGTGGAGGCCGTGGGCGGCCTAGTCTTCCGGGCATGGCAGCGGTTCACGGGCACCTTGCGGACGGGGACGGCGCACCACTCCCCTTCCAGCGCGCGGTAGACGCGTTGAGTTCCGCGCGGGTACAGCCCGAAGTGGAGATCGATACGACAGCTCCGCCCAAGCGTCTCGCGTCGTACGCGTACGCGCTGGAGGCCGCGGTCGTGGTGGACGGCGAGGAGCTGGCCGACGGCCGGCTCATCCTGCTCCACGAACCGGACGGCCATGAGGCCTGGAACGGTACGTTCCGGCTGGTCACGCTGGTGCGCGCCGATCTGGAGCCGGAGATGGCGGTGGACCCGCTGCTGCCCGAGGTGAGCTGGTCGTGGCTGACCGGCGCCCTGGAGGCGCGCGGCGCGGAGTACACCGAACCGAGCGGCACGGTCTCGCGCAGTTCCTCGCACTACTTCGGCGGGATCGCGGAGCGGCCCGACGCGACGGCGATCGAGATCCGGGCGTCCTGGACACCGACCGAGGGCCCGGACGGGATCCCCGCCGTCGTGGACCACCTGGCGGCCTGGTGCGATCTGCTCTGCGCGTGCGCGGGGCTGCCGCCCACCGAGGGCCATGAGTCGCAGGACCTGCCCGGCGGCGTCGTGCCGATGCCCAAGCGGCGCGGCTGACTGCCCGTCCGGTATCCACGTACTTCCGCCCGTTTTCCCGGTATTCCGGCGCGGTTCCGCCGCGCACCCACCCGCCGCTCAACATGATCTTGTTCGAGTGAGCGTCCGATTTGCCGGAATTGTTACTCAACAAATCGTGATCATTCCCTAAAGGCCGGGGCAATTGCTGCCGAAGGAGACTGTGACCCTCTCAGTCCCCCCTTCGCCACAGGAGGCCCGGTGTCAGTTCTTCTCGAGCAGCCCACGAGCCTGGTCGCCTACCGTCCGAACAAGCCGACGGCCATGGTCGTCGTCGCCGACCCCCGCGTCCGATCCACCGTCACCCGGCACCTGTGGGCGCTCGGTGTGCGCGATGTGATCGAAGCCTCGTCGATCGCCGAGGCCCGGCCCCGGGTCAGCAGCCCCCGCGACATCTGCGTAGCCGATGTCCACCTCCCCGACGGTTCCGGCCTGACCCTTCTCGCCGAGACCCGCGCGGCCGGCTGGCCGAACGGCCTCGCGCTCTCCGCCGCCGATGACATCGGCGCCGTCCGCAACGCACTCGCGGGCGGCGTCAAGGGATACGTCGTCACCGGTACCCGCAACAACCTCGGCGGCATGCCGGGCCGTCCCGGCGCCGCGCCGGTCGGTTCGGCGGGCGCCCGTATGCAGCGCCGCCCGCCCGGCACGCCCGGCCACCCCGGTGGCTACCGCGAGCTCTCCGGCCGCGAGGTCGAGGTGCTGCGACTGGTCGCCGAAGGCCAGTCGAACAAGGCGATCGGCGTCTCGATGGGCCTGTCCGCGCTCACCGTGAAGAGCCACCTGGCCCGTATCGCCCGCAAGCTCGGCACCGGCGACCGGGCCGGAATGGTCGCTGTCGCCCTGCGTACGGGCATCATCCACTAGCCCTCCCACACCCCCGCATGACCACTGCGCCCGTCGACGGAACGTTCCGTCGACGGGCGTTCGCGATACACGGATACCCTTAGGGGGTGACCGACGCCCGAGAGACCGCAACAGAGGCTGCCCCGGCGCCGGTCCCGCTGCTGGACCCGCGCGAGGGAATCCCGCCGGTGACCGCCAGCCCGGAGGCCCTCGCAGACATCGTCGCGGCATTCGCCGCGGGCTCCGGTCCGGTCGCCGTGGATGCCGAGCGCGCGTCCGGATACCGCTACGGACAGCGGGCCTATCTGGTCCAGCTGCGCCGTACGGGAGCCGGGACCGCGCTGATCGACCCGGTCGGCTGCCCCGACCTGTCCACCTTGGGCGCTGCCCTCACCGACACCGAATGGGTGCTGCACGCCGCCACCCAGGACCTTCCGTGTCTCGACGAGATCGGTATGCGGCCCAAGAGCCTGTTCGACACCGAGCTGGCCGGCCGGCTCGCGGGCTTCCCCCGGGTCGGACTCGGCGCCATGGTCGAGAACGTCCTGGGGTTCGCCCTGGAGAAGGGCCACTCGGCCGTCGACTGGTCGACCCGCCCGCTCCCCGAGCCCTGGCTGCGGTACGCCGCGCTCGATGTCGAGCTGCTGGTCGACCTGCGGGACGCGCTCGAGGAGGAACTGCGCGAACAGGGCAAGCTGGACTGGGCGCTGCAGGAGTTCTCCGCCATCGCCACCGCTCCGCCGCCCTCGCCCCGGGTCGACCCGTGGCGGCGTACGTCGGGCATGCACAAGGTCCGCCGCCGCCGGCAGATCGGCGTGGTGCGCGAGCTGTGGCAGGCCCGCGACCAGGCCGCCCAGGAGCGGGACATCTCGCCGGGCCGCATCCTCACCGACGCCGCGATCGTCACGGCCGCCCTGGAGGGCCCGCCGAACGTGACGGTGCTCGCGACACTGCCCGGTTTCGGGCACCGGATGGGCCGCCGCCAGCTCGACCAGTGGCAGGCCGCGATCGACCGGGCCCGCGCCCTGCCGGAGCGGGAGCTGCCGCAGCCGGGACCGGCCTACGTCGGTCCCCCGCCGCCGCGCGCCTGGGCGGACAAGGACCCGGTGGCGGCTGCCCGGCTGTCCGCCGCGCGGGCCGCGGTGGGCAAGCTCGCCGAGGAGCTGAACCTGCCGCAGGAGAACCTGATCACCCCGGACACCGTGCGCCGGCTGTGCTGGGACCCGCCGGCCGAGGCCACCACCGAGGAGGTCGCGGCGGTACTGACCGGCTACGGAGCGCGCGCCTGGCAGGTCGGGCTGACCGCGCCGATCCTCACGGCGGCCCTCGCCGCCCAGCCCCCGGCGGCTCCGGAGGCCCCTGCGCCGTAGGGCCCGTCCGGGTCGGCACCCCCGCGGAACCCGGCCGGGAACGGCCTCGTCGCATGTGACGTTCGCCGCTCCGGGCGGGGGGACTGTCCCCGTTGGTTACTGGCTAGTAGCATGGGTGTCGTAGCCGCAGCCTCGCGCCCAGTGGCAGCGAATCCGCATCTGGAGGAGAGCCAACGTGCCTCGTACCGCTAGGGACGTCGTCTTTGTCGACGGCGTCCGCACCCCGTTCGGCAAGGCGGGCCCGAAGGGCATTTACCACGAGACCCGTGCCGACGATCTCGTGATCAAGTGCATCCGGGAGCTGCTGCGGCGCAACCCGGAACTGCCCGCCGAGCGGATCGACGAGGTGGCTCTCGCCGCCACCACGCAGATCGGCGACCAGGGTCTGACCCTCGGCCGCACCGCCGGCATCCTGGCCGGCCTGCCGACCACGGTCCCCGGGTACTCGATCGACCGCATGTGTGCCGGCGCGATGACCGCGGTGACCGCGGTCGCCGGCGGCATCGCCTTCGGTGCGTACGACGTCGCCGTGGCCGGCGGTGTCGAGCACATGGGCCGTCACCCGATGGGTGAGGGCGTGGACCCGAACCCGCGCTTCGTCTCGGAGAAGCTGGTCGACGAGTCCGCCCTCTTCATGGGCATGACCGCGGAGAACCTGCACGACCGCTACCCGGCCATCACCAAGCAGCGCGTCGACGAGTACGCCGTGCGCAGCCAGGAGAAGGCCGCCAAGGCGTACGCCAACGGCAAGATCCAGCAGGACCTGGTGCCGGTCTCCGTGCGCAACAGCAACCCCGAGGCCGGCGAGACCGGCTGGGGTCTGGCGACCGCGGACGAGCCGATGCGCCCGGGCACCACCCTGGAGCAGCTGGCCGGCCTCAAGACGCCGTTCCGCGCCCACGGCCGGGTCACCGCGGGTAACGCGGCGGGCCTGAACGACGGCGCGACCGCGTCGCTGCTCGCCGCCGAGGACGTCGCCGTCGAGCTGGGCCTGCCGGTCCGGATGCGTCTGGTCTCGTACTCCTTCGTGGGTGTCGAGCCCGAGGTCATGGGCATCGGCCCGGTCCCGGCGACCGAGAAGGCGCTGGCGCAGGCCGGTCTGACGATCGACGACATCGGCCTCTTCGAGGCCAACGAGGCGTTCGCCGTCCAGGTGCTCGCCTTCCTCGACCACTTCGGCATCGCGGACGACGACCCGCGTGTCAACCAGTACGGCGGCGCGATCGCGTTCGGCCACCCGCTGGCCTCCTCCGGCGTCCGGCTGATGACGCAGCTGGCCCGCCAGTTCGAGGAGCAGCCGCACGTCCGCTACGGCCTGACGACCATGTGCGTCGGGTTCGGCATGGGCGGAACGGTCATCTGGGAGAACCCGCACTTCGACGGAGGCAGCAAGTGACATCCACCGCCGAGCTTTTGAAGGGTGCGGCCGAGCTGTTCCCCGATGAGGTCGTAACGAGCGCGCACGTGCGCCACCTCGACCTCCCGGGCGCCGGACGCTTCGCGCTCATCACGCTGGACAACGGCCTGGACCACACCAAGCCGACCACCTTCGGCCCGCAGTCGCTGGCCAACCTCGACGCGGCGATCGACCAGGTCGAGGCCGAGGCCGCCGAGGGCACCATCACCGGTATCGGTGTCACCGGCAAGCCGTTCATCTTCGCGGTCGGCGCCGACCTCAAGGGCGTCGAGCTGCTGAAGCGCCACGAGGACGCGCTCGCCATCGGCAAGGGCGGCCACGAGGTCTTCAAGCGGCTCTCGCACCTCGCCGTCCCGACCTTCGCGTACTACAACGGCGCGGCGATGGGCGGCGGTGTCGAGGTGGGCCTGCACTGCGCCTACCGCACCGTCTCCGCGGCGCTGCCGGCGTTCTCGCTCCCCGAGGTCTTCCTCGGTCTCGTTCCGGGCTGGGGTGGCTGCACCCTGCTGCCGAACCTGATCGGCGCGGACCGCGCGGTGACCGTCGTCATCGAGAACTCGCTGAACCAGAACCGTCAGCTCAAGGGCCGGCAGGTCTTCGAGCTCGGCATCGCCGACGCGCTCTTCGAGGGTGCGGACTTCCTGGAGCAGTCGCTGGCGTGGACCGCCGCCGTACTGCGCGGCGAGATCGTGGTGGACCGCCCCGAGATCGACCGCGGTACGGCCTGGGACCAGGCCGTCGAGCGCGGCAGGGGCATCGCCGACTCCAAGGTGCACGGCGCCGCCCCGGCCGCGTACCGCGCGCTGGAGATCATCGCCAACGCCAAGGACGGCGACCTGCAGGCGGGCTTCGACGCCGAGGACACCGCTCTCGCGGACCTCATCATGGGCGGCGAGCTGCGCAGCGGCATCTACGCCTTCAACCTGGTGCAGAAGCGCGCCAAGCGCCCGGCCGGTGCGCCGGACAAGAACCTGGCCCGCCCGGTCACCAAGGTCGGCGTCGTCGGCGCGGGCCTGATGGCCTCGCAGCTGGCGCTGCTCTTCGCCCGCCGTCTGGAGGTGCCGGTCGTGCTGACCGACATCGACCAGGAGCGCATCGACAAGGGCGTGGGCTACGTCCACGGCGAGATCGACAAGCTGCTCGGCAAGCGCCGCATCAAGCAGGACCAGGCCAACCGCCTCAAGGCGCTGGTGACCGGTTCGCTCGACAAGGCCGCCGGTTTCGGTGACGCGGACTTCATCATCGAGGCCGTGTTCGAGGAGATGGGCGTCAAGCAGCAGGTCTTCGCGGAGGTCGAGGCGGTCGCCCCGGCGCACGCGATCCTCGCCACCAACACCTCCTCGCTGTCCGTCACCGAGATGGCGTCGAAGCTGAAGAACCCCGAGCGGGTCGTCGGCTTCCACTTCTTCAACCCGGTCGCGATCCTCCCGCTGCTGGAGATCGTGCGCGGCGAGTCGACGGACGACGCTTCGCTGGCCACCGCGTTCGGTGTGGCACGCAAGCTCAAGAAGACCGCGGTGCTCTGCAAGGACGCCCCGGCGTTCGTGGTGAACCGGATCCTGACCCGCTTCATGGGTGAGATCCAGAACATCATCGACGAGGGCACCCCGGTCGAGGTCGCCGAGAAGGGCATCGACCCGCTCGGCCTGCCGATGTCGCCGCTGGTGCTCCTGGAGCTGGTCGGCCCGGCCATCGGGCTGCATGTCTCCGAGACCCTCAACCGGGCGTTCCCCGACCGGTTCACCGTCTCGAAGAACCTGGCCGCGGTGGTCAAGGCCGGCAAGCGCGGCTTCTACGTCTACGACTCCGGCAAGCCGGAGCTGGACCCCGAGGTCGCCGCGCTGCTGGTGCAGGGCGACTCGGTGCTCACCGAGGAGCAGGTCCGCGCCCGGGTGCTGGACGCCGTGGCGCAGGAGATCGGCCTCATGCTCGACGAGGGTGTCGTCGCCGAGGCGCAGGACATCGACCTGTGCCTGATCACCGGTGCCGGCTGGCCCTTCCACCTGGGCGGGATCACCCCGTACCTGGACCGCGAGGGTGTCTCGCAGCGGGTGAACGGCAAGCCGTTCCTCGCCCCGGGCATCGCGAGCGTCCCGGCGTAACGCCGTGAGTGACGCCCTCGGCCGGGTCCTGACCGCAGCTGGTCAGGACCCGGCCGGGGGCTACTTCCTCGGCACCTCGGCCGCCGGGCCACGAGCCGTGTAGAACGCCACGGTCAAGTCCCTGACCAGCGACTTCCGCTCGTAGTCGTCGAGCTGGACCAGCCCGCGGTCGGTCAGACCGCGCACCGTCTCGGCAACCGCCGCGAGCACGTCGTCGAGCACCGCCCGGCGGTGCCTGGCGTCGAGCGCGGTGACCTGGGCACGCCGCATCGCGGCGGCCACCTCGGGTGCGTACTCCAGGCGTACGGGCTGCGCCGAGAAGACCTCGACGCCGACCGGGCGCATATCGGCGGCGAGCAGCCGGGTGAGCTGGTCGCCGAGGCGTTCCGAGTCCCGCAGGGTGGGCCCGGAGCCGCGGAAGTCGTCCGCGGGCAGCCGGGAGACGGCGCGGGTGACCGCGCACTCCACCTGTTCGCGCAGGTAGCGCGAGTGGTCGTCGATGGCGAAGGCGGCCCGGGCGGTGTCCCGGACCCGCCAGACGATCAGGACGCTGGCGTGCAGCGGGGTGCCGTCCGCGTCGACCGTCTCGATGGCGCGGCTGCGCCAGTGCCGCAGGCTGACGTCCATCCGGCGGCGGCCGAGCAGCGGACTGATCCACAGCAGTCCGGTCTCCCGGACGCTGCCCTGGTAGGCGCCGTGCCGGGTGAGCACCCAGACCTTGCCGGGACGGCCCCGGGTGAGGCCGCCCGCGGCGAACGCGGTCAGCGCGCCGAGCAGCAGCACCGCCCCCCACAGACCGGTCAGGTCCCGGGGTGCCGGCGCCTCGGGCAGCACGGTGTGGCCGGCGAGCCGCTCGGGCAGCGCGCCCGTCCGCCACAGCAGCCAGCCGCCGGCGGCCGCAGCGACCAGCGCGGTGAGCGCCGCGGTCCAACCCGGCAGGCAGCGGCCGGGCCTCTCGACGAGATCGGAAACGGTGACGGTGGCGGCGGTGGGGAGGACGGCGGGGAGGACGGCGGTGGCGGCCAGGGCCGCGTCCGCCGTGGGTGCGTGAGTCGTCACAGGAAGAGTCGTCTCCAGGTCTCCGGTCCGGGATAGCCGTCCGCGTCGCGCCCGGACCAGCCCTGGGCGCGCTGGAACGCCTCGACGGCGCGGCGGTCGGCCTCGCCCCAGGTACGGCTGGGGCCCACGCGGTAGCTCTTGCCGAAGCCCTTGGCGACGAGGCGCCGTCCGAGGGTCAGCACTTGGTCGTTGGACTGTCCTGGGCGGAAGGAAGCGGCGCCCGGGTAACGGGGTGCCGTGGAGCCGCCGACCGGCCGCGTCGTGGGGGTGCCCGCGGCGATGTTCTTACCGGTGCCCTCCACCAGGTATCCCCAGGTGGTGGGTCCTGGCAGGCCGTCGGCGTCGCTGCCGGTCCAGCCCTGGGCGCGCTGGAAGGCGCTGGTGGCGCTGCGGTCGGCGTCGCCCCAGAGCGGGCCGGGTCCGACGATGTAGTAGGGCCTGGCACCGCGGGTCATGAGCATGGTGCCCAGCCGGGTGACATTGGCGTTGTTCGCGCCGGGTCCGAAGGCGGCGGTGCCGGGATAGCCGTTGCTCCCCGTCGTGCCGGTGCTCCCCGGTGTCCCCGGTGTCCCCGGTGTCCCCGGTGTCCCTGTGCCGCCCGATCCCGGACTGCCGGTGCCGGAGTCCAGGTACTTGTACCGGTAGGCGACGTACTTGTCGGAGTTGGTCCAGTAGGCCATCGGCGTCGTCTGGGCGCGGGTGTGCGGCTGGGTCTGCTCGATCGCGGTGTACAGGTGGTGCCCGGAGTCGGCCCAGCCGTCGAAGATGACGGCGTGCGAGCCCTTCTCCGGAGCCGCCTGGTTGTGGAACAGCAGGATGTCACCGGGCAGCAGATCGTCCCGGTCGATCCGTCTCGCGTAGTCCGGCAGGCTGCCGGTCCATGCGTTGGTGCCGAGGCCCCAGGCCATGGAGATGAAGCCCGAGCAGTCCTGGCGGTAACCGTCCGACCAGTACGCGGACATGCTGTAGGGCACCTCGGCGTCCACCCAGCGCTGTGCCCGGTCCAGGATCTGGTCCCGCGTCAGATGCAGCGGGGCAGGAGCCGGGACCGGCGCCCTGAGCAGGGCGTGGCCGAGCATGGAACCGGTGGCGGCGCTCGGTGCGGTGGCCGCGGCGACCGCACCCGCTCCGCCGCTGATGGCCGTGCCCGCGGCGGCCGCCACGACCATCACACGGGTGGCCGCGGTGGTGCTGCAGCCGGTGCCGGTGTCCCGCGTCACCGAGTCGGCGAGGCGCTGTCGCGCGCATTCCTCGCAGACACAGCCGGAGAGCGGTTCTACCTCGTCGAACAACGGTATGGACATGCGCACACTCCTCCGTGATCGGGCGTCACATGCCTTCAATACCCGATTTCGCCAGAAAGTTGACGAAATGTCGGATACGTCTTGGCCAGGTGATGACGCGCCCGGTCACGGAGGGGTGGAAAAAGGTGCGGAAAGGGTGCGGAAAGACCCTCAGCTCGCGAGGCTCGGCTGCCCGGACGGAACGGTCTCGTCGGACACCTTCTTGGCCTCCTTCTCCACCATCGAGCGCAGCTTGACCGGCGTCAGCGACGTCTGGACGTCGGGCACCGTCTCGCCGTTGATCTGGACAACGGGCACCTCACCGTAGGCGCCTGACACGAAGTCGGACTCGGACCTCGCGACCCAGCCTTCGTGGTCGTTGCCCTTCATGCACGGGACGAACTTGCCCTCGTCGATCTTCCCGGCCTTCTCCGACAGCTCCTTCAGCAGCTTCTGGCTGCTCAGCGCGTCGTCCGACGGATCCGGCTGCCGGTTCCAGACCTGCTGCACGAACTGCGTGTACCGCCCCTGGTCCTGGGCGCACGCGGCCGCGTTGGCGGCGGCCCGGGAGCCGTGGCCGCCCAGCTGGGAGTCGGTGTGGGTGACCAGCCGGTACTGGATCTCCACCTGCCCGGTCGCCAGCAGCTTCGTGAAGGTGTCCGCGTACTGCTCGGCGAACGCCTTGGACTGCGGGCTGCGCAGGTCCTCGTAGACGGTCAGCGTCACCGGGACGCTCGGCCTGACCGGCACCGCCAGCTTCGCCTGGCCGTCCGGGCCCGCCGCGTTCGCGGGCGGCTTCACCTTGTCCGCCTTCGCGCCGCGCACATGCGCGCCGATGGCCGCGGACGCCCCGAACACCACCACGAGCACCACAACGCCCGCGGCGTACGGCCGCCAGCGCTGCAGAAGACCCTTACGGGGCGCCGCCCCGGAGTCCGCCGTGTCGTTCCGGTCCTTGAGTCCCTTGGACTCCGTCATGAAATACCGCCACCTCGATCAGCGTGCTCTGCTACGTCGCCTGTATACCACCGGGACGTGTCGGGACCGGTCCGGGGGCCCTGGCGGAGGCCCTGCGTGAGGGTCAGCGGAGGGCCGGGGCCCGGGCGTAGAGGACCGCGCCTCCGACGGTGTCCACCGGGCGGTATCCGGCGTCCAGCATCCGCTGCAGGCTGGGCGTCAGGGCCGGGCCGTACGGCGCTCCGCGCGAGTCGTCGACGATCAGGTCGGCCGGGCGCAGCGCCGCCTCCTCGCCGAAGGTGCGCCAGGCGCCGGGGACCGCGTACTCCTCCCCCACCCGGGCGCCGCCGCGGCCGCCGCTGAAGTTCGTCAGGAAGCCGGCGGTCAGATAGCGGCTCGCGGGGGCGCGGCCGGAGAGCCAGTACTGCTCGGGGTGCATGCCCCACACCAGAACGGTGTCCCCGGGGCCGGTACGGGCCCGTACGGCGGCGGCGACGGCGTCGGCGTGGTCCAGCTCGGCCCGCGGCGCGGTCAGGCCCCAGACGGCGAATGCGGCGCTCGCGAGCACCGTCCAGGCGGTGGCCGCGGGCCACCAGCGCGGCAGCCCGCGCAGCGCGGCCACCCCGATGAGCACCAGCGGCGGGATCAACTGCAGGAAGTAGTGGCCGTAGAACTGGAAGCCGAAGACCGCTCCGAGCGCCGAGGCGCCCAGCCAGACCCAGAGGTCGGCGGGCAGCCGTTCCACGCCGCTCCGGCGGGCCAGCGTGAGGACCGTGGGGACGACGAAGGCCGCCCCGGCGGCGGCCAGTATCCCGGCGTTCCCCAGGCCCCGCCCCAGCGCCACGCCCCAGGCGCCCGAAGCGGAGGCGTAGGACCCGGAGCCGGTGACCGTCCAGAACAGGAACCGGGACGGGCCGGTGAAGACGGCGACGCCCGCCACCGGCAGGGCGCAGCCGGCGACCAGCCGCAGCACGGCGACCCCGCCGGGCGGCTCCGGCGCGCGCCGGGCGCTCCACAGCATCCACAGCACCGGCAGCAGCGCCGCGCCGCCGGTCTGCTTGGTCAGCGCCGCCCCCGCGACGGCCAGGCCCGCCAGCGCCCAGCGGCGGCGGTCGGCCGCCCAGAAGGCCAGTACGGTCCACGGCAGCATGAACACACCGAACGAGGCGGCCTGGGTGTCCTCGGGGGCCAGGCCGATGGAGAGCAGCAGATACCCGGCGCCCGCGGCGGCGCCCGCCCGGTTCCCCCAGCGGCGGCGGGCGACGGACGCGAGCAGCAGGGCGGTGCCGAGCTGCGCCACGACGGCGGCGGCACGCAGCGGCCACAGCGAGGCGTCGCCGAAGACCGCGAACAGCCCCTCGTAGAGCCAGGGCAGCAGCGGCGGCTTGCGGTCCACGACGGTGTCGTAGAGCACCCCGCCGTGCGCGAGCATCCGGGCCTGCACGGCGAGGTAGCCCTCGTCGGGGTTCCAGACCGGGCGCAGGAACGACGGAGCGCGGACGAGGGTGGCGAGCACGGCGAGCACCGCCGCCAGCCGCAGCCAGTAGCGGTCCGGCGGCCGCAGCCGCCGGGCCCGACGGCGGGCGCCCCCGCCGTCCTCCTCGCTCGGGGCGGGGAGTCCGGCGGGGGCGCCGCTCGTGATCTTCGGGGCCGATGGCACGCCTGACAACGTACCGGTCCGTCAGGCGCCCTTGTTGGCGCGGTTCATACGGCTGTGGCTGCGTCCGTACAGGAAGTAGACGACGACACCGATCACCATCCAGATCCCGAACCGCAGCCAGGTCTCGCTCGGCAGGTTCAGCATCAGCCACAGCGAGGCGGCCACCGAGGCGATCGGCAGCACGGGCACCCACGGGGTACGGAAGGAACGCGGCAGGTCGGGCCGGGTGCGGCGCAGGATGATGACGCCGACCGCGACGAGGACGAAGGCGAAGAGGGTGCCGATGTTCACCAGCGCCGCCAGCTCCGAGATGCTGGTGAAGCCCGCGATGACGGCGATGAGCACGCCCAGCAGGATCGTCGAGCGGTACGGAGTGCGGAACTGCGGGTGGACCCGGGAGAAGAACCGGGGAATGAGCCCGTCGCGGCTCATCGCGAAGAACACCCGGGTCTGGCCGAGCAACAGGATCATGCAGACCGTGGTGAGGCCGACCGCGGCCCCGAAACTGATGACGCCCGCGAACCACGGGTGCCCGGTCGCCTTGAAGGCGTCGGCGAGCGGCGCGTCCACCGACAGTTCGGTGTACTTCTGCATACCGGTGACGACGACCGACACGGCGACGTACAGCGCCGTACAGATGAAGAGCGAGCCGAGGATGCCGCGCGGCATGTCCCGCTGCGGGTTCTTGGTCTCCTCGGCCGCGGTCGCCACGATGTCGAAGCCGATGAAGGCGAAGAAGACGACGGCCGCGGCGGTGAAGATGCCCTGGACACCGAAGCTCGTCGGCGCGTATCCGAACAGCACCTGGATGAGCGGCGACTTGAGACCGGACTCCTTGACGGAACTGATCGCGGGCGGAAGGAAGGGCTTGTAGTTCTCGCTGTGGATGAAGAACGCGCCGGCGATGATGACCAGCAGCACCACGGCCACCTTGATCGCGACGACCACCGTGGTGACCCGCGCGGAGAGCTTCATACCGAGGACGAGGATCCCGGTCAGCAGCAGCACCAGCAGGAACGCCAGCAGGTCGAAGCCGAACCCGTTCGTGTCACTGGTGCCGGACAGCGCCTGCGGCAGATGCCAGCCCGCGTTGTCCAGCAGCGACCGCACATAGCCGGACCAGCCGACCGCGACCACCGCCGTACCGAGCGCGAACTCCAGCACCAGGTCCCAGCCGATGATCCACGCCGGGAGCTCGCCGAGGGTGGCGAAGGAGAACGTGTACGCGGACCCGGCGACCGGGACCGTGGAGGCCAGTTCGGCGTAGCAGATGGCCGCGAGCCCGCACACCACACCGGCCGCGACGAAGGCGAGGGCGACAGCGGGCCCGGCGTTGTTCTTCGCCACCGTGCCGGTGAGGACGAAGATGCCGGTGCCGATGATGACACCGACGCCGAAGACCGTGAGGTCCAGGGCCGACAGCGACCTCTTGAGCTGGTGCTCCGGCTCCTCGGTGTCCTGCATGGACTGCTCGACGGACTTGGTCCGGAAGAGCCCGTCCGGATTCCTGCCCGACGTCGGCGGGTTGTCCTGCGTACTCGTACTCACCGGCGCGCCTCCTGTTCGTCCTGCCGACAGGTTGGGGGGCGTCGGCAGTCGCTACTCCACTCCCAAGGTTCGCTTCACCCGAATAGGCGCGCCTATGCCTACGCCAATGGGTGAGGGGGTCCACCCGGATGGGTGGACCCCCTCACTCGACAGCTCCGCGGAACGGACCTCAGTCGCTGACCGCCGCCGGCTCGGCCGATCCGACGCTCTCGCCGTACCGGCCGTCGATCGTCGCGACCAGACCGGTGACCTGGCGTGCGATGTCGGGCGCGGTCAGCCCGATCTCGGCCATGACCTCCTTGCGGGAGGCGTGGTCCAGGAACTCCGCCGGGATGCCGAAGTCGCGCAGCGGTACGTCCACGTCCGCGTCGCGCAGCGCCTGCGAGATCGCCGAGCCGACACCGCCGGCCCGGCAGTTGTCCTCGACGGTGACCACGACGCGGTGGCCGGCCGCGAGCCCGGGCAGCGCCGCGTCCACCGGCTTGACCCAGCGCGGGTCGACGACGGTGGTGGTGATGCCCTGGGCGTCGAGCAGATCGGCGATCTCCAGGCACATCGGGGCGAGGGCGCCGACCGAGACCAGCAGGACGTCGGGGCGCTCGCCCTCGGGCACCTTCCGGAGCACGTCCATGCCGCCGACCCGGCCGACGGCCTTGACCGCCGGGCCGACCGCGCCCTTGGAGTACCGGACGACGGTGGGCGCGTCGTCGACCTCGACGGCCTCGCGCAGCTGGGCGCGGACCTGGTCGGCGTCGCGCGGCGCGGCGATCCGCAGACCGGGTACGACCTGGAGGATCGACATGTCCCACATGCCGTTGTGCGAGGCGCCGTCGGTGCCGGTGACACCGGCCCGGTCCAGCACGAAGGTGACACCGCACTTGTGCAGCGCCACATCCATCAGCACCTGGTCGAAGGCGCGGTTCAGGAACGTCGCGTACACGGCGAAGACCGGGTGCAGGCCGCCGGTGGCCAGGCCCGCGGCCGAGACGGCGGCGTGCTGCTCGGCGATGCCGACGTCGTAGACCCGGTTCGGGAAGACCTTCGCGAACTTGTCCAGGCCGACCGGCTGCAGCATCGCGGCGGTGATCGCGACGATGTCCTCGCGCTCCCTGCCGAGCTTGACCATCTCCTCGCCGAAGACCGAGGTCCAGTCGGCGCCGGAGGCGGCGATCGGCAGGCCGGTGTCCGGGTGGATGGGGCCGATGCCGTGGAAGCGGTCCGCCTCGTCCTGCTCGGCCGGGCGGTAGCCGCGGCCCTTCTCGGTGAGGCAGTGCACGATGACGGGGCCGCCGAAGCGCTTGGCGCGCTGCAGCGCCGACTCCAGCGCGTCCACGTCATGGCCGTCGATCGGGCCGACGTACTTCAGGCCCAGGTCCTCGAACATGCCCTGCGGGGCGATGAAGTCCTTGAGGCCCTTCTTGGCGCCGTGCAGCGTCTCGTAGAGCGGCTGTCCGATGAGCGGGGTGCGCTCCAGCAGGTCCTTGGTGCGGGACAGGAAGCGCTCGTAGCCGTCGGTGGTGCGCAGCGTCGCCAGGTGGTCGGCGAGCCCGCCGATCGTCGGGGCGTAGCTGCGCTCGTTGTCGTTGACGACGATGACGAGCGGCCGGTCCCGGGCGGCGGCGATGTTGTTCAGCGCCTCCCAGGCCATACCGCCGGTCAGCGCGCCGTCACCGATGACGGCCACCACGTGGTCCTGCTTGCCGAGCACCTCGTTGGCCTTGGCGAGGCCGTCGGCCCAGCCGAGGACCGTCGAGGCGTGGCTGTTCTCGATGACGTCGTGCTCGGACTCGGCGCGCGAGGGGTAGCCGGAGAGGCCGCCCTTGCTCTTGAGCCGGGTGAAGTCCTGCCGTCCGGTGAGCAGCTTGTGCACATAGGACTGGTGCCCTGTGTCGAAGAGCACCTTGTCCCGGGGCGAGTCGAAGACCCGGTGCAGGGCGATGGTCAGCTCCACCACACCGAGGTTGGGGCCCAGGTGTCCGCCGGTCTTGGAGACCGCGTCGACGAGGAAGGTACGGATCTCGCCCGCCAGCTCCACCAGCTGCTCCTGGCTGAGCCGGTCGAGGTCGCGCGGTCCCTTGATACGGGTCAGCAGCGCCACCCGTGCCTCCTATGCAGTCGAACTGGTCGATCCGTCGAGTCTAATGTTCCCCGTGCGACACCGTGGAGCGCCCCGTGCGACGTTTGTCACCCGCGACCCACCCGCAGCGCACCCGCGGACCACCCGGCAACACGAATGCCCGGTGCAGGGATGATCATCCCCGCACCGGGCCGGTGCCGCCACACCACCGACATGCGGAGGTGTGTGCGATGGAGCGTTACGCGCGACCGGAGGCCTTCTGCGTCTTGCGCGACACCGAGTCGATGACCACGGCGGCGAGCAGTACGGCGCCGGTGATCATGTACTGCAGCGAGGTGTTCATGTTCAGCAGGTCGAGACCGGTCTGGATGGACTGGATGACGAGCATGCCGAGCAGGGCGGACCAGGTGTTGCCGCGACCGCCGAAGAGGCTGGTGCCACCGATGACCGCGGCCGCGATGGCCAGCATCAGGAGGTTGCCGCTACCGGCGGCGAGCGTCGCGGTGTAGGTCTGCGCGGCGAGGAACAGACCGCCGGCCGCCGCGAAGCCGCCGGAGATGGCGAACACCGAGATACGGATCAGGGCCACGTTGATACCGGCACGGCGGGCGGCCTCGATGCTGCCACCGACGGCGAAGATCTTGCGGCCGTACGAGGTGCGCCGCAGGACGAAGTCGGTGAGCACGAGCGCCACGAGGAAGATCACCAGGGCGTTGGGCACACCCGCCGCCTGGTTCAGCACGTACGCGGCGACGAAGGAGACCACGGCCAGCGCACCGACACGTACGGCGATCTCGCCGGTCGGCCGGTACGGGACCCCGGCCTGGCGGCGGCGGCGCTGCTCGATGAGCGAGCCGGCGAGCAGGGCGACGGTGCCGAGACCCGCCAGCAGGTACGCGCCGGCGATGTCCTGGTTCATGAAGAAGGAGCGCTGCCCGAGCAGGTGCAGCGGGCCCTTGTCCTGGATCGAGAGGCTGCCGGTGTCGCCCAGCAGCCACAGCATCAGGCCGTTCCAGCCGAGGTTGCCGGCGAGGGTGACCACGAAGGCCGGCACACCGATCTTGGCGAAGAAGTAACCGTGCAGCGCGCCGATGGCGATACCGGTCAGGAGGGTCAGGAAGACGGCCAGCCAGGGATTCACACCGTGTGTCGTCGCCAGGATGGCGAAGACGGCGGCCGACAGACCACTGACGGAGGCGACCGACAGGTCGATCTCACCGAGCAGCAGCACGAAGACCAGGCCGATGGCGATCATGCCGGTGGCGGACATGAAGTAGCTGATGTTGAGCATGTTGCCGGCGCTCAGGAACAGGCTGTCCTGGGACTGGAACACGGACCAGATGATGATCAGACCGACGACGACGGGCAGCGAGCCGAGCTCACCACCGCGCACCTTGCGCTTGAACTCGGTCAGATAGCCCTTGAGTCCCTCTTCGCGGACCAGCAGTCGCGGGTCGACGACGGGGATCGCCGCCGCGGTGGGGTCTTCGGCCGGGGGCGTGTCCTTCACCGTCTTGGACAGGTCGCTCACTTTGCCGCCTCCGTGTTGCGCGCCTGACGACGGGTCACGGCGTTCTCCGTGGCTCCGGTGATCGCCGCGATGATCTCTTCGGGACTGGTGTCCTTCACCGGGAAGGCACCGTTGTTCTTGCCGAGCCGCAGGACGGACACCGTGTCCGCCACGGCGCGCACATCGGCCATGTTGTGGCTGATGAGGATGACGGCGAGGCCACGCTCGCGCAGCCGCTCGACCAGGTCGAGGACCTGGGCGGTCTGCTCCACGCCGAGGGCGGCGGTGGGCTCGTCGAGGATGACGACCTTCGGCTCACCGATCAGGGCGCGGGCGATGGCGACGACCTGTCGCTGACCACCGGACAGACTCGCGATCGGGATGCGGACGCTCGGGATGCGGATCGACAGGGTGTCGAGCAGCTCGCGGGCGCGCTGCTCCATCGTCACCTCGTCGAGCGCGAGCCCGCGGCGCAGTTCGCGGCCGAGGTAGAGATTGCCGACGACATCGAGGTTGTCGCAGAGCGCGAGGTCCTGGTAGACGGTGGCGATGCCGAGGCCCTGGGCGTCGTGCGGCCGGTCGATGCTGACCGGCGTGCCCTCCCACTCGATGACGCCTTCGTCGATCGGGTGCACACCGGCGATCGTCTTGACCAGAGTGGACTTGCCGGCACCGTTGTCACCGACCAGCGCGACGACCTGACCGGTATGGACCTCCAGCTCGACATCGGTGAGGGCTTGCACCGCACCGAATCGCTTGGAGACTCCGCGCAACGCCAACACGGGCGTAGCGGACACGTGAATCATCTCCTTCGCCGCCTGACCGGCGGGGATGCCGCGCCCTGGGAGAGGCGCGGAAGGACGTGCAAGAAGCACAGGATTACAAAGTGAATACGTGGGGGTAAGTCCCGTGACCCGTAAGCGTTTCCGTCCGGCGCCCCACCCCGAAGCGGGGATGATGGTGGGGCGGGGCGCCGGACAGGCTTTTACGGGACCGGGGGCCTTGTGAGCCCCGGGGTTTTACTGAATGCCGGCGGCCTTGCAGGCGGCGGCGTAGTCAGCGGTGCAGATCTGGGCCACGGTGTAGAGCTGGTCCTTGACGACCGTGTCCTTGATGTTGGCCTTGGTCACCGACACCGCGGGGAGCAGCTTCGCGGGCACGGTGGTGCCGGAGCCGCTGGTCGCCGTGATGTCCGCGACGGACTTGATGTCCTCGCCGTTGAGCAGCTTGACCGCGATCTCGGCGGTCGCGTCGGCCTCGGGCTTGAAGGCCTTGTAGACGGTGCTGGTCTGCTGGTCCGCGAGGATCCGCTGGACACCGGCGAGCTCGGCGTCCTGACCGGTCAGCGGGACGTTGATGCCCGCGCCCTTGAGGGCGGTGGCGATACCGCCGGCCATGCCGTCGTTGGCGGAGTAGACACCGGCGATGTTCTTGGCGCCGAGCTGGGTGATGGCCGCCGTGACCTTCTGGTTGGCGACGGTGTCCTTCCACAGACCGCTCTGCTCGTACGCGATCTTGACCTTGCCGTCGAGCGCCTTGTGGGCACCGGCCTTGAACTGCGCGGCGTTCGGGTCGGCGTCGTCACCGTTGATCATGACAACGTTGGCAGTCGGGGTGGCCTTGGCGCCCATGGCGTCGAGGAGGGCCTGACCCTGCAGCTCGCCGACCTTCTCGTTGTCGTAGGAGACGTAGGCGGAGACGGGGCCCTGGGCGAAGCGGTCGTACGCCACGACCTTGATGCCCTTGTCCACGGCCGCCTGGACCGAGGCCTTGATGCCGACCGCGTCCTGCGGGTCGAGGATCAGGACCTTGACGCCCTTGGTGATCATGCTGCTGACCTGCTGCGCCTGCTTGGCCGGGTCGCCGGCGGCGTTCGCGTACTCGATCTTGCAGTCGGAGCAGAGCGACTTGATCTTCGCTTCGATCAGCGGGCGGTCGAACTTCTCGTAGCGCGTCGTCGCGTTCTCCGGAAGGAGCAGGCCGATCGACTTGTCCTTGCTGCTGTCGGACTTGTTGTCTCCGGCCTTGCCGCACGCGGCCACGGACAGGGCCATCGTTACCGCAAGCGAGCCAATTACGGCACGACGCATCATTGCGTTCATTTTGGGTTGCCTCCCTGACGAGGCCGCAACGCTGCGGCCGAGGTTCACGTGAGTCAACTCCGCCGTTGCCATGCCGTCAATAAGTAAACACTTAACGAGATGGCAACGGCGCGTTTCGTTAGCTGTGTGAACCCAGGGTTATGCAGGTCGTTGCGCTGAAAGGGCCGGAACCGCCGCCGGAGCATTTCCATCAAGAAGGGTCGAATCACCCATTTCGCTCAGTACCAGAGCGAGCGCTCCGAGTACTTCCGCGCGTGCGCCGAGCCCGCCGGGGACGATCGACAGCTGCCGGGCCGCGCTCGGAATGGCGTAGCGCGCCACCGACTCGCGGATCGGCGCCAGCACCAGCTCGCCGGCCTCCGCGAGATCGCCCCCGAGGACGACCCTGCTGGGGTTGAGGAGGTTGCAGAGACTGGCCACGCCCATGCCGATGTGCCGCCCCACGTCCGCGATCACCCGGCGGCAGCCCGGATCGCCCTCCCGGGCGTACTGGACCATCCGCGGCACCGTGAGATCGGCGCCGTGGCTGCTGCGCAGCAGCTCCAGGGTGTAGCGCGCGGCGGTGAAGGTCTCCAGGCAGCCGCGGTTGCCGCAGCGGCACACCGGGCCCGACTCGTCCAGCGTGATGTGCCCTATCTCGCCCGCCGTGCCGCCCGGGCCGCGGTAGATGCGGCCGTCTATCACCAGGCCCGCGCCGACGCCGCTGGCGACCTTGATGTAGGCCAGGTCCCGTACCCCGCGGCCGCCGCCCCAGACCAGTTCGCCCAGCGCGCCCAGGTTGGCGTCGTTGTCCACCTTCACGGGCATGCCGAGTCGGTCGGACAGCTCCTGACGTGGGTTGATGCCGCTCCAGCCGGGCAGGATCGCGGTCGATCCGATGGCTCCGGACTCCACGTCTATGGGGCCGGGGACACCGAGGCCGACCCCGAGCACCTTGTCCACGCCTATGCCGGTCGACTCGATCAGCTGGGCGACCAGCTGCTCGGCCCGGTCGAAGCCCTGGGACGCGGAGGCGTCCACGTCGATCGGCTCGGACTGCTCGGCCAGCACCTGGTGCGCCAGGTTCCCCACCGCCACCCGCAGGTGGGAGTGTCCGAAGTCGACGCCCACGACGATGCCGACATCGCCGGACAGCGCAACGCTGCGGGCCCGTCTTCCTCCGGAGGAGGTAGGCGTGACCTGCACCGTTCCGTTGTCCCGCAGCTCCCGGACGATATTGGAGACCGTGGCGGCGGACAGCCCGGTACTCCGGGCGATCTCCGCCTGGGTGAGCGAGCCTGCCAGCCGTACGGCGCGGACCACACGCTCTAGGTTGGCCCGGTGCAGCGATGACTGCGATCCCGGAGTCTCCACGACCATCCACTCCTGCCTCGGCAGGCGGTACAAACCGCCGCCCGAACGGACGAGGCCGCACCAGTGAGACCCCGTCGTCTACAACATGTGAACCCTAAGCTGAGCCTTCAGGGTGATGTCCCGTCAAGGGCTGAGACCATTCTGCGACGGAAAGCCCGATGCGTCATAGGTCGCCCGTACCCTCTCAGCGCCTCAGGACGTCACGGAGGGAAGACGTGTCGCGGCGCAGCAGCTCGTCCTCGACGAAGGTGACCTCGTAGTCGTTCTCCCCACCGGTCATCCGCAGCACGAGCCGGCCGTCGTCCGCGATCACCGCCGTCGCAGGACCGCCCGTCGATTCGTCCCGGCCGGCGAGTACCCAGCCGAGATCCGGATCCCGCCGCACGTACACAAGGTGATCGCGCCCGATGCCCGCCCGGGCGAGCACCGCCGCGTCCACCCCGGGCGCCGCGAGCGGATCGTGCGCCTCCGGCAGCCCGTCCGTGCCGGTCCGCTGGAGCAGGGCGATCTTGACCGCCCGGCGCAGCCGCGGGTCCCGGGTCTCGGCCAGGAAGCGGCCGAGCACCTCGGTCTCCGCCGTGTTCCGCGCGAAACCGCCCGCGTAGCTGGAGGCACGGACGCGGTAGACGTACGAAGGGTCCGCCGGCTTGCTGACGACCGCGCCCGCGGCGACCAGCCGCAGCCACAGGTCCCACTCCTCGCCGTAGGCGATCTTCCGGAAGCCGCCGACCTTGTCGTACAGCGCCCGGCTGTACAGCGCGCCGACCACGACGTAGTTCTGCGCGAGCAGCTGGACGAGCTGATCGCCGGGGAGCGGCAGCCGGCCCTTGGTGTACGTGCCGGGGACGAACGGCCCGGTGCCGGTCCAGGTCAGCGGGCGGGGGCTGATCAGCCCCGGGCTGGCCTCGTAGGCGTCGCACATCGCCTCGACATGGTGCGGAAGGAAGGCGTCGTCGCCGTCGAGCTGGCACACCAGGTCGGTGCCGAGCCGCTCGATCCCGGTCCCCCGGGCGCCCCAGACACCGAGGCGGCGGGTGTTGCGGACCAGTGTCAGCGGCAGCACCTCGCTCCAGCGCTCCACGCGCCGCACGGTGTCGTCGTCGGAGCAGTCGTCCACGACGACGATCTGGTCGACGGGCCGGGTCTGCATGGCCACCGACCCCAGGGCCTGGTCGATGAAGTCCGAGGAGTTCATGGCGGGGACGATGACGCCGACCGTCGGTCGGTCAGTGGGACGCGACACGGAACTGGGGCCTTTCGACAAGGTAGTAGTGCGGGAGAACGACATCGGGCAGGACGGAGAGCGCCGCTTCGTACGCGCGCCGCACCTCCGCGACGGTGACGGGCCGGCCGCCGTCGCCCCTTGCGTGCGGGACCACCCGCACCGTCACCCGGGGCGCCCCGGCGGCGTCCCGGTCGACGAGCAGTTCGGCGTCGGCCACGGCTTCCAGGCCGAGCAGGGCCCGGCGCATGGCACCGAGATCGGCCCAGGAGGCGTCGGTCAGCAGCCAGTCGTCACCCCTGGCAAGGGGCCGGACGAGGAAGCCGTCCGGCGCCGCCATCGGGACCCCGGGGCGGCGGGCGGACTCGGTCAGCAGCGTCTCCATGTCCAGGAGCAGCCCGCGGACGTCGTCCCGGGGCAGGTACGCGGTGTCCGCGACCAGTCGGTGCACGGTGATCGGGCCCTCCGGCTCGGAGCTCACGTTGTAGTAGAGCTTCAGGGCGGGCAGGGCGAACGGCGCCGCCCAGGAGAAGGACCGGTCGTCCGCGCCCTCCTCCGCCGTGTCCTCCGGTGTCCGGGTCCGCTGTTCCGGCTCGCCGAACAGCAGAGTGGTGTCGTTGTGCAGGACGGACAGGTCCAGCCGCTGCCCCCGGGCCTGGCCCGCCGCCGCGATCAGCCCGTCGAGATCCGCCGGGTCGTACTGGGCCCTGGCGTACCCGCGCAGCGTGTCCTTGTGGGTGGCGCGGACGACGTCGTCGAACGCGGGCCCGGAGACATCGGGGCAGAGCACGACATCGGAGGCGAGCGGGGCGACCATGCCCTGCCGGTCCGCGCCGACCCGGTTGGCGAAGATCGTCTTCAGCGCGCAGCGGGTGGTGCCGTTGCGGCGCGCGAGGAGCGCCGCGAACGCCGCGAGGTGCACGGTCGCCGTGCTCACCTGGCAGCGCAGGGCGATCGTCCGGGCGGCGGCGTCCATCGGGGCGGAGCGCAGCTCGCCGTGCGCGGCCCCGGGATCGCCCGACGCCCCCGCGAACATCGACTGCGGGGCGCCGTCGAGGACCTTGCGCACATACGCGCCCGACCGGCGGTTCATCGCCCGGCCCCGCTCGGACTGCTCCTGCTCCGCCAGATCCAGCGGCTGGGTGCGCCGCGGCCCGGCCGCATCGGCGGCGGGCCGGCCCGCCAGCCGGTCCCGCAGATCCTGTTCCAGGATCCGCAGCGCCCAGCCGTCCAGCGCCACATGGGAGAGATAGAGAAGGACGCGGAACGGCGCTCCCCCGGGCGCCAGCAGCAGCGTGACCCGGATCCCCCATTCGTGTGAGAGGTCGAAGCCGGACTCCGCCATCCGGGTGTGCAGCCGGACGGTCTCGGCCTCGGGATCGGCGCCGGCCGCCATGGGTTCGATCCGGACGGGCAGCCGTCCCTCCCCCTGGACCGACTGCCGGGGCGGCTCAGCGTCCGTTCCCGGGAGGTAGACGGTGCGCAGGCTCTCGTACGCGGCCACCACCTGCCGCAGGGCGGCCAGCACGTCCTCGGTGGTGAAGGTGCCGTCCAGCTCCACGAAGTACTTGATGTTGTAGTCGTAGGCGTGCGCCTCGGTCCTGCTCCGCACCGCCTCGTAGATCACCCGTTGTCCCCACGTCAGGGGTGCCTGGGCGGAGCGCAGTCCCGCGAGGTCCAGCTGGGCCGTCCACGTGTCGGTCACCCCTCGCTCCCGGCGGCCGGCAGGAGAGAGGCGGTCAGCAGGGCGGGCAGTCCGGCGAGCGACGCCAGTGCGGCGCCCGGGGCGCCCCCCACCAGATAGGTGGTGATGCCCGCCGCCTCCCCCTGCCGGACGTCGTGCGCGGTGTCCCCGGCGAAGACCACCTCGGCCGCGGAGAGTCCCAGCAGTCCCCGGGCCCGGTGCAGACCCTCCGGTGCCGGCTTGGGCTCGTCGACGTCCTCGCGGGCGACCAGCAGCGGGATGTCGAGGCCCGCGGCGGTGAGCAGCAGGGCCGCGGCGGCCCGGGAGCGGCCGGTGCACACCCCGAGGGCGAGGCCCAGCGCGGCCAGCTCCTCGATCGCCTCGGCGGCGCCCGGCCGGGGCGGGGCGGGTGCCTCCGCGAGCGCGAGCGGGAAGTGCGCGTTGTAGGCCGCCATCGCCCGCTCGGCGAGCGGCTCACCGACCAGCCGGACGAGCGTCGCCCGATCGGTCGCGGCCGACCGGGTCGCGATGAGGGCCGCGCTCGGCCGCGGCAGCCCGAGGTCCTGGCACGCCGCGCGCAGACAGCGCACATGCACGCCCCGGGACTCCACCAGCGTTCCGTCGAGATCGAGGATGACGCCCCGCACCGTCATATGCGTTCGCTTCCTGAAGGGTCGGGGGACTGCGCCGTCGCGTTGCGGGACTGCTCGTTCGATGGAGGAGAAGCCGCAGGTGGAGGGCCGGATGCGGCGGCCAGTTCGGTCACCGCGAGCAGCGCGTTGACCGGGCCGGCCGCGAGCGCGGCGCCCGATCCCATGCCGAGCCGCATCTCCAGGTCGAGCACCGGCTTCAGCCCCATCTCGTCCAGCAGCATCCGGTGGGCGGGTTCGGTGGAGACATGGGAGGCCACCAGGTACTCGCGGACCTGCGGGCACAGCCGGCAGGCGATGAGCGCGGACACCGCCGTCATACAGCCGTCGAGCACCACCAGGCAGCCGCGGGCGGCGGCGGCCAGGATCACGCCGACGTTGCCGCACAGCTCGTAACCGCCGAGCGCGGCGAGCTGCCGGACCGGATCCCCGCCGTGGACCGGATCGACGTCGGGCCCGGACGTGCGCTCCAGCGCCTGTTCCACCAGCCGCGTCTTGAGCCGGACGGTCTCCTCGCCGACGCCGGAGCCCCTGCCCGCGAGGTCCCGCGGGTCGGCCCCGAGCAGCCGGGCGGCCAGCGCGGCGGCCGACGTCGTGTTGCCGACGCCGATCTCACCGCAGGCGGCCATGCTCCCGGCGGGGAAGACCTCGTGGGCGAACCGGGCGCCGGCCTCGATCGCGTCCAGCGCCTGTCCGAAGGTCATCGCGTCGGCGCGGGTGATGTCCGCCGTGCCGTATCCGATCTTGTAGCGGTGGTCCCCGGTGTCGGTGCGCAGCCCCAGGTCCGCGGCCTCCACCCGGCCGCCCACCCGGGCGGCGAGCGCGCAGACGGGTGCCTGTCCCGCGACGATCTCCGCGAAGAGCCGGGCGGTGGCCTCCGGCCGGTGCGCGGAGACTCCGTGCTCGGCCACCCCGTGGTCGCCCGCCAGTACCGAGACCACGACCGGCAGCGGCCGGACGCGGTGCGTCCGCAGGATGCCCGCGACCTGCCAGCCGATCTCGTCGAGGCGGCCAAGACTGCCGGCCGGTCTGGATCCTGTCGCGGCGACCAGTCGCGCCAGCCGCGCGGTCCGCCGGTCGAACGCGCCGACCGCGTCGGTCAGCACGCCCAGCCGTTCCTCCGGCCGTACTCCGGCACGCTCGGCGGCACCGCCGCCGGCCTCGTGCCCGCTCCGGTCCGCCGCCCTCGAAACCTCCACCAGCCCTCCCCCGTCGAAGCGTTCACCACGGCCGCTCCCCCGGCCCCGGCCGCAGCCGGGCCACACAGTACGCGGCGGTTTTGCCGATGTCACGAAGTGATCCCCGGCGCTCGGGAGCTGTCCGGGAGACCGTTCGGGGACCGCGTCAAAAGTCCAAGCGCTCCTCCCCGGAAGCCCAAGCGCTCTTCAAGGAAAGCCCTTTCGCCCCCACTGGGCCCACTGTTAGGCTCGCGCCCTCAACCGGTCTAGACAACTCATCGGCTGAGTACGGGGCGATCCTGCCATGGCGTGGGAGAGGGACGATGATTTCTCGGGAGACAGTCGTGGCGGCGCTCGTCGGCCGCCTCGCGGAAACCCTGCCGGAAGCGCGCGGTGCCGCGCTCCAGGAGACGGACGATCTGCGGCAGTTCGCCGGATTCGACTCCCTGGGAATCCTGGAGACGCTGGTGTGGCTGGAGTCGGAGTTCGACATCACCATCCCGGACGAGGACCTGGACGTGGAGAACTTCCAGTCGGTCGGCAGGATGGCCGACTTCGTCCTCACCCACCGCTGACCGGCTCTTGACCGGATATCCAGGAGGAGCAGTGGCGGACGCCGGATTCTTCGCGGCAGTTCGGGACGGGGCGGGACGGAGCGACGACGTCGCCCTCATCTCCGGCAAGCGGGCATGGACCTACCGTGAGTTGATCACCTCGGCGGAAATCTTCGCCGGGCACCTCGGGCGGCACCCCACCACGGGACTGCCGGTTGTGGTGGACGTCGCCGACGCGGCTGTCCGCGCGGTCGTCACCCTCGCCGCGGACCTGGCCCAACTGACCGTCCTGCACAGCGATCCCGGCGCGCCCACCGACTTCGGCGGGCTCGTCGTCCGGGACAGCGCGACGCTCCCGGAGCCGTCGGAACCGCCCGCCGTACGGACCACCGACGGCGGCGTCGAGCTGTGGACGCACACCCGGGCCGCCACCCACAGCCTGGCCGGCATCCCGGCCCGCTCCCAGATCTTCCTCACCTCGGGATCCACCGGAACGCCCACCGGCGTCGTCCGGCCGGCCGCCACCGTCCTCACGGACGCGCACCGGATCGCGGCGTTCATGGGATACGAGCAGGGCCTGCCGGGCGTCGTCAGCACCCTTGCCTTCCACTGCTACGGCTTCGCCTACGGCATCGCCGCGCCCCTGCTGCACGGCACCCCGATCCGGCACGTCCCCTCGCGGTCCATACCGTCCCAACTGGCCCGCGCGGTGCGCGAGCACGGGGCGCGGACGCTGGTCGGGCTGCCGTTCCAGTTCCAGCTGCTGGCGGGTACCGCCGCACCGCTGGACTTCGGGGAGCTGCGGATGGCGGTCTCCTCGGGCGCCCCGCTGCCCCCGGCGGCGGCCGGCGCCATCACCGGGCGGTACGACTTCGCCCTCTACAACGCGTACGGGTCCTCGGAGACCGGGGCGCTCTCCGCGGCGCTCAGCACCGGGGAGCAGTTGCCGGGCGAGGTCGGCACACCGTTCCCCGGCGTCGTCCCCCGGCTGGTCCCGGTCGACGGCGTGTCCGGCGGCGGTGAACTGCAGCTGCGGACCGACGCGTTGGCGGCCGGCTACACCGGCACCGACGGGCTGCTCCCGCTCGACTTCGACGGCGACTGGTACCGCACCGGCGATCTGGCCCGCATCGAAGACGGCGGCATCCGGATCAACGGCCGGCTGAAGAACATCATCAACGTCGCGGGCAAGAAGGTCAGCCCGGCGGAGATCGAACGGGTACTGGCCCGGCACCCGGCGGTGACCGACGTCCAGGTCGTCGCGGCCCCCGACGACGTACGCGGCCAGGTGCCGGCCGCCCGCATCGTCACCAGCTCCGGCCTCACCGTCGCGGAGCTGCTCGCGTGGTGCCAGTCCCGGCTGGCCCCGCACCAGATGCCGCGGCGGGTCAGCTTCCTGGACGAGATCCCCCGGTCGGCGATGGGCAAGCCGCTCAAGGGCCCGGAACCGAGCTAGCCATGGAGAACTCCGCTCCCGGTATCCACCGCACCTCACGCGGCACGTTCATGGAACTGCCCCCGCAGACCCGCATGCTGCTGGAGAGCGAGGGATCGACCACGATCCTGCTGGAGTCCCTGATCGCCTGCCGGCTCACCGTCCGCGTCGACTCCCAGCTTCCGGTGGACGCCGGCTCCCTGGACCGCCGGATCCGCGACGAGCTGGGGCTGTCGCCGCACGCGAAGCCGGTGCTCCGCAGTTCCGCGCTGCTCACCCCCGCCGGGGAGGTCGTCAGCAGCAACCGTGTCGTCTTCGACGGGGCGGCCGTGCCGTGGCTCGCGGACACCCAGGACTCCACGCCGCTGGGCCGTGAACTGCGCGCCCGCAACTCCATGCAGCACCGCGTCATCCTCGACAACGGGCTGGCGAGCTGGCCGCCGGGCGGGGCCGGTACGCCCTGCGCGTTCAAGGAGTACATCATCAACTGCTCCGACGGCAGCCGCATCCACCTGCACGAGACGTTCAGCCCGTACTTCGTCCCGGTGCCCGGGCGATGAGCTGGGAGGGGGTTCCCGAACCGTTCCAGGAGTGGTGGGCCAAGCGCGCCAGGGCGGGCTGGTTCGACGTCACCCGGATCCCGTTCGACGAGATGGAGGGCTGGTCCTTCGACGAGCCGACCGGGAACCTGGTCCACGGGAGCGGGAAGTTCTTCTCGGTGGAAGGGCTGCGGGTGACCGACGGGGACGGCCGCGGGACCTGGACCCAGCCGGTGATCCACCAGCCGGAGTTCGGCGTCCTCGGCATCCTCGTGAAGGACTTCGACGGGGTCCCGCACTGTCTGATGCAGGCGAAGATGGAACCCGGCAACATCAACACCCTGCAGCTCTCCCCCACCGTGCAGGCCACCCGCAGCAACTACACCCGGGTGCACGGCGGCCAGCCGACCCGCTACCTCGACCACTTCCGCGGCCCCGGCCGCGGGCAGGTCCTGGTGGACACCCTGCAGTCCGAGCAGGGCACCTGGTTCTGGCAGAAGCGCAACCGCAACATGGTGGTGCGGGTGACCGAGGACGTTCCGCTGCACGAGGACCACCAGTGGATCGCCTGGGACGACCTGCGGCGGATGCTGCGGATCGACGACCTCGTCAACATGGACAGCCGCTCGGTGATCGCCTCACTGCCCTTCCCACCGGGCCCCGGTTCTCCCGGGGCCGCGCACCACTCCATGAGCCACGTCCTCAGCTGGTTCACCGAGGCCAAGACCCGCTGCGACTGGTCCGCGCGGCTGGTGCCGCTGGCCGGTGTGCTGGGCTGGACCCGGTCCGCGCGGCGGATAGCGGACGAGGACGGGGACCGTTTCGACGTCATCGCGGTACGGGTGCAGGCGGGGAACCGGGAGGTGCCCGGCTGGACGCAGCCGCTGCTCGCCCCCCGCGGCCTGGGACTCGCCGCGTTCCTCGTCCGCCGGATCGACGGCGTACCGCATCTGCTCGCGCGCGCCGGGCACGAGCCGGGGCTGCTGGACCGGGTCGAGATCGCGCCCACCGTGCAGCTCCCCGACGCGACGGCCGGCGGCCCGGGCGGAGCGCCGCCGTTCCTCGACGTGGTGAACGGGGCCTCGAAGGACCAGGTGCGCTTCGACACGGTGCTGTCCGAGGAGGGCGGCCGTTTTTACCACGCCAGGACCCGCTACCGGCTGATCGAGGTCGGGGACGAGGTGCCGGTCCGGGTGCCGGAGGACTTCTGCTGGACGACCGTGTCCCAGCTGATGGAACTGGTGGGTCACGGCCATTATCTGAACGTGGAGGCGCGCACCCTGCTCGCCTGCGCGCGGAGCCTGTGACCGGCGACGCGCACCGGTAAATGTGTGAAGGGGAACCCCGATGAGCGAGCCCGAACCGGCCTCCGGCGTCCTGCGGCTCGGGGTGCTGGGCTGCGCCGACTTCGCCTGGCGCAAGATGCTGCCCGCGATCGCCACCGTCCCGGAGCTCCGGATCACGGCACTGGCCAGCCGTGACCCCGCGAACGCGGCACGCTTCGCGGACCGGTTCGGCGGCGAGCCCGTCACCGGGTACGAGGCGCTGCTGGAGCGGGAGGACGTCGACGCCGTGTACGTGGTCCTGCCGACCGGCCTGCACCACCGGTGGGCGATGCGGGCGCTGGACGCCGGCAAGCACGTACTGGCCGAGAAGTCCCTGACGACGGGGGCCGAGGAGGCCGGGGAACTGGTGGCCGCGGCGCGGGACCACGGTCTGTGGCTGATGGAGAACTTCCTCTTCCTCCACCACTCCCAGCACCCGGCCGTGCGCGAGCGGATCGACGCCGGCGCGATCGGTGCGCCGCGCGTCTTCAGCGCCGCCTTCGGCGTCCCGCCGCGCCCCGCCGGCGACATCCGCAACAGCCCTGAGCTCGGCGGCGGCGCCCTGCTGGACGTGGGCGCCTACACCGTCCGCGCGGCGACGTACTTCCTCGGCCCGGATCTCACCCTGGCCGGCTCCCACCTGCGGATCGACGGGCGCACGGGCGTGGACGTGGGCGGCAGCGCCCTGTTCCACACGCCCTCGGGCGTCTCGGCGGAGCTCTCCTTCGGCTTCGACTCCTCCTACCGCACCACCTATGCCCTGTGGGGCTCCGAGGGCCGGATCAGCGTGGACCGGGCCTTCACCCCGCCCGCCGATCTGCTGCCCTCGGTGCGCTGGGAGCGGCAGGACTCGGTGGAGGATCTGGTCCTGCCGGCCGACGACCAGTACGCCAACGGAGCCCGGGCGTTCGCCCACCGGGTGCTGACGGGCGCGCCCTTCGACGCGTACGGGGAGTCGCTGGTGGGCCAGGCGGCGCTGCTGGAGCAGATCAGGGACCGGGCACACCACGCAACGGTCTAGAACCGTTACCCGACGCCGTTCAGATCGGGACCCAGGCGGCGCCCCGCGTCCAGGCCGGCGATAGCCGCCAGGTCCGCGTCGTCCAGGGCGAAGCCGAGCAGGTCCGCGTTCCGCCGGATCCTGGCCGGGTCGGCCGAGCGGGGGATCGCGATGTGGCCGAGCTGCAGATTCCACCGCAGGACGACCTGGGCGGCGGTCACCCCGTACCGCCCCGCGATGGCGGTGAGCACCGGCAGCGTGAGCACGTCGCCCTGGCCCAGGGGGCTGTACGCCTCGGTGGCGATGCCCCGCGCGCGGTGGTGGGCCCGCAGGGCGGGCCGCTGGTACCAGGGGTGCAGTTCGATCTGGTTGACGGCCGGGACGATGCCGGATCCGGCCACCAGCCGTTCGAGGTGCGGGATACAGAAGTTGGAGACACCGATGGCGCGGGCGCGCCCTTCGGCGTGGATCCGTTCCAGCGCCCGCCAGCTCTCCGGGTACAGCTCGCGGTCCGGCTGGGGCCAGTGGATCAGGTAGAGGTCGACGTACTCCAGGCCGAGCGCGGTCAGTGAGGCGTCGAAGGCGCGCAGCGTCCGGTCGTGGCCCTGGTCGGCGTTCCACAGCTTGGTGGTGACGAAGAGGTCCGCGCGGGGCAGCCCCGAGGCGGCGAGCGCCCGGCCGGTGCCGCGCTCGTTGGCGTACACCGCGGCGGTGTCGATACCGCGGTAGCCGCACTCCAGTGCCGTCGACACCGCGACAGCGGTCTGGGCGTCGGTCAGATGACCGACGCCCAGACCGAGCTGTGGCATCGCGGTGCCGGTGTTGAGGGTGACGCGCGGCAGACCGCTCACGCCGCCCCCGTCCGTACCGCGGCTACCCGTGCCCGACTACTTGATCGCACCGGCGGTGAGGCCGGCCTGGATCTGCTTCTGGAAGACGATGTAGACGGCGAGCACCGGAAGCATCGCGATGGCGAGGCCGGCGAAGAGCGCCGCCCAGTCGCCCGCGTACCCCTGCTGCGTCGCCAGGTCCGCCAGCCCCTGCGTCAGCAGGTAGTTCTTGGAGTCGCCCTGGTTGAGGACGATCGGCAGCAGGTACTGATTCCACTGGCCCAGGATGTTGAAGACACCGATGCTGATGAGGCCCGGCTTCGACATCGGCAGCATGATCTGGAAGAAGGTCCTCGTGTGCGAGGACCCGTCGACCAGTGCCGCCTCCGCGATCGAGGTCGGCAGCGTCCGGAAGAACGACGTCATGAAGAACACGGTGAAGGGCAGCGAGTACGCGATGTAGACCAGGATCAGTCCGGGGAACGTGTTCAACAGGCCCAGGTTCTTCGTGACGAAGAAGAGCGGGACCAGCACCATCACGACGGGGAAGGCCATGCCCCCGACGAAGAGGTAGTAGATGAACCGGTTCCCGAAGAACTCGAAGCGCGCCAGGACGTAGGCGGCCATCGAGCCCAGGATCATCGTGCCGGTGGTCGAGAAGCCGACCACGATCGCCGTGTTGATGAAGTACTGGCCGATGTTGGCCTTGTTCCAGGCCCGGGTCCAGTTGTCGAAGTGCAGGTGCGTCGGGAGCGACCAGGGGCTGCCCACGATGTCGCCCGAGGTCTTGAGCGAACTCCAGAGCACCCAGAGCATCGGCACCCCGACCATGAGCGCCCACACCAGGAGGAAGCCGTGGGAGAAGACGTTGAGCACGCCTCCCTCACTGCGCCGCCAGTTGCGTTTGGTGGTCTTTTTGGCGGTCGGGGCCGCCGACTTCTGATTCTCCACAGAAACTGCGTTCGTCGTCATCGCGCCACCCCTAGAACTCGATACGGTCGCGGCGCGACAGCCGCATGCTGAGAACGGCGAAGATCAGCGTCACGATCAGCATCGCGACACCCATCGAGGCCGCGTAACCGAACTGGCTGTTGTCCCGGAAAGCCGTCTTGTACAGCAGCAGGGGCAGCACGTCGGTCGATTCGTCGGGCCCGCCGTTGTTCACCGACATCAGCTGCACGAACGCGAATCCGTCCATGGCCATGATGCCCATGTACACCCAGCCGGTGGCAACCGTGTCCCGCAGCAGCGGCAGGGTGATCCGGAAGAACGTCGTGCCGCGCTCGGCGCCGTCCAGCCGCGCCGCCTCGTAGATCTCGGTCGGGATGGAGGCCATCCCGGCGGAGAACAGCACGACGTAGAAGCCGACGTTCGCCCAGATCATGACGACCATGATGCAGGCCAGTGCGGTGGACTTGTCGCCCAGCCACGCGTGCTGGAGGGAGGCCAGGCCCAGGTTCCCCAGCAGGGCGTTGAGCAGGCCTTCCTTATTGTCCGGGTTGTAGATCTGCTGCCAGAGCACAGCGATGATCGTGACGGACAGCACCTGCGGGAAGAAGAAGACCACCTTGTAGATGGACGATCCCCGCACGCCGGAGACCCCCGCAGCACTTCCTCTGCGGCGGCCTCCGACGTTGAGCATGAAGGCGAAGAACAGACCGAGCGACAGAGTCACCAGCGGCACCACCAGCAGCATGATGATGTTGTGCGACAACGACTTCCAGAAGAGGTCGTTGTGAATGAGCTTCTGGTAGTTGTCGAGCCCGATGAATTTCTTGTCGGATGAGATTCCGCTCCAGTCCGTCATCGAGATCTGGAAGTCCTGGACGAAGGGCGAGATCACGAGGACCCCGTACAACGCCAAGGGGATTGCCAGAAAGCCGATGATGAACCGGTACTTGCCATGTCGCATGTCGCCGGTCGCTCTCGTCTCAGTCAGTACAAGTGAAGCAGCGTCAGGCGTGCTTGAACTTCGGGACGGAGGAGTCCTTCGCGGTCGCGTCCGAGGCCGCCTGCGCCTTGGTGATCCACTCCGCGGCCTTGATCTTGCCGGAGAGCAGGTCGAGCGTGAGGTTTCCGATGGTCTCTTCGTTCAGCTTCTTGTACCAGTCGCCGAGACGCGGGTTCACCACGTTGGCGGCGGCGGCCTTGAGGCCCTTGCTCGCGGAGGCGAGACCCGGGGTGAGGGTCAGGCCCTCCTCGGCGCCCGCGACGGCGGTCAGGGACTTCAGGGACTCGGTGAACGCCTTGGCCTGGGCCTTGCTCAGCATGATGCGGAGCAGTTCCATGCCGCCGGCCGGGTTCTTGCCGTCCTTGGCGACGATGAAGGGCTCGCCGGCCGCGGCGCGGATGGCACCGAACGGGAGCTTGTCGCTGGCGCCGCCCTGGATCGCGCCGACCGCCAGGTCGAAGTCCTTCGGCATGGTGGGCGCTGCCTCGTTCTCCACCCAGGAACCGTTCGGGATGAAGGCGGCCTTGCCCTTCGTCCAGTCGGTCTGCGCCTGGATGTGGGTCTTGCCCTCGGAACCCTGAAGGATGTAGCCCTTGGCGGCCAGCTCCTCGTAGTACGCGATGACACCCTTGACCGCGTCGGTCTGGAACGCCTTCGGCTCCAGGTTGTCGATGGCGTTGATGCCCTCGACGCCGCCGGCCTTGGCGATCTGGGCGAAGATGTCGAAGTGCACGTAGTACGGGTACTTACCCGGGTACGTGTACGGCGCGATGCCCGCGGCCTTGATCTTCTCGCAGAGCGCCAGCTGCTCCGTGAAGGTCTGCGGGTACGTCCAGCCCTTCGCCTGGAAGAGCTTGTTGGAGTACCAGGTGCCATAGACGGTGAACGCGTAGTTGAGCGCGTACACCTCCTTGCCGCCGTACTGGCCCTGCTCGATGGTGCCGGCGATCAGGGTGTCGCGGACCTTCTTGGCCGGGTCGTCGAAGGACGCGGCGTCGAGCAGCGGGGTGAGGTCGACGAGCTTGCCCTGCTTGGCGAGCGCCGCCGTGTCCAGGTTGTCGGCACCCGAGTTGTCCATGACGTCCGGCGGGCTGCCGCCGGCGAAGCGCGGCTGCAGCTTCGGGCCCAGGGCCTGGGTACCCGTGTGCTTGACCGTCGTCTTGTACGTGGTGTTGTAAGCCGTCTCGGCGTTCTTGACGTAGTCGTCGCCGAAGCCGCCCTTGAAGATGAACGCCTCGAGAGGCGCGCCCTCCTTGACAGCGAGCGGGTTCTTGGCGGACACCGTGCCCGTTTCCTTGGGCTTGTCGGTCTTGTCACCGCTGTCGGAGGCACACGCGGTGAGGAAAGATGCCGACGGTACGGCGACCAGGCCAACGGCCATCGCGCGCTTGACCAGATCCCGGCGGTTCAGTTCGGATCCCATGCTCAAGTCCTCGCCCTCTACAGGACTCATGCGGTGCAGCGGAATCCGCCGGCGCCCGCGAACAGATGAAGCTTCAGTGATGCTGCCATCCACCGAGGAGGGGTGGTCCTGCCACGAGCGGGCGTTTTCGGCCCGTCGATCCCCCCGCCCCGTCCCGCGCTCGCGGGCTTCCCTGGACGCGACAGGTATAGTCCACTTCTCGTTGAGAGGGCAAGATCGAAAGCCCGTTTGGCCGTGAAGCTTTCCCGAGTTGAGACCTGGCCGAAACGCGGAGGAGCAGACTCCGTTTCTGGAACCACCTCGAACAGTAGGCATTTGCCTTCACTTATCTACCATTGATCACCCTCATGTGTTCAGTTCTTGAAGGACAAATGCGGACGGACCGTACCCCCGGGTGAGGGATGCGGTCCGTCCGGACGGCCGTGGCCGGCCGCCCTGGCCCGTGTCGGGCCGTGCTTACTTGGTGATCAGCGAGCGCAGCACGTACTGCAGGATGCCGCCGTTGCGGTAGTAGTCCGCCTCGCCGGGGGTGTCGATGCGCAGCTTGGCGTCGAACTCGACATCGCCGGCCGTCACCTTCACCGTCTCCGGGATCCCGCCGTCGTTCAGCGCGGTCACGCCGGTGAAGGAGAAGGTCTCCTCGCCGGTGAGGCCCAGGGAGGCCGCCGTGACGCCCTCCGGGTACTGCAGCGGCAGGACGCCCATGCCGATCAGGTTCGAGCGGTGGATGCGCTCGTAGGACTCGGCGATGACGGCCTTGACGCCGAGCAGCGCGGTGCCCTTGGCGGCCCAGTCGCGGGACGAGCCCGAGCCGTACTCCTTGCCCGCCAGGATGACCAGCGGGATGCCGGCGGCCTGGTAGTTCTGCGAGGCGTCGTAGATGAACGACACCGGGCCGCCCTCGACGGTGAAGTCGCGGGTGAAGCCGCCCTCGGTCCCCGGGGCGATCTGGTTGCGCAGCCGGATGTTGGCGAAGGTGCCGCGGATCATGACTTCGTGGTTGCCGCGGCGCGAGCCGTAGCTGTTGAAGTCACGGCGCTCGACCTTGTGCTCGGTCAGGTACTTGCCGGCCGGGGTGTCGGCCTTGATCGCACCGGCCGGGGAGATGTGGTCGGTGGTGACCGAGTCGCCCAGCCGGGCCAGCACCCGGGCGCCGGTGACATCGGTGACCGGGGTGGTCTCCATCGTCATGCCGTCGAAGTACGGGGGCTTGCGGACGTAGGTGGACTCGCTGTCCCACTCGAACGTGTTGCCGGTCGGGATCGGCAGCGCCTGCCACTGCGCGTCACCCGCGAAGACGTCCCGGTAGGACTTGTTGAACATGTCCTCGCCGATGGCGTTCGCCACGACGTCGTTGACCTCGGCCTCGGTCGGCCAGATGTCCTGCAGGAAGACCGGCTTGCCCTCGGTGTCGGTGCCGATGGCGTCCTTGGTGATGTCCACCTTCATGGAGCCCGCGATGGCGTACGCGACGACCAGCGGCGGCGACGCCAGGTAGTTCATCTTGACGTCGGGGTTGATCCGGCCCTCGAAGTTGCGGTTGCCCGAGAGCACCGAGGTGACGGCCAGGTCGTGCTCGTTGATCGCCTTCGAGATCTCCTCGTCCAGCGGACCGGAGTTCCCGATGCAGGTGGTGCAGCCGTACCCGACGAGGTTGAAGCCCATCTTGTCGAGGTACGGGGTGAGGCCGGCCTTGTCGAAGTAGTCCGTGACGACCTTCGAGCCCGGGGCGAGGGTGGTCTTGACCCACGGCTTGCGGGTCAGGCCCTTCTCGACCGCCTTCTTGGCCACGAGCGCGGCGGCGACCATGACGTAGGGGTTCGAGGTGTTGGTGCAGGAGGTGATCGCGGCGACGGTGACCGCGCCGTGGTCGATCTCGAAGGACGTACCGTCCGCGAGGGTGACCAGGGTCGGACGGCTCGGAACGCCGTTCGTCGAGGCCGGGGAGTCGGAGGCCGGGAAGGACTCCTTGCCGGCCTCGTCGTCGTCCTCGACGTAGTTGCGTACGTCCCGGGCGAACTGCTGCGAGGCGTTCGCGAGGACGATGCGGTCCTGCGGGCGCTTCGGGCCGGCGATGGAGGGGACCACCGTGGAGAGGTCGAGCTGCAGCTTCTCCGAGAAGTCCGGCTCGGCGGCCGGGTCCAGCCACAGGCCCTGCGCCTTGGCGTAGGCCTCGACGAGCGCGACCTGCTGAGCGTCACGGCCGGTGAGCCGCAGGTACTTCAGGGTCTCGTCATCGATCGGGAAGATCGCGGCGGTGGAGCCGAACTCCGGCGACATGTTGCCGATGGTGGCGCGGTTGGCGAGCGAGGTGGCGGCGACGCCCTCACCGTAGAACTCGACGAACTTGCCGACGACGCCGTGCTTGCGCAGCATCTCGGTGATCGTCAGCACCAGGTCGGTGGCGGTGGTGCCGGCCGGCAGCTCGCCGGTCAGCTTGAAGCCCACGACGCGCGGGATGAGCATCGACACCGGCTGGCCGAGCATCGCGGCCTCGGCCTCGATGCCGCCGACGCCCCAGCCCAGCACACCCAGACCGTTGACCATGGTGGTGTGCGAGTCGGTGCCGACGAGGGTGTCGGGGTACGCCTGGCCGTTGCGGACCATGACGGTACGGGCCAGGTGCTCGATGTTCACCTGGTGAACGATGCCGGTGCCCGGCGGGACGACCTTGAACTCATCGAACGCGGTCTGGCCCCAGCGCAGGAACTGGTAGCGCTCCCGGTTCCGGCCGTACTCCAGCTCCACGTTCTGCGCGAACGCCTCCGGCGTACCGAACTTGTCGGCGATCACGGAGTGGTCGATGACCAGCTCGGCCGGGGCCAGCGGGTTGATGCGGGACGGGTCGCCGCCGAGCTCCTTGACGGCCTCACGCATGGTGGCGAGGTCCACCACGCAGGGCACGCCGGTGAAGTCCTGCATGATCACGCGGGCCGGCGTGAACTGGATCTCCTGGCTGGGCTGGGCGCTCGAGTCCCAGTTGCCGATGGCCCGGATGTGGTCGGCGGTGATGTTCGCGCCGTCCTCGGTGCGGAGCAGGTTCTCCAGCAGGACCTTCAAGCTGTAGGGAAGGCGGGCGGAGCCCTCGACCTTGTCCAGCTTGAAGATCTCGTACGACTCGTCGCCCACCTGCAGCGTGCTGCGGGCGTCGAAGCTGTTCGCCGACACGACAGTCTCCTTCATGCATGTAATTCGCGCGTACCACCGCAATCCTGCCGACACGACCGACACGACTCCATGCCGATCCGCTAAGGTGAGCGCTAGGTTAGGTATGCCTTACCTAGCGGCTCGGTGACTGCGGCGTGGTACGCCTCGGCAGATATCTCGATGTCGAGATAACTCTAGTACATCACCGGTGCGGGGTCATGCCCCGGCACCCCTGTGGCGCTGTCCCGCGCCCGGCGCCATCACCCGGAACCTACTCCTCCATCTGGAGCAATCCTTCACACGATCAGGCGCATTAATCTCATATCCGAGATACTGACCTTGTGTAACGTTGCTGGATCGAGGGCCACCGCGCCACGTCTACCCCGTTCGCGACGATCCACACGCCGCACCTGCCTTTCGACACACAGCCCCCATCTCATGTGTGAGATACCGTTTGCCACATGATCGATGACTACCTCGCCCGTATCGGCAAGCTCATCCGTGACGCCCGCCAGCACCGTGGCTGGACCCAGTCCCAGCTCGCCGAGGCGCTGGGCACCAGCCAGAGCGCGGTCAACCGCATCGAGCGCGGCAACCAGAACATCAGCCTGGAGATGATCGCCAGAATCGGCGAGGCGCTGGACAGCGAGATCGTGTCGCTCGGCTACGCCGGGCCCATGCACCTGCGGGTCGTCGGCGGCCGGCGGCTGTCCGGCGCGATCGACGTGAAGACCAGCAAGAACGCGTGCGTCGCGCTGCTGTGCGCCTCCCTGCTGAACTCCGGGCGCACCACGCTCCGCCGGGTCGCCAGGATCGAGGAGGTCTACCGGATCCTGGAGGTGCTGAACAGCATCGGCGTCCGCACCCGCTGGATCAACGACGGCAACGATCTGGAGATCGTACCGCCGGCCGAGCTGGACCTCGACGCGATGGACACCGAGGCGGCCCGGCGCACCCGCAGCGTGATCATGTTCCTCGGCCCGCTGCTGCACCGCACCGACCGTTTCCGGATCCCGTACGCCGGCGGCTGCGACCTCGGCACCCGTACGGTGCAGCCGCACATGAACGCGCTGCGCCACTTCGGCCTCGACGTGACCGCCACCGACGGCACCTATCACGCGGTCGTCGAGCGGGCGATCTCCCCCAGCCGGCCCATCGTGCTGACCGAACGCGGCGACACCGTCACCGAGAACGCGCTGCTGGCCGCCGCCCGCAACAACGGCATCACCGTGATCCGCAACGCCAGCTCGAACTACATGGTCCAGGACCTCTGCTTCTTCCTGGAGGAGCTCGGGGTACGGGTCGACGGCGTCGGCACCACCACCCTGACCGTGCACGGCGTCACCGACATCGACCGCGATGTGGACTACGCGCCCTCCGAGGACCCGGTCGAGGCGATGAGCCTGCTGGCCGCCGCCGTGGTCACCGAGTCGGAGCTGACGATCCGCCGGGTGCCGATCGAGTTCCTGGAGATCGAACTGGCCGTCCTGGAGGAGATGGGGCTGGACCACGAGCGCACCGAGGAGTACAAGGCCGACAACGGCCGGACCCGCCTCATCGACCTCACCGTGCGCCCGTCCAAGCTCCGCGCGCCCATCGACAAGATCCACCCGATGCCGTTCCCCGGCCTCAATATCGACAACGTCCCCTTCTTCGCCGCCATCGCCGCGACCGCCCAGGGCTCCACGCTCATCCACGACTGGGTGTACGACAACCGCGCGATCTACCTCACCGAGCTCACCCGGCTGGGTGCCGGCGTCAAACTGCTCGACCCGCACCGCGTCCTCGTCGAGGGCCCGACCCGCTGGCGCGCCGCCGAGATGATGTGCCCGCCCGCGCTGCGCCCCGCCGTCGTCATCCTGCTCGCGATGATGGCCGCCGAGGGCACCTCCGTACTGCGCAACGTCTATGTCATCAACCGCGGCTACGAGGACCTGGCCGAGCGGCTCAACACGATCGGCGCGCAGATCGAGACGTTCCGCGACATCTGACCGGCGGGTGCCGCCGCACCCCTCCTGAGCTGCGCGAACACAGATCAGCAAGGGGTGCGGCGGCACCCGTGGGACTTCTCTGGGACTTTGGGCGTGGGCCGGGCTCCTACGGGCTGCTGGCCAGGCCCAGTTCTTCTTGATCCGCCGGTCCAGGTGGCTGCCGGTCGCTTCGACCAGGCCCCACAGTTCGTGGCCCGGAATGTTGCGGCCGGCCAGCTGCAACCGGCGCTCACGTGCACAGCGTGGTCAAGACTGCTTCCCCCGCGGCTAGGGCATCCGGTCAAAGTCCTGCCCTACGCGGGGCCGTTCTCAGGCGGCGGAGTGGGTGTGGGTGCGGAGCTGTTCGTTGAGTGCGAGGGCTTCTTCGAGCTGGTCCTGCAGCGCGACGATGCGGCACGCGTCCTCGATCGCGGTGCCCTGGTCGACGAGCTCACGCACCCGGACAGCGATCCGCAGCTGATAGCGGGAGTAACGGCGGTGACCGCCCGCGGAACGCAGCGGGGTGATCAGGTGGGCTTCGCCGATCGCACGCAGGAAACCCTGAGAGGCACCGATCATCTCGGCGGCGCGCCCGATGGTGTAGGCGGGATAGTCGTCGTCATTGAGTCTGGCGAAGGAATCGTCTGCCGTCATCTCACCTCACCGGGAAACAGACAAAGGGGCTGAGAACGCGTGGAGGGGCCCTGGCGCCGTAGCACCAGGGCCCCGAAGGACGGAAAACACCACCTACCGGCCCTAGTACTGCGCCGGCCTACTGTGTCCGCACTACCGGCCGCGGCCGGGAATGCGGGGATCGCGAACGCGTGACCGGAGACCACCTACCTATCGATGTCCTGCGGCACCCAGGCCTGCTACTTCGCCCGGGCGATCCTGATGGCGCTCAACCCCTCCGTTCCCTCTGAACCGAAACACTGACCAAACCAGCACTACGAACTACTGGTGGCCTTCACCGCACCACCCTCCGACAGCCAGCCCCGTCGCCCGTACTACAACTGCCCTGGCTTAGAACCCCACTGCCGAACCTCCCAGTGCGCGCGCCCGCAGCCGACGCCTTCACCGAGGTACCACTCATGTACCGCACTGCTGGGTACTGCAACTGCATCCGGTACTGCTGTCCTGCATGATGCGGTCCTGCTGAACTGCGGGTACTGCGTGTCAGAACTGCACTTGCCGTACTGCGTTACTGCACGGCGGCCCCTCCCGGGGCGGCCCGACCCGGCAATCAACCCTGCGGCCCACCTGCACTTACCGGCCACCGGATTCCATCACCGTGCCACACACTCCGCGCGGCAGTTCGTGTCTGCCGTGCCCTGCTTCCTTCTTGGCTACGACCAGAACTCTACCCAGACCCAGAAGCGAATGTCTACTTCACGCGCGATAGATTTTCGTGGCACCAGCCGACAGGCATCCTGGCTCCCGCTCAACAGCGCCGGGGGCGCGACATGGCATGAAAGGGCAGGAGAACAGCATGCGACCCGACCACTCACGTTCCGTCCCGCTGACGGACATCTGCGATGCGTGCGCCCGGCCACTCACCGACGGATGCCATCTGAACGTCGTCCCGGACTCCTCCGCCATCCACGCGAGCGATCGGGCACGCGACGGCCGGCGCCTGATCGCCGCCTGCTCGCCCGAACATCTCATGGCCCTGCAGCAGGAGTACCGCGAGCGGCCGTTCGTCCCCGAGGAGCTGTGGGCCGGACAGATCCGGCGCGCCCTGGCACAACAGCACCACGGGCTCACCTCTCAGGCACTGTCCGAAGCGACCGGTCTGGACGACCTGCAGATCCAACGCGCCATGGAGTGGGAGCAGCACCGGGCGCAATCCTGCGAGCACCACCCGCACCTCCCCGAGACCGGGTGACCGCCTCGCCAGGTAAGGCACGGGCGGTCAGGTCAGGTAGGTGGTGATGTCGCGCAGGGACTGTCCGGTCGTGAACGCCAGGGCGCGCATGCGGGCGAGGGCTTCATCGAAGGGGATCCCCAGGCGCAGGGCCAGAGCTCCCGCGGCACGGTGGGTAGCGCCCCAGTGGGTCTCCAGGAGGCGGGCCGGTTCCCACGGCAGGTCCGCCCCTTGGAGAAACTCTGTCCGGTAGCTGTCCAGGAGGGCGGCGGCCGCGGTATCCACAGCGGCAGCGGCCTGCCGGGTTTGTGCCCAGGGGGTGGCGCGGGGTTGGGCGTAGAGCACCGCGGCCGCCCCGAACCGCTCGTCGGCCCAGCGCAGCGGGAAGGCGTGGATCGCGCCGACCCGTGGCAGCACCTCGCGCGCGGCGGTCCCGAAGAAGGGCCAAGGGGTGACCTGGTGGCGGAGGTCTCCGATCATCATGGGGTGTCCGGTGAGGCTGGCGCTGTGGCACGGGCCCTCCCCCACCAAGAACTCCAGTTCCTCCAGCCGTAAAGCCGGCATGCCGCTCACCGCCAGCAGCTGGCGGCCGGGCGTATCACTGAGCAGGGACATCACCGCCCAGTCCGCCTCCAGCACCCCGCACAACGCGTGGCACAGACGCCCCGGAAGCCCCGACGCATCACCCGCCGCCGCCTGACTCACCCGGCGTACCGCCGACCACCGCTCCACCACGACCACCGCCATCCGCACAGCAGTTCCCGTTCCAGCCCGGTGCACACAGACTCCCAACTCCCCCCGCCCGCGCACAAGGCTCGCTCTGGAGGCCACCTCGATTCCCCGACCGGAGCCACCGCACCAGCGATACGAGCGCCGGTGTGCTGGATCGCTCACCCGCACGGCCTATCGGCCGATTCCGCAGCCCGGCCGGGTCGTTGGACGGGCGTGGAGACGACGGTGACGGGCTGGGGTCGGGCAGTGATGGCGTTGCGCGCGGGCGATTGGTGGTCGGTGGTGACCGTTCAGCCTCCCGATCAGGCGGCGTACGGCGAGCTGGCGGTGCGCGTGCGGGCTGCCGGACTGGCGCGGATGACCGCCCGCACGTGGAGCGCGGGGTTGTGGCCGGTGACCCGGTGTTCGGTGACGGTCCAGGACGGGAAACTCACACAACTGCACACTGGTCGCTCCCGTCTACTGTGCCCGCAGCAACGCCCCGTGTCACCGCTCTGGCAGGAAGCGGCCGACCGGGGCCTGGTCGCACTCGCCGTGGTCGGACCGGGGACCTGGCCCGACGACACCATCGAGGGCGAGAAGGGCTCCCACGAGCAGCGCCGCCTCATGGATGCCGCTTCCGCCGGAGGGATGCTGCTCGGCGGTCTGGCGCATCTGCGCGGTGCCCCGGAACCGTACGGAAACCGCTGGTAGCCCGGTTGCCGCGTGGACGGCGGGCACGATGCCCTCGACGAGCGCGCCGCCACCAGCGGATGGTGGGGTCCGGGTCACAGTGCATACCGGCACCGATCCATGGCACCAGGCGCGACGGTATCGCTCAGGCGGGTCGGAACCCGCTCCTGCAGTGGGATAGTTTGCCTCTTCGTACCTGCCCGGAGTTCGTGGAACCGGTAGGTGCTGGGACGGGCACGACAGCGGGAAGAGGGCTCCCATGCCGGACAGTGGAATCGACGGACTGGGTGAGGCGCTGGCTGCGGCAGAGGCCGCGCCGCCCGTAGAGTCCGTCGATGTCATCGCCGCGGCGCTGCGGCGGCAGTTCGGGGCCCGGTCGGTGTCGTTCCTGATCACCGACTTCACGGGTGCCGCCGTCGTGCGCCTGGGCGCCGCTGACAATATCGACCTGGACCGTCCCGCTGACGCGATCGCGGTGTCCGGCACGGTGTACGAGCAGGTGATCCGCACCCAGCAACCGCATGTGGAGCGGATCGGGGACGGTGCTTGGACGCGGGTGATCGCGCCGGTGACCAACCGCGGGGATGCCATCGGGCTGCTGGAGCTCTACCTGCCCCACCACCCGGGCCCCAACACCTTGCGGAAGATCAGCCGTAGCGCCCACGCTTTTGCGTACATCGTCATCGCGAATCGGCCCTTCACCGATCTCTACCAGTGGGGTCGGCGTACCGCGCCGCTGAGTTTGGCCGCCGAGATCCAGCACCGGCTGTTGCCTGCGTCCTTGGCGTGTGAAGCGGCCCAGTTCGCGGTTGCCGGCGCCCTGGAGCCGGCCGAGTTCGTCGGCGGCGACACGTTCGACTACGTCATAGACCGTGACCATGTCCAGCTGTCCGTCACCGATGCCATGGGCCACGACGTGGACGCTGCCCTGCTGGCCACCCTCCTGGTCGGCGCCCTGCGCCGCGCCCGAAGACAAGGCGCCGACCTCGCCGGACAGGCCCGGCAGGCCGACCAGGCCCTGGCCGAGCACAGCGGGGGTCGCTACGTCACCGGCCAACTCCTGCGCATCAGCCTGCACGATGGTCGAACCGAGTTCATCAACGCCGGCCACCCCTGGCCCCTGCGCCTGCGCGGAGGAAAGGTCGAGCAGCTCGTGCCGGACATCGACATGCCCTTCGGCTTCACAGCTCCCCACACCTACACCGTGCAGCACCTGGACCTGCGGGCCGGGGACCGGCTCATCATGCTCACCGACGGGATGCTGGAACGCAGGGCCGCGGACCTCGACCTGTCGGCGCTCATCGAAAGCACCCAGGACCTGCACCCGCGCGAAGCCGCCCGCGTCCTGATCGAGCACGTCGTTCAAGCCCACGACGGGCAACTACAGGACGACGCCACCGTGATGTGCCTGGACTGGTACGGAACCCACGACACCCGACGCCGCGCCGACCACGGCGCCGACGTAACCGAAGCCTCCCCCGCCACCGACACCGAGGCCGACATCCCCACCACGACCCACCAGCGAACCGCACCACGCTGAAGACGCCCCGCCCACGGCGGCAGGATTCGCGCAGCCCGTGCGCGGGTGACCGGTCAACAGCAGGGACCGGCCGGCCCCGCCGGTTGGTCTTCGTGATGGTTGCCCGACCGCCCTCCTCGTCATCTGACGCAGGCAGTGACCAGGGGTGTCGCACCGGGCAAACCGGACGGCGGCGCGGGAGTCCGCGCCGCCGCTGTCTGGTTCCGGCTTCCGCTGGGATCGGGAAAGACCCTAGACCCTTTCAGCCGTCCGCTGCGGCGTCAGTTCAGCGCCCGGCGGGCGCAGGAACAGGCACAGCGTAAAGGCGGGCTCGGTGGTCCCACAGCCCCAGCGGGTATCGACAACGGTGCACGCGGGCCCCTGTTCCAGCCAGTCCGCAGCTGCCTGGAACAGGGCCGTGGGGTCCTGGCCGGCCAGGATCAGCGTCCCGTCGTCCTCCACGGTGACCCACAGATCGACGTGCGAGTTCACGAACGCGCCCGCCCGCTCACGCAACTCTTCCACCAACGTCGCAGTACCGGAATCAATCATCATCTCTACCTTTTCCACGCGATATCAGTGACTATCTGTGTCCCCCGGCTACCATCCGTCACTCCCCCGAGCCCCTCCGGATCACCGGGGCACCCGGTTGGCTCAGCCATGAGCACGGTGACCCGCTGGAGGGCTTCCGCTCCGTGTTCGAACGGCACATCCCGCCGGTCAGGACCAACGCCAGGGGCCGTGCCACCCGGACACCGGGGGTGGCACGGCCCCTGAGGAGCGTGTGGTGCTACGCGGCGGTGGTGGTCGTGCGGGGCGCGGGGCGCTCGCCTGATCCGGAGCGGCGGGCCTGGGCGAAGCGGCTGCGTCGGCCGCGGGTGGCGGTGGCGCTGCGCTTGGCGCGTTCCACGACCGGTGCGGCGATGACACACGGGATGCCGCTGGGGGCCTGGGCTCCGGTGATCCGGGTCAGTTCGGCCTCGTCGGGGCGGACCTGTGCGGTCTGCGGGGCGATGCCGGCGTCCCGCATCAAGCGGATCATGTCGCGGCGCTGGTTGGGCAGGACCAGGGTCACGACGCTGCCGGACTCACCGGCGCGCGCGGTGCGGCCGCCGCGGTGCAGGTAGTCCTTGTGGTCGCTCGGCGGGTCGATGTTGACGACCAGGTCGAGGTTGTCGACGTGGATGCCGCGCGCGGCGACGTTCGTGGCGACCAGCACGGTGACGTGTCCGGTCTTGAACTGCTCCAGGGTGCGGGTCCGCTGCGGCTGGGACTTGCCGCCGTGCAGTGCCGCGGCCCGCACTCCGCTGTTCAGCAGGTGGTCGGTGAGCTTGTCCACGGCGTGCTTGGTGTCGAGGAACATGATGACCCGGCCGTCACGGGCGGCGATCTGCGTCGTCACCGCGTTCTTGTCCCCGCCGTGCACGTGCAGCACGTGGTGCTCCATCGTGGTGACCGCGCCGGCCGACGGGTCGACGGAGTGCACGACCGGGTCGTGCAGGTAGCGGCGCACCAGAAGGTCGACGTTACGGTCCAAGGTGGCGGAGAACAGCATGCGCTGCCCGTCCGGGCGCACCTGGTCCAGCAGCGCGGTGACCTGCGGCATGAAGCCCATGTCGGCCATCTGGTCGGCCTCGTCGAGCACCGTGATGCCGACCTGGTCCAGGCGGCAGGAGCCCCGGTCGATGAGGTCCTTGAGCCGGCCCGGCGTGGCGACGACGACTTCGGCGCCACCGCGCAGCAGGTGGATCTGCCGTCCGATGGACATCCCGCCGACCACCGTGGCCATCCGCAGGCGCAGCGAGCGGGCGTACGGGGTCAGCGCGTCGGTGACCTGCTGGGCGAGCTCACGCGTCGGGACCAGGACCAGAGCCAGCGGCTGCAGCGGTTCGGCGCGCTGACCGGCGGTCCTGGCCAGCAGCGCCAGACCGAAGGCGAGGGTCTTGCCGGAACCGGTACGGCCACGGCCCAGCACGTTACGTCCCGCCAGGGCGTTGGGCAGCGTCGCGCCCTGGATGGGGAACGGCACCGCCATGCCCTCGTGCGCCAGCGTCGCCAGCAGAGCGGCCGGCATGTCCAGCGCGGCGAAGCTCTCCACCGCGGGCAGCGCCGGGGTGAGCGTGACCGGAAGAGCGAACTCACCCTGAACGGACGGGCGTCGACTTGAACCGCCGGAGCGGCCCGAGCCCGCGTAGCTACCGGAGCGACCGGAGCCACCGGAGCCCGCGTAACCGCCGGAACGGCTCGGCGCACCGGAGCGGCTCGGCGCCGAACGGCTGTAACCGCCGGCGCTGGAGGCGCCGCCGCGGCTGGTGGAACTGGGGCTGGAATACGAGCGGTTGGAACGAACGGGGTTCACGGAGAACCTTCCTGGATACGGCACGTATCCAGGAGGCCCCAGCAGCGAACACGCCGCACGAAGGCATCGCAGAGACGAACCGGAAGAACGAGCAAGAACGAGACGGGACCGAAGCGGCGCGGAATCAACCGCGCGAACACACTTCGCCACGAGCGGCACTGCCAGAGATGGCGGCCGGGAACTGGACGCGCGAGGAGGCGGGTCCGGGGCAGTGAGCACATCGCGGTCGTGGACCGCGGAGCCGCCTGCCATGCGGCTTGGTTCTACTGTCCGCAGCCGCCTCGCCCCGCGATGAGCGGGGGGTGTGCGGGGGGATTGTGCGGGCGACGAGTAGGGCCCGCAGCCTTGCGGTGCGGGCCCTACCCGGTGATGCGCGTCAGTGCTTAGGCGGGAACGATGTTCTCCGCCTGCGGGCCCTTCTGGCCCTGCGTGACGTCGAAGGAGACCTTCTGGCCTTCCTGGAGCTCACGGAAGCCCTGGGCGGCGATGTTCGAGTAGTGGGCGAAGACGTCAGCGCCGCCACCGTCCTGCTCGATGAAGCCGAAGCCCTTTTCAGCGTTGAACCACTTCACGGTGCCAGTAGCCATGTGTGTCTCCTAAAGACAGGGGGCAGAACCGAAAACCGCACTCTGCGGAATCCGCGTCGCCGCAATGAGCCCATCCGGAGATGACCGGCCAAACAAAAATGCACCCGCGGGTCACGCCCGTCGAGTGCACACAAAGTTCATGGGTACCACAACTGCAACTGGCAACAAGGTAGCACGACACCGGCCCTCGTGCCGGATTTCCCACCGGCGGGTTGATCTTCCCGTCGGTGGTCCGGGTGTGGGACTCTGAGGTATCCGACTGCCCCCTCTCCTTGCTGAGGTCCTATGCGTTGCGTCATCGCCGGCTGTTCCTTCGATCTGGTCAAGAGCGAAGTGCAGGACAGGATGCGGGGCGTCAAGCCCGAAGCGGTCACGGGAGAATCCGTGATCATCAGCCGTCGCACCTACCCCGTGAAACAGGTGGGCCAGATCCTCACCCGGCAGGACCGGCGTGACTTCACCGCCGAGCAGATCACCCGGGCCATGACCCGACTCGGCTTCACCTGCCGTCCCGCACCCGAGGCCGCTGCGGTAACTGCCACCGCTGTTCTCAGCCCGCTCCAGGCCGCAGTAGCGATGCTGGGCACACCCGCTTACAGCTGACCGGCCCCACCTCACCCCATGCGACCTCGGCAGGAGCGGCCCCAACCCTCTCGTCGCCGGCTGGCGCCACGCAGGCCGCCATCCCGCTCCGCGATACCCGGCGCACCGTAACCTGCCGAACGGTGCCCCGAAGTGGCCGAGTGCCTGCCAGAAGGGTTCCGGAAGCGACAGCGCTGCCCCCAGCTACCGTTACGGGGCGCCAGGAACCGACAGGACGGCCCGTATGCGCTTGCCTACCGGTACCCGCTCCACCGTCACCTGCACACACAGCCGGTTCACGATCTCCAGACCGTGACCGCCGGCCCGGGACGGATCGGGCGGGAACACGACCGGCAGAGCGGTACTGGAGTCCCATACCGTCACCACCACGCTGCGAGGGCTTCCCTCCAGTTCCAGCAGGGACGGGCCGTGCGCGTAGCGTTCAGCGTTGGTCAGCAGCTCCGTGACCACGAGCCTCACGTCGAAGCGGAATCGCTCGCTCAGGGTTGTGGCGAGATCCGCGGCCAGACAGTCAAGGAATTCATCGGCCAGTAGCCGGGCGGCACCCAGACCGCCGGGCTCACTGCCGTAATTCCCGGCCCGGTACACCACCCCCAACCCCACCAACCCCTCGAACACCGTTACAGCGGCGGGAGAATCAGCTCCGGCCGGATGAGCCCTCATCCATCCCCGCCCTCGAGGAGCGAAGAGCATCGCGCGATGCACCAACGTCTCCCCCTCGGCTACCCCGCTGAGTGCCCCGCAGCCCACCTACCACCCCACTCGCGGTCTCCGACACCCATTCGGTGCAACCTGGCACGCCTTCGGGCCCCGTTCCGTCAGGGGGTGGCGCCCTCCGGAATCGTGAGTTCATGACCGCACGCGAAGCGCATCACGCGCTGCTTCGGCTTGAGCTCAGCGCTACCGCCCCGGGCGCAGGCGGGGCACACCGCCGAAGTTCCGTTGCAGTACGCCGAGCGCACGCCCGTCCACTCCGCATCCGTCAGTTCCCGCATCATCAGCTACCGCCCGCCTCCGGGAAATGGGTTCATCGGGAACACGGTAGCCATCGGCCCACCTCCCCCGACGGCGGCTCCGGCGGGATATTCCCCCGGGTGCCACCGCTTGTTACCGATCAGCGTGGGAGCACTCCCCGCGCCCCGATAAGTTCTTGTGCATGCCGGACAGGACACCGCCGATCCAGACCTTTACGACCGGGGCGGTGGACGACGGCGACAAGCTGAGCAATAGCGAGAGCATGGTCCTGGCCCACACCAGCCATGCCGCCACGGGGCCCTTCTCGGCTTCCGGCCCCTGTGGTCACGGGCTGCGGTCACCACGGGCGTGATCGCGTTGTTCCTCGATGAGGTCGAGCTGGGCCTTGAGCCCGACGGCAGTCGCCGCTGAGGCCGACTCGTCCGCGAGAGCCGTGACCAGAGCGTCGAGAGCAGCCCTCGCGCCCATCCCGGGAACCAGGCGATGCCACTCCCGCACAGGGCGGATCAGCTCGCTGTCATCCACGCTCGTGCCCCACCAGGTTCATGGAGGAGAGCGGCCCGGGCCCGTGGTCGCCACGAGCACGCCCGGCCGGCCGGGGCGCGATCACCGTTCGAAGTACCGGCATGTCGGCAACCGGGCCGGGCCACCGCCGGTGCTCAGACCCCGACCGTTTCCACCACGCACGTGCCACCACCGGCGGACGAGCGCCCCACGCAACAGCGGCTCACCTACGAGCACAACCCTCCCGCCACTGGCCTCACCACCTGCCGTGCACCGACAACCGCACAAACCCATGACCTCCTGCAGCACTGTCACCCCGAACAACGACCACACCCCCCAGCGGTAACCACCTTCCCCTCGCTATCACCCCACCGCGGTGCCGGCCACCACAACGACGTGCGGGACCTGCTGAACGATGGGCGGGACAGCGTCCCGGTGGTTGATCAGCGCCCTGCGCACCGATGACGTGATGCGATGCGCAGCAAGCGGCAGCTTCCCGCGGAGGGTGTCAGGTTCGGGGCCCGCTACGTGCCCGGGTTCTTGGGCTCAGGCGGCGGGATTGCCGGGCCGGTTGCGCAGCTGTTCGTTGAGGGCCAGGGCCTCTTCGAGCTGGTCCTCCAGCGCCACGATGCGGCAGGCGGTTTCGATGGCGGTGCCCTGGTCGACGAGCTCGCGGGCACGGGCCGCGATGCGCAGCTGGTAGCGGGAGTAGCGGCGGTGGCCGCCCTCGGACCGCAGCGGGGTGATCAGGCGGGCTTCGCCGATCGCACGGAGGAACGCGGCGTTGGTGCCGATCATCTCGGCGGCGCGACCCATCGTGTAGGCGGGGTAGTCCTCGTCGTCGAACCGGTCGGACGGGCTCGCGGGGCTCGCGGGGGGTTGTTCGGTCATTACGCCTCTTCGTGTCTGATGGTCATCTGGCCTCCTGGACAAACGCGTGGAGGGGCCCCGGAGCCGTACCTGGCTTCCGGGGCCCCATGGGGCGGATCAAACACCATCTACATCTACCGGCTTGTGCCTGCCGGTCCTGCCGTATCCGCACTGGCGCGTCGGGGGAACACGGGGCGCGGGGATCTTGAATGCTTGACCGGGGACCACCTTCCAATCCGGGGCCTTGCGAGTGCCCGCACACACCTGCCGTGCGGGCGATCCTGATGGTGTCGCTCCGAACCTTCCTGCTCGTACCTGAAACGATGAAAAGCTACTGACCTGCTGGTACTTCAGATACTGCGGTCCTGCGATCACAACGGAACTGCACTTCACACGCTGCGTTTCACAAGTTGTGACCTGCGCGGCAGCCCCTCATGGGCCGCCCAGCCCGGCAATCAATCCCTACGGCCCTCCCACATGAAGCGGCCGCCGGATTCCACTGCCGTGCCGTACCTACGGGAACAACCGAACTGCTGGTAGTGCGACCTGCTGGTGGCCTTCACCGCACCACCCTCCGGCAGCCAGCCCCGTCGCCCGTCCTGCAACTGCTCTGGCTTGGAACCCCACTGCCGAACCTCCCGGTGCGCGCGTCCGCAGCCGACGCCTTCACCGAGGTACCGCTCACTGACTTCACTGCTGGGTACTGCGAACTGCACTTGCGGGTACTGCCACTGCGTTACCGCTCACGGCGGCCCCTGATCACTGCGGGCCACCCGGTCCGGTCGTCAGTCCCGTCGCCGTCCTGCACCTGCTCTGGCTTCGCGACTCCACCACCGCACCGCCCTGCGAACTACACCTGCAACTGCGTACTACTGCCTGGCAGTTCATCTCTGCCGGGCCGTTCTTGATCTCGGCTACGAGAGAAACCATAACCACACCGCCGCCCAATGTCTACTCCAGCCATCACAGATTTTCGGGTACCCGACGGTGAGGTAGTCGCTTTCGAACAGAACAGCGACACGATTGACGGGTATCGGAGGGACGGGAGGTTTCGGCCGGCCCATGGTCAACCGCCTCGCGCACGCCACCGCCGTGACCCACCGGCCGGCGGGTGGGAAGACGGTGAGTGCCGTTCTCGCCCGGTAGTACCACGATGACCGTGCAGCCGATTCGTGTGATCGCTGGGTCCTGGGCGGTGCCGTGCGCGCGACGGTGGGCTCCTTATGCGGCCTGGGTGAGTTCGGCGCGGCCGAACAACAGGGCGTAGCCGTTGGGGAGCTGCTTCAGGATGCGGGTGATCAGGTCGGGGTCGGCCAGAGCGGTGACGGCGGCCAGGACGGAGCCGGTGTCCCAGCGGGTGGTGGCGGGGGTGGCGCCGGTGCGGTCGGCGAGGTCCTGGACGAAGGCCCATCCGGTCAGGGGTCGGTGGGCGGGGATTTGGGCGGTGAGGATGCAGGCGGCCTCGAAGGGCAGGCGGGCGGCGAGTTCGACGCGTTCGTCGCCTGTCAGCTGGCGGCCGAGTCCCGAAAGGACGACGCGGACGGCTTCCTCGGCCCGCTCCCGAGTGGGGTAGACGCCCTCGTAGCGGACTTTCTCCAGCATCTGCTCGTAGGTCATGGCGGTTGGGTGCTGGAGCGGTGCGCGCAGGTCGGAGATCACTGCGGTGGCTGCCTTTCTGTATCCGTGGTGGTGGTGCCGGCACCCGGCGGGTGGGTGGTCAGATGGGTTGGGGGCGGCCGAACAGGAGGTCGTAGCCCGCGGGGAGTTGGAGCAGGACCTCGTGGAGCAGGTCGTCGTCGGTCGCGTCGGCGACGGTACTGAGGACGGCGCTGACGTCCCAGGCCGCGGTCGTCTCGGTGGCTCCCTCGATCCAGGCCGCCGCCGCCCGCAGGAACCGCTCCGGTGGGAGGGGTTCAGCGCTCTGCAGCGAGTTGAGCAGGATCAGGGCGAAGCCTTCCGGCAGACGCGCCGCCAGGTGGGCCCGCACCTGGCCGACCAGGTGGGCGCCGAGCAGGGCGAGCACCACGCGGGTCGCGCGTTCCGCCTCCTGGCGGCTGCCGTATTCGCCGCGTTCGGTCACCTGGTCGAGGAATGCTTCCCATCGCAGGGCCATGTCGGCCGCCGCCCTTCCTTCGTCCGGTGCGGAGGACGATCGAGAGGGGCACGTGCCCGTCCTCCGCCGCGTCGGTCCCGGCCGGCGCCGGGTCAGCCGGAGATCTGCTGGCGGGAGGAGCCACCGCCGATGGCGATCTTGCGGGGCTTGGCGCGCTCGGCGATCGGGATGCGCAAGGTGAGTACCCCGGCGTCGTAGTCGGCCCTGATGCGCTCGGTGTCCAGGGTGTCGGCCAGCACGAGCTGGCGGGAGAACACGCCCAGCGGCCGTTCCGACAACTCCATCGCGACGTCGTCGGCTTTCGCCGCGGGCCGGCGCTCGGCCTTGACGGTCAGCATGTTCCGCTCGACGTCGATGTCGATCGACTCCGCGCTGACACCGGGAAGGTCGAACGCCACCACGTACTCGTCGCCCTCGCGGTAGGCGTCCATCGCCATCGCGGAAGGCCGCGTCCAGGTACCGGAGCCGGTCAGCTGCTGGGCGATCCGGTCCAGCTCGCGGAAGGGGTCAGTGCGCATCAACATTGCGAAACACCTCCAGAAGGTTCGGGCAGTAGCTGCCAATGCGCTGCACGGAATCCGTTGTAGCATGTCATCCAATGGATGACAAACATGGTGTCGTCCAAAGGCTGACAGTCCAGAAGGAGGTGCCCATGGCAGCCGCCGACCAACCGGCCTCTCCCCGCACCGACACCCAGAGCCCGGCTTCCTTTCTCGCCGCCGCGGCAGCCCTGGAAGCCATCGACGGTGAACTGCACGCCGCCCAGCACGAGACCCCGGGCTCCCCCGGCGCCCGCGCCCCCGCTGCCGGCCCGGAACAGGCCCTGGCCTCCCTCCTGCTGCTGCGGCAGATCCGCGAAAATCTCTCCGGATGGGAAACCGGCCTGATCGAGACCGCCCGCCATGCGGGAGCCAGTTGGGCCGACCTCGCCCACCCCCTGGGTGTGACCAGCCGCCAGGCCGCCGAACGCCGCTACCTGCGAGGCCGCCCCGGACCCGCCGGAACCACCGGCGAACAACGCGTCCAGGCCACCCGACAAGGCCGCGCCGCCGACCGCACCCTCGCCGCCTGGGCCCGCGACAACGCCGCCGATCTTCGCCGCATCGCCGCCCAGATCACCACTCTCACCGACCTCCCCACCGCGGCCCGCGGAACCCTCGGCCAGCTCGACGCCGCCCTCGCCGAGGACGACCCCGCGGCCCTCATCCGCCCCCTCAACGCCACCCGCCCCCACCTGACCACCACCCACCCCGACCTCGCCGCCCGACTCGACACCCTCACCCGATCCGCCACCACCCCACCTCCCTCACCGAAACTCCAGCGATCTGAAACGGAGTGATCACAGGCATGGTCCCGGTCATCGGTGGTGGGCGCAGATCAGCAGACACCAACGCTGAAGGAAAGGTAGCGATTCCACCGAACCCCGCAGCACGGAACCCGACAGGCCCGGCGCCCGCTCCTCAAGGAGCGGGCGCCGGGCCTGTTCGCGTAAGCCCTGACAGCGTCTGACAACCGTCGTCGACCGTCGTCAGCGGGCTGTCCGCGGACTGTCAGCCGGGCCCGGCATCGTCATGGTCATCGAGAACGACGAGGACCTGACGAGGAGTTGTTGAACATGGGGTACGCGATCCGGGCCGAGGGACTGGTCAAGAAGTACGGCGACTTCACCGCCCTGGACGGCGTCGACCTGGAGGTGCCGGCCGGCAAGGTCGTCGGTGTCCTGGGTCCCAACGGCGCCGGCAAGACCACCACCGTGCGCATCCTGGCCACGCTGATGCGCCCCGACGCCGGGCACGCCAGCATCGGCGGCTACGACATCGTCAAGGATCCGGTCAGGGTCCGGCAGCTGATCGGGCTGACCGGTCAGTTCGCCTCCGTGGACGAGACCCTGTCCGGCGCCGAGAACCTGGTGCTCATCGGGCGGCTGCTCGGCCTGGCCCGGCGCGACGCGAAGGCGCGGGCCGCCGAGCTCCTGGAGAACTTCTCCCTCACCGAGGCGGCCCGCAAGCCGATCGCCACCTTCTCCGGCGGGATGCGGCGGCGCCTGGACCTGGCCGCCTCCCTGGTCGGCCGGCCGCAGGTGCTCTTCCTGGACGAGCCCACCACCGGCCTGGACCCGCACGCCCGGCAGGAGGTCTGGAACGTCGTACGGCAGTTGGTCGCGGACGGCTCCACCGTGCTGCTGACCACCCAGTACCTCGAAGAGGCCGACCAGCTCGCCGACTCCATCACCGTCTTCGACAAGGGCCGCAAGGTCGCCGAAGGCCGGCCCGGTGAGCTCAAGCGCCGCGTCGGCGGCCAGATCCTCCAGGTCCGGCCCGCCATGGCCGCCGATGTGCCGCAGGTGGCGCAGTTGCTCGCCGAGCTGTCCGGCCACTCCCCCGCGCAGGACTCCGGCGTGCTGACCGTCCCGGCCGACGACCCGCTGCTCGTCGCCGCGGTCGCCCGCCGCCTGGACGGCGCCGGCATCACCGCCGACGAGCTCGGCCTGCGCCTGCCCAGCCTCGACGAGGTCTTCCTCGCCCTGACCGGACACGAGCCGGCCGTCGCGGACGAGCAGCCCGTCGCCGTCTGAGCCCTTCCGTTCCCTGCAGACCTTCCCGAGAGGACCCCTGTCATGAGCACCCAGACCCTCAGCGCCCCCGCCGAGCTCCCCGGCCGTATCGGCCTCGCGCAGACCGCCCAGCACAGCCTCGCCCTCGCCGGCCGCGGCGTCATCAAGTTCATGAAGTCGCCGATGCAGCTGGTCGATGTGATCCTCACCCCGATCATCAGCCTGCTGATGTTCATCTACCTGTTCGGGGACGCCATGTCCGGCGGTGACACCCACGGCTATCTGCAGCACGTCACACCAGGCGTCATGGTCATGGCCGTCTTCCAGGCCAGCATCGGGATCGGCGCCTCGCTCAGCGCGGACGCCAGTACCGGGATCTTCGACCGGTTCCGCAGCATGCCGATCGCCCGCTCCAGCCCGCTGATCGGCGCCGTCCTCGCGGACATCGTCCGCTACGTCGCCTGCCTGGCCACCCTGGTCGTCCTCGCCCTGATCATGGGGTACCGCGTCGGGACCAACCCGGTCGCCTCGCTCGCCGCGGTCGCCCTGCTCATCGGCTTCGCGCTCAGCTTCTCCTGGATCTCGGTGTTCCTCGGCATGCTGATCAAGAACCCCGCCTCCGTGCAGGGCCTGATGACCATCCTGATCCTGCCGCTCACCTTCGCCAGCAACGTCTTCGTCTCCGACAACAAGATGGCCGACTGGCTCCAGGCCTGGTCCGACGTCAACCCCGTCTCGCTGGTGGCCGACGCGGTCCGCGGTCTGCTCAACGGCGGCCCGGTCGCCGGCTCGCTGGCCGGCAGCCTCGCCTGGATGGCCGGCGTGATCGTGGTCTTCTTCCCGCTGGCCATGCGCGCCTACCGCAAGAACGCCGGATGATCCCCCAGGTCCTCCGGTGACAAGTCCGGCCGGGCGGGGTCCGCACCCACGGGGGTGGAGCGGACCCCGCCCGGCTGTCCGCATGACCGCGGGCGCCTCGTCAGGCGCGCGGCACCGTCCGCAGGGTCTCCGCCTCCAGCCACCGCAGTGCGTCCTCGCGGGAGTGAGCGGCCCCCTCCTCGTACGCGTTCCTGAAGCCCTCCTCGCCCAGCGTCGCCACGATGCGGTCGACCAGCTCGCGCCACTCGGGCTCGCCCCAGTCGAAGGCGCCGCGCATCACCTGGCTCATGCCGAGCGATCTGGCGCCCTCCTCGGGGGCCCCCTCCAAGGTCCGCAGTCCGCCCAGCAGTTCGGCCACCCAGGCGAGCGCGGCGCCCGCGCCCTGGCCGAACAGGGCGCCGGCCGCCTCCGGCAGCAGGGTCCTGGCCCGTACGGCGTCACCCTCGGCGAGACGGTTCTCGATGCGGGTGCTGACGATCAGGTCGCGGGCGGTCTCCCTGAGGGAGGGGCGCCGGGCGCTCAGCGCCTCGAGACGGTCGAGGGTCGCGTCGGACTGCGCCAGGTCACCGGCCCTGCGGTGCACATTGGCCAGGCCCACGAGGATGTTGGCCTCCAGCCGCAGCTGTCCGCGCTCGCGGGCCTGCCGGTGCGCGGCGTGCAGATCGCGGAAGGCGCCTTCCAGGTCGCCGCTGCGCCGGCGTTCGCGGGCGAGTCTGGCCTTGCTGAGGTAGAGGTAGTCCTCGGTGCCGAGTTCCGAGCTGAGTGCCACGGTCCGTTCGAAGGTGGCGATGGCCTGCGGGTACTCGCCGCGCAGGGAGTGGTCGCGGCCGATCGGGAGCAGGCTCATCACGAGCCCCCAGCGGTCGCCCACCTCCTCGAAGCCGCGCAGGGCCTCCATCCGGGACTCGGCGCCGGTGACCAGGTCGCCCTGTTCGGTGAGGGCGAAGTCCCGTGCCAGGTGGGCGCCGGCCCGGACCCACGGGTCGGGCGAGTCGAGGGGGTCCTGGTCCGCGCTTCCGCCCGGTCCCGATCCGCGGGCGGGGAAGGAGGCCTGGGACATCCGCAGGAGCAGTACGGCCGGGTGGAACTCCCGCGCCGTCGCCGATTCCCCCTCGACGGCCGGACGTTCGCCGCCCGCTGCCCCCCGTCCGGAGTCCCCTGCCGGTACGGAATCCGGCCCGGCGGCCTCCGCCAGATGGGTGTCGAGCTGGGTGCTCATCCCCCTGATCCCCCAGTACCAGAACATCGCCCCGGCGAAGCGCGCGGCCAGGTCCCCGTCCCGGGCGTCGACGACCGAGCGCAGCGCGAGGACGAGGTTGTCGTGTTCGGCGTCGAACACCTCGATCGCGCGCAGCTGTTCGCCGGTACGGAGCCGGGGTTCGTGTTCTTCCGCGAGGGCCAGGAAGTACGCGGCATACCGCTGGATGACGGCGTCCCCGGACTCGGCGTCCGCGAGTTGCCGCGCCGCGTACGCACGGACCGTCTCCAGCATCCGGTAGCGCGGCTCGCCCAGCCGTTCGTCGACGGTGTGGACCAGCGATTTCTCGACCAGGGCGTCCAGGACGTACGGGATGTCGGCGGCCGGGAGCGACGGGTCCGCGCAGACCGCTTCGAGCGCGGGGACGGTCGCGCCGCCCGGGAACACCGACAGTCTGCGGGCGAGGATCCGCTCGGGTTCGTCGAGCAGGTCCCAGCTCCACTCGACGAGCGCGAGCAGGGTGCGCTGCCGGGGCAGGGCGGTGCGGCTGCCCGAGGCGAGGAGGCGGAAGCGGTCGTCGAGGCGGCGCGCGATCTGCTCGACGCTCATCGAGCGGAGCTTCGCCGCGGCCAGTTCGAGGGCGAGCGGCATCCCGTCGAGCCGCCGGCAGACCTCGACGACGGCGTCGAGGGTCGAGTCGTCGAGCGTGAAGTCCGGCCGGACTCCGGCGGCCCGGTCGACGAAGAGGCGGACGGCGGGCGACTGCGCGGCCTCGGCGGGCTCCGGTGATCCCATCGGGATGTCGAGGGGGCCGAGGTGGCACAGGGACTCGCCGGTGATGGCGAGGGCCTCGCGGCTGGTGGCGAGGATCCGCAGCTCCGGCAGCTTGTCGAGGAGTTCGGCGGCGAGTTCCGCGGCCGCCTCGACGAGGTGCTCGCAGTTGTCGAGCAGGAGCAGGGCGTCGCCGCTGCCGAAGAGTCCGGCCATGCGCTCGACCGGGGTGGTCCGCTGCCCCTGGCCTGCGTCGTAGAGGCGGCCGTCGGTGGAGCTGAGGGCGCCGAGTACCGCGTCGGCCAGCTGGTCCGGTGCGCTCACACCGGCGAGCGGCACGAACCAGACCCTGCCGCGGGCGTGAGCGCGGTCCCGGGTGGCCGCTTCGAGGGAGAGCCGGGTCTTGCCGGCGCCACCGGGGCCGACGATGGTGATGAGCCGATTGCGGTCCAACTGACCGGCGAGCCGCTCCAGTTCACCGTCCCGGCCGACGAAGCTGGTCAGCCGGGCCGGGAGGCGGCTCGGGGCGGTCTCGGCCCGCTCGGCCGGTGTCTCCAGCTCGCCGCGCAGCAGGACCAGATGGATCTCCCGCAGTTCGGCCGACGGATCGACGCCGAGTTCGTCGGCGAGCCGCTTGCGTATCGCCTCGTACACCGCGAGGGCGTCGGACTGCCGTCCGGCCGCGGACAGCGCCCGCATCCGCAGCCCGGCGACCCGCTCGCTCAACGGCCTTTCGGCGCCGGCCGCTTCGAGGTCGGCGAGCACCTCTCCGTACCGTCCGAGCCGCAGTTCGGCATCGCTGTGGTCCTCGGCAGCCGCGGTGCGCAGATCGTCGAGCCGGGTCGCGACGGGCCCGGCGAAGGGGGCGTCGAGGACATCGGCGAGCGCCGCGCCCTGCCACAGCCCGAGCGCCGTTCCGAGCAGCGAGGCCGCCTCGCCGGGCCGCCCGGCCGCGAGGGCCCGTCTGCCCCGGGCGGCCAGTTCCTCGAAGCGGTGGACGTCCACGTCCTCAGCGCGCACCGAGAGCCGGTAACCGCCGGATGCGGACTCCACCGTCGCGGACCCGCGCAGCGCCCTGCGGAGCCGGGACACCAGCGCCTGCAGCGCGTTGGCCGCTTCGGCGGGCGGTTCCTCGCCCCAGAGGCCGTCGACGAGCGAGTCGACGGAGACCGTCCGGCCCTCTTCGAGGGCGAGCCTGGCAAGGAGCATCCGCAGCCGGACACCACCCACCTCGACCGGCGTCCCGTCGTCGGCGTACCCCTGAACCGGACCAAGCAGCACTACGCGCACACCGCGGCCTTCCCCTCCGAACCGACCGGCTCCCGCCGTGTCGATCATTCCTCCAGCGCCGGGACAGCATCACCTACTCGAACACCCCTGGTAAAGGGCCTGCGGCAGCGGACAGCAGCTCGGTGTGCGGGCGGTGGTCGACGAGGCGACGACCACCGCCGTGGCCTTCATCCGGCCGCGGATCGCGGCCGTCGCCGGGCGGGCAGCGGTCCTTGCCGCCTACATCGAGGCGAACCTGGAGTTCATGAGCACCCACCCGGCGCACATCCGCGCGCTGGTGGACATCGCGGTGAACGCGCGGACACCGGACGGCGCACCGCTGACCGTCCAGGACGGGCCCGCGCTGGAACTGCTGGAACGCCACTTCCGGGACGGCCAGGCGGAGGGCGTGTTCCGGGACTTCGATCCGCGGGTGATGGCGGTCAGCCTGCGGGCGTCCATCGACGCGGCCGCGGGCGTGCTGGCCCGCGAGCCCGGCGCCGACCTCGCGGCGTACGGCACGGAACTGGTCGGGATCTTCGAGCGGGCCACCCAAGGGGAGATGTCATGAGCGAGGCCACAGTGGTGCGGAAGCCGGCCGGCGGACGCAAGGCGGTGATCGCGGTGCCCCTGACGATCTTCCACGTCGTTCACACCAAGCGCCGCGACCTGCGCGCCTGAGCGCCGCGCCCCTTTCCGCGGACTCCTCAGCCCTCGGAGCCGATGAATTCGCGCAGTGCCGCCGCGAGGGCCGCCGGCTGGTCCACCGGGATGAGGGTGCGGCAGTCCGGGATCTCGACGAGCCGGCCGTGCGGCAGGAGGCCGGCGAGCCGGCGGCCGTGGGCGCGGGGCATCATCCGGTCGTCCTCGGCCCACACGACCAGCGCGGGGCGGTCGAACGTCCTGAGACGTTCGGCCGCTTCGAGCATGGCGCCCTTGCGGGCGCTGAGGAGATAGCGCCGCAGATCGGCCCGGATCGCCCGGTCGGTGAGCAGCGGGCGGAGCCAGTCGTCGAGCATCTCGTGCGGCACACCGTGCACGGACATCGGACGGAAGGCGACCGGCAGCCCGCGCAGCGCCCGCAGGTTCATGAAGTGGGCGAGCGCGTACACGCCGCCCGGGATACGGCTCACGGCCGTCAGCATCTTGCCGCCGGCCCCCGGCGGGTAGTTCTCGAACGCCTCGCCGGAGGTGATGACCAACCGGCCGATCCGCTCGGGGCGTTCACCGGCGAGCACCTGGGCGTGGCCGGAGTCGTTCTCGACCAGCGTCACCCCGTCCAGCTCCAGCCGCTCCAGGAACTCCCCGACCAGCAGGGCCACGGAGCGCAGTGACAGCTCGGCCTCCGGCCGCATCGGACGGCGGTGGCCGCCGGTCGGCAGGTCCGGGATCACACAGCGGTGGTCGGTGCGCAGATCGTCGACGACCCGCTTCCAGACGGTGCCGCTCTGGCCGAGTCCGTGCAGCAGGACGACGACCGGTCCCGGACCCCCGGTGTCCTCGAAGTCGATGGTTCCGGCGGTGAGTTCGATCCCGGGCACGTGGTTCCCCTCGCGAGTCGGCTACCGATCCCCGCGACCGTATCGCGCCCCTGTCGGACGAGTTCCGGGCGTCTCGGTGCAGCCCCTACACATCACCTTTGACATGTGAAATATTACCTGCGCTCACCGGCCCTCCCCTCCGGGAGGCGCTCCCGCAGTTCCTCCGAAAGGACCTGTACGTTGCGCAGAATCACCCTGCCCGGCATCGCGGCGCTCACCAGCGCCGCGATAGCCGGCGCGCTGCTGCTCACGGGCCCGGCCGCGGCCTCGACCGCACCACCGGCCGCCGCCCCGGGCCCCGCCGGCAGCGCCTCCGAGGACGTCCGGCACGCCGACGCCCCGTCCAGCCCGATGGACCTGCAGCGCCAGGCACTGCGCCGGCAGGCGCTGGAGCACGTCGCCGCCGGTTCGGTGGCCCGCGCGCCCGGCGGGACGCTCCCCCACACCGTCAAGATCGGCAAGCAGTACGCCGAACTGGCCCAGGAGCGCACGGACAAGATCTTCGTCATCCTCGCCGAGTTCGGCGACCAGGTGGACAGCACCACCATGAACAACGGCCAACCCCGCTACGGCGGCGAGCCCGGCCCGCTGCACAACACCACCGGCCGCCCCGCGAAGGCCGACAACCACACCGTCTGGCGCAAGGACTTCGACCGCGCCTACTACCAGCAGCAGTTCTTCGGCGACGCCCCCGGCACCGTCTCGCTGCGCAACTTCTACCGCACCCAGTCCTCCGGCCGGTACGACATCGAGGGCACCGTCACCGACTGGGTCAAGCTGCCCTGGAACGAGGCCCGTTACGGCAGTGACAACTGCCCCGAGGGCCAGCAGTGCCACAGCAACTGGGACATGATCCGGGACGCCACCACCGCCTGGTACGACGGCGAGCGCGCCAAGGGCCGCACCCCGGCGTCCATCAAGGCCCAGATAGCCCAGTACGACCACTACGACCGCTACGACTTCGACCACGACGGCAACTTCGACGAGCCCGACGGCTACATCGACCACCTCGTCGTCGTGCACGCCGGCAAGGACCAGACCTGGGGCGGCGGCACCCAGGGCACCGGAGCCGTCTGGGCGCACCGCTGGTTCGCGTACTACGACCAGGCGGGGCAGGCGGGCCCGCAGGGCAACCGGATCGGCGGCACCCCGGTCGGCGACACCGGCATCTGGGCGGGTGACTACCTCACCGGCGGCGAGAACAGCGGCGTCGGCCTCTTCGCCCACGAGTACGGCCACGACCTCGGGCTGCCGGACCTGTACGGCGCCACCGGCGACAACAGTGTCAACTACTGGTCGCTGATGTCCTCGGCCTCCTACCTCGGCAAGGGCCCGAACACGACCGGCGACTACCCGGGCGACCTCGACGCCTGGAGCAAGCTCCAACTCGGCTGGCTCGCCTACGAGGAGACCGCTTCGGCCGCCCCCGCCTCCACCCACCGGCTCGGTGTCTCCAGCTACAACACCGCCGATCCGCAGGGGCTGCTCGTCCATCTGCCGCCGTCGACCACCACCACAGAACTCACCGACCCGTACGAGGGCGGCAAACAGTGGTGGAGCGGTACCGGTGACTTCCTCGACAGCTCACTGACCCGCACCGTCGACCTGCGCGGCGTCACCGCCCCGGCCGTTCTCGACACCCGGCTCTGGTACGACATCGAGAAGGACTACGACTTCTTCACCGTCGAGGCCTCCACCGACGGCGGAAGCCACTGGACCGCCCTGCCCGGCACCGTGGACGGCACCACGATCCCCCGCACCCCCACCGGCATCCCCGTGGTCACCGGCACCTCCGGCGCCTGGACCGCACTGAGCGTCCCGCTCGACGCGTACGCCGGACAGCAGGTACAGCTCCGCTTCCACGTCACCTCGGACAGCAACACCCACGGCAAGGGCGTCCTCACCGACGCGGTGAGCGTCAGCGCGGGCGGCACCCAGCTGTTCGCGGACGGCGCGGAGGCCGGCCCCGCCGGCTGGACCGCGCAGGGCTTCACGATCGTCACCGGCCGCACCGGCGCCACCGACCACCCCCGCGCCTACATCGTGGAGAACCGCCGCTACACCGGCTACGGCGCCTTCCTCAAGACCGGGCCCTACAACTTCGGCTGGTCGAACGACCCGAAGAACCCGGCGAAGAAGGACACCGTCGAGTTCTACCCGTACCAGCAGGGCGCCCTCATCTGGCTCTGGGACACCGCCTACAGCGACAACACCACCGCAAACCACCCCGGCGGCGGGCTGCTCCTCCCCATCGACGCCCGCCCGGCGGCCCTGCGCTACACCGACGGCACCGTACTGAACGCCCGCGCCCAGACCTTCGACGCGACGTTCTCCCTCGGCCGCACCGACCGCCTCACCTTCCACAAGGACGGCGTCCCGGTCACCGTCCCGTCCCGCGCCGGCGTCCCCGTCTTCAACGACCACACCGGCGTCTACTGGAACGCCGACCTCCCCCAGGTAGGCGTCAAGGTCCCCGACACGGGCACCCGCATCGCCGTGACGAACGAATCCCACGACGGCCGCGTCACCACCGTCCGAGTGAGCCACGTTTCCTGACCCCAACAGACGTGCCCGGCTTCCCCACGGGAGCCGGGCACGGAGGGCGATGGATACGGAGGGGGACGGGCCCGCAGGGGTAGGGGTCCGAAATGCTGCCGAGCTGTTTGTGAGCCGCCGGGCCCGTAAACAGTCGATTTCGGACCCCCACCCCGGAGGGACCGGCCCCCGGCCCCCGCACCTGCGGGGGCCGGGGGCGGCGTCGATGGGCGCCCGCGGCAGCGGTCAGCGGCGCAGCGGGCCCTCGCACGAGTAGTCGCTCGTGCCCGCCAGGCCCGACGACCACACATCCACCGACCCGAACGTGCAGTTCATGTCGGCCAGGTTGTTCGCCGCCGCTCCCGCCCGGTCGAGGAGGAAGTAGTCGACGGTCTCCGACATGTCCTTGAAGACCCGGTCGGGGTTGCCGGAGTCGGAGAGGTTGGCCGTGACGCGGCCGGTGCAGGTGAAGCGGACCTTGTTGTCCCAGTCCGCGTTGTCCTTGCAGACAGGGGTGTTGGCGGTGGCCGCGGCGAACGCCGCCTGCACTTCGGCGGCCGTGGCGAACGTCAGCGACCCGTTGGCCGTGTACTGCGTGTCGGGCACGTACAGCGTCGCGACCTGGGCGATCTGCCGGTCCAGGAAGGCGTCGTACTCCCGCTGGAGCGCGGCGTCGGCGCCGGTTCTGGTGCGCCAGGCGTCGAAGCCGGCCGGGTCGTCGGCCCGCTCGTAGCCGTACATCTCGCGCAGCAGCGTCGGGTGCTCGGTCCACAGGAACTCGAAGAACGTGCCCGCGTAGTCGTAGAAGCGGAATCCGTCGCCGTCGTAGGTGGCGTGCAGCAGCTGGTCGACGCTCATCCGCGGGCCGCCGCCCGCGGTGTCGTCGATGACGCCCTGCACCAGGGACTTGCGGACCTTGATGCCGTCGTCGCGGGTGCCGCCGTCGAAGAACTCGGCGGTCCCCTCGTCCATGGCGGTGGTCAGGTCGTTGGAGTACCAGCGGGTGTCACCGAAGGTGCCGGGGACCGCCCAGCGGCCGTTGAGGTAGTGGGTGTACTCGTGGCGGAACAGCTCCTCCAGGGTGAGCGAGGAGTCCTGCGGCACCCGGCGCTGGTAGGTGTAGAAGGTGGCGCCGTCCTCGATGTAGATGCCGCCGTTCTTGGTGCCGTAGCCGGTGAGCAGCGGCTGGAAGACCTCGTAGTCGGCGCGCGACGCGTACAGGTGGATGTGCAGGGTGGTGTTGGTGTCCCCGGCCAGCGGAGTGGAGGTGCCCAGGACGCGCAGGAACTGGGTCTTGACCTGCTTGCTGGCGTAGTAGAGCTGGTCGACGGTGGCCTGGTCGAGGCCGGTGTGGACCTCGATGGCGCCGTTGTCGTACGTGTAGGTGTGGGGGAAGAGCATCGCCTCGATCTGAGCCTTGCAGACGTTGAACCGCGCGCAGTCGTCGTAGTAGTTGAGCCAGGACGCGGCGCTGACCCAGGGCGGGCTCATCCTGCCGAAGGCCGCCTCGGTGGTGCCCAGCAGCGTGCCGAGGTCGTTGACGATCGCCGGCTTGAGGGCGTCGATCTGGCCGAACCGGCCGTACTCGCCGACCGCGTCGCGCGCCACCCAGTCGTTGGTGGTGCCCTTGAGGTGGCCGTAGCCGCCGAACACCCGGAAGGCGCCGCGGTAGGCGGCGTCCGCGGTGGCCGCCGCGCGGAAGGCGGTGTCGTTGTTCCCGGGGTAGACGCCCAGGTAGTTGACGGACAGGGCGGCGAGGACGGCGCCGCCCCAGTCGGCGCTGGTGGCAGTGGCCGCGCCCGGGGCCATGGTGGCGAGCACCTTCTTGATCAGCGGGAGCTGGTACTGGCGCAGGCCGGGCGCGCTGGCGGCGTAGAGCGCCTCGCGCAGCGTCTGGGCGTTCTGCTTCGTCGCGTCGAAGGTGCGCAGAGCGGTCCCGAAGGCGGCGATGGCCTTCTGCATGGCGGCGACCGTCGGGGCGTCGGTGACGTCGATCTCGGTGTGCGAGTAGTCGTGGTACGCGACGGCGTGCAGATACGTGAACATCTCGTACAGGTTGTTGGCGTTGGTGCCCCGGTGTTTCGGCGCGAGCAGGGCTATGCGCTGGGAGACGGCCTGCACATGAGCGTCGGACATGACGGGTATGAGGCGTGGGTCCCAGGTCCAGAGCAGCTTGCTCAGACAGTTCTCCACGGAGACGGTGTAGTTGTCGGCGAGGAAGTCCGCGAAGCGTTTCGGGCTCAGCTTGGTGATGGCGTCGAGGGTGCAGGGCACGGTGCCGCCCAGCGCCTTCGCCGGAGCGGCCGGCTTGGCGCGGGCGGCCACCGCCGGGCCGCCCGCCGGTGCGGACTGGTCGCCGGGCAGCTTGCCCTCGGCGTGCGCGCCACCGCCGGGGGCGGGCGCCTGGTGGGGGGCGACGGTGCCGGCCTTGGCGAGCCGCTGGACCTCGTCGAACGGGTTGCCGTCGGACGCCCGGGCCCCCGCGCCCGGCGCTCCGGCGAAGGTCGCCGGGACGGCCGGAGCGGCGGGAGCGGCCTGCGGACCTGCCGGACCTGCCTGCCCCGCCTGGGCGACGTTCATCATCGGCAGGGTCAGGGACGCCGACAGGGCGGCGACGAGCAGGCTCTTACACACGGCGCGGGTGGTGCGGGCAGTGCCGGTGGTGCGGGTGCTTCCCGCGGGACGTGCGGAACGGGCGTGGGACACCAAGGACTCCTCGGAGTGGGGTGGAGTGGGTGGGACACCATCGGTAGGGGCCGTTCGTGATCGGCCGGCCAGGCCCTGGGGCGTGTCTTCACAGCCCCGTCCGGCCGGCGGGCGCGGGCTCCGGGAAGTGGCAGGCGGCCTGCCGCTGTCCCGGGCCGGCGATCTGCAGCAGTGGTGCTTCGGTGCGGCAGATCTCCCGCGCCTTGTGGCAGCGCGGGTGGAAGGTGCAGCCCGCCGGCGGATGCGCCGGGCTGGGGGGATCGCCGAGCAGCACGATCCGTTCACGGGCCCGCTCCGCCGCCGGGTCGGGCAGCGGTACGGCGGACAGCAGGGCCCGCGTATAGGGGTGGGCGGGAGCGCCGTAGACCTCGGCCTTGTGGCCGATCTCGACGATCCGGCCGAGGTACATCACCGCGACGCGGTCGCAGACCCGCTTGACGACCGACAGGTCGTGCGCGATGAAGAGGTAGGCGAGGCCGAGTTCGCGCTGCAGGGTCTCCATCAGGTTGACGATCTGGGCCTGGATGGAGACGTCGAGCGCGGACACCGGCTCGTCGGCGATGATCAGCCGCGGCCGGGTGGCGAGCGACCGGGCGATGCCGATGCGCTGCGCCTGGCCGCCGGAGAACTCGTGGGGGTAGCGGTCGAGATGCTCGGGGATGAGGCCGACCAGCTCCATCAGCTCGGCGGCCCGTCTGCGGGCGTCGGCCGCTCCACTGCCCTGCGCCAGCATCGGGTCGGAGATGATGCGGGCGACCGTCTGCCGGGGGTTGAGGGACGAGAACGGGTCCTGGAACACCATCTGCACATGGCGCCGTACCGGACGCAGGGCGCGCGCGGACAGATGGCTGATGTCGCGGCCGTCGAAGGTGACGGAGCCCGAGGTGGGCTCCAGCAGCCGGACGATCATCCGCCCGGTGGTGGACTTCCCGCAGCCCGACTCCCCCACCAGGCCCAGCGTTTCGCCCGCGTTGATGTCGAACCCGACGCCGTCCACGGCCCGGACGGGGGCGCCCGCGCGCCCGCCGCGGGTGCGGCGGCCGGGGAACGTCTTGACGAGATCGCGGACGGACAGCAGCGGCGGCGCTCCGCCGTCCGCCGGGCCGCCGGGGGCGGCGACCGTCTCCAGGGCGCTCATCGTGATCCTTCCGGGGCCGGAGTCGGGGCCGGAGCTGGGGCCGGAGCTGGAGCTGGAGCTGGGGCCGGAGCTGGAGCTTTGGCCGGAACGGCGGCAACCGCTTCCAACGGGTAGTGGCAGGCCACGCGATGCCCGCCGGCCGATGACGCCGCCAGGCCGAAGGCCGGACGCTCCGAGGCGCACCGGTCCCGTTCCGCCGCGCTCCCGGCCGCCGCCCGCGGGCAGCGCGGCACGTACGGGCAGCCGGGCGGTGGCGCGAGCAGCGAGGGCGGGCTGCCCGGGATGGCGCGCAGCGGCGCGTCGTCGGTGTCGTCGAGCCGGGGCAGCGAGTCGAGCAGCCCGCGGGTGTAGGGGTGCGCGGGCGCGGTGAACAGCTGGTCCACCGGCGCCTGTTCCGCGGCCCGGCCGCCGTACATGACCAGCACCTCGTGGGCGACGCGGGCGACGACGCCCAGGTCATGGGTGATCATCACGACGCCGAGGCCGCGGTCGGCCTGGATGCGGGCGATGAGTTCGAGGATCTGCGCCTGCACGGTGACGTCGAGCGCGGTGGTCGGCTCGTCCGCGATCAGCAGGTCCGGTTCGCAGGCCAGCGCCATGGCGATCATGACGCGCTGCCGCATGCCGCCGGAGAACTGGTGCGGATGGTCCGCCGCCCGGCGGGCCGGCTCCGGGATGCCGACCTCGCCGAGCATCTCGACGGCCCGCCGCCGGCCGACCGCGCGGCTGGCCTTGAAGTGCACCCGGTAGTGCTCGGCCACCTGCTCGCCGACCGTGTAGTAGGGGTGCAGGCTGGACAGCGGGTCCTGGAAGATCATCGCCATCCGGCGGCCGCGCAGCCGGTTCAGTTCACGGTCGGGCAGCGCGGTGAGCTCCCGGCCGTCGAGCGCGATGGATCCGCTGACGGTCGCGTCCCGGTGCAGGCCCATGACGGCCAGCGAGGTGACGGACTTCCCGGAGCCGGACTCGCCGACGATGCCCAGCGTGCGGCCCGCCTCGACGGTGAAGCCGATGCCGTCGACGGCGCGGACCGGGCCCGCCGGGGTGGGGAACGTGACCTGGAGGTCACGGACTTCGAGCAGGGGGCCTGGCGCGGCCATCAGTACCTCACTCTCGGGTCGACAAGGGCGTAGAGGAGGTCGACGACCAGGTTGGCGATGACGATGAAGAACGCCGCCAGCAGGGTGACGCCGAGGATCACGGGTTGGTCGGAGCGGACCAGCCCGTCGTAGAAGAGCCGTCCGACGCCCGGCAGTCCGAAGATGGACTCGGTGATGACGGCGCCGGCCAGCAGGCCGCCGAGGTCCATCCCGAAGAGGGTGAGGATGGGCGTCATCCCGGAGCGCAGCCCGTGCTTGACGATGACGGTGCGCTCCGGCATGCCCTTGGCGCGGGCGGTGCGGATGTACGGCTCCGCCATCGCCTCGATCATCGAACTGCGGCTCTGCCGGGCGTACATGGCGGCGTAGAGCAGGGCCAGTGCCAGCCAGGGCAGGATCAGGTTGGAGGCCCAGTCGAGCGGGTCGGCGGTGAAGTCGGTGTACGTCGGGTACGGCAGCAGGCCGGCGATCCTGATCACGCCGTAGATCAGCATCACCGAGGTGAAGTAGACCGGCATGGAGGCCGCCGCGACCGCGCCCACCATCAGGGTGCGGTCGACGAGGGTGTCCTTGCGCAGCGCGGCCGTCACACCGGCGCCGAGGCCGAGCAGCAGCCACAGCGCGGACGCGCCGACGGCGAGCGAGACCGAGACCGGCAGCCGGTCCATCAGCAGGTCCCAGACCGGGACGGAGTTCTCGTAGCTGTAGCCGAAGCAGGGGAATCCGCAGTGCAGCGCGTGCGGCCCCTCCCCCAGGGTGCGGCCGGAGAAGATTCCGGTGAGGAAGTCGCCGAACTGCCGCCAGACCGGCTGGTCCAGGCCCATGTAGTGGCGGACCAGTTCGAGGCGCTCGGGACTGCAGCTCTTGCCGCAGGCGGCCGCGGCCGGGTCGGAGGGCAGGACGTAGAAGATGGTGAAGGTGATGGCGGAGATCGCGAAGAGCACGCCGGCGACTCCGGCGAACCGGCGGGCGAGGTAGAGGATCACCTGCGGCCTCCCCGGGGATCGAGGATGTCGCGCAGCGCGTCGCCGAGGAGGGTGAAGGCGAGGACGGCCAGGAAGAGGAAGAGGCTGGGGATGATGAAGTACATCGGGTCGGTCTCGTAGAACGCGACGCTGTCCGCGATCATCTGGCCCCAGGAGGGCGTGGGCGGCCGGACGCCGACGCCCAGATAGCTGAGGGCGGCCTCGGTGCTGATCATGCCGGGGATGAGCAGGGTGGTGTACGCGATGATCGGCCCGGAGACGTTGGGCAGGATCTCCCGGCCGAGGATGCGCCAGGCGCCGGAACCGCCCACCCGGGCGGCCTCGACGTATTCACGGTGCTTGACCGAGAGCGTCTCGCCGCGGACGACGCGGGCGATGCCGGGCCAGCCGAAGACGCCGATGATGGCGGTCATCAGGAAGATCCGGTTGACGTCCTGGGCCACCGACATCATCGCGATCATGAAGATGAGGGACGGGAAGGACATCGTCAGATCCATCAGACGGCTGAGCACGGCGTCGGTGCGGCCGCCGAAGTAGCCAGCGGCGATCCCGGTGGCGGTGCCCGCGAGGACGACCACCGCGGTGGCGCTGAGCGAGATCAGCAGCGAGACCTGGGCACCGTTGACGACCCGGGCGAACAGGTCGCGGCCGGTGACGGGTTCGACGCCCAGCCAGTGGTCGGGGCCGATTCCGCCCAGCGGCCCGAGCGGCAGGCCGCCGAGGTAGGGATCGACGGCGGTCTGGTCGAACTCGGTGGGCGACCAGCCGCCGAGCGCGCTGAGCAGCGGCGCGCCGGCGGCCATCACGACGAGCAGCGCCACGACCACCAGGCCGAAACGGGCGGCGGGCCGGCGGCTCAACTGCCGCCAGGCGAGCCGCCACGGCCCGTACCCGGGCGCGGCTCCGGGTGCCGCTTTCGGGGCGGGTTCAGGGGGAGGTACCCGGTCGGGCACCGTGAGGGTGGCCATCGCCGTACGCCCCTCAGCCCTGGCTCTTGGACGGGTCCTTGAGGCCGATGGCCGCGTAGTCGAGCTGGCCCGACCACACCGGGTGGCCGAAGGCGCCCGCGATGTTGGTGCCGACCAGCAGCGGCTTGCGCTCCAGCATCAGCGGCACGGCCGGGGACTTGGCCATGATCTGCGCGTCGAGGTCGATCCAGGCCTGGTTGGCCTTGGCCGCGTCGGACATCGCGGCGATCTCGTCCATCCGCTTCATGACCGCGTCGTCGCGGAACTGCGAGTAGTTGCCCTGGTTGCCCTTGTCCCTGATGGTGCGGCCGTCGAAGACGAAGGGCAGGAAGGTGGAGCCCGACGGGTAGTCGGGGCACCAGCCGGCCATCACCATGTCGGGCGCGCTCTTGATGTCGCCGATCGACTCGTAGTAGGCGGACGGGTCGACGGTGTTGATGGTGACCGCGACCCCGACCCGGGACAGACCCTGCTGGATCGCCTCGCCCCTGGTCTTGTCGCCGGTGGAGACGGTGAAGGTGGCCCCGAAGCCGCCGTCCTTGCCGGCCGCCTTCAGCAGGTCCTTGGCCTTGGCGACGTCGCCGGCCGGCGCGATCTTCAGGGTGTCGGCCTGCTTGGCGCCGGTGAGGGCCGGCGGCAGATAGGCGGTGGCGATGTCGTTGAGCGCGGGGCCGCCGGACGCGGTGAGCAGCGACGCCTTGTCGACCGCGTACTGCATGGCCTCACGGACCTTGGGGTCGTTGAACGGGGCCTTGCTGGTGTTGAGCTGCAGCATCCCGGTGCAGCCGGATGACTCGGCGATCAGCCGGCCCTTGACGTCGGCCTTGGGCAGCACCTTCGGCGCGCTCTCCGGCCGCATGTTGGACCACTCGATCGTGGAGGCGTCGCCGCCCGCGGAGGCGATGACGCGGTCGTCGACCTGACCACCCTTGAGCCCCTGGACGAACACGAAACGGTCCGGGTACGCCTTGCGGACGGTGTCGGTGGCGGCGTCCCAGTTCGTGTTGCGGACCAGGACCAGCTTCTTGCCCCGGTCGTAGCTCTCGACCTTGTACGGGCCGGAGGAGAACGGCCGGGCGTCGTACTGCGCGCCCTTCTCCTGGGCCTGCGGTACGGGCGAGAAGGTGGGCAGCGTGGCCGTGGAGGCGAAGTCGGCGACCGGGCGCTTGAGCTTGAAGACGATGGTGAGGTCGTCGGGGGTCTCGATGGAGCTGAGGTGCTTGCCCGTCAGGGGGCCCTGGTAGCCCTTGGTGTCGGCCAGGTACTGGGCGGCGTAGTCGGGTCCGCCGGTGAGGTCGGGGGAGAACGACCGCTCGACGTTGTACTTGACGTCCTTGGCGGTGATCGGGGTGCCGTCCTCGTACTTCAGGCCCTTCTTGAGGGTGAAGGTCCACACCTTGCCGCCCTCGGTGGGCGTGCCGAGGTCAGTGGCCAGGTCGGGGACGATCTCGCTGCCGGCCTTGCCGGGCTCGCTCTTGAAGGTGGTCAGGGTCCGGTAGAGCAGCCGGATCCCCATGTCCATGTTCGGCATCGTCCAGTTGCGGGCCGGGTCCAGGTGCGAGAAGTCCTGGTTGGACAGGACGGTGAGGGTGCCGCCCTTCACCGGGGTGCCGCCGACGACCTGACCTTCGTTGGCCGCTGCCGGGTTCTTCCCCTTGCCGCTCCGACTGCCCTTCGCATCGTCGGAACAGCCCGCGAGACCGAGGGTGAGGGACGCCAGGAGGGCGGTGGACAGGGCGAGTTGGGTGCGCTTGGTCATATGAGTCACTCCGCTGAGAAGAACGGCACTCTAAGATGTGACCCGTAACATAGTAATGTGAAATTGCACTGACAAGATGTGTGCGTCGCCGTTACCGACCCGTGTCCGAAGGAGCTCATCGATGAACGGAACCCCCGCCCGACTGCATACGGGAAGTCATGATCTGCCCACCTCGCCGGCGCTGGACGCCTTCATGGGCGCCGGCTGGGCCGCCACTCCGCTGCCCGACGGCACCCGCGTTCCCGCCTCGCACCTCACCCCTGCCCGCCGCGACCGGCTCTCCGCCCGCTTCCCCGGCGAGCGGCTCGTCGTCCCCGCCGGGCAGCTCAAGGCCCGCTCCAACGACGACGACTACCGCTTCCGCCCGCACAGTGCCTACGCCTGGCTCACCGGCCTGACCGGCGAGGACCAGCCCGGCAACGTCCTCGTCCTGGAGCCGTCCGGTCCCTCCGGGCACGAGGCCGTGCTGTATCTGCGGCCGCGCTCACCGCGCACCGAGGCCGGGTTCTACCGCGACCGCCGCTACGGGGAGTTCTGGGTCGGGCGCCGCCCCGACCTCGCGGAAGCCGAGCGGATGACCGGCATCCGGTGCGAGCACCTCGACGGGTTCGGCGCACTGCCGCCGGGCCGCGACGCCACGACGGACACCGAACTCGCCAGTGCGCTCTCGGAGTTGCGGCTGGTGAAGGACGCGTGGGAGGTCGGCCAGCTGCAACTCGCCGTCGACCACACGGTCGCCGGCTTCGAGGACGCCGTACGGTCCCTGCCGCGCGCCCTGCGGCACGCGCGCGGCGAACGCTGGATCGAGGGGGCGTTCAACCAGCGCGCCCGCGCCGAGGGCAACGGCACCGGGTACAACACCATCGCCGCGTCCGGCGCGCACGCCTGCGTACTGCACTGGATACGCAACGACGGCGCGCTGGACCCCACGCAACTGCTGCTGCTCGACGCGGGCGTGGAGGCCGACACCCTCTACACCGCCGACGTCACCCGCACGCTGCCGCTGTCCGGCATCTTCTCCCCCGTCCAGCGCCAGCTGTACGAACTGGTCCTGGCGGCCCAGGACGCCGGTATCGCGGCCCTCAAACCCGGCGCCAGCTTCCGGGACTTCCACCTCGCGGGCATGCGCGTCATCGCCGAAGGGCTCGCCGACTGGGGCGTGCTGCGGATCTCCGCCGACGAGGCGCTCGCCGAGGACAGCGGCCTCTACCGCCGCTACACGCTGTGCAACAGCGGCCACATGCTCGGCCTCGACGTGCACGACTGCGCCCAGGCCCGCGCCGAGACCTACCTCGACGCGGTACTGGAGGAGGGCCATGTCCTCACCGTCGAACCGGGCCTGTACCTCCAGCCCGACGACGAGACGCTGCCGCTGGAACTGCGCGGCATCGGCATCCGGATCGAGGACGACCTGGTCATCACGTCCGACGGGGCCCGCCTGATGTCGGGGGCACTGCCGCGCGATGTCGCGGGGATCGAGAGCTGGATGGGCGAGCTGCTCGGTTAGCGGGGGCGCCCTGCGGGGCTTTCGCCCTCGCCCCGCAGGGCAACCGGCCTAAGCCTTGCCGAGCTTGCGCTTGAGGACCGGCTCCGGCTTCGCCGCGGCCGGCTCCTCCTTGCCCACCGCCCACAGCGACCGCACATGCCCGAGGTGCCGGGCCATGCACTCCTCCGCGGCCTCCGCGTCCCCGAAAATCATCAGGTCGAGCAGCTCGATGTGCTCCTCGGCCGACGAGACCAGCTCGCCGCGCTCGTCCAGCCGCGTCAGCCCGTACAGCCGGGAGCGCTTGCGGAGATCGCCGACGGCCTCGACCAGCCGCTCGTTCCCGGCCAGGCCGAGGAGGGTGAGGTGGAAACGGCGGTCGGCCTCCAGATAGCCGATGAGGTCGTGCGCCCGGGCGGCGGCGACGATCTCCTCGGCGGCCGGCCGCAGTTCCTCCAGCTGTTCCGGGGTGGCGGTGCGGGTGACCCGGCCGACGGTCGGGACCTCGATGAGGGCGCGGATCTCGGTGTACTGGTCGAGGTCGCGCTCGTTCATCTCGGTGACCCGGAAGCCCTTGTTGCGCACCGGTTCGACCAGGCCCTCGCGCGCCAGGTCGAGCATCGCCTCACGCACCGGGGTGGCGGAGATGCCGAAGTCCGCGGCGAGGGCGGGCGCCGAGTAGACCACGCCGGGGCGCAGTTCACCGGCGATGAGCGCGGCACGCAGGGCGTGGCCCACCTGATCGCGCAGCCGCTCCTGCGCTGTGATCAGGTTGCGCTGCTTCAGGTCACCCATCGCTGTTCCTCCGTCATCGCGCGGAGCTCCAGCGTACAATGTCACGTTGCTTTCGCGGCCCGGAAGATCTCAGCAGCTACGGCGAGATCCTGCCACGCCATACCCGTGCCCTTGAAGAAGCGCGGGCGGCCCGCTTCAGGGCGCAGCCGGCCGGCGACGAGGTCGGCGAGGGTGCCCGCGAGATCCTCCGGCCGGTAGGCGCCCTCCGCGATCGGGACCAGGATGTCCCCCGCCTCGCGCAGCGCGGCCGACCGCGCCTCGACGACGACGGTGGCCCGGGTCACCAGCGCGGTGTCGGTCTCGCGGGCCGACGCTTCGTGCGAGCCGACGGCGACCACGGTCGTGTGCCCGGCGACGGTGCTGCCGTCGAACAGCGGAGTGCGGGCCGTGGTGCAGCAGATCACCAGGTCGGCCTTGGCCACCGCGTCGGGTCCGCCGGTCACGGCGTCCAGTCCGAGCCGGCGGGCGTGGGCCACCAGCGCCTGCGCGGGCTCGGGCCTGCGGGCGACCACGGTGAGCCGGGTCAGCGGCCGGACCGCGAGGGCCGCCGCCAGGTGCCCGTACGCCTGCGGTCCCGCTCCGAACAGGACGAGGTGCGAGGCGTCGGGCACGGCCAGGTGGCGGATCGCGACGGCGGACACCGCCGGGGTGCGCAGCGAGGTGAGGGCGGGCCCGTCGAGCAGCGCGACCGGCTGGAGGGTCGCGCCGTCGAGGAGGAGGTAGCTGCCGGTGATCCGGGGCAGCCCGCGGGCCGGGTTGCCCGGCGCCACCCCGGCGATCTTCACTCCAGCGAAGTCCTTCGTGGCGGCGGGCATCAGCAGCAACTCGCCGGCCGGGACCGGGACGCCGGTGCGCGGCGGCCCGGTCTCCGGGTCGAGCCCGCCGCGCAGCACCGCTTCGACGGCGTCCGCCGCGTCGGCGGGCCCGAGGAGCCGGGCGATGGCGGTGGCGTCGAGGTGCGGCAGTGTCACAGCGGTGGTCCCGTTCCCGGAAGGTCGTCGGAGGGCGGCACCGCGGCCCGGTGAGCCCCTTCCTCCCGACCGTACCCGCCGTCGGTGATCACAGCAGGAACCCGCCGGGGAAGGGGTCGGACGGGTCGAGGAAGTACTGGGCGGTGCCGGTGATCCAGGCGCGGCCGGTGACCGTGGGCACCACGGCGGGCAGCCCGCCGACCGTGGTCTCCTCGACGAGCCGGCCGGTGAAGAACGTTCCGATGAAGGACTCGTTGACGAAGTCGGTGTGCAGCGGGAGTTCACCACGCGCGTGCAGCTGCGCCATCCGCGCCGAGGTGCCGGTGCCGCACGGCGAGCGGTCGAACCAGCCGGGGTGGATGGCCATCGCGTGCCGGGACAGCCGCGCGTCGGAGCCGGGGGCGATCAGCTGGACGTGCTTGACCCCGTTGATGTCCGGGTCCTCCGGGTGCACCGGCCGGTCCGCCGCGTTGATGGCCTCCATGACGGCGAGCCCGGCGGCGAGGATGTCGTTCTTGCGCTCCCGGTCGAAGGGCAGCCCGAGGTCGGCCAGCGGCAGCATCGCGTAGAAGTTGCCCCCGTAGGCGAGGTCGTAGGTGAGCGTCCCGTGGCCGGGGACGTCGACCTTGAGGTCCAGGCCGGCGGAGAACGCCGGGACGTTCCGGAGGGTGACGGCGGTGGCCTCCCCGTCCTCGACCTGGACGTCGACGGTGACGAGCCCGGCGGGGGTGTCCAGCCGGACGGTGGTGACCGGTTCGGTGACCGGCACCATCCCGGTCTCGACGAGGACGGTGGCGACGCCGATGGTGCCGTGGCCGCACATCGGGAGGTAGCCGGAGACCTCGATGTACAGCACCCCGTAGTCCGCGTCGGGCCGCGTCGGCGGCTGCAGGATCGCGCCGCTCATCGACGAGTGCCCGCGCGGCTCGTACATCAGCAGCGTGCGCACCCGGTCGTGGTGCTCCATGAAGTACAGCCGGCGCTCGGCCATCGTGGCGCCGGGGATGACGCCCACGCCGCCGGTGATGACGCGGGTCGGCATGCCTTCGGTGTGCGAGTCGACGGCGTGGTAGATGTTCCGGCTGCGCAAGGGGTCCTCCTTCTCGTCGGAGTTCTCGTTGACTGGCTCATTGGCCAGCTCGTTGGCCAGCCCGTCGGCCAGCCCGTCGGCCTGCTCGTGGGTCAGCCGAGTCCTTCGGCCATCGCCTTCTCGGTCGCGGCGCGGACCACGGCCTCGATGTCGGCCGGGAGCGGGGAGCGCGGCGGACGGACCGGGCCGCCGGGCCGGCCCACGAGGTCCATGGACACCTTGATGGCCTGGACGAACTCGGGCTTGGAGTCCCAGCGCAGCAGCGGGTGCAGCGCGCGGTAGAGCGGCACGGCGGTGTCGAGGTCGCCGGAGAGCGCCGCCCGGTACAGGGTGGCGCAGGCCTCGGGGAACGCGTTGGGGTAGCCCGCGATCCAGCCCACGGCGCCCGCGATGCCGAGTTCGAGCAGGACGTCGTCGGCCCCGACCAACAGATCCAGTCCGGGGGCGAGTTCGGCGATCTCGTAGGCCCGGCGGACATCGCCGGTGAACTCCTTGACCGCGACGATGCTGCCCTCGTTGTAGAGCTCGGCGAGCAGCTGCGGAGTGAGGTCGACCTTGGTGTCGTACGGGTTGTTGTACGCGACGACCGGCAGCCCGGCCCTGGCCACCTCGGCGTAGTGCGCGCGCACCGCCCGCTCGTCGGCGCGGTAGGCGTTGGGCGGCAGCAGCAGGACGGAGCCGGCACCGGCCTCTCCGGCCTGTTCGGCCCAGCGGCGGGCCTCGTCGCTGCCGTAGGCGGCGACACCGGGCATGACGCGGTCCCCGTCACCGGCCGCCTCGACGGCGGTACGGACGACCCGGGCCCGCTCGTCGTCGGTCAGGGTCTGGTACTCCCCCAGGGAGCCGTTGGGAACGACACCGTCGCAGCCGGACTCGATGAGCCAGGCGACGTGCTCGGCGTAACCGTCGTGGTCCACGCGCAGGTCGGCATGGAACGGGAGGGCGGTGGCGACCATGATGCCGTGCCAGGGCTGGTCGCGGGGCGGGGTGTTCGTGGTCACGGTGGTTCTCCCTTAGTGAGATGTGACATTTTACTGTGTCGTGGACGGAGACCACAAGAGGCTCACCGAGGAGAGTCCTACGGTTCTTCCGTGCTCACGAGCGGGGCGGCCCGTCCGGACCGGACAGAGCCGCCGGTCGGGACAGGGCGGCCAGCGGAACGGGACACGACAGCGGTCGGCGGTCGGGGCCGGCGTCCGCATCTGCGTCTGCGTCCGCATCTGCGTCTGCGTCTGCGTGCGAGTCGGCGCGCGCCAGGCAGTCGACCGCCGGGCCGCACATCCGGCCCTGGCACCAACCCATCCCGGCGCGGGTGAACAGCTTGACGGTGCGGGCGTCATGGGCGCCGAGATCGGTGACCGCCGCGCGGACCTCCCCTGCGGAGACCTCCTCGCAACGGCACACATCGGTGTCGTCGCTCAGCCAGTCCGGCCAGCCGGGGCCCGGCCGGTGGGCGGCGGCCATGACCGCCGCGAAGGCCCGCAGCCGGGCTCGGGTACGGCGCAGCGCGACCGCCCGCCGGGCGTCGGGGCGTACCGCGGAACGCGACACGGCCGCGATGGCGAAGGCCGCCAGTTCCCCCTCGGCGAGGGCGAGTTGGGCGCCGCCCACTCCTCCGGCCTCGCCGGCCGCCCAGACGCCGGGCACCGAGGTCCGCTGGCTGTCGTCGAGAGCGAGCGCGTACGTGCCGTCGGGGGTGCGGTGGGTGGCGCAGCCGAGTCCGGTGGCCAGCTCCAGCTGCGGCACCAGACCGTGGCCCACCGCGAGCGCGTCGCAGGCGATGCGGCGGCCGGTGCCCGGCACGGGACGCCAGTCGCGGTCCAGCCGGGAGACGGTGACGGCCTCCACCCGGTCGGTGCCGTGAGCCTCGGTCACCGCGCTGCGGGTGCGCGGGCGCAGGCCGTGGCGCAGCAGGGCGGCGCCGTGCACCGCGCCTTCGAGCAGCTTGCCGGGGTTGGCGGCCAGCGTCCGGGGGCTTCCGGCGTACGCGGTGTACCCGGCCGCCTCGACGACGGCGGGCACCTTCGCGCCCGCGGCGGCCAGCGAGCCGGCGACCGCCAGCAGCAGCGGGCCGCTGCCCGCGACGACGATCCGCCGTCCGGGCAGCACCAGGCCGGACTTGAGCATCGCCTGGGCGCCACCCGCACCGACCACCCCGGGCAGCGTCCAGCCGGGGAACGGCAGTTGGCGCTCGTAGGAGCCGGTGGCCAGCAGCAGTGCGCGTGACGTCACGGCCGCCCGGCCCTGCTCCGGCCCGTCAGGACCGGTCACGGCATGCACCGTCCACGCCGTCGAACTGCCGCGTTCCACCGTCCACACATGGTGGTGGGTCAGGTGCCGGACCTTGCCGGTCCCGGTGTGCCGGCCGAGCCGTCGCACCAGCGCGGCGAAGGCGGCCCAGCCGTGGTGCAGCGCCTCGGGGCGCGCGGCGCCGAGTCCCGGCGCGGGATGGCGGTAGTACTGACCGCCGGGGGCGGCGGCCGCGTCGAGCACGACGACGCTCAGCCCGAGATCGGCCGCGGCCACGGCGGCCGAGAGCCCGGCGGGGCCCGCGCCCACGATCGCGAGGTCGTACTCCGGAGGTACCGGCGGCTCAGACGGCGAGATCGGCACGGCCGTGGCCCTCCTGCGTGGTGACGAGATCGCCCGGACGGGCCGGGACCAGGCAGGCCCGCTGGTTCGGGGCGCCGTTGACGGTGGCGAGGCAGTCGAAGCAGGAGCCGATGCCGCAGAAGGCGCCGCGCGGGCGGCCGTTCACCCGGGTGGTACGCCAGGCGAGGATGCCGGCCGACCACAGGGCGGCGGCGATGCTCTGGCCCGGCAGCGCGGGCAGGACGCGGCCGTCCATCGTGATCTCGAACGACGGCTCGGGGGTGGCCCCGGCCAGCTCGACGGGGTTACGCGCCATCGTCATGTCCTCTCGGGTCCGCGGGTCCGCCCGGTTCCCCGCCGGGAATCGGGTCCGCGGCGGGAAAAGCGGTCGGGGCGGAACGGTGCCAGGTCCAGGGCGGGCCGCTGGCCCCGGATCGCGGCGGTGAGCAGCAGTCCGGTCGCGGGCGCGAGTCCGATGCCTGCGCCCTCGTGGCCACAGGCGTGGAAGAGGCCGGGGGCGCGCGGGTCGGGCCCGATCGCGGGCAGATGGTCCGGCAGATAGGGCCGGAAGCCGTGATAGGCGCGCATCACCCGGACCCCGGCCAGCACCGGGAAGAGCCCGGCGGCCCCGGCCGCGAGCCGGCGCAGCACCTCGACCCGCAGCGTCCGGTCGAAGCCCACCCGCTCCCGGCTGGCGCCGATGAGCACCGGTCCCGAGGGGGTGCCCTCGACCACCGGTGACGTCTGCAGGGCCGCGGAGCCGCTCGCCACATCGGCGAAGTAGTCGGCGGCGTAGACCTTGTGCCGGACGATGCGGGGCAGCGGTTCCGTGACGAGGACGAAGCCGCGCCGGGGCATGACCGGCAGGTCCACCCCGGCCAACGCGGCGAGTTCGCCGCCCCAGGTGCCGGCCGCGTTGACCACGGCGGGTGCCGACAGTTCACCGCGGTCGGTGCGCACCCCGCGGACCGCGCCGCCAGGGCCGGTCAGGACGGCGGTGACCTCTTCGCCGAGACACAGCAGCGCGCCGGCGCGCCGGGCGGCGCGCAGCAGATGGGCGGCGGCCAGGGCGGGCTGGACCTGGGCGTCCTGCGGGTAGTGGAAGGCGCCGGCGAGGCCGGGCGCCAGATGCGGTTCGAACTCGTGCAGCCGGTCCGCCGGCACCCGGGCCGCGGTGACACCCGCTGCCGTCTGCTGGGCCGCGAACGTGCTCAGGGCGTCCAGGCGGGCCTCGTCGGACGCTACGACGAGGCCGCCCTTGGACTCGAACTCGATCTCCGGTGGGAGTTCGTCGGCGAGCTCGCGCCAGAGCCTGGTGGACAGCAGCGCAAGGTCGAGTTCAGGGCCGGGCTCCTTGTCGGAGACCAGCAGATTGCCTTCACCGGCGCCCGTGGTGCCGCCCGCGACGGAGCCGCGGTCGACCACGGCGACGGACAGTCCGGACCGGGAGGCGTAGTAGGCGCAGGCCGCGCCGACCACCCCGGCCCCGACGATGACGACGTCCAGCGAGTGTCTCGTGAGCACGGCAGTAATATGTCACATGGCTTACGCGGTGCCAAGGGACGCCGCGGGATCCCGTCCGCGCACGCTTCCCGCGCTACGCCAGGACGGCGATCCCGTCGAGTTCCACCAGCGCTTCCTCGTCCCACAGCCGGACCACCCCGACGACCGCCATCGCCGGATAGTCGCGGCCCGCCAACGACCGCCACAACCGCCCGAGTTCGGCGGCGTGCTCCCGGTAGGCGGCGACGTCGGTGGTGTGGACGGTGATCCGGGCGAGGTCGGCGGGGCCGCCGCCCGCTGCGGCCAGCGCCGCCAGCAGATTGGTGAGCGCCAGCTCGAACTGGGCGGGCAGCGTGTCGCCGACGATCTTGCCCGCCTGGTCGAGGGCGGTCTGGCCGGCCAGGAAGACCATCGTGCGGCCGGTCGCGGTGACGGCGTGGCTGAAGCCGGTGGGCGGCGACAGCTCGCCCGGGTTGATGCGCCGCAGGCTCATCGGTACAGCTCCTTCGCGATGATGGTGCGCTGGACCTCGGTGGCACCTTCGTAGATACGCGGCGCCCGCACTTCACGGTAGAGGTGTTCGAGCAGATGGCCGCGTTCGAGGGCGCGGGCGCCATGGATCTGGACCGCGCGGTCCACGGCGAACTGCGCCGTCTCGGTCGCGTACAGCTTCGCCATCGCCGACCGCTTGGCGATATCCGGCGCCCCGCTGTCGTACGCCTCCGCCGCGGCGTAGACGAGCAACCGTGCGGCCTCCGTGCGGGTCGCGGTCTCCGCCAGCGCGTGGGACACCGCCTGCAGATCCTTCAGCGGCCCGCCGAAGGCGGTGCGTCCGCCCGCGTGCTCGGTGGCGGCGTCGAGCGCGGCCTGCGCCATGCCGACGGCGAACGCCCCGACGCTGGGCCGGAACAGGTTCAGGGTGCCCATGGCGACCCGGAAGCCCCGGCCCGGCTCGCCCAGCAGATCGCCGGGGCCGACCGGGACGCCGTCGAAGGCGAGCCGCCCGATGGGGTGCGGGGAGAGCATGTCCAGATGCTCACCGGACAGCCCCGGCCGGCCGGCGGGGACGAGGAACGCCGTCACCCCGCGCGACCCCGCGCCGGGTGTGGTGCGGGCGAAGACCGTGTAGAAGTCGGCCTGCGGAGCGTTGGAGATCCAGCACTTCTCGCCGGTCAGCCGCCATCCCGTGCCGTCCGGCTCGGCGGCCAGCTCCAGCGCCGCCGCGTCGGAGCCGGCGGCGGGTTCGGTGAGCGCGAAGGCGGCGACGGCCCGGCCCGCCGTGACCTCCGGGATCCAGCGGGCGGCCAGCTCGGCGTTGTGCAGCACCGGGTGCGCGCCCAGTCCCTGCAGGGCGAGGGCCGTCTCGGCCTCGGTGCACTCACGGGCCAGCGATTCCCGCAGCAGGCACAGGTCCATCGCCGACACCTTGCCGCCGGGCGGGAAGACCCGTTCCAGCAGCCCGAGTTCGCCCAGTTCCGCGAGCAACGGGCGGTTGACCCGGCCGGGTTCGCCCGCCTCGGCCAGCGGCCGCAGCCGGCCCGCCGCGAGGGAACGGACCTCGGCGCACCACTTCAGCTGTTCCGGGTCGAGAGCGAACGCGGGCATCCGGCGCCTCCAAGCGGTATCGCGTACCGTTGACTGTCGTCAGCAACACGTTACGCTGAATTCGTCCGCTCTCAGGTGCCAACGAAGGCGGTACCGCCATGGACCTGCTGCCATCCGCCCACGTGGACACCTTCGCGCGGGACCATCTCCCGCCGCGCGACCAGTGGCCGGAACTCGCCTTCGAGCTGCCCGCGCTGCACTACCCCGACCGGCTCAACTGCGCGGCCGAGCTGCTGGCCGGCGGCAGCCCCGGCGCCCCCTGTCTGCGCACCCCCGGCGGCGAGGTCTGGTCCTACGAGGACCTGAACGCCACCGCCGCGCGTATCGCGCACGTCCTGGCCGACGACCTCGGGGTGCGGCCCGGCAACCGGGTCCTGCTGCGCGGCCCGACCACCCCGTGGCTGGTGGCCTGCTGGTTCGCGGTGCTCAAGGCGGGTGCGGTGGCCGTGACCGTACTGGCCGCGCAGCGTTCAGGGGAGCTCGCGACGATCTGCGACATCGCGGCCGTCCGGCACGCGCTGTGCGATCTGCGGTCGGTGGACGACCTGGCCAAGGCCGAGATCCCGGACCTGCGGATCACCACGTACGGCGGAGAGGCGCCCGAGGACCTGTTGCGCCGGGCCGCCGACAAGCCCGACCACTTCACCGACGTCGCCACCTCGTCCGACGATGTCGCGCTCATCGCCTTCACCTCGGGGACCACCGGCCGCCCCAAGGGCTGTATGCACTTCCACCGCGACGTCCTGGCCATCGCCGACACGTTCTCCGCCCAGGTGCTGTGCCCACGCGCCGACGACGTCTTCGCGGGCAGCCCGCCGCTCGGCTTCACCTTCGGCCTCGGCGGGCTGGTGATCTTCCCGATGCGGGCCGGGGCGTCCAGCGTGCTGCTGGAGCAGGCCGGACCGGAGCAGTTGCTGGCGGCCGTCGCCCGGCACCGGGTGAGCGTGCTGTTCACGGCGCCGACGGCGTACCGGGCGATGCTCGGTCACCTGAATGACGCAAGCAGCTCCGCCTCGTACGATGTCTCGTCGCTGCGGCGCTGCGTTTCGGCGGGTGAGAATCTGCCCGCGGCCACCTGGCAGGCGTGGCACGACCGCACCGGTCTGCGCATCATCAACGGCATCGGCGCCACCGAGCTGCTGCACATCTTCATCTCCGCCGCCGACGACGCCATCCGCCCCGGCACCACGGGCCTGCCGGTGCCCGGCTACCGGGCGCGGATCGTCGACGCCGCCGGGGAGCCGGTCCCCGACGGCGAGCCGGGGCTGCTCGCGGTGCGCGGCCCGACGGGCTGCCGCTACCTCGCCGACGAGCGTCAGACCGTGTACGTGCAGGGCGGCTGGAACCTCACGGGAGACACCTATGTCCGTGAACCCGACGGCTACTTCCGCTATGTGGCCCGCGCCGACGACATGATCATCTCGGCGGGCTACAACATCGCGGGCCCGGAGGTCGAGGAGGCGCTGCTGCGGCACCCCGACGTCAGTGAGGCGGCCGTCATCGGCGTCCCGGACGAGGAGCGCGGCCAGATCGTCCGCGCCTTCGTCGTCCTGCGCGACGGCGTACCGCGCGGCACGGCCACGGTGGGGGCGCTGCGCGACTTCGCCAAGGGCGTGATCGTGCCCTACAAGTGCCCGCGCGACATCGTCTTCCTGGACGCCCTCCCCCGCACTCCCACCGGGAAACTGCAGCGCTTCCGGCTGCGCGACCTAGAGTGATCATGTGACCGAGCACACCCCCAGTTCGCTGATCGTGACCTTCTTCGGCGCCTACGGGCGCGCCGAACTGGACGGCCGGGTACCGGTCGCCGCCCTCATCCGGCTGATGGGCGCGGTGGACGTCGACCCGCAGTCGGTCCGCTCGGCCGTCTCCCGGCTCAAGCGGCGCGAGCTGCTGGTCCCGGACCGTGTCGGCGGCGCCGCCGCGTACGCGCTCTCCGACGACGCCCGCCAGCTCCTCGCCGACGGCGACCGCCGCATCTACGGCGGCCCCGGCTCTGCCGAAGGCGACGGCAACAGCGACGGCGACGGCTCCTGGGTGCTCGCCGTCTTCTCCGTCCCCGAGACCGAGCGCCACAAGCGCCATCTGCTGCGCTCCCGGCTGGCCCGGCTCGGCTTCGGCAGCGCGGCGCCCGGCGTCTGGATAGCCCCGGCCCACGTCCAGGAGGAGGCCCGCCACACCCTGCGCCGCCTCGAACTCGACTCCTACGTGGACCTCTTCCACGGCACGCACCTCGGCTTCGAACCGACCGCCACCGCCGTCCGCCGCTGGTGGGACCTCGACGCCATCGCGAAGCTCCACCGCACCTTCCTCGACGCCCACGAGCCGGTGCTCGACCGCTGGTCCCGGCGTCCCGACGTACCCCCGCGCGACGCCTTTCCCGACTACCTCCGCGCCCTCGACTCCTGGCGCCAACTCCCCTACGCCGACCCCGGCCTCCCCACCGCCCTGCTGCCCCCCGACTGGCCGGGCGCCCGCGCCTCCCAGGTCTTCACCGAACTGCACCAACGCCTGCACGCAGCAGGTGCCGCCTTCGTCCGCGCGGCTCCCGGGCCCGCCTGAGCGGGCCGGGGAACCGTCGGGTACCGCACACCGTCTCCCGCCCCATGCGGACACCTTCACCACCCGGCAGGTTCACGCCCTTCGGCTCCCGCCACCGCATGGCCGCCTGGGCACTCGCGGGAATCCACGGTGCGCTCGCCGGCTTTCTCGCCGCCTACCTGGTCCTGCTGGCCCCGGTCTCGTGCCATGCCGGGACGGGCCCGGGTCCCGACCTCCTGCGGCTGTTCGTCCACACCCCGGCGATCCTGATCGCGGCCGTCGCGACCGCGCTCGGCACCTTCGCCCTGGCGGTGCGCATCACCCTCTCCGCGCCCCTGGCCGTCCGGCTGACCGTGCCGCCCTTGCTGCTCTGCACGGCGCTCGCGCTGCTCGTCTGGGCCGACTTCGCGTGGTTCGGAGCGGTCGCCGGGGTACCCAACCCCGGGCTCTGCCCCGCGGACAACGTCCCTCCGTGGTGGCCGCACTGGATACCGGCCTGAGCGCGGGTGCCGGGGCAGGTGATGTCGGCGCCGTCGGCGTATCCATGCCGTGCGCAGCGCCGATGGCTGACCGTGCCACCCCTCATCGACGGGTGCATGATGAAGGCATGAGCGACCGCGACGATTTCCTGGCGTGGGTGAAGACCGACCTGTACGAGGCGGAACGTGCGCTGCACAACGGCGATCCGGCTCCCCGCCGGGCGCTCTGGTCACGCAACGAGCCCGTCAGCGTCCTGGGGGCGTGGCGCAATGCCAACGGTCAGCAGGAGATCGACCAGCTCTTCAGCTCCCTCGGGAAAAGCTTCTCCGACTGCACTTCGTACGTGTTCGAGCTGCAGGCGTACGACGTTCTGGGCGACATGGCCTACACGGCGGGTCTCGAGCACACGTCCGCCTCCGTCGACGGACAGCCGCGCACCTACACGTTGCGTGCCACCCAGGTGTACCGCCGCGAGGACGGCGAGTGGCGGGTGGCCCATCGGCACGGCGACACCGTGACCGAGTGACGGCCGGGTGACGTTCGCGGGCCGAGCGCGGTACCCGGCCGGGGAGGCCGGGTACCGCGCTCGGTCATGACTGCGGAGAGTGCGGCGCGGTCAGCCCTCGGCCGGGAGCTCGTAGACGTTCTTCGGGGTGATGATCGAGGTGATCGCCTTCGCGAAGAGCGTGCTCGGCTCGAAGCCGTCGTGCAGGATGTCGGTGTTGAGCAGGATCACCATGGTGGCGTCCTGCTTCGGCAGGTACATCGTCACGCTCTCGTAGCCCGGCAGCGAGCCGTTGTGCCCGATCCAGCCATGGGTGTTGAAGAGGCCCAGGCCGTACGCGGCACCGTCGAACCCGGGTACCGGGATGAACTTCTCCCGCTGCGCCTGGGTGGCCGGGGTGAGCAGCGTGCCGGTGGCGACCACCTTCGCCCAGTGGTGCAGGTCGTGCAGGTCGGAGATGATCGAGCCGGCCGCCCACCCCCAGCTCGGGTTCCAGTTCGTCGCGTCCTCGACATCACCGGTCAGCGTCTGGTTCGTGTACCCGTGCGCGTGCGGCGACGGGAACTCGGCGCCCTTCGGGAGGAACGTGTGGTTCAGGTGGGCCGGCCCGGTGACGCGCTTCTGGATGAACTCGGCGAGCGGCATCCTGCCGAGCTTCTCCACGAGCAGACCGAGCAGGATGTAGTTGGTGTTGGAGTACTGGAACTCCGTACCCGGGGGGAAGACGTTCGGGTTGCTGAAGGCGTAGGCCAGCAGTTCCTTCGGGGTGAACTGCCGGGTCGGGTCGCTGAACAGCGCCCGGGCGAAGTCCGGGTCGGCGCTGTACGAGAACAGGCCGCTGCGCATCTCCAGCATCTGGCGGACGGTGATGTGCTCGCCGTCGGGCACGCCGTGGAGGTAGGTGGAGATCGGCTTGTCCAGTTTGACCAGCCCCTGGTCGACCAGCTCCAGGACGGCCGTGGCGGTGAAGGTCTTGGTCTCGCTGCCGATCCGCATGTTGAGGTCGGGCTTCATCGGCGCGCCGGTCGCCTTGTCGGCCACCCCCGTCGACCGGATGTAGCTGCCACGGCCGGGCAGCCACAGACCGACGGTCACGCCGGGGACGCGGGCCTCCTTGCGCACGTCCTCGATCGCCTTGTTGAGGCGGGCCACGAGCTTGGGGTCCAGGCCTTGCGGCGGGCAGTCGTCGGCAGACGGGTCGACGGCGGTGACCGCGGCCGTGGGCGGGGCGGCCTGGGCCGCGGACGACGTCAGGGTGAGCGGGACCAGGGTGGAGAGGGCGAGGAGGGCGGTGGCGAGTCGGCGGGTGGGGGCACGACGCATGGCGGGATGCCTCTTCCAGAGGTGAGGGGACCCTGCGAGGCCAAGATGACTTATCGCACCGGCCGGGACCCCGCGCCCACGGTCACCACCCGGCAAGTCCACCCGTACGGCCCCGGGGCCCGGCCTCCTGCGGTGGTCCGTCCGCACCGCTCGTTGATCAACGCACCTGGAGTGTGAGGGGCGGCTGATGCACCTGGCGTGTGAGCCTCGGCTGATGCGGCTAGAGCGTGAGCCGGGGCTTCGGGGCGTCCGTGCGGCCGCTCGGGGGGCGGCGGCTGCCTGCCGCGTACTGCTGCGGCCAGGGGGCGGCCGGGCCGCGGTAGTTCTGTTCGGCTGCGGCGTGCAGGGTCCAGTTCGGGTCGTAGAGGTGGGGGCGGGCCAGCGCGCAGAGGTCGGTGCGGCCGGCCAGGAGGAGGGAGTTGACGTCGTCCCAGGAGGAGATGGCGCCGACGGTGATGACGGGGACGCCGAGCTCGTTGCGGATGCGGTCGGCGAACGGGGTCTGGTACGAGCGGCCGTACCGAGGGCGCTCGTCGGCGACGACCTGGCCGGTGGAGACGTCGATGGCGTCGGCTCCGTGGGCCGCGAAGGCGCGGGCGATGGCGACGGCGTCGTCCTCGGTGGTGCCGCCCGGCGCCCAGTCGGTCGCGGAGATACGGACGGTCATCGGGCGGTCCTGCGGCCAGACGGCCCGGACCGCGTCGAAGACCTCCAGCGGGTAGCGGAGCCGCCCGTCGAGGTCGCCGCCGTAGGCGTCGGTGCGGTGGTTGGTGAGCGGGGAGAGGAAGGACGAAAGCAGATAGCCGTGCGCGCAGTGCAGTTCCAGCAGGTCGAAGCCGGCGCGGGCGCCGCGCGCGGCGGCCGCCGTGAACTCCTCTCGGACGGCGGCGAGACCGGCCGAGTCGAGCTCGCCCGGCACCTGGTTGACGCCCGGCCGGTAGGACAGCGGGGAGGGGGCGACGAGCGGCCAGTTCCCGTCCGGGAGCGGTTCGTCCATGCCCTCCCACATGAGGCGGGTGGAGCCCTTGCGCCCGCTGTGGCCGAGTTGCAGGCCGATGGCGGCGGACGACTGCGTGTGGGCGAAGTCGGTGACGCGCCGCCAGGCCGTCTCGTGCTCGTCGGTGTACAGGCCGGCGCAGCCGGGGGTGATGCGGCCGTTCGGGCTGACGCACACCATCTCGGTCATGACGAGGCCGGCGCCGCCGAGTGCCCGCGCGCCGAGGTGCACGAGGTGGAAGTCGCCAGGGGTGCCGTCCACGGCCGAGTACAGGTCCATCGGCGAGACGACGACGCGGTTGCGCAGGGTCAGTGCGCCGAGCCGGAAGGGGGTGAACATCGGCGGGGTTGCGGGTTCGGTGCCGAAGTCCCGTTCCACGGCGTCGGTGAAGCCCCGGTCGCGCAGCCGCAGATTGTCATGGGTGACGCGGCGGCTGCGGGTGAGGAGGTTGAAGGCGAACTGCAGCGGCGGCTGTCCGGTGTACTGCGCGACCTGCTCGAACCATTCGAGGCTGGCGCGGGCCGCGCGCTGGGTGCTTTCGACGACGGGTCTGCGCTCGGTTTCGTACGCCGTCAGCGCGGCCGGCACGTCCGGCTGCTCCTGCAGGCAGGCGGCGAGCGCGAGCGCGTCCTCCATGGCGAGTTTGGTGCCTGAGCCGATGGAGAAGTGCGCGGTGTGGGCGGCGTCGCCGATCAGTACGGTCCGCTCATGCCACCACCGCTCGTTGACGACGGTGGTGAACGCGCCCCAGCGCGAGCGGTTGCCGTGCAGCGCGTGGCCGTCCAGGCAGCCGGCGAAGAGCTTCTCGCAGCGGGCGATCGACTCCGCCTCGTCGAGCCGGTCGAACCCCGCGCGCAGCCAGACGTCCTCCCGCATCTCGACGATGAACGTGCTGGCGCCCTCGCGGTACGGATACGCGTGCCCCTGCATGACGCCGTACTCGGTCTCGGCGATCTCGAATCGGAAGGCGTTCAGGGGGAGGTCGCTGCCGAGCCAGATGTAGCGGCAGCGGTGGCCGGTGAGCCGCGGCCGGAAGACATCGGCGTGCGAGGCGCGGGTGGTGCTGTTGGCACCGTCGGCGGCGATGACGAGGTCGTGGGTCGCGGCGAGCTCCACGGCGGCGGGGCCGGTCTCGCGCAGCCGCAGCTCGACGCCGAGGTCACGGCACCGCTGGTGCAGGATCGTCAGCAGCCGGCGCCGGTCGAGGGCGGCGAAGCTGTGCCCGCCGGAGGTGACCACCTCGCCGCGGAAGTGCACGTCGATGTCGTCCCAGCGGGTGAACTCCGCCTGCAGGGCGCGGAAGACGACCGGGTCCGCGTGCTCGATGCCGCCGAGCGTCTCGTCGGACAGGACGACGCCGAAGCCGAAGGTGTCGTCGGGGGCGCCGCGTTCCCAGACGGTGATGTCGCGCGCGGGGTCGAGGCGCTTGAGCAGGGCGGCCGCGTACAGGCCGCCGGGGCCGCCGCCGATGACCGCGATCCGCATGGCTAGCGCCCTTCCCAGCGGGGCGGGCGCTTCGCGGTGAACGCGGCGTGGAATTCGGCGTAGTCGGCGCTGGTCATGAGCAGTGCCTGGGCGGCGGCGTCCATTTCGACGGCGGCCGCCAGCGGCATGTCGAGCTCGGCGGTGAGCAGCGCCTTGGTCTGCTGGTAGGCGAGCGAGGGGCCGGCGGCCAGCCGTTCGGCCAGCGCGGCGGCCACGGCGTCGGCCTCTCCTTCGGCCGCCGTCTGGCTGACCAGCCCGATGCGCTCCGCCTCTTCGGCACCGACCGTCTCGCCGAGCATCAGCAGCCGGGTGGCGTGGCCGAGCCCGACCATGCGGGGCAGGAGGTACGCGGCCCCCATGTCGGCCCCGGCGAGCCCGACCCGGGTGAAGAGGAACGCGAACCGGGCCGTCGGCTCGACGATCCGGAAGTCGGCGGCCAGGGCGAGCACGGCACCCGCGCCCGCCGCGATCCCGTGCACGGCGGCGATGACGGGGAACGGTGCCTCGCGGATCGCCCGCACGACCTGGCCCGTCATCCGGTTGAAGCCGAGCAGCTCGCCTGTGCCCATGCCGAGGGTGGCGCCGATGATCTCGTCCACGTCACCACCGGAGCAGAAACCGCGGCCCGCACCGGACAGCACCAGCACCCGGGTCTTCCCGTCGTGCGCCAGCTCGGCGAGCAGGTCCCGGAGGTCGGCATAGGAGCCGAAGGTGAGGGCGTTCAGCTTGTCGGGGCGGTCGAGGGTGACGGTGACGACGCCACCGGCGCGCTCCACCCGCAGGTGTTTCCACTGGCCGGTGGGGCTCGCTGAGCTCGGATAGGGACTCAAGGCACGTCCTCCTTGGCGGGGGGAGGGGGTGCGGACGCCCGCAGAGCGAAGTTATCACTCATCTGTGACCGCCGTCACGAGTGCGAGATATCGGCGGCGGTGCCGCTGGATCCGCGCGGGCGCCCCGAGCGGGTGCCGCCGGGATCCGCGCGGGCGGCGGGGCGGACCACCGGGATCCGGGCCGCGCCGTCAGGCCAGCGTGGCCACCAGGATCGCCTTGATGGTGTGCATCCGGTTCTCCGCCTGGTCGAACACGACGGAGTGCGCGGACTCGAAGACCTCGTCGGTGACTTCGAGCGAGGTCAGGCCGTGCCGCTCGTAGATCTCCTGGCCGATCTTCGTCCCGAGGTCGTGGAAGGCCGGCAGGCAGTGCAGGAACTTCACGTCGGCGTTGCCGGTGGCGCGGAGCACGTCCATGGTCACCGCGTACGGGCCGAGCAGTTCGATCCGCTCGTCCCAGACCTCCTTGGGCTCCCCCATCGACACCCACACATCGGTGTGGACGTAGTCCACGCCGCGCACGCCCTCAGCGACGTCCTCGGTGAGGGTGACGCGCGCGCCGGTGGTCTCCGCCAGCCGGCGGGCCTCGGCGACCACCGAGTCCTGCGGCCACAGCTGCCGGGGCGCGACGATCCGGACGTCCATACCGAGCAGCGCGCCCGTGATGAGCAGCGAGTTGCCCATGTTGTAGCGGGCGTCGCCGAGGTAGGCGTAGGCGGTCTCGCCGAGCGGCTTGTCGGTGTGCTCGGACATGGTGAGCACATCGGCGAGCATCTGGGTCGGGTGCCACTCGTCGGTGAGACCGTTCCAGACCGGCACACCCGCGTACTGCGCGAGTTCCTCGACGATCGCCTGTCCCGCGCCCCGGTACTCGATGCCGTCGAACATCCGCCCGAGCACCCGCGCGGTGTCCTTGGCCGACTCCTTGTGCCCGATCTGCGAGCCGGAGGGGTCGAGGTAGGTGGTGCTCGCGCCCTGGTCGGCGGCCGCGACCTCGAACGAACAGCGGGTCCTGGTCGAGGTCTTCTCGAAGACCAGCGCGATGTTCTTGCCGGCCAGCCGCCGGACCTCGGTCCCCGCCCGCTTGGCCGACTTCAGCTCGGCCGCCAGCTCCACCAGGTGGCGGAACTCCTCGGGGCTGAAGTCCAGCTCCTTGAGGAAATGACGACCCTTGAGGTCGATGGCCATGGGGACTCCTAGGTAGCGGCAGAGGGGAGGACCTTGGAAGTCTATACGATCAATGACATGTTTATACAGATCTGCTTTTCCGTGCCTAGACCGCCTCGCGTTCGATGGGACAGCTCATACAGCGCGGGCCGCCGCGCCCCCGGCCCAGCTCGCTCCCCGGGATCTCGATCACCTCGATACCGCGCTTGCGCAGGAAGGTGTTGGTCGTGACGTTCCGCTCGTAGGCCACCACCACCCCCGGCTCGACGGCGAGCACGTTGCATCCGTCGTCCCACTGCTCGCGCTCCGCCGAGTGCACGTCCTGCGTCGCGGTCAGCACCTGGATGTCGTCCAGGCCCAGCGCCGCGGCGATCGCGCGGTTCATGTGCTCGGCCGGATGATCGGTCACCTTCAGGTCCCGGTCCCCCGCTCCGGGCTCGATCGAGTACGAGCGCAGCATCCCCAGCCCGGCGTACTTGGTGAAGGTGTCGCCGTCCACCATGGTCATCACGGTGTCCAGATGCATGAAGGCCCGCTTCTTCGGCATGTCCAGCGCCACGATCGTGCGGGCGGAACCCGCCGCGAACAGCCCCTGCGCGAGCATCTCCACCGCCTGCGGGGTGGTTCTCTCGCTCATCCCGATGAGCACCGCCCCATTGCCGATGACCAGGACGTCACCGCCCTCGATGGTCGACGGATATGCCGCCTGCCCCTCGGACCAGATGTGGAAGTCACCGCCGGCGAACAGCGGATGGTGCTGGTAGATCGCCTCGAAGTGCACGGTCTCGCGCTGCCGGGCCGGCCAGCGCATCGCGTTGATGCTGACCCCGTCGTAGACCCAGGCGGAGGTGTCCCGGGTGAAGATGTGGTTCGGCAGCGGGTTCAGCAGGAAGTCGTCCAGGCGCATGGCGTGGAAGAGCACCGAGATCGGCTCGGCGAACCGCTCGAGGAACTCCCGTTTGGTCATCCCGCCGACCAGCGCCTCGACCAGGTCGGGCACGGACAGCTCGTCGAACGACGCGCGCAGATGATCGGTGGCCAGCGGCCCGTACTGCTTCTCGTCGAAGACCCGGTCCAGCACCAGCGCCCGCGCCTCCGGCACCGCCAGCGCTTCCCGGAGCAGATCCCCGAAGAGATGGACCTCGACCCCGCGGTCGCGCAGCACATCCGCGAAGCCGTCGTGCTCCGCGCGCGCCCGGCGCACCCACAGCAGGTCGTCGAAGAGCAGCGCGTCCTTGTTGGACGGGGTGAGCCGCTTCAGTTCAAGGTCGGGTCGATGGAGGATGACGCGGCGCAGCCGCCCGGCCTCGGAATCCACGTGAAAGCCCATGGACACAGTCCTTCCCCTCTCACAGGCGCCTCGCACGCCCGGCGCACGCCCCGGTACCGGATGGACGTGTGGGGCGGGATCCACGGTGGCAGGGCGGTAGCCCTGCCGGTGTCCGGCGAGCACCGGGCGCGTGCCCGGCAGGGTGTCACACCTCGTGGCGCATCACCTCCGCCAGCGCGGCGATCTGCTCGGGCCCCACCCGGCAGCAGCCGCCGATCAGCCGGGCTCCCGCGGACCGCCAGTCGCGGACCCGGGAAGCCTCGAAGGTCACCTCGCCCTGCCACTTCCGGGCCTGGGCGTCCCACTCCTCGCCGCTGTTCGGATAAACCACGACGGGCTTGCCGGAGACCTCCGCGGCGAGTGCCACGGCGTGGTCGGCGTCCCGCGGGGCGCAGCAGTTGACGCCGACCGCCACCACATCGTCCCGCCCGGCGGCCAGTGCGAAGGCCGCTTCCAGCGGCTGCCCGGCGCGGGTCAGGTCGCCGTCGATGCTGTACGAGAGCCAGACCGGCACCCCGATCCCCTCGACCGCGCGCAGCAGTGCCTCCGCCTCGTCCGTGTCCGGCACCGTCTCCAGGGCGAACAGATCGGGCCCTGCCTCGGCCAGCGCCTCGATCCGCGGCCGGTGGAAGCGCTCCAGCTCCCGCACGCTCAGCCCGTACCGCCCCCGGTACTCGCTGCCGTCCGCCAGCATCGCCCCGTACGGGCCGACGGACGCCGCCACCAGCACGTCGGTACGGCCGCCCGCGGCGCTCCGCGCCAGCTCGACGCTGCGCCGCAGCAGCGCCGACGCCTCCTCCCGACCGGTCCCCCGGCGGGCGAAGCCCTCGTAGGTCGCCTGGTAGCTGGAGGTGATGAGCACCCGCGCACCCGCCCGGACATAGGCCGCGTGCGCCGCCTCGATCTGCTCGGGCGCGTCGGCCAGCAGCCGGGCCGACCAGAGCGGGTCGGACAGATCACAGCCCTGGGCGGCGAGTTGGTTGGACAGCCCGCCGTCCAGGACGAGCGGGGTGCCCAGGGTCAGGTCGGGCGGCATGACGGTCGCTCCTTGCTTCGGCCCCGGATCGGGTGCACCGGAGGTTCGTTCAAAGGGTCAGATCAGGTCGGTTCAGTGCAGGTGAGGTGAGGTGAGGTGAGGTGAGTTCAGTTCGGTTCGGTTCGGTTCGGTTCAGGTGAGTTGGGACTGGACCTCGGCGGAGATCAGTTCCAGATGGTCCAGATCGCCCAGGTCGAGGATCTGCAGATAGAAGCGGGTGGAGCCGGTCGCGGCGTACTGACCGATCTTGTCGATCACCTCGGCCGGGGACCCCGCCAGCCCGTTGGCCTTCAGCTCGTCGACCTCCCGGCCGATGGCCGCGGCACGGCGCGCGACCTCGGCGTCGTTCCTGCCGACGCAGGCGACCAGGGCGTTGGAGTACACCAGCTCGTCCTTCTTGCGCCCCTCCGCCTCGGCCGCCTCACGCACCCGGCCGAACTGCCGCCTGCTGTCCTCGACGGAGGCGAACGGGATGTTGAACTCGTCCGCGTAACGGGCGGCGAGCGCCGGGGTCCGCTTGGCACCGTGCCCGCCGATCAGCACCGGGATCTTCGTCTGGACCGGCTTGGGCAGCGCGGGCGAGTCCTTGAGCTGGTAGTACGTCCCGTCGAAGTCGAAGGTCTCCCCGACCGGCGTGGCCCACAGACCGGTCACGATCGCCAGCTGCTCCTCCAGCCGGCCGAACTTCTCCTTCGGGAACGGGATGCCGTACGCGGTGTGCTCCTTCTCGTACCAGCCGGCGCCCAGTCCGAGTTCGACACGCCCGCCCGACATCTGGTCCACCTGCGCGACCTGGATGGCGAGCACGCCCGGCAGCCGGAAGGTGCCGGCCGTCATCAGGGTGCCGAGCCGGATACGGCGGGTCTCGCGGGCCAGCCCGGCCAGGGTGATCCAGGCGTCTGTCGGGCCCGGCAGCCCGTCTCCGCCACCCATGCTCACGTAGTGGTCGGAGCGGTAGAACGCATCGAATCCGAGGTCCTCGGTGGCCTTGGCAACCGTGAGGAGGGTGTCGTAGGTGGCCCCCTGCTGGGGCTCGGTGAAAATGCGAAGATCCATGCCTCCCATCCTCCACGCCGGACCGCCCCGCACGTCAACCACGCGTCAAGACGTCGTCGATCTTGTGCACCGGTGGGTGTGTCCAGGGCCAACCGGACCCGTCTCCTGAGCCGCGGGCTTCACGAACCGAACGGCTTCACGAACCGAGCGGCCTCATGAACCGAGCGCGCCGAGCAGCGCGCAGACCCGGTCCTTGGATTCCTCGGCGGCGTCCATGGCGTCGATGCACTGCCAGTACACCGCCTCCTCCTCCGCGGAGCAGGCCAGCCCCACGAGGGCAGCGCCCAGCTCCGAGAGCAGGTCCCGCAGTTCCGTCAGCGCACGGGCCGGTTCCCGCACGCAGGTGAGTATCGACGCCCGGACGGTCTCCGGCCGGGCGCCCGGCAGCCCCGAGAGCCCGGCCGGTCCGCAGGCCCGGCCGCCACCCGGCTCGCACACAGTGAACCCGGCGGCCCGCAGCTCCGGCGGTCCGTGCAGGGCCAGATGGCCGCCCACCGCCTCCGCGAGTGCCTGCGCCTGCCACGCCTCCGTGATCAGGTCCTGAACCTGCCACGCCTGTTCGAGGGCGTGCCGGGTGGCCAGGATGAGCCGTACCGCGTCCATGATGTACTCCCCCTGCCGCTGCGTGCTACCGACCTGTTACCCAGAGTGACGGTCGATGGCCGCGAGCGGAAGGGGGGTCCCCGCGCCTGTGGATTACTCGCCGGTTGTGGATATCCCGGTCACCCGGTCGGATGAAGCGTGCCCGGTCCCTCGTCCTCCGCCGGCATCGGGAAGCGCAGTTCATTGCGGTCGATCTTCGCCGAGAGCGCCTTCAGCACATCGATCTCCAGCACTTGGCAGAACTGCAGCAGATACGCCAGGACGTCCGCCACCTCGTCCTCCACCCGGTGCGCGGTCCCGGCGTCCTCCATCACCCGGCCCGCCTCCTCCGGGGTCATCCACTGGAAGATCTCCAGCAGTTCGGACGCCTCGACGCTCAACGCCGCGGCCAGGTTCTTGGGTACGTGATATTGCTGCCAGCGCCTGGCCGCCGCGAAGGCGGTCAGACGGCGCTGCAGCGCCTGCAGATCCTCGCTCATCCGCACAGGTCTACCGCATGGTCGGCGCCGAACGCGCGGGCACCCGCTCCCCGGCACCCTCCCCCGCTTCCGGCCCCGTCCCGGTTCCGGGCTCCTTGCGCGGCTCGGTTCCGGGATCCCCGACGGCCGCCCCCTCCGCCTCCGCCTCCGCCCCCGCCTGCTCCGGCCGCCGCGGGCGGACGAAGTCGATGACCGACACCCCGCCCAACCCCTCGGCGACGGAGGCGTCGTGCACCGCGCCCAGCAGCCGGATATGGCCGCGGCCGGCCGCCATGCCCGCCAGAGCGAGCAGCTCACGGGTCTGCCGGCGGTCCATCCCCAGATCGAAGCCGTCGCTGAGCACGGTCAGCACCTGGGCGGCCGGGAGGAGTTCGGCGCTCGTGTCGACCGCCAGCACTCCCGGCCCGGTCAGCAGGACCAACGCGATGGCCAGGAAGCGCAGTTCCCCGTCGCCCAGCCGGTCCACCGGCACCAGCCCCAGCGGCCCGCGGTCCACCGCCGCGATCACGGACCGCAGTTCGGCCCCCGAATCGGCGCCGGCCGCCCGGGACCGCAGGACGGTCAGCCCGTCGACCGGCGGGCTGCAGACCTCCCGCATCGCCCGCACCAGCGCCGCGTGCCGTGTACGGCACTCGCCTTCGGTCCTGGCCAGGACCGCCGAGAGGTTCTCGCAGCCTCGGCGGAGCATCCCGTCCCCGGCGTCCACCGGCGCCCGCATCGTCTCCGGCCGCGGCTCCACCGGGAACACCCCGCGTAACGCCAGCACCAGTTGTTCCACCGCAGCCAGCACCAGCCGCTGGCCCTCGGTGCGGCCCGCGACGCGCAGCGGCAGCAGCGCCGTCGCCAGCAGATCGTCGGGGAGTGGCGCGCGGGTGACGGGCACCAGGCCCGCCGTGTGCCACGCCGCCTGGACGGTGCGCCGTTCCGGATCGCGCAGCGCGGTGGTCAGCAGCGTCTCCCCGCCGCCGGTCAACCGCTCGCCGACAATGCGCAGTTCGGGCTCGGCCTGCACGGCCACATCCAGCCGGACCGGTCCGACGGGTCCGGTGACCGTGCAGCCGATCCGGAATCCGCGCCGCCCTTCGGCGTCCGGCTGCGCACCCTGCGGCACGCAGGCCGCGGCCCCGCCCCGCACGCTTCCCGTCCCGTTCCCGGACCCGTACCCGGACCCGGACCCGTTCCCGGATCCGTCGAAAACCTCGCTCAGCGTCTCTCCGCCGGCCAGCCGCCCCAGCGCGGTCAGCGCCTCCAGGACGCTCGATTTCCCTGTCCCGCTGGCGCCGGCGAGCAGGGTGAGCGGACCCAGCGCGAAGCTCGCGCCCCGGTGCGACTTGAAGGCGGACAACCGCAGTTCGGTGACAGCGGGACGCTCACTCGTGAAGTTCATATCCGCGAACGTAGCCAGCGCGACTCCTGCCGAACCGTTACGTCAGCCCCCACGTCCTCCGAACGGGCGAAGCCCGGCAGGATGACGGTATGGAGATCAAGGATTCCGGCCCCGCAGCGGGCATCGATCTGACCTCGTTCGGCAGCCACGGCGTGCGCCACGTGAGCATCCACCGGAACGCCGGCCCCGGAACGCCATCCGGGCCCGCGTCACCCGTGGTCGCGGTGGCCCTCATGCACCTGGCCCCCGGCGGCCGCCTCGGCCGGCATCAGGCGACGATCCCGCAGGCGCTGACCGTGGTCGCGGGCGACGGCTGGGTGAGTGGCGCGGAAGGCAGAGCGGTTCCGATCACCGCAGGCCAGGCTGCCTGCTGGGCGGCCGGCGAGGACCACGAGACCTGGACCGACACCGGCCTCACGGCCGTGGTCGTCGAAGCGGCCGAACCACACCCCACCGGCCTGCTCGGGCGCGCCCCGGTCACCGAAGCCTGAGGTTAGAGGTCAGACGTCAGAGGTCAGAGGTCAGAGGTCAGAGGTCAGAGGCATCGTCCGACCCCTGGTCTACGGTGGGCCGCGTGACGAGCTATGTGGCGCTGCTCCGCGGGATCAATGTGGGCGGCAAGAACAAGGTGCCGATGCAGACCCTGCGCGAGCTGCTGACCGGGCTGGACTGTACGGACGTCAGAACCCATCTCCAGAGCGGCAACGCCGTCTTCGGCCACCCCCGGGCCGACCCGGCCGCGCTGGCCACCGGCCTGGAGGCACGCATCACCGAGGAGTTGGGGCTCATCATCCGCTGCCTCGTGCGGGACGGCGCCGATCTCCAGCGGGTGGTCGAGCAGAATCCCTTCGACATGGAAGGCGTCGACCCGTCCCGGTTCCTGGTGACCTTCCTGTCCGGCCCGCCGGAACAGGAGCGGCTGACCGCCATCGATCCCGCGGCCTACACCCCGGAGGAGTTCCGCCTCGCCGACCCCAAGGCCCCGAACGAGATCTATCTGCACCTGCCGACCGGCATCCAGAAGTCCCGTCTCGCCCTGCTGTTCACCGACAGGAAACTGGGGGTGACCGCGACGGCCCGCAACTGGAACACGGTGCTCAAGCTCGCCGCGATGGCGGCCGAGTAACCCGGGACCGGCCGCGCCGGAACCCGGGCGGCCCGGAGCCTCAGGCCGACTTCGCCACCGGCGCCAGGATCGCGACGCACTCCACGTGGTGCGTGAGCGGGAAGAGGTCGAAGGCGCGCAGGGACACCGGCTTGTAGCCCGCCTCCGCGAAGTACGCCAGGTCGCGCGCGAGCGCGGCCGGGTCGCAGGCCACGTAGGCGATGCGGCGGGCGCCGAGCGAGGCGAGGTGCTTGACGGTGGACTTGCCGGCGCCGACCCGCGGGGGGTCGAGGACGATCAGGTCGGCCTCGGTGATCTTGGTGCGCGGCAGTACGGTCTCGACCTTGCCGTGCTCGATCCGCACACGCTCCAGATCGGCCAGGTTGTGCCGGGCGTCCTCCACCGCGCGCTTGCCGGACTCGATGCCGAGCACCGCGCCGGTCTCGCCGACCTTCTCGGCGATCGCGCCGGCGAACAGGCCGACGCCGCAGTACAGGTCGAGGGCGGTGTCGCCGTCACGCGGCTGGAGGCCGTCCAGGACCGCCTCGGCCAGCAGGTCGGGGGCCTGCGGGTGGACCTGCCAGAAGCCGCCGGAGCCGACCCGCCAGGTGCGGCCGACGGCGCGCTCGCGCACGAAGCCACGGCCGTGCACCTTGTGTACGCCGCCCTGCTCGTCGACGCGGGCGACCGAGACCGGCCGGTCCAGCTCGACGATCGGCAGCCGGCCGTCGGGGGTGGGCGTGACGATGACCTGGCGGTCGTTGGAGCCGGTTGCCGCGATGGCCTCGACGGACGCGGTGTCCGGCCACTCACGGGTCTCGATGCCGAGCTCGGTGACACCGGGCGCCGCGATCAGGCACTGGTCGATCCGCTCGATCTCGTGCGAGCGGTGGCGGCGCAGTCCCGCGTAGCCCTCGGCGTCGACGGCGAACTGCACGCGGGTGCGCCACGCGGGCACCTTGCCCTCGACGCCCTTGTCACCGGGCGCGGGCTCGACGGTGCCGTCCCAGCCGGCGTCCTGCGGGCTCAGACCCGCGAGGCGGCTGAGCTGCTCGGTGATGACGTCGACCTTCAGCCGGCGCTGGGCGCCGGGGGCGACGTGCTGCCAGTCGCAGCCGCCGCAGGCGCCGGGGCCGGAGTACGGGCAGGGCGCCGGGACGCGGTCGGGGGACGCCTGGAGGATCTCCACGGCGTCGGCGCGCAGGAACTTGGAGTCCGGTCCGCCCTCGGTGATCTTGGCGACGACGCGCTCACCCGGCAGTGCGTGCCGGACGAAGAGCACCCGTCCTTCGTGACGGGCGATGCAGTGACCGCCGTGCGCGACGGGCCCGACCTCGACCTCGTAGCGCTCCCCGACCAGCTCGTCGGCCTGTTCCTTCGTACGGTTCTGCATGATGAACAGGCTCCTGCGAGAGGTGGTGCGGCGGGGTGGTGCGGGCGGGACCGTAGAACGGCAGCTCACCAGTCTACGTCCCGCCGCACCCCCCGCCTTACGGCCTACTTCTGGCCGGTGTGTTCCTTGTCCCGCTTCGGCGGGCTGACCGGGCCGCGCCGGATCGCGCCGGGGGCGTTCCAGTCGGCACGCTTGCGCGCCCGGACCTTGGCCCGCTCGGAGGAGTCCAGCTGCCACGGCACCGAGGTGACCATGACGCCCGGGGTGAACAGCAGCCGGCCCTTGAGCCGCAGGGCGCTCTGGTTGTGGAGCAGGTGCTCGTACCAGTGGCCGACGACGTACTCGGGGATGTAGACGCTGACCACGTCGCGCGGGCTGGCCCGCCGCAGGCCCTTCACGTACTCGATGATCGGCCGGGTGATCTCGCGGTAGGGCGAGTCCAGGACCTTCAGCGGTACGTCGATGCCGCGCCGGGTCCAGTCGGCCTGCAGGGCCTTGGTGTCGGCCGGGTCGACGTTGATGCTGAGCGCTTCGAGGGTGTCGGAGCGCATCAGCTTGGCGTAGGCCAGGGCGCGCAGCGTCGGCTTGTGGACCTTGGAGACCAGGATGATCGAGTGCACCCGGGACGGGCGCACCTCCTCGTCGGTGCGCTCGTCGCCCGCCGCGATCTCCTCGGCCACCCGGTCGTAGTGGCGCCGGATGGCGGTCATCATCCCGTAGAAGAGCACCATGCCGAGGACCGCGACCCAGGCGCCGTGCGTGAACTTCGTCAGCAGGACGATGATCAGCACCATGCCGGTGAAGAAGGCGCCGAAGGTGTTGATCGCCCTGGACCGGTGCATGTGGCGGCGCTTGGCGGTGTCGGTCTCGCTGCGCAGATGGCGGTTCCAGTGCCGGACCATGCCGATCTGGCTGAGCGTGAACGAGACGAAGACGCCGACGATGTACAGCTGGATCAGCCGGGTCGAGTCGGCGCCGTAGATGTAGACCAGGACGGCGGCGAAGCCGGCCAGCACCACGATGCCGTTGGAGAACGCGAGCCGGTCGCCACGGGTGTGCAGTTGGCGCGGCAGGTAGCGGTCCTGGGCGAGGATCGAGCCGAGGACCGGGAAGCCGTTGTACGCGGTGTTGGCCGCCAGGAACAGGACGAGCGCGGTGACGGCGGCCAGGAAGATGAACGGGATCGAGTTGTGCCCGAAGACGGCTTCCGCGACCTGCGCGATGACCGGGTCCTGGGTGTAGTCGGGGCCCACCGGCTTGCCGTCGACCAGCAGGTCGGTCGCCGGGTTCTCGGCCATCCGGACGTTGGTGTACATGGCCAGCGCGATGATGCCGCAGAACATGGTGACGGCGAGCACGCCCATGGCGGCGAGCGTGGTGGCGGCGTTCTTCGACTTGGGCTTCTGGAACGCCGGGACGCCGTTGCTGATGGCCTCGACCCCGGTGAGCGCGGCACAGCCGGAGGAGAAGGCCCGTAGCAGCAGGAAGACCAGGGCGAAGCCGCTGATGCCGCTGACCTCGGCATGGATCGTGTAATGCGCGGTGGGCGCCTCCATGGTGGCGCCGGTGGCGATCTTGATGCAGCCCCAGACGATCATGGCGAAGACGCCGGCGACGAACGCGTAGGTCGGGATCGCGAAGATCGACCCGGACTCGCGCACCCCGCGCAGGTTCATCACCATCAGCAGGAAGATCATGCTGACCGCGCCCAGCACCTTGTGGGTGGCGAAGAACGGTACGGCCGAGCCGAGGTTCTCGATGCCCGAGGCGACGGACACGGCGACGGTCAGCACGTAGTCGACGAGCAGCGCGCTCGCGACGGTGAGACCGGCCTTCGGCCCGAGGTTGGTGGTGGCGACCTCGTAGTCACCGCCGCCGGACGGGTACGCGTGCACGTTCTGCCGGTACGACGCCACGACGGTGAACATCAGCACGACGACCGCGACCGCGATCCACGGGCTGAAGTGGTAGGCGGACGCGCCCGCGATCGACAGGACCAGCAGCACTTCGCCGGGCGCGTACGCGACCGACGAGAGGGGGTCGGAGGCGAACACCGGAAGCGCCAGCCTCTTAGGGAGGAGGGTTTCTCCCAACTTGTCGCTGCGCAGGGCGCGGCCGATCAAGATCCGTTTCGGCAGGTCAGTCAGTTTGGGCACGGAGAGGATGGTAAGCGCTGCGCCGTACGTGCATGCGACCGCCACCCTCCTAAGAGAAGGCAAAGTCCCGCTCGGGCCGTCCGCAACCTCCCACTGGGGTGCAAGCGTGTGTAGCTTGGGCCGCGGTCTGAGACGCTTATCGGGTATCGGCCAAAAATGTTGACAGCCGGAAGGACGGGCGTGCACGTCGTGATTATGGGCTGCGGAAGGGTGGGTTCCACTCTTGCGCAATCCTTCGAACAGCAAGGTCATACGGTCGCTGTGGTGGACCAGGACCCGACGGCTTTCCGCCGTCTGGGATCCGGGTTCGGCGGGCGCCGGGTGACCGGAGTCGGGTTCGACCAGGACACGCTTCGCGAGGCCGGAATCGAGGAGGCAGGCGCCTTCGCGGCGGTCAGCAGCGGCGACAACTCCAACATCATCGCGGCCCGGGTGGCCCGGGAGATGTTCGGTATCGAGAACGTGGCCGCCCGGATCTACGACCCACGGCGTGCCGAGGTCTACCAGCGGCTCGGCATCCCCACCGTGGCCACCGTGCGGTGGACCGCGGACCAGATGCTGCGCCGGCTGCTGCCTTCGGGCGCCGAGCCGCTGTGGCGGGACCCGAGCGGCGGTGTGCAGCTCGCCGAGGTGCACACCTCGCCCGGCTGGGTGGGTCACAAGATCAGCAAACTGCAGGACGAGACCGGGGTCCGTGTGGCATTCCTCACCCGGCTGGGCGAGGCGATGCTGCCTTCCTCCCAGACGGTGCTGCAGGAAGGCGATCTGGTGCACGTGATGATGCGCACGGACGGAGTCGCCGAGGTCGAGGCCGCGTGCGCCAAGGGTCCTGAGGAGGCGCACTGATGAGAGTCGCCATCGCCGGAGCCGGCGCGGTCGGCCGCTCGATCGCGGCCGAGCTGCTGGAGAACGGGCACGAGGTCCTGCTCGTCGACAAGAATCCCACCTCCATCTCGGTGGAGCGGGTACCGCAGGCCGAGTGGCTGCTCGCCGACGCCTGCGAGATCACCTCGCTGGACGAGGCGGCGCTGCAGCGCTGCAACGTGGTCATCGCCGCCACCGGTGACGACAAGGTCAACCTCGTCGTCTCGCTGCTCGCGAAGACCGAGTACGGGGTGCCGCGGGTCGTGGCCCGGGTCAACAACCCCAAGAACGAATGGCTCTTCAACGAGTCCTGGGGCGTCGACGTGGCCGTCTCGACCCCGCGGCTGATGTCCGCGCTGGTCGAGGAGGCCGTGAGCGTCGGCGATCTCGTGCGGCTGATGCGCTTCAGCCAGGGCGACGCCAACCTGGTGGAACTCACCCTGCCGCCGGAGGCCGCGCTGGTCGGCACCCGCGTCGGCGACGTGGAGTGGCCGCAGGACACCTCGCTGGTGACGATCATCCGGGGCAACCGGGTGCTCACGCCGTCCAAGGACGACGCGCTGGAGGCCGGTGACGAGCTGCTGTTCGTCGCCGCACCGCACCGCGAGGAGCAGCTGGAGGACCTGCTGTCCGTCCAGCGCGAGGACTGACAGGACCGGTCATGACGACGGGCGCCCCGGACCGGGAAGGTCCGGGGCGCCCGTCGTCATGATGAGCGGGGATGAGCGGAATCGAGCGGAATACGCCGAGGTCAGGACGCGGCGGCGGCCTTCTTCGCCTCTTCCTCGGCTTCCATCTCGGCGATCACGTTGATCGGCGGCGGAGCCTTCGACAGGAAGATCCACGTCAGGTAGACGGACAGCAGCATCGGCGGGATGCCCAGCGCGACCTTGACCCAGCCGAGCTGAGTGGCGTCCCCCCACCAGTACAGCGGGAAGAGGATCGCCGACTTGGCCAGCAGGATCAGCCCCCAGGCCCAGCTGGCCTTGGTGTAGGCGCGCAGCCGGCCGGGGTTGCGCTTGCGCCAGGAGAGGTTCTCCTTGAAGACCGGGCCGAGGATCAGGCCCAGCAGCGGGACGCCCGCGATGGCGGTGGCGATGTACGCGACGGCCAGCCCGAGGGTGTACAGCATCCCGGGCAGGTAGAAGTTCTTGGCATCGCCGGACATCATCGCGAAGACCGCGCCGAAGGCCACCCCGAAGACACCGCTGAAGGCGTGCTTGAGGGTGTCCTTGCGGGCCAGCCGGGCGATCCCGAGCAGCACGGAAAGACTGAGCGCGGCGATGGCCGCGATGTGGATATCTCTGTTGATCGTGTAGATCAGGACGAAGACCAGGCCGGGCACGGTGGTCTCCACCATGCCCCGGATGCCGCCGAACGCCTCGAAGAGAGCGGCTTCGGTGATCGCCTTGGAATCGCCGTCCGTACCCTCCCCGGTCCGCGGGTCCTCTGTCTGCTTGTCGATCGACGCCACCGACTACTCCTGTCCGACCGGACGCAGTTCGTACTTGGGATTGAACAGGACGGGACGGCCGTGGTTCATCGAGATCCGGCCCGAAGCGATGATCTTGCGCCCCGGCTCTATCCCGCTGATACTGCGGCGTCCCAGCCACACCACGTCAAGGGCTGCGGAGCCGTCGAACAGCTCCGCCTCCAGCGCGGGCACTCCGGCCCGTGGTCGCAGTGTGACCGTGCGCAGACTACCGGTCACCGTCACTATCTGCCGGTCTCCGCAGTCGCAGATCCGCGTGCAGCCGACGGACAGGGCGTCCTTCTGCAGCTCCTCGGAGTGCAGCTCCTCCTGGGAGGACGACAGGCGGTCTATCATGCGCCGGAAGCGGCCGGTGGGTCGGTCCGAACGGGTGGCACCACTCATGTATCCAGCGTACCGGGCCCGGCCGACAAGGCGTCCGGTACGCCGGACGGCCGATCACCGCCCCGCGGATGTCCGTTCAGTGCCCGAAGGGGCTTTTCAGTGCTCGAAGCGGTAGCCCATGCCCGGCTCCGTGATGAAATGCCGCGGATGCGCGGGATCCGCCTCCAGCTTGCGGCGCAGCTGCGCCATGTAGACCCGCAGGTAGTTGGTCTCGGTGCCGTACGAGGGCCCCCACACCTCCTGCAGGAGCTGCTTCTGGCTGACCAGCCGCCCGGTGTTGCGGACCAGGACCTCCAGCAGATGCCACTCGGTCGGGGTGAGCCGGACGTCGGCGCCACCCCGGTTGACCTTCTTGGCCGCCAGGTCGACGGTGAAGGTCTCGGTCTCGACCGTCGCGGCGTCGTCCTCGGGCCCGCCGGGCGCCGCCCGGCGGACGGCGGCCCGCAGCCGGGCCAGCAGCTCGTCCATGCCGAACGGCTTGGTGACGTAGTCGTCCGCTCCGGCGTCGAGCGCCTCGACCTTCTCGTCGGACGTCTGGCGGGCCGACAGGACGATGATCGGCACCCGGGTCCAGCCGCGCAGCCCCCGGATCACCTCGACGCCGTCCATGTCCGGCAGGCCGAGGTCCAGGACGATCACATCGGGGTGGCGGGCGGCGGCCAGCTGCAGCGCGCTCGCGCCGTCGTGGGCGGCGTCGACCTCGTACTTGCGGGCCCGCAGATTGATCACGAGCGCGCGCACGATCTGCGGCTCGTCGTCCACCACGAGCACCCGGTACATGGAGTTCCTCTTCTCGGTCACATCGGTCACATCGGTCGGATCGGTCACCGTCACGTCGGTCGTGTCAGCTGCTTCGGTCGCGTCGGTCACGGTGCTGCTGCCCGCCCTCACGACGTCGCCCCCGCCGGCAGGTCCGGGCGGGCCGGACGGCCGCCGAGGGCGGCCTGGAGGGTGAGCACCATGGTCAGGCCGCCGCCGGGGGTGTCCTCGGCGACCAGCGTGCCGCCCATGGACTCGGCGAAGCCGCGGGCGACCGCGAGGCCCAGGCCCACGCCGTTGCCGCGCGGTGCGTCGCCGTAGCGCTGGAAGGGCTCGAAGATCCGGTCCTTGGCGGTCTCCGGCACCCCGGGGCCGCGGTCGACGACCCGCACCTCCACCCGGTCGCCCAGCGCGCTGGCGGCCACCACCACCTTGGACCCCGGGGAGCTGTACTTGACGGCGTTCTCGACGACGTTGGCGACGCTGCGCTCCAGCAGGCCGGGATCGACGGCGACCATCGGCAGGCTCTCCGGGATGTCGAGGACGACGCTGCTCTCCGGGACGCCGCCGAGCGCCATCGGCACCACCTCGTCGAGATCGATCTCGCGGATCAGCGGGGTGACCGTGCCGGTCTGCAGGCGGGACATGTCGAGCAGGTTGCCGACCAGGTGGTCGAGCCGGTCGGCGCCGTCCTCGATGCCGGCCAGCAGCTCGGCCTCGTCCTCGTCGGACCAGGCGACGTCGTCGGCGCGCAGCGACGACACCGACGCCTTGATGGCCGACAGCGGTGTCCGCAGGTCGTGGGAGACGGCTGCGAGCAGCGCGGTGCGGATGCGGTTGCCCTCGGCCAGCTCGCGGGCGTGCTCGGCCTCGCCCTCCAGCCGCTGCCGGTCCATGACGACGGCCGCCTGCGCGGCGAAGGCGGAGAGCACCCGGCGGTCCGAGGCGGGCAGCACCCGCCCGGTGAGGGCCAGCGAGAGCCGGTCGCTGACCGGCACCTCGACGTCGGCGTCCTCGGGGCGCAGGCAGGGGCGCTCCCCCACGCTGGCCTCCCGGGTCCAGGCACCGTGGTCGCTGTCGCGGGCCAGCAGCACCACCGAGTCCATGCCGAACGTCTCGCGGACCCGTTCCAGCAGGGCCTCGAGGGAGCTCTCGCCGCGCAGCACGCTGCCGGCCAGGTACGACAGGATCTCGGCCTCGGAGCGCAGCCGGGCGGCCTGCTGGGTGCGGCGGGCCGCGAGGTCCACCACGGAGGCCACCGCGAGGCCCACCACGACGAAGATCACGATCGCGATGATGTTCTCGGGCTCGGCGATGGTGAAGGAGTGGGTGGGCGGCGTGAAGTAGTAGTTGAGCAGCAGCGATCCGGCGAAGGCGGAGGCCAGCGCCGGGAGCAGCCCGCCGACGAGGGCCGCCGCGACCGTGAGGGTCAGGAAGAGCAGCATCTCGGTGGCCTGGCTCATCCCGGGGTGCCAGTTGGTGAGCAGCAGCGCCAGCAGGACGGGACCCACGACCCCGGTGAGCCAGCCGGCCACGACCCGGGAGCGGCCCAGGCTGGCGCCGCGCGCGGAGGGCAGTCCGCGGCCCTTGGCGGCGTGCTCGTGGGTGACGATGTGGACGTCGATGTCGCCGGACTCGCGGGCGACGGTGGAGCCTACGCCGGGCCCCAGCACGTACTGCCAGGCCTTGCGGCGGCTGGTGCCGAGCACGATCTGGGTGGCGTTGACCCCACGGGCGAAGTCCAGCATGGCCTCGGGGATGTCCTCCCCGATGACGTGGTGGAACGATCCTCCGAGGTCCTCCACCAGGGTCCGCTGGGCGGCCAGCTCCTTGGCGGAGCCCGAGGCCAGCCCGTCGCTGCGGACGATGTGGACGGCGAGGATCTCGCTGCCCGAGCCCTTGGCCGCCATCCGGGCGGCCCGGCGGATCAGGGTGCGGCCCTCGGGTCCGCCGGTGAGGCCGACGACGATCCGCTCGCGGGCCTGCCAGGCGGCGGAGATCCGGTGGTCGGCGCGGTACTCCTGGAGGTACTCGTCGACCCGGTCGGCGACCCACAGCAGCGCCAGTTCGCGCAGCGCGGTGAGGTTGCCGGGCCGGAAGTAGTTGGACAGCGCCGCGTCGACCTTGTCGGAGGCGTAGATGTTGCCGTGTGCCATCCGGCGCCGCAACGCCTGTGGCGACATGTCGACCAGCTCTATCTGGTCGGCACGGCGCACCACCTCGTCGGGCACGGTCTCGCGCTGCCGGACGCCGGTGATCGACTCGACCACGTCGCCCAGCGACTCCAGGTGCTGGATGTTGACCGTCGAGACGACGTCGATCCCCGCCTGGAGCAGTTCCTCGACGTCCTGCCAGCGCTTGACGTTGCGCGAGCCGGGCACATTGGTGTGCGCGAGTTCGTCGACGAGCGCGACCGCTGGATGCCGCGCGAGCACCGCGTCCACGTCCATCTCGGTGAACTCCGCGTCGCGGTACTCCAGCTCCCGGCGCGGGATCTGCTCCAGGCCGTGCAGCATCACCTCGGTGCGCGGGCGCCGGTGGTGCTCGACGAAGGCGACGACGAGGTCGGTGCCACGCTCGGTACGCCGGTGCGCCTCGGAGAGCATGGCGTAGGTCTTGCCCACGCCGGGGGCCGCTCCGAGGTAGATGCGCAGTTTGCCGCGTGCCATGGCCCCATCGTTCTGCTCGGATGCGCCTGTCGCCCGGACGCGCGTGCGGCGCTTGTCTCGACCTTAGAACGACCGAAGGGGACATATGGGACCGGGGTGGCCGCCGGGGAGTACCTTGACGGCGCCTTAACCCCTCCGGGTGACCCTCCGGACCCTTGCCGGCCGCAGGGTTCCCCGTTCATCAGGGGGCCGCGATGGGCCGCGGCAGCGTGTGACAAACCGCGTTCGCAGGACTGCCATACGGACGTAACGCCGGACCGTTGACCCGCCGCGCGCCGCCAGCGAGCATCGGCGCATGCCCTCCACCAACCGCCCGCCATGGCTCGTCGCCCTGCCGTCCGTGCCCGCGCCGGCCGCCGGCCGCGGCGGCGAGGGCGGCGCCACCGGGGCGGTGCTGCGGGCCGTGCTGCGGGGCGGTCCGGTGGCCAGGACCGCGCTGGCGCGGGACACCGGGCTGAGCCCGGCCGCCGTCTCCCGGCACACGGCCGAGCTGATCGGGCTCGGGCTGCTGCGCGAGCTGCCGCCGCCGGACGGTCCGCCACGGGCCGGCCGCCCCCAGGTGCCGGTGGACGTCGACCCCGCCCACCACGCCGTCTGCGGGGTGCACATCGCGCTGCCGCACACCACCTTCGCCGTGGTGGACCTGCGCGGGCGGGTGACGGCCCAGGAGCGGTTGCCGCACGACGGCTCGGTGGGCGACGTCCTGGGCGGGATCCGCGGCCATCTGCCCGGGTTCCTGCACCGGCACGCCGCCGGGCGCCGCCGGGACGTCCGGCAGCGGCAAGGTCACCCTGCGGAGCGGTTTCCAGGGACAGAGCGTGGCCACCACGCTCAAGGCGGCGGACGGCGGCTGAGCCCCGGTGCTCAGGCCGCCGGCTCAGCTCTCGTCGACGATCCGGCCGTCGCGCAGTTCGAGCACCCGGTCGGCCAGGGCCAGCAGCTGGGCGTCGTGGGTGGCGACGAGGGCGGTGACGCCCTCGCTGCGGACGACGGCGCGCAGCAGTTCCATGACGGCGAGGCCGGTCTCGGCGTCGAGCTGACCGGTCGGCTCGTCCGCGATGATCAGGACGGGCCGGTTGGCCAGGGCGCGGGCGATGGCGACCCGCTGCTGCTGGCCACCGGACAGCTCGCCGGGGCGCTGGGCCGCGTGGTCGGAGAGCCCGACGAGCGACAGCAGCAGCTCCACGCGCTCCTCGCGCTCGCGCGGCGGCACCTTGCGCAGCCGCATGGGGACGCCGACGTTCTCGGCGGCGGTGAGGATCGGGATCAGTCCGAAGGACTGGAAGACGAAGCCGATTCGGTCGCGGCGCAGCGCCAGCAGGCCGTTGTCGCCGAGCCCGGCGAGGTCGGTGCCGTCGAGCGTGATCCGGCCGCCGTCCGGCGAGTCCAGGCCGCCCACCAGGTTGAGGATGGTGGTCTTGCCGGAGCCGGATCGGCCCTTGAGGGCCACCAGCTCACCGCGCGGCACCCGGAAGGAGACACCGCGCAGCGCGTGCACGGCCGTCTCCCCGCTGCCGTAGGTGCGGCGAAGGTCCTCGACGACGACCATCTCCCCCGTCGCCGGCCCGTCCGCGACCGCCGTCCCCGCGTGCCCCGTCGACTGCTCGCTCATGCGCTGTCCCCCTCCTGACCCGGATCACCGGGCCACACCCCGTTGTGGTCGTTCCCGGCCGTGCGCCGCACCCGTCGGCCCCGGCCGCCGTACTGCTACTGCGTGTACGCGCTTGCCAGCTGGAGCCTATCCACCTGGTCAAGGATTTCCCGGCCCGGGCTCCTCCGGACATGGCGAAGGGCCGGATCCGTGATCATGGATCCGGCCCCTGGCCGTGGTCGGTCATCCGACGCACCGGTGGAACGGGGTGCGGCGGGTTCTAGGGCGTGTTGCGAAAGTCCCGCCTGGCCCACGGCGTCTGGCACGCGCCCTCGCTGCGTTGTCGGGCTCGTCCCAGTACGTCCAGTACGAGGACGACCCTCCGCCTTGCGAGCGCACGCACCAGACGCCGTGGGCCACGCCCTCCGGGCGAACGGCGCTACTTTCGCAACCCGCCCTAGTGTTCTGAGTCGGGAATTTTGTTCAGATGTGTAGGCTTGGCCTATGGCACGGATGGGGCGGCCGAAGGCCGAGTTGACGCTGTCGGATGAGGAACGGGCCGCGCTCGAGGAGTGGGTGCGGCGTCGTTCCACGCCGCAGGCGTGGGCCCTGCGGTGTCGGATCGTTCTGGCGTGTGCCGACGGTGTCCCGAACAAGGACGTGGCGGCTCGACTCGGTTCCACACCGCAGGCGGTGGGGCGCTGGCGGGCCCGGTTTGTGCAGTTCCGGATTGCCGGTCTGGGTGACATGCCGCGTCCGGGTGGCCCCAGGACGGTAACGGACGAGCAGGTTGCCGCGGTGGTCACCAGGACGCTGGAATCCACGCCGAAGAACGCGACGCACTGGTCGACTCGTTCGATGGCGAAGGAAATGGGCTTGTCGCAGTCGTCGGTGTCGCGGATCTGGCGGGCGTTCGGCCTGCAGCCGCACCGGTCGCAGACCTTCAAGTTGTCGACGGATCCGTACTTCGTGGACAAGGTCCATGATGTCGTCGGTCTCTACCTGGACCCGCCCGAGCGGGCCCTGGTCTTCTGCGTGGACGAGAAGTCGCAGATCCAGGCCCTGGACCGGTCCCAGCCCGTGCTGCCGATGATGCCCGGGGTTCCCGAGCGAGCCACCCATGACTACGTCCGTGCCGGCACCACCACCCTGTTCGCCGCGCTCGAGGTCGGCACCGGCAAAGTGATCGGGTCCCTGCACCGCCGCCACCGGGCCGAGGAATTCAAGAAGTTCCTGATCAAACTCGACAAGGAAGTGCCGGCCGGCCTGGACGTTCATCTGATCTGCGACAACTACGCGACCCACAAGACACCTGCGATCAAGAAGTGGCTGCTGGCCCACCCCCGCTTCCACCTGCACTTCACCCCGACCGGATCGTCCTGGCTGAACCTTGTCGAGCGGTGGTTCGCCGAGCTGACCAACAAACAGATACGGCGAGGCGTCCACAAGTCCGTCCAGGCCCTGGAGAAGGACATCCGTAACTGGATCGCCGCATGGAACACCGACCCGAAGCCCTACCTCTGGACGAAGACCGCAGACGAGATCCTCGAACGCCTCGCCTCATATCTGAACAGAATTCCCGACTCAAAACACTAGTGGATCTGGGTGATCTCCGGGCCGCGGCGCAACGGGTCGAGCCCGTCGCCGAACTTCGGCCCCTCGGTCTCCTCCTGCGCGATGCCCTCGGGCACCATCTGGGCGTCGGTCGGCAGCTTCAGCACGATCGGGTCGCGCGGCGCCATCGGCGTCTCGCCGCGCACCACGACGGTGTCGCGGAAGACGGTCTCCAGCAGGCCCGCGGCCTCCGGCTGCACCGCTCCCTGGCCGGAGATGACCCCGCGCAGGAACCAGCGCGGGCCGTCACAGCCGATGAAGCGGACCAGCTGCACACCGTTCGTACCGTCCGGCAGCTGTACGGGCACCTGCGCGCGCAGCTCCCAGCCCAGCGAACCTTCGATCTCGTCGACGATGCCGCCCTGCTTGGTGATGCCGGACGCGATCTCGTCCCGGACCTCGCCCCAGATGCCCTCGGACTTCGGGGCGGCGAACGCCTGCAGCTGGACAGCGCTGTCGTTCAGCACCACGGTCGCGGCGACGATCGACTCACCGGCCACCTCGACGCGCAGCTCCATGCCCTCGACACCGGGCACGAACAGTCCGCCGAGGTCCACCCGGCCCTCGCCGGGCTGCTTGACCTCGCTCAGGTCCCAGGGCCCGTCGGGCCTGGGGGCGGGCGGAAGGTTGTACCGACCCGATTCGCCGGAGTCGTCGGACTCCCCGGCGTCTTCGGCGTCTTCGGCCAGCTCGTCCGGGCTCGCGCCCTCGAGCTCGTCGAGGGCGTCTTCGCGCTCCTTGCGACGACGACGGAACACGGTCACTGTCCTTCCCGGTCTGCAACGACCGAAGCGAATCCATTACTGGTCTGGCCGTCGGGGGCATCACCTACCGAGGCATGCCCCCCGGTGGAGCCGAAGCCCCCAGCGGCCCTGGCAGAACCGGGAAGTTCCGCGACCTCGTGGAAGCGGACCCGTTCGACCTGCTGGACGACCAGTTGGGCGATCCGGTCTCCCCGTTCGAACCGCACGCTCTCGCGTGGGTCCAGGTTGACCACGATCACCTTGATCTCCCCACGGTACCCGGCATCGACCGTTCCCGGGGCATTCACGAGGGTCACTCCGCACCTGGCCGCGAGGCCCGAGCGGGGGTGCACGAAGGCCGCATACCCGTCCGGCAGCGCGATGGACACGCCGGTGGGGAGCACCGTTCGTTCGCCGGGGGCGAGTTCCGCGGCCTGGGTGGTCACCAGGTCGGCTCCCGCGTCGCCGGGGTGCTCGTACGCCGGAATGGGCACCGAGTCGTCGAGACGGCGGATGAGAACGTCCACGGGACGCCGTGCCGCTTCACTCACGGGTTCACCTCGAAGGCGCGGGCGACCTTGACCTGGTCGGGGTCGGACATCGCGGCCTGGATCTCCTCGGGACGTCCGTTGTCCGTGAAGTGGTTGAGCTTCACTTCCAGGAACAGGGCCTCGGCGCGGACCGCGACCGGGCCGTCGGGGGCGCCGATCCGGCCCTCGGCGGTGCTGTAGATCTTCCGTCCGGCGACCGCGCGGCAGTGCGCCCGCAGATACAGGGTGGTGCCGACGGGCACCGGGCGGACGAAGTCCGTCTCCAGCCGGCCGGTCACCGCGATGACCTGCAGCAGCCAGTTCAGCGAGCCGAGCGTCTCGTCCAGCGCCGAGGCCAGCACGCCGCCGTGCGCGAGGCCCGGCGCGCCCTGGTGGGCGGTCTGTACGGTGAATTCCGCGGTGACGCTCACGCCATCACCCGCACGGGATTCCAGGTGCAGTCCGTGCGGCTGTCCCTCGCCGCAGCCGAAACACTGGTCGTAGTGCGCCCCGAGCAGTTCGCCGGGCGCGGGCGCACCGGGATGCCGTACGGGCAGGCCTGCGTCTGGCGGCGGCTTCAGGCCCGGCCGGCCAGGGCTCTCGGATGCGGTAGCTCCACTCACGCCCGAGACCCTACCCTCCTGCGGGATCCTTTCCCGTCGGCCGTCCGTTGACCCGTACCGGCTTCCACCCCACCTTGACCGGAGCGCACATGAGTCCCAAGTCCGTCGTCGTCACCGGAGCCGGCCGAGGCATCGGCCTCGCCGTCACCCTCGAGCTCGCGCACGCCGGATTCGACGTGATCGGCACGGTGCGGACGCCGGAGAAGGCCGAGACACTGCGGGCGGTGGTGGAACGTACGGGGGCGGCGGTGCGGACGGTACTGCTGGACGTGGCCGACGCGACGTCGTGCGTCCAGGCGTTCACGGAGATCGCGATGATGACGGACGGCGGCCCCTGGGCGGTGGTCAACAACGCGGGTTTCGCCCAGCCCGGTGCCGTCGAGGACGTGGGCGACGAGCAGGTGCGGCGCCAGCTGGAGACGAACCTGATCGCCCCGGCCCGTATCGCCCGGCTGGTGCTGCCGGCGATGCGGGAGCGCCGGGACGGCCGGATCGTCAACATCTCGTCGGTCGCCGGCCGGGTCTCGCTGCCGATGCTGGGCTGGTACTGCGCCAGCAAGCAGGGCCTGGAGTCGGTGACGGACGCGCTGCGCATGGAGACCGAGTCCTTCGGTGTGAAGGTCGTGCTGATCGAGCCGGGCTCGCACCGCACCGGGATCTGGGAGCAGGGCGCGGAGCTGCTGCCGGCCGGGCGGACCTCGGCCTACCGCGACCAGTACTCCGGCGCCGACCAGGTGGTGCGCGACGCCCGGACGCTGCCCGGTCCGCGTCCGGTGGCCCTGGCGGTCCTCAAGGCGCTGAACGCCCGGCGCCCGCTGGCGCGGTACCTGGTGGGCGGCGGCGCCCGCTCCGCGGCGGCCCTGGACGTGCTGGCGCCGACCGTCGCGACGGACTGGGCCAAGCAGCTCGCGAGCGGTCTGCGGGCCGCCCCGCCGCGGGTGGCGCGGGCGGTGGACCGGCTGCGCGGGAAGTGACCGGCCGGGCGGTGGACGGCCGGAAAGCGTCTGCCAAGCTGGGTGCCATGCAGCCCTACGACGAACGCCTCACCGTCCCGCGCTCCTGGTGGCTCCTGGCTCTGGGGGCGGGAGTCTCCGCCGCGCTGATCCTTTTCCCCTTCGGGGTGCTGCCGATGCTGGCGGGTCTGGCCGGCGGGACCGCGCTGGCGGCGATGGGCCTGAGTTCGTACGGTTCGGCGCGGATCCGGGTGGTGGCCGGCTCGCTGGTCGCCGGCGAGGCGAAGATCCCGGTCGCGGCGTTGGGCGAGGCGACGGTGCTGGACCCGGCGGAGACGATCGCCTGGCGCGGGCGGAAGGCCAACCCGCGCGCCTTCATGCTGCTGCGCAGCTACGTGCCGACCGCGCTCAAGGTGGAGATCACGGACCCGGCGGACCCGACGCCGTATGTCTATCTGTCGACGCGCTCCCCGGAGCGCCTGGCACAGGCCCTGGAGGCCGTCAGAGCTCGATAGCGGGAGGCGGGGGAGCCTGGGGCAGCTCGGGGCCGGGCAGCGCGTCCCAGGGGATCTGAGCGGCACGCAGGTCCTTTCGGACCTTCTCCGCGAGCCTCTTGGTGTCGCGCCGGTTCATCGTGGCGCCGACGGCCGCGCCGATCATGAACGGGGTCAGCGTCGGCAGGTTCCGCACCGTGCGCTTGATGAGCTGCTGGCGCAGCTCCCGCTTCATCTTGCCGCCGAGTGCGACGTTGAGCGAGGACAGCTTGAGCACGTCGATGCCGCGCTGCTCGGTCCACGACCACAGGTAGGCGGTCGCGCGCTCCCGTACGGTGCCGGCCGCACGGAGCCCATAGACCTCGTGCAGCTCGGCGATGAGCTTGTACTCGACTGCCGCGACGCCGAGCGTCTCCGCGGCCAGCTCCGCCGGCATGGCGGGCGGGGTCGGCAGCATCGCCGCCGCTCCCACGCCTGCTCCGACGGTCATGGTGCCCTTGACGGCACCGGCGATGAGTTTGTCCGCGATGTCCTCGGGACCCAGACCCGGGAACTGCTTGCGCAGTGTGTCCAGGTCGCGCACGGGGATGCGCGGGGCCGCGTCGACGAGCCGCTCGGCGAGCGAGCCCATACCGACCCGCGCGCCCCTGCCGCCCTTCCTGGCCCCGCTCTTCACCCCGCGCCCTATGGCGGCCGCGAGCGAGGCCGCACGGCCCCGCTCGTCGTCCTCCCGGCCCTCAGGCGAGCCCTTCACGGCTACCCGCTGCCTCAGGCCGCGCAGTCGCGGCAGATCGGGTCGCCGTTCTTCGCCTCGCCGGCCAGCTGGCTGCGGTGGTGCACCAGGAAGCAGGTCATGCAGGTGAACTCGTCCGCCTGCCGGGGAAGCACCCGGACCGAAAGCTCCTCGTTGGAGAGGTCGGCGCCGGGCAGCTCCAGGGACTCGGCCTGGTCGAACTCGTCGACGTCCACCGCGGACGTGGACTTCTCGTTCCGGCGAGCCTTCAGTTCCTCGATGCTGTCCTCATTGACGTCATCGTCAGTCTTGCGTGGTGTGTCGTAATCCGTTGCCATGTGTCGCTCTCCCCCTCTGGGTATCTGCTGGTGTCTGCGCACGTAACGCGCGGGAGGCCGGACTTGTGCCCGACCTGAGGCGGAGATTTTGCCTCACATCAAGGCCTGTTACTCAATCGACACCCAACGTCACCCCGGATGAGGTGATCGTGGCAGTGGCCGATCAGGACCTGTTCCGGTCTGAAAGTCGCACATCACTCGTGCCAACACGTGTACTTCCCGTGATCATGACCAGCGGAAACATGGATTTTCCGGTCTTTTTTCGGGCGTAGTGATCACGCAGGGTAGGCAGGACCGGAATTCCAGGTGTGATCAATCACACCAGCTCCCCTCGATTCACAGACCGCGAAATTACTCGCAAAGCGAACACGATCCGACCCTCACGAGGGGTTCTGCGGCCCTCGGAAGACCCTTCGGAAGACTTCGGCCGACCACGGCGGACCCTGCCACCGGGTCCGCCGTCGGGTTCGCGGTCAGAGCGGGATCACCACCCGCATGACCAGGCCACCGCCCTCCCTCGGCTCCGCCGAGATGAAGCCGCCGTGAGCGCGCGCCACGGAGCGCGCGATGGACAGCCCCAGGCCCACGCCCTTGTCGCTGCCCGTTCGCTCCGTACGGAGCCGGCGGAAGGGCTCGAAGAGGTTGTCCACCTCGTAGGCGGGCACCACCGGGCCGGTGTTCGTCACTATCAGCAGGGCCTGGCCCGCCTCGGTGCCGGTCGTCACCTCGACCCAGCCGTCGGCCGTGTTGTACCGGACGGCGTTCTGCACCAGGTTCAGCGCGATCCGCTCCAGCAGCACGCCGTTGCCCTGCACGACCGCCGGCCCGAGCTCGCTGCGCAGCTCCACGCCCTTGGCCTGCGCCTCGGCGCGGGTCTGGTCGAGCGCCTGGGAGGCCGCCTCCGCGACGTCCACCGGCTTGCGGTGCACGATCTCGTTGTCGCTGCGGGCGAGCAGCAGCAGGCCCTCCACGAGCTGCTCACTGCGCTCGTTGGTGGCGAGCAGGGTCTTGCCGAGCTGCTGGAGGTCGGCCGACGCCTCCGGGTCGGCCAGCTGCACCTCCAGGAGCGTGCGGTTGATCGCCAGTGGCGTCCGCAGTTCGTGCGACGCGTTGGCCACGAAGCGGCGCTGCGCGTCGAAGGACCGCTCCAGCCGGTCGAGCATGTCGTCGAAGGTGTCGGCGAGCTCCTTGAGCTCGTCGTCCGGTCCGTCGAGCTCGATCCGGCGCTTGAGGTCGGAGCTGACCACGCCGCGCGCGGTGCGGGTGATCCTGCCCAGCGGCGAGAGCACCCGCCCGGCCATCACGTAGCCGAAGGCGAAGGCGACCACGGTCAGCCCTATGAGGGCCATCAGCGAGCGCCTGAGCAGCGTGTTGAGCGCCAGCTCGCGCTGGTGCTGCATGCAGATGTTCAGCGCGGCGTTGAACTGGTCGATGGTGCTGCTGCCGCTGCTGCTCTGCAGATTGGGACACGCGTCCGTCGGCTGCACATTGGCGCCCAGCAGCCGGAAGGGCAGCTCCATGCCCTGGTGCAGCGCCTGTGCGGCCAGCAGGTAGTTGATCCACAGCAGCAGGACGCCCGCGATCAGGAACATGCCGCCGTACAGGACCGTCAGCCGTATCCGGATCGTCGGCCGCAGCCACGGGGGCGGCGCCTCGGTTTAAGCAGCAGGTCCCAGCCGGGGCGGCGGGGAGCGGCCCGGTCGGCGGGTGGCCTGGCGGGGGGCGGGGGCGGGGCGGAGGAAGTGGTCACGCCGGTCAGATCCGGTATCCGGAGCCCGGCACGGTGACGATCACCGGGGGCTCGCCGAGCTTGCGGCGCAGCGTCATGACCGTCACCCGCACCACGTTCGTGAACGGGTCGGTGTTCTCGTCCCACGCCTTCTCCAGGAGCTGCTCGGCGGAGACCACCGAGCCCTCGCTGCGCATCAGCACCTCCAGCACCGCGAACTCCTTCGGCGCCAGATGCACCTCGGCGCCGTCCCGGAAGACCTCCCGGCGGTTGGGGTCGAGCTTGATGCCGGACCGCTCCAGGACCGGCGGCAGGGCCGTGGTCGTCCGGCGGCCCAGCGCGCGGACCCGTGCGGTCAGCTCGCTGAACGCGAAGGGCTTGGGGAGATAGTCGTCGGCGCCCAGTTCCAGCCCCTCCACCCGGTCGCTCACATCGCCGGCGGCGGTGAGCATCAGCACCCGGGTCGGCATCCCCAGCCCGACGATCTGCCGGCAGACGTCGTCACCGTGGACGACCGGAAGGTCACGGTCGAGGACCACGACGTCGTAGTCGTTCACCCCGATCCGCTCCAGGGCGGCGCCGCCGTCGTACACGACGTCGACGGCCATGGCCTCGCGGCGAAGTCCGGTGGCAACCGCATCGGCGAGCAGTTGCTCGTCCTCGACGACCAGTACGCGCAAGGCGCTGTTCCTTCCGTGAGCAGTACGAATGTGCTCCCATCCTGCACCGGACGGCCGTAAACCGGCGGTAAGTGGCGACCGGACCGGAATTCGTCGTCCGCTCGAGGTTTCCTCGTCGCCGGGCCCGGGGAGGACCCGTCGTACACCCACCAACCAAGCCCCGACGCGCTTCCCGCCGCGCCGTTATGGGCTTTGACACACCCCGTGTCAACGACGACGACGAGGGGGCGCCAGCTGATGGACGCATTCACCACCGGAATCCTGCAGCGGATACACAGCACTGAATCCGACCTCCACCACGCCCGTGAGGCCGGCGACGAGTTCCTTGCCGAGGTCGAACAGGGCGAGCTCGACGATCTGCGGCGCCTGGCCGCGGAACACGGCGTGCACATCCAGTCCAAGGTCGCCTGACCAGTACGCCTGACCAGTACGCCCGGCCGGGCCGCCAGGCCACGGCCCCCGAACCGGAACGGCAGAGCAGCAGCCGTCGGCACGCCCCGGACACCTCCCTGGTGCCGGGGCGCTTCCGTGCCCGCTGCCGCACCCGGACGGGCGTGCGGCAGCGGGCGGTCGTCAGCCGAGCGGTCAGACGGAGTGGTAGCCGAGGACGTCGACCACCAGGTCGATGTTCCCGCCGCTGCCGTTGAAGAACGAGATCTTGCCGTCCCCGATCGGGACGACGACCTGGTTCGGGACCGTCTGGCCGGCGATCCAGTTGATGTTGGAGGCCACCGGCTTCTGCTGCCCGTGCGGGTACACCGTCAGAAAGCCCGGGGCGCCCGTGCCGGTCACCGTCACGTTGAGCGTGAGCGACGTGGTATCGGAGGTCTGGTAGCAGTTGAGGGCGACATCGAGCGTTCCGCCGGGCGGGATGACGGCGGCCGGGCGGCTCCGGTCGGTGCAGTCGCTCGGGTCGGCCTTACGGGTGTCCAGCACCCGGAAGGGCGTCTCGGCGTGGAAGGTGTTGTGTCCCTGGTCGCTGTAGTAGCCGGCCACGTCCGCGATGACCTGCACCGTGCCAGAGCCGGTGCCCCCGCTGTAGAAGGACACCTTGCCGTCCACCACGGGGACCGTCACCAGGTTGGCGACGGTCCTGCCCGGCGCCCAGTTGAGGTTCGAAGCGACCGGACGGGTCGCGCCGTGCGGGTACACCGTCAGGAAGCCGTAGGCGGTCGGCGCGGTCGTCGTCACGTTCAGCGTCACCGCGGTGACGCCGGTCGCCGGGACGCCGTTGGTACCCGCGATCTGGAGATCGACGGAGCCGCCGGAGCGGACCGCGCCCTGCGGCGCGCCCGTGCCGTTCCTGGTGTCCATTGCCCGGGTGGGGCCCGCGGTGGTGAAGACGCTTCCCTTGGCGCTGTAATAGCCCGCCAGGTCGGCGATCACATCGGTGGTGCCCTGACCACCGCGCTGGATGGTGATCCGGCCGTTGTCGCCCACCGGAACGGTCACCAGGTTGGCGACGGTGTCGCCCGCCGCCCAGTTGAGGTTCGAGGCGATCGGCTTCGAATAGGTCGGGTAGACGGCCAGAAAGCCCGCGCCGGTGGTACCGGTGGCGGTGACGTTCAGGGTCACCGCGGTGACGCCGGTGGCCGGCACCCCGTTCCGGCCGGTCACCTGAAGCTGCATGGAGACGGCCGTCGGCAGCTGCGTGGCGTCACCATGCGACGAGCGGGTGTCCAGCAGACGCGTCGGCCCCTGCGGGGTGTAGAGGCTGCCGACGTCCAGCCACTCCCGGGCACCCCGGTCCCGGTGGCCGCCGCCGCTGTTCGGCGTCAGCGGGTCGTCCACCGCCTTGTTGCCCTGGGAGTCGACGTCGAGCATCCCGGGGGCGGTGATGTCCGCCGAGTCGATGGCCGGCAGCGGCTTGGCGTGCTTGTCGCCCTTCCAGGGGACGAGCGGATCGGCGAAGAAGTCGTGCGTGCCCTGGCCGGTCGCGGACCTGAAGGCCGGCTGGTACCCGTACGCGGTGCCCGCCCAGTTGTACGCCGACCGGCCGTCGATCGTGCTGAGGACGTTGTAGTCCGTCTTCGTTCCGGTGACGGAGCCCGGGGCCACGGTCAGGCGGGTGGGGTGCTCCGAGAAGCACTCGAAGGAGTCCCAGCCGGGCACGTCGGTCGGCGCGATGACGTTGTTCGCGATCGTCGCACCGGAGGAGGCCCCGGCCAGCACGATGCCGTCGTGGCAACGGCTGAAGACGGAGTTGCCCACCACGACCGCGCCGGGTGAGTCCGTGACGGAGATCCCGTCGCCGTCATACGCGTTCACGTGGTTCGTGGTCAGCACGGCGCCCTTGACACCGGGGTCCACCACGATGCCGGGACCGCTGATGACGTCGAGGTTCAGGCGCCCGACGGTGACCTTCTCGGAGGTGCCGAGCACGTGGACGGCGGCCGTGGCGGCCCCGGTCACCCATCCGCTGACGTACGACACGTCCGAGGAGTTCTCGATCCGCACCCCCTCGTCGACGGCGGCGAAGTTGAGGCTCTTGATCCGGATGTGCTGGGCGCCGCTGATCGTCAGCCCGCGGGCCGTACCGCCGGCGTCGCGCTTGCCGATGGTGGCCGAGTAGTAGGCGCTGGACCACACCCCGGATGAGGACACGGGGTCCCCGACGAGAGTGATCGGGGCGGCCTCCGTGCCCGACTTGGTGAGATTGACCTGCTCGGGATAGGTCCCCTGCGGCGCGATGTGCACCGTCTGGCCGGGCTGCACCGCGGCGACCGCGGCGGAGACGGTGCAGAACGGCTTGGCCTCCAGGCCGGAGCCGGTGTCCGTGCAGTGCGCGGACGCCGCGTTGTTGACGTACAGGTTGGCCGGAGCGGCGGCCGCGGCCGGCTGCAGGACGACCGGAAGGGCGACCGCCCCCAGCAGTGCGGCGGCGCCCCACGCGCCTATGCGAATGTTGATGATTCCCCCATGAACGATGCTGAACGGCCCCCCTTGAGCCGCTCGGCGATCATTTCACAGGGCCCTGACACAGCACCCGGAGCGCCCTTCCCGCGAGCGCTGCCCGACCCGCTGCCGCCCGCGGACGGCCGTGCCGGTCCAGGTCAGTCGTGCCAGGCTCCCAGGTCCTCCAGCAGGCCCTGGAGCGCCTCGAAGAGGCCGGGTCCCGCGGCGACGGTCAGCTCGTTCGAGGGAGCCTGCCCGGGGCGCCCGCCGGTGCGGACGCCCGCCTCCCGGGCGAAGAGGGCGCCGGCCGCGAAGTCCCAGGGATTCAGGCCGCGCTCGTAGTACGCGTCCAGCCGTCCGCAGCCCACGTCGCAGAGGTCGATCGCGGCGGATCCGCCGCGCCGGATGTCGCGCACCTTCGGCAGCAGGGTGCGCAGCACCTCCGCCTGCGTCACCCGGCGGTCGGTGAGGTAGCTGAAGCCGGTGCCGACCAGCGCGTGCGCGAACTCGGGCACCGGGCGCGGCCGGGCCGGGGTGTCGTTGACGAAGGCGCCCTGCCCGAGCACCGCCCGGTAGGTCTCGCCGCGCATCGGGGCCGCGACGACCCCCACCACCGTCTCGCCGTCCACCTCGGCCGCGATGCTCACGGACCAGGAGGGCAACCCGTACAGGTAGTTGACGGTGCCGTCGAGCGGATCGACGACCCATCGCACCCCGCTGGTGCCCGGGCTCTCGGTGCCCTCCTCGCCGAGGAAGCCGTCCTGGGGACGGTGCTTCGCGATCAGTTCGGTGATCAGCTTCTCGGCGGCGATGTCCATCTCGGTGACGACGTCGATCGGGCTCGACTTGGTGGCCGCCACCCCGAGGTCGGCCGGCCGGCCGGTGCGCAGCAGTTCGCCCGCCTTGTGGGCGGCTTCCAGCGCGATCTCCAGCAGTTCGGTGCTCACGGCTCTCCTCAGTCGGTGCCCGCGACAGCGGGCTGGGGGCTCCGGGACGGGCAGCAGCCCGCCGGGCAGACGTCGTGGCTCGGACCGAGCGAGCCCAGCGCGCAGGGCCGCGGTGCCAGGCCGCGCTCGCTCGCCGCCCGCTCCAGGACCAGGTCGCGCACGGCGGCGGCGAACCGGGGGTCGGCGCCCACGGTCGCGGCCCGCGCGACCGGCAGCCCCAGTTCGGCGGCCTTGGCGGCCGCCTCGGTGTCGAGGTCGTACTTGACCTCCATGTGGTCGGAGACGAAGCCGATCGGCACCATGACGACGGCGGGCACGCCGCCCTCGTGCAGCTCCGCGAGGTGGTCGCAGATGTCCGGCTCCAGCCACGGGATGTGCGGGGCGCCGCTGCGCGACTGGTAGACGAGCTGCCAGGGGTGCTCGGTGCCGGTCGCCTCCCGTACCGCGTCGGCGATCACCCGGGCGGTGTCCAGGTGCTGCGCCACGTAGGCGCCGCCGTTCCCGTGGCCCTCCACCGGGCCCGAGGTGTCGGCGGCGGCGGTCGGGATGGAGTGCGTGGCGAACGCCAGATGGGCGCCGGCCCTGACCTCGACGGGCAGTTCGCCGAGCGCGGTGAGGACCGCGTCGGTCATGGGTTCCACGAAGCCGGGGTGGTTGAAGTAGTGCCGCAGCTTGTCCACGCTCGGCACCGGCCTGCCCTCGGCCGCGAGCTCGGCGAGGGCGCCGGCCAGGTTCTCCCGGTACTGGCGGCAGCCGGAGTAGGAGGCGTAGGCGCTGGTGGCGAGCACCAGGATGCGGCGGTGCCCGTCGTCGGTCATCTCGCGCAGCGTGTCGACCAGGTAGGGCGCCCAGTTGCGGTTGCCCCAGTAGACCGGCAGGGCGAGGCCGTGCTCGCCGAAGTCCTTGCGCAGCGCGTCGAGCAGCTCGCGGTTCTGCGCGTTGATCGGGCTGACCCCGCCGAACAGGAAGTAGTGCTGCCCGACCTCCTTGAGCCGCTCCCGCGGGATGCCCCGGCCGCGGGTGACGTTCTCCAGGAACGGGACGACGTCGTCGGGTCCCTCGGGGCCGCCGAAGGACAGCAGGAGCAGCGCGTCATAGGGCACGGCCGCGGGACCGGCCTCGTTGTGATCGGACATGGGTCCGATCCTGCCACTGGTGCCCGGCGTCCAGAAAAGCGATTGCCCTGCCACGTAACCTGTGGAGGACAGTCACAAGCCTTACCGACGCCGGCGAAGACGCCGTGGAGTGCCCGTGTCCAGCCCGTATCGCGCGATCTTCGCAGCACCTGGAACCAAGGGTTTCTCGGCCGCCGGTTTCATCGGCCGGCTGCCGCTGTCGATGCTGGGCATCGGCATCGTGACGATGATCTCCCAGGTCACCGGCCGCTACGGGCTGGCGGGCGCGCTCTCCGCGACGCTCGCGATGTCCGGCGCCGTGATGGGCCCGCAGGTGTCCCGGCTCGTTGACCGCTACGGGCAGCGCCGCGTGCTGCGCCCGGCGGCCGGGGTCACCGTGATGGCGGTGGCGGGGCTGCTGCTGTGCGTCGTGTGGGACGCGCCGGACTGGACGCTCTTCGTCTTCGCCGTCATGGCGGGCGCCACTCCGAGTCTGGGCGCGATGGTCCGGGCCCGCTGGGCGGTGATCCACCACGGCACCCCCGCGATGCACACCGCGTACTCCTTCGAGTCGGTGGTCGACGAGGTCTGCTTCATCGTCGGCCCGATCCTGTCGATCGGGCTGTGCACCGTCTGGTTCCCCGAGGCCGGCCCGCTGCTCGCGGCGGTCTTCCTCGCGATCGGCACGTTCCTGCTGACCGCTCAGCGCTCGACGGAACCGGTCCCGCACCCCACGGCCTCCCACGCGGGCGGCTCGGCGCTGCGCTCCCCCGGCCTCCAGGTGCTGGTGACCACCTTCGCCTGCACCGGCGCGATCTTCGGCTCGGTCGAGGTCACGACGGTGGCCTTCGCCGACGAGCTGGGCCACAAGGCCGCGGCCAGCCTGGTCCTCGCGGTGTACGCGTTCGGCTCCTGCGTCGCGGGGCTGGCCTTCGGGCTGCTCCGGCTGAAGGGGCCCGCCTTCCGGGGCTTCCTGGTGGGTGTGTGCGTGATGGCTGTGAGTATGATCCCGCTCCTACTGGTCGGAAACTTGTGGTTCCTGGCCGTAGCGCTGTTCGCCGCGGGCCTGTCCATCGCACCGACGATGGTCATCACCATGGCCCTGGTCGAACAGCTGGTACCGCGTGCGAAGCTGACCGAAGGCATGACGTGGGTGAGCACAGGCATCACGGTCGGCGTGGCTCTCGGAGCCTCGGTGTCCGGGTGGGTGATCGACTCGTCGGGGGCGGAGGCGGCGTTCTCGGTACCGGCCGCCGCCGGGGCACTCGCCGTGGTGGTGGCGGTCCTGGGGTTCCGCCGGCTGCGGCCGGCGCCGGAGCAGGAGGGGGCGCGTACGTATGAGCACGACGAGCACGATGAACGGAACCGCCGAGAAGGCGTGGCGTAACTGGGCGGGGAACGTCACCTCCCAGCCGCGGCGCAGTGTGTCGCCGGCCTCGGTGGACGAGCTGTCCGCCGCCGTTCGCCAGGCCGCCGAGGACGGGCTGACGGCGAAGGCCGTGGGCACCGGGCACTCGTTCACCGCCGCGGCCGCCACCGGTGGGGTCCTCATCCGGCCGGACCGGCTGGCGGCGATCCGGGAGATCGACCGCGAGCGCGGCACGATCACCGTGGAGGCGGGGGTTCCGCTCCACCAGCTGAACGCGGCGCTGGCCGCCGAGGGCCTGTCGCTGACCAATATGGGCGACATCATGGAGCAGACGGTGGCGGGCGCCACCAGTACCGGCACCCATGGCACCGGCCGTGACTCGGGATCGATATCCGCCCAGATCAAGGGCCTGGAACTGGTGCTGGCCGACGGCTCCGTGCTGACCTGCTCGGCGGACGAGAACGCCGATGTCTTCGCGGCGGCCCGGCTCGGGCTCGGCGCCCTCGGGGTGATCAGCGCGATCACGTTCGCGGTCGAACCGCTGTTCCTGCTCACCGCCCGCGAGGAGCCGATGGGCTTCGACCGGGTCATGGCGGAGTTCGACCAGCTGACGACGGAGAACGAGCACTTCGAGTTCTACTGGTTCCCGCACACCGACAGCTGCAACACCAAGCGCAACAACCGCAGTCAGGGCCCGGCCGCCCCGCTCTCCCCCGTCAAGGGCTGGATCGACGACGAGCTGCTCTCCAACGGCCTGTTCCAGGCCGCCTGTTCGCTCGGAAAGGCCGCTCCCGGCACCATCCCCGGCATCGCGAAGGTCTCCAGCCGCGCGCTGTCGGCCCGTACGTACACCGACATCGCGTACAAGGTCTTCACCAGTCCGCGCCGGGTGCGGTTCGTGGAGATGGAGTACGCCGTGCCGCGCGAGGCCGCGGTCGGGGCGATCCGCGAGCTCAAGGCGATGGTCGAGTCGTCGGGGCTGCGGATCAGCTTCCCGGTGGAGGTGCGGATCGCGCCCGCCGACGACATCACCCTGTCCACCGCCTCCGGCCGCGACAGCGCGTACATCGCCGTCCACATGTACCGGGGCAGCCGCTACCAGGAGTACTTCACCGCGGCCGAGAAGATCATGACCGCGCACGAGGGCCGGCCGCACTGGGGCAAGGTCCACACCCGTGACGCGGAGTACTTCTCCGGGGTCTATCCGCGCTTCGGCGAGTTCACCGCCCTGCGCGACCGGCTGGATCCGCAGCGGCTCTTCGGCAACGACTACCTGCGGCGGGTGCTCGGCGCGTAGGACCGCTCAGGGTCCTACGCGCTCAGTTCTGCGTCCCGGCGCCCGCGGCGGCCCCCTGGGCGCCGGGAGACGCGCTGCCGCCCGCCCCGCCCTTGCCGTCGTCCGAGGACTGGCCGGGGTCCGGGGTCGGCGAGGTGCTGGTGCTCGGGCTGCCGCCCGAGGACGGGGAACCGCTGGGATCTGGCGTCGGCGAGCCGCTGCCGCTCCCCGAGGGGGTCGGTGACGGCGACGAGGACTCCGAAGGAGTCGTCGACGATCCGGGCGAGGGGGTGTCCCCGGGGGTGCGGGCCGGATCGGAGGCCGGGGCGCTCGGCCGGTCGGCCGGCGGCCGGTGGTGCGATCCGCCGCCGTCGAAGACCGCCGTGACCGACGGCTCCGATCCGGTGGCCAGCTCGATCGAGGTGACGGTGCCCATCGCCAGCACGAAGACGACCACGGCGCCGATCGCCGACTTGCGCCAGCCGCGCTTGGTCGTGCCGTGCACGGTCGCCTCGCCGTACTCCCCGTCGGGGATCCCGTCCTCGCCCGGTGGCGGCAGCTCTTCCAGCAGCCGGGCGGAGCCCGCCTCCGGGTCCGTCCCCGGGACGGAGACCGGCAGGTGCCGGGTGGACACCGTGCGGATCTGCTCGCCGGTGCGCCGGAAGAAGTGCTGGAAGACCGTGCCGCCCGCGGTGGCCACGATGCTGACCACGCCGGCGCCGATGATCGTCCCGTACACACCGAGCTGCGACGCCAGGAGTGCCGCGGTCACGGCCGCCAGCGCACTGCCCGCCACTTGGGGGACGCTCAGGTCCAGCCGTCCCCGCTGGGACGTTTCCTCGCGCTCGTCCTTTTCGTCCATATCCATACCTGGGTAGCCGATCTCATCCTCCTTGCACAGAGAAGAGACATATGGGCGAAGGCAGTAGTTCCACTTGCGGCCATTCTGTGAGCCTCGCCACTCAACTCCCTTGTCGCGGAGGAACTTCGGCAGCGCCGCAACCCACCCCAGTGGCCCGAATGGAGTACTGTGGCGAATCCTGGCTCCGGCTTCCCGTCCGGTTGCCCGGACCAACGGGAGGGGAGCCCGGAGGCGGTGCTCATCCCGGGGTGCCGCGTTTGGTCACTCTGAGTGGTCAACTGGTCACCGTCCCATAACGGCGAGTCACGGCACCTGCCCGACACGCCGGGTAACCCTGCAAGGTTGTGGCGTGCCGCACCTGGGCAGGCCACACTCGTCCAACGGGAGCAGCGACGCACGTGACGTCGGCAGGCACCACCCGGGAGGTTCCCATGCCCGAACTGCGTGTCGTGGCCGTCAGCAACGACGGCACACGACTGGTGCTCAAGGCTGCAGACAGCACGGAATACTCGCTCCCCATCGACGAGCGACTCCGGGCAGCGGTACGCAATGACCGTGCCCGCCTCGGCCAGATCGAGGTCGAGAGCCACCTGCGGCCAAGGGACATCCAGGCACGGATACGAGCCGGAGCCTCAGCGGAAGAGGTCGCCCAGACCGCCGGTATTCCGGTGGAACGGGTCCGCCGCTTCGAGGGTCCGGTGCTCGCCGAGCGCGCCTTCATGGCCGAGCGGGCCAGGAAGACCCCGGTGCGGCGGCACGGCGAGAGCGCCGGACCGCAGCTCGGTGAAGCGGTCGCGGAGCGGCTGCTGCTGCGCGGCGCCGAGAAGGAGACCGTTCTCTGGGACTCCTGGCGGCGCGACGACGGCACCTGGGAAGTCCTGCTGGTCTACCGGGTGGCCGGTGAACCGCACTCCGCGAGCTGGACGTACGACCCGCCCCGGCGGCTCGTCCAGGCCGTGGACGACGAGGCACGGGCGCTGATCGGCGAGACCACCCAGCAGGAGACCCCGGAGACCCAGGACTCCAAGGAGCCGCCGAGCTTCCCCTTCGTGCCGCGGATCGCCCGGCTGCCCAGGGACCGCCCGCTGGACCGGGCGCTCGACCGGCAGCTGGAACGGCCCGACCGGCCGCAGGAGCGCAGTGCCGAACGTGCCGAGGAGGACCGGGACTCGCTGACCAGCCTGCTGGAGGCGGTGCCGAGCTTCCGCGGCGACATGGTCGTACCGTCACCGCCGTCCGCGCCCCCGGAGACCGCTCCGGCGGAGCAGCCGGAGGAGCCGGCGGCCGAGGAGGCCGCTCCGCCCGCGGCGAGCACGGGTGCGGGCTCCGCTTACGCGGACGTCCTGATGCCGCGGGCCGTCGCGGGCCACCGCGACCGGCTGGTCGGCACCACGGACCGGCAGGCCGAGGCGGACGGTGTCCGGCCGGGACGCCGGGCGACGGTGCCCAGCTGGGACGAGATCGTCTTCGGCAGCCGCCGTAAGAAGCAGGAGTAACCGCAGAAATCGACGGTAAGGGGCGGCGCACCTGGTGCGCCGCCCCTTACCTGTTCGCCCTACCCCTGTCCGGGGCCCTGTTCCGAGGTCAGCCCGGCTGCGCGCCGGTGGCGACCGGGCGGTCCGGGTCGGCCGTCCATTCGCTCCACGAACCCACGTACAGCGCGGCGGGGATGCCCGCGACCGCCAGCGCCAGCACCTCCTGCGCCGCCGAGACGCCGGAGCCGCAGTAGACGCCGACCTCGGCGGAGTCCTTGGCGCCCAGCTCCGCGAACCGGGCCGCCAGCACCTCGGCCGGCAGGAAACGGCCGTCCGCCGCGAGGTTCTCCGTGGTCGGAGCGCTCACCGCGCCCGGAATGTGGCCGGCGACGGGGTCGATCGGCTCGACCTCGCCCCGGTAGCGCTCGCCCGCCCTGGCGTCGAGCAGCAGACCGCGCCGGGCCAGCGCCGCCGCGTCCTCGGCGGTCAGCAGCGGGGTCGATCCGACGGCGGGGGTGAAGTCACCGTGGGCGGGATCCGCCGTTCCGGTCTCCAGCTGCAGCCCGGCGGCGGTCCAGGCGGCCAGCCCGCCGTCCAGGACCCGGACCCGGGTGTGGCCGGTCCAGCGCAGCATCCACCAGGCGCGAGCGGCGCCCCAGCCCTGCGCGGCATCGTAGACGACCACGTCACGGTCGGCGCTGACACCGGCCGCGCGCATCGCGGCGCCGAAGACCTCCGGGTCGGGCAGCGGGTGCCGGCCGGCCGCGCCGGGTTCGCCGGCCAGCTCGGATTCGAGGTCGACGTAGACCGCTCCGGGAATGTGGCCCGCCTCGTACTCCGGACGGCCCGGAGGGGCCCCGAGCTGGTAGCGGACGTCGAGGACGGTGGTCCGGCTCAGCTCGCTCGCGAGTTCGGCTGCAGCGATAATGGGTTCCATACGTCCATTGTGGGCCTCACACGTCGGACGTTCGACTGATCGCCATCGCGCGGCCACCGTCTCGAAACGGAAGTCAAATACCAAAACGGGCACTATTCAGCACTTAGGGGTTGGATGCGGCGCGGCCGGGGCGCACCGCGGGCCCGGTGGTGGAACCATCGACTTCGGCACCTCCCCCGAATGCCCCGCGCGCCGGCCCCGAGGAGAGAATTCAATGACCGAGGTACCGAGCCGGCGTCCCCCCGGCACGCCCTGCTGGGTCAGCTTGATGGCACACAATCTGGATGCGGCCCAGGAGTTCTACGGTGCCCTGTTCGGATGGGAGTTCCACGAGGGACCGCAGCACCTCGGCCCCTATGTCCGGGCCGAGCTGGGCGGGCGGCAGATCGCCGGGATCGGAGACGGCCCGAAGGACCGGCATCTGCCGGTCTCCTGGACCACGCTGCTGGCCTGCGACGACGCGGACGTCACCGCGGAGCTGATCCGTGAGTGCGGCGGCACGGTGGGCGTCGGCCCGCTGGACGCGGACCACGAGGGGCGGATGGCGGTGGCCGTCGACCCGTCGGGCGCGGTCTTCGGCATCTGGCAGGCCCAGCGCCACCCCGGCGCCGACGTGATCGGCGAGCCGGGCACGCTGGCCTGGAACGAGCTGGTGACGCGCGAGTCGTCGACCGTCGCGAAGTTCTACACCGATGTCTTCGGGTACGAGACGGAGCCCGAGGCGGCGGCGGACTTCGACTACCTCACCCTACGGCTGAAGGGCCGCCCGGTGGCCGGGATCCACGGCGTCGGCCAGTCGCTGCCCCGCGACCGGGGCGCGCACTGGATGACGTACTTCGCCGTGGCGGACACCGACGCGGCGACCCGCCGGGTGGTCGAGCTGGGCGGCCGGGTGCTGCAGCCGGCCCGTGACTCCGGCTACGGGCGGCTGGCGACGGTGGCCGATCCCGAGGGTGCCGTCTTCACCGTCATCGACGCGGCCCGCTGACCCCGTTCCGGTCGACTGCCTGGTCCACCGGCAGGACGTCCGGGGACAGGGTCGCGGCCTGAGCGCTCGCCGCCGTCATCCGCCGGGTGTGGTGACGGCGGCACAGCACCTCGTAACCCACCTCGCTGGCCGGGCGGTTGACGTCGCCGACGACGACCTGCGCGCCTTCGACGACCATCTGGCCGTCTATGGTGCGGGCGTTGTGGGTGGCGCGGGCCCCGCACCAGCACAACGCCTCGACCTGCAGGACCTCGATACGGTCGGCCATCTCGACGAGCCGCTGCGATCCGGGGAAGAGCTTGGTCCTGAAGTCGGTGGTGATGCCGAAGGCGAAGACGTCCAGGCCCAGGTCGTCGACGATCCGGGCGAGCTGGTCGATCTGGGCGGGCGCGAAGAACTGCGCCTCGTCGACCAGGACGTAGTCGGCACGGCCGCCGCCCGACAGGTGCGAGACCACATAGCCGTAGAAGTCGACGTCGTCGGCGGCCTCGATCGCCTTGGTGGACAGGCCCAGCCGGGAGGAGAGCACGCCCTCGCCCGCCCGGTCGTCGCGGGTGAAGATCATGCCCTGCAGCCCCCGCGTCGAGCGGTTGTGCTCGATCTGAAGAGCGAGGGTGCTCTTTCCGCAGTCCATCGTTCCGGAGAAGAACACAAGCTCGGGCATGAGGAGGACGTCGGCCTTTCGGGAAGCAGGACGGAGGAGGGGCTGCGCTGCGGGTCAGGAACGTACTTCGAGCAGCGGTACCTGCTGCTCGACGGGGGTCATCGAGCCGTGCAGGCCGACCATCTGGGACTCCCCCGCCTCGGTGCGGCTCGCGATGACCGCGATGTCGTCGCGGGCCACGGCGATCACATCGCCGATCCTGCCGAGCACCCGTTCGTCGACGGGGTCGCCGGGGCGGCCGAACCAGCCTGCCGCGACGGCCTCTTCGCGGGTGGCCACCCACATCTGCTCGCCGAGCACCTCGCTCCACACCGTGTACACGTCGGCAGCGGCGCCCGGCACGGCGTAGACATGGCGGGCGCGGGCCTCGCCGCCGAGGACGGCGACGCCGGCACTCAGCTCCCAGTCCTCGTCGAAGTCGATCCTGGACTCGTCGTCGAACGGGATGTCGATCATGCCGTGGTCGGCGGTGATGTACAGCGCGGAGCGCGGCGGGAGTTGCTCGGCCAGCCGCTGGGCGAGCCGGTCGACCATCATCAACTGGCCGCGCCAGGCGTCGGAGTCGACGCCGTGCCGGTGGCCCATGGAGTCCAGCTCGCTGTAGTACGTGTAGACGAGCGTCCGGTCGGCGGCGCCGAGCCGGTCGGCCGCCAGGTCCATCCGCTCGTCACCGGTGAGCCGGCCGTGGAAGGTGCCGCCGCTGAGCGCGATCTTCGTCAGCGGGGTGTGCTGGAAGTTCGGCGAGGACACCTGGCACGTCTCGACCCCGGCGGCGTCGGCGAGCTGGAAGACGGTGGGGTACGGCTGCCACACGTGCGGATCGGTCCAGGGCTGCCAGCGCAGCTGGTTCATCAGCCGGCCGGAGGACGGATCCAGGACGGTGTAGCCGGCGAGCCCGTGGCGGGCCGGCGCCAGGCCGGTGCCGACCGAGGCGAGCGAGGTCGCGGTGGTGGACGGGAAGCCCGCGGTGAGCGGCTGCCCGGTGCCGCCGGTCGAGGTGTGCATCAGGGAGGCGAGAAAGGGCGCCTCCTCGGGGTGCGCGCGCAGCAGTTCCCAGCCCATGCCGTCGACCAGGAAGACGCAGACGCGGTCGGCGGGGGCCAGTTCGAGGCCGGTGGCGGGCATCCCGGGGACGGCGAGCCCGGCGGTGGCCGCGGGGAAGAGGTCGCAGAGCGAAGCGGTGCCGTAGAGCGGTGCCGGTGCGGTACGCGGATCCAGTGGCGCGGGGTCGTAAGCGGGTACGGCGTGCACCATCAGCGGTCGGCCGCCGTCGCCTCGGAGAGCGCCTGCGCGAAGGCCAGGGCCTGGCGTACCGCGTCGGGCCCGTCGCCGGCCTCGCTGACGCGGAGTGACAGGTCGTCGGCGGTCGAGGAGCCGGTGTAGCCGTGGTCGGCGTCGCAGTTGGGGTCGCCGCAGGCGGCGGGCTCCAGGTCCAGCCGGCTGACGGCGCCCCAGCCGATGGTCAGCACGACCTCGCGCGGCAGCGTGCCGGGTACGTACGCCTCGGGGTTGGCCACCACGCGGCTGACCACCACGGACGAGATCCGGCCGATCTTCACGGACTCGGTGGAGGTGGTCGCGTACGGGGTCGGGGACGTGTCGTCGGCGGCCTGCTCGTCGGTGTGGCTCACGATGAAGCGGTGGTCGGTGATGACCAGCACCGTCACATGCCGGCGCACCTCGTTCGCGTCGAACGTCGTCTCCTGATGGACCAGGTACGACGCCACCGGTTCGCCGCCCACCGCTGCCTCGACGGCCTCGGCCACCAGGGCCGGGTAGTAGCCGCTGCGCTCGATGGCCGTGCGCAGGCCCTGGGTCGTCATACCGGTCTTCGCCATGGGGTCCATCTTAAGGGCGGGTACCGCTCAGAAGGACGACAGTGCGCGTGGTCCGAGATCGGTTCTGGCGGGCGGCCGGTCGAGCCGGACGGATGCTCCCAGCACCGTGAGGCCGTGGGCTGCGACGACCACCGGCTCCAGGTCGACGGCGACCACTTCCGAGAGGTCGTCGACCAGCAGCGAGACCCGCAGCAGCAGCTCCTCCAGGGCCGCCGTGTCCACCGGTTCGCTGCCGCGCCAGCCGAAGAGCAGCGGGGCGGCCTTGATGGAGCGCACCAGTTCCGCGGCGTCCCGGTCGGTGGCCGGCACCAGCCGGTGCGAGGTGTCCCCCAGCAGCTCCGAGGGGGCTCCGGCCAGGCCGAACGAGAGCACGGCGCCGACCGCCGGGTCGACCGTGGCGCGGACGACGGTGTCCACCCCGCGCGGTGCCATCGCCTGCACCACCAGCAGCAGCTCCTCCGGTTTGCCGAGCCGCGCGGTCAGCTCCTCGTAGGCCCGCCGCAGATCGCCCTCGTCGGCGAGGTCGAGCCGGACCCCGCCGAGGTCGGCCCGGTGCCGCAGGTGCGGCGCCGTCGTCTTGAGCGCCACCGGGTAGCCGAGCCGCCCCGCGGCGGCCAGCGCCGCGGCGATCCCGGGCGCGGGCAGCGCGGACCGCACGGTGATCCCGTAACGCCCCAGAAGCGCGGCGGCGGCCGCCTCGTCGAGGACGACGCCGTGCTCGCCCTCGGTCTCCCCCGCGTCCAGCAGCCGTGCCACATCGGCGGCCGCCGCGCTCTCCTCGATGTCCGTGAACTGCGGCACCCGGCCGGGCGTCTCGGCCCCCTGCCGCCACCGCGCGTACTCCACCGCCTCCGCCAGCGCCCGCACCGCACGGTCGGCGGCGGGATACGCGGGAACCCGCGCCTGGGCGCTCCCGTCCGCAGCGGCTTCGGCCCCGTCGGACGCGGCCTCCGGGACCGGGGCGCCCAGCCGGTCGGCCATGGTCTCCAGGGCGAGATGGGCGACGACGACGGGTTTGCCGGAGCCGGCCGCGGCAGCGCGCAGCGCGCGGGCGAGGGCGGGGTCGTCGCCGGACTCGGGGTCGGGGGCGTCCTCGCAGCCGACCCGGGGGATGGCGGTGACGACCACCGCGTCGCTGCTGTCGTCGGCCAGTGCCGCGGTGAGCGCGGTCCTGAAGTCGTCGGGCCCGGCCGAGGTGGTGAGGTCGATCGGCGCGATCGGCCGCAGCCCGGCGGTCAGCGCCGCGTCGTAGGTGAGCAGGCCGAGGGAGTCGGAGTTGCCGAGGATCGCGACCCGGCCGCCGCGCGGGATGGGCTGGAAGGAGAGCAGCAGGCCCACGTCCAGGAGTTCGGTGACCGTGTCGACGCGGATCACCCCGGCCTGCCGGAAGAGCGCGGACACCGTGCTGTCCGGGATCCGGGTCGGGGACACGGCGTGCCCGGCCGGGGTGGTGCCGGAGTGCAGGGCGCCCTTGACGACCACGACGGGCTTGCTCGCGGCGGTCCGCTTGGCGAGCCGGGTGAACTTGCGCGGGTTGCCGAAGGATTCGAGGTACATCAGGACCGCGTCGGTGTCCGGGTCGTCCTGCCAGAACTGCAGCAGGTCGTTGCCGGAGACATCGGCCCGGTTGCCCGCCGACACGAACGAGGAGAGGCCGGCGCCGCGCCGGTGCAGTCCGGAGAGCAGCGCGATGCCGATCGCGCCGGACTGGGTGAACAGCCCGAGCCGTCCGGTGGCCGGGACCTCGGGCGAGAGCGAGGCGTTGAGGCGTACGCCCGCCGCGGTGTTGACGATGCCGAAGGCGTTGGGGCCGATGACCCGCATGCCGTACGAGCGGGCCTGGCGCACCAGTTCGCGCTGCCGCTCCCGGCCCTCGGGGCCGGATTCGGCGTAGCTGGCGGTGACCACGACCAGCCCCTGGACGCCGTGTTCGCCGCAGGCCGCGACGGCGGCGGGCACGTTCTCGGCGGGCACCGCGATGATCGCCAGGTCGACGGGTTCGGGGATCCCGGCGACGGTGCGGTGCGCGCGGACGCCGTCGAGGGTGCTCTCGCCTTCGGGGAACGAGCGGTTGACCGCGTGCACCCGGCCGGTGAAGCCGCCCGCGACCAGGTTGCGCAGCAGGGTGCGGCCGACGCCGCCGGGCCGCCGGCCCGCGCCGATCACCGCCACCGACCGGGGGGTGAGCAGCCGCTGCACCGAACGGGCTTCGGCGCGGTGCTCGCGGGCCCGCATCACCTGGACCGACGCCTCGGTGGGCTCCAGGTCGAGTTCGAGGTGGACGACGCCGTCGGTGAAACTGCGCTGCTGGGTGTAGCCCGCGTCGGTGAAGACCTTGACCATCTTGCGGTTGGCGGGCAGCACTTCGGCGATGAAGCGCAGGATGCCGCGCTCGCGGGCGACCGCCCCGATGTGCTCCAGCAGCGCGGAGGCCACCCCGCGGCCCTGGTGGGAGTCCTGGACGAGGAACGCCACCTCGGCCCGGTAGGCGTCCCCGCTGGCCGGCCGGCCCTCCGCGTCGATGCGGTCGTAGCGGACGGTGGCGATGAACTCGTCGCCGATGGTGGCGGCCAGGCCCACCCGGTCGTCGTAGTCGTGGTGGGTGAAGCGGTGCACGTCGCGGTCGGAGAGCCGGGGGTACGGCGCGAAGAAGCGGTAGTACTTCGACTCGTCGGAGACCTGCTCGTAGAAGTCCACCAGCCGCTGGGCGTCGCCGGGCCCGATGGGCCGGATGTGGGCGATGCCGCCGTCGCGCAGGACGACGTCCGCTTCCCAGTGCACCGGATACGGGCGGGGGGCCGGAGTCGTCATGGGGCCAGGGTATGCGGACAGGTGTCCGGGCGCGCCTTGCTGACCGGGCTGCTGTCCGGGTGTGCCCGGATAGCGTGGGGTCATCGCAGCGGGCAGGCTGAACTGCGTCGAGGTGCCTGAGCAGTCTTCCGCCCGTGCGAGACTGGTCTAGACAACAGGAACGACCTGAAGGGCTACACCATGGTTGAGCGCCGTGTCACCGTCGGCTGGGCCGAGGGCCTGCACGCCCGCCCCGCTTCACTCTTCGTCCGCGCGGTGACCGCCGCCGGCGTCCCGGTGACCATCGCGAAGGCGGACGGCAACGCCGTCAACGCGGCCTCGATGCTGGCCGTGCTCGGCCTGGGCGCGCAGGGCGGCGAGCCGATCGTGCTCGCGTCGGAGGCCGATGGCGCCGACGCCGCGCTCGACCGGCTGGCCAAGCTGGTCTCCGAGGGCCTCGAGGAACTCCCCGAAGCCGTCTGAGCCCATGGGCGTAGGCCCGTGCAGGAATTCGGCGGGGCCGCGTTGTCCGAATGGATAACGCGGCCCCGCCTTTCTTTATTCAGGGCCACGATAATTCTGCCCACTTGTATACGGCGCCATTGTTAATTCCGCCGCCGCGCCGCGTATACAGGGTGTTTCGGAGTCCTCACCGCGACCGCGCGCTCCACATGCCCGGCCGAGATCTTCCGGGCCCGTTCCGCGTCGCCGCGGGCCACGGCGTCGACTATCGCGCCGTGCTCCTCCCAGGACTCCACCGCCCGGCCGGGGTCACCCTCCCCGTACACCCAGGCGATCTTGTGCCGCAGCTGGGTGAGCAGCGCGGCCAGGGTGGGGCTGCCGGAGGCCTGGGCGAGCGTCTCGTGGAACCAGCCGCTCAGGGACGGCAGATCCGACAGCTGGCCCTGCTGGGAACGTTCCTGGCCCAGCCGCACCAGCCCGCGCAACACCTTGAGGTGGGCGTCCGTGCGCCGCTGTGCGGCCCTGGCGGCCCCCAGCGGCTCCAGGAGGCCGCGGATCTCCAGCAGGTCGGCCGCCTCCTGCTCCGTCGGCTCCGCGACGGAGGCGCCCGCGTGCCGGCGGGTACGGACGAACCCCTCCGACTCCAGGGTGCGCAGCGCCTCACGCACCGGGACCCTGGAGACCCCGTACCGCCTCGCCAGCAGCTCCTCGGTCAGCCGGCTGCCCGGCGGATAGAAACCGCCGACGATGTCGTCACGGATCGCGGTGCACACGACCTGTGCGGAGATACGACGCCCCGCGCCGTCCGTCCCGTTCACACCCGATTCCGCATCGCCGGTCTCCATTCTTTTCCCCGTATTCTTCGGCGACTCTATTCCAGCACAACCAGGATTCCGACCGCAGTCCAGAATTCATGGATTATTTTTGGACAGCACGAAGGCCCCGACGGGGAGCCGGGGCCTTCGAGGGGGACGGGGGTGCTGGTCTCGGGTGGATCAGATGGAGACGCCGTGCGAGCGGAGGTACGCCACGGGGTCGATGTCCGAGCCGTAGTCGGCCGTGGTGCGGGCCTCGAAGTGCACGTGCGGTCCGGTGACGTTGCCGGTCGCGCCGGACAGGCCGATCTGCTGGCCGGTGGTGACGGTCTCGCCGACCGACACGCTGAGCGAGGACATGTGGGCGCACAGCGTGTAGATGCCGTCGCTGTGCCGGATCACGACGTTGTTGCCGTAGGCCGAGTCGAAGCCCGCGGTGACGACGGTGCCGGCGCCCACGGCGTGGACCGGGGTGCCGGTGGACGCGGTGAAGTCGACGCCGGTGTGGTAGCCGGAGGACCACATGGAGCCGGGGACCTTGTAGCCGGTGCCGATGCCGCTGTTGACGGGCAGCACGAAGGAGTTGAGCTTCCTCCGCTCCTCCGCGGCACGGGCGGCGCGGGCCTCGGCGGCGCGCTCTGCCTTGATCTTCGCCTCGGCGGCGGCCTTCTTCTTGGCGGCCTCGGCGGCCTGGGCCACGCGCTTGGCCTCATCGGCCTTCCGCTTGGCCTCGGCGGCCTTGCGCTTCGTCTCGTCGGCCGCCTTGTGCTGGGCGGCGGCCTGGGCGGCGAGGGAGTTGGTGAGGCCCTCCGAGGCGTCGAGGGCGCGAGCGAACGACGTGTCCTCGATGGTGTTGGGAACGACGGCGCGTTCCGGGGTGGAGAGCGCGGTGGCCGCGGTGGCGCCGAAGGTGCCGGCTGCGGTCAGAACGGCTACGCCGGCCAGGGTGGTCCCGGTGCGGAGTGCGGCACGACGGGGACGGCGGTGCTTCCCGCTGGGCGCGGGCAGAACAGTGAACGCCATGGGTACGGCGAGATCCTTTCCTTCCTTCTCGCCTACCGGGTTAGCTGACGGGTTCGGAGCAGGAAGGTCTCCTACGGGCTGCCTCGTGTGGTGAGGACGGCCCGATTCACCCCAGGGACGTGGGTCCCCGGCTCCCCAGGCTCGCGCTGACGGGGACTCGGCGATCACTGCCCGGTTGCCGCTGGTCGCGGCGGATGGTGACGGACAGCAGAGCAGGACGCTAATCGGACCGCGTCGGTTACGGCAAACAGATCAGGTGATTTGTTGCGTTCGCCACAAGGGAGGTTTGCGGGCCGATAGAGATCCAAAACGCCCGGAACCCCGGCGCCCCAAGGGGTGCGCCAGGGTTCCGCCGCGCATCGGGACGGCGCCCGCGAGGAGGGCCGTCCACCCGTCCCCGGTAGGGGACGGCCGCCGCCGGAGGCCGGTCAGCCGGCCGCGATGACCTTCACCGGGCCGAGTCCCAGCTCCGTGACGGGTCCCTCGATCGCCGAGGCGTCGCCCACGAGGACGACGACCATGCGTTCCAGCGGGAAGGCGCTGACCACCGCGGCGGTCGCCTCCACGGTGCCGGTCCGCGCCAGCCGCGCGTACATCTGGGCCTGGAAGTCGTCCGGCAGGAACTGCTCGACCTGGTCCGCGAGCGTGCCGGCGACGGCCGCCGCCGTCTCGTAGCGCAGCGGAGCCACCCCGACGAGGTTCTGCACGGCGACATCGCGCTCGTCGTCGGTGAGCCCCTCGGCCGCCAGGGTGCGGATGACCTGCCAGGCGTCGGCGAGCGCGGGTCCGGTGACCTCGGTGGCCACCGAGCCGCTGATGGCGAGCAGCGAGGCGCCCGTCCCCTCCTGTGTGGACAGGAGCACCTGGCCGAAGGCCCGCACGCCGTACGTGTAGCCCTTCTCCTCGCGCAGCACCCGGTCCAGCCGGGAGGTCAGGGTGCCGCCCAGGCAGTACGTGCCGAGCACCTGGGCCGCCCAGACCGGGTCATGGCGGTCGGAGCCGGTACGGCCGATCAGCAGCTGGGTCTGCACCGCGCCCGGCCGGTCCACGATCACCACGCGCGCGGTGTCGTCGGCGGTGATCTGCGGCAGCGGGCGGGGCTCCGCGGTCGAGCCGGTCCACTCGCCGAGCGTCTCGTCCAGCAGCGCGACCAGGTCGATACCGGTCAGATCACCGACGACGACGGCCGTGGTGGTGGCGGGACGCACGTACGCCTCGTAGAACGCCCTGACGGCCGCGGCGTCGATCCTCGCCACCGTCTGCTCGGTGCCCTGGCGCGGGCGGGAGCAGCGCAGATCGGCGGGGAACAGCTCCGCGGAGAGCGCCATGGAGGCGCGGCGGGCCGGGTTGGCCAGCTCGTGCGGGATCTCGTCGAGCCGGTTGTTGACCAGCCGCTCGACCTCGCTGTCGGGGAACGCGGGGGCGCGCAGGGCGTCCGCGAGCAGCCCGAGGGCCTTGTCCAGCCGGGAGGCCGGGACCTCCAGCGAGACCCGCACGCCCGGGTGGTCGGCGTGCGCGTCGAGCGTGGCGCCGCAGCGCTCCAACTCGGCGGCGAACTCCTCCGCGGTGAGCTTGTCGGTGCCCTCGGAGAACGCGCGGGCCATGATCGTGGCCACCCCGTCCAGGCCCTCGGGTTCGGCGTCCAGCGGCGCCGAGAGCAGCACCTCCACCGCGACGACCTTCTGGCCGGGACGGTGGCTGGTGAGCACGGTCAGCCCGTTGCCGAGCGTCGACCGGTCGGGGGCCGGGAAGGCCCACGGCTTGGGGGCGCCCGGCTGCGGCTGGGGGTGGAACGTCATGGTCGCGGCGACGTCGGTCACTGGTCCGCGCCTTCCTGCTCGGTCTCGTCGGCCGCCTCGTCGGGCGAGCCGGTGGGCTCGTAGACCAGGACGGCTCGGTTGTCGGGGCGCAGCCGGGCCGCGGCGACGGCCTGCACTTCCTCGGCAGTGATCTCCAACACCCGCTGGACGGCGCTGAGCGCCAGCTGCGGGTCGCCGTAGAGCACCGCGAAACGGCACAGCTCGTCGGCGCGGCCGGCGACCGTCGCGAGCCGGTCCAGCCACTCGCGCTCCAGCTGGGCCTGGGCCCGTTCCATCTCCTGCGGGGTGGGCCCCTCGGCGGCGAAACGGGCCAGCTCCTCGTCGACCGCGGCCTCGATGTCGGCCAGTTCGACGCCGCTGGACGCCTTGATGTCCAGCCAGCCGAGCGACGGCGCGCCGGCCAGCCGCAGCAGGCCGAACCCGGCCGCCACGGCGCTGCGGTCGTGCCGCACCAGCCGGTTGTGCAGCCGGGACGACTCACCGCCGCCGAGCACGGTCAGCGCCAGGTCGGCGGCGTCGGACTCCCGGGTGCCGTCGTGCGGCAGCCGGTACGCGGCCATCAGGGCGCGCGAGGGCACGTCCTCCTCGACGATCTCGCGGAGCTGTCCGCCCATCACGTCGGGCAGTGATCCGTCGCGGGGGGCGGGCTTGCCGTCGTGGCCGGGGATGGTGCCGAAGTACTTCTCGACCCAGGCCAGCGTCTGCTCGGGGTCGATGTCGCCGACCACGGCCAGCACCGCGTTGTTGGGCGCGTAGTACGTGCGGAAGAACGCCCGCGCGTCCTCCAGGGAGGCCGCGTCCAGATCGGCCATCGAGCCGATCGGGGTGTGGTGGTACGGGTGGCCGTCGGGGTAGGCCAGCGCGGTCAGCCGCTCGAAGGCCGTGCCGTACGGCACGTTGTCGTACCGCTGGCGGCGCTCGTTCTTGACGACGTCGCGCTGGTTCTCCAGGCTCTCCTCGTCGAGCGCGGTGAGCAGGCTGCCCATCCGGTCGGCCTCGAGCCACAGCGCCAGCTCCACCTGGTGGGCCGGCATCGTCTCGAAGTAGTTGGTGCGTTCGAAGCTGGTGGTGCCGTTGAGCGAACCGCCGGCGCCCTGGACCAGCTCGAAGTGACCGTTGCCCTTCACACTGGACGAGCCCTGGAACATCAAGTGCTCGAACAGGTGGGCCAGTCCGGTCCGGCCTTTCACCTCATGACGGGAACCGACGTCGTACCAGAGGCACACCGAGGCGACCGGGGTGAGGTGGTCCTGGGAGAGCACCACACGCAGGCCGTTCGCCAAGCGGTGTTCGGTTGCTGTCAGGCCGTCGGAGTCCTGCGGCTGTGTGCCGTCCGACGTGGCCGTGAGACCCATGGGCAAGCTGTCCTTCCGGTCGCGTGCACTTGTCTTGGTCGAGTGCTGACACTCTAGGCAAGCGTGCCGACACCACGCGAAGTTCCCGCTAACGGCACGCTTGTGCCGGGCGGTGGTCACCACTGTCAGTGAGCCGGTCCACAATGGTCCGCGTCAGTCCCGCTCAGGTCCAGGAAAAGGAGCAGCAGCCGCGATGGCCCGCCGCACCACGAAGACCCCTCCTCCCGACGACTTCGAGGAGCGCATCCTCGACATCGACGTCGTCGATGAGATGCAGGGCTCCTTCCTCGAGTACGCCTACTCGGTCATCTACTCGCGCGCCCTGCCCGATGCCCGCGACGGGCTCAAGCCCGTGCACCGGCGCATCGTCTACCAGATGAACGAGATGGGGCTGCGCCCCGACCGCGGTTACGTGAAGTGCGCCCGCGTCGTCGGCGAGGTGATGGGCAAGCTGCATCCGCACGGCGACGCCTCCATCTACGACGCCCTGGTGCGGATGGCGCAGCCGTTCTCCATGCGGCTGCCGCTGGTCGACGGGCACGGGAACTTCGGCTCCCTGGGCAACGACGACCCGCCCGCCGCGATGCGTTACACCGAGTCGAAGATGGCCGGGGCCGCCACGCTGATGGTGGAGTCCATCGACGAGGACACCGTCGACTTCTCGCCCAACTACGACGGTCAGGAGATGGAGCCGGTCACGCTCCCGGCCGCCTACCCGAACCTGCTGGTCAACGGCTCGTCGGGGATCGCGGTCGGCATGGCGACGAACATGCCGCCGCACAACCTCGGCGAGGTCATCGCCGCCGCCCGGCACCTGATCAAGCATCCGGGCGCGGACCTCGAGACCCTGATGCGCTTCGTGCCGGGTCCCGACCTGCCCACCGGCGGCCGGATCGTCGGCCTGGCCGGGGTGCGGGACGCGTACGAGACCGGCCGTGGCACGTTCAAGATCCGTGCCACCGTGGCCGTCGAGGACACCTCGCCGCGCCGCAAGGGCCTGGTCGTCACCGAGCTGCCGTTCACGGTCGGCCCGGAGAAGGTCATCGCGAAGATCAAGGACCTGGTCGGCGCGAAGAAGCTCCAGGGCATCGCCGATGTGAAGGACCTCACCGACCGGTCGCACGGCCTGCGCCTGGTGATCGAGGTCAAGAACGGCTTCCACCCCGAGGCCGTGCTGGAGCAGCTCTACAAGCTGACGCCGATGGAGGAGTCCTTCGGCATCAACAACGTGGCGCTGGTCGACGGGCAGCCGCTCACGCTGGGCCTCAAGGAGCTGCTGGAGGTCTATGTCGACCACCGCTTCGAGGTGGTCAGGCGGCGCAGCGAGTTCCGCCGCACCAAGCGCCGGGACCGGCTGCACCTGGTCGACGGCCTGCTCGTCGCCCTCATCGACATCGACGAGGTCATCTCGATCATCCGGTCGAGTGACAATTCGGCGCAGGCCAAGGAACGGCTGATCGCCCACTTCTCGCTGTCCGAGATCCAGACCCAGTACATCCTGGACACCCCGCTGCGCCGGCTCACGCGGTTCGACCGCATCGAGCTGGAGTCCGAGCGCGACCGGCTCAACGCCGAGATCGAGGCGCTCACGGTGATCCTGGATTCGGACGCCGAGCTGCGCAAGCTGGTCTCCAACGAGCTCGCGGCGGTGGCCAAGCAGTACGGCACCGACCGCCGCACCGTCCTCCTGGAGTCGGCGGGCGCGCCGGTCTCGGCCGTCCCGCTGGAGGTCGCCGACGACCCGTGCCGGGTGCTGCTGTCCTCGACGGGGCTGCTGGCGCGGACCGCCAACGGCGAGGAGTTCGACGACGGCGAGGGCAAGCGGGCCAAGCACGATGTGATCGTCTCCGCGGTGCCGACCACCGCGCGCGCCGACGTCGGCGCGGTCACCTCCGCCGGCCGGCTGCTGCGGCTCACGGTGATCGACCTGCCGATGATGCCGGACACGGCGGGGGCGCCGAACCTGGCGGGCGGCGCGCCCGTCTCGGAGTTCCTGTCCCTGGAGACCGGCGAGCGGGTGCTCTGCCTGACGACGCTCGACGAGTCCTCCCCCGGTCTCGCGCTCGGCACCGAACAGGGCATCGTCAAGCGGGTGGTCCCGGACTATCCCGCGAACAAGGACGATCTCGAGGTCATCGGCCTCAAGGACGGCGACCGGGTCGTGGGCGCCGTGGAGCTGCGCACCGGCGAGGAGGACCTGGTCTTCATCACCGACGACGCCCAGCTGCTGCGGTACCCGGCCTCGCAGGTGCGCCCCCAGGGGCGCCCGGCGGGCGGCATGACCGGCATCAAGCTGACCGACGGGGCGAAGGCGATCTCCTTCACGGCCGTCGACCCGGCCGTGGACGCGGTGGTGTTCACCGTGGCCCGTGCCGAGGGAACGCTCGACGGTTCGGTCCAGGGCACCGCCAAGCTCACCCCGTTCGAGCAGTATCCGCGCAAGGGCCGCGCGACCGGCGGGGTGCGCTGCCAGCGCTTCCTGCGCGGTGAGGACGGTCTGGTGCTCGCCTGGGCGGGCGCGGTCCCGGCCCGCGCCGCGACGGCGACGGGCCTGCCCGCCGACCTTCCCCCGAAGGACCCCCGCCGGGACGGTTCAGGGGTGGCGCTGGCCAAGCCGATCACGGTGGTGGCCGGACCGGTCTAGGGCGTGTGTCGAAAGGAGCGCTGTTCGCCCGGAGGGCGTGGCCCACGGCGTCTGGTGCGTGCGCTCGCAAGGCGGAGGGTCGTCCTCGTACTGGTCGTACGTGGACGAGCCCGACAACGCAGCGAGGGCGTGTGCCAGGCGTCGTGGGCCAGGCGGGACTTTCGCAACACGCCCTAGGCACCGGGTTCACCCGGGAGCGAGCGAACAGGGCGCGGCACCATCGGTGCCGCGCCCTGTCGCGCTCCGGTTAGGCTGCCCTGTGTGAGTACGTGCACGAACGCTTCGGCGGAGCTGGCCGAACCGCTCGCCGCCACCGCCGCCACCGCCAGAACATGGCTCCTGCTCGAACAGCCCGGTCCCTGGGGCGCGAAGGCCTTCACCGCGAGCCATCTGGATCCGGTGGTGGGCCGGGCCCTGGAAAAGGCCGCGGACGGCACCGGCGTCAGGGTCGCGCTGATCCGGCGTCCGGGACGCCACGCGGACTGCCACGTCCCGTCCCGGCACCACGTGCTCGTCGCCCATGTGGTTCCCGGGCGGTCCTGGGTCCGGCAGGACGTGATCGACGATCCCGCCGCCCTGCTGGAGCTGGATTTCCCGGCGCTGGGCGCCGGGGCGCATCAGGAATTCGGCGAGCCGCACCACGAGCCGGTCGCGCTCGTCTGCACCAACGGCAAACGTGACCGCTGCTGCGCCCTGTACGGCCGCCCGCTCGCCGCGCGGCTGGCGGCCGAGGGCGTCAGCGACGTCTGGGAGATCACCCATATCGGCGGCCACCGGTTCGCCCCCACCATGCTCGTCCTGCCGTCCGGCTACGCCTACGGGCGGGTCGACGCGGACCTGGCGCACGGAGTGCTCAAGGCGGCCCGCGACCACCGGATCACGCTCGACGGCTGCCGGGGCGCCTCCGCCTGGGACCGGCCGGGCCAGGCCGCCGACCTCGCGGTGCGTTCCCTGACCGGCGAGGTCCGGGCGGGAGCGCTCGTGGTGACGCGCACGGACGGCTCGGCGCCGTCCTGGACGGTGCGGGTGACGCACGCCGACGGCCGGGCCTGGGACGTCGGCGTCACCGGGTCCGCGGCGCTGCCGCCGCGCCCGGAGAGCTGCGGAGCGGCCCTCGGCTCGCCCGCCCGGATGGATGTCACGGGGATCAGGGCGGTGGCCGGGGGCCGCTGACAGCGGCGGCGCGGGGGCCGGACGGGGTGCGGATCAGCCGGCCTTCTTCACGAACTCCGAGGTGTAGGTCTTCTCCAGGTCCACCGTGGCGTGCTGCAGGGTCGGGTTGAAGGCCTTGAGGACCTTCTCGACGGTCTGCGGCCCGTCGGCCGGCATGACGCCGTCCTTGGTGAACATCGGCAGCGTGGCCTTGATCGCCTGGGCGTACAGCTCCTTGCCGCCCTGCGCGTAGTCGGCCGGCATCTTCGCGGCGATCTCCTCCGGGGTGTGCGTGGACATCCAGCCGAGCGTCTTGACGAAGGCGTTGGCCATCTTCTGCACCGTCGCCTTGTGGCTGTTCACCCAGTCGGTGCTCATGTAGAGGCTGGACGACGGGTAGAGGCCGCCGAGCGCCGCCTTCGAGCCCTCAGGAGTGCGCATGTCGTACAGCACCTTGCCGATGCCCTTGTCGAGGATCTGCGCGACGGTCGGGTCGGTCGTCATACCGCCCTGGATCGAGCCCTGCTGCAGGGCGGCGATGAACGTCTGGCCCGCGCCGACGGCGACGGGTGTGAAGTCGCTGACGTCGACGCCGTTCTTGACGGCGAGGTACTTGGTGAGGAAGTCGGTGGAGGATCCGAGGCCCGTCACGCCGAGCTTCTTGCCCTTGAAGTCCTTGGCCGAGGAGATGTCGCCGGCCGCCTTGGTGGAGACCACCTCGACCTCGCCGGGGGCCTGCGCCAGCTGCACCACGGACTCGATGATCTTGCCCTTGACCTGCAGGTCGAGGGTGTGGTCGTAGAACCCGACGACGCCCTGCACATCGCCGGAGACCAGCGAGGTGGTGGCCTGCACGCCGGCCGGCTCGGTGAGCAGCTGGACGTCGAGGCCCTCGGCCTTGAAGAAGCCGAGCTGCTGGGTGAGCATCGCGGGCAGGTAGATGACCTTGTCCAGGCCGCCCACCATGATCTTGACCTTGCCGTTGTCGCCCGCCGCCGAGGAGTCGCCGCAGGCGGTGAGGGTGGTGAGGGCGAGCGCTCCGGCGACCGCGGCCGCGGAGATTCTGGCCATGCTGCGCATGTTCACGTCCTTGTGAGGGGGTGGAGAATGTGGAGGGGGTACGGGGATCCGGGTGTTCGGGTCTCGCGGAACCGGGCTCACGTCCGCGGGGTCCCCGCGTCCGGATCCCGGGCGATCGGATGTCAGCGTTCGGTGCCTGGCTCCGCCGGCTTCCAGCGGAACAGCCGTTTCTCGCCGAACGTCAGCAGCCCTTCGGCCAGCAGTGCCACCACGGCGAGGATCACCATGGCCGCGTACACCCCGGCCGCGTTGAAGGTGCCCTGCGAGGCGGAGACCAGCAGGCCGAGGCCCTTGGTCGCCCCGATGTACTCGCCGACGATGGCGCCGATCAGTGCGAAGCCGAACGAGACGTGCAGGCTGGTGAAGATCCATGACGTGGCGGACGGGATGACCACCTGCAGCGTCACCCGGCGGTTGCTCGCGCCGAGGATCCGGGCGTTGGAGACCAGGTTGCGGTCCACCTCCCTCGCCCCCTGGAAGGCGTTGAAGAAGACCGGGAAGAAGACCAGGACGACCGCGGAGGCGACCTTCGAGGCCGGGCCGAGGCCGAACCAGATGAGGAAGATCGGCGCCAGCACGATGCGCGGCAGCGCGTTGAAGACCTTGATGTACGGGCCGAGGACGTCCGCCAGGAAGCGAACCCGGCCGAGCGCGATGCCGAGCAGCACACCGGCGATGACGCCGATGATCCAGCCGAAGAGCGCCTCGTAGAGCGTGTACCAGATCTGCTCCCACAAGGAGCCCTGCGCGGTGCCGTGCAGCGCCCACTCACGGATCTGGTCCCAGATCTTCGACGGCATCGAGAAGTTGAACGGATCGATGATCCCGGCGCGGGCGAACCACTCCCACAGGCCGATCACGGCGACGAGCAGCAGCAGACGGGTCCCGTAGACCAGGACCCGGCGGTTGCGGGCGGCCCGCGCCCTGGCCTGGGTGCGCTCGGTGGACGCCTTGGCGGGCCGGTCCTTGGTGGTGACGGTGACGGTGTCGGCGACGGCGGTTTCAGGCTGCATTGCCGGCTCCCCTCTCGCGGGTGATGCGGACCTCTTCGCCCAGCGAGGACCAGATCTCCCGGTAGATCTCCAGGAACCGCGGTTCCATCCGGACCTCCTCGACCTTGCGCGGCCGTGGCAGGTCGATCGTGAAGACCTCCTTGACGGTCGCGGGTCCTGCCGTCATGACCACGACCTTGTCGGCGAGGGCGATGGACTCCTCCAGGTCGTGCGTGACGAACACGACGGAGGAGCCGGTGCCGGCCCACAGGTCCAGCAGTTCGTCCGACATCAGCGCCCGGGTCTGCACGTCGAGCGCCGAGAAGGGCTCGTCCATCAGCAGGATCTCGGGATCGTTGACGAAGGTCGCGGCGAGCGCGACGCGCTTGCGCTGGCCGCCCGACAGCTGGTGCGGATAGCGGTCCTCGAAGGACGTCAGGCCCACCCGGGCCAGCCATTCGCGGGCCCGTTCCTTCGCCTCGGCCTTGGGTGTGCCGCGGAAGCGCGGACCGGCCATCACGTTGGACAGCACGGTGCGCCAGGGGAAGACGGCGTCCTGCTGGAAGACGAACCCGACCTTGTCGCCGATGCCGCGGACCGGCTCGCCGGCCACCAGCACCTCGCCCTCGGTCGGCTCCTCCAGGCCGCTGACCAGGGTCAGCGTCGTGGACTTGCCGCATCCGGTCGGTCCGACGATCGCGACGAACTCGCCGCGCTCCACGGTCAGGTCCAGATCACGTACGGCGGTGTGCAGCGCCCCGGACGGGGTCCGGAACGCCTTGCTCGCTCCCCGCAACTCGATGGCGGGACTCGTTTGACTGCTCATGGGGCGGGACGCTAGGCGCGGCCCGGGTCGTGGCGGCAGCCTTGTGAGCACAGGGCGCCTTCTGCTCACAACCGCTGTTCTGCTCGTTTTGCTCGCTCCCGCACAACGAAAGCGAAACGGAGGGTGGGCATCCGCCTCTATGGCGTTTACGTTGCGTTCACAGCCGGGACACGGCGGCACGCCGTGGCAGCGAACCGTTGTGAATCATCCGTTATCACCGCACATCACCACAGCAGAAGGAGACCGCATGCGCATCCGGTGGCCGCGTCGCGTCTCCGCACAGGTTCTGCTGACCCAGGTCGCGATCACCACGGGTGTCACCGTGCTGGCCACCGGGCTCTTCCTGGCGCCGCTGAGCCACCAGCTCGACGACCAGGCGATGCGTCGCGCCCTGTCCATCGCGCAGACCGCCGCGGCCGAACCGCAGATCGCGGATTCGCTGCTCACGTCGGAGCCCACCCCCGACGGGCCGGTCCAGGCCGAGGCCGAGCGCATCCGCCACGCCACCCGGGCCGAGTACGTCGTCGTGATGGACCTCAACGGAACGCGCTGGTCGCACACGACGGAGGACCGGATCGGTGAGCATGTCTCCACCGATCCCGGCGAGGCGCTGGCCGGTCAGGAGGTCATGCAGATCGACAACGGCACCCTGGGCCGCAGCGCCCGGGGGAAGGTGCCGCTGCGCGACAGCAGCGGCCGGATCGTCGGCGCGGTCTCCGTCGGCATCGCCTACGACAGCGTCCGCGACCGGCTGCTGGGCGCGGTCCCTGGGCTGCTGCTGTACGCGGCCGCCGCGCTCGCGGTGGGTGTGCTGGCCGCGATCGGCGGCTCCCGAAGGCTACAGCGCCGCACCCACGGGCTCGCGTTCGCCGACATCTCCTCGCTGCTCGACGAGCGCGAGGCGATGCTGCACGGCATCCGGGAGGGCGTCGTGGCGCTCGACCGGCAGGGCAGGATCCGGCTGGTCAACGACGAGGCCGGGCGGCTGCTCGGGCTCGGCCCCGACGCCACCGGACACGTCCTGGACGACGTCCTGCCGCCGGGCCGCACCACGGACGTCCTGACCGGCCGGGTCGAGGGCACCGACCTGCTGACGGTGAGCGGCGGCCGGGTGCTGGTCACCAACCGGATGCCGACCGGTGACGGCGGCGCGGTCGCCACCCTGCGCGACCGTACGGAACTGGAGCTGCTCGGCCGGGAGCTGGACAGCACCCACGGGCTGCTGGACGCGCTGCGCGCCCAGGACCACGAACACGCCAACCGGCTGCACACCCTGCTGGGCCTGCTGGAACTGGGCCTGCACGACGAGGCGGTGGAATTCGTCGTGGAGGTCGCCGACACCCACCGGTCGTCCGCGGAGCAGATCGCCGAGCAGGTGCGGGACCCGCTGCTATCCGCCCTGCTGGTCGGCAAGGCGGCCATCGCCGCCGAACGCGGGGTCGCCCTGCGGATCTCCGCCGCGACCGGGCTGCCCGACCGGGTGGTCGATCCACGCGATCTGGTGACCGTGCTGGGCAACCTCATCGACAACGCCCTGGACGCGGCGTCCGCGCACCGCACCGCCGACTCCTTCGTGGAGATCGAGCTGCGGACCGAGGAGGACACCACCGCTGTCCTGCGGGTCTCCGACACCGGCCCCGGGGTGCCGCCCGAGGCCCGCGACCTCATCTTCACCGAAGGCTGGTCCACGAAGGAGCGGCCCGCGCACCGCGGCCGGGGGCTGGGCCTGGCGCTGGTCAGGCGGCTCGCCGAGCGGTACGGCGGCATCGCCCGGGTCACCGCCCGTGCGGGCGGCGGCGCGGTCTTCACCGTGGTGCTGCCGGAGGCTCTCGTCGCGGAGGACGTCAGCGGCCGCCTGACCGGCCACCCCACCGAACGCGATCAGCTCGCCGCGCTCACGGAGCTCACCGGCGCAAGGGAGACACGATGATCGAGGTACTGGTCGTGGACGACGACTTCCGCGTCGCCGAGATCAACGCGGCCTACGTGGCGAAGGTCCCCGGCTTCCGGGTGGCCGGCCGCGCCCATACCGCCGCCCACGCGCTGGCGACCCTGGAGCGCACCCGGATCGACCTGATCCTGCTCGACCACTATCTGCCGGACGAGACGGGCCTGACGCTGATCCGCCGGCTGCGGCAGCTCGGCCACCACGCCGACGTGATCATGGTGACCGCCGCCCGCGATGTCGCGACCGTCCAGGCCGCGATGCGGTGCGGCGCGCTGCAGTACCTGGTCAAGCCGTTCACGTTCGCCGGGCTGCGGGCCAAGCTCGACGGGTACGCGGCGCTGCGCCGCACCCTGGACGGGGTCGGCGGGGGCGGCGAGGCCGGCCAGGAGCAGGTCGACCGGATCTTCGGTGCGCTGCGGACGGCGGGAGCGGCCTCGGCCGAACTGCCCAAGGGCCACTCGGCGCCGACCGCGGAACTGATACGGCGGGTGCTGCGCGAGGCCGGGCATCCGCTGTCCGCCCATGAGGTCGCCGAGCTGGCCGGGTTGAGCCGCTCCACGGCGCAGCGCTATCTGAAGTACCTGGAGCAGGCCGGGCGGATCGGCCTGACCCTCAAGTACGGCGACACCGGCCGCCCCGAGCACCGCTACGCCTGGGCGGCGGCGGACTGACCCGGTGCACGGGCCGTTCCGCCGCCGCGTCACACCGCTCCGGCGCCGGTGAGGGAACGGACCTCCGTCTCCGCGAACTTGGCCCCGTCCCCGGGTTCCGGGAAGAGCACGGTGCCCAGCCAGCCCGCCAGGAAGCCCAGCGGGATGGAGACCAGTCCCGGGTTCTCCAGCGGGAAGAGATGGAAGTCCACACCGGGGAAGAGGGCGTCGGGCCGTCCGGAGACGACGGGCGACAGCACGACGAGGAGCAGTGCGGGGATCAGCCCGCCGTAGATCGCGCAGACCGTTCCCCGGGTGGTGAAACGGGGCCAGAACAGGGAGAACAGCAGCGCGGGCAGGTTCGCCGAGGCGGCCACCGCGAAGGCGAGGCCCACGAGGAACGCGATGTTCTGCCCCTGCGCGAACAGGCTCAGCGCGATCGCCACCGCGCCGATCCCGACCGCGGCGAAGCGCGCCACCCGCACCTCGTCGTTCCCGGACGCGGGGCCCGCGTGCTTCCCGCTGCGGCGCAGCGTGGCGTACAGGTCATGCGCTACCGAGGCGGACGAGGCCAGGGTGATCCCGGCGACCACCGCCAGGATCGTCGCGAAGGCCACCGCGCCGACGACGGCGAACAGAACCGTTCCACCTGTGGAACCGGCTCCCCCGCCCAGATCCTGGGCCAGCAGCGGTACGGCGGTGTTGCCGGCCGCGTTGGAGGTGCGTACGGCGTCCGAGCCCACGACCGCCGCGGCGCCGAAGCCGAGGACGATCGTCATCAGGTAGAAGGAGCCGATCAGCCCGATCGCCCAGACCACCGACCGGCGGGCGGAACGGGCGGTGGGCACCGTGTAGAAGCGCGACAGGATGTGCGGCAGCCCGGCCGTGCCGAGCACCAGGGCGATCCCGAGGCTGATGAAGTCCAGCTTCGAGGTCCAGCTCCCGCCGTACTTGAGGCCGGGCGCCAGGAAGGCGCTGCCGTGTCCGCTGCCGGCCGCCGCGGAACGCAGCAGGCCGTTCAGATCGCCGTGGAAGCGGATCAGCACCAGCACGACGAGCGTGATGGTGCCGCCCATCAGCAGCACGGTCTTGACGATCTGGATCCACGTCGTCGCGCGCATGCCGCCGAACGAGACGTAGACGACCATCAGGCCGCCGACCCCGATCACCGTCCAGGTCCGGGACGCGCCGCCCTGCCCGCCGAGCAGCAGCGCCACCAGGCTGCTCGCACCGACCATCTGCGCGACCAGGTAGAGCACCGAGACGATGACCGAGGAGGTGCCGGCCGCGATCCGGACGGGCCGCTGCCGCATCCGGGCGGAGAGCACATCGGCGAGGGTGTAGCGGCCGCAGTTGCGGACAAGTTCCGCGACGAGCATGAGGACGACGAGCCAGGCGACCAGGAAGCCGACCGAGTACAGCAGGCCGTCGTAGCCGAAGAGCGCGATGAGACCGGAGATGCCGAGGAACGACGCCGCCGACATGTAGTCGCCCGCGATGGCGAAACCGTTCTCCATGGGGGAGAAGAGCCGGCCCCCGGCGAAGAACTCGACCGACGAGCTGCGTCGCCGGCCCGCCCAGGCGGTGATGGCCAGGGTGACGGACACGAAGATCGTGAACAGGACGAGAGCGAGCCCCTGGTGCTCGTTCGCCGGATCTGCCAGGTACCGGACCATCAGCGCATCCGCTCCTGGGTGTCCCAGCGCAGGTCGAGCGCCGCCCGGTCCCTGCGCAGCCGCGCATGCCGTGAGTAGGCCCAGGTCAGCAGGAACGTCGTGGCGAACTGCGCCAGTCCCGCGACCATCGCCACATTGAGCTCACCGGCCACCGGGCGGCTCATCAGACCCGGCGCCACCGTGGCCGCCACCACGTAGAGCAGATACCAGGCGAGGAAGGCCGCGACCGCCGGAAAGGCGAACCGGCGGTACTGGCCGCGCACTTCCTGGAACGCGGCGCTCTGCTGCACCTCCAGGTAGACCGCGGCCCGGTCCTGCTCCGCCCCCGCGACGGGCGCCGCAGACGGCGCCGGCACGGGTGACGGTGCCGGCGTCGTCGGGTCCGGAACCCAGAGACCGGCGGCCAGGGCGTCGTACCAGGGGTCGTCCACCCGCAGCGCGCCCGGGTCGCCCCCGTCGTGCTTGTCCACCGAACTCTCCTCGCTTCACAAGCCAATTGGCCGTGCGCCCAAGCATGGACAGAGTGGGAAGATCCGGTGCCATCAAGCTGAAACGTTCACCCCATCAGGTGATGCCGTGCCGGTAGGCATATCCGACGACCTGTGAAAGCAGCGGTGCTCCCCCACCCTGGGGGGTGGGGGAGCACCGGTCGGCCTGCGGGTGCGGCTAGGCGTCGATGCGGGACCGGTCGAGCGTCGCCGCCGAGTTGGTGATGAACTCCTTGCGCGGTGCGACCTCGTTGCCCATGAGCAGGTCGAACGCCTGCTCCGCGGCCTCGAGGTCGCTGATGTTGATCCGGCGCAGGGTGCGGTGGCGCGGGTCCATCGTGGTCTCCGCGAGCTGGTTGGCGTCCATCTCACCCAGCCCCTTGTAGCGCTGGATGCCGTCCTTGTAGCGGACGTTCCGGCGCTGCAGGTCGAGCAGCGTCTGCCGCAGCTCGCTGTCCGAGTAGGTGTAGATGTACTTGTCCTGCCCCTTCTTGGGCTGGACGAGCTCGACGCGGTGCAGCGGCGGCACGGCGGAGAAGACCCTGCCCTGCTCGACCATCGGACGCATGTAGCGCTGGAACAGCGTGAGCAGCAGGCACCGGATGTGCGCGCCGTCGACGTCGGCGTCCGCGAGGAAGATCACCTTGCCGTAGCGCGCCTGGTCGATGTCGAAGGTCCGGCCCGACCCGGCTCCTATCACCTGGATGATCGCGCCGCACTCGGCGTTCTTCAGCATGTCCGACACCGACGACTTCTGGACATTCAGAATCTTGCCGCGGATCGGCAGCAGCGCCTGGAACTCCGAGTTCCGGGCCACCTTGGCCGTGCCGAGTGCCGAGTCGCCCTCGACGATGAACAGCTCGGTGCGGTCCACGTCGTCGCTGCGGCAGTCCGCCAGCTTCGCCGGCAGCGAGGAGGTCTCCAGCGCCGTCTTCCGGCGCTGCGCGTCCTTGTGCTGGCGGGCCGCGATGCGGGTGCGCGCGGCGGCGACGGTCTTCTCCAGCACCGCCCGCGCCTGGAGCTTCGTGTCGCGCTTGGCGGAGGTCAGGAACTCCTTGAGCTCCTTGGCCACGACGTTGGCCACGATCCGGTTGGCGGCCGAGGTGCCGAGCACCTCCTTGGTCTGGCCCTCGAACTGCGGCTCGGCCAGCCGTACGGTGACGACCGCCGTCAGACCCTCCATGGCGTCGTCCTTGACGACGTCGTCCTCGGCGACGCGCAGCAGCTTCGCGGAGCGCAGCACCTCGTTGACGGTCTTGGTGATGGCCCGCTCGAAGCCCGTGACGTGCGTGCCGCCCTTGGGGGTGGCGATGATGTTCACGAACGACCGCGACACGGTGTCGTACCCCGTGCCCCAGCGCATCGCGATGTCGACGCCCAGCTCACGGGTGACCTCGGTCGCCGTCATGTGGCCGCGGTCGTCCAGGACCGGGACGGTCTCCTTGAAGCTGCCGCTGCCGGTCAGCCGCAGGACGTCGCAGATCGGCTTGTCCTGGGAGAGGTACTCGCAGAACTCGCTGATGCCGCCGTCGTAGTGGAAGACGTCCTCGACGGCCTTGCCGTCACCTTCCAGGTCGCGCTCGTCGCGGACGACGATGGTCAGCCCCGGCACCAGGAAGGCCGTCTGGCGGGCGCGCTGGTGGAGGTTCTCCAGCGAGATCTTGGCGTCCTTGAGGAAGATCTGGCGGTCCGCCCAGTACCGGACGCGGGTGCCGGTCCTGGCCCTGGGGACCTTCTTCGACTTGTTCAGGCCACTCGCCGCGTCGAAGGAGGAGTCGGGACCCGCTCCGGAGAAGGAGCCGGGGACACCGCGCCGGAAGCTGATGGCGTGCGTGTGACCGCTCCGGTCGACCTCGACGTCGAGGCGGGCGGACAGCGCGTTGACGACCGAGGCGCCGACACCGTGCAGGCCGCCGGAGGCCGCGTAGGAGCCACCGCCGAACTTGCCGCCGGCGTGCAGCTTGGTCATCACGACCTCGACGCCCGACAGCCTGGTCTTGGGCTCCACGTCGACCGGGATGCCGCGGCCGTTGTCACGGACCTCGACCGAGGAGTCGCTGTGCAGGAAGACCTCGATGCGGTCGCAGTGACCGCCGAGGGCCTCGTCGACGGAGTTGTCGATGATCTCCCACACGCAGTGCATGAGGCCACGGCTGTCGGTCGACCCGATGTACATGCCGGGGCGCTTGCGGACCGCCTCCAGCCCCTCGAGGACAAGAAGATGCCGCGCGGTGTAGTTGGAACCGTCGCGATCTGCGCCCGTCAGCAGCGCGGAGGACGGCACGGATGTTTCGGCGGTCACGCGGGCAGCTCCTCGATAAAGTTCTTCGGCTGTGTCGGTGAGAGGGTACCGAGACCTGGTACGCCGGTTGTGCCGCGACCCGGTATCCGGGCCCCAGAGTAGCCCCGTATCGATCGTACGTTCGATACCTCATTTGAGTGATACCCATGTCACGTTCCCATTGAGGCATGAACCATTTAGGCTCCGGGCACGTCCTCACCAACAACCGGCAACCCAGTCGGTGGACACAACCGGACAAGCGCCCCAAAAGCGACAACTAACGCATCAGAGGCCAATCAGCTACCAACAGGTAGCATCCAGTCACTTCGAAGTCAGATTTCGAGGAAAAGCCACGAGCGGGAACGTTTTCGGCCTGGTTGGATGTTGACCCTGGTACGACAGCTCGTCGAGCTAGAGAAGAGGCGACGTGACTACAGTTCTGACCCCCGCGAGCCCGCTGACGGCGGCGGACCGCTGCGACCGTTGCGGCGCCCAGGCATACCTGCGCGTCGTCCTCATCAGTGGCGGCGAACTGCTCTTCTGCGCGCACCACGGGCGCAAGTTCGAGCCCGAACTCAAGAAGATCGCTGCGGAAATACAGGACGAAACCGGCCGACTCACCGACACCCCGGCGCAAACGGTCGAGGACGAGCACTGACACATCGCACCTGCGACGAGCTCGGACCGACGGGCGGCCGGACCCCACCAGGGGCCGGGCCGCCCGTCGGCTCTTCCGGGCCCGTCAACGGTGCCGGGTGCCCATGGCGCTCGTGACCAGTGCGCGGACCGCGGAGATCCGGGTGTAGACCCCGGGATGCCCGGCCTCGGCGCATCCGGTGCCCCAGGAGACCAGGCCGACCAGCTTGCCGCCGACGACCAGCGGCCCGCCGCTGTCGCCCTGGCAGGCGTCCTTGCCGCCCTGCGGCTCCCCGGCGCACAGCATGGTCCTGCTGAGGTAGGTGCCGTCCGCGTTGCCCGGGTAGGCGCGCTGACAGACCGCGTCGTCGAGCAGCACCACCTCCGCGGACCGCAGGACCGGTGAGTACGCCCCGGCGCCTGTGGTGTCCCCCCAGCCGGACACGAGGGCCTTCGAGCCCGCCAGGTAGTCCTGCGGGTCGCCCGCCCCCGCCATCGCGATGGCCGAACCTGCGGGCAGCGGCTTCTCAAGTGTGATGACCGCCACATCGCCGGCATGGGTCACCGGGTCGTATCCCGGGTTGATCCGGACCTGTCGCAGCCGTATTTCCTGGCCGTTCACGCCCCTGAGGTCGAGCCGGCCGGCTATGACGCGCAGATCCCGGGCGTTCCGCCAGTCCCCGCCGAGCACATCGCGGCCGAAGCAGTGCGCCGCGGTGATCACGGTCGAGGCGGAGACCACCGCCCCGCCGCAGAACTGGCCGGATCTCGTCGGTCCGAAACGGTCACGGCTGGCCAGCGCCACCACCCAGGGCTGCTGCCCGGCGACGACCTGGTCGCCGCCTATGACCACCGCCTCGGCCTTCGGCCCGGCGCCGGCGACCCCGAGCGGCACGATCAACGTGGCCAGCGCCACCGCCGATCCGCTGAGCAGCATCCGGAACGTGGAACGCATACGGCCTCCTGACCCTGTGGATCCCTCTGGAAACCCAGAGTGATCCATAGGACCGGAGGCCGCATCCGCTGGATTCGGAAGGATCAGTCCAGATAGTCCCGCAGCACCTGCGAGCGCGACGGGTGCCGAAGCTTCGACATCGTCTTCGACTCGATCTGGCGGATCCGCTCGCGCGTGACCCCGTAGACCTTGCCGATCTCGTCGAGCGTCTTCGGCTGTCCGTCCGTGAGGCCGAAGCGCATGGAGACCACGCCCGCCTCCCGCTCGGACAGGGTGTCGAGCACCGAGTGCAGCTGCTCCTGCAGGAGCGTGAAACTGACCGCGTCGGCCGGCACGACCGCCTCGGAGTCCTCGATGAGGTCTCCGAACTCGCTGTCGCCGTCCTCACCCAGCGGGGTGTGGAGGGAGATCGGCTCACGGCCGTACTTCTGGACCTCGATGACCTTTTCGGGGGTCATGTCGAGTTCCTTGGCCAGCTCCTCCGGGGTGGGCTCGCGGCCCAGGTCCTGGAGCATCTGGCGCTGCACACGGGCGAGCTTGTTGATGACCTCGACCATGTGCACCGGGATACGGATGGTGCGGGCCTGGTCGGCCATCGCGCGGGTGATCGCCTGGCGGATCCACCACGTGGCGTACGTGGAGAACTTGAAACCCTTCGTGTAGTCGAACTTCTCGACCGCACGGATCAGGCCCAGGTTGCCCTCCTGGATCAGGTCCAGGAAGAGCATGCCGCGGCCGGTGTAACGCTTGGCCAACGAGACCACGAGGCGGAGGTTGGCCTCCAGCAGGTGGTTCTTGGCCCAGCGGCCGTCCTCGGCGATGATCTCCAGCTCGCGCTTGAGCTTGGGAGCGAGCTTGTCAGCCGCCGCCAGCTTGTCCTCCGCGAACAGGCCGGCCTCGATGCGCTTGGCGAGCTCGACCTCCTGCTCCGCGTTGAGCAGCGGAACCTTGCCGATCTGCTTCAGGTAGTCCTTGACCGGGTCGGCGGTGGCCCCGGCCACCGCGACCTGCTGGGCGGGAGCGTCGTCCTCGTCGTCGTCGGAGAGCACGAAGCTCTCGGACTCGGGCTTGTCCGACTCCTCGTCACCCTTGCCGGGCGTGGTCGTCTCGTCGGCTTCTTCACCGTCGGCGGCCTCGTCGTCGCCCGAGGTCTTCTTGGCGGCGGTCTTCTTGGCCGCCGTCTTCTTGGCGGCGGCCTTCTTGACCGCCGTCTTCTTGGCCGCCGGCTTCGCGGCGGGTGCGTCGGATTCGTCGACCGAATCCACCGTCTCGGCCTCCACAGCCCCCGCGGGAGCGGTGGCGGCCTTGGCGGCGACGGTCTTCTTGGCGACGGTGGCCTTGGTGACGACCGTCTTGGTGGCGGTGCGCTTCGCCGGGCTCTTGGCTGCGACGCTCTTCCGAGTGCGCTTGGGCTCCTCAGCGGCACTGACCATCAGCGTCACACCTTCCTCATCGAGGACCTGGTTGAGGCTGCGCAGAACGTTCTTCCACTGGGTTGCCGGAATCTGGTCCGCTTCGAAGGCCCGACGCACGTCATCGCCGGCGATCTGCCCCTGAGCCTTACCCCGCTCGATGAGCGCCATCAGAGACTCGGACTCGGCGATCTCCGGCGGGAGCGTACGGGATGTGCTGGCCGACACGAACAACCTCTCGGAACGATGGGAACGACTCGGTGGAACCGCTCAGGAACACAGCGTCAGAACTGTCGCTGCTATTCCTTGTGCGGCCATCACCTCTTAAGTCATCGCGCTGCCTCGCCAAGCGTTACGCCCGGCCCACGTGGCCCGAGTCACACCCCATACCAACGGTAACGGTCGGATAACAGGATATTCTTCGCGCATCGGCTGCCGCCGGCCCCGGACCGTGGGTCCGGGGCCGGCTGCGGTTCGGCCGTACGGTCAGTGCTCGCGCGGAGCCGGGACGACGTGATCGGTGGCGGCGACCTCGGTGTGCACGGCGAGGAGCTGGCGCATCGTGGCCTCGGCGCCGACCCCGTCGCCCGAGGCGAGCGCGTCGACGATCCGCCGGTGCAGGGTCACGGCGGGCTCTCCGGGCCGCTCGCAGCCGGTGACCGGGCCGCCCGACACGTGCAGGGCGGAGGAGACGATGCCGGCCAGGTGCTCGAGCATCCGGTTCCCGGCCACCTGCAGGAGCAGGGAGTGGAACTCCGCGTCCGCCCGGGAGAACGTCAGGGAGTCGCCCTGGGCGGCGGCGTGCCCCATGATCTCCACCATGTCGGCGAGGCGCTGCTGGACGTCCTCGCGGCCGTGTCCGGCGGCGAGCCGTGCGGCGAGCGGCTCGATGGTCCAGCGCAGCTCGAACAGTTCGCGGCGCTGGTCGTCACGCTGCGGGCCGAAGGCCCGCCATTCGATGATGTCGGGGTCCAGCAGATTCCAGTCGGCGACCGGGCGGACCCGGGTGCCGACGTTGGGCCTGGCGCTGACGAGGCCCTTGGCCTCGAGGACGCGCAGGGACTCGCGCACCACGGTGCGGGAGACCTCGAAACGCTGGCCGATCTCCTCCGGGACGAGCGGCCGGTCGGCGCCCAGGTCGCCGGAGACGATCATCTGTCCGAGCTGCTGGACGAGTTGGCCGTGCAGCCCGCGGCCACGACTGCCGCCGGCCCGGCGGCCGACGCGGCCCATGTCCGAGTCGGCGCCGTCCCAGGAGGGAAGGCCGGGGCGGTCGACACCTGAGGCGTCGGCATACGAGTAGCGGTCGAGCTCGGCCGGGCCGACGATGCTGGAGTCGGCGGAACGAGCCGTGGTCATCAGGGTGTGCGCAAGGGTACTCACGCATCCTTTGTCGGCGATGCCACGGCGGGCCTTGAGGGCTTTGCTGAAAAGCACACGAAAGGGTGAGCACTCATCACCTGATAATTGACGCTTTATCGGAACGAAACGCCCTGCATGACAGGCCAGAGAGACAGTTCCGTTTATCCGACCGCGAGTTGGGCGGCGTCAACGTCGGCGACCCCGCAACACCGTTGCGAGGTGGGCGCAGAGCAGCACGGTGAGCGACAACACGAAGGCACAGCCGACCGGTTGGACGGCCCTCCCGCTGACGCCGGCCGCGGTACTGCCGACGCCTCCGGGCCAGCCGCCGACGACGCTGAGCAGCGCCCCTGCCGCGTCGATCAGATGGCTTCCCGCGCGGCTGCGGACCGCCAGTCCCACCGCGGGTGCCACGACGAGCGGTACCGCCAGCACCGCCGTCACACCCAGCGCGGTGGTGCGGAAGAGTCCGGCGGCCAGCAGCCCGGCCCAGGCGCAGCCGACGGCCAGCGCGGCCCAGCCGGCCGCCTGCGTGGGCCGGTCGGTGGGCAGCGGAACCGCGCCGGGACCGAGGATCACGCGGAGCACGACGGTGTCGAGCACCGCGGCCGCGGCCGCGATCAGCAGTGCGACCGCACCGCTCACCAGCATTTTGGCGACGAGCAGCCGCAGCCGCCGGGGCACCGGTACCTGGGCGGGAGCCAGTGCCGGAAAGCGGAACTCCTGCCCGTAGGCGAGCGCGCCCAGCAGACCGGCGCCCATCGCGGCGGGGGGCAGCGGAAGTTGACGCACCCAGCCGGACATCATCGACAGCGCCGAGGCCTCCCCGGTGCGCGAGAGGACCAGGGCACCGGCCACCGAGGCGAGCAGGGACAGCGCGGCGATCCACCACGGGGTGCGGATTCCGCCGAGCCGGCGCAGTTCGTACCGGAGCGGCTGAGCGGGGGTGGCCGGCGCGACGGCCGCTCTGGGCCGAGCGGGGATCCGGGCGGGGGTGGCGGGCTCGGCGGGTTCCCCGGGGGCGGCGCGGCCGGGTCCGCCGGGGGCCGCCGCGGCGGGCTCGCGGCCGTCGGCGCGGCTCAGCGGGGCGACCGGGCCGAGGTCGGCGACCTCGTCGGCCAGCCGGTGGAGCAGGATTCCGTTCCGGTAGGCGATCTCCCCGATGTGCGCGGAGGTGGTGCCGTAGATCACCAGGCGGCTGCCGGTCGCCGCGGCGATCTCGGCGCCGCCGTCGGTCAGTACCCCGGCGAGCCGCTGGGCGTGCGGGGAGTGGACGGCCACATGCGGGCGCAGCCGGGTGCGGGTGAACTCCTCGGCGGACTGGTCCGCCACCAGGCGGCCGCCGTCGATCGTGACGACCCGGTCGGACGTCCTGGCCATCGCCTTGGCATCGCGCCCGGTGACCAGGACGGCTCCGCCGTCGGCCGCGTAGGCCCGCAGCAGCGCATGCACCCAGGCGGCTTCACGGGGTGTCAGGCCGAACGACGGTTCGTCCAGGAAGAGGGTCCGCGGTTCGGCGAGGAGCGCCGCGCCGAGGCCGAGCCGCCGGTCCATGCCGAGCGAGTAGGTGCTCAGCCGCTGGTCCGCGAGGCCGGTGAGGCCGACGACGTCGAGGACTTCGTCGGCCCGCTCCGCCGGCACGCCGAGGGCGGCGGTGAGCATACGGAGATGGTTCCGCGCGGTGCGGCCGGGGTGCCCCGGCACATCGCCGAGGAGGATGCCGACCTCGCGGCTCGGGTGCCGGACTCCGTGCAGGGGGGTGCCGTTGAAGAGGGTGACGCCGCGGCCCGCCTCGAGTTCGAGCATCAGGCGCAGCGTGGTCGATTTCCCCGCGCCCGGCGCGCCGAGCAGGCCGGTGACCTGCCCGGGGCGGACCTCGAAGGTGAGGTCGTCGACCGCGGGCGGACCGTTACGGCGGGGCATACTGGTCAATCCGATGGCCTGGATCACCCTTGCACCATAACGCCCTAAATCAGACCTCTGGTCGCAACATGGGCGGATTGAGCAGAGCAGCCCCTCCGGCCTGGAACAGCTGGGCGGGGCGGCCGCCCTGACGGGTCGTCGTACCGCCGGTCGGTACGAGGAATCCGACGGTGCCCGTCACCTTGCGGTGGAAGTTGCGGGGATCGAGGGCCACCCCCCACACCGCCTCGTACACCCGCCGCAGCTCACCGACGGTGAACTCGGGCGGGCAGAAGGCGGTTGCCAGGGAGGAGTACTCGATCTTCGACCTGGCACGCTCGACCCCGTCGGCCAGGATCCGCGCGTGGTCGAAGGCCAGCGGAGCGGCCTCGCCCGCCGTGTCGAAGCCGTCCTGCTCCAGCAGCGAGCCGACCGGGGCCCAGCGGGCGCTGCGCGCGTCGCCGCCCGCGCGGGGCGCGGGCAGATCGGGCGCCAGGACGAGATGGGCGACGCTGACGACCCGCATCCGGGGGTCGCGGTGCGGGTCGCCGTACGTGGCCAGCTGTTCGAGATGAGCGCCGCTCTGGGCGCGCAGGCCGGTCTCCTCGGCGAGTTCGCGTGCCGCGGCCTGGGACAGGTCCTCGTCCGCTCTGACGAACCCGCCGGGCAGCGCCCAGCGCCCTTGGTAGGGCGGCTCGCCCCGGCGGACGGCGAGCGCGCACAGGGCGTGGTGCCGCACCGTGAGCACGACCAGGTCGACGGTGACGGCGAAGGGTGGAAAGGCCGACGGGTCGTAGGGCGACATGGCGCGATCATAGTCGTCTGCCTGACGATAAACAGCAGGATGGCCCCCTGCGCCCGCCCTTGTTTCACCCTGCCTCCCCCGCCACGGCCCGCCCCACAGGCCACAGGGGTGCCGGAGGTGCGTGGGTGCCGGGGTGCTGCCCGTGGACGACACGCCGACGGGCGCACCGGGTCGCCTGCGGGCCGCGTCGCCTGCGGGCCGCGTCGCCTGCGGGCCGCGTCGCCTGCGGGCCGCGTCGCCTGCGGGCCGCGTCGCCGCTCACGCGCCGAGCTGGAGGGCGGGGGCGGCCTCCTCGACCATCGCCATGCCGAGCCTGCTGACCCGCACCGCGAACGGCTGCTCGTCCACCCGCAGCCCCGAGAAGCGCACCGCGCCCAGCGGGGCGGTACTCATCGGGCGCACCGCGACGACGCCTCCCGGAGCGTCGGGGCGTACCCCCGCGAGCGAGGTCAGCAGATGGACGGCGCCCGCGGCGGCGACGGCGGACGGGCGGCAGGCGGTGGGGTGCGGCAGCGGTGTCCGGTCGGCGGCGCGCTGTTCGCCCGCGTACATCTCGGGCAGCTGCCGTCCGAAGGTCCGGGCCGCGTCCAGGACCCCGCGCAGGAGGGCGCCGGCCTCCTTCTCGTATCCGGCGGCGGCCAGCCCCGATACGGCGAGGGCGCTCTCATGGACCCGCACCGCACCACCCCGGTGGCCGAACGGACTGTGGCCGGGCGCCCTGGCCGAGAGCGTCCGCAGACCCCATCCGGAGTCGAGGTCCGGGGCTCCGAGCCGCCGCGCCAATTGCCCGGTCCGCGCCTTGCCGAGCAGCCCCTCGGCGAGCGTGCCGCCCCCGAGCAGTCCGGTGTCGAGCAGGTGGACCGCGGCCGAGCCGAGATGGATCACCTGCCTGCCGCCAGGGGTGAGCGCCGCGGCGGGCCGGCCGCCGCCGAGGTCGTCGACCCAGAAGTCCTCCTGGAACCGCCCGCGCAGCTCGGCCGCGTACTCGCGCCACGCGGCGGCTCCGGGGCGGCCGTGGGCGTCGAGGAGGTCGGCGCCGTGCAGCGCGGCCCGGTGGGCGTGGGCCTGCACCTCGCAGCGGAACGGGCCGCCGGGGGCGGGATCCGGCACATAGCCCGCCGCCTCCGCGACCGTGCGCAGCCAGCCGAGACAGCGCTCGGCCGCGGGCAGCAGCAGCTCGGCCTCCCGCTGCGGCATCCCCCAGCGCCGGGCTTCCGCCAGGACGGTGACGAACAGCAGCGTGGCCTCGACCCCGGAGCAGGTGGGCGGCAGATGCGGTCCCGCGTGCCGCAGCGCACCCGGGATCCGGCCGCTGTCCTGATCCTGGAGCCGCGCGAGGGTGCGCAGGGTGCCGGCGGCCAGCCGGGTGCCGAGCGGCAGCAGCATCCTGGCCGCCCACAGCGCGTCGGCGGGCGCCAGCCCCATCCGCCAGGGGGCGCCCGCCGCCACATGGACGTCGGCGAGCCGCGCGGGGTCGCGCAGCAGCAGCGCCCGCAGACCGTCCAGGCTGCCCCGCAGCAGCTCCTCGCCCCTGGCGTCGTCGCCGGACAGCTCCGCAGCGGACCAGGGCACGGGCGCCCGGTCACCCCGTACGGGCGCGGAGACGGCGGACCCGTGTGCCGCGGATTCCCGGGACACCCGCAGCTCGATGGTCCGCCCGGCGCCGGGCGGCACCGCCAGCTCCCAGCGCAGCACACCGGCCGAAGCCAGCACCCCGGCGGGGGCCGGCCGCGCGGTGACCCTGACGCCGATACCGGCATGCGACCAGCGCAGCCCCGCGTCACAGACGCTGGCCGGCAGATCGGGCCCCGCCCGCCCCGCGGCGGCCGCTCCGAGTTCGGCGAGGTCGGTGCCCAGCGCCACTTCGAGCGGCAGCCGGAGCACGGCCGGCCCGGTGTTGAGCACCGTGATGCGCTCGGTGCCGTCGGCGTCCCGCAGCCGTTCCACCGTGACCGCCGGATCGGGACCGGTGTCACCCGGAGTCCTGACCACCGCCACGAACCGGGCCCGGTCCGCGCTGAGCAGCGTGCCCAGCACGGGGATCGGCTCGGCTCCCGCGAGCCGCACCTCGCAGCGCGCCAGCACCCGCCGGCCCTCCTGATAGAAACCGTCGAGCCCCTGCCCTCTCAGCTGTCCGTCCTCGGCGGAGACGACGAGCGAAGGGGCGGCGACACAGATCACCGAGGTGTGCACGGGCTGCGGGCCGGAAGCGGGCCTGGTCAGGGCGGTGGGAGCGGGAACGGTCGGGGCGGTCGGCGGCGGGTTCACATCCCGGTGAACGGCCGGGTGGGCACCCGGGTCACGGCCCGTCTACCGTTCCTGGACAGGGAGCGCATCCCCGGTATCCGCCCGCACCACCGGAAAGAGACGCCATGGCCGTGTACCGCCAGCCCGGCACCGTTGTGACCGACCACGCTTTCGACGTACCGCTCGACCACGCGGCCCCCACCGGGGAGCGGATCCAGGTGTACGCCCGTGAAGTCGTGGCCGCGGGCCGGGAGGGCGAGCCGCTGCCGTGGCTGCTGTTCCTGCAGGGCGGTCCCGGCGGACGCTCCCCGCGCCCGCTCGGCCGGGACGGCTGGCTGACCCGGGCCCTGGACGACTACCGGGTCCTGCTGCTCGACCAGCGCGGCACCGGCCGGTCCACCCCCGCCAACCGGCAGACGCTGCCCGCGCGCGGCGACGGCACCGCGCAGGCGGAGTATCTCTCGCACTTCCGGGCCGACTCCATCGTGCGGGACTGCGAACTGATCCGCCGTGAACTGCTCGGCGCCGAGGGGCGGTGGAGCCTGCTGGGGCAGAGCTTCGGCGGCTTCTGCGCGCTGACCTATCTGTCGCTGGCCCCCGACGGTCTGCGGGAGGTGTTCGTCACCGGCGGCCTGCCGGGGCTGCGCAGCAGCGCCCGCGACGTCTACCGCTCGGCGTTCCCCCGGGTGGAGCGCAAGAACACCGAGCACTACGACCGCTATCCCGGGGACGTGGAGACCGCGCGCTCCGTCGCCCGTCATCTGCGCGACCACGACGTGACGCTGCCGGACGGCGGCCGGTTCACCGCGGAGGCGTTCCAGTCGCTGGGTCTGATGCTCGGCACGGGTACCGGCTCGCACACCCTGCACTATCTGTTGGAGGACGCCTTCCTGCCCGGCACCGACGGCCCGGTGCTCTCGGACGGCTTCCTGACCGAGGCGCAGGGTCATCTGTCGTTCGCGGCCAATCCGCTGTACGCCGTGCTCCACGAGTCGATCTACGGACAGCGCTCGGTGTCCGCCGCGGGCACCGGCTGGGCAGCGCAGGCCGCGCATCTGGAGTTCCCCCAGTTCGATGTGGACAAGGCGCTGGCGGGCGAGGGCCCGGTGCTGTTCACCGGCGAGATGATCTACCCCTGGATGTTCACCGGCGAACCAGCACTCGTCCCGCTCCGCGACGCGGCGAACCGGCTGGCGCTGCGCGAGGGCTGGCCGGACCTGTACGACCTGGCTCAACTGGCCCGGAACGAGGTACCGGTGGCGGCGGCGGTCTACCACGACGACATGTACGTCGAGACCGCCGATTCGCTGGCCACCGCGCGCGCGGTGCGCGGTCTGCGCACCTGGGTCACCGACGAGTACGAGCACGACGGTCTCCGGGTGAGCGGCGGCCGGGTCCTCGACCGGCTGATCCGACTGGTCCGCGGCGAGCTTTAGACGCGTCGATCACCCGCTGCCGCCGCTCCTGGCGCAGGCACTGGCGCAGCGGCTCGGGGTCGAGCCCCTCGTTCACCGAGTGATGGAGCAGCCGGGCGAAGGTGTAGCCGGGATCGAGGTCGAGCGCGCGGCCGAGCGCGACGCGCGCTTCCGGTTCGTCCCCGGACGCCCAGGCGACCCAGCCGGCCAGGGTCAGCGGGGCGGCGGCATGGTCCTCGTACGGTCCGACGCACCGCCGGGCGAGGGCCCGCCACAGGCGCAGCGCGGGGTCGGTGTGCGGCGGCTCCATCCACTCCGCCGCCCGGTCCCGCGCGGCGCGGTCCTGGAGGCCGAGGATGATCTCGGCGGCCTCGTCGTCGCCGAGCAGCGCGTCGTCACGCTGGTCGCTGCGCTGCGTGTCCCCGTCCGCCGGGGTGGCGCGGAAGCGTTCGAGCGCCGCGCCGACCAGGGTCAGCGTCCGGTGCCGCACCGCCTCGCAGTCGCCCACGTCCAGGATCCGCGGGACGAGTTCGGCGCAGGCCATGTCGAGCGCCCGGGCCTGCCCGGAGGTCCGCTCGGTGGCCGGCGGGACGAGCCGGGCCTCCATCTCGCGCAGCGAGCCGCGCACGTTGATGCCGGCGTACGCGGCGGCCGCGGCCATCACGGAGTCGCCCGAGGTCGCGATGGTGAAGCCGTCGGCAGGACAGCAGTCGGTGCCGGGGCAGCAGTAGGACCACCAGCGGCCCGCCGAGACGCACAGTGCCTCGACGACCGGCACGTCCAGGGCGCCGCAGGCCGTGCGCAGCCGCTGTGCCAGCGGCCGCAGGCGCTCCATGACCTGGGCCGGCCGCTCGGTCGCGGACGGGTCCTGGCACAGGAACAGGACGATCGAGGCGGCCCGGTCGCCGCGCTGCTCACTGCCTCGTACCAGACAGTCCGCGAGCTGCGAGGCGACCTCGGGCCATTCCGCGGAATCCTCGGGAATGCCCAGGCGCAGCCGGCCGCCGAAGCGGCCGTGGTCGCCGTGCAGGGCGACCATGACGATGGAGTCGCTGGGGTGAAATCCCATCAGGTACGGCAGGGCGTCGGCCAGGTCGGCCGGGCTGCGCAGGGTGACCTTGGGATCGTTCTCGGACCGGGGCGATTCGATGTGCTGTGTCATGGCCCGACAGTCCCGCAGGCCGGTGATCTCCGCCAGACCCCCCAAAAACCTGTGGATAACTTTGGGGCCGAGTTGTCCACAGGTTCGGTGCGCGGTTCGCGTGTTGTCGGTGGCATCAGGTTGCATGGGGGGCATGACTGACTCCCCCACCGCGCTTCGTACCGCGGCCGACACCGTTCTGAGCCGCCTCGTCGGTGACTCCACCGGCACCGCCCGGCTGCGCGAGGACCAGTGGCTGGCGGTCGAGTCGCTGGTGGCGCACGGCCGCCGGACGCTGGTCGTGCAGCGCACCGGCTGGGGGAAGTCCGCGGTGTACTTCGTGGCCACCGCGTTGCTACGCCAGCGCGGCGGCGGCCCCACCGTGATCGTCTCGCCGCTGCTCGCGCTGATGCGCAACCAGGTCGAGGCCGCGGAACGGGCAGGAATCCGGGCCCGGACGATCAACTCGGCGAACACCGAGGAGTGGGACACCATCGAGGCCGAGGTCGCGGCGGGCGAGGTGGATGTGCTGCTGGTCAGCCCCGAGCGGCTGAACAACCCCGATTTCCGCGACCAGGTGCTGCCCAAGCTCGCGGCGACGACCGGGCTGCTGGTCGTCGACGAGGCGCACTGCATCTCCGACTGGGGCCATGACTTCCGCCCCGACTACCGGCGGCTCCGCACCATGCTCGCGGACCTGCCGCCGGGGGTCCCGGTGCTGGCCACCACCGCCACCGCCAACGCCCGGGTGACCGCGGACGTCGCCGACCAGCTCGGCACCGGCACGGCCGGGACGGGCGAGGAGGGCGCGCTCGTGCTCCGCGGCCCGCTGGAGCGCGAGAGCCTGTCGCTCGGGGTGCTGCGGCTGCCGGACGCGGCCCACCGGCTGGCCTGGCTCGCCGATCATCTCGACACCCTGCCGGGCTCCGGCATCATCTACACCCTCACGGTCGCCGCCGCCGACGAGATCACCGCGTTCCTGCGGCAGCGCGGGTACCCGGTGGCCTCGTACTCGGGCAAGACGGAGAACGCCGACCGCATGGCCGCCGAGGCGGATCTGCTGGCCAACCGGGTCAAGGCGCTGGTCGCGACGTCCGCGCTCGGCATGGGCTTCGACAAGCCGGACCTCGGATTCGTCGTGCACGTCGGATCGCCGTCGTCCCCCATCGCCTACTACCAGCAGGTGGGCCGCGCCGGGCGCGGGGTGGACCACGCGGAGGTGCTGCTGCTGCCGGGGCGTGAGGACGAGGCGATCTGGCGCTACTTCGCGTCCCTCGCGTTCCCCACCGAGGAGCAGGTGCGCCGCACCCTGGAGGTGCTGGCCGACGCGGGACGCCCGGTGTCGGTCCCGGCGCTGGAGGCGCGGGTGGATCTGCGCCGGTCCCGGCTGGAGATCATGCTCAAGGTCCTGGACGTGGACGGGGCGGTGCACCGGGTGCGCGGCGGCTGGACCTCCACCGGGCAGCCGTGGGCGTACGACACCGAGCGGTACGCGTGGGTCGCGCGGCAGCGTGAGGCCGAGCAGCAGGCGATGCGCGACTACGCGTCGACCACCGCTTGCCGGATGGAGTTCCTGCGGCTCCAGCTGGACGACGAGGAGGCCGCGCCGTGCGGCCGTTGCGACAACTGCGCGGGTGCCCGGTTCGGCATCGAGGTCTCCGGCGCGGCGCTGGACGCGGCGCGGGCGGCGCTCGGCCGTCCCGGCATCGAGGTGGAACCGCGCAAGATGTGGCCGACCGGGCTGCAGGCGATCGGGCTCGACCTCAAGGGCCGGATCCCGGCCGGTGAGCAGGCGGCGTCCGGGCGGGCGCTCGGCCGGCTCTCGGACATCGGCTGGGGCAACCGGCTGCGCCCGCTGCTGGCCGACGGCGCACCCGACCAGGCGGTACCCAGTGACGCGGCGGACGCCGTGGTGCGGGTGCTGGCGGACTGGGCCAAGGGCCATGGAGGGTGGGCGAGCGGTGAGGCGGACGCCCCGCAGCGGCCCGTCGGCGTCGTCACCGTCGCGTCCCACACCCGTCCGCAGCTCATCGGAACCCTGGGCGCGCGCATCGCCGAGATCGGACGGATGCCGCTTCTCGGCCAGATCGCGTACACGATGGACGACGGACCCGGCCGGGTACCGCGCAGCAACAGCGCGCAGCGGCTGCGGGCGCTGCACGGCGCGTTCACCGTCCCGGCGGAACTGGCCGCGAAACTGGCCGCGACCCCCGGTCCTGTGCTGCTCGTGGATGATCTGGCCGACACGGGCTGGACGCTGGCCGTCGCGGCCCGGCTGCTGCGCAAGGCGGGCGCGACCGCGGTGTTCCCGCTGGTCCTGGCCGCGCAGGGGTGATGGGTATCGACGATTGAGACGATGAGTAGGATCTATCAGACGCAGGCGTCCATAACCGGTCAGAAGCTTCGAGTGCCCGTTGCCGCTCGCAGCCATGCGGGGAAGAATTGGCGCTGGATCCCCGACCGGCTCATCGAGCCCCCTGACCGGCGTGCGCCCGCGCCCGGTCGACGGGTGCGTCCACCGAAGGGAGGAACGTGACCATCGGTTTCGCTCCGGAGACCACTACGCGTGCCTCCTCCCGACTCTCCCGCAGCCTGGAACCAGCCGAGTGGACGGCCGCGGGAATCCCGTTGCTCGCCAATCCGCGTGAGGTCGTCAAGGATCTGCAGTCCCGGCACCTCCCCACTCCGGTCACCGCCGTGGTCGCGGTGTTCGAACCGGAGGGCCGGCTGACGGCGAGTGCCTCGTTCACCGGCAGTACCGGGGTCGTCGACGGCTGGGAGCACCGTAACGCGATCCTCGCGCATCTGCGCCGGGTGCTCCCGCACGATCTGCGGCGGCGCGCACCGGTACGGACCGCGGTGCTGCTGCTGTGCCGCGACGGCACCCCCGGCTGGACCGAGAAGGACGGCGCCTGGATGTGGGGCCTGCGCGACGCGTGCATGCTGCACGGGCTGCGCTGCGGCGCCTACGTCACGCTCACCCGGGACGGCTGGCAGGTCCTGGGCGAGAACCGCGGTGGCCGCACCCCGAGTTCCCAGCCCTTCGCCGAACAGCCGGGCGGCACAGCGGCCCTGCGCCCGCACGGGGCGCCGGAAGCGCTGCGCCGCACAGCTGCTCGTTGACCAGGCCTTCGGCCAGGCCCTCGACGGCCGAGCGTTCATCAGCCGGGCCCGCACCGACCAACCCCTCACCGACAGCACCCTCACGGACAAGGCCCTCACCGGCAGGACCGCGTCGGTCAGGCCTTCGCGGCGACCGCCCCGTTGATCAGCCCGGGGTCGCCGCACACGATCAGCAGGGTGCCCGCACGGGCCAGCGCGGTGGGCAGTCCCAGCGCGGTGGCCTCGACGGTTCCGCCGTTGACCGCGACGACCACGACCTGACGGCCCGCGGCACGTTCGGCCGTGATGCCGGCGTAGAAGACGTCGTCACCCGCGTCGTGCTGCGACCAGTAGGACGTCTCGCCGAAGGACAACTCGTGGGCGGCCCACGGGTGGTGCTCGCCCGTGGTGAGCACCAGGATCTCGCCCGGCGCGCGGCCGGTGTCCAACAGCAGGTCGACCGCCTCGTCGGCGGCGTCGATCGCGCCGTCGGCCGGGGCCGGGATGAGCTGGATCTGCGCTGTAGCGGTAACGCCCCCGGTTCCGCCGGGCGAACGCGGCACCGACGGCGCGGCGGCCGTCACGGTGGCGGAGGCGGTCGGGGCGGGCCCACGGGCCGGACCGGGCCGGCCGGGCCCGGCGTTGGCCGCGTAACCGGGGCGCGGCGGCCCGGGGCGGGGTGTAGGACGGGGACCGGGGACAGGACGGGGGGTCGACGCGCTGCGGCCTGCGGCCGGAGCTGAGCGGGGACCCGGGACACTCTCGTGAATCTGAGGCTCCTCGGGGATGAGAGGCATGGGCTGATGTCTATCAAATACGCCGCGGTTGCGCAGCGGTGGGTCGTCAAAAATCGAAACCGAGCTGCTCCCCAGGGTCGGCGGGAGCCCGGACCTTCTTCAGGTGCCGCCAGCGCGGCAGCGCGTCGAGGTACGACCAGGACAGCCGGTGGTGCGGTGTGGGGCCGAGTTCCTCCAGGGCCGCACGGTGTACGGGCGAGGGGTAGCCGGCGTTGTCGGCGAAGCGGAACGGCTCGTGTTCCGCGCCCAGTTCGGCCATCGCGGCGTCGCGGTGCACCTTGGCGATCACCGAGGCCGCGGCCACCGCGACGCAGGACTGATCGCCCTTGATGACGGTGCGCACCCGCCAGGGCCCGCCGAGGTAGTCGTGCTTGCCGTCCAGGATCACCGCGTCCGGGCGCTCCGGCAGTCCTTCGAGCGCGCGGACGGCGGCCAGCCGCAGCGAGGCGGTCATGCCGAGGGTGTCGACCTCCTCGACGCTCGCGTGACCGAGGGCGTAGGACGTCACCCAGTCGGCCAGCAGCGCGGCCATCGAGGCGCGGCGCTGGGCGGGGATCAGTTTCGAGTCGGTGAGTCCTTCGGGCGCCCGGCGCAGGCCGGTGACGGCCGCGCAGACGGTGACGGGCCCGGCCCAGGCGCCGCGTCCCACTTCGTCGACGCCTGCGACGATCTTCGCCCCGAGGGTGGCGCGCAGGGAGCGTTCGACGCTGTGGGTGGGAGGTTCATACGGCATGGCGGGGACCAGGGTACTCCCCTGTCAGGGGCGGAGCAGCGGGAGCATCACATGATCGACCAGATCGGCCATGTCCTGCTCCCCGATCCGGTGGTCGCCGATCTTGGCGCGGTACATCATCAGGGCGGGCGCCACGTCGGCGACGATGGCCGCGGTGGCGTCGGCGCGCACGGTGCCGCGGGTGATCCCGCGCCGCACCACGTCCAGGATGAGTTCCTTCCCCGGTTCGATCACGCCCTGGATGATCAGGTCGACGAAGGGCTGGGCGGCGGCGTGGTCGCACTCGTCCAGAACGGCCCGCAGCGCGATGCCGCCCTGTGAGTACATCGCCTCGCGCATCCGCATGACGAGGCACAGCAGATCCTCCCGGAGGGTGCCCAGGTCCGGCGGGGCGCCGATCTGCGGCAGCCCGAGCCGCAGCGCGTCGGCGACCAGCGCCTCCTTGGACGGCCAGCGGCGGTAGAGCGCCGCCTTGCCCGTCCGGGCGCGCGCCGCGACGCCCTCCATGGTCATCCCGCCCCAGCCGACGGCACCCAGCTGTTCCAGAGCCGCGTCGAGGATCGCGCGTTCGAGGACCGACCCCCGGCGGCGCGGCAGAACCGGTGCCCCCGACCGGATCCGCGGCGAAGTACCCATCGACAAACCTCCGTTGAAGCATATAGTGAACGGTGTCGTTCACTAAATCACTGATGGGGGATCATCTGTGACGACCTCTCAAGTACGCGAGTCACGTCCGCCCGGCACCGCCCGGCGCGAGGGACGACCCGGTATCGCTCTCGCAGTCATCGCCGCCTGTCAGCTCATGGTGGTCCTCGATGCCACGATTGTGAACATCGCACTTCCCCACATCAAGGACGCACTGTCCTTCTCCACCACAGATCTGTCCTGGGTGCTCAACGCCTACACCCTCACCTTCGGCGGCCTGTTGCTGCTCGGCGGCCGGGCGGGCGACATCCTCGGCCGGCGACGGGTGTTCATCTTCGGCATCCTGCTGTTCTCGCTCGCGTCGCTGCTCGGCGGCTTCGCCCAGGAACCCTGGCAGCTGCTCGCGGCCCGCTCGCTGCAGGGCGTCGGCGGCGCCATCGCCTCACCCACCTCACTGGCCCTGATCACCAGCACGTTTCCCGAAGGCCCGGAACGCAACCGGGCGTTCGGCGTGTTCGCCGCCGTCTCCGCGGGCGGCGGCGCCATCGGCCTGCTCGCCGGCGGCATGCTCACCCAATGGCTCGACTGGCGCTGGGTGCTCTTCGTCAATGTGCCCATCGGCCTGCTGATCGCCTTCCTCGCACCGCTGTTCATCAACGAGTCCGACCGGCGGACCGGGCGCTTCGACATTCTCGGCGCCATCACCTCCACGGGCGGTATGGCGTCGCTCGTGTACGGCTTCATCCGGGCCGCGGACTCCGGCTGGAAGGATTCCGTGACGCTCGCCGCCTTCGGGGCGGCCGTCGTGCTGCTCGCCCTGTTCGTGGTGGTCGAGCGGCGGGCCGCCGATCCGATCACGCCGCTGCGGATGTTCGCCGACCGCAACCGTTCCGGCACCTATGTGATCATGCTGAGCCTGGCCGCGGCGATGTTCGGCATGTTCTTCTTCATCGTCCTGTTCGTACAGAACGTCCTCGGGTACAGCCCGATCGACTCCGGGCTCGCGTTCCTCCCGATCACCGTCGCGATCGTGACCGGCGCGGGCCTCTCGACGCGGCTGCTGCCCGTGCTCGGCCCGAAACCGTTCCTCGTCACCGGCACCCTGCTGACCGGCGCCGGCATGGCCTGGCTCACCCGGCTCGATCCGGGCAGCGGCTATCCCGGCGGGGTGCTCGGTCCCATGGTGCTCTTCGGCTTCGGCATGGGGCTGAACTTCGTGACGCTGACCCTGACGGCCGTCTCCGGGGTGGCCCAGCACGAGGCGGGCGCCGCGTCCGGGCTCCTCAACGCCACCCAGCAGGTGGGTGGCTCGCTCGGGCTGTCGATCCTGGTCACGGTCTTCGGCACGGCGAGCAGGAACGAGTTCGGCGACCAGCTGCCGGACTTCCTCGCCAAGGCCACCCCGCAGCAGCGGGACGAGTTCGCGCGGACCCATGAGCTGCCCGCCCCCTGGGGGCACGACGTGCTCTCCCAGGGGATATCCACGGCCTTCATGGCGGGCGTCGGCTTCGTCGTGCTGGCGGTACTCACCGCGCTGTTCGTGGTGCGGGTGCGCAAGAGCGACCTGGAAGCGCTCAGCGGGAAATCCGCCGCGCCGGCGGCCTGACACCGCTCCGCCGCCCGGCCCGGTGAACGGGGCCGAGCGGCGGAGCGGAGATGGCCAGGGAGGGGACCGGCCCGGGTACGTCCGGGCTCAGGCCTCCGCGGGCGCCGCCACCCACAGCGGCAGCGGCTCGGTGCGCTCCAGCCACCCGGCCGGCGGCTGCCCGGTCGGCCGTGCGGCGATGATCCCGCCGACGATCGCGCAGGTGGTGTCGACGTCACCGCCCGCCTTGGCCGTCGTCCAGAACGCCTGCTGATAGTCGTCCAGGTGCCGGGCCGCCGACCACAGCGCGAACGGCACGGTGTCGTGCGCGCTGGTGCGCCGGCCACAGCCGAGCACCGCTGCCACCGTGGCCACGTCCGCGTAGTCGAGCATGTCGCGCGCCCGCCGTATGCCGGCCTTCACCGCGCTGGTCGGCACCAGGTCCAGCACGGCGCCGAGCAGCGCCGAGGGGTCCTTCGGGCCGTCCGGGTCGGCGACCAGCGCCGCCATGGCCGCGACGGCCATCGCGCCGACCACGGCCTCACGGTGCTGGTGGGTGGTGTACGCCGAGATCTCGGCCTGGTGTGTCGCCTGCTCGGCGTCGCCCGCGTACCAGGCGCCCAGCGGGGCGACCCGCATGGCGGCGCCGTTGCCCCACGAGCCCTGGCCGTTGAACAGGCCCGCGGCCAGCTCACGCCAGTCGGCGCCCTCCTGCCGGATCAGGCGCAGCATGCGGTTCACGGCCGGGCCGTAGCCGCGGTCGAAGTCATGGTGCTCCGCGAAGGACATCGCCAGGGCGTCCTGGTCGATGCGGCCGTGGGCGGCCAGCACGGCCAGCACGGAGCAGGCCATCTCGGTGTCGTCGGTCCACTGCCAGACGCCGGGCGGCAGCCCGCCGTTCTGGAGGGCCTGGTAGTTGGAAGGGACGAAGAACTGGGAGCCGAGGGCGTCGCCGACGGCGAGCCCGCGCAGACTTGCCAGGGCGCGGGAGATGTTTTCGGAGTCAACTGGGTGAGCGGTCATCGCGTCGGAAACTCTGACATCGTGCCTGATCCCGGTCAATCACCCTGTGCGCAAACTCACCTGCGGAATCCTTCGTCCACCATGGGGTCGGGAAGCCGCCACCGCGCGAAGGGGCGGTCGAGGGTGTAGCGGCCCGAGGGTCCGATGAGCAGGACGCGGCTCTCGGCGTTGCCCGGGTTGGACAGCGACTCGAACTCCTCGACCGTCCAGTGGAACCACCGCATGCAGAACAGCCGCATGGTCAGTCCATGCGTGACCAGCAGGACGTTCGGCGGGAAGTCCGGCTTGTCGAAGGCCCGGTAGAGGGTCTCCAGGAACGCACCCACCCGGTCGTACACATCGGCACCGGACTCGCCCTGCGCGAAGCGGTAGAAGAAGTGCCCGTAGGCGTCCCGGGCCTTGCGCTGGCGCTGCACGTCGTCGACGTCCTGCCAGTTACCCCAGTCCTGCTCCCGGAGCCGGGGCTCCTCCATCGCGTGGGTCAGCGACGGGTCGAGGTCCAGCCCGCGGAAGGTCTGCCAGGTGCGGCGGTAGGGCGACACGAACGCCTGGACCGGCTCGTCGCCGAACAGCGCCCGCAGGTTCTCCCCCGCGTCCGCGGCCTGCCGACGGCCGGTCGCGGTGAGCTCAAGAGCGTGGTCCGGCACCCTCTCGTAGATGGTGTCGTCCGCATTGCCCTGAGACTCTCCGTGCCGGATCAGCACGATGTGGCGAGGTCGGCCCATGGTGATCAGCCTATTCCCGCGACGGATCCCGGGCGCGCCGGTACGGCCTCTGCGGCCGCCCGGCTCCCCGTGACCCGGCTCCCCATGGTGACCCGGTCCCTCATGGCCTCGACGCTCCCGGCCGCCCGCGACCCCGTCACACCGTCCACGCCTGCACGATGTCCACGACGTCGCCCGCCACCGAGACCACATCGGTCTCCAGCTCGGTGCGCTCCGCCAGCCTCGTCATCGCGGCGGGGCGGTACTTGCCGCGCTCGTTCGCCGAGATCCACAGGGACAGCACCAGGAAGTCGCTGTCCGGCCCCTCGGCGAAGGCCCCGCGCAGCAGTCCTGGCGACCCGGCCATCGCCGGGTTCCACACCTTCTTCTGCATCTCGGCGAAGTGCTCGCCGCGTCCGGGCCGCACCTTCGAATGCGCGACACGCAGCAGATCGGCGTCGGCGAAGCGCGCCTCGAAGCCCACCCGCACGTCCAGCAGGTGCTCGAAGAGCAGCACCCCGAGGTTCTCGTACGAGTCGGCCTGCGATCCGGCGAGCTGGTCGTGCCCGCCCGTCATGAAGGCGTCGTAGGCCGCCCTGCTGTCCCAGAACGCGAACAGATGCGCCACACCCGGCTGCGCGCGGCTCCAGCCGCCGCCCTGCCCCCGGAATCCTGGCTGCCCCCGCAGCCCCGCCCACTTCCGCTGCCCCCGTTCGAACCCCGCCCGGTCCACGACCCCACAGCGAATCCACTTCACCAGCACCGCGCCATCCTAAGTCCGACGAGGGCCCCTCCCGCGCCCGCTCACCCGCTCAATTCCCCTGCCGGGGTGGCGAATATGATCGATCAATGGACGCACTTCATCCCCGCCTCCTCGTGGAGGACTTCGCCACCGCCGCCGAATTCTGGACCGCGGCGCTCCGCGACCTCCTGGGCATCGAGCCCGTGAAGGTCATCCCCGAAGCCGGATACGCCAACTGGGACCTGAACGGCGAGGGCGTCCTCGTCCTGTTCTCCCGTGCCGCCGTCGCGGCGGTGGTCGGCACCCAGGCCCTGCCGGCCCGGCCCGCCGGGCAGGACACCTCGATGCTCGTCTTCCGGGTGGACAGCGTGGACGACGCCGCCCCGCTCCTCACCGCGCACGGCGCCAAGGTCGTCACGGGTCCCCAGGACCGGCCGGCCTGGGGACCCGGCCTCCGTACGGCGCACCTGCGCACGCCGGACGGAACCCTCGTCGAGTTGCAGTCCTACTGAGCCGGACCCCGTCCCACGACCGACCGCACCTCCCTACCGGGCCGGATCGTGCAGACGGCCCAGCCGTTCGGTGTCGGCCGCGGCGAGGACGAGGCCGAAGGTGCTCTCCAGCACCTCGGGCAGCTCCCCGGCCGGCACCTTCCGCCGCTCCTCCGCGCCGTCCGCGGCACCCGCGCGCGTCACCGTCAGCTCGTCCCGCACCAGGGAGTACCGCGCCTGCGGCGTCACCCGCTGCACCACTGCCTGGCCGGTGAACCGGGACAGCGGGTGCGTCGACGTGTAGTGATTCAGGACGACGAGATCCACCGGGTACAGCGGGCTGGGCGCGAACGCGTACAGGTCCGACCAGCCCCGCGCGCCGAGCGAGCGCAGCACGCGCACGCCGCCCGCTTCCTCGGCGACCTCGAAGGCCCAGCCGCCCTGCCACGCCGGGGTGCCGACCCGCAGCTCGACCGGCTCCAGGGTTCCCGGACCGCCGAAGCCGGTGTCCGAGATCCATTCCGCGCCGTCCACGACGACCCGCAGCAGGACGTGCGTGATGGGCCGCAGCGTCGGGCCGGCGGTGCGGACCCGGGCGCCGTGGGCCGTGAAGACGAAGCCCAGGCGTTCGAGCACGGCCGCGAAGAGGGAGTTCTGTTCGTAGCAGTAGCCGCCACGGCGCTCCGTGACGAGTTTGCGCTGCACACTGTCCAGGTCGAGGCGGACCTCGCGCTCCAGCGCGACCTCCAGGTTCTCGAACGGGATCGCGGCGGTGTGCGCGCGGTGGAGTCCCCGCAGGGTCTCCGCCGTCCGCTCGAGGCCGCCCGTGTACCCGGTCCGCGCCAGATAGGCGTCCAGGTCGAGCCGGTCACCGCTCCAGACGGACTCCGCGACGGATCCGGCCGCTGTCTCCCGCTCCGCCACCGGCCCCGCCGGGGTCGCCGTCATCGCGCGGTCCCGGACTCGAAGCGCTCACCGGGCTTCAGCAGATGCAGGCGGTCGCTGATCCCCGCCCGCTCGAAGGCGTCCACCAGGGTGTCGCCGTTCTGTGTGAAGTGCCCCCAGTGCTCGAAGTGCAGCGGTACGACCTGCCGCGCGCCGAGGATCTCCGCCGCCTCGGCGGCGTGGACGCTGCCGAGCGTCAGATCGGCGCCCGGAAGCAGCGGGGTCTGCGCGGCGCCGGCGAACAGCACCGCGACGTCGAACGGTCCGAACCGCTCAGCGATCTCCCGTACGACCTGCAGCGACGCGTTGTCCCCGCTCACATAGACCGTCGGGAGGCCCTCGCCCGAGAGAACGAATCCGGTGACCTCGCCGACGACGGGCTCACTGCCGTCCGGCCCGTGCTGCGCCGGCACCCCGGTGATACGCAGCGTTCCCCCGTCCGGGCGGGTCAGCTCGGTGTGCTCCCAGTTCGGCAGTGCGGTGACGTTTCCGCCGATCCGCCCCAGCGCCGAACCGGTGGACAACGTCAGCGGCGCACTCGCCAGATACGCCCGCCCCGAGGTGTCGAGGTTGTCCGGGTGCTGGTCGTGCGAGAGCAGTACGGCGTCGACGGCCCCGACCGCGTCCGCATCGACCGCGGGGCCGGTGGTCTTCACCAGCGCCCGGTTGCCCATCGGGTACTCCCCCGGCGCGTCGAACGTCGGGTCGGTGAGCAGCCGCAGACCCCCGATCACGATCACCGCGGTCGGCCCGCCCACGTAATGGATATCCAGCTCGGTCATCGCAACTACCCCCTGTCATCAGCGGAAACGGCGGCAGCACACCGTACGGGCACCCCGCCCGCGACACCGCCCCCGTGTCGTCACCGATCACAAGTCCTTCAAGATCACACCTATTCCCGGCACGGAAAAAGGTCCGGTGCCGACTCCCGTCGGCACCGGACCTCTCACTCCCTCAACCGCGGTTCACTCCCGCGGCGCGCGCACGATCAGCTGCAGCCGCTGGTCGAGCCGCAGCCCTCGCACAGGTAGCAGCTGCCCGCACGGCGCATCTTCGTGCCGCAGGAGAAGCAGAGCGGGGCGTCGGCGTTCAGGCCGAGCTGGATCTCCAGCAGCTCCGTGGAGTTGTGCGCCTGCTTCGGGGCCGGCACGGCGGCCGGGTTCTCCGGCTTGGCGACGGCGACCGGCTTCGGTGCCGCGGCCTTCGGGGCGGGAGCCTCGACCTGGCGCGGTGCGGACTGGGCCAGGCCCTCGACGTCCACATCGTCGTCGCCCGGCTCGTAGGAACCGGTGTCCAGGTGGCGCTGACGCTCGCCGGCCGAGTGGATGCCGAGCGCGGAGCGGGTCTCGAAGGGCAGGAAGTCCAGCGCCAGGCGGCGGAAGATGTAGTCGACGATCGACTGCGCCATCCGCACGTCCGGGTCGTCGGTCAGACCGGCCGGCTCGAAGCGCATGTTGGTGAACTTCGAGACGTAGGTCTCCAGCGGCACGCCGTACTGCATGCCCACCGACACCGCGATGGAGAAGGCGTCCATCATGCCCGCGAGGGTCGAACCCTGCTTGGACATCTTGAGGAAGACCTCACCGAGACCGTCGTCCGGGTAGGAGTTGGCGGTCATGTAGCCCTCGGCGCCGCCGACGGTGAACGAGGTGGTGATCCCCGGACGGCCCTTCGGGAGGCGCTTGCGGACCGGGCGGTACTCGACGACCTTCTGGACCTCGGCCGGGACGACGGCCTCGGCGGCCGGCTCCTTCTTCTTCGCGGAGAGCGGCTGGCCGACCTTGCAGTTGTCGCGGTAGATCGCGAGCGCCTTCAGGCCGAGCTTCCAGCCCTCGTAGTAGACCTCTTCGATCTGCTCGACGGTGGCCGTCTCGGGCACGTTGACCGTCTTGCTGATCGCGCCGGACAGGAACGGCTGGGCCGCCGCCATCATGCGCACGTGGCCCATGGCCGAGATCGACCGCTCGCCCATGGCGCAGTCGAAGACCGAGTAGTGCTCGGTCTTCAGCGCCGGGGCGTCGACCACGTTGCCGTGCTCGGCGATGTGGGCCACGATCGCGTCGACCTGCTCCGGCTGGTAGCCGAGGCGGCGCAGCGCCTGCGGGACCGTGCCGTTGACGATCTGCATGGAGCCGCCGCCGACGAGCTTCTTGAACTTGACGAGCGCCAGGTCGGGCTCGACGCCCGTGGTGTCGCAGTCCATCATCAGGCCGATGGTGCCGGTCGGCGCGAGCACGGAGGCCTGCGCGTTGCGGAAGCCGTTCTTCTCGCCGAGGCGGAGCACGTCCTGCCAGGCCTCGGTGGCCGCGGCCCAGACCGGGACGTCCAGGTCGTCGGTGCGCTTGGCCACCGCGTTGGCGTCCGAGTGCTGCTTCATGACGCGCTTGTGGGCGTCCGCGTTGCGGGCGTAGCCGTCGTACGGGCCGACGACCGCGGCGAGCTCGGCGGAGCGCTTGTACGAGGTGCCGGTCATCAGCGAGGTGATGGCGCCGGCGAGCGCGCGGCCGCCGTCGCTGTCGTACGCGTGGCCGGTGGCCATCAGCAGGGCGCCGAGGTTGGCGTAGCCGATGCCGAGCTGGCGGAAGGCGCGGGTGGTCTCGCCGATCTTCTCGGTGGGGAAGTCGGCGAAGCAGATGGAGATGTCCATCGCGGTGATGACCAGCTCGACGACCTTCGCGAAGCGGTCCGCGTCGAACGACTGGTTGCCCTTGTCGTCGTCACGCAGGAACTTCATGAGGTTCAGCGACGCGAGGTTGCAGGACGAGTTGTCCAGGTGCATGTACTCGCTGCACGGGTTGGAGGCGGTGATGCGGCCCGTCTCCGGCGAGGTGTGCCAGTGGTTGATGGTGTCGTCGTACTGGATGCCGGGGTCGGCGCAGGCCCAGGCGGCTTCGGCCATCTTGGTGAAAAGGGACTTGGCGTCGACCTCTTCGATGATCTCGCCGGTCATCCGGGCGCGCAGGCCGAACTTCGAGCCGGACTCGACGGCCTTCATGAACTCGTCGTTCACGCGGACGCTGTTGTTGGCGTTCTGGTACTGGACGGACGTGATGTCGTCGCCGCCCAGGTCCATGTCGAAGCCCGCGTCGCGCAGGGCGCGGATCTTCTCCTCCTCCTTCACCTTGGTCTCGATGAAGGCCTCGACGTCCGGGTGGTCGACGTCCAGGACGACCATCTTGGCGGCGCGGCGGGTGGCGCCGCCCGACTTGATGGTGCCGGCGGACGCGTCGGCGCCGCGCATGAAGGAGACCGGGCCGGAAGCGTTGCCGCCGGAGGAGAGCAGCTCCTTGGAGGAGCGGATGCGGGAGAGGTTCAGGCCGGCGCCGGAGCCGCCCTTGAAGATCATCCCCTCTTCCTTGTACCAGTCCAGGATCGAGTCCATCGAGTCGTCGACGGAGAGGATGAAGCAGGCGGAGACCTGCTGCGGCTGGGCGGTACCGACGTTGAACCAGACCGGCGAGTTGAAGCTGAACACCTGGTGCAGCAGGGCGTAGGTCAGCTCGTGGTCGAAGATCTCGGCGTCGGCCGGGGAGGCGAAGTACCCGTTGTCCTCGCCGCCCTTGCGGTAGGACTTCACCACACGGTCGATGAGCTGCTTCAGGCTCGACTCGCGGGTCGGGCTGCCGACCGCGCCGCGGAAGTACTTGCTGGTGACGATGTTGACCGCGTTCACCGACCAGGAGTCGGGGAACTCGACGCCCCGCTGCTCGAAGTTGATCGAGCCGTCGCGCCAGTTGGTCATCACGACGTCGCGGTGCTGCCACACCACCTCGTCGTACGGGTGCACGCCCGGGGTGGTGTGGATACGTTCGATCCGCAGGCCCTTGCCACCCTTGGATCCCTTGGTCCGGGATCCTCGTGCCGCGCCGTTCGTCGTCTCAGTCATGTGCCGCCTCCCAATACAGGCAAAACGCCTAGAAGTGCGCGGATCATCCCGCCGCACGGTTCGTTGTCCTACGCCTCGGCGCAGCGCGCCTCGGCAAATCTGTGGGTACTGCCGCTGATCGGCCGTCGCTCGGTCAGTCAGCGGCGGGGGCGGGCGCGGGGACCCCGAGGTCCTCGTCGAGCCCGCGAAGGTTCGTGGGTGGGAGCTGCTCGCGCAGCTCGACGATGGCGGCCTCGAAGTCCTCGAGCGAGTCGAAGGCCCGGTAGACCGAGGCGAAGCGCAGGTACGCGACCAGGTCGAGATCCTGCAGGGGGCCGAGTATGGCCAGACCGACGTCGTGGGTCGAGAGCTCGGCGCTGCCGGTCGCCCTGACCGCCTCCTCGACGCGCTGCCCGAGCTGGGCGAGCGCGTCCTCGGTGACGGGGCGGCCCTGGCACGCCTTGCGGACGCCTGCGATGACCTTGTTCCTGCTGAAAGGTTCCGTGACGCCGCTGCGCTTGATCACCATCAGGGACGCCGTCTCCACCGTGGTGAAGCGGCGGCCGCAGTCGGGGCATTGACGGCGGCGGCGGATCGAGGTGCCGTCGTCCGTGGTGCGGCTGTCGACCACACGGCTGTCGGGGTGTCTGCAGAAGGGGCAGTGCATGTTCCCTATCCCCTCCTTCATTCAGCCCGTACCGGCGGCTGAGCGCACGACGATGACGCTCCCGGGGTCTGGCCTCAACCCCTGGGAACAGCCCCAAGCATAGGCGATCCACTGAGGGGTTGACCCACTGGGACCACTACTGGTGGGTGGCTGGCACTTACTTAACCACTAGATCTGGTGCCAGAGCCCCAAGCGCGACATTCCGCGTGTCGCGGCGGCGCGGCGCGTCGGAGCTTACGCGACGTCGCGCCTCGGCGTGGTGGGAGGTCGGCGGTGCGACACTGGGGGCGCGGCCCGCCGGCGATCCCGGCTCCCATCAGGAATCGAATGACTGTTCGGTCTATACACCCGATACCTTGATCACGTCAGGTGATTTACAAAATTTCACTCGAACGTGTGTTTGGCGCAACCTTTCGAAACCCACTACCGTTGTACTAACTGTCCGCGACAGCTGAGCGGGCCGACCGCACGCACTTGGTGCGGTCGTAGGACGTGGAGACCTTGCCGCCGGGCAGTCTGCGAAGCGTCTGTCACAGGGAGAACATCTCGAGAGGGGCCGCCGTGACCACCACCGCAGACACCGCAGCATTGACCGCCCAGGACCGCTCCCAGGATCGGCTCAGCCCGATGGATGCGATGAACGACGAAACGCCCAAGCCCACCCGCTCGCTCCCCGGCCGGCCGCCCGGGATCCGCGCGGACAGCTCCGGCCTCACCGACCGTCAGCGCCGGGTCATCGAAGTGATCCGCGATTCGGTCCAGCGCCGTGGCTACCCGCCGTCCATGCGCGAGATCGGCCAGGCCGTCGGTCTGTCCAGCACCTCCTCGGTCGCCCACCAGCTGATGGCGCTGGAGCGCAAGGGATTCCTGCGCCGCGACCCGCACCGCCCGCGCGCCTACGAGGTCCGCGGCTCCGACGCCACGCACTCGCAGCCGACGGACACCACCGGCAAGCCCTCCGCGTCGTACGTGCCGCTCGTCGGCCGGATCGCCGCCGGCGGTCCGATCCTCGCCGAGGAATCGGTCGAGGACGTCTTCCCGCTTCCCCGCCAGCTGGTGGGTGACGGCGAGCTGTTCGTCCTCAAGGTGGTCGGCGACTCGATGATCGAGGCCGCCATCGTCGACGGGGACTGGGTCACCGTCCGCCGTCAGCCCGTCGCCGAGAACGGCGACATCGTCGCCGCCATGCTCGACGGCGAGGCGACCGTCAAGCGCTTCAAGCGCGAGGACGGCCATGTCTGGCTGCTCCCGCACAATGCCGCTTACCAGCCCATCCCCGGTGACGAGGCGACGATCCTCGGCAAGGTGGTGGCGGTACTGCGCCGGGTCTGAACGACCCCTTACGACCGGGCCCCGGAACCTCTGCGCCGGTTCCGGGGCCCTGCCATGTCCGCATCGCCAGGGCGACGTCCGACGTTCAGGGCTCAGCCGGTGGCGGGTACTTCCTCCGCCGCGTCGACCGCCGCCACCTCGGCCGCTTCCTCCGTCACCGTCTCCTCGGCCTCGGCTTCCTCAGCCACCTCTTCCGCGGTCTCGGCGATCGCACTCGCCGTCGCGTCGATGGCCGCCAGCGAGCGGCGCACCTGGTTGCGGTCGGTGGTGTACCAGAGGTCCGGCATGCCGGCCCGCAGGAAGCTGCCGTACCGCGCGGTCGCGAGCCGGGGGTCCAGGACGGCGACGACGCCCCGGTCGCCCGAGGCCCGGATCAGCCGGCCGGCGCCCTGCGCCATCAGCAGCGCCGCGTGCGTGGCGGCCACCGACATGAAGCCGTTCCCGCCGCGCTCCTCGACAGCCTTCTGCCGCGCGCTCATCAGCGGGTCGTCCGGGCGGGGGAACGGGATCCGGTCCATCACCACCAGCTGGCAGTTCACCCCCGGCACGTCCACGCCCTGCCAGAGCGAGAGCGTGCCGAACAGACAGGTGGCCGCGTCCTCGGAGAAGGTGCGGATCAGCTCCCCGAGCGTCTCCTCGCCCTGCAGCAGGATGGGATGGTCGAGCCGGCCCCTCAGGTCCTCCGCCGCCGCCTGGGCGCCCCGCATCGAGGAGAACAGCCCCAGCGTGCGACCGCCCGCGGCCTGGATCAGCTCGGCGAGTTCATCCAGCATGTCCTCGCGGCGGCTGTCGCGGCCCGGCTGGGCAAGGTGTTTGGCGACGTAGAGAATCCCCTGCTTGGGGTAGTCGAACGGCGAGCCGACGTCGATGCCCTTCCACGGCGGCACGTCCTCGCCCTCGACGCCCTCCGGGGCCAGGCCGAGCGAGGCCGCGACCCCGTTGAAGTCGCCGCCGAGCTTGAGGGTGGCGGAGGTGAGCACCACGGAACGTTCCGTGAAGAGCTTCTCGCGCAGCAGGCCGGAGACGCTGAGCGGAGCGACCCGCAGTGAGGCGCCGAACCGGTCGTGGCTCTCGCACCAGACCACGTCGTACTCGGAGCCCTGCACGATGCGCTCGGCGACCTCATGGACGTGCTCGACCGAGGCGAGCGCCTGCTTGCGCACCGCGTTCTCGTCCTGGACGGACTTGTCGCGGGTCTCGCCGATCGCGGTGATCACCTGGCGGCAGGCGTCGCGCAGCGCCGCCAGTGCGTAGCCGAGGTCCTCCGGGATCTCCTCCAGGCGGCCGGGCAGTGACAGTTCCATCAGCCGCTCGAAGCCCTCGGAGGCGCTGAGCAGCGCGTCGGCGGCCTTCTCGTTGACGAGCTTGGCGGCCCGCCGGACGGCGCGGTTGACGCTACCGGGGCTGATCTCACCGGTCGCGACACCGGTGACACGGGAGACCAGCTCATGGGCCTCGTCCACGATCAGGACCTCGTGGCTGGGCAGGACCGGCGCGCCCTCGATGGCGTCGATGGCGAGCAGGGCGTGGTTGGTGACCACCACGTCCGCGAGCTTGGCGCGCTCGCGGGCCGCCTCGGCGAAGCACTCCGCGCCGTAGGCGCACTTCGTGGCGCCGAGGCATTCGCGCGAGGTGACGGAGATCTGCGACCAGGCCTTGTCGGAGACGCCCGGCGTGAGGCCGTCCCGGTCGCCGGTCTCGGTCTCGTCCGCCCAGTCGCGCAGCCGGAGCAGGTCCTTGCCGAGCTTGCTGGTGGGCGCCGCGGCTTCGAAGACGTCGAAGAGACCGTCCTCCTCTTCCTGCGGCACCCCTTCGTGCAGGCGGTGCAGACAGAGATAGTTCGACCGGCCCTTGAGCATGGCGAACTGCGGCTCGCGGCGCAGCAGCGGCTTCAGCGCCTGGACGGTACGCGGCAGGTCACGCTCGACCAGCTGCCGCTGCAGGGCGAGGGTGGCGGTCGCGACCACCACCCGCTCGCCGTGGGCGAGGGCGGGCACCAGATAGCCGAGGGACTTTCCGGTGCCGGTGCCGGCCTGGACGAGCAGATGGGCGCTGTCGTCCACGGCGGTCTCGACGGCCTGGGCCATCGTGACCTGGCCGGGGCGCTCCACGCCGCCGACCGCGGTGACGGCTGCGTGGAGGAGTTCGGTGAGGGCGGGCTTCGTCATAGGGAAACCAGCCTAAGGGGGCGCACTGACAACACGGTCCTGCCCCGGGACGCGGTGATCGTTCGCCGTACGCAATCCGGCGTCCGGTGCTAACTTCTGGCGCATGTCGTTCGAGTTGGCCGGAGAAATCGGCGTCGGAACGGTGCTCAGCGGCCGGTACCGGCTGGAGGTCGCGCTGGGTGGCGGCGGCTTCGGGCAGGTGTACTCGGCGTGCGACCAGGCGCTCGGCCGGCAGGTGGCGGTCAAGGTACTGACGCTCCGCCCCGAGTGGGCGGACGGCGAGCGGTCGGCGCGGCAGGGCAGGTTCCGCCGGGAGGCCACCGCCGCGGCCCGGCTGAGCCACCCGAACGTGGCCGCCGTCCATGACGCGGGCGAGCACTCCGGGGCGCCGTACATCGTGATGGAACTGCTGCGTGGCAAGAACCTGCGGCAGGTCCTGCTGGAGCAGGGCGCCCTGCCGGTCGCCGACGTGGTGGAGTACGGCATCCAGATCTGCGCGGGGCTGGAGCACGCGCACGGCCAGGGACTGGTCCACCGGGACATCAAGCCGGAGAACCTGATGCTGCTGCCCAGGGGCATCGTCAAGATCTGCGATTTCGGGCTGGTGGCGGAGCGGGACGCGAACGTCACCCGGTACACGGAGCCGATGTCCATCCTGGGGTCGCCGCAGTACTTCTCCCCCGAGCAGGCGCTGGGGCACGAGGTGACCGGCCGCTCCGACCTGTACTCACTGGGGTGCGTCCTCTACGCACTGCTGGCGGCGTCTCCGCCGTTCGAGGCGGGCAACACCGTCGGCTACGCGTACCAGCATGTGCACGAGGTGCCGGAGCAGCTGGCCGCCCGCCGCCCCGGGGTTCCCGCCGCGCTCGCCGAGTTGGTGCACGCGCTGCTCGCCAAGAACCCGGCGGACCGGCCGGCGGGCGCCGCGGAGGCCGCGGAGCGGCTGCGCGCGGCGGGCCGGCCCGCGCCGGCCCCGGAACCGAAGCCGGCTCCGAAACCGGCCCCGAAGCCCGAGATGCCCCGGACGCCGACCGTGCTGGACCGCGGACCGCAGGACACCGCCTGGTCGCGGCTGGAGGAGGCCGAGCGGCTGCTCGCCGCCGGCCGGTTCGGCGACGCCGACCGCTGCTACTGGAATCTGTACCAGCAGCTCAGCAGGTCGGGCGGGGAGGGCGAGCCGGCCGCGTTCGCCGCACTGTTCGGCCGGGCACGGGTCCTGGAGGGGCTGAACGGCGCGGCGACGGTCGTCCGCCGGCTGACGGATCTGTCGGCGCGTACGGCGGCGGCGCTGGGCCCCGACCATGCGCTGGCGCGCTGTGTGACGTCCTACGCGGCGGTCAGGACTCCACGCGGGCGGTGACATCGGCGGCGAGCCGCAGCGCGTCGCCCGGGCGCAGCGCCACCCGCTCTCCTGCGGTGATCCGGGTGCCGCGCACGAAGGTGCCGTTGGTCGAGCCCTCGTCGGTGATCCAGGCGGAGCCGTCGGGGTCGACGCCGACGCTGGCGTGGACCCGCGACAGGTTGTCGCGGCCGCCGAGGAAGCGGACGGCCGGGCACTGCTGCGGATCCCGGCCGAGCCGGATCCGGCCGCCCGGCTCGACGACCGCCGCACCGTCGGGGAAGACGAGCCGCAGCGCACGGCCGGGCGCGTCGCGGCGGGTGATGCCCGGCAGCGTCAGCGGTGCGGCCTTCGTGGGCGCCGTCATCAGCGCGAAGGGTACGTAGCAGCCCCGGCAGACGAGTTGGCCCGCGACCGCGCCGGCGAGGCCGCACTCCGGGCACGGCCTGCCGGTGCCGTGGTCCTCGCCGTCACGGCCCTCACCGCCGTCGCGCATGGCGCCCCCGCTTCTGTCTCCCGTGGTATCCCGTCACGGTATCGCCAGCCGGGACACAGCCGCGTCAGGGGCCGCTCAGGGGGTTGCGGACGGTGCCGTGGACGGCGGCGTGCGGGCGGTCGGGACGGTCCCGGTAGCCGTCGAGGTGCAGCCGGTTGCGGTTGAGGCACAGCCGGTCGATCCGGGGGGTGAGCAGGTCGAAGGTCGCGAAGCGCTCCTTCAGCTCGGGGAAGCGGTCCTGGTGCCGCAGGATCGTCTCGCGGACCAGCCCCCAGAAATCGCCTTCCGGGACGCCCAACTGGTCCTCGCACAGCGGCGCGAGGTACCGGAGCACCCCGATGAAGAGCCCGGAGTGGATGAACTGGGTCAGGAAGGCCGGGGGTTCGGTGAGCAGCACCGCGCGGACGTCCGCGGGCATCGACCCGTGTTCCGGCAGCGGCTCCGCGGAGACGTTCATGTCGTCGACGAAGTCCTTGACGGCGAGCCGCACGGGAATGTCGTGCTCGTCGAAGACGACGATGGCGTTCTCGCCGTGCGGGGAGAAGACCGTCCCGTACTGGTACAGGAAGTGCAGCAGCGGGGGCAGCAGGGCCGCGAACAGATGGCGCAGCCAGACGCGCGGCGCCAGCCCGGAGCGTTCGACGAGCTCGGCGGTGAAGGCGCGCCCTTCCGGGTCGGTGTGCAGCAGCGCCGCGAGCGTACGGGCCCGCTCGCCGGGGCCGAGCCGGCCGGTGAGCGGCTCGCGCCAGATACAGCCGAGGAGTTCGCGGTACTGGTAGGGCACGCCCGGGATCCGGTCGTACAGCGGGTGTTCGACGGTGATCGAGGCGACCTCGCCGAGCAGGATCACCCGGGTCTCGTCGCGCAGGAAGGGGTCGGCGTCCCGCAGACCGTGCACCCAGGCGGTGACCGCGGGGGCGGCGAGGGTGCGCTCGGTGGGCAGCCCGCGCCACACGAGGGTGTTGAGGACCGACAGCGGCAGCTTGACCGTGCGGCGGTCCGGGCGGCTGGTGTTGAGGAAGGTCCTGATCGACTGCTGGGGCAGCCGCAGGTCGTTGTCAGTGGCGAGGGGCAGGATGGAACCGTCGGCGAGATGAGCGGCGAAGAGGGGTGCGATCGTCTCCTCCCACTGCCAGGGGTGGACGGGCAGCAGGAGGTAGTCGGCGGGGTCGCGCCCCTGGTCGGTGATGGTGCGGGCGAAGCCGGCGCGTACGTCCGGGGGGAGTTCTTCGGCGTAGAGCCGGTCGGGGGTGTCCAGGGCGGCGACGCCCCGGTACTGGGCGAGGTCGCGGTGGACGGCGATCCAGGGAAGGCGGTGGTGCCGGCGGGCCTCAGGAGCCCATAAGGCGGAGTCGGCGGCGGAGAAGCCGAGCCGGCCCTTGTTGGCGACGAGCCAGGGGTGGCCGGTCTGGTGGCCTTCGAGGTCGGCGTAGTCCAGTGCGGCGAGCTCGGCGGCGGTGACGGCGGAGGCGTCGAGCCGGACATCGGCGGCCAGCGTCGCCAGGAGTTCGCGGATCAGATGCCCCGTGGTGTCGCCCGGCAGGTCCAGCACGGTGTCGTGTCCATGGGCGAGGAAGTGCAGCGGGTCGCCGGTGGGCGTGATGGAGCCGGCGTCCACGGACCAGCTGCCATAGGCACCGCGGCGGGCGCGGAACCGGTAGACGACGTCGTCGCGCAGCACCAGCCGGTAGGGCGACCAGCCGGTCCCGGAACGGGACCCGGTGCCGGTTCCGGTGTCGAGGTCGGCGTCGGCGTCGGCGTCGGGATCCGGCTCCGGGGTGATGACGGCTTCGTACGCGTACTCGGCGAGCATCTTGGCCAGCATGCGGCGGGCGGCGAGCTGCCAGCCGGTGCCTCGGAGCGGTGGCGGGATGGTCAAGGTCGGTGCTCCTCTGCGGGGGACAGCGCGGCGGCGGACAGGGGTCGGCGGAGGTCCCGAAGGGGCCCGGGAGATCAGAAAGGTCAGGGTGCGGTCGGGCGGTCAGGGTGCGGTCGGGCGGTCAGGCGGTCAGGCGGTCAGGCGGTCAGGCGGTCAGGCGGTCAGGCGGTCAGGCGGTCAGAGGAGATGTCTCACGGCACGGTCGCGGATCATCAGAGCCGCCCGTTTGCCGGGCAGCTCCACCTCGGCGGAGAACCGGAAGCCCCCGGCGAGGAAGGCGGCGACGGAGGGGGTGTTGCGCAGGTCGGGTTCCGCGATGACGCGCGCGCAGGCCGGCCGGTGGTCGAGCACGAGGTCGGCGACGGCTCGCAGCAGGGTGGTGCCCAGGCCGCAGGCCCGGTCGTCGACACCACCGATCAGCAGATGCACCCCGGTGTCATGGGGTCGGGAGGGGTAGTAGCGGGCGACGGAGTCGAGATCGGCCCGGTAGATCTCCCAGTAGCTCATGGGGGTGCCGTCCAGGACGCCGAGGCAGGGGACGCTGCGGCCGTCGCCGTCGAGCTGGCCGCGCAGATGCCGCTCGGTGATCCGCGGTTCTCCGGAGAGCTCCCAGAACTCGGCGACGGCCGGGTCGTTCATCCAGCCGGAGATCATCGGCAGATCGCGTTCGACGGTCGCGGGAACGAGCTGGAAGGTGCCCGCCCGGGTGGCCGTCGGCCCCCAGTCCGCGACCCCGCCGAGCAGACCGCCGTCCGCGCCCGGAGCCCCGGCGGACCGCGCCGGATCCGGCGCGTTGAAGAGGGCGAGGACCTCGTCGGACAGTGTCAGGTCCAGGGTGTCCTCGGTGTTGGAGTCGGCGGGCGGCAGCACGGCTCCCTCCTCTCCTGCGGTCGGACCGCTCAGGCGGCCAGCGGATTGCGGATCGTCACGTAGACGGACTGGGTGTCGACCGGGCCGACGAGTTCATCCATACCGTGCAGCCGGGTCAGCAGATTGGCTTTGCAGCGCAGTGTCGCGGCCCCGAGCAGCTGTTCCGGCAGACGGGAGCGGCCGGTGGCCGCCGCCAGGCCGAGGAACCGGCGGAAGGCGGCGAGGAGCAGGCGTTCGTCGGCCAGCCCCTGGGAGCCGAACGCGCCGATCAGGCCGAGGACGTTGTTGATGCCGAGGTAGTAGGCGAAGCGCTCGTCGGCGATGGCGTCCGCGACGAAGGTGTCGCTCTCCGCGCCGATCCCGGGCAGCCTGCGCTCCAGGGCGGCCCGGTGGGACTCCCGGAAGTAGTAGCCCTGGTTGTCCCGGTAGCGGCCGCCGGACGGCCAGCCGTCGGCGTCCAGCAGGACGAGGGTGTTCTGCTGGTGGGCCTCCAGGGCGATCCCCGCCTCTCCGTCCAGCCAGAGGACGGGACGGACGACGGCGTCCAGATAGCGCAGGAACCACTCGGTGGCGACGGCCGCGGCCGGGCGTCCGGTCCGGGCCGCGAGGCGGCCGGTGAGGTCGGCCAGGCGGGAGCGCAGGGCGGGCGCGGCCTGTCCCGGCCAGGGGCGCGGCGAGGTGAGGCCCGCCAGGCAGTGGGTCTGGTCGCCGGGGCCGAACGGGTTGTGCCGCAGCACCACGTCCAGGCCCTGGAGCGGCTCTCCGCCCGGCGCGTTCACCGCGAGCCACGCGGGGTCGCGGACGATGTCGAAGCCGGGGTGCGCGGCGCGCCACTGCTCGGCGAGTCCGCTGCGCAGCAGCCGGTGGACCTCGGTGCCGCGCCGGAGTTCCTTGCGGAGGTTCTCGCGGCGGGAGTTGGTGATGCGCAGCGCCAGCGAGAGCTTCAGCAACGCGGGGGCGCCGGACCGGTACACGGTCCGCACGGAGGAGGTGGGGTGCCAGGGATCGCCGAGCGGGCCGAGGTCACGCAGCTGACCCGTCTCGAAGAGTTCCCGCACCTCGGGCCGGTGCTGGACCTCGCGGGCCTGCCATGGGTGCAGGGGCAGGGCGGCGGCGCCGTCGGGGAGTTCGAGGCCGGGGCCTGCGAGGTCGGTGAGGAGCTGTTCGGCGGGAATGGCGCGGCCGCGTTCGGTCCAGGCCGAGTCGGTGGCGATCAGGGAGCGGTCGACGGCGAACCAGTGCAGCGGGAAGGAGCCGCGCAGTTCCGGCGAGTAGGCGCGGGACTCCGCCTCGGAGAGCCCCTCCCTGCCCTTGGGCGTGGGGTGCAGCGGGTGGCCGAGGAGGAGCGACTGCTCGGCTTCGAGGAACGGATCCGTGGCGGCGGGCGCCGCGGGCCGCTCCCGCCGGTCGGTGAGGAACAGGGCGGTACGGCGGGCGGAGTCGGCGACCCGGCCGATCAGGTCGCCGCCCTCGGCCGGATCCGTGCCGGCCTCGCGCGCCAGCAGCGCCGCCAGGCAGACGGCGGTCAGCGGCACCTGGTCGGCGAGGGCGAGCCGTACGGTGCCGAACCGGTGGTGCCCGGTCGCTGACCAGTGCCGGACCCGGACGTCGAAGCCGGTGCCGCTGGCGGGGAGCGGTACACGCAGCACGCCGTCCCGCGGCTCGGGGAGCGCGGTCTCGCGCACCCAGCAGCGCAGCAGGCTCTCGATCGACGCCGCGTCGGCCGCCGCGTAGGCGTCGGACGCTTCGAGGGGATCGGGCTCGCCCGGCAGCGGCAGGGCCGCCCGCCGCGACTGCGGCGGTACGAGGGCCGTGCTGTCCTGAACGGCCGTGCCGGTCTGGTGAGCCGGCCCGCCGTGGAGGGTCGGCCTGTCCTGCTGGGCCGCGCCGGCCTGGGCCGGCGTGCTGTCGGCGGCAGGGTCGGCGTTCGTGCCGGGGCATACGCTCATGCCGGTACTCCGTGTGTCGGTGGGGCCCGTCGGCCCGGAGGTCTGGGGGTACTCGGCCGTCGCCTGTGGGCTCGTCATGCGCGCTCCTCCACCGCTCCGGCGCCCGCGGACGCACCGGAGAATCCAGGACCGACGCGAGCGCCGGGAGTTCCCGCAGTCCCGGAACCCCCAGAAGTCCCAGGAGCTCCGGGAGCCCCGGGAGCCCCGGAAACCGCCCGCTCGGCCGCCGCGATCGAGTCCGCGAGCCGGTCGAGCACCGCCTCGGCCTGCTCGTCGGTGATGGTGAGCGGCGGGAGCAGCCGGACGACACTGCTGTGCCGGCCGCCGAGTTCGATGATGAGACCGCGCCGCAGCGCCTCCTGCTGCACGGCGGCGGCGAGCCGGGGCGCGGCGGGCAGCGACCCGTAATCGTCGGGTTCTGCCTCGGTGTCGACGAGTTCGAGGCCGATCATCAGACCGCGGCCCCGCACATCGCCGATGCACGGGTGGTGCGCGGCCAGTCCGCGCAGCCGGGCCGACATCCGGCTGCCGAGGGTGCCGGCCCGCACGTCCAGGCCGTGCTCACGGACGTACTTCAGGGTGACGGCGCCCGCCGCCATGGCGAGCTGGTTGCCCCGGAAGGTGCCCGCGTGGGCGCCGGGCCGCCAGGTGTCCAGCTCCTCCCGGTAGACGATGACGGCGAGCGGGAGGCTGCCGCCGATCGCCTTCGAGAGCACCATCACGTCCGGCACGATCCCGCTCTGCTCGACGGCCCAGAAGGTCCCGGTGCGTCCGACGCCCGTCTGTACCTCGTCGACGATCAACGGGATGCCGCGCCGGGCGGTGATCTCCCGCATCCGGCGCAGCCACGCCTCGGGCGCGGGGATCACCCCGCCCTCGCCCTGCACCACTTCGAGCAGCATCCCGGCGGGCGGCTGGACGCCGCCCTTGGGGTCGTCCAGCAGGCTGGCGGTCCACCGGGCGGACAGCTCCGCCCCGCGGTCGCCGCCGGTGCCGAACGGGCAGCGGTACTCGTACGGGTACGGGAGCCGCGTCACCCGCGCGTCGGCCTCGCCGACCGTGGCGCGCGCCGCGGTGTCCCCGGTCGCGGCCAGCGCGGCCGCGGTCATCCCGTGGTAGGCGCCGGTGAAGGCCAGCAGTCCGGCGTGGCCGGTGGCGTTGCGGACGAGCTTGATGGCCGCCTCGACCGCGTCCGTACCGGCCGGTCCGCAGAACTGCACCCGCCCGTGGGCGGCCAGTTCCGGCGGCAGCGTCTCGAACAGGGCGGTGGTGAAGGCGTCCTTCACCGGCGTGGCCAGATCGAGGACGTGCAGCGGGGCCCCGGAGTCCAGGACCGCGCGGATCGCCTCCAGGACGACCGGGTGGTTGTGCCCGAGCGCCAGCGTCCCCGCGCCGGACAGGCAGTCCAGATAGCGGCGGCCATCGGCGCCCTCGACCGTCATCCCGCGGGCTCTGACCGGGACGACGGGCAGCGAGCGGGCGTAGGTGCGGGCCGCGGACTCACGCAGCGACTGCCGCCGCAGGATCCCCTCTCCCGCGACGAAGTCGTCTGCCGACGCGGCCAGTTGGTCCGGCCCGCTCTGGATGGCGGCCACGTGCTCACTCCTCCGGTCGACGTCCCCCATCCGCACTAACGACGCGCCCCTGGTCCGATCACGGTCGGCCGGGAGATCTTTCGGGGCGGAACCGCGGACCCGGCGCGAACCGTCCCTCACAGCACCCGGCATAGTGGGGGACCGCCCCTTCGCCGGGGTGAACTGCCGTTAGACGACCAGGGGGACACCACCCATGCCATCCATAAGCCGGCCACTGGCCGCCGCCGCGGTCGCGGCCCTGCTCGCGGTCTCGGCCACCGCCTGCGGGCCGTCCGACGACAAGGCGGATCCCAAGCCGAGCGCCCCGGTCACGAGCGCGGACGGCCCGAAGCTCCCCTCCGCCCTGCCCACCAGCCTCGGGGACCTCGAGAAGTGGAAGAAGGCGTACAAGGACGGAGCCTGGAAGAACTGGGACAAGGACCAGTGGCTGCGCAAGGCCTCCGACTTCATCAACCCGGTCATCGACGGTCTGTGGGACAACGACCGGATGAAGGGCGCGGAGCAGAACGACAAGAAGGTGCCCGACGACGTCGCGGCGGACAAGGGCAAGACGGACGCGGTGCCCGCGGTCAACAAGGCCAAGGCCGTTGACGCGCCGTACCACGAGAACGGCCCCGGCGACGGGAAGATCTTCTTCGACGGCCCCAAGGGCTCGATGGTCTGCTCCGGCACCGTGGTGCAGGACCCGGCGCACCCGGGCAAGTCCAACCTGGTGTGGACCGCGGGCCACTGTGTGCACGCGGGTGGCGCGGGCGGCTGGTACCGCAACGTCATCTTCGTCCCGTCGTACAACGACGCGGGCAGGACCGAGGCGCAGCTGAAGGGCGCCAAGCGCGACGAGCTCGCCCCGCTCGGCGTGTTCTGGGCCGACGGCGCGGCCACCTCCGACCAGTGGATCGCGAACGGCGCGGAGACCGGGGGCAAGGGCTCCCCGTACGACTTCGCGGTGCTGCACGTGACTCCGGACAAGGCGAGCGGCACCAAGTCGCTGGAGGAGAAGGTCGGTTCCGCCCTTCCGGTGTGGTTCAACGCTCCGTCCGTGACGAAGATGGGCAACATCGGCGCCTGGGGCTACCCGGCCGCGCCGCCCTTCGACGGCCAGCGGCTGTTCAACTGCACGGGCAAGGCCGGCCGGCTGTCGCTCTTCGCCGATCAGCCGACCGAGTACCGGCTCGGCTGCACGATGACCGGCGGTTCGTCCGGCGGCGGCTGGTACGCCAAGAACCCGGCGAACAATCAGGTGTCGCTGGTCAGCAACACCTCGATCGGCCCGGTCACGGCTACCTGGCTGGCGGGCCCGCACCTGGGCGCCGAGGCGAAGGCCGTGTACGACAAGGTGAGCAAGCAGTTCAAGTAACACCGGCGTCCAGCCGGTAGCAGGTCACACGGAAGGGCCCGCCCCCATCGGGGACGGGCCCTTCCGTCGGTGCTCCGGCGGACGGGTCAGTGCTTGGCGACGAGCGCGAAGGACGCGAACTCGGCGGCCAGGTCCTCGTGCACCCGTGCCTTGAGCAGCGTGCCCTCGCCGGTGTGCTCCTCGGAGAGCACCTCGCCGTCGGCGTGCGCCCGGGCGATGAGCGCGCCCTGGCTGTACGGCACGAGGACGTCGACCTCGACCTCGGGCCGCGGCAGCTCCTCGTCGAGCAGCGCGAGCAGCTCGTCGATGCCCTGGCCGGTGCGGGCGGACACCGCGATGGCGTGCTTCTCGTTCCGCAGCATGCGCTGCAGGACGAGCGGGTCGGCCAGGTCCGCCTTGTTGATGACGACGATCTCGCGCACCTTGAGCGCCTCGACCTCGCGGAAGACGTCCCGCACGGCGGCGAGCTGCTCCTCCGGGACCGGGTGCGAGCCGTCCACCACGTGCAGGATGAGGTCGGCTTCCGCGACCTCCTCCATGGTGGAGCGGAACGCCTCGACCAGGTGGTGCGGCAGGTGCCGGACGAACCCGACGGTGTCGGTCAGCGTGTACAGCCGGCCGCCGGGGGTCTCCGCCCGGCGCACGGTCGGGTCGAGGGTGGCGAACAGGGTGTTCTCCACCAGCACGCCCGCGCCGGTGAGCCGGTTGAGCAGCGAGGACTTGCCCGCGTTGGTGTAGCCGGCGATCGCGACGGAGGGCACCTTGTTGCGCTTGCGTTCCTGCCGCTTGAGGTCACGGCCGGTCTTCATCTCCGCGATCTCCCGGCGCATCTTCGCCATCTTCTCGCGGATACGGCGCCGGTCGGTCTCGATCTTGGTCTCACCGGGACCGCGGGTGGCCATACCCCCACCACCGCCGGCCCCGCCGCCGCTGGAGCCGCCACCGCCCATCTGGCGGGAGAGCGAGGCACCCCAGCCGCGCAGGCGCGGCAGCATGTACTGCATCTGTGCGAGCGAGACCTGGGCCTTGCCCTCACGGGACTTGGCGTGCTGGGCGAAGATGTCGAGGATCAGGGCGGTGCGGTCGACCACCTTGACCTTGACGACGTCTTCGAGCTGGATGAGCTGTCCGGGGCTGAGTTCACCGTCGCAGACGACCGTGTCGGCGCCTGTCTCCTGCACGATGTCCCGCAGCTCGCGCGCCTTGCCCGAGCCGATGTACGTGGCCGGGTCCGGCTTGTCACGGCGCTGGATCACGCCGTCGAGCACCAGGGCGCCCGCGGTCTCCGCGAGGGCGGCGAGCTCCGCGAGGGAGTTCTCCGCGTCGTGCACGGTTCCGGAGGTCCAGACACCGACGAGTACGACGCGCTCCAGACGGAGCTGCCGGTACTCGACCTCGGTGACGTCCTCCAGCTCGGTGGACAGACCCACGACGCGGCGCAGCGAGGCACGGTCGGAGCGTTCGAGCTGAGCACCGTCCCGCTCTTCGTCGATCTCGTGGCTCCAGGCGACGTCCTCTTCCATCAGGGCGTCTGCGCGAAGGCTCTCGGGGAGGCGCTGGCGGTCGTTTGAAGAGGAGGAAGAGGAGGTCATTGGATCCTTTGGTCGAGCGGCTGGGATGGGGACGGGCGTGTTGTCCGTCATAACGATGGTCGCACGCCCGCCGCCGGGGGTCACGCGGGTTTCGCCGCCGTCGCCGCACGGGCCCTGGCCGCGCCGGCGACCCAGTCGCCGTGACCGGGCATCGGCGGGGTGACGGTCCCGTACAGCCAGGCGTGCAGGAAGCCGCTGAGGTCCCGCTCAGCGACCTCGGAGGCGAGAGCGGTGAAGTCGGCCGTCGAGGCGTTCCCGTCCTGGTGACGGGCCACCCAGGCGCGCTCAAGGCGCTGGAAGGCGGGGGCGCCGATCTCCTGGCGCAGGGCGTACAGGGCGAGCGCCCCGCCGTCGTAGACGTTGTTCCGGAAGATGCCGAGCTTGCCCGGTTCGGGCACCTTCGGTTCGGCGGGCGGGCCGTCCGCCGCCCGTACCCGGTTGTCGCCCTCGTAGGCGGCGCGGACCTGCTGGTCGAGGCCGACGCCGTACTTCTGCGCGTTGTACAGCCACTGGTACCAGGTGGCGTGGCCCTCGTTGAGCCAGAGGTCCGACCAGGCCGCGGGGGTGACGCTGTCGCCGAACCACTGGTGGGCGAGCTCGTGCACCATCAGCGGGGCTGCCAGCGCCTCGGGGGCGAGCAGGACGCGGCGCTCGAAGAGCGAGAGGGTCTGGGTCTCCAGCTCGAAGCCGGTGGTGGTGTCGGCGCTGAGGATCCCGTACGTCTCGAACGGGTAGGGGCCGACCTGCTCCTCCATCCAGGAGATCTGCCCGGGGGTCATCGCGAGCCGGGCCTCCAGCCGGTCGCGGTCGGCGGCTCCGACGACGTCGCGCAGCACCAGCCCGTGCGGACCGGCGCGGTGCAGTACGGCGGAGCGGCCGATGGAGACCTGCGCGAGCTCGGTGGCCATCGGGCTCGCGGGACGGTACGTCCAGGTGAGAGCGGACGCGGGCGCGGCCTCGGGGACGGCGTCCGGGACGCCGTTGGTGATGACGGTGAGGTCCTTGGGGGCCGTGACGTGGAAGGTGAAGGCGGCCTTGTCCGAGGGATGGTCGTTGCACGGGAAGACGCTGTGGGCGGCATCGGCCTGGTTGGCCATCGCCAGTCCGTCGGCGGTCCGCACCCAGCCGGTGTTCGCGGCGCGCGGATCGCTGGTGTGCGTGACGGCGATCAGCAGCTCGCCGCCGTCCGGTACCGGCTCCTCGGGGGTGACGACGAGTTCCTCGCGCTCCCGGGTGTAGACCGCCGGATGCCCGTTGACCTGCACCGATGAGACCGTGCCGGCGGCGAAGTCCAGATGGAACCCGGTCAGTGGCGCCGTCGCGCGGGCCTTGATGCGGGTGACGGCGTCCAGCGGCCGGTCCTGGCCGTGATAGTCGAAGGAGAGGTCGTACGCGGCCACGTCGTAGCCGGGATTGCCGAGGTCGGGATAGAGCCGGTCGCCGAGACCCGACGTCGATACGGCGGGATCGCCGGGCAGGTCCGCCGCGGTCAGGGTCAGTACGGCGGCGAACGCCGCCAGCACGGCGCCGCTGCGCGGCGTGATGGGGATCATGCGCTACCGCTATCAGGGGGCGGCGGCCGGGGACGCGCGACGCGCAGCAGCACACCCGATCGGCCCTGGTCCGCCCGGCCGGTTGTCCGAACCCGACCGGACCCGACCGGCATGGAGCGGATCGGACCGGATCAGAGCGCGTCGCGCCCGTTACCGACGCGCGGCGGCCATCGCCCGCTGGGCCCGGTAGACGTCGTAGACGCCCGGCACCGATCGCATGGCGCGCATCAGGCTCGGCAGGGCTTCCGCGTCGGGCAGCTCGACGGTGTACGTGTGCCGCACCCGGTGTTCCTGCGGGGGTTCCACGGAGGCGGAGACGATGCCCACGCCCTGGCCCGCGATGGCCTCGGTGAGATCCGCGAGCAGCCGCGGCCGGCCGAGCGCCTCGGCCAGCAGGGTGGCGCGGAATCCGGCCCCGGCGGGGCGGCCGCCCCGCCACCGGACGGGAACCGGCTCCCGTCCCGCGCCGATCATCCGAACCGCGGTCGGGCACTCCTCGCGGTGCACGGCGACCGTGCCGCCGCGGATGACGAACCCGGTGACCTCGTCGGGCGGTACCGGCGTACAACAGCGCGCCAGCCGGACGGCCGCGCCCGCCAGGTCGGTGACGGCGACCGGTTCGTCCTCGGCCGCGGTGTCCGCGCTGTACGCGGGGCGTTCCGCGCGGGCGGCGGGCTCCTCGTCGGCGGGCGGCACCGGATGGAGTTCCAGCCAGCGGGTGACGGCGATCCGGGCCGCCGGTGTACGGACGTGCTCCAGCCAGTCGGCGGACGGGCCGGAGGCGCCGGTCTCGTCCAGCAGGATCTGCACGATGTCGCCGTCCCGCAGCTTGCTGCGCAGCGGTGCGAGACGGCCGTTGACGCGGGCGCCGACGCAGGCATGGCCGGCCTCGCCGTGCAGCGCGTAGGCGGCGTCCACACAACTGGCCCCTGCGGGTAGCCGGATGGTGCCGGTGGTGTCCCCGCCGTGCGCGGAGAAGACGGTGACCTCGCGGTCCTGGGCGAGGTCGGCGCGCAGCGCGGTCCAGAAGGTGTCGGGGTCGGGGGCGTCGCGCTGCCACTCCAGCAGGCGCGACAGCCAGCCCGGCTGGGTGGGGTCGACGCGTTCGCCATCGGCGGCCTGCGGGGGCTCGTCGACGGTGTGCGGATTGCCCAGCGCGATGACACCGGCCTCGGCGACCCGGTGCATCTGCCGTGTGCGGACCAGGACTTCGGCGATCCGGCCCTCTTCGTCGGCGACGGCGGTGTGCAGCGACTGGTACAGGTTGAACTTGGGCGCCGCGATGAAGTCCTTGAACTCCGCGATCACTGGGATGAAGCAGGTGTGCAGCTCACCGAGGACGGCGTAGCAGTCGGCGTCCTCCGCGACGAGCACCAGGATCCGGCCGAACTCGCAGCCGCCGAGCTCGTCCGCGCCGCGCTTGAGCAGCACCCGGTGGACGGAGACGGTGTGCCGCGGCCGGATGGCGACCTCGGCGGCGATCCCGGCCTCGCGCAGCACGGCCCGCACGGCGTCGGCGACGGCCGCCAGCGGGTCCGGGCGGACGGAGTTGGCGCGGATCATCGCGCGGGTCCTGGCGTACTCCTCGGGGTGGAGGATGGCGAAGACCAGGTCCTCCAGTTCGCTCTTGAGGGCCTGAACACCCAGCCGTTCGGCGAGCGGGATGAGCACGTCCCGGGTGACCTTCGCGATCCGCGCCTGCTTGTCGGGGCGCATCACCCCGAGGGTGCGCATGTTGTGCAGCCGGTCGGCAAGTTTGATCGACATGACGCGTACGTCGCTTCCGGTGGCGACCAGCATCTTGCGGAAGGTCTCGGGCTCGGCCGCGGCACCGTAGTCGACCCGTTCGAGCTTGGTGACGCCATCGACGAGATAGCAGACCTCCTCGCCGAACTCCTCCCGCACCTGATCGAGTGTCACTTCCGTGTCCTCGACGGTGTCGTGCAGCAGAGAGGCCGTCAGGGTCGTTGTCTCGGCGCCGAGTTCGGCGAGGATCAGCGTCACGGCGAGCGGATGCGTGATGTACGGCTCGCCGCTCTTGCGCATCTGGCCGCGGTGCGAGGACTCGGCGAGCAGATATGCGCGGCGCAGCGTCTCGATGCCGGCCGCGCCGACCCCCGGGTGGCGCAGCCGGTGGACTTTGGCAAGGTGCTCGATGGCGTCCGGCACGCGCTGGCCCCTGCCGCCGGCGGGCAGGCCCCACTCCCGGCCGCCGGGGCCGAGCAGTGCCGCCCGGCCGAGTCTGCGCAGGTCGATGCGGCGAAGTCCGCGCCTGCGGCCCTCATCGTCGGGGGCGGGGGCGGCATCCACTGCGTTGTCCGCGCTCATCGGGCACCTCCGGCAGCGTCAACCGGCGGCGGGCGCTCTCCACGGAGAATGGGGGCCGCGCCGGTGCTTGATGCTACCGAGCCCACCACGTGCGGCAGCCGCGCTCTCGTCCAGAGTGATCGCCATCACCCGTTCGAGGGAACAAGTGCGGGAAGTCAGTACGGGAGGCCAGTTCGGAAAGGGGGCTCAGGAGTCCGATTCCCGGCAGGGTTTCGGGCGGTGGCGGTCCGTCAGGCTGACGGTGCGTCCAGCCACTCCCGGTCGATGGTCCCCTCGGCGACGATGACGGCGGGGCCGGTCATCTCGATCTCGCCGTCGGCGCGCTCGGTGATCACCAGACGGCCGCCGGGGACGTCCACGGTGTAGGTGACGGGGCGTCCGGTGATGGCCGGGTCCGCGCCGTCGCGGCGGGCGGCGGCGACCATGACGGCGCAGGCGCCGGTGCCGCAGGAGCGGGTCTCGCCGGAGCCCCGCTCGTGGACGCGCATCGCCACATGCCGCTCACCGCGGTCGACGACGAATTCCACGTTCACGCCGGTCGGGTACGCGGCGGCGGGCGTGACGGTGGGCGCGGTGTACAGGTTTCCCGCGTCGTCCAGGCTGCCGACGAAGGCGACGGCGTGCGGATTGCCCATGTTGACGTTGCTCGCCAGCCAGCTGCGGCCGTCCACGGTGACGGTCACCTCGCCCGCGGGCAGGGCGGCCGCGCCCATGCCGACGGTGATCCCGCCCAGGGTGCCGTCCGCGTCCGTCTTGGCGATGTGCACCCGGCGGACGCCCGCGCGGGTGGCCACGGCCAGGTCACCGGGCCCGGTCAGCCCGGCGCGCTGCAGATACCGGGCGAAGACCCGGACGCCGTTGCCGCACATCTCGGCGATGCTGCCGTCGCTGTTGCGGTAGTCCATGAACCACTCGGCCTCGCCGGCCATGCCGGCGGCCTCCGGATGGGCCTCCGAGCGCACGACCCGCAGCAGCCCGTCGCCACCGATGCCCGCCCGGCGGTCGCACAGCCGCGCGACGGCCGCCGCGGACAGCTCGATGCGGCCGTCCGCGTCGGGGACGATGACGAAATCGTTCTCGGTGCCGTGGCCCTTGAGGAAGGACAGGCCCTGGTGCGTGGTGGGCTGCGTGGTGGTCACAAGGACAAGCGTAAGGCCACCGGCCCGGCACGCTCCGGTGCGGGGCGCTCGGCGGGCGGCTCAGCGCAGGCGGGCCACGCGCCAGATGGCGAGGACCGCCAGCAGGCCGCTGATCAGGGTGTAGGCGACGATGAAGCGCCAGTCCGCACGGCGGCCGGAGCCACGGGCGGGCAGTCCGGGCCAGGTGTAGCCGACCCGGCGGGCGGCCATGATGCCCCAGCCCGCGGAGCAGCAGCTGAGCAGCAGGCCGAGCATGGCCACGACCGCGCCGCCGTCACCGAACTCGAAGGCGAGCGGGAAGGCGAACATCAGGGAGCCACCGACACCGAGGGCGACGATCGGGGCGAGCTGCCAGATCCGCAGCCGCCGCTGCGGCCGCAGCTCCACCGGAACGAGTTCCGGCTCGATCATCGCCTCCGGGTCGATCAGCGACCCGGGTTCGAGCAGTTCGTCCGTCCCGAGCTGTGCCTCGGTCTCGGCATGACGGTCGGGTGAGGAGTCTCGGGGACCGGCTTCCATCGCCACGCGCCCTCCCCCTTCTCCGACGCCGTAACTCGTTGCTCGATGATGGCACGGCCGCGTGGCCGTCTCCTCACGCTGAGGCGTCCCGATGCCATCACGTGATCAGGCTGTAACCGCAGCTTCGACCAACGTCAGCGCCTGATCGGTGAGTTCCGGGCCCCGGGCGGAGAGCCAGTGAACCCGCTGATCGCGGCGGAACCACGAGTCCTGGCGCCGGGCGAAGCGCTTGGTGGCCCTGACGGTCTCGGCGCGCGCCTCGTCGTCGGTGCACTCCCCCACGAGCGAGGCGAGTACCTGCTGGTAGCCCAGCGCCCGTGAGGCGGTGCGGCCGTCCCGCAGCCCCACCGCGGCCAGCTCCCTTACCTCGTCCACCAGTCCGGCGTCCCACATCCGGTCGACGCGCAGCGCGATGCGCTCGTCGAGCTCGGGCCGCGGCACGTCGACGCCGATCTGGACGGTGCCGTAGATGGAGTCGGGGCCCGGCAGATTGGCCGTGAACGGCCGGCCGGTGATCTCCACCACCTCCAGCGCCCGGACGATCCGCCGGCCGTTGCTGGGCAGGATCGCCCGGCCCGCCTCGGGGTCGACCGCGGCCAGCCGGGCGTGCAGCGCCGCGGAGCCCTGCTCGGCGAGCTCCGCCTCCAGCCTGGCCCGGACGGCGGCGTCGGTGCCGGGGAACTCCAGCGCGTCGATGGCGCCGCGCACGTACAGCCCGGAGCCGCCGACCAGTACGGGGGTCCGCCCGGCCGCGTGCAGCCGGTCGATCTCGGCGCGGGCGAGCCGCTGGTACTCGGCGACGCTCGCGGCCTCGGTGACGTCCCAGATGTCCAGCAGGTGGTGCGGCACGCCGTGGCGCTCGTCGGTGGTGAGCTTGGCGGTGCCGATGTCCATGCCCCGGTAGAGCTGCATGGAGTCGGCGTTGACGACCTCACCGTTCAGGGCCTGGGCCAGGGCTACGCCCAGATCGGACTTGCCGGCCGCGGTGGGGCCGACGACGGCGATGACAAGATCTTTACTCGGAAGTACGGGGGGTCGCTCCCCGGGAGTGTGCAGCACGTGTCCAGTCTCCCAAACCTCCGGCCCCCCTCACGATCGAGGGACGTGACGCAGCGCTGCCGGACTCGTTGCCTCTGGAGAGATTCCGCAGGCCGGATTCCGGGTTCTCCGGACCGGCCGGACCCGAGCGGTGCAACGAGGCGCCCCGGGCAACGCGGATTTTCGACCTCACGAGTATGGTCTGGAGTAGAAATGGGAGTTTTCGGATGGTTTCGGCGTCAGTCGGCCGACCCGTCAACCGAAGCGGCGGAAGCCGTCACTCTGACGGCGGAGCCGGAGGGCGTCGAGGCGGTCGCTGAGCCCGCCGAGGCGGCGGAGCCGGCCGGGGACGCGGAGCCCGCGGGCGCGGCGGAGCCCGTCGGCATCCCGAAGCAGCAGTCCACAGCGGACGCCGCCGACAGCGAGGCCGGTGAGGGCGCCCGCGCGTAGCCGCCCCGAGGGAAGGTGCCGGATGGGCCTGATGGACACGATCAAGGACAGACTCGGACTCGCCAGGAACAAGGCGGGCGACCTCGCGCAGCAGCACGGGGGAAAGATCGAGTCGGGGCTCGAGAAGGCCGCCCGGACGGTGGATTCCAGGACCCACGGCAAGTACACGGACAAGATCGACACGGGTGTGCACAAGGCGAAGGGCGCCTTGGACCACCTGAAGAGCGGCAAGGAGGGAAGCGGGCCGGACACTCCGGCCTGACGCCCCCAGCCACCGCTGGGAGGTACCCCCGGACCCCAGCGCGGGAAGGCCGCGGGTGCTTCGGCCCCGCGGTCTTCCGCCGTCCCGGTCCGCACCAGTCGGCGGCTACGGCCGAGCGGCGGCTACGTCCACGTGGCGACGAAGTAGCCGACACCGTACGGGGCGTCCTCGTAGAGCAGTTGTCCGGCCAGGCCCGCGCCCTGCGCGGCGCCCGCGAGGACCTGCCAGGGGGCGCGTCCCGCGGCCTGGAGCGTCTCCGCCAGTTCCGCGTCCAGTGCGGCCAGCGCCTCGGTGTCGGCGGCGGCCAGCGCGGCGGCGACCGAGGCGTCGAAGGGTGCCGCGCGCTCGTCCAGATACCCGGGAGCCTTGAGGGTGCGGCAGGCGCTGCCGTCGCCCATCACCAGCAGCGCGACCCGGTCCGCCGTTGACGCGATCATGGCACCGGTGGCGGCGCAGCGGTCCTGTTCGAGCGGCTCGCCCACGCCCAGGCCCTCCAGCGGAGCGGCGGCCCAGCCGCGCAGCAGCCAGGCGGCGACGGCCAGCGAGGGCGGCAGCGCGCGGTCGGCGCCGACGTCCTCGGACGGAGTCCCGGGTGCGGTGCCGAGGCGTACGTCCAGGTCCACGCCGAACTCCCGGAACGAGCCCCGGGCGCCCTCGTGGTGCCGCCCCCGGTCGGGCTGCCCGGCCGGGCCGATCACCACCAGCCGGTCCGGCCGGGACGCCGCGAGCACCCCGACCGCGTCGGCGCAGGCTGCGCGCAGCGCGTCCAGTTCGAACGCGGCACCGGCCGCGACCTCGGGTACGAGCAGCGGGGCGGACGGGCAGACTGCGGCGGCTACGAGCATGAACGCAGCCTAATGGGGCTGATCACCGTTCCCCAGGACCGTGCACACCGTTCCGACCCCTGTCGCCGACATCCCCGCCACCGACCTGTGGGCCTTCACCCTCGAGGACGACGGCCGGCCTCGGAAACTGACCAGCCACGGCGTGAGCTGGCGCGGCCGCACCGCCGGACCGTCGGCACCGGTCCGGCGGAACCGTGATCGGACGCTGTCGTCAGCCGAGCCCGCAGCCGCTCTCCACCACGGGCGACAGCGCCGGAGCGCCGATCGTCGGCAGCCCGAGCATCACTCCGGCCGGCGCCTTGGGCGCGGCGTTGCGCTGCTCCCACGCGTCGCCGGCCCGGGTGCGCCGCACGGAGAGCGCGGGGCGCTCGGCGAGCAGGTGGTGCGGGGCGGCGTAGGTGATCTCCACCGTGGCCATGTCACCGGGGCGCGGGTCGGTGCCCGCCGGCTTCTCGAAGTGCACCAGACGGCTGTCGGGGGCCCGGCCGGACAGCCGGTGCGTCGCCTTGTCCTTGCGGCCCTCGCCCTCGGCGACCAGGACCTCCAGCGTGCGGCCGATCTGCGTCTTGTTCTCCTGCCAGGAGATCTCCTCCTGGAGCGCCGACAGCCGCATGTAGCGCTCCTGGACGACCTCCTTGGGGATCTGCCCGTCCATGTCGGCGGCCGGGGTCCCGGGGCGCTTGGAGTACTGGAAGGTGAAGGCCTGCGCGAAGCGCGCCTCGCGCACCACGTGCATCGTCTGCTCGAAGTCCGCCTCGGTCTCGCCCGGGAAGCCCACGATGATGTCGGTGGAGATGGCGGCGTCCGGCATGGCCGCGCGCACCTTCTCGATGATGCCGAGGTAACGGTCCTGCCGGTACGAGCGGCGCATCGCCTTGAGGACGGTGTCGGAGCCGGACTGCAGCGGCATGTGCAGCTGGTGCATCACGTTCGGCGTCTCGGCCATGGCGGCGATCACGTCGTCGGTGAAGTCCCGCGGGTGCGGGGAGGTGAAGCGCACCCGCTCCAGCCCCTCGATCTGCCCGGTCGCCCGCAGCAGCTTGGAGAACGCCTCGCGGTCGCCCATGCCCGAGCCGTACGCGTTCACGTTCTGCCCGAGCAGGGTGATCTCGACGACGCCCTCGGCGACCAGCGCCTCCACCTCGGCGAGGATGTCGCCGGGCCGCCGGTCCTCCTCCTTGCCGCGCAGCGCGGGCACGATGCAGAAGGTGCAGGTGTTGTTGCAGCCCACCGAGACCGAGACCCACGCGGCGTAGGCGGACTCGCGGCGGGACGGCAGCGTGGAGGGGAACGCCTCCAGCGACTCGGCGATCTCGACCTGCGCCTCTTCGGCGATCCTGGCCCGCTCCAGCAGCACCGGCAGCCGGCCGATGTTGTGGGTGCCGAAGACCACGTCGACCCAGGGGGCCCGCTTCACGATGGTGTCGCGGTCCTTCTGCGCGAGACAGCCGCCGACCGCGATCTGCATACCCGGCCGGGCCGCCTTCTGCGGGGCGAGCTGGCCGAGGTTGCCGTAGAGCCGGTTGTCGGCGTTCTCCCGCACCGCGCAGGTGTTGAAGACGACGACGTCCGCCCCGTCCGCTCCCTTGGGCGCGCGGACATAGCCCGCGCCCTCCAGGAGGCCGGACAGCCGTTCCGAATCGTGCACGTTCATCTGGCACCCGTAGGTGCGGACCTCGTATGTCCTCAAACCAGCCACCTCACCGCTCACCCAACCAGGGTACGGGGGGCGCGGGGGTACGGAGAGCCGCGGGCGGCCCGGCCCCCCTCGGCCCCTCCCGCCCCGCTCGTGCGGCAGGCCCCCGGTACAGCCCCCGGCGGCGGCGCCCGCCTGGCAGGATCCGGACCATGAACGTCCCCCACATCGGCAGACGCCGCGCGCTGCAGTCGGTCCTCGCGGCCGCCGCCGCACTCGCGCTGCTCCTGTGGTGGCTGCTGCCGTCCCGCGGTCCGTCGTATCCGCACGAACCGGTCTCGTTCTCCACCGGCGTGGCCGCCGGGGTGTACGAGACCTACGGGAAGATGCTCAAGACCGATCTGCGGGACCAGCTGCCAGGGGTGGCGGTGAACCTCGTCCAGTCGCAGGGCTCGGTCGACAACGTGAAACGCGTCGCCTCGGGGCAGGCCGACTTCACGATCGCCGCCGCCGACGCGGTCGCGGACTACCAGGGCCCGGGCAAGGACCGGCTGCGCGCCTGCGCGCGGCTGTACGACGACTACATGCAGCTCATAGTCCCCAGGGACTCGCCGATCAGCTCCGCCCGCGATCTGCGCGGCAAGCGCGTCGGGGTGGGCCAGGCGGCCTCCGGTGTGCACCTCATAGCCCGCCGGCTGCTGGACGCCGCCGGGCTCGACATGGCCAAGGACCTCACCGCGGTGCCGGTCGGCATCGACACGGCACCCGGCCTGCTCAAGGCGGGCAAGCTCGACGCGTTCTTCTGGTCCGGCGGCCTGCCGACGAACACCGTGACGAATCTGGCGGCGTCCAGCAACGTCAAGCTCGTCCAGCTCGGCGACCTCGTGGACAAACTGCACGCCAAGGGCGACACGATGGGCTACTACCGGCAGGCGGTGATGCCCGCCGACGCCTATCCGACGATGCAGCACGGCACGGCCGTCACGACCATCGCCGTCGCCAACCTGCTCGTGACCACCGACCGGGCGGACACCGGACTCGTCGAACGGCTCACCCGCGCGGTCATCGACAGCCGCGACGAGATCGGCAACAAGGTCCACGCCGCCCAGCTGGTCGACCTGCGCACCGCCGTCTTCACCAACCCCCTTCCACTGCACGAAGGCGCCAGCCGCTACTACCGGTCGGTAAAGCCCTAGGGTGCCCCTCGCGCGACTGCCGGGGATAGGCCCTAATCTCTACGCATGCGAAACGGGGGTACACCAGACGGCGGGCCCCACACTCTTGTCGACGGCCGGTACGAGCTGCAGCGCCCGCTGGGCCGTGGCGGTATGGGCGTGGTGTGGGAGGCGTACGACAACCGGCTGGGGCGCCAGGTCGCCGTGAAGGAACTGCTGTTCCGGGGCGCGGTGGACCCCGACACCCAGGCCCAGTGGGTGGAGCGGGCACGCCGGGAGGCGCGGGCCATCGCCCGGATCGGGCATGAGCACGTGGTGGCGGTGCACGACGTGATCGAGGCCGACGGCCAGGTCTGGATCGTGATGGAGCAGGTCAATCCGCGGTCGCTCGCGGACCAGTTGCAGGAACGCGGCCGGCTGGCCGCGCTGCAGACGGCCAGGATCGGCCTGGAGGTGCTGCGCGGGCTGCGCGCGGTGCACGCGGCAGGCGTGCTGCACCGGGACGTGAAGCCGCACAACATCCTGTTCCGCCGGGACGGGCGCGCGGTGCTGATGGACTTCGGCATCGCGACCTTCGAGGGCGCGGCCCAGGTGACCCGGCTGCACGAACTCGTCGGCACCCCGCGGTACCTGGCACCCGAGCTGTGCACCCCGCACGGCCGGTCACCGCGCGAGGCGACGCCCGCCGCCGACCTGTGGTCGCTCGGGGTGACGCTGTACGAGACGGTCGAGGGACGCGCGCCCTTCCGCGGGCCGACCCCGTACGAGGTCCTGGAGGCGGTGCGTGAGGACGAGCCGCCGCCGATGGAGTACTGCGGCCCGCTGCGGCCGCTGATCGAGGGCCTGCTGGTGAAGGAGCCGCTGGAGCGGCTGACGGCGCAGCGGGCCGAGCAGTTGCTGCAGCATGTGGCGCAGGAGACCCCGCAGTATCCGACGGCGTTCTACCCGGAGGACGGCCACCCGCCGGTCACGGAGTCCCCGTGGACCGCGGGCGGCAGCGTCACGAGCACCGGTGCCGACACGGGCCCGCTGGAACCGCCGGACGTGACGGACCCGCCCGTTCCGACCGCTGCAGCCGGTTCGGCTGCTTCATCCGGTTCAGCTGCTTCATCCGGTTCAGCTGATCCTTCTCATCCTTCTGATCCGTCCGGTTCGGCGGACCCGGGGGCACCCGTCCCGCCCCGCCGCCTCGCCGCCCGCCTCCGCGGTCCCCGCGCGTGGGCGGCCGCCGCAGTGGCGCTGGTCGTGCTCGTGACCGCCGGCTGGTTCACCGTGGACCGGCTCACCGCGGCCGCCGGCCCGTCCCTCGACAGCTCCGCGACCCTGCGGGCGGCCCGGGAACGCGGCTTCCTGCTGGTCGGGGTGAAGGGCGACCAGCCGGGGCTCAGCGAGCGTTCGGCACAGTCCGCCGGCGGCTTCCGCGGGTTCGACATCGACATCGCGCGGGCGGTCGCGAAACATCTGGGCTTCGACACGGTGCGGTTCGAGGTGGTCAACACCCAGAGCCGCGAATACCGGCTCAGCACCGGGCAGGTCGACCTGATAGTGGCCAGCTACTCGATCACCCAGGGGCGCAAGGAGTCGGTGGACTTCGCCGGCCCGTACTACGTGGCAGGACAGGACTTCCTGGTACCGGCCCGGTCGACCGGCGTGAACGGCGTCGCCGACCTGGACGGTCACAAGGTCTGCACCGTGCAGGGCTCCACGCCGGAGGCGCGGCTGCGCACGGAGTATCCGCGGATAGTGCTGGAACCGCGCGCTTCGTACGGGTTGTGCGTCGCCGACCTGCTGGCCGGCACGGTGGACGCGGTCTCCACCGACGATGTCATCCTGGCCGGCTACCGGGCCCAGCACCCCACGGAACTGCGGCTGCTCGGCGCCCCGTTCGGCAGCGAGCAGTACGGCGTGGGCCTGCACCGGGGCGAGCCGGCGCTGCGCGCCGCGGTGTGCGGCGCCATAAGGGACGAGATCTCCTCGGGCCGCTGGAAGTCCTCGTACAACACCTATCTGAAGCCGCTGGCCCCGAAGGAGCTGGCGGACCAGCTGCCGCCCGACCAGACGGAGTGCGGCTGAGGGCCGGGATCGCCTCTCCGGGCCCTTGGAGGGGCCGCTACGTGCTTGCCCTGCGGCTCTGGGCTCTAGGGCTCCTACGGGCTCTCCGGGCTCTACGGCGCCGAGCGCGGCACCGTGAGGGTCACGGCGAGGCCGGTGGGCTCGTTCGCCGCGAAGGAGAGCCGGCCGCCGCTCTGGTTCAGCAGGACGCGGGCGATGGACAGACCGAGTCCGGAGCCGTCGATGTTCTGGTGGCGGGGGCTGCGCCAGAAGCGGTCGCCGATCCGGGCGAGCTCCTCCTCCGTCAGACCGGGTCCGCCGTCGGAGACGGTGACGGCGACCTCGTCGCCCTCCCCCGCGACCAGCACCTGGACCCGCCCGCCGCGCGGTGTGAACTTCAGCGCGTTGTCGATGACGGCGTCCAGCGCGCTGGACAGCGCGACCGGATCGGACCAGCCGGTGACCGCGGTCTTGCCCGCGTACTCCAGGGCGACGCCCTCCCGCGCCCCGACCGGCCGCCACGCGCCGAGGCGCTCGCCGACGAGTGCGGCGATGTCGGTGAGGGCGAGGTCCGCGTCCGCGTGCTCCGCCAGCGCCAGGCCGAGCAGATCGTCCAGGACCTGGGCGAGCCGTCTGCCCTCGTCCTGGACGGAGGCCACCTCCGCGTTGCCCTCGGGGAGTTCGAAGCCGAGCAGCTCGATCCGCAGCATGAGCGCGGCCAGCGGATTGCGCAGCTGGTGGGAGGCGTCGGCGACGAAGGCCCGCTGCTGTTCGAGCACCTGCTCGACGTTGTCGGCCATCTCGTTGAACGACCGGGACAGCCGCCGCAGTTCGGGCGGCCCGCCGGCCGCCGCGACCCGGGACTTCATCCGCCCGGTGGCGATGTCGTGTGTGACGCGGTCGAGGATCGCGACCGGTCGCAGCACCCAGCCGGTGAGCCGGAACGCGAACAGTACGGCGATGGCCATCGCGGCCAGCTCACCGGCGCCGAGCAGCAGCCAGCCGTGCAGGATGCGCGAACGCAGCGCCCCGGTGGGCGATTCGGTGAGGACGACGGCGACGACGTCCCCGTCGCGGATGATCGGTGAGGCGACGGCCAGCGTGCGGCGCTGCCACGGCCAGACCTGCTCCGGGTCATGGCTGCGGCGGCCGGCCAGTGCCGCGCTGTAGGCGCCGTACGCCTCCCCCGCTTCGGGGAGTCTCCAGTCCGCGGGCGCCACACCCATCGCGGTGCCGTCGCGGTAGAAGACACCGACGCGGATGCCGTACAGCTCCTCGTACCGGCTGAGTTCGGAGCGCAGCGCGTGCAGCCGCTCGTCGTCCCCGACGTCGCTCGCGGACTGCGGGGTGCGCGAGGTGACGAACTGGGCGAGCGACGCGAAGCGCGCGGTGTCGTCGATGCGGTCGACGACGACGCGCTGCTGCTGCGCGGCGGCCATGCTCGCGGCCAGCGGAAAGCCCAGGGCCAGCAGGACGCCCGCCATCAACGCGAGCAGCAGGGGGAGAAGACGCGAGCTCAACGGCGGGGTCCTGGATCTCAGGCGGCGGGAACGACGAGCCGGTAACCGACCCCGCGCACCGTTTCGATCATGGACGGCATCCGCAGCTTGGAACGCAGCGAGGCGACGTGCACCTCCAGGGTGCGCCCCGTCCCCTCCCAGCTGGTGCGCCAGACCTCGCTGATGATCTGCTCGCGGCGGAAGACCACCCCGGGCCGCTGGGCGAGCAGGGCCAGCAGGTCGAACTCCTTGCGGGTGAGCGCGATCGGCTCGCCGCTCACCATAACGCGGCGGGTGGGCAGTTCGATGTCGACGGGGCCGAGTTGCAGACTGCCGGCCGGCGGCCGCTCACCGGCAGCGGATCCGTCGGCGGGCGCGGGGGCGGCGGACTCCGTACCGGGCCGCAGCGGGGGCCGGCGGCCGACCGCGTGGATCCGGGCGAGCAGCTCACCGGTGTCGTACGGCTTGACGACGTAGTCGTCCGCGCCGAGGTTCAGGCCATGGATCCGGGACCGCACATCGGCGCGGGCGGTGACCATGATCACGGGGGTGGAGGTGCGCCGGCGGATCCGGCTGCACACCTCGAAACCGTCCTGGTCGGGCAGGCCGAGGTCGAGCAGCACACACCCGTAGGACGGGCCCTGGGCGGGCAGCAGCGCGCGCAGCGCCTCCTCGCCGCTGCGGGCATGGGTGACGTCGAAGCCGTGCTTCGCGAGCACGGCCGACAGTGCGGCGGCGACCCGGTCGTCGTCCTCCACCAACAGCAATCTCATCGGTTCACCCTCCTTTCCCACATCGGCAATCGTTCGGCCACAGGTCGGACACCCGCCGTCGGCCGGCGTCCGGTACCTACCCGGAATACAGACCGACCGGCGAGGGGCGCGTCAAGGGGGCATCGGTACCTGCCGCGGACTGTTATCCAGCCGGTACGCACGACAACACAGGGCACATCACTCGTGGCGGAGAGTATCCGAATCGTGATGCTCAAGTTCAGCTCAGATGTAATGACGCTCGTCATCATGCATCACTAAGGTCTGCCAGACCGACGAGGATGGAGCACAGGCCGATGACCGAAGTCTCAGTGACCAAGGACGCCGCGCCGGCGACCGATGACCTGGTCGTACTGGGAGGCGTGAACAAGCACTTCGGCGCGCTGCACGTGCTCCAGGACATCGACCTGACGATCACCCGCGGTGAGGTCGTGGTCGTCATCGGTCCTTCGGGGTCCGGCAAGTCCACGCTGTGCCGCACCATCAACCGGCTGGAGACGATCGATTCGGGCTCCATCACGGTGGACGGGAAGCCGCTTCCCCAGGAAGGGCGGGAACTGGCCCGGCTGCGTGCCGATGTGGGCATGGTCTTCCAGTCCTTCAATCTCTTCGCGCACAAGACCGTTCTGCAGAACGTGATGCTCGGGCAGGTCAAGGTCCGCAAGACCGACAAGAAGGCGGCCGAGGACCGGTCCCGGCAGCTGCTCGACCGGGTCGGCGTGGGGGTCCAGGCGGACAAGTACCCCGCGCAGCTCTCCGGCGGACAGCAGCAGCGGGTCGCGATCGCCCGCGCGCTGGCGATGGACCCCAAGGTCATGCTCTTCGACGAGCCCACCTCCGCACTCGACCCGGAGATGATCAACGAGGTGCTGGAAGTCATGCAGCAGCTCGCCCGGGACGGCATGACGATGATCGTCGTCACGCACGAGATGGGCTTCGCCCGCTCCGCCGCCAACCGGGTCGTCTTCATGGCCGACGGACGGATCGTCGAGGAAGCGACGCCGGAGCAGTTCTTCAGCAATCCGCGCAGCGACCGCGCCAAGGACTTCCTCTCGAAGATCCTTCACCACTGACGTTGCCTGACGGCCGGCGGGCGCCCCTGCGCGCGGCCGGCCCCGCACCACGGCCGACCGACGGCTGACGTACGACGGCTGACGTACGACGACGCACTGATGACCGATGACTGACGACCGACGACTGACGACTGACGACGCAAGGGATGTCCCCATGAATATCCGTAAATCCGCCGCCGCCGGACTCGTCGTCCTGGCGCTGACCGCCTCCGCGACCGCCTGTGGCGGCAAGGAGGGCACGCCGACCGCGCCCGGCGCCAAGCCCACCACCGGCGCCGACGCCCCGAAGCTGCCGACGTACACGCCGAAGACGGGCGTCACGCTCGACTCCGCCGTACTGAAGAAGGCTCAGCAGCGCGGCAAGCTGGTCATCGGCGTCAAGTCCGACCAGCCGTTCCTCGGTTTCCAGCCGCCCGGCTCCAACGACCGCAACGGCTTCGACATCGAGATCGCCAAGATGGTCGCCGCGGACCTCGGCTTCGGTCCCGACAAGATCGAGTGGAAGACCTTCGACTCCAGCCTGCGCGTGCCGGCGATCAAGAAGGGCGACGCGGACTACTACGTCGGCACCTTCACGATCAACGACGCCCGCAAGAAGGACATCTCCTTCGCCGGCCCGTACTACATCGCCGGCCAGGACCTGCTCGTGGCCAAGAGCAACACCGACATCACCGGCCCGGACAGCCTCAAGGGCAAGAAGGTCTGCAGCATCACCGGCTCCACGCCGCTGGAGCGCATCAAGGACCCGAAGTACGGAGCCGTCGTCAACGCCCTCGGCAAGTACTCGGACTGCGTGCAGCAGCTCCAGACCGGCCAGGTCGACGCGGTCACCACCGACGACGCGATCCTCAAGGGCTACGCGGCGCAGGCCCCCGGCAAGTTCCGGGTGGTCGGCAAGCAGTTCTCCCAGGAGCCGTACGGCGTCGGCCTCGCGCACGACGACAAGGCGCTGCGTGACGCGATCAGCGACGCGCTGAAGGCGCACCAGGACAACGGCGACTACAAGAAGGCCTACGACGCGACGCTGGGCCTGTCCGGCGCCCCGTACACCGCGCCGCCGGCCCTCGACCGCTACTGATCAGCCGACCCGCAGGCCGGCCGCCGCGGCACCGTCGTTCCCGCGACGGCCCGCCGGCCGGCCGGCGGGCCGCAACGCCCTCGTGAGGCCAACCTCGATGCTGCTTCCCTCCGGGGCGCGACCCGTCGTACCCCCCGCACGCCCTGGACCGACGATGCCTTCCTGGCCTTTCCGCCAGACCCCAGCGAACCGGCGAGGTGAGCCACGATGAACGTGCTGGTCGACAACTTCGCCCTGTTCCGCCAGGGGTTCTTCGGCACGCTGTCGCTCACCGGCGCCAGCGCGGTGCTCGCCCTGCTGCTCGGGGTGCTGATAGCCGCGTTCCGGGTCTCGCCGGTGCCTCCGCTGCGGGCCTTCGGCACGCTGTGGGTGACGCTGCTGCGCAACACCCCGCTGACCCTGCTGTTCCTCGTCGCCACCTTCATCGTGCCTGAGGTCCTCACGACCGGCCTCAGCTCGTACCAGCTGGCGGTGCTCGCGCTCGGCTTCTACACCTCGGCGTTCGTCTGCGAGGCGGTGCGCTCCGGCGTCAACACCGTCCCGCTCGGCCAGGCCGAGGCCGCGCGCAGCATCGGGATGACGTTCACCCAGATCCTGCGGCTGATCATCCTTCCGCAGGCGGCCCGTACGGTCATCGCGCCGGTCGGCAGCCTCATGATCGCGCTGACCAAGAACTCGGCGATCGCCGGCGCCTTCAGCGTCACCGAGCTGTTCTCCACCCAGAAGCTCCTGAGCGACCAGGGGCTCAACCTCACCGTGATCTTCATCTGGATCGCCCTCGCGTACCTGATCATCACGTTTGCGATCAGCGGCCTGTTCCGGTTGCTCGAGAACCGGCTGGCGGTGGCCCGATGACGGCGAGTGTTCTGTACGACGCCCCGGGCCCCAGGACCCGGCTGCGCAACCGGATCTACACGGTCGTCGGCAGCCTGGCGCTCGCCGGGCTGCTGGTCTTCTTCGCCATGCGGCTCAACTCCAAGGGCGAGTTCAAGTCCTACATGTGGGACCTGTTCCAGTACGCCGGGGTCCAGCAGCAGATCACGGACGGCGTGGTCGCCACCCTCAAGGCGTTCGCCCTCGCGGCGGTCTTCTCGCTGCTGCTGGCCACCGTGTTCGCCGCCGGACGGCTCTCGGACCACAAGCCGGTGCGGATCGCCGCCTCGGCGGCCGTGGAGTTCTTCCGCGCACTGCCGCTGATCATCATGATCTATCTGCTGTGGGCGACCGTCTTCGAGCCCTTCTGGGCCCTGGTCATCGGTCTGACGCTCTACAACGGCTCGGTCCAGGCGGAGATCTTCCGGGCCGGCATCAACTCCGTGCCCAAGGGCCAGAGCGAGGCCGCCTACGCGCTGGGCATGCGCAAGACCCAGGTCATGCTGACCATTCTGGTCCCGCAGGCCGTACGGGCCATGCTGCCCAGCATCATCAGCCAGCTCGTGGTGACCCTGAAGGACACCTCGCTCGGCTACCTGATCGCCTACACCGAACTGCTGTACGTCGGCCGGATCCTGGCGGGCAACACGCCGACCCTCGGGAACTACCCCTACTTCCAGGTGCTGCTCGTCATCGGCACGATCTACATCGCGATGTGCATGCTCCTGTCCGCCGTCGCCACCTGGGTCGAGAAGCGCGCCCGCCGCAGCCCGAAGGGCGCGCCGCCGGCCACGCCGGAGGCGGAGGCCCTGGTCGCCACGGCGGAGTGACGGCGGGGTGACGGCGATGCGGCGTCGGTGCGGATGTGCCGTCGTCCGCGCTGGAATTGACGGTGCGTCGGTGACGGATGGGTTCCTGATCGGTGCCTGACCGGTGCCTGACCGGTGCCTGATCGGTGCCTGGCCGGTGACGGAAGTGACGGTACGTCGGCTCGCGGAGTGACGGTGTGTCGGTTCGCACCGCGCCGACGTTCCGCCGTCACTTGACGCACGCACCCGCAGTGGATTGCATACGTATCGTGACTGCACATCTTCCGGGGACCGCCCTGTGGACCCGGTGATCGTCGCGGGGGCGGGCCCTGTGGGCCTCGCCCTCGCGCTCGCTCTGGCCAAACGCGGTGTCCCGACCATCGTCCTCGACGAAGCCGAGGGGCCGGCCGACGCCCGTGACGACCTGCGCCATCCACGCACCACCGTCCTGGGTGCGGATACCGCCGCCCTGCTGGAACGGCTCGGCTATCCGCAGGTGTACGCGGACGGCACCACCTGGACCGGATGGCGCACCCTGCGCCGGCGGCAGGAGGTGCTGCGCGTCGACTTCGGCCCCGCGTCGGACGACGAGCCCGCCCAGCCGTCCCCGGTGCACATCTCCCAGCACCGGCTGGAAAGGGGCCTGCGGCAGACCCTGCACGGCCACGGCCTCGTGCGGATCGTGACCGGCTCCCGCGTCGACGCGGTCGACGAGGACGCCACCGGCGTCACCGTGCACACCCGGGGCGCCGACCGCACCTGGTGGCGGGGCAGTTATCTGGTGGGCTGCGACGGGCCGCGTTCGACGGTCCGCAAGCTGCTCGCGGTGCGCTTCCCCGGGAAGACCGCCGTCGACCGGCACGCCGTCGCCGCGCTGCGCGTCGACCTCCCGGAACCCGGTGTGGCCCTGCTGCACCGTGATCCGCCCGGCGCCGGCACCGGCCAGGAGGTGACGGCCCGTCCGCTACCGGACGTCCTGTGGCGCTTCGACTGGCTGCTGCCCGCCCGGGGCGAACTGCTGACCCCCGACGAACTGGTGACCCGGATCCGCTCCATCCTGACCACGTGGTGCGGCAGCGTCGTACCGTACGAACTGGTCGGCTCCGCCGAGTACCCGGTGCACCAGCGGCTCGCCCGCCGCTGGCGGGTGGGCCGGACGTTCCTCGCCGGCGACGCCGCCCACCTGATGGGCGCCCTGGGCGCCCAGGGCGTGGAGGAGGGCCTGCGGGACGCCGAGAACCTCTCCTGGAAGCTCGCGCTCGCCTGGCACGAGGGCGCGTCCGACACCCTGCTCGACAGCTATCAGGCCGAGCGGCGCGAGGCGGTCGGGGCCCGGCTGCGCGCCACCGACCAGGCGCTGCCGCTGGTACGCGCCGGCGGGACCTGGAACACGGTCCGCCATTCGCTGCTCTCCGGATCCGCCCGCGGGCACGCCGAGCTGCTGACCGACAGCCACCTCGGCCGGGGATCCGCCGCGTCCCCGCCGGTCTACGGCCGGTCGCCGCTCGCCCTGCCCGCGCCGCGGCCGGGCGGGGGCGGCAGCGGCGGCGGCAAGACCGCCGGATCACCGCTGGTCGCCACCTGCGCCACTCCCCCGGGCGGGCTGGTCGTCGATGTGCCGGTGACGGCGCTGGACGGCACGGTCGGCCGGCTGCGGGACCGGCTGGGCCAGAACCTGCTGGTGATGCTGATCGCCCCGGGCACCGGTGTGTGGGACAGCCGGCACTGGCTGACGGCCGGTCTGATGCCACGGCTCGCGTCGGCGGTCGCCGCGCTGCCGATGCGCGCCGAGCTGCTGGTGACCGAGAGCTATCCCGGTGCGACGGCGCACAGCGTGCTGCTGATCCGCCCGGACGGCCATCTGGTGACGGCGATGGTCGGCTGCCGCCCGGCCGAGCTGTACTCCTACGCGGACCTGGCCCGCGGCGGCCCCCCGCACCGGACCGCACCGCAGGACGAACCGGTCAGCGGCCGGACGCCCTGATCCGCCGCCCCAGCGGCAGTCCGTTCCCGGGCGATGAGCGGCCGGGAACGGGCAGGAGTGGGCGTGAGCGGCAGGTGTTCCAGCGGGACGTCATTCCAGCGGGAGGTCATCCCAGCGGGAGGTACTCCAGGACATCCGGCTCGTCCTCGCCCTCCTGCTCCAGGGCCCTGCGGACCACCCGGAGGGCGAGGCCCTCCGGGTAACCCTTGCGGGCGAGCATTCCGGCGAGGCGGCGCAGCCGCTTGTCACGTTCCAGCCCGCGGGTGGTCCGCAACTTGCGGTCCACCAGCTCGCGGGCCCGCTCCTCCTCCTGGTCGGAGTCGAGCTGGCCCACCGCCTCGGTGACCAGCTCCGCGTCCACCCCGCGGGTCTGGAGCTCCCTCGCCAGCGCCCGGCGGGCGAGGCCCCGCCCGCGGTGCCGGGACTCCACCCAGGCGTTGGCGAACGCCTGGTCGTCGATCAGGCCGGCTTCCTGGAACCGCTCCAGCAGCTGCTCCGCCACGTCGTCCGGGATCTCCCGCTTGCGCATCGCGTCGGCGAGCTGTTTACGCGTGCGGGGATTCCCGGTGAGCAGGCGCAGGCACAACGCCCGCGCCTGCTCCTCCGGGCTGAGCGGCGGCTCTTTCGAGGCCCTCGACTCGGAAGAGCCGCCGCGATCGGGGTACCGACTCGCCACGGCCTCAGGCCTTGGCCGCGGTGGCCTTGGTCGCCTTCACCGTCTTGGGCGCCGGAACCTCGGCCTTGGCGGGATCGGCCGCCGGACCCGCCGCGTCCGCGCCCGGCTCCACGCCGGGGGCTACGGTCCGGACACCGATGCCGAGCTTGTCCTTGATCTTCTTCTCGATCTCGTCGGCGAGGTCCGGGTTGTCCTTGAGGAAGTTACGGGCGTTCTCCTTGCCCTGGCCGAGCTGGTCGCCCTCGTACGTGTACCAGGCACCGGCCTTGCGGACGAAGCCGTGCTCGACACCCATGTCGATCAGGCCACCCTCCTTGCTGATGCCGTGGCCGTAGAGGATGTCGAACTCCGCCTGCTTGAAGGGCGGTGCGACCTTGTTCTTGACGACCTTGACGCGGGTCCTGTTGCCGACCGCGTCCGTACCGTCCTTGAGCGTCTCGATACGGCGGATGTCGAGTCGTACGGAGGCGTAGAACTTCAGCGCGCGGCCACCGGTGGTGGTCTCCGGCGAGCCGAACATCACACCGATCTTCTCGCGGAGCTGGTTGATGAAGATCGCCGTGGTGTTGGACTGGTGCAGCGCACCGGTGATCTTGCGCAGCGCCTGGCTCATCAGCCGGGCCTGCAGACCCACGTGCGAGTCACCCATCTCGCCCTCGATCTCGGCCCGCGGCACGAGGGCGGCCACGGAGTCGATCACGATGAGGTCGATCGCGCCGGAGCGGACCAGCATGTCCACGATCTCCAGCGCCTGCTCGCCGGTGTCCGGCTGGGAGAGCAGCAGGTTGTCCGTGTCGACACCGAGCGCCTTGGCGTACTCGGGGTCCAGCGCGTGCTCGGCGTCGACGAACGCCACCGTGCCGCCGGCCTTCTGCGCGTTGGCCACCGCGTGCAGCGTGAGGGTGGTCTTGCCGGAGGACTCCGGCCCGTACACCTCCACCACACGGCCACGCGGGATACCGCCGACGCCGAGTGCCACGTCCAGTGCGGTCGACCCGGTGGGGATGACATCAATGGGGTCGTTCGGCTTGTCGCCGAGGCGCATGACCGCGCCCTTGCCGAACTGCCGTTCAATCTGTGCGAGCGCGGCGTCCAGCGCCTTCTCGCGGTCGTTACCTGCCATGGGCTCCACCCGGGATGTTTGAGTCGATCGCTTCACGTCCATGACGCTAGTCCCTGCCACTGACAATGCGCCCGGCCGTCGCTCCGAGCTGTGGAAAACCTCCGCGGATAACCGGCCCGGACCACCCATGAGAATGGATGTTCGATTTTCGTGTCAAGCGACACGCGGGGCCTCAGGGGCGATGGTGCGATGTCTTCTCTCCCCGGGCGGATGTCTCACGTCCGATGCCTTCTCCGCAGCCAGGGCCGCCGCCGCGGCCCGTGCGCCCTCGGGTCCGTCACCTCGTACCGCTTCACGTACGCCCCGAAGAACCCCTGCAGCGTCGCGGTCACCGGGATCGCGACCAGCGCGCCGACCGCCCCCAGCAGCGCGGTACCGGCGACGACCGACCCGAAGGCGACGGCCGGGTGGATGTCCACGGTCTTCGCCGTGATCCGCGGCTGCAGCACGTAGTTCTCGAACTGCTGGTAGACCACGACGAAGCACAGCACCCACAGCGCGTCCCACGGGTCCTCGGTGAACGCGATCAGCATCGGCAGCGCGCCCGCGAGATACGTCCCGACCGTCGGCACGAACTGCGACACCAGCCCCACCCACACCGCCAGCGCCGGGGCGTACGGCACCCCCAGCACCTGCAGCAGGACGTAGTGCGCGACGCCCGACACCAGCGCCATCAGCGCCCGCGAGTAGATGTACCCGCCCGTCTTGGCGACCGCGATCTCCCAGGCCCGCAGCGCCTCCGCTTGCCGCGCCGGCGGCAGCACCGAGCACAGCGCCCGGCGCAGCCGAGGTCCGTCGGCCGCGAAGTAGAACGCGAACAGCACCACGGTGAAGAGCTGGAAGACGCCCCCGAGGACCGTGGCCGACAGCCCCCACATATTGCCCGCGCTGTTCTGCAGGTAGTTGCGCAGCCAGTCGGAGTGCAGCACGTTGTCCTGCAGCTTCCCGACGTCCAGCTTCGTGTGGAAGTTCTGGTTGAGCCACACCACGACGTCGTTCACGTACTGCGGGAAGTTGTCGGCGATCGTCGTGATCTGGTCCACGAGCAGCGAGCCGAGCGCCACCACGAACACCGCGACCGCGACGATCGCCCCCAGCAGGACCAGCCCCGTGGCCACCCCGCGCCGCATCCCGCGCGCCGCCATCCAGTCCACCGCCGGCTCGACGGCCAGCGCGCCGAAGAACGCGATCAGGATGTTGATCAGCAGCCCGGTCACCTGGTGGAACGCCCAGCCGGCCAGTTGGAAGCAGCCCACCAGCACCAGCGCCAGCATCATCGCGCGCGGCAGCCACCGCGGCATCCCCGCACGCGGAGCCGGTGGCTCCTCTTTCTGAACGGTGCTCTCGCCGGTTCCTGACACGAACCCCAGTCTGAACGCGCGGGGCGGAAAGTCCGGGACCAACCCTCCGCGGTCTCAGCGCCGTCCGGCCGGCACATCCATCGCCGTACAGACCGCCCGCCACACGTCCTTGGCCTCCCACCCCGAGTCCAGCGCCTCCCACACCGTCCGCCCGCCGAGCTCCGCCATCACATGATCCCGGGCAAACGAATCCGCATACCCCTCCCCGAACTGCGCCCGCATCCGCTCCCAGAACACCGTCAACTTCATGCGCCCAGTATCCCGCGCCACGAGCGGTGCGAAGGGGGGCGGGCGGACGGGGGCGGGGGGTGGAGCGCGAGGTGCGGGGGGCTGGGGTGGGTGTTGCAATGGCCGCAGGGCCGCCGAGGCCCATTGTGAGGAGAGGTGATGAGCGGCATCCCCATCACGCGGCAGCGCCGGCGGGTTCTGGTGGGATGTCTGCTCCGCTCTGCGGCCTCGGCCGTACTGCTCACCTGGCTGTACTACCTGGCGCCGCTGGACCGCGCGCTCAACGCGACCACTGCCACTCTGCTCGCTCTGGGCCTGATCGCTTTCGGCTGCCTGATCGCCTGGCAGGTGGTCGCCGTCACTCATGCGGCGTATCCCGGGCTGCGCGCCATCGAGGCGCTGGCCACCGCCGTGCCGCTGTTCCTGCTGCTGTTCTCCTCGACGTACTTCCTGGTCGCCAGGGACCGGCCGGCATCGTTCTCGGAGCCACTGAACCGGACCGACGCGCTCTATTTCACCGTCACGGTGTTCGCGACGGTGGGCTTCGGGGACATCTCGCCCGTCACGGAGCTCAGCCGTGTGCTGACCACGGTGCAGATGATCGCCGATCTGATCCTGGTGGGCCTGATCGCGAAAGTTCTCTTCGGCGCGGTCCGGATCGGGCTGCGGCGGCGGGGGACGGCATCGCCCACCCCGTCGGAACTCCCGGAGGACGGCCCATGACGGAACCGAAACCCCGGACGGCGGCAGCCGCGGACGGCGAGGCGCAGCCGGAGGAACCGGACCTGTTGCGGGCCATCCTGCTGACGCCGGGCTACCTCAAGTCGCTCGTCCTCTGCGCCCTCATCGGCATCCCGGTGTCCCTTGCCGCGTTCTGGTTCCTCGTCGGGATGCACCAGCTGGAACACGTGCTGTGGGCCGATATCCCGCATGCCTGGGGCTGGGACACCCCGCCGTGGTGGTGGCCGCTGCCCCTCCTCGCGATCGCCGGTGTCTGTGTCGGCCTGATCGCCACGCGGCTGCCCGGCGGGGGCGGGCACATCCCCGCCTCCGGACTGCACGTCGGAGGCGCGTCGCCCATCGCGCTGCCCGGTGTGCTGCTCGCCGCGATGGCGAGTCTGCCGTTCGGCGCGGTCCTGGGACCCGAGGCGCCGCTGATCGCGCTCGGCAGCGGCCTGGCGCTGCTCTTCAGAAACCTCGCCCGGGGCGCGGCGACCCCGCAGAGCACGGCCCTTCTGGGCGCGGCCGGCGCCGCCGCGGCCATCGCGGCCATCTTCGGCAACCCGCTGATCGCGGCCGTGCTGCTCATCGAGGTGGCGGGGGTCGGTGGTCCACAGCTGTTCGCCGTCATGCTGCCGGCCCTGCTGTCCAGCGGGGTGGGGGCGCTGGTGTTCACCGGCTTCGGACGGTGGACCGGGCTGCAGACCGGCAGCCTGGCGCTGAAGCTGCCCACCCCCTTTCCCCGGCTGGACGCGGGGGACGTCCTCTGGTCGCTGCTCATGGCCGTGGCCATCGGCACCTTCGTGCACCTGGTGCTGGGCGCGGGCCGGCTGACCGCGGCGTTCGTCCCGGTACGGACGTTCCCCCGGACGGTGCTGTGCGCGCTGGGCGCGGCGGGCTGCGCCGCCCTCTACGCGCTGATCACCGACCGCGCGCCCGACGAGGTCGCCTCGTCGGGCCAGAGCACGCTCACCGCGATGGCCGGCGACCCGCACGCCTGGGGGATCGGGGCGCTCGTCGCCGTCCTGCTGTTCAAGGGCACCGCGTACGCGCTCTGTCTCGGCAGCCTGCGAGGCGGCCCCATCTTCCCCGCGCTCTTCCTCGGGGCCGCCGCGGGCGTCCTGTGCGCGCCTCTTCCGGGCCTGGGGCTCATTTCGGCCCTGGCGGCGGGAATGGCGGCCTCGGCGGCCAGCGCCCTGCGGCTGCCGGTCAGCAGTGTGGTGCTCGTGGTCCTGCTGCTCGACAGCTCGGCCATGATGCCGGTCGTGATCCTGGCGGCCGTCGTCGCCTTCGTCACCACGGAGCTGCTGCCGTCCTGGCCCGGGCCGGCACCGCCGACTCCGGTCCCGGCATCGGCTCCCGACCCGACGAAGGCCTGAGGAGCCCGCCGGAATCGTCAACTTCGGGGCGGGAGGATCCCGCACATGGGGGCTTGGGGTCGCACGGCCGGGTGCTCCCTTGTGCCAGGCGTATGCACTGCGGGGAAGGCGCCCTAATGTGCGGACATGCCAGGAACTCCCCTCGCGCGCGCAGAGCACTTCGTGTGGCAGACCGCGCGCGTGCTCGAGCAGCGCAGGTTCACCTTCCACTTCCTCGACGGGTCGGACGCGGCGGCCGAGGCGGTCGAGACCGCGCTGAACGCCTACCGCAACGACGACGGCGGCTTCGGGCACGCCCTGGAGCCGGATCTGCGGGGGCCGGTGAGCCAGCCGTTGCCCACGGCGCACGCGTTGCGCGTGCTCGACGGGATCGGGCGGTGCGGGGGGCAGCGGGCCGAGCGGGTGTGCCGGTATCTGACGGAGGTGTCGACGGCGGAGGGGGCGCTGCCCGCGGTGCATCCGTCGCTGCGGGGCTATCCGGCGGCACCGTGGATCCAGGTCGTCGAGGCCCCGAAGGGCTCCTTGCTGGCGACGGGTCCTGTGGTGGGAACGCTGCACGACAACGGGGTGTGGCACGCGTGGCTGTTCCGGGCCACGGACTTCTGCTGGGCGGCGATCGAGGCACTGGACGCGACGCATCCGTACGAGGTCGAGGCGGCGGTTGCGTTCCTGGACGCCGTCCCCGACCGGGCGCGGGCACGGGACGCGGCACACCGGTTGGGGAAGCTGGTGCGCGAGCAGCAGCTGGTGGTGGTGCTGGATCCGGACCGCGCGGACCGGTATCCGCTGCCCGCCGGATACGCGCCGGGCGAGTACCACTTCGCGTACGACTACGCCCGCGGCCCGGATTCGCTGGCCCGGCAGTGGTTCACCGACGCGGAGCTGGAACGGTCGCTGGACTTCCTGACGGCGGAGCAGGGCGAGGACGGCGGCTGGCCGATGCGCTGGCGCGCATGGGCGCCGGGCACCCGGCTGGAGTGGCGGCCGATCATCACCATCGAGGCCCTGCGGACACTGCGCGCCTACGGCCGCCCCATCATCTGAAACGTGGTCGGGGGGTTCGATCGGCCGGTCAGCGGGTCAGCCGGTCAGGGCCCGTACGGCGGCGGTCACCAGGACCGCCGCACCGATCACGACCAGGAACGGTGCGCGCAGCAGCAGCGCCACCGCCGCCGCGGCGAGCCCGGCCGCGCGGGCGTCGACGACGAGTTTCAGCTCGCTGGTGCTGAACGTCTGCAGCGCGGTGAGAGCGGCGAGCAGAGCGAGCGGGACGAGGGCGGCGAGCCGCTTCACCAGCGGCCGCTCCAGGATCCCGGCGGGCACGGAGAGGCCGAGCAGCTTCACCGCGTAGCAGCCGAAGGCGGTCACACCGATCGCGATCCAGGTGGTCATCGGTCCTTCTCCGTCCGCTGTGCGGTGGTGGTGGCATCGGCGGCGTCCTCGCGTGCCGTCCCGCGGCGTGCGGCGATCAGGACGATCGGTGCGGCGAGTGCCGCGACGAGTACCGGCACTCCGGCGGGCAGCAGCGGCACACAGGCCAGGGCGAGGATGACGGCGAGCCCGGCCACTGTGCGCTCTCGGCGGCCCTTCAACATGGGCGCGAGCAGCGCGAGGAAGACGGCGGGACCTGCCGCGTCCAGCCCCCAGCCGGCCGGGTCGCCCAGCGCGGAGGCGCCGAGCGCGCCCAGGAGCGTGGTCAGGTTCCACAGCAGGTAGATGGTGACGCCGGTGACGGTGAAGCCGACCCGCGCGCTGCGCCGGTCGGGCTGCGCCAGGGTCACGGCGGAGGTCTCGTCGATCACCCACTGGGCGGCGAACGGGCGCACCGCCCGGGGAAGGCGTAGCAGCTGCGACAGCCGCAGCCCGTAGAACGCGTTGCGCGCGCCGAGGAAGAACGCACCGGCGGCCGCCGCGAACGGGCTGCCGCCCGCGCCCAGCGCGCCGACCAGGGCGAACTGCGAGGCGCCGCTGAAGACCAGCAAGGAGAGCGCGCAGGTCTGCGCGACGGTCAGACCGGCCCCGGCCGAGGTCACGCCGAAGGCGAACCCGGACAGGCCGACGGCGACACCGACGGCCAGCGCGTCACGGACCACGGCGGACGTCGGCCTCGTCGCAGGTTCCGGCGCCTGCAACGTCTCCAACGCCTCGGACGCGTCCGAAGACTCCATCGCATCCGAGGACTCCGACCGCTCCGACGGCTCCGACGGCTCCGCCTGAGAACTGTGTATGTGTGCTGCTCGTGTCACTCCACGAACGTTAGGGAGCGAGGTCCTCGCCTGTCTTGTACGTTCTTGCGCGTTCGCGCCGGTAGGCGCCCGGGGGTACACCCACGATGCGGGTGAAGTGCCGGTTCAGATGAGGCTGGTCGGTAAACCCCACCGCGAGTGCCGCTTCGGCGGGCGGGGTCCCGGTGTCGAGCATCCGGCGGGCCGCCCGCACCCGCTCGCCGGTCAGCCAGGCGTGCGGCGGCAGCCCGTAGGCGCTCTTGAACGCGCGCAGCAGCGCGAACGGCTTGGTGCCGAGTTCCGCGGCCAGTTGGTCCAGCGTCGGCGGGCACGCGATCCGCTCGACGAGCAGTTCCCTCGCCCGCCCGGCGGCCAGCGCACCGGCGGACGGCAGCGCGCCCGGCGGGACCGGGTCCGCGCCGTAGCGGCGCAGCAGCCCGGCGACGGCGACCCGCAGCAGGGTGTCGGCCGCGAGCGCGTTGTCGCGTTCCGCGGCGGCGTGGATGTCCGCGATCTGCCGGGCGCAGTCCGGGTCGTCGAGGACGGTGTCGGTGAACGCCGGGGTGCCGTTCCGGCCGGTCGTCTCGGCGGCGACGGCCGCCACCACGTCGATGCTCGGGTAGAGGACGCGGTAGCTCCAGCCGTCCTCGGTCCCCGCGTACGCGGAGTGCGGCGTCTCGGGATTGATGAGGACGACCCCGCCCGCGCCCGCGCGGAGGTCGCCGCCGGGCATGCCGATGCCCTCGACGCCCTTGGTGACCGCCGCAATCACGTATCCGTCGTGGGAGTGCCGGGAGAAGGTGTGGCTGACGTACCGGGCGCGCAGCAGGTCCACGCCCGGCAGCTGCGGATGCTGCCAGTGCCGTGCCTGCTCGGGTGCCGGTTCGCGTCGTGCCATGAACCCATTCTGCGTCCGGGCCTGGAACCCCGCGGAACGGCCCTGGTGCGGGTCCCGGTGCGGCTCCCGGCCCGGGTACCGGCGCAGGACCCGACGCGGGTCCCGGGGCCGTTGTCAGTGGGGCGGGGCAGGATGGGGACATGTCGCGACGGAGCAGTCAGGGCGAGCCGGAACCGGAAGGGGACCCGGCCGCCGCCCTGGAGGCGTTCTCCCCGGCCACCCGAGCGTGGTTCACGGGAGCCTTTCACGCGCCCACCGCCGCCCAGGCCGGTGCCTGGCGGGCGATCGGCGAGGGTTCCGACGTCCTGGTGGTCGCGCCCACCGGCTCCGGCAAGACGCTGGCCGCGTTCCTGGCCTCGCTGGACCGGCTGGCGAGCGTCCCGCCGCCCGCCGAGACCCAGCGCCGCTGCCGGGTGCTGTACGTGTCCCCGCTCAAGGCCCTCGCGGTCGACGTGGAGCGCAACCTGCGCAGCCCGCTCACGGGCCTGCGCCAGGAGTCCGTCCGGCTCGGCCTGCCCGAGCCCGAGGTCCGGGTCGGGATCCGCTCGGGGGACACCCCCGCCGCCGAACGCCGCACCCTGGTCACCCGCCCGCCGGACATCCTGATCACCACCCCCGAGTCGCTCTTCCTGATGCTCACCTCGGCCGCCCGCGAGGCGCTGCGCGGGGTGGAGACGGTGATCCTCGACGAGGTGCACGCCGTCGCGGGCACAAAGCGCGGGGCGCATCTGGCCCTGTCGCTGGAGCGGCTGGACGAGCTGCTCGACCGGCCCGCCCGGCGGATCGGGCTGTCCGCGACGGTCCGGCCGGTCGAGGAGATCGCGCGCTATCTGTCGCCGCAGCGCAAGGTGACGATCGTCCAGCCGGCGTCGCAGAAGAAGTTCGACCTGTCGGTGGTCGTGCCCGTCGAGGACCTGGGCGAGCTCGGCGGCTCCCCCGTCGCGGATCACAGCGGGCCCGCGGCGGGAGCGGAGCAGCGGGCGTCGATCTGGCCGCATGTGGAGGAGCGGATCGCCGATCTGGTGCAGGCGCACCGCTCGACGATCGTGTTCGCCAACTCCCGCCGGCTGGCCGAGCGGCTGTGCAACCGCCTCAACGAGATCGCCTACGAGCGGGCAACCGGTGAACCGCTGCCCGACACCTCGCTGCCCGCCGAGATCATGGCCCAGTCGGGTGCCGCGCAGGGCGCGCCACCCCTGATGGCCCGCGCGCACCACGGGTCGGTGTCCAAGGAGCAGCGCGCACTCGTCGAGGAGGACCTCAAGGCAGGGCGGCTGCCCGCCGTGGTGGCGACGTCCAGCCTGGAACTGGGCATCGACATGGGCGCGGTCGATCTCGTCATCCAGGTGGAGTCGCCGCCGTCCGTCGCCTCCGGGCTGCAGCGCGTCGGCCGGGCCGGTCACCAGGTGGGTGCCGTGTCGACGGGTGTGGTCTTCCCCAAGTACCGCGGTGACCTCGTACAGGCGGCCGTCGTCACCGAGCGGATGCGGACCGGCTCCATCGAGTCCCTGCGCGTGCCGGCGAATCCGCTGGACGTCCTGGCGCAGCAGATCGTCGCCATGACCGCGCTCGACACGTGGGACGTGGACGAGCTGCTCGCCCTGGTGCGCCGGGCCGCGCCCTTCGCGGCGCTCCCGCACTCCGCGTACACGGCCGTGCTCGACATGCTGGGCGGCCGCTACCCCTCCGACGCCTTCGCGGAGCTGCGGCCGCGCATCGTCTGGGACCGGGTGGCGAACACGGTCGCCGGCCGCCCCGGAGCGCAGCGGCTGGCCGTGACCTCCGGCGGCACCATCCCGGACCGCGGGCTGTTCGGTGTCTTCCTGGCCGGCTCCGACCCGAAGAAGGGCGGCGGCCGGGTCGGCGAGCTGGACGAGGAGATGGTCTACGAGTCGCGGGTCGGCGATGTCTTCACGCTGGGCACCACCTCCTGGCGGATCGAGGACATCACCCGCGACCGGGTGCTCGTCACGCCCGCACCCGGGGTGCCGGGCCGGCTCCCCTTCTGGAAGGGCGACCAGCTGGGCCGCCCGCTGGAGCTCGGCCGGGCGGTGGGCGCCTTCGTCCGGGAGGTCGGGCGGCTGGGGCCCGAGGAGGCCCGCGAACGACTGGCCGCGGCCGGGCTCGACACCTGGGCGACGGACAACGTGCTGGCGTATCTGTCGGAGCAGCGGCAGGCCTGCGGTCACATCCCCGACGACCGGACGATCGTCGTGGAGCGGTTCCGCGACGAGCTGGGCGACTGGCGGGTGGTGGTCCACTCCCCCTTCGGCGCGCAGGTGCACGCACCCTGGGCGCTGGCGCTGGGCGCCCGCCTCATGGAGCGCTACGGGCTGGACGCCCAGGTGATGCACGCCGACGACGGCATCGTGCTGCGACTGCCGGACGCCGACCTCATGGGCCTCGACCTGCTCGACAACGACACGGGCAACGGCACCGGCAGCGACTACACCGGCGCCGACCCGGTCCGGGCGGGCACCGAGTTCGACAGCGACCAGTCGCCGGTCGGCGCCGCGGACGTCGCCTTCGACAAGGGCGAGGTCGAGCAGCTGGTCACCGACCAGGTCGGCGGCTCCGCCCTGTTCGCCTCCCGCTTCCGCGAGTGCGCTGCCCGCGCCCTGCTGCTGCCCCGGCGCTCCCCCGGCAAGCGCACTCCGCTGTGGCAACAGCGCCAGCGCGCCGCCCAGCTCCTCCAGGTCGCCTCGGACTTCGGCTCCTTCCCGATCGTCCTCGAAGCGGTCCGCGAGTGTCTGCAGGACGTCTTCGACGTGCCCGGGCTCGTCGAGCTCATGGGCGACATCGAGGCGCGCCGGGTGCGGTTGGTGGAGGTCACGACACCCGAGCCCTCCCCCTTCGCCCGCTCGCTGCTCTTCGGCTACGTCGCACAGTTCCTCTACGAGGGTGACTCGCCGCTCGCCGAGCGCCGCGCCGCCGCCCTGTCGCTGGACTCCCGGCTGCTGGCGGAGCTGCTGGGCCAGGCCGAGCTGCGCGAGCTGCTGGACGGCGATGTCCTGGCCGAGCTGGAGCAGGAGCTGCAATGGCTGACGGAGGACCGCCGGGTCAAGGACGCCGAAGGCGTCGCCGACCTGCTGCGGCTCCTCGGACCGCTCACCGAGGCCGAGTTGGCGGCGCGCGGTGCCGAGCCGGGCTGGGCGGCGCAGCTGGAGTCGGCGCGCCGCGCGATCCGGGTCCGGATCGCCGGCGGCGAGCACTGGGCGGCGGTCGAGGACGCCGGGCGGCTGCGGGACGCACTGGGCACGGCGCTGCCCGTCGGAGTCCCCGAAGCCTTCACCGAGCCGGTCAAGGACCCGCTCGGCGATCTGCTCGCCCGCTTCGCCCGCACCCACGGCCCGTTCACCTCCGTCGAGGCCGCACGGCGCTTCGGTCTCGGCACGGCCGTGGTGGACGGTCTGCTGCAGCGGCTGGCCGCGGGCGGCCGTGTCGTCCAGGGCGAGTTCCGGCCGGGCGGCGCGGGCCACGAATGGTGCGACGCGGCGGTGCTGCGCCGGCTGCGGCGCCGCTCGCTGGCCGCGCTGCGGCACGAGGTCGAACCGGTGCCGCCCGCCACCCTCGCCACGTTCCTCCCCCAGTGGCAGCACGTCGGCACCCACAGCCTGCGCGGTATCGACGGGCTGGTCCGTGCCGTCGAGCAACTGCAGGGCGCCGAGGTGCCCGCCTCCGCGCTGGAGAAGCTCGTCCTGCCGTCCCGGGTCTCCGGCTACACCCCGGCGATGCTGGACGAGCTGACCGCCTCCGGCGAGGTCCTGTGGTCCGGTGCGGGGGCGCTGCCCGGCAAGGACGGCTGGGTCTCGCTCCATCTCGCCGACACCGCGCCGCTGCTGCTCAAGGAGCCCCAGCCGCTCGAACTCTCCCCGCTGCACCAGGCCGTCCTCGGCGCGCTGTCCGGCGGCTACGGGCTGTTCTTCCGGCAGATCGCCGACCAGGTGCGGGCCGCGGGCGAGGCCCCGTCCGACCCCGAGCTGGCGGACGCCGTCTGGGATCTGGCGTGGTCCGGCCGGCTCACCAACGACACCCTGGCACCGCTGCGCGCCCTGCTCGGTTCCGGGCGCACCGCCGGATCCACCGCGCACCGCGCACCGCGTTCGGTCCCCCGTGGTCGCTACGGCTCCCTCACCGGCCGGGCGCCGCGCGCGACCGCGTCCCGCACCGGGCCCCCGACGACGGCGGGCCGCTGGTCGCTCGTCCCGCCCCCGGAGTCCGACCCGACGCTGCGCGCCCACGCCCTGGTCCACACCCTGCTGGACCGCCATGGTGTGGTCACGCGCGGGGCGGTCGCCGCCGAAGGCGTCGAGGGCGGCTTCTCCGCCGCCTACCGGGTGCTGTCGGCCTTCGAGGAGACCGGCCAGACCCGGCGGGGATACGTGGTCGAAGGGCTCGGTGCCGCGCAGTTCGCGATGGACGGCGCGGTGGACCGGCTCCGCGCCATCAACACCGCCCGCGACCGCGAGGAAGGCGCCCGCACCGGACAGCGGGCCGTCGTCCTCGCCGCCGCCGACCCCGCCAACGCGTACGGCGCCGCCCTGCCCTGGCCGGCACAGCCCGACGGCGTCACCCACAAGCCGGGCCGCAAGGCGGGCGCCCTGGTGGTCCTCGTCGACGGTGAGCTGGCCCTGTACGTGGAACGCGGCGGGAAGACGCTGCTCGCCTGGCCCGACGAGGAGGAGCGGCTGCGCGCTGCCGCGGACGCCCTGGCGCTGGCGGTCCGGGAGGGCGCGCTCGGCCGGCTCACCGTGGAGCGCACCAACGGGGAGTCGGCCCTCACCTCACCGCTGGGCCGCGCCCTGGAGACCGCGGGCTTCCACGCCACTCCGCGCGGTCTGCGACTGCGGGGATGATGGGGAGGTGCCCGAAGGAGACACGGTCTGGCTGACCGCACGCCGGCTCGACGAGGCCCTGGCGGGCCGGTCCCTCGTCCGCGCCGACCTGCGCGTGCCGCAGCTCGCCACCACTGACCTCACGGACCGCCGCGTCACCGAGGTGGTCGCGCGCGGCAAGCATCTGATGACGCGCTTCGACGGCGGTCTGACGCTCCACTCCCATCTGCGTATGGACGGCTCCTGGCATCTGTACGGGCCGGGTGACCGGTGGCGCGGCGGCCCCCTCCACCAGGTCCGCGCCGTGCTGGAGACACCCGCGCGGGTGGCGGTCGGCTACCGGCTGCCGGTGCTGGAACTGCTGCCCACCGCCGAGGAGGACAGCGTCGTCGGCCATCTCGGACCCGATCTGCTGGGCCCGGACTGGGATCCGGCCGAGGCCGCGGCGCGGCTGCGCGCCGAGCCCGCCCGGCCGGTCGGCGAGGCCCTCCTGGACCAGCGCAATCTGGCGGGCGTCGGCAACGTCTACGTGTCGGAGCTCTGCTTCCTGCGCGGCATCACCCCCTGGACGCCGGTCGGCGAGGCCGGGCCGGAGAAGCTGGTGGTGCTCGCCAAGAAACTGCTGGAGGCGAACAAGGCCCGCCCCGGCCACATCACCACCGGGGACCTGCGGCGCGGCCGCACCCACTGGGTGTACGGCAGGAAGCACCGGCCGTGCCTGCGCTGCGGCACCGCCGTCCGCGTCGGACAGCACGGACCACCGGAACGGGCCCGCGTCGCGTACTGGTGTCCGCGCTGCCAGCGAGGTCCGCACCCGCACGATAATTGACGGACCGTCAGATACAGTCGTACCGTCGCGTCATGCCCATGAAGGCGTACGACCTCACCGGACGCACCGCACTGGTCACCGGCGCCGCGAGCGGGATCGGCCGCGCGTCCGCCGTTCTGCTGGCCGAGGCCGGCGCCACCGTCGTCTGCGCGGACCGCGACGGCCCCGGCGTGCGGGAGACCGCGGAACTGATCGAGAAGGCCGGCGGCGCCGCCCGCGCCCGGCAGCTGGACGTCACCGACCGGGCCCAGATCGCCGAGACCGTCGCCGAGACGGTCCGCGACCACGGGCGGCTGGACGTCCTGGCGGCCATCGCCGGGATCATGCACAGCAGCAGCGTCCTGGAGACGGACGACGCCGATCTGGACCGCGTCCTCGGCGTCAACTTCAAGGGCGTGCTGCACAGCGCCCAGGAGGCGGCACGCGCCATGACCGCCCAGCGGTCCGGCAGCATCATCACGATGGCCTCCGGCGCGATCGACACCGGCGCCCGCGGGCTGCTCTGCTACAGCGTCTCCAAAGCCGCCGTCGTGCAGCTCACCAGAACCCTGGCGACCGAACTCGGTCCGCTCGGCATCCGCGCCAACGCCATCGCCCCGGGGTTCATCCGCACCCCGATGACCTCCCACTACGGGACGGGGTCCGACGGATCCTTCGACGAGGCCGCCCAGGCGCGCGCCGAGGCGTCGCTCGTGCGGATGGCGCCGCTGGGGCGGGTCGGCACCCCCGAGGACGTGGCGGGGTCCGTGCTCTTCCTCGCCTCCGACGCCTCGGCCTTCACCACCGGCCAGATCCTCCGGCCGAACGGCGGAGTGGCGATGCCCTGGTAGCGGCCGCGCCGGGTTCGGGCAGCGGTGCGCGGTACGGCGTGCAGCGGTATCAGGCCCAGCCCCCAGCCGCCCGCTGTCACGGCACTCTCGAAGGGCCCGGCCCGGTCGGGCTGCACGGCGAGCCGCAGCGCGGCCCACCACCACAGGACGCCCAGGCCCAGCGCGACGGTCCAGCGGACCGCCCTGCGGGACCACAGACTCCGGATGACCTGGAGCTGGAGCACGCGCATGGCCGCCTCCTTCGGAACCCCGAGGTTGCGGCGGAGAGCCCCGGGAGGCTCTCCGTACCAGGGTGCGATGCCCGGTTCCCAAGATCGCTAGCCCTCTGCCGCCGCCCCCGCCCGGACGTTCACCCGATGGGAGCAGCGCATCGCCACTGCCTGCGACGATGCATCAACGCAACGTGACGAGCCGCCCATCGTAGACCGCTCAGGACCACGGGCACCAGGGCGTACGAGGCGCGCGGGGCGCGCAGCCCGGGGCACGCGGGGCGCAGGAGGCCCCTGGGGCGCCCCGAGCGGCCCGCGCCGCCACCCCCTAAGCACCCGACCGCCCCCGAGCGCCACAGGCGCCCGCCGAGCGCAGCGCCGGCGCTTCCCGCTACACGTTCTCCGCCTGGAACATCCAGTGGAACTTCTCCAGGTCCGCCGTGAGCCCGATGATGATGTCCTGCGTGACCGGGTCGGCGTCCCCCGTCGTCCCGATGCGCTCCCGCATCCGCTCGATCACCGAGTCGAGTGCCGCGATGAGGATGCCCACCGCCTGCGTGTCCTTGATCCAGCCGTCGGTGACCGTGTCGATCCCGCTGGTCTTCGAGACCGTGTCGGCCCGCCCGTCCGCCGTGACGCCGATCGCGGAGGCCCGCTCCGCCACCGTGTCGGCGTGCAGCCTGGCGGTGTCGACGACCTCGTCGAGCTGCAGATGGACCGAGCGGAAGCGCGGGCCCACCACGGTCCAGTGGACCTGCTTGGACACCAGCGCCAGATCCACGAGATCCACCAGAGCGCCCTGCAGCGCCTCACTGACGATCTTGCGGTGCTTCTCGGACAGCGGGCTCTTGACGACACTCATGCGGAATCCTCCTACTGGCGACGGGCCTGACGAATAGTCCGTTAAGCCCTGTTAACTCCGTATCGCCTACCCTGCCTCGTCCCGCTGTGCCTGGCAAAAGAGCGGGACCCCGGTCGGCAGTGCCGACCGGGGTCCCGGTGCAAGAACTTCTGGAGTGACGGGCGGCTCAGGCCGCGACCACGTCAACGGCCTCAGCGGGCGCCTTCGGCGCCTTGATGGTGACCCGCTCGGTCGTCACGGATGTGACGGAGGTCACCGCACCCAACAGTGGTCGCATCGGCGCCGCAGGAGTCTCGGACGCCGCCGACTGGGCCAGCTCCGCGAGCGACAGATCATCGCTGACCTCGCGCATCACCTCGGACATCGGGACGTCCAGCGCGTCGCAGATCGCGGAGAGCAGCTCGGAGGATGCCTCCTTCTGCCCTCGCTCCACTTCGGACAGATAGCCCAGGGACACCCGGGCGGAAGAGGAGACCTCACGCAGAGTGCGGCCCTGACGTTGGCGCTGCCGACGCAGCACGTCACCCAACAGGCGACGGAGCAGGATCATCGGTGGCTCCCTCCTCGGACCGCGAATCCGGATCCTTCTTGCCCCACCGTACCGCCTCGGGCACCGGCCGTGCGGGGAGCGATGACGTGTTCACTCAGGGCTGCAAACATCCCTTGCCCCCGTCTTCTTCCCTATCCTTCGCCCGCACCCCGGTCGTGAGGGACGGCACCCCTGTCGCGCGGGACGGCACCCCTGTTGTGAGGGACCGCTCCAGCAGAGCGAGTGCGGCGGTCACGCTGGCGGCACGGATCCCGGAGCGGCTGCCCTCCAGCCGCAGCGGGTCGACCGCCGAGCCTCCGGGACCGGCCACCGCCACGTACACCGTGCCGACCGGCTGCCCGTCCTGCGGATCCGGTCCCGCGACACCGGTGGTGGCCACGCCCCAGTCGGCTTCCAGTCTGCTCCGCACACCCTCGGCCATCTCGAGGGCCACCTGAGGGTCGACCGCTCCTCGATCGGCCAGCAGTGCGGCGTCCACGCCGAGCAGTACGTGCTTGAGTTCCGTCGCGTAGGCCGTCACCGAGCCGCGGAAGGTCCGGGAGGCTCCGGGGACGGACGTCAGCTCCGCGGCCAGCAGACCGCCGGTCAGCGACTCGGCGACCGCCAGGGTGAGCCCCCGGCCGTCGAGCAGTCGCAACACCTCGGCAGCTGTCATCCGTTCTGGTGACTCTGCCGCCGCGGGGAGGTCCGCTGTTCGCGCTCCGGATCCTGTCCGTGCTCCGGTTCCGCGTCCACCGTGGCCCGGAGATCAGACGTGGCCCGGAGATCAGACGCGGCCCGCAGGCCGGGTTCGGCCGGCGGTTCGGCCTGGGCGGCCGCGCGCTCGCGCTGCGCGGCGAGGCCGGCCCGGCGCAGCACGACGGCCTGCCGGATGTAGTCGAGCCCGGTGAGGACGGTCAGCACGACGGCCGCGGCCATCGCCCAGGCCCGCAGCGTCGCCAGCGGCCCGGTGAGAGCCAGGATGTACATGCCGACCGCGATGCCCTGGGTCAGCGTCTTGAGCTTGCCGCCGCGGCTGGCCGGGATCACTCCGTGCCGGATCACCCAGAAGCGCATCAGCGTGATGCCGATCTCCCGGAAGAGGATCACTCCGGTCACCCACCACGGCAGGTCGCCCAGCGCGGACAGCCCGACGAGCGCGGCGCCCATGATCGCCTTGTCGGCGATGGGGTCGGCGATCTTGCCGAAGTCGGTGACCAGCCCGTAGCGCCGGGCCAGTTCCCCGTCGAAGAGGTCGGTGATCATCGCGATGGCGAACGCCGCCCAGGCGAACGAACGCCAGGCGGGGTCGTGGCCGCCGTCGTGGATCAGCAGCATGACGAAGCCGGGAACCAGCACCAGCCGCATCATCGTGAGCAGGTTGGCGATGTTCCAGAGCCCGGCCTGGCCGACCACAGGATCGCCCATGTGGTCCGGGGTGGCCGCGGCCGGCACGGGGACTCCGGTCATCTGCCCACCTCCTCCACAGAACAGTCGCCCCCGGTCAGGGGTTCCGCGATGAGGTCGACACCTTCGGTGTCGATCACCTTCGCGGTTACCATCATGCCCGGCTTCAGCCCCTCGCAGGAGGTCAGCGTGGTCGATCCGTCCGTTTCCGGCGCCTGGTGGTCGGCGCGGCCGACCGCCTCGCCGGTCTCCTCGTCGATGGATTCGACCAGCACCCGCACGGTGGAGCCGAGCCGCTCCAGGGCGCGCTGCGCGGTCAGCTCCTCGGCGAGACGCGACACGCGCGCCAGCCGCCGGGCGACGGTGTCCTCGTCGAGCTTGTCCCCGTAGCCGGCCGCTTCGGTGCCGTCCTCGTCCGAGTACCCGAAGACCCCGATGGCGTCGAGCCGCGCGGAGCTGAGGAAGCGTTCCAGCTCCTCCAGGTCCGCCTCGGTCTCGCCGGGGAAGCCGACGATGAAGTTGGAGCGGACGCCGGCCTCCGGGGCCTTGCCGCGGATGGTGCCGAGCAGTTCCAGGAAGCTCTCGGTGCTGCCGAAGCGGCGCATCGCGCGCAGCACGCCGGGCGCCGAGTGCTGGAACGAGAGGTCGAAGTACGGCATGACCTTGTCGGTCGAGGTCAGGGCGTCGATCAGGCCGGGGCGCATCTCGGCGGGCTGCAGGTAGCTGACCCGGATCCGCTCGATGCCCGGGACGGCCGCCAGCTCCGGCAGCAGCGTCTCCAGCAGCCGGATGTCGCCGAGGTCCTTGCCGTAAGAGGTGTTGTTCTCGCTGACCAGCATGACCTCGCTGACGCCCTGGTCGGCGAGCCAGCGCGTCTCGCCGAGGACATCGGAGGGGCGGCGGGAGATGAACGAGCCACGGAAGGACGGGATGGCGCAGAACGAGCAGCGGCGGTCGCAGCCGGAGGCCAGCTTCACCGAGGCGACCGGGCTGTTGTCCAGGCGGCGGCGCAGCGGCGCGCGGGGCCCCGAGGCGGGGGCGACGCCCTCGGGGAGGTCGGCCGGCGCGGGGGCCGGGGCCTCCTGCGCGTGGCCGGGCAGCGCCACCGTGGCGCCCTGCCGCTCGGCGGGGCTGATCGGCAGCAGCTTGCGGCGGTCGCGCGGGGTGTGCGAGGCGTGCACGCCACCGGAGAGGATGGTCTGGAGGCGGTCGGAGATGTCCGTGTAGTCGTCGAAGCCGAGCACCGCGTCGGCCTCGGGCAGGGCCTCGGAGAGCTCCTTGCCGTACCGCTCGGCCATGCAGCCGACCGCGACGACCGCCTGGGTGCGGCCATGACCCTTGAGGTCATTGGCCTCCAGGAGGGCGTCCACGGAGTCCTTCTTGGCGGCGTCGACGAAGCCGCAGGTGTTGACCACGGCGACGTCGGCGTCCGCGGCGTCATCCACCAGCTGCCAGCCGTCCGCCGCCAGACGGCCGGCGAGCTCCTCGGAATCCACCTCATTGCGGGCGCAGCCGAGCGTGACAAGGGCGACGGTACGGGGTTCGGGCATAGGCTCAGCCTACTTTGTCCCAGCCGTCCCTCTTACGTTCACCCTCGTTCACCCGGCCTGGGGGTCTCCGGGGGTGAAGGTGAGCCGCACGACCTGGCCGTCCGTGCCCGCCGGACCGAGGTCCTTGCCGTTGACGAAGAGCTTGATCGCGCCCGCGTCGCCGATCACGAGTTTGATCTTCTTGCCGTCGGTGAAGGTCTTGGAGTCGCCCTTCTCCAGGGTGTCGGCGAAGAGCGGCTTGCCGGTGCTGTCCGTCACCTGGATCCAGCTCTTGCCGACGTCCGCGGTCAGCTTCACGGTCACCTTGCCCACCGGAGCGGCGGCGATCGCGCTGTCCGTCGGCTCGGGCTTGGGGTCGGCCGGCTTGGGACTGGGCTTGGCCGTGGTGGCGGTCACCGAGGGCTTCGCGGCGGCCGACGGCGTGTTGCCGCCGGATCCGTTGAACGCGGTGAAGCCCACGAACCCGACGACGGCGACGATCGCCGCGACCATCGCCGCGGTCCAGTTCGGACGGCGGCGGTCCGGGCGGATCCGCTCCGCCTCGTAGAGCGGCGCGACGGGGACCTGGGTGGTGGCGCCACCGTGCTCGTCCGCGTACTGCTGGACCAGCGGCTCGGGGTCGATCCCGACGGCGCGGGCGAGGTTGCGGATGTGACCGCGGGCATAGACGTCGCCACCGCAACGGGAGAAGTCGTCCTGTTCGATGGCGAGCACGATGGGGGCGCGCACCCGCGTCGTGGAGCTGACCTCGTCAATGGTCAGTCCGGCGGCGAGGCGGGCCTGGGCAAGGGCACGACCGACGGAGGGCCGGTCGTCGGAGGGCGGGTTGCCGAGGGACACGAGGAAGCCTTTCAGGCTGCAGCCACCTGCTGGAGATTCAGTCTAGGGGGGTAGCGAAAGAGTGGGGCAAGCGGACAGCCGGTCTTTGTCCGCCATCAGGATTGCCGGACCGTCTCTCACGGATCCGGCGCGCATGGACCTGACAGCCCGAGCGAGCCTGACAGTCGGCCATATGTCGTCCTCCTGCATCAACTTGACGCACGAACAGGAGAAACGGTTGCCCCGCATGCTCTTACGAGTGAGCATCACCGCGGATGACGGCCAGAACCCCATCCAGTTCGTCCGCTTTGACCATGACATCCCGCGCCTTCGAACCTTCGCTCGGCCCGACGATTCCGCGCGATTCCATCAGATCCATGAGCCTGCCCGCCTTGGCGAATCCCACACGCAGCTTTCGCTGCAGCATCGAGGTCGAGCCGAACTGGGTGGAGACGACCAGCTCCGCCGCCTGGCACAACAGGTCCAGATCGTCGCCGATCTCCTCGTCGACCTCCCGCTTGGGCGCCGTGCCGACCGCCACGTCCGTCCGGTACGTCGGCGTCAGCTGCGCCTTGCAGTGCTCGACGATCTTGGCGATCTCCTCCTCGGTGACGAAGGCGCCCTGCATACGGGTCGGCTTGTTCGCGCCCATCGGGAGGAAGAGCCCGTCGCCCCTGCCGATCAGCTTCTCGGCGCCGTTCTGGTCCAGGATGACCCGGCTGTCGGCGAGCGAGGAGGTGGAGAAGGCCAGCCGCGACGGCACGTTCGCCTTGATCAGACCGGTGACGACGTCGACGCTGGGCCGCTGGGTGGCCAGCACCAGGTGGATCCCGGCGGCGCGGGCCAGCTGCGTGATGCGGACGATCGAGTCCTCCACATCGCGCGGCGCGACCATCATCAGGTCGGCCAGCTCGTCCACGATCACCAGCAGGTACGGGTACGGCGACAGCTCGCGCTCGCTGCCCGGCAGCGGCTGGGTCTTGCCGGACCGCACCGCCGCGTTGAAGTCGTCGATGTGCCGGAAGCCGAAGGCCGCCAGGTCGTCGTAGCGCAGGTCCATCTCGCGGACCACCCACTGCAGGGCCTCGGCGGCCCGCTTCGGATTGGTGATGATCGGCGTGATCAGGTGCGGGATGCCCTCGTACGCGGTCAGCTCGACGCGCTTGGGGTCCACCAGCACCATCCGGACCTCGTCCGGGGTGGCGCGGCACATGATCGAGGTGATGAGGCCGTTGATGCAGGACGACTTTCCCGACCCGGTCGCGCCGGCGACCAGGATGTGCGGCATCTTGGCGAGGTTCGCCATGACGTACCCGCCCTCGACGTCCTTGCCGAGCGCCACCGTCATCGGGTGGTCCTCGCCGGCCGCCGCGGCGGACCGCAGTACGTCGCCGACGTTGACCATCTCGCGGTCGCTGTTCGGGATCTCGATGCCGACCGCCGACTTGCCGGGGATCGGGCTGATGATCCGGACGTCCGGGCTGGCGACGGAGTACGCGATGTTCTTGGCCAGCGCCGTGATCCGCTCGACCTTGACCGCCGAGCCCAGCTCGATCTCGTAGCGGGTGACCGTCGGGCCGCGGGTGAAGCCGGTGACCGTGGCGTCGACCTTGAACTCGGTGAAGACCTGCTGCAGCGAGGCGACCACCGCGTCGTTCGCCGCGCTGCGGGTACGGCCGGGTCCGCCGCGTTCCAGCAGGTCCAGCGAGGGCAGCGAGTAGGTGATGTCGCCGGACAGCTGGAGCTGCTCGGCGCGCGGCGGGAGCGGGTCCACCGGGTCGAGGGTCTTCTTGGTGAGGTCCGGGACGCCGGAGCCGGTCGACGGCTCGTCCTCGGCGCGGGCCGCGGGCACGCCCGATCCGCTGCCGGAACCCGTCTTGACGCTGTTGCTGAGACCGGCGAGCAGCGGTGACGGCTGCACGCCGTGCAGCACGGCGCCGTCCAGCGCCGCGGCCGCGGCGGCCGCCACGTCCACCGCGTCCATGCCGGAGGCGGCCGCGTAGTCCTGCTCGCCGGGCTCGGGCCTGCGCCGCGGGCGGCGGCGCGGCCGGGGCTCGTCGGCCGCCTCGTCGCCGAACTCCCCCAGTGCCGCGAGTTCCTCCATGCCCTGGTCGTGCTTGGTGAAGCGCAGCGGGGACCTGCGGCGCGGGACGTCGTGCTCCTGCTCCTGATCGTCCTCGAACAGCTCCTCCATCGGAACGGCGTCCAGGTCGTCCAGGTCCTCCGGGGCCTCGTACAGGCCGAGCTTGGTGCCGAGCAGCCGCAGCCGCTGCGGAATCGCGTTGACCGGGGTGGCCGTCACGACCAGCAGCCCGAAGACGGTGATGAGCAGCAGCAGCGGTACGGCGAGCGCCGAGCCGACGGTGTAGAGCAGCGGCGACGCGGCCGCCCAGCCGATCAGGCCGCCCGCGTCGCGCAGCGCCTCGGCTCCCGCGTCCCGGCTCGGCGAACCGCAGGCCAGGTGGACCAGGCCGAGGGCGCCGAGGACCAGGGTGGACAGCCCGATGACGATCCGCCCGTTGGCCTCGGGCTGCTCCGGGTGCCGCATCAGCCGGACCGCGACGACGCCGATCAGTATCGGCACCAGCAGATCGAGCCGGCCGAACGCGCCGGTGACGAGCATCTCCACGAGATCGCCGACCGGGCCACGGAGATTGGACCAGGTGCCCGCGGCCACGACCAGCGTCAGACCGAGCAGCAGCAGCGCCATGCCGTCCTTGCGGTGCGCGGGGTCGAGGCCGCGTGCGCCGCGCCCTATGCCGCGGAACACCGCGCCGATGCCGTGGGCGACGCCGAGCCACAGGGCACGCGTCATCCGGTACACGCCACCGGTGGGCGACGGGGCCGCTTTGGGAGCGGGCTTGGGAGCGCCCCCCTTCGCCGCACGGGGGGCCGCCGCCTTCTTGGCAGGTGGTTTCTTCGCTGCGGTCTTCTTCGCCGCGGTCTTCTTGGCCGCAGGCTTCGCCGGAGCTTTCTTGGCAGTGCCGCCGGGCGTACGTGAGGCCATGGTGCCGAGATTACCTCCGAAGACCCGGCTGGACACGCGTGCGTCGGATACCCCCGTCCGTGTCGCGCCTCGGGTGGGCCAAGGGTGACGCAGCGTCAACGGCGGGGGTTCCGCTCAGTCCTGTGGGGGATACCTGACGCCGCCGTCGCCGGTGCCGGGCTCCAGAGCGTCCAACGCCCGCCGCAGACCGGTGAGCTTGCGCTCCAGATGCGCGGCGGTCGCCACCGCGGCCGCGTCCGCCGACTCGTCGAGCTGCTTCGACAGCGCCTCGGCCTGCTCCTCGACGGCGGCCAGCCGCGCGGACAGTTCGGCGAGCAGCCCGGCAGGCTCCTTCGCCCCGTTGACGCCCACCGAAGCGCCCTGCTCGAGCTGGAGGCGCAGCAGCGCCGCCTGCTCCCGCAGCTGGCAGTTCTTCATGTAGAGCTCGACGAAGACCGACACCTTGGCGCGCAGCACCCACGGGTCGAAGGGTTTGGAGATGTAGTCGACCGCACCGGCCGCGTAACCGCGGAAGGTGTGGTGCGGGCCGTGGTTGATCGCCGTCAGGAAGATGATCGGGATGTCACGGGTCCGCTCGCGCCGCTTGATGTGGGCGGCGGTCTCGAACCCGTCCATGCCCGGCATCTGCACATCGAGCAGGATCACCGCGAAATCGTCCGTGAGCAGCGCCTTCAGCGCCTCTTCCCCGGATGCCGCCCGTACCAGCGTCTGATCGAGCGCCGAGAGGATCGCCTCCAGCGCCAGCAGATTCTCCGGCCGGTCGTCGACAAGAAGGATCTTGGCCTTCTGCACCATGGCCCGCCCTCCTCGTCCCGACACCACGCTGGTGGCCGCCCCCGGGGACGACTCCCTTGCGCCGCCCGTCCTTGTGCCGGTCATGGTAGCCGCACCTGCCGTTCGCCACACCCTGTCACCGCCATGTCACTGTGCACGAAGCAGAAACGCTAGCGGAGACCAGAAGGTTCCCTGAATCCCGCCCCCTCACACCTGAAGGGACACACCCCGTCAACAGTCCACCTTTCAACGGGGTGTTCCACGGGCGTTCATCCACTGCTCCATGAGTGCCAGCAGGTGATCGGTGTCGACCGGCTTGGTGACATAGTCCGACGCTCCGGACTCGATGCTCTTCTCCCGGTCACCCTTCATCGCCTTCGCCGTCAGCGCCAGGATCGGCAGTCCGGCGAACTGCGGCATCCTGCGGATCGCCGTCGTCGTCGCATAACCGTCCATCTCCGGCATCATGATGTCCATCAGGACGATCGCGACATCGTCGTGCTGCTCCAGGACCTCGATCCCCTCGCGGCCGTTCTCCGCGTAGAGCACCGTCAGCCCGTGCTGTTCCAGCACGCTGGTCAGCGCGAAGACATTGCGGATGTCGTCGTCGACGATGAGCACCTTCTCGCCGTTGAACCCGCCCGCGAAGCGCGCGTACCCGTCGGAGTGTGTGCCGTCCACCCAGGACTCCTCCGCGGGCAGCGCCGTGGGCTGTCCCGGGAGCGACTGCAGCTGCGGCGGCGCCGAGCGGCGGCGCAGCCGGGACAGGCTGCTGCCCGCGAGACGGTTGCGGGCGGGCGCGTGGTGCTCCGACTCGCTGATCACCTCGCCCCCGGGCAGCTGCGGGTAGCCGTGCGGCGGCAGTTCACTGCTGCTGAGCGGCAGGTACAGGGTGAAGGTCGAGCCGCGGCCGGGCTGGCTGTCTGCGTGGATCTCGCCGCCCAGCAGCCGGGCGATCTCCCGGCTGATCGACAGGCCCAGGCCGGTGCCGCCGTACTTGCGGCTGGTGGTGCCGTCGGCCTGCTTGAACGCCTCGAAGATCACCCGCATCTTGCTCGCCGCGATCCCGATCCCGGTGTCGGTGACGGAGAACGCGATCAGCGGCTGGTCCGCGTCGCGCAGCGCCCCGGACTCCAGCAGCTGCTCGCGGATCGACTGCGGGACCTCGGGACCCGCCGGCCGGATGACCAGCTCGACGGAGCCGCTGTCGGTGAACTTCACCGCGTTGGAGAGCAGGTTGCGCAGCACCTGCAGCAGCCGCTGCTCGTCCGTGTGCAGGGTGACCGGGAGCTCCGGCGAGACCCGGACCGAGAAGTCCAGGCCCTTCTCCGCCGTCAGCGGACGGAACGTCGCCTCGACGTAGTCGACGAGCTGCACCAGGGCGATACGGGTCGGACTGACGTCCATCTTGCCCGCCTCGACCTTCGACAGGTCGAGGATGTCGTTGATGAGCTGCAGCAGGTCCGAGCCCGCGCCGTGGATCGTCTCGGAGAACTCGACCTGCTTGGACGACAGGTTCCCGTCGGCGTTGTCGGCGAGCAGCTTGGCCAGGATCAGCAGCGAGTTGAGCGGGGTGCGCAGCTCGTGCGACATGTTGGCCAGGAACTCGGACTTGTAGCGCATCGAGACCGCGAGCTGCTCGGCGCGCTCCTCCAGGACCTGCCGGGCCTCCTCGATCTCGGTGTTCTTCACCTCGATGTCGCGGTTCTGCCGGGCCAGCAGCTCGGCCTTCTCCTCCAGCTCGGCGTTGGACAGCTGCAGCGCCTTCTGCCGGTTCTCCAGCTCGCCCGAACGCTCCTTGAGCTGCTCGGTCAGCTCCTGGGACTGCTCCAGCAGCCCCTCGGTCTTGGTGTTGACGCTGATCGTGTTCACGCTGATCGCGATGATGTCGGTGATCTGGCTGAGGAAGTCCTTCTGGATCTGGGTGAACGGCTGGAACGCGGCCAGTTCGATCACACCCAGGATCCGGTCCTCGAACAGCACCGGAAGGACGATGACGTGCGCCGGGGGCGCCTCACCGAGCCCTGACACGATCTTCAGGTACCCCGGCGGCACGTTCTCCACCAGGATCGACCGCTTCTCGATCGCGGCCTGCCCGATCAGCGCCTCACCGGGCAGGAACGTGGTGGGCATCGAGCGCTTGGAGAAGCCGTACGACCCGACGAGCCGCAGCTCGTACGCGTCCTCCCCCGCACCGATCTCGCTGCCGTCACCGATCTCCTCGGCGAGGAAGAACGCGCCGTGCTGCGCGGAGACCACCGGGGTCAGCTCGCTCATGATCAGCGCGGCCACGTCGCCCAGCTCCCGGCGGCCCTGCATCAGACCGGAGATACGGGCCAGGTTGCCCTTGAGCCAGTCCTGCTCCTTGTTGGCGAGCGTGGTCTCCCGGAGGCGCACGATCATCGTGTTGATGTAGTCCTGGAGCTCCAGGATCTCGCCGGCCGCGTCCACGTCGATCCGGAGATTGAGGTCGCCGCGGGTCACCGCGGTGGCCACCTGCGCGATGTTGCGGACCTGACTGGTCAGGTTGTTGGCCATCAGGTTCACCGATTCGGTGAGGTCCTTCCAGATGCCGGACACGTCCGGAACCCGGGCCTGGCCGCCCAGCCGGCCCTCGGTACCCACCTCGCGCGCCACCCGGGTGACCTCGTCACCGAAGGCGGACAGCTGGCCGACCATCGTGTTGATGGTCGTCTTCAGCTCCAGGATCTCGCCGCGGGCGTCCACGTCGATCTTCTTGGACAGGTCGCCGCGGGCGACCGCGGTGGTCACCATGGCGATGTTGCGGACCTGGCCGGTGAGGTTGGACGCCATGCCGTTCACCGATTCGGTGAGGTCCTTCCACGTGCCGGCGACGCCGGGAACGCGGGCCTGGCCGCCGAGGATGCCCTCGGTGCCGACCTCGCGGGCGACGCGGGTGACCTCGTCACCGAACGCCGACAGCGTGTCGACCATCGTGTTGATCGTTTCTGCAAGCTGGGCGACCTCGCCGCGCGCCTCGACGGTGATCTTCTTGGTGAGATCGCCGTTGGCGACCGCGGTGGCGACCGCGGCGATCGAACGCACCTGATTGGTCAGGTTGTTGGCCATCAGGTTGACGTTGTCGGTCAGGTCCTTCCAGATGCCCGACACGTCGCGCACCCGGGCCTGCCCGCCCAACTGGCCCTCGGTACCCACCTCACGGGCGACGCGGGTGACCTCGTCACCGAACGCCGACAGCGTGTCCACCATCGTGTTGACGGTGGTGACCAGGGCGAGGATCTCGCCCTTGGCGTCGACGGTGATCTTCTTCGACAGATCGCCGCTGGCGACCGCCGTGGTGACCTCGGCGATGTTGCGGACCTGGCTCGTCAGGTTGTTGGCCATGAAGTTGACGGACTGCGTGAGGTCCTTCCACGTGCCGCTCACTCCCTTGACCTCGGCCTGGCCGCCCAGGATCCCCTCGGTACCCACCTCGCGGGCCACCCGGGTCACCTGCTCGGCGAAGGACGACAGCTGGTCGACCATCGTGTTCAGGGTGTTCTTCAGCTCGAGGATCTCGCCCCGGGCGTCCACGTCGATCTTCTGCGACAGGTCACCGCGCGCCACCGCCGTCGCGACCTGCGCGATGTTGCGGACCTGGGCGGTCAGGTTCCCCGCCATGCCGTTCACCGAATCGGTCAGATCGCGCCACACACCCGCGACACCGGGCACCTGCGCCTGGCCGCCGAGCCGGCCCTCGGTACCCACGTCGCGTGCGACGCGGGTCACCTGGTCGGCGAACGAGGACAGCTGGTCGACCATCGTGTTGATGGTGTTCTTCAGCTCGAGGATCTCGCCCCGGGCGTCCACGTCGATCTTCTGCGACAGGTCACCGCGCGCCACCGCCGTCGTCACCTGGGCGATCTGCCGCACCTGGGACGTCAGGTTGCCCGCCATGAAGTTGACGGAGTCCGTCAGGTCCTTCCAGGTGCCGGCGACGCCGTCCACCCGCGCCTGGCCGCCGAGCCGGCCCTCCGTGCCCACGTCCCGCGCCATCCGGGTCACCTGGGCCGCGAAGGACGACAGCTGGTCGACCATGCGGTTCACGGTGTTCTTGAGCTCCAGCATCTCGCCGGAGACGTCCACCGTGACCTTCTGCGACAGATCGCCGTTGGCCACCGCCGTCGTCACCTGCGCGATGTTGCGGACCTGGCCCGTCAGGTTGCGGAAGGCGGTGTTCACCGAGTCGGTGAGGTCCTTCCACGTCCCCGCCGCGCCCGGCACCTGCGCCTGACCGCCCAGCTCACCCTCGACGCCGACCTCACGCGCCACCCGTGTCACTTCCGCGCCGAAGGAGGACAGCTGGTCCACCATCGTGTTCACGGTGTTCTTGAGCTCCAGCATCTCGCCGGAGACGTCCACCGTGACCTTCTGCGACAGGTCGCCGTTGGCCACCGCCGTCGTCACCTGCGCGATGTCCCGCACCTGTGCGGTGAGGTTGCGGAACGCGGTGTTCACCGAGTCCGTGAGGTCCTTCCACGTCCCCGCCGCGCCCGGCACCTGCGCCTGGCCGCCCAGCAGCCCCTCGGCGCCGACCTCGCCCGCCACGCGGGTCACCTCGTCGGCGAACGTCCGCAGCGTCTCGGTCATCGCGTTGATCGTCTCGGCGAGCTGCGCCACCTCGCCGCGCGCCCCGATGGTGATCTTCTGCGACAGGTCGCCGTTGGCGACCGCCGCCGTCACCTGCGCGATGTCCCGCACCTGGGCCGTCAGGTTCCCGGCCATGAGGTTGACGGAGTCCGTCAGGTCCTTCCACACCCCGGCGACGTCCGGCACCTGCGCCTGACCGCCGAGCTCACCCTCCGTACCGACCTCACGGGCGACTCGCGTCACCTCGGAGGCGAACGACGACAGCTGGTCGACCATCGTGTTGACGGTGTTCTTCAGTTCCAGCATCTCGCCGGCCACGTGAACCGTGACCTTCCGGGACAGATCGCCCTTGGCGACCGCCGTCGTAACGAGAGCGATGTCACGTACCTGGGCGGTGAGCCGGGACGCCATCGTGTTGACGGAATCCGTCAGGTCCTTCCACGAACCGGACATACCGCGCACCTTGGCCTGGCCGCCGAGCTTGCCCTCGGTGCCGACCTCGCTGGCGACGCGGGTCACCTCGTCGGTGAACGCGGACAACTGGTCCACCAGGCCGTTGACCGTCCGGCCGACCTTGAGGAACTCACCGCGCAGCGGATGCGCGGAACCGTCCGCGCCCTGCGACCGCAGGTCCATCCGCTGTTCCAGATCGCCCTCCGCGACCGCCGACAGCACCCTTCCGACCTCGGAGACCGGCCGGACGAGATCGTCGACCAGCGCGTTGGACGCGTCGATCGCCGCCGCCCACGAGCCCTCGCAGGCACCGGTCTCCAGCCGCTCCGTGAGCTTTCCCTCACGGCCGACCACCCGGCGCACCCGCGCCAGCTCACCCGTCAGATGCTGATTGCGGTCGGCGACCTCGTTGAAGACGGCGGAGATCTCCGCCATCAGCCCGTCTCCCGACACCGTCAACCGCTTGCGGAAGTTGCCGTCCCTCATGGACGCCAACGCCGCCAGAAGTCTGTACAAGGCAGCCGAATCCACCTCGATGGTCCCGTTGGCGCGGGATCGCGCGTTCTTTGCACGCGAAACTGCACCGCGCGTCGATGCGCTGGACTCCACCGTGTCCCTCCCGGAGGGTCGACCAAACTGCTCGTGAACTGCCTCTTAGACATGCCCAGTGTTTCACCATGCCTGCGCATGGCCATAACAGTTCGGCAGCTTCGCATATGACCTGTCGCACGATCGGGGCAGAAACACCCGGAACCAGCGCACACGCCATCAGCAGAGGTAAGTAACCTGGCATCCGGTTGCCCGCCACAGACCGGGCCTACACCTCACGGGGGCCGCCGGTGACGGCGCAGGGAATCGAGAGCGAGACCGACGACAGCGTCCTGGGGCGCACAAGGAGTTCTGTGATCACGGCGCGGGCAGCGGCCACCTTCCAGCCGGTGGGGCGATCGGTCGCCATCGCGCGCGCCTTCGTCCGCGACACTCTGCAGGGCTGGGGCTTCTCCGACATCGTCGATGACGCTGTCGTTCTGACCAGCGAACTCGTCACCAATGCCGTGGTCCACGCCGGCACCTCCGCTGACGTACAGTGCCTGCGCTACGACACAGCGGTACGGGTGGAGGTCGCCGACCGGTACCCCGAGCGTGAGGTTCCCCTCCAGGACGCCGGACTCCAGATCCGCAACCCGGACAGTGAGGGTGGCCGCGGCCTCGTCCTGTGCTCCGCCCTCGCCAGCCGCTGGGGCGTCGAGTACACCCCCGCCGCCAAGCACGTCTGGTTCCAGCTCGACCTGCCGGAGCGCTCCGCGGGCACCCGCGCCGCGAGCCCCGCGCTGCCGACCGCCGCCCTGCCGCTGACCGACGAGCGGGTCCGGGTGGCCGTGATCCAGGTCGACCGGCACGCCGTCGTCACGCGCTGGAACGACGACGCCACGGATCTGTTCGGCCACACCTCCGAGCGGATGATCGGAAAGCCCCTCACCGAACTCACCGCCTGGCCGCAGACCCCCGGCACCGGCATCGGCCTCGCCGAGGCGCTGCTCCTCTCCCGCTGGGAGGGCACCTACGGGATACGGGGCGCCGACGGCCGCGTACAGCCCGTGTACGGCTCCCATCTGCGGGTCCGCGACACCACCGGTGAGCCCTCCACCGTCTGCCTGCTGGTCCGCGCCGACGAGCGGGCCGTCCTGCAGAGCCCCGCGCGCGGCCCCGTCAACTCGGACTCCGCGTCCGGCGACCGCGGAAAGGCCGCGGACGCCTTCGAGGTGTTCATCGGCTCCCCGGCGCCCGACGACCTCGACGGGCTGCTGCAGCGCACCGTGGAGCGCGCCCGCGACATGCTCGACGGCGACGCCGCGTACCTGCTGCTCGCCACCGACGACGAGACGGAGCTGGAGGTACGCGCCTCCACCGGCCTGCCCTCCGCCCGGCAGCGCTTCGCCCGCGTCCCCGTCGAGGCCGGCACCGGCCGCTACGGCAGCGCCAGGATGCCCGCCGTCCACGAGGACCTCAACGCCGTCCCCGGCGCCGTCCCACTGCTCGCCGGCACCGGCATGCGCTCCATCGTCACCGTGCCGCTGAAGGTCGAGGGCCGCCTCACCGGCTCCCTGGGCGTCGCCGCCGAGGCACCGGGCCGCTACTCCAACGAGGAAGCGCTGCGGCTGCAGTTCGCCGCGGACCGCATCGCGCTGGCCGTCGAGAGCGCCCGCCTCACCGAGCTGGAACGGCTGCGCCGCGGCTCGCTGTCCTTCCTCGTCGAGGCCTCCGACCTGCTCGCGGGCACCCTGGAACGCGACCAGACGCTGGCCCTCATGGCCCAGATGACCGTGCCCACCCTGGCCAGTTGGTGCGCCGTTTACACCATCGCCGAACAGTCGGAACCCGAACTCGCCTTCGTGCTGCACGAGGACGAGGACCGGATCGACGGCATCAAGGCCCTGCTGTCGAAGCTCAACCCGCCCGCGCCGGAGCCCACGCCCGGCGCGCGCATCTGGACCGCGCCCTCCGACGCCGCCCACTCCACCGCACTGCGCGCCTCCTTGCGCAGCCTCGGCCTCGGCGAGGCCGGCCGCCCGGCGACCGGACCCGGCACCGCGCTGGCGACCGCCGCCGCGGTCGGCGGCGAGACCGTCGTCCTGCCGCTCGTCGCCCGTAACCGCGTCATCGGCATGCTCACCCTCGGCAAGCCCGCCGACGAACGCTTCCGCCAGGAGATCCTCGAACTCGCCGAGGACCTCTCCCGCCGCGCCGCCCTCGCCCTGGACAACGCCCGGCTGTACAGCGAGCGCACGGCCATCAGCCAGGCTCTCCAGCGCAGTCTGCTGCCGCCGGGCCTGCCGCCCATTCCCGGCGTCGAGGTCGAGGTCATCTACCGGGCGGCCGGCGAAGGCAACGAGGTCGGCGGCGACTTCTACGACCTGTTCCCGATCCGCGACGGCTGCTGGGGCTTCGCCATCGGCGACGTCTGCGGCACCGGCCCCGAGGCCGCGGCCGTCACCGGCCTGGCCCGGCACGCGATCCGGCTCCTCGCCCGCGAGGGCTTCGGCGGGCCGGCCGTCCTGGAGCGCCTCAACGCCGCCATCCTGGACGAGGGCGCCCGCAGCCGCTTCCTGACCCTGCTCTACGGGGAGTTGTGGCCGCAGCCCGACGGAAGCGCCATCCTCAAGGTCGTCTGCGCCGGCCACCCGCTGCCGCTGCGGCTGCGTCCGGACGGCACCGTGGAGTCCGCCGCCGACCCGCAGCCGCTCCTCGGCGTCCTGGAGGACCTGGAGCTCGTCGAACAGACCATCACCCTGGACCCGGGCGACGTCATGCTCTGCGTCACCGACGGCGTGACCGAACGCCGCGAGGGCACCCGCATGCTCGGTGACGACGGCCTCGCCGACGTTCTCGCCACCTGCACCGGCCTCACCGCCGGCGCCGTCGCCGCCCGTATCCAGCGCGCGGTGGAACGCTTCGCCTCCGACGCGCCCTCCGACGACATGGCCATCCTCGCGATGCGCGTCCCCGCCCTGCCCGACAACTGACGGCACGGCAGGAACCCGCGGTGCCCCGGGCGCCGGGGGCCCGGACAACGAAAAGACCCCCCGCCGTCAGGCGGGGGGTCCTTCTGTACTGGGGCCCCCATGCGGAATCGAACCGCAGACCTTCTCCTTACCATGGAGACGCTCTACCGACTGAGCTATAGGGGCTCGGTGTCGACATGGAAAATCTTAACCCATGAAGTGCCGTGCTCGGTAACCCGCCCCGAACCGCCGCCGGACCGGATCAGAGCAGGCCACCGAGGGCGTTGCAGGCGTCGGCGATATGCGTCAACTCCCGCTGGGTGAGACCCGAGTGCACCGGCAGCGACAGCGCCTGCGCCGCGGCCCGCTCGGTCTCCGGCAGCACCTCACGGGACCGGTGCGCCGCGAGCCGGTGCACGGGCGTCGGGACGCTCACGGTCGCCCGTACGCCGCGCCTCGACAGCGCCCTGGCGAAGGCGTCCCGGTCGGGCCGGCCGTTGCCCGGGATCCGCACTGTGTAGTGGTGGTAGACGTGGTGTGCGCCCGGCTCGACGTACGGCACGATGACGCCGGTCAGCGCCGAGTCCAGGAAGCGGGCGTGCGCGCGGCGGCGGGCGATCTCCCCCACGTCCCCCGCCGGCTCCTCCTCCTCGACCAGCGCGATCCCCTGCCGCGCCGCCAGTTCCCCCAGCTCCCGCATCGGGGCCGGGTGGCCGAAGAGGTGCACCGCTATGACGGCCGACGTCCTGGGGGTCAGTGCGGCCTCCACGGAGGCGGGGTCGAGGCAGTACGTGCGCGGGTCGATATCGGCGAACACCGGTGTCGCGCCCACCATCACCACGGCCGCCGCGGACGACTCGGGCGCGAAGGACGGCACGATCACCTCGTCGCCCACACCGATACCGAGAGCTTGCAGGGGCTGTCTGTCCATCATCAGCTGACGCACGTCCCTACCTCCACATGTCGAGGTGCCAAGGTTCCCGCCGGCACATGAACATGGGGTGACGGACAACAAAAAAGCCCCAACCCCCGAGCCGAAGCTCGGGGGTTGGGGCTGAATGATTGTTCGGCGGCGTCCTACTCTCCCACAGGGTCCCCCCTGCAGTACCATCGGCGCTGAAAGGCTTAGCTTCCGGGTTCGGAATGTAACCGGGCGTTTCCCTAACGCTATGACCACCGAAACACTATGAAGTTAACCAACCGGGTATTATCACGGTTCGTTACTTCAGAACTACACAGTGGACGCGAAGCAAAAATAGTTAGACAAGCCCTCGGCCTATTAGTACCAGTCAGCTCCACCCGTTACCGGGCTTCCACATCTGGCCTATCAACCCAGTCGTCTACTGGGAGCCTTAACCCCTCAAAGGGGGTGGGAATACTCATCTCGAAGCAGGCTTCCCGCTTAGATGCTTTCAGCGGTTATCCTTTCCGAACGTAGCCAACCAGCCATGCCCTTGGCAGGACAACTGGCACACCAGAGGTTCGTCCGTCCCGGTCCTCTCGTACTAGGGACAGCCCTTCTCAATATTCCTACGCGCGCAGCGGATAGGGACCGAACTGTCTCACGACGTTCTAAACCCAGCTCGCGTACCGCTTTAATGGGCGAACAGCCCAACCCTTGGGACCGACTCCAGCCCCAGGATGCGACGAGCCGACATCGAGGTGCCAAACCATCCCGTCGATATGGACTCTTGGGGAAGATCAGCCTGTTATCCCCGGGGTACCTTTTATCCGTTGAGCGACGGCGCTTCCACAAGCCACCGCCGGATCACTAGTCCCGACTTTCGTCCCTGCTCGACCCGTCAGTCTCACAGTCAAGCTCCCTTGTGCACTTACACTCAACACCTGATTGCCAACCAGGCTGAGGGAACCTTTGGGCGCCTCCGTTACTCTTTAGGAGGCAACCGCCCCAGTTAAACTACCCACCAGACACTGTCCCTGATCCGGATCACGGACCGAGGTTAGACATCCAGCACGACCAGAGTGGTATTTCAACGACGACTCCACAACAGCTGGCGCTGCCGCTTCAAAGTCTCCCACCTATCCTACACAAGCCGAACCGAACACCAATATCAAGCTATAGTAAAGGTCCCGGGGTCTTTCCGTCCTGCTGCGCGAAACGAGCATCTTTACTCGTAGTGCAATTTCACCGGGCCTATGGTTGAGACAGTCGAGAAGTCGTTACGCCATTCGTGCAGGTCGGAACTTACCCGACAAGGAATTTCGCTACCTTAGGATGGTTATAGTTACCACCGCCGTTTACTGGCGCTTAAGTTCTCAGCTTCGCCACACCGAAATGTGACTAACCGGTCCCCTTAACGTTCCAGCA